>NZ_CP151964.1:0-2275000 GCF_038593115.1 Metasolibacillus sp. FSL H7-0170 | reverse complement strand
GAAGAGAAAGAAAATTCGATTCCCTGAGTAGCGGCGAGCGAAACGGGAAAAGCCCAAACCAAAGAGCTTGCTCTTTGGGGTTGTAGGACACTCTATACGGAGTTACAAAGGAATGAAGTAGATGAAGCGACTTGGAAAGGTCCGCCAGAGCAGGTAAAAGCCCTGTAGTCGAAAGTTCATTCCCTCCAGAGTGGATCCTGAGTACGGCGGAACACGTGAAATTCCGTCGGAATCCGGGAGGACCATCTCCCAAGGCTAAATACTCCCTAGTGACCGATAGTGAACCAGTACCGTGAGGGAAAGGTGAAAAGCACCCCGGGAGGGGAGTGAAAGAGAACCTGAAACCGTGTGCCTACAAGTAGTTAGAGCCCGTTAATGGGTGATAGCGTGCCTTTTGTAGAATGAACCGGCGAGTTACGATAACGTGCAAGGTTAAGCTGAGAAAGCGGAGCCGCAGCGAAAGCGAGTCTGAATAGGGCGAAGGAGTACGTTGTCGTAGACCCGAAACCAGGTGATCTACCCATGGCCAGGGTGAAGGTAAGGTAACACTTACTGGAGGCCCGAACCCACGTACGTTGAAAAGTGCGGGGATGAGCTGTGGGTAGCGGAGAAATTCCAATCGAACCTGGAGATAGCTGGTTCTCTCCGAAATAGCTTTAGGGCTAGCCTCGTGATGGAGAATACCGGAGGTAGAGCACTGTTTGGACTAGGGGGGCATCTCGCTTTACCGAATTCAGACAAACTCCGAATGCCGGATATTTATACACGGGAGTCAGACTGCGAGTGATAAGATCCGTAGTCAAGAGGGAAACAGCCCAGACCACCAGCTAAGGTCCCAAAGTAATCGTTAAGTGGAAAAGGATGTGGCGTTGCTTAGACAACCAGGATGTTGGCTTAGAAGCAGCCATCATTTAAAGAGTGCGTAATAGCTCACTGGTCGAGTGACACTGCGCCGAAAATGTATCGGGGCTAAACGATTCACCGAAGCTGTGGATTGACATCTACGATGTCAGTGGTAGGAGAGCGTTCTAAGTGCGTTGAAGTCAGACCGGAAGGACTGGTGGAGCGCTTAGAAGTGAGAATGCCGGTATGAGTAGCGAAAGACAGGTGAGAATCCTGTCCACCGTATGACTAAGGTTTCCTGAGGAAGGCTCGTCCGCTCAGGGTTAGTCGGGACCTAAGCCGAGGCCGATAGGCGTAGGCGATGGATAACAGGTTGATATTCCTGTACTACCTCCCCACCGTTTGAGCAATGGGGGGACGCAGGAGGGTAGGGTAAGCAGAGCGTTGGTTGTCTCTGTTCAAGCAGTAAGGCGTGTGTGTAGGCAAATCCGCACACTCTAACGCCAAGCTGTGATGACGAGTCCGTATGGACGAAGTTCCTGATCTCACACTGCCAAGAAAAGCCTCTAGCGAGGTGGGAGGTACCCGTACCGCAAACCGACACAGGTAGTCGAGGAGAGAATCCTAAGGTGTGCGAGAGAACTCTCGTTAAGGAACTCGGCAAAATGACCCCGTAACTTCGGGAGAAGGGGTGCTCTTGAGCGTGCAAGCGCATGAGAGCCGCAGTGAATAGGCCCAGGCGACTGTTTAGCAAAAACACAGGTCTCTGCAAAACCGTAAGGTGACGTATAGGGGCTGACGCCTGCCCGGTGCTGGAAGGTTAAGAGGAGTGGTTAGCGCAAGCGAAGCTATGAATTGAAGCCCCAGTAAACGGCGGCCGTAACTATAACGGTCCTAAGGTAGCGAAATTCCTTGTCGGGTAAGTTCCGACCCGCACGAAAGGCGTAACGATCTGGGCACTGTCTCAACGAGAGACTCGGTGAAATTATAGTACCTGTGAAGATGCAGGTTACCCGCGACAGGACGGAAAGACCCCGTGGAGCTTTACTGTAGCTTGATATTGAATTTTGGTACAACTTGTACAGGATAGGTAGGAGCCAGAGATCTCGGAGCGCCAGCTTCGAAGGAGGCGTCGGTGGGATACTACCCTGGTTGTATTGAAATTCTAACCCGTGCCCCTTAGCGGGGTAGGAGACAGTGTCAGGCGGACAGTTTGACTGGGGCGGTCGCCTCCTAAAAGGTAACGGAGGCGCCCAAAGGTTCCCTCAGAATGGTTGGAAATCATTCGTAGAGTGTAAAGGCACAAGGGAGCTTGACTGCGAGACCTACAAGTCGAGCAGGGTCGAAAGACGGGCTTAGTGATCCGGTGGTTCCGCATGGAAGGGCCATCGCTCAACGGATAAAAGCTACCCCGGGGATAACAGGCTTATCTCCCCCAAGAGTCCACATCGACGGGGAGGTTTGGCACCTCGATGTCGGCTCATCGCATCCTGGGGCTGTAGTCGGTCCCAAGGGTTGGGCTGTTCGCCCATTAAAGCGGTACGCGAGCTGGGTTCAGAACGTCGTGAGACAGTTCGGTCCCTATCCGTCGTGGGCGTAGGAAATTTGAGAGGAGCTGTCCTTAGTACGAGAGGACCGGGATGGACATACCGCTGGTGTACCAGTTGTCGTGCCAACGGCATCGCTGGGTAGCTATGTATGGACGGGATAAGTGCTGAAAGCATCTAAGCATGAAGCCCCCCTCAAGATGAGATTTCCCATTACGCAAGTAAGTAAGATCCCTCAAAGACGATGAGGTAGATAGGTTCGAGGTGGAAGTGTGGCGACACATGGAGCTGACGAATACTAATCGATCGAGGACTTAACCACAATTAAAACTTGTTTCAATGTTCGTTTATCCAGTTTTGAAAGAACAAACTCTTTCTAAAAATAAGGATTTCAAGATACAAACTAATCGAGGAAACAAAGGAGCGATTGAAGGAATGTACTAAAGTACATGACTGAATGAGCGAGTGCAGTTGACGAAGAGTAGTGCAGTAGATTGGAAGCCGAGTAAGGAACGTCTACTAAAAGCACCACATCCTGTGGTAACGTAGACGCCAGCACACCCATGTGCAAGTGAAGTAATGATGGCAAAGAGGTCACACCCGTTCCCATACCGAACACGGAAGTTAAGCTCTTTAGCGCCGATGGTAGTTGGGGGCTTCCCCCTGTGAGAGTAGGACATTGCTTCGCAATCAAAACCACTGAGGAATCAGTGGTTTTTTATATGGAAAAGAAGCCCCCAACTACCAAAGACCGAAGGTCAGCTCGGTGCGTAATCGGAGGCAAACAATTGCAAACACTTTTAATCGAATACAAGCTCAAGCAGTGCAGAAGAGCAAGGAGTCCGAGGCGCCAAGGAGCGCGGAGCGGAATGTGCATGGCACATGAGCACCGCAAGCGACGCGGGCAACGAAGGAATCCGCGGCTCAGCTGTGCTGCGTTGAAGTGCCGCTGGTAGTTGGGGGCGCCCCTGTGAGAGTAGGACATTGCTTCGCAACAACAAACCACTGATTTCTCAGTGGTTTTTTTGTATGGAAAAAGAGGCCGCCAACTACCAAAGACCGAAGGTCGGCTCGGCGCGTAATCGGAGGCAAACAATTGCAAACACTTTTAATCGAATACAAGCTGAAGCAGTGCAGAAGAGCAAGGAGTCCGAGGCGCCAAGGAGCACGGAGCGGAATGTGCATCGCACATGAGTACCGCAAGCGACGCGGACAACGAAGGAATCCGCGGCTCAGCTGTGCTGCGTTGAAGCGTCGATGGTAGTTGGGGGTGCTCCTGTGAGAGTAGGACATTGCTTCGCAATCAAAACCACTGAGGAATCAGTGGTTTTTTTGTATGGAAAAAAGGAAGTTACCAAGAAGAAAAAGAGCGAACATGGAATAAATCTCAGAAAACATGGAATAAAAGTTGAAAAACGTGGAATAAACTCATAAAAACATGGAATAAACTCATAAAAACATGGAATAAACTCATAAAAACATGGAATAAACTTTGAAAAGCATGGAATAACTAACTATCAGGGTTTATAAATAATCTTAAAATATCTGCTTTCATTTTCTATTAAAGAAATCACTTCTAAATTCGGTGTTTTTCTCATTTTGCGAGCAAACTCTTTGAAAAAGCGATACTGATTCCGTAGCTAATTATCAAACAATTGCTAAATAGTCGCCTGTTTTTTAATAATCTACTGATAGAACTGCTAAAGTAGCTGATAGAATTCAAAAACGTACTGATAGAAACATCAAAATTACTGATAGAATATAAAAGTACACCCATAGAAAAGCAAAATCTACTGATAGAACGTTAAAATATCAGTTGCGTTGATTATATAAATATTGGATACTAATCGGCGTGTTTTATAGGAGTAAACATTTTTTAATAGATACACATTGGTTGGCTCTATTTTGCGGGGGTGAACGCTTCCCTTTTGGAAGCTTTTGGACAATGGTTGCAATTGAATAATTATTATGTTAAAATAATATGCGTTGTAAATTTAATAATGAACCTCAAAGTTGATTGAGGTAGAGGTCGCGATATTTAAGAGTACACTAATGGAAATGGCAAGCATTGATGAAGTTAGTGGAAAGGAAATATTGCCGAAGTTTGAAGGTACTTGTAACCTTCATGCTGGGGCTGCGTTCGAAAGGAGCAGAACTGTCACGTTTGTTTTAGATGACGTGTTGAGCTATCAAAGAAAAAACTAAGAACGAATATAGCCATCACAAAATCTTGTGATGGTATTTTTTTGTCTTAAAATTAGGAAGGAAGCTATAAAGTGAGTGATATTAAAATTAATCAGCTTGGTAATAAAGCGCCAAAGCTGCAAAAAGTACTAAAAAGTCGTCATATTACAATGATTTCTTTAGGAGGAACTATTGGCACAGGGCTGTTTTTAGCGAGTGGAGGTGCAATTGCGCAGGCGGGCCCTGGAGGTGCATTATTAGCTTATGCTTTGATTGGTGTGATGGTATTTTTTTTAATGACAAGTTTAGGAGAAATGGCTGCCTATATGCCGTCATCAGGGTCATTTAGTACATATGCTAGTAAATTTGTCGATCCGGCGTTGGGCTTTGCATTAGGGTGGAACTACTGGTATAACTGGGCGATTACGATTGCGGCAGAAATTGCAGCAGTATCTTTGATTATGAAGTATTGGTTTCCAAATAGTTCGTCAGGGCTTTGGACGGTGCTGTTTATTGTTATCGTACTAGCATTTAATCTTTTATCTGTGAAAAGCTATGGGGAAAGTGAATATTGGTTTGCGATGATTAAAGTAGCAACTGTAATTGTTTTTATTATTGTTAGCTTTTTAATGATTTTTGGTATTTTAGGTGGGGAGGCGCCAGTAGGCTTTACGAATTTCTTTATTAGTGATGGACCATTCCATGGTGGGTTTTTAGCGATGTTTGGTATTTTCCTTGCGGCAGGATTCTCTTTTCAAGGAACAGAGCTATTAGGTGTTACAGCTGGTGAGACAGATAATCCTGGGAAAAATATTCCGAAGGCTGTAAAATCAGTGTTTTGGCGTATTTTATTGTTTTATATTTTAGCTATAGCAGCTATTGGGCTGCTCATCCCTTTTACAGATGAGCGCTTGTTATCTGAGGATATTGCGGTGTCGCCATTTACTTTAGTGTTTGACCGCTTAGGGATTGCTGTAGCAGCTTCTTTTATGAATGCCATCATCTTAACTGCGATGTTGTCAGCAGGAAATTCAGGGTTGTATGCAGCTTCTCGTATGCTTTGGCAGCTAGCGGTAGAAGGAAAAGCACCGAAATTTTTCACGAAGTTAAGTCGTCGAGGTATTCCTGTGTATGCGTTAATGGCGACATTAGCAGTGGGAAGTTTAGCCTTTTTAGCATCTTTCTTTGGCGATGGGGTTGTATATATATGGTTACTGAATGCTTCAGGAATGTCGGGCTTTATCGCATGGCTTGGGATTGCTTATAGCCATTATCGATTCCGTCGTGCATTTGTTGTGCAGGGCAAGGATTTATCCTTATTGCCCTATAAAGCGAGATGGTATCCATTCGGTCCGCTATTTGCATTAACGATTTGTTTAATCGTTGTGCTTGGTCAAAATTATACAGCATTTACCGGTGGGGCAATTGATTGGTATGGGGTACTTGTTTCATATATAGGTATTCCGCTATTCTTACTGCTATGGATTGGTTATAAAATCAAATATAAAACGAGACTTCTTCCGTTAGAAGAATGTGATTTGAAAGTCGAGAAGTAAGTCAATATAATAAGGCTATCGGAAATTCTGTATTCCCGATAGCCTTATTGAAATAGTTATTGGATTGATTTTTTAAGCCAGTAGGTGGCTTCAGTATAATTCTGTGCGACGCCAAGTCCTTTTTTATAAAGCATGCCTAGTTGAAATTGTGCCTTTACATGCCCGTTAGTGGCAGCTCGTCTGTACCATTTCGCTGCCTCTGCATAATCATGTGATACTCCCTCGCCGTTTGCATACATTTGTGCAAGCTGAAATTGTGCTTTTGAATAACCTTTAGAAGCTGAAAGTAAAATCCATTTCGCAGCTTCAGTGTAATCGATGTCGACACCTAGCCCTTTATCGAAAATATTGCCAAGCTTATACTGTGCTAGCATATGCCCACGTTCAGCAGCGAGACGATAGCAGTGGCGGGCTTCATCATAATTTTTCTCGACACCAAGACCTTGCTCATACAGTAAGCCTAGCTCGTATTCAGCTTGTAGATGATGTTGTTCGGCAGCGGATTGAAGCCATTTAATAACCTCCTGGTAATTTTGATTCTGCATATAGTAAATTGCTACTTCAAATTGGGCATCTGCATTGCCATGAACTGCTGCGCGCTTTAACCATTTCATAAAAAGCGGGTTGTCATTATCCATTTTTTTATAAAGCATTGCTAAATCATAGCAAGCGCTAATATGCTCATTCGCAGCAGCTTTCGAGAGCCAATCAATGGCTTTCTTTGTGGATGTCTTGGTGTTTTGGAGCTTATACATAAGACCGAGCGTGTATTGCGCATTTGTATGATTAGCGTTGGCAGCGAGTAAGAGCCATTTGAGAGCCTCATCAATATTTTTTTCGACTCCATCTCCTGCACGGTATAGCAATGCAAGTTGAAACTGTGCGTTCGTGTGGTTTTGCAGAGCAGCATTTAAAAACCATTTCGCAGCTTCTTTAAAGTTAGTAGCAATACCACGCCCTTTGCTGTACATATAGCCTAAATTGTATTGGGCACTAGCATCACCTGCTTGAGCAGCTTTGGAAAAGAGCTTAATTGCTTGCTTAAAATTTTGCTCTACACCTGTTCCGTTGTGGTACAAGAAGCCCAAGTTATTGAGTGCACTTGTGTTGCCTTGATCTGCTGCAAGCTGATACCATTTGGCAGCCTCTGTGTAGTTTTGTGCCACGCCCTTTCCATGATTGTAAAGTGAGCCTAAATTGTATTGAGCGTCTGCATTGCCATCTTGAGCGGCAAGTTTGTAAAGCTCGGCAGCGCGTTGGTAGTTTTGTGGAGCACCAAGACCCAATTCATATAGTACGCCCAATGCGTATTGCGCATCCGTATTATTTTGCGTAGCAGCTAGGGAGTACCACTTTACAGCCTCCTCGTAATTTTGAGCTACGCCTTTTCCATGATTATAAAGAACGCCTAAATTATATTGAGCACTAGCATCTCCCGCAGTAGCCGCTACTAAAAACCATTGAGTCATTGCTTCAAAGCTTTCAGTATCTAGCTCATTAACTTGCTTAAGAATGAGAGCTGAAGAGGATAATTCCTCACCTTCCTGAAGTTCGCTTAAATACCATTCACATATATCCATTAGATAGTCGAGGACAATTTGTGCTGCTTTTGTATCGTTCTGCGAATTTATCTGTGTGGTCGTCATTTGCTGGACAAGATTCATTAATAAATAAATGCGACTTGGCTGAACTTTTGCTATGAATGTTTTATTTTTTAATAAAGTGCGTAGCGCAACATGTGCAACTGATTGCAGCATTTTTTTCTCATACATGTCTTTTATAATAATACCTAACGCTTCACGAGAATGCTGTAAAGAGCGTGCTGGATAATCATTAATGTGTGCGGCAGCTTGTTGCAATGCTAATATGAGAGGCTGATGAGTGCTTGGAATCGCACTAAAAATAGATGAAAGCTCTTCAATTTTGTACACGCTAATCACCCCTTCCTATATTTTTTATCGGGTGAAAAGACAATAGTGTTGAAACTTTTTTTAAGAATATCCGTACATATAGGCAAGTACTACATTTGGGCTACAATCTTGCAGGGGCTTTGTAGTACTTTCTTTTATTATGTAAGGAGGAATGGATATGGAAAAAGTGATTGCAAATAAGGACAAGCATTTCTCTAATGATAAGTTTTTAACGAAGGTAAAGGCATCAGGGTTAAAATTAGGAATGTCAACATTGCATGCAGCAAGTACATTGTTTTTTGCCGTTAAAAGCCCCGATATGTCAAAGGCTAATAAATTAATTATTTTAGGTGCATTGGGTTATTTTATTTTACCTTTTGATATCATTGCAGATATTTTGCCACTCGTAGGTTTAACGGATGATGTTTTAATAATTACGGCTGCGTTAGCGAAGGTTTATTCAGCAATTACAGTTGAGACGAAGTTGGAGGCACACCAGTTTTTGAAAAAGACATTTGGCGAACGCTATGATTATGAGTTACCAAGCGAAGAATAAAAAAAGCTGCTAGAAGGGTCAGTGTTTCATCCCACCTTCTGGGTAGCTTTTTTTTCATCTTTCTTCATCGATAAATATGAAGGTAAAATCATTCCGATTAACACGAGAGCGATGCCGACAAATTGGAGTATGGATAGTGCTTCTTTAAGCACAATCATAGATGCCAAAATGGCTACAGGTAGCTCCATCGCGCTTAAAATAGAGGCAAGGCTACCACCTACTTTTGGCACAGCAATGGAGAATAATAAAATTGGTAGAATGATGCCGAATAATCCAAGAGCCAAACCAAATTTCCAAAGACCTGCACCGAATAATTGACCATTCCATACAATTTCAGGTGTTAGTGCAACGCTAATAACAATTAGTGCTACGAGCGATACGAGGAAGGTACGAGAAATCATTGTAACACCTTCAACCTGTCTAGAGTTTATTTGAATAAATAAAGCGAAGCTTAATGCAGCTAATAAGCCTAGTGCCCATCCTTGCCAAGCGATAGCGGATAAGTCTACATCGACAATACCTGCCGCAAAAATGGTTCCACCGATTAGAAAAATAAGCGAAATTCCTTCTGCTCGGCTTGGGAAACGCTTATGCAAGGCGCAATCAATAAAGAGACCAATCCATGTAAATTGGAATAGTAGCACGACAGCTAGCGAAGCTGGTAAATAATTTAAGGAATGTCCATATACAATACCCGTAGTAGCTGTTAATGAGCCAGCAAGTAATAAAATCATTGCACCTGATTTATTAACTCTTGGCAAAGTGCGCTGGGTCACGACAAACAGTAGAAGGGCAAGGAAAAAACCAACGACATATTGGCTCGTGATAGCCTCCGCTGTTGTAAAGCCATACTGCATTGCAACCTTTACAATTGTCGATAAAATACCATAGCTACTTGATGCGATAACAACCAATAAAGGGAAAATGAGTTTTTTCATGATGAAAGTGATTTTACCATATGGTGAAATGGCTCATCGATAATTGTCCAGCGTTCTGTAATTACGAAGCCAAGTCGTTCATATAAAGCACGTGCTTGCTCTTTTTCTAGCTCTACATTTAAAGAAAGCTTTTTATAGCCTTTTTCGAGCGCCTGCTCTTCCGCGAAATGCAGGAGCTTTGTGCCAATTCCTAAGCCGCGTGAATTTGGTGTTACGCATACTGTATCAATATAGAACTCATCATCATGTGCTTCAGCATCAATGATTGCAGGGGCATTTTTCGTTTTCAGCCAGGCGGATAGGTTCGCATCAAGTGTTTGTGCAGTGAGACCATCATAGAGTACCGCAATGCCAAGAAGTGAGTCAGCTTGTTTGGCGATATATGTGTATAAATAGCTATGGCGATTGTCTGATCGTTTAATTAGTGCTGCTAATGCTGCTAATACAGCCTGCTCCTCTGCTTCTCCTGTTAAGCGATGTGCGATATCACCAATTGCATCGTAAATAAGTGGTGCGATTTGTTCCGCATCTGTAGGTTGCGCTTGTTGAATATAAATGTCCATTATCTATCGCTTCTTTCTTTGAAATGCGTCTGAAAATCGTAGGAGACACGATTTTTAGACGATTCAGTTGTGTTCTGTTAAAGTAATAACCTTTTATAAAAATTTCTTTGTTGTTAACGTACCCTAGCCTTTTGATAGCTCAAGTCGACAGGACGTCTTATAGTAGTATAGCAAAATTATTAAGGAAAGGCTGTAATTTCGATTGATTTCGTACTAACAGCCTGTCAAAGTCTCTGCGGAGATAAGTTTTACTTTATAAAAAAGACTTTCTCTGAACTCGAAAAAATCTGGATGCAATTACGCTGAGGTGTAATTGATTGAAGCCTTAATTTCGTGGTAATCTAAAGAAAGCATAATTTCGGAGGTTAGAAGGTCAAAATGAGCCAGTCAAATAAAGACTTTATTCTTATTTATGGAGATGCGTTTGTTGATTACATCGCAGACGATATAACAAATACAACATTTACAAAATATTTAGGTGGTGCAACGATTAATGTCGCAGCGGGTATAAGCCGTATTGGTGCACCATCAGCTTTAATTACGATTACAGGTGATGATGAAACATCTGTATTTGTTCGTAATGAAATTACCAATGAGGGGGTTAATCTTGATTACGCTGTTTATGCACCAGAGAAGCGTGTAAGTGGTGTCTATGTACATTTAACAGAGGGCGGCGAGCGAATTTTTAAAGAGTATATTGATGAGACACCAGATTTACAGGTGATGGAGGAGCAGCTTCAGCTAGAGGCATTTAAGCGCGCATCGATTTTTAATGTATGCTCGGGTACGATGTTTCATCCAACAGCATTGGCAACGACGATAGCGGCGGTTGAGCTAGCGAAGGAGCACGGGGCAATTATTGCAATTGATGCTAATATTAGACCACTACGTTTGCAAAGCGAGGCGATTTGTCGCGAAATAGTTACTAATTTTTTTGAGGATGCAGATATTTTAAAGCTAACAGATGAGGAGCTATTTTTCTTAACGCAAACGGATACGATTGAGGAAGGAATTGCAGCACTTGATGCATTGCTTGTACCAATTATTTTGATTACCGTTGGAGCAGAAGGTTCTTATGCAATATTAAATGGCGAGACGATTCATGTGCCTGCTGAAAAAATTATAGCCGTTGACACAACAGGTGCTGGTGATGCGTTTATGGCAGGTGTATTGCGCTATGTGCATTATAATGGTTTACCAACAACAGTAGAGGAAATCACAGCATGTGTTGCTTTTGGCAATAAATTAGGTGCATTAGCGGCAACAAAGCCAGGTGCTTTAACAGCATTGCCACAATATGAGGAGATTAAAGATTTACTGTAACGTCTTTCAGTAATGTTTACTGCGACAAGTAACCGCAGAAGCAAATTATTTTGTACCGAAAGCAAGGCGACAGGCACACATAGCTTTTAGCGAATGTTTATACAGAAGCTAGAGCTGCTGAAAGAAATTAAAGCCTTCGGTGAATGTCACAGACTTTGAAGAGATTCACTTGCCAGCTCGAAAAAATTTGGACTAGAGTGGGTGGGACGCAATTAATAGGAGGGGAAAAGATGGGCTACGATGAATTAGTAAAAGGAAGAATTTATTTAGGAGGCGCGGCGGATGCACAAGAGGTAGTTGACAATGAAAATATTGATATAGTCTATGATGTCCGTGTGAATTCGGTGCAAGATGCAGAAGTACCTGCATGCCCAATTGTCCATGCAGCAATAGTAGAGCAGCATTTAGCTGATAGTATTGAAGCTGGAGCAACAAGTATTAAGGAAGCGTATGAGTCAGGGAAAAACATTTTTATCCATTGTGGTAGCGGCAATGGCAGGGCGAGCGTGATGGCAACAGCAGTCCTGTTAGAGCTAGGACTAGCCAATGATTTGAAAAGTGCTGAGCAAATGGTAAAAGAAGTGCGACAATCGGCGAATATTCGCCCAAATATGCGTGAGGCATTGGAAAAACTGTATAAATGATAAAAAAGCTAGAGTGGGACTACCCAAAAAGCCTAATTCATCTTCGATAAAACAAAAATTTGGTTTTTACTTATTTTAGGGGGAATTGTTAGACTCACTGTTTACAACCGTTTAACTTTTTATACAAAACCGTAGTGACAGGTACAGAAGTTTCCCACTAGCGATAGTTGCACTGAAAGAAGTTAAATCTCCGGCGAATGTCACAGTTTTAGATAAACTTCCACCAAACAGCTTGAGAAATCTGAACGCAATTACGCCGAGGCGTAATTAATTAAAACTCCATTAAAACGTCCGAAAAGCAGTGCCCAAGCACACTTTTCGGACGTTTCTTTTCATCTTTAGGCACAATATTTCAAAATCCGAAAATTAAGACTATAATATAACTTAATAGTGTCTAGGAAGGAGGGACTAAATGTCTACAAACTCTGATCGCTTTATAACAGCTTTTAATAGAATTGACCATACATTGCGTGAAATAGTGGATGTAAAAGAGTTTATGCCGTTTTATCGACTGCTTGACCGTGCGCGTAGGAAAAACCCGCTTGTGCAAAAATATGAGGATGATTTACGGGCCTATGCTGATTTACGTAATGCTATTGTGCATCATCGGACAGCGATTGAATTTATTATTGCAGAGCCGCACATCCAAATTGTTGAAGCTATTGAGGCAATTGATTCGGCACTAGCGAAGCCAAAGCTTGTTGGGCAACTATTTCGAAAGCGCGTAACGGTATTTCAAACAACAGATTCACTTACATATATGTTAAAAATTATTCGTAAGCATAAATATACGCAATTTCCCGTATATTCGGGACAAAAGTTTCAAGGATTAATTACGACGGTCGGGATAACGAACTGGCTTGCCATTTCAATGGGGCAAAGAAATTGGTCGAATCGCGTTACACTACAAGATATTTTGTTACATGAAAAAAAACTTAAAAATTATAAATTTATTAGCAAAATGATGACAATTTACGAGGCAGAGGAAATTTTTAAGGAAGGAGTAGAGCGCGGGCAACGCTATGAGGCATTGTTAATTACAGAGCATGGTCGCCCGCAGCAAAAATTGATTGGGATGGTGACGCCAATTGATATTATGAAGGTTGATTAGCTCTTGTGCTGACAAAGAGCGAGTGGTCTTCTAACACTTGTGCAAAAAGAACATGCTCAACAGCTTCTACTTTTTTATTGCGCAATTTTTTCAATAGCCATTCTTCTGTCAAATTGAGCTGCTGCAAGTTTTCATAGATGATATGTCCATTGGAAATTACTTCTGTTGGCATGCACAGAGGTGGTGTTAAATTTGCCTGTGTATCCTTTTTTGTCGCCCCAGCAAAGGATGGCTTTTTCATAACGCTTAGCTCACCGTTTGTTTCAAAAACAGCGTAGGCAACCTCATTGACTGAAAAAATACTTTGCTCACGCAATAGCATTGTCAGCTCATCTAAATGGAGTCTTGCTTTCTTTAAGTTTTCCTCTAAAATAACGCCGTTGTGAATAACGATTGTTGGTTTATCATCAACGAGCACGCGTATCTTTGTCGATTTTAATGCGATGGCACTTAGTAAAATAGTTAAAATAGACCACCAAATTAAGGAGATCATACCATCCCAAAAAGGTGTCTCTTTTTGAGAGGATAATTCACCAGCAATTGAGCCAAAGGTGATGCCGGTTGTATAGTGGAAAAATGTTAATTGACTTAATTGTTTTTTACCAATAATTCTAGCTAAAATAAGCAGGGCAATAAAAGTAACCGTTGTACGAAATAGCATTTCCCAAAAATTAATCTCGCCGATGTCCATGTGTATCACTCCTTACTACATTAGCATGGGCGAAAAGTACATATGCTATACAGCATAGAAAGCGTGAATATGAATTATGAATACAACCACTAAATATAATCAGCCAATTTACGCGATGATGGTCGCTATTGGCATTTGTCATTTAATTAACGATACAATGCAGTCTGTTGTACCTGCGATGTTCCCACTTTTAGTGGATAATTTAGGATTAACCTTTACACAATTAGGATTAATATCCTTTGTGTTAAATATGTTTGCTTCTGTTTTGCAGCCTGTCGTTGGCTTTATTACAGATAAAAAACCGATGCCATTTGCCTTGCCAATAGGAATGGTTAGCTCGTTTATCGGTGTGGCTATGCTAATTGTCGCAAGTAGCTATTGGATGATTTTAATTGCCGTGTTGTTTTTAGGGCTTGGCTCAGCGGTCTTTCATCCTGAAGGTTCGCGTGTCTCTTATATGGCCGCTGGAACGAAGCGCGGCTTAGCACAGTCGATTTATCAAGTAGGAGGCAATTCGGGACAGGCATTAGCACCTCTTATTAGTGCCTTCATCCTTTTACCATTCGGTATGAAGGGAGCCTCTATTGTTTTAGCCTTATCGGCAATTGGTATTGTGATGTTAACAAAAATTGCCAAGTGGTATAAGGCACAGCTAGAGGCAGAAAAGTTGTCAAAGGTAAAACGCCAGCTTATTTCATCGTTGCCACCGTTGACTAAAAAGCAAGTGAGTATCGCTTTATTATTGTTATTTATTATTATTTTTGCTCGTTCTTTTTATACGACAAATATTACGAGCTTTTATGTATTTTACTTAGCGGAAACGTATGGATTGACAATTACAGTAGGGCAAATTTTTATTTTTATTTTCATGGCTTGCGGTGTCGTAGGTACATTTTTGGGAGGTCCTTTATCAGACCGTATTGGGCGTAAAAATGTCATTCTTTTATCTGTAGTAGTACCAATGCCATTTTGCTTAATATTGCCGTATGTGCCTTTATGGCTTGTACCCGTACTACTCATCATTATCGGTACATTAATTATGATTAGTTTCTCAGTGACGGTTGTTTATGCGCAGGAGCTTGTGCCAAGTAAAATTGGAACGATGGCGGGCTTAACAGTAGGGCTTTCGTTTGGAATGGGAGCAATTGGCGCTATTGCTACAGGTAAGCTAATTGATTTATACGGAATTACACCGACAATTATAGGCGTCTCCTGCTTATCTGTATTACTATTAGTGGCGTTTCTGCTACCAAAGGATAAAGCAGCAAATGCTGAAGCATAAGAGAAAGTCTATTGGGCTGTCCGATTTTTATAACAGCGCTTTTTTACTAAGGAGAAATATCGCTGAAATCAGTGTTTCTCTCTTTTTCAAAGAAAGCTTTCTCTATTTTTTTGAGATGAAACATCAACAAAAGCGTTCAAATGCCGACAATCAAACGGCTTTTTGGACGCTTTATTTTTGTTTAACGAGTTAGTGATGGCTTGCATTGTGTTGGAATAATATGAGGGTCTGTTACTACTCCCTCTACGATATCCAATTCATGCATTTTACGCTCATACGTAAATTTAAAAATACCATTGTCGAAATCTGTGCCAATTTCCTTGAAAAAGATGCCTTCAAGATGAGCAAATTTGGGGCAGGTGAAGGCTACTTTATACTCTTCATTTTCATGAATTAAATAAGCGCGTATGCCTTTTTCATAAATATCTAATGATTCATCCTCTGTTGGGCGCTTTACCGCTACGATATGGAAATCAACAAAAGGAATTTCACGCAGTAAAACGTTTAAGAACGAGCCTTTCGTAATTTCTTCCCAACGGCTTTGAGCGCTTTGCCCTACAATAATTTGTGTAATATTATATTGCATTGCTACTTCTGTAATTACTTTATGAATTGGTAGCTTTTCGTTATCACGGATAATAAAATCTTCCACCTCTAACTCACTTGTCAGTTGCTGCCAATGCTCAATGTAACCTGACTTTTCAGCGTCGAATGCATCGAGTGGTTTGGCATCTACTGTTAAAACATATAGAGGACAGTCAAGTAATGTCGCGAGCTTATGTCCTCGACGGATTAGACGTTCGCCATTAAGTCCGTAATATACACAAACTAAAATACTTTCGTCCATTCTGCTTTTAACATGCTTCATGATGATTTTGCACCTCTTTATTATATTTGTAAACACGGCACCCACGTAATCAAACTTTGAAAAATCAAGTGTAAATGAGCTAAAATCGAAGCCCTTACAGTGCATTTCGCCATATTCTAGTGTATACTTTTCTTATATGATGTTTTTTTGATTTGCTCAGGGCACTGTATATAAAAAATTAATTTGACTAAAATAGATTGTGCTCTTTATGACACACTATTATGCTATGAGTTGTAGCGTTAGTCAAGTGAATTGGCAACAAATTGCTGTAAAATAATTATGTAAAGAATAATGAATAAAAAAACTTGTTTTTAGCAATGTTTTAGCTAAAGGTTTTAAAGCTGTTATCAATTGCGTCTTGGCGTAGTTAATCCAGATTTTCATGAGCTGTTTAGTGGAAGTAAACCTAAAACGGTTACGTTCTACGACTGCGGTTAACCGACCCGCATCACACAGGCCTCTTTTCAAAATCTGTTATATCCGTCAGGGTTTGGGCCAACATGATGTTGGTCACTCAGTCGCTATCTTAGTATGCGATGTTCTTAGACTGAGTTCCTCTTTTTCAGCGAGTGTATACACGCTGAATTAAAGTAAATAAAGCATTCATTTCATAGCCCATAGAAGCGGAAGTTTTTTGCTGAATCATTATAAAAAGTGCACGAGTCTGAATTTAGGAGGTTTTGGCGTATGATTGTTGAACTTGCAATACTTTTACCGTTTATAATGGCGGCTGCTATTCCGTTTATATATAGGCGCTTTAAGAAAGTACATATTGGTTGGCTTGTATTAGCTGTGCCAGTTGTTTTATTTAGTATATTAACTACATATATCCCTCGTATAGCAAATGGACAAACATTTACAAAAACTTATGAGTGGATCCCCTCTTTTAACATAAGCTTTACAACCTACTTGGACGGGCTAAGCATAATTTTTGGTTTGCTTATTACCGGAGTTGGTAGCTTAGTCATTTTGTACTCGATTTTTTATTTATCAACGAAGGAATCACTTCACCACTTTTATTGCTACTTATTACTTTTCATGGGTGCTATGCTAGGCGTTGTTTTTTCAGACCACTTAATGGTGCTTTATGCATTTTGGGAGCTAACAAGCGTATCCTCATTTTTACTTATCGCGTTTTGGCATCATCGTAAGGCATCCCGTGCTGGCGCACGCAAAGCAATGACGATTACTGTCACAGGTGGCGTCGCAATGCTTGCAGGTTTTTTAACTTTATATACAATTACAGGGACATTTAGCATACGTGAGTTAATCGCAAATGTAGGGACGATTCAGGAGCATACACTCTTTATCCCGGCAATGATTTTAGTCCTTTTAGGTGCATTTACAAAATCCGCACAATTTCCATTCCATATTTGGTTACCAGATGCAATGGAAGCACCAACACCAGTTAGTGCCTACTTGCATTCAGCTACGATGGTTAAGGCTGGCATTTATTTAGTGGCTCGTATGTCCCCCGTATTTGGTGGGCATGAAGTATGGTTTTGGACGGTGGCTGGAGTCGGGATTGTTACGTTGTTTTGGGGTTCGTTTAATGCGGTACGTCAATACGATTTAAAGGCACTTCTAGCCTATTCTACAGTTAGTCAGCTTGGTCTGATTATGTCATTGTTTGGCCTAGGCTCTGCTGGGCACGCGCTCGGTTACAGCCAAGAGTCACTACTTTATACGCAGGCAACATTTGCTGCGCTTTTCCATTTAATTAATCATTCAACCTTTAAAGGGGCGCTCTTTATGATGGTCGGAATTGTTGACCATGAAGTAGGGACGCGGGATATCCGTCGATTAGGCGGACTTATGGCATTAATGCCATTCACCTTTACGATTGCCATTATTGGAAGCATGTCGATGGCTGGCTTACCACCATTTAATGGATTTTTAAGTAAAGAGATGTTTTTTAAAGCGACTGTGGATATTTTAACATTAAATATCTTCTCTATTGAAAACTTCGGTTTCGTCTTTCCTGTTATCGCATGGCTAGCGAGCGTATTTACTTTCGTTTACTGTGTAATTATCGTCGGGCGAACGTTTTTTGGCAAACTTCAGCCAGATCGTTTAGAAAAGCCACCTCATGAAGCACCAATTGGCATGTTAATATCGCCATTTATACTAATTGCTTTTGTTATCGGTATTTTCTTCTTCCCGAATATTTTAGGTCGCAATATTTTAGGTCCTGCGATGCAAAGTATTTATCCAACCTTCCCAGTGGAGGAATTGACAGTGCCAATTAAAGCATTGCATATAGGCACAGAGCTATTTATGACAATCGGTGTTATCATCGTTGGTATTTTACTATACCGTTCATTGCCAAAATGGCGTGCAGTGTATCAGCTATTCTCTCAAAAGTACACATTAAATGCCTATTATGAGCGCATTATCGGCTTTAGTGAGTCGAAATCAGGCTGGTTTACTCGTTTATATATGAATGGTAACTTAACATATTATTTCATTTATATTTATGTAATATTTGTTGCGATTGTGGCAGGCTACTTTGTACTGAGCGATGCATTTGTTTGGAGTCCAGCAAATGATTCAGCAGTCGAGTACTATGAGTTTATTTTGCTATTCATTATGGTCTTTGCCGCTGTAGCATTATTGTTCACAAAAGGGCGGATTACATCAGTTTTATTAAACGGCGTGCTAGGCTATTCTGTTGCCTTTTTCTTCGTTGTGTTTCGAGCGCCAGATTTAGCGTTGACGCAGCTTGTCGTAGAGTCAGTAACGACGGCGCTATTCTTGTTATGTTTTAAATTCTTACCTGATTTAAAGAAGGAAAATGTGTCGCGTGCGGTGAAATTTTCAAAGGCGACCATTTCAATATTAGTTGGAGCGACAGTAACGCTTGTTGGATTAACGGTTTTACATTATGAGAAATTCGCTCCAATCTCTACTTACTTTGAGGAATCATATAATTTAGCGGGTGGGAAAAATATCGTCAATACGATTTTAGGCGATTTTCGTGCATTTGATACGATGCTAGAGGTCGTTGTATTATTTATTGCCGGTTTAGGTATATATTCGCTTATTAAGCTAAAAGCAAAGAAGGGAGAGACGGATATTGAAAATTAATGATGTCATTTTACGCACAGTCGTAAGGGCAGTCGTCTTTATTATTTTAACGCTCGGTATGTATCTCTTCTTTGCAGGGCATAACTCGCCCGGCGGTGGCTTTATTGGCGGTCTTGTACTTGGTTCTGCTATCGTTTTATTGTATTTAACATACGATATTGAAACGGTTCATAAAGGAATGCCATTTGACTTTAAAAAAGTAGCGGCATTTGGCGTGCTTTTAGCAACAGGCACTGCGATTACGTCTATTTTTTTCAATGTGCCGTTTTTAACGCAGGCTGATCGCTATTTTCAGCTTCCTCTGTTAGGAGAGACACATTTATCAACGGTAATGATTTTTGAAGCAGGTGTAGCTTTGACAGTTATCGGCACACTTGTGACAATTATTTTAAGTATAAGTGAGGATGAATAGTATGGAGTCTTTAATAATTATATTAGTAGGAATTCTAGTTGCAGTAGCAACCTATTTAATCCTCTCACGCACAGTAATTCGTGTTATTTTAGGTACTGCTGTGTTATCTCATGCAGCACATCTACTTATTTTAACAGTTGGTGGCTTGAAAAAGGGGGATGTCCCACTTTTAAGCCAGTCGGACGGACCGTATACAGATGCACTTCCCCAGGCACTTATTTTAACAGCAATTGTTATTAGCCTTGCAGTCACAGCGTTTGTCTTAGTACTCGCCTACCGTATGTATAGTACGAATGGAACAGATGATTTCAGCAAGCTAGGGGGATCATCGGATGAGTAATATTATTGTATTACCGCTTATTATTCCAATCATCACAGCGATTTTACTTGTTTTCCTACGTCATAATATTCGCCTACAGCGAATTGTTAGCTTGGTGACGGTTGTTGCGGTGAGCATCATTGCGTTTATTTTACTTCTTGAAGTACAGACAAATGGCATTATGAAGATTGACTTTAGTGGGTGGTTACCTCCGTTTGGCATTTTATTTGTGGCAGATTCATTTTCAATACTCCTCGTACTGACAGCGAATATTGTTACAGCAATTTGTTTAATTTATGCCTTTTCTACAATTGGAGAGCGTCATGAGCGAATGTTTTTCTATCCGTTTGTGTTGTTTTTAATTGCAGGAGTTAATGGTTCATTTTTAACAGGTGATATTTTCAATTTGTTCGTCTGCTTCGAAGTCATGCTATTGGCCTCGTATGTACTTGTTGCACTTGGTGGAGAAAAATTCCAGCTAAGAGAATCATTAAAATATGTCCTTATTAATGTTGTTGCCTCATGGCTATTTTTAGTGGCACTTGCGTTTTTATACGGCACATTAAAAACATTAAACATGGCACATATTGCAGTGCGTGTTGCTGAAGTAGGGCAAGACCCTGTATTAACGACGGTTGCTATTTTATTTTTAATTGTCTTTAGTCTGAAAGCAGGATTGCTACTATTTTTCTGGCTCCCGGGCTCTTACAGTGTGCCGCCAACTGCTGTACAAGCTTTATTTGCAGCTCTTTTAACAAAAGTTGGGATTTATGCCTTGTTCCGTACATTTACGTTAATGTTTGCATTGAATACGACTGTTACACATACGCTAATCGGCGTAATGGCAGGAATTACAATTGTGCTTGGCTGTTTAGGTGCATTATCTGGTCGCGATGTACGCACAATTGCCTCCTATAATGTAATTATCGGTGTGGGCTTTATTTTAATCGGCTTAGCAATTGGCACAGAACAAGCTTTTGCAGGAGCAATTTATTATTTGATTCACGATATGCTGGCAAAGGCTTTGCTGTTTTTAATTGTTGGAACGATGGTGTATTTAACGGGTGAGATTGTTGTGAAAAATATGAACGGTTTAATTCGTCATTATCCTTTATTTGGCTGGATTTATTTTGTTGTCATGTGTGCATTGGCTGGTATCCCCCCTTTAAGCGGTTTTATCGGCAAGGTGTTAATTGGTCAGCAGGCAATAGAAGGCGGTTTTTACGTTTTATTAGCAATCGGATTCGGCTCGAGCATTATCGTATTATACTCTTTACTTCGTATTTTCCTAGCGGCATTTTTTGGAGAAACGTCTATCAGTGAAGAGGACAAAAAGCCTATTCCAAAAGGGGCGACAGCATCATTTGTGTTGCTTGCGCTTTGTATAGTCGCACTTGGCTTAGGTGCAGAGGGAATTGCGCTATATGTAGAGGATGCAGCGCGAACTTTAGCTAATCCAGCTATTTATATTGAAGCAATTCTTGGAGCTAAGTAGAAGGAGGGCGTACTATGTTCGGTCAATTTATTTTAAATTTATTTATCGCAGCACTATGGTTTTTATTGAAGGACGATCCTAATGCGGGCTTTCCAACATTTGTAGCTGGTTTCTTAGTCGGCATTTTTATCTTATATGCGATGCATCGCTTTTTTGGCACACAGTTTTATTTACGTCGTGTGTTTAAAGTTTTTAAACTTATTATGCTTTTTATCCGCGAGCTTACTTTGTCGAGCTTTGCCGTTATTCAGCAAGTAATGACGCCACAATTAAAAATTACACCTGGTATTATTACATATCGTACAGTGCTTCGAGGAGATTGGGAAATTACAGTATTAGCACTACTGTTAACATTGACACCAGGCTCTGTAGTGATGGAAGTGACGGAGGAAGGCGATATGTTTTACATTCATGCAATGGATATAGAAGAGTCAAAGGAAACGTTACTTCGCTCCATTGGGAAATTTGAGAAGGCAATTATGGAGGTGACACGTTAATGATTGAGAAAATCCTGTTGGTTTCGCTCGTTTTATTTATGATTGCGATAGCGCTTCTCCTCTATCGTGTTATTGTAGGACCTTCTATGCCAGACCGTGCGATTGGGCTTGATACAATAGGTGTTAACTTGATTTCTTCTATTGCCATTGTATCTATTTTATTGACAACAAAAGCCTTTTTAGAGGCAATTTTAATTTTAGGTATTTTAGCATTTATCGGAACGATAGCATTTTCTAAGTATATTGAAAGGGGTGTTATCGTTGAGCGTAAATCAAATCGTTGAGTGGCTAGGGGTGTTGATGATTCTTTTCGGCGCAATTATTAGCGTTGTCAGCGCATTTGGTATGATTCGACTTCCAGATGTATATACACGCTCACATGCGGCAACGAAAAGCGCCACTTTGTCAGTCTTAGCCTGTCTTTCCGGTGCATTTCTCTATTTTTGGAGCCATGATGGCTATGTAAGTATCCGTTTAATTTTAGGAATTATTTTCGTGTTTATTACCGCGCCTGTTGCAGGACATCTTGTTTGTCGTGCAGCATATCGTTCGCGTGTACCACTTGCTGAAGGCTCGGGCGAGGATTTATTAAAGCCTGTGTTATTCGGCGATGAGGCAAATGTACCTGAACATACTGAAGAAACGCCAATTGAACGTGAACCAAAAGAATAGTTATGAGCGGGGGCGTCCAAAATGCTGTACAGTTGCAGGCATTTTGGACGCCCCCGTTTTTTGAAGAAGTAAAAATATACTTTTGTTTAATCATTGAAGTATGTAAAAGTGTTTTCGCCTTTTTGGAAAATCTTACTTTATAGAAATAACGAGGGAAAATGTCGAAATTTCTGAATTGTGGATAATTTTTTACTGATTCCCTATTCTTTGTGTGTATAACTAATGTAATTGAGGATAACTTTGTGGAAAAGATGAGAGATTTATATGTTAAGTCGTTTCATTGTGGATAATTCAGAGTTTTTGAAGATGAAATAGAAAGTTATCTACATTGACGAAGCGCGGTTGAGGATGTAGCAGAAATATGCTATTCGATGTTTCGTCAGCACTTGACAAAAATATGAAAATTATTTATAGTACATTACAACACTAATGTACTAATTAGGGGGTGTTTTAATTTGAAGTTGAATATGGATGGGATGACACCTATTTATGTACAGATTGCCGAATGGCTGCAAAATGAAATATTGGCAGAGCGCCTTGTTGCGGATGGTAAAGTGTATTCGCAATATCAGTTAGCGGAGCTGTTCAATATTAATCCAGCGACTGCTGGAAAGGGACTAACACTCTTATTAGAAGAAGAGATTATATATAAAAAGAGGGGATTAGGTATGTTTGTAACGGAGCAAGCGAAAGAAATGATTCTGCAGAAACGACGTAGTGAAACGTTGCAGCAACTTGCGAGAGAATTGGTGGATGAGGCGCGGCGTCTGGCTTTGACAGATATGGAGTTAATAGCGCTAGTCCAGAAAATGCAGAGGGGGGAGTAGCCTTGATTCGATGCGAAAATATCGTGAAAAAATACCGAGGTAAAGAGGTGCTCAAGGGTGTTTCATGCCATCTTGACGAGCATAAAATTATTGGACTTATTGGACGTAATGGTGCGGGTAAATCTACGTTACTCAATATTTTAGCGGGTCATATAAAGCCGACAGCAGGAAAAGTGAGTATTTACAATAGCAATCCATTTAACAGTATAACGGCAGCGACGAATACCATTTTTATTGAGGAGGGAATGACCTTTGCTCAAAACGACAATATTGCACAAATTTTAAAAACTGCTAGGCGCTTTTATCTAAATTGGCAGCAAGAGCTTGCAGAGAAGCTATTGCAATATGTAGGTATTCATCTGAATAGCTCACACCAAAATTTATCGAAGGGGCAGCGTTCTACATTTAATTTGATTTATGGGCTGGCGACACGCTGTGCCATCACATTGCTTGATGAGCCAATGAATGGCATGGATGAGGCGGTACGTGCAGATATGTATCGTGCAATTTTAAAAGAGTATATTGCATATCCACGGACGATTATTATCTCAAGTCATCATTTGAAGGAAATTGAGCACTTAATTGAAGAAATCTTGTTAATTCATAATGGGCAAGTGGTGTTCCATGAAGAGCTAGAGAAAATGCAGCAATACGCAGTGCAACTTGTAGGGCAGCCAGAACAGCTAGAACCTTATCGAAACCATGCCTTGTTTGTAAAGCAAGAGGGGTTATTAGCAGAGGTCGTTATAGAGCGAAAGTATTTCGATGGTCAATCGACTATTCAAGTGCAGCCTGTTTCAGTAAGCGATGCGTGTAGGTATATGACAGCTAGCACAACAGGAGGTATTGATGATGTATTTCAGTAATGTGTCACTTATCAGAAATATCGGAGCGCAGGTGAAATGGAGGCTAGAAACATATAGTAATGTTGTCATGATATTTGTGCTAATTCAGCTGTTTATTTCGGTAGTAGCAGGTAATAGCGGTATGAGTGGCAGCGGTATGAATAATTTGATGATTAAGGAATACTTTTATAGTTTAGATGGGTTATTAGGTATTTCGATGATGACTGCTTTTACAATTTGCGCTATATTTGCGTCAGAAAGAATACAGAAGGATAATTTGGCGGTTCCGACGACGAGATTAGCAACGAATATTTCAATGATTTTATTTATTTGTATTGTGCTATTTATTGCAACTGTCACTGCAATAATGACGAATAATATTGTGCAGTTTGTGAAAGTGCTTTTCCTAAATACAAATATTGCGGGTGTGACACTTGTTCCGAATATATCCACATTTTTTGTATTCTATTTTGCATTGCTTTGTGCATCAGCAGTCGGGTATTTTATAAGCACATTATTCAATCTATCGAAAGTGTTGACGGTTATTAGCGGATTATTGTTTATTTATTATTCACCCTACTTTTTAGAAGATGTGTTTGGTTGGCTCGTGGGGGATAACTATAGAGTACTTATATTGAATACTTTTGTAATAGCAAGTGTACTTTATGCATTAGCGATGTTAATTAATAGTCGACAGGAGGTGCGCCGAGGATGATGGCAATTTTTGTATTAGTCCCTGTTGTATGTCTTGTAATATTTGGTACTATCTACGTTGTAGGGCGACTCCTTTCACGTTTTCAAGCGACATTTAACGAGAGATTTTATAAGCTACTTGTTATATATGTAGTTATCGGGTTAATTGCGACAGTTAGCTTTCCCTATTTACCAAATGCACAAAAAGCGATATTGTCCGATAAGGAAATAAAGGAAAAGCTTGATGAAATCGAATATCTTAATCAGCTTGTACAAGAAAAGCGCTTTGATGAAATAAATTCCGATTATTTGAAGGAACAATTGACTTTTACAGTGACAAATGAAGAGCTGACATTAAAGTCAAATATGGAGTTTTTAGGAACACATGTAATCGTCACATGGAGGGATGATAAGACATCAAATGATGTTTACGCAAGCTATTATGAATTTCCATTTATTTTTTCAGGTATTGATGTAACGAATAATATATCAGCACCACAAATACATTTTGAGAAGGATACATTATTGATTTCCGAGATAAATAGGGAAATAATCTATCATCGTGTCATCCCGAAAATATGGACAATTGAACATTATTATGAGCGTTTTGACAATGAAGGATACTCTAATTATGGAATGGGACAACAAATAATTCATTTGAATGTGC
Organism: Metasolibacillus sp. FSL H7-0170; assembly: GCF_038593115.1. Classification (NCBI taxonomy): domain Bacteria; kingdom Bacillati; phylum Bacillota; class Bacilli; order Caryophanales; family Caryophanaceae; genus Metasolibacillus; species Metasolibacillus sp. FSL H7-0170. Next base: position 2,249,470 of record NZ_CP151964.1, on the reverse strand, counting down.
CAAAACATATAAATATTATTGATAATAGTGGTATGATTCAATATATATATTATTAATAATGAATTGAGCGGTGCAGTTTGAAAAAGTTAGTAAAATTAATTATCTTCATTGTTGCGATGTATGTTTTTTTACAAGTAAATAATAAATGGCTTATGGTAACAGAGCATGTGTATGAATCCGAGCGTGTACCAGCAAGCTTTGATGGCTATCGTATTACACAGGTGACAGATTTGCATGATGCAATATTTGGCAAGGGACAGAGGCGACTGATTGAAAAAGTGCGGGCTACCAATCCAGATGTCATTTTCATTACAGGCGATTTAATAGACAGCAATCGTTATCATTTAGAAAATAGTTTAGATGCTGTAAGAGGCTTTGTGGATATTGCAGATGTCTATTATGTGCTTGGTAATCATGAGGTAGCCACGAGAAAGATGCAGGAAATTTATGAAGTATTAATAGAACTAGGAGTGCATGTGTTACCGAATAGGGCGTTGACGATAAAGAATGGTGATGAACAAATTGTGATTGCCGGGATTGAGGACCCATTAATGGGTTATACGACACAGGAAATGCTTGATATGGCATACAAGTATGTACCGAGCGATGCATTTACACTGCTATTATCACATCGACCAGAGCGTTTTGAAACATATGTGAATAATGCGATTGATGTTGTTTTCACAGGGCATGCACATGGTGGGCAAATTCGTCTGCCATTTATCGGCGGGTTAGTAGCGCCAGGGCAGGGCTATTTACCAAAATATACAGCAGGTACGTATGAGGACGGGGAGACGACAATGGTTGTCAGCAGAGGATTAGGCAATAGCGTTGTTCCATATCGTATTTTTAATTTACCAGAGATTGTGACGGTAGAGCTACGAGCTACTAAATAGTACATTGGGGCTGATTGGAAGAGTATTACTTTCCCAATCAGCCCCAGTTTTTTGGAGAATAAATTTTGGGACCTCGTGTCAATGTGGTGAAGCGTTTATTTTTGCACCTGTACTCGCCGATTTCTGTATGGGCGTTTTGATGCTTCATGTTCTTTCCTTTTCTTCCATCTATTTTAATATTCTGAAACTTTTGTTCTTTAGGGACGTATATAGATTATATAACAAAAAGGGGTGGGATTTTCATATGATGGACCGAGAGAGAAGGACTCTTTATATTATATTTGCAATTGTAGTTGCTTTAATTGCACCAATCATTGTTCTTTTTACGCCGTTTACAATTGGGATGATTTTTTATGACCATGCAGATAAAATTGTTTTTCTTCCACTACCATCAAGTCTAGCAGTCTATAGTTCAGCGTTTATAGCTGTTGCAGCCAGCTTAGTTGCCATGTATTTTATAAAAAAGAAAGGCTTTAAAATTGCTTTAAGTATTTTTACTATCATTGCGTTTCTTTTCTTATTTGTTAGTGGGACGAAGAATTATATTTATATAGATAATGAATTTATTGAAAGCTCGCATTGGCTAAAGGGAAAAAAGCAGTATGCGTGGGATGAAATTGTGCAGCTTGATTTAACGAAAAAAACGAATGGTCGAGAGCGGGAAGACCATATTATATTCACTTTCAATGACCAATATACATTGCCTATTTTAGTAGATGGATTGGTAGATTATAAGATTGAGCGTCAAATTGTTAATCGCGTGCAGCAGCTTAATGTTTCTGTGAATCATATCGTTGTAGAAGAATAGAGGGGCGTGCCTAAAGCCGTGCAGTTGTTGGCTTTGGACTAAAGGGTATGCTTGGAGAAAATAGTGAGAAGATGGTTTGAAAATTGAAGAACACAGGTTTTATCTGATTTTTCCGAATGAAATTTGGTTTTTTATTTTATTATGTAAGATGAGGCTGCTTTTTAGGGGCAAGTCTTGCTGAATCTTGTGTTTCACTCATTTTCAAAGTAAACTATGGGGTAAACTTTTAAAAAGCCTCGCTCGACAGCGTCTGATATGCCGGTAACTGCACGGCATGTCAGACGCCTTTTTTTCTACTTGACAAAATACCTATGGGGGTATAAATTCTTTTTAAGAACATTTTAAAGGAGATAGATGATATGACAAAAAAGATATTAATTGTTGGAGGCGTTGCTGGAGGGGCTTCAGCAGCTGCACGTATCCGTCGATTGGATGAGCAGGCACAAATTATTATGTTTGAAAAAGGACCGCATGTATCATTTTCTAATTGCGCATTACCGTTTCATTTGAGTGGGATTGTGGAAAATAGTGAAAAGCTGATACTAATGAATCCGCATAGCTTTAAAACAAAATATAATATTGAAGCACGCACAAATCAAGAGGTAGTGGCAATCCATCGGGAGCGTAAAATGATTGCAGTAAAAAACTTGAAGACGGGTGAGGAATACGAAGAAAGCTATGATTATTTAATATTGTCACCGGGAGCAAGGCCGATTATTCCACAAATTAATGGTGTTGAGCTACCGCATGTCTTTACTGTGCGCAACGTGGTTGATATCCAAAACCTACAGGGGTATATAGCAAGTAATACTGTACAAAATATTGCAGTAATTGGTGGTGGCTTTATTGGAGTAGAGGTTGCTGAAAATCTCCGTTTGGCAGGGCATCATGTAGCGCTTGTTGAATTTGCTCCTCAAATTATGACACCATTTGACGAAGATATGGCACAAATTATGCATAAGGAAATGACTGATAAAGGTGTTGAACTTATTGTTGGAGATGGCTTAGCTACTATTGCGGAGCAGCATATTACATTGAATTCAGGGAAGCGCCTAGCAGTGGATGTTGTCGTGCTAGCGATTGGTGTTCGACCGGAAACAGCTTTAGCTACGGAGGCAGGCTTAGCACTTGGAGAGTTAGGAGGAATTAAAGTAAATGCGCATTATGCAACGAATGACCCTGCCATTTATGCAGTGGGAGATGCCATTGAAGTGTATCATCAGCTCTTGCACAAGCCGACAAGATTAGCATTAGCAGGACCTGCACAGCGTCAGGCACGTGCTGTAGCCAACCATATATATGGTATGACGCAGTTAAATAAAGGAGTTATTGGCTCAGCTAGTATCCAAATTTTCGATTTGGCATGTGCAGCTACAGGTTTGAATAAGCGTACAGCACAGCAGGCAGGGCTACAGGTGGATAGTGTTTATGTCATTGCACCAGATAAAGTTGGCTTAATGCCAGGTAGCAACCCACTGCATTTAAAGTTGGTATTTGAAGTACCAACAGGAAAAATTGTTGGTGCACAGGCAATTGGTAAAGGGAATGCTGATAAGCGCATTGATGTTATCGCAACACTTATTACAATGGGGGGGACATTAGAGGACTTAAAGGAGCTAGAATTAAGCTACTCACCAATGTTTAGTACAGCTAAAGATGTTGTTAATATAGGAGCAATTGTTGGACTGAATATACTTTATGGCAAGTATGAGCAAATACAAGTTTCAGATGTGCGTCTATTAGTCGAACAAGGGGCTTACTTCCTAGATGTGCGTGAGATAAATGAGTTTGCGCAAGGGCATATAAAGGGCGCTAAAAATATTCCTTTAAGTGAGCTACGTGAGCGTTTAGATGAAATCCCACGAGATGTTCCTGTTTACGTCCATTGTCGCTCAGGTCAGCGTAGCTATAATGCGGTAATGGCATTACAAGGTAATGGTTTTACGAATATTAAAAATGTGGCAGGCTCCTTTCTAGGTATTTGTCTGCATGAATATTTTAATGATTACACAAAGCAACGTGAGCCGATAATAACACAGTATAATTTTAAATAAAAGGGCAGCCAAAAAATATTTGTTGAGTTTTTTAGGTTGACAATATACCCAATGGGGTATAATATAAGGGACATGGACGATAAGTTAATGTCAGGAGGTGCTGTAATATGATATACGATCAAAAAGTAATGAATCGCGTCAAGCGAATGGAGGGCCAGTTACGCGGTATTTTACGCATGATGGAAGAAGGGCAAGATTGTCGCGATGTAATTACACAATTATCGGCGGTACGCTCTGGTGTAGATAGAGCAATTGGTGTAATTGTTAGTGAAAACCTCGTTGAATGTGTGCAAAAAGCTGGTGATAATACAGAAGAAGTCAATGCTTCAATACAGGAGGCAGTTAGTTTATTAGTGAAAAGCCGTTAATGGCTAGAGCTGTCCAAAAAGCCGAGCATACCGGGCTTTTGGACAGTATCGATGATGTTACACAAAATGTTGACTTATATAAAAGGGACGTCTAATTTAAAAATGTGATGAACATTGACTTTAGTAGCGTTATCCTTCAGTAAAAGTGGCACGATAACCGACATCATGCTGGCAACGGATGGAAAATAAACTGAACTTTTTTTTACTCAAAATAATACCTATATGGGTATATGGAGGCGTACAATGGAAAGAAAAAGAACAACGATTGTATTGTTTAGTGGAGATTATGATAAGGCGATGGCCGCGTATATTATTGCAAATGGTGCCGCTGCTTATGACCATGACGTAACGATTTTTCATACGTTCTGGGGTATTAATGCGTTGCGCAAGCAACAGCCTATCGAGGTGCAAAAAGGCTTTTTAGAAAAAATGTTTGGGCGAATGATGCCACGCGGTGCAGAAAAGCTTGGTTTATCGAAAATGCAAATGCTTGGTATGGGACCGAAAATGATTAAGCATGTAATGAAAAAACATAATGCACTAACATTAACACAGCTAATTGAAATGGCGCAGGAGCAGGATATTAAGCTTGTCTCTTGTACAATGACAATGGATTTATTAGGGCTTCAAAAAGAGGAGCTTTTAGATGGTGTGCACTATGCAGGAGTAGCTGCTTACTTAGCTGATGCAGAGCAAGGGCATGTCAATTTATTTATCTAGGAGGAGTTCATATGACAGCCTTTATCATTTTTTTAGTTATTGTTGCATTTTTAGCATGGCGCATGTTGCCAGCCAAAGGGATAAAAGCTATTTCAACTGAGGAGCTTGCGACAATTATTAATGACCGTGGCAAAATATTTATCGATGTGCGAACACCTTCAGAATATAAGGGGCGACATATTCAGCAATTTAAAAATATGCCACTTGGTACGGATTTTTCAAAGCTACCGAGGGATGGAGATATTTTCGTCATTTGTCAAAGTGGTATGCGGAGTGCACGGGCATGTAAACAAATGAAAAAGCTAGGCTACGATAATATTACAAATATTCGGGGTGGCATGAATGCATGGAAAGGATGAAAAAAATGAAGCAGATTTCGACAGAGGAAGTAGAGAAACAATTAGCGGCAGGTGAAAACTTGCAATTAATAGATGTGCGAGAGGTTGATGAAGTTCAAGAGGGACATATTCCGGGTATAAAGCATATTCCGTTAGGGTTGCTTGAATTTCGTTTGCAAGAGCTCGATAAAAATACACCATATATTATCGTATGTCGCTCTGGCGGACGTAGCGGGCTTGCTACAGCATTTTTACAGGAGCGAGGCTATGATGCAACGAATATGACTGGTGGAATGCAGGCTTGGCAAGGCATATTAAATAGGAGGTAAAAAATATGACGATTAAGGCAGATGTCCAATTAGATGCAAAAGGTTTGGCATGTCCAATGCCAATTGTGCGTACAAAAAAAGCGATGGCAGATTTAATAGATGGGCAAATATTAGAGGTACAGGCGACAGATCGTGGCTCTACAGCGGATTTAGCAGCATGGGCGCAGTCTGCTCAGCATCAATATATCGGAACGACAGAGCAGGGGGATGTACTCTATCACTATATTCGAAAATGCTCTAATGAGGATGTGATAGAAAAGCCATTTGAGCAAACAGTTACAAATGAGCAATTGCAGCAATCAACAGATGGAATCATTTTAGATGTACGTGAGGAAGTAGAGTATGTATTTGGTCATATAGCTGGGGCAAAATCGATTCCTCTAGGGGAGCTAGATGCGCGTTTACATGAACTAGCAAAGGAACAGACGATTTATGTCATTTGTCGAACAGGAAAGCGCAGTGATTTTGCAGCGCAAAAGTTAGCAAATGCGGGATTCAAAAATGTCTATAATGTGTTGCCGGGGATGACGGAATGGCAGGGCGAGCTAGAAAAATCGATATAAATTTAAGCGGTGGGGGATGCCCTGCCAAAAAAATCGAAAAAATAATACCTCAGGGGGTAATCGTATGGTAGTGATTAAGTGGACAGCAGCAGATGTTGCACGAAGAGTAATTAATGATGATAAGCTTTTTATTTTAGATGTACGCAATAAAGAGGCTTTCGAGGATTGGAAAATTGAAGGTAGGCAATTTAATTATTTAAACATACCTTACTTTGAATTGCTAGACGGCATAGAGGAAGTATTGCCACAAATCCCTTCAGATAGAGAGTTGTTAGTTGTTTGTGCCAAGGAAGGCTCTTCTATTATGATTGCCAAAATGTTAGATGAGGCAGGACGTGAAGCAGCTTATTTAGAGGGCGGTATGAAATCTTGGAGCATTTATCTTGAACCAATTAAAATAGGGGATTTAACAGGTGGCGGCGAGCTGTACCAATTCGTGCGTTTAGGCAAAGGCTGTTTATCGTATATGGTTGTCGCTGATGGCGAGGCAGCAGTAATTGATGCGGTGCGTTTTACAGATGTGTTTCTTGATTTTGCTAAAGAAAAGAATGCGAAAATTACCCATGTATTTGACACACATTTGCATGCCGATCATATTTCTGGTGGACGACAAATCGCGGCGGCAACAGGTGCTGCGTATTATTTGCCACCGAAGGATGCAGAGGAGATTGTGTTTGATTGTGAGGACCTTACAGATGGGCTAAAGGTGCAAATTGGCTCAGCGAATGTGACGATAGAGGCTCTGTATTCACCGGGGCATACGATTGGTTCCACATCATTTATTATTGATGATCGCTATTTGTTAACAGGTGATATTTTATTTATTGATTCAATTGGTCGTCCAGATTTAGCAGGACTTGCGGAGGATTGGGTAGGTGATTTACGTCAGACGCTTTATGAGCGTTACCGTGAGTTAATCGATGATTTAATTGTACTACCTGCACATTTCATGATAGTAGAGGAGTTAAATGCAGATGGGCAGGTAGCGAAACGTTTAGGTGATTTATTTGCAGAAAATCACGGTTTAAATATCGAAAATGAAGAAGAATTCCGCAGGACGGTAACGGATAATTTGCCACCACAGCCGAATGCTTATCAGCAAATACGACAAGTGAATATGGGTAAACTAAAGCCTAGCTATGATGAGCAAACGGAAATGGAAATCGGACCGAACCGTTGCGCGGTTAGATAATAAAAGGAAGATAGAGGTGTCCAAAAGCATTGTTTTATCTGCTTTGTAGACGTTTCAATAATGTTTCAACAAGGGTATAGCTATGCATATTTAGTTTAGCTGCATTTCTCTAAGTTATTGTGAAGAAGTAAAAATTAAATGAGTATTGTAAAAAGAAGAGAGGTTTTTTTGATGAAAAATACAACAATTTTAGATGCAAAGGGCTTAGCATGTCCAATGCCGATTGTACGTACAAAAAAAGCGATTGATTCACTTGAGTCAGGCGAAATTTTGGAGGTGCATGTAACGGATAAAGGTTCGTTGGCTGATATTCCTGCATGGGCAAGCGCAGGAGGTCACGAAATTACCGAGCAAACAGAAGAGGCTGGCGTGTTTGTTTTTCGTATTAAAAAAGCCTAGCTAGCATAGAAAGAAGGATGTGGGATGGGTGTAACATTTATTATTGTGCTGTTTGCAATTGGCTTTGTAGGTTCATTTATTTCAGGTATGCTCGGTGTTGGAGGCTCTATTATTAAATATCCGATGCTGTTGTATATCCCGCCGTTATTTGGCTTGGCAGCATTTACAGCGCATGAAGTATCAGGCATTAGCGCTGTGCAAGTGTTTTTCGCCTCCATTGCAGGGGTCTGGGCTTATCGCAAAGGAGGATACTTAAATAAAGCGCTTATTTTAACAATGGGAAGTGCTATTTTAGTAGGTAGCTTTGTAGGTAGCTTTGGTTCCTCTAATTTATCTGAGACGAGTGTCAATATTGTTTATGGCATATTAGCTACAATTGCTGCAGCTATGATGTTTGTACCAAAAAAACAGCTCGATGATAAGCCGTTAGAGCAGGTAGTATTTAATAAGCCGCTCGCAGCAATTTTGGCATTCATCGTTGGTATAGGGTCTGGGATTGTCGGGGCGGCAGGGGGTTTTTTACTAGTACCAATTTTATTGGTCGTATTAAAAATTCCAACACGTATGACGATTGCAACAAGTCTAGCCATTACATTTATTTCATCCATTGGAGGCAGTATCGGCAAGCTAATGACGGGGCAAGTTGACTATGCCGCAGCAGTCATTATGATTATCGCAAGCATCATTGCTGCTCCTCTTGGTGCAAAGGCGGGCAAGGCGCTCAATACAAAAGTATTACAAATGATTTTGGCTTTTCTTATATTGGCTACAGCAGTTAAGATTTGGGTAGATATGTAAAGACGATGAAATGGCAATCCTCTTTCATGTACGTCATAATATGTATATGGAAGGGGGCCATTTAATGAAAGTGCCAATTATTGATTTACATTGTGATGTACTGTATAAATACGAGAAGCAGGAAGTCGATTTTGTAAATGCCACACAACTAGACGTGAACTTGCAAAACTTGCGTCAAGGAAATGTCAAAGTACAGGCATTCGCCATCTTTATCCAACCAACTATACCAAAAGCAGAAAAAATAAAATCTGCGCTACGTCAGTTGTATTATTTTAAAACGCATGTAGTGCGACCAGAAAATAAAGTCGTACATATTAAAAATTGGTCTGATATTGAGCGTTTACAGGATGATGAAATAGGGGCAGTGCTGACAATTGAAGGTGTCGATTTTTTAGAGGGCGACATAAAAATGTGGCATTTATTTAGGGAGTTTGGTGTATTAAGTATCGGTCTAACGTGGAATAACGCGAATGAGGCTGCGGACGGTGTTGAGGAGGATTTAGGGCGAGGCGTAACAGCATTTGGCCAAGAAATTATTCAGTTAAATAATGCACATAAGGTGTTTACAGATGTCTCCCATTTAAGTGAGCAAAGTTTTTGGGATGTTTTAGAGCTGGCGGACTATGTTATTGCCTCGCATTCAAATGCGAAGGCGTTATGTTCGCATCGCAGAAACTTAAACGATGAGCAAATTAAAGCGATGGTGGCGAAAAAAGCACCAATCCATATCGTTTATTGCCCGATGTTTATTGTAGAACAAAGGGAGGCGACGATAGCGGATTTAATCAAGCATATCGACCATATTTGTGCGCTTGGTGGCAAAAATCTGATTGGCTTTGGCTCAGATTTTGATGGCATTAATGAAAAGGTAAAGCATTTAGCTAATGCTAGCCAGCATTTCAATTTAGTAAATGAGCTGATGAAATATTACTCAGAGGATGAAGTGCGCGGCTTTGCCTATCAAAACTTTTTAAATCATTTACCAAAATAATAGAGTGACAGTAGCGATGATGTTTCACAAAATGTTGATTCCTATAAACAGAGAACGCCTCTTTTGAAAATGGGATGCACATGGGCTTTGGCAGCGTTATCCTTCAGTAAAAGGGAAGCGATGAAAACATTTATTTCTATGCAGTGTCAAAACAAAATAGCTTTTTCGGACAACTCCTTCTTACCTCCAGTCAATAGTTTTTAAGAAAATAATTAAAGTTTTGAAAAGACTTTTTTGTGAGGGTGGGGGTACCCCCACCCTCACAAAAAAATTGCGCATGCCAAAGAGACCTCACGAATTTTCTTTTTTTCGAAAGGTCATTGTGCTATAGTTAATTTACTTTGGTTACGATTTCTGAGCTGGTAGTGCGGACTCATAATCGTACAGAATGCCTTGTGTCATTAACTGAAACGTCATTTTCAGAAACTTATTGATACAGGCGACAATCGCAACCTTATGAGGCTTTCTCTGAGGTTGCGTTTTTAATTTATCGTAATAATCTACCAGGTGATTGTTAGTCTTTTTCCGTAACGTAATCATCGTACAAATCATAAAAAATAAAATCTTTCGTAGCTTCTTATTTCCTCTTTTATTGATACGATCACGATACTGCGTGTTACCCGATTGATAACGCATAATATCAATACCTACATACGCATTTAGTTGTTTCGCATTCTGAAAGCGGCGAATATCCCCTAATTCACCGATTAATCGGCAAGCTGTTGTATCGCCAACGCCCGGAATCGAACGAAGCACTTGGTATTCTTTGCGTTCCTGTGACATCTCCACCATTTGTTTCACAAGTGTTTCCTTCTTCTCAACTAAATCCATGATACGAGCTGCGTAGTCACGAATTTGATCACAACGAATATCGGTAGCTTTAATGGCTGGATAACTATTTTGAGCAGCCTCTAGTAAACATTCTGCTTTTGCCTTAGCACGTGCGAATGATAGGTTTTTTCGTGTATTGGCTTTTAACCGATTTTTAATGACTGTTTTCGAATGCGCCAGTAACAGGGCTGGATGTGGATAGAGCTGAACAATATTTAAAAACAGGGCCGAACTTGGTGTAATGAGTGCTTCCAACTCCGGAAAACTCAAATGTAATAACGCATGCATTCGACTTTTTAATCGCGTGATTTCTTCATCAATCTCATCATAATAACGTGTAAGTCCACGCATCTGTTCATAATAATCATCCTGCACATAGGTCGGCTCACGCTCCATTTTAAAATGGGTTTTCGCTAACTCATGCGCATCACTACTATCGGTTTTATTTCGACGCATCGAAGCCATTTGTAGATTCGCTTCAAGTGGATTCATCCGACAATAGGTGTAGCCATAATCGATTAGAAACGTTTCCAATGGTTTTGAATAAACATCTGTCGCTTCAAAAACGATTTCAGGTGCTTGACCGTCACGCTCCGCTATTTCTTTCATTCGCTTATGTAATTGTTCAAAGTCCATACGTGTATGATTCAGTTCACCTTCAAATTCACATTGACGATACGGATTATAAATCGCAATGGTACTTTTTCCTTTACTCACATCTAACGCAACCACATGTTTCATCATACTTTCTCCTTTTTAGCCAATCATAGAAGTCTTCACAGTGCCTTACCGATTCCATTTTCTTCTACACGATCTCTTGGACCCAACATACTAAACTGATTCAAATAAGGGTGTGAAGTCAGTCGGTTTTTAATACGGATTCTAAAATGATCCCAGGAGCTTGTTCGACTTTCCTTCACTTCTACTATAAAAAAATAGTAGTACAAACCATGGCCTTGGTTTGTACTACTAATGTTAGTATGTTTTTGGTGATATTTCATCATTAAGTAAGTTTCTTTGGAAATGGGGTGAACACAGGGTTTATTAGCCTTCTTTTGCATTTAAAATAGGTGTAAAGTTAATTTTCCTTGCCATGAAGAGTGATTCGACTTTTAAGACAGCATCGTTTCAGGCTATTTTAGCGCTCATTTCCAATAGATTTTTGTAAAGTATTGTGCATTTCCAGTAAATTATCGTACTTCTCCTTCCCCACCCCATTTTCAATTTTCTCTTGCATTTGTGACCAAATAGGCGATGCCTCCTCTAATCTGGCAAGACCTTTATCTGTTATGGAGACAGATAAAGGTCTTGAATCGTTTTTATCCTTTGTTACATTCACAAAGCCGCTAGTCTTTAGAATATGAACATTGCGAGTGACAGTCGTTTGATGAATTAGAACATTATGCAGGAAATGGTGTATTTGTTGGCTTTTCGTAGCCTTCCTTATACATTTCATCAATTGTTTGGCGGATTTCTTGTAAATTCATACCTTCCTTATACATCTTCGCAGATTGTAAAGCAATTTCTAAACATACGAGGCAACGAGTTCCATGATCATCCCAAACGATAGCCCCACCGTCCTTCACCTCTTGAATAAAGCAATTTAAGTTGTTACGATGCCCTACTGATGCCCCACATCCACAATAACAAGGCATCCACTCTAAAATGTCTGTAGCCTGTCCCGCAATTTGATAAGTAAGGCGAACATTTTCTGGTTGCGCATCTAAGAAAGAGGGAAGTATATCAGCGCTTGCTGTTTCCTCTTGAATATCTCCATTAATGTGCAGATGACCATCATTTTCATCATGTACCTCTTCCTTTGCCCCACATGCAGCTAACAAAAAAACAATCGTTAATAAGCTAAATAGTATTTTTTTCATTTGCTTTAACTCTCCTTTAAAATGGGTAGCTTTAATTAAATTATAGCATAGGGGGGTATGGTACAAGATTGAACAATTCATGACAATAAGTAAATTTTCATTAATAAACTATTATTTACAATCATGCATTATAATAATTTTCCTTCGATTTATCGCGCATTAACGGGCAGTAAGACACCGAATTCAAAATTTGAGTGAAATTGGCTTAAGGATAATTGGGAGATGGGGAAAACCTTCACTGATTGAAGTTTCACTTTATGAATTTCGCTAAAAACTGCTTGAAAGCGCTTTTTTTCTGCTCGAATAAGATGAATTTCTTAGAGTGGTAAGAAAATTTTGCGTTGATTTTTGTTTTTTAAAACATTAAGCTGAGAAAATGTGAGAACAAACTTCTTTTTATCTCTTATTTAACTTCTTTCAGTAGAAGTTTCCCACCGCGGTGAGATGAATATAAGTATTAGTCAGAGTGACTAATACTGTGTTGGTCTCGGTTCCAGCGGATGTCACAGATTTTGAAGGGACACCTGCGCGATGCAGGTCAGTTAACCGTTGTCACAGGATGTGACGGTTTGAGGTTAACTTCCACCAAACAGCTTGAAGAATCTGAACGCAGTTACGCCGAGGCGTAATTGATAAGCTTATAAACTTCAAGTAGGAGATGAAAAGAAGTTTGAAGGTAAGTACATCAGACAACTGAGAAATAGCATAATTGTAAAGGGGTTAGTTTAATGAAGAAGGAAATAAGTGCAAAATGGGCATTGCTTACTTTTGCGATTATGATTACAGCAATGATTATTACCGTAGTAAAGCTTGAGCAAAGTCCTCATGTGCCATTAATTATTGGGACAGCAGTAGCAGCAATTGTTGCTAAATTGCATGGTTTCAAATGGGGCGAGATTGAGGAAATGATGTATAAGGGGATACGACTAGCTTTACCAGCTATCGTTATTATTATATTAGTAGGATTAGTTATTGGCGCATGGATTGGTAGCGGTGTAGTTGCAACAATGATTTATTATGGTTTAAAGCTTATTTCTCCAGCGTGGTTTTTAGTAACAATTTTGCTATTATGCGCAATTGTTTCATTAGCGATTGGGAGCTCTTGGTCAACGATGGCGACAATTGGAGTTGCTGGCATGGGAATTGGCCTAAGTATGGGTATTCCAGCAGCAATGATTGCGGGAGCTGTTATTTCTGGGGCTTATTTTGGTGACAAAATGTCGCCATTGTCAGATACAACAAATTTAGCAGCAGGTTTAACTGGTACAGATTTATTTGATCATATTAAACATATGCTTTATACAACGATACCAGCTCTAATTATTGCATTTGCCGTATTTGGTATTATGGGACGTCGCTTTGCAGATATTTCAATGAAGTCAGACGAAATTTTGACAACGCTTAAAGTAATGGAGCAGAGTTTTGTGATTTCTCCATGGTTACTTCTTGTCCCAGTGGGTGTTATCGTACTTGTTGGTCTAAAAGTTCCAGCAATACCAGCATTGGTAGCGGGTATTGTATCAGGGTTCCTATTGCAAATCTTTGTGCAAGGTGGAACAGCAACTGAGGCAGTTACGGCATTGCAGGAAGGCTTTGCTATTGCGACTGGCAATGAAATGGTGGATGAGCTTTTTAATCGTGGTGGCTTAGATTCAATGATGGGAACGGTTTCAATGACAATTGTGGCGATGACATTCGGAGGTATTTTAGAGTACTCTGGCATGCTACGAGCTTTAATGAATGTGATTGTTAAGTTTGCAAAGTCAACTGGAAGTCTTGTTGCTTCAACGATTGCTGCTTGTTTTACGACAAACGCAACATGCTCGGAGCAATATATTTCAATTGTCGTACCTTCCCGTATGTTTGCAGAAGTTTACGAGAAGCGCGGCTTGCATTCTAAAAACTTGTCACGAGCTTTAGAGGATGGTGGAACATTAACATCTGTTTTTGTCCCTTGGAATACTTGCGGTGTATTTATTTTAGCCACTTTAGGTGTAGGGGCGATGGAATATGCACCGTATGCGATTTTAAACTTTGTAGTACCAATTATTTCTATTATTTATGCATATGTAGGCTTTGCTATTGTGAAGTTAACACCGGAAGAAATGGCTGCTGCTGAGCAACGTAGAAAGCAGCAAGAGCAAGAAGCGGCAGTATAATATTAAAAAATATGGGGAATCTCTTAAAAAATTAAGCCGATGTGCTGTTTCACTCTCCTCAGTGCAGTGAAAAATTAGCTTTACGCTTATTTTAAATGCAAAAGTAAGCGGATAAACCTAATGTTTATTATATTTTTAAAGGAAGTTCTCTCTATTTATTTAGTGATATCTTTGAAGGAATATCACTAAAAGCGTCCCTAAAGCAGGCAATGCACTGCTTTGGGGACGCACTATTGGTTTTTATTTTTACGAAATCATTTAGGGAGGTCGCAAATAAAGCAAAGCTCACTCAAATAATTGAAGGATTTTAATGAAGCTTTACACGTTGTAATCGTAAGGCGTTAAGAACAACTGACACAGAGCTAAACGCCATCGCAGCGCCTGCAACCCAAGGTGCCAGCAAGCCAATTGCTGCGATTGGAATGCCTAATGTGTTGTAGGCAAAAGCCCAAAATAGGTTTTGTTTAATATTGCGCATCGTTTTGCGGCTCATTAAAATAGCGTCAGCAATGCCGTTTAAATCTCCGCGAATTAATGTAATATCTGCCGCCTCCATTGCAATGTCGGTTCCTGTACCTATCGCCATCCCGATATCCGCAGTAACGAGAGCAGGTGCATCATTAATTCCGTCACCGACCATAGCCACCTTTTTGCCGGTTGCCTGAAGCTTCTTCACTTCTTCAGCTTTGCCTTCAGGAAGTACCTCCGCAATAATTTGGTCGACACCTACTTCAGCACCAATTGCATGTGCTGTGCGTTCATTGTCGCCTGTCATCATAATTACTTTAATCCCCATTGCATGGAGACGCTCTACGGCAGCCTTCGAAGTTTCCTTCACAGTATCCGCAACTGCTACCATCCCAGCATATTGCCCATTAATAGCAACAAGCATAGCTGTTTTGCCGTTTTCCTCTAAAGCTTCCATTGATGGTAAAACTTCTTCGATATGAATATCGTATTGTGCCATTAATTTACGTGTACCAACAATCACCGCTTGCCCTGAAACAGTCGCCTGCACACCGTAGCCGGGAATTGCCTCAAAATATTGCACATCGCCTAATGTGATATTGCGCTCCTCGATACCTTGAACAATCGCTTGTGCTAATGGATGCTCCGACTGCTTTTCGGCTGCACCAACTAGGGATAATACAGCTGTTTCTTCTGCATCATCAGTTAGTAAGATGTCTGTCAATACCGGTTTACCATATGTCACAGTTCCTGTTTTATCGACGACGACTGTGTCGATATGTCCCGTTTGTTCTAAATGCTCGCCACCTTTAAATAAAATGCCGAATTCAGCAGCGCGTCCAGAGCCTGCCATAATGGACGTAGGTGTTGCAAGGCCAAGTGCACAAGGGCATGCGATAACAAGAATAGTAATGAAAACTTCAAGTGCAGGTGTGAATTCACCAGGCTTCACCCAAACAATCCAAGCGATAAATGCTAGCACAGCAATTGCGACAACAATCGGTACAAAAATACCTGAAATTTTATCAGCAAGTCGCTGAATGGGCGCTTTAGAGCCTTGTGCATCCTCGACAACTTTAATAATTTGAGCGAGTGCTGTGTCACGTCCAACCTTTGTTGCCTTCATGCGAATAAAGCCATTGTTATTAACTGTCGCACCGAATAATAAATCGCCAACTTTTTTATCAACAGGCAAGCTTTCACCTGTCAGCATCGATTCATCTACCGCTGTGCTACCCTCAATAACCTCGCCATCGACAGGAATTTTTTCACCGGGTTTTACTAAAATAATATCACCGAATAATACTTCTTCTAATGGAATTTCCATTTCAACACCATCGCGTACGACAAGTGCTGTTTTTGCCTGAAGTCCCATTAACTTTTTAATCGCCTCAGATGAACGACCCTTTGCTTTAGCCTCAAATAATTTGCCAAGCAAAATTAAGGTAATGAGGACGGCACTTGTCTCAAAGTAAAGATGTGCATGATGAGAATTGCCGTATAAAATCGCTTGATAAACACTGTAAAAATAAGCAGCAGATGTCCCCATCGCTACAAGCACATCCATATTGGCACTGCCATTGCGTAGCGCTTTATAAGCACTCACATAAAATTGTCCGCCAATAATAAATTGTACAGGTGTAGCTAGCGCCATCTGTACCCATGGATTCATTAAAAGGTCAGGTACATATAAGAAAGAGGTAAATGAGAAGTGCCCAACCATCGTCCAAAGTAATGGTAGTGCAAAAATCACTGCTGCAATAAATTTACGTATTTGTTTTTTTATCGCTTGCTGTCGATGGTCTATTCCTGCTTTCGCAACAGGCTGTACTGCACCGTATCCGAGCTTTTCGACACGTTCGATTATGTCAGCTACCGCAATTTCAGACGGATTAAACTCAATTGTTGCCTTTTCCAACGCTAAATTGACGTTGGCGACTGAGACACCTGATAATTTATTTAAGCCCTTTTCGATACGTGTTGCACAGGCTGCACAAGTCATACCCGTAATGTCTAATTCAGCCTTCTCTTTCACTGTACCATAGCCAAGTGATTCAATTTTCTTCTCTAAGTCGGTTGTGTTAATTTTATCCGCATCATATTTGATTGCCGATTTTTCAAGTGCTAGATTGACAGTTGCTTGTTCTACACCGTCCATCTTGTTTAAGCCTTTTTCGATGCGTGTCGCACAGGCTGCACAGGTCATCCCTGTAATTTGTAATGTTGTTTCTTTTGTAGTTGCCATTCTGCTCACCTCACATACTGTATAGGGGTATATATTTCTGTAAAGAAGAGAGTGCTTTTATAAGCACTCTGCATAATGTTATTCGACGTCGTAGCCTTGATCGTCAATTGTTTCCTTGATTTTTTCAACTGAAACCTGCGATTCATTAAAAGATACAGCAACTGTTGCTGCCTCTAAATTCACAGTTACTTGCTCAACACCTGCAAGTTCTCCAACGCTTCCTTCAACCGCTTTAACGCAATGACCACATGACATTCCTTTAACATTTAACGTTACATTTTGCATAATAAATTCACTCCTTATTTTTTCATTAATTTATGGATTGTTACAACTAATTCATCAATGATTGCATCATCACCTTGTGATAGGCGATCAACAACACAGCCTTTTAAATGACCTTCAAGTAAAATTTTTGCGACGCTGTTGAGTGCAGATTGTGTTGCTGATAGCTGTGTAATGACATCATCACAATATACATCCTTTTCAATCATCCCTTTGATGCCGCGAATTTGACCTTCAATACGATTTAAACGTGTCGTCAAGTCCTTTTTCACAGACTCAGGATGGTGACTTTGTCGACAAGCAGTATTTTCATTCATATTATGAGTAGTCTGCTCCATTACGCTCGCCTCCAATCTTTAAATTCAATTTACCATACCTGTGTAGGGTATGTCAATGGGGGAGTTTTAAAAAAATTTCTGTAATAGGGGAGAAGTGAATACCGCAAAATTTAATTTTGAAATAGTGGGTAAATATAATTTAGTTTGTTCATTTAAAAAATATATAACAGCACTTTAAATAAAAAAGTTGTCTGAAATGTTGCGTATAAGGCTACCTTCCAGACACTTCCTTGTATTATTCTAATAAGAATCAATAATATTTTCCATTGATTCCTCGTCTAAAGCGCCAATAAACTTTTCAATAATATTGCCATCTTCATCAATGAAAAAGGTTGTCGGGATTGTGATTACCTCATAAAGCTGACCTACCTCACCATCAATATCAAGTAAAACAGGGAATGTCAACCCGTAGCCATCTACAAAGCTTTCGGCGTTACTGACGGAATCAGATGCTGTTAAATTGACAGCCAGTACCGTAACATCGCCATCCTCATTATTTTCATGGAAATTTTGCAAATGTGGCATCTCTGCTTTACATGGAGGACACCATGTCGCCCAGAAATTTAAAATAACCTTTTGTCCTTTATAATCCGATAATGAAATAGTTGAGCCATCGATTGTTTCTAACGAGAAATCAGCAGCTTGCTCAGCGTTTTCACGTTTGTCCTTTTTGCCCATGGTGTTCGCCACATTGAACACGACAATGATAATAGCGATGGCAATAATGGCGATTGATATAATTTTTTTAACCATTTGTTCTCTCCTTTATTGTAAAAAGAATTGAGATAAAAATGAGCACGCTAAATGTTAAAATTTTCGTTAATGTTAGCGTATGCTGTAGCGATAAAGTTAGTAGTTCAATCATGAAAAATAGTAAAATCCATTGCTTATTCAGCTTGTTACTTAATGATAAAATTAAAGCACCGATTCCAGCTTGGATTAGCGCAAATAAAAAGTTGCTCTGTAATAAATTAAAAATTGCTTCGAAAGCGTAAATATAGAGCAGTGCAGCACTGAAGGCTTGTCTTTTGATGGAAGGGTATTTTTTAGGCGCTAATAAAATAATGTAGATTGTTGCAACAAATAGCCCGAGCCAGTGCCCTTTAATTCCACCGTTAAAATAAAGCAATCCGAGTATGCTTTCCCAGTAGAATAGAATATAGCTTAATTTCCAAATAATCACGTAAATAACAATCGCATTGCTGAACCAACCATCTAGCTTTAGGGAAAGTAAAAAAGCTGCTGCTAAAAAGGCTATCCATAGCGCTGGAATAGAAATACCGAATAGTTGGAAATAGGTCATTATTTTAATGCATTTTCCATTTGTTTTAATAGCTCAGAGGCAGAAATTGTTTGTTCTCCTCCACCTTGTGCCAGCGCATCGCTACCGCCGCCTTTGCCATTAATAATGGCTAAAGCAGTTGCCGCCACATTTTTCATGCTGAGCGTGACATTTTGCCCGCGTGCCGCTACGAATTGTAGCTTGTCTTCATTGTTTGCGGCGAGTAGAGCAATGGCTTCCACATCAAGTTGTGTAATAAAGCGTGCTAGCTTTTGCAATGCTTGGATAGAGCGATTTTCAAAATGCATTGCTACGATATGCTGCTGTGCTCCCGCTAATAGCTCCTTAGCTTCATATTGTAATAAGGCTTCTTGTGCCTCAGCTAAGCTTTTATCCGTAGCTTTCGCGCTATCCATTACTTTTTTCAATGCTGTTGCTGCTTGCTCCTCGGGTACACTTAGCTGTCTAGCTACATCTGTCAGAACAGCCTTCCGCATTGCTAGCTCTTGTAACACACGTTCTCCACAAACAAAATGAACGCGAATTTGCTTTTTCATTTTTTCTGTGGCCATAATCTTTAATTGGCTAACTTGCCCAGTAGATGTAGGATGTGTACCACCACAGCCGTTATAATCGTAGTTTGGGATAATAACGAGGCGAATGTCCTCATCAACTGCTACATCTTTTCGTAAGTTATACTCAGTTAGCTCATCCTTCGTTACCCATTTTGTTTCAATTGGACGATTTTCTAAAATAATTTCATTCGCACGTGCCTCAGCTTGTTGGAGCTGTTCCTCAGATATTTCTTCCGTATCGATATCTATGGAAACGAAGCCTGTTCCTAAATGGAAGCTTGTTGTCGCATAGTTGAATAATTCGACAAAGGCGGCTGTTAAAATATGCTGGCCTGTATGCTGTTGCATATGGTCAAAGCGGCGCTGCCAATTAAGCTTGCCTGTTACCTCACCTAAAGCTAGCTGTCCATTCACATAGTGACGAATTTCTCCCTCTATTTTTTCGACATCTATCACCTCTACATCATTCAGCCAGCCTGTATCGTGTGGTTGCCCACCACCTGTTGGGTAAAAGGCTGTATTTGAAAGTACGACATAGTCTCGTCCATCATTGCCAATATGTAAAATTTTTGCTGAAAACTGCTGTATTGTCGAATCGACATAGTATAGTAAATCCTTCATTTTTTCATCTCCTTTGCCTTCTATTTTGTCATATGACTTACGCGCTGTCATCTAGTTGACGCATAGTAAATTTACGCTATCATTAATAAGACGACATATATTTCGCAAAGGGAGCGAGCAAATTGAATATTACACAATTTTCGATTGAAGAAATTAAAGACCCAACAAATATTATTGAAGGCAAGCGCTATGAATTTTTATTAGATGTAGAAATCGATGAAGAAGACGAGCTCTATTCTGAAGCAGGCATTGAAGTGCGTGTATTAATTGGCCATCATGAAGAGGAAGTGCGTATTTTAAATTACTTCATTATCGACAAGGCGGAAAACGAATATTTAGATTTCGCGTTAGAGGATGATGAGGAAGCGATGATTTTAGCGTTTTGCAAGGAGCAGCTTGTGACAGAGTGAGGGGAAAATAAAAGAGGGCGTCCAAAGAGCCATGCGATTGCTGGCTTTTTGGACGCCTTCGTTGATGTTTTAGCAAAATTTTTATTCATCAATATACTCTGGAAATGAGAAAAGAGAATTTTCCCTTTCGGTGCGCTATCAAAACAAAACTGTCTTTTGACTGAAGTAGATACTGTAAATAATAAAACGGATTAGGCTCTAAATTGTAAGAGGCTTAAGCCTTGCTGGTAACGCTTGTTGTTGTAAAAATCAATTTTAAGCTTCCATTGCTTGTACGCGTTTTGGACACGTTTTAAAAATCCTTAATCAGGCTATTATCAATACATATCTACTTTACTTAAGGTTTTTGTAAGCTTGCCATTAAATAAACGTAAGGTACACACGTTACATTTAGGACGGATATTTCAAAAGAAGGAGCTGTTCATAAATGCAATCGTCAGTAACACCGAAAGAAAGAATTCAAGCCCTTGATATTATTCGAGGCTTTGCATTGTTTGGCATTTTATTTATTAATATCGCAGGCTATCAAGTACTAGTTGAGGGTGGTCCAATACCTGATTTTACAGGCATTAATAAAACGATTGATTCATTAATCAATATTTTTATAGAAAAGAAATTTTACTCGATATTCTCGTTTTTATTTGGGGTAGGGTTTTATATTTTTGCATCGCGTGCCGAGGGACGTGGGGATAAACCGAGATGGCGCTTTGTAAGACGTTTACTTGCATTGTTATTAATCGGAATCGTGCATATATTTATTTTCTGGGGCTCAATTTTAGTTTTTTATGCGGTGATAGGCCTTTTATTACTGCCATTTTATAAAGCGAGCTTAAACACGATTCGCAGTTGGTTAATAGGTTTAATCACACTTCAAATTGTTGCAACAGCACTACCGCTTTTTGTACCTATTACAGATTCAGCCGTGACAAGCATTTTCAGTAATGATTCAATGATTGTATTCATAATGTTTTTATCTGGTTTCTACGTATCAAAGGCAGGCTGGATTCAAAATGTAAAAGAAGTGAAGCAGTTAAAGCTTTTATTTATTGGGCTGTTGCCGTTTGCGGTGGGTAGCATGCTATGGATTTGGTTTGCATCTGAAGGGAATAACGGAAATCTAATGCAGATTATGGCACTAGGAACAGTGCCGATTACGTATTGCTATTTAATTTTATTATTTTGGATTTTCTCGAATCCAACTGCTGTAAGGCTATGTCAGCCTATCGCGAAAGTTGGGCGAATGGCTTTAACGAATTATATCGCACAAAGCTTTATTGCTTTAGCCATTATCTCGGTTATGGGTCTGGAAGTTGTAAATTCGAAGGATATTATGATCATTGCACCAATGGTCTTTGCTATCCAAATTGTATTTAGCGTAGTTTATTTCAAGTTTTTCAAGATGGGACCAATGGAGAAATTATGGCGCTGGATGACCGGAAAAAGTACGGGTGCCAGGCACTCAAACAATTTAGACACAATTTAGTTGCAATTCATGTATGATGGGGTAAAGGGAGTGATTGCGATGAAGTATGTTATTGTTGGTGGGGATGCTGCGGGAATGAGTGCGGCGATGGAAATTTTGCGCAATGTCGATGATGCAGAAATTACAACACTTGAGCGTGGAGAAATTTATTCATACGGACAATGTGGGCTACCGTATGTAATTGACGGGCGCATTTCTTCACCAAATAATTTAATTGCACGCTCGGCATTGGAGTTCCGAAAGCGTGGTATTGATGCGCGTATTCAGCATGAGGTGCAGGAAATTGATTTTGAGGCTCAGATTGTGAAGGGGCTGTACCGGGATGAAGCTTTTGCTGTACCGTATGATAAATTGTTAATTGCTACGGGTGCTAGCCCAACGATGCCTAATTGGGAAGGGACACATTTAGCCAATATTCATACAGTGAAAACAATTCCTCAAATGAATGAATTATTGGAAAGCTTACAGCACACCCGTCATGTTACTGTGCTAGGGGCGGGCTACATTGCGCTTGAAGTAGTAGAAGCATTGAGGTCACGCAATTTACAAGTGCGCTTAATTCATCGAGGGAAGCAGCTTATGTCATTGATTGATGAGCAGTTGGCTGAGCATGTGCTTGCTGAGGCACAAAAGTATAATGTAGAAGTACTATTGAACGAGCAAGTAACTGGCTTTACAGGGACTGAGGCAGTTGAAGCTGTCGTGACAGAGCAGGGAAGCTATCCGACAGACCTTGTCATTGTCGCAACAGGTGTCAAGCCAAATACAGAACTTGCTGCTAAGCTTGAGCGTTGGGATAACGGGGCCATTATCGTAAATGAATATATGCAAACATCATTACCAAATGTTTATGCTGCGGGCGATTGTGTGGCACATTTCAATTATATCAAAGGTGATTATGATTATGTGGCGCTAGGCACAACAGCAAATAAGCAAGGGCGCATTGCGGGGCTTAATATGGCTGGTAAGGTAAGCCGCTTCAGGGGTGTGGCAGGTACGGCCATTTTAAAGTTCTTTGATTTAGCAATCGGCATGACTGGCATTACATCAAACGATGCAGACAAGCTTGATATAGCATATGATGTGTATACCCATACAGCAAACCATATCGCTGGTTATTACCCTAATGTGCAGCCTATTCATTTACGCATGGTTGTGCAAAAAAATACGCAAAAGTTATTAGGCTTGCAGGCAGTCGGTGCAGGCGTAGATAAGCGCATCGATGTTTTTGCAACAGCATTAGCGGCAGGTATGACTTTGCCAGATTTATTGGATATAGATTTTTCCTACTCCCCACCATTTAATGGTGTATGGGACCCGTTGCTTCAAATTGCAAAGAGGGTGCCAGGCACTCAAACAATTCTCACACAATTTAATGGAGGGGCGTCTGAAAAGTGACTTTGGGTCACGTCCTTCTCTTGCGATGGGGGATTGCAGGAGCATGTATAGATATTATTATAAGTAAAGCTGTTCAGAAAATATTGTATTTTCTGGATGGCTTTTTTATTTTGCTAATATATTGTCCGAAATTGAAATTGTTAATTAGTAAACAAAAATAGGCATGAAATTGTGTAAATTAACATGAAAAATAATTTATATGAAAAAAATTAACGTTATTAAGAAAAAAAATAACATTTTATGATTGACTTTTGAATATTCAGATAATATTATTGCTATAAGCTTTAAAGCTTACAAAAGGGATTTTATAAGACTAAGGGGGATTTTAATGAAAAGGTTTACATTTTTTATGATGATGTTATTAACGGGAATATTGTTAGTTGCATGTGGTAGCGATGATGGTAAATCATCCAAAGGAGATGCAGTGATTGAGGGTGTGCCTGAAGGGGTGCAGGGTGTGAAAATTGCGGTATTAAGAAACTTAGCGTCTGATGATCATACGAAGCAGTTTTTAGATGGTGCTCGTAAAGAGGGCGAAGCTTTAGGTTTTAAAGTAGATACGCATATTGTTGAAAATAATGATGCGAAATTCCAAGAGTTAGTGTCGCAAATTACAATGCAGGACTATGACGGAATTATTATTTCGCATGGTAAAGAGGACTATTCTTACGACATGATAAAACCAGCCGTGGAGAAAGGGATAAAAGTAACACTATTTGATACGGTTGCGTTAAAAGATAGCAAAGGTCATGAAGGAGTAACAGCAACTTTTCAAGATGATTATGAATTAGCTCGATTGTCATTACAAGAAATTGCTGAATTAAAAGAAGAGCCTGTAAAAGTAATTAAACTATGGTTTGGCGGTCTATCACCTTTAGATCGTCGTCAAGAAGTTTATAAAGAATTTGAAGATAAAAATGAAATTGTAACGCTCGAAACAATTGGACCAACAAATTTCCAAGATGTACAAGGAGATATTGCCGCTAAAGTGAATGCCATTTTAGCAAAATATCCACCGGGAACAGTGGATGCCGTCTGGGGGTCATGGGACGAATTAGCAAAAGGAGCATACAAATCATTAGTTGATAATAAACGTAGCGACATCAAATTAATTTCCATTGATGTATCGAACCAGGATATTAATTTGATGAAGGAAGATGGTAGTCAATGGATTTCTACAGCAGCAGTAGACCCTGCACTAATCGGTAAAATGAATATGAGAATTATGGCGAAAAAGCTAGCTGGCGAAGATACACCGGAGGAATATAATTTATCCGCAAATTTAATTAAACAAAGTGAGTTAAAGGATGACACTACGATGTTCAATTTAGCGGACATTATTAATGGTTGGGGCGAATCGTCTGATTTTGAGGAAGATTGGATGGAGAAATTGCGTGAACACTACTCTAAATAGCTTAATTAATAGCTAATTAGTAGCTCGCGGCACATTTTTTAGCGTGAAAATTATAAATTAAAACGCCTTTACACTAATAAGGCGTTCTTTCTTTAAAAGAGAAAGGAGGGTACAAATGGAAAGTACGACTATTATAGAAATGAAAGGAATTTCAATCGAATTTCCTGGAGTTAAGGCGCTAAACAACGTTAATTTCAAGCTAGAATCGGGTACAATCCATGCAGTCATAGGAGCTAATGGTGCAGGCAAATCAACGCTAATGAAAATATTATCTGGTGCATATCCACATTATACTGGCGAAATTTTTATTAATAATCACAATGTGTCAATTGAAGATACAAAAAAATCAAAGGAGCTAGGCATAGATATTGTTTATCAAGAAGTAGACACGGCGTTAATCCCGTATTTAACAGTGGCAGAAAATATTATGCTCGATAATCTCGTCTTTAGTAAAAAATCGCTAATAAAATGGCAAGCAATCAAATCGCAAGCGAAAGACGTATTAAAGCGTATGGGCATCAGCATGGATATTGATAAAAAGGTACAGGATATTTCATTAGCTGAGAAGCAAATGATACTTATTGCAAGAGCGCTTATCCATGAAAGAAAGTTTTTAATATTAGATGAGCCAACTGCCCCATTAAGTCAGGCAGAGACAGATAAATTATTTTCCATTGTACGTGATTTAGTGAAAAATCATCATTTAGGCATTGTGTTTATTTCACATCGAATTCCTGAGCTTTTTAGTATTTGTGAAAAAATCACAATTATGAAGGATGGAGAAATTGTTAACGAAAGCCAAATTGCTGAAATCAGTCCTGCGAAGGTTATTGAATATATGCTAGGAAAGTCCTTCGATTTAGTACATCATAAGCAATTGAAAAATAAAGGGGATGCAATTTTAAAGATAACGAACTTAGTAGACGATTCAGGTCTAGTTAATGATGTCACATTTACTGTTGATAAACATGAAATAGTTGGGATAGCAGGGCTTGTTGGTGCAGGGAAAACGGAGCTTTGTAAGGCAATATTTGGTATGTCACATTTAAAGTATGGAACGATTGAGTTGGCTGGGAAACTGGTCAAGAATATATCACCTTATCATGCCGTAAAAAATAAATTTGGTCTAATTCCTGAAGAAAGAAGAAAAGAAGGGATTTTTGTAGAAGAGCCAATTTATAAAAATTTATCAATGGCGAACTTAGAATTTTTCGCAGGCTTTGCCAAATTTATAAACCGCCAAAAAGAACTAAGTGCCGCTAGAGAAATGATTAAAAAAATTGGTGCTAAAACACCGAATGAATATCAAAAAGTAGCTAATTTATCTGGGGGAAATCAGCAGAAAATTGCGATTGGCAAATGGCTTATGACAGATGCAGAGGTATTAATGTTTGATGAGCCTACGAAAGGTGTAGATGTCGGTGCAAAAGGCGACATTTTTAATCTAATTGATGAGCTAGCGATTGCAGGGAAAGGGATAATTTACGCCACAAGTGAACTAAATGAGGCGTTATTAATCACAGACCGTATTTACGTTATGTATGATGGCAAGATAGTTAAGGAGCTTATTACGAGTGAAACATCCGAGGATGAAATAATGTACTATGCAACCGGGGGTGATAGTTATGCAGGGGCTTAAAAATCTCCAATCTATAAAATTTATGAAAGATTGGGCAATTGTAATTGCGGTTATATTATTAATCATCATTTTTACTATATCGATTCCAACGTTTATGCAGACGGCTAATATCCTGAACATATTAAGAAGTATTTCAATCGTTACGATTATTGCAATCGGATTAACGATATCGCTTTCTGTTAATGGTTTCGACTTATCTATCGGCTCTACTGCGACATTAGCGAGCTCAGTAGTCGTTTCGATGTTTGTATGGTTTAGTATGCCAACAGGCGTTTCTATTTTAGTGGCATTGTTAGCTGTTTTATGTGTTGCATTATTCAATGCTTTTTTAATTGTGAAAATAAAGATTCCTGATTTATTCGCGACGTTAGCAACGATGTTTATTGTTGAAGGGGTTGCAATGACTTATACTGGCGGCGGTTCAATTTCTGTAGGGATGCCTCGATTAGACGGTACACCAACGGAGGGGAGTATTTCTTCCTTTTTCCTAACATTGAGTAAAACGCCATGGATTATCCTCATTATGCTATGTGTTGTGATTGTTGTGCATTTGTTTTTAACATATACGAAGCATGGACGCTTTTTATATGCTGTCGGTGGAAATGAAGAGGCAGCAAAATTGTCGGGCATTCCTGTCAATCGTTATAAGATGATGGCTTATATTTTTTCAGCACTATTAGCGGGTATAGGTGGTCTATTATTAGCATCACAAATAGGCTCCTCTCAAATTAACGCGGGAGCAGGTTATTTAATGCCAGCAGTTGCAGCCGCTTTTATTGGTCAATCCTTTGCAGGACATGGCAAGCCGAATGCTATCGGTACCTTATTTGGCGCTGCGCTTGTTGGTATTTTGGAAAATGGGTTAGTGATGTTGTCGGTGCCATATTATTCATTAAATATTATAAAAGGGCTTGTATTAGCTTTGGCTTTAGCATCCACATATTACAGTAGAAAAAAATAAGGGGTGGCTGTGATGTATTCAGCGTATTTTTTAATGAGCGATGAAGATGTAAAAAAATATGTTCAAGCAAAGATTAAAGACTTTTCAGGGGAACTACAATGCAGGGAAATTGGAGACGGTAATTTAAACTATGTATTTAGAGTAACGAATGAAGCGGGGGCCTCAGTTATTGTCAAACAGGCAGGACCTCAAGCGAGGATATCTGAAAGCTTTGTACTTTCGACAGACCGAAATCGTATTGAAACAGAGGCATTAATGCTAGAAGCTGAATACACACCAGATTTAGTGCCTAAAGTTTTGTTGTTCGACCAAACGATGAGCTGCTGTGTAATGGAAGATTTAAAGGATTTTGAAATTATGAGAAAGGATTTGATGGCATTTCATACATTCAATCATTTCTCGGAAAATATTTCGACGTTTATGGCTGAAAACTTAATTCGTACAACGGATTTTTTAATGAATCCTGTAAAGAAAAAGCAGCTACAAAAGCAATTTATTAATCCTGAGCTTTGTGAGATTACGGAGCATCTCGTTTATACAGAGCCATATATTGATTTTAAAAAGCAAAATATGCTAACAGAGGGTAATGAGGAATTCATTCGAGACTTTGTATATAACGATAAAGAAATGCATCTGAAAGTTGCGAAGCTAAAGCAACAATTTTTAACACAGGGTCAGGCTTTACTTCATGGTGATTTACATACGGGCTCCATATTTATTAATCAAAAGACTTTAAAAGTTATTGACCCGGAGTTTGCCTTCTATGGTCCTATTGGCTACGATGTTGGAAACTTAGTAGCAAATTTAACATTTTCTTGGCTGAGAGCACTTGCCTTTAACGAAGTAGATTACGGAAATTGGGTAGAGAATGTATTAGTAGAGACAATGGAAAAGTTCGAGTTAAAAGCAAGGGCGATATTACAAGAGTCGATAGAACAGTTCGCCATTTATGAGGAAGTTGTAGAGGGGTTTTTATCCTCTATTTTACGGGATACATTTGCCATTGCAGGACTAGAAATAAATCGTCGAATCATTGGCTTAGCAAAAGTAGCAGATATTACAACAATTGAAGATAAAGAAGCACGTATTTTAGCTGAACGAAGAGGTTTATCCATTGCGAAAGAATGTATAAAAAATGATACAATTTCTAGCATTTCTGAATATCTTCAGTTGCTACTTAAATATAAAGGTGAGGTGTTGATATAATGGAACTTAAGACAATAGAATGGAAAGATGATAAATTAATACTTCTAGACCAAACAGCATTGCCTAACGATGTCAGCTATGTAGAGATTACTACTGCTGAAGATGTTTGGAACGCTATCCATTCCATGATTGTACGCGGTGCACCAGCCATCGGTGTAACGGCTGCTTACGGGGCTTATATTGCTATTCAGCATTTAAAAGGCTCAGTGGAGGAAGTAAAGATAGTGTTAAAGGAACAGCTTGATTACTTAGCAACATCTAGACCGACTGCTGTTAATTTGTTTTGGGCGCTTGAGCGTATGGGGAAGGTAGCAGAGCTGTTTTTAGGAAGTGATTTGGACGAGTTTAAAGAGTGCATGCTTGAGGAAGCGATAGCTGTTCATATGGAGGATGTTAATATTAACCGAAATATTGGAGAGCATTTATTAACTTTATTAGACGATGGTCAAGGTGTTTTAACACATTGTAACGCTGGTGCATTAGCAACAACAAAATATGGCACTGCGACATCACCGTTTTATTTAGCAAAAGAAAAAGGAATGAGCTTAAAAGTTTTTGCAGATGAAACACGGCCTCGATTTCAAGGAGCTATGCTTACTTCTTTTGAGCTTTACCACGCTGGAGTTGATGTAACATTAATTACGGATAATATGGCTGCAACAGTAATGGCGCAAAATAAAGTGCAGGCTGTTATTGTTGGCTGCGATCGTGTTGCGGCAAACGGCGATGTAGCTAATAAAATAGGTACACTGGGGGTAGCAATTTTGGCAAAGCATTATGGTATACCATTTTATGTCGCTACACCTACACCTACGATTGACTTAAATTGTGCAACTGGTGCAGAGATTCCAATCGAAGAGCGAAATAAGGATGAGGTGCTAAAGCCGACAGGGCAATATATTGCACCACCAGAAGTAAAAGTTTATAACCCTGCTTTTGATGTGACGCCTGCTCATTTAATTACAGCAATTGTTACAGAGAAAGGAATTATTCATAGCCCAAATGAGGAGAAATTAAGGGCGGTTTTTAACTAATATTAGTAAAGAATAGGATGACACGCATGGTAAATTCATTACAACATCGACGAAATGAGATTAGTAAATTAGTGAATCAAAAAAACTACGTTGAAATATCGGATTTGAGCAACCGCTTTAATGTTTCTGAGATGACAATAAGAAGAGATCTAGAAAAGATGGAGAATGAAGGGTTATTAATTCGCGTTTTAGGGGGAGCAAAGCCCATTCAAAAATCATTTGTAGAGGATAACTTAAATTTGCGTGCATCTGAAAACCTTTTATCTAAGCAAGTTATAGCACGAGAAGCAGTTAAACTAATTGAAGACGGCGATGTAATTGGCTTTGATGCGAGTACATCTGCTGCTGAGGTAGCAAAATTAGTTAAGGATTTTAAAAATATCACAGTTGTTACAAATAATATTACGATAGCATTAGATTTGATTAGTAGTGAAATAACAACGATTTTACTGGGGGGATATGTGCGCCCAAATTCAATCTCAACGATGGGTACATCCCTAAAAAAGTATATGGAATCCATTAATATAGATAAAATGTTTGTGTCTGCCCGCGGATTAACATTGCAGGAGGGTTTGACAGATTCTACGATTGATGAGGGTGAGGCGAAACAGGCGATGATTCATAAATCAAATCAAATCATTGCCCTCGTTGACCATAGCAAGATTGGTGTCAAAAAACTGTTTCAAGTTATACCTTCAGATGAAATTAATACGATTATCGTTAGTGATTGCGATTGTTTTACAGGAGAGCAAAAAGAAGTAATTGATGAATTTAAAAAGAATCATACCGATTTTCGACTTGTAAAAAATGATGAATAAGGGGTTGTTCATTTGAGACTACTTGATGAACGAAAAAAAATCGTCCAACACTGTCAATTACTTTTGAAAAGTGGACTGACAAAAGGCACTGGTGGCAATATAAGTATTTATGTTCCTTCTGAAAACTGTGTAGTGATTAGTCCAAGTGGCGTACCATATGATTCTATGGAGCCAGAGGATGTTGTGCTGATTGATCTAGATGGGAATAAAATAGAAGGTAATTATAAACCTTCGAGCGAGTGGGCTATGCACACAGCTGTGTACAAACAAAAGCCAGAAATGCAGGCAGTCGTTCATACGCATTCTGTATTTGCTAAAACACTCTCTTGTTTACGTGAAGATTTACCAGCCGTATCTTATTTAGTTGCTGTTGCGGGAAAAAAGGTGTCATGTGCCCAATATGCAAGCTTTGGTACACAGGAGCTTGCTGACAATGCATTAACTGCGATGGGAGATTCTAAAGCCGTTTTATTAGCAAATCATGGACTACTCGCAGCGGGAGAAACGATTGAAGAAGCATTTAATATTGCCGAGGAGATTGAGCTTTGTGCTGAAGTATATATTCGTGCTAGAGGAATAGGAAAGCCGGTTATTTTAGATGATGATGAGATGGAGTATATGTTGGAACGCTTTAAAACATACGGTGCCAGGCACACAAACAATTCTCACACAATTTAATGAAAAAAGGATTGCCCTGCGCAGGAGGCAATCCTTTTTTGATTTTTCAATTTTGCCTTAGCGTAATAAACTTTGGATTTTTTCGGATTCACTCGAAAAAACCTTTGAAGTTCGCGGGAGGCTGGTCTTTTTAATTAGCAGGATTCCTACTAATTAAAGAGAATTGAGGGTGTTTTCTCATGTCCAAATGGTTGACTGCAATTGTATTTAAAATAGCGAGGCGATGCTATTTTGCGGAATATAAATACAAATGCAGGTGATTGGAACAGTTATAGCATAGCGCATTTTTATGCAGAATAGTGGTTTTTCATCAAACCTTAAATGAAATGTAATGTTATTGTAGCATTGTTACAAAATTAAGGTTGCTGTAAGCTTCGCACAATTTTACCGTAAGGAGCGCCTGCTAAAGTAGAAGTATCAAGATGGAGGTGCGAAGGATGAAACCTGTTTTACAAGTTGAAAATATAACAAAGGCATATGGCAAGGGTGCTAATCTATATAAAGCATTAAATGGTGTAAGCTTCAAAGTGCATAAAGGAGAGTTTGTTGGTGTGATGGGACCGTCTGGTGCAGGGAAATCGACTTTACTAAATGTTATTGCAACAATTGATAGCGCGACGACGGGTAAAATTGTCATTGATGAGACGAATATTGCCAATATGAAGGATGAGCAGCTTGCAGACTTTAGACGAGACCATTTAGGCTTTATTTTTCAGGATTACAACTTACTTGATTCGTTAACAGTGCGTGAAAATATTGTATTACCTTTAGCAATCGCAAAAAGACCTGCATCAGAAATAAATGAACGCGTAGAAAAAATTGCGAAATTGTTCGGCATCGAGGGACTGCTTGCTAAGTATCCGTATCAAATTTCAGGTGGACAAAAGCAGCGTACAGCCTCAGCACGTGCACTCGTAACAGAGCCAAAGCTATTGTTTGCGGATGAGCCAACAGGGGCCTTAGATTCCAAATCAGCAACGGATTTACTGGAAAGTCTCAGTGATTTGAATGCGAAGCAGCAGTCAACAATTTTAATGGTGACGCATGATGCTTATGCAGCTAGCTTCTGTCAGCGCATTCTTTTTATACAGGACGGTCAGCTATCGAAGGAAATTTTTCGTGGTCAAGCAACGCGTAAGCAATTTTTCCAAACAATTTTACAGGAGCTTACAGTGATTGGCGGTGACGTAAATGACGTTATTTGATTTAGCATTGAAAAATATGCGCCGCAATATGAGAAGTTATGCATTGTATTTTGGCTCTGTATTGTTCAGTATTGTCATTTATTTTACATTTGTTACATTGAAATATAGCGATGATATTAGTGCTTTAGCAGATTCGTCTTTGAAGGTGCAAGGTATTATGAGTGCGTCCTCAGTTGTTTTATTAATTTTTGTAGCGATGTTCATTATTTATGCCAATTCCTTTTTTATAAAAAAGCGCAAAAAAGAAATAGGGCTGTATTCGCTGCTAGGTGTGCGCAAAAAGCAAATCGGTTTTCTATTATTTTTTGAAAATATCGTGCTTGGCATATTATCACTAGCGATTGGAATTATGCTTGGCTTTCTATTATCCAAAGGTTTATTAACGATATTAGTTCGTTTGATGGGGCTGGATGCAGTAGCGAGCTTCACACTATCAAGTGAAGCGATGCTTAATACGACAGTTGTTTTTATGATTGTTTTCTTATTTACATCATTACAAGGCTATCGCGTAATTTATCAGTTTAAATTAATTGAATTATTTTATGCAGATAAAAAAGGTGAAAGCTTACCGCGGGCAAAATGGTTGGCAACGATTGCGGGAATTACCTTGCTAATATTCGGTTACTGGTTAGCATTGCAGGATTTAATGACATCGAAAATGTGGGCAATGCTCGGTATAGCAACACCGATTGTTATTATTATAGCAACGGTTGCAGGAACGTATTTATTATTTCATAGCGTCCTCGTCTTCGTCCTCACAAAGTTAAAAAATAATGAGCGCTGGGCATGGCGCGGGCTAAATTTATTAAG
The DNA here is from genome assembly GCF_038593115.1 of Metasolibacillus sp. FSL H7-0170. Classification (NCBI taxonomy): domain Bacteria; kingdom Bacillati; phylum Bacillota; class Bacilli; order Caryophanales; family Caryophanaceae; genus Metasolibacillus; species Metasolibacillus sp. FSL H7-0170. The sequence goes on along the minus strand of NZ_CP151964.1, from coordinate 2,216,277 downwards.
TGTTTCGCAGCTTTTGTATCGTATTCGAGGTAACGCGAAAACCTTGACAACAATCGCAGTATTAAGTGCTACGACGATTACGGCTGGCGGTGCAGTATATGGACTGTATTACAATACGGGCGAGCAAACGCAGCATTATTTACCGAACACGTTTATGTGGGAGGGGGAGGCGGCTCGTATTTCTTCACAGGATGTTGTTTACGATGAAACGATTAATGCCAAGCAGTCAGAGCTAGACATTGCAGGAGTTACCTATCGCTATACATTTATCGATAATGATACGTACAACAAGCTAGCGAAGCTGCAAAAGCGCGAACAATTAACTGTTCACAACGGGGAAGCCATTATGCTAGACCCATATTATGATGAACGCTTTTCAACAAATTTTACTGGACAACAATTAACTATCGGGAAAGTAGTGGTAAAGGTCAAGAGCTTCCGAACAGAAAGTATTTTGAATGCCGACATAGTTGCACAGGTAATTGTGGTATCTGCAAGGGATTATCAAGCATTAGAAGTTAATGACAGCGCCTACCAATTAATCGGTATGAGCGATGAAAAAAAACAAGTAGCAACTTCTAATGACCTACAGCAACAATTAGGCGATAGCTATTTATCAAGCTTCCCAGCTAGCTATAAAGCGTCAATGGAAAGTTTAGGCTCATTATTATTTGTTGGTAGTTTTTTAGGTCTTGTATTTTTAGTTGCAACAGGCAGTATTATTTACTTTAAAATAATGACGGAAGCAGAGGAAGACCGCGGTAAATATGAAATCTTGCATAAAATTGGTGTCGGTCATAAAGAGATGAGCAAAACCATCCGCATGCAAATCGGCTTTATCTTTGCAGCACCATTAGTAATGGGGATTTTGCATAGCGCTTTCGCTTTGAGTGCATTTTCAGGATTAATGGGCACAAATATCATTGTGCCAGTCATTATATGGATGGGTGTTTATGTGGGGATTTACGCAGTGATTGGGTGCCAGGCACACAAACAATTTTCACACAATTTACAGTGGAGGCAAATAAAATGAAAAAAGTATTTATTGCATTAGCATCGTTGATTATCGTTGTGATTGCAGGTCTTGTTGTAATTGCGACGGTTGATTTTAATCGTTTAGGGAAAGAGGCTGTATATGTGCAAATTACTGGAGATGGAGAGGTTGAGAAGTTTACAACAGCAAGTGGCGAAGTGATGGCGACATATTGGTATAAGCAGGCTGCCTATAAGGAAAATGGCGGGGTTGTTGAGGTGGAGTTTTCAGCAAACAAAAATTTACGGCATGATGCTTATTTAAAGCTTTATGTAAAGAGCGGTAAAGAGGTGACATCTTATGATGAAATATCGTATGATGAGCTACCTGAGAAAGTGAAGGAGAAATTTTGACATTTTTCAGTAGAAGTCTTCAACCTCTACAGATGGTGAGATGAATGTCTTGATTAGGTAGGCTCATTTCAGTGAGTGTCCAAACACTCGCCGATAATGAGGAATTCAGTCTAGGGTCATCGTATCTGGTGGTAACGACTGAGTAATCAACATCGTGTTAGCACAAGTCACCTGCGGATGTCACAGATTTTGAAGAGGAATTTTCGAGCAAGCTCGAAAAAATTTGGATGCAATTATGCGGAGGTGTGATTTATTTAGGTAATTGTTTTGGAGATGGGAAATAGCAGACGGAGAATGGGGCAGAAAATTGCTTTTCGCCCCCTTCACTACAGCCTCACAACCACAGTTGTGCCAACATCAATCTTACTTGTTACAATGACCTCTCCACCATGAACTTGGATAATGTCGCGGGCAATTGCCATACCTAGCCCAGTGCCTTTAATATTTTCCGTATTTGTACCACGATAATAGCGCTCGAATATTTGTGGTAAATCCGCCTCTGCAATTCCTTTGCCTTGGTCGCGAATAATGATGGTAGCTGGTTCCTCGACAGAAATTTCTAACGCTACTTGTGCATCATTATGCACGAGGGCATTATAAATAAAGTTTAACAATGCACGTTTCATCAAATGGCTATCGATGCTTTTCATAAGTCGCTCGGTTTGTGCTTCAAATGAAATATTATGCTCGCTAAACGATGGATCATTCAAGACATCGATAACAAGCTCGCGTACAAAGGAAACGATATTTGTTTCCACAAGCTGCAATGGCATTTGCTGCTGGCGAAGCCGCATTGTTAATGTGAAGTCATCTAGTAGTTCACGCATATAAACTGATTTTTTTTCAATAATTTCTGCGTAATCTGCTTTTTCCTTTGGTGAAATATCGTCTTGCAGTAGTTCGGCGTAGCCTTGGATTGAGGCAAGCGGCGTTTTCATATCATGCGAAACATTGCTAATCCATTCATTGCGCATCAGCTCTAGTTTATGGCGCTCCTCCTCTTGTAGCTTCAGATTCTCGGCGACATCATCTAAATTTTGAAAAACCGAACGATAAATGCCTTGGTTTTGCATATTGGCAACAGAAAAATTGCGGCTTTTCAACTTTCGAATGCGCTCAATCATGCCATAAATCGGCTTTGTCAGAAATGAACTGAAGATAAAGCCAATAATTGCAGCAATAACAAGGTCGATGATAATAATAATAAGAGCAACCTGTGCTACAAATTGGGAGATGGAGCTTGTATTTGAGGTGAAAACAATTTTCGTCAAACTGCTATCTTCAATACCAACTAAATACATAATGCCATCATGCTCTGTGACAAATATAGACGTATTATTTTCGTCGCGATATTTATAAGCATGTATTAACTCAACAGGTGTGTAATGCTGAGGCGCTGTAGGCGGTGCTAATACTTCAGAAATCACATGACCATTATTATCTAAAAATTGCAGCCACGCATTGCGCTGTTGTAGTGCAGCAACCCCTTCGTCTGAAATTTGAGGTGTGCCATCGACTTCCGAAATGTAACGTGCAAGTGTACGTGTAAAATCTGTTGGTGAAGGATGGATTTCCTCGCTTGCATTATTGTAAATAAAGAATGCCACAATTGAAATCATACCGTTTATTAAAATAACGCAAAATACTGTACATATAATGGCAGTTAAAAAGCGACCTGTTATTTTCCATCTCATAAACGCTTCTCCTTATTTCGCCTTAAAGCGATAGCCTAAACCTTTAACAGTCGTAATATAGATTGGGCTAGATGGGTTGTCCTCAATTTTTTCTCGCAGGCGACGAATATGCACCATTAATGTATTGTCTGCTCCAAAAAATTCTTCCCCCCATACTTGCTCAAATAATGTTTCCTTACTCAAAATACGATTTGGATTGCGTAAAAAGCAAGCCATTAAGCCAACTTCCTTAGCCGTTAAATCAAGTACAGTTCCAGCCTTGTATACTTCAGTTTCATCCGTATTAATGGTGAAAGGACCGACACTAGTTGTTGGTGCTTCAGCTTGTGTCTGGTAGCCTGCGCGACGCAACTGTGCCTTGACGCGATATGCAACCTCCTTTGGGCTAAATGGCTTTGTAATATAATCATCTCCGCCAATTGCAAGTCCGAGTAGTTTATCAATTTCATCTGATTTCGCAGATAAAAATAAAATAGGTATATGCGATACCTCACGCATTTTTTTACATAAATCATAGCCTTCTCCATCAGGTAGCATAATATCGACTAATGCAATACTCGGTGAATGCTGCTCAAACATATTCCAGCCTTCTGTGACAGAGCTTGCAGTAATAATATTTGAAAAGCCTTCCTTTTGTAGGGTAGTTGTTAGTAAACTTCGTAAATCAGCCTCATCATCTATAATTAAAATGCATGGTTGTTCCATACAAACACCTCTTTCAGCAATCCATTTCTTCTTTTAGTATAGGTGATAATGACAGGGAAGTGAATTTTTAGTATTACTATATTATTGGAAGAGTTAAATGAGGGATGCCAAGGGGGCGTCCAAAAAGCCGTGCATAGCCGGCATTTTGGACGCTTATGATGGTGTTTTGGCAAAATGTTTGCTCCTCTAAAATAGAGAGCTTTCTTTGAAAATGCTAGAAACATAGGGTTTAGCGGTGCTTCTCCAAAATGAAAGAGAAGTAGCAAAAGTCCTCATTCACATGCGATTTCTAGACAAAACCCTCTTTTTAGACAGCCCCTGGACGTTGTTGGGTCTGCTTTTTCAAAGAATTCGCAGAGGGTTATTTGAAAACAAGAGAAACACGGAGCTTTATAGCTTACTTTTTGAAAATTGAACTCACAGTGTTTGTACATCCACTGAATAAATCGAAAAAGAAGCATTCAACTTGTCAATTATAGAGATGGAAGTATTCTATACCTGTCACGTTGCTTTCGGTACAAAAAAGGAATTTGCCCAATCAAGATAAATATTGGGCTGTCTTACCCCCAAAGAAAACTGCAGATTGCCAATTGGTGAATTAAGGTAAAATATTAACAATTAACTCATCCATATTTGGCACTTCTTCAATTAATCCATAGTCTTTTAACCATTTGGCTGTTTCTTCCCAAGACGATTTTTCTTGAGTTGCGAACCCAGATTCACTCTTCATTTTAGGTAATAAAATATTAATGCTTTCCGTTTCAACTTCTTTATTTAAAGGGAAATTCGCTTCATCCTGTTGGTCGAGGAGAATTTGTAATGCTTCTTCACTGTTCTTTTCCATAAAATCGAATCCTTTTCTAGCTGCACGCCAAAACGCTTCAATTTCTTTTTGTTCTTTTTCCCATGTTTTTTCACTCGTAACGGCGACTAATTCATAATAGCTTGGCACTCCATAATCTACTGGATTCATGTATCCAACATCATGACCTTCGCTTTTCAATTGCGGTACTTCATGGTTTACGTATGCCCCAACAACGGCATCAACCTTTTTGGATATTAATGATGAACCTAGTTCGAATTCAACGTTAACCATGTCTACGTTTTCATAGCTTCCTCCACTGTTTTCTACAATGGTTTTGATAATTGTTTCATTCAATGGAATTCCTGGATAACCAACTTTTTTTCCTTCTAATTCTAGTGGATTTTCAATCGGTTGATTTGCACGAAATACAACATGATTTAATGGTGAACGAACGACTGCTGCAACTGCTTTTACAGGTATCCCTTCATTTGCTACTGCTTGAATGACATCCGGTTGATAATACATTCCCATCGTTACTTTACCAGCTGCTGCAAGAGATAGTGGGTCTGTTGGGTTTGCCGGAAATTGAAATTCGACATCTAACCCTTCTTCTTCAAAATATCCTTTTTCTTTTGCAACGTATAAATAACTATGTACCGCATTTGGATACCAGTCTAACATCATTGTAATTTTATGATTTTTATTTTGCTCTTTCTCATTGCTACCTTCACTCTGACAAGCTGCGAGGATAAATACAAGCATCATACTTATAACGATACTTAACCGTTTTTTCATCATTAATTTTTTCTCCATTTCAAAAAAGATTTTTCTATAATTAAAACAACAATAAATAATGCAATACCGATGAACGATAAAATAACAATTGGTGCAAAAACACCTGCTCCATCAAATTGAGTCATCATTCTTCTACTAAAATACCCTAATCCTGATTGTGCTCCTAACCACTCACCAATTGCTGCTCCAATAACACTCATCGGTACCGCAACTTTTAATCCTGAAAAAAACGATGGTAAGGCAGAGGGGACTTCTAACTTAAAAAAAATTTGACTTTTTGTTAACCCAAATGTTTGAAGCAATTCTTTTAAGTCCTTCTCTGTAGAACGTAAACCATCAAACATGCCTATCGTAATCGGAAAGAAGGTTATCAAAATCGTCACAACAACCTTGCTCCAAATTGTATAACCAAACCATAGAACAAAAATAGGTGCTAACGCGATAATTGGAATCGTTTGAGAAGTAATCAGTAAAGGATAGAGAGATTGCTCTAAAACCTTTGAATAATGCATGGCTATAGCTATTGCAACCCCCAACACAAGAGAGATAGACAGGCCTATGCTAATAACTGCAAATGTAGCTGGAAGATGGGATTGCAATAATACGTCTTTCAACTCCCACAATTTGATAATAACCTGGGAGGGTGATGGGAGAATAAATGAAACATGAACAAGTCTTGCAACGACCTCCCAAACTACAAGTGTTGTGGAAAGTAATATGGCAGAATACATATATCTTTTCATTAGGTCACCTTCATTTTAAAATAATCGATTAGTTCATTTTTCAAATTAATCAATGAAGGCTCATCTAATTGTTGTCTGCTTCTCGGTCTTTTTAATGGAACATTGATTTCTTCAATCGTATGAATTGGTGTTTCACTAATGACAAAAACCTTGTCCGATAAAAATAATGCCTCTGAAATATCATGCGTAATAAAAACAATCGATGATTTAGTTTGATTCCATTGTTCTAACAGCCACTCCTGCATATACAGCTTTGTCATCGCATCAAGGGCTGAGAAGGGTTCATCCAATAGAAGTAAATCTGAACCAGTTAATATAGCACGTAAAAATGACGCACGCTGTCTCATCCCTCCTGATAGTTCATGGGGATATTTATTGTAAACATGCTCTAATCCGAAATCTTTTAATCTATTTAAAACTAATTGTTTATCGTATTTCTTATTTTTTCCTTCGAGTGGTAAAGCAACATTTTCCGCTATCTTTCGCCAAGGAATAAGTAAATCTTTTTGTGGCATATAGCCTACTTTACCTAGACGATTCGTTTCTTCATAACCATTTAGAAAAATAGAGCCTTCTGTTGGTTGTTCCAGTCCCACAAGTAGTCTAAATATAGTTGATTTACCTGTTCCACTTGCCCCAACAATACTGACAAACTCACCTTTATTTACTTGAAAATTTAACTTATTTAAAATATAGTGTGGCTGATCATAATAAAATGATACATCTTTAAACTGCAGTACATAATCATGCTTTTTATCCATACTCATAAAGTCTTTCATCCTTCTTGTTCAATTGATTTCCGCGTTCCCCTTTAACTTATGTTGATACCAAGATAAACCTCCATTTCTGTCACTTTTTCTTGGTGTTTGTCCATTCGTAAACAAAATGAATCATCGTTTTCGTAAAAGCAATAAGTTGATCGATGGAGCAAGATTCATTTACTGCATGAGCATTTTGAAAATCGCCTGGTCCATAAATGGCAGCTGGGATACCTGCGTCGCCAAACCATCCACCATCAGTAACGGAAGGAGATACATCAATCGTAGCTTCTTTTCCATGGTTCATTTGGTGAGAGGAGGACAATAATTGAACAGCTGGATGATTCGGATCAACTTCTAGTGAAGGGAAAATTTCGCCTTTGTCTTCAATCATCGAACTTCCTCCCCACACGAATGTCGGCGGATAGTGCCTTAGCCATGGATCCGACTTTGCAACAGAAAGTATATGTTCCTCAATCTCTCTAGATACCTCTTCATAAGTTTCATTAGGGTAGTAGTGAACAGTAATCCATAGTTTACATTCGTCAGCTATAAAAGCGGGCTGTCTTCCACCTTCAATAACAGCAGGGTTGATTGTATTTGTACCAGGTGGAAATCCTTCATATTGCTTAGTAACCGCCCAATGGCGCTCTAAATCTTGCAATCCTTCTATTATTTTCATCATTTTTTCAATGGCACTTGCTTGCAATAGTCCGCCACCTGCGTGAATCATATTTCGTCTCATAGCATCATGAAATGTTTTAGCACTTTTTATCGTAATCCAACCCGTGATTACCCCGCCTTGACCTTGTATATGTAAATCACTCGTATCAACAACAAGCGCAAAGTCGGCTTTATATCCTCGCTCACAACATTGAAGTGTACCAGCCTCTCCGACTTCTTCTCCGATGACAGATTGGAAAATGAGATCGCCCTTCACCTCAAATTTTGCCTCATGTAAAAGTTTTAATGCAAATAGGGCCCCTGCAATTCCTCCTTTCATATCAGCTACGCCCCTACCTATAATAGCCTCTTCAGTTACTATTGGATCAAAAGGATTCGTTAACCATTGTTCGTCATCTCGTATTTCAGCTACATCAACATGCCCATTAATAATTAAACTGCTATATAATTCAGGTTCCGTTCCTTTTTTCACCCCAACGACATTGGGGTCATCTGGATACACATCCCATATATCAATTTCAAAATTAAGATTTTTTAAATAATTTGCGATAAATTGTTGAATATTTTTTGTATTTCTTGCAGGTGGTGCGGGTGTTTCAAACTTTATAAGTGTAGTAACCAAATCAATCAATTCTTGTTTGCGATTTTCTACTTGAAGCATCAATCTCTCGATATTATTTGTCACAACATTCCCGCCTTTTTTGTAATAGAGAAACCACTTGCGAAAAGAAGTGGTCTGAAATCTATCAATTTATTTTCATGAACCGCTTCTTTCTACTAGGATGTACTAGTTTGTAAGTAGTAATACACCCTCTCTAGTGGTCAGATTCTATTTAATTATTCTTTTCCTGTCCATTCGATTATTATTTACACCAAATCAATATTAAATTTTTGCTAATTCTTTTACTGGCCACATTGAAATGTTTTCAGCCATATCCCAGAACATATATTCAAAGTAACTTGTTTTCACAAATATTTCTTCTAGTTTATTCAGTTCATCTTCTGGCTTTCCTTGTGCAATCTCATTGATTAAATCGATGCAATCTTCAGCAATTTTAGTAAACCCGTCAGAAGAATACATTTTAACCCAGTTTCCATAGAGTTCATGCTCTAAAGAATTTGGCCATTCAGCTAATTTTTTACCAATCCAATTGTAACTCCATGCACATGCTAATACTGCTGCAATCGTATTCTCTACTCCGCCTAACTGTGCTTGGCTAAGCATATAGCTTGTATACGCTGTCATTGTAGCAGATGGCTCTGTATTTTCTAATTCTTCGTTGGAAATCCCAAATTTCGCTGCATACTCACGGTGTAAATCCATTTCAAAATTCATTGTTCCATGCAATAAATTTGCAAAAATAGTCATTGTTTTTAAATCATTGGCTTTGGCACTCCCAATTGCGAAAACTCTAGAGTACTCTATTAAATACACATAGTCCTGCTTCATATAATGTATGAATTTTTCCTTATCAAGAGTCCCTTCCCCAATCCCCTTTACAAAAGGATGTTCTAAATAACTATTCCATACAGGCTGCACTTTTTTAAATAAACGATCAGAAAATGTCATTGAATTTACTCTCCTTTGTCATTACTAAAATATAATTGAGTAGGGGGAGCGATGAACTCCTTACCTCTCAAACTTACGTATGAATTTGTATACGGTGGTTCAATTAAACAGAAAGAGCTTTGTTTTGTTTGGCAAGCTCACCTAATCATACCTAGCCTTCTGTGAGATTTGTGTTCCTCAAATCTGTGTCTTGTCTTCAGAACTCTCTAGATTCAGCCCCTTTCTTTTTAGATAACCCTTATTTTTGTCATGGAAACTCGGAATTTGCACCTGAGAGTACATGTGTATACTAGGCACAAAAAACCCATTCCTGTAGTATAAGGAATGGGTTAATGTATATAACAAAATATATGCACATATTTCACCATTACTTCCCTACGCTAGTACGACCTAGATCAGGTTCAAAGGGTCAAGACTTGTCTCTCTCAGCAAAATTATGCTCCCCTAGTAATTTGAATATTTGATTGTATCTAGCTAATCATAGACATAATTGTTTGTCAAGTGGCCGCTTACAGTTACTTTCCTTTAAAACAAAATAAACAGCTCATTGTGATAAGGATTATTAATATAAAATAATCTCTAGATTAGTATTGAGAATATAATATTAATGCACCGTTCAACTAGCTTGTTATCTTTTGCTGCAACTTGTCAATATAGACATATAAAAAGTCGCTTAACACACAAAAGTTTCTAAATTCACGTAAATGCTTGTACTCCAATATATCACTAGTTAAACTAGTAATATAAAGTATAAAAGGATGGTGGCTTTAATGACGAATGAACAACCAATCGAACATGAGAATAACGAAACGATTAAAGCAGTAGAAACGCTTTTTGTCAATGAGTTTACGAATGGTGTATTAGATCCAAATAAGCCGATGCTTGGTCCGCTCCGAAATGGCGGGACAATTATTGCCAACACAGCACCTGGCTGCTGGGGACCAATGCTAACACCTGAAATACGAGGCGGGCATGAAGTAACAAAACCGGTATACATAGAGGGTGCTGAAGTTGGAGATGCACTTGTTATTAAAATTAAATCAATTCAAGTAACGTCCATTGCGACTGCATCTGGTACGGATGAAGCACTGCCAGACCGTTTCATAGGTGACCCATTTGTGAAAGTAAAATGCCCTGGCTGCGGCAAGCTACATCCACAAACGAAGGTTCAAGGAATCGGACCACAGGCAATTCGCTGTGCAATTTGTGATACAGCAACTGCGCCATTTGCTATCACAAATGGCTATACGATGGCTTTTCACCATAATGAACAATTAGGTGTGACAGTGGGCAAGGACGGTGCGCGAAAAATTGCGTTAGATGCTAATCATTATATGCGAATACCTGAAAACTCGAAGCAAAATCCTGTCGTAAGTTTAGCGCCTTCTGATTTAGTTGGCGTGTTAGCAAGAATGCGCCCATTTTTAGGGCAGTTAGGCACAGTGCCTTCAAAAGCGCTACCTGATTCACATAATGCGGGTGATTTTGGTGCGGCATTAATCGGTGCACCACATGAGTTTATTTTAACTGAGGAGGAATTAGTCTCACATAAAACCGATGGCCATATGGACATTAGCCGCGTACGTCAAGGAGCTACTATTATTTGCCCTGTAAAAGTGGAGGGTGGCGGTGTTTATATCGGTGATATGCATGCAATGCAGGGCGATGGTGAAATGGCGGGACATACGACAGATGTTGCCGGCATTGTACAATTACAAGTAAGCGTGCTAAAAAAGGTAGCTATCGACGGGCCAATTATTTTAGCGAATGAGGAGGATTTACCATATACTGCAAAGCCATTCACGAAAGAGGAAAAGCGCTTAGCACGAGAGCTAGCAGAGGAATATGGATTAAAGCAGCTAGAGGAGGCATTGCCTATTTCGGTTGTTGGAACGGGCGTCAATCTAAATATTGCAACGGATAATGCGGTGGAACGGGCAGCAGCCTTACTAGATTTATCTAGCGATGAGGTGAAAAATCGTATTACCTTAACAGGTGGCGTCGAAATTGGTCGACTACCGGGTGTGGTCACAGCAACATTCCAAGTACCGAAAACATTGCTAAAGCAAGCAAAAATATATAAGCCAGTAAAACAGCAGTATGATTAAGGATAGGGGGCTGTCCGAAAAGTGAATATCTTTTCGGACAGCCCCTGCTTCTACATTAACTATTTGCTAAAAATGTTTGTACCTGTCGCTTCGTTTTCAGCACAAAAAAACTGCTTCTGCAATGACCTGTCACAAAAGGGTCGTCCCAAAATGACTTTCTAGACGACCTCTTTCCTTTTGCAGAGATGCCGACAAAAAACTACAGCAACCTGTCATCACGTTTGATATAGTAGAAATAGAATGTTATTAAAAGGGGGGAGACGTATGCTGCAAATAGACGAGCAGCTGTATAGCATGACAGGGGGAAAAATAGGGGAGCCATTCATGCGTGCAATTGCAGGAATTTCGAATGAAACGTCTATTATTTGGGGCGAGCTCCTTCCACTAGAACAAATTTTAATCAGTGATGAGCAAGCACTCACTTTAGTAAAAGGCTACTGTATCGAGGATGTAGCCGCCTTTTCGGGAGTAGAGCAAGGTGTGACGAAGGTGCTGCAAGATTTAATGCTTGATAATCATGACGCACATATATTGCAGTATATGGCGCTTCATCAAACAGTTGAGGCGCAAGGTCTACTGCGATTTTTAACAGGGATTGATATGGTGCTTCCTATGCAGGAGATGAAGGTTTTAGCAGTTCATAAAGTTGAGAATAAATGGCTGATTCATCCAATATGGCAAGATAATCAATCTTTTTGGAGCACACTATATGCTAAAAAATTGTATAGCATATTTATGCAAGTCGACATTGAGAATATACAAAATCCAGCCTTACTCATTTTGGAGTTGCAAAAAGCACTCAACCAAGCAATGTCTAAAAATCGCGTGGCGACAATTGTCCATCAATTAATCAACCACATCACACAGCGCAGTGGGGCATCCTATGAATTAAAAACACTACATTTAAGTGATGTCATTATTCATTTTACAAGTGGCTCAAGACATTTTCGTAAGTTAAGGAAGCGTATAGCCCAGCTTGAAGCGGTATGGAAAGAGGGGGAGTGGGCTTTAACAGAAAAGGAAAGAACACTGCTTGCTTATATACTGCTTGAGGAGGCAGTAGCACGCAAGGATACAGAGCAAATTTTGGTACAGGGGCTTTTTTTAATCGAGGAGGAACGTTTAAACAATCATATTGTTGAATTGATGGTTGAATATAATGAGGTACTTAAAATTATTCCGCCACAGCCAGAAACAATTGTGAAGGCTTATAATAAAAATTGTGGGGAGTTTATTCTATATTATGTTATAGAGGCACTTGCGAAAACGAATCAGTTTAAACGAATAATTGCATTATTAAAAGATTATGAAATTGCATCCTGTATAGAAATTTATCAATATATAAATGGAGTGCAGGATGCGGATTTATTACATAAATTAGAGGCTGGTGTGCAAAGAGGCATCGCTCATATTGTCGATGGCTCTACGCAGCATATTCGCCAGTCTTTAACAAAGTGGCAGGAGGGCTATCAAATAAGAAGAGGACCATATGCTGAGATTGCTCTGATGACCTCAAAGCATGTATGTAATATTTTAAAGTCATTATGGGCAACAGAACAATTCGAGTTATTTGAGCGGTTAATAGAAATTTATCGAAAATATTTGTTTATACCGGCTCATTTTGAACAACTTCGAGCATTTGTTGCCGCAACAGTTCATTCAAATGACTTTTGATATGGCCCCAATTGGTACATTGCTCATTGGCTTGGAGCGGGGAATGAAGACATAGCGGCTTAGCTCCCCTTTATAACGAAGTTGCATATAAGGCAGCTTGCCCAAATCAGTCGGTTTCATAAAATATGGGCACAGCCCATCCAAAGGGAAACCAGCCTCTTTTAATAAAGTCGCTATAAATTGCGAGCAAAAGAAGGCCCATTCACGTTCTAGCTTAATGCGACAAGCTACACCGATTAAGCCAATGAAATTATAGCGGTACTTGTCCATATGCTGTTTAAAGTATTGAATTTTTTGCTGCAATATTCCGTATTGCTCGTCCGTTACATAGCATTCATAAATGGCACAATTGGCAGAGCGTAATAATTTAGAGTGAATATTTTCTTGAACAAAGCCACCGATAAAAGGATTGTTTTCAAACTTTCTACCAAAGCTATACATCTCAGTTAAATTGCGGTCAAATGCAATAGAGACATGATTGAAATTTTCTTGTGTATATAGTTGTATGGCGCGAGAAAGAATTGACCCAGTTTCTGTTAACACAATATAAATTACTTTACCCATGAAAATCACCTCAATATTACAATAACAGATAAAAATGAAGAAATAGTATAATTATTTATGAAAGAAGTCTTAATATTTAGTACGTTTAAAACGCAGAAAAGATTCATCATATGAAAGATTATTTTTTTGATGTCGAGAAGCTCTTCTAGTATTAGAAATTAACTAGGCTTTTTGTTTGTCCTTCATCGCCTTTTACGCTAACAAGTGAGAATGAAGTACTTCAAATTTTTAGAGTGACATTGAAACATCATACTGAAATAATTCTTTTATTTCAAGTTTTTCGTTGATAACTTTATATTAAAGAAAGTTTGAGTTTGGGATAACGACCTGTAAATGTATCTTTTACTAGGTCTTGAGGCTGAGAGGACTTAACATGCCCTTTCAGCCCGATGCTTTTCTCGGGCAAAAGCCTGCGCTTCTGCGGTTACTCGTTGCAGAAAACATTACTGAATCAAGATAGATTCTATGATACAATTTACTGATAAATACATAATAATTTGGGGTGAGCAATATGGATTTTTTAAAACAGCCGTTCCATTCGCAGCGCTATACACATTTTGCGCGTAAGGGAATGGTGGCAACATCACAGCCACTTGCAGCACAAGCGGGTTTAGAAATTTTGAAAAAAGGCGGCAATGCTGTAGATGCGGCGATTGCAACAGCGGCAGTGTTAACGGTTGTTGAGCCTACTTCCAATGGCATTGGAGGCGATGCCTTTGCAATTGTTTGGATGAACGGGGAAATACATGGCTTAAATGGTTCAGGACCAGCACCAAAATCCATTTCTATAGAGGCAGTTCGTGAGCGCGGCTTTGAAAAAATGCCTGTGTATGGCTTACTACCTATTACGGTTCCGGGTGTGCCGGCATCTTGGGCAGCATTATCAAAAAGATTCGGTAAGCTATCACTACTTGAAGCATTAACACCAGCAATCGAATATGCTGAAAAGGGCTTTCCTCTATCGCCAATTTTAGGAAGCTACTGGGAAAGAGCTTATACAAAATTTAAAGAATCTTGCACAGCAGCTGAATTTGAAGCATGGTTTACAACATTTGCACCAAAAGGACGTGCGCCGAAAATCGGTGAAATTTGGTCATCAGAGGGGCACGCAAATACTTTACGTTCTATTGGTGAAACGGATGCACGCAGCTTTTACGAGGGCGATTTAGCGCAGAAAATAGATGATTTCATGCAGGAGCATAACGGCTTCTTAACAAAGGAAGATTTAGCGAGCTATGAGCCAGAGTGGGTAAAGCCTGTTTCTGTAAACTATAGAGGCTATGATGTATGGGAAATTCCACCGAATGGTCATGGGATTGTTGCAACGATGGCACTCAATATTTATCAACAGCTTGAACAGCCTAAATGGAAAGATGCAGATACACTTCATGCACAAATTGAGGCGATGAAGGCTGCATTTACTGACGGCAAGGCATATATTACGGAGCAGGCAGATATGCCAGTAGCTGTAGATTATTTATTATCTGAAGAATATGCAAAATTAAAGGCAGCAGAAATTACAGAAAGCGCTGCTAGCCCTGAACCAACAAAAATACCATCTGGTGGCACAATTTATTTAGCGACAGCTGATGAGGATGGCAATATGGTATCCTATATCCAAAGTAACTATATGGGCTTTGGCTCTGGTGTAGTTGTACCAGGTACAGGCATAGCACTGCAAAATCGTGGACATGATTTTTCATTAGACCCACAAGCACCAAATGCATTGCGCGGTGGTAAACGCTCATATCATACAATTATTCCAGGCTTTTTAACAAAGGATGGTAAGGCGGTTGGTCCGTTTGGCGTAATGGGCGGCTATATGCAGCCACAGGGGCATATGCAGGTCGTATCACATACTGTAGATTTCAACTTAAATCCACAGGCAGCACTTGATATGCCGAGATGGCAATGGACAGGGGATAAAACGATATTAGTGGAGCCCCACTTCCCACAATATTTAATTGAAGAATTGAGACGAAAAGGGCATAATATTTCAATTAGCGAGTCTGGTAGTTTTGGTCGTGGACAAATTATATGGCGCGATGATGAAGGTGTACTAATGGGTGGCACAGAGTCGCGTACAGACGGGCATATTGCAGGCTATTAAAAAGGTTTTTTTTGGAGGGACTGTCCGAAAAAGTATACACTTTTCGGATAGCCCTCTGCTTCTACATTAAATATTTGCTAAAAATACTTGAACCTGCGATTACTCGTCTCAAAATGACTTTTCAGACGTCCCTTTACTGGGATAATGACCAATGAGAAAAATGTGCGCCATTTTTAAACACTAGCTTTCTAAAAAAGCTAAAAGCGCCTGCAACTTTCTATTTTGTTTAGCTAATTGTTGTAGAGCTTCTTCATCCCATGTATAAAAACCTTTGCCGCTCTTTACACCGAGCAAGCCTTGCTCAACCTTTTCTTTTAGTAGAGGTGAGGGAGTATCACCATTTTCTAAATCCTTATATAAATAGGTAGCAATATTTAAGTGGGTATCTAAACCATTCAAATCACGTTGTTTTAATGGGCCAGCAAGCACTAATCGAATGCCAAGAGCATATTGTACAACTTTATCAATATCCTCTGCTGAAGCAATATTGTGCTCTAATAATGATATTGCCTCACGTGCCATTGCATGTTGAATGCGATTGCCAATAAACCCTGGAACATCTTTCTCCACCATCACAGGCATTTTTTGCACACTTGCTAAGAGCTCGTAGACATATTCGCTTGCTTCATTAGATGTATAGGAACTTTTAATTACTTCTACAATAGGAATCACATTTGCAGGCATAAAGAAGTGCATTCCTAAAAATCTTTCTTTATGCTGCAAAGCTTCAGCCAATTTTGTTATAGGGATACCCGATGTATTTGAAACTAAAATGGTGTTAGCTGTCACATGCTGTTCAAGTAATTCAAAAATGCTGCTTTTTAACTCAGCTATTTCAGGAACGGCTTCAATAACAATGTTTGGCATACGATTGAAAAAAATACTATCTTGCAATGTTAATAATCCGCTTTGTTCGTATGCATCGAGCGCTTTCTTTGCGCGATTTAAGCTTTCTTGAAAATTATCGATTAAAGTGACGCTATGCTCTTGCTCAAGAAAAAGCTTGGCAATGTCTAGCCCCATCGTGCCTGCCCCAATAATAGCTATATGGTCTTTAGCATTCAAAAAATCCCCTCCATTCTTGCTACTGATTAAAGCAACACCTTTTTATAAATTTCTATAATATCCTCTTTACTAGCCTTGCGAGGGTTAAAGGGGAATGTTCCTCGGTCATCGAGAGCGTCTAGTGCTAGCTGCTCAATCATTTCATTAGTAAAAGCAATATTCAAATAGCGGAAGTTGGCTGGAATATTGAGTTCATTATTGAATTTATGAACTAAATTTTGCAATTGCTCGGCTGCGAAGTTATCACTTTTTACAATTAACGATGAATCAAACATTCTCGCAATATGCGCGAATTTTTTTATGTTCGCAATTTTATTGAAGCCTAAGACGTAAGGTAATATAATTGCGTTTGCTAAACCATGCGGAACATTATAATGCGCAGACATTGGATGCGAACAGGAGTGCACAATGCCGAGCTTCCCATAATTGAAGGCAAAGCCAGCTAACGTACTTGCTAGATGTATTTGAGCACGCGCCTCGACATTTGCGACGTTTGCATAGCTCGCAGGTAAATGCTCGATTAACATGCGAATTGCCTGTAAAGAGAAGGCCTCGGAAAGAGGGTTTGCCTCTAAAGAAACATAAGATTCAATAGCATGGACAAGCGCATCCATCCCAGTCGCAGCTACAATATGCTGTGGCAGGGAGTAAGTCAAGGCTGGGTCAATCATTGCATACTGTGGTTGAATGAATGGTGAAGCAACGACATATTTGCGTTTAGCAGCAGGGTCAGTAATTACGGCACTCGATGTTACTTCTGCCCCTGTACCTACCGTTGTAGGTAAAACGATAATTTTAGGACCTTGTTCTGTTAATATTTTTTGTCCGCGGCGATAGTCTAAAATATGACCAGGATTGGCAATTACTGCACTCACACATTTGGCAAAGTCAATTGCGCTACCCCCGCCTACAGCAATAATTGCTTGGCAATTTTCGCGTTCATAAAGTGCCTTACCTTTCATAACAGTTTCGGCATGCGGATTTGGTTCTACCTCTGCAAAGCATGTATAGTCAATTGAAGCGTCCTTTAAATGACATTGTATATTATCGATAATACCTGCTTTTAAAATACCTGCATCTGTCGCAATAAATACTTTTGAAAAACTTTCCTGCGTTAATAAAGAGCCAAGTTTTTGTTGAACACAATCAACTCCAAAAATTAGCTTTGTTGCGAGCAAGCTTTCGAATTGTAATTGTTGGATATTCATATAGCGACCTCCCTACAGCTAAATAGTTGTTGTAATTAATTTTTTATTTAAAAAGTCATGCAAGCTTCCGGGGCCACCTTCGCGTCCCATACCACTTTCCTTAATACCACCAAATGGTCCTTCTACAACAGTAACAGCAGTATCATTAATGCCGACCATCCCATACTCTAATTCCTCTGACACGCGAATGGAGCGAGCTAAATCCTTTGTAAACACATAAGCAGCTAAGCCGTAGTCAGTATTATTTGCGTGTGCAAGCACCTCTTCCTCTGATTCAAATGTGGCGATTGCAGCTACGGGACCAAATGTTTC
This sequence comes from Metasolibacillus sp. FSL H7-0170, assembly GCF_038593115.1. Taxonomy (NCBI): domain Bacteria; kingdom Bacillati; phylum Bacillota; class Bacilli; order Caryophanales; family Caryophanaceae; genus Metasolibacillus; species Metasolibacillus sp. FSL H7-0170. Next base: position 2,198,096 of record NZ_CP151964.1, on the reverse strand, counting down.
CTCGTGGGCAATGGTCATATGATGATTAATATTAGCTAAAATTGTCGGTGCATAAAATGAGCCGTTTTCACAACCTTCAATAGTAGGAATAGTTCCACCTGTAATAAGTGTAGCCCCTTTATGAATAGCATCATTTACTTGAGCATGTACTTTTTCTACAGCTTGATGGTTAACGAGCGGCCCCATCTCCACTTCTGGTTGTAAACCATTTCCTATCTTTAATGCCTCAACTTTTTTCTTTAATAATTGGATAAATGGCTCGACAATCGTTTGCTGGACATAGATTCGGTTAGGGCAAATGCAAGTTTGTCCAGAATTATAAAATTTGATTTGAGCTACGTTTGTAGCCGCTTGCTCTAAATCAGCATCCTCAAAAATAATAAGTGGTGCATGCCCACCTAATTCCATAGACACTCGTTTTACTTGGTCGGCGGCTTGCTTTAATAGTAGCTTTCCTACTTTAGTTGAGCCTGTAAATGTAATTTTACGAATGCGTTTATCTGTTAGTAATGCTTTCCCAATTTTCTCCGCGTCTCCAAGTACTAAATTGACTACGCCCGCTGGAATTCCAGCTTGTTCTGCTAGCTGACATACTAGTACAGCACTTCCAGGGGTAGTTGGAGCAGGCTTTAATACAACTGTGCAACCAGCCGCGAGGGCAGGTGTAATTTTTCGAACTATCATAGATAATGGGAAGTTCCAAGGTGTAATGGCTGCAATAGGCCCAACAGGCTGATGAATGACCTCAATACGCTTATTTCTTGAAGGGGCCGGAATTGTTTCACCGTAAATTCTTCGTCCTTCTTCTGCATTCCAAAGGGCATAATCAATGGAGCGCGTTACTTCAATATCAGCCTCTTTTAATGGTTTACCAGATTCAACACTGACCGCTTGGCTTAATTGTTGGCGATTTTGTTCTAATAATTGAGCAAATTTGCGTAAAATATTTGCCCGTTCTCCAGCTGTTCTCGCTGACCAATCTTTAAAGGCATGCACACTAGCATCTATCGCCTTTTGTGCATCTCGCTCATCGCCCACCGCCACTTGACTAATAATTTTACCCGTTGCAGGGCTTATAATATTCTCGTAATTCCCAGAAACAGGCTCCATCCATTGACCATCAATATAAAGCATATACTTCTCCATTTCTTGCATACATCTGACCCCTTTATATTATATTTTGTACTAATATCGTACAACGTGTAATTATTTCGTACAATATTATTATTGAATTGTAATAGTAATTTGTCAATCGAAATTTCAGAAAACTCAAGATTGGATTTTAGTGAATAATCAATATAGAAGTAGGGGCTGTCCGAAAAAGTATAGCTTTTCGGACAGCCCCTTCGTGCTTTCTATTAATTCAAAGTATCGCAATGCACTAAGTGCTGCCAATTTTGCCTAGTAGGTTAAAAATTGAATGAAGTTATAATTGATTAGCGTTTCCTTGCTAATACACGTTTTGCTGCTTCGGCAACATGCGTAGGCAATAATTCGTATTTATTTAGTAAATCATCATTATCTGCCGATTCAGAGTTGCGGTCTTTCACACCTACAAATTCAATAGGAGTTGGCTCACTAGCTGCTAAAATTTCTGCTACGGCACTGCCTAAACCACCGTAGACGCTATGTTCCTCCGCTGTTACTATGGCTCCAGTGTTTACTGCCGCTTGAATAATAGCCTCTTTATCAATTGGCTTGATTGAAGGTAGATGTAAAACTGCTGCTGAAATCTTTTGCTCAGCTAAAATTTCTGCTGCTTCAACTGCGCGGCTCGTTTGTGTTCCTGTTGAAATAATCGTAAGGTCTGTGCCTTCGCGTAGTAGAACGCCTTTTCCTAGTTCAAACTTGTATTGATTATCAAAAATAATAGGGTAGTTGTCACGTGCTAAACGGATATATACAGGTCCATTATATTGATTTGCCCATTTAATCATTGCGGCTGTTTCCACTGCATCAGCAGGTGCTAAAACGGTCATATGAGCCAATGTTCTAAAAATCGCTATATCCTCTAATGCTTGGTGCGATTTTCCTGTTAAACCTGTCAATAAACCGCTATATGCACCAATCATTTTTACATCTAGATTTGGTTGAGCAATTTGGACTTGGATTTGGTCAATCGCACGTTTGGACATAAAGGCCGCAAATGTAGCAACCCATGGCTGTAAGCCTGTTGTCGCTAAACCAGCAGCAACGCTTAACATATTTTGTTCTGCGATACCCATCTGTAAAAATTTCTCTGGTAATTGTGTTGCGACAACATCTATTTTTGTAGATGTTGCTAAATCGCCATCTAATACATATACTCTTGAGTCAGTTTGTGATATTTCTAAAAGGGCCGTACTGAATGTATCTCGCATTGACATTTTTTTAAGTTCAGAAATTTTCATTTATAATCCTCCTACAGCGTTTAATTCATTTAATGCATTTGCTAATTCTTCATCTGATGGAACTTTTGAGTGCCATAAATAATTGCCTTCCATAAAGCTAATACCTTTTCCTTTTACCGTATCAGCAATAATTACTGTAGGCTTTTGCTTTGTCGCCTTTGCTTCTTCAAACGCTTGTAAAATATCAGTGTAAGAATGCCCGTCGATACGAATCACATGCCAGCCAAAAGCAAGCCATTTTTCTTCTAAAAGCTCATTAGGTGCAGAGCGTTCTGTGTCTGTACCCGCCCAGCCGTATTGTTGTAATTTATTATAATCAAGTATGATAACGAGATTATCTAACTGATATTTTGGTGCGATAAACGCAGCCTCCCATACTTGTCCCTCTTGGGATTCACCATCGCCAATCATGCAATATGTGCGGAAATTTTTGTTTTGTAGCTTTGCCCCTAAAGCCATACCGACCGCGGCTGAGATACCTTGTCCTAACGAGCCTGTAGACATTTCAATTCCTGGTAAGGCTTTCATATCAGGGTGTCCTTGTAATCTAGAGTTTAAAGAGTCAAAAGTGAATAGCTCTTCGTTTGGAAAGTAGCCTCTTTCAGCAAGCACAGCATATAAACCAATGGCAGAATGCCCCTTTGATAATACAAAGCGATCGCGTTCAGGGTCCTTCGGTTTCGCTGGGTCAATATTCATTTCGTTAAAATAAAGTGTTGTTAATAAATCAATTGCAGATAACGGCCCCCCAATATGACCAGCTCCCGCATGGTGTACAACTTTTAATAAATCCTTTCGTGCATTTGTAGCTTTTTCTTGTAATAAATTGATGACTGACATAAAATTCCTCCTTAATATAAAAAATGAGTAAGCGCTTAACCAATGTTGAAAATTATATATTCACCGTCGCATCAAGAAAGTAATCCTGAGCAGATGAAATATCTTCTCCTAAAAGTGGTAGTAAATAACTTGAAAATGGCTCCTTAATTGTATTCAGCGTTTGATCATACCACTGAATGGGGAAATGCTTTTCAATATCTATTACTTTTTTCAAAGAAACTGTGCCGTACACAGGAATATACTTAGCACTTTCCTGTCTAACTAGTGTAACCATAATATTGTTATTTCCTTTTTGTACAGCTTCCCATGCTTTCACACCTAAAGTGTATGCCTCCTCCACATCTACCATCGACAAGCAGCTAGTACAGCATCTTTGCCAAATGCTCGTATCTATATAGCGAGTTGAAACGCCGAGGCTTTGGTGAATTTGTTGCTTTAGCGTATAGGATACACCGCCTAATTTTGGTCTATTAAGTGCATCGAAAAGAACATTATCAGAAGCAATTAAGCTTTCGTTTTTATCGCGTATGCCTTCAGAAACAATAAGAAGTGTATGCCGATTATTATTTCTATTTCTTTCGATGCTTTCTAAGCATTGCTCCATGTTAAATGGAACTTCAGGTATATAGATGAGCTGCTGACAATTTGATTGTTGGCTTGCTGCCAATGAGCAGGCGGCTGCCAACCAGCCTGTATTGCGTCCCATTGTTTCTAATATAGTCACTTTTTTAGGAAGCTCATAGCTGTTAATATCAAATGTAATATCTCGTGTGCACGATATTAAAAACTTTGCTGCACTAGCATAGCCAGGTGAGTGGTCAATTGAATCTAAATCATTATCAATTGATTTAGGAATACCGATTGTATATAAATCATAATTGCTTTGACGAGCATATGTGCTAATCTGATGTGCTACATGCATTGAACCATTGCCACCAATATAAAAAAAGTAGCGAACATTTAAAGCTTTGAGTGTGTCGATAATTTGTTTTAAATGTTGTTCATTTACTTTTAAACGACATGTTCCAAGCAACGCACCCGGAGTGTATTTTATTTTATCAAGCTGTTGCTCCGAGAGCATGTCTAAGCGCACAAATGTATTGCTTAATAAGCCCTGCAATCCACCTTTAGCGCCGTAGACAGGCATGTCAGATTGCTTCCATATAGTCTTTATGAGCCCTGCCAGTGAGCTGTTAATAACCGCTGTTGGACCACCTGATTGAACAATCATAGCAGTACCAGTAATCATAATTTTCGCCTCCTTGCATTTAAGTTAAGCGCTTAACCTAATTTTACGTAATTATAAAATGAATTTTTAGAATTTTCAACTACAAAATTATATTTTTTACAGTTTCTCTTTCAATAATTTCTGTTTTCAATGTAATTGTTTGATGGGACGCATCTCCATTTATTGCATTCATAAGAAGCTGAACTGCCTCGCTAGCAATTTCACGTTGCGGCTGTGCAACGGTCGTTAGGGCAGGTTCAACAATTTGTGCAAAGATGCTATTATCAAAGCCGATTATTGAAACATCCTCAGGCACGCTTAAATTAAACGTTTTGCAAGCTTTAATCGCTCCAGTCGCCATTAAATCATTACAGGCAAAGATGGCTGTTGGTTTTGTAGGAAAATCCTTCATAATTTGTTGTAAGCTATTGAAGCCGTCTTGGATTGACGATTCCTTTGCGTAATAGTGCTCATTCATAGGCGTTAATCCATTTGCACGCATCGCATCTGCATAGCCACGATAGCGTTCACGGTTACTCCAAATATCACGCGCAATAATAGCTATTTGCTGGTGTCCTCGCTCGATTAAATAAGAGGCAGCGCTAAAGCCAGCATCGTAGTCATTAATGGATACAAGGTTTAATGCTTTACCAGGTGCATTTCGGGCAACAAGTACAATTGGAATCTCCATTTCTTGTATTTTTTTAATTGATTCAAAATTTTCAAACCCCGATGCTAAAATAAATCCATCAACGTTTTTTTGTAATAGCAAGGATACGTACATTTCCTCTTTTTCTGTAATATAGTCAGTGCTGCAAATAACAACGTTATAATTATAGCTACTAGCCATATCCTCAATATATCTCGCTAATTCGGAGAAGAAGGGGTTTGCTAAATCAGGCAAAATAAAACCAATCGTGCACGTTTTTTTGCCCATAAGTGCAGAAGCAATTAAATTAGGCTTGTAATCTAATTCTTTAATAACGTCATTCACTTTTTTGCGTGTTTTATCCCCAATTCGCCCTGTGTTGTTAATCACTTTTGACACGGTAGCGATTGAAACATTGGCTGCTTTCGCGACATCATAAATATTTACCTTCATAACTGTAAACCTCATTTCGTTTAATATTGATTCAGTAGGTATCCAAACACAATTCAAAATTTTGATGCAATTACGTGCTTCGTTGTTACGTAATTAATTGTTTTATTGTGGAAAATAACCCTCGAGTAGGAATTCATTTACTAAATATAATATATAATATAAAAAAAATAAAAGTAGTATCTTTTGAGTTAGAATAACATGATTTTTTTCTTTAGCAATAGCTTTTATTCGCCCTACACGCTAAAGGATTTTAGTTCTGAATTTTTGGAAAACGAAAAAAATTGGATTATTTTTGATTAAATTTAATATTGACTTTTTTTATAAGCACTCCATATAATCGTATGTAAACCTTTACATCGAATATTAAAGGAGTGAAAATGATGAGTAAAAAAGAATTTTTAATTATTAACGGTGAGCAAATTGATACAAAAGAGCAAATTGAAGTAATAAACCCAGCGACGAATAAAGTGATTGGTACAGTACCAAAAGGCGGTGGCGAGGAAGCGAAGCTGGCAGCTAATGCGGCGCATGATGCGCTTGATTCTTGGTCGAAATTAACTGCTGAAGAGCGCTCGATTTTATTGCAAAAATGGTATCAGCTTATTGATGAAAATAAGGAACTGATTGGACAAATAATGACTGAAGAGCAAGGAAAACCATTAGCAGAGGCGATAGGTGAAGTGAACTATGCTAATAGTTTTATTTCTTGGTATGCGGAAGAGGGCAAGCGCATTTATGGACATACCGTTCCTTCGTCAAGTTTGGTTAAGCGCTTACTCGTTGTCAAACAGCCTGTAGGGGTTGTTGCTGCAATTACGCCGTGGAACTTTCCGGCAGCTATGATTACGCGCAAAGTAGGCCCAGCTTTAGCGGCTGGCTGTACGGCTGTTATCAAGCCAGCCTCACAAACACCATTCACTGCAATTAAGTTAATACAATTAGCGCATGAAGCCGGGATACCAAAAGGTGTGTTAAATGTTGTGACGGGAAATGCAGGCGCAATTGTAAAAGAGTGGATGGATGATAGCCGTATTCGTAAAATAACATTTACTGGCTCTACTGAAATCGGAAAAGAATTAATGGCACAGGCTGCTAAAACAGTGAAAAAGATTTCATTGGAGCTTGGTGGACACGCACCATTTATTATTACTAAAAATGCTAATTTAAAATTAGCGGCTGAGCATTTAATTAAATCTAAATTCCGCAATGCTGGGCAAACATGTGTATGTGCAAATCGTATTTATGTACATAAAGATGTTGAGCAAGAATTTGCAAGCATCTTTGTAGAAGAAGTGAAGAAGTTAAAAATAGGAAATGGTCTTGAAGAAGGGGTAGTTATTGGCCCATTAATTGACCAGCATGCTGTAAGTAAAGTAAAGGCACAACTAAAAGATGCTGTTGATAAAGGTGCAGTAATATTAACTGGTGGTGAAGAAGTAGCAGATAGCCCAGGGTATTTCCTAGAGCCAACTGTTATTTCCAATGTTTCAGATGAAATGGAATGTATGTATGAGGAAACATTTGGTCCATTAGCACCTATTACAACATTTGAAACAGTCGAAGAAGTGTTACAAAGAGCAAATAATACACCGTTTGGTCTTGCAGCATACGTATTTTCTGAAAAAATTTCAGAAGCAGTACGCATTTCAGAGGGTTTGGAATACGGTATCGTCGGCTTAAATGATGGGCTGCCATCTGTAGCGCAAGCACCGTTTGGTGGATTTAAAGAAAGTGGTTTAGGCAGAGAAGGCGGGCTATGGGGTATTGAGGAGTTTTTAGAAGTTAAATATATTTCTGTAGGCATTGAATAAGGGGGATTTGTGAATGCAGGCACTTTTAAAAATGAAAGGCGGCGTAGGCAATATCGAGGTCGGGACAGTAGAAGAACCTACTTGCAACGATAATGAAGTAAAAATTGAAATTGCTTATACAGGTATTTGCGGAACGGATTTGCATATTTACCATGATACATTTAAAAGCTACCCACCCGTTATACTTGGGCATGAATGTTCAGGGATAGTCGTTGAAGCAGGGAAGGATGTTCAAAACTTAAAGGCTGGCGACCGTGTAACAGTTCTTGGTTCAACAGAGCGTACTTGTGGCAAATGTATTCACTGTAAAACAGGTTTTTATATGTTTTGTGAAACGCGTCGAGGAATGGGGCATGGTGTAAATGGTAGCTTTACAAAATATCTTAGCATCAAGGAAGAAGCAGTTTATAAATTGCCCCAGCATGTATCACTACAAGAAGGCGCTTTAGCAGAGCCATTAGCTTGTGCAGTGCAAGCTATAGAAGAATTAACTGATATTAAAAGTGGAGATGTTGTTCTTCTATCAGGACCAGGACCCATTGGATTAATTTGCCTATCGTTATTAGCCATCAAAGGATGTAAAGTGTTAGTAAGCGGTACAGATGTTGATGCGCAGCGTTTAGAAATTGCTAAAGAGCTTGGTGCTGCACGTGTCATTAATGTACAGCAAGAAAATTTAGCGAATATTGTGGCTGAGGAAACGAACAATCAAGGTGTCGATATTACGATTGATTGTACGGGAGCTCCAATGGCGATTAGTAGCTGTTTAGAGCAAGTGAAAAAGCGTGGACAGCATATTCAAGTAGGGATTGTTGGGAAAGCGTTTAACCTGGATTTTGATATTATTTTATACAAACAATTACAAGTATATGGGTCATTAGCACACTCAATAACAACTTGGGATAGAGTAATGAAAATTTATGATCAAAATCAAATTAACCTAAAGCCTATTATTACGCATGTGATGAACTTAAATGATTGGCAAAAAGCATTCCAATTATGTGAGGAAAAACAATGCGGCAAGGTACTTATTCAATATGATGAATCGACAAATTTGGAGTGATAAATTGTGAGCATAGTGGACCGAAGTCAAAAGATGCAGGTTGCAAGTTTAGTTGGACTTTCACAGGTAGTTGTAGATTATGACACAATACCGGATGTGCTACCAAATGAAGTGTTAGTTAAAGTAGAGGCTGTTGGAATTTGTGGTTCTGATATTCATTATTATCAGCACGGTCATATAGGGGCTAGAAAAGTGCAATACCCCCATATTCAAGGACATGAATTTGCTGGAACAGTCGTTGAGGTTGGTGAACAAGTGACAAATTTTGCAGTTGGTGATCGAGTAACAGTCGAACCTGGCGTTCCGTGCCGCATGTGTGAAAAGTGTAGAAGCGGAAAATACAATCTATGTGACCAAGTGGTGTTTTTATCCACGCCACCACATAAAGGGGCATTGCGTCAATACATTAGTCATCCCGAAGATTTTGTCTTCCCAATTCCTGATGAGCTAACATTTGAAGAGGCTACATTAGCTGAGCCTTTATCAGTGGCCATCCATGCTTTGAAAAGAGCCAATTTACGACCGGGAATGCGCATTTTAATTACTGGAATGGGACCAGTCGGCTTAATGTGTGTTTGTGCAGCAAGCTTTTATAATGCTAGTGAAATCGTTGTGACGGATATGGTTAAGCATAAGCTACAAGTTGCTACGGAACTAGGCGCAACAAGCACGATTGAAATTCCGTTGGAAACAATTCCGGAAGATTATTTTGATATTGTCATCGAAACATCCGGAGCAAGGCCTGCTCTTCAAAGTGGTATTCGTGCATTGAAAAAAGGCGGAAAACTGGTAAGCATAGGCTTTCCTAAAGATGCTGAAGTGCCAATTGATTTAACAATGATGCTACAGCGAGAGTTGGATTTAATTACAGTTTATCGATATGCAAATACGTTCCCATTAGCAATTAGCATATTGAAGGAATTAAAAGAGGTTGTCGGGACGGTCATTACATCTACTTTTGAATTGGAGCATATTGATGAAGCAATGAAGAAGGCAACGGAAACACACCTAGACTCTATAAAAGTCATTGTTTATCCGAATAAAAGTGGGAAGAAGCAAAATACTGAATAGGAGGTTATGAATTAATGAAGGTTTACCGAATTGCAACAATACCCGGTGATGGTATAGGAAAAGAGGTTGTACCAGAAGCGATGCGTGTATTAGATACATTAGCTGCGCAAGATGGTAGTTTCAAATTTGAATGGGATATTTTTCCTTGGGGATGTGATTATTACTTAAAGCACGGCGAGATGATGCCTGAAAATGGATTAGAAATATTAAAAAAATATGATCAAATTTTCTTAGGAGCTGTAGGCTTACCAGAATTAGTGCCAGACCATATTTCATTATGGGGCTTGTTAATTAAAATTCGAAGAGGCTTGAAGCAGCAAATTAATATTCGTCCAGCAAAATTATTAGAGGGCTTAGAATCGCCACTAAAAAACCCAGGAAATTTTGATATTGTAGTTGTTCGTGAAAATTCTGAGGGTGAATATTCAGATAGCGGTGGTCGCATGCATTCAGGAAGCGATGAAATTGCCATTCAAAATGCAGTATTTACACGTAAAGGCACGGAGCGAGCGATTACTTATGCTTGTGAATTAGCGACAAAGCGCTCACAGAAAATAACGAGTGTTACAAAATCAAATGGTTTATCGCATAGCATGCCATTTTGGGATGATGTTTTTCATGATGTAGTAGCGAAGTATGATGATTTACAACATAGTAGCGCACATATCGATGCAATGGCTGCCTATATGATTATGAAGCCATCAGAGTATGACGTTGTTGTAGCTTCGAATTTATTTGGTGATATTTTAACTGATATTGGTGGAGCAATTATGGGGAGCATCGGTATTGCCCCTGCCGCAAACTTGAATGTTGAAAGGGAGTATCCATCCATGTTTGAGCCTGTGCATGGTTCTGCACCTGATATCGCTGGTTTAGGTGTAGCCAACCCATTAGGGCAAATTTGGACAGGTAAATTGATGTTAGATTTTCTTGGCTACGAGGAGCTAGGTGAAAAACTCCTATCAGCTATCGAATATACATTGAAGTCAAATATTAAAACGAAGGATTTAAAGGGCTCTGCCACAACAAAAGAGGTAACAGATGCTCTAATTGCTTACTTAGGGGAATCTTAATTTTTAGCTTCTTTCAATAGAAGTCTGCGGCATATGTCACAGGGCGTAGCGGTTTTAGGTTAACTTCCACCAAAAAGCTTGAAAAATCTGGACGAGAGTTGACCGAGGCGTAATTAATACAAGAAAAAATATTGACAAAAGAAAGAATATTAGAAATAATGATTGTACGATATAAAATAAGTTGTACGATATACGTACTAAAGTGTTTGGAGCAACTATATTTATATTGAAGCAAAAAGTTAGAAATGTATTCAATCGATGTAAAAAAACAGTAGATAAAGGGGTTATCGTATGAAGAAAATAGCAATGGTTATGATGTCGGCTCTATTAATGGTTATTCTAGCTGCCTGTGGCTCTGATAAAGGTGCCAACAGTACAGGAGATTCAGGAAAGCAGGTTGTACTTGATTTAAGTATTCCAGAACCAGAAGATGCGAAATTTGGTTTAACTGCACAAAAATTTAAAGAAGAAGTTGAGAAATTAACAGATAATCAAGTGACAGTAAAGATTCATGCAAATAATTCTTTAGGTGGAGAGCGTGAAGTATTTGAGTTAATGGGAATGGGTTCAGCTGATATGGCAATCCAATCAGTAGGTCCTGTAGGAAACTGGGTAAAAGAATTTAACGTACTAGATTTACCGTTTCTTTTTGACAACCGCGAGCATGTATATAGTGTACTAGATGGTGAAATTGGACAAGAGTTAAGTGAAAAGTTTGAGGCAGAGGCAAACGTTAAAACATTAGGCTGGTTGGAAAATGGCTTCGTTTCGACAACATCTAACAATGCGATTAATACTGTTGAAGATGTTAAGAAAATGAAAATTCGCGTTCAGGAAAATGAAATTCAAATTGATACTTGGAAGGCATTTGGCGCAGAGCCAACACCAATGGCTTGGACAGAAGTATTCACAGGCTTACAGCAAGGGGTTATTGATGGACATTCGAACTCCTTAGCAACAGTAAAATCTTCAAAGATTTTTGAGGTGCAAGATTATGTTGCTGAGCTAGGGGATCGCTTCAGTGCTGCAACGATTTCTATTAGTACAAAAACATTTAATGGCTTAACATCAGAACAGCAAGAAGCAGTAGTAGAGGCTGGTAAAATAGCCGCTGAATTCGGACGTCAAGCTAACCAAGATAAAATTGATGAGGCGCGTGCATTCCTATTAGAGCAAGGTAATCAAATTACAGAACCAGACAAGGAATCATTTAAAGCAACTGTGGGACCTGTCTATGAAAAATGGGCTCCTAAGCTAGGGGAAGCATTAATTGAAAAAATCCAAAATACAACTTATTAAGTATTGCTAGTTGCATTCTTATTGTGGATACAGCACTTTGTAACGAATGTGAGAGTACAAAGTGCTGTATTTTTCAAATAAAGAATTAAAGAGCAAGCTCTATTACGAGAGGTGAAACATATTGAAATCTATACTGCGAGGGTATATACGTATCGTAGATATCATTAATAAAGCAATGGGCTACGTATTAATGGTCATGTTAGCAGTAATGACTGCTATTATCTTTTGGCAAGTGTTTTCTCGATTTGTTGTGGGGTCATCTTTAGCTTGGTCGGAAGAATTATCGAGATTTTTAATGATATTTATGATTTTTATTGGTGCATCGATAGCGCTTAGAGGAAATGAGCTGATTTCTGTTGAGCTGCTCTTTGAAAGATTGACTGGAACAGCAAAGAAAATTTTAGTTGTCATTATTCAGCTTCTTTCAATTATTTTCTTTATTATTCTAATAAAATATGGCTATGCGATGGCAGAAAGTTTTAGTAATCAAAAAGCCCCTTCATTAGGAGTTTCTATGCAAGTAATCTATCTATCATTGCCTTTGGGCGGCGTACTAATGTTGATTAATTCTGTTGCATGCACAATTGAGCAGTTTATAGGGAAGGGAGAGAAGTAAATGTTAATAGCTTTTTTCGTATCACTCTTTGTTTTTATGTTTTTAAGTGTACCCATTGCATTCTCCCTCGGTCTATCAACAGTCATTGGAGTTTTAATGCATGACACCTTACCATTAGAAATAATACCACAAAGGATTTTTGTATCTTTAAATTCTTTTCCTTTAATGGCGATTCCATTCTTTATTTTAGCGGGGAACATTATGGGGGCTGGAAGTATGTCTAAACGACTTGTGAATTTTGCTACATCCTTGGTGGGGCATTTCACAGGCGGACTGGCAATGGTAGCAATTGTAACATCGATGTTCTTTGCTGCAATTTCAGGGTCAGGTGCTGCTACTACTGCTGCTATTGGTTCTATTTTAATTCCCGCAATGATTGCCAAAGGTTATAAAATTGAATATGCTGCGGCAAACCAAGCTGTAGCAGGTGCTCTTGGTATCATCATACCTCCGAGTATTGCGATGATTTTATACGGTGTTGCTGCAGAAGTATCTATCGGTGACTTGTTCATTGCAGGTATTTTGCCGGGTCTATTAATCACATTTTCTTTATTAGTAAGCGCTTTAATTATTGCTAAAAAGAATGGTTATGTTGGTGAGGAAAAGAAAGACTTCCCTCAAGTTTTCAAAGCATTTAAAGAAGCTATATTGGCAATTTTAATGCCTTTGATTGTATTAGGAGGTATTTATTCAGGTGTATTTACACCAACTGAAGCCTCGGTAGTAGCAGTTGTATACTCTATCTTCGTCGGTATGTTTATTTACCGTGATTTATCAATTGCTAAATTAGGTGAAGTGTTTAAAGAAAGTGCTGTGAATAGCTCAGTAATTATGTTGGTAATTGGGGTCGCGGGTGTATTTGGCTTCTTTATCGGCATTAATAGTGTGCCTGATATGATTTATGAGTCAATTTCAGCATTTGTAACGAACAAATATGTATTCCTTCTCATGGTAAACGTTATTTTATTTATTGCAGGTATGTTTTTAGAAGGTGGTGCAGCGATTCTAATTCTAGTACCGCTACTATTAGGGACAGCTTTAAATTTAGGAATTGATCCAGTTCACTTCGGTATGATTATGGTATGTAACTTAGCAATCGGATTAGTGACGCCACCAGTCGGCATAGATTTATTCGTTGTTGCAAAACTGACCAATGTCAGCATTATGAGAATTGCAAGATTTGCAATACCGTTAATACTTATTTTAATCGTTGACGTGTTAATAATTACGTTCGTGCCAGCTTTATCTACATGGCTACCATCTTTAATTAAATAGAAGCGTAGTTAATTATAGTAGCAAGAATCGGGGCGTCCAAAAAGTCGTGCAGTTAGCCAACATTTTGGACGCTTTCCCTATTTCAAAAAGCTGATTTTTTCCAAATTAGCATCGTTAGTGTTCAAAAGCCCACAGATGGAAGTACCTCTTTCTTTGCTTCTCACATTCTTTATCGTTGAGGCGTAAGTGATAAATTTATTGATGATGCTCTATCATTGTTGAGATTTCCGCTGCGATTTTCAAAAGTGGTTGAATATAATGTGCCTCAATTTTATTTATATCGAGGAACTTCGAGCTATGCATCGAAATATTGATGGCAGCTACAACTGTATTGTTTCTATTAAATAGAGGAGCTGCAATCGATGTTAAATCATTTTCTAGCTCCTGCTGTGCGATATTGTAGCCTCGTTCTCGAATAAGCTCACATTTTGCTGTTAGTTCGCTGAGAGAAGACGGCGTGTTAGCTGTAAATTTTTTAAACTCAATGTTTTCAGCATACTGAACAAATTTTTCTGGCTCCATATATGCAAGTAATGTTTGTCCCATAGACGTAGCATATGCTGGCAATCTAGAACCGACATTTAATGTAATACTCATAATTCTTTGAGTAGCTACTCTGGCAACATAGACAATCTCTTGACCATCTAAAACTGAAATAGAGGTTGATTCCTGCACGATATTTGATAGCTCCTCTAAATGAGGTGTCACGCCCGACCAGATGGAATTAGATGCGAAATAAGCATGACCTAACGACAGTATTTTAGGTGTTAACGAGAAGACATTTTTATCACTTTGATATAAGTATCCGAGATGTGTCAATGTCAATAAAATTCTGCGAGTGGCGGGGCGGGATAACCCTGTTAATTTAGCTGCCTCACTCATTGTCAAAGCCGGACACTCTTTTGTAAATGCACTAATAACGAGTAAACCCTTTTCCAGTGATTTGACAAAGTCACTTTCTTTAATCGTATCTTTTTTGATTGACATAATATACCCCCTATGATTATATAGAGTTATTATATCATGTACGCAATGAGTAAATCTATACGATATTCGTACAAAAGGTGGTTTTGACAAATGAAAGAGGTAGAAATACTAAGTCCGCAAGAAGCGATGCAATATGTACAGACAGGGATGTCAGTAATGGTCGGTGGATTTGGATTAGTTGGGAGCCCCCTAACTTTAATACAAGCACTTATCGAAAGGGATGTAACAGAGCTAACGATTTTAAGTAACAATATTGGTGAAAGTGGAAAAGGCTTAGGGAAATTATTGCAGCAAGGCAAAATAAAAAAAGCGATAGGCTCCTATTTTACGAGCAATCGTGATGTTGTAAGGCTATATAATGAAAAAAAGCTAGAGGTCGAGCTTTTACCACAAGGAACTTTTGTTGAAGCAATTCGAGCAGGTGGCGCAGGACTAGGCGGTTTTTATACTAAAACAGGTGTAGGGACAAAAATAGCAGAGAATAAAAAAATAGAAATAATAGATGGGAAAGAATATTTATTTCAAAAATCCTTACAAGCAGATATAGCAATAATACGAGCTTGGAAAGCAGATCGAGCTGGAAATTTACTTTACTACAAAACGGCTCGCAACTTTAATCCAAATATGGCTACAGCAGCAAAGTTTGTCATTGCTGAAGTAGATGAAATTGTTGAAATTGGAGACATCCAACCGGATGAGATTATTACACCGCACCTTTATATTGATGCTCTCGTAAAGAGTGAAATCACGATTTATGATCTGGAGGAGAAATAGTATGAAGGATGTTAAACAACTAATTGCACAAAGAGCAGCTCTTGAATTACCTAAACATTCAGTTATTAATTTAGGGATTGGAATACCTACACTTATCGCAGATATAATTGATGAGAGAGATTATGTGTTGCATACAGAAAATGGATTACTTGGTGTAACGAAAGTGAACAATCAACAAATAGACCTTGAAATTGTCAATGCTGGAAAAATACCTGTTGGGGAAGCGGCTGGAGCAGCTTATTTTAGTAGCGCAGATTCCTTTGCTATGATACGCGGTGGTCATGTTGATATTGCTGTATTAGGTGCCTTGCAAATTGATGAGACGGGGGTAATGGCTAATTGGGCGATTCCCGGGAAGGATATTTTAGGTGTAGGGGGAGCAATGGATTTATTAGAAGGTGCAAAAACGATTATTGCAACGACTACACATACTTCTGCAAATGGTGATGCAAAATTTGTGAAAAAATGTACGTATCCAATAACATCTAAAAGAATCGTAGACACAATTGTAACAGATTTAGCAGTTTTCAAGTGGAGAGATACTATATATGAATTGGTAGATTTAGTCGGGACAGCGACATTAGAGGAAGTGCAGCAAAGAACAGAAGCAAATTACATTATTTCACCAAACTTATTGTAATTCAGTCAAACCTTTGACAGTGGCGAGAAGAGAGGAGCATACCAATGGGAAAAGAAGTGTATATTATTGACGCTGTGCGTACACCGATTGGAAAGTATAGAGGAGGATTAAAGGAAATTCGCCCTGATGACTTGGCGGCATGTGTTATTCGTGCATTAATTGATAGAAATCCTACAGTCCCTTTTGATGATATTGATGATATTATTTTTGGTAATGCAAATGGGGCTGGTGAGGATAATCGGAATGTTGCACGCATGGCTACTTTACTTGCTGGATTGCCAAAAGAAATTAGCGCAACGACCGTTAATCGCCTATGTGGCTCAGGCTTAGATGCCGTAGCTCACGGTGCTAGGTCAATACTTGCTGGTGAGGCGGATATTGTCATTACAGGTGGGGTTGAAAGCATGACAAGGGCCCCTTTTGTGATGGCGAAGCCGGAAAATGATTTCCCGAGAGGTGATATGACTGTCTACGATACAACGATTGGTTGGCGCTTTATTAACCCAGTACTCGATAAAATGTATGGTACAGAAGTAATGCCGAAGACAGCTGAAAATGTAGCGCAGCGATTTAATATTTCACGTGAGCGCCAAGATTTATTTTCCTATAATAGCCAGAAAAAAGCAGCTACTGCGATGGAACTCGATAAGTTTAAGGATGAGATTGTAGCTGTAGAAGTGAAGGATAAAAAAGGGAATATCACGCAATTTGTTCGAGATGAGCATATCCGTCCGAATGTAACACTGGAAAAGCTAGCCGCATTGAAGCCGATATTTGACAATGGAACAGTAACTGCTGGCAATGCCTCGGGCGTAAATGACGGAGCGGCAGCATTAATATTAATGAGTAAAGAAAAAGCAGAAAGCTTGGGGCTAAAGCCGTTAGTAAAATATACTTTCACAGCAACAGCAGGCTTGGAGCCATCAATTATGGGACTCGGACCAATATATTCAACACGTAAATTGTTGGAAAAATGCGATTTAACAATTGCTGATTTTGATTTAATCGAGCTAAATGAGGCGTTTGCCTCCCAAGCAATTGCGTGCATTGATATGCTAAAAATTGATGAATCTAAGGTGAATGTCAATGGGGGAGCAATTGCACTTGGTCACCCATTGGGGGCAAGCGGAGCACGAATTTTAACAACACTTATTTACGAAATGAAGAGAAGAAATGTTAAGCGAGGCTTAGCTTCTATGTGTATAGGCGTGGGACAAGGAATATCATTAGCTGTTGAGAATTTGGAGTGAAAATAAACACTGTACCTATTGAATTTAACAATTGAAAACCTTTGATGAAACATCAACGAAGGCTTCCCATAAGCAGGCAATGCACTGTTTTGGGAAGCCTTCTAAATTACTTGTAAAATCCGATTGTGAAGTACGGAATGTTTTTGTTAGAGAATTGCACACCGACGAAGGAATGGGCAAATTTTGCTTGTAAAATATTTTCTCGGTGACCTAATGAATTCATTAATGCTTCATGTGCATGAATAGCACTGTATTGTCCGTAAGCCAAGTTTTCACCGCTCGCAGTAAATTTGATGCCCCCTGCTTGCATACGGTCCCAAGGCTGCTTACCATCCTTGCTTACATGGTCGAAGTAATTGTAGTAAATCATATCTCGGCTATGCTGACGACCGATAAAATTATATTGAGATTCATATGTTAAGGCTGGAACGCCATTTGCTACACGTGCTTGATTCATTAAATGAAACGATAATTCTTCGAAGCTATTGCGTAAATCATTTGACGATGGGCTAAAGAAGCCTTGCTTTGACAGTTCCGCTTTCTCTGTTATCCATAAAACAGAGCGTATCGTATTTTTAGCATGAATATCATAGAAAAACGTCACATATTTGCCATCAATTAAATACGTGCCAGATGTTGTTTTACCATTGCCATCCACATAATTTTGCTTGTATGCTGTGTTACCTTTAACGATGCTATCCACTGGTTTACCATATTTTTTTGTAACAGTGCTGCTTGAATCCCCAATTTTGATACCGAATAAGGATTGTCCTTTACGTGTGTCATAGCCACCAATTACCTCATCGTTTTTACGACCCACTAAATAAAAGTTCTTATAATCCTTTTTCTCTAATTCCCACATCATATCATACTCTGAGAAAAACTTTTTATAAGGCTTTTGTTGAGTAGCTGTTGCCTTTGTTTTTGAAGTGGTAACCTGTGTAGAAGTTGTGTTTGCATCTACGTGAGTAAAGGTAGATGATATAGTAAAGATGGAGCAAGCAACGACAAATGCAGCTAACCATTTTTTAAACATAATTAGTAACCCCTTTCTTTAAATAACTTACAAATGAGAAAAACTTCATTAAATATGCTAATTTAAAATGAAAGTGTATTTTGTAATTCCTTGTTTAAAAAATTTTAGGGACAGGGGCAATCTTGATATAAAAAAGTAGGTTAGTAACAATCAAGATAACACAATTACATAATATAATAAGCACATTATTTAATAATAATACTACTATGAATTGTTTTTCGGGACTATAGTGGAAAAGGTGTGAAAATAGGCGTTAATAATACATGCAATGAATAAAAAGATTTATAATTGAAATATATGGATTATAAAGTAAAAAGAGTGATGGGTATTAAGTCCTTTATTATTGAGTTAATTTTACTATAAATAATCTGACAATTCGAATTGCTGGGCTGTACTTGGCAATACATAAATCATACTGTACTTTTTTATTTTCTTCTATGAATGTACTCCCTTTATAGCCGATAATAGTAATATATACTTCATTTTTATGGAGAGGGCTATTTGGTGGATGACATATCATTTTTTAGATAGCACCAGTCCCGCAGTTGAGAAATGAATTGAAGGAGGAGCTTATGAAAAATAATTATAAAAAATTAAGTAAGGCGGCTGTAGCGACAGTTTTAGCTTCAAGCGGTATTCTTGTTGCGCTGCCACCTGTAGCAAATGCATATGTATTTAAAGACTTAAATCCCAATGCGGATTATTATAAACCAGTACTAGATTTAGTGAATCGTGGCGTTGTAAGTGGTTATAGTGACGGCACATTTAGACCGAGTGAGGCGGTAACGCGTGGCGAAGCAGCAAAAATCCTCGCTTTAGCGATGGGCTTAAACGTGGCAAGGCAAAAAAATCCTGGCTTTACAGATGTATCACAATCACATCCGTATTATTCATATATTGCGGCAATCGCCAATGAGGGAATTATTGACGGCTTCAATGATAAAACATTTAAGCCAAATGAATTAATTACCCGCGGTCAAATTGCTAAAGCGTTAACGCTTGGCTTCCAGCTTGAAGTGGCAACGAAAATTAATCACAATTTTACCGATGTATCCAGCCAAAATGCCAATGCGGCGTTTATTCAAACATTATATAATTTAGACATTGCAAAGGGAACGACAGCAACTACCTTTGAGCCATTTGGCACAGTAACAAGAGCGCAGTTAGCGACATTTATTTGGCGTGCGGAGCAGGCGGATAAAGGGGACCCATCTTATAATGTTGGGGATATACGCGGTGATATTATTTATATTAACGGCGTGCAATATACAATTGGTTCTTCGCTGAAATCGTTTATTAATGAGGGCAATGCGGCTGCTTTAAAAGGTGCTGTTATTGAAGGGACATTTAGCGGCAAAACATTAACGGGCATTCGCCAGCTAACGCTAAATGCTTCTGGTACAGCAAACCGCCTAGTAGCATTAGATGGCGGTGGTGCTAACTTTAATGGAGAATTAATAATTAACGGCACGTATTTGCGTGTGAAAAATATGCAGCTATACGGTCGCACAACAATTGCTGAAACACCACGCAAGTCTTTAGCTAACTATACAGAGCGCATTCAAGGCTTAAATATTGCAAGCATTTCAGGTGTTGGCTTTATTGATTGGTCACAGCCGAATGTGCCAGATGATAGCGAATATTTAAACCCGAAAGACAATGAAGTGTTAAAGCCTGTGCCAGATAAAAATGCTAAGCCAAATACGCGCTACTCAGCACGTATGGGTAAGGTAGAGGGCTATGTAGACTTCGAGGATACATATGTATCGAATTTATTTATCGAACGCAATTATACATTTGTATCAGCGGACGATACATTGAGCCGTGTCACGATTGCACGCGATGTTGAGCAGGCAGAAATTTATGCGGATATGACAACAATGTATATCGAAACAGAGCGCAATTTAGTACTTTATGGTGTGCACAATATTGAAACGGTTTATAAAAATAACTATAAGAGCGTCTATTTCAATACGGACAGCTTTATTGACTTCCTCTATGTCGATAATAGCTCTGGCTGGATTGATTTAGGTGAGCATGTTTATATTGACCGTGTTATTTTACCAAAGGACAAAAAGCCAAACCAAATTTTCGATGACTTTGAAAATGATAATGACAAAATTGGCAATATTACTGACCCAGACGGCAAGCCAGTTGACCGTGAGGATGAGGATAAGGATATCCCTGATGAAACACGTCCGATCATTGTAGATTTAGATGTTATTGGTGAGGGTTCATCCGCTACTGCAACATTCACATCGAATGAGAATGGCACGTATTACTGGGCAGTGCGTAAGGAGTCTGAGCGTCCACCAACAATTCGTGATATTTTACGTGAAAATGCCGAGCAACGAGGCACAGCAACTGCAGACCGTCCTGTTACATTCACAATCAATGATTTAGAGGAAGAAACAGATTATGTTTTATATTTAGTTGTTGTAGATAATTCTGAGAATGTGTCTGAAAAGGCGGAGAAAGCATTTTCAACTACAGATGGTACGCCGCCGCGCGTGAATGGTTTAGGGGCAGAGCCGATGCATGGAGGACAACGAGCGAAATTCTTCTTCACGCCATCTGAGCCAGGGGAGTACTACTACATTATTCGCCGTTCAACATCAGCAGAAGCGCCAACAGTGGAAGACATTTTAACAAGTCCTTCAGGTAGTGGTCAGGCGAATTCTAGAGATAGAGTCGAGCATATTATAAGCGGCTTAGAAGCTAACACAGACTATCAAATCTATGTAGTCATGAAGGATAGGTCGGGCAATGTTTCAGAGCGTGTTGAAAGCACAACTGTGACGACATCAGATATTGATAATGTGCATCCGTATGTGGCGAGTCCACCAGAATTAATACGCTATAATGATAATCAATTTTATTTATATTTTAGCGAACGATTAGACCCTGAAACAGCTAATAATATTGAAAACTATGATTTATCAGGCTCTGTCATCATCAATATTGATGGGCAGCAGACAATTAAGCCAGCTGCTGTTGAATATCAAGAAAATGGGAATAGACCACGTGTACTATTAACAATCCCTTCGCAAACAGGTTTTGTTAATGGAGATACGTTAAAGGTGACAGTATTACCTGGAGTCAAAGATTTAGCAGGCTTAGAATTTGAAAATATAAGAACGTTACCAACTAACTCGGATGTGCCACCTCGAAACTATGCAACATATACGCATACAGATACGGTGCCACCAGAAATTACAAAAATTAATATTACAAAAAATGCTGGTAGTGAGTTAGCAGAAGTTGAATTCACTGCTAATAAAGCGGGATTAACATACTACTTAATTATGCCAAATACAACAGACTTAGATCAGCTAGATATCAATGAACAGGATTTCTACAATGAGTTTGGCGACAGACAATCAGGTAAGTTTGATACGACGACAACTGATAGCGGTAAAATTTATATCGGTAATTTAAAAGAACCCGTTACGACAGAGGTAGGGACGCAAAAGTTCTATTTAGACTTAACGACTTTAGAGCTTGACCCATTCACAACATACGATATATTCATGGTGCTGCGAGACCGCTCAGGAAAGCTATCAAAAATAGAGCGTAAAGAAATTATTGCTGATACTAAACCACCATTAGTAGACCCAAATAGTATTAAAGTAACACCTATAGGTGGAGACGAGGTAGCTGCTAGTCGCCGTGACCGAGAGGCAACTCTTACTTTCCACTCTTTAGAGGCGGGGACTGTTTATTACAAAGCAATTGAAAAATGGGTCGTAGACGACGAGCTAGCAGGTACGATGAAGCTAAATCCACTTATCTATGATACAAGTGGCAACTTAAAGCCAATTGATGGCACAACAAGCTCAAATCGCACAAGTGCTGAGCGTGAAGCAGCATTTAGAGCAATAGGCGGCGTAGGCAATGAGCAAATGGCAAATGGTGATAATAGTATCATAATCAAGAACTTGACGCCACATCAAGAATACGTTCTTTATATGGGAGTAAGAGATCGACATGGCAACTTCACTGTTTATAGTATGAATGATGCCAACCCAACATGGGACTTAAACCAACCAAATGGTTCAGTTATGTGGAAGGAATTTTATTCAGATGGAACAAAGCCGAAAATAAACCCTATAATACGCAAACTAACAAAAGCAGATTACGATAAAACGCCTTTAACAATAGTTGCTGGTACTCCAACTGTAGGCTTTGTAGAAAATCAGACATTTGAGATAACATTTTCTGAAGCAATAGGGTTATCAAGTGATGATAAAAAGCCTTTAAACCAAGCAGCTCAAGATGCGGCACTAGCACAGTTAAGAACTGAAATTCAAAGAATTACTGGTGCAACAGTTGCACAAATCGATTGGCAAGATTTAACGAATGTTAAGACAAACGAGAGTAGAAAATTATTATTTACTCTATCAGCACCAGTAACTGCAGATATTGTAATCGATATGAATGAAACAAATCTGAAGGAAATTACAGACCTAGGGAAATTATCATTTGTTACTGAGAAATCTAAAGCAGAATATAAATATGCGACAAATGTTAATAATACAATAGTAGAAGCGTATCTAGTACCGCCAAGTGGTGGTAATCTTGGTGGTGTAGATGTAAAAACTTCTCCTCATATGAAGATAAGTGCGGAAATTGGCACAGACATCAATTATGAACAATGGTTCTACTATGCTGTCGTTGCCGCAAATTCTCCAGTATCAATTACTGCAGAAGATATTATTAAATCTGCTGATACAGGTATTAGTGCAAAACAGGGGATTATCCAATATGGCAAAGGTTTAATTTCTCCAGATGATTTGTCAGGAATATCTTTTGAAAGAACGGTTACAGCAAAATCTAATAGTGCAACTGGAAATACCTCAGTATTTATGCAAGGTCAAAAAGTATACTTCTTAACTGTGGACAAATATGGAAATATTGTTCAAGCTACTAAAAACGGCTTAGATTATGATATCATTATAGTAGGACCTTAAAAATTTTTGATTAAAGCGAATAAAAAATTTAAGCACCTCCAGTACGAATGTGAATTCGTTACTGTAGGTGCCCTTTGTATTTATTAAATATCTTATAATATAGTAGTTTCTATACTAAGTATTTAGCTAGCCAAAAAAATCAAGATATAAAAAGTACGCAGCATTCACGATTACATTTAGCGAAGCGATTATGCGTCAAAAGCCTACAGGTACTTCAGGCGTTCTAAAAGCAGACTTGAACCGCTCGTCTATCCCAGCTTCGGGCACATTTGACTTATCTACGATTTTAGATATAACAAATGAGGCGGGAAATCCAATTACGTCCGAATATGAATTTGATAGCTACACAGTAGGGACAAATTCAACACAGGCAAGTAAACTTGTTATTAAACCAACTGCAAGCGGTACGATGGACAAGACGATTACAATTAAGATGAAAGATATGCCTGCTGCGTATGACTATGCGGGGCAAAATGCGTTTGACCTTGAAGACTTTGGTCAGTATATATATCCGGGAGTTATTGAAAATACAATTATGGGTGCAGCGGTAACAGGAGCTAATATCGGTCTACCGGGTGTAGAAGCATCAAAAACAATGAGAACGATTGTATATATTGAAGCGGAGCCGGCATACAAACAACGCTATTATTATGCTGTTACAAATAGTGCTACAACAATCGATCCACAAATGGTAATTAATTTAGTAAATAATCAAAGCACATCTAGTGGTCCTATTCTTGTATATGGAAGTGATTTTTTACCAGAAGATTCTCCAGAAGACAGACAATTTACGCTAAATATAAGAGCTATTAGCCGTCCTGGATTATCTAACCCTGTATTTACAGTAGGTAATAACTTCTTTATTTTCACTGTGGACCGTTATGGTAATATCGTGTGGGCAGTAGACCCAAGCGATACAAGCAAAAAATACAAAACGTTAACGGATGCAATAGGGCTAGACCCAGAAATATAAGATACTCTAAAATTATATAGTTAGTTTTTTATGAGCATTCATCTCTCCTTATACAGGAAAGAGATGAATGCTTTTTTTATGGATGCTAAGCACCTAAGTAGTTAAATTAAAATCTAGGGTTAGTGTCAAAGATTTATCGGAGAAAGAGTAAATGATGATGAGTTAATTCGTTATAGGATAAAAGCTGTTAAAAAATAAATAATATATTATTTAGAATGAGATAATATACGAATTAGAGCCTAAAAGAGAAGAAATTAAGTAAAAAACAGAAAATTCGTACTTGTAAAACAATGAATTGTATATTATTATAAATAAAAATATAAAATAATATATTATTTAGGGGTGGTAAAGTGGCATTTGAGAAAGAGCATGGTGAAACATCGGAACAAATTTACAACTTAATTAAAGAGCAAATTTTTAGCTGGGAGCTAAAGCCGGGACAAAAGTTAAACTTAAGCCAAATGGCTAAAGAAATGAATGTTAGTACAATCCCTATTAGGGAAGCGCTTTCAAGATTGCAGGATTCTAAATTGGTTTTGCTAGTACCGAATAAAGGCTATCAAGTAAGTAATATCATCGATGAAGTATCGATGAAAAAAATGGCGGAGTTTAGGCTAATGCTTGAATTAGAAGCATTAAAAATCGTAATAAGAAATAATAATTTAGGCTTTATTGATAAATTAGAAACATTGAATGCGGCTGCTAAGTCTATTGATTTAACTAATAACTATACTAATATTTTGGCATTTAATAATTATGACAATCAATTTCATCTTGAAATTATGTACGCCTCTGAAAATTCATATTTAATCGAGAGCTACGAAAGGTTATACTGCCATCTGCATATTGCGAGATTTTATTATCAAAGAGGAGCAGTTGACCAAGATGAAGCGACGACTGAGCATGATTGGCTAATTGAAAGTTTAAGAAATAGGGATGTCGAAATGGCTACTACTCATATAAAAAAGCATATTTCACAAGGATATTTGAGGCTTTTACAAAAGGAAGGGGAGTGATGATATGCAAACATATGGGCATTTTATTAATGGGCAATGGATATTATCGGGTGAAGTGATTCCAGTCATAAATAAATACACAAATGAAAATTATGCAATGATTCATGAGGCAAACGGGGAAACAGTTGCTAAAGCAATTGAGGTGGCGAAGAAAACAATTGAAAGAGTGGAGCTTACAGCAACCGAACGCTATGAAATCATTATGAATGCTTCGAAAATTATTGAGCAACGAAAAAGTGAATTAGCCAATATATTAGTTATTGAAGCTGGGAAGTCTAAAAAAGATGCACTTATGGAGATTGAACGTGGTATTCAAACATTAATTGCTTCTGGGGAGGAAGCCAAAAAACTAGCGGGGCATGGTGTAGCACTTCCTAATGAACATTCGAAAATGGCTTTTACGGTTAGAGTTCCAGTCGGGGTTATCGTAGCGATTACGCCATTTAATTTTCCTTTTAATTTGACTGTTCATAAAATAGGGCCTGCACTTGCTGCTGGTAATGCAGTTGTGTTGAAGCCAGCCGAAGTAACACCAATCATTGCCTGCAAATTGGCTGAGATATTTAAGGAGGCAGGTTTACCAGATGGGTTCCTTAATTTGGTGAATGGTCGCGGTTCAATCGTTGGTGACTATTTACTGGAAAACCCAAACGTTGGAATGTATACGTTTACAGGAAGCCCAAAAGTAGGTCAGTATATTAAAAGTAAATCTGGCATTCGCAAAGTAACGCTTGAATTAGGTAATAATTCTCCAAATATTGTGCATGAGGATGTTGCGGATATCGAGAAGGCTGTGAATTTATGTGTGACAAGAGGTTTCTCAAATGCAGGTCAAGCATGTATTTCAGTCCAAAGAATTTATGTACATGAAAATATTTATGAGCGCTTTGTGGAATTGGCAGTCCAACAAGTTCAGCAATTACAGCTTTGTTCAGCTGAAAATGCAGATGCGGATATAGGTCCAGTCATTAGTGAAAGAGAAGCGATGCGAATAGAAAGTTGGATTGATGAAGCCAAAACCCAAGGAGCAAAAGTTGCAATTGGTGGAAGTCGCAGAGGGAATTTTGTTGAGCCAACACTTTTAATTGATGTCGACGATACGATGAAAGTTGTCTGCGAAGAGGTGTTTGGACCAGTGATTTCCATTCAAAAATATGCTTCATTCAGTGAAGCAATTGAACGCGCAAATAACACAACTATGGGTTTACAAGTAGGGGTGTTCACATCCAATATTCGGAATATTATGTATTCCACGAAAAAGTTACAATTTGGAGGAGTGATAATTAACAATGTCTCTACATATAGAGAGGATTTAATGCCGTATGGGGGAGTAAAAAATAGCGGTGTTGGGAAAGAGGGACCGGCATACGCAATACAAGAAATGTCAGAAGAAAAATTAATCGTTTTAGATTATTAATGAAAAGGGGATAATGTAATGTTGAAAAAATGGAAATTTATTTCACTTTTATTTGTTGTTAGTATGTTGATTTTAGGGGCATGTGGGAATTCTGGAGATAGTGGAAAAAGTGCAAGCAGTGGGGATACAACTCAATTGAGATTGGGGCATATTTTCCCAGTGGATAGCGTGAAGGACCAAGCTGCTAAAATGTTTGCGGAAAAGATTAAAGAAGAAACAAATGGCGCCATTGAAATTAAAGTATTTCCCGCTTCTCAGCTTGGAGGAGATGAAGTAATGGCACAGGATATTTCGCGAGGAACTCTTGATATGTCATTTATTAATCAAGGCTCTCTTTCTGGATTAGACCAGTTATTAGATTTTCATTATTTACCTTACATCGTAACGAGTAATGAAGAAGCAGACAAGCTGTATTATGGTGACGGTATCATACCGACATTAATGAAGGAAACTTTAGCGAAACATAATATGACGACTTTAGGATTTTTCGAAAATGAGTTCCGTGGTGTTTCGAATTCTGTTCATCGAATTGAAAAAGTAGAGGATTTGAAAAGTTTAAAATTACGTGTACCTGGTTCAAAGGCAATTAAAGGATTTTTTGAAGAAGCGGGTGTACAAGCGTTAGTTATGCCCTTTAACGAATTGTATTTAGCGTTGCAACAAGGGACTGTTGACGGTCAGGATAATGGTTTGTTATTAACAGGAGATAGCAAATTCCAAGAAGTAAACCAATACTATACTTTATTGAATCACGTGTATGCTTCAGGCTCTATCGTTATTAATTCAAGTAAATTTGACAGCTTAACAGATGAGCAAAAAGCAATTTTTGAAAAGGTAGGTCAAGAAGTTCAGCAATGGCAAATCGAAAACAACCGTAAAGCTTCACAAGAATATGTGAAAATGCTTGAGGAAGCGGGTGTGGAGGTCACTGAATTAACAGCGGATCAAATCAAGGCTTTCCAAGAGTTTGGACTTGAGCAATGGGACAATTACACTTCGATTTATGGCGCTGAGCGCATTCAACAATTGAAGGATGAAGTGCAAAGCATTCAATAAATAATGGGGCGTCTTGCCCCATTCCATATCGGGAGGTACGAAATGTGGAATAAGATTGAAAATAGATTATATAAAGTGCAAGAAACATTTATTGCGCTAGCCCTTCTTGTTATTATGCTTGCTGTTGTTTTACAAATTATCGGGAGGTTAGCAGGCTGGCATTCATTGGGGATGCCTGAATATGCCGCGATTGGTATGACGGTTATTACATTTATCGGTGCGAGCGCTATCACCTATACAAGGGACTATATTGCTATTGAATTGAATCAAATAATTAAAAGTAAGAAAGTACAATTAATCTTTAAATTAATTGTGGACATCATCATTATTGTTTTCGCAATACTATTTATTAATATTTCTTGGGCATTCTTTGGATTTGTAGTAGCAAGTAAGGAAAAAACTTTAGAGGTAGGAATACCATTAGCTGTACCGTACGGGCTAATTGTTCTTGGCATCCTTCTCATGTTAGTCCATAGTGCAAGCAATGTAGTTAAAGATATAAAAGAGTTAAGAGCGCTCAATAAAGGGAGGCAAGTCTAGTGGTATTAATTGTCATAATATTATTGCTGTTACTAATGATTGGTGTGCCGATTGGGCTAACTTTTGCCTTAAGTGCACTTATAGGTGGAGAAATATTTAATATTCCATCTGCATCCTTTGCATCGCTATCAAATCAAGCTGTTTCATCATTCGCATTACTAGCAATACCGCTCTTTATTTTAGCTGGTCAAATCATGTCACAAGGTAGCATTATCTCGCAATTAATTGATTTATCGGAAAAACTATTGAAGAAAGTGTACGGAAGCTTAGGCTATGTAACTGTTCTAGCAAGTGCTTTTTTAGGAGCGATTACAGGCTCGTCAGTTGCTACAGTGTCGGCAATTGGTAGTTCAATCGGTCAAAAAATGGTGGAAAGGGGCTATGACAGAGGATATACAGCCTCACTCATTGCAGCTGCTGGACTATTAGGTGTTTTTATTCCACCCTCCATACCACTAATTTTATACGGCGCTACGGTAGGCGTATCAATTGCTGATTTATTTATTGCATCAATTGTGCCGGGTATATGTTTTGTTATAGCTTATTTAATACTTCATAAAGTCTTATTGAAAAGAGTTTATCATCCGACAAATAGTATTCCAACTTCTGAGGCTGTAAAACCAGAAGCTACCGATTCTTTAGGAAAAACATTTGTAAAATCAATTCCTGCTTTATTTATGCCATTTATCGTACTAGGTGGTATTTATAGCGGTATTTTTACACCGACAGAAGCGGCAGCAGTAGCTTGTTTATACGGATTAGTTTTAGCTATTGTAACTAAAAAACTACCAATTAAAAAAGTATTCCAGCCTTTTAAATTAGCAGCGATTTCTTCAGCGGCTATTTTAGGAATTATAGCTTTCAGTAATTTATTCAATTACATGATTACTTTAGAGCAAATTCCGCAAATGATTACAGAGCTAGCTATTGATATTACAGATAATAAATATGTATTTATTTTCATTATGATTGTTATTTTGTTCATTGTAGGTATGTTTATGGAAACGAATGCAGCGGTATTATTAATGGCCGTTCTATTAGCACCTGCAGCAATAACATTTGATATTAATCCAATTCATTTTGGAATTATTTTAGTAACGACAATTGAAATTGGCTTATTAACCCCTCCTTTAGCAGCCAATGTTTTCGTTTCTGCGAAAGTGAATAATTGCTCTGTTATGGAGATGATTCCTAACACATGGAAATTCCTTTTAATTTCAGTAGTTGTTTTATTTATTGTGGCATATGTGCCGTTTTTAACAACGTGGTTCTTATAAAAATAGATAGAGAAGGTGCAAAAGATGAAATCTTATTGGCAATATAAATTTTCAGGCAATATTTTCTTTGGAAAGGAAGCACTAAATGAATTAGAGCATATTTATAAAAAATATGCTCAAAAGAAGACACTTATCATAACTGACCAAGGTATCAAAGCGTCGGGAATTCTTCAAAAATTAGAAGATAAACTTATTTCCTATGCGATACCTTATGAAATTTACGATGAGGCGAAGCCAGAGCCAACTAATTTAGATGTTGAAGAGGTGCTGAAAAGCTATTCTAATAAAGATATTTATGTAGTAATTGGTTTGGGCGGGGGGAGCTGTATTGATTTAGCGAAAATGGTTGCATTTATGCTGAACACCGATCAGCCTCTTGATACTTTTTATCACCACACAATTGATTTTGAGGTTACACCTATTATTGCTATTCCAACAACGGCAGGTACAGGTTCAGAAGTTACCGGTGTTGCAGTAGTAAATGATTTAGATAAGCATCTAAAAGTAGGTATCTCGAGTGAAAAAATTAAACCTCAATTTGCTATTTTAGACCCTCTACTAACATTAGGTATGCCACCAAGGGTAACTGCTTGCTCTGGTATTGATGCATTAGTCCATGCGATAGAGGCATTCACTGCTAAGGATTATTCCAATTTCGCTGAGGACTATGTAGCTGATTTTAGAGGAGCTACGATGATGTCTGATTTATTTGCAGAAAAAGCAATTCAATTAATTACAGGTAGTTTAGAAGAAGCAGTGAAAAACGGTCAAAATTACAAAGCGCGTCATGATATGCTTCTAGGCAGCTTATTGGCTGGTCTAGCCTTTTCAAACGCTGGAACATCAATGGCTCATGCAGCAGCCTATGCAGTTGCTGGTCGTGCACCTTCACCGCATGGAGAAATAACGGGGCTGATGATGCCGTATGCAATCAAATATAATTTTTCATCAAATCTGAGTAAATTCATAGAACTACACAGAATTTGTATTAAAGAATCAAAGGGCTTAGATAAAAATGTCGAGATATTTAATTATTTTATAGACCTATTAAAGAAAATAAATTTACCTACGAAATTGCAGGAAATAGGCGTATTGCGAGATGACCTACCTGCAATGGCGAAAGAAACAATGGGAATTACAAGATTGATGAATATTAATCCTAGACAAATGGATGAGAAGGATTTATTAGCTGTTTTTGAAATGGCATTTGACTAATTTAGGAGGATATTATGAAAAAATATGCTGGTATTTTTATTAACAATGAATTTGTAGAAACGGAAAATTACAAAAGAATTATTAGTCCGATGAATGGTCAAGAATGGGCAGAGGTTCCATATGCTTCTGAACAAGAAACAGAGCTAGCAATTAAAGCTGCACGAACTGCATTTGAAAAGTGGAAGGATACTGAATTAGTAGAAGTGAGTAGGCTGCTAAGAAAGCTAGGAGACCTTGTTTTAGAAAATAAGGAAGAGCTATCTAAAATTGAATGTATGGGTAATGGAAAGCTATATAGCGAGCTAGTGAATAATGAAATTCCTATGGTAGCTGAATGGCTCTATTATTATTCGGGAATTACAGGGCAATTGCGTGGCGAATATGTTGAAGTTAGCAAAAACGTTTTTAGTTATATAAAGAAAGAGCCGATAGGGGTAATCGGAGCCATCGTGCCATGGAATTCTCCATTATTAATGTTGGCATGGAAAATTGGACCTGCATTAGCGGCACGCAATACCGTTGTTTTAAAACCAGCAATTGATACATCGGCATCTGCTTTATTATTTGCTAATTTAATTGTAGAGGCGGGGTTCCCACCGGGAGTTATAAATATAGTAACTGGGGACCTTGACGTTGCAAAGACGCTTTCTTCACATAGAGAAATTGATAAAATTGCATTTACTGGTTCAACAAACACAGCAGTTCACATTTCTAAACAAGCAAGCGATACATTAAAAAAGGTTACTTTTGAATTGGGTGGAAAAGCACCACATATTATTTTTGCGGATGCAGATATTGAAAAGGCTACTAATGCTGCTGTACGAGGTATTTTTATTAATGCTGGGCAGACGTGTGCAGCCGGCTCTCGAGTGTTTATTGAAGCCTCAATTTATGAAGAGTGCCTCAAGAAAATTGTCGAAAAAACAAAGCAGCTAACAGTTGGAAATCCATTTGATGAAAATGCCAAAATGGGCCCTATTGCAAATAAATTACAGCTCGAAAAGTTACATGATTTTATCGAGAAAACAAAGCAAGATGGTGGACAAATAGCCTATGGTGGCGAGCAATTAAAAATTGATGGTCACGAGGAAGGTTATTATTTTTCCCCAACGATTGTAACGAATATAAATAACGACTCTTATTTATGTCAGGAAGAAGTGTTTGGTCCTATTTTAGCCGTTTTGCCATTTGAAACAGAAGAGCAAGTGGTAGAAATGGCGAATGAAACGAAATATGGGTTAACGGCAGGGCTATGGTCTACAAATATTTCGAAGGCACATCGCATCGCAGGGCAATTACAAAGTGGAACCGTTTGGATAAATAATTATAGAAAAATTCATTGGAGCGTACCTTATGGTGGCTACAAAATGAGTGGAATTGGACGCGAAAACGGTACAGAAGCAATCAACGAATATATTGAAATAAAAACAATAATGGTAGATATAACAGAATAGGGCGGTGCTACAATGATTCCTAAATATTCAAAGGCGGCGGTATTAAGAAAATTTGGAGAAGACCTTCAAATAGAGGATGTGCAAATTCCAGAGGAAATCGAAGAAAATGCAATATTAGTAAAAAATAAAATTTCCTCAATTTGTGGGACAGACGTTCATTTATGGCAAGGTGAATTAAATTTAAAGGTGGATTTACCAGTCATTCTTGGTCATGAAATGGTCGGAGAAATTATTAAGTTAGGTGCTGGCGTCGAGGTAGATTCACTTGGAACTGAATTGAAGGTTGGAGATAGAGTAATTTGGGCGCATGGAGATTGTGGCAATTGTTATTACTGTACAGTTGAAAAAAAGCCTACGCTTTGTACACATCGGAGACAATATATGTATGAAACAATGGAAAAATATCCGTATTTAATGGGTGGATTCAGTGAATATGGTTATATCTTACCTAGTTCGGGGCGAGTAAAAGTGCCAGCCGGCGTAAGTTCAAAGCTAGCTAGCTTATGTAGCTGTGCATTTCGTTCTGTCATGAACAGCTTCAATCAATTAGGAAAAATCAATTCAGAGGACAATATAATAATTCAGGGGACAGGTCCTCTAGGTTTATTAGCGATTTGTGTTGCTAAAAAGGCCGGAGCAAAAAATGTCATTGCCATTGGTGGACCGAAAGAACGTTTAGAGCT
Organism: Metasolibacillus sp. FSL H7-0170; assembly: GCF_038593115.1. Classification (NCBI taxonomy): domain Bacteria; kingdom Bacillati; phylum Bacillota; class Bacilli; order Caryophanales; family Caryophanaceae; genus Metasolibacillus; species Metasolibacillus sp. FSL H7-0170. The sequence continues at coordinate 2,165,040 of NZ_CP151964.1, read as the reverse complement.
AGCTAAGGACATCGGTGCTGACTATATTATCGATATTGCAGAAATACAAACAATCCAGCAACGTCAGGCTAAAATTAATGAAATAACAAATCAGCTAGGTGCGGATATTGTAATGGAGTACTCAGGGTTTCCTGGGGCTGTGGAAGAGGGGCTTCAATATATAAGGAAAAATGGGAAATATGTAATCGTAGGACAGCTTGGGTCGGGCAAAGTGGAAATTATGCCTTCAATGATTACAGCAAAAAATTTAACATTAATTGGCTCATACTCTGGAGATATTAGCCACTATCATCAAGCACTGTGCTTTATTGAAAAGTATCAGCATGAAGTACCATTTGATAAGCTTATTACAAATGAGTACCAACTGAAGGATATTAATGAAGCCTTAAAAAATATGAAAGCATTTAAAGAGATTAAGCCACTCGTTATATTAGATTAAGGAGGGTTTGTTAATGATGCCTTTACAAAATATAAAAGTTGTTTCATTGGAGCACGCAGTAGCAGCCCCATTTGCGAGTAGACAATTAGCTGATTTAGGTGCGGAAATTATTAAAATTGAAAAGCCTGTTACAGGAGATTTCGCACGACATTATGACCAAACTGCAAATGGGATGTCTAGTAATTTTGTGTGGTTAAATAGAGGGAAGAAATCTGTTGAGTTAGATTTGAAGGATAAAAAAAACATCCTATTGTTACACGCTATTTTAAAGGATTCGGATGTATTACTAAATAATTTAGGACCCGGTGTGTTAGACCGTTTAGGGTTAAATGTGCAGACATTACATGAAAAATATCCTCACTTAATCATTTGCAGTATTTCGGGCTATGGAAAGGAAGGTCCATACAGTCATAAAAAAGCATACGACCTTCTCGTTCAATCAGAAGCAGGCGTATTAAGTATAACGGGTACACCAGATTTACCAGCAAAAACAGGTATTGCCATTGTGGATATTGCGAGTGGCATGTATGCTTTTACTTCAATTTTAGCGGCGATCATTCATCGTATGAACACTGGTAAAGGGACAATTATTGAAATTTCGATGCTTGAGGCTATTGCGGAATGGATGAGCTTTCCGATTTATTATACTTATGGTGGAGAAGAGCCAAAACGAAGCGGTGTTGACCACGCTACCATTTATCCATATGGTCCTTTTACAGTGCAAAATGGGGAAAGATTATTTATTGCCATTCAAAATAATGATGAATGGAAAATCTTTTGCGAAGAGGTTTTAAAAGATAAAAGCTTAATCAATCATCCAAAATTCGTAACAAATTCAAATCGTGTAATGAATAAGGAAGAATTAAAGAAGATTATTGAGAAAATTACTTGTGACTACAAAAAAGAGGATTTAGAAAGATTATTGGAAGACTACCGAATTGCAAATGCTAATTTTAACAATGTGAATGGATTAATTAATCATCCGCAGCTTGCTTTTTATAATAAATGGGCCCCTGTTGCTTCAGATGTAGGGGAAATTTCAATGTTGAAATCCCCGATGAACTTTAATAATATCGCCACTGCTTGGGGGGATATTCCTAGCTTAGGGCAGCATACAGCAGAAATTATAGAGCGTTATCGAACGGAGGTGCCTGACAATTACTAGTTGGTTATTTATCCCGGGCAACAATACAAGAGCATTAAATAAAATTCACGCACAGCTAGAGGCTGATTATTTTATTATTGATTTAGAGGATGCCGTTCCCATTGCTGAAAAATCCGTCACGAGGAAAAATGTTCAAGATTTTATGACAAATAATCCGACCTCTAAAAAAGTTTATTTAAGAATCAATTCGATTGATAGTAACTTATATGAGGATGATTTGAAAAACATTAATATGAAGCTATTCAAAGGTGTTATTCTTTCTAAATGTGAAAATGCCACCCAAGTAAAAATAATTGAAGATTTATTAACAACACAATCGGTTACACCTTGTATTATTCCGTTGATTGAGACGGTGAATGGCTACTATAATTTACAGGAGATATTAAAGGAAGGTTCGGTTGAGCGGATTGCATTCGGTGCAATAGATATGGCAAATGAATTCGATATAGCAGGGGATAATTTGATAGATAATCCTTTATTGAACGAAATGCGCATTACAATGGCGCTATTGTCGAAACGATTCAATAAGCAAGCTCCTCTAGATGCTCCATGTATCTTTATTGATAGATTGTCTGTATTGCAACAAGAAAGTGAGTTTGCTAAAAAAATTGGTTATTATGGAAAGCTAGCAATCCATCCAAAACAACTAGAAACCATTGCCAATGTTTTCTCCTATTCAGAAGAAGAAATTAAATTAGCAAATGAAGTTGTAGAAATTTATGAACACAATAACTATAAAACGATATCCTATAAAAATATTATGATTGATACACCTGTTTACTTAAGAATGAAGAAAATACTTGAAGAGAGTGAATAGATTTTTGGTGAACAGCTTAAAGAAAAGGAGTCTGAAAAGCGTGCAAATGCTCTGCTTTCAGACACCTTTTTGCTTTTTACTAGGTACATAAGTAAACGTAGTTTTCTAGGGTTATTGCTTCCGCAATGTCCCTGAAAAGTTTGTGCCATTTGTGCGTTCGGCACTACAGTCAATTTCTGTCACTTTAATTGCATTATTTAAGTGCTCAAATTCGATAATGCAACGGTTCCCTTTGATTGATTCTTGCATAATTGCTTTTTTAGCAGATGTGATAACAGCGTAGCCTTCTGTTGTACCTTCATATTTACCATCATAGGCGGAGAGTCTGACATAAAAATCCTTGCTATTTGCACTTGAAATTGTTACATAGCGTGCATTACGCTCATATTGTCCTTTGCCCCACTGGTAGACATAGCGGTAGTTGCCATTCCACAGATTGCTGCTTGATGGGTTTTGCTGAAGGGAAGCATCTAGCTGTTTCTTTGCTTCTATAGCTCGTTCGTTTAAGGAATTGTTATCCTCATTTTTGTGTATGGCTTCTGCATCCTCAGAAATATAGTAGAAATCCATGGAGTCCATGCGATATAGTAGCGTCACAACTTGCGCGCGGGTCATATTGTTTGTTGAGCCGAAAAACTTTTGTAAGTCGCGGTTTTCGTATTTTGGATTTTGTCCTGTTGATATGGAGTGCTCCAATAAAAATTCGATAGAGCTATTTAAGTTTTGTTGTGCATCTGCTAAGTGAGCAATGGCTTGTGCCACAACACCGCGCTTAACAGGTTGGGAACGAATGGAATTATGTAAATAGCCGTTTAGCGGAACACCGTAGCTTGCCAATGAATTATAAAATTCGTCAGACCATAGTTCTGTTGTCGTTTGCTTTTTTAGTTCATCCTCTACTATCTCTAGCTCGAAATAATTAGCTAATAGTTTAGCGAATTGCTGTTCTGTAATCATTTCATTTGGTTTGAATGTACCGTCACTATAGCCATTAATAATTTCATATTTTTGTGCCCATAGTACAGCATCATAGGCAAAATGCTCCTTCGGTACATCTTTAAATCCCGCTGCTTCTGCGTGTAAGGCGGTTAGTATAAAAAAACAGGCAGCAATGACAACTGTATTGAAAATCGTTCTAAACACAAAAGCTCCCCCCTTCAAATTCCTACAGTAGCTGTTACTTCTAGTGTGACTGACTGCGAGGTAAAATTCAAGGAGCAAATCGTCCTAAATGGCAGTGCATATTAATACTATGTCTTTTTAGTATTTATGTTTATAATTGTAATTAAGGTATATTGACGAAAAGTAAATGCTTGGAGGGAAAGAGCCGATGAAAAAGAATCAAATGGCTACAGCGCTGCTGTTGTCTGCTTCTGTAGCTTTTGTTGCAGCGCCTATAAGCTATGCTGCTGAAGCATCAGATGCGGAAAAGCAAGCGGAAGAGGTAACGAAAAAAATAAACGCATTAACAAATAATTCAACAGCAGAGCAAGTATATGCAGCGCGCTTTGCTTATAATGCCCTTTCTGCCGAAGCAAGGGCACTTATTCAAAGTAATGTAATAGCTCGACTTGTCGCTGCAGAGGAACGTTTAAAAAATGCGCAAGAAGCTGCAGAAAAAAAAGCGAAGGCGGATGCAGAAGCAATCGAGCTAATGATTTATCGCCTTACATATAGTTCCTCAAAAGAGGAGGTTTATGCAGTAAAGGCCGCATATGATGAATTGTCTGCACTGGCAAAAGGTCGTGTAACAAGCCAAAGTTATTTATATTTAACAAAGCTACTACAGGAAATTGCAAAGCAAGAAGCGATTATTGCAGCCGCAAAAGCAAGCGCAGCAGCGTTTGATAGATATATGGCGAATGTGACAAGACAATCTTCGGGAACGATGTTAGCTAATGCGCGCTCATATTACAATCGCCTTTCCTACGAGGCAAAGCAATATGTGACGACAATATCAAAATTAGAAAGACTAGAAGAGGCATACGGGAAAAATCCATCGGGACCACCGAAGCAGCCTACACACCCAAATACAAAGCAAGAGGATTTAACGGGCATTGTCGAAGTGAAAGATGACAGTAGACCGGCATCATTAAGTTATATTCCTGATAACGAGTATGGAACAATTGTGCCGGATAGTAGCGCGGATTTGCAATTTGTCAGAAGTGGTGATGAGCTATTTGCCTATGTTCCAGCAGATATTATTTATTACCAGCAGCAGCCAATTACGATTACCTCGTCAAATGGTGTTGAGGTGAAGCTACCAATTCAAGATTTAAAAGGTGTTAGTGGTACAGTTGCAGTAACATTAACGGTTGAGAACGATAAATTTTACTTTTCTACAAAAGCGCGAGGCAATGATATTAGCTTTAGGGAATATGTAGAAATTACTCTCCCTGCACAGGAATTTAAAGTTTCAAGAAATGCGATTGTCTACAAAATAGAGGGGAAATTAAAACGAACGCGAGTCCCGTTAAAAGTGGAGAAGGATGCTTTCATTGTGAAAGCGAAAACGTCTGGTATTTTTGAAGCAATAGTTAATCAGTCTGCTTCTATTTATTCTGATATAGAAGGGGACCCGAACGCCTACTATATAAATGAATTAGGAAGAAGGGGCATGTTGACGAATGCGACAGGCAGTAGCTATTTACCGAAGAAAGTAGTAACGCGCGCAGAATTCGCAGTAATGCTAGCACGAGCTGCGAACTTATCATCTTCTAGTGCTACACCCTTTAATGATGTGCGCGGTAAAGCTTATGTGAAGGAAGTTCAGGCGTTACATGAAGCGGGGATTATGCCCGGCTCAGGAAGAGTCTATTATAATGCGAATGGACAAATAACGCGCCAGCAGGCAGCCGTTATTTTAGACCGCTATTTGGAGCATTTAGGCGTAGATGTTTATCAAATTTCAAGAGCTGGAAACTTAAAATATACAGATGTATATATGCTGACGGAAGCAGAGCAAAAAAGTATTGCGTTAATGGATACATTAGATATTTTTACACCTAGTAAAAATGGCGAATTTAGACCGAATGCTACTTTAACACGCTCTGAAATGGCAAGAATACTGTATATCACAATGGAACTAGCAAACTTACTTTAAGTAGAAATCGGATTGAGTCTGAAAAAAGCGTGAGAAATCAACTTTGTAATGTTGGTTTTTTACGCTTTTATCACGAATAAAGGAGGAAAGCTGCATGCAATATTTATCGATAATCTTTTTCAATATTGTAGCACCGATTTTATTATTGCTACTTATCGGGGGCTTATTGCAAAAGAAGTTTTCCTTTAACTTAAAGGCGATGTCGCAGTTGATTACGTATTGCTTTATGCCAGCCGCTGTGTTGTTAAACCTATATGAAACAGCTATTCAGCCCAGCTTGATTGCTCAAGTTTTATTATTTATTCTCTTTTTTATCGGCGCACAAATGCTACTCGGCCACTTTATTGCAAAATTACTTCATCTTCCAAGGCAGGAGGCAGCAGTATTTAAAAATAGTGTTGTTTTAATTAATTCTGGAAATTACGGAATACCTGTAGCACAAATGATTTTTGCGACACAGCCAATTGGTGTAGCTATTCAAGTCATTATGGTTATTTTTCAAAATATAACGACCTATACATATGGTTTGTACAACTTGATTTCCACATCGAAATCGGGCAAGGAAATTATTAAAGATTTTTTAAAAATGCCTATTATTTATGCGTTGATAGTGGGGATTTCATTAAATGTCCTGCACATTACACTCCCCCAGCCAATTTATATTCCAATGCGTTATGTGGCGGATGGCTTTGTTGCGGTTGCTCTTATTACACTAGGGGCGCAAATTTCCCAAATTGAAATGCGGGCAATGTTTAATAAGGTAGTTTTTATTAGCTGCTTTACACGTCTTATCGTAGGACCTGCTAGTGCTTTAGTCGTTATTATTGCACTTCAGCTTGATGGGGTTGTGGCACAATCGCTGTTTATTGCCAGTGCTTTTCCGACATCACGCAATAGCTCTAGCTTAGCGCTAGAATATGACGTGGAGTCGGACACAGCAGCGCAAACAGTATTGTTTTCTACAATTGTTAGCTGTCTTACTGTCACAGTTGTCATTTATATGTCGGAGATATTATTTGGTTAAAAATAGGGAGGGGCTGTCGATGGTGCTTCTTCAAAGTTTTCACTTGTTAAAATAGCAAGAGCGTTTTTGAAGACGGAAGAAACACTGGGTTTAGCAGATTTTCCTTCGAATGAAAGCGAATAAGTGAAAATGGAATTTTCATTACATTGTAAAAAGGAAGCTACCTTTTCGGATAGCTTCCTCTTTAGTCGGTATAAAATGAAACTTCAATCAGTAGGGGTTTTCCTCATCCCTACTTAGCCTTTAGCATATTTTCACTTAGGTCTCAAAGTGGGCGTCTTACTACCCGTTAATGTGGGATAAAACGATTGTTGAATTAAGTGTTGCTATTATCTAGTGTATGGGTTTGTTAAATCCATACCGTCTAGTGTTAAGCCCATTGCTTTTGCCACACCTTCACCGTAAGCAGGGTCAGCTAAGTAGCAGTGTAAAATATGGCGGCGTTTAATAAATTCTTCTACAGTACCCATTTCAGCTGCTGTCGTTTCAAATAGACGTTGCTGCTCTTCAGGTGACATTAAGCGGAAGAGCTTACCTGGTTGCTCAAAGTAGTTGTTATCATCTGCACGGAAGTCGTGAATACCCGCGTCACCATCAATGCGTAATAGTGGTTCAGCTAGCTCTGTATTGTGCTCCCATTCGCCGTAGCTATTTGGCTCATAGCTTAGTGTTGAGCCTAAATTGCCATCAAAGCGCATTGCACCATCGCGGTGGAATGTACGGAATGGACATTTTGGCGCGTTTACAGGAAGCATATAGTGGTTTACACCTAGGCGGTAACGCTGTGCATCCGCATAAGCAAAAATACGTCCTTGTAGCATTTTATCTGGTGAGAAGCTAATACCAGGAATAATATTTGATGGTGCGAATGCCGCCTGTTCTACCTCTGCAAAATAGTTATCAGGGTTGCGGTTTAATTCGAATTCACCAACAGGAATTAATGGGAAGTCACCTTTATACCAAACTTTTGTTAAATCGAATGGGTTGTATGGTAAATTACGTGCTTCTTCTTCAGTCATAACTTGGATGTACATTTTCCATTTCGGGAAATCGCCACGCTCGATTGCTTCGTATAAATCGCGTTGTGAAGATTCACGGTCGCTACCGATAATTTCAGAAGCTTGAGCGCCTGTTAAATTATCAATACCTTGCTCTGTACGGAAGTGGAATTTTACCCATACACGCTCGTTGTTAGCGTTAATCATTGAATATGTGTGTGAGCCAAAACCGTGCATATTTCGATAGCCTTTTGGAATACCACGGTCAGACATAACAATTGTTACTTGGTGTAGTGCTTCAGGTAATGAAGTCCAGAAATCCCAGTTTGAATTAGCGTTATGCATATTCGTGCGCGGGTCACGTTTAACAACGTGATTTAAGTCTGTAAAGTGTAATGGGTCACGGAAGAAGAATACAGGCGTGTTGTTCCCAACTAAGTCCCAGTTACCTTCCTCTGTATAGAATTTTAAAGCAAAGCCGCGAATATCGCGCTCAGCATCTGCTGCACCACGCTCACCAGCTACTGTTGAGAAACGTGCAAACATTTCTGTTTTCTTCCCAACTTCAGAGAAAATTTTTGCTTTTGTATATTTTGTAATATCATGAGTAACAGTAAATGTTCCAAATGCACCGGAGCCTTTTGCGTGCATACGGCGCTCAGGAATTAATTCACGGTTAAAGTTTGCTAACTTTTCGATTAACCAAACATCTTGTAGTAATAGTGGACCGCGTGAACCAGCAGACATTGAGTCATGATTGCTTACTACAGGTGCTCCACCGGCTGTTGTGAATCGGCGTTGTTTATCCATTGTCATAATGAATGTTCCCCCTAAAAAGTATTTTGAAAAACTCTACATCTATAATTATAGCAAAACTACATCATAATTTCTACTAAATTATAATAATTCTATTTAAGGAATTTGTTTTTTGTTCAGAAAATTTTGTAGTTTGAGGGGAAAAGTAAATAGGCTTGAGATTTAAGTAGGGGAAATGCTAATTAATTACGCCTTCCTTGACACTTGTCCAGATTTTCTCGAGCGTGCATGGAAAATCTATGACATCGGCTAAGGCTGACACCAACATGCTGTTAGTCACTTAGTCGTTACGCCCATGCTGCAATGTTTTTAGACTGAGCTCTTCTTTTTTGTGAGTGATTTGGACATCTGCTGAAAGGAGTCTATGAAATGCATTTATTTCGCCATTTATAGAGGTGGGGAGCCTCTATTGAAAGAAGTTAAATCACCATTTTACTTTAGACAGCACGCATTTTATGTTGCAAAAATGTGACGTTGATATATGCATTTTTTGTTTGAAAATAGGTATCAAAAGTAAAAGGATTGTAGCTCGGTTCAGCTTAAAAACATCATGTATATATAATATGATAAATATTGAAGCAGCAGATTGTGTAAAAAAGTTAGCCTATGTGTAGTCAACTGAAAATAAATTATCAGTAATTGCTTATAATGCTTTTATGATTATATGGTTATTGAAAACGAGCTATACTAATTGAAAAAAGAAGGGGATATTTTGTAGTAATAGATGATAATGTACTAAGCTAGATAGCACAGCTTAACTTCTATTAGCAATATTTTTGCGACGAGTAACCGCAGGAGCACATATTTTTGCGACGAGTAACCGCAGGAGCACATATTTTTGCGACGAGTAACCGCAGGAGCACATTCTTTTATACATATAGCAAGGTGACAGATACAACAGTCTCTATATATGACGTTTTATAGGAATTTTAAGACTATAGGCGACCTTTTCATTTGTTTCTTATACAATAGAGGGTGACTATAGCGAGAAGGAGTCGCAATTTATGCAATTAACATTAACATTTATTATTTTAATCGCGACAATTACTTTATTTGTAACGAATCGTTTTCGTGCGGATTTAGTAGCGCTGCTTGCGCTAATAGCCTTTGTCGTGTGCGGTATTTTGACGCCTGCCGAGGCACTTGTAGGTTTTTCGAATTCAGTTGTGATTATGATTGCTGGATTATTTGTAGTTGGTGCGGGTATTTTACGCACAGGGCTAGCGGGCATGGCAGGAAATCTGCTTTTGAAATGGTCTGGGGATAGTGAGCTCAAACTATTTATTTTACTGCTCGTCATCGTTGCAACAGTTGGGGCATTTATGAGTAATACGGGAACCGTTGCACTAATGCTACCAATCGTTGTAAGTGTTGCGATGAGCATACAAGCTAGTCCGTCCAAGTTTTTAATGCCACTGTCTTATATTGCAAGCATGTCAGGCTTGATGACATTAATCGCCTCGCCTCCCAATTTAATTGTTTCGCAGACTTTAGTTGATAATGGTTTTGACAAGCTAGGCTTCTTTACGATTACACCAATTGGTATTATTGCGACAATTACAGCGATTATTTATTTAGTTATAATTCGTAACAAGCTGCTGCCGAATGATAAAGAGCGTCTGCAAACGAATGCAGGCTATAAGTTATCGCCTAAAAAAATTGTGCAAGAATATGATTTGCATGATAAGCTTTTTTGCGTCAATGTGTCGGAGGGCTCAAGCATCGTGGGGCAAGGGCTAGCTGAGCTAAAGCTACCAGCAAATTATCATATTTTTATTATGAAAATTCAGCGTCGTGCTACAGAGGGAATTAATTTGCTGCCAATGACATATCAGGAGATGGCGGGCCCAACGAGTGTAATTCGACCAAATGACGCTCTTTATATTCAAGGAACACAGGAGGATGTTGAACGTTTTGCCACAGACTACCACTTAGCGATTGATTATATGACAGATGAACATGTTGAGGAGTTGATTTCGAAAAAAATCGGTGTGGCAGAGGTATTACTAACACCGCAATCAAGCTTAATTGGTGAAACGGTAAGCAAAATGGGCTTCCGTAAAAAATACAATTTAAACATTATAGGCATTAACCGCAAAGGGGACTATATACTGCAAAATATGGCGGAGCAAAGGCTGCGTTTTGGGGATGCTATATTAGTGCAAGGAACATGGGATGAAATTGATTTGCTGTCACGTGAAACACAGGATGTTGTCGTTGTAGGGCAGCCGCGTGAGCACGCGGGTGTGGCCGCAGCAACAGGGAAAGCGCCAATTGCTGGGGCTATTATGGCATTAATGGTTGGTTTGATGGTGTTTGAAGTGTTCGATGCTGTTATTTCAGTTTTAATCGGCGCTATTTTAATGATTGTCACAGGCTGCTTACGCAATATGGACGATGCCTACAATAAAATGAATTTTGAGAGTATTGTGCTCGTGGCGGCAATGCTTCCAATGGCAACAGCACTGCAAAAAACAGGGGGAATGGTGATTATTTCTGATGCCATCATTCGAGTGCTTGGGGACTACGGACCGTATGGCGTATTGCTCGGTATTTATATAGTGACAGTTGTTTTTGGTCAATTTGTCAGCAATACAGCAACAGCCGTATTATTTGCACCAATTGCAATGACGGCAGCCATCTCGATGGATGCCAATCCATACACATTTATGATTGCAGTTGCAGCAGCAGCTGGTATGGCTTTTGCGACACCAATTGCCTCACCGACGAACTCGTTAGTATTAACAGCTGGTGGCTACAAATTTATGGATTTCGTTAGAGTAGGTGTGCCGTTACAAATTATTATGTTTATCGTCATGATGATTGCTATCCCATTATTGTTTCCGTTTTAAAGGGGCCCGAAAAGCGTGCTAAAGCACTGCTTTTCGGACGCTTCATTTATGCTTCATTAAAATAATGGTCATTTAATATATGCGAGGTATTGTAAAAATCCGTACCAATTGCATCCAATTTTACTGTATAATAGCTTGCGGGAGGGATAAAATGATACGTGCATTAAAAGTGGGACTCAAGATTGAGTTAACGAATCGAAAAAACTTGTTTTTGTTGTTCATTGTTGCGCTTATTACGATAGGAATGATGTTTTATATCGAATCGCAATCTACGGGTAATCAAATTATTGAAAAGACGGGGGATTATTACTCTTCGCAGGCGGCGCTAACGAAGTTCCAAGTAGTTGATGCCTCAGATGATGGAGATGGCAGTGATTTATATAAAAATTTGAATAAGCAAAAAATTGCTGTTGCTCTACAAATTGCTGTATTAAAGATGAAAAATGATAGAGTTTATTACGAAACTTCTATTGAAATTGCTGAGCTACGCGCGGAGGCTTTTGAGTTAGAGGGATATGAAAAGGTAGCCTCCTTAATGCCATCGCGTATAAAAAATACATTGAACCATATGTATTTTTCCTATTTGTTAAAAACAGACAAGCCGGTAGCACAAAATCCGCTACAATATTTTCCGTTTTTATTACTGTTCTTTAGCATTGTTGGGGCAGGTTGGTATATTTTTATTAGTTTTTATACGAGCTCTATTTTGCTAGAGGATTTCGAGCATTCAAGCTTAATTAAAGGTTATCCGATACGTTTTGACCAATACATATTTACGAAATGTGTAACGCATTTTCTATACATATTGGCCTTTATTGCGGTCGTCTTTGTCTGCACATTGCCTTTAATATTTATGAATGGGCTGGGTGACGCGAGCTATCCGATTGCTGTTTATGTTGGGGAGCCAGCAATTTATTCGACACTTCATTATATCGCTCTAAGCATTGGCTATATGATTGTCGGGGCGATTTTCGCAATGTTGTTGTCTATTATTTTGAATGTAGTATTGAAAAATATGTATTTGACACTGTTTGTGCAAAGTATATTGTTCTTCTTGCCAGAGGTGTTTCCGTCGATGATTAGCTTCTTACCGTATAATCCATTCAATTTTTTGAATTTTAATAAAATTTTGAGTGGTTATCCTTTGGAACTTGCTCAGCCTGTAAGTTTAACGATGAATGTTGGGCTACTTGTCCTACTGATTAGCATCACACTTATGATGCTAATTATTAAAACATTCTTTTCTACAGGGAAAATAGCGAGAGCATAGGAGGGGACTACAATGTGGGCATACTTTAAATTTGAGCTTGTACAATTTTTTAAGAATAAGAAAAATATTGCGATTTATGTGCTGCTGCTATTCGCTGCACTGTTCTATGCAATTAAAATTGCACCTGCCTATGACCCGATTGAAAAGGTGGATGTAGATGAAATTGAGGCCCGTTATTTAACGAGAGAAACATTTATTCAGGAGATGGCAGATAGAAATTTACGCTTTGCACATCCCGCTGTGCGCTTTGCGCTAGACGTCTTTCATATGGTAAATCCATATGATCAAGAAAGGCTTGAAGCGCTAGAAAGTGGCGATTTGCAAAAATATGCAGCGGCAACTAGTCAATGGTACTATATTACGAACAGTTTTACGTATCGTAGCGATTCCTTTTTCTACAACCCTCGCTATTATACATATGGCAATCAATATGCGCATGAGGACGCATTTTATGCCTATTTAGAAACCGGCAAACGCTTTGAGGAGTTTGCGAAAGCAGATTATGCTTTATCAATTCCATTATTTGAGCAACGGACAGCATGGCAAACAGTGGAGCGTTTAATGAAAGGTGCTTTACCAATTGTGCTTATTGTTTGCGTCTTGTTATTGGCAGTAGATATTGTGACAAAGGACCGTCTGCATCCATCTGTACTGAAAGGTTTTCCAATTGCTGATTGGAAAAAGCTGTTGGTAAAAGGCTTTGTTACGTTTATTGGTAGCCTCGCTTTATTTGTGCCGTTAATAGCTGGCTTCCTCGTGATTGGGCTACAATTTGGCTTCGGGCATTTTGATATCCCAGTGCCACAATATATCCCAGATTATAAGGAGCAGCAGGAGGGCTTGTTTAAAATGATGTCTCTCGGCATGTTTTTAGTACAATGCTTACAGCTATTATTGCTATGGTTTATCGCAATTATTACAGTTGTATTGCTGTGCAGTGTGGTGTTGCGTAATGAAGTGATTAATTTAGGCATTGGCTTCGTTATTATTTTTGCAGAGTATTTTTACTTTAGTCGCGGTATTGGATTTTTGTGGGATATCGAAAATTATCCGACATCTTATATTCAAGTTGGACAAATTGCCTCAAAAATACGCAATTTCTATTATAACGATGACAATATGTCGGTATTATTAGGGACGAAGCTACTGACGGTTTCTATCATTGTGATGCTAGCTATTACATTATGTATCTCATTAAATAAACGCTTTAAATTGGTGAAGTAGGAGGGGAATTGAATTGATTGAACTGCAAAATATAAAGCTTAGCTTTAGTAGCAAGACAGTGTTAAATGATATTAGCGAAACCTTTCATCAAGGTGAGGTCATTGGGCTTGTTGCACCGAATGGAACGGGAAAATCTACTTTAATGAATGTCATGATGAATTATGTTGCACCTAATAGTGGAAAAGTGATATTTGAAAATGGTTTAACCTATTCAAGTAAAGCAAATGAGGTGAAAATTCATCAGCTAATTTCAATGATGCCTGACCAAAGCGATTTATATAACCATTTGAGCGGTCGTGACCATTTGAAAATCTATTGTACGATGTGGAAATCTGACTCGAAGCTTATCGACACAACGATTGCAGCATTAAACATGGGCCATTATGTCAATAAAAAAGCAGGCACTTATTCATTAGGGATGCGTCAGCGCCTATGTTTTGCAATGCAAATTGTTGCTAATACGGAAATTATGCTGATGGACGAAGTAATGAACGGACTTGACCCTATTAATGTAGAAATTATTTCAAACGTTCTTATGGAAAAAAAGGCGGAGGGTAAAATGATTATTATTGCCTCACATTTACTCGATAATTTAGAGAAATACGCGGATCGTCTATTTTTATTCAAAGATGGGAAACTAATGGATGTTGATGATATTGTTGAAGGTTTTAGTGAGCCAACAATGACAACAGTGCGCGTGAAAAATATGTCTAGTGATGTGAAGGTGGCATTCCAAACACGTTATCCAACGATTGCCCTGCAAACATTAGTTAATGATACGACCTTACTAACATTGGATAAAAAAGATGCGGAAACATTGGGAAGCATGACTGCCTATTTGGCTGAGCTACAGGTAAATGATTTTACATTTGGCAAAGTAACCTTGAATGATTTATATGCGATGTATTATGGGGAAGAATCATAACAAATCGCCCATGTAGGATGGCGAATCGCCAATAGAATCCCGAAATTCGCCAATAGAACAAGAAGAACTGCCAATAGAATTAAGGAAACCGCCAATAGAACGTGGCAAGTCGCTGATAAATCAAAACAGCGTTCCGAATGCACTACTTTCGGGACGCTGTTTTTTATTAGTTACGAATTAAATAATCGAATGCGCCAAGAGCTGCTGTTGCGCCTGAGCCCATTGAAATAATGATTTGCTTGTAGGCACTGTCAGTACAGTCGCCCGCCGCAAATATGCCAGGCACGCTAGTCGACCCATGCTTATCTACAATAAGCTCGCCGAAGCGCGTACGCTCCAGTTCTTCGCCTAACCACTCTGTATTTGGTACAAGACCGATTAAAATAAAGACACCTTGTAAATCGATATGGCGCTCTTCGCCAGATTTAAGGTCTATGTAAGTAAGACCGTTCACTTTATCTGTACCTGTAATTTCTTTTGTTTGTGCTTGCGTCACAACTGTAACGTTCGGTAAGCTATACAGACGTTTTTGGAGTACCTCGTCTGCCTTTAATTCTGCGTTATACTCAATTACCGTAACATGCTTTACGATACCCGCTAAATCAATGGCAGCCTCGATACCTGAGTTACCACCACCGATTACGGCCACATCTTTACCAGCGAAAAATGGACCATCACAGTGTGGGCAATAGGCAACACCTTTATTTTTGAATTCTTCTTCACCTGGTACACCTACATTGCGCCAGCGAGCACCTGTTGATAAAATAACCGTTTTACTTTTTAAAACTGCACCGTTTTCAAGCTCAACTTCGATTAAATCTTTCTTCTCTAAACGTGTTGCACGCTGTAAATTCATAATATCGACCGGATAATCCTTTACGTGCTCCTCAAGGCTTGCCACAACTCGTGGACCTTCAGTATGCTTCGTTCCGATAAGATTTTCAATCGATAACGTATCATTTACTTGACCACCAAAGCGCTCTGCAACAAGACCTGTACGGATTCCTTTGCGCGCTGCATAAACTGCGGCGCTTGCGCCAGCAGGTCCACCACCGACAACAAGCACATCGAATGGCTCTTTATTGTCGAATTCAGCAGCATCTGGGCCACTACCTAGCTTACCTAAAATTTCTTCAAGCGTCATACGTCCGCTACCGAAAGGTTCACCATTTAAGTATACAGTCGGTACAGCCATAATATCTTTGCTTTCAACTTCTTCCTTGAAAGCTGCACCGTCAACCATTGTATGTGAAATATTTGGATTTAATACACTCATAATATTTAGCGCCTGTACAACATCAGGGCAATTATGACAGCTTAAGCTAATATATGATTCAAAGCGGTACTCGCCCTGAATGGCTTTTACTTGCTCAATGACAGCTTGCTCTACCTTTGGCGCACGTCCACTTACTTGTAATAAAGCTAAAACAAGTGACGTGAATTCATGACCAAGTGGTACACCTGCGAAAACAATACCTGTATCTTCATTTGCGCGATTCACGCTAAAGCTTGGCGTGCGTGGGAGTGTAGCTTGCTCTACAGTAATATGTGATGACATTGATTTTAGTTCATCTACTAATGCGAGCATATCGCGTGAAACGTCATCTGAGCCAGCACTAACTTTTAGAACAATATCGCCTTCTAGTAACTCTAAATATTGGGCTAATTGTGCTTTAATATCTGCATCTAATAACATGAGGGAAAACGACTCCTTATTTTGATAAGTTTTAATAATAACGGGCTTTTACAAGCAAATAAGTTTTTAGCATGAACAATACCTTAATAAAAAACAAGTAGCTGTCTGAGAAGCTATTGCGTAAGCATGCTTTTCAGACAGCCTTCTTTTTCTTAGATTTTACCTACTAATTCAAGGCTTGGTTTTAATGTAGCAGAACCCTCTTGCCATTTAGCTGGGCATACTTCGCCTGGATTGTTACGTACGTATTGAGCGGCTTTAATTTTGTTTACTAATGTGCTTGCATCGCGACCGATACCGTCAGCATTAATTTCTACAGCTTGTACAACGCCGTCTGGGTCAATAATAAATGTACCACGATTTGCAAGACCTGATTCTTCATCTAAAACGTCAAAGATTGTAGAAATTTGATGAGATGGGTCACCAATCATGATGTACTCGATTTTCCCAATTGCTTCTGAAGAATCGTGCCATGCTTTATGTGTAAAATGCGTGTCAGTTGATACAGAGTATACTTCAACACCTAGCTCTTTTAATGTTGCATATTGATTTTGTAAGTCTTCTAATTCAGTTGGACATACGAATGTGAAGTCCGCTGGGTAGAAGCATACAATACTCCATTTACCTTGGAAGTTTTCTGATGATACATCGATGAATTCACCTTGTTGGAAGGCCTGTGCTGTAAATGGTTCTACTTTTTTACCGATTAATGACATAATAAATTTCCTCCTTGAATTTAAAAGACTGCAATAATTATTCTACACGAATAGACAACAATTGAGAAATGAAAGGCATTATAAATTTTAGATAATAAATAAGGCAAGATATGAGAAGCCTAATAATGCCAAGGAATACTAAGTTATCTGTGCTAGTCAATTCATATTAATAATAGTTATTGCTTTTTTATAATAATTATTGCTTACAACTAAAATTATGGTAGAAAACCGACTGCTCTGTCAAGGTTATGATAACCCAAAAAAAGTACATTATACGGAAAGTTCGAAATTTGTTCATAAAGAGGGAGTTATCCGAAAAGTCCACTTTGTTTTGACACCGCATTGAAATCAATATTTTCATCGCTTCCCTTTTACTGAAGGATAACGCTACTAAAGCCAATGTTTATCCCATTTTTAAAAGAGGTGTTCTCTATTTATATGAAGCAACATCGCTACTGTCCAAAATGCCGGCTATGCACGGCTTTTTGGGCAGCCCCAGCTATTAAAAATCAATGATAAGATACTTGACTAGCTAATAGTTGATTTTTCCTCTGATTTGTTGATGCGAGACGGCTATGTAAGCTGAAATAGCTCCATTAAATAATTTTCATAAATAAACTTAAAAATTTTTGAAACTATTTCAGGAATTCTCCGTCTGTACGTTGCTTAAATGATAGATGGAGGTAAAGTGATGAAGAAAATTTATATGAATGGGCTACTACTGGTCGGCCTCATAATATTGATAATAGGTATAAATGCGAAATGGAATTCGTCTGTGGGAGATAGTAGCAAGGCATTTGCACAAACTGTTCAAAAGGGGTTACTTGTCACGGAAAGAGAATTTGAGCAAGTGCTAACACTACAACAGCGACAGCCGATTTATATGAAGGGTGACTCCTTTATTAAAATTGGCGAGTTAGAGGCAAACCAGCCTGTTGTCATTATTGGTCAGGATGAGGCTTATTATGAATTGCGATTGGGTAAAATAAAAGCCTTTGTTCGAAAGGAGCAAGCAATTGTTGACAGGAAGAAGCTGACGGCATTTGTACATACGGAACGATTGGCAGCAATTAAAACTTTACAAAAAACAGTCGTTTATACTGAGGCTGATTTGCAAAGTGCCGCATTAATGCATTTGGAGGCAGACTATCGTTATCCAATCGTACATGAAGAAAAAGATTGGTATATTGTAAAAATAGGAGAGCGACCGGGATATATATATAAACAGTCAGTTACCTTAGATGAGGGGTTACCAGTACTTGTATATCATCATATATTGCCGAAAAGCTTGATGGAAACAACAAATAGTACAATATCATTAGAGGCTTTTGAACAGCAGATGAATTATTTAGCAGATAATCAATTTAAGACATTAACGACGCAGCAGCTTTATGATTATTTAGAGGGACGCCTTATTGTACCGATACATGCGGTGTTAATTACATTTGATGATGGTCTATTGTCTACACGAGAGTACGCCTATCCCATTTTAAAGCAATATGGGTTTACCGCGCTTCAGCATATTATTTCCTCGCGCACAAATAAAGCGCAGGGACTACAAAACTTTGATGCTACAGGACCACTACAGTTTTTTACAGCTACAGATTTGGCCGAGCTGGCAGATGTTTTTCAATTTGAGGCACATACGTATGATTTGCATTCACTTCATAATGGGCAGGGCATTGCTTTAGAAAATTCAAAGGAAGCGATTATAATGGACTTACAACGCAATATAGAGCAAGTACCAAATGCCATTTCACTAGCCTATCCATATGGGCATTATAATGAACAATTTATAGCGGCTGCTAAGGAGGTAGGGCTGTTAATAGGCTTTACAACAAAGGAGGGCTATGCCAATATGAGTAGCTCCAATTATGAGGTCAATCGTTTTGGAATGACAGAAAAGAGGTCATTTGAGCACTTTACTACTTATGTCAATGGTGAGATGATGTGGCCATAGAAAAGGGTGAAATTTCGTAAATGAATCAAATTGATCAGATTATTGATGAGCACTCACGTTATTTAGTACGCATTGCGTATTTATACGTGAAAAATTGGTCAACAGCTGAGGATATTGTCCAAGAGGTTTTCGTGACATATTTTCAAAAAAGCGATCAATTTCGCAATGAGGCATCATTAAAGACTTATTTAACTAAAATGACGGCCAATCGTGCAAAAGATTATTTACGTTCATGGAAGTATAAAAAAGATGTGTTATTTGATACAATTTTTACTTCTACAAAAGGCACAGAGGAAGTATTGCTAGAGCAGGAGCAATTAGCCTCACTAGAAAAAAATCTGTTCCAGCTACCATTAAAATACCGCGAGCCTTTAATATTATTTTATTATGATGAGCAGTCTATTGCGGAAATTGCAGCCTATTTGCAACTTAATGAAAATACAGTGAAAACAAGGCTGAGGCGAGCAAAGCAGCAATTAAAGGAGTTTTTTGAGGAAGAGGAGGTCGAAAGCAATTGAGCGATTTTAAACGCAAGCTTGATCAAATGATGGGCGACACATCAACACAGGAAAGACGAATCAAGCAACGTGTGCACGAAAATTTACGAGCGCCAGTTAAAAAACCTTCATGGCAAGTACCCTTTGTAACAGCGGGAATCGCTGTAATAGCGCTATTCCTTTTTATCACATTTAATCCGATAGAGCAGCTTTCATCAAATGAAGGACCGGGAACACCGTATGACCCACTAGATGATTTAGCGCAAATTTCGGCGCTACAAAAAAAGAAGCAGCTATCAGCAATTGATTATGAGCAATTTGGAAAGCTTTCACATTTTGAGCAGGTCGATGGACTGCATTATGTAGATAGTGAGGCATTTTCATTAGCAAACAGTTCGGATACTTTTCATACGGTTATTGAGCGCAAATCTAATTTATATGATGGTGTTGTTTATGAGGTAGGAGATATTGTACGTACAATGACAAATACGACGAGCCATTTGCCGACATATGCAGATGCATACTATGAGGTCGTTGCTGTTCCTGGTGATCGAATCGTGCTGAAAAATGGGGAGTTGAAAGTAAATGGAAAGCCTCTACAGTCCGAGTTATTAGATATCTACAAGGAGAATGGGGTTGAGATAGCAGGGGGCTATGACCAACTATTAAATGCAAGAGAATATTTTTTATTAAATCATTTTCCAGCTAGTGAAACGCTACAAGCTGGGACTATCACACCTGTTCATAAAATTTATGGCGAGGTTGTAGGGCTAGCAACAGAGGAAAATACGGAGTCAATTTATTTGGAAGGTGGACAATCAGGCATATATACGGCTGAGCAATACTTTGATTTATTTTTATATGATAGCCTTTTTGATGAAGGGAATTTAGCTCAGTCACTTATCGACCCTTCAACAGTATTTACACAGATGAATCGTTTAGGTGAGCTATTTTTAGAATCAGCTTATCGCAATGTTTCCTCTGTTTCTAATAATCGGGTGGAGATACGCTACCAATACGGGAGAGCTGGCGTTAACGAGCATGTGTTTTATATGGTGCAACAGCCAGATACAGGTAGATGGATAGTGAGTGAATGAAAAATGGGCGCCCAAAGTGCCGTGCAGTAGCCGGCATTTTGGGCGCTAGCGGGTGTGTTTTGGTAGAAGGTTTGCTTAGTAAAGTAGCGAGAGCTTTCTTTGAAAATGTTAGAAACACTGACTTTAGCAATATTTCTTTTAGGTAAAAAGGAAAGGACGTGAATCTATTTTTCTATCCCGTAAATGCCCGATTGGTTCAACTAACAATTAGTGGGGGGTGAGTGAAACTTCCACTGATTGAAGTTTCACTTTCTTTCATTTTCCATTAGTTCTTTAATATTTGCTCGGTAACGATATGGTGTTGTGTTTTGGTGCTGCTTGAATACTTTAATAAAATAGTTAACGTCCTCAAAGCCGTTTAAATTTGCGATTTCTGTAATGGCTAAATCAGTTTCAAGCAAAGTGTTGCAGGCTGCTTGAATACGCACATTCTGAACATAGCGCTTAAAAGGAATGCCCTGCTTTTTTGAAAATAGGGTGCTTAAATAATTAGCGCTAATGCCGAGTTTACTAGCAACAGAGTGCAAGTTCAAAGTGCTATCGCTAAATTCACGTTGAATCAGCTCAACCGCTAGCTCACTATAATCCACCTTTAGCTGCTCCCGTGATTTTTCAACAGCATCCATTAATGTTTGGGTAAACAGCATCATTTCTTGCAAAATTGAATATAAAATAGGCCCCTCTAATATAAGGTGAAAAAGCTGACGATAATCTGCCTCGATGCTTGCCTGCTGCTGCAAATGGTATTTCATCATATAGCGACGCAGTTGAGCGAGTACACTAGTTAAATGAATGCGCACATCATCATGATGGTAAAACGTATTCGCCTTTGCTAATTGATAAAGGAAAGCTTTAATGGCTGTCGTATTTTTTTCCTCTAAGCTATGAATCCATAGCTGTTGCTCCTCTGGCGTTAGTAGTGGGTCAAGTCGTACGATTGAAAATTGCTCTGAGCTAAGGAAAATATGTTCATAGCCTTTGTAAAAGCGCTGAATAAGCACCTTCTTCACTTCATCATACATTTCACGTATTGTTGCATTCTCTCCATCGTATAATGCAATATTCATATATTCGCCGCTAACCACATGCCACTCCTGTATAAGTAAACGAAGCTGCTTTAATAATTCAGTACGTAAGGTATTTTCCACAACGCAAATAATGCGATTTTGTAGCGGTAATGCGGTCATTTCTTGGAATAAATGCAGCTCGATAAACCATTCATAAAGGCGTAAATTCGATTCGAAATGAGATGGCTCGATAATGAAAAATTGCTTTTGGCTAACATCAACAAGCGTCGGTTTTTTCAAATATAAATCAACATAGAGTTGCACATCTGAAGTCTGTGTGGTAGCTAAAGGAGCGGCGCGGTCAATATTTAAAGCGAGTAAAGTCGACTTCAATTGCTCTAGCGGAATTGGTTTGACAAACAGTTGCGCTGCCTGTAATTGAATAGCCTTTGCCGCATGCTGGAAAATGGGCTGTGCGGTTAACGCGATGATATGTGGTTGGTAGCGCAGCAATAGCTTTTCGATCGAGGGTGTTAGCATTTCAATTTCAATGACCACCACATTTGGTTGCAATCGTTCAATAGAATTTTGCAATTGTGCCGTATCCTGCACATGCTCTACTTCCACATGGCTAGGGAAATAGTTTTTTATATACCAACTAATGCCTCGTGCCTCCTCAATATCCCGATCAATCAATAAAATACGCATATCATCACCCCTTAAAATCACCCTTTTCAATATTATTTCTATTTCTAATCGTAAATATGAATTAATTTCTTTAAATTTTACTATATTGTGCAATGTAAATCCATTTATTCAGAATTGAAAGAAATTTAAAGTGAGGATAGGGAAGGGGATGGAATGGTAAGCAACCAACAAACTGATAGTCAACAACCATTGATAGGGTTTCGACCAAAGCAGGCAATTAAAATGATTGTTTGTACCTTTCACGTGTTTATTACAAATACCAGATCCGATGTTAACTGCAAAAGCTTTATCGCTATCGATTGCAGAAATGCTTTTACCAGCACTGCTAGTAACACAGGCTGCGATGGTTACTAAGTTTATCGTGGCAGTTGTATCTATCTTGGCAATCCTATTTTTCTCGGCCGTTATTCCAGTTATTTTATCAACAGATATTCCGTTATCCATTCGCCAAATGATTATTATATGGTTTGAGCGGGTTGTCTTAACATTAATTTTAGTAACACCAATTGCATTTTTATTATTTTAAAGGGAGAGATTGAAAATGGCTTTTAAAACAAACATTAAAGCACCAAGAGGCAGTGAATTAACATGCAAAGGATGGACGCAAGAAGCGGCAATGCGCATGCTAATGAACAATCTTGATCCGGAAGTAGCTGAAAATCCAGATGAGTTGGTTGTTTATGGTGGTATTGGTAAAGCGGCGCGCAACTGGGAAAGCTATGAGCAGATTATCGAATCATTAAAGAAGCTTGAAAATGATGAGACATTAATTGTGCAGTCAGGGAAACCTGTTGCGGTATTCCGCACACATGAAAATGCGCCGCGTGTATTAATTGCAAACTCTAACCTAGTGCCTGGTTGGGCGAATTGGGATAAGTTTTATGAGTTAGAAGAGCGCGATTTAATGATGTATGGACAAATGACAGCAGGTAGCTGGATTTATATCGGTGCGCAAGGAATTTTACAAGGAACATATTTAAGCTTTGTAGAGGCAGGTAAAAAAGTGTTTGGCTCAGCAGATTTGCGTGGGAAATTCATTTTAACTGGTGGCATGGGCGGTATGAGCGGTGCGCAGCCACTTGCTGGTAAAATGGCGGGGGCAGTTATTTTAGTTGTGGAAGTAGACCGCGCAAAAATAGAGCGTAAAATGAAAGAAGCATACTGTGATTATTTAGTGGAAACAGTGGACGAGGCGATTGCGTTAGTGAATGAGCTACGCGAGAAAAAGGAGCCTGCATCAATCGGGCTTGTAGGGAATTGCGCGGATGTTAATCGCGAGCTATTAAATCGTGGGATTATCCCGGATTTCGTGACAGACCAAACGTCGGCACATGACCCAATTAACGGCTATGTACCAAATGGCATGACATTAGAGGAAGCGTTTGCGCTACGCAAAGCTGACCCGAAAGCCTATGAGCAAAAAGCGAAGGAAACAATGGCGGAGCATGTACGTACAATGTTAGAATTCCAACAAGCGGGTGCAGAAGTGTTCGACTACGGTAATAATATTCGCGCATATGCACAGGAAATGGGTGTAGAAAATGCCTTCGATTTCCCAGGTTTCGTACCAGCGTATATTCGTCCATTATTTTGTGAGGGTAAAGGACCGTTCCGTTGGGCTGCGTTATCTGGAGACCCAGAAGATATTTACAAAACTGATGCATTAGCGAAGGAAATGTTCGCGGGTGATGAAGGCTTAGTAAACTGGATTGATATGGCACAAAAAATGGTGAAATGGCAAGGGCTACCTGCACGTATTTGTTGGTTAGGCTATGGTGACCGTCATCGCTTCGCATTACGTGTCAATGAGATGGTAGCGAGTGGCGAGTTAAAAGCGCCAATTGTCTTTGGCCGAGACCACTTAGACTCGGGCTCTGTTGCTTCACCAAACCGTGAAACAGAGGGAATGCGCGACGGTACGGATGCAGTGTCAGATTGGCCATTATTAAATGCGCTTGTCAATACGGCGAGCGGTGCAAGCTGGGTGAGCTTACATCACGGTGGTGGTGTAGGAATGGGCTTCTCACAGCACGCAGGTCAGGTGCTTGTAGCGGATGGCAGTGAGCTAGCAGCGGAAAAAATTCAGCGCGTATTAGTGGCAGACCCAGGTATGGGCGTTGTGCGCCATGCCGATGCAGGATACGATATTGCAATTCGCACAGCAAAAGAAAAAGGCGTACAAATGCCGATGTTAAAGGAATGAGGAAATGGCGTTATTAATTATTAATGCAAATGAAGTTGTAACATTAGCGAGTGAGAAAAAAGGGCCCCGTATAAAAGAGGCAATGGCAGAAATCAATGTACTGCAAGATGTAGCGGTATTGGTTGCTGAGGGGAAAATCGTCGAGATTGCTCCCCTTGAGCAATTAAAGCACAATCATACGGAGTTAGTAGAAAGCGCAGAAATCATCGACGCAAAAGGTCAAATCGTCTTACCAGGTTTCGTTGATGCACATACCCATTTAGTGCACGGTGGCACACGTGAAAATGAGTTTAATATGCGCTTAAATGGTTCGACATATATGGAAATTATGAATGCTGGTGGTGGCATTCACTATACGACGACAAAAACGCGTGAGGCGAGCTTTGATGAGCTGTATGATAAAACATATGCCCATTTAAACACATTTTTAAAGCACGGTATTACAACGGTTGAGGCGAAATCTGGCTACGGCCTTGATTGGGAAACAGAGTATAAGCAATTAACGGTTGCGAAAAAATTACAAGAAACGCATGCGGTAGATGTTGTTTCAACATTTATGGGCGCACATGCTGTACCGAAGGAATACAAGGAAAACAGCGATAAATTCGTCGATATCGTCATTGAAGAAATGCTACCAAAAGTAGCGGAGCAAGGCCTAGCCGAATTTAATGATGTCTTTTGCGAGCATGGTGTTTTTACGCCGGAGCAATCGCGCCGCATTTTATTAGCAGGCAAAGCTTTAGGCTTAACACCGAAAATTCATGCGGATGAAATTGAGCCGTATGAGGGGGCAGAGCTAGCAGCGGAAGTCGGGGCAATTTCAGCGGAGCATTTACTCGTCGCTTCAGATGAAGGGATTCGCCAAATGGCAGAGGCTGGAACAATTGCTGTGCTTTTACCCGGAACAGCTTTTTTCCTACGTGCGCCATTTGCACGAGGCCGCCTAATGGTTGATTCAGGAGTTCCTGTTGCAATTTCAACGGACTTCAACCCGGGCTCATCCCCTACAATTAGCTTGCCATTTATTCAAAATTTAGCTTGCTTAAATATGGGCATGACGATGGAAGAGGTTATTACAGCGACAACGATTAATGCGGCATATGCGATTAATCGCGGCGATGAAGTCGGCTCATTAGAGGCTGGTAAAAAAGCAGACATCGTCATTTTAAATGTACCAAACTACAAGCAAATGCAATATTTCTATGGCATGAACCATACACATACAGTTATTAAAGGCGGGCAAGTTGTTGTGAAGGATGGCGTTCTCGTATGAGTGAAGTCATTGTACAGCCAAGCTTTAAATGGCAGCGTCAAGATGGGCAGGATATAAAAGTGAAGGATTGGATTTGTCCTGTAGCGGAAATGACAGAGGAGCCTCAAGTCGTTGTACTAGGTGTGCCTTTATCGCGCTCGTCAATTAGTGCATCTGCCGCATCGGAATTTCCAAATGCCTTCCGCAAAAGCTGGGAGCTATTCTCGACCTATTATATTGATGAGCAAGTCGATATTCGTGACTTGCGCGTAGCCGATATTGGCGATGTCAAAATGCATACGACCGATATTTTGCAATGTCATCGCAATATTGAACAGGCAATGGATGAAGTGATGCAGCGCTATCCACAAAGCTTTTACGTGTCAATTGGTGGTGACCATTCAATTACAGCACCGCTCATACGTGCATTGCGTGAGGGAAAGCGTGTTGGCATTTTGCAATTTGACACCCATTTAGATTTACGTGATTTATCGGATGGCCCATCAAACGGTACACCGATTCGCCAGCTACTGGAGGCGGGTGTCGTGCGCGGTGAGGATGTATATAATATTGGCTTACACGGCTTTTATAATGCTCCGTCCTTAATTGAGGCGGCAAGGCATTACGGTGTCAATATGATTACATTGAAGCACATGCGTCGCAAAGGGGCACAGCAGCAAATTGCTGAGGTCATGACAGCGCTACAGGACAAGGTTGACTTTGTTTACGTAACCGTCGATATAGATGTACTAGATATCGCCTATGCTCCAGGCGTACCAGCCTCCACACCGGGCGGCATGCGTACAGACGAGCTCTTCGATTTATTGTTTGAGGTAGGCAAATATGAGGCGGTGCGCGCAATGGACTTTGTTTGCATTGACCCACATCGTGATTCGAAGGAGCTACAAACTATAAAAGCTGTGACCTATGCGTTTTTAACAGCAATGAGCTCTCGTTATATAAGCTTAAGCGATAAATAAAAATAAAACCGTCTGGAAAGTAGCATAGTTTGCACACTTTTTAGACGGTTTTTTAGTTAAGATTATTTTTCGTATAAAGTAAAAGATTTGAAGCCACATAAATGATTATTAGAAATACGGGTATTTTAAAAAGCCAATGACTTTCCACAAATAGTAATTTTGGGAAAAGCAGCGCAAGAAAAGCGAAAACTAGCAATCCAATTGTTTTGCTAAAAGATATTTGCCCGTCATTCTTTTTTTCGTCACCGTATTTTATAGCCGCTATATTTTGCACTAGCACTGCGGCAGTAACTAAGGCAATTAAAATGGCAGGTACTTTGAACGACCAGTGCTCCCTCACGAATATTTCACGTATGAAGTAAATCATGAAAAAAGCTGGGATTAGTATTCCTATTAATCTTCTAAAATTCATATCAGCGTTTAATCTCTCGCTTTTTAATTAATAAGAAAATTCCCCGAATTAGTAAGGCTATACTAATAGCAAGAGTGAATAGTCCGCTAATGGGGGTTAAAAATCCAACTGAAAATACTATTATACTTAAAATAATCAATACTACTGCCATAATTATTCCCCCCTTTCCTTTATAATAATTGATAAATATGTTATTTTCTACTTCCAGAGATGCATCTTATTTTGACTATTTTTAGTCATATATGAAAAATACATGTTTTTGAAAGTGCACTAAGCATTGGTTTCTACTAAAGCTTCTTCTACAATTAAAGCGAGTGGAGGATGCGACGATGAATAAGCAAGAGATGTATGACTTTTTTAATTTATATAAAATAGAATGTAATAAAACAGATGAATGGTTAGCAGAGCGTTTGAAGCAGGAGCCATTCTCTTTAACGACAGAAGAATTAACATTTGGTGCGCGTGTTGCGTGGCGCAACAGTAATAAATGTATTGGGCGTTTGTTTTGGCAGTCATTGCATGTTTTTGATGAGCGTCATTTACTAGAGGAACAAGCAATCTTTGAGGCACTTTTGCGCCATATTAGTTTTGCGACAAATGGTGGGAAAATTCGTCCTGCACAAACCGTTTTTGCGCCTAATCGTGTGCGCATTTGGAACCATCAGTTGATTCGTTATGCAGGATACGAGACGAATAATGGGATTGTTGGGGATTCGGATTCATTGCACTTTACGAAAATATGTATGGAGCTTGGGTGGCAAGGAGAGGGTACGGATTTCGACGTACTGCCACTTGTTATTCAAGTGGATGAACGTAAGCCAAAATGGTTTGAGATTCCGAGAAAGTATGTGTTAGAAGTTGATATGACACATCCGGAATATGATAGCTTTGCACAGCTTCAACTTAAATGGTATGCCGTGCCGATTATTTCGAGTATGCGCTTTAGTTGTGGTGGATTCGAATTTGCTGCTGCACCATTCAACGGCTGGTATATGGGCACTGAAATTGGTGCGCGTAATTTGGCTGACGTGGAGCGTTATAATATGCTACCTGCTGTGGCAGATACAATTGGTATTACACGCGAATCAAACAGCTCCTTATGGAAAGACCGCGCACTTGTCGAGCTCAATATTGCGGTACTACACTCTTTTAAAAGGGCGGGTGTCAGCATTGTTGACCATCATACTGCCGCACAGCAATTTAAGCTTTTTCAGCAGCTAGAGAAGGACGCGGCGCGTGAAGTAACAGGCAATTGGACGTGGTTAATTCCACCGCTTTCGCCCGCAACAACACATATTTATCATCAGCCTATTTCCAATGAGATAAAGAAGCCAAATTATTTTTATCCTGTATGCAAGCCCTTTACATCAAAATAGCAAGAGGGTGCTAGCTAGTAAAAAGCAAAAGACCAATATACTTTAATATAAGGAAGAACTGCTAAATACAGTGTTAGTAGGACGCCCACTTCAAGACTTAAGTGAAGATACGCTAAGGATAAGTGAGAGATTGACCGCCCGTAAAAGCCGATTGGTCCAACTAATAATCAGTGGAGGATGAAAAAACCTCCACTGATTGAAGTTTCACTTTATCACCTTTTCAAAGACAGCTCTCTATTCTAATGCCAAAGCACAATCTTCAGCGTCTCGGTCTAGAGACGTAGTAATAATTCCACCGCGAGGATGTTTTTGGAAAAACATTAATTCTATATACTAAAGATAACATATACAGTATGTAGAGGGAGGATATAAAAAATGAAAAAGGTAATGATACTTGGAGTGATGATAGGTGCTTCGGTTATGGTGTTAACAGGCTGCTTTCCTTTTATGTCAGGCAAAACAAGAGAGGAATCCATTGAGGTTACCAGGGATGAGGCTAAAAACTTAAATGTCGATATTGACCTTGGGGTCGGAGAGGTAACAATTGCTAAAGGTGCAAAGCAATGGGTAGAGGGCACTGCGCAGTATAATAAAAAGAAGTTAGCTCCGCAAGTGAGGTATAAATCAAAGGGGCAGACAGGCGAAGTCAAAATTGAACAAAAGGGTTCGAGAAACATTGGTTTGTCAGAAGTAAAAAGCAATTGGTCGCTTATGCTGAATGAAGATGTGCCGATGGATTTATCTATAGAGACGGGTGCAGCCGTTGCTAAGCTCGACCTACAGGGTCTACAGCTTCAAAAGCTAGATATTGACACAGGCGTTGGTGATTTATCCGTTAATTTAGGCGGCGATTGGTCAAAGGGCTTTGACACAAAAATTGAATCAGGTGTAGGCAAAACAACTGTTATTTTACCATCAGCCGTAGGTGTGAAAATTACAGTGGAAAAAGGTATCGGTACTCTTGATGTCGATGGCTTTATTGCTAATGGAAATGGCGTATATGTCAATGAAGCATATGGTGAGGCAGAAGTAACAATTAATGTAAGTATTGAAATGGGCATCGGCGAAGTCACATTAAAGTTAGATAAATAATAGATGAAGAGATGGCTGTCTTGAAAGCGCTGTGTTGCTTGCTTTCGAGACAGCCATTTTAGAGTAAAAATAACTTTTTTACAGCTATTTTATTTTTTTAGAATAAGGTCGATTAATTCTTCACGGTCAATCAAATAAACATCGTTAATATCCGCGAGCTTGATAGCCTGCTTTGTGAAATGGCTATTTGTCACAACCCATGCCTCTGTTGCATCATACATTTTAACTGCACCGATAATTTCTTGCACTGCTTTTACGCCGACTGTGCCGCTATAACGCTTAGCTTGCACAGCAATTATTTCTTTGCGGTCCTTTAAAATCAAGTCTGCCCCATAATCACCAGAAGCGGCAGTATAGGATACTTTATATCCGCGGCGTTTGAATAACTGGCCTAAAAATTGTTCAAATTCTTCCCCAGTCATATTATCTACATCTTTAATTCCCGCTCTACGTAAACGAGCAAGTCGTCTCGTTTTAAACCAAACTGTACAGCAAATAATGACAACGAAATAAATGACGATGGCAGTGATAATACCTTGCCACGTTTTTGTGAAATACCAGCCTATAACACCAGAGATTACTAATAATATTTGAAGGAATGAAGTGAATAAGCTTTTTTTATGTTTTTTCTTTCTTTTTTTCAAAATTTGTACTCCTAACTATAATGATACTTTTTATTATAGCATAAAAAGGTACAAATGTTCGTATTAGATTGTACGGTTTTGTGAGCTAATCATACTTGTTATGAAAAGTATGACCGTAATAATAATGAACATGACATTTGGAACATACCAGTCGCCCGTAGCATCATGAATATAGCCAAGCGCGATAGGTCCAACCGCTGCAAGCAAGTAGCCAATAGATTGAGCAAATCCTGATAGCTCAGCAGCTTCATATGCTGTTTTAGTGCGCAAAGTGAAAAGCATCATACACAGACTGAAGGAGGCTCCTCCCGCGAAGCCAAGGAAAATCATCCAAATGATTACTAGGCTTGTCCATTCCATTAAAAGCCCAGCATAACCAATGAAATAGCAAATAATAAAAAATACTGCAATAGGACGTTGAGAAGAGAGTCTACTTGCGATAATTGGCACGATAAAGGTCATTGGGATTTGCGCAAACTGTGAAAGCATTGTAAGCCAACCCGCTTTTTCAGGAGTTATGCCTTGTGATACTAGTATTTCTGGTAGCCATGTCGCTAAAGAATAAAAGAAGAACGATTGGAATCCCATTGTTAAAGCGACAGTCCATGCAAGCCCTGAACGAGAGAGCTTTGCGCGCGGTTGTTTTGCACTAGGGCCAATCATTTCTACTTTATTGCTACGTAATAAAGGAAGCCAAGCAGCCAATGTTATCAGACAAAGGATTATGGAGAAACCTAGAGCCCCCTGCCAGCCCCACGATGATGAGGCGATGGGATGACTTATGCCGACCGCTAGCCCAGCTGAGAGGTTCATAGATACGGTATAAATCCCCATTAAAAGTCCGATATGTAGCGGAAATTTCAGCTTGAAATAACTAGGAATAAGTACGTTGGCAAAGGAAATAGCTATCCCAATTAATATTGTTCCAGCTATAAGTAAAAACGCAACACCTGTAGAACGTAAAATGATTCCTATTGCTAAAAATATAACAGAATAAAATAAAGTGTTCTCCATCCCCAATTTACGTGCGATTGATGCCGCAAAGGGTGAAATAACCGCAAAGGCTAATAAAGGAATCGTCGTTAAAAATCCAGCCAGCGTATTGGAAATTCCTAAATCAGCACGAATAAATGGAATAGCGGGCCCTACGACAGTCAGTGGTGTTCGTAAAATCGTTGCAATAAGAAAAATGGCTACAACGAAGAGCAAAGTTTGCTTTGTTAGTTTTTTATTTGTTTGGCTTGATAAATCTGAATTCATTGCGATCCTCCTACTACATAATTATTTCATTATATAGCAAGTGCATACGGATTTCTAAAAGGTTGTTTACATACGCTAGGAAAAGGTAAGTGAAATATGCTAAAATGCAAGAAATCATTATTATGAAGGATGTGAAGCGAATGGGAGTATCGGCAGGGTTTTATAAAAAGATACAAGCTTGGGTAACGGATGATGATGCGCAATTGGCCTTTCGACCGTTTCAAGTCGATGGGAATCCATATAAATCTAGAATGTTATTAGTCGGTGCAGTTGCGACCCCTAAAATTGAAAGTAATACAACGAGCGAAGCTGTGTATATCGATGCGCTAGTAAATGGTCAATTATTCGATGAAATATACGGACATGAGATGAAGCAGCAATCGCGAGAGTATTTGGGGATGTTGCATTTCATTGAATGGGTCAGGCAAACGCTTAATACTCAGGTAGTTGCAACATATATAAATACTTTACAGGTGAAGGATGTGCAGGAGCTAAAGCTAGCGCGCAAGGAAACGCCGAATTTATATAAGAGAGGGCAAGTAATCTTTCGAGAAGTAGTGGAGGAATTTCAGCCCGAATTTATTGTCTTACATGGTACAGAGGCAGTGCAACAATTTAGAATGAATTTTGCCGAACAGCTAACGGATTACTATAGTCAAGTGAACAAAGTGCAACAATTAGAGGAGTATGGTGTTTTTGGAGAGTTGCATTGTAAAAATGGTCATATTATTAAGGTTTTAGCATGCCGTAGCATGAGTTACTATGGTAAAGAGGGTAAAGTATTTCAACAATTTAAAGACAAAATAAAGAGCTTATACGAGCCGTATCAATAAGATACATAATCAGAAAAGTGTGAAAAATTTTATTATTTTGGAGCTATTGCATTAAAGCGTTTTGGTGCTTATAATTGGAGCATTCTTAATTCAAAATTATATTTTACTCATATAATAACGAGGATATGGCTCGTAAGTTTCTACCGATTTCCCGTAAAGAAATCGACTATGAGAAGAAGTAGCAAAATGCATGTGAGATTTACATGTTAATTTATTGTTATACGTTCTTTCGGTGTAGAAAACTCGAAGGGCTCTTCTCTATATAGAGATAGCTTTTCGAGTTTTTTAGCTTCTTTTAGTAAATGTTTGGATATTCCCTAACAAAGAGGAACTTTTAGTCTAAGAACACTGCTATTTTTGATAACTACTAAGTGTCCAGATTTTGGGGAGAATGTTACAGGACGTAACGGCTTTAGGTTAACTTCTATCAGTTTGCTCAAAAAACCTAGGCGACAGTAAGCCGAGGCGTAATTGATTTATTATTTTAGAGGAGGAGCTTTCATGAAGCTTTTAAAGGATAAAATTCAGCAAGAAGGAAAAGTATTATCAGATGTTGTATTAAAGGTGGATTCTTTTTTAAATCACCAAATCGACCCTATGCTAATGCAGGAAGTAGGGGAGGAGTTTGCCAATCGCTATAGCGATGAAATCATTACAAAGGTGTTAACAATTGAATCGTCGGGTATCGCACCAGCAACATTTTTAGGCTTAGTGCTTGGTGCGCCTGTTGTTTTTGCTCGCAAGCGTAAATCTTTAACATTAACAGATAATTTATATTCTTCAAAGGTTCATTCTTTCACGAAAAACGAAGTAAATGAAATTTCCGTTTCTAAAAGTTTTTTGTCAGCAGATGACC
Source organism: Metasolibacillus sp. FSL H7-0170 (assembly GCF_038593115.1). Classification (NCBI taxonomy): domain Bacteria; kingdom Bacillati; phylum Bacillota; class Bacilli; order Caryophanales; family Caryophanaceae; genus Metasolibacillus; species Metasolibacillus sp. FSL H7-0170. The sequence continues at coordinate 2,131,818 of NZ_CP151964.1, read as the reverse complement.
GCGTAATTATTATCGATGATTTTCTAGCGAATGGTGAGGCGTTGAAAGGATTATTAGATATTGTCCAACAGTCAGGTGCGCATGTTGTTGGCGCGGGAATTGTTATTGAAAAGGGCTTCCAGCAGGGCGGACAACAATTACGAGAGCAAGGTTTACGCATTGAATCATTGGCAAATATTAAATCATTAGCAAACGGCAAAGTTGAATTTTTTGATTAGGACTGTAGGAGGTCACATTTTTTATGAATGGCTTTAAGGCAACAACTTTAGGTATTCAGCATTTACTCGCAATGTACGCAGGAGCAATTTTAGTACCTTTGATTATCGGTGGCGCACTCAATTTTACGCCAGCACAAATGACATATTTAGTCGCAATTGATATTATGATGTGTGGTATTGCGACACTATTGCAAGTATGGAAAGGCAAATATATCGGTATTGGTTTGCCTGTTGTACTTGGCTGTACATTTACAGCGGTAAGCCCAATTATCTTAATCGGTTCTTCTAGCGGCTTAGGTGCAGTTTACGGTGCGATTATCGCTTCCGGTATCATTATTGTTTTAATTTCAGGTGTTTTTGGCTTATTAGTGCGCTTTTTCCCACCTGTTGTAACAGGCTCAGTTGTGACAATTATTGGGGTTAGTTTAATTCCAGTAGCAATTAACAATATGGGCGGTGGACAAGGGGCAGATGACTTTGCGTCAGGTTCTAATGTTGGTTTAGCATTTATTACACTACTAATTATTTTAGTAATTTACCGTTTTTCTAATGGGTTTATCCGTGCGATTGCTATTTTATTAGGCTTAGTCATTGGGACGATTGTTGCAGCATTTATGGGGAAGGTAGACTTTACACCAGTTATTGACGCTTCTTGGATGCATATTGCAGTGCCATTTTATTTAGCGACACCGACCTTTGATGCATCTGCGATTATTATAATGACACTTGTAGCGATGGTATCCCTAGTTGAATCAACAGGTGTTTACTACGCATTAAGTGATATTTGTGAAAAGCCCTTAACATCGAAGGATTTAGCGAAGGGATATCGTGCGGAAGGGTTAGCCTCTATTATCGGTGGTATTTTCAATGCTTTCCCATACACGACGTTTTCACAAAATGTCGGCTTAATTCAAGTATCTGGCGTGCGTGACCGCAAAGTTATTTTCATTACAGGTGGGATGTTAGTTGCACTAGGTTTTTTACCGAAGCTTGCTGCTTTAACGACAATTATTCCAACGCCTGTGCTAGGTGCTGCGATGCTAGCGATGTTCGGAATGGTCATTACACAAGGAATTAAAATGCTAGCTCCGGAAATTGCGAAATCAACAGAAAATGCCATGATTGTTGCCTGTGCGGTAGGATTAGGTATCGGCGTAGCCGTTGTACCAGAGTTATTCGCATCATTACCTTCTAAGTTTGGCTTAAATATTTTAACATCAAATGGAATCGTCTGTGGTTCTGTGACAGCGATTGTTCTTAACATTGTATTCAATATGATTGGCAAAAAATAAAGTGCCAGGCACACAAACAATTCAGAATTGTTTGTGTGCCTGGCACGTTTTTTACGTTAGCTTGACATAAAAATCTTTACCGTTATTAATGCCTATAATTTCAGTGTTTTTCTTTTTTTTATAGTAGTTATCAATTTGTCTTGCAAGGCTCGAATGACCGTTCAAATAAATACCAGGCTCAATTTTCTTAGCTACATTATGAAACTCAAAATAGATTTTTGTATCTTCTTCCATAAGATTGATAATTTGTGAGAACTCATCAGCAGGAATATGAATGCCACGCGTATAACGACATTCTCTGCGATACGTGTCGTGCGAAATGTGGATCGGCTGTTGTTCGACTATCATTTCTAGTTTAATCATAATGAGCACCTCCTTAGTATATTACTTTGCCTGTATTATATCAGAATTCTGTAATATTAGAAGATGCGTATATTACCAATTTTCTTGCTGCATTTCTTCAGCAATGACTTGTAAATCATAAGCGTTAATTGATAAAAGCTCGTATTCATCGTGTTGCTCCATATATTTTTTTACTAAATTTAATACATATTTAGGTGATGCTTCATTTTCCTCATCATAAATGAGTAACGTCGCATCTGTATTGTTAATAATAAATTTATCCTTCTCAATAAACTGCCAAGGCGCCTCATATGGTCGCTTCGTTACACTTGTGACAAAATCAGCCTGTAAAATCATTCGTTGATATAGCTCTTGCTTATGCTCATTCCAATTTTTCTCCTGCTCTAAAAATGGTGTAATAACCGAATATTTTAAGATAGGATATTGCTCCTTTAATGCGCGAACAACCTCTGTCGCCCATAGTTCAACACCTAGCTGACCACTAACAATCACCCATTCTAAGCCATCATCTAATAATGCCAGTAACTTATTTTCTATTGCTTTTTTTATAATCGCAATGCCTGGATGCTGCTCATTAAAAATACCTAACTCATGTGGCCTATAGCCTGTAATAAAAAGTGTTTTAATCATCTAAATCACTCCCTATGATAATTAATTGATTCGTATGTTAAGATGTTTCTAATTGTACGAGATTTTTTGAGGAGAAAGAAGGGAATGGCATGGGAAAAGCTAAAATATATATCATTTTACTAATTGTAATGCTAGCTTGGGGATTAAATGTTGTTGCCTTAAAGCTATTAGTTTCTTATTTTAGTCCATTGACGATGACTGCTGTGCGTATTTTTATTGCTGGCATTACTGTTGTAGGGATTTTAGCTCTTTTAAAAAAGCTACAAAAACCTACTCGTACCGAGGTATATTCTATAATGGCTGCAAGTATATTAGGCGTCGTGCTACACCATAGCTTGTTAGCATTTGGATTAGCAAATACGATGGCTACGAAGGGCAGTATTATTTTAGGCTTTAGCCCATTATTAACGGCAATACTTGCTATCATTTTTGGCTTCACACAAATGAGTTGGCAGCGTTTTTTAGGCTTTGTTGTAGGCACGTTTGGAGTGATAATGGCTGTTTTACGTGGGGGAGAAGGAATGACGGGAATAGCAATAGGTGATATCCTCGTTTTTCTATCTATTTTAGCACAAGCATTTAGCTTTCTAATCATAAGTAAGGCATCCAAAACGTTGAATCCGGTCGTACTAACAGGCTATATGATGCTAAGTGGCTCGATAGTTTTGCTATTACTAGCGTTAATGATAGAGCCGGCGCAGTTTATCTACTTTACTACGGTTGCACCGTCAGCAATAGCTTTATTATTAGCATCTGCAATATTCGCAACTGCTCTTGGTCATGTTATTTATAATTATGCCATCGCAAAAATAGGCGCAGCCGAAACTGCGATTTTTGGTAATTTTAACACGTTATTCAGCTTGCTAGGCACAGCCATTTTACTAAAGGATCCGATAGGTATGAATCAAATATTTGGCTGCTTGCTTATAATTGTTGGTGTACTGACGGGAACAGGAGCGGTAGAGGCATTTGTGCGAAGCCGAAAAGCATGAGTGCCAGGCACACAAACAATTCAGAATTGTTTATGTACCTGGCTAGTACTACAAAGAAGCATTCCAATAAAGCTAAGAGCAGCTAATATGAAAAATACGTGGTGGATAGAGAAGTTTTCAGCTAATATACCAAAAATAGGTGTTAAACAAACGACAATACCTTGATTAAAAAACATACGAACACTAGCAGCACGACCGTGGTATTGAGGTTCTGTTGATATTTGTTGAATGGCTTGAAATGTTGTTCGTATCCATGTTGTACAGTACCCAATGCCTGCACAGCCTATCATAGTGAATGCAAGCGTTGTGTTAAACGTTAGCAAAAAAAGACTAGCTATTAGTATGAGCATAATAGTTAGTGAAGAAAATCGCTGGAATAGCTTTATGAATTTTGCGCCAAGTAGTCCAGCTAATACACCGCTGCTTGAAACTGTTATTTCAAGCAATCCATAAACAGTAGCAGAAGATTTTAAAACTTCATACGTATAAGCTGCTAAAAATCCGATAGTTGTATGATAAATCAATTGCCCAATTGCCATGATGACCAGTAGTTGTAGAAAAAAACGACTAGACAAGGAATAGATAAAGCCAGCTATCATTTCTTCGAGTATTGAATGGTGGGTAAGAGCAGTAGATGCTTGCTCTGTTGGTAATTGCCAAAGTAAATAAAATGCGATGATTAAGGTTAACAAAATGATGAATGATAGCGTGTTAATCAATGCTTGAGCAATGAAGAAACTACTAATAGCAGTACCTAAAATACCACCAATAATCGTGTAAGAAGCCGATTTTTGAAAAGTGATAATAAGCTGCTCTTTAATAAAGATGGTAGCTAGATATGCTTGCATAGTTGGACGTATAAGTGACCCGCATAATTGCAGTACCATATTGGACGAAATTAGCAGAACAGGCGATATATTTTTGAAACTTATTAGAACTGTACATATTGTTAGAAGTATTAATGTTAGTGCCAAAATTAATAAATGCTTTTTGTTATAACGATCTACAAATACCCCGATAAAAGGTATGCATAATAAGCTTGGTAAAAATCCTAGCCCTACAAATAGTCCTGTATACACCACATTCTCTGTTTGCTCATAAAGACTCCATGTAGTAAAAATAAAATAAGCAGATAAGGAAAAATCCAATAATCCTTGTAACCAAATTACTTTTGCTAAACGAACCAATCTAAACACATCCCTTCAAATGCTATAATAAAGTGGACGTAGAAAAAGAAAAAGGGACAATTACTGAAGTTTATGTCTACTTTTTAAAGTGGGGGAGGATAAATAATGGAGTTAGCATTGCAATTATTATGGTCACTGCGTAATGAACAACTATCCATTCATAAGATAAGTGAGATGATGCAGTTAAGTACAAAGCAAGTGACTCGCAAAATCAAGAAATGGGAGACAGAGGGCTGGATACGTTATTGTGCAGGTAAAGGAAGGGGACATATATCAAGCATTCAGTGGTTGCAGGATATCGAGAAACAATTACTTATTGTATTAAATAGTGAATTCAAACAGAAAAATTTCAAAGCCCTAACAGATATAAATATGTCTTACTTTTCAGAGAAGTTCCAGCAAAATGTCGCAGCATTATTGACGGAAAATATCGTGTCAGATGAACGAAAAGCAGCGTCAATGCTGACAATACCTATTTATAGTAAAAATCTAAACCTTCACCCACATAATTATAGCGATACCGAAAGTGGCTGGGTGTTATCCCATATTTATAGCCGTATCGTAATTCAAAATAATAATACGTTTAAAGGAGATTTAATCCATCATTGGGAGCAATTTGGACAATGCTTTATTTTTTACGTTCGCCCATTTCTTTATTGGCATAATGGAGAAACCGTAAAAATAGAAGAAATCATGGAATCAATTAAAACGACTTTTATGCTAAACAAATATAGTCATTTTTTTAGAAAAGTGATTAGTATAGAAAAACGAACGAATGCTATTTTTGAAATCAAATATATGGGGGGAGAGGAGGAGTTACTAACACTTCTTTCTCAATTGGATTTTAGCTTGTATCATCCATTAAACTACCGCATTGGAACAGGGGCGTATAAAATAGCTCAAGATTCTAATGGAGCAGTGCAATTAACAGCATGCTCTCAATATCACCTCACACAAGCACTTATTAATAAGATTCAATTTGTAACGATACCTTCAACGCTGCAAAGAAGGCTGGAATGGTCAATGCAACAAAACGAAGCGCAGTATCAGAGCTGTGTGGAGCTAGGGGGAATCGTATCAACTTACTTTAATCCTTTTTCAAACAACTTGCAGAAGCGCGAGGTACGTCTATATATGCTATGGATTTTAAAGCGATTTGCGCAACAAATAGGGCAGGTGGATTCTCTAAAGTCATCCTGTGTTCAAGAAACATTAACTAGCCTACAACGGGTAAGTATGCCGGCATTGCGTATTGGCTATATCGTCAATCAAACGAAATTTATTGTAGCTTTGCATAATTTTTGTGAAGAGCAAGGTATACAAGCAGAGGTAATAAAGCTTACGATTGATGATTTGCCTTTAAATAAATTATTTACACAAGTAGATTTAATAATAATAGGAGAGTACCTCGCCCCACCATTTATTTTAGAAAATGATAAAGAGCACCCATTGTCTATTATTTTAGAAAATGTTAATGATAACACGTGGTTTGCTGTCCTGTATAAATCCTTCCGTGAAATCTATTATCCCTCTAATTTCAGAAGAAGTGTAGAAAATATTTATGGTTATCCTAATTTAACGACATGTTGGTTTGGATGTTAATGATTAAGTGCCATGCACAGAAACAATTCAGAATTGTTTCTGTGCCTGGCACTTATATAAACTGAAACATCCGAAAAGCAGTGCGTTAGCACGCTTTTCGGACGTCTTCTTAAAACACAGCTTTAATTTGGTCGATTGCCCAATCTAATTCTTCTTTTGTGATAACTAATGGTGGTGCAAAGCGGATTACTGTATCGTGTGTTTCTTTACATAATAAGCCGCGCTCCATTAATTTCTCACAGTATGGTCGAGCAGATTCGTGTAATTCTAAGCCGATAAATAAACCGCGTCCGCGTACTTCTTTAATCGCAGGGTGGTTGATTTGGCGAAGGGCTTCCTGGAAGTAGTCGCCCAAGCCTAATGAGCGTGCTGCTAAGTCTTCCTCTTCAATTACTTCAAGTGCCGCAATAGATACCGCACATGCAAGTGGATTTCCACCGAATGTAGAGCCGTGTGAACCTGGGTTAAATACGCCTAAAACATCACGGTTAGCTACAACACATGAAATTGGGAAAACTCCGCCACCTAGCGCTTTACCAAGGATTAAAATATCTGGTGTAATACCTTCCCATTCATAAGCAAACATTTTTCCAGAGCGTGCAAGACCACTTTGAATTTCGTCTGCGATAAATAATACATTGTTTTCTTCACATAATTGCTTCGCCGCTTTTAAGAAGCCTGCTGGTGGAATAAGGATACCTGCTTCCCCTTGAATTGGCTCAACAATAAATGCCGCTGTATTTGGCGTAATAGCATTTTTTAATGCATCAATATCGCCATATGGTACTAAGCTGAAGCCCGGTAATAATGGACCGAAGCCACGCTGATACTCTGCCTCAGAGGATAAAGAAACCGCTGCCATCGTACGACCGTGGAAGTTGCCGATACAGCCAATAATATGTGCTTGGTTTTCTGCTACCCCTTTTTTCTCGTATGCCCAACGACGAGCCGTTTTAATCGCTGTTTCAACTGCCTCAGCACCTGTGTTCATTGGTAGAACCATTTCTTTATTCGTTAATTTACTTACTTTTTCATACCAAGGACCTAGTTGATCAGAGTGGAATGCACGAGATGTTAATGTCACGCGGTCAGCTTGTTTTTTTAATGCCTCAATGATTTTAGGATGGCGGTGACCTTGGTTAACTGCAGAATAAGCAGATAACATATCCATATATTTATTGCCTTCAGGGTCCTTTACCCATACACCTTCTGCTTCAGAAATCACAATCGGCAGTGGATGGTAGTTATTTGCACCGAAATTTTCAGTTTGTGTAATAAGTTGAGCTGTTTTCGTCATAATAAAAATCCCCCTTATTAAATGTAATAGAATAGAGCGCAAAGAAAATTTGCGTCTTATTGCACCTTATACTTATTATAATGCAGAAATATCTTGCATTTTTCAAGTTTTATTTTTAAATATTTTTTCATCACAAAAAGCTTGAGCTGCGAATGGGGAAGTAGCTCAAGTTTTTTCGCAATTTAATAACTAGTATAGCTCTATAATTTATAAAATTATACTTTTGTGCATTATTGCTATTCTTTAGAATGCAGGAGTGCAGAAAAATACGGAAGCATCTTTAGAAAAGAGAATAGAGATAAAGCCGCCGTTCAGCTCCAAGAGGTATAGAAGGGTGCGGGTGTAAAAGTAAACGCTCCAGCATTTTGAATGAAGATTTGAAATGACCGAAGGGTGCCCGTTTAGCCTAGACATTATTCTAAGTTATTTATTCATTAAAAAAAGTGTCCGAAAGCACTGTGAACGCGCGCTTTCAGACACCTCCCTTATAGCCAAGCTTCAAAGAAATTCGCTTAGCTGTGTCGATGACACTGTTTGCTAATGTTTGAATATGTTCATCGGAGACATTGAAGCTTACAAAGTCAATGGTTACAACACCTTCAATTTCATTAAATCCATTATAAACAACAGCGGAAACAGCTGATGTTCCTTTTGTAAATTCTCCATGACTGACAGCAAAGCCCTTTGCCTTTATTTGCATAAGCTGTTTTTTAAGTTGTTCTATCTCTTTCGGTGTGACAAGCTGGCTTAAAATCTCTGTTACTTCTTCATCTGACATTGCAGCGAGTAAAGCTTTATTACCTGAACCAATATGCATTGGAATCCGAATACCTAATGGATCATAGATGCGAATAGGGTTAGTAATATTGTCAATTCGTTCGATGATTATTGTATCTGTGCCTGACATTTTGCTTAAGTATACACTTTCTCCAACTTCCTTTGATAGACGCTGTAGCTCAGGTCGGATGACATTAATAAAATCCTGGGAATCATATATTTGCAAACCGATTTCCATCCAAATTGTCCCGATATGATAGTGTTTTGTTTGTTTATTTTGTTCCACCATACCTTGCTGAATCATTGCTTGTAAAATTCTGTGCAAGGTACTAATTGGCAAATCACATTTTTGAGCTAAATCAGAAATGGATAAACCGTTATGTGTATCAGAGGACATAAGTGCTTTGGCTATTTTTACACATCTTTCTAATAATTGCATAATATTAACAACACCTTTTCGTTTTACTAGATTGCTATTAATTTTACATTAACGAATAGGAAGGCGCCACAAGCTTTGCGGTGAGCTTTCAGTAAAAAAATATTCGTTTAGCGTATCTAAAAGAATCAGAATATATTGACATTATAATCGTTAACGATTATATTTCATAGTATATTATTTCCGTTTAGCAGAAATGATTTCCGTCAAGCGGAAAAAGGGGTGAAATGATTTAGTAATGTATACATCATTAGAATATGTAATTATAGTTACTGTCTGTAGATGTGGGTAAAAAAGAAATGATGAATGGTAGCAGTGGAAAGGGAGAAAAATGATGAGTCAGTATTTTTGGAATACACCAGAGAAATTACGCGCATTATTATGTGAAGTTGTTGGATGGGATAGTCGAACGTTAACAGAGGGCGAGAACAAATTTGCATATAAGCTGCGTGATAAGTTACAGATGTTGCCCTATTTTCAAGAGCATTCTGAATATATTGAGTTACATGATGCCGGTCTCGGTCGTAATGCGGTTACTGCATTCTATAAGCATCCGACAGCGACAGAAACAATCGTACTAATTAGCCATTTCGATACAGTGCATACAGAGGAATACGGTGAATTAGAACCACTTGCCTTTTTCCCTGAGGAGCTGACAGAAAAGCTAAAGGAACCAAAATACTTTAATGATTTGCCAGAAGTGGTTAAAGCGGATTTACAATCAGGTAATTATTTATTCGGTCGCGGCACGATGGATATGAAAATGGGCTTAGCTTTGCATATGCAATTAATTGAAAAAGCAAGCAATGAAAATTGGCCGATCAATCTACTTTTAACGGCTGTACCGGATGAGGAAGTAAACTCTGCTGGGATGCGAGCAGCCGTAGTGGAATTAGTGAGATTACGTAAACAATATGGTTTAACATATAAATTATTTTTGAATAGTGAGCCATCCTTCTCACAAAATCCTACAGATATTAAAGAGTATATGTATTCAGGAACGATTGGGAAAATTATGCCAGCCGCTTTATTCTATGGTAAGGAAACACATGCAGGTGAACCTTTGAAAGGTATGACAGCAAGCTTTATAGCCTCCTATATGACACAGCATATGGAATGGAATCCTATTTTCCGTGAGAGTGATTTAGGGGAACAAACACCTTTACCTGTTTCGCTTCAATTGAAGGATTTAAAGATGGAATATTCAACACAAACACCGTACCGTGCAGCCGCTCTTTATAATGTGTTTTTATTAAAGCGTACAGCGACGGAAATTATGGACTTATTTGAGCAAGTAGCTAATGAGGCAATGGCAGCTTGTAACGCACATTATGAAAACATTTGTAAACGTGAGCAAGTGAACGGGGTAGGCGCTGTGAAAGTACTTCGTTATGAAACATTGTTACAATACGCAATTCAAAAATTAGGTGAAGCTGAAATCGCTTCTATTAAAGCACAAGTTGTTAAAAATGACCAGTTAGATGACCGAGAGAAATCAATTCGCATTGTCGACCAATTAATGATTCGTTGTCAAGAGCTAGCACCGGCAACTGTTATTTTATATGCACCGCCTTATTATCCAGCAATTAATTCATCGGACCATCCACTTGTAAAGGATGCAATTCAGTTAGTGAAGAAAACGGCGAAAACTTTCGACATTGAAATTGAACAAATCCATTATTTTAATGGCATATGTGATTTAAGTTACGTTAATTATTCTGATATATCTGGGGACTGGACAGCGTTTGAAAAGAATACGCCGGTTTGGGGAGAAACATACAGTATTCCGTTTGAAGAGATGGCGACTTTACAAAGCCCTGTATTAAATGTAGGACCATTTGGTAAGGATGCTCATCAAAAAACGGAAAGATTGCATGTTGACAGCGCATTTAAAGAAATGCCTGTAATTATTGAAACATTAGTAAAAAGCCTCATTTAGTTTGTGAAAGTTAGGAATATAAGTAAGCGGTTTCATTTGATTTTGTAATATGGGTATGTAAGTCGGAGGGGAAGCTATGAATGCAGTAATAGATAATCTACCTAAGCTTTTAGAAGGATTAAAGTACACAATTTATTATTCGGTAGTTTCAATTATTTTAGCGGTCATTATCGGATTAGTTGTTGCCGTAATGAAACTATCAAAATCTAAAGTGTTAAAAACAAGTGCCTCAGTTTATGTAGAAATTTTTCGTTCTACACCATTATTAGTACAATTATTTTTTATTGTTTTTGGTTTAGCAGGTATTTTGCCAATGAGCGAGTGGTTTGGACAAAGGTCGTATCCAGTTGTAGCTGCAACGTTAACACTTGCTTTGCATCAAGGAGCTTATATTTCCGAAATTATTCGCGCAGGGATTTTAAGTGTTAATAAGGGGCAAAGGGAAGCATCGGAAAGTATAGGGATGAGCGAATTTCAAATTATGCGTTTTATCATCTTACCACAAGCTTTCAAACGAATGATTCCACCTTTAGTGAATCAATCTGCTCAAGCGATTAAAGATACTTCGTTATTAGCACCAATCGGAATTATCGATTTAGTGTATAGAGGGCAAATTATTATTTCGACAACATTTGAGCCTTTTGCCATTTGGGTAGCGATAGGAATCATTTATTTTGTAGTGATATTTAGTGTATCCCAGTTTGCGGGTTACCTTGAGAGGAGAATGAAACTTGATACGCGTTGAGAATTTATATAAATCATATGGTGATTTGGAGATTTTAAAAGGTATTGATGCACATATCCAACCTCAAGAAGTAGTCGTAGTAATTGGCCCTTCTGGAAGTGGAAAAAGCACATTTTTAAGATGTCTCAATGGCTTAGAAAAATCGAATAAAGGAAAGATAGAAATTGTTGGAATGGAGTTAACGAACCCGAAAACAAATATTCAGCAGTTAAGACAGCATGTAGGCATGTGTTTTCAACAATTTAATCTATTTGAGCATTTAACGATATTGGAAAATATAACAATAGGTCCGATTCAAGTATTGAAGAAAACGAAAGCAGAAGCAGAGAGCCATGCGCGAGAATTACTAAAAAAAGTAGGCTTACCTGATAAGGAGAAACATTATCCACACCAATTGTCAGGAGGGCAACAACAACGTGTTGCAATTGCCAGATCTTTAGCGATGCAGCCAAAAGTAATGCTATTTGACGAGCCTACATCCGCGCTAGACCCAGAAATGGTTGGTGAAGTATTAAAAGTAATGGGTGACTTAGCGCGTGAAGGAATGACAATGGTTATTGTCACACATGAAATGGGCTTTGCACGTGAAGTAGGGGACCGCGTATTGTTTATGGACGGTGGTTATTTAGTTGAAGAAGGCACACCTAGTGAGATTTTTAATAATCCGAGAGAAAAACGTACACAAGACTTTTTATCAAAAGTTTTGTGACAGATGTAAAGTTTTTTAGTTGAAGAAATCGTTAAATCCAATAACTATATGATTTCTATTATAAAAGGAGGTGTGTACTTAAATAATTTAAAGTAGCAAAGAGTAGCTAGCAAAACATAATCATGTATTTACCGTTTTAAAAATTGAAACATTGTTAAGCATTTGTGCAAGTCAAAATTTTATTAATAATAGGGGGATATTTATGAGAAAGATAGCATTATTATTATCAGTTTTAATTGTTGGTGTATTAGCAGCATGTGGTGGGGAGAAATCAGAGGGCGGGACAGGTAGCTCTGATAAACTTGTGGTACAAGTAGGGACAAGTCCTACTTATCCACCTTTTGAAAGTGATGTGAATGGCGAGCTAGTTGGTTTTGATATTGGCTTAATCAAAAAAATCGCTGAGGAAGAAGGGTTCGAAGTAGAGTTTTCTACAATGCAATTTGATGGGCTTGTACCAGCATTAATTGCAGGTCAAATCGATGTAGTAGTTGGTGCAATTACAATTACAGATAAACGTTTAGAGAGCGTTGCTTTTTCTAATGCATACTATAAATCGGGATTATCTATTTTAGCAAAACCAAGTTCAGGCATTACAGGCTTTGATGATTTAAAAGGAAAATTAGTAGGTATCCAAAAGGGTACGTCATCTTATAATTATTTAATTGCAAATGGTATTGAAGACAACAATATTAAGCAATATTCAGATATTAGCACGACGTATAGCGCATTAGATACAGGTGGAATTGATGCAGTTTTATATGACAACCCTTCTAATATTAACTATATTACGACACAAACAACAGATGCGGAAATCGTAGGTGATATTTTAGCAGGTGAATACTACGGTATTGCAATTAATAAGAAGAAAACAGAGCTAATCGAAAAAATCAATGCAGGATTAGCTAAATTACAAGAAAATGGCGAATACGAAAAGCTGTTTGATGAGTACTTAAATGGTGAAAAGAACGGCCTTATTGAAGGCGTAGCAAAGCCTGAGGATGTAGTAATTAAAGTTCAATAAAAATATAAGTGCCAGGCACGCAAACAATTCAGAATTGTTTGCGTGCCTGGCACCTTAATGCTGAGGTTTTTTCCAGAAAATCGTAATGATAACCCCGATGCCTAGAACTAATACCGCAAAATAATATGGATAGTTTAAATCAATATCAAACAAACGGCCGCCAATAATTGGGCCAAAAATATTTGCAAGGCTCGTAAACATAGAATTCATCCCACCTACAAAGCCTTGTTCATTACCCGCAATTTTTGATAAATAGGCAGTGACAGCAGGTCGAATTAAATCAAATCCAACAAACACTAAAAACGTTGTGATTAAAATGGCCATATAAGAGCTGACTGTCGTCATGACGAATACAAGAATTGTCGAGAAAACTAGCGAATAGCGAATAACTGCAATCTCACCTAAACGCTTTGTCAACCGATCGAATAATGCTACTTGCGCAACTGCACCAACGATTGCACCACCTGTAATAACGATAGCAATATCCTTTGGTGTAAAGCTAAACTTATGGTCAACAAAAAGGCTAAATAATGACTCGAAAGCAGCTAAGCCGAATGAAGAAATAAAAATAATTAGAAAGGCGATTAAATACATTGGTACGAAAATGCGGCGTAAACCTGATTTTTGTTCCTCTACTTCCTCTGCCTGCACTTCCTCAGCTCGCGTAGGTTCCATTAATAATAACATCGAGCAAATCGCTGCAACTACGCCTAAAACACCTGCAGCATAGAAAGGCATCCTTGTACTGATTTCAGCTAAAAATCCACCGATACCCGGTCCAATAATAAATCCTGTGCTAATAGCTGCTGACATATAACCTAAAGCTTTCGCGCGTGTAGCCATTGTGGTAATATCCGCAATAAATGCTGTTACAGCCGGCATAATAAAGGCTGCACTAACGCCGCCGAGCATACGAGATATAAAAAGAACGGAGACAGTTGTTCCAATACCGAATAAAAACTCAGAGAATCCGAAAATAAATAAACCGATAACAATCATAATTTTACGACCGTATCGGTCTACCCATTTACCTGCGATAGGTGAGATAACGAGTTGTGTAATAGCGAAGGCAGCAACCATATAGCCGACAACTTTGCCGTTTATATTTAATTCATTCATAATCGTTGGAAGAACGGGAATGACGAGGCCTATACCTAGGAATGCGATAAAAAGATTTGCTAATAAAATACTTAAGGTGACTTTTGAATTTTTCTCAAACATAAAAACTTCTCCTACTATAAAATTATGCTATATACAGAGTAAACCCTATAGTAACTATAGGGTCAATGATTTTGTTTTATTTTAATAATTGTTTACATTAAAATAGTTTTAGTTACATAATCTCGAAAGGGTGATGGTGATGAAATTATTGCTTATAAGGCATGGGCAATCTCAAGCAGATCTATTAGAAGTTCACGAAGGAAGGGCAGATTTTCCATTGACAGAGCTAGGCATAGAACAAGCAACGAAGCTAGCTAATCATATCGCAGCGCATTATAAGATAGAAGCGATTATCACAAGCCCGTTGCAAAGGGCGTATCAAACAGCAGATATTATTAGAGAATATTGTCCTTGCGAGTTAATCACAGTAGAGCATTTAATGGAATATAATAATGGCGTATTAGCAGGAATGTCGCGCAAGGAGGCCTTAATAAAATATCCATTGCCAGAGGGTGGACGACCAATGCATATAGCAATTGAAGGTGGAGAATCGCAATTACAATTTCGATATCGCATGGAGTACGTATGGCAGTCGATTTTACATAATTATGGGCATTTACAGCAAATTGCAATTGTTGCACATGGTGGTACATTACAGCATTTATTGAATGTATTGTTAGGCAAAACGCTCGAGCAGCAATGCTTTTTCGATACGGGTGATACAGGGCTCCACGTGATTGAATTACGAGATGGCAAGAAGTATGTTAGTTGTTTGAATTCACAGGCACATTTAACGTCTTTCAGTGGGTGTTCAAACACACGTTGAATCATAGGAACTCAGTCCAAGAACATCGCCACCTGCGATAACGACTGAGTGACCGACATCGTGTCCTCCAGCGGATGTCACAGGTTTTGAGCAGAGTCGGGAAAGAGGGCGTCTTTCCCGATATTCCTAAACAACGGTAGATTTCCTTCTATTATACCAACGACCAAATAACAAGATAAGCAAGGCTAATGTGACAACAGCTCCAGCAAAGAGTAAGGGCGCTTTATAACTAGCATAGTGCGCCTCAAATTTGCTTGCTAAAATAGGTCCAATAATTTGTCCAAATGCATAAAACGTCGTAAGCACCGAAACAACTGTGCCACTTTGTGAGGGGAATAGCTGACGTGCATAGCCTGTTGACATGGAAACGAGTCCCACGAAAGTCATCCCAAATAAGAAGGCAGATAGTAGCACACTCCATACTGTTTGCGAAAGAACAGGTAGGATGATGCCGAAAATTTGCAAAATGTAAGCAATTGCCATAGCCTTTACTGGCGAAAGCCTTGACATCAATGAAACCCAAAGCGGTGCAGATGGGACGGCAGCTAATCCTGCAACAACCCAGCTATAGCCTGCATATGCACGCAAGCTATCAATATTGTAAATAATATCGACTAGAAACGTCCCGGTAATAATATAGCCTAAGCCTTCTAAACCGTAAGCAATAATGAGCCAGGGCATAAAACCTCGCCATATATTTGTATCATTTGTTTTAGCCGTCTTTTCATTATTATGTACAGTTAAATTACGCCATAAGACAGTCGTTGTTATCACAAGCAACGCTGATATAATGCCGAGTCCGACCCATGTACCTTGCCATGCAACAATACTTTCTAAATAGGGCACGACAAGTCCAGAAATAGCAATGCCAAGCCCAATTCCACTAAAGATGAAGCCTGACCAGCGAGTTAAAACATGTGCAGCCAAGTAATCCATGACAATACTGGAGGTTAGGACGAAAATAAAGCCGCCTGTTAAACCCGCAATAAAGCGTAAAATTAGCCAGGGGATTAAAGATTGTGTCAGTCCCATAGCAATAATGGAAAGCACGTTTAAAACGATATTTGTCATTAAAAAGGCTCTTTTACGTTTATAAATAAAGCCTGCCCCAAGTGAGCCAAGGAAATAGCCTATATAATTGCTCGATGCAAGCCAACCACCAATCTTTAGCGAGAAGCCTTCATCCTCACGCATAAATGGCAAAATAGGTGTAAAAGCAAAGCGACTAATTCCCATTGCGACAACTAAAAGTAAAATCCCGCCAAATACAATTCCAATATGCTGCCTCGTCATAAAATCCCCTCACAATGTCTGAATAATAAATAAATTTATTATACCGATAAAATTTATATTAATAAATAGCGATAGGATTTTTAAATTTTTCTTAATAAAAAAATCCATGATTTCATCATTTCAGAGGAATCACAGATATTGAAAGGTGTTTTTCAGTCATTGATTATAAATATTTTTTGCTATTACGATGGAAGTCACGTTGAAAAATATACATACGGTACGCATCGTGATAAGAGCCAGCAGTAAAAAACTCCTCCTTCAGCTCGCCTTCAATTTCAAAGCCCGCCTTTTGGTAAATATGAATGGCCTTTTCGTTTTGTTTGTCGACGATTAAATAGAGCTTATGCAAATTAAGGATGTTGAAAGCATAGCGCATCGCTAATACAGTAACTGAATATGCATAACCCTTGCCTTGGCAATTAGGGTCAATAATAATTTGAAATTCTGCATTGCGGTGAATTAAGTCAATTTCGACCAATTCAACTAAGCCAAGTATTTCTTCATCCTTTTGGATAATGAAGCGTCTTTCACTTTGCTTATGAATATGCTTCTCGAATAAATCCTGTAACTCTACAAATGACTCATAAGGCTCCTCAAACCAATACGACATAATTCTAGAGTCGTTATTAAGCTTGTGCACATATTTTAAATCCTCTCGTTCTAATGGTCTTAATTTAATACGATTGTCCATCAAATAATACGCCTCCGAAAACTAATAATTATTTAGCATGTCTGCAATAATGAAAATTCTTTTCAAGCGTGTTGATTAGTCTTTATTTTACAAAGAAAGCCCAGGGATTCGTTGATTTCAGCTCGAGGTTAACACGAGGTTGGTCACGGAGGCGTTGCCACAGGATGTGGTGACCTTAGCCTCCCTACCTTTAATCACGATGGAATCGCCCCCTGCGCTCCAATCAACGAATGCATGCTTAATAAATGGCGGTTCCTCTAAATAATACTCGCTAATTAATAGACAATATTTATATAATCAACACGCTTAGATTCTTTTTTAACTAGTTTATCATGATTAAGCAGGAAATTCCTAGTTTTCAGTAGCGAATATGAATCGGGACAAACCTCAGAGAAATCAGATTTTTGAGAGCTGCTTACTGATAGAACCTAAAATCGCTTGGATTTCATTTTTCACGTCAAAAAAGACCACCGTTATTGAGTAGTCTTGTGGTAACACATTATTTATTACAAATTTTTATCCCAATACCTCTTGGAGCAGTTTAAATCGTTATTTTTCAAAACTTCTATGTACTTCAAAACGCTGATGTATCAACGTTTTGAAAGAAAAGCCACATTGCCGTAAATATATAGAAAGTTTTAAACCACACTTCTCAAAGTGGGTGTCCGCATGAGCATTCCTGTTTATCCTTAGGTCAAAGGAGCTAAGGCTCGCCATTCCAGCTCGGATATAAAACTCCCTGTTACTGTATAAAGGTTAAAACTTAATATTAATACGTACAACGTAGCTTGATTCTTATTGTAGTGCAACTATTAAATGAGTGCAAGTAAGTGTGTTTACACAAATTTGTCAAATGATAACGTATGGAAATTAATACAAATGTTCTGAATGATACTTTAACAGCTCAGCAATTTTATTCGTCAAAAAACCATCAAATGGGAATTCTTGATTGCTAATCACTTTTAAGAGCTCCTTAGTAGTGCTTAAAGCTTTTTCTTTTATTTCTACGGAGTAACGATATTTTATTGAATTTTCTTCAAATTCATCTTGATCGACGACCATCCACTCGCTATTTGGTTTTTTCACAATATCAATATCTAAATCAATAAAATGAATTTCATTATTAATAATCATTGGGGTTTCGCCAATATTGCAATAGTATTCAAATTCACCATTTTTATGTATATCTACATGGGCGGTATAGCAACAATCAAAAGGGAAAAAGTCCAAAGAATAAGTATCAAACTCAAAGATTTTATTTCTTGAATGATGAATTAATTTTCTACCGGGAGTTGAAAATAATGCAATATAGTTGTCGTTTGAATCAATGACTGTTGCTTCCCATTCATAATGCAGTTGTTGGTTGTATTTAAAAGTTTTCACTTTCATTTTTTCCATACTTGTATCACTCATTTTCTATATATTAGTATAAAGATGAATTATAGAGTTGAGGTGGGCTGTTCCCAAAATTGAATTTCTCCTCAGCACAGTGAAAAATAAGCTTCTCGCTTATTTTAAATTCAAAAGAAAGCTACTAAACACACTGTTCATTTCAATTTCAAAGAAACCATTTCTATTTTAATTAGTTATTCCTCTGATGAAACAACATTGAAAACGTCCCAAAAGCAGTGCATTGCTTGCTTCTGGAACGTCCCAAAAATTATCCCTTCTGCACCGTAACAAGCGATTTCAATGCACTATTTAAGGCTTGTACACGATTTGTAATATCGCTCATCGTTTGCAGCATTTGATTTTCGTCCTCGACAGCTTGGACAATCGCGCTCGTTGAGATAGCATTTTGGGTAGTCATTTCATTGAGCTTTTCCACCTGCTGCTGAATGGTATTAAATTGCGCGACGGCGCTTGTTAATTCCCCCATACCGCGCGTTAAATCTTCATTGCTTTGTGAGAAGGAGTCTTTTAAACGATTTAAAAACTCGCCAACTTCTTTTAGGGATTGTTCTCCATGTTGTAAAGCCTGTTCTCCTTCCCGTGAGCGCTGCTGTGCCTCAGTTGATTTAGCGAAAAGACTTTCTGTTACTTGTGTAATATTAATCGTAATCGAAGCACTTTCTTCCGCCAGCTTGCGTACTTCATCTGCGACAATGGCAAAGCCTTTTCCATGTTCACCAGCACGTGCAGCCTCGATTGCTGCGTTAAGTGCGAGTAGATTTGTTTGTTCGGCGATATGCTGAATTCCTAATAAGAGCTGATTAACTATTTGTAAGCTACTTTGAAGCTCATTAACCGTATCAGCAGTAGCATGCATGGCACTGCTCATGATGGATATTTGCCCCATTGAATCTTGCATTTTCCCCCAGCCTATAACGACCTCTTGTTGTATATTTGTTGATTGGGCAACAGTATCTTTAGAGATTTCCAGCGTATCCCCTACAAAATGCATAGAATCGTTCATTGCATTACGAATAAATTGTAAGCTTGCGGCCTCCTGTTGCGTGCTTGCTGAAATGGATTCAGAAGCAGAAAGTATGTACTGGCTGCTATGTGCAATTTGCTCCATTGTTTGCTGGAACTGTGTTACATGCTCATCAAGAACTTGTGTGCTTGACTCAATTTCCTGAAATGTACTTTGGAGCTGTTGGAAGGAATGTTGCACTTCCTGTTGTTGCTGCTTCGCATGATTTATTAATGCATTGCCCCATCTAGTAATTAAGTAAAAAGCGATAATGACCCCATTCAAAATTGAAAATAATGTTATAAAAATGATAAATGAATTAAATGACCCTAATAAATTTTCAGGCTTTAAAATATAAATGACGATAATAGCAATGTTAACAATTATACCAAAAGCGACAATTAGACTGCTTTTAAAATAAAGTGCAATAATCGCGACTGTACATATTAAAATATAATGTTTATTTAGTGAAAATTGGTCAACTAAAAATAATGTAAAGACAATTGCAGTAGGGATCATACCGAAAATAAAGCCTTTAACATAGGGCTTTATTGGTAAAAAATAATTAATAGCTGCCAATGCAATAACGATTAGGCCGACTACTAAAAACAAAATCCCTCTTGAAATGATTAGAGGTCCACAAATAAGGATGGCTAAAGCTGTAATAATGGCTAAATTTACACGATGTACTTTTTGTGTATCATATTGAATTTTAAGCTCCATAAAACCCCTCCAAAATGAATGATGATTCATTCGATTATACTAAAAGAATTAGCCTATGTCATTACATCAAATATAGAATATATACAAAATAAAAAGTCTTCCTCATGATTTTAGGAAAACTTTAGTTTAAAGCTTATTTAAAATTTCATGTGTGAGCGTAGCGACATCAATATGCGTATCCTCCTGCATTGCATCCTTTAAAATTTCTGTGCGGAAATATTGCACTGTTGCATTTAATGGAATTAAAAGTAGCTTCGCTAATGCATTTTGATACATATGGACAAACTCGGTATCTGTATTACCACGCTTTAATTCGGCAAAGGCCTCATAAAACTGATCAAGCTTATCTGCAAATTCCAATAAACGACCTTCGATTGTTGCATCCTTTCCTTCCTTCATGCGTTCGAAAAAGACATCTTGGAAATCGGGGGGGATTTCTTCCCGAATAAATTTCTCCATCATCTTTTCTTCAACATGTGCAAGCATTTCTTTTAGTTCGGGAGAGGCGTGTTTAACGGGTGTTTTAATATCACCGATGAATACTTCTGCAAAGTCATGATTAATTGTTTTTTCATATAAAGCTTTCCAATCGATTACATTGCCAGCGCGTTCCTCTAAAGTAGCGAAAAACATTGCATACTGTGATACCTTCCAAGAGTGTGCAGCTACATTGTGTTCCTCGAACTTAAAGCGTCCAGGGCAGCGGATAATGCGCTCCAAATCATTTAAGCTTGTGAAAAAACGATGAATACCTATAACAATCACTCCGTTTCTAGTTAATGTTGAGAAGGCTTGTCATAAGGGAGGAATGAACAAGCATTCTCACTTACAGCATACTTTAATTTATACCCAAAAAGCATGTTTTATAAAACATTTAACATATTATTAACAACAACTTTACAGCGCAACGATGCTATACTGAAAGCAGAAACCAACTTAAAGAGGTGTTGAGGTTTGTTACTTTTTAATATTTTATTATATGTACATATAGCAAGTGCAGTTGTATCAATAGGTCCATTGTTTGCATTATTCTCCATTTTAAAACGTATGGAAACGGCAGAAGAAGCGATGTTAATCGGTTATGTACAGTCATTCCAGGCGGGTATAACAGCAGTTAAGCATGGCGGGCATGTGCTTGTATTGTCGGGAGCTCTCTTAATGTGGCGAGGTGGCTGGCCTTGGCATACATCGTGGCTTATCATGACATTTGTTTTGCTTATCGGCTCTACCTATTTTTTAGCATCTGCGTTCAAGCCGACGATGAAAACATTCGGCACAGTGCAATTCGAGCGCACAAAATTTATTACTAAATTAAGACGCTCTACATGGTTATATGTTGTATTAATGTTGATTATGCTTTGGTTTATGGTAGCAAAGCCTAGTTTGTGGTAAAAAGAGTAAATTTTCTATATTAATAGTTTTTTCTGAAAACGATTGCTTTTCTCCTAGTAGTATTACTATAATAAACACAAGTTTTACTTTTCTGAATTATTTTATTTCGGTTTAGCGATGTTTTTTTGTGACATGCAACCGTAGCGACAGATACAAAAATGCCCATCTTTACAGATGGCAAAATGCATGCTTCAGAGGCATTCGTTTTGCGGGTGTTACAGATTTTGAAGATGATTTTTTCAAGTAAGCTTGAGGAAATCTAGACGAGAGTTAGCCGGAGTGGAGATAAGGATGATAAAGGGACTTATTTAGTTTAGGGGGAGATTGTTTATGAAACAAAGATTTTCAATACTATTAATGGTTGTTGCAGTAATGCTTGTATTAGCAGCCTGTGGAACAAAGAATGACACGAAGTCTGGTAGTGACTCAGGCTCAAGTGATGATAATAAGGTATATGTAGTGGGTACAGAGGCTACATTTGCACCATTCGAATCAATTGATACAAACGGCAACATTGTCGGTATCGATGTAGATGTATTACAGGCAATTGCTGATGAAGTAGGCATTCAAGTAGAATGGAAAAACATCGGCTGGGATGCTGTTTTCTCAACGATTAATAATAAAGAAACAGACATTGGTGCATCAGGTATTACAATTACAGAGGACCGCCAAAAAACTTTTGATTTCACAGAGCCATACTATGAGTCAAAGCTATTAATCGCAGTACGTGAAGATTCAACAATTAGCTCATTAGAAGAGTTAAAAGATAAGAAAATTGCTGTACAAATTAATGCGACAGGACATGTTGCTGCTAAAAAGCTTCAAGGTGAAACAAGCAAAAACATTTTGGCATTTGAAAGCCAACCATTTGCCATTCAAGAAATGCTAAATGGCAATGCGGATGCAGCAATTGGTGATAATGCGGTTGTCTATGAGTATATTAAAGCAAACCCAGATAAAAAGTTAAAAGTTGTTGAAGACGATGCTTTTGAAAAAGAATATTACGGCTTTATGGTCCGTAAAGGAAATACAGAGTTATTAGATAAGTTAAATGAAGGCTTACAAAAAATTAAAGATAATGGGAAACTAAAAGAAATTACAGGTTCAGAATTTTGGAACGAGTAGTGTGAGATGAGGCTATTGGGAAAGGAGCTGTCTGAAAAGCTATTTTAAGACAGCTCCTTTGTCAAGGTAATGAAGCTTTTAGTAACTGTTTCAGGTAGCTTTATATCATGTTAAAAAAGTATAAGGGGTTTCTATAATTTTACTTACAAAAGTTCTTGTATAAAAAAGGGTTACAAGTCATTTTGAGAGTAGAGTTATATAGTTAATACTTTTGTAAATGTAATTTCTATTAGGAAGTAGGTAGGGGTATGGATTTATTAAACTTACAATGGGATGTTATTTGGAATTACCGCGATATGTTTATTCGCGGGGTCGGCATAACTCTTCTTTTAACTTTAGCAGGCTATTGTGGCGGGATTATTTTCGGATTGCTATTAGGACTTGGACAAGTATCGACGAAAAAATGGTTATATTGGCCATGTAAAATTTATGTTGATTTAGTGCGTGGTACCCCAATGCTTGTGCAAATTTTAATTATTCACTTAGCGTTATTTCCTACGCTTTTTGGACAGTCATTAGGATATATGGTATCTGGTATTACAGCACTTGTTTTAAACTGTGCTGCCTACAATGCGGAAATTTTCCGTGCAGGAATCCAAAGTATTGCCAAAGGGCAAATGGAGGCAGCTCGTTCGCTTGGCTTAACACAGGGGCAGGCGATGCGTAAGGTGATTTTACCTCAGGCATTTAGACGCATGATTCCACCATTAGGAAATGAGTTTATCGCGTTGTTAAAAGATTCTTCTTTAGTAACGGTTATTGCTGCGCCAGATATTTTGTATGCGAGCAAAGTAATCGCTGGGGCTACATTTAGACCATGGGAGCCATATCTTTTTGCAGCATTTTTATACTTAGTACTCACATATACTGCAACAAAAGGAATTGCATTTATCGAGAAGCGCTACAGCAATAGCTATATTCCTCGGAAAGCAAAGGGGAGGTTAGCACGATGATTAAAATTGAGAACTTGCATAAATCCTTCGGTGAGCTTGAAGTATTAAAAGGGATTGACTATGAAGTACAAGAGAAACAAGTAGTTTGTGTAATCGGCCCATCAGGCTCAGGTAAAAGTACGTTTTTGCGCTGTATTAATTTACTTGAAGAAATAACAGACGGGGCAGTCTATATTGAAGGCGTCAAAGTCAATGACCCAAAAACGAATATTAATGAAATACGCGCGGAAGTAGGGATGGTATTCCAGCAATTCAATCTATTCCCGCATATGAATATACTCGAAAATGTCATTATGGCACCGATGCAAATCCGCAATCTGAGCCGTGCAGATGCAGAAAAACTAGCTCATGAGCTATTGAAGAAAGTAGGGCTAGACAGCAAAGCCTATAACTATCCAGAGCAGCTTTCTGGCGGTCAGCAGCAGCGTGTGGCGATTGCGCGCGCGCTTGCGATGAAGCCAAAGGCGATGCTATTTGACGAGCCAACCTCTGCCCTTGACCCAGAAATGGTAAAGGAAGTGTTGGATGTAATGAAAAATCTAGCAGCAGAAGGAATGACAATGGTTGTCGTAACACATGAAATGGGCTTTGCACGCGAAGTAGGCGACCGTGTTGTCTTTATGGATGGTGGCTTTATCGTTGAGGAAGGCACACCAGACGAGCTTTTTGGTAATCCTAAAAGCGACAGAACGAAGGCGTTTTTGGGAAAAGTATTATAAAAGTAAGACCGTCTAGAAGTTGAAAATTTTCTAGACGGTTTTTTCATGTCTGTTTTTAATCTTTTAAAAGGAATAGATAAAAAGTTTTAGTAATATTAATATTTCTCATTGAAAATGATAATCAATTAGATTATTATTTAATAGTAATGAGTTTCAATATCATTTAGGAGATGAAGAAATGAAAAAAAATCTAGGCTTTTTATTAATAACTATAATTGCTACATTGCTAGTTTTAGCGGCATGTGGCAATACAGAAAATAAGGAAGAGGCTGCGTCTACGGAGAAGGAAGAAGGTACATCTGCAGAGAAGGAAACAGCCGAAGAGTCTGTGCGTGTAATTGAGCATGTACTAGGTACAACAGAAATTAAAGGTAAGCCGCAAAAAATTATTACGCTATACCAAGGTGCAACGGATACACTTACACAATTTGGTGTGAAGCCCGTTGGTGCTGTTGAATCGTGGGCAGAGCCGCCGATATATGAGTACATTAAAGCGGAGGTTGGAGATGTAAAGATTGTTGGTCAAGAAACACAGCCAAATCTAGAGGAAATTGCTGCTTTACAACCGGATTTAATTATTGCTACACAAGTACGTCATGAGGAAATTTATGAGCAACTTTCTCAAATAGCACCAACTATTGTGAATACGACTTTATACGATATTCGTGAAACAACAGAGCTTATTGGGAAAGCTTTAAATGAAGAGGAAAAGGCAAAAGAATTAATGACAGCTTGGGATGCACGTATTGCTGATTTCAAAGAAAAAATCACAGCAAAAGGGAATTTCCCGCTTAGCGTAGCAGTAACAAACTATCGCGCTGATCATGCTCGTATTTATGTACAAGGCTTTGCCGGCTCGATTTTAACACAGCTTGGTTTTACTGAGCCGAAAAATTTAGTTGGACAAAACCTAGAAATTGTAAAGCTTACAGATAAGGAGTCCATCTCAAGTATGGATGCAGATGTTATTTTCCAATTCATGGAGGATGATGCAGCTGTAAAGAGTACACATGAGGAATGGACAAAGCATCCTCTTTATGCAAACTTAGATGCAGTAAAAAATAATCAAGTGTTTACAGTAAATGAAATCATCTGGAACCTTGCGGGTGGTTTAAAGGCAGCTAATTTAATGTTAGATGAATTATATACACATTTTGATCTTGAAAAATAATAGAGAAGGAGCCGTCTAAAAAGTAATTTTGCGACGAGGATAGTGGCAATTTATTTTTTAGCAAATATTTAATGTAGAAGTAGGCGTCGCCTGAAAAGGTATTACTTTTGCAGGCAGCGCCATTTTTTCATTATTTGAAGAGGGTATGCTATGTTATATTCCACACAACTTAAAACCGTTGGCTTACTGATATTAATTGGATTAGTAGGAATTCTTTATTATTGTAGTCTTGCTATGGGGCAAACCTCCATATCGTTTTCACTTGCATTAGAGGTTATCACAAATTATGATCCGAATAATGAAGCGCATTTAATTATTGCGACAAGTAGACTTGCCCGTGCAACAATCGCATTAACAGTAGGAGCTTCATTAGCGATTGCAGGTATTTTAATTCAATCCTTAACGCGCAATCCATTAGCAGCCCCAGACTTATTAGGTATTAATGCAGGCGCTATTTTCTTTATTGTGTTTGCATTAACTTGGTTAAATATGCAATCACTCACACAATATATGTGGTTTGGATTTTTAGGTGCAGCAGTGGCAGCAGTTGGGGTGTTCCTTTTAAGTAATATTGGGCATGAAGGCGTTACACCGATGAAAGTAATATTGGCTGGTACTGCATTATCTGCTTTTTTTATTTCATTTACACAAGGGATGCTTGTTCTTGATGAACAATCCATTCAAACTGTGTTATTTTGGTTATCAGGTTCAATAGCCGGTAGAGATTTGAGCATGCTGTTTGATGTACTACCATTGCTGATTCCTGCAATTATTGTTAGTGGCTTTATGGGCAAGGCACTGAATATTTTTAGCTCAGGTGATGATGTGGCGAAAAGTCTTGGGCAAAATGTTGCGATTTTAAAGCTATTAATAGGTATTTTAATCATTGTATTAGCAGGTGGTTCGATAGCGATTGTCGGTTCAATCGGCTTTATTGGTTTAATTGTCCCGCATATTGCGAAAGGTTTAGTCGGCAATGATTATCGCTGGGTGATACCATATGGAGCCTGCGTCGGAGCTGGATTATTAATTGCTGCAGATGTTTTAGCTCGATTTTTAATTAGCCCTATGGAAGTGCCTATTGGTGTCATGACAGCATTTATTGGCGGACCATTTTTCATTTACTTAGCTAAAAAAGGGGTGTCGAAACAATGAAGTATTGGAATTTGCGTTTGTTTCAAAATAAGATATCCTTTCAACTGTCTAAAAAATGGCTTGTTACATTTATTATTGGTTTGTTGCTATTATTTATTATTTTTATGCTAAGCCTTTCAGCGGGAAGCAATTGGATTTCTCCAATGAATGTGCTAAGTCAACTTTTTAATCAAACAGATGAATTCAAATTTGTCATTGAATCATTGCGATTGCCTCGCGTACTGCTAGCTATTTTAGTAGGAAGTGCACTTGGTGTATCAGGGCTCATATTGCAAAGTATTGTTCGTAACCCACTAGCTTCACCTGATATTATTGGGATAACTAGTGGAGCTTCATTCGGTGCAGTGTTATTTTTGACGTTAGCGACTGGTGTTATTAGCATTTCCTTTTTGCCGTTAGCTGCGATTGGCGGTGGACTTGTAACAGCTATTATTATTTATTTGTTATCATGGAATAAAGGTGTCACACCTATTCGTCTAGTACTAATCGGTATCGGTATTTCAGCCATTTTAAAGTCAGGTATTACGTTTTTGCTCGTTTACAGTAATACATATATTGCATCAAAGGCGTATATTTGGTTAACAGGTAGCCTATATGCTAAGACATGGGGGGACGTGCAATCGCTTATTCTTTGGCTCTTAATCCCAATTCCAGTAATCTTCCTACTTGGGCGCAGTATGAATGTTACGGAGTTAGGTGACGATGTAGCAATTAGTACAGGTATCCGTCTGCAAAGCCAACGTTTTTTATTTTTAGCATGTGCTGTATTTCTAGCAGGTAGTGCGGCAGCTTTTGTTGGGGGAATAGAATTTGTAGGGCTTATGGCTCCACATATTGCCCGTCGATTAGTAGGTCGTTCATTCCTCGGTCTAATATCGATTACAGCAATTATTGGTGCATTGCTTGTACTCATAGCAGATTTGATTGCTCGAACAGTGTTTTTGCCACTCGATATTCCTGCTGGTGTTTTTACCGCTGCAATTGGCGCACCGTTTTTCATCTTTTTGTTATTCAGAAAGCACAATCGATAGGAGGTTTACAATGCAAGGACTTCAGACGAAAGGTCTTACATTACAGTATGGCAATCAAACAATTATTGATAGCTTAGATTTTGATATACCACTTGGAAAAATTACGGTGTTAGTTGGGGCAAACGGAAGTGGTAAATCGACACTGTTACGCTCATTAGCAAGATTGTTAAATCCAGCTTCGGGAGAAATTTTACTTGATGCACAAAAGCTTCATTCAATGTCGACAAAGCAAATTGCGAAACAGCTTGCCATTTTACCTCAAGGTCCAGTTGCCCCTGAAGGTATTACAGTGCAGCAGCTAGTTAAACAGGGGCGTTATCCACATCAAAGCTGGTTTCAGCAATGGTCAAAGAAGGATGAAACGTTAGTGGAGCAGGCATTAGTGGCTACACAATTATTAGCTCTAAAGGACAGACCCGTAGATGCTTTGTCAGGTGGACAAAGACAGCGTGCGTGGATTGCGATGACTTTAGCGCAGGAAACACCCATTATATTATTAGATGAGCCAACAACTTATTTAGATATGACGCACCAAATCGAGCTGTTAGACTTTTTATTTGAGCTAAATCGTGAATCAAAGCGAACAGTTGTCATGGTATTGCATGATTTAAACTTAGCATGCCGCTATGCAGACCATTTAGTTGCTATCCATAATAAAAAAGTGGCAATCGAAGGTGCCCCAGAGGAAATTGTGACCTCGCAAATGGTGGAGGAAATATTTCAATTGAAATCCATCATACAAAAAGATCCTTATTTCGGTACACCTTTATGTATTCCAAATGGAAAAGGTCGGCATATTAAATGAATTTACAGGCTTATGGAGTTGCCTTCGTGGAACAAGCACAGGGCTTACCAATAAAGGAGCTAGAAAATCAGGCGGTGCTTGAGCAAATTGTGAAGCAGTATGCAGACTATTTACAAACTGATTCCATGGCAATTTCAGCGTCCTTATTTATTAAACGCTATGCGGTACTGACTGCAGCTGCCTGTGTAGATTATTACGAGCTACAGCAGGGGAAAAGCAATTGGTTAGATGCGGCATATTTTGATACAGCTACCTTTACATTGCAAATAAGTGAGGGAGAGAAGCTATCACAAATGAACTGCTGGAAAAAATATTTGCTACAGGAGCATCTAGCAAATATTGTAGATATTTTAGCTATGGACTATAAAATTAACCGTCGTATATTGTGGGAAAATATTGCGGTGCGAATAAATGCGGCACTTGAAAAAAAGAGTGTCTCTTATGAGCAAGAGCGCCTAGAGGAAATTGCTGAAGAGCTTTCACGCCCGATTGCTGGTTTAACAAATCCAATTCGAGAATATATTCATATAAATAAAGCTGTTCGCAAAACATGCTGTCGCTACTATCAGCTGGAGAAAAAAGAAGAGGGCATGCCTTACTGTTTAGTGTGCCCATTGAAAAAATAGAGAATGTGTTAAAGGCCATAGTTGGCTTTTAGCACATTTTTTGATGAATCTCCCTTATTCTAAAAATGATAGTTTACTTAATATTCTTTTCTCCACAAGCTGTTGAACGATAAAGTAAACCGGCTCTATCTATTTTTAATATAGTTTCTTAGCTAATAATGAATCAATACGCTCTTTTTTCGACAGTTTATGGTCTTCTGTAAAACAGAACAGATAGTCGGTTTGATGATAAGCAATCCATGCATCGTAGAGCGCCTTTAAAAATTCCTTACGAGGTAGAATAAAGATTTTGTAGTCTTTGTGAGATATTCCTCTCTCGGGGAATATCTCAAGTATAATCTGACTAGAATCCGTATCATGTGGACGAACCGCAATGACAAGTTCATCCCCTCCCTCAGGTTGTGTTACACTCGCAAAATTTTGTTTATGCATTTCTTTTAAAATTTCCCCATAATAATGCCAAGTAATAAAAATTTGGGAAAACATCTCTTGTCCGATAAGTTCCTGTCCATTGTAATGAATTTGAACAAAGCCAAACAGAATCGCCTGTCGTTCAACTAATACATCCCAAATAAAATCATGATTTTTAGGGTCATCAAATAGGCAATAATGCCGGTCAATTTCCTTAATAGGTACAGGATCGCTATGCCATTGATCGGACACCCATGTTTGGATAGTAAACAAGGAAATCACTCCTTCCTTTTAAAAAGGTGATACAAGGTTAATAAATGAATAATATTATTAGACTAACTATACCAAAGATAAGGTTGTTTATAAAAAATAGATACTCTTTGGATGCTTTATTAATTTTAATCGAAAAAAGTAAATTTACAATGGAACTAACAATTAAAAAGAAAAATAGCGTTTCTGCAAATACCTCGAAATAGATATATTGAATGATTAAAGCTATCATAAAAAGGAGTGTTAAAATTCGATTGGTTCTAATGACTTTTAAATTCCCTTTATCAATTAATTGGAAATTAATAAATCTTCTTAATAAAAAGAAGTAAATAATTAAGTTGCTTAATACTAAAATTAAAATTATAGTTGGTAATCCCATGATTTCCCCCTTTTAGTAAAGATAATGTATTTGATAATTACAGCATTTTTAGTAAAATGCCAATCTTCGAATAGATTAACTAAAATCCAACTACTCAGAAAGCAGTTAGATTTTGGCTAATATAGGCGTTGATTCAGTAAAGAGTGAATATGTCTTTTTGCTGCCTGTTTATGCTCATCTACAACATAGAATTGAAGGTCAGTTTGATGATAAGCAATCAATGCATCGTAAAGTGCCTTTAAAAATTCTTTACGAGGTAAAATAAAGTTTTTGTAGTATTTGTGTGATATCTCTCTTTCAGGAAATACTTCAAGTATAATTTGATTGGAGTCTGTATTATGTGGACGAACCGTAATAACAGGCTCATCTCCTCCCTCGGGTTGCGTAGCGCTCGCAAAATTTTGTTTATGCATTTGCTTTAGAATTTCTTCATAGTAATGCCAAGTAATAAGAATTTGCGAAAACATCTCTTGTCCGATAAGTTCCTGTCCATTGTAATGAATTTGCACAAAGCCAAATAGAATCGCCTGT
Source organism: Metasolibacillus sp. FSL H7-0170 (assembly GCF_038593115.1). NCBI lineage: Bacteria > Bacillati > Bacillota > Bacilli > Caryophanales > Caryophanaceae > Metasolibacillus > Metasolibacillus sp. FSL H7-0170. Next base: position 2,100,929 of record NZ_CP151964.1, on the reverse strand, counting down.
CGTTCAACTAATACATCCCAAATAAAATCATGATTTTTAGGGTCATCAAATAGGCAATAATGCCGGTCAATTTCCTTAATAGGTACAGGATCGCTATGCCATTGATCGGACACCCATGTTTGGATAGTAAACAAGGAAATCACTCCTCCATATTGAATTATTTTACAACGGGGGTACAGTGAAAGTAATATACCAGCCTAATATGCCGATTCCTTAAATGAACATTTATAGATGTTGAAACGCTGACTATTTTGTCTATTGATAATAAACAAATAGCGCATCATATAATGTCTTTAGAAATTCCTCACGAGATAGGGTGAAAATTTTAGCTCCATGATAGGTGGTATCTCTTTCAAGGGATATGCTGAATATAATTTGATTTAGACTGAAATCATGAGGATGAAGTGTAATAAAAGATTTATCTCCTCCATTTGGATGAGTAATATTCGCAAAGTTTTGTTTATATATTTGTTCTAAAAGTTCCTCAGGTAATAGTAATTTATTTTTTGTGTAAATGAAAAATCTCCTACTAAAAAAGAAGCCCCCTTCTTAGTAGAATGAAGTCATTACAGTCCATCCTAGAAAAGGACCTTCCCTATAAATTCAGTTTGCCTACAGATTTAATTATAGTAGATTACTTAGCTAGGAAGTCTTAAATCTCTTTTTAATTCTTGCCACTCCCGATGTACGCCTGAATTTTGTAATTGTAGTATGTGCTTTTCAATAGCTGGTAGATTCTTTTCCATTACAGGGTGAAGTTCAGTAGTTTTAGCCTTGCTGTACAAACAACCTGTGAAAAATATAAATTGATTTACTAAGAATGGGTTATCTAGCTTTAGTATTGTTTGAACCATTAGCTCAATAAAATCAAAAGCTTCATATGAGGTAAATGATTCAATTAAAGTTTCAAAAGCATGAGTAAAATAAAATTCATCTTCGTTTAACTTTCTTACCCAATCATTTAAAATCTCATCAATTATCTCGTTTTTCACTATGAAACCACTCTTTTCGTTTTTATTTAAACTTAAAATCATCAAACTTCTTAGTTTTCTTATTATATACAAAGTGAATGACGACAACTCGGCCTTCATTTGTCCTTAATTTCCTTTCCATTTTAATCCAACCTTATGAGTGATGCCAACGGTTATCATTTAATTTAAGAGGAAGTTCATCTGCTTCCAAAAGAGGGTTATCTAAAACATGGTTCATAAAAATCTCTTCGACTAAATCATTTGGAACTTGTCTACCAGTAGAACCTTTCCCAAGAGATTTTTTCGCCATTTTTTTACTAGTATCTTTTACGGCATCTTGAATTGCCTTTTTACCGAATTGCTTAATTATAAAGTTTAGCCCAGATCGTCCTAAGAGTCCAACAAGTACAGGAATAAGTGGGAGTGCATATGCTTCTACTTGTGTGGAATCAATGTAAATACTTTCGTAGTCATTTAGAGAGTCAATAATTTGAATCTTTTCTTCAGTGGTAAGTAAGTTATTTGTCTCTAATTGTTCAGATTTTATGTCTAAAAAATCATAGCAAAAACAATAGATAAAATTAATCCTTTTGTATATTTCATAACTATCTCCTCGAATTATTATCTTTATTTTACTTTATAGCTTAATAATGTTATGCCGGCAATTTATAATAATTTATTAATCCAATAAATTATTATGTCAGAATCATTAAATTGATTTTACTCTAGCACACTATTTTTAAAAGTAGGTGAACATTGTCAAAACCGCATGGATTTCAATTTAAAATGTTATTTACCAATATTTGCAATACATTTACGATGATAATTATGACGTTTTTGATATGGCATAACATAATACCATTCAAAACTGTTAAAATTATTGTCGTAAACATAGCACACAAAAAATGGATATATGTAGTTTATAATAAAATTAGGGAGAATTTTGTTAAATGATAGAGGCGAAGATTACAAATATATTAATTAAACAACGAATATATACGAGACTAGAGCAGGAGAAAATACGATATGGTGTCCGTATAATTTTGAAAGAATTCTATAAGTTATTGCTACTGTACAGCGTAGCGTTTTTATTAGACTGTTTATTACCAACATTCATTATCCATATGGTTTTTTATTTGACGCTAACATTTAATTTATACGGAACTGCAAAACTATGCAATGTTTCATAATCCAAGTGTGGAAATTGTATTGGAAACGGCAAATCCTGATGAGGTACTGGCTTATGTAACTACCCATCCAGTGGATTGCTACTTTTTAGATATTGATTTATCGCATGAACTAACTGGGATAGATGTTGCTTATGAAATTCGTAAAGACAATCCTTTGGCGAGCATCGTTTTTGTAACGACAGATGCGGAGCAGTGGCGGTTGGTTTTTAAGTATCAGCTAGAGGCACTTGATTATATTGTCAAAGACACGCAAGAGAAAATGGCTATGCAATTGCAAAAGGTCATTCGTGCAGCTTTTGAAAAATATCAGAAGCTAGGGCAGCAGGAGCAGGCGAATGTCTATCAATTAAAGGTAGACAAACGCATTATCAATATTCCATATGCTGATATTTATTTTTTTACAACGTCTAGTCAAGTACATAAAATCGAACTTTATGCCAAAAATCATTATTATGAATTTTATGGTTCGATGCAGGAATTAGAAAAGATAGATGAACGTTTTTATCGCTGTCATACGAGCTATATTATCAATTTACAGCATGTTGTGGAAATCAATGCAAAAGAACGCACGGTGACGATGGCTGATGAAAGTATATGCAAAGTGTCATTTCGGGCAATGCGCACTTTACGCAAAAAGTTAGAAACGTTGAAAAGTGAAAGTCGACAAACGTCCAATTAATAACACCCCTAAAAAAAGCGTAAGAAATCACCATTTTGCAATGGGTTTCTTACGCTTTTTAAAATTTTAGCCTTTACACCTGTGCGTCAAATAGTTGACCTTTATACGGATGTTCAGCAACAGGGGCGGGCATTTCTGCTAGCATTTCAACAACGCCAGCACCAGCATTCAGAGTTTTGTCTAAAATAGACATTTGCAATGTTTGCTGTAACTGTGCGAGTTGGCTTGACATAATTGAATTAATTTCCATTATAACCCCTCCTTTGTTTTTATATCGGACTGAACATTATATGTTTTAGTTTGAATAAAGAACCAGCTATTTTGGTAACAATAAAAGCAGGAGGGATAACTATGTATAAAATAATCATACTTAGCACGATTTTGCTATTGTCAGGTTGTTCACTTTTTCAAACAAAGAAAGAGGAGGAAGTACCTGTTCATGCACCGAGCTCTGCTACAGCTATTGCTGAAATGATGAATAGCAAAGGCGAAAGTGTTGGAAAGGTCACATTAAAGGAAGTGGCGGAAGGGGTAGAGCTATTTGCTGAATTGCACGGTTTACCACCGGGCACACATGCTAGTCATATTCATGAGGTAGGAAAATGCGATGCCCCAACCTTCGAATCAGCAGGTGCACATTTTAATCCTGAGCATAAGAAACATGGTATCGAGAATCCACAAGGACCACATGCAGGAGATTTACCGAATTTAGAAGTAGAGGAAGATGGTACAGCACAATTAGAATTTACAACGAAGCTTGTCACATTAATGAAGGGGCATGAAAATTCCTTATTCGATAAAGACGGTAGCTCGATTATTATTCATGAAAATGCAGATGACTATAAAACAGATCCTTCGGGTAATTCTGGAGCACGTATTGCTTGTGGCGTGATTCAATAAAGCGGAGCTGTCTAAAAAGGGGGATTTTTCGCTTCTTCTCTTTCATTTTGGAGAAACACCGCTAAATCCTGTGTTTCTAGCATTTTCAAAGAAAGCTCTTTCTATTTTAGAGGAGCTAACATTTTGCTGAAACACCATCATTGGCGTCCAAAATGCCGACTATCCACGGCTTTTCGGACGCCCCCTATTTACATATTAACAGACTAGTTTGACAACTCCCATTGCGCTCTGTAAAATGTATAGTGATTAACAAAAGAGGGGGGTTATGTTAATAATGAGGAAAAAGAGTATATTATTAACAATTATAAGCTTTACTTTACTTATGTTAGCTGCGTGTGGCATTGATAAAGAAGGCAACAAAGAAAGTACGGGGACAAATAATGGGGAAAAGCCATCATTTGATGTAGATTTTGTATCTATTTTAACAGGTGGTACGCAAGGTACCTACTATCCACTAGGTGGAACGTTTGCTGATTTGATTACGACTGAAACAGGTGTAAAAACAACAGCAGAGGTTTCTCAAGCGTCTGCTGCGAATATGACAGCACTGCAAAATGGTGAAGGTGAAATCGCTTTCGTACAAACTGATATTGCCTATTATGCAACAGAAGGTACGCTAATGTTCGAAGGTCAAAAGATTGATTCTGTATCTGCTTTAGGGGCTTTATATCCTGAAACGGTGCAGCTTGTAACATTGGCTAACTCTGGTATTAAATCATATGAAGATTTAAAAGGTAAAAAAGTATCAGTAGGGGCACCTGGTTCAGGTACTTATGCAAATGCTGAGCAATTACTTGAAATACATGGTCTAACAATGGCTGATATTAAGCCACAAAATTTAGACTTTGGTGAATCAACAGATGGTATTCAATCAGGGCAAATTGATGCAGCATTTATTACAGCCGGTTATCCAACAGGTGCTGTAGAATCTTTAAATGCAACAAATGGTGTATATATTATTCCTGTAACAGCTGATAAGGCTGATGAATTAATTGCGAAATATCCATATTACGCAAAGGATGCAATCCCAGCCGGCACATATGGCTTAAAAGAAGAAATCCCTGCGGTATCAGTAGGAGCAATGCTTGCAGTTAAAAAAGATTTACCGGAAGATTTAGTGTATGCAATGACAAAAGCAATTTATGATAATACAGATAAAATTAGTCATGCAAAAGGTGCGTTTATCAAAGCTGAAAGTGGATTAGACGGTATTGGAATTGAAGTGCACCCAGGTGCTCAAAAATATTTTGATGAAGTAAACAACTAATCTGAAAGAAGGCTCTGTTGCGTAGTGCTTCAGAGCCTTTTTCTTATTGAAAGGTATCTATTATGAAAAAATGGTACTTATTTATTATTGGTGGTATACTGCTCATTATTTTTTTTATACCATTCGAAAGTGCTTTAATATTTACCGAAACAAAAGTAGATAAGGTTAAAATGTATTATTTACCATTGTATCAGGAGCGAGAGTTTCAAATTTTATTTACACATTCTATTCATAAAACAGATGTTATTGAATCATATGAAGTATTATCTAATAATGAATTGCGTCTTTTATCAATGCAATATGAGGATGTGGCTATCGGTATGCCCGGATACGCGGAAGAGGGGCAAACATTAACATACGATAATGGTGTTTATATTCTTTCCTATGATAATGCGAAACTACCTAACTTTAATTTATTTGTGGCGAATATAGATGCTTCGTTACAACTAATTTATCAATCTAATTATGTAGATTTGAAGCAACAGTTAGTAAGAGGGAAATCTTATTTATTTGAAGTTAAAAAACTTTCACTATATGAAAAAATGAAAGGAGTACGATTGTATGGAGAAAGAAAATAATAAAGAGCCTGTTGTTCAAAATGAAGGTTTTGAGCAACTCTCGGCAGAGGACCAACAAGCGCTACTAGAGAAATACGATATTGAATCAAACACGCGCAATATTTCCAGTATGTTTAAATATGTTATTTATGCAGGATTATTAATATTTTCTTTATTTCAATTATATACAGCTATATTTGGTTTGTTTCCGGCTCAAATTCAACGTACGATACACTTAGGCTTTGGTCTAACATTTATTTTCTTATTGTTTCCAGCTAGGCGTAAATCACGTAAGGATATAATACCGTATTATGATTATATTTTAGCAATTATTGCGATTTTAGTAGGCTCTTATTGGACGATTAATTACGAGCGTTTAGTACAAAGCTTAGGTCGATTAGAGCAAACGGATTTTATTGTTGGTCTTTTAGCGATTTTGCTAGTTTTAGAGGCTGCTAGACGTGCAGTAGGATTGCCAATCACAATTATTGCCTCACTTTTTTTGTTGTATGCTTATTTTGGACCGTATATGCCGAATTTTATGGCGCACAGAGGGCAAAGCATCGAAAGTATTGTCAATTTAATGTTTTATTCGACTGATGGAATTTTAGGTACACCAATTAGTGTATCGGCAACATTTATTTTCGTTTTCCTATTATTCGGAGCCTTTCTTGTGAAAACAGGAGTAGGTCAATATTTTAACGATTTAGCTGTGTCGCTGGCAGGGAAGCTAACAGGTGGTCCGGCAAAAGTCGCAATTTTCTCATCTGCATTGCAGGGGACAATTTCAGGCTCTTCTGTAGCGAACGTAGTTACATCGGGGTCTTATACAATCCCAATGATGAAAAAACTTGGCTATAAAAAGGAGTTTGCTGGTGCTGTAGAGGCATCTGCTTCAACTGGCGGTCAACTTATGCCACCGATTATGGGAGCCGCAGCGTTTTTAATGGTTGAGTTTATCGGACGAGGTGTAACATATTGGGATATTGCGAAAGCAGCAGCTATCCCTGCATTGCTTTACTTTACAGGTATTTGGATTATGACACATTTTGAGGCAAAGCGATTAGGGCTGAGAGGTCTTACGGACGATGAATTGCCTAATCGTAAAGAAGTATTCAAGAAAATTTATTTATTATTGCCAATCGTTTTAATTATTGTCCTAATGCTAGTAGGCGTACCAGTTATGCATGCAGCATTGTATGGAGTGCTTGCTTGTATTCTAGTTGGCATGTTTAATAAAGATACACGCTTAGGTCCTCTTGATATTTTAGATGCTTTAGTTGATGGGGCGCGTACAGCGCTTGGTGTTGTGGCAGCGACAGCTTGTGCGGGAATTATTGTAGGCGTTGTTGTAAAAACAGGGTTAGGCTTATCATTAGCAAACAGTTTAGTAAAATTAGCTGGTGGTAGTATTTTACTGACATTAATATTTGTTATGATTGCATCGCTTATTTTAGGAATGGGTGCACCAACAACAGCTAACTATGTTATTACATCAACGATTGCGGCACCAGCAATTATCGCATTATTAGCGCCAAATACACCACAAGAGTTAGTGCCAGTAGTTATATTATTATCAGCGCATTTCTTTGTGTTTTATTTTGGTATTATAGCGGATATTACACCACCTGTAGCCCTTGCTGCCTTTGCAGCATCAGGTATTTCGGGAGGAGACCCTATCAAAACTGGTGTTAACTCTGCGAAGCTAGCGATAGCGGCATTCATTATTCCATATATGATTGTGTTCTCACCAGCGCTATTAATGATTGATGTAACAATTTTACAAATTGTTTGGGTAGTATTTACAGCTATAATGGGTATGATTGCAATCGGTGCAGGTGTTATTGGCTATTGGTATAGAAAATTATATTGGATTGAAAGAATCATTGCTATTGTTGCTGGGCTAGCAATGGTTTACCCAGAATCAATTTCGGATATTTCTGGATTAGTTGTATTTGGTATTATGGTTGCTATTCAAATCATGACAAAAAATAAAGGTGGAGGAGTAGCACAAGTTAAAGCTTAGACTTTAATTGCAACCTCGGCGTAATTGATTAAGCAAACCTAGGTATAAAAGCATAAGGAGTTGTCCGAAAAGTCCATTTTGTTTTGCCACCGCATTGAAATCAATGTTTTCATCGCTTCCCTTTTACTGAAGGATAACGCTGCTAAAGCCAATGTTCATCCCATTTTTAAAAGAGGTGTTCTCTGCTTATATGAATTAACATTTTGCGAAACATCATCGCTACTGTCCAAAATGCCGGCTATGCACGGCTTTTTGGACAGCCTCTTATACTTTTTATGCATATAATGAATTAATGACTTGCACATGAAAAAGCAGCATAGTATTATATCAATAATCAGAAAATTCTTTAAAAGGAAGGGTGTTATGGATGGGAAAAATCTTATCCTCTAATCTTGAAACATATTTATTAGACGAAGAGTTAGAGCTAGAACGTAATGAGGAAATGGACGCTTTTAAAGAATGCGATACTTATGAGCACTATCCAGCGGGTTTCTTTACGGGCTTATAAAAAAGGCGTTGTCCGAAAGGAGGGCACTGAAAAACTAGTAATTCTCAAAAAAAATTGTGAATAACTTTGATTTTTTTGGACTTAATCTACATGAAAGTCAGAATTACATCAGAATTTTTCGAGACAATTCACTTTTTCAGTAACTTCCCAAAAAGTCCATTTTATTTTGACACCACATTGAAATAAATGTTTTCATCGCTTCCCTTTTACTGAAGGAGTACACTGCTAAAGCCAATATTCATCTCATTTCAAAAGAGGTATTTTCTGTTTATATGAATCAACATTTTGTGAAACATCATCGCTACTGTCCAAAATGCCGGCTATGCACGGCTTTTTGGACAGCACCTTTTTGTTTACGCTATAATAAAATGAAACTTCAATCTGTGGAAGCTTTCGCATGATTTCCACTGGTTGTTAGCCGAACGAATCGTGCTTACTAGCTTGTTAATGCAGGATAAAGAAGTTTAGAAAAACAGAACGGTGTGGTGACATAATGCTTTATAAAGGGCAATTAGGAAAACATGAATTTTATGTAGAGCGTCTGGCGGCAGAGCAACTAGCTGAAATCGAGATGCTACAGCAGATGGTTTGTGATGCGCTTGAGGATAAGACAATTTTACAGCCTCTTAGTAAGGAAGAGTTATTATATATTTTAAATGGCAATGGCATAATGATTGGGGCATTTGCTGACAGCCAGCTTATTGCAGTTCGTGCTTTATTGGAGCCAGATGTAGAGGAAAAGGAGCATTTGGGGCTGGATGTTGGTGCGAAAAATTTAGCGCGTGTGCTTTATCAGGAAATTTCTTTTATACATCCCAATTTTCGTGGGTATGGTTTGCAGCAAACATTAGCAATTATCGTAATGACACAGGTGGATATGGCGAAGTATGATTGGGTTTGCGCTACGGTGAAGCCTTATAATATTGCAAGCTTAAAGGATAAACTTGTGCAAAAAATATATATTCGTGCACTGAAATATAAATATGGTGGAAAACTGCGCTACGTGATGGCGAAGCCTTTACATAAAGAACAGTCATTTACAGGCGGGGAGCTTGTTATTGCAATGGGCGATGTGGAGGCACAGCAGCAAGCTTTACGTGATGGCTATATAGGTATAGCGATTGAAAAGAGTGGGGAGGAATGGTTTGTTCAATTTAGTAGGTTAAAAGAGCCGGTTCGCTCACAAAGGAGAGAAATTCGCTCATAAAATAACCAGATTCGCTCATAAGAATTATCCAAAAAGGCTGATTTCAGTGGAAAACGCCAGAAAAGCGTGCATAGCACTGCTTTTCTGGCGCCTTATTTATTTCAATGGACAAAATCCACAAGCCATTAAACCGGGAATGTCCTTTGATTGGCAGCAGCTTTTGCGCACGGGGACATTTAGCAACTGAGAAGGGTGCTTGCCGCCTGTATAATTTAAAAAGAGAGATTTATCTGCAATATAACTCCATACTTTTGTTCCTTCAAGTATTTCTAAGTCCTCATATGCTCGGTCAGCCAGTGCTGGGTTTTCAAGTAATGTGTGATAATGCCATATGAGATAGCCAAAAATATTTTCCCACATCACAAGGGGAGAAATAGAAGTTGTTTTACGCAACTGCTGTATAATTTCAAAAGTTTGTTTGTATAAGATTTTTTGGATAACGGCTTCACGCTCGTTGTCTTCCACATAGCGAAAATCATTTGCTGTAATAAATGTACCAAGTGTATTGATACCGTACTCATGTACAAGTGCAAAGCGAATATCTTCTAGTTTTCCATCCCAAACCTCGTCATAGGTTGCAAGCATATAAAATTGCATAGCTACAAACATGCCATAGCGGCGAGTGAAATGAGAAATAGCGGCTGTTTCAGTTGCCGCCTGTGTTATTCCCATCATTAAATTGCGGAAATCTGTTAAATAAAAATCCTTTTGTAAATTAGCAAGCGTAAATAAGGGGCGTTCAGGATTTTCTGTATAAATACTATAGGAATTTAATTGTCGTATTTGATCATAGGATAATGCGGGCATAGACTCACCTTTTTTCATATATCATAACATTTTCTACAACGAAAATAAAAATCAATAAATAATGTTGACAAGTTAAATGAAAACGATTATCATTATCATTGTAAGCATTACTCATATGCAATACAGTGCTTATGAGCTTGAACTTTAGCTACTTTTCTCCAGAAGTTCGCTAGTTCAAAATACGTTCTACCCCCCTCATTTTAGAACGTAAATTTTTTTACCCTTTATATTTTCTTCAAAGCTTCTCTTGTGAGAGCCAATTTGAGCCGATCCCTAGCCATAGGATCGGCTTTTTTTTGTCTAGGAAAGTATAAAATTCCTTATTCCCCGTGAACTGAAAGTCTACTTTATACCCATATCGTTTCCCATTTTAGTCGAATTGAGTGTATTAACAAAACCTCACTCTACAGATATGCCCGTGCGCTTTGCAACGAGCATTGTATGATAGCTATGTAGCAGCATACCGATAATAATAATAGCTAGCCCCATCAGCGCAATTGGTGTTGGAAGGGGAATACCTAAAAGTAGCATTTCACCAATAATAACAAAGACAACCTCAGTTGATTGTGTTGCCTCTACAGCAGCAAGTTTTCCTTGATTGTCACGCACACGGTCAGTGGCGATAAAGAATAATGTAGTGGCGATAACACCTGAGCTTACTCCAACAAGCAGTGATTGAAAAATTTGATTACCTGACGGCAGACCGACAGTTATAAGCGCGTATATCGCCATTATAATCCAAGCAGGCAAGGATGCAATTGTCATACCTAGTACACGCTGGAATGTATCAATGCGACCACCACATACATCCATCATTTTGCGGTTACCAAGTGGATAAGCAAAGGCGGCAATTAATACAGGGAAAATCCCGAGCATAAGGGCGCTTGTAGAGACAGATTTAGCGTGTGGAATTTGTATTAATAATATGCCAATTAGTATAATGCATGAAATAAGCAGTGCTGTCATCGGAATTTTTTGACGTACCTTTTGATTTGCGATAACTGTAACAAAAAGTGGCGCTAGTAATACACCTGCTACAATTGTAAATTGCCAAGTGCCAGAAACAAGCCAGCCCGGTCCGTATGCAGCAGCAAATGTTAAAGGCGCATAAAATAATACGAAGCCTACAAAGCTCCACAGTAACCACTGGCGAGGATGTGCCTTCATTTCATTATGTAGTTGCCGATAATTTCTGCGATAGAGGACGATAGCAATTAAAAATGGCAGCATAAAAAAATAGCGCAAGGAAGCACTCCATAGCCAGCTACCACCATCTAGTTCCATCGAGTGATTCAAAATAAAAGTAAAAGCAAAAAATAGTGCTGCAATAATACCTATTAATATTTCCTTCATTAATCTAGGCACCTCCCTGTAACTGAATATTCAGAATATAAAATTTAGAAAAAGGGCGTGTCTGAAAAGATATTTTGGGACACGCCTTAGCGGATATTTAACGTTTTTAGCAATATTTTTTGTACCGAAAGCGTAGCGACAGATACAGAAATCTCTTACCTCTACGGATAGCTAGACGTCCGCTGATAAAGAAGAACTCAGTCTAATATTATCGCAACACGTGCACAGGTGACTGATTGACCAATATCGTGTTTCTGCGAATGTCACAGGATGTGACGATTTTAGGTTAATTTCTACCAATTAGCTCGAAAAATCTGGATGAAAGTTAGCTGAGGCTATCAGAAAAGGTATTCCTGTTCTGATAGCTCCTTATGCTCAGATTAAAGGTCACCCTAGTAAGCTAACAGTTACAATTAAGCACGCACTTCAAATGCCTGAATAATTTCTAAAATAACTTCTGTTGCTTTTTCCATCGTTTCTGCTGATACATATTCAAATTTACCGTGCATGTTTTCGCCACCAGCAAAAATATTCGGTGTTGGTAAGCCCATATAAGATAGTTGTGAACCATCAGTGCCACCGCGTACTGGCTCGATAATTGGCGTAATGCCAAGCTTTATCATAGCGTCTTTAGCGATGTCAACGATTTCCATTACAGGTTCGATTTTTTCCTTCATATTGTAGTACTGATCTTCAATTTCTACTGTAATAGCATCTTCACCAAACTCAGCCTTGATTTTTTTCGCCGACTCGATAAAGTGTGCTTTTTTTGCTTCGAATTTTTCGCGGTCGTGGTCGCGAATAATATATGTTAATGTAGCTTCCTCAATATGCCCGTTAAAGCTCATTAAGTGGATAAAGCCTTCGTAGCCTTCTGTCTTTTCTGGCACTTCGTCTACAGGCATTTCATTTTGGAATTTGATTGCCATCGTCGTAGCATTTACCATTTTATTTTTTGCAGAGCCAGGGTGCACACTTGTGCCACGTGTTGTAACTTTAACGCCTGCCGCATTAAAGCTTTCATATTGAAGCTCGCCAAGTGGACCGCCATCTAAAGTATATGCGTATTGCGCATCAAATGCTTTTACATCGAATTTATGTGGACCGCGACCGATTTCCTCATCTGGTGTGAAGGCAACGCGAATTTTTCCATGTTTAATTTCAGGGTGTTGCACTAAATATTCCATTGCTGTCACGATTTCTGCAATACCTGCTTTATCATCTGCACCGAGAAGTGTTGTGCCATCTGTTGTAATTAATGTTTGCCCGATATAGTTTTTTAAGTTAGGGAAGTAGCTTGTTGACATGACTAGCTGCTCATTTAACTGAATATCGCCACCGTCGTAATTATCAATGCGTTGTGGATTAACATTTGTACCTGAGAAATCAGGTGTTGAGTCAACATGTGCAAGGAAGCCCAATGTTGGCACATTATCCTTATCAGTGTTAGCAGGTAATGTTGCGAATAAATAGCCGTATTCATCTAATGTAATATCCGTTAAGCCAATTTCTGCTAACTCATCTTTTAAAATATTTAATAAATCAAATTGCTTCATGGTAGAAGGTGTTGTAGTACTTGCGAAATCAGATTGTGTGTCGATTTTCGCATAGCGAATTAAGCGTTCGATTAATTGTTCTTTCATGGAAATAATCCCCCTTGTTATCATGCTTCTAGGTTATTGTAACATTTTATTTCGTAATGCGGCATATTGAACGATGCTCAGTGCAATAAATAATTGTGCACCATAATAGGTTGCCATAATTAAAATATGAGCATAAGGAATATCCGTAATAAAGCGATTAATGGCTAAAACGGAATCTGACGCAATAAATAAAAATGCACCGATAATAGCAAAGCTACTAGCTGTTCGGAAAGAAGTCCACCCCATTAATAAAATGACAATTATATATGCGCAAACCGCAATAGTTAGTACAGCATCACCTGTGCGCAAAATCGTGCTGGCAAGCCATAGCATCATCGACAAGCCGTAAATAATTAGCACAACTTTGGCACTAACGGGTGTTTGACGATTATTCGTTTTACTAAAAGCGGTAATATAAAATAAATGACCAATCAAAAAGCTACATAAGCCAACGATAAACCATTGCAATGTGTAATCCCCAATGGCACAAAAAATAAGACCACCAATAATAATTGATTTGTAGCTTTTTTCTCCATGGGAACGTAGCGCTAAAATAATGAGTAAAATCATTGGAATTAGCTTAAAAACCATCTGCCATGAAACTGGAATGGCATCAAAGAAAAAAACATAATAAAGACCGAAGATTAAGAATAATGTTAAAATAATTTTTCTTTCCATTTAAAAAACCCCCCTTTGTAATTTTATGAAACTTTCATCCAATCCCATACGTAAAAATAAATTAGAGGTGATGATAGTGGGACAATTATTTATAACGGTACTTATTACTGCTATTGTGGTGACGATTCTAATCGTGCCCTTAACAAAAAAAATACCAAAGGGCGAATTAACAGGCAAGCAGTTTAGTATACTTTTAACTTCTGTTTTTTTAGGTAGTTTAATTTTAACATTTTTAACGGTATATATTTCAAAAGTTGATTTACATTGGACGGTATTTTTATACGTAGCGCCAGTAGCTGCATTAGTTGGCGCACTATTTGCGGCAGGTGCTGAGCAAAAGCTAAAATCTGTGTTGACGTTAATTTCAATTTTAGCCCTTGCTTATTTGTTAGCAGCCCCAATTTTTAATGCCGAGCAAAAATATCAATCTTCCGAAATGGAGGAGCAAGTTGAAATTCAACCGTTTGACGAAACGAAAACACCTGCAAGTGTGCCTCCAAAGTTTGCGAAAAATAAAATGAGAAAAGCCTTCGGTCAAGTACCAAATACGAGCTACTATGAGCTAGGACATCTGCAAATTCAAAAGGTCAATGGTGAATTTGTTTATATTGCACCAGTGGAGTTTTCAGGACTATTTAAGTGGTTTAATGGTAAAACGACACCGGGTTATTTCATAATGAGCGCTACAGATTCAAGTGATAATCCAAAATTTATGGCTCATGAAATGGCATATATTCCATCAGCTTACTTTAATAAAAATTTAGAGCGTCATATTCGTCTACAATACCCAACACTTATTTTCTATGGCGATGTGCAGCTAGAAATTGATGATGAGGGTGTACCATACTATATTCGCACATATGGTGATTTTATTTCTGCGCGTAATGGCTTTGATGTAAAAGGTATTGTTAAGGTCGATGCGAAAACGGGGCAGTCTGAAAAAATTGCCTTAGCAGATGTACCTGAATTTATTGATGGTGCGATTTCCCCAGAGGCTGTTAGCTTACAAAACAGCTATTACGGTAATTATGTGCATGGTTTTTGGAATAGCGTATTCGGTAAAAAAGATGTGAAAATTCCATCGGATGAAGGAACAGAGGCAAATGTGAGTCCAGTCTTTATGGAGGATGGCGAAATGTATTACTTCACTGATTTTTCCAGCCCGAAAGAGGGTGTTGACTCGATGCTTGGTTACTCTTTGACACATGCGCGTACAGGCAAGGCTACTTATTATACAGGTAATTTGGAAGAATCATATATGGATTCTCAAGGTGCGCTTGAAATTATCGAGAAAAAGTTTATTGAAAAAGAGTGGGAAGGCGAGATGCCGATTTTGTATAACTTCTACGGTGAAGCAAGCTGGCTATCCGCAGTTTTAGATTCAAATGGCTTCCTGCAAAATTACTTTATCGTATCTGCTGCTAATCCAGAAATTTCAGCATATGCTTTCACACCAAATGAGGCATTAAAGCTTTATAAAGCGGCGCTTAGTCGTGGTGGTAGTACAGTAGATGGTTCTTCTAGCGCTGAGGAAGCACAGCTTACAGCAAAGGTGCTACGTGTCTATAAAGAGCGCGTTGGTGACTTTACAATCGTTTCATTACTAACAGATACAGGGCAAAATTTCATAGTCAGCTCTGAAGCAGTACCACTTGCTATTTATTTAGAGCAGGGGGACGAAGTGACAATGACATACTATGCTACAGGCGAACAATTCCAGCCAATTAAGCAACTAACAATTAGGGGCGTTCAAAAATGCCGTGCAGTAGCCGGCATTTTGAACGCCTTCGTTTGTGCATAGAATAGATAGAGGAGTTGTCCGAAAAGTCTATTTTGTTTGTATTGAAATCAATGTTTTCATCGCTTCCCTTTTAGTGAAGAATAACGCTGCTAAAGCCAATATTCATCCCATTTTTAAAAGAGGTGTTCTCTGTTTATATATATAAACATTTTGCGAAATATCATCGCTACTGTCCAAAACATTGAATTTAATGGTGTTCCTTCTAAGTGAAAGAGTAGAGACGGAAAGCTTTTAATGTCTTGCGGAAATTAAATGGGCCTATGCAACTTTGCTTACTAAAAGACGTTTTAATTTTTAAGGAGGCGAGCGAGTTTGGAGAAAAAGGAGATTATTAGCTGGATTAAAACAATCGTGTTTGCAGTAGTATTAGCTGCTGGGATTCGTATTTTTTTATTTACACCTGTGAATGTAGAAGGTGCTTCAATGATGCCTACATTTGAAAATGAGGAAAAAGTGATTGTCAATATTATTGGACCAACCTTATCTGATTATAAGCGTTTTGATGTTATCGTTTTTGAAGCACCAACGGGTGAAAATTTTATTAAGCGTATTATTGGTTTACCCGGGGACCGTATAGAATATCGGGATGATGAGCTATTTATTAATGACGAAAAATTCGAAGAGCCTTACTTAAAGAGCAATAGGGAAGCATTAGTAGACAGCGGAAATTTAACAGGGAACTTTACTTTGGTGGACGCTTTAGGAGTGGAAGTTGTACCTGAGGGTCAATATTTTGTGCTTGGAGATAATCGCCGTAGAAGCTTGGATAGTCGAGATATAACGGTTGGCTTTGTCGCACAGGAGAAAATATTAGGTACAGTGCCAGCTGTTGTTTGGCCACTATCAAACGCGCGTATGGTTAAGGAGTAAAAAAGGGCGAGGCGTGCAAAATGCCAGCAACTGCACGGTATTTTGCACGCTTTCGTTGGTGTTACTTCAAAAAATTCACTTGGGTACAATGCAAGAGAATTTTTTGAAAATAGTAGAAACACTAGGTTCATGGGGTTTTCTTCTGAATGAAAGTGCATAACCGAAACTCAAACTGAAAGAAGGAGCTGCCTTTTAGGGCAGCCCTAAATATCTAGCGTCACATGACTGTGAAATGCTGACTAAAGAGAGAGGACTTTTGTTTTTAATCGCTGCATTCAATATTTGGTTCAATTAGCCCTGGTGCTCCGCAATATATGCCAGCATTGTTTCGTAACGTGCAGCGAGTTGCTCTGCTCTGAAGAGCTGTAGCTTGTCAAAGGCATGTTGTTGCTGCTGAACGATTTGGCGTTCTTGAGTAAATGCAATGGTAGGCTCATGCTGGAAAATATATCGTAAATGGAAGAGCTGAAGCATTGCGACCTCAGGGTTTTCTAAATTATAAGCAAATTTAATATTCCATACAGATGTATAAGAAATATATTTATTTACATAAGCAGTAGCATATTGATATTTTTCTTCATCAATATTTGATTGTATTTTTTTATGAATATCAGCAAGTATTAAATTGATTTCAGCTATTGCATAATAAAAGCGTCGCATTGATTTTAATTGTTGTCGCTCTAACGATTTCGCAACATGTCTATTCATTTGCATAGGCAAACACCTCTGAATACTTTCATGTATTGTAGGTCCATTTTATCATGATTTAGGACATGTTTCTTGCAACAAGTAACCGCAGGAGCATTTTTTTATACCGACAGCAAGATGAAGAGTACAAAAAACTTCCACTTCTACAGTAAAATCGCAAAAGACTAAATGCAAGAGCATGGGTCACTGTTATTTCCATGTAAACCCTTGCTGTGCAAGGAATTCTTTGATGTATGGACGCTTTTGCTCGATTAAATAATCTGCCATTTGTTTTGTCCATGTAGCTGTTTTTTGATTTGAAGAACGACTTGCATAATAACCTTCCATCGTTGCATCATATTCTTCTAATAATGCATCATACTTAGCCTCGTCATAGGCATTTTCATGAAGTACTGCAGGGACAGGCAAGCGTGGTTTTGTTTCATTGCGCTTTGTCGGAGTACCAATCGTCAGTGCAAATAACGGAAATACACTTTTAGGTAAGTTGAAAAGTTCGCTAATTTCAGCAGGGTTATTACGTGCTCCGCCAATATAGCAAATGCCGTAGCCCTTCGCCTCTGCCGCAACAACAAAATTTTGTGCAAATAAAGATACATCGACTACACCAACAAGTAAATTTTCTGCAGAATCTGTAACGATATCTACACCGTGTTTTTGACCCGCGGCTTGAAGACGCTTAAAGTCAACACAAAATAAGAATGATGCACCCGCTGTTTGAAATTGAAATTCATTTTTTGATAATTCGCCGAGCTTTTGCTTTTTATTTTCATCCGTAACCCAAATAACGCTATATGCTTGCACAAAATGTGAACTTGCTGCCATTTGTGCTGTTTCGATTAAATCCATTACCGTTTCGCGCGGAATTTGTTCCCCTGTATATTTACGCACGGATGCGTGATTGCGTAAAAGTTCTCTAGTATCCATTTTCATCCTCCTAATGACCTGTATTCGTATATTATTTTATACTACTTATATTAAATAACCAATCAAGTTGACTAAATGCTATTATTTTAGCGATTTGTATGAATTAATTAAAAAACAATTACGCCTTGGCTAACTCTCATTTAGATTTTTTTCGAGCTAACTGATGTGAATTAATCTAAATATTCGCGACCTGCGCTACGTTTGGTAGGCCTTCATTCAAAATTTGTGACATCTATTGAAAAAAATTAAAAAATAATAGTTGACTTCTTGGTTTACAATGCTTTATACTCAAACACAACGATGGAACATGAATCAAATACTCTTATCAAGAGTGGCGGAGGGACTAGGCCCTATGATGCCCGGCAACCGGTAAGCGACGAGCTTACAAAGGTGCTAATTCCTACAGATTCGGATTGGAATCTGAAAGATAAGGGGAGGAAAACTTGCTCATTTGCGAACCCTCTTCTTAGGAAGAGGGTTTTTTGTTTTTCTACCCTCCTCAAAAATCCATTAGCCATCGAATACATTTTAGGAGGAACATCATGTCAACACTACGACCAGAAACATTGTTATTACATGGTGGGCAAAAACCCGATCCAGTAACAGGGGCAATTGCCGTACCAATTTATCGTACAACTGCTTATGCATTTAACGATACTGCTCATGCGCAGCGATTATTTGCATTAGAGGAAGCGGGAAATATTTATTCTCGTATTATGAACCCGACTGTTGGGGCATTTGAAGAGCGTGTTGCTTTATTGGAAAAAGGAACAGCAGCAGTAGCACTTTCTTCAGGAATGGCAGCTATCTCATTTTCTATTTTAAACATTGCTGGTGCAGGAGACCATATCGTATCAGCAGGCTCTTTGTACGGCGGTACTTATAATTTATTTGCTACAACTTTGCCACGTTACGGTATTACGACAACATTTGTAGACGAGAGTGACCCGGAAAACTTCCGAGCGGCAATTAACGAAAATACAAAAGCAATTTTTGCAGAAACAATCGGTAATCCAAGCTTAAATGTGCTAGATATTGAAGCGGTTGCTAAAATCGCACATGAGCATGGTATCCCACTAATCCTTGATAATACATTCCCATCACCATATGGCTCTAATCCAATCGAATTCGGGGCGGATGTTGTCATTCATTCGGCAACAAAATGGATTGGTGGGCATGGCACAACAATCGGTGGTATTGTTGTCGATGCAGGGAAATTTGACTGGACACAGGGGAAATTCCCAGGCTTCACAGAGCCTGATACAACATATCACGGCATCCGCTATGGAGTTGATACGGCAACTGCGGCATTCGCTACAAAATTGCGCGTGCAATTGCTGCGAGATTTCGGGCCAACATTAAGTGCAGATTCAGCATTTAACTTTTTACAAGGGTTAGAAACGCTTCATTTGCGTGTAGTAAGACATAATGAAAATGCCGCAAAAGTAGCGGCTCATTTACGTAACCACCCATTCGTGGAATATGTAAACTATAACGGCTTTGAAGATACTGTATCGCATTCATTGGCGAAAAAGTATTTGAAAAATGGTTTTGGCTCTATCATCACTTTCGGTATTAAAGGTGGTAGAGAGGCTGGGCGAACTGTTATTGATAGTGTTAAACTCTTCTCGCATGTAGCAAATGTGGGCGATGCACGCTCGCTTATTATTCACCCAGCATCTACAACACATCAACAATTATCAGCAGAAGAACTTAAAATCGCTGGTGTATCAGAAGAGCTCATTCGCTTATCAATCGGCTTAGAAGCAGTGGAAGATATAGTGGCAGATTTGGACCAAGCGTTAGCATTAGCAGCAAAAAATGCTTAACCTATAGACAAACGCTTGAATACTCATTTGTATAAAGTATCTATATGGTTTTGTTAGATTGTTGCTAAAAATAGGCTGTAGACTGCATCATTTCGCAGTCGCAGCCCCCTACTAAAATATAAAAACTTAATACCTAGTATTTTTATAAGAATTATTGACTTCTTGATTTTTCTCAATTATAATAAAACCAATCTACTTGCAGGGAATTGAAATTCTTTCAATCTCCAACGGATGTTACAGGATGTTGCGATTTTAAGTAAACTTCCACCAAAAATATTGGAGAAATCTGGGTGGTAGTAAACCGAAGCGTAATTGATAAAATAGGATAAATCAAAGGAGTGTTGAATATGGGACGTACATATAGTGCACAAAACATAGCATCTTATATTGTGTATGAATTAAATGAGACATACACCTTCATCAATTCACAAGCAATTCAATTATTATTAGCAAATGTTGAAATGATGTGGATGAAAGTGTTTGGGCATAGTGCGTTTTCAGAATCAACATATGATTTATTAAATGGGTACATTGTAAAGGAAGTATATGATGCGTATATCGAGCATGGAAATGACCACATTAAATTGCCAGCGAAAGAATGGTTTTTACGCTATGGGGAGTTTCAGCTTGTTCACCGCACATATGCAGTGCCTGCATTTACAGCATTAGAGGAAAAGATTATGCAATCCATTTTGGAAAACTATCGCCGTCAACAATTAACAGAAGTTAGTTGAAATCTTCCTTATTATAATAGAAGAAATTCCCCCATTTCTTTTATTGATATATAACCTACGGGGCTGTCTTGAAAGTCATTTCTTTCTTGGCAGCCCCATTTCTATATTATTTGAATGTTTGGTGACCTCTCTAAAAAAACAAATGTCTGTTTAGGGTAGAATTTTCTTGTAATATCATAAGTATTGAGCTAGAATCACTATATATAACGAGAACGATATAACAAATAAGTCGTGGTTTTTTGCAGAAAATATATAAAATACACAATTTGATTTTGTAAAAAGCCTAAGATTCACTTGATTAGTTGTGAAAGGAAATTTGGAGGCGAAGGTATAGTGTCAAAAGTGAAGGCAGCCATTCTCGGTTTTGGAACCGTGGGGCAAGGAATTTATCATATACTAAAGGAAAGGCAGCAGGAGCTCCAACAGAAATTAGGGGTGGAGCTCGAGGTTGTAAAAATATTAGTTACTGATGCGAGTAAAGAACGTGTAGCTAACACAATGCATTTGATGACGGAAAGTATAGAGGACGTATTGGCAGAGCCTGGATTACAAGTTGTTTTCGAAGCGATTGTAAATGAGGAGCCAGCGTTTTCCTATTTAAAGCGCGCAGTCGAGCATAGATGCCACGTTATTACGGCGAATAAGGTGATGTTTGCAAAGCGTGGGCAGGAGCTTGAGCAACTTGCTAAGGAGCATGGTGTATATGTAGGGTATGAAGCCTCTGTAGCTGGTGGCGTACCTGTTATTAAGACATTAAAAAATGTGCTGTTAGTAAATGATGCCGAACGAATTCAAGGTATTTTAAATGGAACAACGAACTATATTTTAACGAAAATGCGTATAGAAAATGTATCCTTTGAGGAAGCTTTAAAGGAGGCGCAGCGACTTGGCTATGCAGAAGCCGATCCATACAATGATGTGTCGGGGCAGGATGCCTTCAAAAAGTTAATGATTTTATCTAGCTTGGCATTTGGTGAACAGCCTAATTGGTCGGAGGTAGAAGTAATCGGTGTTGATGCAATTTCCCAAGCAGATGTGCAGGAGGCACAGGCGAAAGGGCTACGTTATCGTCATGTTGCGGAAATAGAACGCTTTGCAGACGGAAAAATCGTTGGTAAAGTAATACCGTTATTAGTGAACAAAGAGCATCCGTTATACGCTATTGATGATGTTAATAACGCTGTGGCTGTTGATACAAATTATATTGGGACAATTACACTTGTTGGACCTGGAGCGGGAATGTATCCAACTGCAAGTGTGATGGTAGAGGATTATGCAGAAATAATGACAAAAAGTGTAAGTCAAGTTATCCCGATTTAAGTAAGGGGCGGTGTTGTCTACAAAGGCAGCACCGCCTTTCTTTTAGTATAGAAATTCTTCACTTTAATTCTGGGGGTTGGGCACCCTTTAGTCTTCATCCTTCACATCAATATCTTCGGGGATGGGGGTATTACGCCAAATATCAATTTCCTCTTTGATACGCTCGATTTGCTCGTGGTATGCCTCGAACTGTCCACTGTTGATTAAAAATTGCTCACCATCATGCACGGCTTTAATGCGCCCATTGTGAATATAATATAAAATTTGTTCTTCTGGCATATTTAAGTCTAAGGCTGTTTGAGCTACAGTTTTATACATAAACGACATTCCCTTTCCATTTCTTCAGAAAATCTTAAGATTTACGTTAAGCAATACTTCATTTTTATCCTTTATTATAACATTATAAGAGTTTGCAGCGAGGTGAATGATATGACGAAGTTAACGATACTAGTCGTGGATGATGACCAAGATATCCGCGATGGTATAGAAATTTATTTAAAAAATGATGGCTATCAAGTTTTGAAGGCTGGCGATGGTGTAGAGGCGTTAGAAATGCTGTCACAGCATGAGGTACATTTGATTGTTTTAGATATAATGATGCCGAATATGGATGGTATTACGGCGACATTTAAAATCCGAGCTGAACGAAATATCCCAATTATTATGCTTAGTGCGAAGGCTGAGGATACGGATAAGATTCATGGTTTGTCTGTTGGGGCGGATGATTATATTACAAAGCCCTTCCATCCTTTAGAGTTAATGGCTCGGGTAAAGTCGCAGCTACGTCGTTATGTCGAGCTAGGAACATTTCAAAATAGCGCAGCGCAAATTGAAGGGCTAGAGTTAGATATAGCAGGTCGCCAAGTTTTAAAGGACGGAGAGCCTATAAAGCTGACGCCCATTGAATATAAAATAACAGAACTATTGTTAAAAAATGCTGGTCGTGTTTTTTCCATTCAAGAAATTTACGAAATGGTTTGGAACGAAGAGGCGTATAATGCTGAAAATATTGTCGCAGTACACATCCGAAAAATCCGCGAAAAAATTGAAACAGATCCGAAAAATCCACATTATTTAAAGGTTGTTTGGGGACTTGGCTACAAAATGGAAAAGTAATATTGCACTGGTATGTACGCTAATTAGTGCAATTGCTAGTCTAATTGGTCTTATTTATATCGGGATGTTTCTATGGGCGACAAGAGCGGATTTAATCAATACATTGCAGTTATTACGAAAGCTTTTTTAGGAGGAAACGAAATGAAGAAGGGAAGAGGCGCCCTAACGCTACTGCTCATTTTTTGGACCATATTTTCGTTATTTTCCTTTTTGGGAAATGCGAATACGATTATCGGTAAATCATTTATTACTTCCCAAGAATTCGAGTGGCAGTTGCAGCAATATTATGAAGATTTATATAACAATGTGTTAATGTCTTTTGATGCGGAGAAGGCAAAAAAGCAAATAAAAGTAACACAAAATGAAATTAATTATTATCGTAATTACTATGGTTCATTAGAGGAACAGGTTGAAAATCTTATTAGGCAATATCAAGACCGCCTAGAAGATAACACAGACTCTGCGTCAGCATCAGTTGAAGTGAAAGAAGTGCTAAAGCAGGAGCGTGATCGTAAAATCGAGGAGGTGAAGAAAAATTTCTCGGACGATGCACATGTTGAGGCGAAAATCCGTGCAATAAAGGAGCAAATTATTGATAATTATGCTGCTAGCAAGGAGCGTCAAAAACGAGAGTTCCTATCATCCAATAGTTATAAAATGTTTAGCTACGATTTAGTAGATGTGAATACAAAGCAACGTTTTACAAATAATAATATTGCCGCAACGGCGATATTCGAGGAGCATTTTTTAGAGGAAAACTCCGAGTATTTTGTACCACCTTTAAATAGAAGCATAGGCGAAGTAATTTTGGAAAGCACTTCTGAAGGAATCTGGGAAGGTGTTTCTGAAGTAACATCGGATACGGTTGCTGAAAATGTTCGAAGTGAAGTAGTGATGGAAGTTTACACAGGCGAGTATATTGAAGAGGATTTTGCGTTATTATCGCACACGATTCCGATAACTATTGAGCTACCAAAGTTTACAGGCACGATTACATTGCCAAAGACGGCTTTAAAGGATTCGGAGCTAAAAAGAAATTATGAGGGTTTTGAAGCTTTTAAAATTCTTTCTTATATCATATGGGGAACCGGTCTTTTAACATTATTCGTACTATTCTTTTTTATGCGACCTAAAAGAGCAGAAATCGAGGCATTATTACTAAAAGTGAAGCCGTTATTTAACAAGCTACCAATTGATGCGGCAATTGCTTTGACATTATTAGGTGGGATGCTATTCATTGACATCGTTGATGGGCTAGTGAGGTCCATTTACAATATTGCCTATTACAGTGCTGAAATGTATCAGTTAGTAAATATAATAGAGCTTATTTTCTTATTTGGGCTTGCCGTTGCTTTATTCATGGCATTAGTAATCAGTATATTATGGTTAATTGATGATAGTCGCGATATTGAACGCTGGAAAGAATCGATTTCTCTTCGCATTTGGCAAGCGGGTCAGGACGTCTTTTTAAATCGTTCGGTTGGTATGCAAACATTTGCAATGCTTATTGTATTTTTCCTTGCAGGGGTAGGATTCACAGGCGCTTTAATTGATAACGGGCTGTTCCTTATTTATATACCACTCTTCTTATTCGTATTCGTGCCTACACTATATATATATCTTCGCCGCATGGGCTACCTAAATCGTGTGATGAAACAAGCTGAAGATATGGCAGAGGGGCGTTTAACGACTGATGTGAAGGTGAAGGGGAAATCACCGATTGCAGCGCATGCTCAAAACTTAAATAAATTAAGAGATGGTGTTCGAACATCAATGACAGAGCAGGCAAAAAGTGAACGTTTAAAAACGGAGCTGATTACAAATGTTAGCCACGATTTACGTACGCCGTTAACATCTATTATTACGTACACGGATTTATTGAAAAAGCCTAACTTATCTGAAGAAGAGCGTAGCAAATATATCGACATACTTGATAAAAAATCGGCACGTTTGAAAACATTGATTGAGGATTTATTTGATGTATCGAAAATGGCAAGTGGGAATGTCGAGCTTTTGAAGCAACGAGTTGATTTAGCACAGCTATTACAGCAGGCAATTGGTGAGCATGAAGAAGCTTTTACTACGGCAAAATTAGATTTACGAGTCAATATTGAAAGCCAGCCTATTTTTGCCTATGTAGACGGACAAAAATGGTGGCGTGTTATTGATAATTTAATTGTCAACGCCCAAAAGTATTCATTAGAGGGTACACGCGTTTATGTTACACTTAAACAGCAAGGAGCAGAGGCGGAGCTTGTAGTGAAAAATATTGCGAAGTATGAGCTTGTTGAAAATGTAGAGGAACTGACGGAGCGCTTTAAACGTGGCGATACATCTCGTCATACAGAAGGCTCTGGCTTAGGGCTTGCTATCGCAGGGTCGATTGTTGACTTGCATGGTGCACGAATGAAAATTGAAGTAGATGGCGATTTATTTAAGGTAACGGTTGCTGTACAAGTAGCATTTTAAATAGGGCGTCCCAAACACCGGCAACTGCACGGTGTTTGGGACGCTTTTGATGGTGTCTTTTCAAAGTATTTCTTCGAGGAAAATAGCGAGGGGATTTCTTTGAAAATGAGAGAATCATTGACTTTAGCGGAGTTACTTTTAAATAATGGAGAAGGGATGAAAATCTTTCTTTCAATGCGTTTCTACTACAAAATGGAGCTGCATTTTGATAGTCTTGAATTGTGTTAGGTAAGGCATTTTTGATTTTCTGAGACTTATATTTTTCTACATAGAGAAAGTAATGTTATACTTTTGCATGATAAAGTGAAACTTCATTCAGTGGACGCTTTTCCCACTGAATGTTAGTTGAACCAATCGGGCTTTTACGGGCAGTTGGTCTCCCACTTCTCCTTAAGCCAATTTCACATAAATCTTGAAATGGGCGTCTTACTGCCCGTTAATGCGGGATAAAGTGAAACTTCATTCAGTGGACGTTCTTCCCACTGAATGTTAGTTGAACCAATCGGGCTTTTACGGGCAGTTGGTCTCCCACTTCTCCTTAAGCCAATTTCACATAAATCTTGAAATGGGCGTCTTACTGCCCGTTAATGCGGGATAAAATATAGGAGGATACTATCATTGCAATATTTAATTGGTATAGTAATTGTTGTTATTTATAGCGGTATGACATTTTACATAGGTTGGAATTTCAATTTGTGGCTAGCATCTATAAATATACATATATCGAATCTTATTTTTTGGCCTCTTCTTTATGTAGTAGCATTTGGCTTTGTGTTGGGTAGAATTCATGAATTATTACGTCCTTTATCAGTTTTAGGTAATTATTGGATGTTCATTTTTGAATACGGATTGATTTTATGTATTATTGCGAATATCGTTGTTTTTATTACGCCATTAACAGCGCGCACGACAGGCAGTGTGGCTGTCATTATTTTTATTGTGCTTTTTATTTATGGTACATACAATGCTTATTCGCCTGTTGTGAGAGAAACAACAGTGAAGCTAGATGTCGATGAGCCAATGACGTTTGTTGTTGCGTCAGATTTTCATTTAGGCGTGCTGTCCAATAAGGCACATTTGCAGAGATTTGTGACATTATCCAATGAGCAAAATCCTGATGTTGTGCTTTTAGTCGGAGATTTAGTGGATGACAAGCCAGATTTATTTATTAAGAAGGGTATGGGCGAGGTGATGGCACAGCTAAAATCCACATATGGTGTATATGGGGTGCTAGGCAATCATGAGTATTACGGGAATGCGCTGCAATTAATTGTAGATGAACTGGAAAAAGCGAATGTCAAAATGTTGTTAGATGAAACTATTTTAGTAGGAGAGCGTTTTTATTTAACAGGGCAGGAAGATAAAACGAATAAAGCAAGAAAGCAAATTGCAGATTTAGCCCCAATTGAACGAGATAAGCCTTGGGTTGTAATGAATCATACGCCAGATGATTTGAATGCACCTGCAAATGCGGGCGTTGATTTGCATTTATCGGGGCATACCCATTTAGGGCAGCTATGGCCAAACGAATATATTACACGTAAAATATTTGAATTAGACTATGGCTATAAAAATAAAGAGGGGATGCATGCGCTCGTTTCAAGTGGCTTCGGCTTTTGGGGACCGCCAATGCGTATCGGTAGTCGCTCAGAGCTATGGGTTATTCATGTGGAAAGTAAGTAAATCGGAGGAATTATGGAATGGATTTGATTGAACTATTAAAAGCCCTTTTGTTAGGCTTTGTAGAAGGAATGACAGAATTCGCCCCTGTTTCATCGACAGGACATATGATTATCGTCGATGATATGTGGTTGAAAACGCAAGAATTTTTAGGTTCAAGCTCTGCCAACACATTTAAAATTGTTATTCAACTTGGCTCTATTTTAGCTGTAGTTGTTGTCATGTGGAAGCGCATTTTAAGCTTAGTAGGCTTATATAAAATAGAAGGACAAACTTCGACACAGCGTTTCCATTTAGGACATGTGATTGCGGGGATTATTCCAGCTGGGATTTTTGGCGTCTTGTTTGAAGATATGATTGATGAGCATTTATTTCGAATGGAAACAGTGATTATCGGTTTAATTATTGGAGCAATTTTGATGATTATTGCAGATAAGTTTGGACCGAAAAAGCCTGCAATTACATCATTAGACCAAATTTCATACGGCAAAGCATTGAAAATTGGTCTTGTGCAATGTTTATCATTATGGCCGGGCTTCTCACGCTCAGGCGCAACGATTTCGGGTGGGGTACTTTTAGGCTTAGACCATAAAACAGCAGCAGATTTTACATTTATTATGGCTGTACCAATTATGGCAGGAGCAAGTGGATTATCTTTAATTAAGCATTGGGAAGATATTAACCCAGATCATTTTATGTTCTATGCGGTTGGCTTTATTAGCGCCTTTGTTTTCGCATTGTTATCTATTAAGTTCTTCTTAAAATTAATTTCACGTGTTAAGTTAACACCGTTTGCTATTTATCGTATCGCACTTGCGGCATTATTGCTTGTTGTGTTGTATTTATAAGGAGGAGCGTTCAAAAAGCAGTGCATAAGACTGCTTTTTGGACGCTCTCATTATTTCTGTTTCAACAGTTCGATAATCGTGTCTAGTTTCGTAATTATTTCTTTCTGTTGTGTTGTTGTACTGCTTACTCGTTTGAAGAAAATTATAACCGCAGTAATCGTAGCACATATAAAAAGTACAAAGAGTATTGTTGCAATAATATCACCAGCGTGGTATGCGCCCTCCATGAAAATACCTCCCATTCAAATAGAAAAATAGTTATGTATAGTATCATTAAAACATAGATTAATTATTTAACTTTGCTAAAATATGCTTCGTAAAAGGAAATAAATGCACCTGAAATAAACATTAAACAAAATAAAATGAAAGCCCACAATGTTTGAGAACCAAGTAAAAATCCATAAATTCCAGTAATTCCATTATAATCCCAAGGGTTATTTACTGAAAGTACTATAATTGAAATCAATCCTATTGTCCCACATAAAAGAATAGTTGACCCAAAAAACATTTTTTTCATAGTATTTCAATCTCCTTTTGAGGTTCTATTTTGACCATTTCACTTAAAGGCAAAAAAATATCTGAAAAGCAATGGGAACACACAGCTTTTCAGATAACTCCTATGCCTATTTATTAAATAGGTCGAATAATCCACCGATACCGCCTTCATCGCTTGACTTACCGCCACCACCTTTGCTAGCTGGAGCTGCTGCGAATACACGGCTTGCTAGTCGGCTAAATGGTAGCGATTGTACCCAGACTGTACCCGGACCTCTCAGTGTTGCTAAAAATAGACCCTCTCCACCGAATAAGGCAGTTTTTACGCCGCTGACCATTTCGATATTGTAGTCAACATCCCTTGTCATAGCGACTAAACAGCCTGTATCAATACGCAATGTTTCACCTGGTCGCAAATCATGTCGGTGAATGGTGCCCCCTGCATGAATAAATGCCATCCCATCGCCTTCAAGCTTCTGCATGATGAAGCCTTCTCCACCGAAGAAGCCTGTTGCTAATTTACGCTGGAATTCAATGCCAACAGATACTCCTTTAGCAGCTGCTAAAAAAGCATCCTTTTGACAAATGATTTTTCCGTTCCAAAGGCTTAAATCAATCGGGATAATTTTTCCGGGATAAGGTGCTGCAAAATAAACATGGCGTTTGCCATAGCCCGTATTTGTAAATGTTGTCATAAATAAACTTTCACCTGTTAACAAGCGTTTACCTGCTCCCATAAGCTTATCCATTAAACCACCGCCGCCCTGTGCAGAGCCATCACCGAATACCGTTTCCATACGAATGTCATCTTCCATCATCATTAAGCTACCAGCCTCAGCTACAACTGTTTCAGATGGGTCAAGCTCGACCTCTACAAATTGCATATCATCTCCGTAAAGCTTGTAATCGATTTCGTGATTGTTCATTATTTGCTCCTCCTGTCATTAAGCCTAGGTGAAATGGCGTCCACATATATTCATCGAAGGCTTTATTTTGATTTAATTCTTGTCCAATCAAAAAAATATAATTTACTATATGTACGCAGTGTAAATAAAAGAAGTTTCGAAAATACTAAAAATATTTTTAAAATTAGAAAAAAAGGGTTTGAAGCAGAGAATGTCGAATAATTTGTAATGTAACACAAGAATAGAAGTTTTTGCGTACGGAAAGGAGAGATTAAATGGAGCTGAAAAACTTTATAGCTGGTGAATGGGTGGAAAGCGGATTGCAGGCAATGCCTATTATTAATCCAGCAACAGGTGAGCAACTAGGTACAGTGCCACTCTCAACAAAAACAGAAATTGATGTAGCTGTTCAAGCTGCAAAAGAAGCACAGAAGAGTTGGGCGTTGTTGCCCGCACCGAAACGTGCAGATTATTTATATGAAATTGGTTTTAAAATGAAGGAGAAAAAAGAACATTTAGCTCAAGTTTTGACAAAGGAAATGGGAAAAGTCATTGAAGAGGCACGTGGAGAGGTGCAGGAAGGCATCGATATGGCACTTTACATGGCTGGTGAAGGACGTAGATTATTTGGTGAAACAACACCATCAGAGTTAGCCAATAAATTTGCGATGAGTGTACGTTCACCAATTGGCGTAGTTGGATTAATTACACCATGGAATTTCCCGATTGCTATCGCAACATGGAAGGCGTTTCCCGCTATCGTAGCAGGCAACACATTTGTTTGGAAGCCTTCCAATGAAACGCCGATGATGGCCTATGAGCTAGCAAAGATTTTCGAAGAGGTCGGTTTGCCTAAAGGGGTAGCGAATGTTGTATTTGGTACAGGTCCAACAATTGGCACAGCAATGATTGAGCATCCTGATGTACGAGTGATTTCCTTTACGGGCTCAACAGCTACTGGTAGTAAGGTGGCGGAACTTGGGGGGAAACATTTAAAGAAAATCTCGCTTGAAATGGGCGGTAAAAACGCGGTTATCGTTATGGATGATGCAGATATTGATTTAGCTGTACAAGGAATTGTTTGGAGTGCTTTTGGAACAGCAGGGCAGCGCTGTACGGCATGCAGTCGTATTATTGTGCATCGCGATGTGAAGGAAGAGCTAGAAGAAAAGCTACTAAGAGAAATGCAAGCGATTACAATCGGTGATGGGCTTGATTCGAAGGTTAAAGTAGGTCCTGTTATAAATCGTCAAGCGCTTGAGAAAATTAATCATTATGTTCAGCTTGGGAAGCAAGAAGGGGCAACATTATTAACAGGTGGCCGCATCTTAACGGACACACCATATGATAAAGGTTTTTATTTTGAGCCAACCGTTTTCACGAATGTGCAACCAGATATGATTATTGCACAGGAAGAAATTTTTGGACCTGTTGTTAGCATTATTGCAATTGATAGTCTAGAGCAGGCAATCGAAGTAAATAATGGTGTGCGCTTTGGTTTATCAAGTTCTATTTTCTCACGTAATGTGAATACGATATTTAAAGCACAGCAGCTTTTAGATACAGGTATCGTTTATGTGAATGCGGGAACGACAGGAGCTGAAATCCATTTACCATTTGGTGGTACAAAGGGGACGGGTAATGGTCACAGAGATTCAGGTCAGGCTGCTCTTGACGTTTACACAGAATGGAAAAGCATTTATGTAGACTATAGCGGTACTTTACAAAGGGCGCAAATTGATACGTAACGCTTAAACTCAGCTATTCTATCATTTTTAATACGAATAAATTCTTCTAAGTGCAGTGCTTTAATAATTTTCATTTACTTCAAGAAAAGTGCGTACAGCTGTTGGGAAATCTAGTATTTACCTGCTTTTCCGACAGTCCCACATGACATACTAAATAAAAGGGGTTGGATTACATGAAAGTAGTAGTTCTAGGTGCAGGTTTAATGGGGAAAGAAGTAGCACGAGATTTAGTAGCAAGTGAATCGGTTGAAAAAGTATACTTAGCAGACTTAGTAGTAGATGCGGCAGAGGAATTTGTCGCTACATTAAATACAAATAAAGTAGAGGTTATTGCATTAGATGCAACATCAGACGAATCATTGCGCAATGTTATGTCAAAGGGTCATGTTGCAATCAACGCATTATTTTATGAATTCAATGAAGCGGTAGCAAGGGCAGCGATTGCTACAGGGGTTCACTCTGTTGACCTAGGTGGACATATTGGCGGTGTGACAGAGCATGTACTTGCAATGGCAGATGAAGCAAAGGCGGCAGGCGTTACGATTATACCGGATTTAGGGGTTGCGCCGGGGATGGTTAATATTTTGGCAGGATACGGAGCGTCTAAATTAGATAAGGTGGAATCAATTAAACTTTATGTAGGCGGTATTCCGACAGAGCCGAAGCCACCGCTGCACTACACACATGTATTCTCGTTAGAAGGGGTTTTTGACCATTATACAGAGCCATCAAAAATGATTCAAGATAGCAAATTAACCGAGGTAGAATCTTTGACGGGTGTAGAGCCAATTTACTTTGATGAATTTGGGGTGTTGGAGGCATTTTATACATCTGGGGGTATCTCGACATTGCACCAAACATTCCCGCATGTAAAAACACTGGAATATAAAACAATTCGCTATAAAGGGCATGTTGAAAAATTCAAGCTTTTAGCAGACTTAGATTTCTTAAGCAAAGATAATATGGTAGAGGTAGGCAACCATGAAATAAGCGTGCGTGAAGTTGTACGTGAAGCTTTAAAGAAAAAGTTAGAGCTAGGCAAGAAAGTAGATGCAGTATTATTACGTGCTATTATAGCGGGTGAAAAATCAGAAGAGCAAGTCACATATGAGTACGAAATGGTTGTGAAAAAAGATTTAGAGACAGGCGTAACTGCAATGGCTCGTGCTACAGCAAATACAGCATCGGTTGTGGCGCAAATGCTTGGCAATGGCGTTATTTCAGAGCGAGGTGTTTTCGCACCAGAGTCCATTGTGCCAGGTGGAACATATATTGAGGAAATGGCAAAGCGCGGTGTAGATATTAAAGAAACCTCACATCGCTCCGCAATGATTGTAAAATGGTAAAATGGGGTATGGCTGTAGGGAAAGTGATTTCTCCTGCAGCCATATTTATTTTGAGGGAAGCGCCTTTCTCAAGATTTCAATTTTCCCTAAGTGCAGTTGGAAATTAGCTCTATGCTTATTTTAACGAGTGAATTCTTTGAAGAAAGCACTACCTACAGCATCCAAAATATCGATTATGCATTCCCCTATTTAGTTGTTTCGAGAAAAACATGGACTAGCATTAGTCGAGGTGTAATTGATTTTCAGATTTATCCCGCTAACGGGCAGTAAAACTCCCACTTCAAATCTAAAGTGAAGTCGGATTAAGGATAAGTGGTAGATTAACTGCCCGTAAAAGCCCGAATGGTTCAACTAACATTCAGTGGGGAAGGGCGTCCACTGAAAGAAGTTTCACTTTATCTAAAAAAACTGTAACGAAATTGGTGATGTACCGTCTTATTTAATGACATGGAAATAAAACCATAAAAAGGAGTGGAGAAAAGCATGAAAAAAATACGAGCAATAGGCACTTTATTTGCTGTAGCTATTTTACTAATAACTGCGATTGCTTTGTTCGGAAATGAAAAAACGGCAGCTGCGAGTACAGCTACAGCGGTGTTAGAAGGGAAGCCATTTTATGCTGAATTTTCAGAAATCATCGAAGCTGCAAGCTTAACCAATGGCAAGGTATATGTTACAGATGCTGCAGGAAAAAAGGTAGATGCGCGTTTGACATTAAACGAAACGTCTGATGCTATTATTGTTTGGGATTTAAGCCCTGGGCAATATACGCTATATGTTGAAAAAGGGGCGTCTAAAAAATTGACATTTAACAACAAGAAAAAGTCTGTTAAGTTTAATGTTGTGAAAGCGGTCGAGCAAATAAAGTCGACAAAGGATTTAGTAACTTATTTTGAAACGGTATTAAACAATCAAAATTTTGGTTATGGTCGTGTTCAAAATGAAATGATGGAAACATCCGAATCTGTCGCTGATAGCGCGGCAAGTGGCAAATCTTCAGACCATTCGACAACGAATAATCAAGTAGAGGGCATTGAAGAAGGGGATATTGTTGTTACAGATGGGCGCTATATTTATGCAATTGTTGAAAATGAGCTAGTCATTACAGATGCGAAAAACCCTAAAAATATAAAGGTTGTTGCCAAAAAGGCATTTAAGGATAATCAATATTTAACAAAGCTCATTTTACACAATTCATTATTAATTGTTGCGTATGATAGCTATGAGGAACGTCCTCTAGAAGGAAAAGATTATATGCAGTCGATATCGTTATCCAAGTTTGCCTTCTTTGATGTGGAAAATGCTGATAGCCCAAAATTGCTGCGTGAAATTGGGCAAGAAGGTCATATTGCAGGCATTCGTAAACAAGGTGATGTGTTATATATGGTAACGAATTCATCACCTAATTATTGGTTACTGCGTGAGGGAGTTGACGTAGAATTACGTCCATACACATATGACAGCAATAGCCAAAATACATCGGAGCCAATGCCAATCGAAAAAATTTCAATTTTCCCTGGTAATACAGAGCCAAATTATACAACATTATCAGCAATTGATTTAAAGGACTTGGCAAAAAATGAAGTGAAAACAGAAAGTTATTTAGGTAGTGGCTCTCAATTATACATGTCACAGAAGGCAATTTATGTGACAGCACCTAAATATGATTATGCGGCTCCAGCAGCATCCAATCGTGCTATGACAGATATGATGATTATGCCAGCGGCTTCAAATACGCAAATTTATAAATTTGCTATTGACCAAACGGCAATCAAATTAGTAGGGCAAGCAGAAGTAAAAGGAACGACATTAAATCAATTCTCAATGGATGAATACGAAGGGTACTTCCGCATTGCTACAACAGAGGGCTTTGCATGGGGGCGTAATGCCGATTCCAAAAACCATCTATTTATTTTAGATAGTAACTTAAAGCAAGTTGGGGCATTAACAGATTTAGCAAGAGGTGAGCGTATCTTCTCAGCGCGCTTTATGGGTGATAAAGCGTATATCGTAACATTTAAAGAAGTGGACCCGCTATTTGTAATAGATGTGGCAAATCCAGCAAAGCCGAAATTGTTAGGTGAGCTAAAAATTCCTGGCTTTAGTAACTATTTACACCCGCTTGATGATAAACATTTAATCGGTATTGGCTATGACACAGAAATTCGTATGAATGAATATTCTAAAGAGCCATTTGTCATAACAAAAGGCATGAAGCTAGCGCTATTTGATGTAAGTGATTTAGCGAATCCGAAAGAAAAGTCGGCAGTTATCATTGGAGGGCGTGGCACATATTCTGATGTGCAGTACGACCATAAAGCATTGCTTCGTCATGTTGAGAAAGGCTATTATGGCTTCCCTGTAACTTTATACGAAGAGAAAAATGCCAATGAAATGATTTACAAAGGCACAGGCTCACAAGTATATGAAGTGACAACGAAAGGAATTAAGTTGAAAGCTGACTTAATCGAGCCAGCACAAGCGACCCAAATGTACGAGGAATGGGATAAGACGGTTCGCCGTATGATTTATATTGATAATTCACTATATACAATTTCACAAAGCGGTATTGTTAGCTATGACTTAAATACTTTTGAGAAATTAAGCAAAGTGAATTTCGCAAAATAAAAAAGGGAAGCTGTCCGAATAGGCAGCTTCTTTTTTTGGACAATTAAGAAAATCCAATTTGCACTTTATCTCTTTCCTTCGGTAGGAAATCCGCTAAACCCAGTGTTCTTGTCGTTTTCAAAGAATCCTCCTCTTGCTCTTTTAACGAGCAAGCATTTTATCCCGCATCAAAGCACAAACGAAAGCGTCCAACATACCAGCCGCCGCACGGCATGTTAGACGCTCCCCCATTAATGGTATTTTAAAACTTCGCTTACTGTTACGAATGTATAGCCTTCCTCAATTAAATATTGAAGCACGGCCTCAAGACCATCCGCAGTTGAAGCATGGATATCATGCATTAAAATAATCGCATTATTGTGCATATGATTTTTTATAATCGGCAACAGTTGTTTGGCATCGCGATGCTTCCAATCTAATGTATCAATCGTCCAATTGACAGAAGGAATTGGGATAAGTCCATTAACCCGCTGGTTTGTAGCACCATATGGGGGACGAAATACAGTGGCCGATTGTCCGATTGCTTGCTTAATGGCTTGTTCCGTCGAGTTATACTCTGCTAAAACTTGCTTAGAAGTAAGCTTTGTTAAAACGGGGTGGCTCCAAGAATGGTTTCCTACTTCATGCCCTGCATTATATACTTCTTGTGCAATTTCTGGATAATATTGTACGCGGCTACCAAGCATAAAGAACGTAGCCTTAGCATTATATTGCTCTAAAAGCTGTAAAACCTGTCTTGTTACTTTAGGGTCTGGTCCATCATCGAACGTTAGGGCAACGCGCTTAATATGATCCTGCTCAACTGAATCTGTAGACGTATCTGGGTTTGAGATAATCGTATCAGTGCTTACCATTTGTTCTTGGAATTGCTCAGCAAGAATAGGATTAATATATGAAAGAGAGGTAGTTACAGTAGAGATACCCATTTCAGGGCTAGCAATTTCACCTGAATCAAAATATAAAACTAATGCTTCATTTTGAATGGAGAAGCGCTCGAATAATCTCCATTTTGGTTCAGTTTTCGCCAGCATTTCTTCTTCTAATAAATGACCTTCAAATTCTATACTATCTGTAATTTGTGAGCGTATATGTGTTGAAAACACTTCTAGGTTTTTCAAGTCCTCTCCTAAAATAGCACGAATATCTAGGAGTTCACCAGTTTCATTATTATAAAAATAAGTTGTAACCGTCATTTCGTCACTGTTATTTGTTCGTAATTTTTTCTTTAGCACAAACGAATAGTAATGCTCTTTATATGGGTATGTTTCGAAGATAATATTTAATTCGCCAGGCTCGATTTCATTATTATCAACATTTTTTTCTAAACGCATTTCCGCTATGTAATTTTTTTTCGAGGCTGCAATAAATTCAGTTACCGCCTCGTTAAAGGAATCAGAATTTGATTGAGGATATTGAATAGCATATGGCATTATTTTATCGTTTGAAATATCTGTCACAATGCGAATACCGGGGAAGCTAGATTGGCTTTCTGATACTTCTCCTTGTAAAGCATCTGTTTCAGTTTGTTCGGGCTCGTTCACTTGTTGGAACTTTGACTCTGGGTTAATAATTGTAAAGAATACAATGGCTGCTGCTAAAACGACGATTGCCCCAATAAGAATTAGGTCAATCCATGGTCCACGTCTTTTTCTACGTTCAGTTTTCATGTTGCGTTAAGGGCTCCTTTCTGTTATAAAATATAGACGAATAAGCGCTGAAAAAAGACGACAGATTTTGAAAAAATGTTGATTATTTTATCCCGCATTAACGGGCAGTAAGATGCCCACTTCAAGATTTAAGTGAAAATACGCTAAAGGATAAGTGAGAGATGAGGGGAACCCCTACTGATTGAAGTTTCACTTTATTTAGGCGGATAATCAAATACACGCTAATATGTATATAATCAACTTAATGACTTTAGTTTTTGAAGAGGGGTTTTCAAGCATGCTCGAAAAAACCTAGTTGAAGCCGCACTCCGAGAAAAGTGTCCCCGGTAATGGAAATCAACGAATTGTTAGGCGTTGTTTATAAAATAAAGGCTAATCAATACGCCTGATTTAATCTATTACGACTTGAATATAAAGATAGTAGTCACTACTATTAAGAGAAATAGATAAAGTTTGCTTTTAGTTCAGTTAAAATACCAAGGGAGGTTTGAAAGATGATAGAGAAGCCCCAACAAAACGAACTAGCCATTGATTGCTTCTTATTGGCTGGTCGCATTATGATGGAAAGTGGAGCAGAAACATATCGAGTGGAGGATACGATGCTTCGAATGGCGCGTTCACAAAATATGAATGATGCCCAAAGCTATGTAACTCCAACTGGTATTATATTTTCTCTTGGTAAAACACAGCCGACACGTATTTCAGCCATTTCAACAAGAGTGACAGATTTACACCGTATTGCACTTGTTAATAATGTGTCGCGAAAGCTTACATCTCACATCATAACATTAGAACAAGCATATGACGAGTTAAATAAGATACAAAAAACAAATTATTTTCTACCAATTATTATACAAGTTTTAGCAGCCTCCTTTGCTAGTATTAGCTTTTTAATATTATTTGGTGGAATATGGGGAGATATGCCGGCAGCCTTCATAGCAGGCGGCGCGGGGCTATATGTTGCAACAATGATGCAGAAGCTAACTCGGGTAAAATTTTTCTCTGAGTTTGTTGCTACACTTGTAGTTGGAATGATTGCCTCACTAGCGCTTTATTTCGGTTATGGTACACAAATAGATAAAATTATAATTGGTTCTGTTATGCCACTTGTACCCGGTCTTCTTATTACAAATGCGGTACGTGATTTAATGGCAGGGCATTTTACCGCTGGGATGGCAAAGGGCGCCGAAGCCTTTTTAACAGCATTTGCAATCGGTGCAGGCATTGCACTTGTGATGGCATGGTAACGGAGGGGAATAGATGGAGTATATCATTCAAATAATTTTTAGCTTTATAGCAACAGCCTGTTTTGGTGTAATATTTAATGCACCAATTAAAGCTATTCCATATTGTGGGGCCGTTGGAGCAATCGGCTGGCTCATTTACTATGAGCTTGGGTCGCATGGGGTGGACGAGGTGAAAGCCTCCTTTGCTGGCGCATTTGTTGTAGCTATTTTAGCTCAAGCATTAGCAAGAAGATTCCGCATGCCAATGATTATTTATAGTGTATCAGGCATTATCCCGCTCGTTCCAGGAGGGGTTGCCTACAATACGATGCGCAGCATTGTAGAGCTAGATTATGCATTAGGAATGCAAAATGGAATGCGCGTCTTTATGATTTCAGGGGCCATCGCGATGGGGCTCGTATTTGCTGAAGTTATAATGCAAATTTTGTTTAGCATGCTACGAAAAGGAAAAACCTCTATCCAATCATTTGTGAAAGTGAAAAGATAGGCTTCGAATGTAAAAACGTAGAATAAACTTTGTAGCGGGGAGTTGTCCGAAAAGTCTATTTTGTTTTGACACTGCATTGAAATCAATGTTCCCTTTTACTGAAGGATAACACTGCTAAAGCCAATGTTCATCCCATTGTTAAAAGAGGCGTTTTCTGTTTATCCCGTATTAACAAATTTGTTTGCGACGAGTAACCGCAGGAGCAGGCTGTAATACCCCCACTTCAAAACAGCAGATAAAAACAAGATGTTTAAGTGGGGGATCAAACAGCCTGTAAAAACTAAGAATGAGGCCAACACGATGTTGGTCACACAAGCGTTTTCGCAGGATGCGAAGATTCTAGCTTGTGTTCCTCTATCACCAATCAGTGGGGGTGTGCGAAGCCCCACTGATTGAAGGTTCACTTTATGCGAATCAACATTTTGTGAAACATCATCGCTACTGTCCAAAATGCCGGCTATGCTCGGCTTTTTGGACAGCCCCCCACTCGTCTTAATGTTTTCCTTCTATATTTTATTGTAATACAGTGCCCTCACATCATCAGCAGTTGTTGGCTTACATACATAGAAGCCTTGTACTAAATCACAGCCCGAGCTTTTTAATATTTTAAATTGTTCTGCGGTTTCAACACCCTCTGCTAAAATCGTAAGTTGCATCGATTTAGCTAGCTGTATAATACCGCGTACAAGATGCTCTGTTTTTTCAGATTGTGTCATTGCTCGAATAAATGTTGCATCAATCTTTATTGTTTTAAGAGGCAATAATTGCATGTAGCGGAAAGAAGCATAGCCTGTGCCGAAATCATCGAGCACAAAAGCGATACCCTCCTGCTCTAGTTTACGCATTTGCTTCATGATTGCTGTTTCGCTTTCTGCCTCTAATGCAAATTTCTCAGTAATTTCGATTTGAATTAAGTGGGCAGGGCATTTTGTACGTTCCAATGTTTCTAAAATGGAGCGAGCCATATTTTTGTCTCGGAATTCACGAATCGAAACATTGATACTTACTTTTAATGGAATCCCCTGCTTTTGCCATGCTAAAGCTTGCTCACATGCTTGCTCTAAAACAAAAGAACCAATGGAGTGGATAAGCCCTGTTTCTTCAGCTATTGGTATTAATTCATCTGGTGTGACAACCCCAATTTCCTCATCCATCCAGCGGACAAGTGCCTCAGCCGCAACAATTGCTCCTGTTTGCATATCTAGCTGTGGCTGATATAGCACATTTAAGTTTTTTTGGTCAAGAGCCAGTAGAAGGCGCTTTTCAATAATTGCTTGTCGACTTAAAGCTTTATGCGCTTCTTTAGAAAGCGACATAATGCTATTACCTCCTGCTTTGCGTACATTTGTTATTGTTCTAGTAGAGGCCTTCATCATCTGAGCGAAAGATAATTGGTCCTCTGGAAAACGTGTGATACTACCACTAATTGAAAGTGGAACGGCGATATTATCGTTGTAAATAGGATTTTGTTGTAAATATGCTAAAAACCCTTGAATAAACCATTCTGGTAAAGGTGTGATAACAACAAAATCACTTGCATTAATGCGCGCCGCTGTACTGTCCTGAAAATACATTTTAATGCGCTTTGCAAAATCTGCGGCTAGCGTTTGCGTAGCATTAAACTCTGACAAGCCCTTCAGCGTGTAAAACTTATCGATGCTAATATAAACAAAAGAGAATCGGCGATCTTCCTGTATCATTTCATCTATTAATTGCTCCAGACGATGTACATTCATAAAGCCTGTTTCTGTGTCAATATAAGCGATTTTTTCAAGCTGTAGCTGTATCGTTTTATCGCGTGTAATATCTTTTTCAATCAATAAAAATGAGCGATTGCCTGCTATCGGGATGGCTAATAAATCAGTCCAATAGAGCATACCATCCTTTGTGATTTTTTCTACCTCGCCCTTCCACATATTGCCCTTCTGCAGTGTTTCCCAAATTTCCTCAGCAGCTTGCATGCCTGTAGAGGATTTTGGGAATAGCTGCCAAAAGGACTTTCCGATAACGCGCTTCGGTGTCCAGTGACTTGTTTTTAAAAATAAATCATTGCATTGTGTAATAAGACCTTCATAATCAACTGTCACAACCATGAAATAAGACATAATGCTGTTTTTCAAATGAACAAGCATATCACCATCATGGTGGAATGTGCGGATATTTTTCATTGGAATGCAGGTAATCAATATTCCTTGTTGCTCTTCAAATTGGCAAGGTGATGCCATAAGTGCAGCTTCAATTAATTGCTCCGTTTTCGTTAATAGCTGTAAAGGTTCAAGCTTTATCGCTTCCTTACTCTTTAAAATTGTTTCATAAATATGCGGGGGGGCCATGGAAAATAATTGTTCAGTAAATATAGCTGACCCAGAAGAAAAGTCTTGTGTCGCATATCCTAATAAGTTTTCACAGGCTGCTGTCCATTGTAATAAGTACCCGCGCTTATCAATAATAAAGGAAGGGAACTGCGTTTGGTCCAATAGTTCTTTATTAATGTTAGATAGTTGTAATCCTTTCATACCGAATGGTCCTCCTCTATTTTTAGATTAAAAAGGGATGTGCATAAAGTGTTTTAGGTATAAAGTATGAATATAATTTTTCCAATTGAGTATATTATATATCTTTTGAAACGGTATGTGGGTGTATTTTGAAAAAATTTTCTAAAGGACGTTACAATTGTTTATTTTGTAAAAGAAAAGAGAGAATAATTTCTCATTAAAAATAGAAAGCTATTTATTTCATATTTACTATATGTCGATTCAATCAATCATATCTTCACTGATTTACCTCTAATTTTAGAGGATACTAATTCAAAACAAAGCAAAGTTTAATTTTTAAGAATATTGTGGCATAATTATATTTCGAGTTACAAAATAAAATAGTGTGACAACTTGAGGGAATACGATCATCCCGTATTAACAGGCTGTAAAATGAAATATTCAATTGGGGGATAAGTAGTCTGTTAAAACCCGAATGGTGGAACTACTAATTCAGTGGAAGACGAAATAAACCTTCACTGATTGAGGGGTTACTTTATTCCAGCTAGTTGTTTGCTTTCACAGAGGTAGCGGTTCTTTCTATCTCAGTGCAAAAGTGGTAAGGGGTGTTAAGATGAAAACGGTATTTTCTTATGTAAAGCCGTATAAATGGCCTGCGCTCATAGCTCTCGCTCTCATGTTGATTGAGTTAATTGTTGAGCTTGCGCAGCCGTTAATTATGGCGAGAATAGTTGATGATGGGATTTTGGCGCAGGATGGACAAGCGATATGGTATTGGGGGCTAGTCATGCTTGCTCTATCACTATTAGCCTTAGTGGTAGGGATTATTAATTCATATTTTGCCTCACATGCTGCTCTAAGCTTTGGCTATGATTTGCGCAATGCTTTATTTAGTAAAATTCAGTCATTTACAATGGCTACCTATTTAAAGTTTCCCACTTCTAGTTTAATTACACGTTTAACAAGTGATATTACGCAAGTACAAAACGTCTTTTTCATGAGCTTGCGTATTATGCTACGTGCGCCGCTTTCGGTTATTGGCAGCATGGTGATGGCTTTTATCGTAAATGCTAAAATTGCCTTATTTTTAATGATTGGTGCACCGATTTTAGTTATTTTTTTAGCGATTATGGTAAAGCGTGGAGTGGCTTATTTTAGTGAGGTACAAGGACGTCTTGACCGAGTAAACCGCGTGCTGCAGGAGAGCTTACAGGCGATGCGTTTAGTAAAGGCTTATATGCGCGGGCATTATGAGGCAAGCCGCTTTAATAAAGTGGCAGAAGGCTTAAAGATTGATACGGTGAAAGCTTTGCGTACGATGGAGTTAATTATGCCCGTTTTACTGCTTGTCATGAATTTAAGCTTGCTTGCAGTTCTATGGTTCGGTGCAGCAGAAGTGAATAGTAACAATGCACAAGTAGGGGATTTAATAGCCATCGTCAACTATGCGATGCGTATGACAGGTGCATTTTCTATGTTTGCCTTTATTATTATCGCTTTTGCTCGTGCGAAGGCTTCGGCAGAACGTATGGAGGAAATTTTAATTATCGAGGACGGGCTTGAAATTCGTGCCGGTCAAGAAGAGGAACTTAATGAAGCGCAATTAGGAACGGTGCGTTTTGATAATGTATCATTTTCATATAATGGTGAGCTAAATGTATTACATAATGTTTCCTTTGATGTAAAACAAGGTGAAAAGCTAGCGATTATGGGGGCGACAGGAGCAGGTAAGTCGACACTGCTAAATTTAATTCCACGCTTTTATGAAGCAACAGGTGGGCAAGTATTTGTCAATGGACGTGATGTTAAGGCATGGGATTTGGATGATTTGCGTGCCATGATAGGATTTGTGCCACAGCAATCGCTTCTTTTTACAGGCTCTATTTTGGAAAATGTCAGTTGGGGCAAGGTCGATGCTAGCTTAGCAGAGGTAGAGGCAGCAACGAGACAGGCGCAAATACATGAATCTGTAGAAAGCTTCCCGAATGCTTATGAGACACGTGTTGGGCAAAAAGGTGTTAACTTATCTGGTGGACAAAAGCAACGCTTGTCGATTGCGCGTGCGCTTATTCGAAAATCACAAATATTATTATTGGATGATAGCACCTCTGCATTAGACGTTAAAACCGAGGCCGCTTTATGGGCTGCTTTAGAGAAGGAACGAGCAACAATGCTTGTCGTAACCCAAAAGATTCGTACAGCGCGCGGGGCAGACCGCATATTGCTATTAGATGCAGGACGCGTTGTAGGCTTTGGCAGTCATGATGAACTGTTACAAACAAGCGATTTATATAAAAAAATTGCACAATCACAGCAGGAACAGGGGGAGGAGCTATGAAATTCCTAGACAAACCTTTTGGCTACGAGCGTGTATTGACGAAGGCAGATTTGCGGCAAACAACAGAGAAGAAAAAAGGACCTCGTGCGAATGATTGGAAGTCAACGCTAGCCCGCATTTGGAAAATTGTTGATGAGCAGCGTTTTCTATTAGTAATGGTGCTTGTAATGGTTGTTGTGAGCTCAGCTTTAGCATTAATTGGTCCGTTTTTAATTGGAAAAATAATTGACAATTATATTGTGCCAGGTGATTTTGACGGTATGCTCTTTATGATTGGCTTGCTTATAGCGATTTATGTTGTACTTGCATTATCACTCTATTTGCAAAACTATTGGATGATTGGTGTTGCACAGCAGACAATTTATCGCATGAGAGTCGGTGTGTTTAATAAATTATTACGCCTGCCAATTAGCTTTTTTGATAAAAGGCAGCATGGAGAATTAATGAGCCGTGCAACAAATGATATTGAGACGGTAAGTGCAACACTAAATAGTGCGTTTATTCAAGTGTTCTCCAGTGTTTTAACATTGACGGGGACAGTAGTTGTTATGCTTTATTTAAGCCCGCTTTTAACATTGTTGACAATGATTATTATTCCTGCAATGTTTGTAGCAATGCGTTGGATTACACGTAGAACAGGGAAGCTATTTAAGGAACAACAGGCAGCCGTAGGTGCACTTAATGG
Source organism: Metasolibacillus sp. FSL H7-0170 (assembly GCF_038593115.1). Lineage (NCBI taxonomy): Bacteria > Bacillati > Bacillota > Bacilli > Caryophanales > Caryophanaceae > Metasolibacillus > Metasolibacillus sp. FSL H7-0170. Next base: position 2,056,803 of record NZ_CP151964.1, on the reverse strand, counting down.
AATGATTGAGGAAACGATATCAGGACAGCGCATTGTCAAAGCATTTTCGCAGGAAGAACGCGTGAAAGAGGAGTTTCAAGAGAGGAATGGTCGTCTAAGACTAGTAGGCTTTTGGGCATTAGCTTACTCGGGCTATATTCCGAAGGTAATGAATGGACTGAATAACGCAAGTTTTGCAATTGTAGCAGGCGTTGGGGGCTTACTCGCTTTAAATGGTCATGCTTCAATTGGGATGATTGTTATTTTTACTGAATACGCTCGCCAATTTACGCGTCCATTGAATGATTTGGCTAACCAATTCAATACGGTGCTGTCCGCAATCGCAGGAGCAGAGCGCGTGTTTTCTATAATGGATGAGCAGGACGAGATAGAAACAGGATATATCGAAAAGGGGCATCAGCTAAAGGGGGCAGTTGCTTTCCAAAATGTTTCCTTTAAATATGAGCAAACAGAGGAAGGGCATACATTAAAAAATGTAAGCTTTGCTGTAGAGCGAGGACAGACAGCCGCTTTAGTAGGGGCAACAGGTGCTGGAAAGACGACAATTATGCAGCTAATTTCTCGCTTTTATGATACAAATGAAGGTGCGGTACTGTTTGATGGTATGAATGTGCGTGATTTTACACGTGAGGCTTTACGTAGTCAAATGGCATTCGTATTGCAAGAGCCTTTTCTATTTGAGGCAACAGTTTATGAAAATATTCGCTACGGTCGCTTAAATGCAACAAATGAAGAAATAGAAGAAGCAGCTAAAAAAGCCAATGCGCATGATTTTATTATGCAATTGCCAGAAGGCTATAATACATTATTAACAGCCGATGGAAGCGAAATATCACAAGGGCAAAAGCAATTGCTATCTATTGCACGTGCCTTTGTAGCTGATCCTGTTATTTTACTATTAGATGAAGCAACAAGCAGTATCGATACAGTAACTGAAATGAAAATTCAAGAGGCGCTTGAAGTATTAATGGAGGGGCGAACAAGCTTTGTTATTGCGCATCGTTTAAATACGATTCGAAACGCGGATATTGTTTTTGTGATGCAACAAGGTGAGCTTGTAGAGGCTGGCACACAGGAGGAGTTAATTGCGAAAAATGGTATTTACGCTTCGATGGTAGGTTAAACGAAAGAGAGGAATATGGGTATTATGAATTTTTCAGCAGTAACGGTGTCGTTTCCTATCGATATGGAAACATTTGAAGAAATACTTAAGCTATGTGAGGAAGCTGCACTGGCTGACGCTGTACGATATGAGCTTATTATGAACATACAAGCAGCCAAAAATTATGAAATGTCAGGCTTTTGCGTGCTCGTCTATGATGATGAGTATAATAAGCTTGTCGGCTTGGCAAGTGCGGTTGATATGATGGGGTTAAAAACATATGAATGGTCCATTGTTGTGGCGCCAACATATCGTCAACTTGGTATTGGACAGTCGTTATTGCAGGAAGTATATAAAGGGCTGTCTATGCGCGAGGCTGAAGGTGAGCTTGCTTTAACATTAGAGCAGGCCCCATTCGGCGCAAGGTTTTTAGCGAACAATGGCTATCAATATAGCTTTTCTGAGGTGACGATGCAAGGAGAGGCAAAGGCTAGCGAGCAGCAAGAAAATATTGTTATCCGTCGCTATGAGCAAGCGGACCAGCAAATATTAATCGAAACATTTATGGCGGCATTTGGAGATACGGTAGAAGAGGCACAAGATTTAATTGCATACAATACAGCAGCCGAAAATTTAATTTTATGGGTAGCAGTGATGGAGGGCAGTGTTGTTGGAACTGTGACAACTCGCGAGGAAAATGCAGTCCAATGGTTGACTGCATTAGCTGTACACCCTCAGTATGCGGGGCGTGGCATTGGTTCAACGCTATTAAAATGGGTGCAGCAGCTAGCATTTGATGAAGGACAGCAGCATGTGCTACTAGATGTTGAAATTGATAATGCACGTGCCCTCTCCATCTATGAAAAGGGTGGATTCATTAAATCAACGCAAATCGATTATTATGTCTATGTAAATAAAGCATAATCTCACTTTTTCTCTCATATAAATATAGTAAAAGAAGGCTGTTGGAAAAAATTATCCGACAGCCTTCATCGTTGAAAAGGAGATTTTATCCTGTACTAACAGGCTGTATGCCTCGGTGGATGTCACAGGATATGGCGCTTTTAGATTAACTTCTACCAAATAGCTTAAAAAATCTGGACGAGAGTTAGCAAAACAAAATATTTAGGTGGGAGAACAGACAGCCTGCAAAAACTGATTGGTGACACTACCAATCAGCGGGAATAAGAAGCTCCTCACCGATTGGAGGTTCACTTTATAATGCGTATGCCTGCACTACCTAAAAACCGAAATGAAGCAGAAAAGAGGACTATTTTCCAAAGGTTGCGTAAAAAGCTCTTTCAAAAATGGTTTGTGAAAAGGCCGTTTTTTAAAGTGCCACCCCGTGAGTAGCTGTTATAATAGAAATGTTTCTTTAGCTGGTCCAATTAAGTATAGTTCATGCATTGCACGAGTTAATGCTACGTAAAGTAGCTTACGATCGATTGCATGATTGTAAAACGGAATATCGAAAGCAGCGATTATTACCGCATCAAACTCTAGCCCCTTTGCTAAATGGGATGGTATAACGAGCAATGTTGCTTGATCAATGCTAGAGTTTTCATCTAGCTCTGCTGCGTGAATTGAGTGAGCTTGGAGCAATGCAACAAACTTACCTGCCTCCTTCGAGGTTTTACAAATAAGCGCAACTGAGCGATAGCCAGCGGCTTGAATTGATGCGTAAGTTTTTGCAATTGTGGCAACATCAAATTTTTTCGCTTGAATAAAAGTAGGTGTTTTTCCATGGCGTACAACAGGTTCAACCAATGGTAAATCTTCCTGCATTTTCGCCAAAACTTTATTAGCTACTTCCATAATTTCGATTGTTGTGCGGTAGCTTTTTTGTAATGTGGCATATGTCGCTCTTGGAAATAGCTCTAGCACAGATGCCCATTCTGTTACAGAACGATAGCTATGAATGCCTTGCGCTAAGTCTCCTACCATTGTAAACATATCTGTTTCAAGTCCCATCTTTAAAGCTGCGAGCTGAAATATGCTATAGTCTTGCACCTCGTCAATAAAGACAACTCGCATTTTCCAACGCTCATCAATCCCTTTGAGGCGCGCCTGTAAATAGTAAAGAGCTGCTAAATCCTCTAATGCCCAGCGTTCTTTTATATGTGCCTGTAAAAATTGCTCCTGTTCCTGTAATGTCCATTCAAGTGCTAAATCTTGTAATAATAAACGATTTGTCACGATATCGCGATAAGCTACTTTAATTTTCAGTTTAGTAAAGCGTTTCATATAAGAGGATGTAACTGTTTTGGCTAATGCTTTAATTTTGGGGATACGTGCATCTCGTTCATCAATATATTTTGTGACGATGCGACGGCGATTTTCTGCATCGCGTATACCGTTTAAAGCTCGTCCAATTGCCTCCTCATAACGACTATTTAAAGTATTTAATACAGCGGTCGTTTTGCGTTTTACCTCTGTTTGAATAACGAGTTTAATACGCTCCAGCCTTTTTTCGATTGGCATATAGGCAAATTCATGTAAAAAAAGTTTTTGTAAATGAGCACCTCGAATAATTCGATACTTTTCTAAAAAAATATCTTCAAATAAAGAGGCGAGCTGCCCCTCATGTCGTTTTACATAGCGCTCCATTATATCGCGGTAGATGAGCGAGCCTTTCATTTGTGGGATTGAAAATGTAGGGAGTACAGCATTGCTGTTTTCGATAATATCCTCTAATTGTTCATTTGGATTTTGCAGCTTTAGCTTAAGACCAATTGCATTTTGCACATATTCTGCATAGGTCGTTTGACAAATTTTATCGACCCCTAGCTCTGGTAGCACGTCGCCAATATATTCGATAAATAATTTGCTTGGTGCTAAAATCATAAGCTGCTCAGGCTTAAAATGCTCGCCCATTGTGTAAAGGAAGTAAGAGATACGATGTAGAGCAATTGTTGTCTTCCCACTACCAGCAGCGCCTTGTACTAATATGGGCTGGCGCAAATGGGCACGAATAATTTCATTTTGCTCCTTTTGAATAGTTGAAACAATTTCCGTTAGGCGGACATCAGCTTTCCCAGCGAGTGCCTCCTGTAGCAATTCGTCATTTGTCGTTAAATCCACATCCTGAAAATCGAGTAATTGTCCTTGCTCAATTTTATATTGTCGCTTAGCGAATAAATGACCAGTATGCTCCTCCTCGCGAACTCGATACGTCATGTCGCCGAGTCGCCCATCGTAATAAACATTTGCTACAGGTGAGCGCCAATCAACGATAATTGGTTCATTCGTTTCGCGATCAAAGAGCGAAGTTTTCCCGATATATAAAAATTCCTCTTGCTCACCAGTACGTTGGAAATGGATACGTGCAAAATAAGGCTTTTGCATAACAGCCTCTAGTCCTTCTTTTTGTGTACGAGCCATCTCAAAAAAACGAGCATTTGTTAAAATATTCAAAAAACTATCGCTGGAATCAATGTATTCAAGATTTGCCATGGCAGAACGAATATTTTGCTGCGCCGCCTGTAAGTCGCGCTCAGATGCATATAAAATGTCATGCATATATGCCTTTGTCTGTTCTAATCGTTGTACCTCGTCTTGGTAATCAGGATGTTGCATTTGGTCCATTCCTCCAATCGTATATGTAAGTCAGAAACTCATCTTACCAAATTGTAGAAGTAGTAGGCAAGTAGTAGAAGATGTTTAAAAGTAATTATTACTGGGTATACATAAAAACATAGAAAGGGGAAGATACAATGAGTACAGCTTTATCTACTAATAAACGCACAAAGGGGCAGCATTCAACACTTACACAGTTGCGCCAGCAAGGGGCAATCCCGGGAGTAGTGTATGGCTATCAAGTTGAGTCTACACCAATTTCAATTGATGCAAAACAATTTGCAAAAGCATTATCAGAAAACGGAAGCAATGGCATATTTCAGCTTGAACTAGAGAGCAAAAAAGTGAATGCCGTTTTATCGGAAATACAGCGCGATGCTTTAAAAGGCTTTGTTAAACATGTAGACTTCCAAGTAATCAACATGTCAGAGGATTTGGAAGTAAGTATACCAGTAGCTATTACAGGTAACGCTGTTGGTGTTTCAGAAGGCGGGCTACTGCTACAGCCGATTCGTGATATTACAATTAAAGTTAAGCCAAATGCCATACCTGAAACGATTGAAGTAGATGTGACGGATTTGGCTATCGGTTCCTCGTTGACTGTTGGCGATATTCGTACACAGCATGAGTATGATATTTTGAATCAAGATGAAGAAGTATTAGTTACTGTTTCACCACCAACTGTTGAGGAAGAAGCAACTGAAACAGAAGAAGAAGCAGTAGAGCCGGAAGAGGCTTAATAGAGGGTTTTAGAAGAGAAGGGGCGTCTGAAAATTATTTTGAGACAAGGATAGTGACAATTTATTGTGACTACCGAAGGAGTAAATATTTTTAGCGAATATTTAATAAAGAAGTAGGGGGCTGTCTGAAAAGATATACACTTTTCGGACAGCCCCTCTCTATACTGAAAGCGAAGCAGTAGGTATGTGCGAATTTCACAGATTCCAGACACAATTACGCCGAGATGTAATTGATATTATGAATAACTATTTTTTAATGCCCTTTGAAGAGCTGTAATTGAACGAAAGGCTATAGGGCAATGGCTTCCATTTTCCATGACAATACGACGCTCTTTAAAATTAACTTCCTTTATCTTTTTTAGATGTACTAAAAAGCTTTTGTGACAGCGGAAAAAATCCTCTCCCAAATAATCTAGCTCCTTTAAAGTGCCATAAAATGAATAACAGCCGTTGCGTTCGTGAAGTTCGACTTTGTGTGGCTGTGAGGCTGTTTCGAAATAATAAATATCAGTTAGTGCTATATTTTTTATTTTTTCTCCAATTTTAATTTGAAACCATTTATCTTGATTTGTTGTACCGAACTGCCTGTATTTAGTAAATGCTGCTTGCAATGCATCGGTAATATCAGTCTGTATTTGGGATGATGTATCTTTCACAATAAAATCAAGTGCAGCTAATTTATATTTAAAAGTCAAAGCTAAGTAATTTGCATAAGTTGTAATAAAAATAATATGGGCAAGTGGGTCCTGCTCGCGTATTGCTTGAGCAATATCTAAACCATTTGTCGTACTATTGAGCTCAATATCTAGTATGTAACAATCGATTTGCTTTTCTTTCATCTCTCTCAATAAGATAGATGGCTCATTTGTGCAACATGCGATTGAAATACTAGGCGCTTGAAATAACGAATAATTTCTTATTGAATCTACAATTAGTTTTTGATAGTAGGAATCATCTTCACATATGGCTACTCGCATAAAGTTCCTTCCTCTCTATTAGCATTTCTTGCACAAACCAATCTTCCTCTACATATGTATTGAGTGTGACGTTCGGGTAGTGATTTAATAATTGCTTAATATTATATAAACCTATGCCTCGATTTTTTCGTTTAGTTGAATAGTTTTCTTCAAATAATTTTTTTATATCAATATAGTTTTGAGTCGTTGTGTTTCGAAGAATAATTATTTGCTGGTCTGAAGCAATAGGTAAAATAGCGAATTGTATTTGTGGCATAGGATGCTGTGTACATGCCTCAATAGCGTTATCAAATAAAATACCAATTGCTCTTACTAAATCGATTGATTCGATAAATAAGTTTTTAATGCTGTTAGGTATTTCTACATTGATATTAATTGAGAGGCTATGAGCTTTGACAATTTTGGAACTAAGAAGACCTTTTAATTCAATTAATTTGATATTTTCAAGTTGTTGTAGACTACGAATAGATGGAGATTGAGTAATTGAAGTGACCTTTTCAAAATAAGATTTTAGCCCCTCTATATTTTCATTTTCTATATAGCCTCGTATTGCTAATAGTATATTAGAATAATCATGCTGTACTTGCTGAATTTCCCGATTCATTTGCTCCAACTGAGTCATATATTCGTAGAAAGAATGCTGTGCTAATTCCTTTTGTTTTATAATCGCTTCTTTTTTAACAGCTTGAATCATTACTTGGGTTGTTAAAAAAAGAAAGAGAAAATAACAAAGCAGCAGACTAAAATTAAATAATGAGAATGATATATTTCCCTCACTCGAAGGAATAAAGACTGTTACATAAAATATAATGATTGTTGTTATTGCCATGAAAATTAAGAATAACTCTATTTTTAATGGCAGTGGTATTTGCCGTAATGTCTTATTAATAAATGATTTATAACAATAAAGCACTAGCATAAATAATATAATGAGCAGTGCTGCATGGATGGTTGTCGAGAACTGAAGCGACTCTATTAACAGCAGGCTAGCATATTCCACAAGAATAGATAACAATAAAACAATTACACTATGCAAAAAGACGATGCTTTGTTTCGTTATATAAAAAAAGTAAGTGCTACTCAAACAAATGCTTAAAATTAACGCAACCCAAGGGTAGTCAGCAAAATAGATGGCATGTAGTGCAATGCACCCATTGAACAATAAAGTAATAGCAATAGCCTGAGCAGTGGGGCGAATATCTAATAAATAAAATAAAGAGCCAAATACAATGAAGTAATTTAATATACTAAAAACCCAAAAAAGTGAGTCCATTAAATACATCCTTCCAAATCATAAGACGTTCAAGAGGAATTTTCTAACGCTTGAGATAAAGTTCAGCTTTTTCTAGCGTAAGTTTCTACAATGAACAGTATAGCATTTACGTAACAGAAAGAGGGAAATGGATGAATTACTTATTATTAAGCAGCAATACATTATTGTTTTCTTTTCTTTTATTGCTAATTGCCATTATTCCATTTGGCTTTGCGACAAAAACAAAACACGTTATAAGCTGGAGAAGTGCATTAGCATTAACATGGCTTGCTTTTATTTTACAAATAATATATTTCACATGTAGATGGAAGGCAATAGGATATGCTCCTGTAAGTAATATGTATGAATTTATGACGTTTTTCGGCATTATGTTAATAGGAGCCGTATTGCTAATGAGCTATCTTTATAAGCAATGGTCAATTGGTTTCTTTGCAATCCCGATTGCGCTCATAATTTTAGGCTATGGCAGTGTATTTTCAAATAAAGCTGCACCATTAATACCTAGCTTGCAAAGTCATTGGCTAGCAGTACATGTTATTACAGTAGCTGCTTCAAGTGCCATTTTATCTGTAGCCTTTATAACAAGTGTAATGTACTTGTTAAAAACAATAAATACGGAAGCAAAAACACGTGGTGCAAAATGGTTAGAGCTTGTATTATTTAATCTTGTTGTAGTAGTGGGGTTTATTTTAATATCCACATTTTGCCGTTTGTTTTTCAGCTCTCAAGTGATTGAGTTTGCGAATAAAAAAGGACAAATTATTAGTGCTACATATACATTGCCTATAATTATCTCAAATAAAGCAGAGGTAGGCTTGTTTACGTTATCTGCAAGTGTTGATGCACAAAAATTAAATACAATTATATGGTCTTATTTAGTAGGGGGTTTGCTCTATTTAATTATTCGACTAACGATGCGCAAAGCACTTTGTGAGATACTGAAGCCATTTATATCACGTATTGATTTGAGATTACTTGATGAAATTTCTCATCGTTCAATTTTAATTGGTTTTCCTTTATTCTCATTAGGCGGTTTGTTTTTCGCCATGATTTGGGCACAAATTGCTTGGGGCAGATATTGGGGCTGGGACCCGAAAGAGGTATGGGCATTGATTACATGGTTATTTTATGCAGCCTTACTGCATCTTCGCTTAACAAAAGAATGGGAAGGGGAGCGTACAGCATGGCTGGCGATTATCGGCTTTGGGCTTATCGTATTTAATCAGGTGTTCGTTAATTTAGTAATAGCAGGGTTACATTCTTATGCCTAAAAGAGCGGGCGTCCTAAAAGCTTGCAAGGCAAGGCTTTTTGGACGCCCTTATCTACCACTTCGCCACATGTTCCTCAATGCAGCCTAACATTTGTTGAATTGTTAATATTTTTCCATCAGGCAATGCAATTGTTCCGTGATAATAGCCTACGAGCTGATGTACCTCAGACGTAACCAATTTTACGTCTGTTTTTGCTATTCGCTCAAAAAAAGGTGTAAATGTTAAATTTACTTGATTGCTTGACTTAGAATGGATTGCCCACGGCTGCATAAAATTAGCGCGATTATATGTAAAGGCTACATCCTCACCGATTTTTGTCATTTTACCATCAATGAAAATTGCGTTTTCTGTCATTCCTGTTCCATCTGTCCATTGACCGCCGAAATTCAGCCCAATACGTCTTCCTCGAATGCGTTGTGAAGCCATTCCCCAATTCCATGTTGCTTTCCGCGGCCACACACCGCGTCCGTAATCAAGCACTGCAAAGCATTCCTCTGTATTGAAAGAATAGCTCCGTTGACCGATTTGAACTGTACCAGAAGTAGGTAATGTATGATGTTTGGCAGTAAATTGGAAAACTTGTCTGCTCCAGGGGATGACAACATTCAATGATTCATCATGCTGAGGATGTTGAATCGTTAAGTCTGCCTGCAAATGTTCATTATCAAAGTCAGGTATAGAAACTGAGAGCTGTGTTGTGCCATTGTTATAAGTAAAGCGAATATTTAGCTCGTCATGTACAAATTGCACAGATTCCAGTACTTGTGTTGGCATTTTTACACTAGTACCAAGCGGAACTGTTATTGTTTTTTCAAAATAGCGCTGTGTTTCATATTCTAAAAAATAGACAAAACAAACAGCCGCATAATCTAAATGGCTTATTGTAGCTGAAAATAATATATCTTCACCGTAAACACACCAGTAATTCCACTTTTTCTTCCGTAAATAATGACCTGTAACATTACAATCAATCAATGGTCTTCTTGCAAAACCAATTGCAGCAGGATTCAAATTTCCCTTTTTATCACACAATGGTGTTGGAACCGTCACTTCACGCTCTGCAATTAGCCTCATAAAAATCATCCCCCTCGCATAATGCTATTACAGAATAGTGTAACAAAACATGAGCGAATATGGGAGCTTTAGACACGATGAATGAAAAAATATGTAAATAGGGGGAGAAACGATGCGCTATAATCGTGAGCAAGCGGTCGCTTATGCAAGGATGTGGTGGAATGGGCGTAACCCCGCCTTTCCTTCATTTCAAGATGATTGTACAAATTTTGTATCACAATGTTTATATGCTGGGGGTGCACCGATGAGAGGCGCACCTAATCAATCAACAGGCTGGTGGATGCTACCTGAGCAAGGAATATGGAGTTTTAGTTGGTCTGTAGCTCATTCATTGCGTTGGTATTTAGAAACATCAAAAGAGGGGCTTACTGCAACACGTGTCTATTCACCTACAGAGCTTGAAATTGGAGATGTCATAGCCTACGATTTTTCCGGAGATAGCCGCATTGATCATACGACAATTGTCACGAGCATCCAAGGTGGTATTCCATATGTTCACGCGCACACATCAAATAGTGCAGATAGACCATATCATTATCGAGATTCAACAGCAGCTACTCCTAATATGCGTTACTATTACTTTCATATAGCAGATGTATTTTCGTGATGAAAGCTTTATAATTGAGAAGGAGCATCAATTGTAGAAGGGGAGATAGCATAATGACAAAAGCATTAACAGTACGAGAAGCCATTACAACTCGTCGTTCAATAAAAAAATTTAACGGGCAGCCTGTGAAGCGCGAAGATTTACTAAGCATCATTGGTGATGCGGCTTGGGCGCCAAACCATGGTACACGGGAACCTTGGCGTTTAGTAGTTGCATGCGAAGAACAATTACCAAAACTACATGAGCTTTTGCGTGACTTAGCGATACCAAAATGGCAAGAGCTGTCTGAAGAAATGTTAGTTGCACAAATGCAGAAATTCACTTTACCAGGTGGCTATGCATTTATGATTGTGCCTGAAGATGCGCGTCAAAAAGAGCGCTTAGAGGATTATGCTGCAGCCGCAAGCTTTTTGCAAAATATGCAGCTACTTGCATGGGATAAAGGCATCGGCTCATGCTGGAAAACGCCAGGCTTTTTAGATATGCCTAAATTCCGCGAAGCATTAAATGTAAAAGCGGGTGAACGCGTTATCGCTATGCTGCAATTAGGCTATTTTGATGAGCTGCCAAAGGCGAAGGAACGTAAGCCGGCTACTGATATTGTCACTATTTTTGGGGAATAAAAGAAAAAGACTGTCCAGAAAGTGCATTATTTTCTGGGCAGTTATTTTTTAAATTTTACTTATCCACTTCAATCCGATTTAAAAAGTTTTCAAAGTGTACAAAATGTATTCCGATTCCCCTTAAATTACTAAATACAACACAATAGGTAAGGAAATAACACTAATTGCTGTTGTCACAAGTGTTGTAAACGATACGAGGTCAGGTTCTGTATCGTATTTAAGCGCAAGCATCGTTGTATTAGCTGCCGAGGGCATTGCCGCTTGTATAATAAATACAGTTTTTGCCAAATCATTTAAAGGTAAAAATGATAAAATGAATGCGGCTATGATAGGTGAGGCAATCATACGTATAATACTTGCCTCTACAACGAAGCGATATGTTACCTTTTTACGTGAAATAACTGCGAGCTGCATTCCTAGTACAAGCATAATAATAGGAATTGTCGCTTCTGCTACAAGGTTAAGTGCATCTTGAAAAGGAGCGGATAGCTCTAAGCCAATATAATGGCAGAGCATGCCTAGTATTGCAGCATACAACACAGGCATACGAATGACACTCTGTAATGCTTGCTTATGTCCCCCACCCCCATGTCCTCCAAGTGCTGCAAAGAAAATCCCAAGCGTATTCATTAACAGAGAATGCAACACCATAATAATAACCGCGTAATCAAAGCCTGCTGGGCCAAGTGCAAATAGTACAACAGGTGCCCCGTAATTTCCGCTATTCATAAAAACGCTACTTAAGATGAGTGCGGAGCTTTCAGATTGGTTCGCCCGCGATAGTTTTGCAACGATGTATGTAATTACTAATAATGAAAAGCTTAATGCAAGTGCAGCTAGCATCATATACACATAGTCCAGTGTTATATCGTTTGTGAAAAATGTCCTAAATGCTAGGCAGGGGGACAGTATGTATAGCGACATCGCAGAAATCGACTTAATATCAAATCCGATAAACTTTTGAGCGATAAAGCCAATCGAAAAAATGACGAGTGCAGGCAAAATAATAAGAAATAAAGTCATTGCTCCTTCTCCTTCGATTTTTGAAAATCACATCCAGATTTTATCTCGCATAAATGGGCAGTAAGCCTCTCACTTCGATACTTGAGTAAAAATCGGCTTAAGGGTAAGTGTGAGATGAACTGCCCGTATAAGCCTGATTGAAGTTTCACTTTATTCTAATTCGCAAGAGAGACCTTTTTGAACGAAATAATGCTTTCATTATTGCACTTTCTCAAAAGAAGTAAAAATAAAAAATTGACAAATATTTTTTTGTCATTTATGGTTATATACATAAGTGTATAACCATATTACTGTAGAGGGTGGTGAAATATTTGAATCATCTATTTGATAAAGATAAACCGATTTACCAACAAATTCGTGAAAAAATTGAGGACCAAATTGTCAATGGTCAGCTACTAGAAGAAGAACAAGCACCTTCCACAAATCAGCTTGTTAGCTTTTACAAAATTAATCATGCGACCGTTTCAAAGGGAATTAATCAATTGGTGGAGGAAGGTATTCTTTATAAAAAGCGCGGAATCGGCATGTTTGTTGCAGCAGAAGCGAGGGAGAAGCTAATGAAAAAAAGAAAAGAAGCATTTGTTGACCAGTACGTGGTGGCTCTTATCCAAGAGGCAAATAAGCTTGAAATAAGTGAGCAGGAAATTATTGAGTTAATCAAACAAGTGAAGGAGCGTGAAAGCGAATGATGAAGATGAAAGCGGAAAATATCGGCTTAGATTACGGACAGCATACAGCATTACAAAATATTTCGTTTCAGCTAGAGGGCAATAAAATATATGGTCTATTAGGTAGGAATGGCGCTGGAAAAACGTCGTTGTTGAGTATTATTGCATCTTTTCAGGAGCAAACAACCGGCACATTAACCGTTTTAGAGCAAGCTCCATTTGAAAACGCTGAAATAATGCAGCAAGTAGTTTTTGCTTACAATAAAGACTACAAAGAAGAATCTGACCAAGTAAAAAATTTACTAGCGGGTATTGCAAAATATCGTCCTAATTTTGATATGGAATATGCACAGCATTTACTAGCACGTTTTAAAATACCACAGGATAAAAAAATTAAACAATTATCAAAAGGAATGCAAGCAGCAGTTGATGCCGTAATAGGCTTAGCAAGCAATGCACCAGTGACGATTTTTGATGAGATTTATGCAGGGATGGATGCACCAACTCGAACAATTTTTTATGAGGAGCTATTAAAATCTCAGGAGCGATTCCCAAGAATGATACTAATGTCTACGCATCTTGTTTCAGAAATGGAATATCTATTTGATGAAGTACTGATTTTACACAAAGGTACAATGATTTTGCATGAAGCATATGAGGAGCTTATTTCTAAAGGTGTAACAGTGACAGGGCGAGTGGAAGACGTAGAGGTATTCGTTCAACCAATGCGTCAACTCAATACACAGCAGCTAGGTGGTACGAAGGCTGTTATGGTCTATGGTGATTTATCAGAGCAGCAATATAAAGAAGCGGCAAGGCGAGGGCTAGAAATCGGCCCGATTGCCTTACAAGACTTGTTTATTTATTTGACAGAGGAAGGAAATGATTAATATGCAAAAATCCAGCTCCGTGAAGGTTGCACTAGATATGTTTTTGACACAGATGACTTGGGCATCGGGCTATTTATTTGTTATGTTGCTCATTTTTTCAGTAAGAGCTGTGGCATCTTTTATAGGTAATATGGAGGCAAATAATTTTATTACAAAAATGATTAAAACGCTAGCGAATGAAGGGGGAATGGATAGTTTTTCAACCTTAATCTTTTATTCCTCTAATATTTTCATGTTCGTTATCGGAATTATCGCAGCATATGGCTTCCTTCAATATTTCGTCAGCAATGGTGTAACGCGCAAAAATTATTTTATCGGAGCAGCCATTGGTTCATTTGGGGTAGCTGTAGTAATTCCGATTATTATAAAAATAATTTTAATGATTGAAGTCGTTGTAACGAAAATACTACCACTACAATTTGCAGATAGTACAAAAATAATGAAGGCTGATGATGAAATCATTGGTCAGGTAATACAAAATATTTTGTTTTCCCCGTTTATTGATATGACGAATGGCGGCATTAGCGCGATGGTTATTTTTGCTTTAAATATATTTTGTTATTATGTAGCAGGGTGGTTTATCAGTGTTAGCTTTTACCGTTTGGGCACGACACTAGGGCTTCTTTCAATTCCACTAGTAATTGTTCTATTTTTGCTATATGACGAATTGATGAGTATTGCATTGGGATTACCTGTAGCTAACTTGCTGCCATCAATAGATACAATTCCAAGTGTGCTTGCATTTGCGCTAGCTATTGCAATTGTAGTCGCTATGTTAGTAATGATTCGTCTGTTTACTAAAAAAGTAGCGGTTAAACTATGAAGATGTTAGACTATTTAATAAATTCGCATCAAATGGGTGTGTTAGAAAAGTAGTCCATCGTGCTATCTTTCAAACAATGCTTGCTGCTTATTGGAATGTAATTTATTTAGAGAAATGAATGCAGGTGTTATAAGATTGAAAACACTTGATTCACGTCTTTGTTTTCACATGAAAGCGAAGAAGCAAAACTGTATCAGAGAGAATGCTGACTTTCTAGGCAGCCCAGATGAGAAAATTTACTTTACTAAGTTTAGGGGATAGTTTTATGACAAAAACAACATTTGCATTAATTGGTACAGGTATTGTAGGAGAGCGCATTATTAATCAAATTTTAGCGCATCCAAATTGCGAAATTGCGGCAATTTTCGACGGAAATCAAGAACGTTTGCAGGAAATTGCTGAGAAATATAGTATTCCTGCTGTTACAACATTAGAGGATTTATTAGCGACACGCCCAGATTGGGTATATATTGGGACGCCACCGGTTAGCCATGCGCCACTTGCGAAGAAAATTGCAGCACAGGGATTAAATATTCTTTCTGAAAAACCGCTGGCACATGATGCACAGGGTGGTCTAGAAATGGTGCAAGTAGCAAGTGAAGCAGATGTGCATACAGCGATGCATTTCCCATTAATGTATAGCCCAGCAGTACATCAATTAAAGCAAACTTTAGCTAATAAGGAGCTAGGAGAAGTTGTGCGTGTCGAGCTTCACACATATTTCCCAGAGTGGCCAAGGAAATGGCAGCAAAATCCTTGGATTGCATCACGGGAGCAAGGTGGCTTTATTCGTGAGGTATTCCCACACTACTTACAATTAATGCATCATTTATTTGGAGATATTGAGATTTTATCACATCAAACAACATACCCTGCCGACGTGAGTTTATGCGAAACAGGTGTATCCGCTTTAGCAAAAACGAAAAGCGGCCTACCTGTTGTGCTAAATGGTTTATCTGGCATCGGACAAGAGGAGCGCATAGAATTTAAAGTATTCGGTACGGGAAAGGTAATGACATTGCGCAACTGGTCTGAGCTGTGGCTAAGTGCAGCATATGAAGAAGCACAAAAAATAGCACCAAGTGTGCAACCAGCAGCATTGTTGGATGCTTGCCGAGCACAACTCCAAGGCGAGGATGCATTAATTGTATCGTTTGAAGAAGGCTTAAAAGTACAACGTTGGATTGATGAGCTGCTGAAATAGGATAGAACTGTCCCAAAAGCCGTGCGGTTGCCGGCTTTTGGGCAGTAGTGATGAAATTCTTTTCAAGCTGTAGTTCGATTTAAAGGGGATGCGTTTGAAAAAATGGAGAGAGCTTGCTTGAAAATCAAAAAGAAGGCGAATGGATAATTGCTTTACAACGTGAAAAAGCACTAAAGGAGTTGGTGCTACAAGCCGCAGTTCGGCGAGGTTTTCATAAATTTAAAGATGAGTTGATACGGCTGTTGGCAGGATATGCAATTAGAAGAACAGCATTATTTACTGCATGACTTTCAAACAAATGCCCATCAAATAGATAGCATCTTCCTTTGTGATAAGTTTATTTTGCTAGTGGAAATTAAAAATATTGCAGGGCGCGTTGATTTTGACGAGGCGCGTTATCAATTCACTCGAAAGCTTGAGGATGGCACAGTCCATGGCTTCCGCAATCTACTGGACCAAGTGCGGTGCCATCAAAGAATGCTGCGAGCGGTAGTTCGCAATTTACCTGTATTATATGCGATTGTTTTTTCCCATCCGAAAACCATCATTGGCCATATCCCAAAAGGAGAGCCGATCTTCCATTGTAGCGGGCTAGAATTCCACATTAGAAAGCTCCTCGCACACCATAACACCGCACAATTAACCTCAACAGAGCTCCAAAACTTAACTACGAAATTAATGCAAATGCATACAATTAAAAAACCCCAGTTACAAATTGAGCAAACAAAAATCCGTACAGGTGTGCTTTGCGTACAGTGTCAGGCCTATGTGCAAATGCATTATCATTACGGAGTTGTCCGAAAAGTTCATTTTGTTTTGTCACCGCATTGAAATCAATGTTTTCATCGCTTCACTTTTACTCAAAAATAACACTGCTAAAGCCAATGTTCATCCCATTTTTAAAAGAGGCGTTTTCTGTTTATATGTATCAACATTTTATGAAATATCATCACTGCTGTCCAAAATGCCGGCTATGCACAGCTTTTTGGACAGCCCCCAAGTATCACTACAAAGATAATGGCATCTTAGTAGGTGAATGGATTCCAAATGAGGAGTTTCGGGCGTTTGTAGGTGTAGATTCCGCGGATAGTGCGAAGCGTTTATTACTAAAACTTGATTTCCCGTATGTTGGCGCAAATAAGGGAAGAAAATATCAGATTATTTTAGACAGTTAGGGAAAGTCACTGATATATCCGACATATGCGAAAAATACCATTTTATGTATCGAATTATGACGGTTCTCCGAAAAAACAGCTAGTACCATAGCGCATAGTGCCTACTATAAGGTATACTAATAAATAGTGACTATAAAGAGGGGTAGCAGAGGGTAAATTATTATGCAAAAGCAATCTACTATAAATTTATGGGCACAGGCTGTTAAGACGGGCATCATTAAGTCGAATTTGATTCCGATGTTTGCTGGACTTATGCTTGCGCTTTATACGTACGAACTAAATTTTGTCGAAAACATCCCAAATATTATTTTGGCGATAGTGGGTTCAGCATTTGTTATTGCGGCAGCAGGCATTTTCAATAATTTATATGATCGTGATATAGATGAGATTATGCCTCGTACAAAAACAAGGCCTACTGTAACTGGAGAGCTTAGCACGCGGACAGTGTTAATTGTTGGAATTATTTTTTTTGTTTTAGGGTTAATAGCGTTGGCTTTCACAACGGCACTTGCGATGTTTTTAGGTTTTCTAGGTGTGTTCTTTTATGTTGTGCCTTATACAATGTGGACGAAGCGTCGTACAATTTGGAATACTGAGGTTGGCAGTATTTCAGGAGCAATGCCGCCATTAATTGGCTGGGCGGCTGTAGGACCAGATATTTGGCATCCTGCTTGTTGGGCATTGTTTATTATTATGGTTATTTGGCAAATGCCGCATTTTTATGCAATTGCTATTCGTAAGCGTGATGATTATGCTGCTGCCAATATTCCAATGTTGCCTGTGGCAAAAGGGCAGCGTAGAACATATATCCAAACGAATATTTATTTAGTTGTACTTATTTTCACAAGCTTTTTATTCCTTCCATTAAGCTTAGGGTTAACGCTTGTATCCCTAGTTCTTGGCGGCATTTGGTTATGGCTAAGCTTTGTTGGCTATCGCAAAATGGAGGGGAGAACGTGGGCAAATAAAATGTTTGCCTACTCATTAATTCATATGACAGTATTATTTGCTACAGTAATTATTTATTCATCTGTCGGATTGATTTTACAAGCATTATAAAAAGGTCTGCCTAATCAGGCAGACCTTTTCTTATAGCTTTAACCCTGCAACCTCGTGTAAATAATCGCCTAATACGCGGAGACCATTATCGAAGTTTTCTAAATGGAAATGTTCGTTTGGTGCATGGAAGTTTTCGTTCGAAAGACCGAAGCCCATTAATACGACAGGTAAACCTAAAATTTCATCGAAGGCTGCTACGATTGGAATTGAACCGCCCCCACGTGTATAAGCAGTCGGCACTTTATAAACCTTTTCATAAGAGCGACCTGCTGCTTGGATAACTGGATGGTCGAATGGTGTTAAGTATGGTTTTCCTTTATCGAATTCAGAAATAGTTACTTCGACACCAGCAGGCTTATGCTTTTCAATATGTGTCTTTAATAGTGCAACGATTTCTTCAGGGTCTTGGTTTGGTACTAGACGACATGTGATTTTTGCGCCCGCTTCAGCAGGTAGCACTGTTTTAATTCCTTCGCCAGAGAATCCACCGAATACACCATTAATTTCTAATGTTGGGCGTGACCAAGTTTGCTCTAAATAAGAATAGCCCGCCTCACCGAATAGCTCCTTCACCTGTAGCTCTTCTTTTAGCTCGTCCTCATTAAAGTTTAAGTCACGATAAGCTTGGCGCTCTTCCTCAGACAATGGAAGGACTTTGTCGTAGAAGCCTTCAACTTGAATTGTTCCGTGCTCATCACGGAACGATGCTAAAATCGCTGTTAGTGCATGGATAGCATTTTGCACACCGCCACCATAAAGACCAGAGTGTAAGTCACCCTTTGCTCCGCGCACATCAATTTGTACTCCTGTTAAGCCACGCAAACCGTAGCAAACAGCAGGCTTACCTTTTGCATAAAGGCCTGTATCAGAAATTAAAATTAAATCAGCAGCTAATTTTTCTTTATTATCCTCTGTATATTTCGGAAGAGAGGGGCTACCAATTTCCTCCTCACCCTCATAAATAAATTTCACGTTTACTGGAAGTGTACCTTCAGTGGCAAATAATGCCTCAATCATTTTCAAGTGCATAAATACTTGGCCTTTATCATCAGATGAGCCACGTGCAAATAATTTATTATCACGAATTGCTGGCTCGAAAGGCGGCGTTTCCCATAAATGCAATGGGTCTACAGGCTGCACATCATAGTGACCGTAGAACAAAATCGTTGGTTTATCCTCTGCATGCAACCACTCACCGTACACAACAGGGTGTCCCGCAGTTTCTTCCACTGCTACATTATCAATATTTAACGATTTCAAATGGTCTGCTAGCCAATTTGCTGCATTTCTCATATCCACTTTATGATCTGATAATGCTGAAATACTTGGGATACGTAAAAATTCATCCAACTCTGCTAAATGACGCTCACGATGCTCTGCAAAATAAGCATCTAATTTCTCTAAATGACTCATAAAAAGAAAGCCTCCTTTTATTTCGAATATGGAAATAGTATAGCATAAGGAGGCTAGAAAGTATTAATATATCAGCGTAATGAAGGGATATATCTTTTTCTTATCTTTCGCAAAGCTAAACCAATTGCTAAGTACAATAATGTCGTCACAATCCCTGCTGTTGGTGAGACGAAAAATTCCTTGTTCTGTGCAATTGAAATGTAACCGTCTAGCATCAATGGATTAATTAGGGCATCCTCTGTGGCATGCATAAGAACAAGTGGCCAAATACTTCGTGTTATTAAATAAATTTCTGTATACATAATTGTCCAGACAATCATTGTTACAATACCGATAATGGCAAAGACCAACCGATTAACGGGGAGTACACTCGCAATATCACTATCTGATAAAAATACAAGGAAGTAAGGGATATGCCATGCCCCCCAAACGACTCCAACTGTAACATAAAGCCAGAAATCATTTAGTTTAAATTGAAGCAGTTTACTCGTTAAATAACCTCTCCAAACAGATTCCTCAAAAATATTTTTTATAAATTGAATGAAAAATACACTAACGAAAGCAGAACTAATAGCTTGAAAATTGAAATTGGAAAAATCCATCCATCCAGTTAGATAGCCAAATGATAATAAAAGAAATGTTGTAATGGGGTAAATTAGAAATGCTACAAGATACCATTTCGCATTACCTTTTAAATTTAGTGCAAGCCCCATATCTCTCCAGCCATCACCTGCAAATGCTCGTAAAAAAATCGTAGTAAGCAAAGGTAAAACTAGCCAAATACCCATTCCAAGTGTGTTGCCATTAGGTTGCTCAGGTATAAAATGGTCAATTATCACACCGAGCCAGCCACATAGTAAAGCAATTACAACAAAAATAATGATATTTCTTTTCGTTTGCATTTTTTTTACCTCCTAATAATATCGATAATCCACTCTGCATCAGGACAAGGGGCGTTGGGATGTAAGGCGATATGCTGTGCTATGCCTTGTAAGGAATTCCAAAAGGCGATAGCTAGCGCTTGTGGGTTACCATCCTTTATTTCATTTAAACGTTGACCTTCCTCAATAAGTGAAATACTTTTGGTAATTAATTTATCTGCTTCAGCCAGCATTTCTTTGATGTCTGATGGCAAAGAATCTAAATGCTGTGCGTTTTCCATTAAGACAAACATTTTAGCTGCAAAAGGGTTAGCGCTAATTGTTTGGAAAATGTCCTCAGCAACATATTGAAAAGTTCTTAATGGAGATACCGCTGCGGCATGTAGCTCCATTTTCAATTTTTCACTTCCAATTCGAATTAAAGCTTCATATAATTTTTCTTTTGATTCGAAATAATAGAAGAGCAATCCCATACTCATATTGGCGGCTTTGGCAATATCAGCGATTTTTGTTTCTCCATAGCCTTTACGAATAAATAAATCTAAGGCTGTTTGTAAAATAAGCTGCCGTCTTTGTTCTTTTTGTTGTTGTCTAGTGTTCATATTGATAACCTCTTTATTAAATTTATTTTCATTGAATATATATTCAATGAAATGGACGCAAATTCCTCCTTTGAAGGAATAAAATTTTTAAAAAAGGGTATAAGGATTTTTGAATAGAGGTATAACTTGACGAAGAAGGCATACATAATTTGTAGGTGACATGGAAGCTTACATGATTGTAAGGAAATTGAAAGTAAATCCGATAGAGCGTAAGGAACATTTTTGCGAAAATGAGGTTAATGAAGCAGAATGAACGGAGGCAATAACTAATGAATGAAATGTTAACGAAAGTTTATGACGAATATAATCGCTATATATACCATCTTTGCTTAAAGCTTACACGCAACACAATAGAGGCGGAAGATTTAATGCAAGAAGTATGGGTAAAGGTAGTACGCTATGAAGCAACGATTGAACAAGTTGACCATGTCAAAGCATGGCTAACAACAATTACAATGAATACATTCCGCGACCGCTATCGCAAAAATGTAAGACGTAGTAAGTATATGATGAACCAACCTGAACAATTAGACGTTCCGATTTTAGATTTGGTTCCCAATAATGAGGTTTCAACAGAGGAGCAAGTCGAGAAAGTGGAAATCACAAAGATTGTGCAAGAGAAAATGCACGAGCTTGATGCTATTTATCAAAAAACATTATGGTATTTCTATGTAGACCAATATTCATTAGCTGAAATCTCGGCATTAATGAAGGTATCCATTGGTACTGTTAAATCGCGCCTATTCCGCGCGAAAGCACGCTTAAAAGAAATGCTATTAGCAGATCATAAACTAGTAGATGTCGTCCTACCTGCTTAAAGGGTAGGGCGATTTTTTAACTTGGGTTTTGAGACGAACGTGGAATAAATTCGAAAAAACATGGAATAAACTCTGGAAAACATGGAATAAATCCTGAAAAACGTAGAATAAATAAGGCGATTCAATCAAATAGAGCACGTTGCTGTGAGATAGCAGCACACAAAAGCGTCCAAAAAGCCGGCAATGGCGCGGCATTTTGGACGCTTTGTTATTTAAAATTTGCGCATTTGATAAAGATACGGCGTAAGCTTTCGATTTCTTCCTCTGATAGCATGCCGAAAAGTTGATGGATTAAGGTGTTTACTTGTTCGCGCGATTGATTTAATACATCTCTGCCAGATGCTGTAATCGTAATTTGCGAGGCGCGGCGATCGTTTTCGTTTTGTGCTTTTTCGATAAAGCCAGATTTTAAAAGCTTTGTTGTTAATACGGTAACGCCACCTGTTGTTACTTTTAAATGTTCGGCAATAGCAGAGGGGCGCTTTGGCCCTTCATTTGCTAAAAAATCTAAAATTAAAATATGTGATTTGGAAAAGCCAAGTTCATTTAAGCTATTCCATTCATTTGCAATTCTACGTTCTAAGGCAGCTACTGCTTCGAAAAGTGGTGTTAAATGCTCATGTTTATAATCACCCATGTTTGTCATCTCCAAATTTTCTTTCATACAAAAAAAGGCGACTTATTCAACCGCCAATTTTTGCAAAGCATTCAGCTCAAACGCACGTACTTTACGTGGGATGAAGCGACGAATATCCATTTCATTATAACCAACTTGAATGCGTTTTTCATCGAGTAAAATAGGACTACGCAGCATACGTGGGTATTTTTGAATTAATGCATAGAGCTCCTGAATTGAAAGTTGCTCGATATCAATATCAAGATTTTTGAAATCGTTCGAGTTTGTTGCAATAATTTCATCTGTTCCATCTTCAGTCATACTTAAAATATTTTTAAACTCAGCTAATGTTAGCGGCTGAGAAGTGATGCGTTTCTCATTATATGAAATATTGTTTTCGTTTAACCATTTAAGTGCTTTTCGTGATGAGGAACAGCTTGATTGCGTGTAAATTGTTACTGACATAATGAATTCCTCTCTTCCTTTACATTGGTAACTTACTTGTAAGGTAATTACTTATATTTATATCTTACAACTAAGTTAATTGTAATGCAATAATTTTTTTTATTTTTTAAAATTACGTCACAGCTAACTTTTATTCAAATTCTCCCCGAGTAAGCAAGGAAAAATTTTGAGAAAAATGGCTGTTTATTTGTATATTCCGCAATGGTAGAATATATGCCTTTGATTACCTAATTAATGTATACCCGCTTTGTTACTAATATATACGTCAAAAAGATAAAAAAGTTTCATAGAATATGAAAAAAATAAGAGAGGATATGGGGAAAGGGGATGTATAGAGGCGTTTATCAATATAGTTCAATATAAATTCAAAAGCATGGTGCTAGATTCACTGTTTACAGCTTTTTAATAAAAAACGAAACGTCCGAAAGGCATTGCTTTTCGGACGCCTTAGCTTGTTTTATTCTTCTTCTAATTCAATTGTACGGCCTGTTGTAAACCAGTCCTGTACATTCCAAACTTTTGTGGCAAGACCTTCATAAAAATCTGGCTCATGTGATACGAGAACGATTGTGCCTTTGAATTCCTTCATTGCACGCTTTAATTCCTCTTTAGCATCTACATCTAAATGATTCGTTGGCTCGTCAAAGATTAACCAGTTGGCTTCGTTCATCATCAGCTTGCAAAGGCGAACCTTTGCTTGCTCGCCCCCTGATAATGAGTTAAGTGGGCGTGTAATATGCTCTGTTTTTAAGCCTGCGCGGGCAAGAGCTGCACGTACTTGTGCTTGCTCCATTGATGGAAAGGCATTCCACACATCGTCAATGGGTGTTATTTTTTCAGCCTTTACCTCCTGCTCAAAGTAGGAAGGGTATAAATAGTCACCACGAATAACTTTACCGCCAAGTGGATTAATTTTACCTAGCATCGTTTTTAATAGAGTAGATTTTCCGACACCGTTCATTCCAACAAGCGCGATTTTTTCCCCACGCTCAATCTGGAATGTGAGTGGCGGTAGTAACGGCTTGTCATAGCCGATTAGTAAGCTTTCTGCTTCTACTACATAACGGCTAGAGGAACGTGCCTCCTTAAAGCCGAATTCCGGCTTCACTGCCGTTTCAGGACGGTCAATGCGCTCAAGGCGATCAAGCTGCTTGGCACGCGATTTTGCACGACCAGTTGTTGAGTAGCGTGCCTTGTTTTTAGCGATAAAATCCTCTTGTTTTTTAATGAATTCTTGCTGCTTTTCATACGCTTCAATATGCTGCCGCTTATTAATTTCAGCAAGCTCTAAAAACTTCTCATAGGTTGCTGTATAGCGATTCATTTTTGAAAATTCTAAATGGAAAATAACATCGACAACCTCGTTCATAAACTCTGTATCATGTGAAATTAATAAAAAGGCATATGGATAGCTCTTTAAATAGTTTTTCAGCCAAGAAACATGTTCTTCATCCAAATAGTTTGTCGGCTCGTCTAGCAATAATACTTTTGGTTTTTCTAAAAGTAGCTTTGCTAGTAACACCTTTGTGCGTTGACCACCAGAAAGTGCAGCAACATCACGCTCTAAGCCGATTGCATCTAGACCAAGTCCGCGAGCAACCTCTTCCACTTTCATATCTAATGTATAAAAATCACCTGCATCAAGCGCATCTTGGACCTCTGCCATGTCTTCTAATAATTTTTCTAGCTCCTCAGGCGTAGCCTCGCCCATTTTAGCTGCGATTTCGTTGAGTTCTTCCTCTTTTTTATAAAGTGGTAAAAAAGCATCCTGCAGTACATCGCGCATTGTGCGTCCAGCCGTTAATACGGCATGCTGGTCTAAGTAGCCATAGTGTGTGCCAGGCAACCATTCTACTTTTCCTGTATCATGAATTTGCTGACCTGTAATGATGCCCATTAATGTAGATTTACCTACACCATTTGCACCGACAAGACCAATGTGGTCGCCCTCTACGATGCGGAATGATACATCTTTAAAAAGTGTGCGGTCACCAAATGAATGACCTAAGTTTTCAACTGTTAGTATTGCCATATCGTTTCCCCCGATAGTTAATGTGAGTTTTAATAATATGAATGAAGAAAAAAACTCGCGGGTTTTATAACGCCGCGAGCTGCTTATTCAATTCTGCAAGTCGTGCTTCCATATTTTCTAGACGTGTTAATGCTTGTTTAACGGAATCCTCATGACCTAATGATTCAAGCTTCTCCATATCACCTTGTAAATTAACATAATCCATTTTTAGTTCGGCAATTTGTTGCTGTATTTGAGCTTTTGTTAGCATGGATATTAACCTACCTTCAATATTTGCTATCGTAAATTATAGCATAGAAAAAGCACTATACTCAAATGTGGATAATTTCATGACGTGCGTATGCTAAATCGAGTAGAAGCTGCTTTAATGCTTCATTACTTGTGCGTAAATCGAGTGTGCGCTGCTTATAAATTGCACGTTCACATCGTGCCTCATGTAAGACAAATTCCATCACTGCGTTTTGGATTGTTGATTGCTTCATTTTGCGTCCAAGACCTAAATGAACGAAGCCATTATGCTCGCGATTTAAGTTATTCGATAGCTCGCGTTCATTTTGTGCCGCTGTAATGCATGGAATGCCAATTGTGGCAACTTTATAAGGTGTGTAATTAGCGTTGCAAATAACAATATCCGCAGTAGGAAGCAGCGATAAAAGTGCGTTTGGATGTTGGTGAATGGAAGTGTGGCGACGGCTCAGTACCATCATTTGTAAATCTTCTACGGAATGACGGTAGTTTTCATCGATAGCGACAGAAATTTTTAGTGGAATGTGTAGCTGTGTTAAATGGCGTAGTGTGCGATAAGTCAAATTGTTCTCATCGCCATCCTCAAATGCAATGACGATATGTGGTAAGTCATTTTTTAGCTTGTCCTCAAAGGAGATTTGTAATAGCTCACTCGGTGTCGCAAAGGCAAAGTTGCCAACTAGCATATTGGCTGGAATCATCTCCTGTGTTTCCTCGCGCAACGCAACGATATGGCAGTCAGCAAGCTCTGCTCCTTCGCCACGATCATCAAAATGCACAAGCGTATGGCAATGAGCTTTGAGCAACTGCACCTGCTCTACAGTAGAATCATTGCCATCATAAATAATTAAATCAAAATGCTGCTGTGCTAGTTTATTTGCAAGCTCATTATAATTTTTAAAAATGGTAGGGGAGCTATTTAACAGCTCTAAAAGATGACTTTCATTGCCCTTTAGAAAAATCGAAATATGCTCTGCTGCTAGCAAGTCATGCATAATAGCTACTCGTTCAAATGGGTAATAGCCTTTCCACTCACTATATTCTAAAATGAAGGCGATGTTTTTTTGTTGTTCATTTTGCATAGCTTATCCATCCTTTCTCGTTTCTACATAAAATATGGTGAAATTTCCTGAAGTATGTGTGAAAATTAAAAGAATAGGAGAAAAAGAGGGGGAGAACTTATGGGGATGCGCTCAGCTATCGTTGTAGGTGCGACAGGACTAGTCGGCTCAGAGCTTGTAAAACAATTATGTGAAAGTGATGAATATGTAGCGGTGACAGTTATTGCGCGTAGAGCGTTAAACTACTCGCACCCCAAATTAGTTGTGAAAGTACGCGCATTTGAAGAGCTTGCGGAAAGTGATATGGAATTTGCGCATGAAATCTTTTGCTGCTTAGGCACAACGATAAAAAAAGCTGGCTCGCGTGAAGTATTTGAGAAGATTGATGTTGAATACCCTGTACAAATTGCAGCACTTGCAAAAAATCGTGGCATCCAACATATGCTTGTCATATCAGCAATGGGCGCGAATGAAAAATCCTTTGCATACTATAATCGAGTGAAGGGCAAAATGGAAAAAGAGCTGATTGAGATTGAGTTACCTCAACTTTCAATTATCCGTCCATCACTGTTAGTAGGCAATCGCTCGGAGTTTCGCCTAGGTGAAAAAATAGGGGAAGCTGCATTAGCAGTGCTAAATCCAATATTAATAGGTCCTCTAAAGAAGTATCGCTCTATTGCGGCAAAGCAGGTAGCACTTGCCATGATGGTTATTGCACTACAGGGCAAAAAATTGAAAGTAGCAATCTACCCATCAAATGAGCTTGCACAAATGGTGATGCCTGAACCAGAGAAGGAACTAGAAATAAAGCGTGAGGATGTGTTCAATTGGGACAAGCTTAAATCGAATGAGCTAGAACCATTAAATGAGGAGCTTACATTCGACAAATCTAAAATGGAAAAATACAAGGTGAAGCAGGATACGCCAAAAGACTGAAATTATGTTTTTCCAAATCAGTACCCTGTTCGACAACGTTTGCATCTGCTACAATAGGTGACGTAGTAAATACCGATTTGTTAACAAGGAATAGCGGAGGTTGGAAAATGAAAATTTTACTCGTTGACGGTACAGTCTTTGGTCGCAAAACAGGCGCCGTTCTGCAACAAGTTGAAAAATATATTCAGGAATATAACAAAGACTTAAAGCTAGAGCTGTTGTATTTCTCAGACTTAAAGCACCAAATTTTAGATGGTAGCCCTCTAAATGAGGATATGCAAATGATGATTAAGAAATTTGAGGAAGCAGATGGCTATGTTATCGCATCTCCAATTTTCCAAGCATCTATCCCGGGCGTATTGAAAAATGCTTTTGATATGATTAGTCCAAAAGCAATGCGCTACAAGCCAGTCGCAATGATTGCTAACGGTGGCACATATCAGCATCATTTAGTAATCGAAAATCAACTCAAGCCAATTTTAGATTATTTCCGATGTCTAGTGACACCGAACTATGTTTATACACACGCAGACCATTTTGATGCAGACAATAATATTATTGATAACGATGTGCACAATCGCCTTCGAGAGCTTGCACGCGTTTTCGTTCAATATTGTGAAATGAGCAAAGGCTTATGCAAGGAGCCGGTAGATACACCATAATTAAGCAATAAAGGAGGCTGTCCAAAAAGCCATGCATAGCCGGCATTTTGGACAGTAGCGATGATGTTTCATAAAATATTGATTCATATAAACAGAAAATTCCTCTTTTAAAATTGTGATGAACATTGGCTTTAGCAGTGTACTCCTTCAGTAAAAGTGAAGCGATGAATACATTGATTTCAATGTGATGTCAAAACAAAATGGACTTTTCGGACAACTCCTTCGTTTACAGACTAAATATTCACTAAAACCAATTTGTACAATACGAGATTACAAAAAAAGCGTCCCAAAATAGCTTTTGGACGCCTTTTTTGTGTTGAAAATTAGCATATAAAAAGCTGTATTTTAGGATTTTACAACCGATTAAGAAAGGGGAGGATGGAATGATTGTGTTGAACGATGCTATAGTTACTACTTTTGAAGCTATCTCAAAAGCCAAGCTTTCCTCATCAGTCAAAAATACACTTTACGCTTATTTTAAATTCAAAAAAAAGCTGCAAATTCAGTGTTTTTGCTGTTCTTCAAGAACCCTCTTACTATTTTAACGTCCCCTTCAAATTCTGTTTTCACATAGCAACTACGCTAAAGTGATGAAAAGGGGGGAATAATGAGTAAAATTGAAGCAATTGTATTAAATGAAGAGGATGCAAAAATTACTGAGGTCTATGGGGCGAATCGATTAGAGTTAGTTTCCGCTATTAATGCGGGGGGATTAACGCCAAGCTATGGGACAATCAAGCAGGTTGTGAAGAGTGTTCAAATTCCTATTTTTTAGAAAAATATTAAAGTGCAAAGGAATTTACCCGATATAGATGATGAAGTAGAGGAGGTTGGAAAATGAATAAAAAACTATTTTTTACTTTGGGGGCAGTGCCTATCGTGATGATAGCACCTACTATTGCATATGGTGAAGAAATACAAACTGTATCGCTTACAGGAGATAAAATTGTTAATGCAACATTGAAGGCGACAATTGAAAACCTACCTGCCAAATCGATTGTTAAGGGCTACCAATGGTATTATGCAGAAAGTGTGGTTGGTGAAAATTCAAGCGGCTCTACATATAAGCCGATAATCGGTGCCACAACAGCGGCACTAAAAGTACCAGTAGAGGCGGCTGGACGCTCTATTTTTGTAGAGGCGACGACAACAGAGGGAATTAAATATAAAAGCGAGTCTGTCAAAATTAATGAGCTGCAGCTAGAGATTACAGCACCGAGGCTAAATGATTACGCTGTACCGGGCGAAACGATAAAAGCTTCAGGGGCAAGTGTAACAGATGCTATGGGAGCAAAGCTTGAAAGTGGGCAAATTACATACAGCTATCAATGGTTTTACAAGGTCGGAGAATCATTTACGATTATTGATGGCGCAACAAACAGCACCTATACAATTGCAAAAGATGCACTTGATAAAGATGTACAGCATCTTATCGTGAGGGTAAAGGCGAAGGTAGGAAGCGCTGTTATCGAGTCTGATATTTCAAACACACTAACGATTTCCAATGAATCCGTAGATTCAATGATTGCTGAAATCCAAGAGATTTTTGTTAATGATTATAAATATAATTTTACATCACTCTCATCATTCAAAGCGGATGTAACTTCTTTAGAGAGTAAATATCAAGCGTTATCAGCAGCCGCAAAAGAGAATATAACAAACTATTCGGCGCTAAAACGCGCATTAGCAGATGTAGAGACGATTGAGAAGCTATATGAAAAAGTAAATAAAGTAGATGAAATTGAAGAAAAAGACAAGGCGAAATATATACAAGATATTGAGGAAGCTTACAATAAGTTAGATTTATTACAGCGAAGCCTTGATCCACAAGAAGCTCTATATACAGATATTAAAAACTTACTCGATAACCGTACGAACGAGGAATTTAAAGAAGTAAGAAAAATTAATGAAGCAATCCAAGCCTTATTAGTATACGAAGCATCTTACGTAAAGTACAATGCGGCAGATGTTATGAGCTTGCAAGCGATGATTGATACCCTTGATAAAGATATTGCTGCATTATCACAAAACGCACAGGCTGCTGTGCGTAACCAAGCCATTTTACAAGACGCAAAGCAGGATATTAAAAAAGTGCAGCAATTTATAAAGTCATTCGATAAATTATCATTAAAGGATACGCCAAATAAGCAAGTAACGACTGCAAAATCAATTCGCACAGCCTATGAGAAGCTAACATATAGGCAAGCACAGTTAGTAACAGACGAATGGATGGCTTTATTATGGCATGCAGAAAGCGCGGAGGAGCAGCAAATTGCACAATTAAATAGTGAAATTGCAGACTATGTAGGAAACCTTGGTAGCCGTTATCTAATAAATCCTTCAAGCACTTCGTGGCAAAGCCATGTTAACAATGTTGACCGCCTTGTTGCTGAATATAAAGGATTAACGAAAAATTCAACTACACAAATTATCGGATACAGTCAGCTAGTAACGCTGCAAAAGGATTTGAAAACAGCACTGAAAGTGATTCAAAGCATTGATGCCTACCAAAAGCTTTCAGAAACAAAAGGTGTGGCGAGTAATAAGCTCCAATCGACTTATACGAGCGCATTAAAGGCATATAATAAATTAACAAGCTTACAGCAATCACTTGTATATAATGCCGATGAATTTTTGAAAAATGCTCCAACAGCATCTGTTGACCCAGGTAAACAAGAGCCTACCGATAAGGCTGCAGCTGACAAGCTCGTTTCTGATATTGATAAGCTTGCAAATATTAAAAATTACACATTTGCAACATTTGAAGATGCGGTGAATTCAGCATCAACGATTTATAAAAACTTATCCTCAAGTGCGCGTAAGTATGTGACAAACTATTCTATTTTAACGGCTGCTAGCAAGGACCTTTCTGGTGCCAAATCATTCCACAAAAAGGTGCAGGCTGCAAGAGAAGAAACTGACGTGAAAAAGCAGTCTAAAAAAATCGAGTCAGTTCAAAAAGCATATGACAAGCTCCCTGCTAACCAACAATATTTAGCAAAGCAGCAATATGAGGACCTATTAGCAAATCGCTTAGTTGATAAAAATGCACCAAACTTGGCGCAATTAAATAATGACATTGCCGCAATAATAGTAAACGATATGTATATCATATCAGTTGAAAAAATCAATGAATTATCGACACAATACAATAAATTAAGTGCTGCTGATAAAAAAACAGTAACCAACTATCCTATTTTAAAAGCAGCTGTATCGGATGCTAAAAAAGCAACAACATTTATAGCACAATACGAAAAATCATTTGCTTCGAATCCGAGCACTGTCATTAAAGCTTTTTCAAAGCTCACAACGAAGCAAGCAAGTCTAGTGAGTCCAGCAATTCGACAAGCAATCATTACCAAGGAAAAAGAGCTCCAATCCTCCGAGGTCGTAGTTACATTAATCGAATCAATTGATGGGCTACTTATCAAAGGCGAATACATCGCCAATCTAGAGACTAAAGTAAAAGAGCTACGCACAATTTACGATAGCTTAAACGCCAGCGACAAAAAAACAATCAAAAACTACAAAAAGCTAACAGAAGCAGAAAGTGACTTGAAAAAGGTTGCAGATGTACATGCACTATATGTACCAGCAAATGGCGATGAACAGAAACGAAAAGCCTGGAAAACTGCCTACAGCAAGCTATCCAAACGACTAGAACTGCTATATAAACAAACACATCCAAGTGATGTATAAATTAAAATAAAGCACCAGAAATCCAAGTGGAAACTTGTGTTTCTGGTGCTTTTATTTATGCGGTGTGTGAAGAGCAGGCTTTGATGTACTGATTGTTGCTTTTGTGCTTTAGTTTGGTGTTACATTGCATTCTTTAAGAAATGAAAGTTAGTTTAACTCGTTCATTCTTCTACTAAATAATGATAGATATCGTATTGAACGGGTTGCTCTAATAAAAAATTCATTGTTACTACAGATTTACCATCAGGCATCGTTCCATTTTGTGCACTACCATCAATAACTTTAAGCTGACCTAAATAGTAAAAGTCACTTCCTTCACCATCATCCTTTTTTACAAATAAGTAAATTGATGAGTTTATTTTGTCGGAAGATAAAATTGTTTGAACTTCACTTGAATTTAAGTTTAAGCGGCTTCGGCTATACCATTTAAAGACGTCAGGTGATAAAAATTCATCACCATATGCTTGGCTGGAAATGACATCATCTTTTTTATGATAGGTTACAAAAAGTGGTGTTGTATTATGTTTTGTGCGATAACCATAAATAGTTGACGATGAATCCGTACTCCAATTTAAAAGACGGCATACGTCACGACGTGAGTATTTTGCATATAACGTGAAGGGCTTTTCGATATTATATTTTTGATTATTATACAAAGCACATTTTAAAATATCTCCAATAAATATTTTGAAAAGTTCATTTTGCATATAGTTTTGGATTTCCTCATTGAAGCTATATGTTGCGTCTTGAATTATAATTAACGGATTTGAACCAAACTTTTTTTTGTCATTTTTCGTATGGAATTGTAATGTTAGCATATTTTCAACAGACGTAATTGTTTCGCTATTTATATATGTGCCATGATGCTTTAATGTTTCTATATATTCTTTTTTTGTAACAACACTTTTTTGCAACAATAATTCTAGTAGTAGTAATTCATGAACTCTTTTTCCATTAAGAAATTCAGACGAAATCATTGTTAAAACAGCATTAGCATACTCAGAGAGTGGTTGTACCTCTTCCTTTATTTTTAATAAAAAATTGTAGTAACTACCAGCATAATGAATTATTACTTCAGGGTCTATAGAATTATGTTCAATAAAATCGTAAAGCATCGGTACACGATTAATGCGGTTTTTTAATTCATTATATGCATCACGAAGAATTTTTAAAGTTGATAAATTTGTGTTATTAATGGCTTCATAAATACGTTTTTTAGCAACTTCTTCAAAATTAACGGTTGATACACCTTGAATATAATCTGTATTAACTGTTTTGCGACGAATATTATCCTTGTTCATTGAATTGTCACCTGACAATGCAATTGGAATGAGATAATTATTTTTATAGTTACCGATAAAGTCTATAACTGTTAAATACTCTTTATCATTATGCTTGCGTAAGCCTCTACCTAACTGTTGAATAAAAATAATGCTTGATTGTGTTTGACGTAGCATAACAATTTGATTAATAAATGGAATGTCAATTCCTTCATTAAAAATGTCAATGGTTAATATATATTCAAGTTTTCCTTTCTCTAAAAGCTTAACCGCTGCTTCTCTTTCTGATTGCGTATGGTCACCTGTGAGGGGAAGTGTTTTTAATCCCTCTCGATTTAAAAGATAGGAAAGCTCTCTAGCTTCCTCTTTGGAGCTACAAAAAATAAGACCGCGCAGCTTTTCACCTGAATATCCATAGTAATTTATTTTCTCGATAATATGCTGTACTCTTTCTGGAGCGATGAGACGACTTAATGATGTCGTATCATCGATAATTTCTCCATCATATTCATAATCTGTTACGCCGAAATAATGGAATGGACAAAGCATATCTTCTTCAAGTGCGGCCTGTAGTCGGATTTCATATGCGATATTATAATCAAATAAAGAATAGATATTAAAGTTATCTGTTCGCTCAGGCGTGGCGGTCATACCTAGTAAAAATCTTGGATTAAAATATTCTATTATTTTCAAATATGAATCTGCACCAGCTCTATGTACCTCATCAATTAGAATATAATCAAAATGCTCAGGAGAAAATGTGTTTAAATAAGTGTTTTTAGAAAGAGTAAAGACTGTGGCAAACAAATAACGAGCGTTTATATCTTTTGAATTTCCAGATAAAATACCATAATCTTCATCGTTTCCACCAAGTATTTTTTTATAATCTTCCATTGCTTTATTTAAAATTTGTTCACGATGAACAACAAACAACATTCGCTTAGGTGCAAAATTTCGCACATCTAAAGCTGATAAATATGTTTTTCCTGTACCAGTAGCTGAAATTATTAATCCTTTTTGTGCCCCTGTTGCTCGTAAACTTTTTAATTGCTCAAGAGCGACAGATTGCATTTTGTTTGGTTGAATTAATAGAGCCTTTTGTAATGAATTAGTAGAATATGTAGATTCTAATTCGATTATATTTGAAGATTTTATGTTTGAATTTTCATATTCATTTTTATAGATTTCTTCATATTGAATAATCCATTCCTTCGATAGTGAAACGGATGCTTCCCATGCGTCCTCAAACTGATTTTTAAAATGGTGAATAACCTCGCCATTTTCGAGAGAAGTTAAGAAAATATTCCACTCAAAATTTGTTTTTAAAGCACTATCAGTTAAATTGGAGCTTCCGACTATTAAGGAGTAATAATTAGTATGTTCAAATATATAGCCTTTTGAGTGAAATCCTTTAATATCGGATAATCGAACTTCCACATTTTCAAGCTTTAATAGTTCTTTAAACATCTTAGGTTGATTAAAGTTTAAAAAAGTAGATGTCAAAATTCGTCCTTTAATCCCTTTTTTCTGAATATCTTGTAGGATAGATTTCAATGTTGCTAAACCACCCTCTGTAATAAAGGCGACTGAAAAAATAAAAGAATTACAGGATTTTAACTCTTGTGAGATAGTTGCAAGGACGTTTTCATGACGTTTATTTATTAATAACTTTGGTTTGAATTGATTAGATACAGGAATATTTTTATCAATAAATCCATTGTGCAAGGAGTTTTGCATCTTCTTTATAAGTAGCTCCATCATTAACATCACCCTTTAACAGTTAGTTTGGGATACCAATTTCTCTACTGCTGGTATATCTGCCGGGGCAAATTCAAGTAAATATAAATCTTCACGCTTAACCCATTTAGCGTCAGCGTGCTCAGTAATTTGAGGATGACCTTTAACAATTTGCGCCATATATGTTTCGAGGCGGACAATAAATGTTTCATATTCATAAGTAGTATCTTCTACTTTTTCTTTTACAATAATTTCGCAGTTAAATTCCTCTAATATTTCCCTATGGAGTGCTGCTTCAGGTGTTTCATTTTTTTCTATTTTTCCACCCGGAAATTCCCAAAGGTTAGGCAATGACATTTGTTTGCTGCGTAAAGCACAAAAAATCTCCTTCTGCTCATTTTCAATAATAGCTCCTACTACATGAATTGTTTTCTTCATTTACAACACCCTAACTTTCAATATATGTATAAATTGATGATAGTTTGTACCTATTTTAGTAGAATTACTTCTAATAAGCAAATACCCTTCTAAATCAGGCTATTAAGTTATTTCTTGAAATATCAAATAGTATCCTCAACCCTTTACCCCCCCTTTACACTTTTTACATAACCTTTTTAGTTCGTCCATACTTGCTTAATGTTTGTTTCGTACTATATCAATTGTAAGCAAATAAAAATAAAGGGAAACAAATGGAGGGTCCAATTCGATGACGATTCAAAAATGGTGGAAAAAAGGCTTGGTTGGGGCTTTAGCAATTGCGATGTTAGCAGCTTGTTCTGATGGTTCATCTTCTGCAAATAAAGAAGTGGATAGTAATTTATCGCTAGAGGAAGTTGTTAACAAGGCGAAAGAGGAAGGCGAGGTTCATTCTGTAGGGATGCCAGATACTTGGGCAAACTGGGTGGAAACATGGGAAGAGCTAGGTACTGAGTACGGTATTAAGCATACAGATACAGATATGTCGAGCGCAGAGGAGTTAGCGAAGTTTGAGGCTGAGAAGGATGATGCTACAGCTGATATAGGAGATGTAGGTATTGCTTTCGGACCGATTGCAAAAGAGAAGGGCTTAACATTACCATACAAAACATCTTACTGGGATGAGATTCCGGGGTGGGCAAAAGATGATGAGGGGCACTGGATTGTAGGGTATACGGGAACAATTTCATTCATTACAGATAAAAACAATGTTAAAAACCCACCTAAATCATGGGAAGATTTAAAGAATAGCGATTATAAAGTAAGTATTGGCGATGCATTAACGGCGAACCAAGCGCATTTTGCTATTTTAGCGGCAGCGATGGCTTTTGGTGGTGATGAATCAAATATTCAGCCAGGTATTGATTTCTTTGCTGAGCTAGCGAAGGAGGATCGTTTGCAAGGTGGCGATCCAAACGTGGCAACTTTAGAAAAGGGGGAAATCGAAGTGGCGATTGTTTGGGATTTCAATGCACTAGGCTATCGTAGCCAA
This sequence comes from Metasolibacillus sp. FSL H7-0170, assembly GCF_038593115.1. Lineage (NCBI taxonomy): Bacteria > Bacillati > Bacillota > Bacilli > Caryophanales > Caryophanaceae > Metasolibacillus > Metasolibacillus sp. FSL H7-0170. The sequence continues at coordinate 2,020,801 of NZ_CP151964.1, read as the reverse complement.
ATCGATGAAAGCCGCTTTGATATAGTAATTCCAGCTGAGTCTTCTGTAACATCTGGTTATGCAACGGTTATTAATAAATATGCGAAAAATCCACATGCTGCGATGCTTGCGCGTGAATATATTTTATCGGATGCGGGACAAGAAAATTTAGCAAAGGGCTATGCACGTCCGATTCGTGAAAATGTAAAACTATCAGATGAAGTAAAAGCATTATTATTACCAGCTGAAATGTATAAAAATACTAAAACAATAAAGGATCAAAAGCAATGGGAAGAGACAACGAAGCAAATTCCCCAATTATATCAAGAACAGGTGTTAATTCATGCAAAATAACAAAGTCGTTTTGATTGTTGTTGACGCACTGCGCTTTGATACGGCTTGTTCACATATGGGTTTTATGCATCATTTAGTTGAACAAAAGATGGCTGCGCGCTATAAAGTTTGTTCGGAAGTGCCCGCATTATCAAGACCTTTGTACGAAACGATTTTAACCGCTACACCACCGCTTGTGCACGGGGTAGTGAGCAATATGATTGTGCGTTTATCAACACAGACAAGCTTATTCCATGTAGCGCAAGCAAATGGCTTAACAACAGCTGCTGCTGCGTATTATTGGGTGAGTGAGCTGTATAATCGAGCGCCGTTTGTTCATATGGAGGACCGTATCCAGCTAGATAAAGAGCTCCCGATTAATAACGGTCTGTTTTATTTTGAGGATCATTACCCAGATAGCCATTTATTTGCGGATGCGGCATGGCTGCTTGATCATAAACAGCCTGACTTCTTATATATTCATCCAATGAATGTGGATGATGATGGGCATAAATATACAGCAGAATCAAGTCAGTATCGTAATCGTGTGCTAGCAACTGATAATTTATTATCATTGTTTATTCCTAAATGTTTAACGCAAGGCTACGAGGTGGTTGTTACTGCGGATCACGGTATGACGAGTGATGGTAATCATGGTGGGACAGCGGATGAAGACCGACATGTACCGATGTTTGTTATTTCAAATGCGGTCAAGCCAGGTATTCGGGATAGTATCGTGTCACAATTGCAAGTAGCGCCGCTTTGCTGTCACTTGCTTGGTATTGAGCCAGCGGAAAGCATGCCGCCATTATTGTTGGATGGTTTGAGGGCTTAAGATTGGAGAACGTAGAATAAATCATAAATTTAAGCTAGTTTTGGTAAATTTGCGCCTTTGGGCGGCGAAAAGGGTGCCTTAACTTTAATAAAAGGAAAGCCGCTAGATTTATTGTTTTAATTTTCAATTCAAGCGAATGCAGCGTTACTCTCCTTTAAAGATAGTTTACAAAGGAATTCATTTTCATAAAACGTTCTGAAAGCAGGCAAAGTACTGCTTTCGGGACGCCCCATCCTATACATACAAAAGAAAGAGGGAATGGTTTTGATTTCGAAACGCCAAGCCTTTCTATGGCTGTCTCCTTTTTTAGTGCTAGTATTTTTGTTTTTCTTAATACCGCTGCTTTATATGCTTATTACGAGCTTTCAAAATAATGGTTCGTTTACATTGCAGCAGTATGAAACGATTTTATCGAATAGCTATATTTTACAGGGCTTTAAAAATAGTATTACGCTATCTGTTGTGTCGGCTGTAATTGCATTAGTTGTGACGCTGTTTGCTGTGTATGCCATTATGAATTTTTCGGAGCGTATGCGTGAGCGGATTTTGATTTTAACGAATTTAACATCAAATTTTTCAGGTATTCCGCTCGCCTTTGCCTTTATCGTGTTACTTGGGAATAGTGGATTGTTTACGCTGTTGTTTGATAAATGGGGAATTGGCATTTTATCATCTTTTTCGCTATATAGCTGGGCTGGATTATTGCTTATTTATATTTATTTCCAGATGCCATTAGCGTTAATGCTGCTATATCCGATTTATGATGGGATACAGCAGCAATGGAAAGAAGCTGCGGCACTGCTTGGTGCTTCGCCTTTTCAATTTTGGCTGAAAATTGGGCTTCCAGTTATATTACCGGGAGTTGTTGGGACATTTAGTGTGCTTTTTGCGAATGCGATGGGGGCGTATGCTTCTGCCTATGCATTGACGAATAGTAGCTATAACCTAGTAGCCATTCGCATTGGTGCATTAATTAAAGGGGATATTTTCGCTCAGCCGGAATTAGCAAGTGCTATTGCAGTGTTGCTTGCAGTGGCAATGGTATTGGCGATGCTGTTAAGTGAGTGGAGTATTGCGAAAACGAGGAGGAAACTATAATGAAAAAACGTAGCTTTGCGGATTTATTTTTCCTTCTGTTCGCTTTATATATTGTTTTACCAGTTGCGGCGACGATGCTTTATGCGTTTGCGGATAAATGGAATAAAACAGTGTTACCAGAAGGGCTGACGTTGAAGTGGATTAAGACCTTATTCCAAGACCCAGCCTTTATTCAGGCATTTGGACGCTCTGTGCTACTTTCAGGCGGTGCTGTTATTATTGCACTGTTAGTAATTGTACCAGCTATTTTTGTCATTGTGCTCTATTTTCCAAAATACGAAAAATGGATTCAAGCCGCTGTTGTAATGGTGTATTCATTTCCGGGTATCATTTTAGCAGTCGGGTTGATTCGCGTTTACAGTAAGTTTGGCATATCGATGATTTTAGTTGTGCTAGGGGCTTATGTGATTAGTATATTGCCATATATTTACCAAGGTACGCGCAATAGCTTACGTAATATTGATGCACGCCAATTGTTGGATGCCGCGCAGTTACTCGGCGCTTCTAAAATACAGGCATTTACAAAAATTTTGCTACCTGCTGTTTATCCGGGCTTATTTGCAGGTGCTTTATTATCGTTTTCCGTATTGTTTGGCGAATTTGTATTAATTAATCTTGTTGTCGGCTCTCGCTTTGAAACAGTACAAATTTACTTAATGAAAAAGCTTAGCACAAGCGGACATATTGCAAGTGCGGTTGTATTTGTTTATATCGTGCTAATGGGCGTATTAACGTTCATCATTGCGAAAGTAACGAAAAAGACGAAAGGTGCTGCAAATGTATGAGTTATATAACGATTGAAAAACTGCATAAGAAATTTGGAGAAATAACTGTTTTAACAGAAATTGATATGCAAATTAACAAGGGTGAGTTTATTACATTATTAGGGCCCAGTGGCTGTGGAAAAAGTACAATTTTGCGCATATTGGCAGGTTTAACAGATGCCTCAGCAGGTGCTATTGAAATTGATGGAAAAAATATGATGGGTGTGGAGCCTAAGAAAAGACAGGTCGGTATGGTGTTCCAATCCTATGCGCTATTTCCAAATATGACAGTCTATGAAAATGTGGCATTTGGTTTACGTATGCAAAAGATTGCTCCAGCGGAAATTGATAATCGTGTACAGGAGATGTTAGCAATTGTTCGATTAACGGAAAAAGCCAGTTCTTATCCGAAAGAATTGTCTGGGGGACAACAGCAGCGCGTCGCCTTGGCACGTGCGCTAATTGTCCGTCCCAAAGTGCTGCTGCTAGATGAGCCATTAAGTGCACTTGATGCACAAATTCGCAAAAAGCTTCAGGTGGACTTGCGCCATATTCAACAGCAGCTTGAGATGACGATGATTTTAGTTACGCATGACCAAGAAGAGGCGATGGCGATTTCAGACCGTATTTTTGTGATGAATAATGGGCGGATTGCACAGAGCGGTACACCAACGGAGATTTATACAAGGCCAAAAAGTGAATTCGTAGCGAATTTCATCGGACATTATAATGTTTTTACGCGCCAAGCATTAGAAAAAATGGTCGGTACAGCATTGCCTGTGACAGGTGAGAAGTTTGCGATTCGTCCAGAGGCCATTCACCTTGAACAGAAAAACGGAGAGATAGGGATTACAGGTATAGCGCAGCACTCATTAATGAGTGGGAATGTGATTCGTACAACATTTGAAGGTGAAGGCGCGTTTTTAATGGAGCAGCTACATCAGCGTGAGCATAAAATAACGATTGGACAAAAATATACTTGCTATGTTGCAAAGGAAGACGTGGTTGCATTATCATGACGTACGCAAAAATTGAACGCCTTGAATATATTGTGAAACAGCTAGAGGTAGAAGGGAAAATTATCGTTGCTAATATTGCAGAGGCGTTGCAAGTAGCTCCTGAAACCATCCGCAGAGATTTTGATGAATTAGAGCAGCAAAAATTATTAACGAGAGTGCATGGAGGCGCTGTTAAATATACGAATGTCAGGAACGAGCCTGCTTTTTTACGCAAGCTGCAAATGCAAATGGAGGCAAAGCGCCTAATTGCACGTACGGCAGCTAGTCGTATTCAGAATGGCGATACGATTGTTGTCGATACAGGCACAACGACTGTTCATATTGCAGATTTCTTGCTTGCAGTTGATGATTTAACGGTTGTGACAAATTCTATAGCAGCGGCTGTCCAATTTAATTTAGCAATTGAAGAACGTCGTATGACAGGGAAGGTGATTGTGCTTGGTGGGATGACAAATCCGGCGCAATCATCATTAGTAGGTGCGATGACTATTGAGATGCTAAGCAAGATGAATTTTGATAAAGCCTTTTTATCTTGTGGAGGAATTAGTGATGGAATCGTTTATGACTATGATTTAGATGAGTCGTTAGTTTCTAAAAAGATGCTAGAGCAAAGTAAAAAAAGCTATATATTAGCAGATGCTACGAAGCTAAATAGCAAATCCTTTTATCAAATTTGTCAGTTGGACGCGTGTGCAGAGGTGATATGTGATCAAGCTTGTCCAACAATGTGGCAAGCATATGAGGAAATTTGGACGTTATGTCATGGAGGGAAATTCGGATGATTGATTATCATGTACATTTGGAGGAGGGGCCCTACTCGTTTCGCTGGTTAGAGCGTACTGCACAAGCACTACAGACTTGTGGGGAGGGTAGAGGATATCGTCAAACGATAGAGCGCCAAGTGCAAGTATTATCCGAGCGATTACAAAAGGGGTGCTATAGTGAGGAATGGCTCGATTTATATTTACAGCAAGCAAAGCAATTAGGCTTGCGTGAGGTTGGCATTGTAGACCATTTATATCGCTTTAAAGAAACCCGTGCTTATTTTGAGCGCCATATGGTATTAGATGAGCAGCATGAATATGGTGGATTGCAGCGTTATTGGTTAGAGCGAGTTATGACGGAAAATATAGAGCCATTTGTAGTAGCAATTCAGCATGCCAAAACAAAATGGCGTGAACAAGGTGTAGAGCTAAAGCTAGGCATCGAGGCTGATTATTTTATTGGCGGCGAAGAGGAGTTGGCTGGGCTGTTACAAGGATATCCATGGGATTTTGTCATTGGTTCGGTCCATTTTGTGGATGGTTGGGGCTTCGATAATCCACAGACAGCGTATGTTTTTGAGGGCATGGATGATGTGACATTACAGTGTTATTATGAGCGTTTTTTTACGACGGTTGAAAGTATGATTAAGTCCAAGCTATTCGATTTCGTTGCACATTTAGATAATTTTAAAGTGTTTAATTATAAGGTGCAGGACGAGGCATTTTTAGGTGCGGCATATGAGCGGATTGCTAAGGCACTTGTGACGACAAAAACGGCGACAGAAATTAATGCAGGCTTGTATTATCGCTATCCCGTAAAAGAAATGTGCCCAGGTCCACAGTTTTTACAAGTGTTATTAGCGCACGGTGTTGAGTTTACTGTTTCATCCGATTCGCATTTTCCAGATGATTTAGGGAAGTACACATTTGACAATGCACAGCAATTGAAAAGCGCAGGTGTTTCTTCATTAGTCACTTTCGATAAGCGTGAAAAGCGCTATTTAGAGATTTTGGGACAAACAAAATAAATGGTGGTTATTCAAGCTACTCAAAATGCAAAGGAGCTGTCCAAAAAGCCGTGCATAGCCGGCATTTTGGACAGGAGCGATGATGTTTCGCAAAATGTTGATTCATATAAAGTGAACCTTCAATCAGTGGGGGTCTTATCCCCACTGATTGGTAGTTTCACCATTCGGGTTTTTACAGACTGTTTGACCCCCTCTTAAACATTTTGATTTCACCTGCTGTTTTGAGATGGGGGTCTTACAGCCTGTTAATACGGGATAAAGTGAACCTTCAATCAGTGGGGGGTCTTATCCCCACTGATTGGTGATAGAGGAACACAAGCTAGGATCTTCGCATCCTGCGAAAACGCTTGTGTGACCAACATCGTGTTGGCCTCATTCTTAGTTTTTACAGGCTGTTTGATCCCCCCACTTAAACATCTTGTTTTTATCTGCTGTTTTGAAGTGGGGGTATTACAGCCTGCTCCTGCGGTTACTCGTCGCAAACAAATTTGTTAATACGGGATAAACAGAGAACGCCTCTTTTAAAAATGGGGTGAACATTGGCTTTAGCAGTGTTATCCTTCAATAAAAGGGAAGCGATGAAAGCATTGATTTCAATGCAGTGTCAAAACAAAATGGACTTTTCTTATAACTCTTTTTGAAATGTACTAAAAATGCTCTATGCTTCAATAGATTTTGAAAAATACTCAATAAGAAAAGTGCAAAATTCCTGAGCTGCTGCTGTTCTATAGCGTCCTTTTAATTCAACCAATTCATAAGTTCTGCGGCAAACTGGGTCGGTTATTTTTAGTTTCACAAGATCATCATCCATTTTGCAGGAACCAACAAAGGCGATGCCAAGCCCTGCACGTACAAGACTTGCAATCGATTCAGCATCATCGGCTTCGCAGACAACATGGGGTGTGAATCCAGCTTTTTGACAAAGTATTTTATTCATTTGTTCAAGTGGATGTCCTTTTCTGTAGTTAATAAAGTTTTCCTCTGTTACCTCTTTTAAAGAAATGCTGTCTCGTTCGGCAAATCTGTGACCACGCGGGACACCTAAATAAATTACCTCACTTAATATAGGAATTGCTGTAACATCTATCCTTTGTATTTTGGCTGGTGTAAAAAGGAAGTCTACATCAGGGTCATCAATAAGCTGTAACATTGAATCCATAGAAGCTTGTGATATGCGAAAATTTATATCAGGATATAGGGAAAGAAAACGATTCATTGGCTTCGTTAATCGGTCGATTTGTGAAGCGACAACGTATATACTTCCCCGTCCCACTCCAGCACGGTCTGCCACCTCTCTTTTTCCTTCCTCTAAAATTTTAAGAGCGGCATCTACCCTTTGTAGAAACTGTTTCCCAATAGAGTTAAGCTGTATTTTTCGACCTTTTCGATCAAATAATTGTACACCTAATTCACTTTCAAGTCGTGCAATCATTTGGCTAAGGGCAGGTTGAGCAATATGAAGCTCTTCTGCTGCCTTGGTCATATGCTCTAGTTGCGCGACTTTTCGAAAATAATATAGCTGTAATAATTCCATTTATTCAGCCCCCCTTAATAACTTTAATGTTATAAGTTCATCTGTAAAATTGTATTTTTTATTATTTATAAAAGATTGTAGAATAAATCAAAAATACTAGCAACTTTAGGGGAGGGGGATGACAATGGAGAATACACATTTAAAAAGACATAGGGATAAGCTGCTCATTACATTAATGTTTACACTTATTATTTCCGTAATGAATGCGACTGCCTTTAATATTGTTATTCCGCAAGTAAGCGAAGCGTTTCGTATGACTACAGCACAGGGAAGTTGGATTACCTCAATTTATATTCTTGTTTTTGCTATTGGAACAGTAATATATGGCAAACTGGCTGATATCTATAAATTAAAAAATCTAGTGACAGTTGGTTTTATATTATGTGCTGTTGGTTCTATTATTGGCGCAAGCGCACAGGTGTTTCCACTTGTCTTGACTGGTCGTTTCATCCAAGCAGCAGGCGCCTCTGTTAGCCCGGCAATAGCAATGATTATTCCGGTTCGTTATTTTAGTCAGGAAGAACGCGGTAGAGCTTTAGGCATTGCCTCGATAGGTACTGCACTTGGCTCTGTAGTGGGGCCGATTGTTTCCGCACTAACGGTAAGTGTTTTTGGTTGGAGATGGTTATTTTATATATCAATTTTATTTTTGTTCACAATCCCTTTTTTTCGTAAATATTTAGAAGATGACCAAAAGAAAAGAACTAGATTCGACTGGCAAGGAGGTGGTATTTTCGCTGCTGCCATAGCACTTGTTATGCTGAGTATAACAAAGGAAGTTTGGCAGTTTGCTCTTATAGGTATAGTAATGCTTAGTTTGTTTATCATCAGAATACATTTGGCGGCAGACCCCTTCATTCAACCGACACTTTTGAAAAATAAGCGTTATACTTTAGGGCTTGCAATCGCTTTTTTGACGAATGGTACGGGCTATTCTATTTTCTTTCTCAGCCCCTTGTTATTATTTAATGTGAATCATTTAGACCCGGGTTTAATTGGTTTGACAATGGTACCTGCTGCACTTGTAACGGCTTTATTCAGCTTTAAGAGTGGTAAATTGGCGGATACAAAAGGAAATGCCTATGTTTTTAATATAGGTACAGCCCTGTTAGTGACTTTTTTTCTTCTCGTAATTTTGTTTGTTGGAGCGTCGCATATATTTATTTCGTTATTTCTTATTTTTGGAAACTTAGGTCACACCTTTATTACAATTGCCTTATTCAATGCAATATCTAGAACCCTTTCGGCACAAGAAGCTGGACTTGGGATGGGTCTTTTAGCTATGTTGAACTTTATCTCTAACGCCATAGCCGCCGCTATTTTTAGTAAAATGGTCGATATGCAATTTTTACAAATATGGAATCCCTTGAATCATTCTCAAAACAGTATTAGGTACAGTAACATTTTTTTATGTCTCTTGCTATTGCAAATAGGCATCTTTCTTTACTACTCAAGGTGGTCTAAACATGAAAAGGAAAAATAGCGCACAAAACTTCAGTATGCTCATTGAATTCTATATTGTTAAGGCTTATCCTTAGAAAATTGCTATACGAAGCACTGTGACAAATAACGCAGTAGGGTCATCCTGTGAAAGAAATGTTTCTTCTAGTGCTGTACCCTTAAAGATTGTGGTCTGAGCGTAATCTCGATATTTCACATATTCTGTTAGAATAATGTAAAAGTAAGCAGTGGGGGATGATTAGGTAGTGAAAAATTTTTCTTGGATAAAAGGTCTCATTTTTGGTGTTGTGCTTTCATTTGTAACTGCATTGTTATTTATGCTAATAGGACAAGCTTGGGCTGGCGGGATAACCTCTTTTTGGGGAGAAAGTTGGTTGTACTTCTCTGTAATAATTCCTTTTGCGATTGCTTTTTCAATATTAGGCGGATATTTCCAAAATAAAAAAGGTTTATCAAATAAAAGGCTATGGCTTATAAGTCTTCTATGTGCATTTTTAGTCACCTTATACAGCGGAACAATTGGAGCTATTTTTGGTGAGACTATCGTTAGAGGTGGGATGGAAACGATAAACATTGAGGGTACATTAGTCTGGGGTACAATCTATGCTATTATATTGCTTCCTCTTACTACGCCATTTGCAAGACTACTGATAGGGGTTTTTTACAAAATTATTGGAAGATAATCAAATAATGCTGAAAAGCTCGGGCATATCTTCTTTAGTAATATGAAAAGCAATAATTGAAGACTTAGCAGGCTGTTGGGAGACGGATTAATATCTAGTATCCGAACAGCCTATTTGCGTTATTTCCCTTGCTTAGAATTTGTTGAGCTTAATATATTAAAATACTGTCTGTCTATCTTTTGAAAGTAAAAGTAGTAGTTGCATATATTTTTGCAAATTTAGATAAATGAAAGGTGAGGGAATTTGTGCAAAATAAAAAGAATTATTTAATGCTGCAGCTAGCCATTTTGACAACTGGAATCAATTTGCTTGTTTTTATACTAGCGAAGTTTTTTCATTTATTTGAAGGACATAATTCACACGGAACGATTGCTGAAGTAACAACAGCTATTATCGTTGGCAGATATATATTTTTTATTATCCCCTTCTTATTTTTAGCATGGAGTATTGTACTTTATGTAAAAAATTCAGCGCATCATTTATTGCCGTTGATTAATACATTAGTTCAAACATTTGGCAGTATGGCGATTATAAGCAGTGCTGGGGGTGGCGTGGAGTTCCACTTTTCGATTTTTATGGTGTTGGCAATTATCGCCTACTATGAGCAAGTGCGATTAATGATGTTAATGACTGTTCTATTTGCTATACAGCATATTGCAGGCTATTTGTTCATTCCGCAGCTTGTGTTTGGAACAGATGAGTATCCTTTTTTAATGCTCGCTATACATGCGATATTTTTATTAGTAACGAGCTATGCGACGATTAAGCAAATTTTATCGAAAAATGCGATTACAAAGCAATTGGAGGAAGAGAAAAATATAAAAGAAGAGCGCTTACTTCTTTTAGTGCAGCAGGTTGAACAGTTGTCCGAGCGCATTCAATCCGCCTCGAAGAATGTATCAAATAAATCCGAACAAAATTTGAAATTTAATATAGCGATGGAGCAGTCATTTGACGAGGTGACAGGAGGAATGTCCATGCAAATTGATTCAATCCAACATATGAATGATAATCTTGGACGCATTCATCATTCAATTGAAAAAACATTCGATTCTTTCGAGGAAATTCAGACAGAGGCAAGGACAACAGAAAAAGCAGTAACTGAAAGCTATAAAATGATTGAGAAAATTCAAGGGCAAAACCAAAATGTCTTACAAGCAACTTCCATTATCGTTTCATCTATGCAATCGTTACAGCAAGCCACAGTCGAGGCACAAAGCATGACAAGCCTTATTCAAGCAATTGCTGACCAAACCAATTTGCTTTCATTAAATGCATCGATTGAAGCGGCGAGAGCAGGGGAGCATGGCAAAGGATTTGCAGTTGTGGCGGATGAGATTCGCAAATTATCTGATCAAAGTCGAAGTGCAGCAGAGGAAATCCAAGCTATTATTACAACGATTGGTCAAGAAAGCGAAGCCAATGTTACCCACGTAAACACCGGACAAGAAGCTATTCAGCAATCAGCGACTAATATTGAATCATTCGCTACAGATTTTGGAAAGATGCATCACATGATTCAACAAATGCTTAACTATATTTTCGAAATGAATAATAGAATGACAAACATTCATCAAGATACGAGTGATGTAACGGAAAATATGCAGCAAGTTTTAGCTGTAACTGAAAAAGGATTCGGTGCAGTAGAGAAATTGAGAGCTATCGGTGAAAATCAAACTGAATCAGCGAAACAAATTGATAAGGAAATTGAAGAGCTTGGGGAACTAAGCTATTCATTGCAGCAGCAATTTTCATAGGGCAGAAATTTAAGAGGGGCATCCCAAAAGTCGTGCATCGCCGGCATTTTGGACGCCCTTTTCTAAATTGTGTGTAAATTGTGTGGGTGCCTGGCACCTATGCTTTTGCTGTGACGATGGCGTAGCGCTCCCATTTACGGCTTTTCCAACGTAGTAGTACAAGTATTGCGCGTAGCCATTCGTCTGCGGAGATTGCTAGCCAGACGCCGACAAGTCCCATATCCAATACGAAGACGAATAAATAGCCAAGTGGTAGGCTCATGCAAATCATCGAAATAAAGCCAATTTTTACGGGGAAGCGTGCGTCGCCTGAAGCACGCAATGCGTTAATAATTGTAATATTAATCGTCCGCCCTGTTTCTAGCAAAATGCTTAAAAGTAATACAGATGAACCAATTGCTATAATCTCTGGGTTTTTAGTAAATAGTCCAACAAGTTGCTCACGGAAAATTGTGACGGCCGCAACCATTACAAGCGTAAATATTAAAGCTGTTTTCACGCTAAACCAGCCGCGCTTATAGGCGATGTTTTGCTCTCCAGCCCCAACATGACGACCTATTAAAATGGCAGTTCCCATTCCGATAGCCATGGCAAATAAATAGGTAAACATCGAAATATTGACGACGTATTGACGTGCAGCAAGAGAGGCTGCTCCTATATACGTAACATAATATAAAAAGACGATTTGCGCTGTTTGATATAATACTTGCTCCAAAGCTGAAGGAATACCGATTTGTAAAATCTTCTTAATATAGTCTTTAGAGAAAGTATAGTAATATTGTAATTTCACACGGACCTCAAGCGCTTGATAGAGCAGCCAGAAAAATACGATGACAGCAAGTGCGCGGCTAATCACTGAGGAAATAGCGGCCCCTTCTACACCCATTGCAGGTGCACCGAATTTCCCGAAAATCAAAATATAGTTCAAAATTAAGTGTATAACATTCATCCCGAGCGAGACGTACATCGTTTGCTTTGTCCAGCCATTAACACGAATAATAGCTGAGAGCGAATTAATTAAAGCCTGTAAGAAAATAAAGCCCCCAACAATAGCTAGATAACTTTGTGCAAATATCAGTACGTTACCTTGTAAATTCATCATCTTCATAATATTATTTGAGAATAAAATGAAGAGAATACTCATTACAATGCCGACACAAAGATTAAGTGAAACAGACAATGCTGAAATTTTAGACGCTTCCTTCAAGCGCTTCGAGCCTAAATATTGTGAAACGACAATTGATGCGCCTGAACCAACGACACCTAATATTAAAATGGCAATTTGGATATATTGATTGGCCGCTCCTACCCCAGCAACAGCCTCATCAGAAACTGCACTAAGCATCAACGTATCTGCAAGCCCCATTAGCATAAATAAAAATAGCTCTAAAAAGAGTGGCCAAGTTAATTGAAATAGACCAAGCTCCTTGCTTTTTTTAGCCATAAAAAGCCTCTTTTCTTTGTAATATCAATTCAAAACAACATGTATCGTACCACATTCTTTCTAGAAAGTCGCTAACTATATTTCGAGAGACGAAAAGAAATCGTTTTCAGGCTGTGCGTAAAATCTATTTTGTTTGGACAAAGCATTGAAAGAAAGGTTTTCACTGCTTCATTTCTAGTTGAAGGTAAAGAGTGCTAAAGCCACTGTTCAGCACACTTTCAAAAGAGACTCACGCTATTTATATGAGCAAATGTTTTTGTTAAACATAATGGCTTTTACCCAAAATACCCACCACGCACGGCTTTTGGGACAGTTTTTTTAAATTGTGTGAGAATTGTGTGAGTGCCTGGCACCCAATTAACATGTTATAGTAGCTGTACATAAATAAAAGGAGCGTAATCAAATGGCAAAAAGTGTAGTGTTAGCAGAAAAACCTTCAGTCGCACGCGATATTGCGAATGTGCTGAAGTGTCATAAAAAGGGTAATGGATTTATAGAAGGGGATAAATATATTGTGACATGGGCTTTAGGGCATTTAGTAACATTAGCAGACCCAGAAAGCTACGATGTGAAATATAAAACATGGAATTTAGAGGATTTACCAATGCTACCAGAGCGTTTGAAGTTAACGGTTATTAAGCAGTCTGGTAAGCAATTTAATGCAGTCAAGGCACAGTTAAGCCGCAGTGATGTGAATGAAGTTATTATTGCGACGGATGCTGGACGTGAAGGGGAGCTCGTCGCACGCTGGATATTAGCGAAAGCAAAAATTAATAAGCCAGTAAAGCGCTTATGGATTTCCTCTGTGACAGATAAAGCAATTAAAGAGGGCTTTGCCAATTTAAAGCCAGGCAAGCAGTATGAGCATTTATATCACGCGGCAATTGCGCGCTCAGAGGCGGACTGGTATCTAGGTTTAAATGCAACGCGAGCGTTAACAGCAAAGCATAATGCCCAGCTTAACTGTGGGCGTGTACAAACACCTACTTTGGCAATGATTGCAGCGCGTGAAGATGAAATAAAAAATTTTAAAGCACAAACTTATTATGGCATTGAAGCGCAAACGGATTCAATCAAATTGACATGGCAGGATGCTAATGGCAATAGCCGTAGCTTTAATAAGGAAAAAGTCGATACGATTATTAAGCAGCTTGGTCGCCAAGATGCAAAAATTATGAATGTTGAGCGTAGAGCGAAGAAATCCTTCGCACCAGCTTTATATGATTTAACAGAGCTGCAGCGTGATGCCAACAAGTTTTATGGCTACTCTGCGAAGGAAACATTAAATATTATGCAAAAACTCTATGAATCACATAAAGTGCTCACATATCCACGTACAGATTCACGCTATTTATCATCGGATATTGTGGCTACATTGCCGGAGCGCTTAAAGGCGTGTGCAGTGGGAGATTATCGCATGATAGCGAACAGACTTGCAACAAAACCAATTAAAGCGACGAAGGCCTTTGTCGATGATAGCAAAGTAAGCGACCACCATGCGATTATTCCAACAGAGGCATATGTAAATTTATCGGCGTTTTCTGATAAGGAGCGTAAAATTTATGATTTAGTTGTAAAGCGCTTCTTAGCAGTGCTACTGCCAGCCCATGAATACGAGCAATTAACGGTACAGGCTGAAATTGCCGGAGAGAAGTTTATTGCGAAGGGTAAAACAGTGCTTAGTTCAGGCTGGAAGGAAGTATATGAGAATCGATTTGAAGATGAGGACGCTCATGAGGATGTTAAGGAGCAGCTTTTACCTCGACTTGATAAAGGGGATATTTTAAAAACACGCTTAATTGCTGGGACATCTGGTCAAACAAAGCCACCAGCTCGCTTTACAGAGGCAACGCTTTTATCAGCGATGGAAAACCCAGCAAAATATTTAGAAAAAGAAGACAAGCGCTTAGCGGATACATTAAAATCAACAGGTGGGCTTGGTACTGTAGCAACGCGTGCGGATATTATCGAAAAGCTTTTTAACTCATTTATGATTGAAAAGCGCAGTGGCAAGGATATTTTTATTACTTCAAAAGGTCGTCAGTTACTCGATTTAGCACCGGAGGAGCTGCGTTCACCCGCGACAACTGCCGAGTGGGAACAGAAGCTTGAATTAATTGCTAAAGGCAAGCTACAAAAGGATGTCTTTATTAATGAAATGAAGGAGCATACGAAGGAAATTGTAGCAGATATTAAAAATAGCGATAAAAAATATAAGCATGATAATATTTCAACAAAAACATGTCCAGACTGCGGAAAGCCAATGCTTGAGGTTAATGGTAAAAAGGGTAAAATGCTTGTCTGTCAAGACCGTGAGTGTGGCCATCGTAAAAATGTTTCACGTACGACAAATGCACGTTGCCCACAATGCAAGAAGAAACTTGAGTTACGTGGTGAGGGAGAGGGTCAAATTTTCGTATGTAAATGTGGTTATCGTGAAAAGCTATCTGCATTTGAAGCGCGCCGCAAAAAGGAAGGCACAGGCAAAGTCGATAAGCGTGCTGTTCAAAAATATATGAAGCAGCAGGATAAAGAAGCAGAGCCATTAAATAACGCATTTGCAGCATTATTGAAGGATTTTGATGTGAAAAAGTGATTTCAAGCTGGCGGAGTTCGTGAATGTAGATTCCGCATTAAAACATAAGCCATCATTTAATGTCTTTTAGTAGAAGTCGGGGCTGTCCAAAAAGCCGAGCATAGCCGGCATTTTGGACAGGAGCGATGATGTTTCACAAAATGTTGATTCCTATAAAGTGAACCTTCAATCAGTGGGGGCTTTGCCCCCACTGATTGGTGATAGAGGAACACAAGCTAGAATCTTCGCATCCTGCGAAAACGCTTGTGTGACCAACATCGTGTTGGCCTCATTCTTAGTTTTTACAGGCTGTTTGATTCCCCACTTAAACATCTTGTTTTTATCTGCTGTTTTGAAGTGGGGGTATTACAGCCTGCTCCTGCGATTACTCGTCGCAAACAAATTTGCTAATACGCGATAAACAGAGAACGCCTCTTTTAAAATGGGATGAACATTGACTTTAGCAGTGTACTCCTTCAGTAAAAGGGAAGCGATGAAAACATTGATTTCAATGCGGTGGCAAAACAAAATGGACTTTTCGGACAACTACAGCTTGCGTGGTGCTGGTCAGTCAACTGTTGGCACGTATCATGACAATTTTAGGTTGCTTACTCGAGGCGTAATTGATACGAAATAAGCTAGGACTATCCAAAGTATGCGTATTGCTACTTGGATAGTCCTAATTTTGTTTCAAATTTATCACGCATTAGCGGGCAGTAAGATTCCCACTTCAAGACTTAAGTGAAGAGCGGCTTGAGGATAAGTGGGAGTCTTACTGCCCGTAAAAAACCCAATTGAAGTTGCACTTTATAATGAAAATCTAGGTTTCAAAAAGCTATTTTCAAGAATGAACTTTGAAATTTATTAAAGCAATATTACTTACGAACCAATTATCGTTTTATTTAATGAAAGAAAGCGCTGTTATCTGATATAATCGTCTTAATAAAGTGAGGCTAGCGGTATGTGAAGGGCTTTATTTCCCTCAAACTGTTAGATTCATCAATCGGAGCTTTAACGTCTTTCGGCAATTTTTACTGGGACGAGTAACTGTAGGAGCACATGTTTTTTGTGCGCAAGGCGTAGCGACAAATTATATTTATACCGATAGCAAGTCGACAGGTACAGAAGTCACTCACCTCTACGGATGGCGAGATGAATGCGAGCAGTAGACCGATTTCAGCAGCGGTCACAGGCTGTGACGATTTTAGGTTAAACAGCTTAGAAAAAATTGGACACAATTACGCCGATGCGTAATTGATAAAGAGGGAAGAGGTGAAATTTATGAAAATAGCAAGCTTGATGCAAAATAGGCTACTAGATTTTGAGGATCGTAAAAAAGCGTTGCAGCGTAGGGAAATGGGCGAGGCTTATAAAAGAACAGCGCAGTTCGCAAAGGCTAGTCAAAATCCGATGCTAGTGGCGCTAGAAAATTTATTGTCTGGTAAAACGGAGAAGGATTTACTAGCCGCAGATGCAAAAACAAGCAATCTCCAACAAGACAAAATACAAGAAAAGATAGAAACACCTGAAACAAAAGCCCATTTGCGCCAGCTACAAATGACAGAGGACGAAGTGAAGGCGCATGAACAAGCACATAAGGCAGCAGGAGCAAGTGTGACTGGAACAGTTTCGTATACGTATACGAAAGGACCAGACGACCAGCTTTACGTGAGTGGTGGAGAAGTATCGATTCAAGTACCTACAAGTGGCACAGATGATGAAACAATTAAAATATTAGAGCAAGTACGGAAGGCGGCGTTAGCACCAGCTCAGCCATCTCCACAAGATTTGCGGGTGGCAGCGAGCGCAACAGCACAAATTCAGCAGGTGCAGACAGGGACGACTGTTGAGGAGGAGCTACAAGAGGAGCCTCCATTTGCCGATGAAGATTTAACTGTTCGTGTGCCTGCGCATTTTATGAATGAAGTTGAACGAGACGTGACAGCACCAACTGTTTTCGGTAAGGAATTAGAAAATTTAATTGTACAAAGAGCGTATAATAAAGCGAAAATACAATATCAAAGTCATATCGAGATGGTGAAGAATGGCTATCGTGCAGGTGCGGAGTCGGTATTTTCAAGAATTGCGTAAATCGAAAAGTTGTTCTAGTATGTATGCTAGAACAGCTTTTTTTGTACGCGAAAATAGGAGGATTTTCAAATGGCAAAGAAAACAGCCAAAACAAATGCGATTCGCATGATTGAGCAACAGAAAATTCCACATGAAGTGCTAGAATATACAATTGATGATAGCGCAGTAGATGGGATATCAGTGGCACAAAAAATAAATCAGGAAATAGAAATGGTATTTAAGACGCTTATTGCAACGAACGGAAAAGGACAGTTTTATGTATTTGTCATTCCAGTGGCAAAGGAGCTAGATTTAAAGGCAGCAGCAAAAATAGCGGGTGAGAAGAAAGTGGAGCTTATTGCGGTGAAGGAGCTATTAGGCTTAACAGGCTATGTTCGTGGGGGTTGCTCGCCAGTGGGGATGAAAAAGCTTTTTCCAACTTTTATTGATCAGTCAGCGGAGGAGCTAGATTTTATGATTGTTAGCGCAGGAAAAATCGGTATGCAAATGAAATTATCACCAGCGCATTTGCTTAAAGTGGTGAATGCAAAATATGGAGAGCTAACGGTTTAACGTCTTTCAGCAATGTTTACTGCGACGAGTAACCATAGGAGCACATGTTTTTGTGCTGATAGCATAGCGACAAATCTAATTTGTATCGCTAGCCTGGCGACAGGTACAGAAGTCTACCACCTCTATAGGTAACGAGGTGCATGCAAGCAGTAGACCGATTTCAGCAGGTGTCCAATCACTCGCTGAATCAAAGGAACTCACATTCTAAGCTAACAACTGAGTGACCAACATCGTGTTGCCCTAAAACCTCTGGCAGATGTCACAGGACGTGAGGGTTTTAAGTTAACTCCAGCAAATAGCCTGGGAAAATCCAGACACAATTACGCTAAGGTGTAATAGATTAAAACACAAACGAAGCATCCGAAAAGCAGTGTTTTGTATGATTTTCGGATGCCTTTATTAACGAAAGAAGGCAATTATATGCAAAAAAAATTTGCGTGGCAGTGGACATTCTTTTTTATCGGTCTCGCTGTTATGTCATTAGGTATTTCTTTAACAATTAAGGGGAATGCTCTTGGAACGGGTCCCTGGGATGTATTACATATTGGTTTGTTTAAGCAGTTTGGTTTGACAATTGGAACTTGGTCTATTTTAACTGGACTAATTATTGTTGTGAGTACATCTATCTTTTTACGCCGATTACCGAAAGTTGCAACATGGTTGAATATGCTGTTAATTGGCTCCTTTATTGACTTATTTAATTGGTTGTTGCCATCAACATCCGCTTTTGTAGGTGAGCTTTCTTATTTTATCTCAGGATTTTTTGTAATGAGTGTTGGCTGTGCTTTATATATTTCAGCGAATGTTGGGGCGGGGCCACGCGATACGATTATGATGATTATTGTGGAGCAGTTTGGAGGTTCAGTGCGTTTGGCGAGGACGATTATGGAGGTTTTTGCGGCGACAGCTGGCTGGTTGCTTGGTGGACCGGTTGGCGTAGGAACAGTGATACTCGCGCTAGGCACGGGGCAAATTATTCAATGGGCATTGCCGTTCTTTAGAAATAAGCTAGAGCAGCTAGTTGGCGAGTCAGTACAGTAAATAATGTAATTATGTTAAAATCAAAATAAAGCCTCTAGTTAACTTCAAAGGCTGGGGCGTATTTTATCTTACACGAAGGGATGAAGTGCTTTGTCAAAAATATTAGATGCATTTTTAGAAGAAAACTTACAAGCGTTGCATGAGCAAGGGTTATATAATGAAATCGATCCAGTAGAAGGGGCAAATGGACCGATTATTAAAGTGCGCGGTCAAAATTTAATTAATTTATCTTCTAATAATTATTTGGGCTTAGCTACAAATGATGAGCTGAAAGAAGTGGCGAAAAAGACGCTCGATAAATACGGCGTTGGCGCGGGGGCTGTACGTACAATTAATGGAACGCTTGATTTGCACGTGAAATTAGAGGAAAAGCTAGCTGAATTCAAAGGTACAGAGGCAGCTATTTCATACCAATCAGGCTTTAACTGTAATATGGCAGCCATTTCGGCTGTGATGGATAAAAATGATGCCATTTTATCAGACCAATTAAATCATGCTTCAATTATTGATGGTTGCCGCTTATCAAAAGCGAAAATTATTGCTTATAATCACTCCGATATGGATGATTTACGCACAAAAGCAAAAGCAGCGAAGGAATCGGGTCTATATAATAAAATAATGGTGATTACAGATGGCGTGTTCTCGATGGATGGCGATATTGCAAAGCTTCCAGAAATCGTTGAAATCGCAAAGGAATATGACCTTATTACTTACGTAGACGATGCACATGGTTCAGGTGTGACAGGTAAAGGGAAAGGAACAGTAAAGCATTTTGGCTTAGAAAATGAGATTGACTTCCAAATCGGTACATTATCAAAAGCAATTGGCGTTGTTGGCGGCTATGTAGCAGGGAAGAAGCAGTTAATTGATTGGTTAAAAGTACGCTCACGTCCGTTTTTATTCTCAACGGCATTACCGCCAGCGGATGTTGCAGCAATTACAAGCGCAGTGCAAATGATTATTGACTCTACAGAGCTACATGATAAGCTGTGGGAAAATGGCGATTATTTGAAAAAAGGCTTAGCTGAATTAGGCTTCAATATCGGCGAGTCCGAAACACCAATTACACCATGTATTATTGGAGATGAAAAGCTAACACAGGAGTTTTCAAAGCGCTTATTTGAAGAGGGTGTTTATGCGAAATCAATTGTCTTCCCAACGGTACCAAAAGGAACAGGGCGCGTGCGCAACATGCCTACAGCAGCACACACGAAAGAAATGTTAGATGACGCATTAGCGATTTATGCAAAAGTAGGTCGCGAGCTTGGCGTAATTAAATAGAGAAACTAAAAAGGTTGTCTGGAAAGCATGCGAACGCGCGCTTTTCAGGCAATTTTTTTTGCTATTGTGTGGAATTAGGAAAAGTGATGTCTAAAATACCGATTTTAAAATAACTAAAATGAAGATGTCTATTGTATTAAAGATAATTTAGTTTGCCCCTCAGCTTTTTGAAAAAAGTATATTTTAATATTTTTTAGCATATATCAAGTTAGTCCTTATTGATGAGCAGACAGCGAAAGTGATTGGAAAACAGATTGCTTTACACAGGGTAATAATGACCCTAGTAGCCACTAGGGAAATTATCATTAGAACAAAAATGATTGGGAGATTGCCGGTGTAACTACAACAACAAGGCAATTTCTTTAAAAAGCTCTTTACATGGATTGAACAACATTCCGAGGAAAGCGTGGATTGATTGTGGTGAAAAAGGAAATTTTGATGGTAAGAAAACAAGATAGGCGTATTTTATCGAATATTCCAGACCCGGAAAATACACGTAGCTTAGTTGACCGTCGAGGAGCTAGCTATCAGCAAGCAGAAATAGATGTAGCAGATGTGAATGAATTATTTTGGCTTCAGTCATTAAGCTTACGTTATAGTACGGCATTTCCTGTGAAAATTTTAAAGTCAGATGTTTCAGCTAAGTTTATTTGTGAGGATATTTCTGTAACTGGCATTCTCATTTCTTGTGACATATCAAATGCGTTCCAAATAGATGAGGTGATGCGAATGCGCTTCACAATACCTGATGGTGCAATGCCTGAAGGCTACGAGGCTAATGTCAAGCTAAAGGGAAGGGTTATTCGCACGTTTACAAAAGAGGTAGAGGGGCAAATTCGCTATTACTATGCATACGAATTTTTACAGCCATTGCATAAATATCTGAGCAAGAGACGCTGGGGACTGTCTGTCTTTACTGCTAGTCTCATACTGCTGGCGGCTGCATTGACGATTATGCTGATGCGGGCTGAAAGTGTAATTTATTTCAAATTTAATAAATCTTTATATTTATATAGTATGATTGCTGCTGCATTTTTGCTAAGTCGCTATTTATTTGGCATGTTTTATCGTAACTTAGTGATAAATCCTCATTATGAGCCCGGTGTATCAATTATTATTCCCGTTTTTAATGAAGAAAAATGGATTCAAAGTACAATATTAAGCTGCATAAATCAATACTATCCAGTTGACAAGCTTGAAGTAATTATCGTTGATGATTGCTCTACTGACCAAACAAAGCAAAGGGCTGAAGAAATAGCTGCTCTTATTCATCAAGAAGGTGAACGCTTTAAAACGAAAGGGCGTTTAATTGTGCATCAATTGCCACAAAACGGTGGAAAGCGTGAGGCATTAATGACAGGAGTACGTATGGCAAAGCATGATTTAGTTATTTTTGTTGATTCTGATAGTTTCTTAGAGCCTCATGCTGTACGCAATTTAGTGCAGCCATTTCAGGACCCCAAAATGGGTGGTGTAGCAGGACGCACGGAAGTAGCAAATAAATTTACCAATGCTTTAACGAAATTACAAACAGTTCGCTATTATGTTGCATTTCGTATTATGAAGGCGGCAGAATCATGGTTTGATGCAGTGACCTGTTTATCTGGCCCGCTCTCCTGCTATCGCAAGGAGCTTGTTTTGCAAAATGGAGAAGCATGGCTTAATCAAAAGTTTCTTGGGCAGCCTGCTACGTTTGGCGATGACCGTAGTATGACAAATTATATTTTAAAAACACATCGGACAGCATATCAAGATAGCGCTGTTTGCTCAACAATCGTTCCATCGAGCACAATGGCCTTTTTATCACAGCAAATGCGCTGGAAACGTTCGTGGCTTAGGGAATCATTACGGGCTTGTACATTTATTTGGAGAAAAGAGCCATTCATGTTTTTGTTTTTTATTATCGGTTTAATTGTGCCAATCGCAGCACCCATTGTCGTTGTTTATAATTTACTTTGGGTTCCTTTTACTCAAGGGATTTTCCCTAGAACGTTTCTTGTTGGTCTATTATTAATGGCAATGCTAATGAGCTTAGCGCATCTTTATTTTAAAAGAAGTAAGCTCTGGTCATTCGGTTTTATTTTTGTTTTATTTTATGAGTTTGTATTGCTTTGGCAAATGCCTGTTGCTTGGGTAACGTTTTGGAAATCAACATGGGGTACACGGGAAACGCCGCAGGATGTATTAGCGAAACAAAGGAAGCTAGAAAGAAAAGCGCGGCGCAAAGAAAAACGTCTATTAAAAGATGCGGGTGATAAAGATGAATAACAAGAAAGTAGCATTAAATGCTCAATTAAAAAATCGTAAAAAAATCATTCGCTCTATTATTCAAGCAGTTATCATTGCTTTTCTTGCAACAATTTTAATACGTACAATCTTTTTGTTAAATCAGTTTGAAGATAGCGCAATAGCAATGGGAAATACGGAAGGCTTTATTGCATTATCGTATTTTGGGGTGAGTCGTGGTGAGTCACCAAAGTACGTGACAAAAGGCAATTTAGATAAGCAATTATCGCTACTAGCAAAGCAAGGCTATGAAACAATTTCCCAGCAGGATATTATTGATTTTTATGAGCTAGGGAAGCCGCTGCCTGAAAAAGCTTTATATTTATCATTTGAGGATGGGCGTACAGATTCAAGTATTTTCGCTCAAAAAATATTAGAAAAATTGAATTATAAAGCAACGATGTATACGTATGCCAATAAAATGGATACAAAAGATACAAAATTTTTAAAGCCTAAGCATTTGAGGTTAATGGAAGATAGCGGATTTTGGGAGCTCGGCTCGAATGGCTATCGCTTAAAATATATTAATATATTTAATGATGAGGGACAGTCGTTAGGTGTTATTGATGAAAATGATGTACCTAATAAAATGATGATTGAGTATTACAATCATTATTTAATGGATTTTATTCGAGATGAATATATGATTCCTACAGAAACAAGAGCGGAGATGGAGGCACGCATTGCAGGTGACTATGAATTGATGCAGGAAATTTATATGAATACGCTTGAGGAAGTGCCAAAGGCTTATGCGATTATGCACGCCAATTCACTTTATAATAATATGGATACACTCGTGGAAAACGTCAATGACCGACATATTAAAAAATTATATAAAATGCATTTTAATTTAGAGCTAGGTGCTTATAATGACGCAGATGCAAATATTTATAATCTAAGCAGACTTCAAGTTTCACCATATTGGTCTACAAATCATTTGATGATGAAAATTCAGCAGGCGAGCAAACAGCGTGTTGAGTTTGTAATTGGTGATAAAAAGCTTGCGGAACAGTGGGAAATTTCTAATGGGGCGGCAGAGTTTTTAAATAATGAGATTATTTTAACTTCCTTGCCTTCAGAGGAAGCGACAATGATTTTACAGCAAAGGATGCCGACAGCCTATCATCTAGAATTTGATTTTCACGGAAATGTTGTCGGAGAGCAGTCGGTTTACATTTATCATAAGAATATGAGCTATATGCGTATCATGCTAAAGGATAATGAGGTAATTATTTTTGAAAAGCAACTAAATAAAACGGAGACTGAAATCGAGCGTCATTCTTTGCAGGAAATCGTGTGGAGCGGTGAAGATTATGCTTTCAATAAGGCAACGGTTTATTCCTATCATGATACACAGCAAGGCTCACGTATTGATGAAGAAGAGTATCCACGCAATTTAAAAAATCGACGTCATTTTTCGTTACAAGTAGGGCAAGGTGAAATCAAGCTCGCTGTTGATGAGGAGCTAGTAACAACGCTTGCAATTAGCGATGCAATCGAAGGTACACAAATTGGCTTCGGCGCAGCATACTCAAAAAAGGATACAACGCATGAGCAATATGCGGATGATATATACGATACAGTAATTGAAAATATAAAAATAACAGACGAGGCTCAGCAGGTTCTTTTCACAAATCAATATACAAAGGCAGCGAAAATAAAATATAACTTAGGGGCATGGTTCAATAGTTTAGTAGATTTTTTTATTAAAACTTTTTAATGTTTTATCATTTATATTGTGGAAGGAAACAATACAAGCTAAATCTTTTGCAATGTTGGAGAAAAACAAGCGCTTCTACGGGCGTATTTTGGTGTGACCGCAGAAGTGCATATGTTTTTTTACAAAAGAATAAGAAAGCAAAGGTTTTTAGCATTTGAACAGTGTTTAGGCTAAAACGCCAGCCTCTCGGTTATTTCAAGTATTCATGTAAAAGTGGTGAGCGTTTATTTTTGCATCTGTACTTTCCAATGTCTATCGGCGCTAGACGAACGCTTTTCTAATGTATGATTTTATTCGGAAATTTCCTCGTTAAAAAATATTCAGTGCGGCAATTCGCTGCATTGCCTCGCGTAGCCGCTCCTCATTTACAAGTAAGCCAACACGTACATAGCCTTCACCGAATTGTCCAAAGCCATTTCCACTAGCGACAGCAACATTCGCTTTGTTTAGTAACAGGTTAGTAAATTGCTCGCTCGTGTAACCTTCTGGCACAGGTAGCCAAGCGAAGAAGGAGCCAGCGGGAGCTTCTACCTGCCAGCCAATTTTATGGGCCTCATCAATTAATGCATTGCGTCTGTTTTCATACGTGGCGCGTAGTTGCTCGACAGCACTTTGCTCAACTGTAAGGGCATGTGCGGCTGCATGCTGAATAGCTGGGAATAGACTGCAAAATAGATGGTCTTGTAATAGCTGGATAGCTTCAATCATTTGGGCATTTCCGACCGCAAAGCCAACGCGCCAGCCAGCCATATTAAATGTTTTTGATAATGTATAAAACTCGATTCCAACATCCTTTGCACCGTCCACTTGTAAAAAGCTAATCGGCTTTTGCCCATTAAAGCCAATCGCACCATAGGCAAAGTCATGTGCAACTGCGATGTTATGCTGTTTGGCGAATGCGACTGTTTCTTCAAAAAACCCATAGGTTGCAATTGCACCAGTTGGATTGTTAGGATAGTTAATATAGAGTAGCTTTGCGCGCTCTTTTATTTCGTCATTTAAGGCGTTGTAATCAGGTAAAAATTGATTTTCTGGTAGCAAGGGCATCGTATCAAATTTCACATCTGCCAATGCAACACCTGATAAATAATCCGGATACCCTGGGTCTGGCAATAGCATATAATCACCTGGATTCATTAATGCAAGTGGCAGCTCAACAAGCCCAATTTTCGTGCCACCTACGATAGCGACTTCTGTTTTAGGGTCGATTGTCACGCCGTATTCACGTAAATAAAATGCTGCCGCTGCCTCGCGTAGCTCCTCAATTCCGCGGAATGGGGGATATTTATGGCTAAGTGGGTTTTCGGCCGTTTGCTGTAAAGCTTCAATTATATGTGCTGGTGTTGGTTGGTCAGGATTGCCTTGACCTAAATTAATAACATCTCGTCCTTCAGCGATTGCTGCATTGACGTTTTGAACGAGTGAAGCGAAAAATTGCGGTGGTAGCTGCTGTAGTTTTTTTGAAAATTCCATGCAAATCCCTCGTTTTCTGAATATAATGAAATATGGTAACCTTTTTTTTCTAAAATGTCTATATAGGAAGTGAAGCAATGAAAATAGGATGTATTCAATTAAATGTTCGCTTTGGTAAAGTCGACGAAAATTTTGAGAGAGCAGAGCAATTTATTCGTCAAGCTGCACAAGGTGGCGCTGAAATAATCGTGCTACCAGAAATGTGGAATACAGGCTATGCACTTGAAAAATTGCCCGAGCTAGCAGATGAAAATGGCGAGCGCACAAAGCAATTTTTAAGCTTTCTTGCCAAGGAACTGTCCGTTCATATTGTTGGTGGTTCTGTTGCCATTCGTGTTGGTGATGAATTTTTTAATACGATGTACACGTTTAATAAAGAAGGAGAGCTTGTTGGCGAGTATAGTAAAGCGCATTTATTCCGTTTAATGGACGAGCATTTATATTTACAGGCTGGAGATAAGCTAAATCGCTTTGCACTTGGCGATATAGAAGCAGGCGGTGTTATTTGCTACGATATTCGTTTCCCAGAATGGTTACGCTCACATGCATTACAAGGCGCTAAAGTGCTTTTTGTACCAGCGCAATGGCCTACGCCGCGTATCGACCATTGGAAAACATTATTACAGGCACGTGCCATTGAAAATCAATGCTTCGTCATAGCAGTTAATCGCATTGCAAATAAGGTAGAAAACTTCAACGGTCAATCGATGATTATTCAGCCTTGGGGCGAGGTGCTTTGGACAGGTGCGGAGGACGAAGAGTTAGCGATTATTGAAGTTGATTTTTCAATTGTTGACGAAGTGCGGACACGCATCCCAGTATACGATGACCGCAGACCAAATTTATATGAGGGAGTTGTGAAGGCAGCGTCTGAAAAGCCATTTTAAGACGACCTTTTTGTGCTGAAAGCGAAGCGACAGGTACAGAAGTTTCCCACCTTTATAGGAGACGAGATGAATGCAAGTATAAGACCGATTCCAGTTGGTGTCAAACACTCACTGATAAAGATGAACCCAGTCTAAGAACATCGCATATTAAGATAACAACTGAGTGACCAACATCTCGTGTTGGCCTAAAGCCTTCGGTGGATGTCAGGAATTTTGAATTGTGCTTGCACAATTCAAAATCCCGACATGATTAAGCGGAGGCGTAATTGAATATAGAAGCAAGGGCTATTCGAAAAGTGTACATCTTTTCGGATAGCCTCTTTTTTGTGGGGAATAGCTAAATGAAATTGCTATCCTCAAAAGCTTTCGATTTGATAGCATTTTTACATGAAAAGAAAATTAATGATTGTCTTTTTCAAAAGAACATTTTATAATTAATTTCAATAAAAGTACAAATGGACCGCGTCATTGCAATGTTTAAATGTATTTTTAGGGTGTACAAATGTATAACGCCACAGGAGGGTACGGGAATGAAAAAAATTATTGTGACAGGTGCACTTGGTCAAATTGGTTCAGAGTTAGTAGGGAAATTACGTACAATTTATGGAACTGATGCTGTTTTAGCGACAGATATTCGCGCAGCACAGCAAGATGGTCCATTTGAAATATTAGATGTAACAGACGGTAAGCGAATGCATGAGCTTGCAAAGGATTTTGGTGCAGATACGATGATTCATATGGCTGCACTGTTATCAGCAACCGCTGAAAAAAATCCTGTTTTTGCATGGAATTTGAATATGGGTGGCTTAATGAACGCATTGGAAGTATCACGTGAGCTGAATTTGCAGTTTTTCACACCAAGCTCGATTGGTGCATTCGGTCCATCTACGCCAAAGGATAATACGCCACAGGATACGTTACAGCGTCCTACAACAATGTATGGTGTCAATAAAGTAGCAGGAGAATTGCTATGTGATTATTACTTCACAAGATTTGGTGTGGATACACGAGGTGTTCGTTTCCCAGGCTTAATCTCTTACGCTACGCCACCAGGTGGGGGAACGACGGATTATGCAGTCGATATTTATTATAAAGCGATTGAAGAAGGGAAATACACATCTTATATCGCCGAAGGCACGTATATGGATATGATGTATATGCCTGATGCATTGCAGGCGATTGTTGATTTAATGGAGGCGGATGGTTCGAAGTTAGCGCATCGTAATGCTTTCAATATTTCAGCGATGAGCTTTGAGCCTTCACAAATTGCGGCAGAAATTAAGAAGCATATCCCAGGCTTTGAAATTGCCTACGATGTTGACCCGGTGCGTCAAGCAATCGCTGATAGCTGGCCAAACTCGATTGATTCATCTGCGGCAAAAGCTGAATGGGGCTTTAACGCACAATACGATTTAGCTTCAATGACTGTTGATATGCTAGGGAAATTGAAATAAGTAGGGCGTCCAAAATGCCGTGCGTTTGCTGGCGTTTTGGACGCTGTTGTTTGGTGTTATGGTGCTAGGAAGCTATGTTTGAAAATGGGAGAAACACGGACTTTAGCGGTGTTTATTCTTAGTAAAAATCAAGAGGCAACAATTTTTTTCATTGCGTTGCTAATACAAAACTGCATTCAATGGCTTTCTTTTTTTTCCTTAGAGGCGTTAACTAATGCTTCTACCGTCTGCCAATCTCCATTTGCTAATGCGTCGACAATTTTACTGCCAACGATGACACCGTCGCTAAAGCGAGCGAATTTTTTTACTTGCTCAGGTGTGGAAATACCGAAGCCCGCTAGGACAGGTAAGGAGCTGACTGCTTTCAATTTGGCGAAATGCTCTTCTAGCTCGTTTGCAAAATCACTACGTGCACCCGTAATGCCGTTAACTGTAACCGCATAAATAAAGCCTTCACTTGCTGTAGCGAGTTGTGCGATACGCTTAGTAGGGCTTGTTAAGGAGACAAGCTGCACGAGTGCGATTTGTTCCTTTTGTAATGCGCTATAAATAATTGCGCGTTCCTCTAAAGGCATATCAGGAATGATGACACCGTGAATGCCAGCTTGCTTTGCATCATATGCGAATTTTTCTGCCCCATAGGCTAAAACAGGGTTCAAATAGGTCATTGCAACGAGAGGTACAGTGATTTCATTTGCAAAGCTTGCCAATGTCGCTAAGACAGATTTTAATGTTGTACCATTTTGTAATGCGCGTTGTCCTGCTAGCTCAATTGTTGGCCCATCTGCGACAGGGTCTGTAAAGGGAATGCCGACTTCAATCGCTGTTACGCCTATTCGCTGTAAGCGTAAAATAGTTGATTTTAATGTCGCTAAGCCACCGTCACCTGCCATAATATAAGGAACGAAGGCGCGGTCACCACGTGCTAAAACCTGTTCAATTGCTTGTTGAATCATGCCTCTTTACCTCCAATCGCATCAATTAATGTATGGACATCTTTATCGCCACGACCTGATAAACAAACGACAATGATTTCATCAGCCGATTTCGACCTAGCAAGCTGAGCCGCATAATAAATGGCATGGGCACTTTCTAATGCAGGTAAAATTCCCTCTGTTTCAGCGAGCAATTTAACACCCTCCAAAGCTTCTACATCTGTCACACTTTCGTAAAGAGCACGTCCGATATCGTTTAAATAGCAATGCTCAGGTCCAACTCCTGGGTAATCAAGCCCTGCTGAAATCGAATGTGCCTCCTGTATAAAGCCGTTGTCATCCTGCAATAAATACATATAAGCACCGTGTAGTACACCTTTTTGCGCACCGTAAATCGCTGCCGCATGCTTGTCTGTAGTAAGTCCAGCACCCGCCGCCTCAACACCAATTAACTGTACATTTTGGTCTTCAACAAATGGATAAAACATACCAATGGCATTACTACCACCACCGATACAAGCGATGACCGTGTCTGGCAGCCGACCTTCCTGCTCGATGATTTGTGTGCGTGTTTCATCACCAATAACGCGCTGGAAATCACGTACAATCATTGGAAAAGGATGTGGACCAAGCGCAGAGCCTAAAATATAATGTGTATCCTCCACATTCGTTACCCAGTGACGTAAAGCCTCATTCACTGCGTCCTTTAAAGTAGCCGAGCCTTTATCGACAGCAACGACCTTTGCACCAAGCAGCTCCATACGGAAAACATTCAATGCTTGACGTTTTACATCCTCTGCACCCATATAAACGATGCATTCTAAATCAAGCAAAGCACATGCAGTAGCTGTTGCCACACCGTGCTGACCTGCACCTGTTTCAGCAACAACTTTCTTTTTGCCCATACGCTTTGCAAGGAGTGCCTGCCCAATCGCATTATTTATTTTATGTGCGCCTGTATGGTTTAAATCTTCGCGCTTTAAATAAATTTTCGCACCGCCACATTTAGCCGTTAAGCGCTCCGCAAAATAGAGAGGCGTTTCGCGCCCTACATATTGCTGCAAATAATAATGAAATAGCGCTAAAAATTCAGGGTCATTTTTGGTCTTTTCATAAGCCTGTTCTAGCTCAAGAAGAGGCGTCATTAATGTTTCGGGGACGAATTGCCCACCGTATTCACCGAAACGTCCTTTTACAGTTGTCATTGTATTGCTCCTTTCGCATTGCGAATAAATGTCTGGATTAAGGTAGCATCTTTTATACCGTTCTTTTCAACACCGCTTGACACATCCACCGCCGCTGGATGAATTA
Organism: Metasolibacillus sp. FSL H7-0170; assembly: GCF_038593115.1. NCBI lineage: Bacteria > Bacillati > Bacillota > Bacilli > Caryophanales > Caryophanaceae > Metasolibacillus > Metasolibacillus sp. FSL H7-0170. The sequence continues at coordinate 1,990,496 of NZ_CP151964.1, read as the reverse complement.
ATTGAATCGCATCGGCAACATTGCTGGGCGTTAAACCACCAGCGACGATTACTTTTTCCTGTGCTATATTGGCTTTCTTTAATAAAGACCAATCGAATGTATGTCCGCTACCCCCACGAAAATCTGTGCCGGGTGCATCAAATAAATAGTATTCAACAGCAAAGGTGGCAGCCTTTTTAATATCATCAGCATTGCGCACGGAAAAAGCTTTCAATGCAGGCAAGCCGACCTGCTGAATAAAATCATTCGTTTCATCGCCGTGATACTGGATATAATCAAGTGAAACAGCTTTTGCAATGGTTTGAATAACGTCTGCCTCCTCATTAACGAAGACACCAACCTTTTTGATATGTGCAGGTATATGTTTAGCGAGCAGTGCTGCTTCCTCTATCGAAATACGGCGTTTGCTAGGTGCGAAGACGAAGCCGACAAAATCCGCCCCAGCCTTCACTGCTGCTTCGACATGCTCAGCCGTCTTTAAGCCACAAATTTTGACCATTGTCATTCTATTTCACCAGCCTTTGCTAATGGAATTTGCAATGCCTGTAAATCAGTAGCTACGTTATTGCTACGCATGAGCGATTCGCCAACAAGCACACCACAAGCCCCAGCCGCCGCTACAATTTCTACATCCTCTGGTCCCCAAATACCACTTTCGCTAATAAAGGCGATATCGTCATTTGTTAAATGCTGTGCTACCTCTGCGGTTTGTGCCAAATCAACCTCAAATGTTTTTAAATTACGGTTATTCACACCGATTATTTTTGGATTTATTTGCAATGCGCGTTGTAGCTCATCTATGTCATGCACCTCTACTAAAACATCGAGCTGTAAAGCTGTTGCATAGGCATGTAGAGAGGCAAGCTCCTCATCTGTTAAAGCAGCGACAATGAGCAAAATTACTGATGCACCAGCAGCCTTTGCATAATCGATTTGCACTGGATCAATAATAAAATCCTTGCATAGTACAGGAATATGAACAGCCTGTGCCACCGCATGTAAGTCAGCAAAAGAGCCTTTGAAAAATTTCCCTTCAGTTAAAACTGAAATACAAATAGCGCCTGCCTGTTCATAAATTTTTGCTTGCTCTACTGGTTCAACATTTGTTGCAATATCGCCCTTTGAGGGGGAGGCGCGCTTCATCTCTGCAATAATCTGAACAGTTGTAGCTTGACGCAGCCGCTCGTAAAGAGAGGGGCGTTTTACCGTTTCAGTAAAATTAGGTTTTACAGTGCGTAAATTAGCTAGTTCGGTTTTTTTATGCTCAATAATTTGAGTTAAAATCGTCATTGGATTTCCTCCTTTTGCTGCGAATAGGCAATAACCGCCTGTAATTTTTCGAGAGCACGCCCTGAAAAAATGCTATCCTTGGCGATTTCGATTCCCTCTTTAATTGTTTGTGCGGAGCCGTATGCAAAGAAACCAATTCCTGCATTGAGCAGCACTGTATCTAAATAAGCGCCCTGCTGTCCATTTAATAAATCAAGCATAATTTTTGCATTTTCCTGTGCATTCCCCCCGCGAACTGCTGACAATGGTGCAGCGCGTAAGCCGACATCCTCAGCACGTAGCTTGAACGGGATAATGTCGCCAAGGTCGAGTAATGCAAGTGTGTTTTCTCCCTCTAACGATGCCTCATCCATGCCTCTCGTGCCAGATACGACAATTGCCCGTTTGCGACCAAGCATATCTAATACTTGCGCATAATCTGTCGTAAAATGCGGGCGATTAATTCCGACAAATTGTGTTTTTAATGGGACAGGATTCGTCAAAGGTCCAACTAAATTGAAAATAGTCGGTTTGCCGATAGCCTGACGTATTGCGCCGATACGCTTTAATTTAGGATGCATATTAGGTGCGTGTAAAAAAGCGATACCATGCTGTGCAAGCAACTCAGTTGTTTCCTCTACGGAAGGAAGCAGCCGAATTTGCAGCGCCTCCAATACGTCAGAGCTACCAGCAGCACTTGATATTTTACGATTGCCATGCTTTGCCACGAGCAGACCGCCACCAGCGAGAACGAATGCTGTTGTTGTACTAATATTAAAGCTTTGCAAGCCATCGCCACCTGTACCGCAATTATCGATATAAATGCCCTCAGGCACATTAATTTTTACCGCATTATCGCGCATAATCATTGCTAGACCTGCAACCTCTTGTGCTGTTTCTCCTTTGACACTAAGGTTTATTAAAAAATCAGCAATATCCTCTGCTGCTGTTGCCTCGGAAAAAATGAACGTTGCTGCGTCCTTCATTTCATCAATCGTTAAATTTTCATTTTTTTTAACTTTCGCTATATATTGTTGTAATACCATTTGATTCACCCCTCCGTTGTAAAATCAATTTGCCCATTAAAGCCGATATAGCCTAACATAGATGGAATGTTTTTGGCTGCTTCAGCTAATGCATCAATCGAGTGAGCAGAAGGAGGGAGTTGCCCATCTTCAGCCCATCCAATCACTTCAGGAATCTTCGTTGTGACAGTACTATTTTTCACGTTAATGACGCTATTTGTCGATGAACCAATCAAGATGTCATTGGAAAACTCTACATAATATAAATAAGCTGCTCTTTGCTCTACGCGAAATGTACGGTAGTCAGCAAAAGCTTCATTTATACTGTGCATGTTGTTGCCATTTGTTAATTGTTCAATTAGTAGGTCTAAATTTGGGGCTTGCTGCTCGATTTCGATATTTGTATGAACAATCGCCAGCTCGTCTGTCATATGGTCAAAAATAATGACAGTATCATACACTTGAAACAGTACCTCATTGTCGTGAATATAACCGATAGCACCTCCCATGAAAGGGTATTCTGTATGCTGAGAAATACGCGGCATCATTTGCTTGAGTGATTGAATTAAGTCGCCATAATGCGTATAGGTTTGATTTGTTAAATGATTGATTTCCTGTAAAATATCACCGCTACCGCTATATGTTTTGCGTGGGTTTGCACCAATAAAGGAATAGCGTCCAGCCGTTTCGTGCTTCATGGCACTTTCTAATAAAAACTTTTGTGTACCTTGCAACCGATTAAAAATAATAATAGGGGTTAGACAATCGCCATTTATTTTTCGAATCGTTGTCCGTGAAAATTTTTGCATATTTTTTCCTCCTTCTAAAATAAAAAAAGTCCTCTACAAAAAGGAATTTCCTTTTTTGTAGAGGACGATAAATACCGCGTTGCCACCTCAGCTTGAAGCATATTTGCTTCCACTCAATCCCCTTATAACGTAGGGGAATTCCGTCCGTCAACAAGCTAATGCCAACAGCTCTCCTAAGGCCCATTCACAATTGTTTATGGTACATTTTCACCAGCCATGCACTCTCTCAAACATAAAACAATTGTTACTATTCTTAGTCATCAATTTTTCTCAGCTCAAACTAAACTCTACTCATCTCGTCTTATGGTGGTCGCGCTCCCGCAACCTGCTACCATGCCCGAACAAAGATGTAGTGCCATTGTAAAAGGTATGTGTAAAAAAGTCAATCAATTCTGATAAATTAGGCGGAAAAATTGCAGTTGAAAAGCATTTTCAAAGAAGGCAGTAATGGCTGCTGCAGAGGTAAAGACTTTTTTATATAAAAGCGAAGGCTATTCGAAAAGATTTTATCTTTTCGGATAGCCTTTCCTGACACAGCCTTAGAGCGCCACGCACGCGCAACAGCTTTATATTAGTTTATTAAAATCAAGTCGCTTGTTCAATAAATACATAATTGGGGCGCTAATCACTAACACGGTGAATTCACCAACTGCAACGACAAGCCAAGTTTCCCAAAATGGTAGCTCTAATACTAAATTTAATTGGAACGCAATAATAAACATTGTAAACGTAAATAGAAACGTATTGATGATTAAGCGAGCCCAAATATTTTTGACATATTTACAAATAAAAATAAAGATGCCCAGCGTTACAACAGTATGTCCTACGCCAAAAATTAAATCAATTGGTCCAACTGAAGAAAATAAAAAGTTGGAAATAAGTACGCCAAGTACGACACCAACCATGTAACGAGGGTTAAATGCCACTAAATGGTTAAACATTTCAGCAATGCGGAACTGCACTTGCCCAAAGCTAATAGGAGCAACGAGCATTGTCACTGCGATATACAGTGCTGCAATAATGGCACTCGCTGCTAAAAATTTTACCTTCATATTGAATTCCTCCTAGTTTTTTTGCGTGGGATGGTTGCGAACCACGGTGTATAAACACAAATAGATATTATAACTAAAATTTTATACTAGAGCAATAGAGAACATAAAATAATTAGTCATCTTAATTCAGTGAATGTTTTCTAGAAGGAGTGAAACTTTACCTTACGAAAAGCGGGAGTTGAGTGGCATAAAGACTTAATAACACCACTAATTTTTAAAAGACTACTAACTCGTTGTAAGCTATAAAAATAGGGTGAGAGTTAGCTGGTGCACAATTAATCAAAAAAGACATAAAAAGTTCACAATTTATAAAATGCTTTAGTTTAGCGGTTTAAAGCGTCAAATTGTAAGAATATTTATGTATTTCGTCATTGGAACATTTTTAATATTATTGACTACGTAAAAGGTCACGTGTAATATTACGATAATTATCACTTTATTCAAATGAAGTGAGGCAAGAATTATGGGGGGATTCATTTACTATGAGAAACAAACTAGCATTTTTACTTGTAGCAGTACTTTTGCTTCTAGCAGCATGTGGTACTGGCTCAGATAATCAGTCATCTACTAATACAGAGACAAACAATAATAATGCTTCAGATGAGGCAAAAACTTATAAAATTGGGGTGACACAAATTGTTGAGCACCCTTCATTAGATGCAGCATATAAAGGCTTCCAGGCGGCATTTGCGGATGCGGGTATTGAAGCAGAATTTATTTACAACACGGCAAATGGTGATAATAATGCGAATATGTCGATTGCACAAAAGCTAGTAGGAGATCAAGTAGATTTAATTTTTGCAAACTCTACACCATCTGCTCAAGCGGCAAAAAGTGCAACATCTGATATTCCGATTGTTTTCACATCTGTAACGGATGCAATGGATGCGCAATTAATAGATTCAATGGAAGCACCGGGTGGCAATGTAACAGGAACGATTGACTTACATCCAGATACTATCGCCAACACGATAGCCTTTATGAAAAACGAGCTGGGTGCAACAAAAGTCGGCACAGTTTATAATTCAGGTGAGCAAAACTCGGTTGCACAAATTGCGCAAGTGAAGCAAGCATTAACAGATGCGGGTTTAGAATTAGTTGAAGCATCAGTAGCAACATCTGCTGAGGTAAAGCAAGCAACAGAGTCATTAGTAGGAAAAGTAGACGCACTCTATATCGTAACAGATAATACAGTCGTTTCCGCATTAGAATCGGTAATCGATGTAGCAAAAGCAAACAATCTACCAACGATGGTAGGGGAGCTAGATTCAGTTGCACGCGGTGGCTTAGGTGCATATGGCTTTGAATATTACGATATCGGCTATGAAGCAGGACAGATGGCAATTAAAATTTTACAAGAGGGTAAATCGCCAAGCGAAGTACCTGCAGCATATCCTGCGAATTTAAAACTAGTAATCAATAAAGATACAGCAGATTCATTAGGCATTGAACTGGAAGATGCGTGGAATGCTGAAGTAAAATAATTTTTTTGGGAGATGATTCAATATGTTTACAGCATTATTTGGCTCAGTGGAGCAAGGAATCATCTATGCAATTATGGCACTCGGAGTGTATTTAACATTCCGAGTGTTAGACTTTCCAGATTTAACGGTTGATGGAAGCTTTGTGACAGGAGCAGCGACAGCAGCGATGATGATTGTGCTCGGCTATCATCCAATTATCGCTACATTAGTGGCAATTGTGGCTGGATTTATTGCAGGATGTATGACGGGCTTACTACACACAAAAGGAAAAATAAATCCACTGCTTTCTGGGATTTTAATGATGATCGCATTATGGTCAATTAATTTGCGAATAATGGGGTTAACTGCTGAAAATTCAATCGGACGTTCGAATATCCCTTTATTAAATGAGGGTACAATTTTTACACAGTTTTATGATTTTTGGCGTAATTTGGGTATTGATGATGCACTCAATAATATTTTGAAGAGCATGGGCATTACTCCAGTACCTTCAACATGGGGTACGTTGCTTGTCGTGATTATTATTACGGTTATTATTAAATTTATTGTGGATTGGTTCTTAAAAACAGAGGTAGGACTTGCGATTCGTGCGACAGGTGACAACAAGCGAATGATTCGTAGTTTTTCGGCTAATACAGATAAATTAATTATTTTAGGGCTAGGCATTTCGAATGCACTTGTCGCATTTTCTGGTGCTTTAATTGCGCAATATGCAAAATATGCTGATATTGGGCTTGGCATAGGGATGATTGTTATTGGCCTTGCATCGGTTATTATTGGCGAAGCGATTTTCGGCACAAAAACAATTTTCCGCACGACTTTAGCAGTTGTTGTTGGGGCAATTATTTATCGTATTATTTATGCGATTGCATTGCGTATCGATTGGCTCGATACAGGTGATATGAAGCTTATTACAGCAGTAATTGTTATTTTAGCGCTTGTCATTCCGCAAATAGTAAATAAGCGTAAACAGCAAAAAAATAAGACAAAGCGTTTAGCAGAGCGACAATTAGCCAAGCAGGGAGGTAAACCACTTGCTTAAATTAGAACAGATTAATAAAATTTTTAATGAAGGCACACCAGATGAAAAGGTAGCATTAAATGATATTAATTTATCCCTAGCTCCTGGTGATTTTGTCACAATAATTGGCAGTAATGGTGCTGGAAAATCCACAATGATGAATATGATTTCTGGTGCGTTAACACCTGATTATGGCACTGTCTCAATTGAGGATACAGATGTTACACGCTTACCAGAATATAAGCGTTCACAATATCTTGGACGTGTGTTCCAAGACCCGATGGCAGGAACTGCACCCTCTATGACGATTGAAGAGAACTTAGCCATTGCCTATTCACGCCATGCGAAACGTACTTTACGTCGTGGTGTTGACCGCGAGCGTCGAGACTTTTTCCGCACATCGCTTGAGAGGCTACACTTAAATTTAGAAAATCGCCTTAACGCAAAAGTCGGCTTATTGTCGGGCGGAGAGCGTCAAGCCTTATCGTTATTAATGGCAACATTCACAAAGCCCGCAATCCTTTTATTAGACGAGCATACCGCAGCGTTAGACCCTTCACGCGCGGAGCTTATTACCCGTTTAACAAAGGAGCTAGTAGAGGTGGATAATTTAACAACATTAATGGTCACACATAATATGCAACAAGCTTTAGATTTAGGAAATCGCTTAATTATGATGGACAAAGGGCAAATCATTTTACAAGTAGATGAGCAATCAAAACAAGGCTTAACAATTCCAGACCTAATGGCAGAATTCGAGCGCATCCGCGGTGAAAAAATGAATTCCGACCGTGCGCTGTTAGGCTAATGATGGAAAAGCGCAGGAAAATAATGATTCCCTGCGCTTTTTAACCTCCAATATTTTTAAAATAAAAAGAAATTTCCTGGGGAATATTATATAATATTGTCTAAAAAGGAGGGATGCTAGTGATTGTAATGGCAAGGAATATGCCAGATTATCTGCTTTATTTAGAAACCTTGCTTCAAAGAAATAGTCAGGATACAAGCTTGTATGAATTGTACCAAAGAACGAAGGTCGGCTACTTGGGGGAAAGTAGAGTAGACCGAGAATGGGCGGATATTTTTTTAGAGCAGAAGCATTATCTTTTTCATGATTATCAAATAACGAACCTAGCAAATTTCACACATCAGATTGACACCATTTTTATTTGCCAATCCTTTGTGCTGCTTCTTGAAGTAAAGCATATCATGGGGCGGTTGGATTTTGAATCACGAACACATCAATTTATCCGCACTAAAAGTGATGGCACCCAGGACGTTTATCGCAATCCAATCGACCAAATTGAACGCCATCGACTTTTCATCGAAATACTTCTTCGTAAATGGGGGATTCGACTACCTGTAATACCCGCAATTATCATGACAAGCGCCTCATCTCATATCGGTATGACACCACCGCAATATTTAATTTTCCACGTGACAGGCTTACGCACAAAACTTCAGCAAATTTTCAAAAAGTATTCCCCAACGATAACGAGTGAACAACTAACGAGTTTAAAAGAATTATTGCTTGCAAACTATGAAAGAAAACCATTTAGCAGGCCAGCTATTCCGCCTGAAACAGTACTAGGTGCAATATGTCCGCATTGCCAGCCTACTGTCCGTTTACAGCATTGGCGCGGCAAAAGCTTTCAATGCCCTTACTGTACTAAACGTTTTGATGATGCGATTTTAACAGGGTTGCATGATTATAAAATATTATTTGGCGAAAGGCTGACAAATCGCACATTTCGGGAGTTTTTTGGTATTGCTGATGTGAAGGTGGCTGGCAATTTATTAGCTCAGCTTAATTTAGAGGGAATTGGAGAAAGAAAAAAGAGGGAATATATCATACCTGAAAGTGTAACATGGAATAAAGTCTAAAAAACATGGAATAAACCTCAAAAAACATGGAATAAATCTCGAAAAACATGGAATAAATCAAAAAATCCCCCGTACAGTGAACTGCTCCCCAATTGTTAGACACGTCTAACAATTGGAGGAGCAGTTTTTATATGGCTAAATATACATCAGAAGAAAAATTACAAGCAGTCCTACGCTACTTAGAAGGCAAAGAAAGTTCACATGAAATTGCTAAATCAATGGGAACAGATCACAAAGCAATTCTTAATTGGGCAAAACAATATGAGTATAACGGCGTAGAAACATTTATAAAACGATATACAAATTATTCGGCACAGTTTAAACTAGACGTACTAAACTATATGATTGAAAACGGTACGTCCTTACTTGAAACGGCAGCTATCTTTCATATAGCTACTCCTTCTACACTTCGTGTTTGGAAAAAACAATTTGAAACAAAAGGATTCGATGCCCTTCAATCAAAGAGAAAGGGGCGTCCATCCATGAAAAAAGAAACAAATAAACAGCCAAAACAAGCACCAGTAGAAGGCTCACCAGAAGCACTTCAAGCAGAAATCAATCGTCTACGTATGGAAAACGAGTATTTAAAAAAGTTGAACGCCTTAGTTCAAGCCAAGAAAAAATCACCAAAGAGGACAAAGTAAAAGTCATCTATGAATTAAGGCATAAATACTCGGTGAAGGCGCTTGTAGCGTTCGCAGAAATTCCACGTAGCACGTACTATGATTTAGTAAAGAAGATGAATCGTCCCGATCCAGATGCCGAGTTAAAGGCCAAAATTCAAGAAATCTATAAGGAACATGAAGGCCGTTATGGCTATCGTCGCATTCGTAATGAGCTAGCGTATCGTGGGCAAAAAGTGAATCATAAGAAAGTGCAACGCCTGATGAAAGCGCTAAGCTTAAAGTGCATCGTTCGTATGAAAAAATATAAGTCATATAAAGGGACAGTTGGTAAAATTGCGCCTAACATTTTAGATCGCCATTTTACAGCAAAAGCGCCTAATGAGAAATGGGTAACAGATATTACAGAGTTTAAGTTATTTGGTGAAAAGCTTTATTTATCGCCTGTTTTAGACTTATTTAATGGCGAAATTATTACGTATACAATTGGCTCTAGACCTACATATTCATTAGTTTCAGAGATGGTAGAAAAGGCTTTAGAGCGGTTGCCAGAAGAACATCAGCTCCTCCTGCATTCTGATCAAGGCTGGCATTATCAAATGAAACCATATCGCCACGCCCTTCAATCAAGAGGGATTGTGCAGAGTATGTCGCGTAAAGGCAACTGTTACGACAATTCTGTCATGGAGAATTTCTTTGGCATCATGAAGTCGGAATTTCTCTATTTAAAGGAATTTGAAAGTGTCGAGCATTTTAAAAAGGAACTTGAAAACTATATAAACTATTACAACACGAAACGTATGAAGGCAAAATTAAAAATGAGTCCGGTGCAGTACCGAACTCATTTTACCCAAGCTGCCTAAACGAAATAACCGTGTCTAACTTTTAGGGGTCACTTCACAGCAAGGGGATTTTCTTGTTCCTACACTAACAACGCAAACAATGTGCTATCTTTATTTACTTCTTTATATTCGAAGCCGTTTTCCCGCATTCGTTCTAGCAAGCCTTGATAATCGTCACGCTGTGTGACCTCGATGCCTACGAGCGCGGGGCCGCTTTCTTTGTTGTTTTTCTTGGTGTACTCAAATGTTGTAATATCGTCATTTGGACCGAGTACGGATGTTAAGAATTGGCGCAGTGCACCTGAGCGCTGAGGGAAGCTGACGATAAAGTAGTAAAGTAAGCCCTCGTAAATAAGTGAACGCTCTTTAATTTCCTGCATGCGTCCGATATCGTTATTGCCGCCGCTAATAATGATGACAACCGATTTTCCTTTGATGTCCTCCGCGTAAAAATCTAGTGCTGCAACAGAAAGGGCGCCAGCCGGCTCAGCAACAATAGCGTGTTTATTATATAAATCTAAAATGGTTGTACATACTTTACCTTCTGGCACAAGAACGATATCGTCTAAATATTTGCGGCATGTATTATATGTTTCTGTGCCTACGCATTGGACGGCAGCACCATCGACGAATTTGTCGATTGTCTCGAGCGCAGTAGGGGCATCATTAGCAAACGCCGCCTTCATACTGCTAGCACCAGCTGGCTCAGCGCCGATAATTTTGCTAGAAGGAGAAAGGTTTTTCACATATGTTGAAACACCAGCCATCAGACCACCACCGCCAATGCTACCAAAAATATAATCGATTGGCTCTTCAATATCATTCATAATCTCGACAGCGACTGTACCTTGTCCAGCAATTACATCGAAATCATCAAAAGGATGGATGAAGATTTTCTCGTGCTCCTCGCAATAGGCTAAAGCACTTTTTGCTGAGTCGTCAAATGTATCACCAGCAAGCACAATTTCTGCATAGTTACGACCAAACATACGAACTTGGTCAATTTTTTGCTTTGGTGTTGTTTTTGGCATGAAAATAGTTGCTTGTATTTGTAAATGAGCGCACGCATAGGCAACACCTTGTGCATGATTGCCTGCACTTGCGCAAACAACCCCAACCTCACGCGCCTGAGCTTCAATTTGCTTTATTTTATAGTATGCTCCTCGTAATTTGAACGAACGAACATGCTGTAAATCTTCACGCTTTAAATAAATATTTGCCTCATATTTCTCCGATAAATAGTCATTTTTTTGAAGCGGGGTATGTGCAACGACATCCTTTAAAAAATGATGGGCAATTAAAATATTTTCAACAGCGACCGCTTTTGATTGTGCAACTTCTTCCATATATAGTAACCTCCATAATTGTTTACACCTCAGCTTATTGTTTATCTGAGGCTTTATCTAAATCCAGATAAAATATTCATTAATTCTAACATAAAATAATGACGAAATGTTGAAAATATTTAGTAAATTCAAGTGTTTACAAAATGTTCACAATGAAAGCGCATACGTTTCAAAAAAATAGAAAAAGACCGTCTGAAAAGTTATTTTGAGACGGTCCTTTGAGATGAGGGGAGTACGAAATGAAGCTGGATACCCCTTTTTTAATTTAGAAAATCCAGTGTGCAATTACCGCAACAATTGGAATTGAAATGATTGTACGAATTAAGAAAATAATAAATAAATCCCAAAGCTTTAATGGTAATCTCGTTCCTAAAATTAACCCACCTACCTCAGATAAGTAAATTAATTGAGTGACAGAAACGGTTGCAATGAAGAAACGAGTCATATCAGATTCGATGCCTGAGCCTAGCACAGCTGGTAATAGCATATCAGCAAAGCCAACAATCATTGTTTGTGCTGCTTCGCCAGCTTCAGGAATTTGTAAAAGTGCCAAAATCGGTTCGAATGGCATACCTAAAATACGGAAAAAGCTTGTAAACTCAGCTAATACTAAAGCGATTGTAGCGAATGCCATAATAATTGGTGTAATAGCCAACCACATCTCTAAGACGTTTTTAGAGCCAGATGCGAAAATTTTACCAAGATTTTTATTTTCCTCAGCTTTTTCTAATGCATTTTTCAAACCGTATGAAAAGACGTTAAAGCCTTCCTCCACTTTTTCACGTTCTCCTACAGGTGTTTTACCATTATAAAACTTGTCAGGCTTTTTACTTAATGGATAAATGCGTGGCATAATAACCGCTAAAACAATTGTAGCGAAAATGACTGTGCCGTAAAATTGCAGGAAGTATTGTTCAATGCGAATTGTTTCCACAACTACTAAACAGAAGGTAATAGATACAACTGAAAATGTTGTAGCAATGGTTGCTGCTTCACGTGCAGTATAATTGTTTTCCTCATATTGACGATTCGTTAGTAAAACGCCAATTGTGCCATCACCAACGAAGGAAGCAAGGCAGTCAATAGCAGCACGTCCTGGAATTTTAAATAATGGGCGCATCACTTTGACCATCATCGAGCCAAAGAAATCAAGTAAGCCGAAATCTGTTAATAGCGGTAGTAATAAACCTGCAAAGAAAAATAGGACAAACATGTATGTCACAAGACCACCAGCAGGGTCAAGTAAAATACCTGCTGTATCGTCGCTATTAACTTGTTCAAGTCCAAAATCGAATAAATACATTGCGGCAAACACAACGGCTAGTACACGTACAATTGTCCAAAACCAATTAACACGGAATAGTGAATCAAGTAGTGTATATGGGCCATTCTTTTTAGGAAAGGCTTTAATAATGAGTGCCCCTGCTGCTGCAATAATAAATACTGCGAGTGCGAACCAATGAATAAACGGCTCTACAATGCTAGCAAGATAGTTAGCAAGTACAGCTATAGGCACTTTAATACCGCTCTCTGTACCTACAGGAACGATAAATAAAAAAACACCTAAGCTAGATAATGCAATGAACAGAAACCAAATATAAAACGAATGCTTTTTCATAAACTTAATTAAACTCCTTTTTTAATACCTGTATAATTATAAGTACATTAAACGAAAAAATCTACTCCTATTTTAACTTTATACTAAAATAATTTATAAAAATACATTTAAGCGTTCTTAAAAATAAAATAGCTGCTAGGAACAATTTTCCTAACAGCTATAAATTCAAATTGACTTTTCTAATATAACTCTTAATAAGCTACTCGTTGAATTGGTGTATTAAGCTCATCTGATTGTCGAACGACATAAAATTTCTCTATATTTAACCAGCTTTCACTCATTGGCTGCCCTTCATCTATACGTTTCGCTGTTTCTGCCATCATCCAAGCAGTTTGTGATGCATGTGCTTGCAATGCCTTCACTTTATAGTCTTTAACATTCTCGATATTCACTGTAATATGTGGCTCACCAAGCTCTTCTAAAGTATTGTTCGCAAAGGCGCAGCCAAGTAGACGGGGACGTGTCGCCTTATCGATGCGACGTACAGCCTCTTTTACAGCTCGTGCTGTGGCTTCGTGATCAGGATGTACAGCATAGCGAGGATAGAATGAATAAATAACAGATGGGTTTAATTCTTCAATTAGTGATGTGACAAGCTGTACCATCTTTTCATCATCTTCAAATTCAAGTGTTTTATCGCGTAAGCCCATCATGCGTAAATCGGGAATAGCCATTGCCTCACATGCAGCAATTAGCTCTTGACGGCGAATATCAGGTAAAGATTCTCGCGTTGCAAATGGTGGATTGCCTAAATTACGTCCCATTTCGCCAAGCGTTAGGCAGGCATACGTAACAGGTACACCCATTTGATGATAGAGTCTCGCGACACCTGCGACAGAAAAGGCCTCATCGTCAGGATGAGGGAAAATAATTAATACATGGCGCTCTGAAGGTAATGTCATTTCTTTCACTCCTTAATAAGAAAATGGTGTTTCACTAATTTGCAAGGCAATGGCTAATTTACCTGTATAATCTAAACCAGCCATTAATAAGCGTCCATGCTCGTCTAGCTCATAGTGCGTAATTCCTTGTGCATATACCCAGCCATGCTCCATTTTTAAGCCGACACGATGCGGTGTGTCGCTGACAATTTTGCCGAGCTCGTAGCGAATTTTCGCATTGCGAATAAAAGCACCAGCGTTAAAAACATTAGCGTCAAAATGGCTTGCATAAGCCCCATTTGTCGTTTCTAAATGAATATAAACATCTTTATTAGCAAAAGAGTTAAGCAATTCCTGAAGTGTTTCGATATGTACCTCTTTCATTTATCGGAACTCCTTTCTAAACTATCTAAATGATAGTATAGTAGAATTTTTTTCAGAATGAAAAGAAGATGTCTCACAAATAGCGATTATTTAAAATAAAAATGAATTGGGAGGCAAGTTATAACCATTAGGAAAGACAATAATCAACGCAAAAATAGTTTAAAGAAGCGATTCATCCAATTCAATCTTCTTGGCAAAAAAGGAACTAGTTGTCGCAAACAACTAGCTCCTCTTACTTTAAATCGTCGTAACAGTAACTTCCGGTGCACCGAAGCGTGATTTTGCGCCGTGCATTACAGGACCAACATATTCATTTAATGCCCAGCCATGTGCGATAGCAGCTGAAACAAATTCTTTTGCTTCGATAACAGCCTCCTCTACAGAAAATCCATTCGCTAAGTTTGCACAGACGCTTGCAGCGAATGTACAGCCTGCCCCGTGATTATAAGTAGATGCTACTTTTTCAGAGGCTAGCAGCTTGTATGAAGTGCCGTCATAGAATAAATCAACAGCTTTATCTGAAGCTAATGCTTTACCCCCTTTAATAACAACATTTTTAGCGCCAAGTGCATGAATTTTTGCTGCGGCTGTTTTCATTTCCTCGATTGTTTTTGGTGTGCCTGTACCAGCAAGCTGCCCCGCTTCAAAAAGATTTGGCGTTATAACGGTTGCGTATGGAAGTAAGTAGTCAATCATGGCTGTTGTGTTGCCAGGGTTTAATACCTCATCTTCGCCTTTGCATACCATAACAGGGTCGATGACAACGATGTCTGTGCCAGACTTTTGAATGGCTGTGCTTGCTATTTTAATAATTTCCTCGGTTGAAAGCATTCCTGTTTTAATGGCATCTACTTTTGTTGATAATGCTGTATCGATTTGCTGTTGTAATAGCTCTGTTGGCAATGGCGTCACTTGATGATGCCAACCATTTGGATCCATCGTTACGATAACCGTTAAAGCGACCATCCCATATGTGCCGTGCTCCTGAAATGCTTTTAAATCCGCCTGCATACCAGCACCGGCAGAAGTATCAGAGCCAGCAATTGTTAATGTCTTTTTTAATGTCATAATTAAGTACTCCTTCTAAAATTATTTACATACAACTATACATTTATTCTGACTTTATAAAAATAGTCAGAAATAGTTTTTTCTTTGGTGTCAGTTGCTAAAGAATATTGTAGTATACTAATAAATAGAGGTGAGTTTGATGGCAAAGCAAGTATTTAACAACGATTGGCAGCAAGTAATCGGTGATGAATTAGATAAGCCATATTTTAATGAGCTGCGTTCATTTATTGCAAAAGAATATAGTACAGGGATAGTTTATCCGAAGCAGGAGGATGTGATGAATGCCTTCCATGCAACGAGCTATCAAGATGTGAAGGTAGTCATTTTAGGGCAAGATCCATATCATGGACCTAATCAAGCGCATGGCATGAGCTTCTCGGTTCAGCCGGGTATTCCACAGCCACCAAGCCTTCGCAATATGTTACAAGAGCTACAGGACGATTTAGGTTATCAAATGCCGAATCATGGGTACTTAATGAAGTGGGCACAGCAAGGTGTACTATTGCTAAACACAGTGTTAACTGTGCGTGCTGGACAAGCCCATTCGCATAAAGATAAAGGCTGGGAGCAATTTACAGATGCAGTTATTCAAAAGCTAGCAGAGCGTGGAGAGCCAATTATTTTTATTTTATGGGGAAGACCTGCACAAGCAAAAACATCTATTATTAAGCGTAGTAAAACACCGCATATTATATTACAGGCCCCGCATCCAAGCCCATTGAGTGCATATCGAGGTTTTTTTGGCAGCAAGCCCTATTCTAAAGTGAATGCACAGCTAATTGCATGGGGTAAAGAGCCAATTGATTGGAGCTTATAAGCATAAAGGAGGGAAATCATGACAGTGAACTGTTTTAAATGTCGCTATTTTCGTGTCACATGGGAGCCTGCAAATCCCAGAGCTTGTACGGCATATGGCTTTAAAACAAAACAAATTCCTTCAGCTGTTGTGAGGCGATCTTCTGGAATGGACTGTTTAAAATATACACCGAAGCAGGAGGACAAGCGATGATATCATATGATGTGTTATTGAAGCAATTAGAGCAACATGTCATGCAAGCAAAAAATGCAGCAACTGAACAGGAAATGCGCGAGCAATTAACAGCGGTACGCGCGCTATGTGAAGTCGTATTGACTTCAGATGGCAAGCCACAAATGCCAGCACAAATAGCAATGGGGACACCGCAATTGCCTACGCAGTCAACTCCATTGCGTGAAAACGATGCAAATGGTCATTCTATTTTTGATTTTTAGTAATTTACGAGAGGATGTTATTTGAATGAAAGGTTCTATTATTTCAGGTGCAATTCATGGCTTTTTAGCTGTTGCACTCGGTGCGTTTGGAGCGCATGCCTTAGAAGATATACTAGACGATTATAGCACTGGCATTTGGGATACAGCAGTGCAATACCAAATGTTCCACGCTGGAGCATTGATTCTCATTGGCATTTTAATGAGCGCTAAAATATTCGGTGAAATAAAGCAATTAAAAATTGCAATGATTTGCTTGAATTTAGGCATTGTCTTCTTCTCAGGCAGTTTATTCATTTTAGCATTAACAGGCATCGGTGTTTTAGGTGCGGTTACACCAATTGGTGGCGTCTTATTTTTAACGTCATGGGTGCTAATTATTGTCGCAACATTAAAAAAAGCGTAATGTAAAAAGCTGTTCAAAAAGATTTCATTTTTGAACGGCTTTTTCGATTTACAATCTATTAAAATTTTCGGAAAAAGATGTTATATTCAAAAAAGAGGAATTGCAAATATATTTTTTCTTTAAAAGTAGTGAAAATAAATACTACTTTATTTTTTTAAGTAAGTAATGTAATTTAAAGGAAAATAAATTGATTTTAAGATTTTTTTGCAATGAAAAAGATTTTCTAAAACGTGCAGTTAAAATTTAATGGAGGAATTAATTATGAGCATAGGAAAAAAGTTAAATTTAGTATTTCTACTTATTATCGTATTGTTAATAGCTTCTACTGGTCTTGGTTATTTGAATTTAGTAAATATTGAAAAGAAGGTAGATGAAGCGTTAGATGTACGGGTTGCAACGGTGCGTTCAATTGACCAAATCAAGCTTGCTGGTGCATCTCAGGGCTTGTTTGCACGAGCACTTGTAATTGAGTATACACAAGCAAATGATGATAATTTTGTGCGTTTTAATACATTGCTAAATGAAGAAATGGAGCGTTTAGAGGGACTGATTATTAGCGAGCAAATGCGCGGCTACTATACAGATTTAGCAGCATCCGTAGAGTCGTTTAATGGCGTTGCAGAGCAGTATTTAGCGGCTATTCGTAAGGGAGATAAAAACCTTGCAATCGGTTTAGTTATTAACGATTTGCAGCAAACTAATAAAGACATTACTGCATTTTCTGATAGCATATTGACTTATCAGGAAGAGGAGCTAAAAAAAGCTGTTGATGCATCGGATGTAGCAATGAATATGTCAAAAATAATATCGATTATTGTGTTAGTCGTTATTATTATTGTGAGCATTATTGCAATTCTTTACATTCGTCGAGCGATTACATTACCTTTAGTTCGTATTACGAAATCAACGAATGTTGTCGCATCGGGTGATTTGACAGAGCCTGATTTACAGATGCAGACAAAGGATGAAATCGGTCAGCTAGCTAACGCATTTAATACGATGAAAAATAGTTTGAAAAGCTTACTTGGCAATGTTCAATCAAATACAGACCAATTAAGTGCAGCAGCAGAGGAGTTATCAGCAAGCACCGAGCAAATAACAGCTACTTCGGCTGATGTAACACGTCGTGTATCGAGTACATCAGAGAGTGCGCAAGGCGCTGCAAATGCAGCAAATGAAAGTGCGCGTGCAATGGATGAAACAGCGGTTGGTGTACAACGAATTGCTGAATTTGCGCAAGACTTGCATTCAAGCTCAGAAAATGCTCGCATAACAGCTACTAACGGCGGCTCTATTGTTCAGCATGCGAAGGAGCAAATTGAAACGATTAATCATTCGACAATTCAAGTAAATGAGCTAGTCCAAAAATTAGCACAGCAAACAGAAGAAATTAGCGATATGACAAAGGTGATTACGGATATTACAGAGCAAACGAATTTATTGGCACTCAATGCGGCAATTGAAGCTGCGCGTGCGGGTGAACATGGAAAGGGCTTTGCTGTTGTTGCTGATGAAGTACGTAAGCTTGCTGAGCAATCGAAAAATTCAGCGAATAAAATTGTCGTATTAACAGCAGAAATTCAAACGGATACAGCAAGTGTAGAAGGGGCTGTTAACGAATCCTTACTATCCGTAAAGGATGGTGTGCGTATTGTCGGGGAAGCGGGGGAGGCATTCCAAGCAATCGGCTCAGCAATTATGGAAATGACAACACAAATCGAGGAAATTTCAGCAACATCTCAGCAACTCTCAGCAAGCGCGGAGCAAGTATCGGCATCCGTTAACAGTATCGCAAATGGTGCAACAGAATCTGCTACTGACATTGAAATGGTTGCGGCGGCAATGCAGCAACAATCTGCGACAATGGGGCAAGTAAGCGATGTTGCTATTAGCTTGAGTGAAAATGCCCAGGAGCTGCAACTAGAAATACAAAAGTTCCGTTTATAACGAAGCACTTGCAATCAATTACGCTTCGCCGTAGTTGCGTCGGGATTTTGAATTGCGCTTGCGCAATTCAAAGTCCTTGACATCTGCCGCAGGCTTTAGGACAATACGATGTTCTTAGACTGAATTCCTCTTTAACAGCGGGTATTACAGGATGTGACTGTTTTAGGTCAACTTTCACCAATTAGCTCGAAAAAATCTGGACTACAGCTCGCAGAGGCATAATTAATTCTTAGCTGAAGGCTGCTAAAAGCAGTGTTTATTACATGTCCAAAGAAAGTTTTCATGGAACGTGAATAAAACGTCTGAAATGCAGTGTTAATCGCTGCATTTCAGACGCTTTTCCTACGGTGTTTGCGAAAAATAAGCTAGTTCCTCATCGAATTCTGCATAATCAAAATAAATCATCGGAAAGAGGAAGCGGTGGTCCGTTTTCAAATCCCGTATAATGGCATGATCGCGTCCGGCTGCCTCCACAACCCCACGAACTGCTTTTGTATTTTGTCCATTTACAGCGTTATCGAATGAAAAATAGAACACACCTGGCTTCCCTCGATTCAATCTTAAAATGTTTTCAATATAAGATTCCTCTCGTCTAGGTGATGATGGCATTTGTTGCATTGGCGGTGTCCAGTAATAAGTCAAAAGAACATCCTTTCATTTTAAATAGTTTGACATTCACTTTCGGTTGGTGAGAAAAAGCAATGTGATTTAAAGCGACCTGAATTCCACTGACCATACCATTGGGCAGGGCAATCGCCACTTGGCATGAAAAACCATAGTGAACGCGTAGCAGGGTGGAATCTTTCCCCTCGAATCACACGTTCAGCGAGGCGAATATCCTGTTGTCTTGCTCGTTGATAAAAGTAACCTTTCGTCGTTGCCTCAAAGCCTCCGGGACTTTGAAAAACCATATCCTCTATCGTTCGGATATCAGGAAAATCTAGGCAATCAGCTCTCACACGATTAACACCGACATTGCCAACCATCAACATCCCTAATTCCCCGTCTCCCTCAGCCTCAGCCCGCATTAAACGGGCAAGTAAGGCTGTTTGTGCCGTAGTTGTTGGAACGACAGCGATACAATAAACCCCCTTTTGACACTAATGTATGCATCAACTAGTAAAAAATATGTAGAATCGCCTGTATTGCTAAGTAGAAAAGTGCACATGCTGAATGGAGTGGACTTGTCCGAAAAGTCCATTTTATTTTGACACAGCATTGAAATCAATGTTTTCATCGCTTCCCTTTTATTGAAGGAGTACGCTGCTAAAGCCAATGTTCCTCCCATTTTTAAAAGAGGTGTTTTCTGTTTATCGCGTATTAACAGGCTGTAATACCCCCACTTCAAAACAGCAGATAAAAACAAGATGTTTAAGTGGGGGATCAAACAGCCTGTAAAAACCCGAATGGTGAAACTACCAATCAGTGGGGGGCAAAGCCCCCACTGATTGAAGGTTCACTTTATATGAATCAACGTTTTGTGAAACATCATCGCTCCTGTCCAAAATGCCGGCTATGCACGGCTTTTTGGACAGCCACGTTTAATTTGATTCAGCAATTTCATATTGTATAAACACTGAATTTAAAATGAATAGGTAAAAGTTATATTTTCATTGCTTCAAAAATCTTTGACGCTCTCGACTTAGTCAATATAAAAAACTTCGCCTTTAGCAATGAAGGGTAAACGTCTCCCTTTCGGTAACACAAAAGCGTGAGGATTGCTAATTCTTAGTCGGTCTGTACCTCCGTCAGTAATAATAAGTATGGGCCCATCTTTAGGGAAGTCTTCAGCTTTCTGAATTAAATCAATCGCAGGCTGAAGAATTGTTCCACCACGTCCTTTAATTTTTACCGAACTCGCTATATCCTCCACACGCATATAGCCTACATCATAGGCTGCTGCATCACAAAATATCACGCGAACTGCTACTACTTCACGTGCAGTGCTGTAACTAGCGATTGTACCTAACGCCTTTGCTAGTAGCTTTTTGTCCATTGAGCCCGACGTGTCGAGTACGACTGCAAAAGTACGACTCTCTAGCTCATCTTCAGGAATTGAATAGCTTGGTCGAGGAATATGAGGCGTGCTTGCTTGTCTACGTGACAGTCTAGAAAAAGTACGTCTTTTTTCGATTGGCTGAAAATATTGATCAAACCATTTTGCTAGTTCTACATCCCAACGAATAGGTGGCATGCTGAGTGCTTGTATTTCCTCAATTAAACCTGCTGGAAGAAAGCCACGACCTTGTCCAATATGATATTCTAATCCTTGCGCTAAACAGTTTTTATAAAATTCCTCTAACGTTAATCCGTCTCGCATTTTCCAAAAATCTACTGTACCATCATCAATTAAATCTTTGCCTTCGCGGCCTCGAAATGTATAAAGCTTACGATAAACCCGTAAATTCGCCACAATCGTATCATAAATTGTTTCAGCGCTTAGCCCCTTTAACTCAGGGTCATATAGTGCACCAATCTCAGGCATTTCGCCGATATTCATGTCAACAAGCCAGCCATTGATTACATAATCACAGGCTACATTCCAATAATATGAATCTCGTCCTTGGCGACGCTCATGGTGACATAATCCAGCATGAAGTAGTTCATGAGCCATCACAAATCGTAGCTCCTGCATGGATAAATTTGCAGCAGGATTAATAAAAATCTCCTGATTTTTTACATCAATTGCGGCAATTGATATATCGAGGCTTTGACAAATACGTAGGTCATAAACAATGGTGAAGGTGGAGGCTAATGAACCGAGTAGGGGGAAGCTGCTAATAAACCAAGATTTCGCTTGCTCAGCAGCAGATTTTTCAGTATTTTTTCCACTAAAGCTTGTCGCCACACCACTCGCCACATCAACAGCACGACTAACAGCGTCCGCTATTCCTTCTGCCAGTAAGAATCCCCAATTTTTATAACCGAAATAGCCTTCATCCTCTAGAAATAAATCTTGCTCATTTTGTCCAGATGTTCCCCATCCTATATATTGCGGCTCCACATTCCCATGCGCTACGAAATGCTTATAAAGAGCATGTTCATCCTTCGAAAAATGGTCTGTTGGGGGTGTCATGCCATTCGGTGCGCGACCAATTTTCATATCGTATAAAAATCTTGCAATACTAACATCACAGGCGATATTCCAAAAAGCAGGATGCTCCATTTTTTTAAAATGCTCTAGACCTAAGTGCAACATACAATGAGCAAGTACATAAATCCATTCCTCCTTCGATAAGTTTTTCGTAGGATGGCAATAGATGTGACCGTTCTGCGTGACAAAGGCATAG
The DNA here is from genome assembly GCF_038593115.1 of Metasolibacillus sp. FSL H7-0170. Lineage (NCBI taxonomy): Bacteria > Bacillati > Bacillota > Bacilli > Caryophanales > Caryophanaceae > Metasolibacillus > Metasolibacillus sp. FSL H7-0170. Next base: position 1,968,299 of record NZ_CP151964.1, on the reverse strand, counting down.
CTCTGATTGGAAACATTATAGCCATGTTCACGATGAATATATGTACTATAGAACATTCTCGAAAACATTGGGTGCTCATCTAAATAAATCAGCGCCTCAGAAAAACTTTTATCACTAGCTGTTTGCTGCAATTTCTTCTTCGCCATATTATTTATCCTTTCGCTCCACAAGTCGCGGTAAGTCTCGAATAATTTCCGTCATAAACCATTTCGGCAAATTGGTCTCGTCCTCTTGTGTCATAACCACAAGCTGTGCCATTTCATGGCTAATCGTGGCTAAATCTTTAATAAGTGATTTTGCTTGATGTGCAAAATTCCGTTGTGCTGCAGTAATTTTATCGTTTGCAGCAGGGAGCTCTTTTACAATTTGCGCACGGAAGCTTTGGACGAGGAAATATAAAATATCACGGTCCTCGGGCTCACTTGGGAATTTCATTTCACCGGCTAAAATTCGATTTAAGTAGTACTTCGTATCAGTTTGCTTATAAAAGGCTTTAAATTGAATGGCGTGTTGTGGTGTAATACAACCCTCTGCTAAAATACCGATGATTTCGGGTGTTAGATTTTCATCGCCGTATTCATATAAAGCGTCACTGAGCATATGCCAGCTACGCGGTGTTGAAAATGGCTCCTCATGCTTAGGTGGCTGCTTCCATAAATGATCTGGTCGAACTTGTAAATATTCAATGACAATTGGGTGAATGCCAGCGTCCATAGCCCATTCAAGCCATTCTTTTTGAGAAACCTGTAGCTGTGTATGAAACATGCGATTAATAAGGGCGGAGCTCATTGTTTTAACAATGGCGCTATCTTGCGCACGGTTCCCTGCACCGATGACGATGGAACCTTCAGGCAGGGTATAGTTCCCGACACGTCTGTCATGAATTAAACTATAAAAAGATTTTTGAACTTCCTGTGAGCATGCATTCAGCTCATCTAAAAACAAGCAGTACGGCTCGTCTTTGGCAATCATTGTAGGCGGGCAGAACTCTGTTTTCCCGTTAATAATTTGTGGCACACCCATAATATCTTCTGGTGCAAGCTGACTTCCTAATAGTGAAACGCACGGCAACCCGACTTGCTTCGCAAACTCTTCAACAAGTGCTGACTTACCAATACCGGGTGCACCCCAAATAAATACGGGGCGTATGACAGCCACGTTTAATAAAATATCCATTAATTGCTTTTGTGTAACTTTTGCTCCTAAATTCATTTAAGAACTCCTTTTATATGAATTGTGATTTTTTATATATTGATAGTTGAGAATAACGAAAGAAGTTTTTCGCATAAGCCATTAAATTTATAGCAATTCAGTAATCGGCAGCTTATGTACGCTGTGGGTACGAAAAGTGTTAAATAATATAGTTCCTGTTTTTATATTGTACCCTGTGTAAATTAGAAAAAGCTTATAGAGGAAAATCTTTATATATGAAAATATTACCACTATTAAATTATAGCATTTTTTTAACTTCTTTCAGTACATGTTTCCTGTACCGATAGCGAGGCGACAGATATAGAAGTCCCTACCTTCTATAGGCGGTAAGCATTAGAACTATTTCACCAAGTGGCGGGACACCGATGAAATAGAGGGGCTCAGTCTAAGAACATCACATACTAAGATAATGGCGGGATGACCAATATCGTGTTTGCCAAGGCCCCGGCGAATGTCATAGATTTCTAAGGTAGACCTGCATAATGCACCACGTGACGGTTTTAGGTTGACTTCCACCAAACAGCTTGAAAAATCTGAACTAGTGCTAACACCTTTCTTTTCGCATTAATAAAAATAGTACAATGGCCTGTATTGCTTATGCAAAAAATGCATATGCTATGTGGGACAAGAGAAGAAGAGGTGATGAACATAAGTAGCCTATTTAGCATACTGTTCAGTGCCGTCTTAGCCTTTTTAATCGCGGCCTACTACGAACAACCACTCCATTGGTATTTATTCATTCTCATTGTTTGCATCGGCTTCTTTATTCAACTGGTTATCATTATTTTACGAGCACCAGATGAGCTATAACAACAAAATATAAGAACGGGGCTGTCCAAAGCCGTGCATAGCCGGCATTTTGGACAGTAGCGATGATGTTTCACAAAATGTTGATTCATATAAACAGAAAACGCTTCTTTTAAAAATGGGAGGAGCATTGGCTTTAGCGGTGTACTCCTTCAATAAAAGGGGAGCAATGAAAACCTTGATTTCAATGCTTTTTCAAAATAAAATGGACTTTTCGGACAACTCCGTCTTGCGTAGACAGTAAAAAATTAATTTCTGCTTATTTACTTTTATTCAGAAAAAACCCTATAGGCCCAGTGTTTCCTCTGTTTTTAAAGAATCCTCTTGTAATTCTACCCAAGTGAACTTTTTGAAGTAACACCAACGAAAGCGTCCAAAATGCCGGCAACTGCACGGCTTTTTGGACGCTCATCTCTTTACATTAATTATACAGTTAAAAGCTTTGCAAGCTTTTCTTTATCTAAAATGTTACCGACAAAGAAGGAGCCGAATTCACCGTAGCGTGCTGATACTTCGTCAAAGCGCATTTCGTACACAAGCTTCTTGAATTGTAAAACATCGTCAGAGAATAATGTTACACCCCACTCATGATCATCAAAACCGACAGAGCCTGTAATAATTTGTTTCACCTTACCAGCATAGCCACGACCAATCATGCCGTGTGAGCGCATTAATGCTTTACGCTCATCCATTGATAGCATATACCAGTTATCGTCGTTTTGGCGACGCTTATCCATTGGATAGAAACATACATATTGAGAACGTGGTAGCTCAGGATACAGGCGTGCACGAACATGTGGGTTTTGATAAGGGTCCTCATTTGATTCGCCTGCTAAATAGTTCGATAATTCTACAACGGATACGTAGGAATAGCTCGGAATTGTAAAGTCAGCAATCGCCAATTTATTGAATTCCGCCTCTAATTCCTGTAACTCATCCATCGTTTCACGCAATGTCATTAGCATGAAATCCGCTTTTTGCCCAACAATTGCATAAAAAGCATGTGCACCTGTTTTGGCAATATCCGCCTCATTTAATTTCTCTAAATAGGCGATAAACTCCTCAACTGCTGCAGTACGTTCCTCTACTGAAACAAGCTTCCAAGAGGCCCAATCAATTGAGCGGAAATCATGTAATGCATACCAGCCATCTAACGTAATCGCTGCTTCGTTCATTTATCAAACACTCCTTTTAATTGAAAATCATTCTCTATTAGTTTAGCACAACTTCCTCTATATAAGACATTCCTAAGTGCTAACTGTCACGATTTCGTCATGACTTTTCAGTGACAACTTGTTCGTGTATGCTAGAGGATAGTTGAATTTGTGAGATTAAGGAGAACAATTATGGAACAATTTTTTCAAACTTGTGAGTGGAGACTAGTAGATGAATCAAATTTACAATCGCGCTCTCCGTTAGCGTCATTTGCCATGGACGATACACTTTGTCATTTAGTCGGACATCAAATGACTACACCAACCATTCGTACATGGGTACATAAGGAATCTGTTGTGTTAGGCATCCAAGACCATCGCCTACCATTTATCGAGCAGGGCATGCACTTGCTAAATGCGCAAGGTTACACGCCGATTGTACGTAATTCAGGCGGTTTGGCAGTTGTGCTCGATCCAGGTGTACTTAATATATCTCTTGTTATTAGCGAAAAAGAACAGCCATTATCAATTAATTCAGCATTCGAAATGATGGTACAATTTATTAAAATGTTGCTTCCAGAAATTGCTGAGGATATTGAGGCATATGAAATAGTAGGCTCCTATTGTCCTGGCTCCTATGATTTAAGTATTGGTGGAAAGAAATTCGCAGGAATTTCACAAAGGCGTATGCAAGGTGGCATCGCAGTGCAAATTTATTTATGTATAGAGGGTAGTGGGAGTGAGCGAGCAGAGCTTATTAAACAATTTTATGAAAGAAGCCTACAACAGGAAGAAACAAAATTTCAATATCCTCGCATTGAACCAAGTGTTATGGCATCATTACAGGAACTGACAGGTACCAATATGACGGTCGTTGATCTAAATTTGCGCATCCAACAAATGTTACAACAAAGAGGCATTAACTGGGTGCTTACACCTTTGAAGTCAACTGAAAATGAGTTATATATGTACTATTTACAGCGTGTCTTGCAACGTAATCAAAGCATGTTGGCGAAATAAAAGCTGCGAGCAAGTCGTATCAACCAAAAAAGCAAATCGCCAATAGAATCAAGAAAATCGCTGATAAATTGTACTAAGTTGCTGATAAAATTGAAAACACCGCGAACAAAACAGGGCAAGCCACCAATGAACGGCGTATAGCACAAAAAATAGCGAAACGCCAATAGAACAAGCAAAAGTGCCAATAGAATCGAAGTAATCGCCAATAGATTGCAGCAAAATCGCCAATAGCATAGGCATATCACAAATAAAATGGGACCCGCAAATATATTCGGGAACCGTGCAAATAAACAATGGCGAATCTCAGACCACTGAAACCAGCGTGCTTGCTTTTTCGTTGTCGATTTTCTAAAAAACAGATTGTCCGAAAAGTCCATGTTATTTTGAAAAAGCATTGCAATCAAGCTTTTCCTCGCTTACTTTTTATTTAATGGTAACAGCGCTAAAGCCAGTGTTTCTCACACTTTTCATTAGCAAAAACACAAGCTGTCCAAAACACCAGCTATGCATGGCTTTTTGGACAGCCTCCACTCACATTTGTATTTCATCATTTTCGATGGAAGAAATTAAATTGCCGTTACGCTCCATTTTAAAAATCGGTGCAATACGCTCTTCCTCCTCATCTAGTGCCACAAATCTGCGCGCACGATTCATAATTTGGACAAACTGCTCATAGTCCTCACGAATTGCGATGTTTTCCTTGCGAAGCATTTCGAGCTCCTGCTCTAGCTCGCGATTTTTTTCAGTTGCTGTGTTTGCTAAGTAACGCCACTTCGAGCTTTCGGCGTCACCTGCACTATGCTGTAAACGCATTAAATAAGCAATAACAATATCTAAAGATAGCGTCGATAAAGGGATAGATTTCGCATCACCATTATCTGCTGTAACGAGTATATGTTGTGCACGGCGACGAGATGGGTTGCCCAATGCTCGCAATCTCTCTTTACGCTCTCTTTTGGCTTCTGTTAATTGCTCCTCATACATTTTTCGAACAACTGCATTCCAACGAAAACCGCAGGCAGCCGCTGTTCGATTTAGTGCATCACCAACTTCATCAAAGGCATTTAACTGTGTGCTTCCTTCTTTTACATGACGTAACACCGCCTCTGCTAATAGCTCATCGTTTTCTTTTAACCAAGCATCCTGTCTTACTTTCATTATTAATCTTACCTCCTATAATGTTCATAGTTTGATTGTTCATTACTAAGCATGACCAAATCCCAAATGATTTATGCAAAGGCTACATAAATTTTCAAATCTTTGACGGAGAAATTAGGATTTCGCTTGAATGCAAGCCCCGCCATAAGCTAAAATAGCTAGTAGATTAAAAGCGAAAATAGAAAGGTGTTGACTCTAGTGGCAAACGAATTTCGAGTTTGCGATGAATGTCAGGCCGTTAATTTAAAAACGTTAATTCCGAAATTAAAAGAAATTGATCCCGAAGCAACGATTGAAATTGGCTGTCATTCATATTGCGGTCCTGGCCGTAAAAAAACATTTACCTTCGTGAATAGTAGACCAGTTGCTGCATTAACTGAAGACGAGTTAATGGAAAAAGTTCTGGCAAAGTTGAAAAAGTAAAAAGAGCTGGTGCGCCAGCTCTTTTTTGTATAAAGGTGATGCTACAACTTTTTCGTTCCTATTAGAAAATGATAAAATATGACTAATTAGAATAAAGGAGGGATGCAAAATGAGCTATGCAACGGCGAAATTAGTTGAGGAAAAAGTGTTTAAAGACCCTGTACATCGTTATGTTCATGTGCGTGACCAAGTCATTTGGGATTTAGTCGGCACAAGAGAGTTCCAACGTTTGCGCCGCATTCGTCAGCTTGGTACGACTTATTTAGTGTTTCATGGTGCAGAGCATAGTCGCTTCAACCATTCGCTAGGAGTTTATGAAATTGTGCGCCGTATTGTTGATGATATTTTTGCAGGTAGGCCTGAATGGGATGCATCAGAGCGTTTATTAGTGCTATGTTCGGCACTGCTTCATGATTTAGGACATGGTCCATTTTCCCACGCATTTGAAAATGTTTTTGCAACAGACCATGAGGAATTTACACGTGCGATTTTGCTAGGTGACACAGAGGTAAATGCTGTACTACTTAAAGTAGCTCCCGATTTCCCTGAAAAGGTTGCACAAGTTATTGAAAAAACATATCCAAATAAACTTGTAATCAACTTAATTTCAAGCCAAATTGATGCCGACCGCATGGATTACTTACAGCGGGATGCTTACTATACGGGTGTGAGCTATGGGCATTTTGATATGGAGCGCATTTTGCGAGTAATGCGACCTCGCATGAATCAAGTAGTTATTAAGGAAAGCGGTATGCATGCGGTAGAAGATTATATTATGTCACGCTATCAAATGTACTTACAAATTTATTTTCACCCTGTATCACGCAGCGCGGAAGTCATTTTGAATCATATATTAAAGCGTGTGAAAGTTTTGAGTGAGGAAAATTATCAATTTAAGCATGCACCTGTTCACTTTCAACCATTTTTTAATAATACGATTACTGTAGAAGATTATATTGCGTTAGACGAAAGCATTATGCTGACGTATATTCAATTTTGGATGCAGGAGGACGATGCCATATTACGTGATTTAAGTACCCGTTTCATTAATCGCAAGTTATTTGGCTATATTAATATGAATCCAAAGAAAGAACCACAGCGCTTTGCTCGCTTACAGCAATTATTTCAACAAATAGGAATTGACACAGCCTACTACCTCGTACACGATTCAACCTCTGATTTACCATATGATTTATATCAACCAGGTGTAGCAATAGGAAAGCTACCAATTATGCTACAAATGGCAAACGGCGAAGTACGTGAGCTATCACAGGAAAGCTTACTTGTTGACGCTATAGCAGGACGCTTAAAAACAGATCATAAAGTATACTACCCTGAAGAAATATTGACAGATGAAACAATAGATGAAATTTTCAAAGAAGAATTACGGAGATTGTTGTAAAATCATCATTAAAAAATATGAAGACGTCCCAAAAGCAGTGCATTGCCTGCTTTTGGGACGCTTTTTATGATGTTTCATCAGAGAATTAACTAGGTAGAATAGAAAAGAATTTCTTTGGAAATAGGATAAACACTGAGTTTTGCGGCTTTTTTGAATTTAAAATAAAAATAAGTAGAAAGCTAATTTTCCACTGCACTGAGAAGGAGTTCGACCATTGAAGAAATTATAAATACATAGAGAAAAGAACTAGTTAGAAAAATATTTGAAATTAAAATTAAGTATTTAAGACTACTTAATTTTATATTTATCCAGCCGATGATTATGGATGTAGGTCATTAAGTATATATTTTAGAATACATGATTAATCGAGATACTACCAACTTGAAATATAAGGAATAAACGGGGGCATAGGAAATTATGAAGAAAAAAATCAATACAGTAACACTTGTTTTACTAGCAGCAATTATCATCGCTTGTAGCCCAATTAAAGCATCGGCAACAATGGTGGTGGTAGAAGCACCAGTAACAGCAGTAAGCTCGGTAGCAAAATTTGATGGGGCAGAAAGTAAACATAAAGAAGTAAAGCCTGTACTGTTAAAAAACATAAAAAAATTAGTGAGCAAAGTAAAAAAATAAAAACATGAGTTAAAACCTTAACTATTTATGAACTTTCATATTTAGTTAAGGTTTTTTTGTCGGTTTTTATAATGGGAAAATTAGTTATATTACGACTTTGTAGACATATAGATTGATGAAGGTATGAAAGCCTTCTAGTACCAAAGGCTGTACAGAATTTGTTTAGGTGTCTTCCGTAAAATAGGAGTAGACAAATTAACTAAAATCTAATTCCAATTAAGCCCTTAAATATGCCGATGCTTTGAAGGAGGTGAGACAAATTTTTATCGGCTCGTTACAAAAAATGAATACACATATTTTAGGAAACAGGCAACAAAGTGACCTTGTCTCCGCTTTTCTTCAAAGATTGAATGTGTGTTCGACAATGACGACTAACTAAACTAGGAAAGAGAGACTAGCCAACTGTTTGCAGTAGCCATTCCTAACATTAGGTTACACGTCGTCAGCAAACAACAAGGGCAATCTCTCACACCTAAGAAGAGGAGAGGGACATGAGGAAAAAGATTAATATTGCAATGCTGACAATGCTATTAGTGTTCCAGACGTTGATTGGACCGTTGTCGGTATTTGCGGACGAAGTAATCATTCCTGAACAAACACCGCCAGTAGAGGAAAATAATGGGGGAGGGGATGTTGGTGAGGAATCACAAGTAACATCTGAAGATACGGCTTCATTAGATGTGCCACAAAACATTGTGGGCCCTTTAAGTGACAGAGTTTATCAGGAGGATGTAGATTTAGACATTATTCAATCTGTAACATTAAATGGCCAAAATGTTGAAAGTATGACAGAATTATCTGTTCGGAACGGTGATACTGCGCAGTTCCAATTTGAATTTGCTTTACAAGAAGGGCATCCATATGGACCGGGATCTAAGTTAACAATTCCTTTAGATCCAATATTTAATAATATTCAAGGGCAAGGGAATGTAAGTGGTTATGGTACGTTTAGTGTCCAAGGGAATGCAGTAGAAATTACTTTCAATGACAATATTTTAGATGAATTCGGTGGGCCTTTTGCAATTGAAGAGGCTTTCTTTAATATTACAGCTCGGTTTGATGCTAATAATACTGAATGGGAAAAAGACATTGATATCCCAGGTTCCGAAACAATTACGTTGAAATTTAACCCACGAGCAGGGCAAGGGACAACTGTTAATAAGGACGTTGATACAGTCGATGGTAATGGTCAAGATAGCCAGTGGATTGATTGGGTTGTAACTGTTAATACGAATGCACAAACTACAGGTCCACAAATATTTGAGGATGAGCTAGACCCGCTTTTAGAATATGATCAAAATCATCCAGTAACAATTACACCAATTACAATTACACCTGCGGGGATTGGCAATGAAGGAACTCCACAACAAGTTCCAGTAAGTGATATAACATACACTGCTACTACAATGTCATTTAATTTACCTGATACGACATATACAGGCTACAAAATTAAATATCGTACACTTGTAGGAGATCCAGGTAATGTAAGAGACCACGCATTTAGAAATACGGCAAAGTATAATGGTGAAACAGCCCAAGGAAGCCAACATGTTAATTTTGGTGACCCATTAGCAAAATCTGTTACGAAACAGCCAAGTGCATCGGATTTAACAACAGCTTGGCAAATTAGATACAATTATAATAAACGTACAATTTCAGAAGCTGTTGCGAAAATTACGGATACATGGACAGATTCTCAAGAATTAGTCGATGGTATCGCGGGTATTAAAGTGAGCCCAGATGAGAGTAACTATGTTATCAATCATATACCTGGTTCCAATACATTTGAAATTGATTTTACTGGTAATATAGATAAAGCCTATACGATTACTTATAAAACACAGCCAAAAGCGAATGTTTATCCAGTTAATAACATTCCAGTTATTAACACTGTAGAACGTCCAGATATGCCTGGAGAAGAACAATCTGCAAATGTAACGTATAATAAAAATAGTTTATTATTAAATAAAGCAGCAGTAAACAATGGTATTAACTATGAACAGAAAACGATGGATTGGACAATTACAGCAAACCAAGCAGGTTATGAATTAGTTGCAGGTACAGTCTTTACAGATACTTTTACAGACAACAACTTAACATTAATAGAAGGTACATTAATTGTTAATGTTGGTGGTACAGCTTTAACCAGAGGATCTGGATATACTTTAACTAATAACAATAAAGATGGTTTCACAATCACTCTAATAAGCGCTACAAATGAGCGTATTACGATTAGTTATACAACAGAATACGATATTAAAAATGATGGTCAAAATGACAACCAATATCGCAACTCTGTTCATATGACAAATTATAATTTGCCACCAGAGGGAGTTACGGACTCTGCTACACATTTTCCTAGAGCTGAGCAACAAGCGAATGGTAAAAAATCTGGACACTACGACTATGCAGAGAAAACTTTTTATTGGGATGTAGAATTAAACTTTAATTACAATACGTTAGAAAATGCTATATTTGTAGATGCGCTTCCAACAACTCAAACAATACAAAACATCGTAGTGGAAACAGGTACAGTAAATGCTGCGGGTACTTTTAGCCGAACTGGTACTTTAAATGTTTCGAATAGTGCGACGGTTCCTAATGAAATTCGCTTAGAGTTAGGTGAAATTACCGGTCCAGTAAAAGTTACGTATGAATCTGTTGATACAGATGATGTAATTGAACATACTGGTAGTAGCTTAAGTATTACGAATACAGCAGAGTTATATAATGGTACAATATTCAATGCTAGATGGGAGACTACTGTTAACGTAGAGAAAACAGAAAAGATTTTAGAAAAATACGCTACAGTTACTCCAAATAGTCAACAAATTGCATGGAATTTTGAATTTAACTATGCACAATCAGAATTAAAAGATGTAGTTATTACAGATACTGTTGGAAAAGATGCTGACGATAACCCGAACCAAATTATTTTAGAGGATACATTTAAGGTTTATAAGGTTGAGCTGACGGGTGAAACACCAGCCTCCCCAACAGTAAATCGAACACTTTTAGCATCTGATGAATATGACTTAGATATTAATGTGAGAAATGGAACATTCACATTAACTCTAGGGGCTGTCGAAGATGCTTATTTCGTAGAGTATGAAACAATATTTATTGGTGCATCAGGTACTGGAGCAGAGAATACGGTTACTGCAGACTACGTAGGTGTAGATAGAACTTCAGGCTCTGATTACGTATTATCTGCAGCAATTAACTATGGGGCAGGTGCCACAGGCATTAAAGTACCATTTGTTATTGTAAAAACAGATGCAGCAACTGGTGAACCATTAGAAGGTGTAACGTTTAATTTAAGAAGTCAATACGGTGGAAACAAAGTGCTTGTGACAGGAACAACAGATGAAGACGGTATATTAGACTTTGGTTATATGTTAGCTGAAGGTATGTACTACTTAGATGAAACGATTGTTCCAGATGGTTATAATCAAGAAACATTTAACTTTGCTTTAAATCGAGCAAATGTAGCTACCACGGGAGAATATATTGGCAAGCAAGTTGTAGAAATTCAAAATATGCCAATTGTAGGTGGGGTATGTGATTACTTCGAATTAACAGTAAGAGACGTTGACGCTCAACTGGTAAATGGTGAAAATATCACATTAACAAATAAAGTAACAGGTTTCGCTCAAATTGTTACTATAAATGATGGTGAAATTGAATTTAAACGTAATGCAAGTATAAGTGGAGCTCAACCTGTTTTAATTGCTGGTGAGTATGAAGTTACTTATGAAGATGGTTATCAGGCAGATGTCACAGTCGAGTATAGCGGTTCAGATTGTAATGCTGAGGTACAACCACAGCCAGCATGTCCACAATTCACAATTACGATTTTTGAATCTGCGGATGAGAACGGTGATGGTCAAAACCCACGTCAAAACGCAACTATCACATTAATAGATGAACAAGGCCAAACTGTTATTGTGAAAGATACACAAGGTGACACAGTGTTGCTGGAAACAGACGAAAATGGTCAAGTAAAATTACCATCTACTAGAGACAATGAAGATGGTTTAAAAGCTGGAGATTATGCAGTATATGAAGGTAATCAATTCTTAGGCAAAATTACTGTTTCATATAAAGGTAACTGTGAAACTGAGTTAATTCAGAGCCCATCATGTCCGCAATTCACAGTTCATGTAAATGATGTGGATGGAAATCCTGTAGCAGATGGTACACAAGTAGTTGTAAAGGATGCAAATGGTTCTGAAATTGCAAATGTAAATACTATAGATGGCAAAATTACAATTGGCGGTGGAGAAAATAATCCAATTCTGCCAGGGCTATATACTGTTGAGGTAGATGGTGAAACATATACAGTTGAAACATTAAACTGTGAAGCTACAGTTCAACCACTAGTATCAGGATGTTCACAATTCACCCTAACGGTAAGCAATGAAGATGGCTTATTACCAGAGGGTACAATCGTAACGATTTTAAAAGATGGTGAAACAGCTACAACTGACTATGCAGTAGGTGAAAATGGTCAAGTGATTTTCCCAGTAACTGACGGAGTTTATTCATTAGAGCCGGGTAACTATACAGTAGTATCTTATACAGATGCACATGGTAAAGTTAGAACATTTGATAGTGTTGATGGTGCATTCCAAGTTTCTTATGCTAGTGATTGTGCCGATGCAGTAGAAAAACCACGTGCATGTACAGTATTCACAATTATCGTGAAAAAACCAGATGGTAGCAATGAAGAACAAGGTACAAAAGTTATTGTTGAAGATGCAAATGGTAACCCTATTACATCTGACCCACTTGAGGTAGGCGAAGATGGTAAAGTAGAGTTCCCAGCAAACCAAGAACCGGGGTATTACACTGTTTATGAAGTGAATGAAGACGGTTCGAAGGGGAGCCAAATTGGCACAGAGCCAGTAAAAGTAACATATGCAGATAACTGTGAAGCAGTGGAGCTTCCTAGAAATGCATGTCCACAGTTTACATTAACAGTGAAAACAGCAGATGGAACATCCGTTCAAGCTGGTGTGAAAGTAAGCATTGTTGATGAAAATGGTCATGTAGTAGTTGCAAATCGTGAAACAAATAATGATGGGCAAATCATTTATGAGCGCGATGGTGGAAGTGGTCCGTTAAAACAAGATGAGACATATAAAATTGTTAATGAGGCTGGAAAAGTACTAGGTACAATCACTGTAAGCTACACAGATGAAGTATGTGGAGCGGAAGTTCAAGTTCCAGCAAATGCATGTCCGCTATTCACATTAACAATTCAAGACGTTAATGGTAACGCACGTGAAAATGTAGCATTTACTGTAAAAGATAAATTAGGTAATACAATTGTAACGGGTACGACAGACGTAGATGGTAAAGCGACAGTTCCTTATACAGTTGAACCGGGTGAGTATCAAGTGATTGTAGGTACAGAATCACCACTTACGATTACAGTTGTAGAATGTCAGGCATTGGCTAAGCCAACTCCACCAACACCTGGTGGTGGAGGCGGTGGAGGCGGCGGTGGAACACCACCAACAACGCCAGAGGAGCCAACAATTCCACCAACAACACCGGAGGAGCCAACAACTCCACCAACAACGCCAGAGGAGCCAACAACTCCACCGACAACACCGGAGGAGCCAACAACTCCACCAACAGCACCAGAAGAGCCAACGACACCACCAGGAGTAGAGGAAGTAATTAAGAAAATTCCTCAAATCCCAGGTATCGTGCCGGTACCACCAACACCAGGTTCAGAGGAGCCGGTACGCTATGAAGTACCGAATATTCCTCAAATTGTTGAAGAACTAGCGAAAGATCCAGCGAAGCTTCAGCAAACAATTCAAGACCTAGAAGCATTCATTAAGCAATATGAATCATTATCTCCAGAGGAGCAAGCATACGTTGACGAGCTTGTAAACATGGATTTAGTGAGAAGCCTTCTAAATGAATTGAAAGAAGCGGCTAACGTGCTTGCGGCAGCGAATAATAACCAAAACAAACTGCCACAAACAAATGATGCAAATTCAACAACTGCAATGGTTGTCGGCTTTGGATTATTAGCACTAGGCTTCGTGTTATTACGTCGTCGCTTTATGACAACAGAAAAATAATCAAAAAGAAACCCCTCAAGCGATGGATAATCCATTTGTTTGAGGGGTTTTCTCTGTTTAATTAGCAATTTTAGTGAGCGCTTCTGGTGGTGCATCCAAGTCATATTGCTTTGAAAAGCTTGCCTGTACGAAGAGACGTCTTACACCTTCATCAGCGCATGTAATGAGTGTTAATAGCGTTTCGTTTGCTACATCGTCAATGACGTGTACGGCCGTTGCTTCAACTACTTCAATTTTTGTAATATGATATTCGAAAATAGCATTAGCATTTGTTAAATATATCGTATCACCGATTTCGCTATGATACAGTGGGCCAAATAAAATATCACGGTCCTCAAAATAGTGGGCAGCTAAAGCGTAGTTTCCTTGACCCATTATTTGTTCGGGCTTCATCGTACCAGCGCCAACCGCCAATGCATTTTTGCCGACCCCTTTCAAAATTGGGAGCTGCATGTCGACACTTGGAATGCCAATACTACCAATTACAGGTAAATCCTTGCGGTTTGCCTGTGCCTGTAATACTTCCCAAATCGACAAAGATTGTACCTCTTCAAAATCGAAATCTGCCTCTATTTCATCGTTAAATTCAAGCATTTCAGAAGATGTTGAAACAGTGACAAGCTCCTCGCTTAATCGTTGTACAAGTAATGCTTGAATCGGCTTGATAAAAATGAGTGTCAGCCCAACCGCAAAAAGTGCGATTATTGCCAAAATATTCAAAATAGAGCGTAATTTTTTCATAAGCACCTGCCTTATAGAAAGAAGCCGTCTGAAAAGTCATTTTGAGAAGGCCGCTTGCACTGAGGATAGTGACAATGTATTGTTACTATCGCAGAGTGAATATTTAATATAGAAGCTAAGTTGTTCGAAAAAGGTACACCCTTTTTGGATAACCATAGCTCTGTGTAATTATTTGTCGATATGAAGCACGCCTGCATTCGCGTAATGATTTTTTGACATTTCTTCAATAATAATCGAAATATTTTCTTTTGGTGCGTTCACTGTTTTAGATACAGCCTCTGTGACTTCTTGCACTAAAGCACGCTTTTGCTCATCCGTGCGTCCTTCGAGCATTTTAATCGTAATGATTGGCATAATATTGCCCCCCTCTATGTATTTTAGTGTATATTATTAATAATAGCACAATTGGAGGTTATACGAGATGTTTAATGAAGAAAAACCAAAGCAAAAAATGGGCTTTACGATTATAAAAAATGACCCAACAGATGGGCATAAAGGATTTGGAATTGGTTCTTTATCATTGGAAAATGTATCGCCTGTTATTATAGATGTGGAAGAAAAAACAGCTATTGTGGATATCGGCGCAATGCATGCGAAAAGTGATGTAGAACGTGGCATTAAATTTACCGTGAATCGAGAGGATTCTGCAGGTGGTAAAAATTATTGGCTCGTATGGGTAACGATTGATTACAAAGAGGAAGGACCTTACTACGCAGGTGTGACAGCATGTGAAATGGTTGTCAACCGCGAAAAACGCCGAGGCTATAAAATTTTAGCTGACCATGTAAATAAAATGGATAAATCCATGAAACGCCAAATTATTGTTGACCATATGGATGATGTCTCCAAAAAAATACTCACTGAATTTTTACAGCAGCATAACAGTGAGCTATGGAATCGAAGCGACGCCAAGCTCCGCAATGATTTAGCCTAAAAAGTCATGGGCGGTCCACCATGTTTGACCGCCCATGCACAAATACAAACAAATCTTATGAAATTGTACATAAATCCCCCAAAAAATATAGATAACTTAGATACTATGAAAAACACAGATAACTACGCGAAACCGCAGATAACTTCATGAAAAACTACAGATACCCCTACAAAACCGTACATAATTCTTTCGCAAAAACTAAACTCCACACTAAAATACATTCACTTTATTACTGATTTAGCTATCGTCAATCCTTTTTGCTACATTACTGAAAAATAGATGAACAAAATGTGACAATTGCCTTCAGTGGGCATAAGGTGGTTGAAAGTGCACATGAAAAAAAGTAAACTTGTATGTAAGGCTTACAGCTAGTGAGCTAGGACACTTTGGTAAATGGACAAGCTATGAGAGCTATGCGGCATTTGAACCAACCCAAGCCGAATGCCCCATGATTCTCATGCTTACGTTTACCATAAAAGAAGGCTCTTTCTTCCCACGGAAACCGTTATTCCGGGGAAGAAAGAGCTTTTTTGATTAGGTTCTGTTCATTATGACGCATTAGTTGCGCCAAAAGTTGCGGAACACTTCAAAGTCGAGCCAGCTCCCCCATGTATCTGGTTCGAAGATTTCAAAGGAGCGGCATTTTTCGGTTGGTACATCTGTTTCTTTCATATAAATAAGGCGCTGCTTTGGACATGCATCCATCCCTAGCTTGCCCGTTTCGATATCGATAACGACACCTTGAATTCCATCTGGCACCAGGAAGTTTTCGTTTGCTTTGCCATTATGAACGGTTTCCATAAAGTCAATCCATACTTGCTTGGTTGCGGCCATGTCTTCTTGAACGGATAATGTTTTGCCTTGGTCGTAGCCATTCCAAACACCAGCTGTAATGCTTGGCGTATAGCCAATTAACCATTGGTCACTAATCGTTGTACCTGATTTAGCAGCGTACGTATGAGTCATACGCCCACGAATAGACACACCTGTCGCAGGTGAATAATCACTATAAACAGGGTCGAATATGCCTGTCATCATATCTGTTAGTAAATAAGCATCTTGTTCAGTTAAAACATGCTTTGTTTCAGGCTCCGTATATTTATAAACGACATCTCCCTTGGCATTTGTAATTGACAAAATAGTTGTTGCGTTGCGTTTTTCTCCCCCTGCGGCAATTGTATTATAGGCATTTGTTAAATCATACAGTGATGTTTCAATTGTGCCGAGTGCAATGGAAGGGTTGTCCTTCTCGGTATAATTTAACCCAAAGCGTTGTAACATTTCCCGAAAGGCTTTATAGCCAACCTGCTCTAACGTTTTCACAGCGTAAATATTGTCTGAAATAGCCATTGCTTGTGCAAGGGACATATCCTGTGCTGCAAATTGTCCATTTACATTTTGTGGCTTATAAGTAGCACGCCCATCATCATAAGTGAATATTGTTTCACTTACATTTAAAAAGGTCAGTGGTGTAAAGCCATTTTCTAATGCTGCAGCGTACAAAATTGGTTTTATTGACGAGCCGGGCTGCCTTTCCGCAAGGGTGACACGATTAAATGAGCTCTTGCTGTAATCACGCCCACCAACAAGCGCTGTGACGTAGCCCGTATCAACATCTAAGCTTACGAGACCGACCTGCAAGTCAGTGTTTGGCATGTTTTTTTGAACAGCCTGCTCAGCGGCATTTTGATGTGCTTGGTTTAATGTAGTTTTAATTGTCCAGCCGCCTTCGCTAATATTCATATTTTTAGACTCTAATATTTCGCTGGCTTCTGTCCATACTACATCTAAAAAATAAGGAGCAATTGATTTACTAGCGACCCATTCGCTGTTTTTATAAACAAGCTCTTCTTTTTCAGCATGAACTTTCTCTTCAGTAGTAATCTTTTCCTGCTGCTCCATTAAGCTTAAAATAAGCTTTTGACGATTCGTTGCTTTTTCAAGATTAGCAATTGGTGAATAGTAGGTCGGACCTTTTGGGATGCCTGCAAGCATCGCCGCTTCCGCTAAAGTGAGGTCGCTCGCTGATTTACCAAAATAATAGCGACTTGCTGCTTCAGCACCATACATACCGTGCCCATAATATACCGTATTTAAGTAGCCTTCTAAAATTTCGTCCTTTGAATAGAAAATTTCTAAACGATATGCATAGAGTGCTTCATTTATTTTGCGTGTCCATGTTTTTTCATGTGATAAATATAAATTACGGGCGTATTGCTGAGTTAATGTACTTGCGCCTTGCACTTTACGTCCTGCTTTAATGTCTGCAAGTACGGCACCAGCGATTCTCGAATAATCAAATCCACCATGCTGATAAAAATCTTTATCCTCGATAGCAATAGTAGCTTCGGCTAAATACGGTGACATCTTATCTAGCTCTAACCAATAACGACGCTCTGATTGAAAGTAGTCGCCAATTTGATGGTCGTGCTGATCTAAAAAAACAGTCGCCTTCGGTACAGTCAATGTCGGCGCTCCTGCAATTTGTGCATAAATGCGAAGTGATAATAACGCCACAGCGGCAGCGCAGAGCATGGCGACTGTTAATAAAGCAAGCCTTTTACCAAAGCGCTTACGTTTTTTTCGGCGAATATAATGTTGTCGTTTCATTAACAATCACCCCGTTGTTTTGAGTGCCAGGCACACACACAATTTACACACAATTCGTGCTACGTATAGTATGTGTCTGAACCCTTATTTTTCATACAAGTATCTAAAAAATCTTTGAGCTTGTGTCTATGTATACGAAAAATGTCGAATAAAGGTTTCGCATAAGGCTACTTGCGTACAATGGCAAGAATAAAATACAATAAACATGGCATTAACGAGCTAGGCAGAATAGCCCGTCGTTGAAGACCGAATAATAATAAGCAGGTGAACGACCTATGAGATTCGATGAAACATATTCAGGTAATGTATTTATTAAAAGTCATCAAAATTATGAGCAAGCAAAGGCTGTTTTATATGGTATGCCGATGGATTGGACAGTCAGCTATCGTCCAGGCTCTCGCTTCGGTCCAACACGTATTCGAGAAGTATCGATTGGCTTAGAGGAATACAGCCCATATTTAGATCGTGAGTTGGAGGAAGTAAAGTTTTTCGATGCGGGAGATATTCCACTACCATTCGGAAATCCGAAGCAGTCATTAGAGGAAATTAAAGGATTTGTGCGCAAGGTGTTAGCTGACGGTAAGGTGCCAATTGGTATGGGCGGTGAACATTTAGTATCCCTTCCGGTAATGGAGGCCGTGTACGAAAAATATAATGATTTAGCAGTAATTCATTTTGATGCACATACAGATTTACGAACAGATTATGAAGGCGAGCCGTATTCACACGCAACACCTATTCGTAAAATTGCAGAGCATATTGGACCGCATAATGTATATTCATTTGGCATTCGCTCTGGACTAAAGGAAGAATTTATTTGGGCAAAGGAAAATGGCATGCATATTTCAAAATTCGAAGTGCTAGAGCCATTAAAGCAAGTATTACCAACACTTGCTGGTCGCAATGTTTATGTAACAATCGACATCGATGTTCTAGACCCAGGGCACGCACCAGGTACAGGTACAGTAGATTGCGGTGGTATTACACCGAAGGAGCTACTTGCATCTATCCACGCCATCGCAGGCAGTGGTGTCAACGTAGTTGGTTTCGATTTAGTTGAAGTAGCTCCAATTTATGATGTGTCTGAAATGACAGCTAACACAGCCGCAAAGCTTATTCGTGAAATGATTCTCGGCTGGGTGAAATAACGAGGACTTTATAAACATTGATATGAAGCGGTTTGAGTGGGGTTTAGCTGAGAGCTAGCCCCACTTTTAGCCCCATTTCCTTTTAAGCTCTCACTAAACACTGCTACAGTTTGAGCTTCCATCTCTTGTAGTACATGTCCACAAACCGAATGAATCATTTCGGGAGTGTTTCCTAAATGTTCCGCAATGGCTTTATCAGGAATACTGTTATTCATAAGGATGGTAGCATGTGTATGCCGTAAACCATGTATCGTTGTAGCTGGTAGCTTAACTGCCTTTACGAGGCGATTAAAGATTGCATTTAAGCCTGTAGAAACAAGTATGTGGTGATAGAAAAATAAACGAATCATCTTTCGTTAGATCATTATGTAGCTTGCGGTCATGTGAAAATAACAACGCTTTAACAGCCGTTGGATAGCTTTTGTAGCTGCTCTATGACCATGCTATCTTACATTCGCTATTCTTTGTTTACACCGTTATTCCCTCTTGTTCGCTCAATTGTGATTGTTTGATTAGCAAAGTCGATATTTCGCCCTTTATAAGCAATTGTTAAAAATAAGCTATAGTAAACAATATCTTCATGCTGCTTAGTATGGTTCAGTAGTACACTAAGTGGACTAGGAGTAAGGTACTTTCAAGCTTGGCAGTGTGTAAGTGGGAGTAGGTCAAATTTGAAAGGAGCATTAACATGAGTCAATTAGTATTTATTCAAGATAGCCAAGTTATTACAGACAGTTTAACAATTGCCGAAATGTTTGGAAAAGACTACGATAAAGTTGTTCGTGATATTGAAACTCAAAATTCAACGAAGCGAATGAAGGTGAATGGGGTACCACTTTAAAGGAAACGTTGAAGTATGTAATTTTGAAATTCTTTAATTTAAAGGTATTAAAAAGCGCTAGTTCTTAATGAAAAGATATTACTGTGTGACCACCTAAAGCTTAGGGACCGCATTCAAGGCAATCTTGACGAGTAACATCAGCATGCTACAATAAATACGCAGCATCTAGCTGACTTCCTTTTTTCTTGAAAGGAGGTGCACTACATGCCTAAGTTCTCACGACAAAAAAGAACAAAGCTAAGAGAAAGAATACGGCGTAAAGAAAGACTAGCCATCTTTCGATACGTAACGGATGTATTCCGTGTGATAGACACTATCTATCGTTTCTTTCGTATGATGCTGTAAACAAGGAGCACCATTCAGTATTTTACTGGGTGGTGTTTTCTTTTAGATAAAATAAAAAACGCCCAAGAGCCACTTGGACGTTGTACTACATGCGATTCTCACGACAAGAACCTTTCTGCCTATTATTTTACCCCTTGTAGGGTAAATCGTCAAGGCTTTCATAGTGTATGTAGTATTCGATATTGTTATTCACGCACAAAAGGCATTCGCTTTGAATGAATAAATGCCTTATTGTAGTGGTTAAATATAGAGGCTAGTTTTGTCCCAGCCCATTTTTAAATTTTTTAACTAAATTTTAACCTTGGCACTTTATAATAAATGGATTCGGAAATTTAAGGGAGTGAAGGAAATGCTAGCAGCTACAGTACGGCATAAATTTACAGGTGAGCAAATTACATTTATTGAGACGGCAGCATATACGAATGGTCGCTATTTATTAATAGAGGTGATGTTGCCGCCAAATGGAGAGGGACCACCATTGCATTATCATGATGAATTTGTCGAGGAGTTTACGATTTTAGAGGGCATCTTAACAGTTACAGTGGGAGAGCAGGACCATGTTTTAACTACGGGGCAGTCGATTACTGCCGAGATTGGCACAGCACATACATTTAATAATCGCCATGAGGAAAATGTGCAATTTCGGGTGAAATTAACTCCGCCGTCACAGTTTGAGGAATCTGTTAGAATTCATTATGGCTTGATGGATGATGGATTAACGAACGAGCAAGGTGTACCCAAAAATATTTTCCATCTCATTTTAATTTTGAAATTGCAAAACACATTAATAGCGGGCAAGTCTCTAAGTATACAAAGAGTTTTATTTAATTTGCTTGTGCACCTCGGCAAGTTTTTTAAAATGTATCAATCATTAGAAAAGTATACGGGCAAAAAAATCAACGTTTGATACAAATTTATTACGACAGTGTTTAGTTGATACCTCTTGCCTAAACAGCGAAAACCATCCTATAATAATAAGGTTATAGTCATTGACAAAAAAGGAGTGTGCCGCGCATGCAGGATGTAGGAACAAAGGTGAAAATTAAGCTTGTTTCATCCATTATCCCGACAGACGGTGAGCTTGAAACGTATGAAATATGGCTGCAAGGCTCCTATGTGGAAAAAGCAGGCAGTTGCTATTTGCGTTATGAGGAAATGCAGAAAGAGGCTCATATTCGCACGACGGTGAAGCTAGCAAACGGACAAGCCTTTATTTTGCGTGGAGGCGATGTCAACATGCGCCTACCTTTAAATATTGAACAGAAGGAAAATGGTCATTATGAAAGCGTCTATGGCACATTGCCGCTCGTAACCAAAACATACGCTTTAGCATTTGAGCCAAATAGAGGCAGTATCCAAGGCCAATTTATTGCACATTATGATTTAATTGTAGGTGGTGCAGTGGCAGGCAATTATAAATTAGAAATTCATTATACGGAGGTAAAATAATGAACGCTGTTGAGCAATTACAACAATCGATTAAAATGGCTTTAGCAAATGCAGTTGCTAAGGCGCAATTGGTTGAAGAAAGTACGGAATATACAATTCATTTAGAAACACCGAAGGATAAGGCAAATGGGGATTTTGCAACAAATATTGCGATGCAGCTAACGAAGCTTGCGAAAAAGCCACCACGCGCAATTGCAGAGGCGATTGTTGAAAATATTGATTTAGCAGGGGCGAATATTGAAAAAATTGATATTGCAGGACCGGGCTTTATTAATATTACGGTGCGCAAAGATCTTTTAACAGGCGTTGTCCAAGCGGTGCTTGAGCAAGGTGAAGCATATGGTCGTTCGACAGCAGGCGCAGGCGAAAAAGTACAAGTAGAGTTTGTATCAGCAAATCCAACAGGCGATTTACACTTAGGGCATGCACGTGGAGCGTCTGTAGGGGATTCATTGTGTAATGTACTAGATTTCGCTGGCTATGCAGTATCACGTGAATATTATATTAATGATGCTGGAAATCAAATTAATAATTTAGCTTATTCACTAGAAGCACGCTATAAGCAAGCGCTCGGTATGGAGGCGGAAATGCCAGAGGATGGCTACCATGGGCAAGATATTATCGACATTGCGGGTAAATTGGCCGAAGCACATGGCGCAAGCATTTTAGAGCGAACGGATGAAGAACGTTTTAAATTTTTCCGTGAGCATGGTTTGAAGTTAGAGCTAGAAAAATTACAAAATGATTTAAAAAACTTCCGCGTTGAATTTGATGTGTGGTATTCAGAAACATCATTATATGAAAACGGGAAAATTGAAATAGCGTTAGATAAATTGCGTGCGAATGGTCATGTTTTTGAAGAGGAAGGGGCAACTTGGTTCCGTTCGACAACATTTGGTGATGATAAAGACCGCGTGTTAATTAAAAATGATGGCTCGTTCACTTACTTAACACCAGATATCGCTTACCATGAGGATAAAATTGTGCGCGGCTTCGATAAGCTAATTAACATTTGGGGAGCTGACCACCATGGCTATATTCCACGTATGAAAGCAGCAATCGAGGCACTTGGCTACGAGCGCGATACGTTAGAGGTAGAAGTTATTCAAATGGTACAGCTTTATAAAAACGGTGAGAAGTTCAAAATGTCAAAGCGTACTGGTAACGCAGTGACGATGCGTGAGCTTGTAGAAGAGGTAGGCTTGGATGCAGTACGGTACTTTTTCGTTAAAACAGCAGGCGATTCGCATATGGACTTTGACCTTGATTTAGCTGTGTCACAGTCAAACGAAAACCCTGTTTACTATGCGCAATATGCACATGCTCGTATTTGCTCGATTTTACGTCAAGCGGATGAGCAAGGCTTACAAGCAAGCTTAGATAATTTACAGCTACTAACGGCTGAAAAAGAAATTGATGTATTGAAAAAGATAGGTGCATTCCCGCAAGTTGTTGCAGATGCAGCGAAACACCGTACACCGCACCGTATTGCTAATTACATCCAAGAGTTAGCGGCCGCATTCCATAGCTTCTACAATGCTGAAAAAGTAATAAACGCGGAAAATGAGCAATTATCGTCTGCACGCCTTGCATTAATTACAGCAGTACGCACGACACTAGCAAACGCTTTAAAATTAATCGGCGTAAGCGCACCCGAAAAGATGTAATATGGAAATGAAAAGCTGAGGCTGTCGAAAAAATCGACCCTCAGCTTTTTTAGTTGGAAAAGTAAAACACAGATAAGTCATGGAAACGAGCAGATAATTCTACAGGTTGCAAATAAATCAGGGCAAGCTGCAAATATATTTGAAAAGTCGCAAATAAATCGGGTCAAGTCGCAAATATATCCGAGAAGTCGCAAATAAATCAAAGCAAGCCGCAAATATATTTGAAAAGTCGCAAATAAATCAAGGCAAGCCGCAAATATATCCGAGAAGTCGCAAATAAAACAAGGCAAGTCGCAAACATACTTGAGAAGTTGCAAATAAATCGGGTCAAGTCGCAAATATATCCGAGAAGTCGCAAATAAACCAGGGCAAGTCGCAAATATATTTGAAAAGTCGCAAATAAATCAAGGCAAGCCGCAAATATACCCGAGAGGTTGCAAATAAAATAGGGCAATTTGTAAATATCTAGATGACAGCTGCTAATATAATGCAAAAAACGCTGATATCTCAATGTAGGCCGCGGCTATGATTTATAAACTGCCAATATCTAAAAGCTCCTAATCATATTCAAAGCCACCGATAAATTCCAAATACTTAAAAAATCATTTCTCTACGCCATGCGATTATTTTGTGCATTGGCTTTTCAACCGTATTTTAATGTCTAACTGATTGATTTGAGGCTTCTTTGACATGACTAAAATAGGCACGTTATTCAGAGAGGGAGATTCTCAAAAAAGTTTTGTCTGAAAGTTGCGTTTGCGTGTTTTCAAACTTTCTTTATTTTAAGATACCAGCATTTAATTTTTATTTTAAAAGCTATGGCATATATGCTTTTTTTGAATAATATATAAAACCTATAAAAAAACTTGGTATAAACTATTGACTTCCATTTTTGCTAGTCGTACAATCAATTTCAACATCATTCAAAATTGATTGAAAATTAGGGAGGCTATTATTGTGAGTAAACAGCTTTTCATTAAAACAACAGAACAGCGACAATGGTTAGAGAAAATTGCTACGTTGGAGGAGACGTTTAAAAGTCGCTCGCAGCAAATTGATGAGCTTGGGAGCTTCCCGCATGAAAATATTCGTGCATTAAGGGAGATTGGTTATACGAAAATTACATTGCCAAAGCAGCTTGGCGGCGAGGGCTTCACTATTTATGATGCAGTTTTATTGCATGAAACGTTGGCTAGCTATGATGCAAGTACAGCGCTCACTATAGGCTGGACGCTGTTAACTGTAGGTGATTTATTTGAACATGAGGAATGGGAGCCTGCGATGCTACAAAAATTTGCGCAGGAAGTAGCGAACGGCGCAATTATTAATCGTGCGGTTAGCGAGTTTGCTATGGGTAGTCCGACACGTGGTGGCAGACCGACAACGACTGCAAAGAAAACGGCGGAAGGCTGGTTAATTAATGGGCGTAAAAACTATACAACAGGTGCACCAGAGCTGGATTATTTTTTAACATCTGCTTGGATAGAGGAGCAAGAGAAAATTGGATTTTTCCTTATTCCACACAAAGCCAAAGGTGTCACAATCGATGAAACATGGGATGTAATTGCGATGCGTGGTACAGGTAGCCATGATTTAGTATTGCAAAATGTAGAGCTAAAGCCATCTGATTTGGTTGAAATTCCGAGTTATTCTACAGGTTTTAAGGTGAATGGTTGGGCATTATTAGTTCCTACTACTTATTTAGGTATCGCACAAGCTGCACGTGATTATGCTGTTCATTTTGCGACAACACATAAACCAAATAGCTTAAATGGTCCGATAAGCGACTTGCCAAATGTGCAAGCACTCATTGGAGAAATTGAGTTAGCACTGGCAACAGCACGCTTCACATTGTACGGGGCGGCAGAGGCTTATATAAATCCGACTCGTAAACAGTTTGTGCAGCAAGAGCTCAATATTGCCAAGCATGTTGTGACAAATAATGCATTGCAAATTGTGGATAAGGCGATGCGCTTAGTTGGTGCAAAAAGCTTGCAACGCAATAATCCACTGCAGCGTTATTATCGTGATGTGAGGGCAGGCTTACACAATCCACCAATGGATGATATGACAATAAAAAAGTTGGCTGAAGCAGCTATTCAACAAGCAAAAGGAGAGACTTTACATGTTAATTAAAAAAATATTACAGTTTACAGCAATTAGCTTTGCAGCGGTTTCTATACTAGTGGCGTGCAGTGACGGCGAGGCTGCTACAACGTCAAATGGAGAAGCGGTGAAAAAGGTAAAGGTAGCTTATGACCAGTCAGGCAAGCCAATGACTTATATTGATGAAAACGGTAATCCAACAGGCTATGACGTTGAAGTAATGAAATTAGTCGATGAAATTTTAGAAGATTACGAGTTTGAATTTGTTGGAACGTCGAACGATGATTTATTAATCGGTGTTGAGCAAGGGAAGTATCAGGTAGGTGTGAAAAATGCCTTCTGGACAGAGGAGCGAACAGCAAAATTTATTTTTCCACAGGAGTTTTTAGGATTAAGTAGTGCAGGGCTTGTTGTAAAAAAAGAAAATGCCCATATTAAAAATTTGAGCGACTTTGCTTCAGCAGGGTTTACGCTAGCGCCAATCGCGGCAAATAACGCCCAGTATACAGTCATTGCTGAATACAATGAAGCGAATCCGGATAACCAAGTCAAGCTACAGGCAGGGGAGGAGTTTTCGGTTGATGTTGTGCAATGGGTGAATGAAGGGCGTGTAGATGGTGGTGTACAAATCGAAGGTAGCTTTAACGGTCAAGTATTAACGGAGGGCGGCCCGTATCATCATTTAAAGGATGATGTTGTGTATAACGAGTTTGCAGTAATTAAAACATGGCCGCTATTTAATAAAAAGGAGCAGGAATTCGCAGATGCCTATGATAAAGCAATTCAGCAGTTAAAGGAAACGGATGCGCTAAATAAGCTAAGCGAACAATTTTACGGTAAGGATTTATTCAAAGTGTTAGATTCTGTAAAACGTTAGATGAATTGATTAGCTAAGGGAGAGCATATGCAAACTGCTTTCCCAATAGCTGCATACATAATGAATCGGTGGTGAGATGAATGGAAAAATACTTTGATATCATTTATTTATGGTCAGCGCTTCCACAGCTATTGCCATTTTTATTTGTGACATTATATGTTGCTGCTCTTGCGGTCGCTTTTGGTAGTGCTGCTGGATTGGTGTTAGCGATGGCGAAATTAAGCAATCATGCATTGCTGCGTTGGCTTGCGAATGGCTATACAACAATTATCCGTTGTACGCCTTCAATTGTATTATTATTTCTTGTGTACTACGGGGTTCCGGCATTCGCTGAAAATTTATTAAATATCAATTTGCATAATGTGCATACAGGTGTTTTTGTAGTGATAACATTTAGCTTACAGTTTGCGGCGATGATGTCCGAGGTAATTCGTTCTTCTTATTTAGCAATTGATAGAGGACAGCATGAGGCAGCTGTTAGCGTCGGTCTCACACCACTGCAAGCCTATCGACGCATTGTTTTTCCACAAGCATTTGTTGTTGCCATACCGAATTTTGGAAATGGCTTAATTGCGGTATTACAGGAAGGGGCACTTGCCTATACGATAGGCTTTATCGATATTGTAGGAAAGGCAAATTTAATTATTGCGAATAACTATGGTACGCATACGTTAGAAATTTTTATGGCTTTAGCTATTATTTATTGGATTTTGTCGATTACGTTAGAGAAGCTATTTGCAAAATTGGAGCGAGCATTTAGCAAAGGGAAGAGCTCAATCAAGGCAACATAAGGAGTGATGTGCATGGATTTTATTAATATAGCATTTTTAATAAATACCTTTTGGGTTGCGGTGAGCGGTGTGCCAATTGCGTTATTGGTAACGATTGTATCGCTTATATTAGCAATACCTTTAGCTTTTCTACTTGCCATGTCGCGTATTTATGAAGTGCCGATTATTAACCGTTTAACAAAAATTTATGTGTCTTTTGTGCGTGGCACGCCAGTAATTATTCAAATTTTTGTGCTCTACAGCAGCATCCCACTCATTTTAGCAGGTCTATTTGAAAAATATAATATCAATTACTCCATTTATGATGTGAATCCATTATGGTATGCCCTTATTATATTTACGTTCAATACAGCCGCAGTTTTAACTGAGGTGTTCCGCTCTGCATTGCAAACTGTTCCTAAAGGGCAGCTAGAGGCGGCGCATTCTGTTGGCTTGACAACGGCACAGGCTTACTGGCGTATTGTGATTCCACAATCTTTGGTAGTGGCGCTACCTAATTTATGTACAGCAACGATTAATTTGATTAAGGCGACATCGCTTGGTTATGCCATTTCGTTACAGGAAATTACATTGAAGGCGAAGGTTGCTGCTAATGTTGGCTACAATTATTTAGAGGCATATATCGATATTTTCATCGTTTATTTAATTTTATGTATGACGGTAGAGTATTTATTTAAACGCTATGAACGCTATTTAAGTCGCTATAAAATGAATCTTCAAAGTTAAATGTAAAGGGGGAGAGCTGATGCTACAAATTACAAATATTCATAAATCATTCGGGCGCAATGAGATTTTAAAGGGCGTTGATTTAACTGTTTCAAAAGGGGATGTTGTTGTTATTTTAGGTCCCAGTGGTTCAGGTAAAACAACATTGCTGCGCTGTATTAATTTTTTGGAGCGTGCGGATAAAGGAACGGCGAGCTTTGGTGAAATAACAGTTGATTTAAAAAATGCCTCTAAAAAGGAAGTGCTTGCTGTACGTAAAAAAACCGCCTTTGTATTTCAAAATTATAATTTATTTCATAATAAAACGGCACTGGAAAATGTCGCAGAAGGCTTAATTATAGGTAGGAAAATGAATAAGGAGCAGGCGTATGGACTTGCGAAAGAGGCACTCGATCAAGTAGGTTTGACGCATAAATATGATGCCTACCCAAGTCAATTATCTGGTGGTCAGCAGCAGCGGGTTGGTATAGCCCGAGCTATTGTATTATCGCCTGATGTAATTTTATTTGATGAGCCGACATCAGCGCTTGACCCCGAGCTTGTAGGGGAAGTTTTAGAGGTCATGAAAACAATCGCGAAGTCTGGCACAACGATGATTGTCGTCACACATGAAATGTCATTTGCGCGAGATGTAGCAAGCCATGTCATTTTTATGGATGGAGGTCAAATTGTTGAGGAAGGCTCCGCGCATGAGATTTTTGTACAACCAAAAGAGGAGCGCACAAAGCAGTTTTTACGTCGCGTACTACCTGAAGAGTATAACTACCATATTTAGCACCTACACAATCTCAATTTTTTCGCTATAATTAAAGTGGAGACATTGAGATTTTATTCATTGTCAAAGATAAAAAAGTTCATAGTGAAGCACAAAAGGTTCCTTGTAGATGATAAGGAGTAAAAGGGAAATCAGTGAAAATCTGATGCGGTCCCGCCACTGTAAATGCTAGTTTCTAGCGGTATGCCACTGAATTTTTGGGAAGGCGCTAGAGATGTATGATGCATAAGCCAGGAGACCTGCCTTTCGTGTAAAGCCAATGACAACCTACGAGGATAGGGTGGCGCCGCTATTTTAATAGTGCCCTATTATAATCTCTCGTATTTGTCGAGGGATTTTTTTGTTATTTTGTTTAATTAGGAGGAATTAGAAGTGAAAAAGTTTTGGTCAATTATAATGACGATGCTGTTAGCAACAGGCTTGCTTGCAGCGTGTGGACAGGATGACAATAAGGAGCCACAAACGCAAGATGAGCAGCAAACAGAAGTACAGCAAGAAACGGACGAGCTCGCAGCAGCCTTTCCTGCGACAGTAACAGATGCTTTAGGCAGAGAGGTTACGCTTGAGCATGCACCAGAAAAAATCATCTCTTTAACACCATCAAATACAGAAATTTTATTTGCTTTAAATTTAGAAAATGAGGTTGTTGGCGTCAACGATATTGATGATTATCCACCAGCAGTAGCTGAAAAAGAAAGAGTCGGTAGCATGGAATACAATGTTGAAAAAATCGTCTCCTTACAGCCCGATATTGTTTTTGCACATGAATCAAGCATGTTCGCAGTTGAGCCAGCATTAGAGCAATTAGAAGCAGCGGGCGTAACGGTGTTCGTCGTTAAAAATGCGGCAACATTTGAAGAAACATATATGACAATGGAACAAATCGGTACTTTAACAGGTAAAGTAGAAGAAGCAGAGAAAATGGTGGAATCTATTAAAACGAAGCTAGCTGATATACAGGCAAAAGTGGAAGGACAAGAAGAAAAATCAGCTTTCGTTGTTGTTGGTATGACACCAGATATTTATGCAGTTGGTCAAAACACATTTATGGATGAGATGCTAAAAGCAATCAATATTAAAAACGTTGTTGAAGCGGATGAATGGCCAATGTATAGTCCAGAGGATTTTGTTGCAAGCAATCCAAGCACAATTATCGTGACATACGCAGAAGATGTGGACGCAGTTTTAAATAACCCAGCATTTGCTGAAATGGATGCGGTGAAAAACGGCGCAGTTTACACTGTAGATGGCAGTATGACAAGCCGTCAAGGTCCTCGCATTGCGGATGGGGTAGAATCAATTGCAAAGGCAATGTATCCAGAAATTTTTAAATAAAGTGAAACTTCAATCAGTGGGATTCCTCATCCCCACTGATTGTTAGTTGACCCACTCGGGCATTTACGGGCAGTTAATCTCGCACTTATCTTTTAACGTATTGTCACTTAAGTCTTGAAGTGGGCGTTTTACTGCCCGTTAATGCGGGATAAGTCTGGATGAGGGCTGCCTAAAAGAATTATAAGAAATTGAACATTTGTTGATTATTCCAAATAAAGGGGACATCTAAAAAAACGTCTATAATCAGCGTTTTGGACGATGACTCTTTGGTAAAAGGTTTATATTCCTAAGCGATAGAGAAGAAACGAAAATCTCCCTTTTAATACGATACCAATACAAAATTCCCTTTTTGGATAGCCCTACTCCAGAATAAGCGTTTATTTAAAGGCAGGCGATTCTATTTGAGTCAAAATAAAAAGGCAGTAATTGCATATGTCATATCAATTGCATTACTACTCATAAGTATATGGTTAGGAGTTGCGGTAGGTTCAGTGAACATACCGCTATCTACTTTATGGGATAGAGAGGCTGACCCAACCGCCTACAGTATTTTATGGAATATTCGAATGCCTAGAGTAATGCTTGCTGCGCTCGTTGGTGCGTCGCTGGCGATAGCGGGGGCGGCATTTCAAGGTTTATTAAAAAACCCACTCGCTGATCCATATACGCTCGGTATCTCGTCAGGGGCCTCTGTCGGTGCAGTGGCAACTATTTATTTTTCAGTATCGCTTCCGATGCTTGGCGTTTTCACATTGCCGATTTTTAGTATGCTTGGCGCAGCGATAACAATGATCATTGTGATGACTTTTGCGCGCCTTGTTGACCGAACGATGAAAATGGAGACATTAATATTAACTGGGGTTATTTTTAGCTCTTTTTTAGGTTCCTGTATTTCTTTAATGATTGCGTTGACAGGGGAGCAGCTACGAATGATTATGGGCTGGCTACTTGGTAGCGTTTCGATGCGCGGCTGGCCATATGTGCAAATGATTATCCCGTTCGTTATTATCGGTGTACTTTTAATTTGGTTAAACCGTCGTGAGCTGAATGCGATGGTTTACGGAGAAGAGCGTGCAAAGCATTTAGGCGTTGATGTGAAGCGCAGTAAATATATTATTTTAGCTGGTGGTTCTATACTGACAGGTGCTGCGGTTGCCGTCTCTGGTACGATTGGTTTCGTTGGGCTTGTCGTGCCACATATGGTGCGCATGCTTGTCGGAGCAGACCACCGTTTGCTGCTAATTTTATCGCTCATTAATGGCGCAAGCCTTCTCGTGATTTGCGATTTAGTGTCACGTACAATCATTGCCCCAACAGAGCTGCCTATTGGGGTCATTACAGCATTTATCGGTGCGCCCATTTTTGCTTATATTTTTTACAAGCAACGTAGAAAAGGGGGAGCATAATGCTACAAGTAGAGCAAATTTCTGGTGGCTACGGTGCGACACCGATTATTAAAAATGTTTCATTCACAGTATCTAAAGGGAAAATACTGGGGATTCTCGGACCGAATGGTAGTGGCAAATCTACATTGTTAAAGGTGATTAGCGGCGTTTTACCTACAATAAGTGGACAAATTTTACTCGATGGTAAGGGAATTGATGCCTATTCAACGAAGGAGCTTGCGAAAAAAATGGCTGTACTGCCTCAGTTACATGCTAACGCTTTTTCCAATTCTGTACGTGATGCGGTGTCGCTCGGTCGTTATCCGCATCAATCTAGTTTCTTTGCCAGTTGGTCGGAGCAAGATGAGCAGGCTGTACAAACGGCGATGCGACAAACAGGTGTGCAACAATATGAGCATGCTTATTTGGAATATTTATCGGGCGGTGAGCAGCAGCGCACTTTTATCGCACAGGCACTTGCGCAATGTGCGAATCTTTTATTGCTTGATGAGCCGACAAATCATTTAGATATTGCGCATCAGCAGCAAATATTAGATATGATTCGCAAACAAGCGTTAGAATGTGAATTAACGGTAGTATCAGTTTTTCACGATATGAACTTAGCAGCATTGTATTGTGACGAGCTTTTGTTAATGGATAAGGGGCAAGTCAAGGCATTCGGCAAGCCGCATGAGGTGTTACTAGAAGCGCAAATTGCAGAGGTCTACGGGGCAAGGGTGACTACATATGCACATCCAGAGCTACCAAAGCCTCAAGTAACGCAGCTACCAAGGCTCAAGCAGGAAAATGTATTCGCGCCGGTGACGAAGGAGCATTTCGCAATAACGGACAGCTATGTGCACTTTCAAGCGGAGGCACCGCTAAAGGTTGTATCATCAGCAGTTTATAATGCAGGTATGGGCTGGTATACGACCTTTATTAATCGCACTGTCGAAACTACTTATCATGCTGAAAATATGAAGGACGAGGTAGAGTCATTTTTAAGGGCTCATAACTTGGTGCTGACGAATACAGTGGTTATGCTTACAGCACTTGCTGCAAAAAATGCTGTAATTGAATCATATGCGGATGGACTTGTGCTCATTGCAGTCACAGCCGGCATAGACAATGCTGTAGATGTGACAAGAGCCTATGAGCAAGAGGAGCAGCCGCATATCGGAACAATCAATACATGGGTTATTATTAATGGGAAGCTATCTGATGAAGCATTCTATCAAGCGATGATTACAGCAACAGAAGCAAAAACAAGGGCATTAGCAGAGCAAAACATTCAAGATGCTCGAACAGGTACAATCGCGACAGGTACGAGTACAGATAGCCTTTTAATTGCCGCAACACAAAGCGGGGAAGAACTGCCCTATGCAGGACCTATTACAAAAGTGGGTAAATGGATTGGGCGAGGCGTTTTCGATGCGACATCGAAAGCAATTGCAAAATACAAAAAGGAAGGATGAGTGAAATGAAACTGTATACAAAAAAAGGGGACACAGGTAAAACAAGCATTATTGGACGCCGAGTAGACAAGGACGATTTACGCGTAGAGGCATACGGCACAATGGATGAGCTAAATTCAATTATTGGTAAAGCGATGACGGAGCTAGAGAAAGAATTGTTCCAAGATATTTTAGCGGATTTAGAAAGCATTCAGCATGAATTATTTGATGGTGGTGGCGATTTAGCCAATGTAATGAAAGAGCGTGTTTACAAGCTAACAGAAGCACCAATCGAAACAATGGAAGCTCGCATCGACATTTTAGTTGAGGAAGCACCTCCACTGCGCCGCTTCATTTTACCTGGTGGCTCGCCTGCTGCAGCCACACTTCATATTGCCCGTACAATAGCGCGCCGAGCAGAGCGCCAAACGGTAACATTAATGAAGGCTGATAATGATGTATCACCAGTCGTACAAAAATATTTGAATCGACTTTCAGACTACTTATTCGCTGCCGCGCGAGTAGTAAACGTGAGACTAAAAGTTTCAGATATAGAATACATTCGCAGTGCAGATGTGTTTAAATAAGAAGTGGAGAAAGCGTCCAAAATCCTTGCAATTGCGAGGTTTTGGGCGCTTTTTGAGCACTAGCTGAAATAAGGATAAATTTGAGAACGTAGAATAAACCTTTGCAAACATGGAATAAACTCAGGAAAACATGGAATAAATCCCAGAAAACATAGAATAAACTCTAAAAAACATGGAATTTAGCTCTTGAGAGTATTCGAAATGCCTTGAATAGATAAGAAATAATAAAAATAGTATTGACTGAATGCTCATTCACAAATTACAATATGACTTATAGAAGATTACACTTTATAATAATAGGGGAAAGCACACAAAGGGGTTTGCTTAATATAGTAATTCATGAGGGGGAAAGACAATGAGCACATTGCTAATTGTGAATTGGATAGCGTTTATCGCAATAGTGCTGTATGGGGTTGGACTATTTGCATATTTACTAAAAACACGCTATGAATTTATTAAATTGGGGAAAAAAGAAGAATTTAATCAAAAAATGTCTGACCGAATTAGCGATATTGTAGAAAAGGTATTTGGGCAGTCCAAGCTATTAAAAGATAAAAAAATGGGGATTGTACACGTACTCTTTTTCTATGGCTTTTTACTTGTTCAGCTTGGGGCAATTGATTTAATTTGGAAAGGGCTAAAGCCTGAATCGCATTTACCGTTTGGTCCGCTTTATCCGTTCTTTACATTTTTCCAAGAAATTGTGGCATTAACAATTTTAGTGGCGGTTGTTATAGCGTTTTATCGTCGTTATGTGGAGAAGCTTGTTCGCTTAAAGCGCGGCTTAAAAAATGGACTTGTGTTAATTTTCATCGGTGGTTTAATGGTCTCGACACTAATTGCCAATGGGATGGGCTTAATTTGGCATGAGCATGGTTTAACAGGCTCAGAGCCAGTAGCATCAGCTATTGCCTTTATTTTTGGTTTCTTATCACCAAAAATTGCAGCAGCTATTTTCTATGTTGCGTGGTGGGTGCATTTACTTATTTTATTAACATTCTTAGTTTATGTACCACAATCAAAGCATTTCCATCTGATTACGAGTATTTTCAATGTTTTCTTAAACCGTCAAGAGCGTATGGGCACACTTCGTCCAATCGACTTTTCAGCGCTTGAAGAGGCAGAGGATGAAGAGGACATGCCGACGCTTGGTGTAGGGAAAATTCAAGATTTTACACAAAAACAATTAATCGACCTTTATGCATGTGTGGAATGTGGGCGCTGTACAAATATGTGTCCAGCAACAGGAACA
The DNA here is from genome assembly GCF_038593115.1 of Metasolibacillus sp. FSL H7-0170. Lineage (NCBI taxonomy): Bacteria > Bacillati > Bacillota > Bacilli > Caryophanales > Caryophanaceae > Metasolibacillus > Metasolibacillus sp. FSL H7-0170. Next base: position 1,933,363 of record NZ_CP151964.1, on the reverse strand, counting down.
GGAAAAATGCTGTCTCCAATGGACTTAATTGTCAAATTGCGTGACCATTTAACAAATACAGGTGCTATCGTAACGAAGCAAAAGCCATGGGTACCATACCAAATGTTCAAAAACACACAAGGTAACCAACTGGCTATGGCTGCAGGAGCAGAAGGTGCGGTTATTGAAAATATTTATAGCCCATCATTAATTGGTGATGTCATTACAGAAGAAGAAATTTGGGCTTGTACAACTTGCCGTAACTGTGAGGACCAATGTCCAGTTATGAACGAGCATGTTGACAAAATTATTGATTTACGTCGTTATTTAACGATGACAGAAGGAAAAGTAAATCCAGATGCACAGCGCGCGATGACGAATATCGAGCGTCAAGGAAATCCGTGGGGCTTAAACCGTAAAGAGAAAGAAAACTGGCGCGAGCTGGATTCGTCGATTTCGATTCCAACTGTTAAGGAATTGAAAAAATCGGGCGAGGAAATGGAATATTTATTCTGGGTAGGCTCAATGGGCTCATTCGACAATCGTTCTCAAAAAATTGCATTGGCGTTTGCGCGTTTAATGAATGAGGCAGGCGTGAAATTTGCGATTTTAGGTAATAAAGAGAAAAACTCAGGTGATACACCACGTCGCTTAGGAAACGAGTTTTTATTCCAAGAGCTAGCGACGGCTAATATTGATGAATTCGAGAAAAATGATGTTAAAAAAATCGTGACAATCGATCCGCACGCTTATAATATTTTCAAAAATGAGTATAAGGACTTTGGCTGGAATGGTGAGGTATTGCACCATACAGAGCTACTATACGATTTAATTCAACAAGGTCGATTGGTTATGAATCATAAAGTAGAGGAAACAATTGTTTTCCACGATTCTTGTTACTTAGGCAGATATAATGATGTTTATGACCCACCACGTGAAATTTTAAAAGGCATTGCAGGTGTGAAGCTTGTAGAAATGGAGCGTAACCGTGAAACAGGTATGTGCTGTGGCGCTGGTGGAGGCTTAATGTGGATGGAAGAGCATGTCGGCAATCGCATTAATGTTGCCCGCACAGAGCAGGCATTAGCGACGGATGCCTCTGTTATTTCCTCTGGCTGCCCTTACTGCTTAACGATGTTATCAGATGGCACAAAAGCAAAAGAAGTAGAAGATACAGTAGGTACATTTGACATCGCAGAAATTCTAGAACGTGCCGTTTTCGGTGATAAAGTAGTGGAGGCTCCTGTAGAGGAGGAAGTTGAAGTTCTTGCTGAAGAAGGGATTCCAGAGCCAATGACTGAACAGGTTGAAGCAGCTCCTGTTGAGGAGGTAGCATCAGAGCAAATAGATGCAGCTGTGGAACAAGTAGAATCTACTCAAGAGGTAGAATCTGAAGCTTCTGCTACGGAGGAAACACCGACAGAAAAAAGAGAATAGAAGTTCAAGCAAGCAGAAGAAGCCCTGAAAAAGCACAAGAAATCCATTTGATAAAAATGCCGATTTCTTGTGCTTTGAACTTCATTCAGCAATTTTTCTGCGAGGAGCACATGGTTTTGTAACGATTGCCAAATGCCAAGTACAGGTACAAAAGTATTTCCCTCATAGATGGTAAGATGAATACAAGCATTAGACTGATTTCCCATTAATTAAGAGGAACTCAGCCTAAGCCCACTGTACACTAAGGTAACGACTGAGTGACCAACATCATGTTGCTTAGACTTGCGGCGGATGTCACAGCGCGGGACGATTTTAGGTTAATTTTCATCAAACTACTTAAAAAAACAGGAAGCAATTACGTTGAGGTGTAATTGATTTCTATGGACAAAACAACTATTAATCGAGCGAATTGTTATTTTCAGACTAGAAAAATAAATTAATCTAAGCAAGCAAGTTTAAAAAAGCTTAAAACAGTGATTGAAAATTCACATTCTTTCTAGTAAAATTTGAACTAATAGCACAATTAAATATTTTTTTATACAATAACTGAGCGAGCGTTCAGTCGAAACTAAACAAGGGGTGTTTATTTTGAATAGAACAGTTATTTTAGATGGTGCACGTACGGCATTTGGTAAGTTTGGGGGAGGCTTATCGAGCTTGCAGGCGAGTGATTTAGGAGGGGCAGCTATAAAAGCTGCATTAGAAAGAGCGAATCTCGAACCTGAAAATGTTGGAGAGGTCATCATGGGAACAGTGTTGCAGGCAGGGCAAGGGCAAATTCCTTCCCGTCAAGCTGCAACGAAAGCTGGTATTCCATGGAATGTAAAAACGGAGACGGTCAATAAAGTGTGTGCATCGGGGATGCGAAGTGTGACGCTTGCAGATCAGCTAATTCGATTAGGGGACGAGGAAGTGATTGTTGCAGGTGGTATGGAGTCGATGTCGAATGCACCGTACTATTTACCAAAGGGACGCTTTGGTTTACGTATGGGAGATGGGCAGCTTGTAGATGGTATGGTATTTGACGGACTATCTTGTGCATTTGATCCACAGCGTGTACATATGGGGACATATGGTAATCAGACTGCGGATAGCTTTCAGATTACACGTGAGCAGCAGGATGAATGGGCATTACGTAGCCATCAGCTTACATTACAAGCGATGGAATCTGGTAAGCTGGCAGAGGAAATTGTAGCAATCGAAATTCCTCAGCGTAAAGGAGAGCCAGTCGTTGTGAAGACAGATGAAGCACCACGAGCTGGCACAACTTTGGAAGCGTTATCAGGATTGAAATCAGCGTTTAGCAAGGATGGTACGATTACAGCGGGGAATGCACCAGGAGTGAACGACGGAGCTTGTGCATTAGTATGTATGAGTGAGGAGCGAGCGCAGCGTGAAAATCGCAAGCCGCTTGCGACGATTATCGGACATGCGGAGGTTGGTGTAGCGCCACAGGATTTCCCGCAAACGCCAGGGCTTGTCATTCAAGCATTACTCAATAAAACAGGGAAGATATTAGCTGATATTGATTTATTTGAAATTAACGAGGCGTTCGCAGCAGTTGCACTCGTTAGCAATAAAATAGCTGGCTTAGATGAAAATAAAGTAAATGTAAATGGTGGTGCGGTTGCGTTTGGTCATCCAATAGGTGCAAGCGGTGCACGTATTATTTTAACTTTAGCTTATGAATTACGCCGTCGCGGTGGCGGTATCGGCATCGCAGCTATTTGTTCAGGTGGCGGTCAAGGGGATGCAATTATGATTGAAGTGGGGGCAGAAGCATGATTCAAAAGGTAATGGTAATCGGCGCAGGACAAATGGGCTCAGGAATTGCCCAAGTTTGTGCACAGGCTGGCTATACAGTTTTGCTAAATGATATTAAGCAGGAATTTTTTGAACGAGGCATAGGGGTAATTGCAAAAAATTTAACGCGTGATGTAGAAAAGGGACGTAAAACAGAGGAAGAAAAGCAAGAAATTTTAGCGCGTATTACGATGTCGCTAGATTTACAGGATGCAAGTAATGTGGATATCGTTATTGAAGCAGCAGTGGAAAATATGGAAATAAAACAATCAATTTTCAAACAGCTTGATACGATTGCGCCAAAGCATGCGATTTTAGCGACGAATACATCGAGCTTACCAATAACAGAAATTGCTGCTGTAACAACTCGACCAGAGCAAGTGATTGGTATGCATTTTATGAATCCGGTGCCTGTAATGAAGCTGGTAGAAATTATTCGCGGCCTGGCAACTGCTGATGAAGTTTATAAAGCAGTAGAGGAGATGACAGTCAAGTTAGCGAAAACCCCTGTAGAAGTAAATGACTTCCCAGGCTTTATTTCGAACCGTATTTTAATGCCGATGATTAATGAAGCAATTTATGCACTTTATGAAGGTGTTGCGACAAAGGAAGCCATTGATGATGTGATGAAGCTCGGCATGAATCACCCAATGGGGCCGTTAACATTGGCAGACTTTATTGGCTTAGACACATGTCTATACATTATGGAAATTTTACATGATGGCTTTGGTGATAGTAAGTATCGCCCTTGCCCATTGTTACGCAAATACGTAGCAGCAGGCTGGTTAGGTAAGAAATCAGGGCGCGGCTTTTACGTATACGACTAGGAGGAGTACACGATGGAATTACGTTTTACAGAAGAACAGCAAATGATGCGCGGCATGGTAAAGAACTTTGCAGAAAGTGAGATTGCACCATTTGTTGAACGAATGGAGGCTGGTGAATTTCCACGCGAGATTTTGAAGAAGATGGGCGAGCTTGGTTTAATGGGGATAACAGCACCTGAACAGTATGGCGGCTCAGAAATGGACTTTACATCATATATTATCGCTATTCATGAGCTATCGAAAGTCAGTGCAGTAGTAGGAGTTATTTTATCTGTACACACATCTGTCGGTACGAATCCAATTCTTTATTTTGGCAATGACACACAGAAGGAAAAGTATGTGTCAAAGCTAGCCACAGGAGAATATTTAGGAGCCTTCTGTTTAACTGAGCCTGGTGCTGGTAGTGATGCAGGCTCATTAAAGTCACGTGCTGTTAAAGAGGGAGACCATTATGTTATTAATGGCTCGAAAGTATTTATTACAAACGGCGGAGAAGCGGATGTTTATATTGTCTTTGCTAATACAAAGCCAGAGCTTGGCTCACGCGGTATTTCAGCGTTTATCGTAGAGAAGGATACACCTGGTTTAATTATTGGTAAGGATGAGCAAAAAATGGGCTTACATGGCTCACGCACAGTACAGCTGACATTTGAAAATATGCTAGTGCCAGCAGACAATTTGTTAGGGAACGAAGGGGAAGGTTTCAAAATCGCGATGGCAAACTTAGATGCAGGTCGCATTGGGATTGCGGCGCAGGCATTAGGCATTGCAGAAGCAGCTTTGGAGGCAGCGACAGCGTATGCTAAGGAACGTGTACAGTTTGGCAAGCCAATCGCCGCACAGCAAGGTGTAGGCTTTAAGCTAGCGGATATGGCGACGGCGGTAGAGGCGGCGAAGCTTCTTGTTTATCAGGCTGCAAATTTACGCTCGCAGGGCATGGCATGTGGAAAGGAAGCATCTATGGCGAAACTATTTGCCTCTAAAACAGCAGTTCAAGTAGCAATTGATGCGGTGCAAGTGTTTGGAGGCTACGGTTATACAGAGGATTATCCAGTGGAACGCTATTTCCGTGATGCTAAAGTAACGGAAATTTATGAGGGTACGAGTGAAATTCAGCGCATTGTTATTGGAAAAAACCTATTGAAATAAATACAAGGGGGATTAAGAAATGAATTTTCAATTAACAGAGGAACATGAGCAATTACGTGAAATGATTCGAGATTTTGCTATAAATGAAGTAGCTCCGAGTGCGGCAGAGCGCGATGAACATGAGACGTTTGACCGCGCGATTTTTGATAAAATGGCGGAGTTAGGTTTAACGGGTATTCCATGGCCAGAGGAGTATGGTGGTGCAGGTTTTGATTATCTTGCATACTGTATCGCAGTAGAGGAGCTTTCGCGCGTATGTGCATCAACAGGCGTAACATTATCAGCACATACGTCATTAGCAGGCTGGCCAATTTATAAATATGGTTCAGAGGAGCAAAAGCAAAAATATCTTCGCCCAATGGCAGAAGGTAAAAAAATCGGCGCATACGGCTTAACAGAGCCAGGCTCAGGCTCTGATGCAGGCGGTATGAAAACTTATGCAACATTAGATGGTGACCACTATGTGCTAAATGGTTCGAAAATCTTTATTACAAACGGTGGGATTGCAGACATTTATGTTGTTTTTGCTGTAACTGACCCAGAGGCGAAGCATGGGACAACAGCATTTATTGTAGAAGCAGATATGCCGGGCTTCTCTGTAGGGAAAAAAGAGAAAAAGTTAGGTATTCGTTCATCGCCAACAACGGAAATCATCTTTGATAATTGCCGTGTACCAAAGGAAAATGTGCTAGGTGAAGTCGGACAAGGCTTTATTATCGCGATGAAAACATTAGATGGTGGACGCAACGGAATTGCTGCACAAGCGGTTGGTATTGCACAAGGCGCATTAGATGCAGCGGTAGAATACGCGAAGGAACGGGTGCAATTTGGCAAGCCGATTGCAGCGAATCAAGGCGTTTCATTTAAACTTGCAGATATGGCAACAGCGGTTGAAGCATCGCGTTTATTAACATATCAGGCAGCTTGGCTGGAGTCGAATGATTTACCATACGGCCAAGCATCAGCGATGGCAAAATTAATGGCAGGCGATACAGCGATGGACGTGACAACGGAGGCAGTGCAAATTTTTGGAGGCTACGGCTATACAAAAGATTATCCTGTAGAGCGCTTTATGCGCGATGCAAAAATTACGCAGATTTACGAAGGCACACAAGAAATTCAACGCCTTGTAATTTCGCGTAATTTAACGAAGTGATATATGGCTAAGAGCAAGGAAAAACTGCAAGTTGAGACGTCTGTAAAAGATGCGCAATTAATCGAATTTCGCCGCCAACAAATTATTAATGCAGCGATTGTGCTATTTAAAGAAAAGGGCTTTCATCGAGCGACGACACGTGAAATTGCTAAAGTAGCGGGCTTTAGTATTGGTACATTATATGAATATGTACGCACGAAGGAAGATGTGCTGTACTTGCTATGTGACAGCATTTACCACGAAGTAAAGCAGCGACTTGATCGTTTCCCACAGCATTCGGGCACAATTGATGAGCTAAAAGAAGCGATTAAGCAGTACTTTTTATTAATTGATAGCATGACAGATGCATTCACAATTATGTATCAAGAATCAAAGTCATTATCGAAAGAGGCGCTGCATTACGTTTTAAATAAAGAATTGGAAATGGTTGCACTCTTTCAAAATATACTGAAAAATTGTGCTGAACAAGAAGTCTTGCGCCTCTCAGAGCAGGAGCTATTTTTAGCAGCGAACCATATCGTTATACAAGGGCAAAGCTGGGCATTTCGAAAGTGGGCCTTGCATAAGCATTGTACAGTCGATGAGTTTATTGCATACCAAACGAATACATTGTTATTTGGTATTATGCGCAAGCAGTAGGAAAAAATTTTAGCTAAAATTAGCGCAAATTGCATACGTAGCCGCTATGCAATTTGCGCTTTTACTATAAGGGGCAAAAAGCAAGCGAAAGGGGAAAGAGCAATGGGAAAAGTAGAGGTATACCGTGCGCAGCATCATGTACGCTTCGTGACGGCATCTAGTTTATTTGATGGGCATGATGCATCGATTAATATTATGCGCCGCATTTTACAATCAAGTGGTGTGGAAGTGATTCATTTAGGACATAACCGCTCTGTTGAAGAGGTTGTGAATGCAGCTATTCAAGAGGATGCACAAGGAATCGCTATTTCAAGCTATCAAGGCGGGCATATGGAATATTTCAAATATATGTACGACCTTTTGCGAGAGAAAGGTGCACCACATATTAAAATTTATGGTGGCGGTGGTGGCGTTATTTTACCGCGTGAAATTAAAGAACTACATGAATACGGCATCGCAGGTATTTTCTCACCAGAGGATGGGCGTGTACTTGGCTTGCAGGGGATGATTAATCGTCAAATTGAGGGGACAGATTTTTCGACATTGCAAGGCGATTATTTAGAAAAACTCCATCAGCTTTCAACGGATACACCTGAAATTTTAGCAAATTTAATTACGGCTGCGGAAATTGGTGGTGAAGGTGTTCAGCCTTTATTGCAAGAGGCACGTACTAAATCGAAAAATACGCCTGTTCTCGGGATTACAGGTACTGGTGGGGCAGGTAAATCCTCTTTAACAGATGAGCTTATTCGTCGTTTCTTGCAAGAATTTCCAGATAAAAAAATCGCTATTATTTCGGTGGACCCAACGAAGCAAAAAACGGGTGGCGCATTACTAGGGGACCGTATTCGTATGAATGCAATTTTCAACAATCGTGTGTATATGCGCAGCTTAGCAACGCGAGACTCACATACGGAGCTATCTGCTTCAATTGGTGATGTACTCGATGTTGTAAAAGTAGCTGGCTATGATTTAATCGTTGTTGAAACAAGTGGTATCGGTCAGGGTGACGCTGAAATTACGAAGCATACAGATTTGTCCATGTATGTGATGACGAGCGAATTTGGTGCACCGACACAGCTTGAAAAAATTGATATGATTGATTTTGCTGATATTATTGCAATTAATAAATTTGAGCGTAAAGGCTCCGAGGATGCGCTGCGTCAAGTGCAAAAGCAGTATCAACGCTCACGTGAACTATGGACTGCTAATTTAGATGATATGCCTGTTTATGGAACGATTGCTAGTCAATTTAACGATAAAGGAACAAACTCTCTATTTGCAGCACTTGTAAAAACAATTAATGAAAAGTTTGAACTAGATTGGGAAACAGCTTATGAGCAATCTATAAAAACACAAAAGCAAGATGTGATTATTCCAAATGAGCGACGCTATTATTTACGTGAAATTACAGATGCAGTGCGTGGTTATCATAAAAAAGCCGAACAGCAAGTGGAATTTGCTCGCAAATTATATCAGCTGGAGGGAACAAGGCAGCAGCTTGCTGCATCAGAGGAAGCATTAATTGCATCAATTGATACATTAATAGAAGCTGTCAAAAATGAATTATCCGCTGAATCCAAGCGAATTTTAGCGAACTGGGCAGCTTTAAAAGAGGCGTATGCTGGTGAAGAGCTTGTAACGAAAGTGCGTGACAAGGAAATTCGTACAGTTTTGCGAACGACATCTTTATCAGGTACAAAAATTCCGAAAGTTGCCTTGCCGAAATTTGTAGACTACGGTGAAATTTTACGTTGGGTCTATGCGGAAAATGTACCGGGCGAATTCCCATATACAGCAGGAGTATTCCCGTTTAAACGTGAAGGGGAAGACCCGAAGCGTCAATTTGCTGGAGAGGGGACGCCAGAGCGCACAAATAAACGCTTCCACTATTTATCAAAGGACGATGATGCTAAGCGTTTATCAACGGCATTTGACTCGGTAACGTTATACGGCGAGGACCCACATATAAGACCTGATATTTACGGTAAAGTTGGGGAATCAGGCGTCAGCATTTGTACTTTAGATGATATGAAAAAGCTGTATGCAGGCTTTGACTTATGTGCACCTTCCACATCTGTATCAATGACAATTAATGGACCAGCGCCAATTATTTTAGCGATGTTTATGAATACAGCAATTGACCAGCAGGTAAAAAAGCATGAGGAGGAGCTAGGGCGTGTCCTCACAGTGGAAGAATTTGCTGAAGTGCGTGCAAAAACGCTTCAGGTCGTGCGTGGCACAGTGCAAGCTGATATTTTAAAGGAAGACCAAGGTCAAAATACATGTATTTTCTCTACGGAATTTGCGCTGCGCATGATGGGCGATATTCAGCAATATTTTATTGACCATAAAGTGCGCAATTACTACTCGGTATCAATTTCGGGCTATCATATTGCGGAGGCAGGGGCAAATCCAATTTCACAGCTTGCCTTTACATTAGCAAATGGCTTTACTTATGTGGAATATTATTTAAGCCGAGGCATGCATATCGATGATTTTGCACCAAATTTGAGCTTCTTCTTCTCGAACGGTTTAGACCCTGAATATACGGTAATTGGTCGCGTTGCACGCCGTATTTGGGCAATTGTAATGCGCGATAAATATGGCGCTAACGAGCGTTCGCAAAAGCTGAAATACCATATTCAAACATCAGGTCGTAGCTTACATGCACAGGAAATTGATTTCAATGATATTCGTACAACATTGCAGGCATTAATGGCACTGCAGGACAATTGTAATTCATTGCACACGAATGCCTATGACGAAGCGATTACAACACCGACTGAGGAATCTGTGCGACGCGCGATGGCCATTCAAATGATTATTACGAAAGAACACGGCTTATCGAAAAACGAAAATCCCCTACAAGGAGCCTTTATCGTGGAGGAGTTAACGGATTTAGTAGAGCAGGCTGTTCTAGAGGAATTTGACCGTATGAATGACCGTGGCGGTGTACTTGGGGCAATGGAAACGCAATATCAGCGTGGAAAGATTCAAGAAGAGTCCATGTACTATGAGCATTTGAAGCATTCTGGAGAGTTACCGATTATCGGTGTTAATACGTATCTAAATCCAAATCCACCTTCAGCAGAGCAAATTGACAGCATGGAAATTGCACGTGCAACGCAGGAGGAAAAGGATTTACAAATTGCGAACTTAGAAGCATTTAAGGCACGTCATGCAAACGAAGCAGATGAAGCAATCAAACGCTTAAAGCACGCAGCTGTGACAGGTGGCAATATTTTTGCACAATTAATGGATACTGTGCAAGTTGCAAGCTTAGGCCAAATTACGAAAGCGCTTTATGAAGTGGGCGGACAATACCGTCGTAATATGTAAATTGACTGGGGCTGTTTGGAAAGCAATTGCTTTCTGAGCGGCCCAATTTACACCTCCGATGTTAAAATTGAAAAAATTTCGAAAATGCAAATATAATAATATATTGAAGTGCTATAATTGCAGTATACTGAAGTAAGATGAATGAGACCAAAAAGGGCGGGTGGCAAAATGAAAAGCTTTCTAACATTTATGGTTATTATAACGGGCTTATTTGCCACCTTTGTATTGTACAATAGACAAATGGCCTCGATTCCTTTACTGCTTTTATCAGCATTTTTCTTTTACATAGGTGCGAAAGAGGTTGCAAAAATAAAAAATAGAAAATGAAGCTAGCATAGTTACGCTATGTTTGTATATAATGGATAACATGATTTGAAAAATTGGACTAAAATAGTTTCTAAAGGCATAATTAACTTTCAGGATCATGCCAAAACTAAATAAACGTAAAAAGAAAGGACGTGCACGATTTTGAACCTTCGTGAAATGACAAAAGAACAATTAGCTGAAGAATCACTAATCGACTTAGCATACGCAATTTTAGAAGAAAGAAAATCACCACTATTATTCGCCGATTTATTAAAAGAAATTCAAGTGTATAATGGTCTATCAGATGCTGAAATGAAAACACGCTTAATACAATTTTATACAGATATGAACATAGATGGTCGCTTCTTATTAAACCATGAAAATGGCTGGGGCTTACGCATTTGGTATAAGATTGAAACAATTGAAGAGGAAACTGCTCCAACAGTTAAAGTACGTAAGAAGAAGTCGAAGCAAGTAGAAGATGAGGATGAAGAAATTGAAGACCTCGATGAGGAAGATATCGGCTTTGAAGAAGACTTCGACGAGTTCGTAGAAGAAGAGGAAGAAATTGAAGAAGAGCTAATCGATTTTGATGATGAAGAAATCGAAGATATCGACGCTGAAATCGACGAGGACTTAATTGAGGAAGAAGATGAATTCCTTATCGATGAGGAAGAAGAATTAGAGGAAGATGAAGAGAACGAAGAGTAATTCTTCTTTTGACATGGCTCGTAATGGAAAGATTCCTAATCGTTAATACGAGATAAATTAAAATGTCATAAGCAAAAGTTCTTGACTTCTTTTCCGCTTCCATATAATCTTTTAATTGGGCTCCTTAAAAAAGGAGATTGACCGGATAAGTAACACGCTCCCCCTGCAAAATAAATGCAGGAGGAGCGTTTTTTGTTGTTGCTAACATACCCACAAAACTTGATTACCTATGATTAACTTCATTCAATGTACTGAAAGGTAGAAACCTCCCATTTCTACAAATGGTGAGATGAAGTTAAAACCTTCAGTAGATATGAAGGGGGGTAATTCAAGTTTTTCATAATTAGAAGGAGGAATACAAAATGACAAAGTATATTTTCGTAACAGGCGGCGTTGTATCTTCATTAGGAAAAGGAATCGTAGCGGCATCATTAGGTCGCATATTAAAAAATCGTGGATTGGAAGTAACGATTCAAAAATTCGACCCATACTTAAATATCGACCCAGGCACGATGAGCCCATACCAGCACGGAGAAGTTTTCGTAACAGACGATGGTGCTGAGGCTGACTTAGACTTAGGGCATTATGAGCGCTTTATCGATATCAACCTTGGCAAACACTCAACGGTTACGTCAGGTAAAGTATATCAATCTGTTTTAAATAAAGAACGACGTGGCGATTATAACGGTGGCACTGTTCAGGTAATTCCTCATGTAACAAATGAAATTAAAGAACGCATTCAACGTGCGGGTCGCGAAACTTCGGCAGACGTTGTGATTACAGAAATTGGCGGTACTGTAGGAGACTTTGAATCGCTTTCATTTCTAGAGGCAATACGCCAAATGCGTACAAACTTAGGACATAATAATGTTATGTACGTTCACTGTACATTGATGCCGTACATTAAAGCGGCGGGCGAAATGAAAACAAAGCCAACTCAACACTCTGTGAAAGAATTGCGCTCATTAGGTATTCAGCCAAACATTATCGTCTTGCGTACAGAGCAGCCTGTACCGCAAGAAATGAAGGAAAAAATTGCACTATTTTGTGACGTTCGACCATCAGATATTATTGAATCACGTGATGCAGAGCATTTATACGAAGTACCACTAAATTTATTGGCACAAGGCTTTGACCAAATTGTATTAGACCATTTTGGTATTGAAGCGCCAAAAGCAGATATGGAAGATTGGAAAGAGCTTGTTCATAAAGTGAAAAATTTAGGGAATAAAACTCGCATTGCTTTAGTAGGAAAATACGTAGAGCTTCAAGATGCCTATATTTCTGTAGTTGAAGCATTAAAGCATGCCGGCTATGTATATGACTCGGATATTGAAATTGATTGGATTAATGCCGAGGAAGTAACGGCTGCGAATGTAGAGCAAATATTAAATAAAGCGGATGGTATTTTAGTACCGGGTGGCTTTGGTGATCGTGGTATTGAAGGGAAAATCGAAGCAATTCGCTATGCGCGTGAAAATGATGTTCCATTTTTAGGTATTTGCTTAGGGATGCAGCTTGCGACAATTGAATTCGCACGCAATAAAATGGGCTTAGAAGGTGCGAATTCTACAGAATTAGATAAAGAAACAAAATATCCGATTATCGATTTCCTAGCAGACCAATCCGAGGATACAGATTTAGGCGGTACTTTACGTTTAGGCTTATATCCATGTAAGCTAAGGGAGGGTTCAGTAGCACGCCATGCCTACAATGATGAAGAATTAGTTTATGAGCGCCATCGTCACCGTTATGAATTCAACAATGAATTCCGTGAGGCGATGGAGGCGGAAGGTATTGTCTTTTCAGGTGTTTCACCAGATAATAAGCTAGTGGAAATTATCGAGCTTCCAGACAAAAAGTTCTTTGTAGCTGCACAATTCCACCCAGAGCTCATTTCACGTCCGCAACGTCCACAACCGCTATTCCGTGAGTTTGTTGGTGCGGCATTTAACAATAAATAAGTAAGAAAAGGCTGTTAGGAGAGTAGGTATACACCAATACTTCCTAACAGCCTCTTCTATTTTTCGAATTAACCAAAAGGCGACTGAATTTCATCGTCTGCCTCATCATCCACTGCAAGCATTTCGTCATAAGACAGCTTAATTGCCTCATAGACGAAAAGCGCGACTAGTAAATGTGGCATTACAATACGTGCCCCAAGCTTTGTTGGATGAGGCAAAATGGCTCCACGTAAATTTAGGGAGACGTAAGTATAAGCGAGCTCGCTTAACTTATTATTATCATCTGCACATTCACTAGCAATTGCTGCAAAAGGAATAAACGCATCATATAGCTGCTCTGCTAATGCAAGAGCTTGCGCATCGTTAGCATGTCGAGTAAAAATACATACTCGGTCGGCTTCAGTAATAACTGCATCGTCTGTCCATAAAGCCATTTTTGTCATTGGTTCGGCTGAAAGTTGCGCATTTTGTGCTACCCCCTGCATTTCACCAAAACAGGCAAAATAGACAGTTCCTTGCCCGATAGCAGCTTGTGCTAATAGGCGAGCTGTTTCCTCGATGGCATCCTCTTCGTTTTGTTGAATTTTTTGCAATACACCTGTTAGTTGTGTTGTTAAAATTTTCGACATAAATACACCTCTCCATCATTATAATTTTCACTAAAATAAAATGCAAAAATGCAAATTATATTGCTGATTATGAATCTCACTACAAAAAAAGGAAATTAATCTCATGGAACTATTGATTTATTTCGATATATGTAATAAATTACTAACATAAGGTAATTGTTCAAATTTTAGATATTTAACTTCTTTCAATGGATGTCACAGATTTTGAAGGGAGGCAAGCCCGATGCATGTCAGTTAATCGTTGGCACGTGTCGTAATAATTTTAGGAAATAATTTACTAACAAGCTCGGAAAAATCTGGATTAGAATTAACCAAAGTGTGATTGATGAATAAAGGGGGATGCTATTGTGGCAAAAATACTTATTGTAGACGATCAACAAGGGATTCGACTATTGTTAAACGAAGTTTTCAAAAAAGAGGGATATGAAACGTATTTAGCGTCAAATGGAATTGAAGCATTAAATATATTTAAAAATGAAGAAATTGATTGCGTCTTGCTTGATATGAAAATTCCCGGCATGAATGGAATTGAAATATTACGTGAATTACGTGCGCAAAGCGATGTAATAAATGTTGTTATGATGACAGCCTACGGTGAGCAACAACTAATTGATGAGGCATTTCAACTAGGAGCAACAAAGTATTTTACCAAACCATTTAATATTTTTGAAGTGCGCGATGCAGTCAATGAAATACTAAATAACCGTAAAAATGAAGGTGTTTGAAATAACTTTTCAGACCCCTTCATTTTTGTTATGATAAGGATATGCGTTTATCTAGATTCAGCGAAGGCTCATTTGGAGTCAAAATAAACAATAACTGATCAACTATCCGAGGAGGATTTAATCATGGCATTAGTTTCGATGAAAGAAATGTTAATTAAAGCAAAAGCAGAAGGTTACGCAGTAGGACAGTTCAATATTAATAACTTAGAATTCACACAAGCCATTTTACAAGCTGCACAAGAAGAAAATTCACCAGTTATTTTAGGTGTATCGGAAGGTGCCGGGAAATATATGGGTGGCTTTATTGCGGTTGTTCATATGGTAAAAGGTTTAATCGAATCCTATAAGATTACAGTACCTGTGGCAATTCATTTAGACCACGGCTCGAGCTTTGAAAAATGTAAAGAGGCAATCGATGCAGGCTTTACTTCTGTTATGATTGATGCTTCTCACCATCCATTCGATGAAAATGTGAGTACAACTAAGGCTGTTGTGGAGTATGCGCATGCAAAAGGCGTATCTGTTGAAGCGGAGCTTGGCACAGTTGGTGGGGAAGAAGATGGCGTCATCGGTGGTATTATTTATGCAGATCCAGCCGAATGTAAGCGACTAGTTGAAGCAACGAATATTGATTGCTTAGCACCAGCATTAGGCTCTGTGCATGGACCATACAAAGGAGAGCCAAATTTAGGTTTTACTGAAATGGAGGAAATCTCTAAATTAGCAGACCTTCCATTAGTATTACACGGTGGAACAGGTATCCCAACAAAGGATATTCAACGTTCTATTTCATTAGGTACAGCGAAAATTAACGTCAATACAGAAAATCAAATTGCGGCAACAAAAGCAATTCGTGAAGTGCTAGCAAATGATACAAAAGTATATGACCCACGTAAATATTTAACACCTGCACGTGAAGCAATTAAAACAACAGTAGTTGGGAAAATGCGTGAATTCGGCAGCTCTCAAAAAGCATAAAATGCAATTGCAATCAGTGGGTGGGTCCTCATCCTCCACTGATTGTTAGTTTTCATCAATCATTCAGGTTATTTATCGTCCATTTGAACTGTTTTTCAGCAAATATAGGACCACTTGCCTGTATATGCGAGATAAATCATCCAAAAAATTTGGAAACAATGAATTATTCGCAGGAGAAGTGTCAGATTATTAAGCTTGACCTTCTCTTCATTTTTTGTTTGAAGTGAAATTGTTATTTAGGAGGATATTATAAAATGAAATTTTTTATTGATACAGCAAACTTTGAAGAAATCAAAGAAGCCTACTCATGGGGGATTTTATCTGGTGTTACGACAAACCCATCGCTAGTAGCAAAGGAGCCAGGTGTTAACTTCCATGATCGCCTAAAGGAAATCGCAGAGCTTGTTGACGGCTCAGTTTCTGGTGAGGTTATTTCTTTAGATGCTGAAGGAATGATTAGAGAAGGCGAGGAGCTAGCTGCAATTCATCCAAATATTACAGTGAAGCTACCAATGACGCCAGAAGGTTTAAAGGCATGTAAACATTTCTCTGAAAAAGGTATTAAAACAAACGTAACGCTTATTTTCAGCGCCAATCAAGCTTTAATGGCTGCCCGCGCAGGTGCAACTTACGTCTCTCCATTTCTAGGTCGTTTAGATGATATCGGACATAATGGTGTAGAGTTAATTTCTACAATTGCAGATATTTTCACGATACACGATATTAAAACAGAAATCATTGCTGCATCAATCCGTCACCCACAGCATATTACAGACGCAGCTCTAGCTGGTGCTCATATCTCAACAACACCATTTAAAGTATTACAGCAATTATTCAACCATCCATTAACAGATAAAGGAATTGAAGGGTTTTTAGCGGACTGGTCAAAGCGCCAAGGACAATAAAAAACACTTTCACTTTGAGGGAGATTCGTTATGGATGTTTATAAAATCACAGGACAACGACGTTTAAAAGGTACAGTGAAAGTTAGTGGAGCCAAAAATAGTGCAGTTGCTTTAATTCCGGCATCAATCCTAGCGAGTTCCTCCGTCACAATTGAAGGAATCCCTGCAATTTCAGACGCATGGACATTGAAAGCTTTACTAGAAGAAATTGGTGGGGAAGTGTCATTCGAGGACGGGCAAATGACAGTTGACCCAAGCAAGATGACAGCAATGCCACTGCCAAATGGCAATGTGAAAAAGCTACGTGCCTCATACTATATGATGGGCGCAATGCTAGGTCGCTTTAAAAAAGCAGTTATTGGCTTACCTGGAGGCTGTTTCTTAGGACCACGCCCAATTGACCAGCATATTAAAGGCTTTGAGGCATTAGGTGCAACAGTGTCAAATGAGCATGGTGCAATTTATTTACGTGCTGACGAATTGATAGGTGCGAAAATTTATTTAGACGTAGCAAGTGTAGGTGCAACTATTAATATTATGCTTGCCGCTGTTCGCGCAAAAGGACGCACAGTTATTGAGAATGCTGCGAAAGAACCAGAAATTATCGACGTTGCCACATTGTTAACAAATATGGGTGCGAAAATTAAAGGTGCAGGTACGAGCGTGATTCGCATTGATGGTGTAGAGGACTTACATGGTACAAATCATACGATTATTCCCGACCGTATTGAAGCCTCTACCTTTACGATTATGGCGGCAGCTATTGGTGATGGTGTCACAATTGATAACGTCATCCCATTGCATTTAGAGTCATTAGTAGCTAAATTAAGGGAAATGGGCGTTAAAGTAGAAATAGGAGAAGAAAGTATTTTTATACCAAAGCAAACAACTGATTTAACTGCTGTCGATATAAAAACACTTGTTTATCCTGGTATTGCCACAGATATTCAGCAGCCTTTATCTGTGCTACTAACACAAGCAAATGGCTCTTCAAAAGTAACGGATACAATCTATTCTGCAAGATTTAAGCATATTGACGAGCTGCGTAGAATGAATGCAAATGCACGAGTTGAGGGCAATACAGCAATTATTCAAGGGCCTACACAATTGCAAGGCTCAACTGTCACTGCCACAGATTTACGTGCGGGTGCAGCATTAGTATTAGCTGGATTAATTGCAGAAGGCGAAACAGAAATTCACGACATTTACCATATCGAGCGGGGTTACGGTGGATTGATTGAAAAACTTTGTGCACTTGGAGCGGAAATTCACCGTGAAACAATTGTACATACAAGCAAATAATTGACTGTTTACAATCGACGAAAAAGAAACCGTGAAGGTATGATAGCAGGAGGAAAAGGAAACATGGAACGCAGTTTATCAATGGAAGTAGTACGAGTAACAGAAGCAGCAGCGATTGCCTCTGCGAAATGGATGGGACGAGGCGAAAAAGTAGCTGCCGATGATGCAGCTACAACGGCGATGCGTACGATGTTCGATACAATTCCAATGCACGCGACAGTAGTAATTGGGGAAGGCGAAATGGACGAAGCGCCAATGCTTTATATTGGCGAAGAGCTTGGATTACGCAACGGTGGTCCAGAGGTTGACATCGCTGTAGACCCATTAGAGGGTACGAATATTATTGCTAAAGGAGCAAACGGCGCAATGACAGTGTTAGCAATTGCAGACCGGGGTAACTTGCTCAATGCACCAGATATGTATATGGATAAAATTGCTGTTGGCCCCGAGGCTGCGGGTAAAATTGATATTAATGCTTCTGTCACATATAATTTATTACAAGTTGCCAAAGCAAAAAATAAAAATGTCTCCGATGTTGTGGCTACATTACTGGATCGACCACGCCATCAAGCGATTGTCGATGAAATTCGTGAGGCAGGAGCGCGCATTAAGTTTATTCAAGATGGGGATGTAGGCGCAGCAATTAATACAGCATTCGATGAGACAGGTATCGATATTATGTTTGGTATCGGTGGCGCACCAGAAGGTGTCATCTCAGCAGTTGCGTTGAAATGCTTAGGTGGCGATTTCCAAGCGAAACTTGTACCTGAAAATGAAGAACAGTTAGAACGTTGTAATAAAATGGGCATTGATGTGAATAAAGTATTGTATATGGACGATTTAGTAAAAGGTGATGATGCTATTTTTGCAGCAACGGCTGTAACAGACTGTGAGCTTTTACGAGGCGTTCAATACAAAGGAGCATATGCCTTAACACATTCAGTTGTAATGCGTGCTAAATCGGGAACTGTACGATTTATTGAAGGTCGTCACAGCATTGAGAAAAAACCAACGTATTAAGCTTCTCTACGATAGGGCTGAGTTGAATCAGCCCTGCTCTTCTTAAGAACAATTCTCCGACAAGTAAAATTTTAAAAAGACTGGGGTCATCATATGACAGCTCTTACAATTGGGCAATTAGAAAATATGACATTAAAAGAGCTTTACGCTCTTGCACGAGATTATAAAATTTCATATTATAGCAAATTAACAAAAAAAGAATTAATTTTTGCGATTTTAAAAACACGTTCCGAGCAGGAAGGCTTCTTCTTTATGGAAGGGGTACTTGAAATTGTATCGCAGGAAGGCTTTGGATTTTTACGTCCAATCAACTACTCACCTTCTAAAGAAGACATATATATTTCTGCCTCGCAAATTCGACGTTTTGATTTACGTAATGGTGATAAAGTTTCAGGGAAGGTACGTCCACCAAAAGAAAATGAGCGCTATTATGGCTTATTACAGGTAGATGCAGTAAATGGTGAAGACCCTGAAGTTGCAAAAGAGCGAGTGCATTTCCCTGCCTTAACACCACTTTATCCAGACCGTCAAATTAAACTAGAAACAACATCTAAAAAATTATCTACACGTATCATGGATTTAATTGCACCGGTAGGATTTGGCCAGCGCGGTTTAATTGTCGCGCCACCGAAAGCAGGGAAGACATCTTTATTAAAGGAAATTGCAAATGCGATTACGACAAATTACCCTGAGGCAGAGTTAATCGTATTATTAATCGATGAGCGACCTGAAGAGGTAACAGATATTGAGCGTTCCGTAAAAGCGGACGTTGTTTCCTCGACATTCGATGAAGTACCTGAAAATCATGTCAAGGTAGCGGAAATCGTACTAGAGCGTGCGCGTCGTTTAGTAGAGCATAAACGTGATGTAATTATTTTAATGGACTCTATTACTCGTCTAGCGCGCGCTTATAACTTAGTTATTCCACCAAGTGGACGTACATTATCAGGCGGTATTGATCCTGCCGCATTCCATCGCCCAAAACGCTTCTTCGGCTCAGCCCGTAATATTGAAGAGGGTGGAAGTTTAACAATTTTAGCAACAGCTTTAGTTGATACAGGAAGCCGTATGGATGAAGTTATTTATGAGGAGTTTAAAGGTACAGGGAACTTAGAGCTGCATTTAGACCGAGCTTTAGCAGAGCGTCGAATTTTCCCTGCTTTAGATATTCGCCGCTCGGGTACGCGAAAAGAGGAATTGCTTATTCCAAAAGAGCAGCTAGATAAACTATGGGCAATTCGCAAAACATTTAGTGATGCACCAGACTTTGCTGAAAAGTTTTTACGCAAGTTGCGCACAACGGAAACAAACGAGGAATTTTTCGACAAGCTCAATGAGGACATGAAAAAAGCAACGAATGGTAAAGGGTTATTATAGGTGATAAACCTTTTGCAATAAGCTGATTTTCACTGAATGGTGCAATTTCCCACACTTCGTATGATAAGCACGCTAGTGTGCTTGAATTTTTGATAGAAGGGAACAGCGCATCGAATACTTGATAGATTATGAACAGCAGATAAAGCTCGTAGCCTTAAGCACGAGAAAAATCTGCTGTTTTTCTTGTAGTTAGACGAAATTCAGTTACTTTGATAGGGGCTGTCCCAAAAAGCCGTGCATAGCCGGCTTTTGGGACAGTAGCGATAATTTTTTACAAAAGTGTTGACTCATATAAATACGGAAGGTCTCATTTGCAAGTGTGACGAACACTCGCTTTAGCAGTGTTTCTCTTCGTAAAAGAGAAGCGATGAAAACTTTTATTTCAATGCATCGTCAAAACAAAATGGACTTTCTCCTATTAACGTAGGCGTGTTGATTATGTAAATGCCTCCTATTGATTGGCGTGTTTTTAGGGAGAAATACTTTACACTTGTTGATTGAAGTAGAGGATGGCGAGTGCTCCTAGTGGCTACTCGTCGCAAAGTAAACTTTCCAGCAGAAAGAGTGCGAGCTGTAAATCCATTTATTTCGGTATTTGCCGAAATAAATTAGTTGAAGCCGCACCTGCAACGGAAAACGATGATTTTTAGGTATTATCTGTAAAATAAAGGATAATCAACAAGCCTGCTATTAACGATAAAAGAAAGGGGAATGGCGTTGTTTCATTTTCTTGATATTGAAGTGTTGAATAGCAAATTGAAACGATATGAACAGCAAAATCTTGAAAGTAACTACATATTGCTTGTCACAAAGGGAGAGGTCAATGTTACTAAAGATGACAAACAATATTACTTAACTAAAAATAGCATGTATATTTGCTCTAAGCAGAAACATCTTGCACTTCAGATAGATTTAGAGAATGTTGTCACTGCTTATCTTATTCGCTTTGACATGCATGAAAAGGAGCAAAACATTATACCTGTAAAGGAAGCAGGTGAAAAAATCTATTTAGCACAAACAGGAGAAATTATTGAACTATGCAACCGACTTGTCTGGCTCTCGAAAAGTCCAATAAAAGAAGACCAACTGCTTGGACAAGCCAATTTTTATATGCTGCTACATGCTATTGTAAAAAATCGTATATCTTCAGATAAAAATTTACTAGGTATGCTAGAAAAAACAAAGCAACATATACAATATCATTTTCATGAATCCATTCAAGTGAAGGATTTAGCCCAAATGATGAATATAAGCTCTAAGTATTATATGGAGCTATTTAGAAAACAATTTGGTCTTAGCGCTACCCAATATTTAACGAAAGTGAGAATTGAAGCATCGAAATGGCTGCTGATAAAAGAGAATAAAACGCTTCGGGAAATAGCTAGTGAGGTAGGCTATAAAGATGAATTTTATTTCAGCAGAAGATTTAAGCAAGAAGTTGGGGTTTCCCCCTCGTTATTTATGAAAAGTCGTAGAAAGAATATCGTTGTGTTAGATAGCTCCTTTTTTGGTTTACTTGCACCTTTACACTATATTCCAGTTGCAGCACCTCTTCACCCCACATGGCGATTTTATTATTATAAGGAGTTCGGCAATCATGTAGTGACTCATTTAGTTGTCGGTAGAACACCTCCTATTTTAAATGAAAATATTATGCTGCTACAGCGAAAAAATATTCAATACGACCTCATACTCTGTTTAGATAATATCAACGAGGAACAGCTCACTTCATTGCAAAAGCTAGGTCATGTATATCAATTAGCATGGACTCGTTTATCATGGCGAGAACAATTATTAGAAGTGGCTCGGCTTTTAGATGCGGAAAATGAAGCAAATAATTGGCTAATTGAATATGAGCAGGCTGTGCAAAAGGCTGTAGCCTGCCTAGAAACAACTTATCATGAGCAAACCTTTTTATTTTTATTAGTGATGGGCAATAAATGTTATCAGTATCAGGATCGTAGCATTCAAGAGGTTTTGTTGGGGGATTTAGGATTACGACTTGCAAATACATTAACGGGCGGGGAAAAGCAATCTGTTACGGTGGGGCAGTTAGCGAAAATAAATCCAGACGTTATAATGGTTCTTGTTTATGAAGATGAGGAATCTATGCAAACATGGAGTGAACTGCAAGTGGATGAAACATGGCTTGAATTGAAGTCTGTACGCAATCGAAATGTATATAGGCTGACACATTTCCCGTGGCGTGATTATGCACCTTTACCACATTATCTCATGGTGAAGGAAATAGAAAAACGGTTAACCTCCAAAAGTTCATCATAACAACCTCCTTTTCTACATGGACGAGAGGGAACTATTTATTTATCATTGATAATAGTTCTCATTCTCATTGGGGCTAAGTGTAGAGGAGGCGTTCTTGATGAAGAAAACAATGATTATATTGAGTATTTTCATGTTTATTTTTGTATTATCAGCATGTAAAGAAAAGCAGCAGGGCTCTAGTTTACAAAACGAGGAACAAACAAAAACAATTACTTATTTAAACGATGACTATATAATTCCAGCCAAACCGCAAAAAATTATTTTCTTAAATGCTTTTGAGTCAATAGAGGATGCAATTGTTTTAGGGGTTGAGCCATATGCAGCAAGTGCAATTGGGGATGAGGAAGAGCCTTTTCCTAGCTTTTTTGGGGAAACAACAACCAATACAATTCCACTCCTAGAAACAAGTGGTGACAGCTTGGAATATATTTTGAAGCTAGCGCCAGATTTAATTATTAGTACGGATATGGAAGACCCTAAAATTTTAGAACAGCTAGAGAAAATTGCTCCAGTAATTCCAACATCGCATTATGGACCAGACTGGCAGGCGAATCTTGAAATGCTTGCAGAGGTGACGGGAAAAACAGAGAAAGCGAAAGCACTTATTGAAAACTATCATCAAGATAAGCGAGAAGCAGTTAGCTATTTAAGCTCTTTCCAAGAGAAAGATGTAATGGCAATCCGTGTTAGGGGTGGCGAGATGATGGTTTATCCTGAAGATGTCTTCCTGAACGATGTACTGTACGGCGAATTAAATCTCCGAGTACCAAAAAGCATTCAACAAGTAAATCAGCAAACAGTGATTTCGTTAGAAGGTCTTTATCAGGCTAATCCAGATTACATTTTTATTCAATATGATTTATATGAAAATGATATGGATGGAAGTATACTAGATGAGCTGCAGCAGAGTGAGGTGTGGAAAGGGCTAAAGGCAGTTCAAAGCAATCAAGTATTTGTTAACAAGATTGACCCACTCGTTATGGGGGGCGGTACATTAAATGGTCGAATCCGCATTTTAGAAGCGGCAATGCAAACGATAAAGTAAAACAACAACGGAAAGGGGAACTATGTGAATATATCAGAAAAACTTGAGCAACTGTTTTCCACTAGTTTCGAGCGGGGGCTATTTTCAGGGAATGTGCTAGTAGCTAAAGATGGTAAAGTGCTCTATACAGGGATATTCGGTTTATCGAATTACTATAGTGAAGAACAGCTTACAAGCAACTCTATCTTTGAGCTTGCCTCTGTTACGAAGCCATTAACAGCTATTGGTATTGGGATTTTAGTGGAGCAAGGAAAGCTTAATTATAGTGATTCTATTGAAAAATGGCTTCCTAATTTCCCATATCCTCGCATTACTTTGCGACATGCATTGACACATACATCTGGCTTACCTGATTATATGGAGCTGTTTGAAAAGCATTGGGATTATCAGCGAATTGCGACAAATACAGATGTTCTACATTTATTAGCTACATATAGACCCCAACCTTATTTTAATGCTGGGGAGAAATATCAGTATAGTAATACAGGCTATGTTTGTTTAGCTAGTGTAATTGAAGCGGCAGCCCGTATGCCTTATTCAACCTTTATGCAGAACTATGTTTTCACCCCTGCTAAAATGCACCGTACAAAAATAATGAATCGTAGATATAAGCCTGAATTTATCGAGGATTTTGCCTATGGCTTTATTCGGAGCGCGGAAAACTCGCCACTCATTTTGCCTGATGGACTACCAGGCTATGAATTTGTCAAATATTTAGACGGTATTCAAGGGGATGGCATGATTCATTCAACAATTATAGATTTACTTTCTTTGGACACTAAGCTACGAAGCGGTGATTTACTTAGTGCATCTTCATTAGATTTAGCTTTATCACCAATTTTGACAGAAGATGGTCAAAAAACGCCTTGTGGCTATGGCTGGTTTATCGATAATATTCCTAACATAGGAATACGAATTTCTCATAGTGGGGGATGGCCAGGCTATTCAACTATGTTAGCTAGTTATCTAGAGGCAGGCTATACTGTCATCCTACTAAGCAATGTAGAAAACTTATATGCTAAAGAGAGCATGTCCAGTTGGTTACAGCAAATTGAACAATATATCTCTGAGAGCATTATTAGAGAAACTGAGTAAAAAATTAGGATGCCACTTCTTACATAGTGAAGCTTTAATATAGAAACTAAGGCTGTCCGAAAAGGAATACCTTTTTGGACAGTCTTTTTTAAAATTACATTGATAATGAGAATCATTATCGTTATAATGAGGGAGTATTATAGATAAAACGAGGAGGAGCATTAATGAAGCTTTATATTAAAAAATCATTGTTCGTAATAATAGCGGTTAGTATGCTGTTCATTTTAGCAGCATGTAGTAATAAAAATAAGGATACTTCTGAAGATACGGTAAATGACATGACACGTACAGTAACAGATTCGGTAGGTCGTAAAGTAGAAATACCGACAAATCCGCAGCGTATCATCGTGGATTGGGATTTAGGTCATGTGTTAGCAGTAGGCATTGTACCAGTAGGCTCAACTACAAAGGTTATGGGCTATGGTGAGTTTTTAAAAGATTATTATCAGGGGCAAGAAATTGTTGATTTAGGGAATGAGGATGCCGTATCTTTAGAAACTGCTACTAGTCTGAAGCCAGATTTAATCATTACATATGGGGAAGAAAAAATAGAGCAATATGAGAAAATTGCACCAACTATCGTATTTAGTACAGCTGCTTATGCTGATGTGGAGGCAGAAATGACAGCGATAGGTGAGTTTTTAAATCGTCAAGAAGAGGCTAAAAAATTTATGGCAGATTATTCAGCACGTGCAAAGGCAGCTGAAGAAAAAATAAAGGCTTCTATACCAGAAGGTGTAACATTTTCACTTTTCACATTATCAGATAAGGATATTGCAGTAATCCCAAGTGGTACATCTGGTGGCGAGGCAATGTATGATTTATTGAGACTTACAGCACCAGCCTCTGTTGAAAAATTGATTGAAGACAGCAATGGAGATTGGCAAAAGCGCCGTATTTCATGGGAAATCGTAGGCGACTATGTAGGGGATTACGTAGGTGTTATAGATTACGGGGCGCAGTATGAAGCTACTTCTACATGGAAAAACTTAGATGTTGTCAAGAACAATAAAGTCATTACATTTGATGGCAAGTACTTTTTCCTAGCAGACCCAATCTCAGTTATTAATCAAGCAGAGCAAATGGCACAAAAAATAATTGAAGTAGTAGAAAAGTGATAAAGTGAAACTTCAATCAGTGGGCGTCTTGCTGCCCGTTAATGCGGGATAAATGTAGAGGAGCGGTCTGAAAGCTATTTTGAGACATGCGCTTTACGTGATAATTTATTGTGACCACCGCAGGAGCACATATTTTTTGTGCCGATAGCAAGGTGACGGGTACAGAAGTCTCCCACCTCATAATCTTTAGGCGATAAAATGAGCGTTTTTAATGAATGTCCAAAGGCACCAAGACGAGGCGAAGTGTAATTACCCTGAAACGTAATAAATTGGAGGTAAGCATTATGAATTATGAAGCACATATGCTGTTGTGGGAAAATACATATGCAAAAATAAAGAAAATAGATTATGCATATCAGACAAATGCAACAATTCAACAAGTGATGCCATACAGTGCCTTGCTAGTCATCGTCGGTGGTAATGTAGACCTCTGTCTAGGCCAAACTCCTTATCATATTCAAAATTTTAGTATATTTCATGTAGGGAAATCTGAATTCCTCGATATGAAAACTACTGAAAGCTATAGTTATTACATGATTTATTATCAAGGAGATGTTATTTATCTAGATGCTTTTATCCAGCATTTATATATAGAGTACCGACCTTTTCATACTAATTTTTCTTGTCTACCTGCAAATCCAATTGCCATTGAATTATTGCTGCGAGATATGTACAACAAATGGAAGACAGAGTCGTTTCAGGAACATTTATCTGTTAAGGCAATTTTTTACGAATTAATTTATCGAATCTTTCGTGAATTTACAGAAGGACAAGGAAAGTCACATGAAGTAGATTTAGCGGAAACAGCACGCCGTTACATCGAACAGCATGTGCATGAAGCTGTTACGGTACAAAAGCTGGCAGACTCATTAAATATAAGTACTCGCCATCTACTACGTATTTTCAGAGAGCGTTATGGGGAGGGTCCACAAAATTATTTACAAAAAATGCGTCTAACACTTGCCCAAAAATATTTACAGAGCAATTCAATGAGTATTAAAGAAATTGCAGCCGCACTTGGCTATGAGGATGAATATTATTTTAGTCGAGTCTTTAAAAAGCAACTACAAATAACACCGACTGCTTTCAGGCTGAAATATCTAGCTAATATGTCTGATTTCCCTATTACAAATGATAATCATTTTCAATACAATGAGAATCAGCTTGTACAGGCAATTCGATTAGAAAGCAGGGAATATAGACTAATGAAACAAACATTTATTCATAGCATTAGAGTACCATTTATCATCAGCTTAATCGCATTATTAGCAGCTTGTGGTAATGATGAGACAGAGAAAAAAGTAGAGCAAGTAATAAAAGGGGAAGCAGAAACACGTGTAATAACAGATCTGACAGGGGAAGAGATAGAAATTCCAACAAATCCAGAGCGAATCGTCTTACAAGGAAATGCTATTGGAGATTTATTAGCACTTGGCATAGAACCTGTTGGAGTAGACCGTCGCTTTATTGATAGTGGAGTAATAGAGAATAATGGAAAAATTGCTGCAGCAGATATCGGTTATCCAACAAATTTAGAAAAAGTAGTAACGCTAAATCCAGATTTAATTATGCTAGGATATGTGCTGGAAAATGAAGTAGAAGAAGCATCTAAAATTGCACCAACCGTTGTGTTCAATGGTATGCTCCCACTCAAAGAAAGATTGCCTATTGTTGCAAATATTATTGGGAAAAAAACAGAAGCAGAGGAAGTACTTAAAAATTATGAGGAAAATGTAGAAGCAATGTGGGAACAACTTCGAGCAAATGGTTTAATAGCTGAAGGAGAGACGGCAGTAGTGCTTCAATATTATTGGAATAAAATGATGTATGTGATGAAAACAGGTGGTGTAGCCGATTTAATCTATTCTCCTATGGGGTTTGCTATGGATGAAAAGGTAGAGGAATTACAACCAAATAGCGGACCATATATCGAGATTTCTGAAGAAACTATGCATGACTTACTTATCGGTGACCATTTATTTGTACTGATATCTGTAGATGAGGAAGCTAAAAACTCTTTTAAAGAGTTACAAGAAAAACCTTTATGGAAATCTCTACCTGCCGTGAAAAATAATAAGGTACATTATATTGAAGATAAATGGAATTATACTGATATGACGACAAGTAATATGTTATTAGAGAGGTTTCCAACTATGTTGACAGAATAATTGTCCGCAAGCTCTTTCACTTTGAAGAGATAAGATATGTCAGCAGGGGGTGCACTAATGGAGCATAATACGAATCGTTTATTATTGGAAAATATGTTTATTAAGGTGCTTTCTGTAGAGCATATCGAGTCTACTTCAATTGATTTTAAAAATACAGTTCAATCAAATGTATGGATTGTTGTTGTACATGGTGATATCCTCCTCTCTATTAATAAGCAAAGACATCATATTACTGGCTTCCAAATGCTTCATCTTACACTGCATGGCAGCCTTTCAATTAAAGCTACGACAGCAGCAAGAATCTATGTGATTTTTTATATCGGCAAAATTCCTCATCAGGATGAATTGTTGAAGGCACTCCAACAACAAGCTTCAATTAGCCGTCCAATTTCCTGCTATACATTAACAAATCCTTGGATTGTAATAGAAATGGTCGACAGTCTTTATCGTCAATACGAGAAGCAGCAAATGTTGGGGGTACAGGCATATTTTCACGGTTTAATTGCGCGAATTTTTGAGGAAATTGAGCAGCAAGAATACGATAATAACAAATTACAGCAAGCGTTAATGTATATAGAACGACATTTATATCATC
This sequence comes from Metasolibacillus sp. FSL H7-0170, assembly GCF_038593115.1. Lineage (NCBI taxonomy): Bacteria > Bacillati > Bacillota > Bacilli > Caryophanales > Caryophanaceae > Metasolibacillus > Metasolibacillus sp. FSL H7-0170. The sequence goes on along the minus strand of NZ_CP151964.1, from coordinate 1,904,810 downwards.
CGATTACCGTTCAGGATGTTGCTCGCTATACTCAACTCTCTACACAAAAGCTATTTACGTTGTTCCAATTGCATTTCGGACATGGTCCAAAGAAATACATACAGGAGCAGCAACAACAATTAGCAAAAAACTATTTGCGAAAGCCTAACTATCAAATAAAAGATATTGCAAAAGCAATGCACTTTGAGTCGGAAATATACTTTAGTCGTATATTTAAAAAATGGACTGGGATGACACCAAGTGAATTCTCGGAGAAAAGTGTCAGCATGAAGTCTGATTTATCTATTAATAATGAGAATCATTTTCATTATAATAATATTCAGCTTGCGCAAGCAAAATCATTTGAGAGTAGGAGCAATGAACAAATGTTAAAAAAATTAACAACTCCCTTTTTATTCAGTTTAATGCTGCTGTTAACAGCATGTGGAAATGACACAGCGCAAAAAGCTGTTAAAGAGAATAATGAACCTAATACAGAAAAGGCAACAACAATTGTTACAGATGATGTAGGGCGTGAAGTTGAAATTCCAATAAAGCCTGAAAGAATTGTAACAGATTGGTATTTAGGACAAGTGTTAGCACTAGATGTTGTGCCGGTAGGAGCGGTTATAGCAAATTTAGATTATGCAGCCTTTTTAAAACCGTACTATAAAGATGGTGAGATTACGAACATAGGTACAGACGGCAATGTATCGTTGGAAAAGGTAGTAGAGTTAAAACCCGATTTAATCATTACATGGAATAAAGAAGATGTAGAAAAATACGAGAAAATTGCACCAACTATTGTATTTTCTGAATCGGCACATCAGTCTGCTGTAGAAGAGGTAAAAGCAATGGGTGAATATTTAGGACGACAAGCAGAGGCAGAGACATTTGTGAATGATTTTGAAAAGCGTATAAAAGCTGCTAAAGAGAAAATTTATTCGTCTATACCAGAAGGAGCTACATTTACAATTTTTGATTTATTTGAAAAGAACGCAACAATTGTGGCGAATGATAGTGTGTCAGGTGGTCGAGCGTTGTTCCAAGTTCTCGAAATGAAGCCACAAGAAAAAGTACAAGAGCTCTTTGAGACAAAAGAATCAAGTGGAGGACGCTATGAGATTTCCTACGAAGTAGTAGGAGATTATGTAGGTGACTATGTGTTTGTCATAAATTTCTTCAATAAAGACGGAGAATTTCCACCAACATGGACAAATCTAGATGTGGTGAAAAACAATGAAACGATAGAGTTAGCGCCAGAATACTATTTTGCCTCTGACCCATTATCGGCATTACATCAAGCAGAAGAAATGGCAAATACTATTGTAGAAGTAACAAAATGAAATCTTAATCAGTAAAGTTTTTGATGGGCAGGACATGCTAATGCCAACGTAGTCACATAGATGTGATACTTTAGCTAGCTCTCACCAACAGGAACGTAAGACTCCCACCTCTGCTCAGGCCTTGAGGTGGAAGCCTGTTCATGCGGATAAAGTGAAAGGGTATATAACTAAAAAATGCTTGAGGAACAGGGCTGCCCAATAAGTGGTCAGCCTCTTATTTTACAGCGGACATCATAAATTTTAAAGAGAGACCTACGTGACAATGGTTAACTTCCACCAAATAGCTTGAACAAAATCTGGACACAATTATGCCGGTGCGTAAATGATAATTGGTTGCTTAAAAATAATAAAATGTAGTATAGTTTAAATGAAAATGATAATCATTATCAATTTGAACTATAAAATAAATATTAGCTGTACAAAGAGGAGGCTATATCCGTGCTATTAAAACGTTTTTTTTCTTACTACAAGCCCTATAAAGGGTTATTTATACTCGATTTTTCATGTGCAATTTTAGTTGCATTAATTGAATTAGCTTTTCCACTTGTTTTAAATAAGGTGATTGATGATATTTTACCTGATGGTGAACTGAAATGGATTATAATGGTGAGTTTATTGTTGTTTGGCTTATATATTGTAAATTCGATTTTCCATTTTATCGTTTCGTACTGGGGGCATATGCTTGGGATTAATATTGAAACAGATATGCGTAAAGAAGCCTTTAGCCATGTGCAAAAACTATCATTCCGCTATTTTGATAATAATAAAACAGGGCATCTTGTCTCACGTTTAACAAATGACTTAATGGATATAGGTGAGCTTGCACATCATGGACCAGAAGATCTTTTCATTGCTGTCATGACGATTATTGGGGCGTTTAGTGTCATGTTCTACATTGATCCTACCTTTACGATTCTTATATTTGTACTCGTACCAATTATTTTAGTGCTGACAATTATTTTTGGAAAGCTTATGTCTAAAGCATTTACACGGATGTTTGGGGATATTGCAGACTTTAATGCACGTGTTGAAAATAATGTGAGTGGTATTCGTGTCGTACAGGCCTTTACAAATGAGGCACATGAGATTCAACGCTTTAAGGTAAATAATGAGCGATTTCGTATGACCAAGCTTTTTTCTTATAAAGTGATGGCATGGAATGAAGCGATTTCAGGTATTTTAACAAAGGTACTATCATTATTCACATTATTTTTAGGAGCTTATTTTGTATTGGGTGGGCATTTAACAAGCGGTGAGTTTGTCGCATTCATCTTGCTATCAGGTATTCTATTAAATCCAATTAATAAAATTAATATGTTTATTGAAAGCTACCCAAAAGGAATGGCAGGCTTTAAGCGCTACATTGATTTTATTGAGACAGAGCCAGAAATTGCAGACCGCGCTAACGCAAAAGAGGTTATTGCTGTTGAAGGCGAAGTAGTCTTTGATAATGTATCGTTCGGTTACACAGATGATAAACGAGCTTTAAATAATATCAACTTAAAAATTAAACCGGGTGAAACAATCGCACTTGTTGGACCATCTGGTGCAGGAAAATCTACAATTTGTAGCCTATTACCACGTTTTTATGAGGTGAATGAGGGTGCGATTAAAATTGATGGGATTGATATAAGAGATTTCAAACTTCATTCCTTGCGTTCACATATAGGGATTGTACAGCAGGATGTCTTTTTATTTGATGGCACGATACGAGATAATATCGCTTATGGGAACTTGAATGCAAGTGATGAGGAAATATGGTATGCAGCAAAACGTGCGCAGCTTGAAGAGGTTATTCATGCTTTACCAGAAGGAATGGAGACGCTTATCGGAGAGCGTGGTGTTAAATTGTCTGGTGGTCAGAAGCAGCGTTTGTCTATTGCACGTATATTCTTGAAAAATCCTAAAATACTTATTTTAGATGAGGCTACATCCGCGCTAGATACTGAAACGGAGAAGGCAATTCAAGAAGCATTGAATGAGCTATCAGTGGGACGTACAACATTAGTCATAGCACATCGTCTTGCAACAATTAAGGATGCTGACCGTATTGTCGTTGTTTCTAAAAAAGGCATTGTCGAGGAAGGCACGCATGAGGAATTAATGGATAATCAGAAAGTTTACTACGGCTTATACACAGCGCAATTTGGTCTGCAATTATAAAGATAAAGTGAGGCTAGGCTGTTTCCTTGCCTATTAATACTGAATAAAAGGAGTAAAGATAAGATGACCGTCATTGAAATAGAACATGTTGCAATTGGTTATTCTTCTACACTAATCGTAAATGATTTGAGTGTTGAAATTCCAAAAGGGCAAATTTCAACAATTATTGGTCCAAATGGCTGTGGAAAATCTACATTATTAAAGGCTGTAGCCCGCGTGCTTCGAACGCAAAATGGCGCGGTATATTTAGATGGGAAAGCTATACATCAATTGAAAACGAAAGAAGTTGCTAAAAGAATGGCTATTTTGCCACAAACGGCAACAGCACCGGGGGGATTAACTGTTTTTGAATTAGTCTCCTATGGACGTTTTCCGCACCAAACCGGCTTTGGAACATTGCAAAAGGAAGATTATGAATATATTCATTGGGCAATTGATGTAACTGGTTTACGTGAATTTTGCGACCGCCCGATTGAAGCTTTATCAGGTGGGCAACGTCAACGAGTCTGGATAGCGATGGCGTTAGCACAAGGAACGGATATTCTCGTACTCGATGAACCAACAACCTACTTAGATTTAGCACATCAGCTAGACATCCTGTTGTTATTGCAAAAGCTAAACAAGGAAGAGGGGCGGACAATTGTTATGGTATTGCATGATTTAAACCATGCATCGCGCTTTTCCCATTTTATGATTGCTATGAAAAGCGGTCAATTAATTGTCAACGGCAATCCAGAAGAAGTTATGACTAAAGGGAATTTACAAAAGGTTTTCAATATTGATGCAGAAATGGCTATGTGCCCTTATAGTAATAACCCTATTTGCTTGTCCTATCAACTATTTGGAAAAGAAGAATGATTATTGAGAAGAGGAATGCTGTTTTTTAAGCTTTTAACAAAAAGTTTTTTGTGATAAGTAACTACAGGAAAATATATTCTAAATAGCTCCTGTAGATAATATTAGCAATGAAATCTCGTTTTAAAGATGAGAGAGAAGAAGGCGGAACAGATTTAAGGAGGAAGCACATGGCGACGCGAGCTGAAGGAGTCGAAGGGCTCGAAAAATTACAGGAGCTACAAAGACGGACCCATCCAGTGTGTGCTTTAGTGGCACTAATTATAGGGCTTGTGAGCCTAGTATTTGCTATTGGTTTGTCCATTTCATTTGGAGCGGCAGATATTTCATTAAGCATGGTTTGGCAGGCTGTTTTTAAATTTTTACCTGATTTAACAGAACATCAAATTATTCGTGAGATTCGATTGCCACGTGTATTAGGTGCAGCATTAGTAGGTGCATGCTTTGCTGTAGCAGGGGCAATGATGCAAGGAATGACTCGAAACCCTTTGGCGGACTCAGGTTTGCTAGGTTTAAACGCTGGTGCAGCATTTATGCTAGCATTATGTTTTGCCTTTTTCCCGGGCTTACCTTATATGTATTTAATTATGTGGTCTTTTGTGGGAGCAGGGCTTGGCGTTGCAATCGTTTATGGTATTGGCTCTCTGTCCAAAGGGGGTCTAACGCCGATGCGCTTAGTTTTAGCAGGAGCTGCGGTTAGTGCCCTTTTAGGCGCACTAGGAGAGGGGATTGCACTGCATTATCGAATAGGACAAGATTTAGCCTTTTGGTATGCAGGCGGTGTTTCGGGTACAAAATGGAGCCATCTGCAAATTTTATCTCCTTGGATACTTGTTGCGATGATAGGCGCACTCATCTTATCACGTTCTATTACACTACTGAGCTTAGGTGAAGAAATTGCGATTGGGCTTGGACAACGCACGAATGTTATAAAAGTATGGGGAATGATAATTGTTTTAATTTTGGCAGGTGCTGCTGTTTCTGTTGTAGGAGCAGTAGGGTTTGTAGGATTAATCGTTCCACATTTAACGAGATACATAGTTGGGCATGATTATCGCTGGATTATTTCCTGCTCTTTAGTATATGGTGCATTGCTTGTTGTATTAGCGGACTTTATTGCACGAAATATCAATCCTCCTTATGAGGCGCCAATTGGGGCTCTTATTGCATTTATTGGCGTTCCATTCTTCCTCTATTTAGCTCGTAAAGGAGGAAAAGAGCTATGAGCAGTCGCTTCTTAACACCAAATCAAAAAAAAATTAGAAAGAAAAACTTGGCTATTTTAATTACATTAGTTGTACTTATTATCATTACGTTTGTAATTAGTATGAATACAGGAGTAATTAAGCTAACACCGCTAGAGGTTTTCCGAACATTATTTGGACAAGGGGATGCCCAACAGCAACTTATTTTATTTGAATTTAGACTCCCGCGCATTGTTCTCGCTGTATTAGTTGGAATAAGCTTAGCTGTTTCTGGGGCTATTTTACAAGGGATTTCAAGAAATGCTTTGGCAGACCCGGGTATTTTAGGTATTAATGCTGGGGCAGGGCTTGCCGTTATGCTGTTTGTTTCCTTTTTTTCTACAACAAAAGCTGCCCCTGTCTATTTACTACCAGTGCTAGCCTTCATAGGTTCGGGCTTGACCGCCATTGTAATTTATACACTGTCCTATAAACGGCATGAGGGAATTACACCAATGCGCTTAATTTTAACGGGTATTGCTGTAGCTGCGGGTATCAGCTCTATGATGATTGTACTGACACTGCGATTAACACCAGAAAATTACCAATTTATTGCGACATGGCTAGCAGGAAGTATTTGGGGCTCCAATTGGAAGTTTGTGTTGTCCTTATTGCCTTGGCTCATCATCCTATTACCATTTGTTTATTCAAAATCTCGCGTATTAAATGTTCTGAATTTAGGCGAATTAACAGCTGTTGGTCTAGGTGCGTCAATTGAAAAAGAGCGACGCTTATTATTAGCCGCTTCTGTTGGATTAGCTGGGGCGAGTGTTTCAGTCAGCGGTGGTATTGGATTCGTAGGACTCGTTGCACCACATTTAGCACGCCAGCTTGTAGGGGCTAAGCATCAGTTTTTACTTCCAGCCGCAGCGTTATTGGGAGGGCTGTTAGTGTTAATGGCAGATACGATTGGTCGTTCTATTTTCGAGCCATCCGAAATTCCAGCAGGGATTGTTGTTGCTGTTCTAGGTGCACCGTATTTCCTATACTTACTAGCACGTTTAAAGGAATAAAGAGAGTATACGTAGGTCAATTATGAATAAAAAAGAAATGGGGAATTAAGCGTATGACAGAGGAAATGTATGATGTAACGATTGTAGGCGGAGGACCAGCAGGGTTATTTACAGCATTTTATAGCGGGATGCGAGATTTAAAGACGAAGATTATTGAATGTAGTGACCAGCTTGGTGGTCGTCTGTTAATTTTCCCAGAAAAAATGATTTGGGATATTGGTGGCTTGCCTCCAATTTTAGGCGGGCAATTAATTGAACAATTAATTGAGCAGGCTAAAACATTTGACCCAACAATTGTGCTCAATCAAAAGATTGAAAATTTAGAAAGACAAGCAGATGGTACTTTTATATTAACATCTGCATCAGGCGAAAAGCATTATTCGAAAACGGTCATTTTAGCTGTTGGCTACGGCGTACTTTCCTTGCAAAAGCTTGACATAGAAGGGGCAGACAAATATGAAGTAACAAATTTATATTACACGGTACAGGAATTAGAAGGATTCCGTAATAAACGTGTAGTGATTTCTGGCGGTGGCAATTCGGCTGTCGATTGGGCAAATGAATTAGCCCAAATCGCATCGAGTGTAACGGTCGTGCATCGACGAGACGAGTTTGGTGGGCACGAAAGAAATGTTGCTTTAATGCGAGAATCGGTAAATGTAAAAACACCATATGAAGTGGCACAATTACATGGAAATGATGATTTAATTCAGGCTGTCTCAATAGCACATAAAGAAACAGGAGAGATTGAACGACTTGAAGTAGATGCGGTAATTGTTAGTCATGGCTTAAAATGCGATTATGGAGCACTTGAAAAATGGGGGCTACATATTGAGGACAGCAATGCCATTGTTAATGAAAAGCGTGAAACAAATATTGATGGGGTGTTTGGAGCGGGAGATTTTGTCAGCCATCCTAGCAAAGTGCATTATATAGCAGGTGCATTTGCTGATGCGATTTTAGCGTTAAATAGCGCAAAATTGTATATGGAGCCAGATGCACCAAAGATGGCGTATGTATCTTCTCATAATATTCGTTTCAAGGAGCGCAATAAAAATATCGGTTTAGTGGACAATGATTATCGTGAGGTACGCGGCTAAAATTTTTTTCTTGAAAAAAATAAAGAGGTTATGTTATACTTTCAAAGTATGCAACGTGCACATATGAAGCTGACATATTCGGGCTTTGTAAGGTGCAGTTCGATTATACTCTGTTCCAGATGGTTCAGGGCGAGAGGAGAAAACGAATATGAAACAAGGAATCCATCCAGATTACAAAACTGCAACAGTAACTTGCTCTTGCGGTAACACATTCCAAACTGGTTCTGTAAAAGAATCAATCGTTGTCGAGTTCTGTAACGAATGTCACCCATTCTATACAGGTCGTCAAAAATTCGCGTCTGCTGACGGACGTGTGGATCGTTTCAACAAAAAATACGGTCTTAACAAATAATAATTTTAAAATGCCTGCCAGGTTTCCGACTGGCAGGCATTTTTTGAGGAATAAATGGAGGCAAAAATGGCGCAATTATTTTTTAAGCATGGTGCGATGAACAGTGGTAAGTCGATTGAAATTTTAAAAGTAGCCCATAATTATGAAGAGCAAAACAAGCCCGTTCTTATTTTTACTTCAGGTATCGACACGAGGGATGAAGTAGGTGTGGTATCAAGCCGTATTGGTCTTCGTCGTCCTGCAATTGCTGTGTTCGATGATACAAATATTTTTGAATATGTAAAAAATCATGAAGAAAAGCCATATTGTATATTAATTGACGAAGTACAGTTTTTCTCGAAGGAGCATGTACTCCAATTAACGCAAATAGTCGACGAATTAAACATACCAGTAATGGGCTTTGGCTTAAAAAATGACTTCCAAAACGAGCTGTTTGAAGGCAGCCGTTATATGCTCATTTATGCAGATAAAATTGAGGAAATGAAAACAATTTGCTGGTTCTGTCACAAAAAGGCAACGATGAACCTGCGTGTTGACGAGAATGGCAAGCCAGTGTACACAGGTGACCAAATTTCAATTGGTGGCAATGACTCATATTATCCTGTATGCAGAAAATGCCATAGCAACCCGCCGCTTTAAAAATGTAGCAAGCATTTAAAAATTTCTTTATACTCAATTTAAGTAAATTATACAAGCGTGTTGATTATGTGAAAATTGTCTATTGATTAATATGTTTTATAGAGAGAAGCATTTTATTATTAGGCATGCACTCGTTGATTGAAGTGGAGGGGGCGACTCCATCGGGAGAAAGTATAGGGAGGCTAAAACCGCTGCGTCCTGCGGCAACGCCTCCATGACCAACATCCTGTTGGCCTCGAGCTGAAATAAATTAGTTGAAGCCGCACCCCGAGGAAAGCGTCCTCCGCAACGGAAATCAACGAATTATTAGGTATTTTCTATAAAGTAAAGGATGATCAACACATCCGGAAATTATAGTTAAAATTATATACAGAGGTGAAAAGTATTATGTTTGATCGTCTACAAGCTGTTGAAGATCGTTATGAAAGATTAAATGAATTATTAAGTGATCCAGATGTAGTGAGTGATAGTAAAAAGCTACGTGAATATTCAAAGGAACAATCAGATATTCAAGAAATGGTTGAAGTGTATCGTGAATATAAAGCTGTGAAGGAACAGCTTGCAGATACGCGTGAAATGCTAGAACTTGAAAAAGACCAAGATATGCTAGAAATGGTGAAGGAAGAATTTCATGAGTTAAACGACCAAATTCCTTCATTAGAAGAGCGTCTACGCATTTTGCTAATTCCAAAAGACCCGAACGATTCGAAAAACGTTATTATGGAAATTCGTGGAGCTGCGGGTGGAGATGAGGCGAATATTTTTGCGGGGGATTTATTCCGCATGTATTCGCGTTATGCAGAGACGCAGGGTTGGAAAATTGAAATTATGGAGGCGACACCGAATGCAATGGGCGGTTATAAAGAGGTTATCTTTATGATTAACGGTCAAGGCGCATACTCTAAATTCAAATATGAAAATGGTGCACACCGAGTTCAGCGCGTACCTGCTACAGAGTCGCAAGGGCGTATTCATACATCGACAGCAACAGTTGCTTGTTTGCCAGAAGTAGAAGAGGTAGATGTAGACATTCATGAAAAGGATATTCGTGTGGATACATTTGCATCATCTGGTGCAGGGGGGCAATCAGTTAACACGACGATGTCTGCTGTTCGTATGACGCATATTCCAACAGGTGTCGTTGTATCGATGCAGGATGAGCGTTCACAAATCAAAAACCGCGAAAAGGCAATGAAAATTTTACGTGCGCGTGTGGCAGATATGTATATGCAAGAAGCTCAAGCTGAAGTGGATGCAACACGTAAATCGGCGGTAGGTACAGGTGACCGTTCGGAGCGAATTCGCACGTATAACTATCCACAAAATCGTGTCACAGACCATCGAATTGGCTTAACAATTCAAAAACTCGACCAAATCATTGAAGGCAAGTTAGATGAAGTGATTGACGCACTTATTTTAGAAGAACAAGCATCTAAATTAGCAAGATTAAATGAAGATGCATAACTCAGTATTTGAAGTCCTGCAACGGGCTTCTTCTTTTTTAAGTGTCAATGGTCGAGAGGAAACAGCAGCACGATTGCTAATGCAGCACGTGCTGCAAATAAATTATTCGGATTTAATGTTACGAATGCAGGAACAAATGTCTAATGAGCAAATAGCTACTCTTGAAGACATGCTGCAAAGGCATGCGGAAGGAGTACCCGTACAATATATTACAGGTGTCGAGGAATTTTATGGACGCCCATTTCAAGTAGATGAATCCGTTCTAATCCCCCGTCCTGAAACAGAAGAATTAATCGTCGGCGCAATAACGCGTATAGAAAAATTATTTGGCAAAGATGTAGCGATTCAATTGGCGGATATTGGTACAGGCAGCGGGGCAATTGCTATAACAATGAAGCTTGAATGCCCGAATGTAGCTGTTACGGCAACGGATATTTCGCAAGATGCGCTTGCAACAGCCGAGCAAAATGCTATGCAACTGCAAGCAGCAATTGATTTTCGCTTAGGTGATTTAACAGAACCAATTGCACAGCAAAAATGGGATGTTATTTTAAGTAATCCTCCTTACATCGCTTATCATGAGGCGAAGGAAATGTCTGATATTGTACTAGAACATGAGCCGCACACAGCACTTTTTGCGGACGAGGATGGATTATTTTTATATCGCAAGCTAGCTGAGCAGTTGCCGGCTTTGATGAGACAACCAGCATTAATTGGTGTGGAAATTGGCTATATGCAGGGTCGAGCAGTAGCGGCTTTTTTCCAACAGCACTTCCCACAAGCTACAATTGAACTTGTAAAAGATATTAACGGAAAAGATAGAATTGTTTTTTGTGTAATTGATGAATAAAAAAATTCTTCTTTGTCCATCATGATAGGCAAGGAGGGATTTTCATGTTAGAAGATTACAATATTGCTAGAAAGCCATTGCCTATTCTTATTATTTTTCGTTATGTTTGTTATGCATTAATTAGTTATATGTTGTTATTAGCCGTGCCTCATTTTGTGGATTATGGTGAAGGCTGGCATGAGCAAAAGGAAGCAAGTCCGTTATTATTTAGAGTTGTAGCGAACAGTAATTTGCAGCAGGACCAGACAGTAAAGGAAGAAATCGTTCAAGCGGCGCTACCGATGTTTGAGCAAATTGCTAGTACACAAGAAACAGAATTAGCATTAATTGATTTACAACAGTTACTTGAAAAAAATTATTCACAATATGATGTTCATATCGTTGTTGGGGATAACTTAATTCCACCTAAATATGAATACAATACTTTTTATCCACAAAACCTCTATCAATCTGTCGTCTTAACAATCGGGCAAGCAAGAGGCGACAACTGGTTTTGCTCTGTTTTTCCAAAAACATGTGAAAAACCTCAGGAAGAGAAGGGAGAAAAGCGTAAATTTGTTATTTATGAGTGGTTAAAAAGAAAATTTTCATAGTTTTACCCACAGATTTAAACAACTTATGCACATTAAGTGATGAGTTATCAACAATATGTGAATAACTTTTGATAAATAGCGAAATTAAAGGCGGTGATGATATGGAAACAAAATATTTAATTGTGGATAATGTTGTGAATAATAATGATAGTTATACACAAGCTGTGGATTTTTTAAATAATAGCGAAATAGTCGCATTTCCGACTGAAACGGTATATGGACTTGGTGCTGTAGCAACAGATGAGGTGGCAGTCCAAAAAATATTTGCTGCCAAAGGGCGTCCGTCTGATAATCCTTTAATTGTCCATATTAGTAGCAAGGAACAAGCGCAAGATTATGTTGTGCATTTATCTGAAATAGCACAAAAATGTATGGATGCATTTTGGCCAGGTCCTTTAACACTTATTTTAGAAACAAAGCCGAATGTCTTTGCAGCGAGTGTCACAGCGGGTCTAACTACAGTTGGTTTACGAATGCCAGACCATCCGGTAGCGCTACGTTTATTACAAGAAATCAATAAGCCCCTAGCGGCACCAAGTGCTAACAAAAGTGGCAAGCCATCACCGACGAGGGCGGAGCATGTCGCGGAAGATATGACGAATATAATTTCGTGTATTTTAGATGGTGGAGCAACAGGTGTTGGCTTGGAATCGACGGTGCTCGATGTGACGGTAAATCCACCAGTGATACTACGTCCAGGCGGTGTCACAAAGGAAATGCTAGAGGAAGTAATCGGGACAGTTATTCAGCCAACTGAGAAGGAACAGGAAAGCCCGGGCACACCGAAAGCACCTGGCATGAAATATACACATTATGCACCGGAGGCTCCTGTCCTATTAATTGAGCCAAAATTAGAAAGTGTGCAGCAAGCAGTCGAACAACTTCAAGCTACGGGACAGCGTGTTGCACTGTTAGCAGCAGAAAGCTTTGCTAATAGCAAAGCTAATTATTTCTTTACATACGGTAAGGACGGGGATATTGAAGCAATGAGTGGCGCACTTTATGATGCGCTTCGTGCATGTGACAAAACCGACGCAACGATTATTTTAGCGACAACGACCGCTCGTCTCGGTGTAGGCGTCGCAATTATGAATCGTCTAGAAAAAGCGGCGGGTGGACAATGGTATAAAAAATAAGTAGCTGTCAGGGATTTCCCGACGGCTTTTTTTATTTTCGATAAATTGGGAAGCATGCTAGCAAGCTGATTAGAAATGAGCCATCTTTGTTCATTTTTTTCTTTCAGTTCTCTCTGCCTATTCATTGACATAAAATAAAAGCAATGCTTAGGAGGTATGTCATTGCAGGAAGTGATAGTTGGAATTATTTTAGCGCTGGATGTCGTTGCCCTATATATACTTTTACCAAGCGTTTCACAGCGCTTTTTGCTCTCGATTTGGACAGCTTTATGGCATATGCTTTTTCCGCTTCTTGGGTTTAAATTAGGAAGCTGGGTTAGTACATTTATGGAGGACTGGGCAGCGTACCTCTCCGCTATCTTATTATTTTGTATTGCACTTCAACTGCTTTTATCATCCAGAAATCAACATGTCCCTCAAAAAGCTTTACCAATTTTAGCAATTATGGCGAGCATTGATAGCTTTTCAGCAAGCGTTTCTTTTGGTATGCTAAATCTACAAAAGTATTTATTTATTCTTAGCGCTGGAATAGCTACTTTTGCACTATCATACATAGCGCTCATCGTAGCTAAAACGCCCATTTTTAATAGTCAAATTTTTAAAATAATAGCGGGTGTATTACTATTAGCTATTAGCATGGTAATACTTTTTAATTAAGTATTTTTTGGAAGAGTGGGAGAAAAGATGAATATTTATTTTGTTTGTACTGGAAATACTTGCAGAAGTCCGATGGCTGAGGCGATTTTTAAGGCAAAGCGGCTTCCGAATATCGAGGTTCGTTCAGCAGGTATTTACGCTCTTGAAGGAGGGGAAATGTCGGAAAATGCACAACGAGTTTTAAACAGTGAAAATATCCCTCATGAACATATTTCTCGCCAAGTAACAGTTGAGGATATTGAGTGGGCAGACTTAATTTTAACAATGACGACAGTGCACAAGGAGCTGCTCGTTCGTAGTTATGAAGTTGCCATGCAAAAGACCTACACATTGAAAGAATATGTAACTCCGTACACAGCACCAGACGTATCAGATCCATATGGCGGCGATTTGCATACGTATAAGCAAACATTTTTTGAATTACGACATTTAATAGAAGAATTAGTGCAAAAACAAGGAGGAGCAAATAGTGAATAGCAAACAAAAACGATTTAATTTACGCAAAAAGCTAATATTATTTGTAGGGGTTTTAGCGATTGTTACGTATTCAACTAGCTTTGTATTTATTGAATTTATACATCCGATGTTTTTTGAATCGATAAATGTAAAGATTTTTCAAATAAGTACATACATAGCGGGGATTACTTGGTCCTGTATTTTAGCAGCGGTTTTTAGTATTATTTTAGTCCGCCCACTACAAGCTTTGGAGCAGGCTGCTTCACGTGTGGCGGAAGGGAAAATTGGACAAGATGTGACCATGCCGAAAACTAACGATGAAATTCGTTCTGTTGCAGAGGCATTTCAGCATATGTTAGTCAATTTACGTGGCATGGTGGATAGTATTGAAAATAATTACCGCATTACGAATTCAACAATTAATGAATTATCCGATTTAACAAAAGCTTCATCGCACAAAGCAAACGATGTAGCTAAAACGGTAGGGCAGATTTCTGAAGGGGCTCAAACTTCAGCCGTTTCTGTGCAAGAAATGGCTGAGGCCTTGGTCGATGTTCGTCAGTTGGCATTAGATGTCAATGGACACGCAACAAACTCGGCTGACGGGTCAAAGCAAATGCTTAATAATTTAGAAACAACAAAAACAGCTATTCAAAGTCTTGTAACGAGCATACAGCAAATTGCGCAAGGGAATGAGGAAGCTTTAGCTAATATTCATGAGTTAGAAAAAAATGCGGAGCAAATTGAGCAAATAATCGGATTAGTTGGAGATATTGCTGCACAAACAAACTTGCTAGCATTAAATGCCTCAATTGAAGCAGCGAGAGCAGGAGAGCATGGAAAAGGGTTTGCCGTTGTAGCGGAGGAAGTTCGTATTTTAGCAGATGAAAGTGCAAAGGCTGTGCAAGGTATCACTACAATCATTCAAGCGATGCAGCAAAATGTTGAACTTGTTGTGAAACAAATGAACGGTCAAGTTGCGTTTGCGGTGCAAGAATCGACGCGCGTATCTGAAACAACAGCGACTGTTGATGGTATGGTAAGCAATGTAGAGGAAGTTGCGCACGCAGTTGTAGACATTTCCTCATTAACGAAGCAACAGCTTAGCGGAATAGAGCTAACGGCACAGCAATCTCAGGAGGTAGCTGCAATCGCAGAAGAAACGTCTGCTGGTGCACAGGAAGTTCGTGTGATTACAGAGGAACAGGCATTTGAAATTGAGCAAACACAAAATCTATGTGAAAATCTTCAGCAACAATCAAATGAGCTATATAATGTTATATCCCAATTTGATCGCTCAAAATAGTACATACTATAGGAGCGAAAGGAAATTTATTTAACTGTGTTTTTGCTGTGTGAGTGTAAGTAGAGTTAACTAGTTATAATCAAGAAAATTCTGTGAATTAGCCAAAAGGCGAATGATTGTAAACTGAATTACTTGTAAAATAGAGGTAGATGTGAACTTTATTTCTGAATTAAACTTTAATATTCGTGTTTTCATTTAAAGTATTTTTTGTTATGCTTGAGAGGAATGTTTTTCTCATTCAATAAATGGTACACTATTTTATGAATATATCGTGAAAAGAGGGAGCTTCGTTGAAAATTGCAATTTCTTCTGACCATGGTGGAAATAATTTACGCCGTGAGATTATGTCTCTGTTAGGTGACTTAGGCATTAGCTATGAAGACTTCGGCCCACAATCTGATGAATCGGTTGATTATCCAGACTATGCAAAGCCTGTATCGGATGGTGTTGCCTCTGGAAAGTTTGATCGAGGCATTTTGATATGTGGTACGGGAATTGGCATGTCGATTGCGGCAAACAAAGTAAAAGGAATTCGTTGCGCCTTAGTGCATGATGTATTTTCAGCAAAAGCAACGCGCTGTCATAATGATTCCAACGTAATAGCAATGGGCGAACGCGTTATTGGACCAGGGCTGGCACGTGAAATCGTTGCAACTTGGCTAAGCACTGAATTTGAAGGCGGACGCCATACGCGCCGTGTAGAAAAAATTTCAGAGCTGGAAGTGTAATACATGACAAATTTAACTGATATGCATAAATCGCTAGCAACATTGTTAAGTGAATTAGAACAGCAAGTGGTTTTCCAACCGCAGCAACTATTTGTGGTAGGATGCTCGACATCAGAGGTGATGGGTGAGCGCATAGGAACAGCGGGAGCAATGGATGTAGCAACGGCTATTTATGAAGAGCTACAAGCATTTGCTGAACGCCATCAATTATACTTAGCTTTTCAGGGCTGTGAGCATATTAATCGTGCGTTAACACTTGAATATGCAGCAGCGGAAAAATATCAGCTAGAGCCTGTGCATGTCGTGCCAGTAAAAACAGCTGGTGGTTCTATGTCGGCACATGCCTATAAGCAAATGCAAAAGCCAGTTGTAGTGGAAAATATACAAGCCCATGCAGGGATTGATATTGGTCAAACATTAATTGGCATGCATTTAAAAGCAGTAGCAGTTCCAATCCGTACATCTGTGAAAACACTAGGTGAAGCAGTAGTAACAGTAGCGACGACACGCCCGAAACTAATTGGTGGCGTGCGTGCACAATATGAATAATTTACTTTTGGGAGGAATTTTACATGGCATTTGAAAAATTAGCAGCACAAGATAAGGCAGTATTAGATGGTATTTTAGCAGAGAAAAAGCGTCAGCAAGCGAATATTGAGCTAATCGCATCTGAAAACTTTGTATCTGAAGCGGTAATGGAAGCACAAGGCTCCGTGCTAACAAATAAATATGCAGAGGGTTACCCAGGTAAACGCTACTATGGTGGCTGTGAGCATGTCGATGTAGTGGAAGATATCGCGCGCGATCGCATCAAAGAACTTTTCGGTGCTGAATATGCAAACGTACAGCCACACTCTGGTGCGCAAGCAAATATGGCTGTATATCATACAATTCTAGAGCCAGGCGATACAGTACTTGGTATGAATCTTTCTCATGGTGGTCACTTAACACATGGTTCACCAGTTAACTTCTCTGGTATTTTATATAATTTCGTAGAGTACGGTGTAACAGAAGATACACATGTCATCGACTATGAAGATGTTCGTCAAAAAGCATTAGCGCATAAGCCAAAATTAATTGTTGCAGGTGCATCAGCATATCCACGCGAAATTGACTTCAAAAAGTTCCGTGAAATTGCAGACGAAATCGGCGCTTACTTTATGGTAGATATGGCGCATATTGCTGGTTTAGTAGCTGCAGGTGAACACCAATCACCTGTACCATATGCTGATTTTGTAACGTCTACAACACATAAAACTTTACGTGGTCCACGTGGAGGATTAATTTTAGCTTCTAAAGAATGGGAGCAAAAATTAAATAAATCAGTATTCCCTGGTATTCAAGGTGGTCCATTAATGCACGTTATTGCTGCTAAAGCTGTAGCATTTGGTGAAGCATTAAGACCAGAATTTAAAGACTATGCGAAGCAAGTAAAAGCAAATGCAAAAGTACTAGCAGAAACTTTAATCGCTGAAGGTGTGGAAATTGTATCTGGCGGTACAGATAACCATATCGTATTATTGAATGTGAAATCTCTTGGCCTAACAGGGAAAGTAGCAGAGCATGCACTAGATGCTGTTGGTATTACAACAAACAAAAACACAATTCCATATGATACTGAGTCACCATTCGTCACTTCAGGTGTTCGTATTGGTACACCAGCCGTAACATCTCGAGGCTTTAAAGAAGATGACATAAAAGAAGTGGGCTCTATTATTGCATTGGTATTAAAGAATATTGATGACGAAGCAGTAAAAGAACAAGCAATCGCTCGCGTAAAAGCTTTAACAGATAAATTTCCATTATATGCGTAAATAAAAGGCGTCCGAAAAGCGTGCGAAGCACTACTTTTCGGACGTTTTGTTTGTGTTTTATTAAAATAATTATTTGTTTAAAAATGACTTAGAGTATTTGTCTTAAAGTGAGAATTCGCTCGTAAATGCTCATTCTATTGTAACTTTGCAATTATATCAGCTAATCTATAAATTGCAACAATGTTGTACAACACAGCCCGACGTTTTTTTGTTATACTTATTCAGATAAAGTGAAATTTTACGTTGTGGGGTTTCCTCACCCTTTCACGGATTACTGAATTTCACCAATCGGGCTTTTGCAGGCAGTAAATACCTTGCTTAAATTGAAGGGTTATTAACTTGCCTGTTAATGCGGATAAACAACAGTTAGGAGAGAGCCGTATGAGCAAAGTATATGTATTCGATCACCCATTAATTCAGCACAAGTTAACGTATATTCGTGACAAAAACACTGGAACAAAAGAATTTCGTGAACTTGTAGATGAAGTTGCGACGTTAATGGCATTTGAAATTACAAGGGAAATGCCGCTTGAAGAAATCGAAGTTGAAACACCTGTAACAACAGCAAAATCAAAAGTGTTATCTGGTAAAAAGCTGGCTATCGTTCCAATTTTACGAGCAGGAATTGGTATGGTAGATGGCGTTTTAAATTTAATTCCAGCAGCGAAAGTTGGACATATTGGTTTATATCGCGATCCAGAAACATTAAAACCTGTTGAATACTATGCCAAGCTACCAGCGGATGTAGAAGAACGTGATTTCATTATTGTAGACCCAATGCTAGCAACAGGAGGCTCTGCTGTTGAGGCAATCAACTCTTTGAAAAAGCGCGGTGCAAAAAACATTAAATTTATGTGCTTAATTGCTGCGCCAGAAGGTGTAGAGGCAATTCAAAAAGAACATAACGATGTAGATATTTTTATCGCGGCGCTGGACGAAAGATTAAATGAACACGGCTATATCATCCCAGGTTTAGGAGATGCAGGCGATCGTTTATTTGGTACAAAATAGTATAGCGGAAAACTAATGAAACACAAACAAAACGTCCGAAAAGCAGTGCGTTAGCACGCTTTTTGGATACCTTCACGCAATTACATTTATAGACTGGAGAGTTTGGAATGACGAAGTTTAAAGTAATGACGATTTTCGGTACGCGTCCAGAGGCAATTAAAATGGCTCCGCTCGTATTGGAGTTGGAAAAGCACCCACAAATCGAATCGATTGTGACAGTGACAGCTCAGCATCGTCAAATGCTTGATCAAGTGCTAGAAACATTCAAAATTAAGCCGAATTATGACTTGAATATTATGAAGGATCGCCAAACGCTTGTGGACGTTGCGACAAATGCATTGCAAGGGTTAGATGCAGTTATGAAAGAAGCAAAGCCAGATATCGTGCTTGTACATGGCGATACAGCAACTACATTCATTGGTAGCTTAGCTGCTTTTTATAATCAAATTGCAATTGGGCATGTGGAGGCAGGGCTTCGTACAGGTCAAAAATATTCACCATATCCAGAGGAAATGAACCGACAGCTTACAGGTGTAATGGCGGATTTACATTTCGCACCGACACAGCAGTCTGAGGAGAATTTATTGCGTGAAAATAAGCCAGCTGAAGCTATTTTTGTAACTGGAAATACAGCGATTGATGCACTTGCGACGACTGTAAGTGAGACGTATAGCCATCCAGTTCTAGAGAAAATAGGTGCAGATCGGATGATTTTATTAACTGCCCATCGCCGTGAAAATCTTGGTGAACCAATGCGCAATATGTTCCGTGCAATCAAGCGTTTATTAGCAGAGCATAACGATATTCAAGTTGTTTACCCTGTGCATATGAATCCTGTTGTACGTGAAATTGCCAATGACGTGTTAGGCAATGACGAGCGCATTCACTTAATTGAGCCGTTAGAGGTATTTGATTTCCACAATATTGCGGCGCGTTCATACATGATTTTAACGGATTCTGGTGGGGTGCAGGAGGAAGCTCCTTCATTAGGAAAACCAGTGCTTGTATTGCGTGATACAACAGAGCGTCCTGAGGGAATTGCAGCAGGTACATTAAAGCTTGCTGGCACAGACGAGGATACAATTTATCAGTTAGCGAATGAGCTGCTAGTCGATCAGACAGCGTACGATGCGATGGCACAAGCATCAAACCCATATGGTGATGGCCATGCCTCAGAGAGAATCGTCAAAGCGCTTGTCGAATTTTTAGTAAAGCATGCTTAGAGGTTGGGAGCTTTAAAGCGTTTATCCCGTATTAACAAATTTGTTTGCGACGAGTAACCGCAGGAGCAGGCTGTACTTTTGCGACGAGTAACCGCAGGAGCACAGACCCCCAATTCAAACCAGCAGATAAAATCAAGAAGTTTAAGTGGGGGATCCAACAGCCTGTAAAAACCCGATTGGTGAAACTACCAATCAGTGGGGACGAGGAACCCCCCACTGACTGAAGGTTCACTTTATCAATAACTACGAATAATTTTGTAAAATAGTATAGGGGAAAAGGTTTTTAGATGAATATTTTTGACAAACTTCTTGTTGAAAAAATCCTTTCACAAATTTGTCGACAATTTGACAACATTGAGGGGATTGTGAAGTTTTTCACCATTACTAATTGACATCAAATATCGCCTATTGTATGCTAACAAAGGGTAAGAATGATAAGGGTTTCATTGTGTGTAAAAACTTTGAAGTGCTTATTATATCAAGTTTCTACTGAGTGGACAGTTGAATTCCAATTGTCGATTTTGCTCCTGTGATTACTCATCGCAGAAGAAAATTTTGCAACGGTTTGATGCGTCTGGATACATGTCCATAAAGGTTAAAGCTTTTGTATGTAGAAATTTACTCCAAGTCAAATTTTGCTACATCTTATAATTTAACCTCATAACTGTAGTACATTTACTACGCTTTGAATTCACTTGCTGGTCAACATCGATTCTTTACTCGAAAAAAATTCAGGAGACTTACTGCTAATGGAAGATTTGCATTACATTTTCGCAAAGCAAAAGAAAGTGTTATTTTTTTTGCTCGCACTCTGTGTACTAGGATGGGCTTTTACGCCATATGCTAGCATCTTCGCGGGACTTGGTTTAGGTGCATTCTTCGGTACATATAACTTTTGGATTTTAGTTCGACGGATGGACAAGTTTGACCGTTCTGTTAGTGAAGGAAGAAAGGCATCATCTTTAGGCACAGCCTTACGCTTTGGCTCGGGTGTTGCGGCAGTCGCAATCGCCATGTCGTTGCCAGAACATTTTCATCTAATTAGCACAGTTATTGGGCTAATGCTTCCGTACATTTTCCTCGTAATCGAGCGAATTGTACATCTTGTTAAACAGCACTAAAGTGTACTCATTGAAAGAGAGGTGAATGCAAAAATGGGTCATAAAAATCCAGAATTTGATCTACCATTATTCGGTGACTATGTCTTAACATTTAACAAATCAACTGTTTTAATGCTAATTGTCACTGCGGCAGTCGTGTTTTTAATCGCGTTTATTTCCACACGTAGTTTAAAACTGAAGCCAACAGGTATGCAAAACTTCATGGAGTGGATTATGGACTTCGTGAAAGGTATTATCAAGAGTAATATGGACTGGAAAACAGGTGGTCGCTTCCACGTATTAGGGCTTACGCTAATAATGTTTATCGCTGTAGCGAACTTATTAGGTTTACCATTCGCAATCATTTATGATGATTACCTATGGTGGAAATCACCAACAGCCGATCCAACTGTAACTTTAACATTAGCTGTTATGGTTACGCTTTTAGCTCACTATTACGGTATTAAAATGCAAGGAACTGGTGGTTATGCGAAGACAACTTATTTGAAGCCAATGTGGTGGATGTTCCCGCTAAAAATTATTGAAGAGTTTGCCAATACATTAACGCTTGGTTTACGTCTATACGGTAATATTTACGCAGGGGAAATTTTAATCGGTTTAATCGCAGGTATTGCCGGTGCAAGTATTTGGGGCTGGTTCGGAATGGTTGTTCCGGCACTCGCATGGCAAGGGTTCTCGATTTTCATCGGGTTTATCCAAGCTTTCATTTTCACTATGTTAACGATGGTTTATTTGGCGCACAAAGTGAGTCACGACCATTAATTATAAATTCCGCAAAATTTGCGGTAATTTGAACCACAATAAAAAAACATATATTCCAAGGAGGAAATTTAACAATGACAGGTTCAATCGGTTTATTAGCAGCAGCAATCGCAATCGGTTTAGGTGCACTAGGTGCAGGTATCGGTAACGGTCTTATCGTATCAAAAACAGTAGAAGGTATCGCTCGTCAACCAGAATTACGTGGTGCTCTTCAAACAACAATGTTTATCGGGGTTGCATTAGTTGAGGCCCTTCCAATCATCGGTGTAGTAGTAGCATTCATCGTAATGAACCAATAATTACTACTATGACTGACGTCAATGGCGGAGAAAAGTTCACCAGACTTACTACTTCGCCATTCCTTTTATGTATCGTACTATGAAGTTCGCATTGTTTAATGCGAAAGAAGCAACAATGAATTTGAAATTAAAGATTTATCTTGATTCGGAAAACTCTAAGTCTATATAAGCGGTGAGATAAATGTTTTATTGACAAAGGGTATTTAAACACTTGCTGAATCAAGATGAAGCCTTCGGCAGATGTCACAGATTTTGAAAAGGAGCTTTTCGAGCTCACTCGGCAAAATCTGGGCACAATGATGTCGAGGTGTCATTGATACTTATAGATTTTGAACAAGCTCTTGAAGGGAGTGAACCAATCGTGTTATTAAATGATCTTGTATTAGGTGCAGCTGGCGGTTTTAACGGCGGTGACATCCTTGCAACATTAGCAACATTTGTAATTTTAATGCTTCTTTTGAAAAAATTTGCGTGGGGTCCATTAATGGGCATTATGCAACAACGTGAGGAGCTTGTTGCAAGCGAAATCGATGCAGCAGAAAAAGCGCGCAAAGAAACGCACCAATTATTAGAAGAACAAAAAAGCCTTCTTAAAGAAGCTCGTACAGAAGCACAAGCGATCGTAGAAGGTGCAAAAAAACAAGGCGATGTACAGCGTGAGGAAATTATTTCAGCAGCGCGTGCAGAAGCAGCTCGTTTAAAAGATGCAGCAGTGCGTGAAATCGAAAACGAAAAAGAAAAAGCGATCGCAGCAGTGCGTGAAGAAGTTGTATCACTATCAGTTCTTGCAGCATCTAAAGTGCTTGGCAAAGAGATTTCTGAAGAGGACAACAGCGCATTAATTAAAGAGACGATTGCGAAGGCAGGCGAAGCGAAATGAGTCAAGTAGCGAAACGTTACGCTGAAGCATTGTTTCAATTAGCAAGCAAAGAGCAAAGTATTGCAGAAGTAAGTGCAGATTTAAAGGAATTCACAGCGGCAATCGAAGCAACACCAGCTTTATTAGAGCTATTAAAAGCACCTAAAATTTCTTCTGCAAAGAAAAAAGCAATGCTATCTGAAATTTTAGCGAACGCTAATTCATCAGTATTAAACACAGTTCAATTATTAGTGGATAAACAACGCATCAATGATATCGTGACGATTGCAAAAGAGTTTCAAAATCTTGCAACTGCAGCACAAGGTGCAGTTGAGGCGACAGTTTATTCAACACGTGCTTTAACCGAAGCTGAAAATGCAGAGATTTCTGCTGCATTTGCAACGCTAGTAGGTAAAAGTAAGCTAGACATTAAAAACATTATTGAACCATCTATTCTTGGTGGTATTCGTGTACAAATCGGCAACTATATTTATGACAGCACAATCGCTTCTAAGCTAGAAGGTTTAAAGCGTACATTAGTTGTTTAATTTTAAGAAATGTGAGAGGTGAACATACATGGGCATCAAAGCTGAAGAAATCAGCAGTCTGATTAAACAACAGATTGAAAACTACCAATCTGAATTACAAGTAAGCGAAGTAGGTACAGTTATCCGCGTTGGTGACGGTATCGCTCTTGCTCATGGCCTCGACAACGTCATGGCTGGAGAGCTTTTAGAGTTCTCTAACGGTGTTATGGGTATGGCACAAAACCTAGAAGAAGGTAATGTAGGTATTATTATTTTAGGTGAGTACCTTGGCATTAAAGAAGGCGATGAAGTTCGTCGTACAGGTCGTATTATGAGCGTTCCAGTTGGTGAAGAACTAATTGGTCGTGTTGTAAACCCATTAGGTCAACCAGTGGATGGTCTAGGTCCAATCAACACAACAAAAACTCGTCCAATTGAAAGCCCAGCTTTCGGTGTAATGGCACGTAAATCTGTACATGAGCCATTACAAACAGGTATTAAAGCGATTGACGCATTAGTTCCAATTGGTCGTGGTCAACGTGAGTTAATTATCGGTGACCGTCAAACAGGTAAAACATCTGTAGCGATTGATACAATCTTAAACCAAACTGGTGAAAACATGATTTGTATCTATGTTGCAATCGGTCAAAAAGAATCTACAGTGCGTAGCGTAGTTGAAACATTACGTAAAAACGGTGCTTTAGATTATACAATCGTAGTAACAGCTTCTTCTTCTCAACCATCACCATTATTGTTCTTAGCACCATTCGCTGGTGTAGCAATGGCAGAAGAATTTATGTTACAAGGTAAACACGTATTAGTAGTATATGATGACTTATCGAAGCAAGCGTCTGCTTACCGTGAGCTGTCATTATTATTACGTCGTCCTCCAGGTCGTGAAGCTTACCCTGGTGACGTATTCTACTTACACAGCCGTCTACTTGAACGTGCTGCGAAGTTAAACGAAACTTACCAAAACGGTTCGATTACGGCATTACCATTCGTAGAAACACAAGCTGGAGACATTTCAGCTTACATTCCAACAAACGTAATTTCGATTACAGATGGTCAAATTTTCTTACAATCTGACTTATTCAACTCAGGTGTACGACCAGCAATTAACGCAGGTTTATCTGTATCACGTGTAGGTGGTTCAGCACAAATCAAAGCGATGAAAAAAGTTGCCGGTACATTACGTCTTGATTTAGCTGCTTTCCGTGAATTAGAATCATTCGCTCAGTTTGGTTCTGACCTAGATAAAGCAACTTTAGCTAAATTAGAGCGTGGTAAACGTACAGTTGAAGTTTTAAAACAAGACTTAAACAAACCATTAAAAGTTGAAAAACAAGTTGTTATTTTATATGCATTAACTCGTGGTTTCTTAGACGATATTCCAGTAGGGGACATCACTCGTTTTGAGGCTGAATTCTTAAGCTGGTTAGATACAAACCACACAGCTGTATTAGATCATATCCGTACAACAAAAGATATTCCAGCTGATGCAGACCTTACTGAAGCAATCAATGCATTCAAAAAGACTTTTGCTAAATCAGAATAATCTTTAGTTAGATAACTTCTCTTACCTCCGCAGGCAGTAGCTTGCGGATGATATGAGAAGATAGGATTGTGACTAAATAACAGAAGGTGGTGAAATACCAGTGGTAAACTTACGCGAAATTAAAGGTCGTATTAACTCTACAAAGAGCACGCAAAAAATCACAAAAGCAATGCAGATGGTTTCATCATCGAAACTACGCCGTGCAGAGCAAAATGCAAAAGCATACGTTCCTTACATGGAAAAAATTCAAGACGTAGTAGGCGCTATCGCTGCAGGTACGAAAGACAGTGGACACCCAATGTTAACTGCTCGCCCTGTTAAGAAAACAGCTTACTTAGTAATTGGTTCTGACCGTGGTTTAGCAGGTGCTTACAACTCAAGCATTCTGCGTCAAGTTCAACGTACAATTAACGAGCGTCATAAATCCAAAGACGAATACGTTGTCTTTGCATTAGGTCGTGTAGCGCGTGATTACTTTGTTAAACGTGATCATAATGTTATTAGTAGTGTTGTTGCTCTTCCTGACCAACCAACATTTGCTGATATTAAAGAAATCGCTCGTAATGCTGTTGGTATGTTCATTGATGGTGCATATGATGAACTTTATATGTACTATAACCACTTCGAAAGTGCTATTTCTCAAGTAGTGACGGAGAAAAAGGTTCTTCCGTTGACTGATATTGCCACTTCAACATCAAGCGCTGCGTATGAATTCGAGCCATCTGGTGAAGCAATTCTAGAAGTTTTACTTCCACAATATGCAGAAAGCTTAATTTACGGTGCTTTATTAGACGGAAAAGCAAGTGAACATGCTTCACGTATGACGGCAATGCGTAGTGCAACAGATAACGCATCTGATTTAATCGATGGTCTATCATTGCAATACAACCGTGCGCGTCAAGCAGCTATTACACAAGAAATTACAGAAATCGTTGGTGGAGCTGCGGCTTTAGAATAAGCTGCAACTCACGCTAACTTCGTATAAGAATACGATAGGAGGGTACACAACATGAACAAAGGACAAGTTCTACAAGTAATGGGTCCGGTAGTAGACGTTAAATTCGAAAACGGCCATTTACCAGCAATCTATAACAACCTAACTGTTAAGATTGAACGTCCAAATGAAGAGCCTACTACTTTAGCTCTTGAAGTTGCAATCCACTTAGGTGACGATGTTGTTCGTACAATTGCGATGTCATCTACAGATGGTTTACAACGTGGAGCAGAAGTAACAGACTCAGGGAAAGCTATTTCAGTACCAGTTGGTGAAGTGACACTGGGACGTGTATTCAACGTACTTGGTGAAGTAATCGACTTAGGTGAAGAAATTCCAGAATCAGCTCGCCGTGACTCAATCCACCGCGAAGCGCCAAAATTTGATGAATTATCTACAACAGTTGAAATCCTAGAAACAGGTATCAAAGTAGTAGACTTATTAGCACCGTATATTAAAGGCGGTAAAATCGGTCTATTCGGTGGTGCCGGCGTAGGTAAAACTGTATTAATCCAAGAATTAATCAACAACATCGCACAAGAGCACAGCGGTATTTCTGTATTCGCGGGTGTAGGTGAGCGTACACGTGAAGGTAACGACTTATTCCACGAGATGACTGACTCTGGTGTTATTAAGCAAACTGCGATGGTATTTGGTCAAATGAACGAGCCACCTGGTGCACGTATGCGTGTAGCATTAACAGGCTTAACAATGGCTGAGTATTTCCGTGATGAACAAGGTCAAGACGTACTTTTATTCATCGACAACATTTTCCGTTTCACACAAGCAGGTTCTGAGGTTTCTGCCCTATTAGGTCGTATGCCTTCTGCGGTAGGTTACCAACCAACACTTGCTACAGAAATGGGTAAATTACAAGAGCGTATTACATCGACAACAAAAGGTTCTGTAACTTCGATTCAAGCGATTTACGTACCAGCCGATGACTATACTGACCCAGCTCCAGCAACAACTTTCGCTCACTTAGATGCAACAACAAACTTAGAGCGTAAATTATCTGAGATGGGTATTTATCCAGCGGTTGACCCATTAGCATCAACTTCTCGTGCATTATCACCAGAAATCGTTGGTGAAGAGCACTATGCAATTGCTACTGGTGTTCAACGTACAATTCAACGTTACCGTGAGTTACAAGATATCATCGCTATCTTAGGTATGGACGAGTTATCTGATGAAGATAAGCAAACAGTAGAGCGCGCGCGTCGCATTCAATTCTTCTTATCTCAAAACTTCCACGTTGCGGAGCAATTTACTGGTCAAGCAGGTTCTTACGTGCCTGTTAAAGAAACTGTTCGCTCATTTAAAGAAATACTTGATGGCAAATGGGATCACTTACCAGAGGATGCTTTCCGTTTAGTTGGTAGCATTGAAGAAGTAGTAGAAAAAGCAAAAGGCATGGGCGTAGAGGTTTAATTCTAACGGCGAGGAGGAAAATAATATGAAGACAGTAACAGTCAGTATTGTCACTCCCGACGGTCCAGCATACGATTCTGAAGTAACAATGGTAGTTGCTAAAACAGTTTCAGGGGAAATTGGTGTACTTCCAGGCCATATTCCTATGGTTGCGCCTCTTGCAATTAGTGCTGTAAAGCTTAAAAAACAAGATGGTTCAACTGATTTTGTAGCTGTAAGTGGCGGCTTCATCGAAATTCGTCCTGAAAAAGTATCAATTTTAGCTCCTTCCGCAGAGGCAGCAGCTTCAATTGATTTAGCTCGTGCAAAGGAAGCCTTAAACCGAGCAGAAGGTCGTTTAGAAGGCAAAAAAGATGACATTGATTTCAAACGTGCTGAATTAGCGCTAAAACGTGCGTTGAATCGTATCAACGTTCATGAGGGTAACATCTAATTTTAATAAAGACTGTTTGGAAAGCACGCTTTCCAAACAGTCTTTTTAAATAAATGACAGTAAGTTGAAGGAAACACTAAAATATGCCATGAGACGCCAATAGAGTAAGGGAATTCGCCAATAGAATTGGAAAAAGTGCCAATAGAACAATAAAGCAGCAAGAGAATCAGAAAAAACTCCAAAAATTGATTAGAATCTCGATAAAATGAAAATAAATGCTAAATCAAGAGAAAATTAATAAATATCTAGTGCTTCAATTTATATTTAAAGCAACTTTTTTCACAAGGGAGTGTAAAAGAAGATGGACTTTTATACGGAAATAGGACAACAGGCACTTTTCGGTCTAGCCTCGCATATTTTTTTCATTGCTGTGGCATTCTATGCATTACAAGCATTTCGTTTTGACCAACTGTTCAAAAAAGGTAGAACATTCCAAATTCAACTCATCTATATTTTATTCAGCATCGTCATTGGCTCAGCCGTTTCCAATTTCTTCATTACTTTCTCTCAATGGTCAAGAAGTTTAGTCTATATTTTCCAATAAAATGCATTATATAGCTTGTAGGGGAAAGCAATTAATTGCTTTTCGCTACAAAGTATATATTTCCTGGGCAATCAAAAATGTTTAACATATCGAATTTTGGTGTATAAAACTAACAGCGTGAAAGATTAATACTGATTTCACATGGCAAGTAAGAAATAAATGCCTCTTTTGCACTTACCCTCAAGCTGACTTTACAAATGAAGATGGCAAATTTTGAAATAGCACTTTTCGAGTTAATTCGAGAAAACAGACGCAGTAGCAGAAAAATATAGGGAAAAGGCGTCTGGAAAGTATCCCGCTTTCGATTCACCAACTATACATACAGTGCGTAATATGTAGTATGAACAATAAAGTCAAAATTCGACACAAAATAGTGAATAAGATGCTTGATAAAGTTGGGTTATAGCTGTATTATTAGCAGTGTTTGGATAAAAAAGATTAATGAACTTTTAAATAAAATAGCAAGTTTACGAGAATGGGATTCGGAGGGACGAATTGTGGAGAAAATTATCGTTATGGGTGGTCAGACTTTACAAGGTAGCGTAAAAGTTGAAGGCGCAAAAAACGCTGTATTACCTATTTTAGCAGCATCTTTATTAGCTTCTGAAGGAAAAAACATTATTAAAGACGTTCCAGCTTTAGCTGATGTATATACAATTGGTGAAGTATTAAAAAGCTTAAATGCAGATGTACAATATAATGTAAATAACAATGAGATTGTAATTGATGCGGCTCGTGATTTGTCGAGTGAGGCACAGTTTGAATTTGTTAGTAAAATGCGCGCATCTATTTTAGTTATGGGTTCACTACTTGCGCGTAATCGCTTTGCACGTGTTGCTCTACCAGGTGGCTGTGCAATTGGCTCTCGTCCAATTGAGCTGCATTTAAAAGGCTTTGAAGCGATGGGAGCTGAGATTTCTTTTGGACATGGCTATGTGGAGGCACGTGCTGAGAAATTAAAGGGAGCTGAAATTTATTTAGATTTCCCGAGCGTTGGGGCTACAGAAAATATTATGACAGCAGCAGCTTTAGCGGAAGGCACGACAATTATCGAAAATGCTGCAAAAGAGCCTGAAATTGTCGATTTAGCGAATTTTATTAATGCAATGGGTGGCCGCGTGACTGGTGCAGGAACAGCTACAATCCGTATTGAAGGTGTCGAAAAGCTCCAAGGTATTACGCATTATGTTATTCCTGATCGTATCGAGGCGGGTACATTTATGGTAGCGGCAGCTATTACACGTGGTGATGTAATTATCGAAAACGCGATACCAGAGCATATGACGGCTTTAATCGCTAAAATGCGCGAAATGGGCGTAGACATTACAGAGCAAGAAAATGGATTACGTGTGCGAGCAACGGGTGAATTAAAGGCAGTGGATATTAAAACAATGCCACATCCAGGCTTCCCAACAGATATGCAATCACAAATGATGGCATTAATGTTATCGGCTGAGGGCACAAGCATTATTACAGAAACCGTATTTGAAAATCGTTTTATGCATGTCGAAGAATTCCGTCGAATGAATGCTATGGCTAAAATTGAAGGACGCTCTGTCTTTGTCGAAGGCAATAGCGCATTACAAGGAGCCGAAGTGGCAGCAACTGATTTACGTGCTGCAGCATCACTTATTTTAGCCGGCTTGGTATCAGAAGGCGTAACGCGTGTAACTGCTTTACATCATTTAGATCGCGGCTATGTGAAATTCCATGAAAAGCTGGCAGCGTTAGGGGCAAATATCGAACGAGTAACAGAAGGCGAAGCAAGCGTTGTACAACAGGACAATACAGAACAAGTAATAGCATAATGAAAAAGCGGCTGTCGGGAAAGTAGGGTATCAATTCCATTCTCGATGGCCTTTTGTAATTAGATAAATAAATTTTTAAAAAGCTACATACAATGGCGTATGAAAAAAAACATCATTATTATCATCATTGCCATCTGCTTTCTTTTTACTGTGCCGCTACTTTATTACAAGAAGCAAAAGCCAGCACTACCAGAGCCCTGTGAAATTTTTATAACAGTTGAAGGCGAAGCACAGAGCATCCCATTAGAGCAGTATTTAATCGGTGTTGTTGCTGCAGAAATGCCAGCTAGCTTTCATCCTATTGCATTGCAGGCTCAGACCATCGCTGCGCGCACTTATGTCATACGTAATACAAATTACGGACAAAAACCGATTAAGCCGACAACGACGCATCAAGTTTTTATTAACGAGAAGGCACGACAGCAAAAATGGTTAACAGCCTTTGCACAGTATGAACGAAAAATTTCAGACGCGGTGCAGGCTACAGCGGGTCAAATTATACTGTATAATGAAGAACCAATTTCTGCGATGTTTCATGCTTCATCAAATGGAGTTACAGAGTCAGCGGAAAATTATAGTGGACATGACCTACCTTATTTACAATCCGTAACATCGCCCGAGAAAAATAGTCAAACAATTAAAATGACTGTGGCAGAGCTAAATGACAAGCTACAAACAAACTGGACACAAGATGATTTTTTAGCATTAAAGCTTGAGCGTAATAGCTCGGGACGTGTTCAAACAGTAATAGGAAAAAAACAATTTAGCGGTCGTGATTTTAGAGAGCTTTTGCAATTGCGCTCAACGGACTTTACGCTAATAAAGGATGGCAGCGATATTGCCATTACAACAAAAGGCTATGGCCATGGCGTAGGAATGAGCCAGTATGGGGCAAATGAGTTAGCACAAAATAACGCTACAGCTGAGCAAATAATTGGTCATTATTATCCGCACACGACAATTGGCAATGTTTGTACAAAAAAATAAGCTGACGTGTTTAAAAATTGTATAGTTTGTTCACACTAGCTTCAGAGGTGATGAACATGCGAGAGGAAAAAAATTTAAAACCTTCTCCAAAAAATTTAAAACAAAAGCCATGGTTTTGGCCAGCTATTTATGCGGGTATTGCACTCGCCGTACTAGCACTTATGTTTAGCTATAATGCGCTTGTTACAGAAAAGGAAGAGCGCCTATTAACAGAAACGGTTGCTCGAGAAGAAATTCCACAACAGCAACAGCCGATAATTGAAACAAACACAGCGCAAGAAAATTTGAAATTCCCGTTTGATGAAGCATTATTAGATCAACTGACAGTGCTGCAGGATTTTTATGATTTATCGGCAGATGCAAAAACTCGTGAAAATGCCCTGCTTGTATTTAAGCAAACTTTTTCAACATCATCGGGGATGTCACTTGCCATTAATAGTGAGCCATTTGAAGTGCTTGCTGCCATGAGTGGTGTCGTAACAAAAATTAAGATGGATGCTTTCACAGGAAATAGCATTACAATTCAACATGCAAATGGCATGGAAACACGCTATAGTTCGATTACAGATATTGTTGTGAAAGAAGGCGACGAGGTTGTACAAGGGCAGCCATTAGCAACGACAATGGATAATGATTGGAATCCGACAGCAGGTATTCATTTACATTTTGAAGTGTTAGAAGATGGTGAAGCAATTAATCCACGAAAATTGCTTGCATTCTAAGTTCTAAATAGTGGCGGACGACTCATAAGGTGAAGAAACATACTACTAAGCTACGGCACATTCTTACATCCTAAGTAGAAAGGAAGGGAACGTGCACGAACATATTAGGCGTCGCTGTGTTCAGCTAGGTGAGTTGCTAATCGAAACCAAAGAAACAGTCCGCACTTTAGCTAAAATGACAGGTTATTCTAAAAGTACTGTGCACAAGGATTTAACTGAAAGGCTTGTATTAATAAATGAGCCTTTAGCACAGGAAGTAAAAAAAATTTTAGCCTATCATAAATCCGTCCGTCATTTGCGCGGTGGAGAAGCAACGAAGAAAAAATGGCAATCGAAGCAACACGAACAAAGCACCTAGATGATACTTACGTTCATCTAAGTGCTTTTTCTCTATTTCAGTGACAATTTTAGGGAATAGTTTGCCATAAAAGAGGATGTAATTACTTCCTCAATGTGATAAAATAGTCTAGATAACTAAATATATAAAGTGAAACTTCAATCAGTGGAGGTTTTCCTCAACTCCACTGATAGTTAGTTGAACCAATCGGGCTTTTACGGGCAGTTGAACTCTCACTTATCCTTAAGCTGATTTTCACTTAAGTCTTGAAGTAGGAGTCTTAATGCCCGTTAATGCGGGACAAATAAGGAATATCAGGTAAGCATATATTCAATCTAACAGCCGCCCATTCTCCCGCTAGTGAACTATTAAAGCATTATAATAAGGGGAATAGGTTAAAGAAGAAGTAGTTAAAGTAAGTTTGTTGCTTTTTGAGCCGATAAGATTGACTTAACAGCTCTTGAAAATAGAATGATGTACGTAAAGACTTGAATTGGCGGAAGGAGAAACTAAGGGAATGTTTTCGAAAGATATTGGAATTGATTTAGGGACGGCGAATGTTCTGATCCATGTGAAAGGGAAAGGCATTGTACTAAATGAGCCATCTGTAGTGGCGATGGATAAAAAGACAGGAAAAGTGTTAGCAGTTGGTGAAGAGGCGAGACAAATGGTTGGGCGTACGCCAGGTAATATCGTAGCTATTCGTCCTTTAAAAGATGGGGTAATTGCGGATTTTGATGTAACAGAGGCAATGCTACGACATTTCATAAATAAATTAAATGTGCGAGGATTTTTATCAAAGCCACGTATTTTAATTTGCTGTCCTACAAATATTACAAGTGTAGAGCAAAAAGCAATTCGTGAGGCTGCTGAGAAATCTGGCGGTAAAAAGGTCTATTTAGAAGAGGAGCCGAAAGTGGCGGCAATCGGTGCAGGAATGGATATTTTCCAGCCGAGTGGCAATATGGTAGTTGACATTGGTGGGGGTACGACAGACGTGGCTGTATTATCAATGGGAGACATCGTAACAAGTGAATCAATTAAAGTAGCAGGCGATGTATTTGACAACGACATTTTGCAATACATAAAAAAAGAATACAAGCTATTAATTGGAGAGCGCACAGCAGAGGCGGTAAAAATGACAATTGGTACAGTATTCCCAGGTAACCGTAATGAATCAATGGAAATACGTGGGCGTGATATGGTGACAGGCTTGCCACAAACGATTACAATTCATTCTACGGAAATCGAGAGAGCATTGCATGAATCGGTATCGATGATTGTACAATCGGCTAAAAATGTATTAGAAAAAACGCCACCCGAGCTATCGGCAGATATTATTGATAGAGGTGTTATTTTAACAGGTGGCGGCGCATTATTACACGGTATGGATCAATTATTGATTGAAGAGCTAAAAGTACCTGTATTTATTGCAGAGAAGCCAATGGATTGTGTAGCAATTGGCACAGGTATTATGTTGAATAATATTGACCGTTCAGCAGGTGCCACAGCAGAGTAATCGATTATTTTCGTTTAAATCGAATAACCCGATGTTGGTTACTCAATCAGTGAGTAAACGCTAATTAGTATTCAATTCAGCTTACCACTCGCTTGAAGTGAGAATTTTTTGTTGAATCATAACAACTAGTAAATGAGGTGTGTTTTATGTTCAAAGGATTTTATACAGTAGCTTCAGGTATGCTAGCACAGCAACGTCGTACTGAAATATTGACAAATAATATGGCAAACGCAAATACGCCCGGCTTTAAAGCAGACCAATCAACAATTCGTTCATTCCCAGACATGCTTCTCTCAGCAAAGGGAACAACAAATATACCGACAGAAAAAGGTTTAACTCTACAGCAGTTAAATCCAATCGGTGCATTGACAACAGGGGTATACTTACAAGAAACAATTGCTAACAATACACAAGGCTCATTACTATTAACAGATTTGCCAACAGATGTAGCACTAGTAGATAGTACGCTACCAATTGATGAGGAATCCGGTAACCAGGGTGCTATTTACTTCCGTCTGCAGCATCCAGCAGGTGGAGAAGCTTATACTCGCAATGGTAACTTTACATTAGATGGACAAGGCAATTTAGTGAACGGACAAGGACTTTTTGTGCTGTCTGACATAGGCGAGCGTATTCAGCTAGCAAATGATAATATTACAATTACGGATACAGGTGCGATTTTAGATGAAAACGGCACACAAGTGGCAACGCTTGGTGTAGCGTTCTCAGCAAACCCAGATGTCTTAATGAAGCAGGATAATGGTTTATATCGTATGCTTGACGAAGGTGTACTACCATCAGCATATGGACAAGCAGGTGTAACGTTTGCAACACGTCAAAGCTACTTAGAGGGCTCTAACGTAGATTCTGCGCGCTCGATGACAGATTTATTAACGGCATACCGTGCATTTGAAGCAAATCAAAAAGTTCTTCAAGCATATGACCGCAGCATGGAAAAGGCAGTAAATGAAATTGGGAAAGTGTAATGGAGGGATGATTGCATGCTACGCACAATGGTAACGGCAACAAATACATTAACACAGCTACAAACAAAATTAGATACAATTAGCAATAACCTTGCAAATAGTAGTACACATGGCTATAAAGCGAAGGACGCACAATTTTCAGAGCTGCTTTACCAGCAATACAATAACGATAAATTGGATAAAACTTTGCGCCAATCACCTGTAGGGATTCGTTATGGTGTTGGAGCACATGTATCGCTAGTCCAATCAAATCAAAAGCAAGGCTCATTACAGAGTACAGGACGCGACCTTGACTTTGCATTTACGAAGGAAAATCAATATTTCAATATTTTAATGCCAGATGGTGATGGTCAGCGCACAGCGTATACACGTCAAGGTGATTTTTATGTATCGCCAATGGAAAACGGACAAATGATGCTTGTAAATGCCGATGGATATCCAGTAGCAGATAGCGATGGAAATGCTATTTACTTCCCTGATTTTGCAACAGGCTTTACATTATCTCAAGATGGTCGCTTAAATGTGAATTACCCAGATGGTGATGTAATAGCAGTGGATTTAGCCGTATCGGAATTACAAAAGCCTCAAGCAATGGAGCAAATTAGTGGTACATATATTGGCTTGCCGACTAATTTAGCAGCTCTTGGCTACACGCAAGCAGATATTTTAACGGATTTACAAGGAGCGGGTCGTGCGGAAATTGGTTTGAGTATCCAAACATTGGAAATGTCGAATGTGGATATTTCGAAGGAAATGACAGACTTGATTGCTACGCAGCGCTCATATCAATTTAATTCACGCGCAGTCACACTTGCAGACCAAATGCTAGGGCTCATTAACGGTATTCGATAAGCATAAGGGAGTATAATAAATGACGAACGAATTCAATGAACAAGATGTAGCCCCCAAAAAAAGAAGAAGACGTAGTGAGGAAATTGAGGCAAAAGAAACGACGAAACGAATACGTTGGGTACAAATACGCCTAATTCCAATTTGGCTGCGAATTGTACTTGTACTAGCCCTATTAGTTGGTGCAGCAATTGGTGGTGTCATGTTTGGTTACGGCTTTCTCGGAGGCGGAGAAGCAAACGATGCGTTAAAATGGAGCACGTGGCAACATATATTTGATATCATCGAAGGAAAAGAATAAAGTGCATTGATTTGCTAAGAAAGCCATTTCCTTTTGTTTTATTTAAGTTAAGGGAAATGTAAGCAAAACTAGCTGCAAACGGCTGTTAGATAATGTAGGTGCCAACCTATTTACCTAACAGCCAAATGTCATGCATGAATTACCAAATTAGATTGGAATTTCAGCAAAATCCAGCCTAGAGTTAGTTAAGGCGTAATTAATAAATTCCTGTATAATAATTACCATACATAAGATTAAATAGGAGTGGAGGCTTTTTTATGTTAAATGCAGAACAAATTCAAGCAATTTTACCGCACCGCTACCCATTTTTATTAGTTGATCGCATTTTAGAAATTGAAGTTGGTAAGAGCGCGGTAGGTATTAAAAATGTTACGGTAAATGAAGAATTTTTTAATGGTCATTTCCCTGGCTACCCAGTAATGCCAGGTGTTCTTATTGTAGAGGCACTAGCACAAGTAGGTGGCGTTGCCTTATTAAGCTCAGATGAATTTAAAGGACGTATTGTCTTTTTAACAGGTATAGATAATTGTCGCTTTAAACGCCAAGTTGTACCAGGCGATCAATTAAAAATGGAAGTAGAATTTGTCAAGCTGCGTGGTCAAATGGGTAAAGGACATGCCGTAGCAACAGTTGATGGTGAGCTGGTTTGTGAAACGGATATTTTATTTGCAATAGGACCAGTTCAGCCGAAGTAATTGAAAAAACCAATTTTTTCAGATAACCTAGTACTATTTGCATTTACAAAGAAAAAACTATAAGATGTATAGGTTGACTTATTTTAATTCAACATATTTTTCATGTTGCAAAAGTAAAGCGGTAAATATATAGCGTTCCCATTAGTGAATGGGCAGATTACTTAGTCAAAGAGTACGGCATTGTTGTTGAAATGACTGAGTTTGATTTAAAGGCTTTGGCGAATATTACAGATTTTGATGAGATTTCCCTCACGAACTCAAAAAATTTGGATTAAAATTAGCTAAAGTGCAATTGATTGAAAGGGTTGGCTTTTAAACGTAGGAGGTTTAAATTTTTATGTATAAAGAACTGTCTTCAGGTGTAAAAATAAGTATTACACGATCAATTTCCACATCATTTGAGCTTTATTTAGCAAGCATTGAGTGGGATGAAGATAAATTTTCAATGGAAGATTTCATGACAAGTTGGCAGCAATATTTTACAGAAAATGCGGCTTGGTTTGATAAAGTACCTCACGAAGTATTAGTAAGCGAAGAGTTTCATAATGAAATTGCCAAAAAGGTAGACGAAGTAATTGCAAAAATTTTAGGAGAAGAGCCAACGAAAAAGCAAATCGACTCCATTGCTAAAATGCAAAAAAAATTAGGCACAAATTACACATTCGGCTGCAAAGCAGAGGCGGCTTATGTTGAGCAAGTGTTGAAAGAAAAATTAAAATAGAACTATAAAATTTTCGGATAGTTCCCTTCATTCCCGGGCACTCTAATAAACGATCAAGTATTGATCAGATGAGTCCATGGAAAGGAGGGAATTTCTTATGTGGAAAGGTTTGTTTGCAGCAACATTACTTGCTACGTCATTATTAGCTGGGTGTAATACAGGAGATCGTAATGCGATGAACGATAATACACCAGCAAACGAAATTCGTCGTGGGGTGGATGATGTTATTGATAATAACTATACACCACGCTACAATAACGAAATAAATAACACAGCACCTAATGGCACAGTGAATCCTGCTACTGGGGGCAATCGTAATGGCGCAGAAGTTGACCGCGTCGCGCCAAATGATGGTGTTGGCAACGATGGTCAAGTTATTGAACGTCGTGTAAATGAAGAGGACATTATCGAAGATCCAGCAGACATGCGCGATCGCAATAATTTAGACAACCGCTAAAGAAAAAGACGTCCCCCAAGCAGCGTATTGCCTGCTTGGGGGACGTTTTTAATGATATTTTATCAAAGGAATAACGAAATAAAATAAAAGAGCGTTTCTTTGAAAAGTCGTCAATTTATTCAAAAAGCCATTAATAAATCAGGGAAAGTTTCAAATATATTCGAGAAATCGCAAATAAATCGAGGCAAGTCGCAAATATATACGAAAAGTCGCAAATAAACCAAGGCAAGTCGCAAATATATTCGAGAAGTCGCAAATAAACCGGGTCAAGTCGCAAATATATTCAAGAAATCGCCAATAACTCAAGGCGAGTTACTAAATCCAATATTTACTCCATTCTCAAAGAAAGCCTCACTATTTTAAACAGTTGTTATTTTGATGAAACGCTATCGAAATATCCTCTAAGCAAAGCAGGGTTTTTGGACGCCCATATCAATCATTGCTGTCTATTTAATTTAGGTCGCTCTTTCATATCATGCTGGAAGCGCTGTAAGAGCTCGTCACTTGATAAACCTTCTTCTAATAGCTGTTGTAATAAGAGCTCCGCATATTTTTGGCGACGCGCTTTAATTGAACCTTTTAATAACACTGACAAGCGGTCACCGATTTCAGTAATTGTGCTAACGATTAAAGAAAATGGCGCAGGCTCATTATCAGGAAAGGAGATAACGGCATGTGCGTCAAACACGCTATTATTTTCCTGTAGTGTTTTAAATATAGAATGGTACTCATTTGGAATAAACAGCTCAAGTACCCATGATTGATGACTATCCTCTAAATTAATCGTCAATCCATCAATAATGCGTATTGGTTGTATAGTATCGTCAGTTAGTAAATCAAATGCCATCAATTTAAAAGTCTTCAAACACATAGCCTCCTTCAAAGTAAATTTCGTTCACTCATTAATTGAAAAAGACTTTTCTTTCAAGTCATTAACAAAATAGTCTTTGTTTAAGTATAACATACAAAAAATGCGAAACTTAATATTTGCGCATATTCCCAATAAAGCTTTTACTGACATGGGTTAGAGCACTAAAATATGACAAAATAAATTTTAAAAAGGGTCAAAAATTTAAGTTTGGCTAGTCAAAACTATAGCAAATGTCACTTTTCAGATTTTGCCAAATTTTATTGCTGTGAGGTATAGTATTGCTAACGAAGGAGGTGAATCAATGAATCAAATCGGACTTGTTGGACGTTTAACAAAAAATCCACAGTTACGACAATTATCTGATACGAAAGTACAAACAAGCTTCGTATTAGCAATCAATCGCAATTATCGTAATAACGAAGGCAGTGTAGATGCAGATTATGTTTTGTGTGTCGCATGGGGAAGACTAGCAGAGCATATTGTGAAATATTGCGGTAAAGGTTCTTTAATTGGTATTAATGGGCGCTTACATACACGCTCTTACATTAATAAAGAAAATAACCGTATCTTTGCGATGGATGTCGTTGCTGAAGGCGTCCGATTTTATGCTTTGAAACAAAGTGTGCCGACAAGCAATGTGACTGAGGAGTCCAACGATGAAATGCGGCACGTATCGGAGCATTTCACTTTACCAGAAGATACACTGCCAATCAACCTTTAGAAACAACTGCTACAAAACTAACTTCTATCTTAAACTAAAAATGTAAAGGAGTGAAAAAAGTACCCCTTAACCGCATAGCAAATTCTAAAATTCACAACTGAATAAAATGTAGAGAACAAAAAAAGCGTCCTATCTTTTGGCGCAAAGATAGGACGCTATTAAATGAGTACAAATTTTGGGGTTTTATCTAACTAAATCAAGTGAAAAAAGTTCGCGTAGCTCATCATCTTGAAGCTCCGTAAGCCATTTGCTTGATTGAATTAGCTCTTCTGATAAAGCTGATTTTAAAGTTAACATTTTATCGATTTTTTCTTCAATTGTGCCAAGTGTCATAAATTTATGAACTTGCACAAATTGAGTTTGACCAATTCGGTAGGCCCGATCTGTAGCCTGATTTTCCACTGCGGGATTCCACCAGCGGTCAGCATGCAAGACATGGCTAGCAGCAGTTAAGTTTAATCCTGTTCCTCCAGCTTTTAACGATAAAATAAAAATTGGAAATTCCCCCGCTTGAAATGCTTCAACTAAGTGATCGCGCTGCTTTTTTGGCATACTGCCTGTTAAAAATGGGACGTCAATATCATACAGCTCAGCAAAGCAATGCTGTAAAATATTGCCCATGCCAATATATTGCGTGAAAATTAAACATTGCTCTCCGTTATGAACGATTTCAGCCGTTAAATCTACAATACGTTTTAGTTTTACAGAACGGCTTAGCATCGTCTTCGCATCATCAAAAGGCTCCTTTAAATAAAGTGCAGGATGATTACATAGCTGCTTTAATTTATTTAGCATTTTTAAAATGCGCCCTCTTTTTTCAAAGCCCGTTAGCTGCTCAAGCTGTGCTGCAGTATCTTCAATATAGCTTTCATAAAGGGCAGCTTGCTCCGCTGTTAATGGGCAAAATTCCTGAATTTCCTGCTTATCAGGTAAATTCAACATTAATTTTGAATCGCGCTTTATACGACGAAGTAAAAATGGTTGAATTTTTGCTCGTAGTAGCTCCTTATGTTGCTCAGAGTCATCGCGCTCAATCGGCAAAATAAATTGCTCTTGGAATTTCGTAAAGCTACCAAGATAGCCTTTATGAATAAAATCAAAAATAGCCCAAAGCTCCGACAAACGATTTTCGACAGGTGTGCCTGTCAATGCAATATGATGCTCACCACGCAATTTACGAATAGCACGGGATTGCATTGTTTGCATATTTTTAATATTTTGTGCCTCATCTAAAATAATGCTCGACCAGCTAAAATGTTGTAAAAACTCTGCATCCTGTGAAATAGTTCCGTATGTCGATAGCACAATTTGAGGCATTGCTCGTTTCATTTCATCACGGAGCAAAGCATCCTTTAAGCGATTAGCTCCGTAATGCGTATAAATTGTTAAAGAGGGTGCGAAGCGCTCCAGTTCCTTTTGCCAATTTCCTAGAACCGAGGTTGGGCAAATAATAATTGCAGGTTCTGTTACATCAAGTGTATTAATCGTATATAAAAGATAGCTAATTGTTTGAATTGTTTTACCAAGCCCCATATCATCGGCTAGACAAGCACCGAATTTTTGCTTTCGCATAAAGACAAGCCACTCAAAGCCTTGTTGCTGATAGGGACGTAAATCTGCTTCCAACTGTGACGGTACAGGAACGCTTGGAAGACCCTGTTTTTCCTGTAATTGCTGTAAATATTGCTGGAGAGATTTTTGCATTTCAAATGCTAATATAGGGTTGTCACGTTCAGCATCCTCTTCATCAAGCTCTTCTACTGGTGCTGTTAAAGTTTCTGGTAACTCTCTAAACAGTAGCTCTTTTACTGTCCACTGTTCATTGGTCGCTTTATCCATTAGCTCACGCATTTCTTGCATCCACACTGCATCAATGCGGAACCATTCTGTACCGACACGCATAAATTCACGCTTTTCTTCCACAAGTTTTCGAAACTGCTCCGCAGAAATATGTTCGCCGTTCATTGAAAATTGCCATTTGAATGTTAAAACATCATCGAGACTTGCGACAGAACGTGTAGATGCTTGACCTGCACTTACTT
Source organism: Metasolibacillus sp. FSL H7-0170 (assembly GCF_038593115.1). Classification (NCBI taxonomy): domain Bacteria; kingdom Bacillati; phylum Bacillota; class Bacilli; order Caryophanales; family Caryophanaceae; genus Metasolibacillus; species Metasolibacillus sp. FSL H7-0170. The sequence goes on along the minus strand of NZ_CP151964.1, from coordinate 1,863,337 downwards.
GGACACGTATTTTTGATTGCTTTAATTCTTTCAACCAAGCTGGCAAAATAACCTCATAGCCAAGTGCCTGTAAAACGGCAATATCATCACGCAAAAAAAGCTTTACTTGTGCGTCTGAAAGGTTGTGATATAAAAAGCCTTCAGATTCTAGGTTTAGTAATGACAGCATTTGCTGTTGAATTGCTGTGATATCTGCTGAAAGAGCTTTCCATTTATCGGGCAAAGCCTCCTCAATTGCTAACCTACGCTTTCGTACAGCAGGTGTCCAATGTTTTTCTGTTGCTGTAATTAAAACAGATTCTAACAGCCACTCAGTACTTATCTCATTGGGCTCGCTCAAACGTAAGGCAAACTTTAAATCAGCGATATTTTGCTCACTTTGCAGTGGCCAGCCGCCATCCGCAAAAAATGGCACAAGCTCCTTCCATTGTTCAAACTGTAGTCCATTGCTCGAAAGCTTTTGCATAGCAGCAGTAGCCAAAACATTTTCTTTATCGTGTTCGAAATATAGCGTTTGTTCATTAAAGTAGGCAGTTCGCCAAAGCGTGCTACTTCTCCATTGCGGAACAAGCTCGTGGAAAGTTCCAAGTAATGCCTCAGATGTAGCATCCGCTCCGACAATGTTAAGTAAAGGATGCTTAAAAGAAGGTGAGAGCACATCTAATAGCTCGGCCGCTGACAATGTAATATCGCGCTCATCTAATGGTACAATAAGTCCGTAAAAATTCGCTTCATATTTATAAAAAAGCTGTGATATCCAGCTTTCAGGAGGTGAGATTAAACCATCTTCGTGTAAAGCCATGATTGCATAATAGCCATTTTGAAGCTGCGTAATTTTTAAACGCAGCAACTTTACAAAGGGTGATGTGAATGTGTCGGTCATATAAAAACTCCTTAAATGAGATTGCTCTTATCCAATTCTTCCTGCAATGCACGCAGGCGCTTGAATTGTTTTTGTACAGTTTGCATGTAATTTGTCCAATACGTCATTTTGCCAGCTTTTTTAGCAACACTTTTCATCGATTTCCAAATACGAATTGCCTGTTTATAATTCAGACGTGATTTTTGGCGTAGCTCCTCTAATGCATAATAATGATAAAGAGGTAATGCAGCAGCAGGTGCCTCATTGACCACCGTTTTCAAGCCCCTTGCCTCTAGATAACTGATGGAAGAAGGGTAAAGCTGCTGCAGGGCTACCCATTCATCATAGCGAGCCTGTCGCAGCAAAAAATCTGCATAAGGCTGTATACCATAACGACCAAACGCTTGATAAAGTACAACTGCCTCCTGCTCGGAAAGTTCTATATTGGCATAAAGTGCATTTACTTCTTTAATAAATGGTGGACGTTGCTGAGGTGCGAGTGTATTATGAATAAAATTTTCCAAATGTAGTAGCATCGCTCTTAATAATATTTGCAAACCTTCCATATAATGTTTCGATGCTAATTTTGCAATAAGCAAATAAAAATGAAGGTCCGACGTATCAATATAGGATAGCTGTTCATTAAGTTTTGCGCTGTCCCTTAGAAGAACGTAAAAAAGTGTATGGCCAGTAGCTATAGGAAAATCACTATTGACGTGTAGTTTTTCTAATAAAAATAGCTCTTTCTCATAGCGATTTTTTTCATTAAAAACATCTGTCCAAATTGTTAAATAAAATTGAAAACGTATTTGTGGCTGACCATCCTTTTCAAAAAGAAGCTCACGCACACTATCCTGTATGGCATCAAAGAATGGGTCTGTTGCAAAGAGACGTGATTTCGTACTTAACTCAGATGTTATTGCTTGTATAGTTTCAAGTCTAATGTTCATCGCAGCCTCAAAATAATAGTTGTGAACTGATGAGTTTGTCTGATTCAAGTGAGCCCATAGCTTATTTAAAACAGCTAGCTCCATAAACAATTTGAAGAGAGGCTGCCATTCACGTTCAAGTGGTGTATAGCGCTGTAGCTTTGAATGTACAGTCGTTAGCAATGCCGAAATAGAGTAGCTTTCAATTGCTTTAGAGCCATACAGCAAATGTTGCATTACTTCATCCACCATACGTTGCCAGCTTTCAGGGCTACGCTCAGTAGCTAAAGATTTCAAATGAACGTTTTTTTGCGCTCGCCAATTGCTTGTCCATTCTTGCACAGAGCCTAAATATTGATAAAGCCCAAGAATCACACCAAGCTTATGGCGACAGCAATTTTGCTGGGGGCATGTACATGCTATGAGCTGTTGACTGAAGTCAACAGTCACTTCAGCAGGTCGCACATCTTGTACAACTGTAAATAGTACATCCTTTTGTGCAACAAAACGCTCAAATAGCACAGATTTATTTCGCACAGAAAAGACGGCACGTCGTACTAGCTCTTCATCTTCGATTGACGAAGGCTGCAATAAACGTTCCATTACCTCCAACTGCTGACGAATAAACGCCGAATGACGATGCGCAACATCGGATATTGATAAAGCCATAATCGTTTCTCTCCTAAAAAAGTCGTTCCTTCCATTATACCTCGAAAAATGAGTAAACGTAAGCTGAATCCCTCAATATAAATATGCTAAAATAATAGAAAGGGGGAGCGAATGAATAAAAAAGCATTACGTCGCATCCCATTGGAAAAGCTACTCGACTTAAAAATAGATTTTGCTTTCAAGCAACTTTTTGGCAATGAACAGAATAAGCATATAACAGTCGTCTTCCTAAATGCCATTTTGCAAAAAACTGGACGTAACAATGTGCAAGAAATTTACTTTCAAAATAATGAATTTTCTGGGGAATTTGAGGACGATAAGCAGTCCCGACTTGATATTGTAGTAAAAACACAACTAGGCGAACTCATTAATATTGAAATGCAACTAACGCAAAAAGAAAGTATGTTCAAACGTACGCTCTATTATTGGGCGGGTCTTTACAGAGCCCCACTAAAAAAGGGGCAAGGCTACAATAAACTAAATCCAACGATTACGATTAATATTTGTAATTACACACTCATTACCGACAACCCGCACTATCACAGTACCTATCATCTATATGAGGACAGCACCCGGCAACGATTATTACAAGCTGGTGATGTATTAGAAATCCATTTCATTGAAATGAATAAATTTTTAAATGCATGGTTTGCGGAACAAGTCAGCCCACTCGACGATATCCTCGCCAAATGGCTAATGCTTCTCGGAGCGGTAGATGCCCGCAAGCCCCATGTATACAGCCAAATCTATAAAGAACTGGAGGAATTAGCGATGGAAGACAAAAACCTACAACAAGCCTTTACCGCTTGGGAAGAACTAAGCCAAACGCCAGAATCCCGAATAGCCTATGAATCCCGTCTCAAATACATCCTAGACGAAGAAGCCGGCAAGCAAGATGCCCATGCTGCAGGGTATAGGGAAGGGATAGAGCATGGGATTGAGCAAGGAATTGAGCAAGGAATTGAGCTGGGCAGAGAGCAGACGGCAATAACAATGTTGACTGAAGGAATGCCACCCCATCTAATTGCAAAAATGACGGGCTTCCCTTTAGAGAAAATTCAGCAATTGCGTAGTCGTGTTGATGAACGAATGTAATTATAAAAATCTCTTATGAAATTAAGGGGAAAGATGTTTGAAAGTACGCACTGATGGAGAAAATAAACTGTAATAGAACCGGAAATATTTAAGGAGGGTGAAAGTGATTCGCATCCAGTTTATGAAGCCATTGTATACAAGGATGGCTGGAGCAAAGTTATGTTTAGTTTTTGCTTATCAGCATCTTTCGATTATGAAGGAGGAAGAGTTATTTCATTTTATTCCTTTAGATGGAAAAGAAATGGTTGTTAATCTGAAAACGTATAAAATAGAAAATGTGTCAGATGTTTTTGTATTCCAAAATGGTAGTCGTTTTATACGAATCCCTCTTTACCAATTATTGCTTATATCGAATATTTACGATTATTTACTACCAATTATCGAGGAGAAAGTAGCGAATACAGTGACAGAGGATTTAACGGAATCAGAACATGAAGCTTCTTCTATTATCCGTGAATTAGAGGGGAAAAATGCAGAGCGGCTAATTGATTATGCCTTAACTGAGCGCAATGAAACGATGTTCTACAATTTAGTCTGGCATTTAGAGCAGCGCGGCATGCTATAACACCTTCCAAAATCTGAGGAGGTGTTTTTTGGTTGTAAATTAAGTGCCAGCCATTTGACAATACTTGTTGATACATCAAAATCACTAGGACAATAGCAATGATGTTCGACAAAATGTTGATTCAACTAACTAGAGAAGGCTTTTTTAAAAAATGTGATGAACATTGGCTACCCCTTTAATAAAAGTGGAGTGATAAAAACCGCCGCATCAAAATAAATTGGATTTTTCGAACACCTTCGTCAATAGAATCAAGAATACCGCCAATAGAACCACAAAAACCACGTAGATGTTCGAGGTCAGTTTCTCACTCAAGTGACATTCAATTATAAACTCTTCTCAATTCGAGCCGATATAAACAAAAACAATGAAGGAGGGCGACGGATGTTAGGTCAATGGAATTCGCTTGGCTACTCCATATTGAATAATATGAATCGTCATTATGCGTCGGCGAATAAAGCGTTATTACGTATTTCGTCAGGTTATCGGATTAATAGTGCGGCAGATGATGCTGCAGGGCTAGCGATTTCAGAGAAAATGCGTGCCCAAATTCGCGGTTTAAATATGGCGGGTAAAAATATTCAAGATGGAATTTCCCTTGTGCAAACGGCAGAGGGAGCATTGAATGAGACACATGCGATGATTCAGCGAATGCGTGAGTTGGCTGTACAGGCGGCGAACGATACGCTAACGGATAAGGATCGCGAGTTAATTAATCAGGAGTATCAGCAGTTGAAGGAGGAAATTACTCGTTCAGCTCAGCAAACGGAGTTCAATACGAGGAAGTTATTGAATGGTGATTATGAGAATAATCCGTTAAAAATTCAAGCAGGTGCGAATTCAGGACAGACAATTGATTTATATATTGGAGGTATGGACTCTACGAAGCTCGGTCTTGATGATTCTGATATTTTAACACAGGAAAATGCAGATAAAGCAATCGGAGAGCTTGACGATGCGCTACATAAAGTATCAATGGAGCGTTCGCGTATGGGAGCTTATCAAAACCGAATGGAGCATGCCTATAATAATGTTATGAACACAGCAGAAAATTTAACAGCTGCTGAATCACGCATTCGTGATGCGGATATTGCGAAGGAAATGATGAATTATGTACGTGCCAATATTTTATTGCAGGCAAGTCAATACGTACTGCGTTTGCATATGCAGCAGGCTCAATCTGTATTAATACTGTTGGATACGGGACGTAGAAAATAAGGAGCGACTGTAGGGATTCCCTACAGTCGTTTTATATATGATAAAATTATTTCACAACAAGCATCAAAAAGTTGTATACTGTAAAGCAGTAGGTTTTCGAACCATTTTGCCAGAAAATGCGTCTGTAAGTATATACATTCGCTCTTTGAAGATGAAAGGAAGTAACGAGCATGACAAAATCAATTTGTGTTATTGGTTTAGGATATATTGGCCTGCCAACAGCCGTAATGTTTGCAAACTATGGCGTAAAAGTACATGGGGTAGACTTAAATCCCGCCGCAGTAAAAAGTATTCAGGAAAAACGGCTACATATTGAAGAGGAAGGTCTACAGGAGCGCTTAAATAAAGCAGTAGATGAAGGGCTGTTAACTGCGTCGACGTCGCCACAGGAGGCGGATGTCTTTATCGTTGCGGTACCATCACCAATTAATCCTGATAATACGGCTAATTTAGAATATGTGCGTCAAGCGACAGCTTCGATTGTACCGTATATTAAAGAAGGAAACTTAGTTATTTTAGAATCGACAGTACCTCCAAAAACTGTGGAGCATATTATGCTGCCGGAATTGGTAAAATCAGGCTTAGAAATCGGTACACAAATTTATGTTGCACACTCACCAGAGCGGGTAATTCCAGGGCGTATTTTTGAGGAGCTTGTGAAAAATGACCGTATTGTAGGTGGAATTAATGAAAAATCGGCTCAACTAACGAAGGAGCTATATGAAAATTTCGTTGAAGGCACAATCCATTTAACAGATGCAACGACAGCTGAGCTTGTAAAAGTAATGGAAAACACATATCGCGATGTCAATATTGCATTTGCTAATGAGCTAGCAAAAATGGCTGAAAAGTTAGATGTGAACATTTGGGAAGCAATTAAATTTGCCAATTATCACCCGCGTGTTAATGTCCATTTTCCGGGGCCTGGTGTCGGCGGCCACTGTATCGCAGTGGACCCATGGTTTTTAGTTGAAATCGGTGGTGGACAAGCGGAAATCATTCATTTATCACGCAATACGAATGATGGTATGCCAAGCTATACAGCACAAAAAACGCAGGCGATTTTAAATCAAAACAACATTGCAGGTGCGACTGTTGGTGTGCTAGGTCTAGCGTTTAAAGGAAATGTAGACGATATGCGTGAAAGTCCGTCGACAGCCGTTATTAATGAATTACAAAACTTAGGCTTAAAGGTCGTGTCATTTGACCCACATATAAAAGAAAACAAGCACGCAACACAAACGCAAAGCTTTGAGGAAGTAGTAGGGGTTGCGGATATTTTACTATGTTTAACTGATCATAATGAATTTAAAGTATTAAATCCAGAAACATTGGCATCGCACAATAAAATTGTATTCGATACGAAAAACTGCTTAAATCGTGCAAAATGGGAGCAAGCGGGCTATCAATTCCACTTACTTGGGGATGCTAAAAATTAACAGATGGTGTCCGAAAAGCAGTGCATAGCACTGCTTTTTTACGCCTTCATGAAAGGACGAAAAGGAATGAAAGAAACCGTATTGGGCATAAAGGTCAATACAGAAGGCTACGATGAGCTATTACCCATCGTGTTTGAGCAAATTGAATTAAAGAAAAAGTCTTTAATCGTAGCGATTAACCCAGAGAAAATTATTAAGGCGAAGGAAGACCCTGCCTTAAAGGAGCTACTCAATAATGCAGAATTTCAAATTCCGGACGGGATTGGAGTTATTCTTGCATCAAAAATTCAAAAAGGACAAATTACATCGCGCGTAACAGGTGTTGATATGATGATGCGCCTATGTGAAGAGGCAGCGAAGCGTCGCAAGCCAATCTTCTTGTATGGTGGCAAGCCAGGAGTTGCAGAGAAGGCAGCGGATAAACTTCGAGAAATCTATCCAAACATTAATATAGTAGGAACTCAGGACGGCTACGAAAAAGATAACGACAAAGTGTTAGCTAAAATTAATGAAGCGAAGCCTGATTTACTGTTCGTAGCAATGGGTTCACCAAAGCAGGAAAATTGGATTAATGCCAATCGCAATCAGCTCCACCCAACGATATATCAAGGGGTAGGTGGCTCATTTGATGTGCTAGCAGGCAATGTCAAGCGTGCACCAGAAGCATTCCAAAAAGTGGGGATGGAGTGGTTTTATCGCCTGATGAAAGAGCCTCATCGCATAAAACGACAAATTTCGCTACCACTGTTTTTGCTAGAAGTAGCAAGGGATAAAAAGAAGAAATAAGCACCATCGAAAAAAATATTGTGTAATCTTTGTAATAATTGATTGTTAAATTGTAATGTTAGTGTTACACTGTATCCATAGTAAGATTTCCTCTTATGATAAAGAGTTTAAAATTTTCCCTGCAAGGAAAAAAACGGTTGGTAGCCCAAGAAGAAGGTTTAAGCAGCAAATGCTTAAACCTTCTTCTTTTTGTGTGGAAAAATGAAAATCACCCAATCGCTCACAAAAGAAGCATCAAAATTCGAATATAAGGAGTTTTTGATTGAAATTACTAAAAAACAAATAAATGCCCAATAAATGAATAAAAAATGAATGCATAAAATATGAACAATGAAAATATAATGCCATTGTACGCTAAAAACCTAATAAAAATAGAATAAAATATAAAAAGTCAAAATACCTACACTATTCAATTTTGGTGTTTAATTGATATTAATTCGTAATAAAACAATTATAAGTCGTAAAAATAACAAAAACAAAAACTTTCTAATAGACGATAATAGTTAACTTTATATATTTGTGAATAAAATGTTGTTTTACTAAGTAGTTTTATGTCATAATATAAGAAATTCGAAGTCGCTCTGCAATACAGCTTGTTGCATATTTTAATTGTAACAAATGATGGCAATTCTGTTTTTGTTTTAAAAAAGGATTGACATTGTAATTGTATACTACTAGAATTTATGTGTAGTTAGTTTATCTACACTATTTTTGTAGTGAGAGACTAAGAGATTATTTGAAATATGAGGAGGAAATTTTTCAATGGCTAACCAACCAAAGAAATACAAAAAATTCGTAGCAACAGCTGCGACAGCTACATTAGTAGCATCTGCAATCGTACCAGTTGCGTCTGCAGCAAACTTAAGCGACATCGCTGGTAACACACACGAAGAAGCAATCAACGCATTAGTTGATGCTAAAGTTATCTCTGGATACCCAGACGGTACTTTCAAGCCTAACAAAGCTTTAACTCGTTCTGACGTAGTTAAATTATTAGGTAAATACTTAGAAACTGAAGGCTATGAGCCAGCTTCAAACTGGAAAACTAGCCCAGCTTTCGCAGATTTAAAAACTACTTCTAACGAAGAATTATTAAAATACGCTTCTGTAGTTAAAGAAGCAGGCGTATTCGTAGGTTCTCACGGCAACTTATTACCATCTGACCTAATCACTCGTGAAAACATGGCATTAACTTTAGTGCGCATGGTAAACACTTTAGAAGGTGTTAGCTTAGAAGAATTCGTAGCTGGTCAAGACTTCAACGGTGACGTTAAAGACTTAAACCAAGCTAAAGCAGAAGCTCGTTCAGCGATTTCTGTATTAGACTTCTTTGATATCACAAACCCAGCAGTATCTAACTTCAACCCAAAAGGTAACACTACTCGTGGTCAATTTGCTACTTTCTTATACAAAACAGCAAACACTGACTTCAGCAAAGCTCCATCAAACGAAGCTTCTGATGTAGTACCTGAGAAAGTTGATTTAGTTGAAAAGTCAATCCAAGGTAAATTTGGTGAAAACGTCACTTTAAAAGTTAAAGTAACTGTTAAACAAGGTGAATCAGCAGCTAATATTCCTGTGACATTTGCTATTAACCCTACAGGTGATGAGTTATTAGCTAACCAAATTAAAGAAGAGATTTTAACTGATGCTAACGGTGAAGCTACTTATACTTATACTCGTTACGATAACTACGCTGCTCCGATTAAGGATACAGTTGTTGCGTATGCCACAACTGAACCTAAAAAAACAACAGCTGGTACTGTTTATTGGGGTCAATCTTTAACGGTTACTGACGTTACTGAGAAAAAAGAGTTAGCTAACGGTGAACAAAAAGTTTACAAAATTAAAGGTGCTAAAGAAACATCTTATTTTGTAACATTTGAAGAAAATATTAATGTTGCTCCAGATAAAGCTGTTCGTAAAGCAAAAGTTTTAGGCTTAATGGGTTATAAAGGTGCTAAAAATGCTGATGGTACAGATAAAAAAGAAACTGTAGATAACTTATATGAATACACAACTGGCGGACACGTTGTTGCTATCGTTACAACTGACCGCAATGGTGAAGCTAACTTAGTTGTAACAGGTGAAGATGCGACATTTACTCCTGTTGTTTATGCAGGTGATACAACGAAACGCACTGCATATAGCAGCCGTGCATTACAAGCGAAAGCTTCTACTGTAAAGTTCACTGCTGAAGCAATTTATGATTTAACAATTGAAGCTATTGGTAAACAATCTGCAGCTAAATGGATTAGCGATCAACAAACTGGTGGTCGTGACTATGAAGTTACGTTAAAAGGTAAAGATGGTAAAGCATTAGCAAATGCTGAAGTTAAAGTTGGATTCAGCAAAGCTACTGGTACTAGCGAACCTAATAACATCAAAGTTTATAATGCAAGTAAAAAATTAACTGATGGTCCATTAGCTAAAGTTACATCAGGCGATACTACTTATGTTGTAGTGAAAACGGATAAAGATGGTAAAGCGAAAGTTACAGTAACTGGTTTAGATAATGACTATGCAACACCAATCGCATTTATCGGTAACTCTTTAACTGATAACCGTATTAAAAAAGAATCTGAAATTGTATACTTCCACGAAGTTGAATTGCATGAGTATACTAGTGAGTTAAAAGTTACAGATGGTCAAGATGCTGTGGAACGTATTGGTCAAGGTCAAGAAGCGGTATTTACTTATCAGTTATCAGATCAAAACGGTAAACCACGTGCATATGATAAGAAAACATTTGTTACTTTTACAGTTCGTGCTGGTGCTTCGGCTGTAACAGTTACTGATGCACTTGGCAATGTGAAAAACATTCCAGCCTATGGATATGATGAAGTTAAAGCTGAATTATTAGGTAATTACGCAGATCATTCAACTGCAATTAAAGTTACATCAGCAGGTGTGTCTGATGTAGCCGTTACTGCAACAGCAACGGCTGAAGGTTTATCTAGCCTAGCAACAATTACTAAAACAATTAAATTTGTTTCTGGTGCAAGTACACCAGCATTTACTGTAAGTGCTAATGTTGCTAACGGTGTAACAGCAACTGTAGATTCAGTTACTTTAACATTCACTGAAGCTGTAACTTCAAGCGAAGTTATTGTTGGTTTCCCAGCAGGCGGTACTACTGTTGGTGCTACATCAGATAACAAAGTATTAAATGTATACTTTAATACTACTAAGTTATCAGCTGCACCAAACAACACATTCTCAATTTCATACAAAGGTAAAACTTATAACTTTGTATATAATACAACAACAGGTGCTATTAACCTTCAATAGTAGTATATAAGAAGACCATGGAAAATGTATTTTGTTTTCCATGGTTTTTTACTATTGTAAAGATTTTTTGTAATGTTTTTGAAACATGAATGTCACTAGAAATTATCCTAGCAAAGTAAGGAAAACAAAGAGCAAATAGTGTATAATAGATATGTTATTTAATTACGTAAAATTTAGAATTTAGAGGTTTGAGATATGAATATAAGTGAAAAAACTAGAAAATACATATTACTTGGCTTAGTGGTGTTTATATTAGGCGGTTTGCTCATTGCTAACGTGCTTGCAAGTAAACAAAACGAGACGTTTCAAACAGAAGACTTTTTGTATCAGCAGGCAATTCAGTTTTATCAAGCCGGCAATTATGATGAAGCACAGAAATTAATAGCAGATTTAGTTGCAGAAAAAGCTAATTCTGAAATGGTTAATTATTTGGCGGGATTGAACGCTGCCAGTTTAGGAGAATATTCTGCTGCTGCTATCTATATGCAAAAAGCACTTGATATTAACCCGCATAATGTAGAAGCACCAATGTTCATGCTACAATTCGGAGAAATTCTATTTTCGGCTGAACGATATGATGATGCTAAAATTGTGTTAGAGCGATGTAAAGAATGGAACTGGCAGCCCGAAGATTACCCAGAGTATCAGGAACAAGTACAGGGAATGTTAACGCAGATTGAAAATATGAAATAAGGAAGGTAGTTATACATGACTTCTTTTTATAAAGAACTTCATCAGTCAGATGGGATGAACGATGAAAAAGAAAATGCACAGTCACGAGCAAGTGTGGATAAGTGGATTTTTAGATTATTATTATTATTGTTAGGGTTAGCACCACTTATTGTGCTGGCGCATGTTGAACAAGTAGTAAGTCCGTTAATTTCTAATCAGGAAACTTTAATTTCAGGTACTAAGGGCGAACTATTCACTCACTTTAAAGCACTATTTATTTTAGTAGTTACATTAATTGCAGGAGCACTGTTATTAGCTAAGGTGTTTTTTATGGGAGGAACAATACGTAAAACATTCTTAAACTATGCTTTAGGCATCTTCGCTATTATGATTGTTATATCAACAATCGCTTCACCCAGTATATCAATTGCGTTAGATGGACTTTATAATCGATCTGATGGGGCGATTAGCTGGCTATGCTATGTTGTTTTAATGTTTATCGCAATGAACATCGAATACCCTAAAAATGCGATGAAATACATTTTATACACAATGATGCCTTTTGTTGTAATTAACCTATTTATTATTACAATGAACTTTTATGGGAGAGATTTATTGCAATACGGCTGGATTAAGGGACTGATTTCAATGACCTTGCCTGAAGGAGGAGCAGTTGGTGAAGGCTCTCAATTAGTAGGTACATTAAACCAATGGAACTATATGAGTGGAATGTTTGCTATTATGACGGTGATGTATTTGATGGCAGCAGTTTTAGAAAAAGCTAAGAGGAATTCATTTAGCTATTTAGCATTTTCTTTAATGTCATTTGCGATACTTCTTATGTCGATATCTACGTCGGGATTTTTAACATTGATTATATTGCTACCAATTATAATATTTGCAGCATTAAGAAATGAGAGTAAGGCAAGACACCTTATTATAATAGCAATTTTCATTTTAGCTAGTGTACCAATTTTTCATATGCTAGCAAGCAAAGAGACTCGTGTTTGGACGGAGTCTATTGGGTTTGTAATAAAATCAAATCCATATGAAGATAAAAAAGAAGAGGTTTCTGTTTATAGAGGAAAGTATAATGTTGAACTAATGTCTAAGGCGTATGCGGCAGAAAAGTTTGAGTTACCTGAACTTCCAACAAGACAAGCGGGTGCTGCTTCGGGACGAATTTATATTTGGAATAAGTCTATTGAACTTGTAAAAAATCGACCTCTTCTTGGTTATGGAATGGACACTTTAATGTATAATTTTCCTCATACGAATATCGAAACACGCGCCAATTTTTGGTATGACAATATTATAACAGACAAACCACATAGTCTTTATGTCGGTTGGTTATACGGAACAGGGGTAATTGGCTTTTTGAGCATGATAGGAATAATATTTTTCACCGTAGCGAAACCATTGAAAGAGGTTTACAAAAATAATAATTCTATTTTATGGATTATGGGTATCGCTTGGGCGGCCTATTTAATACAAGGATTCTTTAATGACAGTCTCCCTAGTATTTCGGCACCTATGTGGATTTTAGCGGGTATCATGATGACATTTACATTTACCAACAAGGAGATTACTAATGGAAGAAACAATTGAATTGCGAGAAATAATTGATATATTATTAAAGGGTAAGTGGTTAATTGCAATTTGTACAATCATTGCTTTGCTCTTTGCAGGAATTGTTAGCTGGTTTGTATTAGAAGAACAATATGAATCAAAGGCCGTTGTACAAATTTTAAGTGGTGTACAAGATGCAGGAATCATGTCGAATTACGTCGCAACAGAATTTACGCCAACAGTGTATATGCAACGTATGCAAAATGTCGAGCAAAATAAAAAGTATTTTAAAGCAAATGGTATAGATGATTTTATAAAAGAAAATTTAACAGTATCAAATCAGCCGAATACAGATTTAGTAGAAATGAAATATACAGCGAATACCCCAGAGGATGCACAAAAATATTTACAGCTCGTAATGGAAAAAACAAAAAGTGAAGTAACCTCTTCAATGAAAGAAACGCTAAATCAATTAGAAGAAACATATTTAATAGAATCGAACAGCTTATCTAGTGAAATTGAACAGTTAATGTCAAGCTACAACGATGTCATCACAAAAAATAAACTACCAGAAGTGCTTATTTTACAAACAATTTCTTCATTACAATTTGTATTGAATTTAACAACTGAACAATCAAGTGCGTTATCAAATGTAACGGGATCAATCCAAAATGAATTATTACAGCTAAAAGCACAAATTGATATTAAATCAGGAGAGTATCATTCCGTATTAGCAAAATATCAATCTGTAAAAACAGGTTTAGATAGTTTTAAAGCGGATCCATTTATTCGTGTAATTATTGATCCGACTTTAGCGGAATCTCCAACTTCTCCAAATAAAGTATTAAACTTGGCGGTTGGATTAGTGTTAGGGTTAATGGTTGGTATCGGTTTAGTATTTTTCCGTTCTTACTGGAAAGCATCTGCTACAAAGTAAAATGAAAGAGGTAACAAAAAATGAGTTATAAGTTAAGATATATCATATTTTTTATAATGGACTCATGTATTGTTCTCTCTGCAATTTTTATGAGTTATTGGCTACTACACCCTACATTAAATGTTTATTCAGATAAAGTAATTGTACTGAGTGCGATTACTTTGTTAATAAGTCATCACATCGCCGCGTATTTTTATAAGCTTTATACGAGAGTGTGGAGTGTTGCGTCTGTTCGTGAGTTATTAACTATTGCATATGCGGTAACGATTTCTGTAATTTCAGCAAGTATTTTACAGCAACTTATTAATAATGATATTTACTTTCGAGTGATGGCAGTAACATGGCTGTTGCATATTATTATGATTGGAGGTTCAAGGTTTTTATTAAGGTTGTTACACGATAAGGAATCTTTTAAAAATCCTACTAATATTAAGCGTGTATTAATTGTCGGAGCAGGACAAGGTGGCTCAATGCTTGCAAAGAATCTTCAAAATACAAGTGAAAAAGACATACAGGCAGTTGGCTTTGTCGATGACGATGTTAATAAAAAGCATTTAAATATAATGGGCTTACCTGTTTGGGGAACAATAGACGATATTGCGAAAATCGTAGAAAAAAAGCAAATTGATGAAATTATTATTGCCATCCCTTCGCTTTCAAAAGCAGGCATCAAAACGATTTATGATAAATGCGCAACAGCAAATGTAAAAATTAAAATCATGCCAAAAATTGAAGATGTCATGACGGGTAAAGTTTCTGTTAATGAGCTGAGAGATGTCGATATTAATGATTTGCTCGGTCGTGAAGAAGTAAAGCTAGATATAATTGCCATTTCGGAAAAATTGACCGATAAAGTCATTTTAGTAACAGGTGCAGGTGGCTCAATTGGTTCTGAGATTTGTCGTCAAGTGATGAAGTTCCAACCGAAAAAACTACTCCTATTAGGACATGGTGAAAACTCAATTTACAATATTAGTATGGAACTTCAAGAAAAAATTGAAAGCGATTCGGTTATCATTCCAATAATTGCAGATATTCAAGATCGAGAACGCATTTTTGAGATAGTCGAGCAGTATAAGCCGCATGTTATTTATCATGCCGCGGCCCACAAGCATGTCCCGCTAATGGAGTATAATCCCCGTGAAGCAGTAAAAAATAATATTTTTGGTACTAAAAATATTGCAGAGGCAGCTCATACGTATGGTGTGAAACGTTTTGTTATGATTTCGACAGACAAAGCGGTTAACCCACCGAATGTAATGGGTGCTACAAAACGAATCGCGGAAATGGTTGTGCAAGATTTAGCGTCACGAAGCAAAACGAACTTTGCGGCAGTTAGATTTGGTAATGTACTCGGCTCGCGTGGTTCAGTAGTTCCACGTTTTACAGCCCAAATCGCAGCGGGTGGTCCAGTAACGGTAACTCATCCAGATATGACGCGTTACTTCATGACAATTCCAGAAGCAAGTCGACTCGTTTTGCAGGCGGGTGCATTAGCTAAAGGTGGCGAAGTGTTTGTGTTAGATATGGGCGAGCCAGTAAAAATTGTGGATTTAGCGAAGAATGTGATTCGACTTTCTGGGTTTACGGAAGATGAGATTCAGATTGAGTTTACAGGTATTCGTCCTGGTGAGAAGATGTATGAGGAACTTTTAAACCCTGAGGAGATTCAGGAGGAGAATGTGTATCCTAAAATTCATGTTGGCAAGGCGAATACACTTGGAAATGAAGAATTGTGCTTACTTTTGAAAACGATATCGGAACTAGATTCTAATTTAGTGAAATCAATAGTAGTTGATGTTGCGAATAATAAATATTATAAAATACAGGCGAGTGTTGATTGTTGAAGAGAAATCGATGGAAATAATAATAAATTTCGTGGTAAATTTACTAGCAATATCAACACTTCATGTGTGAGTAACTGAACAAAAATACATTCAAGAAGCATTTATTTGATTCAAAAAAAATATTCGAAATTTATAGTGTATGCTTTGTAGTATTGATGAAGTTTTAGGAGAATAGGAAGGTACACATGAATATATTATTCTTAACAATCGGGACATTAAACGATGTAGAGGAGAGAGGACTGTATACAGATTTAATAAGAAAATTTAGAGATGAAGGCCATAGTGTATTTGTAGCTAATCCTAGAGAAAAAAGGCTAAATCAGGAAACAGAGCTTATAAAAGAAAAAGGTGTTACTTTCTTAAGGGTAAAGATTGGTAATTTGACGAAAACAAACCTTATTGAAAAGGGGGTTGCAACATTAAGAATAGAGGGACAGTTTTTAAAAGCTATACAAAAATATTTTTCTGACATTAAATTTGATTTAGTACTTTACTCTACGCCCCCTATTACGTTTGAAAAGGTAATTACGTACATAAAAAAACGTGATCAAGCAAAATCCTATTTATTATTAAAGGATATCTTCCCGCAAAATGCAGTTGATTTAGGAATGTTCAGCGAAAAAAGTGTTTTTAATAAATACTTTACTTACAAGGAAAAGAAGTTATATTCAAACTCTGATTATATCGGTTGTATGTCACCTGCAAATGTAGATTTTGTGGTACAACATAATCCTGAAATTGATGCTAATATCGTAGAAGTTTGTCCAAATAGTATAGAACCTATGTCAATACAAATAGAGGATTCTACGAAAAAAGCAATTAGAGAAAAATACAATATTCCAGTAGATAAGATTGTTTTTATTTATGGTGGAAATCTTGGGAAACCACAGGGAATCGATTTCTTAATCGATTGTTTAAAAGCAAATGTAACAGATCTGGATATTTATTTCGTTATTGCAGGCTCTGGTACGGAGTATAAAAAGTTATCCTCGTTTTTTGAAACAGAAAAACCTAAAAATGCGCAATTATTCTCACAGCTACCTAAAAATGATTATGAGTTATTAGCAAACTCTTGTGATGTTGGTTTAATTTTTTTAGATAATCGGTTTACAATACCGAATTTCCCATCAAGATTACTTTCATATATGCAAGCATCTATGCCAGTATTAGCTGCAACAGATGTCAATACGGATATTGGAAGAATAATTGAAGAAGGACAATTTGGTTATTGGTGTGAAAGTCGACAAGTAGGGGACTTTAATAAGGGGTTACATATGTTCAAAAATCGACAACTTCGTAAGCAAATAGGGGAGAATGCGAGACAATATTTAGAAGAGAATTATACGGTTCAGCATTCATATGACATTATTATGAAGCATTTTAAATAAATTATAAGAGGTAATCATATGTTCAAAAATAAAACATTACTCATTACAGGTGGAACAGGTTCTTTCGGAAATGCTGTTATGACACGTTTTTTACATACAGATATAAAGGAAATTCGCATTTTTTCTCGTGATGAGAAAAAGCAGGATGATATGCGTAAAAAATATCAAAACGATAAGCTTAAGTTTTATATTGGTGACGTACGCGACATTAATAGTGTTAAAAATGCATTACATGACGTAGATTATGTGTTCCATGCAGCAGCACTCAAACAAGTACCTTCTTGTGAATTTTTCCCGATGGAAGCAGTAAAGACGAACGTTATTGGAACTGAAAACGTAGTAAATGCCTCAATCGAAGCAGGTGTAAAAAAGGTAATTTGCCTATCAACTGATAAAGCGGCTTATCCAATTAACGCTATGGGTATTTCTAAAGCAATGATGGAAAAGGTTTTCGTGGCGAAAGCCCGTACGGTGAATCCTGACAAGACACTTATTTGTGGAACACGCTACGGGAATGTTATGGCATCACGGGGATCCGTTATCCCACTATTCATTGAACAAATTAAAAACGGTGAGCCACTTACGGTGACAGATCCAGAAATGACACGCTATTTAATGAGCTTGGAAGAAGCTGTAGAAC
Organism: Metasolibacillus sp. FSL H7-0170; assembly: GCF_038593115.1. NCBI lineage: Bacteria > Bacillati > Bacillota > Bacilli > Caryophanales > Caryophanaceae > Metasolibacillus > Metasolibacillus sp. FSL H7-0170. The sequence goes on along the minus strand of NZ_CP151964.1, from coordinate 1,845,433 downwards.
TAGTAATATTTGCATTTGAAAACGCAAAAGCAGGTGATATTATGGTACAAAAATCACCTGCTTCGACGATAGAAGATTTGGCAAAAGCGTTACTTGAGCTATTTGAAGTGGACAATAAGGTCCGTGTGATTGGAACACGTCACGGTGAAAAGTTGTACGAGACATTATTAACACGAGAAGAATATGTGGTTGCTGAAGATATGACTGGATTTTACCGTGTACCAGCTGACACGCGTGATTTAAACTATGGTAAGTTTTTCGAACAGGGCGATAAAAATTTATCGGCTGCAGAAGAATATAACTCACATAACACGTACCGCCTAACGATTGAAGAAGTGAAGGAAAAATTATTAGAGTTAGATTATGTTCGCAGTGAGCTGGAGGCTTGGAGAGCAAAATGACAATTGTAATTACAGGTGCAAATGGCTTTATTGGCAAAAACTTAGTGGCTGATTTACAGGCAAAGGGTTATAACCAAATTGTTCAAATTACCCGTGAAACGACAGAAGAACAATTGGAAAATGCGTTACAGCAAGCGACATTCGTCTATCACTTAGCAGGCATTAATCGCCCGCTAAATGAAGGGGAGTTTATGGTAGGTAATCGCGATTTTACTGGTAAGATAGTTGGGATTTTAAAGCAATATAATCCTACTTGTCCGGTATTAGTAACATCTTCTACACAAGCGGAGCGTGACAATGCGTACGGTGCGAGTAAGCGAGCAGGGGAAGAGGCTGTTCGTGATTATGCAGCTAATACAGGTGCAAATGTCTATATTTACAGACTACCCAATGTTTTTGGGAAATGGTGCAAGCCGAATTACAATAGTGCTATTGCAACGTTTTGTTATAACATTAGTCGTGAGTTAGACATTACGGTAAATGATTCATCTGTTTCGATGAACTTAGTGTATATTGATGATGTTATTGAGGAATTTGTGAATGTACTAAATGGTAAAGTAAATCGTGTAGACGCTTTTTGTGAAATTCCAGCGGTGCATACTAAGCAACTGGGTGACATTGTAGAGCTACTGCATTCATTTAAACGTAGCCGCGAGGAACGAGCGATTCCAACGATGACGGATTCATTTACGAAGGCATTATATAGTACGTATTTAAGCTATTTACCAGAGGACCAATTTAGCTATCCATTAAAGATGAATGTCGATCAGCGTGGTTCGTTTACAGAATTCATTCGCACGGCAGATCGTGGTCAGGTTTCTATTAATGTATCGAAGCCTGGGATTACGAAGGGCAATCACTGGCATCATACAAAAAACGAGAAATTTTTAGTTGTAAGCGGTCAAGGTGTCATTCGTTTTCGTAAAATTGGCTCACAAGAAGTAATCGAATATTTTGTAAGTGGTGAAAAACTTGAGGTAGTTGACATTCCAGTTGGCTACACACATAATATCGAAAATTTAGGTGAAACAGATATGGTAACTGTGATGTGGGTGAACGAGCTGTACGACCCAGAGCGTCCAGATACGATGTTTTTGGAGGTATAACATGAAAAAACTAAAGGTGATGACGGTTGTAGGGACAAGACCAGAAATTATTCGTCTGTCAGCAGTTATCCATAAATTAGAGCAATCAGAAGCGATTGAACATATTTTAGTACACACAGGGCAAAACTATGATTATGAATTAAATGAAGTCTTTTTCAATGATTTTAATTTGAGAAAACCAGACTATTTTTTAAATGCTGCAACAGGTACAGCTATTGAAACTGTCGGCAATATTTTAATTAAAATTGATCCCATTTTAGCAGAAGTACAACCAGATGCCTTTTTAGTATTAGGCGATACGAATAGCTGTTTATGTGCCATTGCAGCCAAACGTCGTCAAATTCCAATTTTTCATATGGAGGCCGGAAACCGATGCTTTGACCAACGCGTACCAGAGGAAACAAATCGAAAAATTGTAGATCATACAGCAGATATTAATCTGACGTATAGTGATATTGCACGTGAATATTTATTACGCGAAGGCTTGCCAGCAGACCGTATTATTAAAACAGGTAGTCCGATGTTTGAGGTATTAAATTCACGTAAAGAGGATATTGCAAAATCAGATGTGTTGGAAAGACTAGATTTAGCGGAAGGCAAATATTTCCTCGTATCAGCGCACCGTGAGGAAAACATTAGCTCGGAACGCAATTTCTTTAATCTAGTGGAATCGTTAAATACGATTGCAGAGAAATATGGTTTTCCAGTTATTGTTAGCGCACACCCGCGTACGCGTAAGATGATTGAGGAAAAAGGCATTGTTTTTAATCCATTAGTACGAACATTAAAGCCATTAGGATTTAATGATTATAATAAGTTGCAAGTAAAAGCGAAGGCGGTTTTAAGTGATAGTGGAACTATTAGTGAAGAGTCTTCAATTTTAGGGTTCCGTGCACTCAATATTCGTGAAGCTCACGAGCGTCCAGAGGCGATGGAAGAGGCAGCTGTTATGATGGTTGGTCTTGGTGTAGAGCGGGTTATGCAGGGCTTAACGGTATTAGAAACACAGCAGTTGAATATTTTGCGTTTAGTAGCCGATTACTCGATGCCGAATGTTAGTGACAAGGTTTTGAGAATTATTTTGAGTTATACGGATTATGTTAAGCGAGTGGTGTGGAGTAAAAATGAGTAGTATAGTAATAACGGTTATTAATTATGCAAATGAACAGGAAGTTATAGAGTACGCAAAAATGCTAACCAAACAAACTATAGCGGAAAATTTAAGGTTAGTGGTGGTTAATAATAAATCAACTGAAAATGTTGAATTTAATTTAGAAGATGAGCTCTCAAAAATTAATTTAAACATAAAAGTGTATATACCAGATGAGAATCTGGGGTACCTAAATGGATGTTTTTATGGATACGAAAAATTTTTAGAATGTGAAATAAAAAGTGATATAAAATGGAGCGTTGTTAGTAATACCGATATTTTAATTGAAGATGAGAAATTTTTTGAGAAACTATATGTTAATAAATATAGTGAAGATATTTGGTGTATAGCTCCTTCTATTTATTCACCTACCACTCAAACTTTTCAAAATCCACAATATCTTGAAAGACATAGTTTAGAAAAGTTGAATCGCATAATAAAAATCCATAGCAATAAATATTTTGCATATGTATATGCTAAGTTAGCCACGTTTAAAGCAAGAAATAAAAATACTTTAGAAAAGGAAAGCCAATTCGTTTATTCGGCTCATGGTTGCTTTTTTATTTTAAATCCTAAATTTATGAAATCGTTGAGTACAGAAAAGTACGGAGCTTTTTTATATAGTGAAGAAGCATTTATTGCTGAAAGTATTAGAAAGCATAACAAAAAATGTTTTTATGATAATTGTTTAAAATTAATACATTTTGAGAACTCTGTAACTGGATTATTAGGTGTGGAGAAAAGAGCAAAATATATTAAAGAGTCCTTACAGTATATAGTAAATGAATTTTATAGGTAACAGTTAAAGGAATGATATAGCTATTAAAATATTGATAACATTACTTTCTTCAAATACGTATGAAGGTGGAAATTCGAGAAATAAAGCCTTTTATAAGTTTTTGAAAAATAAAGAGTATAAAATTTTGAATGTTTTCCCTAGAGGGATTTTAAACAGATTGTGTTCTTTAGTGAGAGTCTCATGGCTATTTTTGTTTTCTAAGAACAATAAAGTGGTGATAAATGGAAATACACTTACTCAAGGTATATATAAATTACATTTAGTACAGTATCACTTTTATGCTAAAATCTTAAATTTGATCTTAAATAGGGCAGCAAAACAAAATCAACTTATAATAGAAATTAATGATTTGAACTATGAACAATCCATTGATTTAGAATTAAATTCAATTACTGAAAAATACGATTTACTGGAACGAGAGGTTTTATTCAATTTAAATGATGTCCAATATATTTTTGCTTCTAAAAAGATGAGACAGTATGCCATCAGGAAATATAATATTGATAAAAATCTTTGTTTTACGATTATTAATGGGGGAGACATAGTCAGGAAAATTCCAAATGAATTCACTTCTCCAATTAATAAAAATGAAAAATTGAAGTTTGTTTATGCTGGTACTTTAAATAAAGGAAGGCAGATTGAAGAGTTATTAGAGCTTTTTTCTAGGGTTTTGGAGGTAGAGTTATATTTATTAGGATCAGGTGGAGAATGGATAAATAATAATACAATGTCTATTCAAAATGTATTTTATTTAGGTGCTTATGAGGAACAAGAGGCAATGAAAATAATGTCTTTATGTGATATGGGAGTAATACCTTATGCAGAAGATAGATTATACTATAATTTATGTTATCCTACTAAGGCCTCTACTTATATAACGTCTGGTATACCGTTTATATCTACTAAATTGGATGAAACAATGATTTATTTTAAGAATAGAGAAACAGCGATATTTGAAGATTTTAACAAATGGGATGAAGTAATTTTAAGTTTGAATAAAAAACAAATATTATTGATGAAAAAAGAGGTTAATAATATAAAAGAAGAATTTTTATGGGATGAATTGATTATGAAGGAAGAAAAACTATTTTCTTAAAGTTAGAGGTGAAATGATGACAAAAGGTATTATCCTAGCAGGTGGTAGCGGCACACGCCTTTACCCATTAACAAAAGTAGTATCAAAACAATTACTACCAATTTACGATAAACCGATGATCTATTATCCACTATCAGTTTTAATGTTAGCTGGGATTAAAGAGATTTTAATTATTTCAACACCAGAGGATTTACCACGTTATGAGCAGTTACTAGGAGATGGGTCGAACCTAGGTATCAAATTAGAGTATGCAGTACAACCTTCTCCAGATGGTTTAGCGCAAGCGTTTATTATCGGTGAACAATTCATTGGTGATGACTCGGTCGCTTTAATTTTAGGCGATAATTTATATTATGGACACGGTTTAACGAAGTTATTACAAAATGCTGTCTCACGTGAAGAAGGCGCAACGGTATTTGGTTATTATGTTAATGACCCGGAACGATTTGGTGTAGTAGAGTTCAATGAAAATGGTGTTGCAAAATCAATTGAGGAAAAGCCGGCACAGCCAAAATCAAACTATGCTGTAACCGGGTTATATTTTTATGATAACCGTGTCGTTGAAATTGCAAAAAATATTCAACCTTCTGATCGTGGTGAGCTTGAAATTACAGATGTAAATAAAGTCTACCTAGAACAAGGTGACTTACACGTTGAAATTTTAGGACGCGGTTTTTCATGGTTTGATTCAGGGACGCATGAATCATTATTAGAGGCGTCGCAGTTTATAGAAACGGTAGAAAAACGTCAAAGCTTAAAAATTGCCTGTTTAGAGGAAATTGCTTATGTAAAGGGCTATATTACAAAAGAGCAATTATTAGAATTAGCAGAGCCATTGAAAAAAAATCAATATGGTCAATATTTAATCAGATTAGCAAATGGCAACCAGCCAATTTATAAACTGTAGGAGCGAGCGTAATGAAAAAAATTGAAACAACATTACAGGATGCTTACATTATCGAAGCAGCTGTTTTCGGAGATCACCGAGGCTTCTTTATGGAATCATACAATAAGGAATCATTCCAAAAAATCGGTATCGATATCGAGTTTGTACAGGATAATCATTCATTATCGGAAACAAAGGGTACGTTACGTGGTCTACATTACCAGTTAGAGCCAAAAGCACAAACAAAGTTAGTACGTTGTACACGCGGCGCCATTTTAGATGTAATTGTCGATGTACGAAAAGGTTCACCTACATATGGCAAATGGGAAGCCTTTGAGCTTACTGCTGAAAATAAAAAACAATTACTTGTCCCAAAAGGCTTTTTACATGGTTTTTATACACTGACAGAAAATTGTGAAGTACAGTACAAAGTAGATGAATATTATGCTGCTGACTGCGATCGAAGTGTAAAGTGGAACGATGAAACATTAGCCATTGATTGGCAAATTTCGACGTCACCCATACTATCTGCAAAGGATGAAAAGGCTGTTTCATTTGCTGAAATGGATAATAATTTTGTATACGGTGAGACAAAATGAAAATCTTTGTAACGGGGATTAGTGGGCAGTTAGGATATGATGTTTTAAAAGAAGCTAAGAAACGAGGTATCGATATTGTTGGTACCTCTTCTAAGGAATTAGACATTACAGATGAGCAGGCGGTTAAGAATTGCATAGCCTCAGTGAAGCCTAATGTCATTATTCATTGTGCAGCGTATACAGCTGTGGATAAAGCAGAGGAAGACCGTGATACTTGCTACAACGTTAATGTGAACGGGACGAAATATTTAGCTGAGGCAGCAGCTAAGCATCATGCGAAGTTCGTTTATATTAGCACAGATTATGTATTTGATGGACAAGGTAATCAGCCTTTCAAGGAAACAGATAAGACAAATCCGATTGGCTATTACGGTGAAACGAAGCTACAAGGTGAAAAAGTAGTGCAACAACTGCTTGAAAAGTATTTTATCGTGCGTATTTCATGGGTTTTCGGGAAGAATGGGCATAATTTTGTGAAGACGATGCTACGTTTAGCAGAGAGCTATGAAACGGTGTCAGTGGTAGGAGATCAGTTAGGCTCCCCAACGTATACGGTTGACTTAGCTAAAGTGCTACTTGACATGGTACAGACAGAAAGGTACGGAATTTATCATGCTTCAAATGAAGGCTTTTGCAGTTGGGCACAGTTTGCGGAAGCTATATTTAATGAGGCAGGTAAAGCGACTGCTGTAAAAGCAATTACAACAGCAGAGTATCCGACAAAGGCTAAACGACCAGCTAATTCAAAAATGGATAAATCAAAATTAGCTGAAGTGTTTTCAGCATTACCAACATGGCAGGATGCATTATCACGATATTTAAAGGAGCTACAATAACATGACTAAAAATATTTTAATTACCGGTGGTGCTGGTTTCATCGGCAGTAATTTCGTACATTATATGCTTGAGCAGCATCAAGATTATCAAATTATTAATTTAGACTTATTAACATATGCTGGTAATCTTGATAATTTAAAAGACGTAGAAAATAATGAACGTTATACATTTGTACGTGGCGATATTGGCAACTATGAGCTAGTAGACTATTTAGTTAAAACACATAAAATCGATGTGATTGTAAACTTTGCGGCAGAATCACATGTAGACCGTAGTATTACAGATCCAGGTGTATTCGTGAAAACGAATGTGTTAGGCACACAGAACTTACTGGACGTAGCGAAAGCGAATAATATTGAAAAATATGTACAAGTATCGACTGACGAAGTATATGGAAGCTTAGGTGAAACAGGCTATTTCACAGAGACAACGCCGTTAGCACCAAATAGCCCATATTCAGCAAGTAAGGCTGGCGCAGATATGTTAGTGCTTGCGTATGCAGAAACGTTTGGTATGAATGTGAATATTACACGCTGTTCAAATAACTATGGTCCATATCATTTCCCAGAAAAGCTAATTCCTTTAATGGTAACGAATGCACTTGAAGGCAAAGAGTTACCGATTTATGGTGATGGCAAAAACGTGCGTGACTGGTTACATGTAAAAGATCATTGTGCAGCCATTGACTTAGTGATTCACAAAGGTAAGTCAGGCGAGGTGTACAATGTAGGTGGTCATAATGAGCGTACAAATAATGAAATCGTTCATTTAATCGTCGACTATTTAAAGGTGTCGAAGGATTTAATTAAACATGTAGATGATCGATTAGGTCATGACCGTCGTTATGCAATTGATCCAACGAAGCTAGAGACGGAATTGGGTTGGAAGCCACAGTATACGTTTGATACAGGAATTGTTGAGACGATTGAGTGGTATTTGGCGAATCGTGAGTGGTGGAGTAAAATATAGGGGATTAAAAAAAGTGATATTTTAACTACTAAAATTAAGAGTAGACGGTGGAGAAATGATAATTTTTTTTATATTAGTATGTTTTAGCCTATTTTTATTTTTAATTTCATTAAAAGTAAAAATAAATAATAAGATAATAGCATATATATATATTTTTGCTGTTGCATTACTTGCAACTTATAGAAGTGAAGATATACCTGATACTATAGCGTATAAAGAGTTTTATAATGCTTTAGGAAATAATTTAATCCAAAATATGAACCTTACTTATTTTGAACCAGGTTTTGTTACGCTAGCAACTATTATAAAATTAATAGGAGGTAATAATCACCAAGTATTCTTTTTTATAATCACTCTTTTAAATTTAACTTTAATATATAAAGGTATTAGAATATTTTATAAGTATGAAGTAAATGGAACTCTATATATTCAAAGATCTATAAAATATGTTGTTCCATTAGTTTTATACGTATTTACATTTGGATATGTTTTTAATTTTATAACTTTGAGGGCTGGGTTGGCATTCTCCTTTTTATTTTTGGCACTAGCATATTATAAAGTTAATTATAAAAAATCTATATTATTATTTTTAATTGCTTTAAATTGTCATGATGCAATTATAATAATATTGATAATTATGCCCTTTTTAATTTTGAACATAAAACTAAAAAAGGTTATATATTACGTTTGGTTAATGTATATACCATTATTTTATTTTTTAGGAATTACTAATATTTTTATAGAATTTATATTCACCATTGTTAAAGGTATTCCGATAATATATGAGAGATTTTTCCCTTATATTGGCGAGGAGAATATAGTTAATGGTATCGGTTCTAGTCTCAGAATTGCTATATTTTTTGTTTTGGGATTAATTTTAATAAAAGGTTATACTGGAAGTTTAAAGTATAGTTTTATTTTAACAAGTTATTTCCTAGGGTTAACAATAAATTGTTTATTTATAAATTTAGCTGTAGTAGGGAGAATCTCAGAAATTTTTATGGCATTCGTCTTTGTTTTACCGGGGCTTTATTTGAATTATAAAAAATATACCTTAAAGTATTTGTTTGTTTTAATTATCATATTACTATATTTTATAATTTCTAATTTTAGAATTTCTGGATATTAACAAGTTCGAAGTAGAAAGGTATTATGATATATGATGAAAATTGATAATAAAGTCTGTTGTGTAATAGTGTCTTATAAAGATTATATAAGTTTAAAAAATACCATTAATCATATTTATGATCAAGTAGCTAAAGTATATGTGATTGATAATTATTCTAATTATAGTTATCAAGAAATAAAGGAATTAAAGTCTAGAAAAAATTTAATTTTTATTGAATTAGAAGATAATCTAGGTATTGCAAAAGCACTTAATATTGGTGTTAATTTAGCTCTTGAAGAAGAATTTAAGTTCATTTTAACATTAGATCAAGACTCTCAGGCTAGCGAAAATATGATAAAAAATATGATGGATATATATGCTAAAGATACGAATGGTGAAATAGGAATAGTTTGTCCTAAAATTTGTTTGTCAACCCAGGTACCTATAATCGAAAAATCAGTTACTCTAGTCAAAGTACCAATTACATCTGGAAACTTAGTTAGAGCCACTGTTTTTACTGAAATAGGGGGGTATGAGGAAAAGCTTTTTATTGATAGTGTAGATTTTGACTTTTCTTTAAGGGTTTCAAATGCAGGTTTGAAGATTTATCAGGTAAATAGCGCTTTATTATTTCATAGTTTAGGAGAGAAATATTCTTTGAAGATTCTTGGTAAAAATCTGATGGATATATCATTGCATTCTCCTTTGAGAAATTATTATATTTTTAGAAATCACATTTTTATTTGCAAGCAATATTTTACTAGTAATTTCTATTTTTGTTTCAAAAAAACTATATTTCTCATCATTCATAGTCTAAAAAATATCCTATTTCATGATAAAAAAATAAGTGTGACTAAATTTTCAATTAAAGGAACTATAGACGGATTTCTAGGGAGGTATGGTCCATTTAAAGGATGAATGGTGTAGTTATTCTATCAGTATAGGTTAAACTATGTTCACTCATTAATGTTACATAAAAATTTTAATGATTTGTCAAAAGCGCTAAAAGACTTGCATTGTAAATATAGACTTAATTTTTAGAATGCCCCCTCTGTTAGAATAGATGTCGTACGGGGCTAACATGATATTTTTTAAATAAAAACACGGAGATCAGACAAATGTAATTATAAAGAGGACGCGTACGGCACACAGCTGAATAAAAGCAGGCGATTGTTGCACGTATGATGCCACCACAGAATGAATCAGTAGCGAAATTAAGTGAAGAAACGTATCTGAGTATAGTATGCCAAATGTGTGTGATAAAGTGTTGCGAATTAACTATCGTACACAGATTACGTAAATCGAGTGGTTTGAGGTAAGGAGAGCTAATCATTATTTATTAAAGAAATAGGAGTAAATATGAAAAAAGGATTGATTATATCAAAAGAATATTACCCTTTATCAAATGGAAGTATAGCGTGCTTAGGGAATTTAATCGATAAATGGAAAGAGCAAGTCGAACTTCATGTAGTGTGCATGAAAAGTGACAATGATTCTCTTGAACATGAAGTTAAAGATGATTATCGCATAACAAGATTAAGTTATTGGGCAGATAATGCTCTAATTGCTAGACATGAATGGGCAAGAAAAATAGAGAGACATAGATTTAGTAAAGCAGCAAATTTATTATCAAAAATTATGTTATTTCCAATGTACATATTATCAAAGAGAAATGGTTTTTTATACAGTACTGCTTGGGCTAATAATGCAAGTAAAGCCATTATCAATGAAAATGAAACATATGATTTTGTTTTGGCGATGGGCGCGCCTTTTGACAATCTAGACGCTGCATTGGAAGTTTCTAGTGCCAAAAATATTCCTTTTTACATTTTACAATTGGATTTATTTACGTATAATCCAACGCACGATTTGACAAATACTGAATTGAAAAAGCAACATTTATTGAAAGAGATGAATTGGTATGAAAAAGCTGAACATGTCTTTGTGACTGAAGAAATGTATCCAACCGTTGTCTCGTCAGAATTAAATGTTTTTATCAATAAAATTACGCCTATTCGTATGCCAAATCTTATAAAGAATGATTTAGTAAAAGAATTGGATTTTTCGAAACTAGATGACATAAATATTTTGTACGCTGGTATGTTTTATGAGGATATTCGCAATCCTAAACAGATGCTCGAAATATTTGAATGTGTATTTAGTAAGTTACCAAATGTAAAGTTACATATAATGGGGTTTGGATGTGAGGATTTAGTAAATCAGTATAAACAGAGAAATCCCCGAAATATAATTTTACATGGTAGACAAGGGAAAGAAAAAGTTATTAAAATGACTACCGCTTCACAAGTGTTATTGAACTTGAGTAATAAAACTTTAACACAAGCACCAAGTAAAATTATTGAGTATATTGCGACGGGCAAGCCTATATTGAATTTCTATTCGCTTGAAGGAGACTTATGCGAGCGTATACTAGGGGCGTATGAGTACTCTTATTCAATAAAAGAAACTGAGCAAACATTAACAGAAGATGAGGTTAATTCATTATGTGACTTCATTGTATCTCATGCAGAGAAACAATTGCCTTTTGAAGTAGTGAAAGAAAATTATATTGAATATACCCCTGAATATGTGGCTAGGAAGATGACGGAAAAGATGAGGTAGTAAATAATGAGGTCAAAAAAAACGGCAATAAACTTTATTGTAAATGCAGCGTCTCTTCCCATTACGGCTTTATTAGGACTGTGGTTAACACAACTCACGATTACTGAATACGGGTCAGATATAAATGGATTAAATGTCGTTATTACTCAGATAATTACCGTTATGCTACTATTGGAAGCTGGATTAGGTGTAGCAATTAACTCGAAATTGTATAAGCCGTACGTAGAGGGTGAGAAAAGCGCAATAAACGCATTGCTATCTGCTTCTAAAAATGTGTTTAGATATATTGCAGTCATACTCGCTGTTATTGCTTTTTTAATTTCGCTATTTCTACCTCAATATTTAAAGACAACAGTTGCTACTGATATTATTTTAATTTTATTCTTGATGGCCATCATACCAACAGTTGTGTATATTTTCTTTACAATGAGATACAAACCTTTATACGATGTGTCTCAAAGTGAATACGTACTTTCTCTGGTAAATATAGTAACAAATGTTTTAGGGCAAATTGCTGCTATTATAAGTATTTATTTGCATAGTGACATTACGATTGTTCGCTTTTGGATTATGTTTTTCCTTGTAGTTAGAAGTATTTGGATTTGGAGAATATCTAAAAAGAGATATGTTGAATATGATTTTAACTACAAACTAAAAAATTATGAATTTTTAAAAGAAATGCCGTCTGTCATTAGTATTAAGATTACTAGTTTAATCTATGGTACGGCCCCTATCTTGTATATTTCATTTTCATTAGGCACTATGGTGACAAGTGTTTATAACGTATATCATATGATCTATACATTAATCAAGACATTTATTTATGCATTTGTTAATGCACCATTTAATGCATTTGGGCAATTATTAGCAGATAAAAAGAATCTTGATAATGCTAGAGAAAAATTTTTAATGTATCAATTGTTAACTGTAATCCTATCCAGTATTTTATTAACAGTATGTTTATTGTTAATCTTACCTTTTGTAAAATTATATACGAATGGTGTTACAGATATAAATTATTTGGATATGAAGATTGCTATTTTGTTGTGTATTATAGCATTCCTAGAAATTATCCATATTCCAAGTGGAATATTAATGCAAGTTGTTGGGGCATTTAAAGAAAATAAAAAAATGCAGTATATCACGACTGTTGTTTTATTAATTTCTATGTTAATACTCTCGTTTCAATATCAGCTATATGGTATTTTAATGGCGATGATTCTTGGAAATTTGGTGTTAGCATACTTAGAAATTCGATATACGTATAGAAATATACTATATACAAGTATGAAATCCATAATTCGAATGTGTATTTTGAATGTAATAGCATCGGTGGTTGTATTGTTTATACTTTGGGAATATATGATGATAAACGGATTTGTTGAGTTTATATTAAAAGGTTTTATTGTGCTAGTAATAGTCTCGGTGTATTTTCTCGGTTTAAATTATTTATTTTTTAAGGGATATATGAAGCAAATTTTTGCTGTGAGTGTGAAATTGATACGTGGATAGGCTACACTAAGTTTGGATATAATATAGAGTCATGGACATACTCACGCTAAGTTAGTAAAATAACCTATACGAGAGGACGTGTCCGACATGAGTCAAAAAAAGTACAATCAAGAGTTCAAACAAACCGTGGTGGAGCTTTATCGCTCTGGCACTCCCCCTCTGTTAGGATAGATGTCGTACCGAGCTTACGTGGTATAGTAAAGTAAAAACACGGAGGTCGAGACGAATGACAATGAAAAGAGAACGTATCCGCTACACGGCTGAACAAAAACAAGCTGTTGTTGCACGCATGATGCCACCACAAAACGAAGCGGTAGCGAAAATAAATGAGGAAACAGGCATTACAGAAGCCACCCTATATAAATGGCGCAAGGAAGCACGTGCAACAGGTAGTGCAACACCTGGCAATGGTCAAACAAGCGACAAATGGAGCAGCCATGATAAATTTTTAGTGGTAATGGAAACCTTCTCGATGAATGAAGCTGAGTTAGCGGAATATTGTCGTCGAAAAGGCTTATATCGTGAACAGATCTAGACGTGGAAAGAAGTTTGTCTTCAGGCAAATGGTCAGGCATTTGATCAAGCGAAGCAGTTGAATGGACAATTAAAGGAAGAAAAGCAACGGGCAAAGGCGCTGGAGAAAGATTTACAGAAGAAAGAAAAGGCATTGGCAGAAGCAGCAGCCTTATTACTCCTTCGAAAAAAGGCCCAAGCGATTTGGGGGGACGAAGAGGACGAATGATTGACCCGTCAAATCGCAAACTCGCAGTAGAATTAATTCAAGAAGCGAATCGAAATGGGGCGCGATTGGCAAAGGCATGTGAAGAATTGCATATTAGTGTTCGCACGTATGAACGTTGGGTAAAAGACGGTGAAATCCAGTTGGATAGACGTCCTACCGCCAAGCGTCCCATACCGAAAAATAAGCTATCTGAAGAAGAACGAACAGAGATTTTAACCGTAGTGAAGCAAGATGAATATGCCGATTTACCACCAACACAAATTGTCCCAAAGTTAGCCGATCAAGGGACGTACATCGCTTCAGAATCAACATTTTACCGTGTATTACGCGAAGAAAAGATGCAAAATCACCGAGGCTTTAGTCAAAAACCGACGAAACGGATACCAGAAAGTCATCTCGCTGTGGCACCGAATCAAGTATGGACATGGGACATTACGTGGCTAGCAGGACCTGTGAAAGGCATGTTTTATCGTCTTTATTTAATCATTGATTTATTTAGTCGCAAGGTTGTCGGCTGGGAGGTTTGGGAAACCGAAGAAGCAAAATATGCGGAGCAACTGGTACAAAAAGCGGTACTGAATGAAAAAATTCAAGGTGCGCCACTCGTCCTTCATTCGGACAATGGCAGCCCGATGAAAGCCTCCACTTTTCAAGGGTTTCTGGAGAAAATGGGCATTCAAAGCTCGTATTCAAGACCACGTGTCAGTAACGATAATCCCTATTCAGAAGCGATGTTTCGGACGTTGAAATACCGTCCTGATTTCCCACGAAAAGGGTTTAAGTCCGTAGAGGAAGCACGTGCTTGGGCATTAAAATTTATCCGCTGGTACAACGAAGTGCATTTACATAGCGCCTTGAAATTTGTGACGCCAGTGCAGTGCCATACTGGTAAACATATGGAAATTTTAGAGAAAAGAAAAGAAGTGTATGAAGAAGCTAAACAGAAGCATCCAGAGCGTTGGGCTGTGCAAACACGCAATTGGTCAGCGCAACAACAAGTAGCACTGAATCCGATAAAAGAAGTCGCTCAGGAATAAAAAAATCCCCCTTTTCCCTGTTGATGTTCAATGGAAAGCGATTTTCTTTCCATTGAACATCAACAGGACAGCAAGCACAGCGCGCTAGCTTCTATTGAATTGGGGATTTGAATGAATTAAATATGAATTTAGTAGAGAAATAAAATAGCTTGATGCGACAACTATATTGACAAACACCGTTCATCGTTTTATTATTTTCGGTATTGGAAATATTAGACAAATGAACAAGTGGAAAATCGTTTGTAAAAATTTGGGGAATTGAGAGCGAAATGATGAAAAGACTATTAGATGTTGTGATAAGTATTGTAGTGTTAGTAGTGTTGTCTCCCGTGATTGGTATTGTGGCATTGCTAATTCGGTTGAAAATTGGCTCACCTGTGCTGTTTAAGCAATCTCGCCCGGGTTTACGTGGTGAGGTGTTTCATGTCTATAAGTTCCGTACCATGACGGACGCACGCGATGCACAAGGTGAATTGTTACCGGATGAAGTGCGTTTGACGTCGTTTGGGAAATTGATGCGGAAGTTGAGTTTGGATGAGCTGCCGCAGTTATGGAATGTCCTAAAGGGCGATATGAGTTTTGTAGGTCCAAGGCCGTTGCTTGTGGAGTATTTGCCGCTATATAATGATAGACAAGCGCGTCGTCATGATGTACGTCCGGGGATTACGGGATGGGCACAGGTGAATGGTCGTAATGCTATTTCATGGGAGCAGAAGTTCGAGTATGATGTGTGGTATATAGAGAATAGGTCATTGTGGTTGGATTTCAAAATTTTGTTACTGACAGTGAAAAAAGTTTTTGTCAGTGAGGGAATTAGTCAAGAAGGGCAAGCAACCATGGAGAAATTTAGAGGGAGTCAGTAACTATGAAGAATATTGTAATTTACGGTTCAGGCGGTTTTGCACGTGAGGTAGTTCATTTGATCGAAGACATTAATAAAGCATCAAATGAATGGGAAGTTCTTGGTTTTTTAGATGACAATGAGGAGAATCATGGGCTTACAGTTAATGAACTACCTGTATTAGGTGGTGCTGAGTGGTTAGAAGGAAAAGGTGAAATTCATGTTGCATTAGGAATTGGATCACCAAAAGCGAAAAAGGCGATTGTGATAAAATTAGCTAAATATGAAAATGTGATATTCCCAAACTTAATTCACCCAACAGTGACTATTTCAAGATTTAATACACTTGGACAAGGAAATATTATTTGTGAAGGAAATATTTTAACAGTTAATATTGATATTGAAAATTTTACGATTATTAATTTGAATTGTACAATTGGTCATGATGTAACTATTAAAAATTATTCAACCATTTTACCGAATTCATCTGTTTCAGGGAATGTAGTATTTGAAGAAGGTGTGGATTTTGGTACAAACGCTACTATTATTCAAGGTGTTACAGTAGGTGAATGGACAATTGTAGGTGCAGGGGCTGTTGTGGTAAAAGATTTACCAGCAAAATGTACAGCTGTTGGTTCACCAGCAAAACCGATTAAGTTTCATGAATAATTTTTAAAGAGAGAAGGTTTTGTATGTCAAAACGAATTTTATTGTCTTCTCCACATATGAGCGGGACAGAGCAAAAATATATACAAGAAGCGTTCTATACAAACTGGATTGCACCACTTGGGGCGAATGTCGATGGTTTTGAACGTGAACTTGCTGAGTATGTGGGTGTGAAGGCTGCATCTGCAACGAGCTCAGGTACAGGGGCTATTCATTTAGCGTTAGATTTAGTAGGTGTTAAAGCGGGCGATACGGTTTTTTGCTCGACGTTGACATTTATCGCCAGCGCTAACCCGATTCTTTATTTAGGCGCAAAGCCAGTGTTTATTGATTCAGAGCCGACTACATGGAATATGTCTCCACAGGCATTGGCAACGGCATTACAGGAAGCGGCTACAGCTGGTAAACTTCCGAAAGCGGTCATTGTTGTTAATTTATATGGGCAAAGTGCTCGTATGGATGAAATTATGCAGCTTTGCAATCAATATGATGTACCTGTTATCGAGGATGCAGCCGAATCACTAGGTTCATCATATAAAGGAAGGAAAAGCGGTACATTCGGTCATTTTGGTATTTATTCATTTAATGGTAATAAAATCATCACAACTTCTGGCGGCGGGATGCTTGTGTCGGATGATGAGACACTGATTGCTCGCTCTCGATTCCTAGCAACGCAGGCGCGTGATGCGGCGAAGCACTATCAGCATAGTGTCGTTGGCTATAATTATCGTATGAGTAATATTGTTGCTGGGATTGGTCGTGGTCAGCTAGAGGTGTTAGATGAGCGTGTTGCCCAAAAACGTGCGATTTTTGAGCGTTATGCGGCTGCTTTTAATGAAATAGATGGAATCGACATGATGCCAGAATTAGAAGGGACGTTTTCAAATCGCTGGTTATCTACAATGACAATGGACCCTAAAAAAATTAGTATCTCACCGTATGCATTGATGGATCTGCTAAATGAGGCAAATATCGAATCTCGCCCGGTGTGGAAGCCATTACATATGCAGCCGCTATTTGAAGACTGCACGTTTTATCCTCATGCAGCAGATGGTGTCGTAAGTGAACGTTTATTCGCTACGGGCGTTTGTTTGCCCTCTGATTCGAAAATGACGGTAGAAGAGCAGCAAAAGGTAATCGATTTGATCGTAAAAACTTTATAGTTCTATGCACCAGGTACTTATATAATATCTATGTACACATTTTATTTGATTATGGAAGAGGGTCATTTATTAAATAACGTGAATGATTTTTAATTGCTCTATGAAGCTACCTTACTTTTTCTAACTCAAAAAATGTGATTCGTCAAAATGGATATACTACTTATTTATTAATAAATGCAATTTTAGGTCTTTCTTCCTCATTTGGCACTTAGTTTAAATTAAGTTGTATCTCAATTTTCGTGAATAGCTGAATTCACGATTTAAAAGTTGTTGGCATAAAAGTAAGCGCCAAATATAACACACCTTCAACGAATTTATTAGACATGAGACAATCATGAAAATAAATGAAATTGGAGGTTTTTTATGAAACAATCTGAACGTCTAATCTCACGCACTCGGTGGAATTTCACGCACTGGGTGAACAAACAATTATGGCAATTAATTACAATTTGTGGAAATGCATTCCTAAACATAAAATCCGAAAAGCCCTGTGTACCAGCAATCTTGCACAGGGCTTTATTTATAGTCCACATTGGCATCAAGCAAAGCGGCGATGTATAATAGAAGAAACAATTTAGATGCGAGAGGTGATGAGCGATGAATGGAAATCCAAAATCCGCATGACAAATTTTTCAAAGAAACATTGGGAAACGTTGAAACGGCTAAGGACTTTATTACGAATTACTTACCGGAGCAGCTTCTAAATATAATGGATGTTAACACATTGGAGCCACAAAAAGACAGCTTCATTAACAAAGAGTTAGAAGAAAATTTTTCGGATTTATTATTTAAGGTGGATATTTGCCAACAAGAAGGCTATCTTTATTTGCTATTTGAGCACAAAAGTTATCCAGCTAAAGGGATTGCTTTTCAGCTGCTGCGTTATATGGTGGAAATTTGGGAAGCAAAGCGGGATAAGGAGCAGGCAAAAGAGCTGCCGATTATTATTCCGCTCGTTATTTATCATGGGCAACAAAGTTGGGGCATTCCGTCGAATTTAGGAGAACTTTTAAATGGGTACGATCAGTTACCCGAACCGTTAAAAATCTATGTGCCAAATTTTGAATTTTTACTATTTGACGTTTCTGGCTTTTCGGATGAAGAAATAAAGGGCACAGCGCAACTTAAAATTGTATTGACGTTGTTCCGTGACTTAAAATCGGAAGACGCTGGGAAGCGAAATGATGCCATTTTCCGATCGATTTACTATTTGAATGAACTAGAAAATCAGCAAACAGCGGTCGGTTATTTAGAAACCGTGCTGCGCTATATTTTTACCGTCGCCAAGGACTTTACGAAAAAGGAAATGGCACAAATAATCCGTGAAATCGAAACAACGCAACCTAAAGGGAGTGAAGTGGTTATGACATTAGCAGATATTTTACGACAAGAAGGTATGGAAATTGGTTTAGAAAAAGGCATGGAAAAGGGCATGAAAAAAGGCATGGAAAAAGGCATGGAAATAGGTGGAGCGAAGGCTTTATCCGAAGTGGCAATATTGCAGTTAACGGATAAATTTGGTGCATTACCAAAAGAGATGAAAGAAGCTATTTATCAAGCTGATATCGATAGTTTGAAGATATTAGTGATGAACAGTTATAAATTCGATAAATTAGACGAAGTGAGACGGTATATTAATTAATACTGCGAATCTCACGGACTGTACGCAATACAATCAAAGAAGTGATGTTCGTCAACCAAGAACTGGGCGGCGAATAATCGATGAAGAAGCAAAGCTGGATTACGCGGAATATAAAGGGATTGAAAAAGGAAGAGAAGAAGGTAAAAAGGCGCAAGCAATTGAAACCGCAAAAATATGAATTGCACAAAGTATATCTGACGAAGTTATTAGACAGTCTACACAGTTAACAATGGAAGAAATCAATGCACTAAAATCAGATCAATAACCATCTCACGCACCGGGTGCACAAACAATAGTTAATTAATGTATCATGTTTTTTAAGGGAAAAATCGGTTCGTCCGGTTTGCAATAGCGGGGTTTTACTTCGCTTAAGTTTACTGTGCTAGCACCTGTCATTTTAGCGGGTATTTTTATTATTTCTTTAAAGAGGTGCAAGATTGTCACGCACCAGATGCATAAACTATTATTGAAAACCAACCTGTACAATGTTACAAGTTGGTTTTCTTTTTTTCTTATGTCATAATAGACCTATCTAAATCTACTAAAATTGGAGACTATATAATGATTAAAGAAATTGTCAAAACGACATTACTAAATTGTTCTCTTGAAGAAAGTGACATTTTAAAATATAAAAATCAAGTACAAGCTATTCACAATAGCCTGCCTCAATTCGAACTGACAGGTTGGCTTGATTTGCCTGTACAAGATAATAATGCGTTGCTTACATCCGTCGAACGTGTTGCAACCGAAATTCGTGCCTGTGCAGATGTTCTCGTTGTAGTTGGTGTAGGGGGCTCGTTTTTAGGTGCGCGTGCGATTCAAGAAGCATTGAAACCATACTTTGGCTTAGCTGAACATGGTATTGAAGTAGTTTATGTTGGACTTAACATGAGTGGGGCTTATATTAAAGAACTGCTTACTCATTTAGACAAAAAGCAAGTGTATGTGAACGTCATTTCAAAATCAGGTGGCACGATGGAACCAGCGCTTGCTTTTCGTGTAATGCGCCTTTATATGGAAGGGCGTTATGGAGCAAAAGCTGCAGAGCGCATTATTGTAACAACAGATGCAGAAAAGGGCATTTTAAAAGGAATTGCAGATAAAGAGGGTTATCGTCAATTTGTTATTCCATCAACGATTGGTGGTCGTTATTCGGTGCTAACGCCAGTAGGGTTATTGCCTGTTGCGGTTGCAGGTGTAGATATTCGTGCTTTAATGGCGGGTGCAAAACGTGCAACTGAAGAACTTTCAGTATCCGATTTGGCAAATAATGATGCATACAAATATGCAGTAATGCGTCATATGCTATATGAGCAAGGCTATTCAATTGAACTGCTTGCTTCATTTGAGCCAGGATTAAACAAATTCCATGAATGGTGGAAGCAACTATTTGGTGAAAGTGAAGGGAAGGACAAGAAAGGTTTATACCCTTCAACCGTTAATTTTTCAACGGACTTACATTCAATCGGGCAATTTATTCAAGATGGTAGTCCGATTATGTTTGAAACGTTACTTCATTTCCACGAAATAGAAGGTGACCTGCATGTACCGTTTGATGCGCGTGATGAAGATGGCTTGAACTATTTGTCGAAGCGTACATTCAACGAAATTAATGCAATTTCTAAACAAGGTACAGCACTTGCCCATGCCGAAGGTGGCGTTCCGGTTATTCAATTAGAATTGCCAAAACTTGACGAATACCATTTAGGTTATTTAATTTATTTCTTTATGAAAGCTTGTGCGATGAGTGCATGTTTATTAGAAGTAAATCCATTTGATCAACCAGGTGTAGAAGCCTATAAACGTAAAATGCTGGAGCTTTTGAAGGAGAATGAATAACGAGATGAGTTTAGAATTATTTAATAAATGGCAGCAACAAAACTTACCAGAGTATTTAGCAGACGAACTTTCGGCAATTGTTAGTGACCAAAAGGCAATCGAAGATCGTTTTTATCAATACGTAGCATTTGGTACGGGCGGTATGCGTGGTTTACTTGGTGCAGGTACGAACCGTATGAACATTTATACAATTCGTCGTGTTGCTGAAGGTTTAGCTCGTTATGTGGCCTCAAATGGAAAGATGGCTAAAGAACGTGGAGTTGCTATTGCCTATGATACACGCCACTTCTCTTATGAGTTTGCAGTAGAAACAGCGCGTGTTCTAGCATCACATGGTATTAAATCATATATATATAAAGAATCTCGTCCAACACCGCAATTGTCGTTTACTGTGCGTGAATTAAATGCTTTTGCGGGTGTTGTCATCACCGCTAGCCATAATCCTAAGCAATACAATGGCTTTAAAGTGTATGGGGAAGACGGGGCGCAGCTTGTACCAGCAGCTGCCAATGCCATTATCGAACATATGAATCAAATTGATGATATTTTTGCAATTGATGTTCAGGATGTAAAAGCAATTGACCAAAATGGATTACTTCATTGGATTTTGGAAGATTTTGATGAAAAATTCATGCGTAATTTATTAACTTTAAAAGAGAATGATGCAATTGATTATAATATGAAGCTTGTGTATACACCTTTACACGGTACGGGGTTAGTTCCAGTTGTAGAAGGTTTAAAACAATTTGGATTTAAAGAAGTGCATCTTGTAGAGGAACAGTCGGTACAAGATGGTGCTTTTCCAACTCTTTCTTATCCAAACCCAGAGGAGGTTGCGGCATTTGCAATGGCAATCGAATTAGGAAAGCAAGTCGGGGCTGACTTATTGTTGGCAACAGATCCTGATGCAGACCGTTTAGGCGTAGCTGTGCGTAATGGTAATCAATATGAGCTTTTAACAGGTAATCAATTGGGTGCACTATTATTGCATTATATTTTATCAATGAAGCAGCAAAACGGTACATTACCTAATAACGGAGCTATATTGAAGACAATTGTTACATCAAAACTTGGTACAGCAATTGCGACTCATTTTGGGGTAGAAACAATAAACACGCTAACAGGTTTTAAATACATTGCAGAAAAAATTGCACAATTTGAAACTGAAAATTCGCATAGCTATTTGTTTGGCTATGAGGAAAGCTACGGTTACTTAATTGAAACGTTTGTACGTGATAAAGATGCTGTACAAGTCGCTTTAAAGGTTGCAGAAATGGCTTCATATTATGCGACAGAGGGGCAAACATTGCTTGATGCATTGGAAGATTTGTATAAACAATTTGGTTATTACAAAGAAGCATTAATTTCAAAAACATTTGAAGGTAAAGATGGCCAAGATCAAATGAAGGCAATTTTAAACAGCTTCCGTGAAAATACACCTCATTCAGTTGCTGGAATTGAGGTAGTGCGCGTAGAAGATTATTTAACGGGAATTGCAACACTTCAAAATGGTAGTACAGAGCAAATAATATTGCCAAAAGAAAACGTACTTAAGTTTATTTTACAAGATGGTTCTTGGATTGCCATTCGCCCTTCAGGTACTGAACCAAAATGT
This sequence comes from Metasolibacillus sp. FSL H7-0170, assembly GCF_038593115.1. Lineage (NCBI taxonomy): Bacteria > Bacillati > Bacillota > Bacilli > Caryophanales > Caryophanaceae > Metasolibacillus > Metasolibacillus sp. FSL H7-0170. Next base: position 1,822,803 of record NZ_CP151964.1, on the reverse strand, counting down.
AAGTTTTATTTTGGGGTTGTGAAAGATTCTAAAGATGAATCAAACCAAGCTATAGAATCATTAATAGCTGCGATTGTTAAATAATGAATAATCTATTGAACCACATATAAATTCTGCAAAATGCTGGTTTGGATAATAATTTGAAATATTTGTCACAAAAAAGCAACTGGTAATAAAAGTGATTTGTCATATACTAAATTTAAATGGGGTCTTGATTGATTTAATTTAGACAACAAATCAAACTTAGGTAAGTAGATGTAGTATAGATGTATGGACACAATTTGGTTAAGTCAATACAATTGAATTAACGAAAGGTCGTGTCCGAAAATGAATCAAAAACGTTATAACCAAGAATTTAAACAAACAGTGGTGGAGCTTTATCGCTCTAGAACGTCAGTCAGTCAACTCGCTAGCGAATATTGTGTGTCAGAAGTAACCATTTATAAATGGATTAAGCAACATTCTCCCATCGTAGGTACCCAGGAATTAACTGTGTCGGATGTTGAAGCCATCCAAAAAGAAAATCTTCGACTAAAGCAGGAACTAGAAACCCTAAAAAAGGCTATGACCATATTCGCGAGAAAATAGACGAACAAGAACGGATTGACCTGATTACCCAAGAGAGCGAGCATTCCCCTGTTCAAGTGATGTGTCGTGTATTAAAGATGCCTAAAAGTACGTATTATCAAGTATTTCACAAGAAGCCAAATAGCTATCACGCTGCTAACGAAGACCTGTTGGAGCGCATCAAAGCCCATCATCAAAAAAGCAAGGGCCGATATGGTGCGCCTAAAATCCAAGCTCGATTACAACAAGAAGGTTATTCATGCAGTATCAAACGCGTACAACGTCTCATCAAAGAAGCAGGCATTCAATCTACGATTACGAAGAAATACCGCCCTACATCAACAGATGGACCAGTGGAGGAGCGCGAAAACGTACTAGAGCATGATTTTACGACGACAACAATCAATGAAAAATGGGTAGCGGATATTACGTATATTCATACACTGCGAGATGGATGGTGCTACCTGGCATCCATCATGGATTTGCACACGAGAAAAATTGTTGGCTACAAACTTGCCCGTACAATGACAACGGACATTGTGCTAGATGCATTAAAGAACGCCGTCAACGCTCAAAAGCCAGGACCAGGGCTGATTATGCATACCGATTTAGGTACACAATATACGAGTGACGCTTATCAAAAACAACTAAAAAATTATGGCATGCTACCATCATTCAGTCGCAAGGGATGCCCTTATGACAATGCGTGTATCGAGTCTTTTCATGCCACACTGAAAAAAGAAGAAGTGTATCAAACGAAATATGATAGCTTTGAGACTGCGAGAATTGCCCTGTTTCATCGCCAGCGTATGCATGGGCGTATCGGCTATATGACACCTGATGCGTATGAACAAATGTGTCGTGCAGCAGCGTAAGACATGGGGGAAGAGCCAATCTCTCCACCACATTTTTGTGGCACAACATCCATGGGTTTATTTCTCCACGTCCCAAGTAGGTTGTCAAAGGCTCTTTTCACTTTGACAACCTACTTGGGATGTGGAACACTCCATGAATGGTTGTTGTGCAGCAAAAAAACTTAATCTTTTTGTGTCCAAAATCTTGACTTGGATCCAAAGAAATGGTTCTTACGCACTTTTGGTGTTGGATGCACAGGTCTATGTATAATTAAAATAATCGTTATTTCAAAAAAATATTAATGTCGAAAAAGCATTCTTTTCTCTAATAATACTACGCTGGCACGACCATATAATCGGCGCTTTTCTGTTTTGAGTCGATTGACATGTCCTTCGACAAAACCATTATTATATGGGTAATCAAAAGCATTTTTAACTGCCTTCAAATCTTGTCGTAGCCGTGAAGCATAGGCATAAAAAGGCTGGGATTGAGCGGATAATTGTTGTGTTAACCAATTTAAAAAACGTGAATAGTCACGTGCTTCAACGGCTTTTCGAAATGTTTGGACAATGTCATAAAAGTCTTTAAGAATCGGGTATTGGTCAAATAAATAGGCTAACCATTGTGCTTGCTCAGGTGTAAGTTGTTGTGACTATTTCCAAAGCAGCGCACTGATTTGCGGGCGTTTGATTAAATCTGGTTGTTCACAATCAAATTGGATACGTCTTGCTTTCCGAATCGCTTCCACTGCCATACGAGTAGCACCATAAGCACCTAAAAATCCTTCTTTTACAAGCGTGGCATGAATTTTTTTGACGGTCATTCGTGCTACTTCTAATTGAAGTATACGCTCGTGAAAAGGATGAACCTTTTTCGCTCGAGGTGTTTCTAACCAAGCATCACCTGCGGTGACATATTTTTTAATTGTCCGTGGATTTAACTGAAACTGTTTAGCTAATTGACGCATTGAATGTCCATCTTTATAAGCTGTTTGTACGCGAGCGATTAATTGTTTTTTGCTTTCTTTCCTTTCCATCGCACGTTCCTCATATTTGGCGAGAGGTAGGGCTACTTTTTCAATGTGCGTGTGTTTTCTTTCGACAGAAGAAGAAATAGTCGATAAAAGTAAGTCATCTAAACGTTTTTTGCAGTTTTTAATAAAATGCCAACGATCGGATATCTGCGCTATATTCGGATTGGCTGCATCAATTGCTTCTTTAAAAGCAGGCAAGCCGTCCCGACTAACAATTTGAATATGCGGATGTTGTTTCAACCATGCTGAAACAGTTTCTTGCTGACGATGCTGTAAGACAGCGATAATTCTACTTGTGACAAAATCACAAATAATCGTCCCGTAAGTATGTCCTTTACACCAAGCAAACTCATCAATCCCTATCACGGTTGAAATTGCTCGTGGCGTGACATTTGTTTGATAAACAATACGTAATAATGTATCGTGGCTGACTGATAAACCTGCCACTTTGGCTAGCTTCGCCGCAACCAGGCAGCTCGTAGAAAAGGCAAAGTGTCGTAATAGGTTTGTGGTGCGAACGGTTTTCCTTGCATAAGGCGTAAGCCACGAAAAGCGTTCTGTAAAAATACGCTGTGGACAAGTTGTGGTATGGCAACGCCATTTTGTCGCGATTAAACGAATGGTAACAGCTAAACCTACACATGGTAAATCCTGTAGATGTCGTGTATAGGTACTGTGTCTTTTCATCGTTTTACAATTGCACTTCGGACAAATAGCGACAGTATTTCTACTAGCTAGAGTTAATTGATAACCAGTTGGTTGTTCTGTGATGGATACAAGATGAATGAATGGGTCAGGAATTTTCCAAGGTATAAACATAGCAATCAATCCTTTTTATATGCTATACCCTAAAATATTGTGTTTAACCTTGCACCAAAATCGCGTAAGAACCACTTTTATTTTGCAATACACAAGTTTAGTAGAGGTACGATTATGACTCCGAATATATTCATGTAGTTAAGCATGAAAAGTAAGGGAACATATTTACAAATCAGTCTGTATTTAAGTGTAGTCTTATGAAAAACCTCATAGGATTTGGTCGCTAGAAATTCAAGAAAATCGCATCTCGTAAGTTTAAAACTTTAAGTTGTCCTCGTTAAAGACTGTGGGGAAAACGTATTCTTACTATCTTCACTTTGGCTTTTTTGTTTTTTTACTTTTTTGAGAGAACAGAAAGCCTATAGCTTATTTATATGATATTAGTGGGTCTAAATAACAAAATAAAGAATGGAGAAACTGATAAGTGATAATTATAAATTATTTATTAACAATAATTGCACCGTTGTGTATGGGTTTGGTGTTATACAATACTATTAATAAAAAAGGTTATATGAAATTATTGTATGTGATACCGATTGTATTTTTGTTTTCAAATAATATTTGTTATTTTATAACAATATACATATTCAAAGAACCAAATTTTAATTTTGTTATGGATGGAAATATATTTATTTTTAAATATAGTATCCTAAATATTATGATAACAATAATAGTAGTGGTTATTGTATCTTTTATTGAGAAATATATAGAAGTAAGAGTGAGAGTGATTAGAAAAAATGAGAAAAATAAGTGATTCAACTTTGTATATATTGATATTAATTATAACATTCGTATTAGTTTCCTCTATGTATTTTAAAAAGCAATATTCTAATATAAATGTTGATGAGATGCTTTTTTATTTAAGTAATGGTTTAGATGGAGCTTCTTTTGATGCAATTTACCAGGGAATTATTGACAATATTGTTGACTTACTTTTATTGCTGTTTATACTCTCCATTCCTTTATTCAGTACTAACGGTTATCATTTCTATTTGGAATATAGATATAAAAATTTTAAACAACAAATTCAATTATATCCCTTCGGTTATAAAATCAAATTTATCTATATTTTTATTTTAATATTAGGAACAAGTTTCTATGCAATAAAAGCCTTTAAAATAAATGAGTACATACTAGCGCAACAAGAGTATTCATTATTTATTGAAGAAAATTATGTGAATCCATCTAATATAGAGATACGATTTCCAGAAGAAAAGAGAAATTTAATAATAATCTATTTAGAGTCTTTTGAGACTACTATGATGAGTCAAGAGAATGGAGGGGCTTGGAAAGTGTCCGTAACTCCAGAATTAGAACAATTAGGTATTGAAAATCTAAACTTTTCTAATACAAGCATATTGGGAGGAGCTATACCTACAAATGGGACCAAATGGACAATAGCGGGATTGGTTGCATCAACTGCAGGAATTCCTTTGAAAATCCCACCTGCACTCGCAAATTCATATACTACGGAAAATTCCTTTTTAAATGGTGCAATCACTTTAGGGGATATATTAAAAGAAGAAGGTTATAAAACAAAAATTATGTTTGGGTCAGATGCAAAATTCGGTGGAAGGGAGGCTTATTTTAAAGTTCATGGGGATTACGATATTTTTGATTTACATTCAGCAATAAATAGTGGAAAAATGGATGAGTCAGAGACTGTATTTTGGGGATTTGAAGATAAAAAGTTATTTGAATGGGCAAAAGAAGAAATTGTAAGATTATCCAGGGATGGTAAGCCCTTTAATTTTAATTTATTAACTGTAGACACTCATTTTCCAGATGGATATTTAGAAAAAGACACACCTAAATCTTTTCCAACCCAATATGAAAATGTATTTGCGCAATCTTCTAGTGAAGTAGCATTATTTTTAGAATGGTTAGAGGAACAGGAATTTTATAAAGATACAACTATAGTATTGTTAGGAGACCATAACAGTATGCAGGAAGAAACCTATTATACTGAAAGGATTTCTGACGACTTTACAAGAGTAACGTTTAATACATTTATAAATGCAGTAAAAGAACCAATAAATGAGAAAAATCGTCTGTTTTCCACTATTGATATGTATCCAACTATTTTAAGTAGTATAGGGGTAGATATTATAGGGAATAAATTGGGACTAGGAGTGGACTTATTCTCTAATTCTCCCACTCTTTTTGAGCAATATGGAGTTGAATATACTAATTTGGAACTTCAAAAAAACTCTTTATTTTATAATAGAGAATTTTTGGGAGATGACTTTATTATATTGCAAAAAAGTTTGAGTATTGAGTAATCAAAAAGAAGTCGATATGATAGTGTCTGATACTATGTCAAGAAAATGGACAGAGAAAATTGAGATTTTGCTCTAAATCTAAGCGCGCTATCGCTTACTCGCCTCACAAATAATTTACGGGGCGTAACCCTTAAATTATTTGTGAGGTTAAACGGGCTTGATTATATGACCTTCGTTTTATGTGAAATTTTGAAATATTGCTTTTCGTATGCAATGGGTGACATATAATTTGTAAATGAATGAATACGCCTGTAGTTATAGAAACTGACAATATATTCAATGATACGAACCTTTACAGAATGATATGTATTACCAGACCATGAGAAAATTTTTCTATGAGGTTATTTGTGCATGTACAAATAAAGACCATTCTACTCATGAGTTAGAAAAAATTATAGAGTATTTAGGATATTTCAATATGAAAAATAAACAAAAGTAATGTATTGAGCTTTTAGAGAGGCTACACTTCCATGTAGAGAAAATTAATAATGAGAAAAGGGGCATTTTCTTTGAAGTCACTAAAAGCTAACATATTTTATAGCCTTCACTTACCTAATATGCAGTAATTCATAATAAATTTATCGCAAAGAAACCTTTAAAAATGTCTTTTTCAGAAGGCCCTATGCCGTTATATTTGCTTTGGATTTAGTGTCAAGTATTGTGGACATTTTATACAGAATAATAGGTAGATGGTAGCGTAGTATTAGAGATTCATATATAGAGTACATGTATGAACATAATGTAATTAATACGCAAAATTTCTTTTAAAATGGGGGCAATACATTGAGTAATTTAGCTATTTTTAAAGACGAAATTAAAGATTTGATAGATGATTATATTTGTTAAGCTAAAACTGGTTCTTACGCATAGTTAGTGAAAAAAGCATTAACCATGTATTTGCAATCCCTAAAATTATCTTAAAATAACAATATCAACTTAGTAGCACTCTCTTTTCTAACAACTCTAAACTGGCTCTTCCATACATGAGCCGTTTGATCATTTTCAATCGATTAATTTGGCCTTCCACAATGCTTGTATTATACGTATAGAAAAAAGCAGCTTTAATGGCTTCTAAATCTTCACGTATCATGGAAAGATATCGTGTTATTTCTTTTAATTTGCTTGATTGAAACTTCGCTTTAAGACGAAGAAAATAAGGAAAATCTAAGGTTTGATACGCTTCGCGAAATAATTGAACAAACGCATATATTTCTTGCGTTACTGGATAAATCGTCAATGTTTGATGAAGCTGTTGTTGTTCCTTCACTGTTAAGTGAGCGTGATTACGCCAAAATAATGAGATAATCCGTCGTCTACTGAACAGTTGTGTTTGAACAGGCGTACGTTTCATTTGGTTTATGGCATTTCGAACAGCGGTGTAGCTGCCAGTAAATCCTTGTTGTTGAAGTTGTTGAAAAATCGCTGTAATCGATTGTTTCTTTTCAAGTCCTTCTACAATGGATGTTTGAAATTCTGTAGTATTAATTGACCGCTTTATTCTTGGGCTATAAGTGAGTGGCTGATTTGTTTCTAAGTATTTTTTAACGGTATTACGACTTATCTTATATTTTTTTGCAAGACCCCTCATGGATAAACCTAATTGCTTTTCTTTTTGAATCACCTGGATTAATTGCCATTTTGCTTCTTCTTTTTCATTTAAACTAGTGATAGGGATAGATAATCGATTATTGGAGGAGTCTGGCTTTTCCCAATGGGATGGTAATAATCGCTGTATCATTTCTTTCATAACTTTATAGAGATTTTGAACAAGATGAAAACGGTCACTGATTTGCAAGATAGAAGATGAAGTATTGCTAATGGCGGCTTGATAACTACGTGAGCCATCTCTTGCCACAAGATGAATAGGTGGCTGTGCTTGTAACCAATTGGTCACCGTATTCATATCTCGCCCCTTCAGTAGACAAATAGGTTTATTTGTGCGTAAATCACAAATAATCGTCCCATAATGAATTCCTTTACGAAAGGCAAAATCATCAATCGCAAGGAAAGGGAGATGTCATTTGAGGTGTTGGTGTTTTATAGATGAGACGAAGAAGTGTATCGTGACTGACAGGCAATTTCAAATTACGACTTAAATTCGAAGCCTGTACACAATTCATTTTAAATGCCAACTGTCGCAAAAAGTCCATTGCTCGTATCGTAAAACGTTGATACGCTGGACATTCTGTTAACTGTTCAGTGAAAATTTTGGAAGTGCATGAACTTGTTTCGCAAAACCATTTTGTTAATTGAATATGATAAATGACCTCTTTTTGAACAATGGGTAAATCTTTAATTTGGCGTTTTGTGCGACTATGTCTACGTGTGCTTACTTGTTGGCACTTTGGACAAATAGCCGATTTTGTACGACTAATTAGAAAAAATCGCATTTCAATATCCGATGCTTCTTGGTGTACTAACTCAAAATTCGCTCCAAATGGAGTAATCATTTCATACATGAAAGCCACGTCCTTTTAAGTTACTATACCCGAATAGCACTTTGAGCAATCCATCACCAATTTTGCGTAAGAACCCTAAAACTGAGCCATCAACGCAATTGAAATGAGAGCCACTTTCTATCAAAATAATCCTAACTGTTAAAAGTTAGGAGGATATAGAGGTGATCAGTTTGGAGAAAAAGCAATTAGTGCTGATTGAGTACCACCAGCACAATACAAGCCAACGTCAAATTGCGGCTAAGCTTAACATGTCACGCAATACAGTAAGAAAATATATTGAGCAGGATTTAGAAGCAAGACAACAAGATACAAGGAATTTACCGGTAACGGACAATTATATAACGCCTCCGGCATATAAAAAACGAAATGGTAAAAAGGTTGTCTTAACTAATACGATTACCTTAAAAGGTTTAATCATTCAAAATGGAAGCGTTTTCCCATCCTCTCATTCCTTATAAATAGGTATTTAGGTATAAAGTATACAAATGGGAATAGTTTGAATTAACCAAATTGTTCGTTTTATCAGAAAAATGATTGACGATTATTACATAGAATTATATCTTTATGAATATATTGTAAAAAACGTTTCATCTTAATTTGATAGATAATTATAAGATGAAATCTAGTTTATGAGGTTCCTTTTGGTGGAAGGGAACCTATTAATTTGTTGTTTACAATATGAAGCACTATTCATTTGTATGGGAGGAATGATTTTGGGGAACAAAGGGGTTTATCGTTTTTTTGCTATTTTTGTTGTATTTATTTTGTTTTTAAGTTTACTTTCGCCAATGAATGTGGCGGCGGATGAGTTGGACTCGAGCAACTCGGATGAAAGTGCTTTATTAGCGAATCAGGCAATTTTAGAGCAATTGCTGCTACGACAGGGGAAACCAAGATTACATGATGAGTTAAAGGGATTGAGTGGTAGTCAAAAGGTAGGGGTTATCGTTCATTTATCAGAAAATCCGGTGGCGCTAGAGCAAGGGATTGCAGAGTTGCAAGGGAAGACTTTCTCGAATTCCGATGCGTCTGTAGCAAAGGAGATCGTTTTGACACAGCAAGAAGCTGTTGTGCAGGAAATGGTAGGCGAAAATATTTCTTTCACGCAAGGTTCTACGTATGATACGGTGTTGAACGGCTTTGCAGCAGAGGTGCGAGCAAGCGATTTGTCGAAGCTGTTAAGCATAGAAGGGATTACATTAGTTGAGCCGGATGTCGAAGTATATACGGCTGAGGTGCAAACGACTCAGGCAGATGGGCAAATTGATGCGCAGATGAATGTCACAAATGATTTCTTAGGTATTGGTCGTTTATGGGAGAAGGGCTATGAAGGGCAAGGAATTAAAGTTGCGGTACTAGATACAGGAATTGATGTTGACCATCCCGATTTGAAGCCGATTTATAAGGGTGGTAAAAACTTTATTCAAGATAATCCAACTCTTTACAAAGTACCAAGGAATCAAAATGATGGCTCTGAAACAAAGCCTAGTGAGCGTCATCCAAGTGCGCGAGAGGTAAATGATAGAGGGAGTACATTTGCTACATCACATGGCACGCATGTAGCGGGTACAATTGCTGCAATCGGTGTGAATGAGCTAGGTGTTAAGGGTATCGCTCCGCAAGTCGACCTTTACTCTTACCGTGTGTTAGGGGCATACGGGAGTGGCGCAACGTCTGGTATTATTGCGGCAATTGAGTACGCAGTTAATGAAAGAATGGATGTTATTAACCTTTCATTAGGTGGCGGCTCCAATACAGAAATTGATGCAGGGTCATTTGCTATTAATAATGCCATGTTAGCAGGTGTTATATCAGTCATTGCGACTGGGAATGATGGTCCAGAGCGCGGCACAATGGGAACGCCAGCGACAGCACCACTTGGCATTGCGGTAGGGAACTCAACAAAGCCAGAATTACAAACAGAGGTATCTACAATTGTTACTGTAGGGAATCAAACATTTTCAGAGGATTTAACATTAATTACATTGCCGCAAGGGGCTAATGTAGCTGAGCTGTTGAGCGGTGAATATGATTTAGTTAATATTCCTGGACTAGGGAAGCCTGAAAACTTCGCAGGCATTGATGTTGAAGGAAAGATAGCACTTATTTCACGAGGTGAGATTAGCTTTATTGACAAAGTAGCAAATGCTAAGGCGGAAGGGGCAATTGGGGCAATTATTTATAATAATGCAACGGGGCCTTTAACAAATGCCTTTCAAGGGGAATCACCAATTTTTATCCCAGCATTTGGGATGTCATTAGAGAAAGGGCAGGCAATTAAGCAAGCGTTAGTAACCGGAGCTGGAAAAGTGAGTTTTAATATTCACACGTATATTTCTTATGACCAAATTAATGATTCTAGCTCGCGTGGTCCATCTGTACCTAACTTTGATATTAAGCCAGATGTAGTAGCGCCGGGTACTAATATTTTATCGACAGTTCCAACCTATGATTTACTAACAGGTGAGCCGTTAGCTGCCAATCAAATATTCGGACAGAAAACGGGTACGTCCATGGCAACACCTCATATTGCTGGAATTGCTGCATTAATGAAACAGGCCAATCCAACTTGGTCGCCATTTGATATTAAAGTCGCACTTTCAAATACAGCAAAGGTTTTAGATGGCTATGATGTGTTTGAGCAAGGGGCTGGACGCGTCAATGCCTACGATGCGGCTTTCCCAAGTGCGCTAGCATACGTGCAGGATGAGGCTTTACGTGACCAAACAAATGAAATCGTTCCGAATATTAAAGGAACAGTTACATTTGGTCCACAGCCTATTAAAGAGCAAAATATTTTAGTGCAAAGGCAAATTGTTGTAAAGGATATGAAGGGGTTAGGCGGCCGTTATCAAGTGACGATTAATACTTTAAAGGGCTTTGGCGATGCTGTTGTGTCTGTGGATAAGCCGTCGATTGTATTAGCACCGAATGGTCAAGAAACAATAACGGTGACATTACAGGCTTCTAAAAACGATAATGCCCAGTTTGGTGATGAAATGTTCGGCTATATTTATATTACACCAACAGAGCCTGCGCTAACGACTTCATCGTTATTAGTGAATCAAGCTACACTTACTGTGAGACAAGGGGAACAGGCACAGCTAAATGTCTTTGAAAAAACAACGCAAACACATGGCTATTATACAGAAATTTCTTTGCCATTTGCTGCGGACTTTAGCGTTATAACAGATATTAAGGATTTTAGTATTTCTGCTAATGATTTATCATTTGCGACATCGGACGATACGGCTACAGTGTCCTTTGAAATTACACGACCTGTAGACGAGGCATTGGTTTATTTACGTAATCTTGAAAAGTTGAATGTATCTGCTCCGATTGCAACAGGGGCAATTGGTTATGTAGCGTATTTAGAAAACTTACAAGCCGGACGACATTCGAGAAATATCGGACCAGAATATGCTGATTGGGAAAACAATATAGGTATTGTGCCGGAAGGGGTATATTCTGTCGACTTTATTGGATGGCCAGCATCTGGTGGTGAAATTCGCTCGTGGACAGGCGATGCTGTTATTGTCAAACGGACAGCTCCAACCGTAAATGCTACAGTTACGAGTAGTGATACAGGTGGTGTTGTGTTAAGTGGTCAGGTTACTGATAAATATATTGATTATAATAAGACGTTGAAAGATTATGGTCTTGACTATAAATTAAATAGTAAATTAAAAGCGGAATATGCAGTGAACGATAATACACCTGTTGCATTTATATTGAATGAAGATGGTTCATTTTCTTTAGGAATCCAAGGTGTAAGCACAACAGCCGATACGGTAAAAGTAATTGTAACAGATGCTGTGAATAATAAAGGTGAGGTTGTAGCTCAGAAGGTGAATACGTTCGAAATCTCTGCAAGAGAGCCTGAATTAAATGCTGCAGAACAGATTGTGTCGCGAGCTCATGCAAAGTATATTCAAGCAAGCTTGACACCATATATTGCAAAAGCTTCTACAAATGACCGCGTTACTGATGTAACGAAAGAAGCTACTTACTCTGTAGCAAATAGCAATATGGTAGAGGTGAAAAATGGTCTAGTATATGGCAAATCGCTAGGAACAACAACAATTACTGTCAGCTATAATGGGCAAACTGTCGAGATTCCTGTAACAGTAATACCTAATAATAGCGCAGGTGGTTGGTATCCAGGAGGCGGAGGTGGAGCACCAGAAGCTCAACCTGAGGAAGGAAAGTCTGAATCCGAAAAGCCTCAAATAGAAATACCACAGCCAGAGGAGCAAGAAAACAAATCACCGTTCATCCCAGTAGATTTATCAGCGAATCATTGGGCTGCAGGCTATATCCAGCAAATGATTGAGCGCGGTTTACTAAGAGGTAATGAAAGCGGCGAAGTGAAGCCGAATGCCAATGTAACACGTGCCCAATTTGCATCAATTATAGCGCGTGCGCTAGGTTTAACTGCAGATGGGAAAGCGCCATTTAGCGATATAGGTAACTATGCAGCCGAAACGCAGGAGGAAATCACCGCGATATTTGAGGCAGGTATTGCAAGGGGCACAGATGGTAAATATATGCCTTCAGGTGAAATAACACGTGCGCAGCTAGCACTAATGCTTTATCGTGCCTATGAGCATGCGACAGGCGAAAAATATGTACCTAAAGGTCAAGCAACATTTGCGGATTTAGGTAAATATAATGAAGAAACAATGGCGGCGATTGCGATGCTACAAGAGCTAAACATTGCGGCAGGTGACAAAGGGAAATTCATGCCGACAGCACCAGCAACACGTGCACATGCAGCAAAAATGGTTATTCATTTCTTAGAAATTGTTGAAAATCGTTAGTTTAAAATTAATTAAGACGCGTGAAATCGAGGCGATTGCTTTGATTTCATGCGTCTTATTTTTATCATAAATTTGTTTAAAGATAGTAAATTTGACCTGCATTAATTTTATAGTATAATTTCACTATAAAACACTAAGAAATTAGCAGTGAGAAGTTGATAGAATCATTGGCAATATGCTTATTAATTATATCAACAAGGACAAAACTCTGTTATGAAAAATAATGTAAAGGTGGAAAGCTTTATGAGAAGGCTGTTGTCTTTAAGTTTTGTATTTGTTTTGTGCATAATCATGCAGCCACATGCTTTTGCGAATTTGCAAAAAGAGGTAATTGTGCAATATAAATCGGAGGAAGGTAGGAAAATTGCTATACAGCATGCAAGTGAAGTTATAGAGGAGTTTAAAAACTTACCTTTTATTGTCGTTCGATTAGAAGCAGAAACTTATGCTAAACTTGCAAGCCATTCGCAAATTCGTTTATTTGAAGATAATCAGTCTATACAGCTGAACGAACAAGCGCAGCTTATGACAGGAGCTTCATTAGCTGAGGTTGAGCATTGGAATTTAGATGCAATGAATGTTCATGATGCATGGATAAATGGCTATACAGGTAAAGGCGTTAAGGTGGCTGTACTCGATTCGGGAATTGCAAGCCACCCTGATTTAAAAATCGCAGGTGCTATTTCTTTTATTGGAGATACATATGATGATGTGCACGGACATGGTACACATGTAGCTGGTATTATTGCAGCACAGCATAATGGATTCGGGATTGCTGGGATTGCGCCCAATGTAGAGTTATATGCCGTGAAGGTGATTGAAAACGATGGGATGGGTCGTGCACTAACCGTTATAAAGGGAATAGACTGGGCGATTGACAACAACATCCATATCATTAATTTGAGCTTTGGAGGCTTGGAGTACAGTGAGGTGCTGTATGAGGCTGTGAAAAGTGCGGCAGAGAGTGGGGTGCTTATTGTAGCTGCTAGTGGGAATGAGGGGACTGCTAATGGCACTGGCGCCACAATCAATTACCCTGCGCGTCATGATGAAGTAATAGCTGTTGCGTCAGTAAATCGCCAATTAATTCGTTCCCCATATAGCGGGACAGGCATTGAGAATGATTTTGCAGCACCGGGAGAGGATATTTATAGCACCTTTTTGAATAATCAATACGCCACATATGAAGGAACCTCATTGGCAGCACCGCATATTACGGGTTTGTTAGCTTTATTAATTGAGCAGTATCCAGAATTAACGGCAAAAGAACTGCGTGAAGGACTACATCTAATGGCAGAGGATTTGGGTTCACCGGGTCATGATGAATGGTATGGTCATGGCTTCCCAAAGTATCGAAGCTTGGAAGCTCTTGCACTACAAAATGAGCAGAATAAAACTGAGCGATTACTTATTGAGCAGATTGAGCCATTATTAGCTGATTTCATCATTAAGCCAACAGAGGGTACTTACGTTCAGTTGAACAAGCTCGTCGGTGAAATGAAGTCGGGAGATAAAAAAGCTTTTCTGCAAAAGAAATTTGATGAGGCTTTAGCTCAACATCTAGAAAATGCAACAAAAGAAGTAGATAAATTTATTTATAATCAAACAGCGCATACCTATAGTAGGGCGAGCAAAGCTTTAAAAAATATACAGGGAATTGCTGGTAGCGAGCAGCTGGAGGAGCGTCTAGAGAAGGCATTGCAACAGTTTGCGACACCTGCTGTTGCACAATTAGAACGTTTTTTGAAAAACCCTACAAAACAAAATTTTAAGGATGCGCAAGCTGCTATTAATATGGTACCTGTATCAACTGTCAAAACTGACTTGCTTAATAAGCTAAATAGTAAAGTGCAAACGCTTAATCAATTAGCTGAAACAAATGTCTCGGCATATGCAAAGACATCAACACTGAAAAATTACAATGCTGCATTGAAGGCTATTGGAGAGGTATATGATGAGACGCGAAGCGTACAATTATCTAAACGCCTACAAGTTATTTTAAATAATCAGCTAGAAAAGGCTAAAATCCGTGTAACCAATTACGAAAAGAAAAAGACAAAGAGCAATCGAGATTTAGCAATGAAAATAGTACAGGAGTTGCCAAATAATGAAACTAAAAATGCCTTATTACGCAGGTTGAAATAGTTTGAGGCAGCGGCTAAATATTTCGTTAGAAACCATAGTTTTCCTTGAGAATTAGTTGAAGAAGAACAATCAATGCCGACAGTATGAGTAACAAACGAGTTCGTTTTAAATTAAATAAGGCGCATGAAATCGAAAAAATGATTTGATTTCATGCGTTTTTATTTGGGGGAACATTCTTTAGATAAATTGCGAATAATTATGATGCTTCTTATCCTTTCATATTTTTTGGGTAACCTCTTACAACATTTATTTCCTCTAACTAATTTTCCGGAATTATGGTAGGAATCTATGAAGTATTTTGAAATATTTTTCACATAGAATAATATTTTTGAGCATATATTGTCATAGTATCCTGTTTGAATAGACAAGCATCATTGTGACAGAGTGGCTGTTTGTTGGCGGGATTAGAGTTAATAATTGATTTGCGCATTCATAGGTAGCAAGCTTTGCACGATTAGTGAAGATTCATAATCTGTAAAGGTAGGAGTCTATGCAGATTGGGCATTCACTTTATTAACTCGCTTTTTGTAGTATGGGGTTCAAATTAAATTATTTGAGGGAGGAATTGTTGTTGAGGAACAAAGGGACCAAAAAATTATTTGCTATTTTCGTAGCATTTATCATGATCCTCAGTATGCTTTCGCCAATGCAAGTATCGGCGAATGATGATTTTAGCAAACTAAAATCGTCAAATGATGAAGCCACATTACTAACAAAAGCAGCAATAGTCGAACAACTAAATATTTCTAATGGACCAGCAGTACTGCATCCTGATTTGCAGGATTTATCTGGGAATAGTCCAGTTGCAGTCATTGTGCATTTATCTGAGAAACCTGTCGCACTAGAAAAAGGAATTCGAGATTTAGAAGGAAGAAGCTTTAGTGCAGCAGAAGCACAAAAAGTGGAACAAACTGTACAAATGCAACAAGCAGAAGTGCTTCAAGAAATGAAGAAGGAAAACGTTTCCTTTGAGCAAGGCTATACATTTAATACAGTATTAAATGGCTTTGCAGCACAAATAAAAGCTAGTGATTTAGAAAAATTGCTAGAAATCGAAGGAGTTACGCTGATTGAACCAGATGCTGAAGTATATGCTTATGAAGAAGCTTCGGCTGCTGGTCAAGTAGAGGCATATATGAATACGAGTAATTCGTTTTTAGGCATTGAGCAACTTTGGGCAAGAGGTATAGAGGGACAAGGTGTTAAAGTGGCTGTTTTAGATACAGGCATTGATACAACACACCCAGAGTTTGCGGGCATTTATAAAGGTGGTAAAAACTTTATCCTGCATGACCCGAATATGTATAAACTACCACGTGATGACAATGATGGCTCTGAAACGAAACCATTTGAACGACCTGACCATCAACCGCTTGTCAATGCGCGCGGAAGCTCATATGCGACGTCACATGGTACGCATGTAGCGGGAACAATCGCGGCAATAGGTGCCAATCAATATGGGATTAAAGGGATTGCTCCCAAAGTCGATTTATATTCTTATCGTGTGCTAGGAGCCTATGGAAGCGGGGCAACATCAGGCATAGTGGCAGCGATTGAATATGCTGTTGAACAGGAGATAGATGTTATTAATCTATCTTTAGGCGGTGGCTCGAATTCAGAAAATGATGCAAGCTCATTTGCTATTAATAACGCGGCATTGGCTGGAGTAATTGCGGTAATCGCAACGGGGAATGATGGACCTGGGCGAGGTACTATGGGAACACCAGCAACATCACCACTAGGGATTGCTGTCGGAAACTCAACGAATCCTGAAACAGCCTATCATGCAGTAGTGACTGTATCAGCAGGAAGTTTTGAATGGTCGCAACAGCTTAATTTAATGGCAACAACATTTGGGGAAGATTTAGCGCAGCAGTTAAGCGGCGAGTTTGAATTAGTCGCTGTACCGGGTATAGGGACGGCTGCTAATTATACGGGTATTGATGTGAATGGAAAAATTGCACTTATTTCACGAGGAGATATACCCTTTGTGGAGAAGATAGAGCATGCAAAAAATGCTGGAGCAGTTGGGGCGATTATTCATAACTTTGCAGGTGGTACGAATGCGCCAGGACCTTCTGAAACATTTTTAGGAGATTCTTTTGATTTTATTCCAACATTTGATATGTCTGTAACGGATGGGGAAGCTTTACGAAGTGCGTTAGCTTCTGCGACAGTAGGAACAATTAGCTTTAATGAATACGGCTCTATGTCATCTATTGGAGATGAAATAAACGATTCAAGCTCTCGCGGACCGTCTACGCCAAACTTTGATATTAAGCCGGATGTAGTAGCACCTGGGACAAATATTATGTCAACAGTGCCTACTTATAAAACAAATACTGCTGCTGGAGAGGCAATCAATCCAGCGCAAGCATACGACCGTAAAACAGGTACATCAATGGCTACTCCGCATATTGCAGGAATTGCAGCATTAATAAAGCAGGCAAATCCGAGCTGGACACCATTTGATGTCAAAGTAGCGTTAGCAAATACTGCTGCTATTTTAGATACATCGAAATATGATGTATTTGACCAAGGAGCGGGGCGCGTTAATGCCTACGAGGCAGCATTTCCAAGTGCTCTTGCCTACGTGCAAGACACAGCGAAACGTGATGCAAGTGGTGCAATCGTAGCGCATGAAAAAGGTTCTGTGACATTTGGACTGCAGCCGATTAAAGAACAAAATATTTCAATAACAAAAGAAATAACCGTGCAAGACATTGGCGGTATAGGTGGTAATTATAGCGTTTCTGTTGATATGCTACAAGGCTTTGGTGATGCTACGGTAACGGTTGATAAATCCTCCTTTACTTTAAACGGTGAGGAGCTTTTGACTGTCACATTAACAGCCTCACGCAACACGGCAGCAAAATTAGGGGATGAAATTTTTGGCTATATCCATCTCACACCATCTCAAACGGTAACTACAGAAACTCAAATTTTCGTAGATAGAGCTGAATTAAACATGACGGAGAAAGAGGCGATTCAGTTAAATGTTGTTGAGAAAACGACAACAACGCCTGTGACGCATACAACGATTTCGTTACCTTTCGCTGCAGATTTTGGTGGAGAAGCACCAACAACTATTGAAAATATGGCGATTACGGAAACAGATTTATCGTTTAATGATGATGGTATTAATGACAGCGCTGAGTTGACCTTTACATTAACAGGCGATGTTGCCACAAACTATATTGAGCTTTGGGATTTAGAGGATCCTGAGGGTGGTGAGCATGATGACGGGTATATCGGCTATTTACATGCAAGTACCTCACTTGGAGCAGGCTCATGGCGCTTAGAGATAGATGGTTACTATACACCGTGGAGTAGCACAGGCGCTGAGCTTATTCCAGATGGAGTTTATACAATTGATTTCACTGCTCTAACGCCAACGGGGGTAATCGGAGATTATGTGGGACCTGTCTTTGTCAAATCGACAGCCGCTGCATTGAAGAGTATAAATATTACATCTGATTCAGTAACATCGGGTGATACGGCGACGGTTACATCAAGTGATACTGTAAATATTGCAGTAGATGCCCAAGTAGATGACAAATATGTTGATTATAAAGCATTATTAGCATCTTACGGTTTAAGCTACGATATTAATAGTAAATTAATTGTATTGTATGCTGTCACACGTGATGATGAAATTATTGAAGACGACTTCATTACTTTACAGCAGGATGGAACATTTGCATTTAATGTAGGAGAGCAATTAAATGAAGCAACAGATTCTATAACGATTATTATTTTAGATGCTGCTGGCAATATAAGCGAGCACACGATTTTCGGAGAAGAAGTTTCAATTATTACATCACAAAATATAATCAATAAACTTGATGCTGCGACATTATCGGATGGATTGGATATTTCAAATAATGTGGATGAAGAAGATTTCACAAAGGCAGCCTCAAATAAGCTAGCATTTGTTTCATCTGTGCCTGTTAAACAGTCATCTGCACCAATAAATGCAACTGCAAAAGCTGATGGTCCACCTAGACCAACAACATTTGAGTCAAACACAGTTGTAGATGTAACGAAGTTGGCGACATATATGGTTGCTGATAATAGTATTGTGGAAGTAACGGAAGGCTTAGTAACAGCGAAGAAATCCGGCACAACAACAATTACAGTGAATTACGGCACAAATACAGTGGTGATTCCTGTCACGGTAAATCCAGGTAAAACAAACCCTGAGCCAAATCCAAATCCAGGTGGTGGGACTGGTGGTGGAGGCTCTGGTGGAGGAGGTAGCACTGGTGGTGGCGGTTCAACAACACCAGAAGCGAAACCAGAAGCTGAAAAGCCTGAAATAACACAGCCAGAGGAGCAAGAAAAACCAGCTCCATCGTTTGTGCCAACAGACTTACCAGCAAACCACTGGGCAGCAAGCTATATCCAACAAATGATTAACAAAGGTCTTTTAAAAGGAAATGAAAACGGTGAAGTGAAGCCAGATGCCAACGTAACACGAGCACAATTCGCATCCATTTTAGCACGAGCATTAGATTTAAAGGCGAGTGGGAATGCACCATTCAGCGATATTGGCAAATATGCAGAGGCAACACAGGCTGAAATTGCCGCAATTTTTGAAGCAGGTATTGCAAAAGGAACAGATGGTAAATACAATCCATCAGGTGACGTGACGCGTGCACAGCTTGCATTAATGCTATATCGTGCTTATGAATATGTAACTGGTGAGAAGTATGTGCCAAAAGGTCAGCCATCATTTACTGACTTAGGCAAGTACAATGAAGAAACAATTACAGCGATTGCAATGCTTGAAGAACTAGGTATTGCATCAGGTGACCAAGGGAAGTTCAAGCCAACAGCACCAGCAACACGTGCGCACACGGCAAAAATGGTTATTAATTTCTTGGAAGTGATTGACGGTTTATAGTAAAACAAAGAGGCTGCTCAGATTTTCGAGCAGTCTTTTGTTTTAGTTAATATTATGAAACTTTGACTTTTAATGATTGCCGACAAGCGGGACGATACAGTAAAATGACTGTAAAAGGGAGGGTTTAAATGGTTATTTTACCTCGAGAGGAATCCGGAAAAGCATATTTGTTGCAAGCTGCCATTCGTCGAGGGTTCCCGGAATTAAAAGATGAATTAATTCGAGTGCAACAAGGGCTAGCCGGAGAGCGCTATGTCGACCGTAGCTGGCATGATATGCAATTAGATGAGAAATTTTTTTTACTTCATAATTTCAGCACAGCTTCGCATCAAATGGATACGCTATTTCTTTGCGAAAAATTTATTCTTATCGTTGAAATTAAAAATATTGCGGGGCGTATTGATTTTGATGAAAAGTGCCATCAGTTTACTCGAACTCTTGAAAACGGAACTCTCCAGGGCTTTAGAAATCCACTTGATCAAGTACGCCGTCATCAACGCTTCCTACGACAGCTATTCCCCATTTTGCCTGTCATCTATGTAATTGTGCTAGCCCACCCGAAAACAATTATTGGTCAAATACCCCCAAATGAACCAATCCTTCATTGTAGCGGTTTGGAATTCTATGTTCGAAAGCTTCTAACGATGTACAAACCACAATTATCAAAAGAACAACTCCAACAACTTAAATATGAGTTACTTCAAATGCATACGATTTCCACACCAAAATTAAATATTGATAAAACAAAAATACACTCAGGCGTTCTATGTGAAAATTGTAATAATAATTACAAAATGTTATTTCAATACGGGCAATTCATCTGCCTTAAATGTAAAACAAAGGATGGAGGTGCGCTATTACTGCAAGCAATGGAAGATTACAAGTTGCTAATTGATAATTGGATTACAAATAGGGAATTTCGTAATTTTACTGGAGTCACTTCAGTCTATGCTGCAAGCCGTCTATTAAAAAAGCTAAACTTTCCACACGAAGGAGATAAAAAAGGAAGAAAATACTTGATTTCTGTAAAAAAATAGAGCGAGAACCGAGGCAAGGGGCAAATATATTCGAGGAGCCGCAAATAACCCGGGGCAAGTCGCAAATAAATCGGGGGGAAGTCGCAAATATATTTGAGGAGCCGCAAATAACCCGGGGCAAGTCGCAAATATATTCGAGAAGCCGCAAATAACCCGGGGCAAGTCGCAAATATATTAGAGAAGCCGCAAATAACTCGTGGCAAATCGCAAATATTCAAATAAATCATTTCTAATGTAACTTCCTCCAAAAATATGCGTCTAATTTTATGTAAAAAATTATGCTAGACACCAAAAGAGCAAAAAAAATGTTAAAATAACAAATAGGTTGTAATTTTAGCATTTCTATTAAAGGAGGAAGAATAAATGAAAAAATCATATAAAAAAATGCTAGCTTCTACGGCAGCAATAGCGTTAGTAGCTTCGGCGGTAGCGCCAGTTGCAAGTGCGGCATCTTTTAAAGATTTGAATGGTCATATGTATGAGAATGAAATTTTAGCATTAGTAGATGCGGGGATTATTAATGGCTATCCAGATGGAACGTTTCTTCCAAACAATTCATTAACGCGTTCAGATGTTGTAAAGCTATTAGGAAAATATTTAGTGTCATTAGGGCATGAGGTTCCAAGTGATTACAAAACGAAAATGCGTTTTACAGATTTAACAGCTCAATCTCAGGACGAGCTCTTACAATATGCGGCACTTGTTAAAGATGTAGGGGTGTTCCAAGGTAGCGCTGGTCAGTTAATGCACCGCGATGAAATGCGTCGTGACCAAATGGCAACGGTGCTTGTGCGCGCATTTAATGTTATCAATGACTTTGATTATGTAGCGCATGTGAAGGAACAGGGCTTTACAAGCACAATTTCTGACTTAAATCGAACAACAGTTGAACACCAAACAAATATTGCGGTACTCGATTATTATGACATGGTAAAAGGTGCTTCATTTAACCCGAAAGATATGACGAAGCGTGGGCAGTTTGCTTATTTCCTATACCATATGTTAAATGTTGAAACGAAGCCTGTTTTAACAGTTAAAAAAATAGAAGTGCAAGCAGCGGACAAGCTTTCAGTGACGTTGTCAGATGACAAAGCATATACAGTAACGCTGTCAAAGCCGTTAGTTGAAAATGTGGAAACAGATGTAACATTCACAATTGATGAAGTAGAGTATTCTGCAAAAGTAAAATATGAAGTGCCAGACTTAAAGGTAACTGCGGTTTCAAATCCGAATAGTGCGCAAATTAAAATTGACTTTAACCAACCAGTGGCACTTGCTAACGTATTAAATGAAGCAGATGTAAATAAAATTGTTAAAGTAGCGGGAATCGCAACACCAGGTAAAGTAGATTTACTAAAAGGTGAGCTAAGCGCTGATAAAAAATCTTTAACAGTAACGATTAAAGGATTAAAGCCTTTAGCAGAAGGGCGCTATAATGTTGTTGTAGAAGGTGTAAAAACGGAAAAAGGCTTAACGTTGATTAAATATGATGAAGTGCCAACATTCGTCGCAGACAAAGCAGCGCCGGATATTGCTTCTGTTGAAAATGCAAGTGCCACACGAATAAAGGTAAAGTTTACAGAGCCTGTAGTAAACACTTCTGGAACAACGCAATTTACATTACCGAACGGTTCGATTATTTCGAATGTAACGGGGGTATTAGAAAGAAATGCAACAGAGGTAACATATGACTTTACAAATGCATCAGTGAATGGAGTAGCTTTATCGCCAGGAACTACTGTCAATATTACGTTCGGTGCATTAGTGGATATTTCAAATAATGTTGCACCTGCAAATACCATTAAAACGTCAGCTACAATCGGTGTCCGTGATGGTGTTGCCCCAACATTATTAAATATTGAGCAAGTTGGAGCACGTAAATTTAAGCTGATTTTCTCAGAGGAAATTCGTGATTTGACGCGTTCAGACATTACGGTAACACAAAACTCACAAACTTTAGGTGTTATTAATGTAGAAAAAGATAAAAATGAACCGAAGGCGTATGTCATTGAAACAGCACAGGAATTAAATGGGTATGCAACAGTAGCGAACGCATCAGGTCGCTACATCACAGACCTATCAGGTGAAGTAAATACATTTTATATGTACTTTAATTTCGTCAGAGATACAACGGTGCCGAACTATGTATCAACAAAGGTTGTCAAAGAAAATAATGAAGAATATTTAGAAGTTTTATTTGACCGCAATATTAACTTGGCGCCTAACCCAAATATAGCCTTTACAGGGTGGTACTCACAATCAAATGGTCAACAAGGACAACTGAATGTTTCAGCAATCCCACAAAAAGTAGCAGCGAACGATAAAGCGCTACGTGTTAAGCTACGTGACTTATTAGGCGTTGGTACAGACTTTGCAGGTGCAAAATATGTTGGGCAATTGCATTTAACAGGTGTAATTAGCGAATATGGGTACGCTGTCGCAACTGCACCACAGCAAATTAATTTTGACCGTTTAGGTGATTTAGGTAGTGTTACAGGTAGAGTAATTGTTGAAAGAGTAGAATCGGTTCCTACAACTGAAGGTAGCAGATACCAAAACATTCGTGTAACATACTCACATGCTGTTGATTTCGCTTCAGCAGCAGATTTTACAAATTATTTTGTAGAAGGGGCACAGGTAGTGAGTGCTTTACCGACACAAGGTGGACTGGCTAACCGTCAAATTGATTTACGTGTCACAGTAAACGATACAGCACAATTAGATCAATTCTTAACAAATGTAACAATTAATAATGTTTATGCAACTGGTCGTAATGTATTAGTAGATCCTTATTATAATGTGCCATTAGTGTTGCGTGAAAATATTAAACCATATGTAACAGATGGAATTAATGTATCCATCAATCCACAAAAAGTTGGGGAAAGAATCAGCCTCACATTCTCAGAGCCTGTGCGTACTACATCTACTCTCCCATTCTCTGTGAAAATTGGTAATACAGACATAGCAACAGGTGTTAATTATAGTAGTGATAATAGAGTATTAAATATTGTTCTATCACGTACGATTCAACAAGGTGAAGTAGTAACAGTTGAATTAAATCCAAATGTAACAATTACAGATGCAGCAGATAACGTACTTGATTTTAGAAAAACTGTCTTCTCATTTGATGGAAACACGCAGCGATATACGTACGGACAACAATAAAAAAGCTATTATTACTATAAAGTAACGAAACTGTAATAAAAGTTCGATGCATTTTAATATAAAATGTAAGATGGTGTAGCTTGCTACACCATCTTTTAAATTTCTTCTGCCTTTATAGGCGGTGAGGTGGAGGCTTTATCGATGCGTGGTTTGATGGGGAAATCTAGAATAAAGCTAGTCGAGGCGTGATGGATGTTCGTCATGTATAATAAAAAAGTTAAAGCAAAAAATAAGTTGAAGCATATGAAAGAAGGAGTTATAGCGAGATGAAGAAATTACTATCTACATTACTTGTGCTCTTGCTTGTTAGCTCTGCAATGACGCCAGCAGCTATTTATGCAGCGGAGGAGCAGAACGATAATGAACCACTTATTGGCACAGTGGAAGAGGAAACAGCGGCACCTGAACAAGTCGAGGGGCAAGAGGAGAAAGTAGAGGCAGAGGGCAAGCTCGCCGAGGAAGAGCAGCTAACTGAAGAAACGACGCCAAGTCTAGAAGAACAGTCTACAGTTGAGGCACAATATGTAACTGTTCCTCAAAAGCTAGCAGATATTCCAAATAGCTTTTGGGCTAAAAATGAAGTGATGCAGCTTGTTGAAATAGGCGCAATTAATGGTTATCCAGATGGAGAGTTCCGCCCGGCATTAACGATTTCAGTAGGACAGTCAACGAATCTGTTAAAGGGTGCTTTACAGTTACCAGAGGCGCCATATCAGCCGATTTTCAAAGATGTAAGTGAAAAATCAAGCTTTGCAGCAGGGGTATTTTCTACATATAAAGCAGGAATTTTTAAAGGCAAGAAAGATGGAACTTTCGGTGTAGCCGAACCATTAACACGTGAAATGATGGCATCGGCACTAGTGAATGCCTTTCATTTAAAGGATACAGGCGAGGCTATTACATTCAAGGATTGGGATAAAATTAGCGAGGCGCATCGTGAAAATGTCAAAATTCTAGCGCAGCACGGCATTACAACAGGGCGTGAAGATGGAACATATGACCCGAAAGCTGTCGTTAATCGTGTGACATTTGCTGTTATGATTCATCGTGCACTCGTTATGAACAATGATATTGTCGCAAAGGACTATACAATTGAAACGACACAACAGTCGAATTTTACATTGTTCCGTAAAGAAGCAAACTTTGTCCAAGTGACGAAGGGAGAAAGCCCGTTATACGTGCGTGCAGAGCAACCAATTAAATTAACAAATACGAAAACTGAAAATTTTGGTGTTGCAACAGATACGATTTACTCATATAAAATTGGCTCACATGCTACATTAAAAGTGACGGTGCGCAAGCTGACAAACGGGGATGAATTTGTTTTTTCAACATTAACGAATACTGACAATGCTAAGGTGAGTGTTGATTTATTTCAAAAGCAATTGGGCGTAACGAATTTCCGTCTTTATCGCTATGACCGTTTCCCGATTTCTAAAAACTCAAATGATGTGTTCGGCTATGATTCATCTAGTTACCCAACAGGAATGATGCGCTTTATGACGAACGACCAGCTTGCTGGTGACCGCATGGTTGGACAGGCTTATCGTTCAAAGCAACTTGTGAAAACATATGATAATGGTGGCGCTAGCTATATGCGTGATTTACAAGCGGAGTATGAGGCCTTGTCATACATTTGGCTAGGAACAGACTTAATTTCGTATTATACGCTAAATTCACAAGGGCAGGACATTGTAGATACGTGGTATATGGATTCAAATGAGCGACTTTTTAAAACGGACGATGCGATGAATAAATGGATGATTGAAACCGCAGCGAATTATAAAAAGCGCAATAATTGGTATACCGCTGAAGGACCTTACAATAAAATGGCTACAACGACGGAGCCGATGCCAAAATCTTATCAAGGCTTCGGACGTAATTTATTGTTAGTAAAAGAGGATCGTGCACTTGTTTTATATAAGGAGCAAGGGGATCGTTACTTTGCAAACTTAGTGAAAAATTCCTTTATTAGCCTTCAGAAATTTAAGGGTGATAAAACATATTGGGAAACAGAAGTGACAAGCACATATTTACAAGGCTTGTACGACATTCACGCACCATTTATTGACACGCGTTTTAATGAGCAAATCGCATTATTCTACTATAATTCTGGGGCTGAATTTGAAATTCCGAATTACAAGGAGCCACTACGAAATTATGCAGATTTAATTGTTTCTCAGAGAACAAATAACAATGTTATCCGTGTTAGCAGAGATAGCTATTATATTCCAGATTATTTCCCAATTAAGCAAAATGTCACAACTCACACTTCAATGAATCATTTACTTGGTGGCATGAACATATTATTAATGGCTTATAATGAATTTGGTGATGCAAAATATCTCGAAACAGCAACAGCCATTGTAACAGCACTATCAATTGAAAAGGATAAATGGATTCGTTCAAATGGAGATATCTGGTATCGTGTGAACAAGGAAGGTCAATTCGCAGGTACAGACTACCAACATCTAACATTAGAGGATTTAATTCAATCCTATCGTTTATGGAAGGATATTGACCCAACCTATTTATACGTATTAGAGGAAATGATTGCCTCAAAAGCAGGCTATTTATCAACAAATCAATTCGGCTACACAATGAAAATTAAAAACGGCCTCGAAGCAATCGACATGCTTCACTATTTACCAGAAGGCCCACTATATACAGACGCATTATAAAAAAGAGCGTCCAAAATGCCGTGCAGTTGCCGACATTTTGGACGCTTTCGTTGATGTTTGAGGCTGATGAAGTTAGAGAGCGCTTGGCGATCAAAGGGAAGAAACGAAAATCTTGCAGAGCTTAGGTAAACCTAGGGATGTGGAATAAACCTCTGAAAACGTGGAATAAACATTAAAAAACGTAGAATAATCCCCATGCGTTTCGCAAAACTGCATACAAATTCCTATCATCCACTTGAAAAAATATGCTTTTTACCGATAAATAACCTAAGTCGACTTACGCATGAGAGGATGAATAAAGACATGAACAACAAAGTACGCGTTGGAGTACTTGCTAGCTTGCTAGTAGCCCCTGCAACATTAGCGAGTGCAAATGAACAAGCACCAATCGTTCAGCAAAGTGAGCAGCAACCGTTTAATGTACTAGCGAATTTATCGGAAAGAGAAATATTGCTCCAGCAATTTATAACATTACAAGAAAATTCCACTTCTCAGAATATTGTGTATGCGAGAACTGCATTTAATAACCTAACTCCTGAACAGGAAGCTCTTTTAGAAGCGGACGAATATGATTTACTTGAAGCGAAGCTAGAATATATCGAGAAGCATGTTGCTATTATTGAGGATTTAAAAAAGCTCAAAGCGGATATTGATAAGCTTGTTTTGACATCGCCGACATTAATAGCTGATGTGTCTCAAGCTAGAGAGGATTACGATGAAGCATTAGCGGATTTAGCTGCAGCACAGTTAGCTGTTAATAATGCTTTTAATACAGCGCCAGCTAGCGTGCTAAAAAGCTCCTTAGTTTATGCGGGGAATTTAGCATCTGATAATATTGTGTTGCTGCAAAAAACAGTGACGAATGCTAAATTGCTAGAAGACCGCGAGAAGGAGATTGTTAAGCCACAAGCGTTTATTGTTGGTTATGTTGCCGATTTACAAAACCTTGATAAGGCTACTTATAAAGAAGTTATCGCGAAGGCGAAGGACGCTTATGACGCCTTAAATGCGAATGAGAAAAAA
The DNA here is from genome assembly GCF_038593115.1 of Metasolibacillus sp. FSL H7-0170. NCBI lineage: Bacteria > Bacillati > Bacillota > Bacilli > Caryophanales > Caryophanaceae > Metasolibacillus > Metasolibacillus sp. FSL H7-0170. The sequence goes on along the minus strand of NZ_CP151964.1, from coordinate 1,795,011 downwards.
ATCATTGCGGCCTATCTTGTTGAAGATGGTGTAACAGCTTATCAGTTGCTGAAAAATGCCGAAAATTTTTTAAAGGCAGTGGATGAGGCGGATCAGCTTTATAAAACGATTTTGACGACAAATTATACGTCTGTCGGCACATTAAAATCAAAAATGAAAGACCTAGAGGCTGCTATTGTAGCAGTTGGTGAGGATTATGATCTCTATTTGGAACTGCCCCATTTAGCAGAGCTACGTAAAGTATTAACTGTTGTTGAGGCGATTGATGGCTTAAAAGTGGAGCAATATCGTTCGACAGAAGAAGGGAATGATGAGACGGCATTAGAGAAAGTTGTGGCAGCCTTCAATGAAATCGACCCGCAGCATCAATACCGCGTGTTTAATGGGGATAAGTTGCAAACGGCAATAGCGGATGTTGAAGCAGCGGATGCTGTCGATGCGTTAATCGATGCACTCCTTATTGAGGAGCCAGCAACATTGCAGGCAGCAACGCAGGCCTATAATAAACTAACGACAACACAGAAAAAGCTTGTGGAAAAATTAGAAGTGTTGCAAGCATTCCAGCAAGATAATAAAAGCGCAGCAGCTGTTGTGAAAATGATTGACGAGCTGAAGCCGACACTTAGTACAAGCTATTTATCGAGGCTACGCGCGGCGGATGTTTCTTATAAGAAGTTACAAGGCGATTCAGCTGAGCCGAACGAAGCGATACAGCATGTATTGAATTATCCAGTATTGGTAAATTTATTGCAATTTGAGCCTGTTATCGATAAAGTCGTCAGCTTGAAGCTACCTAAGTCGGTGCAAGCGGAAGTTGAAGCATACGAAACTAACGTGCAAGAGGCTCGGACAGCATATGAGACAGCTTTAGCGATTCCGATTGCGGCGGATGACATACACAAAGAAGCACTTGAAGCTTTATTAAAAGCAGCTAACGAGAGGCTGACAATAGCTGAGTACGATATTGCACGAGCTAAAAGCATTGGGACGGCGATTGAGGATTTGAAAACGAGTACTTCAAATGAGTTACTAAATAAAATAAGCATTGCGCGTTCACTTTACGACGAAAAATATGCTACGACAGAAACAACATTTACAGGTACATCCAGCAATGCGAAAAAGCTTGTTTATAATTACAGCGAGCTAAGCGCTTTGGAAAAGCAATATACGACTGTTTTGAAAGTAACAAATAGCATTGCGGCATTGCCGAGCTATTATGCAAAAACATCGTTGCTTAGCCGTATTCAATCTGCGCAAAAGGCATATGACGGTCTAGGTGCTACTATGCAAGGTTTTGTTCATAATAAAGCGGACTTAGATGCGCTGGCACCTGTTGCAGCGTTTATGCAAGATGTCAATGCGTTAAAGCCGAAAGATGCTAATTACGAAGCGAACGTGAAGCGATTATTAAATACAGATTATCCAGCGCTAAAAGCGAATTTTGCAGCAGATAAAGATTTGACTGACATGCTAGAGGACAAATACGTATCGAAATTAGAGACAGCGATTGGAAATATCGATACTGCCGCAGCAGTGATAGGGAAAATCACTGCTTTACAAGGCAAAACGGGTCAGACAGTTGGCGATGACATCGCGGATATTAAAGCAGAATATAAAAAAGTAAAGCAAAAAAATCTTGTGACAAACTATGCTGAATTCCAAGCGATTGAGAAAAACTATAAGGCTGCCAATAAAGTCATAAAATTGATTGCTGATTTGCCGATAGCTTCGAGAGCGACAGCTAAAGATTACGCAAAAAAGGTAGAGGCTGCTAAAAAAGCGTATGATAAATTGACAACTGCCCAAAACGTTTATGTTTTCAATTATCTGGATTTATCATCTGTAGTCCAATCAGCAAAAGTAATCGGCATGATTGCGGATTTAAAGGTGACGAGCAAGGATTATTTGACGGATTTAGCGGCGGCGAAGGAAGCTTATGCGGCGCTATCTACTGGGGATCAGAGCAAGGTTGTTAATGCCCATTTATTAGATGAAGGCGATGCGATGAGAGGCACTGTAGAAAGTGTAGAGGCGCTCATTGCGGCAGCGATTCCATCCGCAAGCGATTATATTAATAAGTTGATTGAAGCGCGTCAGGGGTATGATTCTCTAGCGAAAAATGAGCAGCGCCTTGTAAGCAATTACAAGGATTTGACAACGCGTGAAAAAGCGGTGAAGCCTGTCTTGACATTGACAGAAAATATTGCGGCACTGGATCCGTCGAATGCCACGAAATTTATTTCGCAGTATAAATCAGCGATAAAGGCACACGAAAAATTAAGCTTTGCTGATCGGGCGCTTGTGGCGAATGAGCAGCGTTTAATAACGGAGCTAGCGCCAATATTCAAAGTGATGGAGCAAATTTCTCTTATTAAAGAATCGAGCAAAACATTTGTTGAAGATGTGACGAAGGCACGTTCGGCTTATAATGCATTATCTGCAGGCGACAAAGCGCAAATTTCTAACTATGCTCGTTTATTAGAGCAAGAGTTGAATGTACAAGGGGGCGCTCGTGTTGACGAGATGATTCGCTCCATTAAGAGCAGTAATCCGAAAGATTATGTGGCAAATGTGAAGGCGGCGCGTGCGGCATACAATTCACTAAGCTCTGCCAATAAAAAAGGTGTGACATTGCTGAATGAATTAAAAGCGGAGGAAAGCTATATTAAGCCTGTTGAAACAGTGATTGATTTAATTGATGGCTTATTTAATCCGCGCAATGATATGGCTAAGCAAGTAACAAAAATTCAAAAAGCTTTAGCAAAATTAAACAATGAGCAGCAGTCGTTCGTGACGAATATGGCAGATTACACAGATTTAGCGAGTGTTGTGCATGTTTATGATTTAATTGAAAAATTAAAGCCATCAGATAAATATTATATTGGTAATTTACAAGCAGCCCGAACGGCATATGAGAAGTTATCGCCAGAGGAAAAGATGCGCGTAACGAATTACTATAAGCTACAAGAGGCGATTACAAATGTTGAGGGCGTAGAAAACGTCATTAGCACGATTGCTAGCCTATCATCAAGCTCTAGCACATATTTTGATGATGTGGCAAAAGCAAGCGATTTATACAAAGCATTGCCATCTGCATTGAAAAAACAAGTGCATAACTACGATATTTTGAAAAATGCTGAAAAGAGCATTAAAAATGCGCAAAAAGTCATTACAACAATTGACCAAATTGACCCGACAGTGCGTACTTTTGAATCAAAAGTAAAGGCGGCACGTAAGGCATATGATAGATTAACAGCAGAAGAAAAAATATTAGTAATAAACTATACATTCTTAACTCGTTATGAATTAGAATTAGGATTATAACTAAGGGCGACCAAGAAGCCGTGCAGTTGCCGGCTTTTTGGTCGCTAGTGATGGTGTTTTAGCTTAATAAAATGGCGCGAGCTTTTTTGAAAACGAGAAAAACATAGAATTTAGCGGCATTTTCTAAGTACAAGATAGAAGGAATGCAAATTTTCTTTTAATGTGCTGCCAAAATAAGATTGCCTTCACTACATTGAGACGAGCCTTGTCTTTTATGGGTGGCTCTTAACATGGGTAACACAGGAGGAAGGCAATGAAAGAGTTGATTTGTCACAAAAATGGTGATACCAATTGACTTTTTCCTTTTCAAATTTTCATTGAACTTGCGAAACAGGGCTGCCTTTTTGGATAGCCCTAAATTTTACATTCAAGGGGTGGGAGGATGAGGAAAAAGCTTCTGATTATGCTACTGGCATTGTTTATTATCTTGCAATCCCCTGTGAAGGCGGAGGTTTATTATAAAGATTTATCAAGTACATATTGGGCGACACCGGCTATTACGAAGCTCGTGAACTTAGGCTATATGGAAGGCTTTCCAGACGGCACATTTAGACCGAATGAAGTAGTGACGAGGGCGGAGGCGGCAGCGATTATTGCGCGGGCAATAGGTGGTGACACTTCAACAAATTTTTCTTTGCAAGCTGTTGATGTAACATCGGCAAACCCATATTACATGGAAATTTGTCTATTAGCTGAGCTAGAAATTATTCAAAACAATGAATATTTCCAACCAGATGAGCCGCTACAGCGTGCACATCTAGCCAAAATAATTGCACTGGCCTTTCATATTACAACAGATGCCTATAATAAAGCAGCTTTCAAAGATTTGCCGGAAAATTATTGGGCTAAAGATTATATTGAATCATTGGCGGATATTGAAATTATTACGGGAAAAACAGCGGATAAATTTGAGCCAACAGCTCCTGTAACTCGTGCTCATTTAGCTGCTTTTACAGCAAGGGGAATGGAATTTCAAGACAAGGTTAAAAATTATGAGGTTGCCTATGATTATCTTGTGAGGGACTATATACCGACAATAGCTGAAAAAAAGAAAGATGCTCAGGAGGTCGTTGCCATTGTCAATAAGCTGAGGCAGGAGCATGGTCTCGACCCTGTGAAGCATGACTTGCTTTTATCACAATTAGCGGTAATTAAGGCGCAGGATATGGTAGAGCGTAATTATTTTGAACACAAATCGCCTCATTATGGTGCACCTTGGGATATGGCGGAGTTATTTGATTATTCTTATACGAGCTTTGGGGAAAATATTGCGCGCAATTATAATAGCGCGCAAGCCGTTACGGATGCTTGGATGGTGTCACCTACACATCGTGAAAATATTTTAAAATCAAGCTATACACATATTGGCATCGGCATTAAGCAGGCTACTAATGGTCAATATTATTGGGTACAGCTCTTTTCAAGTAAATAAAAAATGTTTAGCCCTTGAAAATAGCGGGTATGTAAAAAAATAGCGTGTAATATTACAATGTGTTTACGGAGTCGACATCTATATTACGAGCGAAAAATACAAAAAGCGTGAAATGGCAGCTAAAATGCTGTTATTTCGCGCTTTTTTCCATTTTGTCATCTGTCACACAAGTGAAAAGTTATAGCGCAGTTTTCTATGATAGTCTTTTAAGTGGGCATAAAGCCAATGGGAATTTGAAAGGAGTAATATTTTATTTTGAAAAAGCGAGTTTTATTACCTGTTTTTGCAGCATTTATGATTTTTGCAGGTGCAAATTCATATGAGGCAGAAGCAGCATCAGTAGACCAGTTAACGTCATCGGCTTATAAATATATTGGAACACCATACGTATATGGGGGAACGACATCGAGTGGTTTTGATTGCTCAGGATTTACCCGTCAAGTTTTTAACGATTTAGGTATTTCATTGTCACGCACATCAGGTTCTCAGTATGGGCAGGGGCAAGCAGTTGCCAAAAGTAATTTGCAAGCAGGCGATTTAATATTTTTTAATACATCAGGAGCAGGCATCTCACATGTAGGAATATACATAGGTGATCAAAAATTTATCCACTCACAAACAGGTAAAGGTGTAAGTGTAACAAATATTAATGAATCCTATTGGGCGAAGCGTTATATTGGCGCTAAGCGCGTAACAAATTTTTCAACAAATGAAGTAGCAAAAGCAGAAGTTAAAAATGCACAAATTGATTTCTCCGTCTATGCTTCACGTGGGGAAGTGGCAATTCAATTAGCGGAGGCATTAAATCTTGATACATCAGATACAAATTCTCCATTTTCAGATATAAAGCCATCAGCAAAATATGCAGGTGCTGCAACAGCTTTAAGTAAAATTGGTGTTTTTTCAGGCGATGAAAATGGCAAATTCAATCCTGCGTCTCCTGTAACACGCGCGCAACTAGCAAAAATTTTAGTTGTCGCATTTGATTTACAGCAGCAAGGTGAGGCACCAACATTTTCGGATGTACCTGCATCACATTGGTCAAGTGACTATGTTGCTATTCTAGCATCTACAGGCATTACTGTTGGTAAAGGCGACGGCACATTTGCGGCAAATGACAATGTCACATTGACACATCTTGAGGCGTTTATTAACCGAGCAATGCAACAATAAGAGGAAAGGGTGCGTCTGAAAAGTCATTTAAGACGCACCCTTTGCAACGAGAAACCGCAGGAGCACATGTTTTTAGCAGATATTTAATAAAGATGCTATGGCTGCTTGAAAAATGTCTACCTATTAGGGCGTTTCATTATAAGGAAGAAATTTGTTTAAAAAGGTTATAAACACTAAATCTAGTCGCTTTCCTTTGAATTTACAATGAAAAGCTTTAGAAGGGTAGGCTTTTTTTGCTTAAATTGTAACTTTTTGCGATAGACTACCGTCAAATCGTATGTCGAAATAAGATTTTCACAAAAAAGGTGGAATAAAGTCGAAATCTGGATTTCGCAGAAGGAAAATTTTTGTTACAATTAAATTGGTAAAGTAGAAGGGAGGAAAAGAGGCATTGTCTTTCAAAAAAGTCAGCCTGATGTTAATTGTCGTCATAATGTCAATGTTTAATATACATAATGTATATGCAAATGCGCGATTCGCCGATGTTCCTACTTCACATGGAGCGTATGGAGAGGTTAATTACTTAGTAGATTTAGGAGTAATTAAAGGATACACGGAGAATGGAAAAACAATATTTAAACCGAATGCGCCTGTTACACGTGGACAAGTTGCAAAAATGGTTGTGGAAGCTACGGGGAGCAAACCGTTAGTTGTTCAAAAATCATCTTTTTCTGATGTTCAAGTTGGAACAGAATTATCAGGCTATGTTGAGCGTGCCGTAGAATTAGGTTATTTCTCAGCTTACTCTCAAGGGAAATTTGGTCCCAATGTGCCACTAACGCGCGATGAAATGAGTAGAGTGCTTGTAAGTGCCTTCAACTTGGATGCGGAGGAATATGGTAAGCTGACAGTACCATTTACAGATATTAAGCCAACAGATGCTTATTATAAATATATTGCAGCTATTTATTATAGTGGAATTACAAAAGGTGATACAACAGGTACGAAGTATAATGCGACAGAGGTTGTGAAGCGTTCACAGTTTGCCTCATTTATTGCTCGTGCTAAAAATGAAAAATATCGTTTGGATTTACCTGTTAAGGGTGTAACGATACCAAATGTTACCGATGCAATTGGGCAAGTGCGTGCGACTACTGATAATTTAAATATACGTTCTTCAGCCAACTCAGCGAACGCATCAAATATATTAGGCAAAGTAAACACAGGAGCGACATTCCATTTATATGAAATTGGCGCAGATGGGTGGTTAAAAATTGCTTATGAAGGGCGCTATGCTTATATTTCGAAAGATTACGCACAGCTTGTAGCAGCAGATGGACAAGCTTTGGATAAGGTAATTAAGGAAGTTAAAGCATTAGGAGATATCAACCTTTATAAAGCGCGCGATGTGAGTAGCCAAGCAATGGCTACAATCACAGACGATGCGACGATTAAAGTCTATGGCACGACGGGTAATTGGTATTTAACAGAGAAAAACGGCATTCCAGGCTATGTACGAATTTCACAAACGAAGGAAATTGCTGTTGAACCACCAGCTAATAATGATGATGAAACAGAAGCTCCTAACGATAGTAGTGAGGAGGAAACGCCACCGGTTGTCGGAACACCTGATCCAGAGCCGGAGGAACCTGCAACACCAGAGGAGCCGTCTGTTGAAGAACCAGAAACGATAATACCACCAACGCTTAATACAACAACGATTGGTAGTGCAACGGTGGATGGACTGCATATTCGTGCATCTGCCTCAGGTTCGGCAGCCTCATTAGGCAAAATCAATCGTGGTACGCTAGTAGAAGTACATTCAATTTCAGGTAACTGGGCAAATATCACATATAATGGAACAACAGGTTATGTGCATAAAACATATTTGCGCTTTATTAACCAAACCGGCTCTAAAATAGCGGGTCGTATCATCGTCATTGACCCAGGTCATGGCGGTAAAGATCCAGGAACGACGCATGGCAAAACAATTCAAGAAAAAGAAATCACGTTGAAAGTATCGAATTTAGTAAAAGCAAAGCTTGAAGCAAGTGGGGCAGTAGTGAAGATGACACGTGTAGGAGATACGTATCCATCATTACAGGATCGTGTCGATTTTGCTAAAAATAATTATGCAGAAATGTTTGTCAGCATTCATGTAAACTCTGCTAGCTCGTCAGCTAAAGGCACAGAAACTTATTATAGTGTTAGTTCGAATGATAATGAGAAGGAAGACTTTGCTTTGGCAACAGCAATTAACAGTCAAATTGTTAAGCAAGCTAAGATGAACAATCGTGGTGTTAAGCGCGTGGACTATTATGTCATTAAAGGTCTTGTACTTCCCGCTGTTTTAGTTGAGCTAGGCTTCATTTCAAATGAAGAGGATCGCAGTAAATTAACAGACGATAAATATATTGAAATTTTTGCCCAAGCGATTTATGACGGCATTGTAGAATACTATAGTCGATAATAAAAACCTGTAGACTTTGAAAAGTCTACAGGTTTTTTGAGGATGTACATAAAATTAAATAATTGGCTATGAATTGGAGAGAGTCGTCGGTAACTTAGAAGAATCATCCGTTAATAAGTAGGGCAGGAGAAGCCACAAATAAATCGTAAAAAGCCGCAAATAAAACAGGGCAAGTCGCAAATAAATCCGAGAAGTCGCAAATAAATCCGAGAAGTCGCAAATAAATCCGAGAAGTCGCAAATAAATCCGAGAAGTCGCAAATATATCCGAGAAGTCGCAAATATATCCGTATGTCCCGCCAATTAATAAGGTAGATTCCCTAATTAGTAGTCTTCACGCCTCTTTTTGCGGTCTTACTGTGTCCCAAGGTCCTAGATTTCCAAGGGGGCATTGCTTACCACCTTTTTACACAGCCTCACTTTGTTACTTTCACTCCAATATCACCCTGTTTTTAGGCATCTTAAAGCCCGAACAATTTGATAGAACCACTTTATTGTTCGGGCTTATTGATTGAGCTAGCTCGCTTTATAAAGGCTTGACTAAGTCGGAGCGAATCCAGACGAAGTCAGCTGGTGGGTTATCGTCCGAGTAGACTTTGTACCAGATGTAGCCGTCGCTGCCCGTTGCTTCTTCTACAATTGCTACAGGGTAGCCGAATGCGCCTGATTCACCAATGACCTTCGCTTTATATGTAAAGGCAATTGGTGAGGAAGTAGAGGGCTCCATACGTGCGTTGACAGTGCTACCATCATTAAGAACCATAGCTAAACGACCTTGTTTATAGTCTTTCCGACCGAAGCGATTATCTAGGCGGTACATATGACCTGCGATTTTGCTACCCCAAAACGGGTCTGATGCGTAATGGACATTCATACCAGTTGTTTTATTACCTGGAACAGCGCCCTTTGCGTAACCACCTGATTGAGGTGTGTAGTTTTTATTGACATATTGATTAATAAACGCTAAGACGCTATCATTTGGCGTTGCGTAAGTTGAACCTGCTTCTTCATTGGCATCAAAAACACGTATGCCAAAAATATTATTTTTCTGAAGTGCGTTTGTGCTTATACCATAATCACTTTCATGTACTGCTGTTGCTAAAATAAATAATGCGTTGACATGATGCTCTTGTTCCACCGTTTTTAAAAATGCGCCAAGTCCAAGTAGGCGAGACTCAGTTAAAATATTTGCATAGCGAGGCGCAACTGTGCGACGCTCTTCAAGAATTGTATTAATCATATAATCTAGCTCTTCAGCCGTGTAATTCGTTGGCTGGCGTAAGGATGCAAATTGGAAGTATTGATAATGCTTACCAACAAGCTGTCCGTTTGTATTATAGAAATGCACTCCGTCTGTACCGTAATAATGAACACCCGGTGCCATAAAGCTTGGTGCTTCACCTACTACATATTCACCAATATAGGCTTGTTTAATATGATCGTAGAGCTTGTGCGATAGCATGCCGTTAAGTACATAATAATAGTCACGCCCTTTAATAAGTGAAGTAGGTGTTAGCGTAATTTCACTTATTTTTGCATAGCCCTTTGTATCGCCAGCTTGTACGATTGCATACGTATCATTGCTGCCAAAGTATTTAAGCTCAGAGCCTTCAACGACATATGTTAAAGCGTTAGTAAAGTCTTTATTACCATAGATTGTTACTGTGTTTGCTGCCACATCAGCGGCAGAGGCGATGCCAGAGCTCATTTTAATAATTTTATCGCCTTGGAAAAGCAGATTAACATTTTTTGATGCTTCATAAGCGGCCTCTGCCTGTTCGTATGTAACGTATACAGTTGGCTGCTTTGTTATAGTTGTGTCAGAAATAGTGCCTACATAATAGCTGTTATTATTCGTTTCGACAGGTGGTGGCTCAGGACTCACTGTGTCGTCTTGTCCATATTGCTGTGCTGTGACGTTCATACGATATAAAAATGCTGCTGCATGTGCGATTGTTGCAGAACCTTGAGGGTTGAAAAACACACCCTTTTTCTCGTGTGAACCACGAATGATATTATAGTAAACAGATGTAGCAACCGCCTCATGGAATTGTTTGCTAATTTTATTATTATCATTAAAAGTTAATGGTGCTGCTTTGAGTGGAACATTCAAATAACGCAAAGCTTTGTAAAGCATTGCAGCCATATGCTGGCGCGTAATTTTTTCATTTGGTCTAAATGTTCCATCAGGGTAGCCACCTAAAATGCCAGAGCCTGCTGCTGCTTGTATTTCAAATGTTAAAGAATCACCGACTTTTAAATCTGAAAATTGAAATTTATCTGATGCAGGTAAATTAAGAGCACGTGTAATATAGGCAGCAAATTCGCCACGTGTTACAGCACGATTAGGATTATAATTTCCTTTACTATCCGGCAAAATGACACCTAGGTTTGCCCAATGCGTCAGCTCATTTACCATCTGATGCCCTTTAATATCACTCGCATAAGATGTAGATGGCATGACCACTGTTAGCGCTAAAATAATAGTGATGACGAGGGTTGTTATTTTTTTTATCACAAAAAGATCCTCCTTCCAATCTATAATAGTTTAACAGCATTTTTAATAGATGGATAGGAGGGAAATAGTTTGTAATAATATTGTAATCTCCGATGGTAGAATGGTAACGGAGAAATCATTGCCTCACTCGCAATTCCGTTGTAATAATAGCGTAACCATATTATACTTAGAAACGTCTTATATTATAATAGTTAGTAGTTGCAACCATATACATAGAAGGCGCGTTTCACTTAAGGAGAGAAAATGAAAGAGAGGGTTCATGTCTATAATGAAAGATTTGTCAGTGAAAATTGGGAAGCAGGAGTGGCTTGAAATAGCGTTGGCAATTGCCGTGTTAATTGCAGCGACGATTATCCCTTCTAAAATTGCGTTAATAAGTACGGCTGTATTTTTCACGTTATTTGCTTTCTTTAAGCCATTTCAGAGCTTAGTTATATTAATCCCATACGTTATTTTTAGGTCATTCTTTATTGAATTGAACCCAGGAATGAAATTGATTGGGGATTTGATTACATTTGTTGTGCTAGGAAGATTGCTTTTATTCAACCTTAAAAACTTCAAAACATTTTTCCATTTTAAAAAGTTTGAGTTAGCATTTTTCTTATTTTTAATTTTAGGCGCAATAGTTGGTTATATGAATGGGGTAAGTCTAGGCTCTATTATATTCCAAGTACGTACATTTTTAATTATGTACCTATTATATTACGTTTTAAGCCGCAGTAAGCTTCCAGCTAATTTCTTTGTAAAACTTGCATGGATTACAGTGATATCAGGTATTGTACTATTTGTGCAAGGGATTGTGGAGAAATTATCGATGCGTATGATGTGGATGCCGGAAGTCTGGACGCAAAAGGTATTATCATCGACAAACTTTGTGCGTATTTATGGCCTATTGAACAACCCGAACTCATTAGCATTAGTTATGTTCTTCGCCATTTGTGCCGCTGTATTTTTACGCTTTGTTTATAAGGATGGTCAGTACAAATATTTATTAGTTGTATCGCAAGTAGCATTTACAGGTATGCTGCTACTCACTTTATCACGTGGTGCATGGATTGCTTCAATTACGTTCGCTATATTCTTTATATTGCTAGCGCGCAATTGGAAAATGTTAAAAAGTATTGCGATTACGCTTATTGCATCTATCCTACTCGTTTATTTACCGACAAATTTAGGGTTGCAATATTTGCAAAGCATCGGTATAGAAAACGATGTAGCACCTGAAGATATTGGGGGCGGAATTAGCAACCGCTTTGCTGAAACGTTAGACGAGGATAATTTAGCTTTAATGAATGAAAGCGGTCGTATTTTCTATATTAAAAAAGGCTTTGAAGTGTTGAAGGATTACCCAATTGCTGGGGCGGGCTTTGGTACTTTCGGCGGCTCGGCAACATTGAGCTATGATTCACCGATTTATGAAAAATATAATATTCGCTCAGATATTTATGGCGGTAAAAACTTCTATTCAGATAATCAATACATTCAAGTAATCGCGGAAACAGGCGCGCTAGGCGTCTTGTTATTTGCCAGCTTCCTATTATTGATGGTGTGGCTGTTTTGGAAGGAGCGCCGTGCAACTTTTGGGCAATATATGTTTGCTTTATGGTTTGCAACAGGTGTGTGCGGATTCTTCTATAATATTTGGGAACTTAAAGTGTATACGATGTTCTTCTTTATGATTTTCGCCATTTTTGCAAGCAATCGTCATTTATACCCAATGCTCGACTTGAATAAGGATGGGGAATAAATCGATAAAGTACTGTGGACGAGGCTCTGTTATATTTAAGAAACACCCATATGATAGGTAAGTCGCAAATATATTCTAACAACTTCAAATAAATCATAATAAAAGTGCCTGAAAAACATAGCAATCGCAATGTTCTTTAGGCACTTCCCACTTTTATGGGCATGTTAAAATCGAAAAACTCAGGGAGTTGTTCGAAAAGTCCATTTTGTTTTGACACTGCATTGAAATCAATTTTTTCATCGCTTCCCTTTTACTGAAGGATAAAGCTGCTAAAGTCAATGTTCATCCCATTTTTAAAAGAGGCGTTCCCTGCTTATATGAATCAATGTTTTGCGAAACATCATCGCTACTGTCCAAAATGCCGGCTATGCACGGCTTTTTGGACAGCCCCCTTGAAAAGGAATCTTCAAAAAATTCCAAACTAGCGTTAGTAGAGCTGTAATTGATATCTAAAAAAGTTACGCTAGTAATTATTTCAATGGGCTTCAACAAAAGACATATGTTTGTAATAGAATCTCATTGAAAAATTTGTTAATGTAATAGAGTAGAAAACTTATCTTGATTTGGGGTAATTCGAGATAAAGCATTTAATCAAACGAGAGGAAGTGACTTGCTTCGATTTTCATTGGAGCGGAAAAATGAAACGCATATTTTTAAGGTTATTTAGTGCAATGCTGATGTTTTCAATTGTTTTTGGAGGAGCAACTAGCGGATATGCATTCCAAACGACGAATGATACATACCCACTGTCGCAAGGAGTAAAGTATTCGAATTATACATATACGCAATCAAAGATAAATCATTTACAAGTGGATTTGTCGAATCCGTATACAAAATTAACAGTCGGCTTACCGTCACCAATTAACTCATTACTGACGACGACAGATCATGCAAATCGTAATTCAAAGGAAGGCAATCGTGTAGTAGGGGCAATCAACTCTAACTTTTTTAATATGGGAGACGGTTATCCACTTTATTTATTATCGCAAAATAACGCAATTGTGACACCGAGCGTTATATCTTCATCTAGCTCTAATTATGTGAGTCAGCCGATTGCTTTCGGTATTACAGCGAATGGCAATGCAGAAATTGCTTACTATAATAGTAATATCATTGTTAACTATAAAGGTGAGGATATTAAAGTAAGTGGCTTGAACGTTACGCGTGGCACAGACCAAGCTGTCATTTATACACCTCAGCACCATAGCTCGCAAACACCAAATGGTGGTAAGGGTATGGAATTTGTTGTTGAAACAGGCAATACAATAGGTGCTACTCGCTTTGGGCAAACAATGGCAGGGAAAGTAACAGCAATTCGTGGCTATGATGATGAGCAAAAAGCAAAAATCCCACGTAATGGCTTTGTTCTATCATTTAATGGTTCAAAATGGGGCGATAAATTCCGAAATATTAAAGTCGGTGATGATATTTCTGTTACCTTCTCGATTGATGATCGTTGGATGGATGCCCAATTTATGATGGCAAGTGGTCCGCTATTAGTGCTAGATGGTAAAGTGAACTTGACGATGGATGCGAATAGTTCACGTGCAAAAGAAATAGCACCGCGTACAGCAGTTGCTATTAGTAAAGATAAAAAGACTGTACATCTTATTACAGTTGATGGACGACAAGGTTCAAGCAACGGGATGACATTAACACAGTTCGCCAATTATTTAGTGCGACTGGGCGTAGACCGAGCGATTAACCTCGATGGTGGTGGTTCCACAGCGATGGGAATTCGTAAATATGGCAGCAATACAGTCGTATTAGCGAATAGTCCATCAGGTGGCTCACAGCGTCGCGTATCAGCTATTTTACAAGCAGTGAGCACAGGGGCAACGGGTACTGCAACAACAATGAAAGTTACGCGTGACCAGGTGGGCTCTTTATTAGTAGGAGCAAGTGTTAAACTGACACCTGAGTATGTATTAGATGAGCATTACAACCCACTACCAGTAAATGCAAGTAATTTTGCTGTGACAGCACAAAATGGACTCGTTTCAGTAGATGGACTTAGCTTCACAGGGGTGAGTGCAGGGAGTGAACGTGTTACAGTAACATACGGTAATGCGGCACAAACAATGGCATTCAACGTATTAGATGCACCAGTAAGCCTGAAAATTTCAGCGCCTGCAACAACAATTGACCCGGGTGCCTCATTGCAATTAAAAGCAACAGCAACAGGGCAAAACAATGAAAATTTAATTTACGCAGCGTCTCAACTAGAATGGTCTGTGGATAGTGAATACGGAACAATTTCCCAAACAGGCCTATTTAAGTCAAATGGCAAGCTTGGCAAAGCATTAGTTAGCGCGAAGCTAGGTACAAAAACAGTAACGCAGGAAATCGATGTAAAACAAACATTTACACAACAAGTATTTGCTATTTCTAATTTTGAGAAGTCTGATGAATGGCGTGTAGAAACGGCATTAACAACGGCTAAAGCAACGTTAGAAAGCTCAAAAACAATTGGTAAGCAAGGCAATTATTCAATGAAGTTAACATACGATATGACAGGCAATAAGGAAGGAACAGCTGCTGCATATTTACGTTTGAATTCATTAATTCAATTACCAGCAGAGCCGATTAAACTTGGTGTATGGGTATATGGTGATGGCAATGGCACTTGGGTGCGCGGACAAATTCGCGACGTAGCGGGTGGAAAGCATACGATTGACTTCACGGAAGAAAACGGCCAAACGTGGACAGGTTGGAAATATATTGAGGCAGACATCCCGAAAGACATTCCGAAGCCAATATCACTAGAATCTATTTATATTGTCCAGCCAACTTTGGAGAAGCAAAAAGCAGGTACATTATACTTTGATAAGCTACAAGCAATTTACTCGTCTAATTATGAGGAAGCACCATTTACAGATATTAGTGTGAAGCATAATTATAAAAAAGAGATTCAATATTTAGTAGAAGCGGGTTTAATTAACGGTTACGGTGATGGTTCCTTTAAGCCAGAGCAAGCATTAACACGCGCACATGCAGCTGTACTGCTTACACGAGCGTTAGATTTAGACACGAAGTCGATTTCCAACCCAGGCTTTAAAGATGTGGCAACAAGCCATCCTTACTATAAGGAAATCGCAGCAATCGTCAACGCAGGAATTATGAATGGTACGGGGCAAGGGATATTTGATCCAAATGCGAAGCTAACACGTGCACAAATGGCGAAAATTTTAGTCATGGCCTATGATTTAAAAGGCACAACAACGACTAAATTTAAAGATGTGAGCACACAGCACTGGTCATATGACTTTGTCCACACATTGGCGGCAAACAAAATTACAACAGGCTATGAGGATAACACATTCAAGCCGGGCTTAGAAGTATCTCGTGTCCACTTTAGCTTATTCTTATATCGAACAATAACAAAATAAAATATGTGAAAAGAGCTGTTAGGAAAGATTTACTATCCTACAGCTCTTTTGATTTAGCAAATATTACATTAAAAAAGAGGAAATCTTGAATAAATCATGAAATTTTAATGATATACTGAACAAACAGCCGATAAAACTAACAGGGGGTGATTTTTACAAAAAAGTAATATCTAGATAAGTGGAAAGTAATTAATTTATTTTACTATTTTCATCAGCTTACATAAGGAGGGGGCATTATGAAGAAGAGACAGAGTATCCCATTAAAGTTATCTTCTATTATTATCGGAGTATTTATTTTATTATTTATTACCTATATGTTGGTAACAGGGGCTATTATTAAAAATCAAAATGTCGCTGATGCTGAAAAATTAACATTAACAACCGCAGAGCAATCTACTTTAAAAATGAGTGAGCGCTTTAAAAAGGCGAGTACGACGCTAATTACAACCAAGGGGATATTAGAGAATTTAAGAAATAATAATGATCTTTATGGAGATGACGTATTAGAAATTATTGCGTCTAACTTACATAATAATGAAGATATTATGGGGGCAGGTGCTGTACTTGAGCGCAATTCATTTGAGGTTGATGCAGTATCTGCAGGGCGTTATGTTGATTCGCAAGGTCGCTTTATTCCATATTTGTGGAAGGAAGAGCAATCTATTGATATAACGATGCTAAATGATTTAGATGATAGACAGGTATCGGAGTGGTATTGGATACCGAAAGAGCAAAAGCGTATGACGTTAGTTGAGCCATATCCGTATGA
This sequence comes from Metasolibacillus sp. FSL H7-0170, assembly GCF_038593115.1. NCBI lineage: Bacteria > Bacillati > Bacillota > Bacilli > Caryophanales > Caryophanaceae > Metasolibacillus > Metasolibacillus sp. FSL H7-0170. Next base: position 1,778,250 of record NZ_CP151964.1, on the reverse strand, counting down.
GGTAAATGGACAAATTGTGCCGATGACGACTGTTGCAGTTCCTTTAATTGATTCACGAGGTAATGTGTTTGGTGCATTAACTGCCGATATTTCAATTGAATTTTTAAATGAATTGATTGCAGCAGACACACCTATAGGAGGCTATGCAGCAATCGTTTCTAACGCTGGTGAACTTGTTGCAGATAGCCTCGGGGAAAGTGGTGGCAACGTGGAGTCATACAGCGGAATTGCATGGGAATCTATTAAGCAACAAATAGCAAGTGGCGAAACGGCAAGTATGTATGAATATTCTCAACAATTAAAGGATACGTCCTATATGATTTTCAAGCCGATGGTATTGGAGGGAATCGAGGAGAAATGGGCAGTGCAATTTGTCCTACCAGAATCGGTTATTTTAGAGCAATATAATCAAATCGTATGGATTGCGGTAATTTCTGCGGTCATTATTATTTCTGTAATGGCGTTAATTAGTATTTGGTATATTTTCAAGCAGCTTCGACCGTTGAAATATTTACGCGAATCTATGGAGGCAGCTGCATCTGGTAATTTAACAAAAACGATTGACCCAAAATATATTAAGCCTGATGAAATTGGTACTGTGACGCTGGCTTATAATAATATGATTGAGCAGACTAGTGAAATTATTAAAACTGTACAAAATTCAACGGAAACATTGAATGATGCTACGGCACATGTTACGAATTCCTTTAATGAAATTACAGCTTCTAGCGTGGAGGTAGCGACGGCAATTGATGAGATTGCACAAGGAACATCTAAGCAATCAGAGGATACGGAGGAAACAAACTACCGTATGATGGATTTATCAGATGAACTCGATACATTATCCTCTATTTCAAATAATATGGACGAGCTATCAAAGCAAACACAAGAGACGATTTCGAATGGAATGAATGAAGTTGTTAGCTTGCGTGAGCATAATGCACAAACAAATGACATGAATACACGTATTCAACAACAAATGCATACATTGGCGACAGATATTTCAAATATCAATAATATTATCGCTTCAATACAGGGGATAACAGAACAGACAAATTTACTCGCATTGAATGCAAGTATAGAAGCTGCTCGGGCAGGCGAGCATGGAAAAGGCTTTGCTGTTGTAGCAGAGGAAGTCCGTAATCTAGCGGAGCAATCGAAGAAGGAAACCGAAATTATTCGCGAAACAGTTGCGGGAATTTTAGAAAACTCCCGACAAACTGTGGAAGTAATTGATGCCAATGCGCAATTATTAGATAGGCAAAATGCATCTGTGCATAGTACAGAGCAGGCATTTAAAAATAATAGCGAGCTAACATTGTCGCTTACAACTGCTATTGAAAAACTAAAAGAGCAGCTTGAAAATATGCTAGAGCATAAAAACCAAGCAACGATGGCCATTCAAAGTATCTCTGCAATATCAGAGCAAACGGCAGCCTCAGCAGAAGAGGTAAGCGCTACTGCGCAATCACAGCAAAACGAGCTATTCAATGTGTCACAAGCTGTAATGAATGTAGAGAAAACGTCAAAAGAGCTACAAGAGGCGGTTCAACGCTTTACTTTAAATTAGGAGATTGAGGTTGAAGGCGTCCAAAAAAGCCGTGCAGTTGCCGGTATTTTGGACGTCTTTACTTATGTTTGGATAAAGGGGCTTCCTTTGAAAATGTGGTGAACACTAGTTTTAACGATATTTACCTTTCATTTAATGCGTTGCCCAAACAAATTAGACCTTTCAGACAGCCTTACCCTTTTTTTTTAAAACTCTCAAAAGCTAGAAAGCCGCAAATAAATCAAGGCAAGTCGCAAATATATCCGAGAAACTGCAAATAAATCAACGCAAGCCATACATAAAAAATCAAGATGTAATGCGTATGGGATTACGACAATTTTAGTCAGGCAGGCCTTTCTTTCTTTTCTTTCTTAAACGGCATATATGCTATACTAAATGATAGAACTAAGCGAAGAAAAAAGCGTCATATATTTAGAGACATTGAATTAAAAAGGATGAATGCATAAGTGAAAATAGGAATTGTTGGTAACTACGGAAATGATAATAATGGAGATGAGGCAATTTTATTAAGCATTATACGTCAGCTTGAAAAAGCCTTTAGCATCCCAACTGAAAATATCGTTGTATTCAGTAATAACCCGAAGCAAACAGCACAGCGCTATAATGTTCAAAGCTATCCGCTCTATCATAAAAACGGCAATGCGCCAAAAACGTTTATTAAAACATATCGAGAAAACTCGAAAATTGTAAAAGGATTAGATTTTGTCGTGATTGGCGGCGGTGGTATTTTAATGGATTTATATAAACGTGAGGCTCCGCTCTATGGTTCCTATGCGATGATGGCGAAAAATGCAGGAGTGCCGTATGTTGTCTATGGCTGTGGTGCGGGTCCCTTATATACAGGACTTGGCAAATGGTTCATTCGTTATATGGCAAAGCATTCACAAAATATTTCCGTGCGTGACCCCCAATCGAAGGCATTGCTTGAATCAATTGGCGTGAAATGCGATGTTCATATCATTGGCGACCCAGCCTTTAGTTTAGAGGTGGAGCGTGAGCACTATAGCGAGCAACCGAAGAAAATTGGTGTAACTGCTGTGCCTTATTACAATGCATCTTACTGGCCAACAGGCGACGAGGAAAAATATCATAATTATATTGCGGGTATGGCAAAAAATTTAGACCGTGTAATTGAAGAACAAAATGTGGAAATAACATTTTTTGCTACGAAATACCCACAGGATGCAGATGTAACAAAGGATATTCAAAAGCTGATGAAGCACGGAGAGCGTACAACGATTATTGATGAGAATTGCCCGCCACAGCGAATATTGGAGCTAACAGCTACATTTGATGTATTGATTGGTACACGTCTACATTCGCTTATTTTGGCGACAGACACAAAAACACCGATTATTGGCGTATCATATCACGTGAAGGTCAATGATTTTTTACAAATGGCCGGGCTTGGAGACTATTCATTAGCTATCGATACATTGCATGCCCGCGATGATTATTTCAGCACATTATTCAATCAGTTGCAGGCAGATTGGCCAGCAGCTAAAGCGCTAGCAAAGGTAACAAATGATGCCTTTAAAGAGAAGTCGGCACTTGGTTTACAGCTATTGCAGGCAGGTGCAAAGCGATGAAAAAAGCGTTAATTATTAGCAATATGTATCCGACAAAGGAGCATTTAGCTTATGGCGTTTTTGTAAAGAATCAAGTAACACAATTAAATGCAGTAGGCGTTGAAACGCTTATTGCAGTAAATGATAATCCTGCAACAGGTAAAAAAAATGTATTGAAAAAATATGCGAAATGGGCTTTAAATGTGCTGGCAACATTTCGCAAAAATAAACGCAACATCAGCTTGACACATGCGCATTATGTTTTTCCAAGCGGCATGTTTAGCTATTACTTAAAGAAGCGCTATAATGTACCGTATGTTGTGACTGCACATGGCGGTGATATTAATAAAATGGCGAAGAAAAGCGCTCGTATTAAAGGCTATACTACAAAGATTCTACAGCATGCCGACCATGTAATTGCAGTCGGCGAGGAACTAGCGCAAACGATACAAGCAGATTACGGCATTGAAGCTAGTCGTATATCCATTATGAGCATGGGAATTAATCGCGACGTATTTCAGCAGACGGACAAGCAGCAAATGCAACAAACCCTTGCGATGGATAGTGCGTGTACAAATTTTTTATTTGTCGGCAATATTATTGAAGAAAAAGGCGTGCTTGAGCTTGTAACTGCATTTCAACAGCTAGAGAAAATGCATGCTGGAAAGATTGCACTTTACTGTATTGGCTCTACAAAGGACACAGGCTTTACAGCGAAGATAAAATCGCTTGTGGAAAGCAAGCAAATCCATTTTATCGAGCCAATGCCACAAGCAGAGTTAGCTCGTTATTTCCAAGCAGCAGATGTATTTGTACTACCATCTTACATCGAAGGATTAGGGCTTGTTGCATTAGAGGCAATGAGCTGTGGGACACCTGTTATAGCATCGAGTGTGGGTGGCTTGCAATATATGCTAGCAGATGGAGCGGGTGTGCTTGTACCATCAAAGAATGCCAAAGCATTACAAGACGCAATGGAGCAAGCTTTAACTGGCATAGCTCTCAACGAAGAAAAAGTGCAAGAACTGCTAATTACCCATGATGCTCAAAATATTACCGAAAGATTAAAGAAGATTTACCTAGATATAGCAGGTTCTAAGGTCAATCACAAATAAACAGAAGAAGTTGCAAATATATTTAAAAGTGCTAGTTCACGAAAAATCAAAAACGAATTTCCTAAAATCAGACAGAAACTATGGAAAGAATATTTCTGGTCACAAAGCTATTGTTTGCTAACTGTTGGCGGTGCACCATTAGAAATCCTAAAGCAATACATTGAAACACAAGGAAAAAAGGAGGTGTAGGAAATGTTGAAAGCATACAAATATCGTATCTACCCGAACAAAGAACAGCGAATATTTTTCGTAAAAACCTTTGGGTGTGTGCGGTTTGTCTATAACAAAATGCTTGCCGATAGAATCAATTCTTATAAGGAATCTCAAGAAAACATTGATAAGTCCATCAAATATCCTACACCAGCCAAATATAAAGTTGAATTTCCGTTTCTAAAAGAAGTGGATAGTCTTGCTTTGGCTAACGCCCAATTAAATCTAGACAAGGCTTATGCTAATTTCTTTCGTGATAAATCTGTGGGATTTCCAAAATTCAAAAGCAAAAAAGATAATCACCGTAGCTACAAGACGAACACCAAAAAGGAACCATATATATTGATAATGGTTATATGAAGTTGCCAAAACTAAAAACAATGGTACGAATCAAGCAACATAGATTATTCCAAGGCTTGATTAAGTCTGTAACCATTTCCCAAGCACCAACAGGCAAATATTTTGCTTCTGTTTTGGTGGAAGAAAATGAACAATTATTCCCTAAGATTGATACTAGGGTTGGTATTGATGTTGGCTTGAAAGACTTCGCCATATTATCCAATGGAAAGAAATATGAAAATCCTAAATGGTTACGAAAAGCTGAAAAAAAATTAGCTTTTTTGCAACGTTCTTTATCACGCAAAAAGAAAGGTTCTAAAAATCGCAATAAGGTTAGACTACAAGTCGCAAAACTTCACGAAAAGATTGCTAACCAACGAAATGATTTTCTTCACAAAATAAGTAATGAAATCACAAACGAAAACCAAGTAATTGTGATAGAGGACTTGAAAGTGAAGAATATGCAAAAGAATCACAATTTAGCAAAAGCAATCAGTGAAGTATCTTGGGCTAAATTCAGGGAATACCTTGACTACAAAGCAATATGGAAAGGTCGTGACTTGATAATTGCACCTAAGAATTATGCAAGTAGTCAATTATGTTCTTGCTGTGGTTATCAGAACAAGGAAGTCAAGAAACTAAACCTTAGAGAGTGGACTTGTCCTGAATGTAATAGCCATCACGATAGAGACCATAATGCAAGTCTAAATCTGCTAAAACTAGCCATGTAATTGGTATCTTCCATAGGGGCAGGAACTGTCCTCATAGCTTGGTAAATATAGATAGCTAGTAAAAGTATCTACTTCCCAAGAAGCCCCCACTTCAAGCGACCTGTAAGGGTGGTAAGTGGTGGGAGTAGTTCACAATTGCCAAAGATAAGGATTGATGCAGCGTGAACCGCATTTTAAAAATTGTCGGAGCAGTAGCGGTTATTAATATACTCGCTCGACTTTTTGGGTTTTTGCGTGAGGTGATAATTGGATGGCAGTATGGTACAACAGAGCTTGCTGCTAGCATCATTAATGCTTACACCATTCCCAATTTTTTATATTTAGTAATAGGCGGTGCGTTTACGACTGCTTTTATTTCGATTTACCATAAAACATCTGCCTCACTTACAGACTATATTCGTCGTACGTTTACGACAATTATCGTATCAATTTCGATTATTTCGTTACTGTTTATCATTTTTGCAAATCCGATTTTGCATTGGTATTTCCAAGCGGCGACAGGCGAGGAATATGAGCGGCTGAAATCACTTTATTATTGGATGATGCCATCAACAATTATGCTCGTGCTTTCGACTTGGCTAAGCGGTGTTTTAAACGTGCAAGGCAAGTTCCATTTATCGAGCTTCTCGGTGCTTATTTATAATTTATCTTTTTTAATTATTTCAGTTGGGCTATCGCTTGTCATTGGACCGATTGGCTATGGTGTTGGGGCATTGCTTGGGGCAGCCTGTATGTTCTTTTTCCTCGTATTTGGCGTGCGCAAAGCAGAGCACATGTCGTTTAAGCTGATGCCTCCCAATGCAGATGACCAAAAGGAGCTGTGGAAAGTGGCTTTACCGATTATGCTTGGTGGGGCGACAGCACAAATGTATATTTTAATTCAGCGCTTCTTTACAAATATGTTGGATGCTAGTGCTGTAACTGCTGTGAACTACGCGACGAAAATGTCACAGTTTCCACAAGCGATTTTAATGACGGCTGTGACGACAGTAATTTTCCCATTACTTAGTAAAAAGGAGGGAGAAGAGGATGCAGCGGCTGTAAAAGCTTTGTATTTACGCGGACTGCGCTTACTCTACATATTAGTAATGCCGGTTTCTGTCTATTTTTATTTCCAAGCAGAGCCAATTATTCGTATTGTTTTTGAGCGGAATCAATGGGGTGCTACAGATACAGCTGTGATGACACCATTGCTTACAGTATTCAGTCTTACGATGTTTTTCCTTGCTGCTAATATGTACGTAACACGTTTCTATTATGCGAAAGGTAACTCGATGACGCCCGTTATTTTTAGCTTTATTACTGTTTTTGGTGTAAATATCGCAGTTATTCAATTAATGATAGGGCAGTATGCGGCACATGCTATTGCTTGGGGAACTGTTGTCAGTGCAGCAGTCAATTTCCTGTTACTTGTCATATGGCTACAATGGAAATACAAGTTAAAGCTTATTGATAAAAATATGTCGCAATTTATGAGATTTGCTACATTAACAGTGATTTATATTGCTATTGCATGGCTTGTATCAACATATATCCATATCAATTTTATTTGGCTACATGTGATTGTCACATTTATGATTTTGCTAATTAGCTATGTTTTATTATTAGCACTATTCCGCTTGCAGGAGCTCCGGCAAATCATAGCGAAGGTGAAAAAGAAGCTATTCAAGAAATAATAAAGGGCAATGTCACTCGAGTAAACATTTTAAGCATTTATATTATCGCTAAAACTGTATTAATCACAATAAATTGTCACTTGGAAAGCGTGGGGCTATTTCGAAAGTTTGTTTTCGCCCTATTGTAGGGAGAAATTCGCTTTCCGCTTATTTTATTTTAAATTCAAAAGAAAGATGCTAAACACTTGGTGAATTCCTTTGGTGAGGCATCAACGAAAGCGTCCCAAAAGCAGGCAATGCACTACTTTTGGGACGTCCCTTCTTTCCTTTAATTTACTGTAATATGCACATATTGCCCTTTCGTTTTTGAATCTTTTAAGGCTGCAGGGTGAATGATGAGCATGTATTGTGTTTGTTCAGCAAGCAGCTCTGTTGTTGTAATAACGAGCTGTTTATTTTTTTGAACAACTTTTATTGGAACAGCTTCGCTACCTAAAGCTACAAGCTCGATGGAACTTGCTGGAAGCTTCGAGGCAAGCAATTGGCTATAAGAAAGAGTTACTGTTTTACTTTCCTTCACTGTAACTGCTGGCAATGCTCTATAAAGCTTAAATTTGCCTACAAGCGAATCGAAATGTGCTGTCATTATTGGCGTAGTCGTTGTAATATGTGGCTTTACGCCAACTTCATTAATTGCACTACCATTTGGACCAGAGAATTTTCCTACTGTCAGCTTTAAATAGCTGCCATCGGAAAGCTCAAAAAATCCTTGCATTGTCCCTTTACCGTATGTTTTTTCGCCATAGACAACCGCTGACTTTTGATCAACTAATGCCGCAGCTAGCATTTCTGATGCGCTGGCACTAAAGCGATTGACGAGTACGCGCGTGTCCGTAGGGAATTTTGTAGGCTGGAAACTAGAATTGTATTTCGTCGTACCTGTTGCTGTTTGCAGCTTGTAAGCATATGGTGATTTAGGAAACATGCCAATTAATTGCTCGGCGGCTGTTACATAGCCACCGCCATTATCCTGTACATCTAAAATAAAGGAAGTTGCTCCCTGTGATTTCAGCTCGTTAAATGCTTTTTTTACAAGCTTTGCTGCATCCTCTGAAAAAGAGCTTAAATGAATAAAGCCTATATTTCCATAAAGCAGCTTTGTTGTGACGTTTGGAATGCTGAATGGTTGACGAATGAGCGTCATCATTTTTGTCTGTCCATTATGCAGTATACCAAGGCGCACAGATGTATTTTGCTCTCCCATAATCAAGGACGTTGCTTCTTGAATAGACATTGGGACAGTTGATTGTCCGTTGATGCTGACGATGATTTGCCCGCTTTTTATGCCGGCTTTATGTGCGCTACCACCTTCAATTACCTCTTTAATTAACACACCTTTATCGTGCTTTTCTACGACAACTCCAATACCAACGGAGGTCATTTCAATCGAATTTATATATTTTTCGAATTCAGCTGCAGTGAAGAAGGTAGAATAGGCATCAAGCATATCCATGACCTCTTCGATGGAAGAGGCATTTTGTAAGCTACCGTTAATATTGCCAACATACTCTGCTTTAATTAGTGATTTTACCTCATCTAAAGTGCTCGCATTTGCTGTTATTGGTATTAATAAAAAGAAGCTAAAAAGCATTGCTTTTAGTAAGTTTTTCATTCGTTCCACACCTTTATAAGTGATATTTTAAGCATTGCGATACTTATTTTTGACGCTATGAATCATCAAGCCAATAATTGTTGCAACACAGGCAGGAATTAACCAACCGATGCTTTGCTCGTATAATGGGAGGTAACTAATAATATTTTCGTATGTGCTAATTTCAATTCCTAACGCTTTTAAAGCGTCGTATATACTAATAGCAGCAGTTACTAGCAAAGGTAGCCCGTACACAATGGAGCTGTGCTGGAAATGATTTGCGAATAACGCTAATAGCATAAGCACAATGGCAATTGGATAAATCGCTAATAAAACTGGTAGTGAATAAGAAATGATTGATTCTAAACCAAAATTCGAAATGGTTAAACCTAGTATAGTGAACACTATTAAGAAAACCTGGTATGAAACACGTGGGAATAGCTTGTTGAAAAATGCTGCGTTAGCTGATAATAGTCCAACAGCGGTTGTTAAGCAGGCTAAAATAATCGTTGCAGCTAAAATAATGCTGCCTGCTTTACCAAAGAGAACATTCGTCGCTTCTGCAATAATGACCCCACCATCATTGTGAAAGCCGATAACGCTTGTGCTCGTCACACCGATGTACGCAAGTGATACGTAAACAAACGCTAAACCAAGTGCTGCTACAATACCTGAAAAAATAACGATTTTAATTTGCTGTGCTTTTTGTGTTAAACCACGTCCATTTAACGCTTGGACAATAACAATACCGAATACAAGAGCAGCAAGCACATCCATCGTTAAGTAGCCTTTAATAAAGCTCTCAAAAAATGGTGAAGTTTGATAAGCTCCCTGTGATTCGCCGATTGGTCCAAGTGGTGTAATCACACTTTTTAGGGCAAGTGCTAAAATAATTAGCAATAAAGCAGGCGTTAAGATTTTCCCGATACGATCTACAATTTTTGTAGGATTAAACGCTAAATATAGCGTTATCACAAAAAATATAAGGGTTGTGATGAGTAGGGAAAGTGGACTTTCAGCCATTTGCTGAGTTAAAAATGGTGCTTTAATTCCGATTTCATAGGATACGGCTGCTGTTCGAGGAATCGCAAAAAATGGCCCAATTGATAAATAAACAATCGATGTGAAAATAATACCGAAAAGAGGATTAACTTTACTGGATAATTCATGTAAATCTCCTCCGCTTTTTGCTACCGTTATCACCCCAATAAGCGGTAAGCCAACCCCTGTAATTAAGAAGCCAATCATTGCGATTAAAATATGCTCACCAGCCTGTTGGCCTAATAATGGTGGGAAAATAATATTTCCAGCTCCTAAAAACAGTGCGAATAGCATGAAGCCTACAACGAGGTTTTCACGAATAAATTTCATGGTACTTTCTCTCCTTAAAATAGTGACTGACACAAGTAGTATGTATACTAGCATACACTTTTTTGGGGGGCTTGGAAATGCCATTATTAGAATTTAACGAAATGTTTCAAATAATTAATATTGATTATGTTTAGTTTACGAAAAGGCTTTTTAAAATTGTTATAAAAGAGTTGCAGCCAATACAAAAAAGTCTGAAGAAGCTGTTAAACATGTAACATTAGAAATTCGACGTAAAAACCTAAGACGTGGTCGAGTAAGACTGAAAGATCCAACAGAAGAAAGAATATTAGCTCGCTTTAATCGTGAGTTAGGAGAGGGAAATGGGTTATCATCAAGCTAAATATCAAATCGAACTATTAAAAATATTATCGAGTAACTATGAATCAATAGATATAGAGTACCTTAAAGAGAAAATAGAAACAAAGCAGGAGTTAGCTATGCTAGAAGAATGGCTTAGTCAATTAGCAAGAGATTTTAAGAAGGAGTTACCCGAAGGAAGAGGGCACTGAAAAATCGATTTGTCACAAAATTTATGAGACAAATTGATTTTTTTAATGGAAAAGCGGTCACTCCCATTTAGGACTTGAGATGGAATTATAAAATTAGCTAGACAAAATAAAAAATCACAATAAGGGCAAATAGGCTATTGTGAATAGTTATATATATTCGTTACAATAACATTAATTATAGTAAAAAGTTCGTTATATGTAATCTAGAAAGGACGGGGTTTTGAAAATGGCAAGTAAATGGCACGCTGCGGTTGCGAGTACGCTAATATTGTCAGCGCTCGTAGTACCAGCAGCAGAGGCAGCATCTTATACAGTACAAAAAGGCGACACATTGACGAAAATCGCCAAAGAACATGAACTAACAGTACAGCAATTAAAGCAATGGAATAGTTTGAAATCAGATGCTATTTTTGTAAATCAAAAGCTAATGCTAGCAAGTCCAGAAGTAAAAGCAACTAAAGTGGAGAAAGTCGAAAAAGCTGTAGTTGAGGAAAAGACAACGAATGCAACTACTTATACAGTTAAGAGAGGCGATACATTAACAGTTATCGCTCAAAAAAATAATATGACAGTTGAGCAGCTAAAAGAACTGAATAAGCTGCAATCGGATTTTATCTATATTAATCAGCAGCTACAAGTAAATAACGTGGCGCAATCAAATTTAATATCGGAGCAAGTTATAACAGTTGCGCCGGGAACAAATGGACAAGCTGTTTATCACCGTGTTGTTGAACTTGCTCATGAATTGCTTGGGACACCTTATTTGTTTGCTGGAAATACGATAGAGGGCTTTGATTGTAGCGGCTTTGTCAAATATGTTTATAGCAATGCGGGCTTAGATATTTCTCGTAAAAGTAGCTTAGATTATTTTTTACAGGATACAACTGCAGTAGAGGAGCCTATGCCAGGGGATGTAGTGTTTTTCAAAAATACGTACATACCAAATATTTCACATATGGGTATTTATATAGGTGAAGATCAATTTATTCATGCGGGGACAACAGGTGTTGAAATCTCTAAAGTAACTCATAGCTATTGGGCGGAGCGTTTTGTTGCGTTCAAGCGCTTTAATGGTATTGAATAATTAAATCAGACTGCTAGAAAGCTAGGAAACGAGGCTTTTTGGTAGTCTTTCTTTTTGTTAAGTAAATGCCTAAAAAGTGCGTAGAAGTACCCTTTTTGGCTCCCTGAACAAAAAGTGAAAAGTATGTACAAGCAACTGTTATAGGTTTTGAAGATGCGTTGAAAATTAAGACTAAATTAACCTATGTTATATTACAAATGTTACAAAGGTGTAAGATGAAATTAGGGGAATGTCTCTAATGTTTTACATAGAACTGCAATGTTTTTGTAAAAAAGATGTTTAAATGTTGATATAACAGGGTATAGAAGGAAGTCGTCATTTAACACAGCTTTTTATATGTGTAACTGTATTGTTACAGAACTGTAATGTTACAGTGGAGCAACTCATGTTAATCTTAGAACAGTTAAATTATCAGAAAATTATTCGGCTGTGTGGAGGATTATTAATGAGTTACAACAATATTTTACGAAATACATTATTAACATTTTTAGCAGCATTAGCTATCTTCTTATCACCTATTGGGAACGATAAAGCATCTGCTGCGGATTTTACTTCAAGCGATTTTAAATCAACAGCTCAAAAATATTTAGGTGTACCATATGCATATGGTGGTACTACAACAAGAGGCTTTGATTGCTCTGGATATGTTCGTGCTGTATTCAGTGATTTAGGCATTACTACATTACCTCGCACTTCAGCATCTATGTACAGTGTAGGAACAGAGGTTAGTAAAAACGATTTAATTCCAGGTGACTTAGTATTCTTTAATACTTCAGGTAGTGGTATTTCTCACGTAGGTGTTTACTTAGGCGGTGGCAAATTCATCCACTCCCAAACGAATATTGGTGTAAGTGTTACAGATATTAATGACAAATGGTATTGGGGTAACCGCTATGTAGGTGCAAAACGAGTTGCGAATGTTTCATTCGAATAATATTATACATACTCTATACATAGTAAAATATACAGCTAATAAAGATTGGTGCGTGAGAACTATTTCACGTGTCAATCTTTTTTATATGACCCATTTCCCAATGTATGATAGAGTGCTGTGAAATATACCATAGGACATGACTCTAGGGAGAGTTGCAAAAATATGAGGTGAGTGCCAATAGAGCACGGCAGGTCGCTGATAAAGAGGGACCGCATGCAAATAAAATTCAGCAAGTCATAACAAATGCTGAAACGCCAATAGAAACAGACCATCCACAACCCTCTCAATCAAACAAAAAATGTTAGACCAAGTTAATCTCGGTCTAACATTTTGTTTTTATTGCTGTGGTACACGTGCTGTCCAGCGTGAAAGGTCAATTCCTTTTACGTTTACTAGTTGGGCAGGGAAAATAAATGTCCACGGCTTTGTTGTATTTGGCAGTACTGTTAAAACAGGGTCAAGTTTGAATGAGCCTTTTGCTACTTGCTTACCGCGCGCGTCGATAATTTCAAGTGGTAGCTGCTCTAAGTTAATTGCTTTGTCGTTACCGTTACGAATAAAGATGGATACATGTAAGCTTTTATCGTTTTGAAGCTTTGCCTGTAAGCCAGTAAAGTTGACCTCTGATTTACCTAGCTTTGGTAAGTCCTTGACGATTTTTTCTAACGCTTCTTGCTGATCCTCTGGCAATTGTTTTTTCCACGTTTCATCTAAATCAAGCTGATGCCCACGTAAAGAAATTAAGTTGAAGGCAATTTTCCATTCGTCTTCTTTTGGTACTTCCTTTACACCTTCTTCAATAGAGCCTTTATCAAACTCAAATACCCAAGGGCGGGCACTTTCAGCGGGAATAATTCCTAAATCCTGGAAGTGGAACGTTTTAGACGCTAGACGCTTGTCATCCTTATCTAAAATAAGTAATTCGATTTCTCCAAGTTCAATCGGTTCTGGTAATGAAGAACGGAAAAATACTTTGACATTCCATGCACCCGTGCGTGGGTTTTCTTCAATATTAATTGCTGATAGTGATAGCTGATTAGGTTTTAATGGCTGCAATTCATTTGCTAAGAAATTAAATACGTATTGTTGCTCTAATGGCACATTCCATTGTGGATGGAAGGATAATTTTGTTACGACATCACGTTCGTCACCTGATTGCTTCGTATCCTTTAATAATTCCTTTGAGTCAACAGCGCTGTCTGCTCCTACTTTATCACCTTTTTTGAAAAAATCGAATAAGCCCATGTTTATAGTTCCTCCTGCTCTTCAATCATTGAAAGATTTTTCATAAATGCTACAAGTTCTTCTACAATGCTACGGCGCAGTTCCTGATAGTTTTTACCGAATAACTCTAAGCCTTCACGTTGGTAAATACGCATTGGGTCTTCTTGCTGGTAATGACGTAATCCGATACCTTCTTTTAAATGCGTCATTTGCTCTAAGTGTTTTACCCATGTTGCGTCAATATAGCTTAATACAACTTGTGGGATGACACGCATCACTTGCTCGTTGCTCTCATAGCTTTCGATAAAGTCACGTAACTCAAATACACTGCTATTCAACGAATCTAAAATTTTAGTTACTTTTGTTTCTGTTCGGTCGATAGTAACGTCTGTTAAAAATAAAGTGTTAACCGTCTGCTCCATTTTATCAAAATTCCATTCAAGCGGGTCGGCTTCCTCTGGTGCATTATCGCGTACTGCAAAATCAACCGTTTCATACATCATACGTGTAATGAGTGCAAGTAAATCTTCACCTGCTAACACTCTATCGCGTAAATCATAAATGATTTTGCGTTGGTCATTAATGACATCATCTAGCTTTAAATTGTATTCACGCATGGAGAAATGAGCACCTTCTACGATGCGCTGTGTGCGATTAATAAGCTCGATAATATCTTTATTCTCAACGCGCTTAATATCGTTGACAATCATTTTTTTACGGAACTTTTCCACATCATCTTTAGCGAAGCGTTTAAACATATCGTCCTCTATTGATAAAATAAACTGGCTTTCACCAGGGTCGCCTTGACGACCAGAGCGTCCACGTAATTGATTATCCACACGACGGCTTTCATGCTTTTCTGTACCGATAACCAAAAGACCACCAAGCGCCTCAACACCTTCACCTAAAACGATATCAGTACCTCGTCCCGCCATGTTTGTCGCAACAGTAATACGTCCTTTTTGCCCAGCCTCAGAAATAAGCTCTACTTCTTGCTCCACCGTTTTTGCGTTTAAGAGCTGGTGCGGTAAGCTATATTTTTTTAGGTACTGTGATACTTTTTCAGATTGTAAAATAGAAGTTGTACCAATTAGTACAGGCTGTCCTTTTTCATGGCGACGCAGCGTTTCTTGCGCTACATACTCATATTTGTCTTCAATTGTTTCGAAGACGATATCTGTTTGGTCGATACGTTTTCGTGGTCTATTCGTTGGAATTTGAATGACACGCATATTGTATACTTCTAAAATTTCCTTTTCCTGAGTTTTTGCTGTACCCGTCATCCCTGACAATTTCGGATACATACGGAAATAGTTTTGAATGGTAATTTGTGCTTGTGCTTTATTTTCCTCTGTTATTTCGACGCCTTCCTTTGCTTCAATTGCTTGATGCAAGCCGTCAGATAATGTTCGGCCTTCCATAATGCGACCTGTAAACATATCCACAAGCTCAATTTTATTATCACGCACGATATAGTCAACGTCGCGCTCAAACATTACGTGGGCACGTACAGCTTGAATAACGTAGTGATAAAGTGTTTGATGCTCTAAATCGTAAAGGTTGTCAACACCAAATGCCGCCTCTACCTTTTCGATACCTTGATCTGTTAAAGAAGTGGCCTTTGTTTCGTCATCAAAATCGTAGTCCTCATCCTTTACAAAGCGCTTCGCTAGCATCGCAGCGATACGATGCAACTCTTCATTTGCCGACATTTTACCTGCAATAATAAGAGGTGTTTTTGCTTCGTCGATTAATACCGAGTCTACTTCATCGATAATCGCAAAATGATATGGGCGCTGTACTTTATCAGCAATCGAATGTGCCATATTGTCACGTAAATAGTCGAAGCCAAACTCTGTGCCGACACCGTATGTAATATCAGCATTGTAAGCATCTTTTTTTGCACCTTGCTCCATCATCGGTACGTTTAAGCCGACTGTTAAGCCGAGGAAGCGGTGAATTTGTCCAATTAATTCGAAGTCGCGCTTTGCTAAATAATCATTTACAGTAATGACGTGTACGCCTTTACCTTCTAGTGCGCGCACATAAGATGGGAGGGATGCGACTAATGTTTTCCCTTCACCTGTAGGCATTTCTGCGATATTACCCTCTGTTAATACTAAACCACCGATTAATTGCACATCGAAGTGGCGCATATTTAAAATACGCTTAGATGTTTCACGAACGACAGCAAATGCGTCAGGGATAATTGCTGTAACTTCTTCGCCATTTTCAATGCGTTCTTTAAATTTCAAAGTCATGCCTTGTAGTTCTTCATCTGACATTGCAGCATATGTTGCTTCAAGTGCATTAATTTGATCTACTATTTTATAGTATCGTTTTAATTCGCGAGCACTTGTTTGCTCTTTATTCCGTTTAAAAATTGAGAACATTTTATTACGCTCCTTTAAAGTTGTCTCCTTAAAATAGCTAGCAGACACTAGCTTATTTTATCAGAAAATCAGCTATATTACTACTCATGGCTGCATGAACAATCAGTGAGAGAAA
Source organism: Metasolibacillus sp. FSL H7-0170 (assembly GCF_038593115.1). NCBI lineage: Bacteria > Bacillati > Bacillota > Bacilli > Caryophanales > Caryophanaceae > Metasolibacillus > Metasolibacillus sp. FSL H7-0170. Next base: position 1,761,820 of record NZ_CP151964.1, on the reverse strand, counting down.
GAGGCAAAGGTATAGTTTTCACCAAATTGCAGATAATATACAGTAATTTGCGAGAGAAACGCTATATTTTGTATATTAAACGTGTTATAATTATCATGGTTTATTTAGATTCAGTATATTATCTTGGTTAGAAAAGGAAGCGGCAAATACAAAACGTCCGCCCTGCGGATAGTGAAATGAATGCTAATTGACATTTCACTAACGTGAGCAGCGATATGCTCACTAAATCTAAATAAAGCCCCCGGCGGATGTCACGGATTTTGAAGCACTTTTCCACGCTTGCTCGAAAAAATCTGGACCAATTACGCCGAGGCGTAATTGATTATGACGATTAAATTTAAGGAGGAGAGACATGATTTACGTGTCTTTAATTGTCGCGTTTATTGCGGCCATTGTACTAACTCCACTTGTGAAGCGTTTAGCCTTTCGAATAGGTGCTGTTGATGCGCCAAACTACCGTAAAGTGCATGCTCGAATTATGCCAAGGTTAGGTGGACTAGCTATTTTTGGTGCGTTTTTAATCGGAGTAGCTGTATTGCGACCAGAGAGTGAATATACGCTAGCAATTATTTTAGGAGCGACGATTATTGTTGCAACTGGTGTTATCGACGATATGTATGAAATTTCCGCAAAGGCTAAGTTAATCGGACAAATTGCTGCTGCGGCAGTTATCGTATTTGTAGGCGGTATTGATATTGATTTCATCAATTTACCGTTTGGTGGTATTTTAGATTTTGGTTTTTTAAGCATTCCATTTACAATTATTTGGATTGTAGGAATTACGAATGCCATTAATTTAATTGATGGTCTTGATGGTCTAGCAGCAGGTGTATCAACGATTGCTTTAATTACACTTGCAGGAATGGCTTTAAGTATGGGTAATATTTTTGTACTTGTAATGGCGGCTATTTTAGCAGCGAGTACACTGGGCTTTTTATTTTATAATTTCCACCCAGCTAAAATTTTTATGGGTGATACAGGTGCGCTATTTTTAGGCTTTATGATTGCCGTTTTCTCCTTATTAGGATTTAAAAATGTAACGGTTATTTCATTTATTATTCCTGTTATTATGTTAGGTGTACCAATTTCTGATACATTTTTCGCGATTGTGCGTCGATTGCGCATGAAGCAAAAATGGTCGGATCCAGATAAATCACATTTACATCATCGCTTGCTTGATATGGGCTTCTCGCACCGTCAAACAGTGTTAATTATTTACGGTATTGCAAGTATGTTTGGTTTAGCGGCAGTTATCTTCTCAATGTCGACAGTATGGGGCGCTATTTTATTAGTAACAGTCATCTTAGTGGCAATTGAGTTATTTGTCGAAGTAATCGGCTTAGCAGGGAAAAATTACAAACCATTGTTAAACTTAGTACGCATTTTTAATAAATAAAATGAGAAACATCTGAAAAGCAGTGCTTTGCACGCTTTTCAGATGTTTTTTGTTTTCTTAACTAGAATAAATAAATGCTATATTTTTGATACATTAAGGGGACCTCATTTTTTTAGACTTCGCCCGCTTGGCAAATAAAAAGACTGTCTAAAAGTGGCGTATGCGCCTGCTTTTAAACAGTCCTTTTCAAATATATTATTGCTGGTTAGGCACTGTAGATGATTCAGATTGTGTTTGCTCCGAGCCATTGCCTGCTAATGATGAACCGTTCGAAGAGTTTATTGCATCATCTGTTAGGCCGAGATGGCTTTTTAAAATTACTTTTGTATCTTCTAAGGATTGCCCATCAAGCTGATAGTAATATATACCAGTAGACATATCGTCATAGCCTTCTATTGACAGCGAGTCAATACGAGGCACACCTTGTGTTAAATAGCTGAAGAAACCTTTCATTTCTTTGAATGTCATGTTTGTTTTCATGTTTGCGCCAACCGCATCAATTACTTCATCATATTTCATGATTGATGATACGGAAGCCGCTTGCTGTGCAATAGCCTTTAAAATCTCCTGCTGACGTTTACCACGCTCTACGTCACTATCGAGTTTACGTGTACGTGCCAGTGCTAATGCCTCGCGCCCGTTTAAATGCTGTATGCCAGGCTGTAAATTGACTGTATTGCGATCGAATTCATCCTTTTCAAGCATAGCATATGGTACTTCTGCCTCGATACCACCAAGAGCATCTACAACATCAATAAAGGCGTTAAAATTCATACGAACATAATAATCAACGGGAATATCGAATAATTCTTCGACCGTTTCAATCGTTGCAAGCGTACCACCGAATGCGTGAGCATGGGTAATTTTATCTTTATAGCCTATGTGAGGAATATAAACATAAGAATCACGTGGAATGCTTAAAAGCTTTACTGTTTTTGTCGTTCTATTTAATGTAGCAAGCAGCAATGCATCTGATCTAGAGCCCTCACCTTGACCACGTTGTTCACTATCGTCAATCCCTACGAATAATACAGAAACATTATCTTGTATAGGCTCCACCTTCACTTCAGTAGGACGTTTTGTTGAAACTTCGCGATTTTCAATTTCTTCATATGCTTGTTCAACCGCATGTTCTGCTTTTTTCGTTAAGTACATGCCGTAAGTTGTGACGCAAATTAATAAAGATGCGGCTAATATTAATGTTATTTTAAGAGCGAGAGAAAGCTTCGAAGGCTTCTTCTCTTTTTGCTTTGACCGTTTCATTTTCATTCTCCTCTAAATATGTTAGGAATATAGCATTTAACTTTGTGCAAATTTACAATACTATTAATTATACTATGCTGTACCGTATCAGTAAACGAAAAAAGCGAAAATAAGGAGAGTCTTCAAAATCCCCTGATGCTTTAAAGGATAAACTCAATAAATTGTTTGTCGACACAGGCGATTTGCGCTTGCCCATTCGTCAATTCAGTCATCCATTCAGCAAAAGCTTCTTCTTCATCCTTTAAAACGTAAACAAATACTTCGACAGCATCTGCATACTGGATTTCTTTTAAAGTATAGTGCGAATTTCGTACCTCGTTTTCTACTTTACCTAGCCATGTATAGTCAATAGACACTTGCATCAAATGATGTAATTTGCGCTCTACGACTTTTGCGGCATCGAGTCCTTCAGTAGTTGCCCTCCCATAAGCGCGAATTAATCCACCGCCGCCAAGCTTTATGCCACCGAAATAGCGTGTTACGACAACGACGGTATCCTTTAAGCCTTGCTTTTTTAACACTTCTAACATAGGGACGCCTGCTGTACCACTTGGTTCCCCATCATCGTTTGCTTTTTGAATATTGTCATGCTCTCCTATTAAATAGCAGGAGCAATTATGTGTGGCAGAAGGATGCATTTTTTTTATTTTATCTATAAAATCAATGGCTTCCTGTTCTGTTTCGGCACGCTCGACATAAGCAATAAAGCGTGATTTTGAAATGACAATCTCCCTTTCACCAAAACCTTTAACAGTTGAATAATCTTTTCGCATTGTATTTCCTCCCTTAAAAATGTATAGAAAATAATGTATTTGTGAAGTAATAATTTAAAAGTATAATAATTAGTACGATACATATAAATAAGATTTATTTTTTCTGCCCTATATTATAAGATATTTTTATAGTAGCTAATGCGGAAAGCTACTTTTGAAAATAAAGGCTAAAATTCCTATTGCGGCTGGAAAAATAGATCTTCTATCGGTCTAAATTAGGGTGTTATTGTTTGACAATAATCATGAACTATATGTAAAGTTTGATTCAATACAGCGCATATAGATGTCCAATGAGAATGGGGAGATTTGGTGTTTTTAAATGAAAAATTTGATATCGCCTCACTCGATGTTATTTTTAATCGCATGCTTGAAACAATTATGAGCTCTAAAAATGATATATTTATTATAAGTGAACAAAGTCAACGAAACTTCGAAGAAATGCAAAAAGAATTGGCAGCTATTCGAGAAGAAATCGCAGTAGTTATCGATGAAACAGATTGCTTAGAAAGAACTACACAGCTCGCAAAGCAGCGCCTTGTTGTAGTAAGTAAAGCATTCAATACGTTCACAGAAGAGCAGGTGCGTGAAGCATACGAAACGGCTAATAATTTCCAAATACAATATATGCTCGTTCAAGAAAAGGAAAAACAGTTGCGCGAACGACGCGATGATTTGGAAAGACGAATGAAAATACTCTATGATACGATAAAACGGGCTGATCAAATTGTCAATCAAGTAAATGTTGTCGTCAATTATTTAACATCAGATTTAAGGGATGTAGGTCAAGCGCTTGAGCAAGCGAAAATTAAGCAGGACTTTGGCATAAAAATTTTAGCTGCGCAGGAAGAAGAGCGAAAACGTCTGTCGCGTGAAATACATGATGGACCTGCACAAATGATGGCAAATGTTTTAATGCGCTCAGATTTAATCGAGCGTATTTACCGAGAAAAAGGTATGGATGCGGCAATTGAGGAAATTGCACATTTGAAGTTAAATGTGCGTGAGGCCTTGTCAGAGGTGCGCCGTATCATCTACGATTTACGCCCAATGGCATTGGATGATTTAGGTATTTTACCGACATTGAAGAAGTATTTATCAACGGTTATGGAGTATAATGAGGGTGTTAATATTCAATTCCAAACGTTTAATCAGGAAAAAAGATTGGATACAAATTATGAAGTGGCGATTTTCCGATTAATTCAAGAATGTACGACAAATGCTATTAAGCATGGAAAAAGCACAGAAATATCCGTAAAGCTAGAGTGGTTAAAGCGCGACGTTAATATTAGCGTGAAAGATAATGGTGTCGGTTTCGATAAGGAACTGATAAAGGACCAGTCATTTGGCATTATCGGTATGAAGGAACGAATTGACATTTTAAATGGTAAAATGAATATTCGAAGCGAAATTGGAAAAGGCACACTTGTAACATTTAAAATACCTTTTCAAAATGACGAAATATAGATTATAAGTGAAAATTAGGGGGAAATATTTATGACGAAAATTGTAATTATAGATGACCATCAACTTTTCCGTGAAGGTGTCAAACGCATTTTAGATTTTGAGGATACTTTCGATGTAGTAGCAGAAGGTGATGATGGTGTGGATGCGGTAAGCTTATATCGCACGAATACGCCAGATGTTGTCTTAATGGATATTAATATGCCAGGTAAAAATGGCGTAGAGGCGACGCGTGAATTAATCGATGAGTTCCCAGATGCAAAAGTAATTATGTTATCGATTCATGATGACGAATCCTATGTTACGCATGCATTAAAATCAGGTGCACTTGGCTATATGCTAAAGGAAATGGATGCAGATGAAATTGTAGAGGCGATTAAAGTTGTAGCAAACGGAGGCTCTTACTTACATCCAAAAGTAACGAAAAATTTAGTTGCCGAATTCCGTCGTCTGTCTGAGCACGAAAATAATGGCAACTTCCATCAAACAGAAATTCGCCGACCATTCCATTTGTTAACGAAGCGTGAATGTGAAGTATTACAGCTTCTTACGGATGGACAAAGCAACCGTACAATCGGCGAAACACTTTATATTTCTGAAAAAACGGTAAAAAACCATGTATCAAGCATTTTACAAAAAATGAATGTAAACGACCGTACTCAAGCTGTAGTAACAGCAATTAAGAGCGGCTGGGTAGAGGTACGCTAAAAACAAAGGGCTAGGGAGAAAGTTTAAACTTTCTCCCTAGCCCTAATTTTATTCTACCTGAAAACAAGGGGAAACTGATAAAATCCGGCTAGCCGTCTAAAAACAAGGCAAGCCGCAAATATATTCGAGAAGTCGCAAATAAAATGGGCAAGTCGCAAATATAATCGAGAAGTCGCAAATAAAACGTGGCAAGTCGCAAATATATTCGAGAAGCCACAAATAAAACGTGGCAAGTCGCAAATATATTCGAGAAGTCGCAAATAAAACGTGGCAAGTCGCAAATATAATCGAGAAGCCGCAAATAAATCGTGGCAAGTCGCAAATATAATCGAGAAGCCGCAAATAAAACGTGGCAAGTCGCAAATATAATCGAGAAGTCGCAAATAAAACGTGGCAAGTCGCAAATATATTCGAGAAGCCGCAAATAAAATGGGCAAGTCGCAAATATAATCGAGAAGCCACAAATAAAATGGGCAAGTTGCAAATATAATCGAGAAGCCGCAAATAAAACGTGGCAAGTCGCAAATAAAATGAACCTCCCAGCAACTTGAGGAGCGAGGAGCCACCAAAGTGCAAGGTACAGCTTCATAAATGCTAAAAAATTTCGAAATCGAGATGAAACCTCCTACTAGCTAATGCGTCTATATGAAACGGAATATTAAATAAGCAGATGTGCATGATATATGCTACAATATGTGCGCAGGAGGTTTTGAGGAAGATGAAAAAATGGTTGATAATGCTAATAGCAGCTTTTGGGTTAGCAGCATGTGGAGATACAGAGGAACAGCTAAGCGCGGAGCAAACAGCTGATATTATTGAAAAGGGTACGGTTGGCTTTGAGGTAATGGGGGACAAAGTCGAAGCTGCACCGGATGTACCAGATGCGGAAAGAGAGAAAATAATCGGGGTCTTCAATGAGTATATTGCGGCGTTTAATGATGAGGATCTTGATCGCTACAGTTCGACACTTTCCAAAAATGCAACAGGCTTTGATTATGAAAAGGATTTAGTAGAGGCGACAAAAGTTTTTAATTCCTATACAATTAATCGTCAAGCGGACAATATTACGATTATCAAATATGAAGAAAATGAAGCACAAGTATATGCAAATTTAGAAATTGAAATGACTGAGGATGAAACTGGAACAGCGCTTTCTAGTAAAGGCCGTCAAGTAACAGTTTTAGCAAATGAAGACGGAGCATGGAAAGTAACGAGCGTTTTTTATATCGGTAATGAATAAGCCAATATAATGTTTCATATAAATTCATGTTCCACTTTGAAGCTACATAAGGTAGAATTATCTTGATTCAGCAAAAAAGCTCCCACCTTACATAGGGCGAGATGAATGCTTAAATGGCTTTTCATACAACGGATGGCTGAATCAAAATAAAGCCTCCGGCCGGCGGATGTCACAGGACGTGACGGTTTTAGGTTAACTCCACCAATTAGCTCGAAAAAATCTGGACTCGAGTTAGCTGAGGCGTAATTGAGGATGGCAGAGGAGTGGAATAATTGATGAAAATTGCAATTGTAACAGACAGTACAGCCTATTTAACAGCAGAGGAACGTAGCCGTTATAATATTCATATGATTCCTCTAAGTGTCAATTTAGAAGATGGTAGCTATGAAGAAGAGGTCGAAATTACGACTTCTGAATTTTATGATAAAGTGCGAAACTCAAAGGTTTTCCCAAAAACAACACAGCCACCAGTTGGCAAATTTGTCGAGTTATTCGAACAGCTTGCAAAAGATTATGATGAAGTCATTTCCATTCATTTATCTAGTGGGATAAGCGGTACATACCAAGGGGCAGTACAAGCTGCTGATATGGTTGAAGGCATTAAAGTAACAGCTTTTGACAGCGAAATAGCTTGTGCAATACAAGGGATGTATGTGTTGGAAGCAGCTAAAATGGTCGAACAGGGCGCCACTGTAGAGGACATTATAGCTCATTTAGAAAATTTAAGACCAACGTTGAATGCTTACTTTATCGTTGATGACTTAGCGCATCTACAGCGCGGCGGTCGTTTATCTGCGGCAGCTGCATTGATTGGTGGCTTGCTACAGGTAAAGCCTGTCCTACATTTTGTGGACAAAGTAATCGTGCCATATGAAAAAATTCGCACGCGCAAAAAAGCACTGCGTCGTGTGGAAGAGTTGCTGGCCGAGGCGGTTGAAAAGCATGGTGACCTGCAAGTAGCAGTAATCCATGGCAATTGTGAGGAAGAGGCAGCAGAGCTGATGGCGCAATTGCAGGCAAAACACCCAAATACAAGCTTCAAGTTAAGCTACTTTGGTCCAGTCATTGCCACGCATTTAGGCGAAGGCGCACTCGCAGTAGGCTGGTTAAAAAAATAACATTTCAAAAGTCTCTACATTGAATGTAGAGGCTTTTTGTTTTGAGTAGTAAAAAGGAGTTGATATATATTTTAAGAAAAACAAAAAAAGCGCATTATACAGGGCTGCTTATTGACCCTGCGCTAGTAAACCTAATGGAAGGTCGTATTATGCGTAGAGAAGACCTACCTTTTGGACAGGAAGTAATCGAGTTATATATAAAGCGTGGATTTTTTAAAACACATGAAGCAATTTCGGTAACGAATAGTTTTTGGAGGAGGCGTTATCGGTGTGAGCGTTGTTTCAATGAAGAGCAGAGAAAATTCATTCATTTTTATTGTGCGAAATGTGAGCAAACTTGCACTTATTGTCGACATTGCATTGTAATGGGGAGAATTTCTAGCTGTACACAGCTATTGACATGGGGGAGGTCAATTTTCCGTGCTTTAAAAAAACATCAATTTAATTGGGCTGGCACACTGACAAAATTGCAGCAACAAGCATCGCTTGAGTTAGCGAGTAGCATTATGAACAAGCGCTCGCATCTATTACATGCGGTATGTGGAGCAGGGAAAAGTGAAATTCTTTTTCAGCCTATTTATAGAGCACTACAAAAGGGACAGCGCATTTGCATCGCGACACCCCGTACAGATGTCGTGTTAGAATTAGCCCCGCGACTTCAGCAAGCATTTCCTACAACAGTAATTCATGCATTATACGGAGGAGCGCAAAATCAGCATGGCTATGCACAGCTTGTTATTGCGACCACCCATCAGCTATATCGCTTTGTTGACGCCTTTGATGTGATGATTGTCGATGAAGCTGACGCCTTTCCTTATCGCTTTGATGAAGTACTGCAAAAAGCTGTGTATAAAGCGAAAAAGAAGGATGCCCCGGTTGCTTTTGTAACCGCCACTCCAGACGCTAAATTACTCCAAATTTGTGAGGGTTATTCGTTTATATCGAAGCGCTACCATGATTATCCACTACCTATTCCACGATTTCAGCCATTATGGGGCTATAAACAGCACTTAAAAAAAGGTAAGCTACCAAAGCCACTTCAGCATTGGACTGAACAACAAATTATTGCAAAGAAACCATTTCTCATTTTTTTCCCAACGATTGAAATGTTAGAGCAAGCTCACTCGCTCTTTCAACAGCTAGATACGAATATTTTAGCTGTGCATGCTGAAGATCCGACACGTAAAGAAAAAGTCCAGCAATTACGCAACGAAGAAATCCTAGGTTTATTAACGACGACAATTTTAGAAAGAGGCATTACGATTGCTAACGTACAGGTCGCTGTTGTTGGTGCAGAAAGTCCCATTTTTACTGCAGACGCACTTATTCAAATTGCAGGGCGTGTTGGGCGTAGTGAGCTGTATCCGACAGGGGATGTCGTATTTTTTTATCATGGTATCTCGCTAGAAATGGATTTAGCGAAGCGAGAAATTCTGCGTTTAAATGAGGTGTCGAATGAATAAAGAAATAATAAACTGTTTGCTTTGTGAGCGAGAGCTACAACAAATAATAACTTGGCAAACGTTATTTGAACGAAGATTAGCTCCTGTTATTTGTGAACGCTGCAAGCTGAAATTTGAGCTTGTAAATTATCAAAAGGAGGGGCTCTATGCTATTTTTCATTATAATGAAGCAATGAAAAACTTTTTAAGGCAATATAAGTTTTTACAAGATATTATACTAGCAAAAGTTTTTCGACAGGAATTACATGAATTATTAAGCAAGCGTAGCGAAATAATTGTACCGATACCAATGCATCCACTAAAAAAGAAGGAGCGTACATTTGCTCACATTGATGAGCTACTGCATGCGGCTGAAATTCCTTATGAGCATTTACTTGAAAAAACAACGGTAGAAACGCAAGTTGGTAAAAGCAAACTGGAGCGGCAACAAGTAGCTCCGCTTTTTCGTATCGCTCATCAAAAACAATTAACTGCTAAGCATTATATTATTGTAGATGATATTGTAACGACTGGTACGACGATTGCACATGCCAAAAGGGCGTTGCTTGACGCAGGGGCAGAAAGCGTAACTGCGATAGTTTTAATAAAAGGATAAAATTCAAACAATCCGTGATGTATGAAAAGCTCATGGATTGAAGATTCACTTTATTGTATAATGGAGGAAATTAAACGTAGCATTTAGGAGGAAAACATTATGGCGGAGATTAGAAATTGTCCAGAATGCAATGAGTTTTTTAATTACACAGGTTTAAGAGATGTATGCTACAAATGTGCACAAAAGGAAGAAGACATGTATCAAATTGTCTATCGCTTTTTACGTAAACGTGAAAATCGTGCGGCTAATGTCGACCGAATTGAAGAGGCGACAGGTGTAAAAAAAGATTTGCTCTATAAATGGGTACGTAAAGGCCGCTTGCATCCAGCATTATTTCCAAACTTAGGCTATCCTTGTGATAACTGTGGGCGTTTAACGACATCGGGCAAGCTCTGTGACAATTGTCAAAATGAATTGAAATCCGAGTTACGCACATTTGATGCAGCAAAAGAATTCCGTGAAAATGTAGTGCAACGTGAGAAAGGCACATATTTAGCAGATAGAAAGAAATAAATAAAGAAACCGTGGAGACGTTTAAAAAGCCGTGCATAGCCGGCTTTTTGGACGCAAGCTAGAATGAGAGAAACCTCAGTGAAAGAAACAAAACGAACACCCGCTTTTGAAGTGAGTGCTATGAATAATCTTGAGAACGTAGAAGAAACCCTCAGAAATTTAGAATCCCCCTGAAAAACGTAGAATAAATCCCATAAAACGTAGAATAAATCCCATAAAACGTAGAATAACTATCCGAAATTTTCAAAAGGGTAAATAAATATTAAACGAAGAAACAATTCTCTGCCTGTTGCACTGATGATTATATTTTTCGCGTGGGCGTGTTAAATCCTTAATCAAAAAATATTAATTAAACAATTTCATCTACAAACCGAAATATAATGTAGAAGGAAATTGAAGGGAGGATATATAGTATGAAAATTAATCCATTAAATTTGAGAGCGATTAATCCATATAATGCCCAGCCACGAGTTACTAAAAACGAAGAAAAAGCAGCATCTTTTGCAGATAAAATTGAGATTTCTTCAGCTGCTAAGGAAATGCAAGTAACGGCTGATTACAATACAGAGCGTGCTGTTCGCGTACAACAGCTAAAGGCTGATATTCAGTCAGGTGAATATAAAGTGAATGCAAGGCAAGTGGCTGAGGATATGCTGAAATATTACCGATTCTAAGCATAATTTTGAAATAAAGGAGCTCATATGATATGTCAGTGCTATCCACACTTGAAAAACTAGAGCGCATGCACAAAAGCTTATTGGAGCTTGCACATAAAAAAACAGACATTATTAAAGCGAACGATATAGAAGCACTAGATGAATTAATTAAAACGGAGCAGGCACATGTAGCGGCGATCACTACACTTGAGCAACAGCGTCAGTTGATGGTAACGGATTACCTCCGAGCAAAAGGAATTGCTTACACTGACAACCCAACTGTAGCCGAGCTAATTGACGCCATCGATAGTGAAGAGGAAAAGCAGCAGCTAATCGCTACGAGGGAACGCTTGCTCACATTATTAACTGAGCTTAAAGTGCAAAACGATTTAAACCAAAAGCTCGTCTATCAATCTTTGCAATTTATCAATATCCAATTAGAGCCATTCCGCCCCGCACGTCCAGATGCCTTTAACTATTCAGGCGATGAAGTGCGCGGTCAATCAAATCAAAAAAAAGTAACATACTTCGACTCACAAGCATAAAGAGGAGTGTCCCAAAAGCTGTGTATAGCTTTTGGGACGTTGCCGGGTGTGCTTCTATAAAGAGCACACCCTTTAAAATAGAGAGTGCTCTTTGAAAATAGCAAAACACTAGATTTAGCGACTTTCTTATGAATTTAAAGGAGGAACACTATGCGTTCAACATTTATGGGACTAGAAATAAATAAATCAGGCCTATTTTTACAGCAATCAGCACTTTATACAACTGGTCATAATATCGCTAACGCTAATACATTAGGCTACTCACGTCAACGTGTAAATATGCAAGCATTACCAGGTTACCCATCACCGGGCTTAAATTCACCCAAAATGCCTGGACACTTAGGAACGGGGGCAGAGGCTCACTCTGTTCAACGCGTTCGTGACGAATTTATCGACCGCCAATATCGCCAAGAAACGAATAAACTTGGCTATTGGGAGGAACAAACAAAGGCAATCGAGCAAATGGAAGATATTTTATCTGAGCCTTCTGAATTTGGTATAAATAAATCATTCGATAACTTTTGGCAGGCAATGGAAGATGTTGTTGCAAATTCAAAAGATACAGCAGCAAGACAGGTGCTTATTGCAAAAGCACGTGCGTTAGCAGAATCCTTTAACTATACGGACAAGCAATTAAAAACAGTTCAGAGCAATCTAGGAGCGCAAATCGAAGCGGATACGAACACAGTAAATTCTTTGCTTCGACAAATTGCAGAAATCAACAGACAAATTATGGCGGTTGAACCGAATGGCTATGTGACAAATGATTTATATGATGCGCGCGATGTACTTGTAGATAAGTTGAACGAATATTTACCTGTACAAGTGGAGCGTGTACCGTCAGGTGGAAACGCTAGCCCTGTATCGGAAGGGAGTTTAACTATTACATACCGCCCAGTAGGCAGCGCGGAGCCAATAATACTTGTACATGGTAAAGAGTTTGCAGAAATTAGCATCAATAATGCTAGTGGTAAAATCAATGGAACAGAACCGCTCGAGCCCTTTACAGAAATGCTTGTTGATTGGAAAGGTAGTGCACTAGCAGATATCGTGCCGCCAATCGATAAGTTGAATTCAGGTGCTGTGTTAGCCATAAATGAAAGCTATGACTACAGCACGTTTGAACCAGGAAAAGGCAAGCTTTTATCCAATATTAACTCTTATGGCCATAGTAATGGACAAGGGTTATATCCAGAGATGCTCGATAAGCTTGATCAATTAGTTGAAACTTTTGTAACTACATTCAACGCACTTCATCAGAGCGGATATGGGTTAAACGATTCAACAGGTCAGGATTTCTTTGAAGCAGGAGGCTTAACAGCAGCAACAATCAAAGTAAGAGATGATATTCTCCCAGAGGATATTGCGGCATCAAGTGAACTTGGCGAACAAGGAAATAATAAAAATATTCTCGATATGGCAAAGTCGCAAACAGAAGTTCAAGTAGGACTGAATGGCGCGACATACCAAGGTTTCTTCAAATCAATGATTGGTGATTTAGGAGTTAGAGGAGAGGAAGCGATTCGCAGTGAATATAACTCAGGGACACTGCGCTTAAGTGTTGAAAACAAGCGTGCTGCGATGAGCTCAGTATCACTTGACGAAGAAATGACAAATATGATTATGTTCCAACAAGCATACAATGCGAATGCGCGTATGATTACAGTAGTTGATGAAACATTAGATAAAATTATTAACGGAATGGGGCGCGTAGGTTTATAACCTCGCTAAATAGATAAACGAGAGGAGAAGGAAAATGCGCGTTACACAATCGATGCTATCAAACAATATGCTACGTAACTTAAACACAAGCTACGGCAAACTAGGAAAGCTACAGGAACAGCTTTACTCTGGTAAAAAAATTACTCGTCCTTCTGATGACCCAGTGATTGCAATTAAAGGTATGTCCTATCGCACAGAGCTAGACCGCACATCGCAATACAAACGCAATATTGGTGAAGCAAATACTTGGTTGGACACTACTGATGATGCATTAGGACAGGCAGGAGAGATTTTAAATCGTGTGAAAGAGCTTGTTGTCCAGGCGGCTAATGATACGAATGTTGTAGAAGACCGAGAAAAAATGCAAAAAGAAATGGAACAGTTAAAACGCCAACTTCAGGATATTGCTAATACTCAAATTGGCGATAAATATATTTTCTCTGGCACTCAAACGGATAAACCGTTATATGTGGATGGAGTTCCAAACCCAAACATTGTGCCGGGGACTACAGGTCTAGATGCAGATATTGAAATTGATGTTTTCGAAGCAGTGCGCATTAATGTCAATACACCAGGGAAAGATATGTTTGAAGAGATTGATAATTTTATGGATACGATTATTACCACTCTTCAAACTGGTACAGGAGAAGAAATTGGTGAATTATTAGGTGATATAGCTGCCGGAACAAATGACTCATTGGCTGATATACACGGTACGCTACTTAAAAGTCGTGCAGATGTAGGTGCTCGACAAAATCGAGTAGAATTAATGGAGCAAAGACTAGATTTGCATGAAATTAATGTCACAAAGCAAATGTCGATGAATGAAGATACTGAATATGCGGCTACAATTACAGAGCTTGTGACGCAAGAATCTATTCATCAAGCGGGCTTATCAGTTGGCGCAAAAATTATTCAACAAACACTAGTAGACTTTATTCGATAAAAATAAAAAGCGTTTGAACAAATGTTCAGACGCTTTTCTTGAAATGAAAGGTGTGAAAATATGCGACTCCCACAAATTTCAATTCACACGACCGATATTCAGATGGATTGGCAAATTCATAAACCAATTCAGCATATTAAGCAACCGAGAGCAGAGCAAAGAATTTCTCAGCCCGCAGCTACTGTGGAAATCCATACACAAAAAGGAAAGCTATCAATTGATTCGTCACAGGCACGCCGTGAGTTAGGCAACTATCCTACTAGCGAAATGATTATGCGTTATGCGCAGGAGGGACGCCAAGAGATGATGAAAGGGATTTCGAGACGCGTGCGAGAAGGACGTCAAATGATGTTAAATGCAGGTAAGGGACAGCGAGGCGCTATCATTCAACAAATAGCAATGCAAAATAGTGGGCCAAAACGACCGGGACCATACAATATCAAATTCGTACCTTCAGTCGGCTCTGTGAAAGTAAACTACAGACCGGCGACAGTTGATGTCAATATTCAGCGTAACGAACCAAAAATCGACGTAAAGGTGAATAAACCAATCCATGACTATACACCTGGGAAAGTAAAAGGTACAATGATACAAAGACCACGAGTGGATATAGATGTTATCGGTTAAAAGGAGAGGGCACCGCAATGAACATTGAAACAAAATTCTTCGGGGAAGTAGCAATTAAAAAAGAAGATATTTTAATTTTTGAGGCAGGAGTACCTGGTTTCCCAGACGCACAAAAGTTTGTACTTCTACCATTAGACGCTGATTTACCATTAGTCGTTTTACAATCTATTGAAAAACAGGAATTAGGCTTCATACTTGCTTACCCATTTGCTTTTAAAAAGGATTACTCTTTTGATATTAGTGAAGAAGAAAAAAGAGCATTACAAATTGAGCAAGAAGATGATGTAGTTGCTTATGCAATCGTCACTTTAAAAGAAACTTTCCAAGAATCGACGATGAATTTGTTAGCCCCAATTGTTATTAATACGAAGAAAAAATTTGGGAAGCAAATTGTTTTGCAGGACAGCGAGCTTTATCCTTTACGCTATCCAATTGGATTAGAGGAAGGAAGTGCCAAGTAAATGCTTGTATTATCAAGAAAAACAGGCGAATCGATAATGATTGGTGACCAAATTGAAGTAAAGGTGCTGTCGGTCGATGGTGACCAAGTGAAGCTAGGCATTGTCGCACCCAAATCAGTAAAAGTTCATCGTTCAGAAGTATTTGAATCGATACAGGAGCAAAATAAAGAGGCATTAGCAACACCGAGTGATGTCTTGAAAAAATTGAAGAGAAACTAAGAAAAGGAGATACCTACGAAATTTTGAGGTATCTCTTTTATAAGTTTTAGAATATAGGAAAGAAGTGTATAGTATAAATAAAAGTAAAACACTCATGTAAAGGAGAATTTAATATGAGTAAATTAGAGGCCATGCGTATTCATAGTTTTCGTGGCTTGACAGATGTTACGTTAGACCATTTTTCTAAAATTAATTTGTTTGTCGGAGAAAACAATGCAGGAAAAACATCCTTGTTGGAGGCAATCTATTTAATTGCTAACTATTCCACTAAACAAGGTTTTTTACGATTAGCGAGAATGAGGGAGCAATATATTGGCGGCTTAGCTCGTACACTATCTACTGAGGAGTTAATTAGTTGGTTATTTAGTGAAACTATAAAGCCCATTAAAATAGAGTACGAATGGGCAGGTATGCATAAATATATTCAATGTACTTTAGAAGAAGAAGAATACCTCATATTAAATGATAGCAGTGATGAAAATATAGATATTATAGATAGAGAGCAAGTTGTTAAAGAACAATCGATTGAAATATATGATAATGAGGACAGTATAGGCAAGCCAATCGTATATCAATTTGGCACTTTAAATGAAAAAGTAATTGGAATTATCAAGAAAGGTGACAGTCTATTTAATTGCCATTTTATTTCAGCGATTGATCATCGTATTGCCCCTTTATCCCCTTATATAATTGATGATCTTGTAAAAGATGGAGAAAGACCAATGCTTATTGAGGCTTTGCGTCAATTTGATAAAAAAATAAATGGTATCGAACTGCTTATGGCAAATGATAAAGGAAGAAATACAAGACCTATCCCTTATATTCAGCATGAAGATTTGGGGTTAGTGCCTATCTCTATGTTCGGTGATGGTGTTAGAAAGGCACTTGTTATTGCGTCGCAAGCAATCCGCTTTAAAGATGGAATTATTTTAATTGATGAAATCGAAACAGGTATTCATACAAAACTCATTCCAACCTTTTTCACATGGCTAGCGGAAATTTGTAATCAATATAATATTCAGCTTTTTGCAACAACACATAGTTTGGAAGCGTTAGATGGTATGCTAAAAGCGGCTGAAGCAGACTACAATCAACTTTCTGTATATCGCTTAGGGGAAGATAAAAAGAAATCAAAATATTTTTCTGGCGAAAGGCTAAAAGTACTAAGATATGAGCTAGGGCAGGATGTGCGCTAAAATGAAAAAGTACTTTTATTTTATTGTAGAGGGCGTTCATGATTCGGCAGCTTTAGGGCGTTACTTAAAAAGAAAAAACATATCGTTAATTCGAAAAATTGAACAGGTAGATTTGTTTTGGGAGAGGATAATCCCTAAAAGTTTTCCATTCAATGGCGATTTATTAAAGCGTATGCCAGTACCAATGTTTTATAGCAACGAGCAGTACTCGATTGCTATTCAGACGGCAGGAGGCGATTCGGGAATTGTAAAAGCCTTTGACAGTCTTTTGAATTTAGATTATGAACAATTATCAGGAGTTGCTCTATTTTGCGATGCAGATACAAAGCCAGCTGAGCAATGCTTTAATAATTTAATTAGCCGCATGCTTAATGAAGTGGATGAGGAGTATCATTCGATTTTTAAAGAGGCTGTATTTGGGGAAGTAACTTTTGGAAGTCCGAGTTT
Source organism: Metasolibacillus sp. FSL H7-0170 (assembly GCF_038593115.1). Lineage (NCBI taxonomy): Bacteria > Bacillati > Bacillota > Bacilli > Caryophanales > Caryophanaceae > Metasolibacillus > Metasolibacillus sp. FSL H7-0170. Next base: position 1,744,471 of record NZ_CP151964.1, on the reverse strand, counting down.
TGGTGTTTATATATTTCCTAATAATGAATGTGAAGGGACTTTAGAAAATTTATTGTTAGAAGGCGGCGAAATTGTTTATTCTGACTTAATGGCAAGTGCTAAAGAATATGTGAAGCGCATTTCTCTAGACTATCGTCAAAAGCATTGGTCCATTTCTAGTGAGCCAAAAGTATTGTTTGGTGTTATGGCAAATGCATTAAAGCCAGGAAAGGCAAATCAAGTATCAATTCAAGATAATCAATGGATTAGCGAAGAAACAATTACAACAAATAGCCAATCCCGTCTAAATGATTTTTTGGAAAAGTTATTAAACTAAGGTTAGTTAGCTTTGTCTTCAGAATTAAAAAATTTTAAAATTTTTTTGAAAAACTATTAAACATTTAAAATAACTTACGATATATAGAGTGTAAGGTAAAGGTAGTACATACTACTGACACCAAACTTTCCCACATGGATGTGGGTTATACAAAAACAATTCAAGGAGGAATTCTATCATGAGAATTCAACACAACATTTCAGCTTTAAACACACACCGTAACCTTGCTTTCAACAACACTCAAGCGTCTAAAAACCTTGAGAAATTATCTTCAGGTTACAAAATCAACCGTGCTGGCGATGACGCTGCTGGTTTAGCAATCTCTGAAAAAATGCGCGGACAAATTCGTGGTCTTGACATGGCTACGAAAAACGCTAACGACTCAATCTCTCTTATCCAAACAGCTGAGGGTGCATTAAACGAGTCACACGCAATCTTACAACGTATGCGTGAATTAGCAGTACAAGCTTCAAACGATACAAACGTAACTGAAGACCGTATCGCATTACAAAAAGAAGTACAACAATTAAAAGAAGAGTTAACTCGTATCTCTACAGACACTGAGTTCAACACGCAAAAATTATTAAACGGTTCATTCGAAGACAAAGTATTCCACATCGGTGCTAACGGCGACCAAAATATCAAATTATCAATCGGTGATACTTCTGCGTTTGAATTAAAATTAGCTGAAGAAGTAAAAGTAAGTGGTTCTTCACTAGTAAATGCTTCTGGATCAGGAATTGCTACATTTATATCTGGCGATACAGCAACTGGTCTTGCTAAAGGTGAATATACGAAAAATGCATCAGGTAACTGGGTAGGTGTATCTGGTACAGCAACTTCAGGTGTTACTGTTTCAGGTGCAGCGGCAATTGCTTACTTAAATGGTCAAGGTTCAAATGAAGTAGAAGTAGCATCAGGTACTACTTTAGGTGATGGTTTAGCAGGTTATATTACTTCAGGTGGTCAAAACTTATTCTACACGGCAACTGCATTAGCATCTGGTTCGACAGTACATGCTGCAGGTACTTCAGGTGCAGCTGTTGTAGATTTAACTAGCCAAAAAGGTGCAAATGATGCAATCGCAACTATTGATGCTGCATTAAAATCAATTTCAGATACACGTTCTAACCTAGGTGCTGTACAAAATCGTTTAGAGCATACAATCAACAACTTAGGTGCAACTTCTGAAAACTTAACAGCTGCTGAGTCTCGTATCCGTGACACAGATATGGCTGCTGAAATGATGGCGTTCACAAAGAACAATATCTTAATGCAAGCTGCACAATCTATGTTAGCTCAAGCTAACCAACAACCACAAGGTGTATTACAATTATTGGGTTAATCTCTGATAATCTAAAAGCGTTTGGGAATTTTCTCAAACGCTTTTTCTTGATGTTTTTGTAATTCTGCCGATAATAAATATATAAAACTAAAGGTGGTTTGGCAGATGGAACAAGTGCAGATAAACGAATTGAAAAATAGTTATTATGAATACATAGCAAAAATTCCTCAAGGGCTTCAAACAATTATTAATTTATTAGTGAATAATGAATTAGAGAAAGTATTTAACAGTATTGCAGATTTAGCAGAGGGCATCGAGTTTTTATTGAAAGTTGAACAAGCCTTTAAAGAACAAGGGATTTTTACTAATAGCCGTATTGCGGAGGCGATAACTATTTTTAAAAACCTTAATGATAGTTTAGCAAATGAAGATTTTATTTTATTAAAAGATTTAGTGGAATACGAATTGATTCCTATCTTTTCAAGTGCATCAGAATGGGTATTCCAAGAAGAGGTAAAGTAATATGTTAATTGATAATAAACGTATTTTACAGTCTAAAAACAAGCAATTAGTTCAGAAACTAGAGCAATATGAAAATCGCTTTTGCGAAGTGAGTGATGCAAAAACAGGTATTTCTACACTCATTGTGACAAAGGGAGATCAGAAAATATTTTATCATAGCCGGTATAACCCTATGCAGGAAGCGAAAGCAATTTTATCTAATCAATTGAATGAGGAAACTGGGTATGTATTGTTAATTGGTGTTGGCTTAGGTTATGTTGTGCAAGAGCTTATTGAACAGCGTTCCGATGTTCGTTTCTCCATTTATGAGCCGAATTTAGATGTTTTAAGTTGCTTTTTAAATACTTTCAATTTATCGAAAGTTCGTTCGAAAAATTTTGAGCAATTATTTAGTCATCCATCAGAATTGACAAATTTAAATAAGCTTTATAATGATTTGGCAGAAGATAGGGCACAAATTATTATTAGTCCAATTGCTAATACATTATATGCTAATGAAATTAAACAATTTATAGGTGGTTTTAAGAATTATTTAACATCATATAAAGATAGTACGATTACTGATTTAAGATTTCAGGCGAGATGGACAATTAACTCGATTGTAAATTTTGCTGAAATATTAAAATCGCCAAACTTTTTTAAACATATTGACCTTAAAAAACTAGAAAATAAGCCCGTTTTAATCGTGGCAGCAGGTCCTTCACTAAATGATGAGATAGAAAATATTAGGCTGATTAAAGAGCAGGGAAAGGCTTATATATTTGCAGTAGGTTCAGCGATAAACACATTAATAAAAAATCATATTTTGCCAGATGCATTATTTAGCTATGATCCAACACCTAAAAATGCCGAGGTTGTAAAAAGGGTGAAGGAATTAGAGCTAGATATCCCTTTAATTTTCGGTTCATCTATTGGATTTGAAGTATTAAAAAATTATCCAGGAAAGAAAGTGCATTTCTTTACATCACAAGATTCAATTAACAGTAATCTTATTAACCATAATAGCCATGTCATTATTCCAGATGCTCCGACGATTGCAGCCATTGCTTTATATATTGTTGGTGGTATTAAGATGGGACCGGTTATGTTAGTAGGGCAAAATCTCTCAATTACAAAGGAAAAAACATATGCGGATGGCATCGACTATATAGATGATGCTGACGTAACAGAAGATAAGCTAAAAGCGTATAAGGTAGCTACAAGCACGACTGGTGATGAAATTTACACAGGAAGCGGGTATCTCTCAATGAGGGATGTTATTCAATTTTATATTAAGCAAGTAGGACTAGAGAAGAATGTGTTTAATACTACGAAAAATGGACTACCTATTGAAGGAGCGCCCTTTGTGCCGCTAGAATCGTTACTTGAAACACATTTGCAAGAAAATAATATTGTAGATTCATCCATTTTCGATGTAGAAAACGATTATAATATTGAAGACACACTTAATCGTTTTAAACAATATGAAAATTATTTTGATGCATTAATTGAGGATTTTAAAAAGCTTGTAGCCGTTGATAAGCAGATACAAGAGGCCTATAGTAAGAAGCTTATTAATAATACACAAAGCTATTTTAATGAATTCGATAAATATTTTAATCGAATTGAAAAAAATCCGTTTTTCCTACAAACATTGGCACCTATTACGCGCACACAGTATAAACAATTAGTCGATAAATCGGATGGGGTGCGCTTTGAAAAGCGACCATTAAAAAAAATGGAGAAATATATTAATGTTTATTCGAAATATATTCGTACAATGTATGTTGGAATTGTCCAAATCCAACCAGCATTTGGCGAATTAAAAAAATCTGACTTATTTAAAAAGGAAGATGTATAATGAAAATATTAGTCACAGGAGCCGATGGTTTTATCGGTTCGCATTTAACAGAGCAACTAGTACGTGAAGGACATGATGTGCGAGCTTTTTGCTATTATAATTCCTTTAATTCATGGGGGTGGCTAGATCACGCATCTCGGGAGATTAAATCACAGCTAGACGTATTTACAGGTGATATTCGTGACCCCTATGGTGTAAAGGAAGCAATGAAAGGCTGTACACATGTATTAAATTTGGCGGCACTGATTGCAATTCCATATTCTTATCATTCACCAGCGACTTATGTTGACACAAATATTAATGGTACATTAAATGTCGTACAGGCAGCGCGTGAGCTAGGTGTGGAAAAAGTAGTGCATACATCTACAAGTGAGGTTTACGGAACAGCGCTTTATGTACCTATCGACGAAAATCATCCATTACAAGGGCAGTCGCCATATTCAGCATCAAAAATCGGGGCAGACCAAATGGCACTATCTTTTTATCGCTCATTTGATACACCTGTATCGATTATTCGCCCATTTAATACGTATGGTCCACGCCAATCAGCACGTGCAGTAATACCAACAATCATTAGCCAGCTGGCTAATGGTGCGGACACGATTAGGCTTGGTGCAATTAGTCCAACCCGAGATTTTAACTATGTAAAAGATACGGTACAGGGTTTTATTTCTGTTATGAAATCTGAAAAAGCGATTGGTGAAGTCATTAATATTGGCTCTAATTATGAAATATCAATCGGTGAAACAGCTGAAATGATTGCCGACATTCTGGGTGTGAATTTAACAATTGAAACAGATGAGCAGCGTCTCCGCCCAGAGAAAAGTGAAGTAGAGCGACTTTGGGCAGCGAACCAAAAAGCGAAGAATTTACTTGACTGGGAGCCACAATATGGTGGCAAGGAGGGCTTCCGTCGAGGTTTAGAAGAAACGATTGAATGGTTTACAAATCCAAAAAATTTATCTCAATATAAGGCGGATGTATATAATATATGAATAATCAATGGATACAATTTGCAGAGCAAGTAAGACAACTGTATGGCAAAGATTTTGTACCATTACATGAGCCAACATTTAACGATAAAGAGCTGGAGTATGTAACTGATTGTATAAAAACAGGCTGGGTATCTTCTGTTGGTGCTTATGTAACAAAATTTGAGGAAGAGCTTGCGAAATTTGTCGGTGTGAAGCGTGCTGTAGCAGTTGTCAATGGAACGGCAGCACTGCATATTGCATTAAAAGTAGCGGGGGTAGAGGCAGAAGACGAGGTGCTGATGCCTTCGCTTACTTTTATTGCAACCGCAAATGCCATAAGCTATTGTAGCGCCATTCCTCACTTAGTGGATGTACATGAGGACACAATGGGGATGGACCCATTTAAGCTGGAGAAGTACTTACAAAAAATTGCTGAAGTACGAGGCAATGAATTATACAATAAGCAGACAAACCGCCGCATAAAGGCATTAGTGCCAATGCATACATTTGGCCATGCAGCCCATTTAGATGAGCTTGTGGCATTAGCTAATAAATATCATTTAGTGCTTGTGGAAGATGCGGCAGAATCTTTAGGCACTTATTATAAAGGCAAGCATACAGGTAGCTTTGGAAAAGTGAATGCGATGAGCTTTAATGGCAATAAAATCATTACAACTGGAGGTGGGGGTGCCATTTTAACAGACGATGACGCACTAGCTAATTATGCTAAGCATTTAACGACAACTGCTAAAGTACCGCATAAATGGGAATACGCACATGATGAGGTGGGCTATAATTATCGTATGCCAAATATGAATGCAGCACTTGGCTGTGCGCAATTAGAAAAGTTGGAGCAGTTTTTAGTCCAAAAAAAAGCATTAACGAGCAAATATGAGGAGCTTATCGCTCAGTTAGATGGTGTGACATTATTTACAGAGCCAGCGCATAGCAATAGCAACTACTGGCTACAAACATTGGACCTAGATGCTTCATTAGAGCGTGATCAGGTTTTAGCTTTTTTAAATGAGCAAGGTGTTATGAGTCGCCCAATTTGGCGACCGATGCATGAGCTGGATATGTACAAGCATTGTCCAAGTACGGATTTGACTGTGACGAATGAGTTGAAAAAGCGCATAGTGAATATAGCAAGTACACCTGTTGAGGTGAAATAGATGAAACGTAAAATATGTGTAGTAACTGGCACAAGAGCAGAATATGGTCTATTATATTGGCTAATAAAGCGTCTATATGAGGATACAAATGTGGATTTGCAGATTATTGCGACAGGAATGCACCTTTCACCGGAATTTGGATTGACTGTAAAGCAAATAGAGCAGGATGGCTTTAAAATTGATGAAAAATTGGAAATGCTATTATCCAGTGATACGCCAACCGCAATTGCAAAATCGATAGGTTTAGGGGTTATCACTTTTTCCGATGCTTTAAGTAGATTAAATCCAGATATTATGGTGGTATTAGGTGATCGTTTTGAAATTTTTTCAGCAGCGCAAGCAGCTATGATTTTGCGTATTCCGATTGCTCATATACATGGTGGAGAATTAACAGAAGGACTGATAGATGAGTCGATTCGTCATTCAATCACTAAAATGTCGCAAATACATTTTACTGCTACAAATGAGTATCGTGAGCGTGTTATACAGATGGGTGAACAGCCAAATACAGTTTATAATGTTGGCACTTTAGGTTTAGAAGGAATAAAAAATATAAAGTTACTTTCAAAAGAAAAATTATCTGAAAGTATCAATTTTAAATTAAATAAATATTTCCTTGTTACGTTACACCCAACAACATTAGAAAGTGGAACTGCTGAATGGCAAATCAAATCGCTATTAAAAGTATTAGATACCTTCCCGAAGCACCAAGTCATTTTTACAAAAACAAACGCTGATACTGATGGGCGAATTATTAATCAATGTATTGAAGAATATGTACTAGAAAATTCAACGAGGTGCTGTGTATTTGATTCATTAGGACAACTAAGATATTTAAGTGCAATTCAGCATTGTGAAGCTGTAATAGGTAATTCATCAAGTGGATTATTAGAAGTGCCATTTTTGAGAAAGCCTACAGTAAATATTGGAATTCGCCAGGGGGGGCGCTTAAAGGCTAAATCAGTAATTGACAGCTCTTTTAAATTTACTGAATTAAAGGATTCAATAAATAAAGCTATTTCGACAAACTTTAATGAACGTTTAAAACATATTCCAATGGTTTATGGTGAAGGAAATACTTCTAAAAGCATATTAAGAATATTAAAGAAAGTGGAATTAGAAGGGATTACTATTAAGAAATTTTACGACTTATAGAGGTATAAATATGAAAATATTATATATTGGATGTGTAAGATCAAGCTTTGTGTTTTTGGATGCAATATATAACAATACACATGCTGAAATTATTGGTGTAGTAACAAAGACAAAGTCAAACTATAATGCTGATCATTGCTCATTACATCATTTTTGTGAAGAAAACCAAATAGATTGGTTAGATTATCGTGATAATGAACAGCTCTTAGAATGGGTAAAAGTAAAAGAACCTGATATAATCTACTGTTTTGGCTGGTCTTACTTGTTACCAAATGAAATTTACCAATTGCCTATGTTAGGGGCTGTGGGATACCATCCTACACTTTTACCCCAAAATAGAGGCAGACATCCCATCATTTGGACAATCGCACTGGGTTTACGAGAAACAGGTTCATCATTCTTTTATTTAACCGATGTTCCTGATGCGGGTGATATTTTAAGCCAAAGAAGATTAGTTTTAGATGAATTTGAAGATGCTAATACTTTATATGAAAAATTATTGTTTATAGGGAAAGAACAAGTAATTGACTTAACAAACTCTTTGATAGATAGAACGTTAATTCCAATTAGCCAAGATGAATCTAAAGCTACTTATTGGAGAAAAAGAGGTAAGCATGATGGTCGCATAGACTGGAGAATGAGTTCAAACGCAATCAGGAATTTAGTAAATGCTTTAACGAGACCATATATAGGCGCACATTTTGAATATGAGGGTAAAGATATAATTGTTTGGAAAGTAGAACAATTGAATGCTCCGTATATTCAAAATATCGAACCTGGAAAAATTATCGAAGCTAATAGTGATAGTTTTATAATCAGATCGGGAGATAAATTAATAAAAGTTTTAGATTTTGAAGGTGAGTTTGTACCGAAAGAAGGAATTTATTTATGACGAAAAGCATTATTATTATTACCCCCCATCCAGATGATGAAACTTTAGGGTGTGGTGGTACTATTTTAAAATACATTGAACAAGGTTACAAAGTATTTTGGTTGATTGTAACGAAAGCTGGAAATTTTTTGTCTGATGAATGGAAGAGTAAGAGAGTCAAGGAAATTGGGCATGTAGCTGAATATTATAAATTTACTAAAACGATTGAGCTTAATTTTGAAGCTGCTGCATTAGACCAAGTTTCCTGTAGCAGATTAATCGCGGGAATTAGTGAGGCATTTAAAGAAATTCAACCAAATATTGTTTATGTACCCTATCCAAGTGATATTCATTCGGACCACAAGGCTGTATTTGATGCAACAATGGCTTGCACAAAATGGTTTAGATACCCTTCAGTTGAGAAAGTATTTGCTTATGAAACACTTTCTGAAACAGACTTTACAATTAATCCTGATGCAAATAATTTTAGACCAAATGTTTTTGTAAATATTGATAAGTTTTTAGACAAAAAAATAGAAATTATGAATATTTATGAATCGGAAGTGAGTGACTTTCCATTTCCCAGAAGCGAAAAAGCAATTAGAGCGTTAGCACATATAAGAGGAGCAGCAAGTGGCTATGAAGCAGCAGAAGCATTTATGCTATTAAAGGAGAGAGTTGAATGAAAAAAACCTATATCATCGCAGAAGCAGGTGTCAACCATAACGGCTCTTTCGACATGGCAAAGCAACTAGTAGATGTGGCGAAGACTGCTGGTGCTGATGCTGTAAAATTTCAAACGTTTATAGCAGAAAATCTCGTAACTAAAAATGCTAAGCAGGCGGACTATCAAATAGAAAATTTGCAAGAGGCTACCACGCAATTCGCTATGCTGAAAAAGCTAGAGCTGACATTTGAGGAATTCACTGCACTTCAACAATATTGTGTCGACAAAGGAATAGAGTTTTTATCGACACCTTTTGATTATGAAAGTGTCGATTTTTTATTTAATGAGTTACATATACAAACAGCAAAAATTCCATCCGGCGAATTGACAAATGCTCCGTTTGTTTATGCAATCGCTAAGAAGAAAAAGCGGATTATTTTATCAACGGGCATGGCGACAATCGAGGATATTCATGAGGCCCTAAGCTATATTGCTTTTGGTTTAGCGGAGAAAAATGACATGCAACAAGTCGAAGCGTTTTATGCAACACAAGATGCAAAAAAACTATTAAAACAATATGTAACCATTTTACATTGTACAACCGAATATCCAGCTCCTTTTAATACAATTAATTTACACGCGATGTCGACATTGCAACAGGAGTTCCAAGTACCAATTGGCTTATCTGACCATTCTGAAGGAATAGCGGTTCCAACAGCAGCAGTTGCTTTAGGGGCAACTGTTATCGAAAAACACTTTACATTGGACAAAACACTAGGGGGACCTGACCATGTTGCATCCTTAGAGCCTGACGAATTGCAGCAAATGGTGAAGCAAATTCGACAGATTGAGCAAGCGTTAGGAAATGGACATAAGGAGCCATCGGTAGTGGAATTAAAAAATAGAATTCCGGCAAGAAAGAGTTTAGTAGCAAACACAGCTATTAAAAAAGGTGAGATGTTTACTGCTGAAAATCTAACTGTAAAACGTCCAGGAAGCGGGATTACCCCTTCAAAATATTGGGCGTATCTCGGTAAAGAAGCAGAAAAAGCATATGAACAGGATGAACTTATCAATGAATAAGCCATTAATTGTTATTGGTAATGGTGGGCATGCTTCGGTTTTGACAGAAATTTTACTAACTCAAGGTGAAAAAATAATAGGATTTACTGCGCCTAAAAAAGAAAAAAATTTGTTTTCAATACAGTACTTAGGAACAGATGAAACAATATTAAACTATATACCAGAGGATATTGGATTAGTAATGGGGTTAGGAATGATACAACCTTTATCAGTACGCCAATGGATGTTTCATCATTACGTTAACAGAGGATATCAATTTAAAACGGTGATTCATCCCTCCGCTATTATTGCACCATCTGTTACAGTTGGACAAGGAGTTCAAATTATGGCTGGAGCAATTATTCAAACTAATAGTGTAATTGCCGATAATAGTATTATAAATACAGGTGCATTGCTTGATCATGACTGTAAAATTGACCAGCACGTACATATTGCACCAGGATCAATATTATCAGGGAACGTGCATATCCAAGAGGGAACACATATCGGAACAGGCGTTACGGTAATACAAGGAATTGAAATTGGTGCAAATTGTTTAATAGGTGCTGGTGCTGTTGTTGTCAAAAATATTACAAGTGGAATGAAAGCGATAGGTGTACCTGCAAAGGAAGTGTAATAGATATGAAGCGGTGGCAGAGTATAATCATTAATAAAGATAAAACATTATTAGAAACAATGAAAATTATAGATGAAACTTCCCTGCAATTTGCTGTAGTCGTGGATGAAGAACAGCATTTACTTGGAACAGTGACGGATGGAGATATTCGTAGAGGGATTTTACATGGTAAAGGTTTGGATGTACCAATTACAGCTATTATGAATCCCAATCCAACTAGTGCGAAAAACAATCAAAAGGTGCATGAATATAACAAACTTATGCATATTAAAAAGTTAAAGCAGCTCCCTATCGTGGACGAGAATAATAAAATTATAGATATTATATTTATGGATAAAGTAGATATAACTCCAAATAAAAATATGGTTATTTTAATGCTGGGTGGATTAGGAACTCGCCTTCGTCCCCTTACAAATGATATCCCAAAGCCAATGTTAAAAGTAGGAAATAAACCGATTTTAGAAACAATTGTTGAAGGGTTTAAGAAATATGGCTATACGAATTTTATTTTCTCAGTTAATTATAAAAAAGAGATTATTCAAGATTATTTCCAAAATGGCGAGGCCTTTGATGTAACGATCGACTATATAGAAGAAGAAAAGCGAATGGGCACAGCAGGAGCACTTTCTTTACTTAAAAAAAGACCAAAAGATCCGTTTTTTGTAATGAATGGTGACCTTTTAACACAAGTGAATTTTGATCAATTGATGAAGTTTCATATAGAGCATCAATCTATTGCAACAATGTGTGTAAGGGAATATGAATATCAAATTCCTTATGGTGTTATTGAAACAAAGGGTACGGATTTAATTAATATTAAAGAAAAGCCAATCCATCGTAGTTTTGTCAATGCGGGTATCTATGTACTGAGCCCTGAAATATTCAACTTTATTCCACATGATGAATTTTATGATATGCCTGCGCTTTTTGAACAACTGCTTGTAAAAGAGCAACAAGTATCTGTTTTTCCTATTCACGAATATTGGTTAGATATTGGACAAATGGATGATTATAATAGAGCAAATGATGAGTTGGGAGTTTTTTAAATGATTAATGGAAAAAAGGTTATTGCATTAATACCAGCTAGAGGTGGGAGTAAATCAGTCCCTAAGAAAAATATAACTTTGTTAGGAAATAAGCCATTAATAGCATGGTCGATTGATGTAGCGAAGGCTAGTAATTTTATTGATGAGATTATCGTTTCTACAGATTGTTCAGAAATTGCGAATGTTGCTACAAAACTTGGTGCAAGGGTACAAGTTAGACCAAATGAATTAGCTGGTGATACATCATTAGTAATTGATACAATTCGTTATGTAATTAGTAGTATGTCTAGAGAATTGAAAGAGGAGGATTATTTATTATTATTAGAACCAACCTGTCCGTTACGTTCAGTTCAAGATGTAGAGGGTTGTATAAAGATGATAGAATCAAAGGATTTAGATTCAGTTGCTACATTTAAAGAAGCAGACTTAAATCCACATAGAGCATGGAAAATAGAAAGTGACGAACCTATTAATTTTATAGATGGAGTTATTCCATGGTTACCAAGACAAAAATTACCTCAAGCTTATCAATTAAACGGTGCTGTTTATATTACAAAAGTTGGAGCGATTAATGAAGAAACACTTGGTTTAGTAGTTGGGAAATCAGGAGCAATAATAATGCCGAAAGATCGATCAATAGATATAGATGATTTGACTGATTTTATAATAGCGGAAACTTTATTAAAAAAACGAATTGAAAAAGAGGGACATTAAATATGGATATTACTTTGAAAGAGCTTTTTAATTTAGAAGGTAAAACAGCTTTAATTACTGGGGGAGCTGGATACTTAGGTACTGCAATGTGTGAAGCATTGGCTGAACAAGGAGCGGACATTATTATTGGCAGTAGGAATATCAACAGATGTCAAAAGCTGGCGGAAAAATTATCAATAGAATATCCTACTCAAGTATTTACAGCTATAGAAATAGATTTGATGGATAAAGAGTCAATCAAAAATGCAGTAATTAGTATAAATAAATTGGATATTTTAATAAATAATGCTTGGTCGGGGAATAAGAATTCTTTCGATTCTATTACTAATGAAGATTGGGAGTATGATATTGATATGAGTCTAAATTCTGTTTTTAGACTTGTTAAAGCTATGCAGCATTTATTAAAAGAATCACAAGGAGTTATTTTAAATACAGCTTCTATGTATGGACATGTAGCTCCAGATTATAGATTATATAATGAAGATAAATATACAAATCCCCCAAGCTATGGAGCAGCTAAAGCAGCAGTTATACAATTTAGCAAATATTTAGCAAGTTTCTTAGCACCATATAATATTCGAGTGAATTGTATTAGCCCAGGCCCTTTTCCATTTCCAGAAACGCAACAAGATGAAGAATTTATGAGAAGGTTAAAATCCAAAAACCCTTTAAATCGTATAGGGCAACCTTATGAACTAAAAGGAGTAGTTGCACTGTTATGTTCTGACGCATCTTCATATATGACAGGGCAAAATATTTGTGTTGATGGAGGATGGGGTGTGTGGTAACTAAATTAGGGCTAATAGGGCTAACTGAAGGAAATGGGCATCCATATTCATGGGGAGCTATTATAAATGGATATAATAAAGACGCATTAGCAAAGGCTAATTGGGATATTATTTATAATTATGTACGAAAACGTGATATATCAGAGTTTGGGTTCGATAATATAAAAATATCTCATGTTTGGACCCAAGATAATATTGTTAGCGAAAATTTAGCTAGTGCTATTAATGCAGAGCATGTCGTACAAAATTATATGGATATGGTTGATGAAGTTGACGCTGTTATTATTGCCAGAGATGATTATGAAAATCATCTTGAAATGGCAAAACCATTTTTAGAAGCAGGCATAAAGGTGTTAGTAGATAAGCCTTTAACATTAGATTTATCAGAGCTAATATATTTTAAAAACTATCTCTTGAATGGGCAATTAATGTCTGTTGCAGGTTTAAGGTTTGCAAAGGAGTTAGATGATGTAAAAGCTGATATTGACTCTTTTGGGAAATTGCAAACTATCCACTCTTCAGTAATTATGGATTGGGAAAAATACGGGATACATATCATTGATGGTGTGTTAGGAATCATTAATGAAAAACCAAAATATATCAAATATGTTTCCGATGGTGCAGGATTATATGTAGTCGGCTTTGAAAGTGGATTAACATGGACAATAAATACTTTAGGGAACAGTGTAAAAACTTTTAATATAGAAATTTGGAGTGAATGTAAAAGAGCCACAGTTGAAATTCAAGATAATTTTTCTATGTTTAGAAGAATGTTATATCGTTTTGTTAAACTAGTAGAAGAGAATAAAGTAATTTATAATCCAGAAAATACACTTATTTCGATTGCATTATTGATTGCTGGTAAAATTTCGAGAGAAAATGATAAAAAAATTATATTAGATGAGTTATATTCTCAATTAGGAATAGAAGGTTAAGAGATGAAAAAAGAATTCAAAAGTCTGTTCAATTTGAAAGGTAAAAATGCAATTGTAACTGGTGCAGCAGGTATTTTAGGTAACTATTTTTGTATGGGGTTAGCAGATGTAGGTGCTAATGTGGCAGTGGTGGATATAAATATTGAAAAGGCTGAATTAATAGCAGCCGAACTTAGACAAAGTTATGGTGTGAAAGCCAAAGGGATATATTGTAATTTAACGTCTGAGCAGTCAATAAAAGAGATGGTTGAAACCGTTGTAAATGAATTTGGTACTATTAACATCCTTCATAATAATGCAGCAGGGAAGTCAAGTAATCTAGAAGCTTTTTTTGCTCCATTTGAGGAATATGAATTAGATCAGTGGAAGGAAATAATGAGTACCAATTTAGATAGTATGTTTCTTGTTGCTAAATATGTGGGAAAAGTAATGAAGGAACAAGAAATCGGAGGCTCAATTATTCAAACTGCCTCTATTTATGGTGTGATGGGACCAGATAATCGTATTTATGAAGGTTCCTATTATTTAGATCGTCAAATCAATACACCTGCTATTTACTCAGCTTCCAAAGGTGGCGTTGTGGCGTTAACAAAATATTTAGCCACTTATTGGGCAAAAGACGGTATCCGTGTCAATACGATTACACCTGGCGGAGTCGAAAGTGGTCAAAACGAAACATTCAAGAAAAATTATGCGAATCGTATTCCTTTAGGAAGAATGGCACAAGCAGAGGAAATGGTGGGAGCTTTAATTTATTTAGCTTCAGACGCTTCGAGCTACGTAACAGGGCAGAATATTTTAATTGATGGCGGTCTAAGTGCGTGGTAAAAGAATATAAAAAGAAGTCTTGAAATGAATAAAATGTAATAAAGCTACCTATGAGTTGGAACAGATATTTTAATAGCTGTTTACTTTTTTAATTCTAAATTTATGTGGAGAATTTAGGAGATAAATCAAACCTTATAGGAGAGAATGTAGAATTGTTACTTATGAAAATATCTATTCGAGCAGTAACATTCTATTACACCCATAGTATTGCTAACTTCTAAAGATGCAGTTATGCACATTTTCGGAAAAATGAATGGCCATTCGTTTCTTGTGAAAAGTGATTGCAATGGTAGGAATTGCTGGTTTAATTGAAAAGATCTATGTTCTTCATTATACACCGCAGACGATTTAGAACATGACAAAAGTGGTTAAAGAACAGGTTGAAAAACGTCCATTAAATAGGAGTAATGTCTGTGTATACTTAGATAGTACATATATTCCGGTACGTCATGAAACAGTGTTCAAAAAGGTTGTTTATATCGCTATTGATATTCGTAAGGTCGGATTAAAAGAAGTACTAGCTTTATACGATTCACCCAACTGAATCTGTATACAATTAGCAGAAACTTCTCACAGAGCTTAAGGAACGTGAAGTCGAAGAAGTCCCTCTGCTTATTTCTCATGGCTAAAAAAGCATTGTGGAGTAAGCGTCAAATACTCCACACCTTCTAATAATTGTCGTGTTTTGTGATAATCACACTAACATCAATTATTAGGAGGTTTTTCTATGTCATTAGATGAACGAAAACAGATGTGGCAAGATCGCATCGATGCCTACAGATCTAGTGGAGCGACAAGTGTAAAAGCTTGGTGTAAACAAAATCATGTAGGTGTTCAAAGTATGTATAACTGGATGAAAAGATTGGATACTGAATCGACTCACGTCGCTTATCCTCTTACAAAATGGGTTGCCATTGATTCATCCAACTCGATTGAAGAAACTTCTACTATAACAGTGAAGGTAGGAGATGTATCAATTGAAATAAAAGAAGGATTTAATCATTCACTTTTCAATGAAGTGATTCAGGTTCTTCAATCCCATGTTAAGTAAAACTCCAATTGACCGAGTTTATTTAGCAACAGGTACAACAGATTTGCGAAAGTCGATTGATGGATTGGCAGCTATTGTTCAAATGAGTTTTCAACTGGATCCCTTCTCCTCCAATCTATTTGTGTTCTGTAATCGAAAACGAGATAAATTAAAGATTCTTCATTGGGATCATAATGGTTTTTGGTTGTATTATCGCCGACTTGAAAAAGGTGTTTTTCAATGGCCAGATGAACAAACAGCTACACCACTCTCTATCAGTCCACGTCAATTAAACTGGTTACTAGATGGACTTCAATTCGAACAAAAACAAGCACACCCAAAAATGAATGCAAAATTTATCATTTAGAGAGAATTGACCACCCATGTCACCTCTCTTTATGGTATCCTATTTTTATGAAAAAAGATGTAGAAGTAAACTCACCTACAATTGAAGAATTAGCAGCGAAAAATGCGGCGCTGGAAAAACAAAATGAAGTCCTACAGGCTAAAATCAAATGGTTTGAAGAACAATTCCGACTAAGCCAACATCAAAAATTCGGGACTTCGAGTGAAAAAAACAATCCGGATCCACTCGAACTATCTCTTTTTAATGAAGCAGAAATCACGGCGGATGAAAAAGTGAAAGAACCTACACTTGAAACGATTACTTATAATCGAAAGAAGTATGTAGGACAACGGGACGCGAAACTAGAAAACTTGCCTACGGAAACGATTCATTATCGTTTATCCGAAGAAGAGCAAGTCTGTTTGTGTTGCGGTGAAGCAGTACATGAAATGAGTACGGAAACACGTAGAGAATTAAAAATCATCCCTGCTCAAGTAAAAGTCGTTGAGCATGTACAACATATTTACAGCTGTCGCCAATGTGAACGTGAAGGAATCGAAACACCGATTGCCACTGCTAAAGTGCCTGCGGCAGTCTTTCCAAAAAGTCTGGCTTCACCTTCTTCAATGGCCTATATCATGAATCAAAAATACGTAGAGGGAATGCCGTTGTATCGAATTGAAAAACAATTTGAACGGCTTGGTGTCTTTCTATCACGCCAAACGATTGCCAATTGGGTAATATATGGTGCAACGAAATGGCTCTCGCCGTTATACGATCGCCTGCACAAGTTACTGCTTCATCTCGACTCTTACACGCAGACGAAACAACCGTTCAAGTATTAGCAGAACCCGGTAAAGCAGCAACTTCCAAATCCTATATGTGGTTATATCGATCTGGTCGTGAAGTTTCACCGATTGTCTTATATGACTATAAAACTTCTCGTCATAGTAAACACCCGAAAGCATTTCTCAAAGGATTTACGGGCTATCTTCATGTCGATGGTTATGCGGGTTACCATGATATGAAGGAGGTAGAGTTAGTTGGATGTTGGGCGCATGCACGTCGAAAATACGACGAATCGCTTAAATCTTTGCCTGCAAATGTAGATAAATCTACGAGTCTTGCGGCTGAAGGACTTCAATTCTGTACTCAATTATTTAAGATTGAAAAACAGATAGAAGAGAAATTTGAAAACTGTAGCCCTGAACAACGAATGGAAGAACGTCAAAAACGCAGTCAACCTGTGCTGGACGCTTATTTGGTATGGCTAAAATCCAAACGCCCTCAAGTCCCACCTAAAAGTAAGTTAGGCGATGCCATAAATTATAGTTTAAACCAATGGTCAAAACTCATAGTCTTTATGAAAGACGGACGACTCGAAATCGATAATAATCGAGCAGAACGTTCAATTAAACCATTCGTTATGGGAAGAAAAGCGTGGCTATTTGCCCAATCGATGAAAGGTGCAACTGCCAGTGCGATCATCTACAGCATTGTCGAAACTGCCAAAGAGAATCAACTAAATCCTTTAAATTATTTAACTTATCTCTTTGAACAGCTGCCACAAATAGATATAGATGATCAAGAAGCACTTGATCAGTTCCTTCCGTGGTCAAAGACTATTCCGGAGGAATGCCGGATTCCAGCTAAACTTAAATAAAGAATACACTAATGCTCACCTGAAAAACTAGGTGGGCATTATTTGTCGCTTACGTTGATGTGGCTGGGATGCCTAGTGTGATTATGACTTTTAGTTTATTGTCAAGAACAGTAGCATCTGGGCTAGAACCACTTGGCATAATCGTTAAGACTTGTACACTTTCTGGAATGTTTAGTGTAAACGTAAAGGTAATTTCATCTAAGCTGACAGTTGATGTTGATATGCTATATTTTAACATATGCGGTGTTTCGGCTGTCACTGTGATTGTACAGTCTGCATTGACAATAATCTTTAATGTACGTTCTAGTCCATTTGGTGATTTGAACGTAATGTGCTCTTCACCAACTGCTAGTCCATACATATCATTACCTTCTATATGCAAAATTGTTGATGCTTCATTTAACGTATGGCTAGCAAACGTAGTCCACTCCAAAGCTTCTAAAACATTCGCTTTTATTTCATCAAATTGATTTGTTGCGAATGTTCCGCTGTATAAAGTCTTCTTTGCCTCTTTAATGGCAGAAACAATCACTGTTTCTGTAGTATTTCCATAAACGATATTATAAGTTAGGTGAAATGTACTGAAAAGTATTTTTAGTCCTATAAAATTGAAAAAAATGACCGATATGAGTAATAACTAAGTTCATTTTGAAACAGGGAGGTTAATTAAATGCGCATAGGAACTCAAGGGGATGTAGCTATTCAAACTACTAAACTTCCAACAGCATCAAATAAAATTGATGTGCAAAAAGTTGAAGTGCAAAAAAATACAGTGACTGAAAATGCAATTAAAAAACCAGTAGTTCAATCACAAAGTACAGAGGAGCAAAAGGATGTTGTTTCCAAGGATAAGCTACAAGAAGCGGTAGATTCAATCAATGAATTTTTACAAATACAGCATAAGGCTTCCAAATTTGTCTATCACGAAGGGCTAGATAAATATTATGTACAGCTAGTAGATACAGATACAGAGGAAGTTATTAAAGAAATTCCGCCTGAGCAAATTTTAAATGCTTTTTATGAATTGAAAAAACTAGCAGGTATGATTGTAGACGAAAAAATTTAATTTTTAGGAGGAAATAAGTTATGGTAATGCGTATTGGTGGTTTAGCATCTGGGATGGATATTGATAGTATTGTAGAAAAGTTAATGCAAGCAGAAAAAGCTCCATTAAATAAATTATATCAAAATAAACAGAAATATGAATGGCAACGTGATGCCTATCGTGATGTAAACAAGCAATTAAAAGCTTTCGATGATTATATACAAAAAAACATGATGTATAAAAAAGACTTTGCGAAGAAAGTTGTAATTAGTTCAAATAATGCAGTGTCTGCAACACCAACATCTGCTCAAAATGGACAAACATTAAATATTGATCATATTGAAAAGATTGCGCGTGCTGGCAATACAACTGGCGGAGATGGCATTATTGCTGCAGGTACTGAAGGAACGAAAAAGTTAAGTGAAATTGGCGGCATTACACCTGGAACGGTTGAAATGTCCGTTCTACAAACAGATGGAACATATAAAGATGTGACACTTACGTTTTCTGAGAACGATTCAATCAATGATGTGATTTCAAAAATTAAAAATGGTGATGATGGTAAGGGAACAGGTTTGAATGCCTTTTATGATAAGGCATCAGGGAAAATTTCTATATCTACCCAAGCTACGGGTGCAGGCGAGAATTATAAAGAGGCAAGATGGGATCAAGCTTCAAGCGAGTATACATTTGCTGATACATCAGCTAGTGTTGTCATTAAGTCTGATGCTAATAATTTCTTTGATAGCCTTGGTTTTGGAACGAAAGAATTACGTGATCCAGCAGATAAAGAGGGACCAAGCGTAGGTAAGAGTTTAATTACAAATGGTGAGAATGCAAAGTTAACAGTGAATGGTATGGAGATTGAACGTCAGTCGAATACATTTGAATTAGATGGCTTTACAATCACATTAAATAATACATTTAATGGCGCTGGTTCACAGCCAATCTCATTAACTGCTAAAACAGATACTGATAATATGGTTGATAAAATTAAAGAATTTGTTGAAACATATAACAGTTTAATTGATTCTTTAAACTCGCAAATTAAAGAGAAGAAGTATCGGGATTTCCTTCCATTAACAGATGAACAAAAGAAAGATATGAAAGAGAAGGAAATTGAAGCATGGGAAGAAAAAGCAAAATCAGGTCTTCTTCGTGGCGATTCTATTATCCAAAGTGTATTATCAAATATGCGTACAGACATGTACTCTAAAGGTGCAGCTTCAAATGAGGAATTTAACGCGCTCTTCAAAATCGGTATCACGACATCAAGTAAAACTTCGGAAAATGGTAAACTAGAAATTGATGAAGACAAATTACGTGCTGCTATTGAAAAGGATCCAGACGCTGTTTATAGCCTATTTTCAGGTACGGTAGAAAATCCCGGAATTGCGGATCGACTACAAAAGTCAATTAAAACAGCTACTATAAATATTGAGAAAAAGGCTGGTAAAGCAGATTCTGTTAATAACACATTTAATCTTGGTCTTACATTGAATGATGTGGAAACACGTATTGAAGCTTGGAAAACTAAGCTAGCTAACATTGAACAACGTTACTGGAAGCAGTTCACTGCTATGGAAACGGCAATTAATAAAGCAAACCAGCAGTCGTCAATGTTTTTCGCAGGTCAAACTCAATAATTGGAGCTAATTTCTAAATGGAACAACAATTACAACAGTTACTTCAAATTTCTGCAAAATTATATGAAAAATTAATTTCGAACCCGGAAGAAACCAAACGTGATGCGTTCATTGAGGAGATTAATGCCTTATTAGATCAACGAGGCAAAATTATGGAGGAACTCGTACAATCTGGATTCGCTTATAATTCGGGAGATAAGACCCATCAAATGTTACTTGAATTAGATAAAGGAATTCGAAATAGACTTGAACGTGTTATGTCATCAATTAAGGCAGACATGAAGGAGCTACAAACTTCTAAAAAATCTGAACAGCAGTATCTAAATCCTTATTCGCATATTCAAACGATGGATGGCATGTACTATGATAAGAAAAAATAGTTAAACGATAAAACATATAGTATTGAAACGTTGGAACAGATTAAGATATAATTATAATAGTAGCTTCAAAGGGAGTGTCTAGATTGGCAGCACAAACAAATGCTTTTAATGCATATAAACAAAATAGTGTAACAACCGCTTCACCAGGTGAGTTAACATTAATGCTGTATAATGGGTGCTTAAAGTTTTTAAATAAAGCAAAGCAAGCAATCGATGAAAAGAATATTGAGGGAAGAAACCACTATATTCAGCGTTCTCAGGCGATTATTGCAGAACTTATGTCAACGCTCAATATGGATATCGAAATTTCAAAACAGATGTTACCATTATATGAATATATGAATCGTCGCCTTACAGAGGCAAATATTAAAAATGAACAAGCAATTATCGAAGAAGTAGAAGGCTTAGTAACAGAATTCCGCGATACATGGAAGGAAGTACTAAAAATTACGCGTCAGCAGCAATTTGGTGGCGCACAGCAAGTATAATTAGCTTTATTTGGCCGCATGAAACGGAGTAAATCCGGTTTTATGCGGTTTTGTTTTGCATAATTTCAAGAAACATCTGCTTATCAAAGGGAATTCGATAAAAATATGGATTTCCTTTTTTAGTGACTATTTTTTCAAATAGCAAAAAATGAGTCAAAAAGCACAATTCATTTTGTCTAATTTTGAAAGCTTTTGTCGGATTAAGAAATTGTTAATAAAATATGTAGACACAATAGGTACAATGGTATACTATATAAAAAATCAGAGAAATATTACACAATTTACCTGTTCATCTAATTTATTGGTCTTTACAAATGAGAGCTATAGATGACCAAAAAAGATTGTAGGAGGAGGGCATGTCGCACAAGAAATCAGATAGAATTATTTTCGAATAACTTTTTTGTAGTAGCAGTTTTTCATAGTGAAGGGTATTTTAGGTCTATATAAGACGAAATATTAGGCATGTTTAGCAGAGAAAAACATTTTTTATAGGACACTCATCAGTTGATTGTAAGATAGGGCGTCTTCAGTATGAACAGTACGGACCAAAATAAATTAGTTGAAGCTGAAGCTTTCACGTAACGGAAATCAACAGATTTGTAGTATTCTTTGTAAAATAGAAGTTAATCAAATCGCCTAGTAAAATATATCTTTCTTAAAAATTTTCGGTGCAAAGTATACTAATAATATTTAAAGTATATTCCTTTTAGGAACAGTAGAGGGGGAAATGGCATGGAATTATTGAAAAATTATATTTTTACTACTGAAACAGCAATGTTATATGAGGCTACAAATGAGTTTGCAGAGCCTTTTTCCATTGTTATTGAAAAGCATCGTGTGGTGTATGTCGCTATGTCGAAGCAGAAGTTATTGGAGTATAATTTAAAGCATTTTGGGTCGAGTTATCGAGGAGCAAGGGATGGTTCACGTGCGGTTTTAGGGAATGTGCATATGTACCCAATTGCGGTTAACCCAGCACAAAATATTTATTGGTTTCCAAGTGAATCTATTACCTCCTCGTCAAGTATTTGGATTGCATTACATTGCCTCTGCCATTATGAAGATGCTGGTAATGAGCGAACGAAAATTATTTTAACAAATGGCCGAAGTTATTTTGTACCTGTTTACTACAAAGCATTTAAGAAGCGTGTAGACCATGCTCATTTATTAAAATCGAAGATGGAGCAACGTGCTCAGCATATGGCGTTGCTTATTTTAGAGCGCTTATCGGAATATGAAACAATTGATTTGAAAACAGGGAATCTCCCTCTTAGTTAAGACATTTCACAAAGCTTTTACCCCTAAATACTCAGAAGTATTTTCAAATATTAGGGTAAATCATCCTTATCATTTCACAGAATTGTTGCTTTTTTACTATCTAATGCTATTTTTATAGTGTAAAATATAGTGAATAAAGCAAAAAGGGGATGTCAACCATTGTCAGCACATACATCTGCATATAATGCATACAAGCAAAATAGCGTTACAACAGCATCGCCGGGTGAGTTAACACTTATGTTATATAATGGTTGTTTAAAGTTTTTAGTAAAGTCAAAAAAGGCAATTGAAGAGAAGAAATTCGAAGAGAAAAATACAAATATTTTAAAGGCACAGGCTATTATTGCTGAATTAATGTCAACTTTAAATATGGATATTGAAATTTCTAAGCAAATGCTGCCATTATATGAATATATGAATCGTCGTTTAATAGAAGCAAATACAAAAAATGATTTAGCAATCTTAGAGGAAGTTGAAGGGCTTGTGACAGAGTTTCGTGATACGTGGAAAGAAGTGTTGAAAATTACACGTCAGCAGCAGTATAGAAATACACAGCGAGTATAGAAAGAATCAATATCCACAAGGCATTAAATATGCTTTGTGGGTATTTACATATTATTCAATGTAATTATTTCACTATATTTCAGTCTTTTATATTTAGGTATAAAGACATATCAGGTGTGTTTGTAAAATAGTGATAAAGATGATAGACGATTGCTAGCTCTTTATGAATAATGAGAGTATGAGTAATCGTTAGGAGGGTTTATATGTTTTTTAAAAGGCAAGAAAGTTTTCGCTTTTCATTTGATGAGCCGATACCAGCGAAGGTGAAAATGCTTGTAGATGGACAGCCAATTATGAAAGATGGTGTCGAAATTTTTGATGCAAGTATATTAGATATAAGTCCCCGCGGTGTTAAAGTGTTTTCAGAAGTAAATTTTAATGAAAGCGGCAAGCAAATCCCGCTTCTTGAAGTTCAATTTATTTTAGATTCAAGTGAAATTACTGGGGTTGGTGAGGTTGTTTGGACTAAAGTATTTGGGCAAGGAAAGCAGTACGGGATTATTTTTCAAAATCAATCGTCGCTGGAAGATTTGATTATTAGCGAATTAAAAGTACGACGGAAAAAAGAAGTAATACAAGCAAAAATGTCAAAAATGTAATTGTTTTTCGATTTCATTTTTAGGGTAATAAAAAAATGTCGATATTTGAAAAAGAATTTTAAAAAAAGAAGGAGAATTCTTTACAATGTCGAAATAAATTAATATAGCCTTAAATGAAGGAGGAGTTCATATGCTAAACTTTAATATTCGTGGAGAGAACATCGAGGTAACTCCAGCGATTCGTGAGTATGTTGAAAATAAAATCGAGAAGGTCGAGCGTTATTTCAACGATGATATGAACGCAAGCGCTAACGTTAACTTAAAAGTGTATAACGATAAACAAACAAAAGTCGAAGTGACAATTCCGATGAAAAACTTAACGCTTCGTGCTGAGGAGCGCAATGGCGATATGTATGCAGCTATTGATTTAATCGTTGATAAGTTAGAGCGCCAAATCCGTAAACATAAAACAAAGGTAAATCGTAAATTCCGTGAACGCGAAGGAGCAGGGATATTTTTCGCAAATGTTACACAAAGTGAGCCTGCTGAAGAAGAAGAGTACGCAATTGTTCGTACGAAACAATTTAACTTAAAACCTATGGACCAAGAAGAAGCTATTTTACAAATGAATATGCTTGGTCACGACTTCTATATTTTTACAGATGCAGAATCAGACAGCACAAACATCGTTTATAAACGTAAAGATGGGAAGTATGGTCTAATCGAAACAAATTAAATGAATGAAGAGGGCGTCCAAAAAGCCGTGCAGTTGCCGGAGTTTTGGGCGCTAATATTTTGTATTTTGAGCGATTTGGCGAGCACTACTCGCTACGGAAATCAATATTCTATAAAATATTTAGTTAGGAGGAATTAGATGATTGTTTTGCCACGTGAAAGACCGGTAAGGGGGCGGTACTAGCAGCCGCAGTTCGTCGAGGCTTTTCAGAATTTAAAGAGGAGCTTATTCGCGTACAGCAAGGGTTAGCTGGCGAGTTTTATGTTGACCGTCAATGGCAAGATATGCAATTGCATGAACCTTATTTTTTACTCCACGATTTTCAAATAGATGCCCATCAAATTGATACTATTTTCCTTTGTCGAAAATTTCTTCTCCTATTAGAAATAAAAAATATTGCAGGACGGATTCATATAGATGGAGCGACCCATCAATTTACTCGCAAGCTCGGCGACGGCAGCGAGCAAGGTTTTCGCAACCCACTGAATCAGGCACAGCGTCATCAACGTATGCTTGCACAGTATATTTCTACATTGCCAATTTATTATGTTGTTGTATTGGCTCACTACAAAACAATCATCGAGCAGATGCCACCAAATACCCCAATTATTCATAGCAGTGGACTAGAGTTGCATGTTCGCAAGCTTTTGGCCTCTCATAAATCTATTTTATCCAATGAACAGCTTAAGTAGCTATTACATCAATTACTTCAAATGTGTACTACTCACAGTCTACGATTAAATATTAATATCTCTTCCATACGAAAAGGCGTACTTTGCAACAATTGTTCTGTAACGATGTATTATAAGCACGGTCAATTTACTTGCCCTAAATGTAATGGTACCTTAGTACAAGAAGCGCTACATGACTATGCCTTGTTAGTCGATGAGTGGATTTCCAATGAAAAATTAAGAGTCTTCCTCAAAATCGACTCCATCCACGCCGCCAAGCGCTTACTAAAAAAACTAAATTTACCACACGAAGGACAAAAAAGACATCGGAGATATAAAATAATTAAATAGTGAAACGCCAATAGAATCACAGAAATCGCCAATAGACTCAAGAAACCGCCAATAGCCCTCCCAGCAAGTGCCATGCCTCCCGTGGGAAGTGCTAGCAACCCCAGAATAATCCCCATGTAGCCAACGCAAAAAATATGTCACCAATACAAACTTTTTCGCAATTGAGAAAAATACAAAAAACACGCGCGTCCATTTGCACCACATATATATATAATGCTAAAATGAAGGTTAGAGAAAATACAGGAAGTGAAAATAGATGTTAAATATATTAAATAAAATGTTTGACTTTAATAAAAAAGAATTAAAGCGTTTGGAGAAAAAGGCGGATGCTGTTGAGGCGTTAGCTAGTCAAATGGAAGCATTGCCTGATAGTGCTTTACAGGCGAAAACTGAAGAATTTAAAGCACGCTTCCAAAAAGGAGAGACACTGGAGGATTTATTGCCGGAGGCGTTTGGTGTTGTGCGTGAGGCATCACGTCGTGTGCTTGGGATGTATCCATTCCGTGTGCAAATTATGGGTGCTTCTGCTTTAAATGATGGAAATATTGCGGAGATGAAAACCGGTGAAGGGAAGACCCTAACTTCTACATTAGCCGTTTATTTGAATGCATTAACTGGCAAAGGTGTGCATGTTGTTACGGTGAACGAATATTTAGCGAGTCGAGATGCTTCTGAAATGGGCGAGCTGTTCCAATGGCTCGGCCTAACGGTAGGCTTAAACTTAAATAGTTTATCTAAAGAGGAGAAACGAGAGGCTTATGCGGCTGATATTACTTATTCTACAAATAATGAGCTCGGCTTCGACTATTTACGTGATAATATGGTGCTTTATAAAGAGGAACGTGTGCAGCGTCCGTTGCATTTTGCTGTAATTGACGAGGTTGACTCGATTTTAATTGATGAGGCGCGTACACCATTAATTATTTCAGGACAGGCCGGTAAAACAGCGCAACTTTATGTACAATCAAATGCTTTTGTTCGGATGTTAAAGGCGGAGGAAGATTTTAACTATGATGAGTCAACAAAGGGTGTGACGCTAACTGAGAATGGGATTGAGAAGGCAGAGCGAGCATTTGGGATTGACAACTTATTTGATTTAACGCATGTTCGATTAAATCATGCAATCAACCAATCGTTAAAGGCACATGTATCGATGCATGTGGACGTTGATTACGTGGTGCAGGAAGGTGAAGTTGTTATCGTTGATGGCTTTACGGGTCGTTTAATGAAGGGACGTCGTTATTCAGATGGTTTACATCAAGCGATTGAGGCGAAGGAAGGCTTAGAAATTCAGAACGAGTCGATGACAATGGCGACGATTACGTTCCAGAACTATTTCCGTATGTATGAAAAGCTAGCTGGTATGACAGGTACAGCAAAAACAGAGGAAGAGGAATTCCGTAATATTTATAATATGGATGTTATAGTTATTCCTACAAACAAGCCAGTTGCACGTGATGACCGACCAGATTTAGTTTACGCTACAATGAAAGGGAAGTTTGAGGCGGTGGCACGTGATATCGCTGAGCGCCATAAAGCAGGACAGCCTGTGTTAGTAGGTACTGTTGCCATTGAAACATCGGAAATTATTTCTACATTGTTAACGAAGCATAAAATTCCACATAACGTATTAAACGCCAAAAACCATGAACGTGAGGCGGAAATTATCGCAGATGCTGGTAAAAAAGGCGCTGTAACAATCGCTACGAACATGGCTGGACGTGGTACAGATATTAAGCCTGGCGAAGGTGTTCTAGAGCTAGGTGGTTTAGCTGTAATCGGTACTGAACGTCATGAATCTCGCCGTATCGATAACCAGCTACGTGGGCGTTCTGGTCGTCAAGGAAATCCAGGTGTGACGCAATTTTATTTGTCGCTTGAAGATGATTTAATGCGTCGTTTTGCTTCGGAAAATATGAAATCGGTAATGACAAAGCTTGGAATGGATGACTCACAGCCAATCCAATCGAAAATTGTGTCGAGAGCTGTAGAATCAGCACAAAAGCGTGTTGAGGGTAATAACTTTGATGCACGTAAGCGATTATTACAATACGATGATGTATTACGTCAGCAACGTGAGGTTATTTATAAAGAGCGTCAAGATGTAATTGAATCTGAAAATATGCGCGCACTTGTTGAAACGATGATTCGTGAATCAATTGAAAATGCCGTGGCGCTTCATACGCAAGGTGAGGAAAAGGATTGGAACCTAGAGCCGCTTGAAGATTATATCGCAGCAAATTTACTTGATGAAGGAAAAGTCACTGTGAATGATTTACAGGGCAAAGCGCCAGATGCGATGATTGAGGTCATTTATGCAGCTGTACAAGAGCGTTATAACGATAAGGAAGAGCAGTTAACGCCTGAGCGCATGCGTGAATTTGAAAAGGTTATTTTACTTCGTTCCATTGATACGAAATGGATAGACCATATTGATGCGATGGATCAACTGCGCCAAGGGATTCATTTACGTGCATATGGTCAAACGGATCCACTTCGCGAATATCAGCAAGAAGGGTTTGCGATGTTCGAGGATATGGTTGCGGCTGTGCGTGAGGATGTAGTGAAATATGCAATGAAGGCTGAAATTCGCAGTAATTTACAACGTGAAGAAGTAGCTAAAGGGCAGGCTGTTAATCCAAAGGAAGAGGCAGCACCAAAGAAAAAGGCGCCTGTTCGTAAAGCAGAAAATATCGGGCGTAACGAGCCTTGTCCATGTGGAAGCGGAAAAAAATATAAAAACTGTCACGGTGTTGCGAACTAACTAGGTATAAAAATGGAAGTCGGGCTGTCTAGAAAGTAGTGCGCTAGCTATATTTTCTGCGATGAGCAATCGCAGCAGCACGCTTTTTAGGCAGTCCTTTTCTACTTCTTC
The DNA here is from genome assembly GCF_038593115.1 of Metasolibacillus sp. FSL H7-0170. Taxonomy (NCBI): domain Bacteria; kingdom Bacillati; phylum Bacillota; class Bacilli; order Caryophanales; family Caryophanaceae; genus Metasolibacillus; species Metasolibacillus sp. FSL H7-0170. The sequence continues at coordinate 1,716,047 of NZ_CP151964.1, read as the reverse complement.
ATATAGAAGAAAATCAACGGAGGAATAAATATGATCGAATTAGCAGAAGCAAGAAACATTTTAGAAAATACAGCGGGGAAATTAGCTGATTTTAGGGGGTCTCTTTGACTTAGAAAATAAAGAGGCACGTATTCAGGAGCTTGATGAACTAATGCTCATGCCTGATTTTTGGAATGATCAGCAAGCGGCACAAACAGTTATTAACGAAGCAAATGGTATTAAAGCAATTGTCAATGATTACAATGAATTACTCGCGACACATGAGAATTTAGAGATGACATTGGAGCTTTTACGTGAGGAGCCAGATGAAGATTTACAAATGGAGCTAGAAAGCGAACTAGAGCAGTTTGAAGAAAAGATGGAAGACTTTGAATTGCAAATGCTGTTAGCCGATCCATATGATAAAAATAATGCGATTTTAGAGCTGCATCCCGGTGCAGGTGGTACGGAATCTCAAGATTGGGGCTCTATGTTGCTTCGTATGTACACACGCTGGGCTGAAAAGAGAGGCTTTAAAGTATCAACAATTGATTATTTACCTGGTGAGGAAGCGGGGATTAAATCCGTTACACTTTCGATTACAGGTCATAATGCATATGGCTATTTGAAATCGGAAAAAGGCGTACATCGTCTTGTACGTATTTCGCCATTTGACTCTTCAGGTCGTCGCCATACATCATTTGTATCATGTGAAGTAATGCCAGAGTTTAACGACGATATTGAAATAGAAGTGCGTTCCGAGGATTTAAAAGTTGATACGTATCGCTCGACAGGTGCTGGTGGACAGCATATTAATACGACGGACTCTGCTGTTCGTATTACGCATATACCAACAGGTGTCGTAGTGCAGTGTCAGGCGGAGCGCTCACAAATTAAAAACCGTGAAAAAGCAATGCAAATGTTGAAGGCTAAGCTTTACCAATTAGAAATTGAAAAGCAACAGGCGCAGCTTGATGAAATTCGTGGTGAGCAAAAGGAAATTGGCTGGGGCTCGCAAATTCGTTCTTATGTATTCCACCCATATTCGATGGTGAAGGATCATCGTACGAACGAGGAAACAGGAAATGTTGGCGCGGTAATGGACGGAGATATTGATGCGTTTATTAATGCTTATTTACGTTCGCGCATTATAAAATAGAAAGCTATGGGGCTATTCAGAGGAGGTTACACTTTTCTGAAAAGCCTTTTTTCAAGTGTAGAGGATAGAGGGGTGCTCATACATTAAATTAATATAAATGCGTCCATTTTGATGTTAAGTGCTTATGTAACATCGCTGCACTGACATACTGTTTACAAAAAGATGTATATTGAATATCTAAATCGGAATCTAAAAAATTTTTGAATGTGACGTTAATTTGACCTTCTTGGTCTCGGATATTGATTAAGGAGTTGAATGATACCCAGCCGTTCAAAGGGGATTTTGGAGACATTAAAGGAAACATAACACAAGGGTCTCCGTAATTGATTGCGACGACAATGGGGAGTTTATGCTTGTTTGCGCCGAAGTATTGTTTGGAAAGCTCTATCGCTGATTGGTAGCTGCTTCCCATTTGTCTGCATGAGGCGCGAATGATTTTCATGGGACTTTGTGAAACGTAGAGACAACCGGCTTTATCAAAGACGAGTGTATGCAACCGCTTGTCTTTTTTTATTGGTAAAAGTAAATAAGTTGCATTTGTAACACAGTAAGAATTTAGATGTTTAATGCTTGTATTCAAATTAGAATCTCCTCCAATAAAATAGAACAATCCACCTATCCTCTATAATATCCAGTATAATACATCTATGTTAATGAAATCAACAATAATGATGATAAAGCAATAAAAATATTTAGAAAAGATAAAATTATCAGAAAATATTGCAAATTGATTTTCTGTTCTATATAATAGAAAAAAGAGCATCGAGGTGATTAACATGGATAAATTCTATTCATACACTGAGTTTTTACGCGCAGTGGGTCAGCAAGGTACTAAAAATCAATGCGAGCAATTGTTGAGTGATATTTATCTGGACTTATTCTTAAGTAGGCTCCAAAGGCTGCAAAGAATTGAAAAATTGAAAGAGTTAATCGATGTGGCATTAGATGAAAGGAATGAACAAGATTTTTATAATTATACAAGCGAATTACGCGAGCTGGAGGAGCAACCAAATGAAGAAAGCATTGCCTTTATGTGAATCACTTAAAGGATGGCAAAAAAATAGGGCAGCATGTTAGAAAAGTGAAAATCTAACATGCTGTTTTTATTTGCATTAAAAAGCTAAATTTAATTGAGGCGTCCCAAAAGCAGGAAATACAATGCTTTTGGGACGCTGCGATGAATTAAACTTGCTTGAAAAGTAGATTTTTAAAAAACGAAGGAATATATGTTCGCTTAATTGTCGATATTTGAAAATGAATATGCTAAAATACAACTAACTAGATTGGCAAGAAGGGACGAAAAAGCATGACGGAAATTTTTGATTTACAATCGGCTTATAAACCTAATGGTGATCAACCAAGTGCCATTCAGGAGCTTGTTAAAGGCATTCGAGAAGGAAAGCGGCATCAAACGTTACTAGGTGCAACAGGTACAGGGAAAACATTTACCGTTTCGAATGTTATCCAGCAAATAAATAAGCCTACACTTGTTATGGCACATAATAAAACATTGGCAGGTCAGCTTTATAGCGAATTTAAAGAGTTTTTCCCAAATAACGCAGTGGAATACTTTGTCAGCTATTATGACTACTACCAACCCGAGGCATATGTACCACAAACGGATACGTATATCGAGAAAGATTCGAGCATCAATGATGAAATAGATAAACTACGACATTCAGCAACATCCGCATTATTTGAGCGTAATGATGTAATTATTATTGCTTCAGTCTCTTGTATTTATGGCTTAGGTTCGCCAGAGGAATACCGAGAAATGGTTGTTTCTATTCGCACAGGGATGGAAATAGAGCGTAATGAACTGTTACGTCGTCTTGTCGATGTGCAATATGAGCGCAATGATATTAACTTTATTCGTGGAACATTTCGGGTGCGCGGTGATGTAGTTGAAATTTTCCCAGCATCTCGTGATGAGCATTGTGTTCGCGTCGAGTTTTTCGGAGATGAGATTGACCGTATTCGCGAGGTCGATGCATTGACGGGTGAAATTTTAGCGGAGCGTGAGCATGTAGCTATTTTTCCGGCATCTCACTTCGTTACACGTGAGGAGAAGATGCTTAAGGCCATTAAAAACATTGAGGTGGAGCTGGACGAGCAGTTAACAAAGTTTCGTGCGGAGGATAAATTGTTAGAGGCACAGCGCCTAGAGCAACGTACAAATTATGATTTAGAAATGATGAAAGAAATGGGCTTTTGTTCAGGTATTGAGAATTACTCACGTCATTTAACATTGCGCGAATCGGGGGCTACACCATACACATTGCTCGACTATTTCCCCGACGATTTTCTACTCATTGTTGATGAAAGCCATGTAACATTGCCGCAGGTGCGTGGAATGTACAATGGTGACCAAGCGAGAAAGTCAGTGTTAGTGGAGCATGGCTTCCGTTTGCCATCAGCTTTGGATAATCGTCCACTAAAGTTTGAAGAGTTCGATTCAAAGATTAGTCAGGCGATTTATGTATCAGCGACGCCAGGTCCGTATGAGCTAGAGCATACACCGGAAATGGTTGAGCAAATTATCCGTCCAACAGGCTTATTAGACCCGCTAATTGATGTGCGTCCAATTGAAGGGCAAATTGATGATTTAATAGATGAAATCCATCAACGCATGGAGCGCAAAGAGCGAGTGCTTGTAACGACATTGACGAAAAAAATGTCGGAGGATTTAACTTCTTATTTAAAGGAAGCAGGCTTAAAGGTAGAATATTTGCACTCTGAAATTAAAACGCTAGAGCGCATTGAAATTATTCGCGAGCTGCGCAAAGGGACATACGATGTGTTGGTTGGCATTAATTTATTGCGAGAAGGACTTGATATTCCAGAAGTATCACTTGTAGCGATTTTAGATGCTGATAAAGAGGGTTTCCTTCGCTCTGAGCGTTCACTTATTCAAACTATTGGGCGCGCTGCACGGAATGCGAATGGCCATGTGATTATGTATGCAGATAAAATGACAGACTCAATGCAAAAAGCGATTGAGGAAACAAAGCGCCGTCGTTCCATTCAAATTGCCTATAATGAGGAACATGGTATTACACCTAGAACGATTATTAAGAAAATTCCAGATGTTATTCGCGCAACACAAGTAGCAGAGGAAGAGGAAACATACGTAACGAAAGTGACAAAAGGTAAAAAATTAACGAAGGCTGAAATTGATAAATTGATTGCATCATTGGAAATAGAGATGAAAGAAGCATCGAAGGCGCTTGATTTTGAACGTGCAGCAGAGCTTCGAGACACAATCTTTGAATTGAAGGCAGAAAGGTGATTCCACTTGAAAAATACAGAAATCGTTGTACAAGGTGCCCGGGCACATAATTTAAAAAACATTGACGTAACAATTCCTCGTGATCAACTAGTCGTTTTAACAGGGTTATCTGGCTCAGGAAAATCTTCATTAGCATTTGATACAATTTATGCTGAGGGGCAGCGCCGTTATGTTGAGTCACTATCTGCTTATGCACGCCAATTTTTAGGACAAATGGATAAGCCGGATGTTGATACGATTGAGGGCTTGTCGCCAGCAATTTCAATTGACCAAAAAACAACGAGTCGTAATCCACGCTCGACTGTTGGAACAGTAACGGAAATTTATGATTATTTACGATTATTATTCGCGCGTATCGGTACACCTATTTGTCCAACACATGGAACGCCTATTACGTCACAAACAGTTGAACAAATGGTTGACCGCTTAATAGAATACCCTGAACGCACAAAAATGCAGCTTCTTGCACCGATGATTGAAGGACGTAAAGGAACGCATGTAAAGCTATTGGAGGACTTGAAAAAGCAAGGCTATGTGCGTGTGCGTATTAATGGGGAGCTTCGCGATTTAGACGACAATATTGAGTTGGATAAAAATAAAAAGCATACTATTGAGGTTGTCGTTGACCGTGTTGTAATGAAGGAAGGGATTGCCGCACGTTTAAGTGATTCATTAGAGGCTGCATTACGTCTAGCTGAGGGACGTGTACTTGTCGATGTGATGGAGCATGAGGAGCTTTTATTTAGCGAGCATCACGCATGTCCACAATGTGGTTTTTCTATCGGAGAGCTAGAGCCACGCATGTTCTCCTTCAATAGCCCATTTGGTGCGTGTACTTCTTGTGATGGGCTAGGGATGAAGCGTGAGGTAGATAAGGATTTAGTTGTGCCAGATTGGGATAAAACGTTGCTTGAGCATGCTATTGCGCCGTGGGAGCCGACGAGTTCTCAATATTATCCACAATTATTAAAAGCGGTATGTAACCATTACGGTATTCCAATGGATGTACCAATTAAAGATATACCAAAGCCACAAATGGATAAAGTGTTAAAAGGCTCTGGAAAGGAAAAAATTCAGTTTGATTATGAAAATGAGTTTGGGCATAAGCGTAGCCAATTAATTGAATTTGAAGGTGTATTGAATAATGTAGAACGTCGTTTTCGTGATACGTCCTCAGACTATGTGCGTGAGCAAATGGAAAAGTATATGGCAGAGCAGCCATGTCCAGCCTGTAAGGGGTACCGCTTAAAGCCAGAGACGCTAGCGGTGAAGTTAAGCGACAAGCATATCGGTGAAGTAACGCAGTTTTCTATTTCGGAAGCAAATGCGTTTTTTGATAGCTTAAAATTATCGGATAAAGATTTGCAAATCGCGCGTTTAGTTTTACGTGAAATTCATGAACGACTAGGCTTTTTAGTAAATGTTGGCTTGGACTATTTAACCTTATCACGTGCGGCTGGGACTTTGTCAGGTGGGGAAGCACAGCGCATACGCTTAGCTACACAAATTGGCTCACGTTTAACAGGTGTACTGTATATTTTAGACGAGCCATCGATTGGCTTGCATCAGCGCGATAATGACCGTTTAATCACGACGCTGCAAAGCATGCGTGATTTGGGAAATACATTAATTGTCGTAGAGCATGATGAAGATACAATGCTTGCAGCAGATTATATTATTGATGTTGGACCGGGAGCAGGTGTGCATGGTGGACAAATAGTTGCGCAAGGAACGCCAACAGAGGTCATGGGCAATGATTCATCGTTGACGGGGCAGTATTTGAGCGGTAAAAAATTTATTCCTCTACCTGCTGAACGACGCAAACCGGATGGCCGCAAGCTTGTCATTAAAGGTGCGAGCGAAAATAATCTGAAAAAAGTGAATGTCGATATTCCACTTGGCGTATTTATTGCTGTAACAGGTGTATCAGGCTCTGGTAAATCTACGCTTATTAATGAGATATTATATAAATCGCTCGCGTCAAAATTGAATCGCTCAAAGGTAAAGCCTGGAGCGCATAAATCGCTAGATGGTATTCAGCAGTTAGAAAAGGTCATTGATATTGACCAGTCACCAATTGGACGTACACCACGCTCCAATCCTGCAACTTATACAGGCGTTTTTGATGATATACGCGACGTCTTTGCTGTGACGAATGAGGCGAAGGTACGCGGCTATAAAAAAGGGCGCTTTAGCTTTAATGTAAAAGGTGGTCGCTGTGAGGCTTGTCGTGGTGATGGTATTATAAAAATTGAAATGCACTTTTTACCAGATGTATATGTGCCATGCGAGGTATGTCACGGCAAACGCTATAATCGAGAGACGCTAGAAGTGAAATATAAAGATAAGAATATCGCTGAAGTGCTTGATATGACAATTGAGGATGCGGTCGTCTTTTTCGAAAACATTCCAAAAATTCATCGCAAGCTACAAACAATTGTGGATGTTGGCTTAGGCTATATGAAGCTAGGACAGCCTGCAACGACATTATCAGGAGGAGAGGCACAGCGCGTAAAGTTAGCCTCTGAGCTGCATCGTCGTTCAACAGGAAAGTCATTTTATATTTTAGATGAGCCGACGACAGGCTTACATGCGGACGATATAGCTCGCTTATTAGTCGTGCTACAGCGACTTGTTGATAATGGTGAGACAGTACTCGTAATTGAGCATAATTTAGATGTGATTAAAACAGCTGATTATATGATTGATTTAGGTCCAGAGGGTGGCGACAAAGGTGGAACTATTGTTGCAACAGGTACACCTGAGGAAATTTGTGCGAATGAGGCGAGCCACACCGGACGTTATTTAAAGCCGATTTTAGAGCGCGATCGTAAGCGCATGGCAGAGCAAATTGCTAATATGGTAGCAAAATCGTAAATTCTGTAGATTGTATAGGTTTTTTCTAAGCTATTTTTGATAAAAAAACATGAAACCTTTTTCCTCCCTCGGGCGTATAACTTAGTATACAAATCAGAGGGAGGCTTTTTAATATGCAAAGTGAACGTCAACGTATTTTAAAATTAGTTGAAAACGGAACAATTTCAGCAGAAGAGGCCATTGTATTACTAGAAGCATTAGGGAAAGATGAGTCTGGACAAGCGACGATGCCAGTCGCACCTAAAGTAGAGGAGCAGCAGGCGAAAAGCGAGGACTTTAGTAAGGTTGATGATTCAGAAAAGCGTACAACATCCGGTTTTGAGGACCTATTTAATAAAGCGTTCAATGATAAAGAAGCAAATCATAAAATGAACGAATTTATGAATGATTTAAAAGAAGATTTATCTCAATTTAGCAATCGCATGATGGGCCTAATGAACGGTGCTTTTTCAAAGGTGAAGGAATTCGATTTTGAGTTTCCATTTGGCGAAAAAGTAGAGTTTAATAAAACATATGTGTACGATGCAGAGCAAGTAAAAGGTTTTGAAATTGATTTACCAAGCGGTAAGCTGACGCTTGAAAAAGCGGCAGATGATAAGGTGCTTGTGGAAGCTCATGTAAAAGTAACGAAATCCGATAATGATGAGGAACAAACAATTGCTAAGTTTACAAATGATTTTGTCACATTGAATGATGGCAAGCTGACGATTGCAACAGCAGTAAAAATGTCATCTGTTGATTTACACCTTCATGTACCGGAAAAGCACTATGATATTTTAATCGTTCGTTTATTGAATGGTAGTATGACGGCAAGCAATATTCACTCTACTTTACTAAAATTAAAAACGTATAATGGGGCAATTCGCATTGAAAAATCAGAATTCCAGCGTGCAGACTTAAATTCTGGTAATGGCATGATTGAAGCTCGTTTAGTGAAGGGGGAAGATTTAGAGGCAGAGTCAGTAAATGGTCGCATTTATATCGATGGGGATATTCAGGAAATTGAAGCGGAATCTGTTAATGGTGCTGTTACATTAACGACAAGCTCTGACAAAGCTCGTAAATTAAAGGGCTCGGCTGTAGCTGGTACAGTGGAGCTCTATGTACCAAAAGGCTTATCGTTAGATGGGCGTGTAACGACAAACTTTGGAAAAACAGATGTTGGTCTGCCAGATGTCACTGTCAGCACAAACGAAGACCAATTTTTATTAAAAACAGCACACTTCAGCAAAACAGTTGAAGGTGCACCTGTTTTAAAACTACTAGGTGAAACACGTACAGGCTCAGTAATCGTTCGCTACCATAATAATTAAAAGGGCGTCTTCAAGATACGCCCGTTAAATGAGAGAGCTTTCTTTGGAAAAGGGAGAAACACTGTGTTTAGTGGTGTTTCACCTAAATGAAGAAACGTAAATTAATTTGTCTTTGCAAAACAAGGCTGCCTTTTCGGGCAGCCTATTTTTTATGAGCGAATTATGACTTTAGTATTATACATAACTATAACGCTGATTTATAATGCACTTTATCGCGAAATATTTTGTAATAATTGTTGCAAAGTAGGAGGCGTTAAAACGCTCTAAGACGTAGTTTGCAAGGGTACGTGAAAATCAATCTATATTGACATGAAAATGTAATAGCAAGAAGCGTATACAATGTTATAATGAGGAAGAGTAAAAAAATTGTCAACTTGTGATATGACGAAATTTAGGTGGTAAAAAATGATTCAAATGAACAATGTTGTAAAAAAATATCCGAATGGTGTTGTAGCTACTAATGGTATCACTGTTGATATAAGACAAGGTGAATTCGTTTATGTTGTCGGTCCAAGTGGTGCAGGGAAGTCTACATTTATAAAATTAATGTATCGTGAAGAAAAAGCAACTTCTGGTGATGTAATTGTAAATGGTATAAATTTAACGACATTAAAGCAAAGCCGCATTCCGAAAATGCGCAGACATTTAGGGATTGTCTTTCAAGACTTTAAGCTATTGCCACGGCTAACAGTGTATGAAAATGTGGCGTTTGCAATGGAGGTTATTGAAGAACAGCCTAGAAAGATTCGTCAACGCGTGCTAGAGGTTTTAGAGCTTGTTGGTCTTAAGCATAAAGTACGTATGCTTCCTAGCGAGTTGTCTGGGGGGGAGCAACAGCGTGTAGCTATCGCTCGCTCTATTGTGAACATGCCTAAAGTTGTGATTGCGGACGAGCCTACAGGAAATCTCGACCCTGAAACGTCATGGGAAATTATGAATATTTTTGAAGAAATTAATGCGCGTGGTACGACAATTGTCATGGCGACGCATAATAGAGAAATTGTCAATACGATTCGTCGACGTGTAATTGCGATTGAGGGCGGTATGATTGCTCGTGATGAGTACGGAGGTGATTATGGCTATGAAGGGTAGAACAATTCGCCGACATTTCCGAGAAAGTTTTAAATCATTAGGACGCAACGGCTGGATGACATTTGCCTCGATTAGTGCAGTAACTGTAACATTGCTACTTGTTGGTGTATTCGCAGTCATCATGATGAACTTAAATAAAGTTGCAACAGATTTAGAAAATGATGTTGAAATACGTGTTTATATTGATATAATCGCGGATCCTGAAGAGGCAAAGCTAGCCGAAGACCAGCTTATAGATGAAATCCATAACCTACCTGAAGTAGCTGAAGTTGTCTACTCTTCAAAAGGACAAGAACTTGATAAGCTCATTAAAGATTTTGGAGATGAGCTTAGCTTGTATGAGCAAAACAACCCGTTACACAACGTTTTATATGTAAAGGCAGTCGATCCACACGAAACAGCAAATGTAGCAAAAGCGATTGATAAGTTCGATAATACATATGAAGTGAAATACGGTGAAGGAAAAGTAGAGAATCTTTTTAACTTTATTAAAATTAGTAGAAACGTAGGTTTAGCGCTTATTTTAGGCCTGCTTTTCACAGCAATGTTTTTAATTTCAAATACGATTCGCATTACGATTGTTGCACGAAGAGATGAAATTGAAATTATGAAGCTTGTCGGTGCAACGAATTCATTTGTGCGTATTCCATTTGTTTTAGAAGGTATGTGGCTTGGTATTTTAGGCTCAATCATTCCAATCATTGCAGTATCGGTTGCCTATTACAATATTTATCAAATACTGTTGCCACGTTTAAAAGGGCAAATGCTGCAAATTTTGCCTACGACCCCTTTACTTTATCAAGTAAACGGCTTAATTCTCGCTATTGGTATATTAATTGGGGTATGGGGTAGCTTTATGTCCGTACGCAAGTTTTTAAAAGTTTAACATTTCTCAATTAAATATTGGCATGTGTCGTCACAGTTTTAGGTTAATTTCTACCAACTAGCTCGAGAAGTTTGGACTAGAGTTAGCTGAGGTGTAATTAATAGTAGAAAGGAGTTTATCGGATTGAAGTCAGCAACATTTAAGTGGCTAGCAATCATTCTAGCGTTATTGCTTGTTGTGCAAATGCCAGCAGTTTCGGCAAATACGTTAAATGATTTAAAGGGCAAAAAAAATGAAGTAGAAAAGCAGAGAACAAATATAACGAACTCCATTAATGAAACAAGCTCTGAAATTAGTTCAAACGAAAAAAGACAGCAGGAGATATTGGCACAAATTGAAGCACTTGATCAAAAAATTGTGCAAACAAATAATGAAATTGATGCTGTTGTCGAAGAAATCAAAATAGCTAATCAAGAGATTGCCGTGCTTGAGGAAGCGATTGCGGAGCTAGAGGACAAAATTGCGCAGCGCGATGAATTATTGCGTGAGCGTATGCGCGCAATTCAGGCAAATGGGACAGTTTCTTATTTGGACGTGCTTCTTGGCGCCAATAGCTTTGTTGATTTTATTGACCGTTTCTCGGCTGTTAGCACATTAATGGAGGCGGACCGCCAAATTATGCGCGATCAAAAACGAGATATTGAAAGCTTAGAGGAACAAAAGCTTATTTTAGAAAATAAGAAAAAGAAATTGCAAGAAAATCAAGCAGAGCTTGAAAGGTTACGTGCTTCTTTAGATACTCAAAAGAAGGATAAAAATAAATTAATTGATGAGCTAGAGCGTGAGCAAGAAAAGCTGAAAGATGAAAAGCGCTTACTAGAGGCTGAGTATTCAGAAGCACTGCAAATAGAGGAGGAATTGCAGAAGCAAATTATTGCAGAGCAAAACCGCCTTGCAGAAATTGCTCGTCAGCAAGAATTACAGCGTCGACGTGAAATGGCAAATAATAATATTCCTGTCGTGTCCTCTGGTACGTGGACAAAGCCTACAAACGGACGTTTAACATCTGGCTATGGCTGGCGTAATATTGGCTATGGTACAGAATTCCACTATGGTGTTGATTTAGCAAATGCAACAGGAACGCCAATTGTTGCAGCAACAGACGGAGTTGTTTCCTATGCTGCCCCATTATCTACATATGGTAATGTGATTATTTTAACGCATTCAATTGATGGTCAAATATTCACTTCGGTATATGCCCATTTAAGTGGCTATAACGTAAGTGTAGGTGAGACGGTAAGTAAAGGACAAAGAATTGGTTCGATGGGTAGTACGGGTCGTTCAACAGGACCTCATTTACATTTTGAAATTCATATTGGACCTTGGCGTGGACAAAGTGTAGGTTCGGTAAATCCACTGCGCTATATTCCGCTATAATTTAACTTCTTTCAGCAGAACACTGCCACCTCAATAGCTGGCGGGACGCACACACTTAGTTCTAATAACGGCTGACTGTCCCACATCGAATGGACCTAAAGCTGAATCCAGACTAAAGTTAGCTAAGGCGGAACTGATTTGAAGAGCATAAAGGCTGCCGAGGAAATTTAAATCTTCCAAGGTAGCCTTTCATATTTTGGGAGGATACTTGATGAAAAAAACAATGAGTTTGCTGCTCGTGCTCTTACTAGTAACGATTGCGTTAGTGACATATATAAAAGGGCAAGTTGAAGATAGTCAAAGGCTTGCTGAGGCGACGATTGGACAAGAAGTTGAGTTGGTAGGTTTGAAGAAAGGGCAGTTTGCACCTAATTTTACATTGCAAACACTTGATGGACAAACGGTGTCATTGGAAGATTATCGTGGAAGGAAAGTAATGATTAATTTTTGGGCAACTTGGTGTCCACCATGTAAAGCAGAAATGCCACATATGCAAAATTATTATAAAAAGTATGCCGCTACAGATAATGTAGAAATTTTAGCTGTTAATTTAACGTATCAGGATGGCTCTAATAAACAAATTCAGCAATTCGTTAATGGCTTTGATGTGCAGTTTCCTGTTTTACTTGCACAATCAAAAGACATTGCGGAAACATATAAAATACTTGCGATTCCTACCACATTTATGATTGATTCGGAAGGGCGTGTTCAGCATCAAATTACTGGTCCACTTGATTTAGAGGCATTGCAACTATATGCATCGAAATTAAAATAAAGCAACAGGACGTATCATTTCCTACTATTATTCATAATTTGTTTAGTAGGAGGTTAGTAGATGCGCAAAAGCCGAATTGTTTTATTATTTTGTGTCGTTGCCATTGTGGGAGGTAGTTTGTATTTATGGAATAATGACTTTTTATTTGCTAAAAAGGCCCCAACTGAGGAGCTCGCAGTTGTAGATGAATTGTATTCAATTATTTCACAGCAATCTGTTTATGATACAACCTCGAATGTATTAGTAGAAGGTGCATTGCGTGGTATGGCATCAGCAATTAAAGATCCGTATAGCACATATTATAGCGAACAGGAGGCTGCTATACATAGACAGTCACTTGCAAGCGAACGAGTCGGCATCGGTGTGGAGCTAGCGGAAACGCACGGTAAATTTGTCATTGTTTCACCTGTTAAAGATTCACCTGCTGAGCAAGCCGGAGTGCGTCCATTAGATGAAATTGTTCAAATTGATGACGAGCGACTTGATGGTAAAACGATGGGCGATGTTATGCGCCTAATGCAAGGCAAAATTGGACAAAAGGTAACGCTTGTTTTATACCGACCACAGGCAGAACGTCATATTAAGCTGACGATTGAGCGTGCAGCGCTAAAAAATGAAACTGTGGAGGCCGCTGTTATAGAGCGTGCCGAGGAATCATTTGGTTATTTATCACTTAGCATGTTTGGTGAAAAAACAGCAGAGGAATGGAAGAATGCTGTTGCAGAAGTAGAAAAGAGTGACGTGCAAGGCTGGATTGTTGATGTGCGTGATAATCCGGGTGGTTATTTGCATAGTGTTGCAGAAATTATTAGTACATTGGAAAATCGGGAGCGTATTTTTGCCTATATGCAAAACAATACGGGGGCATTAGAGCCTCTTGCGACAAAACCAGAGCAAATTGCCTCGTTAACAAAGCCGATTGTCATTTTACAAAATGAAGGAAGTGCTTCTGCAAGTGAAGTATTTGCCGCTGCAATGCAGGCATGGGAGCGGGCGACGATTATTGGCAATACAAGCTTTGGCAAAGGAACAGTCCAAAAATCTTGGGAGCTACAAAATGGCGGTGAAGTGAAGCTTTCAACGAATAAATGGTTAACACCAACGAAGGATTGGATTCATGGAAAGGGCGTTTTACCAGATATCGAGGTAAAGCAACATCCGCTCTTCGCGCTAGAAATGATGCCGTTAGTAGGGACTTTCAAGCAAGGTGATTTCAGTGAGGAAATTGCTTACGTTCAAAACGTGTTAAATGAACTTGGCTATTCAGTCGCTCGGCAGGATGGGTTTTTCGATGAGGAAACAGCCGAAGTGGTACAGCAGTTCCGCAAAAAACACAATTTGATAGCGGGAGAAGAGTTAGAGGAAAGCTTCTTTGCTGCATTGCAAAAGGAGGCCCTTTCCTATAAGGAAAAGCCAGAGCACGATTTGCAGTTAGAAATGGCAATTAGCTTTTTATTGCATGAATTAGATAGCCGCAAGTAAGGCGATAGGGCGTCCGAAAAGCCATGCATAGCTTTTCGGACGCTAATAATCCGTGGAGAAAACCATCCACTGATTGAAGTTTCACTTTATCCCGCATTAACAGGCATTAAAACTCCCACTTCAAGACTTAAGTAAAAAATACGCTAAGGATAAGTGGGAGGTCAACTGCCTGTAAAAGCCCGATTGGTTCAACTAATAATCCGTGGAGAAAACCATCCACTGATTGAAGTTTCACTTTATCCCGCATTAACAGGCATTAAAACTCCCACTTCAAGACTTAAGTAAAAAATACGCTAAGGATAAGTGGGAGGTCAACTGCCTGTAAAAGCCCGATTGGTTCAACTAACAATCCGTGGAGAAAACCATCCACTGATTGAAGTTTCACTTTATATCAAGAGATTTTGCGGGAGTCGATTTTCAGTGGATAATCCTATTACAAATTATGCTACGCAATAGGCGGGTGTTTTGCTACAATATAAAGTGAACCTTCAATCAATAAGAAGTTATAGGGCTATTTGAAAAGGCGAATGAATTTTCACTTTTTTCAGCAGATTCCTTTAATTAGCTTAAAAAAATTTGGGCGTGATTGATAATTTTCATCCCGTCCTTTTGTACTTAAGAGAAGCATCGCTGAACGCTGTGTTTTTCTCGCTGTCAAAGAAAGCCTACTTTTTCGATAGGCAATTCTTTGCCAAAACGCTATCGTTAATGTCCAATAAGCAGGCAACTGTATGACTTATCGGATATCCCATATTTGATGAAAAAGATGAAGCTTGGTAGGTGAAGTTGTGTATATAGATATCATTATAGAAGTACTTATGGCAGTTTTACGCTTTGTTATGAATCCATTATTGTATATTGCTGCTTTTTTTGCAGTTTATCTTGGGTATCGCCGCGTGAAAAGGGAGCGCCGTTTTTTTAGAATTCGAATTTTAAATGGATGGTCAGAGCTAACGAGCTTTCTGAAAATAAACTGGATGGAAAGCCTCATTATTTCTGTCCTTATATTGGCGATTGGCTTAGTTGTTCCAAATGAATTTTTATTGTTATTAATAGCTGTCAGCATATTAGCCACTATCGCTTTTATATTCCATTTATTATCACCTATCGTAACAATTGCGATTAGCTTTAGTGTGCTTGCTGGGATGGCTTACTTTGGTCAAACATTTACTGTACTAAACTTTACATTCAAGGGCTTTTCATATGAAAATGGGGCTGCAATGACGGTTGCTTTATTAGCTGGAATGTTATTAATTGTAGAGGCACGCTTTATTCGTCTTGCTGGACCACGATTTGCTTCACCTGTAGTGCAGCAAACAAAGCGAGGTAGAAATGCCGTCACTTATTTTAGTAAGAGCATTTCGGTCGTACCACTTTTTTTCATTATTCCAGGTGACGCAATTGCTGCTTATATTCCTTGGTGGCCACAATTTAGCTTAGGTGCTAAAGAATTTTCGCTCGTGCTTTTTCCATTTGTTTTTGGCTTTCAGCAAATGACAAAACGTACTTTACCAGTCTATTTTTATCCGAAATATAGTCGCTCCGTTTTTATTTTGGCACAGCTCGTATTAATTGGCGGTTTAGCCTCGTACTTTATACCTTTAGTTGGTGTTATAACGTTAATTAGTGCAGCTATTTTACGTTTATTTATTAGTCTTTATTATAAAATTCAGGAGCGAACGGACCGTTATGCAGTCGCTCCCTTATCTAGCGGTGTTATTATCGCTGGCGTACTGCCAAACTCACCGGCTGAAAAAATGGGCTTAGTTGCTGGGGAAGTTATTCGCAAAGTGAATGGTAAGGAAGTATTTACTGAAAGTGAATTATACGAGGCGCTGCAGGTGAATGCTGCTCACTGTCGCTTAGAAATATTAAATCACCAAAATGAAGTGCGTTTGGCACAGCATGTTGTTCATAGTAACGATCATTATAAAATAGGTTTACTGTTAGTAAATTAACAAAGAGCTGTCGAAAAAGCAGGCTTGAACCCGCCATTTTCGACAGCTCTTTGTAATTTTCATCGCAACTAAAGTGTATGTTTCACGTCTATATTGTGTAAAATATAGTTGTAAAAATGGCGAAAAATGTTGAACAATGTTAGAAAATAATTAGACATTCGTATGTTAAAATAACTATAAAGTGAAGCTTCGACCGATTCGCAACCCGATGAAATAGGGAGCGACCCTGTAATAGATATAGAGGTGACAGCCAATGAAGGATTGGTTTACAATTGCAAATTTAGAAAATTTAATAGAGCATTATCATTTATTAGGGCCGATTTTTGGCATCTTTTTAACTGCTATCGAAGCTATTATTCCTGTATTACCGCTCGTTGTTATCGTCGTAGCCAATGTGAATGCATATGGCATTGTTGTGGGAGGTCTTATTTCTTGGCTTGGTGCTGTAATCGGAGCTTACGGATTATTTTTAATAGCACGCAAATTTGGAAAGCACCCGAAGCTACAACGAGTTGTACAAAATAAGCGTGTGCAAACATTAATTAGATGGGTAGATATGAGGGGACTAGCCCCAATATTAGTGCTTCTTTGCTTCCCGTTTTCACCAGCCTTTATCATTAATATCGTGGCAGGATTATCCAATATCCGCAAGCACTACTATTTAATAGGGCTTATTATCGGGAAATTTGTTATGATTGCTGTGACAGGTGGATTGGGCTATGATTTACGTGCAATATTAACACATCCATTAAAGTTAATTCTCACAATATGTGGAGTTTTCCTGCTATGGATTATTGGAAAATGGATTGAAAATAAATTAAATAAACGAGTGGAACGTGATTTACGAGCAGTAAGTAAAGAAAGTCACTCTTAGTGAGCTGTTGGAAATGTAGGACATCCCTGCTTTCCAGCAGCCTTATTTTTCATTATGGTAAAACATGTGTTCTGTTATATAATAGTAGTACGAGGAGGGGGACAATATGTCTTTACGCATTATTTCAGGTCGAGCTGGAACGGGAAAAACGACATTGCTTCATCAAGAAATTGTGCAGCATTTAAAGGATAATCCTTTCGGTGCGCCGTTATTTGTCATTGTTCCTGATCAAATGTCATTTAAAACAGAGTATGATTTGACGAATCGTTATGATATTAATGGAATGATACGAGCGCAAGTATTAACATTTAAACGCTTAGCTTGGTTTATTTTGCAGGAAACTGGAGGCGTTGCTCGCGATAAAATTGATAGCTTTGGCTATCGAATGTTAATACGTCGTATTTTACAGGATAATAAGGAGCAGTTTTCGATTTTTACGCAGGCTGCTAGTAAGCGAGGATTCACGCAGGATATTGAGCAGTTATTACGTGAGTTCAGTCAATATGATGTGACGAGCAATTCCATTGTTAATTTAATAAACGAGCTTGAGGTATATGGAGCAGCTCATACATTAATTGCAAAAATGAAGGACTTCCAAATTATTTTGCAGCAGCTAGAGGAAAGCATTGGAGAGAGCTATGTAGACGGAGAAGGCTTTTATCCAATTTTAGTTGAGCAATTGAAAAATTCCGAAAAAATACAGCAGGCAGAAATATTTATAGATGGCTTTACGGCATTTACAATAAGGGAGTTTGCGATTGTTGAGCAATTATTGCAGCTAGCAAAACGCGTAACGATTGTTTTGCCTTTTGAGGATGTGCAAGATGCAGCAGATCCACAAGCATTATTTCATCGTGCGGCTTTCACCTATGATAAATTAATAGATTTTGCAACACAGCATCATATTGAAGTGGAAAACCGCGTGCATTTAGCAGTGAATTATCGTACAGCACAAGCCGATTTATTACATATTGAGACGAATTTTCATGCAGCGGTACCCGCAGTACAATCGGCATCAGGAGCAGTGCATATTATTGAAGGTACAAATCGACGTGCGGAAGTTCAAAGTATTGCGCGGGAAATAATTGCTCTCGTCACAGAGGGGCAAATGCGTTATAAAGATATTGGTATTATGTATCGTCAAGCGGATGTCTATGATCCACTTATTGCGACAATTTTCAAGCAGCATGAAATTCCGTTCTTTACGAATGAAAAGCGACCAATGCTGCATCATCCATTTGTTGAATTTATGCGTTCTTCCTTAGAGGCAGTAATTTCAAATTGGCAATATGAGCCTGTTTTTCGAGCAGTGAAAACAGATTTATTTTTCCCATTACATGCGGAAAAAAAATACAATCGGGAGCAGCTAGATAGGCTTGAAAATTTTGTTATAGCGAAGGGGATTATCGGTAAGCGTTGGCATGACGAAGAGATTTGGCAATATCGCAGATTCCGTGTGTTAGATAAAATAGGGGCAATACAAACCGATAAAGAGCTTGAAATGCAGCAATTGTTACAGCAGGCGCGTGACATTGTACGTGAGCCGTTGTTTATGTTAGAACAAGCTCTGAAGGAAGCGCAAACAGGCTTAGAAATAGGACAGGCTTTGTATGACTATGCTGAACATTTACAGCTCTATGAAAAGTTACAAATAATGAAAGAACAAGAGCTTGAAACGGCTGCACTTGATTTTGCAAGTGAGCATGACCAAGTATGGAATGGTTGGGTGAATATACTTGACCAGTTTGTTTTAATGTTTGGTGAGCAGCAAATAACATTGCAAGAGGCGGCACAAATACTTGATGAAGGCTATGATTCATTGCAATTTTCCAATATCCCGCCGGCAATTGATGAGGTGACTGTTGCCACATTAGAATATTCACGCTTTGATAATATGAAAGCTGTGTTTATTATCGGTGTGAATGATGGTGTTTATCCGATGCGCATCGATCAAGAGGGGCTATTAACAGATGCCGATCGTGCTTATTTTGAGCGCCTTGATTATGAATTAGCACCAAATGCAAAAAGTAAGCTATTGCAGGAGGCATTTTTAATTTATCGTGCGCTTACTTCTCCAACTGACAGACTGTACATTACATTTGCTAGTGCGGATGAAGAAGGAAAAAGCCTGCTACCGTCGCTCTATATTAATCGTTTGCATAAATTATTTACCGTTAAGGACAAGCGTACATTATCGCATAGACGTGTATTCATAGACCCGATTGAGGAGTTTGATAAGCGTCATCTTTTATCTTATTTACGCCATCCGAGGGCATCGCTTGCTTTTCTAGCGACACAGTTAAAAGAGGCTGAGCAGACAAAAGCACTATCTGCAGAGTGGCGTGCACTACACGCATTTTACCTTGGTTACCCAAAATGGGAGCGAATGTTGCAATTTGTAACGAAGCCTTTATATACAATGAATAAAGCTGAGCCCTTACAGCCTACTATTACCGATAGGCTTTATGGTGAGGAATTGCAGGCAAGTGTTTCCCGAATCGAGAAATTTTATCGCTGTCCATACGCGCATTTTGCTACTTATGGGTTGCGATTAGAGGAACGTGCTGAATATCGCTTGGAAACTTTTGCAATGGGTGATTTATTTCATGAAGCGCTACGCAGCATTTTAACGGGGAACGAGGTGCCACCAGCAAACTATAGAGAATGCTTGCAAAAGGCAAGAGAGGCAGTGGAGCCACTTGTTCATATATTTTCTTATCGTATTTTAGAGAGCAATTCACGTTATTTATACATTAAGGAGAAGCTCATTCGAGTTGTTGCACGAACGTTATTTGCTTTAACAGAGCATGCGAAAGTTGCAAAATTTAAACCGATTGTTCATGAAAAACCATTTGGTAAAGCGGATGATAAAACGACAAAAAAAGGAATAACTCCACTTCCTCCGTTAGAAATACCACTTGAAAATAAGCGCAAAATGTATTTGCGTGGGCAAATTGACCGCATTGATGCTTATGAGGAAAATGGTCAATTGCATTTACGTATAGTCGATTATAAATCGTCAAGTCGCGATTTAGACTTAAATGAGGTCTATCATGGGATTTCGTTGCAGTTGCTAACGTATTTAGATGTCGCTGTGAAAAATGCGAAAGAGTTATTGGCATTGCCTGAAAATCAGGAAGTGACTGTGACGCCTGCTGGAGTATTATATGTGCATGTTCATGACCCTCTCGTGCGCTTGGAGGAATATGTGGATGAGCAGATGCGTGAGCTACAGCGCCTTGAAAAATACCGAATGCAAGGGCTTTTAATAAATGAAATTCCCGTGTTAGAGGCGATGGATGAAAATTTATTAGAACAGAAAAAGTCACCAGTTATTCCTGTGAGTATGACATCAAAAGGTGCAATTGGAGCATATTCAAAAACTGTTGATGTGCAGACGATGCCGATTTTGCAGAATTTCGTGATTGAAAAGCATAAGGAGGCGGGCAATAAAATATTTACAGGTGCTACTGAAATTTATCCATATAAATTAAAAAATCGGACAGCCTGTGATTATTGTCAGTTCAAGGCAATATGCCAATTCGATCCATCAGATGGACAGCAACAATATAATCATTTCACGGTGAAAAAGACTGATGAATTGATTGCACGAGTAAAAAAGGAGTGTGGCTATAGTGACATTAATGATACCGAAGAAACCGACTGATGCGCAGTGGACAGATGAGCAATGGAAGGCAATTTGGGCAACTGGTCAGGATACGCTCGTATCGGCAGCAGCCGGCTCGGGAAAAACGGCTGTTTTAATTGAGCGCCTTATCCAAAAAATTATCGCTAAAGAGGAGCCACTTGATGTAGATGAGCTACTAGTCGTAACCTTTACCAACGCATCGGCTGCTGAGATGCGTAGTCGCTTAGCTGCCGCATTGGAGAAAGAAATCACGAAGGACCCACATAACCGATTTTTAAGACGTCAATTGAGCTTAGTAAATAAAGCGCAAATTTCAACATTACATTCTTTTTGTTTAGCAATTTGTCGTCAATATGCGTATATGATTGATCTTGATCCTGGGTTCCGCATAGCAAGCCAAGATGAGGTAGCTTTATTACAGGATGATGTGCTTTCTACTATATTGGAGCAGGCGTATAGTGATGACGGGAATTTAGCGCAGGCGGAGGTGTACGAGCTTGTTGATAGCTTTTCTTCAGATCGTCATGATCAAGAAATAGAAGTGCTATTGGAGCAGCTTTACAATATGTCACGTGTACAACCTGAGCCATATAAATGGCTCGACACATTAGCGCGGGAATATGATATTGCAGAGGATGCTGCCATTGATGATTTAGCATTTGTTCCACAGTTAAAAACATCAATTTTACATTCTTTACATGCTGCTGAAAATAATTTATTAGCAATGCAGCGCTATGCCGATGGTAATTTTGGATTAGGTGCATATAGCGCCTTAGTAGCGGAGGAGTTAGCCTTCGTACAAGTAGCAATTGACAAGCTAAATAATAGCACATGGCAAGATGTGCATGAGCATATGCAAAAAGCACAATGGAGTAGGCTTCCGTCTATCAAGAAATCGGATGAGGCAGACCCAGAAATTAAGGATATTGCTAAAAATCATCGGGACGAGGCGAAGGACATTGTCAAAGCCCTTAAAGAAACATTTTTTGTGCGCCAACCACATCATTTATTAAGTGAAATAAGACAGATGAAGCCAGTTATCGAGACGCTTGTAAAGCTTGTGAAAGTTTTTAGTGAAGCGTTTAAAGTAGCTAAGCAGGAACGCGCATTAGTGGATTTTTCCGATTTGGAGCATTATGCCTTGGAAATATTGACTGAGCAAACAGAGGAGGGCATGCAGCCGTCAGCAGTAGCAAAGGATTTTCAGCAGCGTTTTAAAGAAGTGCTTGTAGATGAATATCAAGATGTAAATTTATTACAAGAAACGATTTTACAGCTTGTGAAAAGTAATGATGAAGCGAATGGGAATTTATTTATGGTCGGCGATGTTAAACAATCCATTTATCAGTTTCGATTAGCTGAACCACGCTTATTTTTACGCAAATATAAAGAATTTGCTGAAAACCCGCAAAATACAGGATTGAAAATTGATCTAAATGCGAACTTTCGCAGCCGCCAAGAGGTGCTAGAGGCAACGAACTATATATTTGAGCGAGTGATGGATGAAACAGTTGGGGAGATTGACTATGATGAGCAAGCAGCGTTAAAATTCCGTGCGCACTATAGCGAGGCAAATATTCCTGTCGAATTTGTTGTACTTGACCAATATACAGAGCAAGAGGAGGAGATAGAGCTTGATGAAGAGCTAGAGGAGCTCAAAATCTCGCAGCAAGAAGCTCGCTATATGATTAAAAAAATTCAATATATGATTGAGAAAGAGCTGCCTATTTTTAACCCGAAGGATGGTACTACAAGACCTATTCGCTACAGCGATATTGTTATTTTAATGCGCTCTATGACGTGGTCTGCTGATTTTGCTGAGGAATTCAAGTTGGCAGGTATTCCGCTCTATTCAGAATCCTCCAAAGGTTATTTTGAGGCATTAGAAGTAATGATTATATTAAATGTTTTAAAAATTGTTGATAATCCGTATCAGGATATCCCACTCGCTTCAACATTGCGCGCGCCATTTTTCGGTTTAACTGAAAATGAACTAGCCGAAGTGCGTTTAGCTAAGCGCAATGTACCGTTTTTTGAAGCCTTGACAGCTTTTATGGAGCAGCCATCCAATGCAAAACTTGCAGAGAAGCTAGCACATTTTTTAATATTATTAGAAAAATGGCGTCAGCTAGCACGGCGAGGCTCGCTTGCGGATTTAGTTTGGACTATTTATTTAGATACAAATTATTATGAGCTTGTTGGCACAATGGCAAATGGCAAACAACGCCAAGCAAACTTAAGAGCATTGCATGACCGCGCGCTTGCATATGAAAAAACTTCATTCCGCGGTCTGTTTCGGTTTTTACGTTTTGTAGATCGAATGAAATCGCGAGGGGATGATTTGGGTATTGCCAAATCGATTGGAGAAGGTGATGATGTCGTGCGTTTAATGACGATTCACTCTTCAAAGGGATTAGAGTTCCCTGTTGTTTTTGTTGCTGGTATGGCGAAACCCTTCAATCAGCAGGATTTTAAAGGCTCCTATTTATTTGATCAAGATTTCGGTCTTGCTGTAAAGGCGATTAATACAGAAGAACGCACGATGTTTACATCCTTGCCGTATTTAGCTATGAAAGAGAAGAAAATAGCAAAACTTAAAGCAGAGGAAATGCGTATACTTTATGTAGCAATGACACGTGCAAAAGAGCATTTAATTTTGCTAGGTACAGTGAAAAACTGGCAAAGAAAGCTAGACAAATGGGAAGCGTTACAAAACCTAGCACCGAAAACATTGTTACCAAATTATTTGCGAGCTAGTGCCAATTCATTTTTAGATTGGGTCGCTCCTGCGCTCGTTAGCCACCCCGATTTTTTAACAAGAACGGTACAGGACGAGGTATTTGGAGGAAGTGAGGTCACAGGGCAAAAAGCTTCACTATGGTCAGTCAAAGTTTTATCAGCAACGCTATTGAAAGGGACAGAGGAGCAGGAATCTTTCGTGCAAATGCTAGTCGATGACGAGGTGGACGAGCAGCTTGTTGAAGTACTGACAGAACGCTTTACTGCAACATATCCGCATAGACAAGCGACAGTTAAAAAATCGAAAACGTCTGTATCCGAAATTAAACGCTTCGAGGCATTGCAGCAGGAGGAAGATATCGTTTATAATCCACAAGTGATGCAACAAGCATCCATTGCAAAACGTCCAAGTTTTATACAGGCGAAAGCACTAAGTGCCGCAGAAATGGGGACAGTTGTTCACTCGATTATGCAACATGTGCCACAGCAGGGCTTTGTATCACTTGATGCGGCAAATGAGTTTGTCGCTAGTTTAGTGGAGCGAGAACTATTAACAAAGGACGAGGCTGCTCTTATCAATATGGAAAAAGTATTGGCGTTTTTTAACTCCCCAGTCGGAACACGTTTTAAGAATGCGAAGAAACTTTTGAGAGAAGTACCTTTTACAATAAGTAGAACGGATCATGAAGGTGATAGCCAAATTGTTCAAGGGGTTATTGACTGCTTGTTTGAGGAAGATGGACAATGGATATTATTAGACTATAAAACAGATAAAATTCGTCCTCCATTTAACGTTGAGCCAGCTTTAACAGAGGAAATGGCAAAACGTTATCAAATACAACTGCAAATTTATAGCGAGGCAATTGAAATGGTTAATAAAGTAAAGGTAAAAGAAAAAATACTATATCTTTACGATATTGGCGAGGCGATTGTGTTGTAAACTGTTAGGGAGGTCTGCATGATGCAGGTCAGTTAACCGTTGTCACAGGACGTGACGGTTTAAGGTTAACTTCCACAAAAAAATCGGAAAAATATGGACGCAATTACACCGAGACGTAATTGATACGGGCTAAAACATAAACGACCAAAAAGCAGTGCTATAGCACGCTTTTTGGACGCCTTGGAAGGGAGTCGAGATTGTGAAATTTCAACCTACACTAATGCAAGAACGTGTACATACAATTGATGTTTTACGTGGTGTAAGCTTACTTGGCATTTTATTAGTCAATATGTATGGATTTTACTTGCCGCAGCCGCATATAGATTTAGCTTATTGGTTTACTGAGGCAAAAGATATTATATGGCAGCAAACTTTGGATATTTATGTGCAAAGTAGCTTTTACCCGTTATTCTCAATCCTATTTGGCTATGGTTTAGCGATGCAGTATATGAAATCGCAAAAAACAGGCATTAATTTTTACAAATTTGCACCAAAGCGCCTACTTATTATATTAACAATCGGTCTCATCCATGCTTTTCTCATTTGGTGGGGAGATATTTTAGTTATGTATGCATTTTGCGGCTTCTTTTTAATCGTATTCATGCGTTTGAAAAGCCCATGGTTAATTACGATAGCGCTAGTACTCAACGCGATGATGCACGCTTTTATTTTATTTATTTATCAGCTTGCCGGCGTTTTAAATATGGAAGTCGAGCAAATATCCGTTAATATTGTTATGATTCAAAACGCCATTACAGCCTACGGTACAGGAACATGGATGGACGCATTAACACAGCGTATAGCAGATTTATCTATACAAATGCGAATAGATATGTGGATAATCTCATTGTTTACTATTTTGCCGTATATGTTAGTCGGCGTAGCAGCAGCTAAATGGCGTTTAATTGAACGAGCAAAAGAGCTGAAAATAATGTGGCTAATTTTCGCTGTAGTTGGTATCGGTCTAGGTTTATTTATTAAAAGTGCGCCATATATGTATAATCGCACGTACTTATTAGATTATTTAAAAGTATTCATTGGGGGGCCGATTTTAGCAGTTGGCTATATGGCTGCTATCATCGTTATTTGTTTATTGCCATTTGCAATAAAACTGCTATCACCGCTAGCGAAACTAGGTCGTATGTCGATGACGATGTATATCATGCAATCCGTCGTGGCAACATTTATTTTCTATAGTTTTGGATTCGGATTATACGGGAAAATGACTGTGCAAATGGGCGTATATATGGCATTAGGTATTTTTATCGTGCAGCTTATACTTGCAGAGTTATGGCTATCAAAGTTTTCACAAGGTCCAATTGAGGCAGCTATGAAAAAGTTAACTTATCCCGTATTAACAGGCTGTAAGACCACCATTTCAAAACAGTAGGTAAGATCAAGGGGTTGAAGTGGGGATCCGACAGCCTGTAAAAACCCGAATGGTGAAACTACCAATCAGTGGGGATAAGGCCCCCACTGATTGAAGGTTCACTTTATAATAAAAAATTATCAGAAAAATAAGGCTTTTTGTCGTATAATAATGTATGATGTATAAAATGAAACTTCCATCGGTGGACACTCTTTTTCTACTGTTGGCTAGCTTTCATCAATCAGACATTTACAGAATTATTGAAAAGGGACTATGCTTACTTTTTAATAAAAGTCTGTTTATGCGGGATAAAAAGAAGGAGTGCAGATGCGATTATGAAATTATTATCTTTTAAATTAAATGGACAAGTAAAATTTGGACCGAAAGTAAAAAAAGAAGAAGCAGTTTGGGATGTATTAGCAATTCAAGAAGCACTACAAGTTTTTCCTTCTTTTCCGTCAACAATTATTGATGGTATTGCATTAGGTTTTGATTTTGTAGAAAAAATGAGAAAGTTAGTCGATGCCGTACAAAAAAGTGAAAACGCGGAGCAATTTAAACATACATTTAGTGAAATCGAATGGTTAGCCCCAATTCCACGCACGCCGAAAAATATTTTGTGCGTAGGGAAAAATTATGAGGACCATGCAAAGGAAATGGGAGCAGACGCAGTGCCAGAGGATATTATTGTGTTCACAAAATCACCAACAGCCATCGCTGCGGATGAAGCAACACTACCAATTCATGCGGAAAAAACGTCAATGCTAGATTATGAAGGTGAGCTTGCTGTTGTCATTGGAAAGCGCGGAAAAGATATTCCTAAAGGAATGGCCTATGATTATGTGTTTGGCTACACAATAGCTAACGATTTGACAGCTCGTGACTTACAACAAAAGCACAAACAGTTCTTCCTAGGAAAAAGTCTAGAAGGAACTTGCCCGTTAGGCCCTTACCTAGTATCAAAGGATGAGATTCCAGATCCACAAGTGTTGACAATTGTAACGAAAGTAAATGGCGAGCTACGTCAAAATGGCTCTACAAAAGATATGATGTTTAAAGTAGCAGACTTAATTGCAATCTTATCAAAGTACGTTACATTAGAGCCAGGTGATATTATTTTAACAGGCACGCCAGCGGGAGTTGGAAAAGGAATGAACCCACCAGTATTTTTAAAAGCTGGCGATGAGGTGAAAATTTCAATCGAAGGAATTGGCACGTTAGCAAACCGTTTTGCATAAAGTGAAACCTCAATGCTTCACTTTTATTGAAGATAAACATTGCTAAAGCGAATGTTTATCGTGTTTTAAAAGATGCCTTCTCTATTTAGTTGAGTTAATATTTTGTCAAACATCATCGCCACTGTCCAAAATGCCGGCTATGCACGGCTTTTTGGACAGCCTCAACACCATTTCATTGAAACAACCTACCTCACATGATAGGATATGTCTTGAAGAGAAAAAATGAGGTGGGATATGATGGATTTTTTAACTAGCACAACGCATCTCCATATTACAACATGGGTACTTGCACTTGTACTATTTTTCATTGGCGCATTAGCAAGTAAACCAAACAAAGGTGTGCATATGGCGTTGCGTGTTATGTACATTTTAATTGTCATTACAGGTGCAGCATTGCTTATGGAATGGCGTGGTGTCATTACAGAAAGCAGCATGTACTATGACATCAAAGCTTTATTCGGTATACTTGTTATTGGATTCATGGAAATGATTTTAGTACGCAAGAAAAAAGACAAGCCAACAACAATGTTCTGGGTACTATTCGCAATCGTGTTATTAGTAACGCTTTATCTAGGATTATCAGTTGGAATTGGTGTGAATTTCTAAAAAAGATAAAGGTGTCTGAAAAGTAGGCTAGCAAGCCACTTTTTAGACACCTTTTGCTTTGTGTTGTTCACGTATTTGACGTATTTCATTTTAATTTACAGTATTGTAATAGTAAAAGTGCCCGGAAGTTTGATAAAATGACGATGGACTATTGTTAAATTAGGAGAGACATTCGAATGAAGATGATGAAATGGGTTTCTGCAATGATAGTGACAATCTTATTAATTTCTCCATTTTCAGCTGTTAGCTATGCGGAGGAAGCACGAACGATTGCAGATGAAAGTATATATGACGTACTAATCGACCGCTATTTTAATAAAACAGCGGAAAACGATATTAATGTAGATAGGCAGAATGCAACACAATTTGCTGGCGGTGATTTTGCTGGCTTAATTGAAAAGCTCTCCACAATAAAAAAAATGGGTTTTACAATTGCTTCCA
This sequence comes from Metasolibacillus sp. FSL H7-0170, assembly GCF_038593115.1. Taxonomy (NCBI): domain Bacteria; kingdom Bacillati; phylum Bacillota; class Bacilli; order Caryophanales; family Caryophanaceae; genus Metasolibacillus; species Metasolibacillus sp. FSL H7-0170. The sequence goes on along the minus strand of NZ_CP151964.1, from coordinate 1,688,004 downwards.
TTGGAACAGTGTTTACAACTGAAACATATGATGGTTGGACACCTACAAGCTATGAAAAAATTGAGCCACATTTTGGCACTGAGCAGGAGCTAAAGGATGTAATTGCTGCCTATAATAAAGAGGAAATTTCCATAATGGTTGATTTCCCCCTATCTAATGTAAGTGCAGAGCATGAATGGGTGAAAGATTCAGCTAAAAAAGACTGGATTAAATCACAGCAAGATGGCATTGTACATTGGGATTTAGCAAATGTGGAGGTTCAAGCTGCTTTGCAAGAAGCGCTACTGCAATTTGCCCAAAGCTATAATTTTGGTGGTATTCGCTTAACAAATATTGGTGATGCCAATACAACGTTTTTAAATAGCTTGATTGAAGCATTGAAGGCACAAAATAGTGCGATGTATGTTATTTCAAATGAAGTCAGCGATGCTAACTTCGATGCAAAATTTGCTTCAGATGCAACCGATTTATACCGCGAGATGTTTAAAAATGTGGATTTATCAACAACGGATTTCTTAAAATATGTTGAGCCATACTTGGCGGGTGAGCAAATAGCACCACAGTTAATGATAGATTCATTACAAACAGATCGCTTTGTATTCGATGCAACAGAGCAAAAAATGTTCCCGCCAACACGTTTGAAAACAGCGTTGTTACCAATCATGTTCTTACCTGGCGTGTTTGTTATGCAATATGGTACAGAAATTGCTATGAATGGTGAGGCAGGTGAACAAGCACATCAAGTTTATAATTTTAAAACAGATGAGGAGCTTGTCGATTTTATCGGAGACTTACAAAGCATACGGAAGAAATCAACTACTATGCGTCACGGTGATTTTAATTTAGTTGAAAACGATAATGGATTGATTGCTTTTACTCGTACGTCTGAAGAAGAACAATGGCTAGTAATATCGAATAACACGAGTAAAACGAAGCACGTAGTTTTAACAGCACAGGAAATTGGTGAAGACAAGGAATTACGCGCTGTTTTAAGTAGTGAAATTGTTAAGCAAAATAAAAATGGGGAATATATTGTTGTATTAGACAGAGAAGTTTCAGATGTGTTTCAAATTATAGATAAGCGAGGCTGGAATATCCCTTATTTAGCAGCGCTAAGTATTGTCTATTTATTATTTATAGTTTTTGTGATTGTATTCGTAAAACGTGGTCGAAAAAATCGTAAGCTACAGGACAGTAATGCAAAATAAAAAATACCTTATCATTCCTTTTATGGGAATTGATAGGGTTGTTTTTTTATTCATAGAAAAAAATTTAAAAAAACTTTTTCTATGAATAAGTGCGGAAATATTGGTTTGATAGGTGAAATATAACATATTATATAAGAGTATTCTTTATAAATATGAAGAAATAGTAGGGAAAGTGAATTAAAATACGGTAGCTTAGTGGTAAGTAAATTATTATTTTTTCATAACTATTTAATTATGCTACAAGTGTTATATATGATGATAATTTCTAACTCTAATAGTGAATCTAAATTCAGTTTAACGCAGATATTGCCATTTTAGAAAACTAATGTTTGAATATTCTTATATATGAAAAAACTTATAATAATTATTTTTGTATAATTTATTCTTTGTAAAAAAATGTACAAAATTAGCGTATTATGTAGAATATAATGCATTAACTAGCACTTTAAAGTGCTGAAGTAAGAGAAAAATAAAAAAAAGCTTGTCAAAAATATTATTTAATTTTAGAATCATGTTATGTCAGAATAGCTAAACATGGAGATATTGACTTTAAAGAATTACAAAGAGTATAATGTGAAGCGGTATAGTCAGCTTTTTCATTATGCCATCAAGAATTGGGAAACAGTTTTGAATGATTGATTTTTGCTGAATAGTAAATTGTCGTAATATTCTTAACTGGTTGCTTGAAAGGAGAAAGAATTTGAAAACGTCAGAAGAGCTTTTAGTAATTAAAGATTTACATACAGGTTTTCGAATTAAGGATACGTATTTTGACGCAGTTGATGGCGTGTCTTTGACATTAAGAAAAAACGAAATCCTGGCGATTGTTGGCGAATCGGGCTGTGGTAAAAGTACACTAGCCACATCGATTATTGGACTTCACGATCATAATAAAACGCGAGTGCAGGGTGAGATTTTATATAAAAATAAAAATCTTGCAAAATTAAGCGAGGATGAGTTCAACGATGTTCGTGGTATGGATATAGGAATGATTTTCCAAGATCCTCTTTCTGCATTAAATCCATTAATGCGTATTGGAGAGCAAATTGAGGAAAGTTTAATTTATCATACTAAATTAACAAAAGAACAGCGTGTGTCTCGAGTTTTCGAACTATTAACGCAAGTTGGAATTCCAAATCCACAGCGTGTTGCAAGGCAATTCCCTCACCAATTATCTGGTGGTATGCGTCAGCGTGTTATTATTGCGATTGCGATTTCTTGTAAGCCGCAAATTATTATTGCGGATGAGCCGACAACGGCGCTTGATGTAACAATTCAAGCCCAAATTTTAGATTTACTAAAAGACTTACAAGCAGAAACGGGCTCAGGAATTATTTTAATTACACACGATTTAGGTGTTGTAGCTGAAGTAGCTGATCGCGTAGCTGTTATGTATGCGGGTCAAATTATTGAAGAGGCACCAGTAGAAGAATTGTTTAATAATCCGAAACACCCATATACACGTTCATTATTTAACTCAATTCCACAGATGAACTCAGATGGGCAAAAGTTAAATGTTATCGAAGGAATTGTACCTTCTTTATTGAAATTACCACGTCAAGGATGCCGTTTCTCACCGCGTATTTCTTGGATTCCAGAAAGCGCACATGAGAAAGATCCTGTGTTGCATGAAGTAGCACCAAATCATTTTGTAAGATGTACATGCTACAAGGAATTCTACTTTAAAGGCGAAGAAGGAGGACGTGCATAATGAGCTTTATGCAAATTAACGATTTAAAAGTCCATTACCCAATTCGCGGTGGATTTTTTAATACAATAATTGATAATGTATATGCCGTTGATGGTATTTCAATGGAGTTTGAAAAAGGGAAAGCATACGGTCTTGTTGGGGAATCTGGTTGTGGTAAATCTACAACTGGTAAATCAATTATCGGCCTAGAGAAAATTTCAGCAGGCTCTATTATTTATGAGGGTGAGAATGTAACGAATAAGCGTCGTGACCGTACCTCTGCTTATAATCGTGATATTCAAATGATTTTCCAAGATTCTCATTCAAGCTTAAATCCGAGAAAGCGCGTACAAGATATTTTAGCAGAGCCAATTCGCAACTTTTTGAAGCTAACGCCACAGGAAGAAAGTCGTAGAATTAATGAGCTTTTGGCGATTGTTGGTATGCCAGAAGATGCGAAATTAAAATATCCACATGAATTCTCTGGTGGTCAAAAGCAACGCCTTGGTATTGCGCGTGCTATTGCAACAAATCCAAAATTAATTATTGCGGATGAGCCAGTTTCGGCACTGGATTTATCTGTACAAGCACAAGTGTTAAACTTCATGAAGGATATTCAGGATGAATATGGCTTAAGTTATTTATTCATTTCACATGATTTAGGTGTAGTAAAACATATGTGTGACTATATTTCTATTATGTATAAAGGTCGTTTCGTAGAGACGGGCTCGAAAAAGGATATTTACGGTAATCCACAGCATATTTATACGAAGCGTCTACTATCTGCGATTCCAGATGTTACACCGAATGGACGTGAAGAACGTAAACTTGAGCGTATAGAAGTGGAACGTAATTATCAATTAGAGCATAAGCAGTATTTTGATGAGAACGGTCGAGTATACGATTTATCACCAATTTCAGACACGCATTTTGTAGCTGCAACTTCTTCAGCACTGAAGGGAGGCAATTAATATGTGGAAAACGGTTGTTAGACGTTTTTTAATTATGATTCCACAATTATTTGTGCTAAGTTTATTAATTTTCATTATGGCGAAAAACATGCCTGGTGACCCATTCACAGGTAAAATTACGCCAGAAACAGATCCCGCGCGTATTGAAGAATTGCGTGAAATAAATGGTTTGAACGATCCATGGTATCAGCAATATGCACGTTGGATGGGCAATGCTTTTAAAGGGGAATTTGGGAACAGTTACACGTACAAGGTGAAAGTATCGACGCTAATCGGTGAACGTGCAATGAACACATTCTGGTTATCGTTATTAACAGCTATTATGCTTTATGCAATCGCAGTGCCATTAGGGGTATTGGCAGGGCGTTTCCAAAATAGCTTGTTTGATAGAGGGGTAGTTTTATATAGTTTTATAAGCTTTGCGATACCGACATTCGTACTAGCATTAATTATGCTATACTTCTTCGGTTATAAATTGCAGTGGTTCCCAGCAGGCGGTTCTGTTGACGTTCGGGAAGCACCAGGTACTCTCGGCTTTTATATGAGTAAAGTTTACCATATGATTTTACCTGCATTTACGCAAGCGGTATTAGGTACAGTAGGGATTATTCAATATTTACGTACAGAAGTAGTAGATGCAAAGAGCATGGACTATGTACGTACAGCGCGTGCAAAAGGGGTACCAGCACGCAAGGTTTACTCAAGACATATTTTCCGTAACTCGCTATTACCAGTAGCTGCGTTTATCGGTTTTACAATTACGGGCTTATTAGGTGGATCTATTTTCATTGAAACAATTTTCGCATATCCAGGTATGGGACAACTATTTATTTCATCTATTTCATCTCGTGACTATAGTGTTATTACAGCACTCGTTATGCTATACGGCTTCTTAGCGTTATTAGGTAGTCTATTATCCGATATTATTATGAGTATTGTTGACCCACGAATTAGGATTGAATAGACAAAATAATAAGTTAAGGAGAGGTGAAAAAAAGTGGTTAAAGAGAAAGACAACAAAAAAGAGCAAGAAGTAATAAGCGCTCCACCAACTGGTATGCAGGTAGTATGGCGTGAATTTATAAAAGATAGAATTGCAATGATATCTTTAGTTATTATGATTGTAACAATTTCTGGTGTATTCATTGCATCATTATTTTTCGACCCAGCAGAGGTAATGAAAATTTCATTACGTGGTAAATATGCACCTCCAAGCGCTGAGCACTGGCTTGGTGCCGATGTTGGTGGTAGTGATATTTTCGGACAGCTAATTATCGGTGCGAAAAACTCGCTGTTAATTGCGATTGCAATTACGTTGATTACAGGTACAGCTGGTATTTTCATTGGTTTAGCTTGTGGTTATTTCGGTGGATGGATTGATAATATGTTCATGCGTATTATTGACTTCTTTATTACATTACCATCATTAATGATTATTATTGTATTTATTACAATTGTACCGAAATATACTGTATTAACTTTTATTTTAATTATTAGTTTATTCGGCTGGACGAGTATTGCACGTCTCGTGCGTTCAAAATCATTATCAGAAAGCCGTCGTGACTATGTAAATGCTTCAAAAACACTTGGAACAAACGACTTTGTTATTATTTTCAAGGAAGTAATGCCAAATATTAGTTCGATTTTAATTGTTGAAGCAACATTAAACTTTGCAGGGAATATCGGGATTGAAACAGGTTTAACTTATTTAGGCTTCGGTTTACCGCCGTCAACGCCTTCATTAGGGACACTTGTAGCATATGCAAATAACCCGTTAGTTATGTCAACATATTGGTGGGTTTGGCTACCAGCAGCATTATTTATTTTAATTTTAATGCTTTCAATCAACTATGTTGGGCAAGCGTTACGCCGTGCAGCAGATGCTAAGCAACGTTTAGGTTAATTTCTTAGGGAGAAGATTGTGTAGGGATTTAGAAAATATTTTCTAAATTTCCCTCACAATTTATGAAAATATGCTAGACTTTTTGCATATAAAATAGTTAAGATATGAAAGAAGTAACCAGTTATGGATATTTCTTTCGGAAACTATTAAAATATTATATTCAGAAAAAACTGAAAATTGATTTTTTTGAAAAGATTTACTAGAATAAGTGTTAAGCTTCTGTAAACGGCGCTAACGCTTTAGGTACAAAAAAATTGGTACCATCACATTTATCATCACTTGATAAATGTGTTTTGATAAATATGGCTAGTGTTTATAGGTACAATTTCTAGCTGAGGCAAAAAAGGGAGGAAAAAAAATGAAGAAACAACGTTGGGCTCTTCTAGCAATGTTATTTGCACTAATGTTAGTATTAGCTGCATGTGGCGGAGATAAAAATGAAGACGCAGGCAAGGGCACTGATACAGGTAAAACTGACGGTGGCACAACGACTAATGAAGAAGCTAATAATGAGCAAGAAGATGGCTTCGCGTTATCTGTTGAAAACGAAGGAACTGCTATTGACGGCGGTACATTAATGGTAGCTATGCAGAAAGATGAGCCTTTCCAAGGTATTTTCTCATACGCACTATATGAAGATGCATATGATTCAGATTTAATGGCTTTTGCATCTAACACGATTTTCAGCGCAGACGGTGACTTCTTACTGACTGACGAAGGTATTGCAAGCTTTACTTTAGAAGAAGGTGAACCAAACATCGTAACGATTAAAATTCGTGAAGGTGTAAAATGGTCTGATGGTGAGCCATTAAAAATTGAAGACTTAATGTTACCATATAACATTATTGGTCATAAAGATTACACAGGTGTACGTTATAACTCATTCTTCCGTAACATCGTAGGTGCTGAAGCATACCATGATGGTACAGCAGAAACAATTTCTGGTCTTAACAAAATTGATGAAACAACTTTAGAATTACAACTTATTGAAGTATCTCCAGGTTTATTCTCAGGTGGAGATGGTATCTTAACTTATGCTGAGCCAAGCCACATTCTTGGTGATGTTCCTGTTGCTGACTTAGTTGAACATGATGCAGTTCGTAAAAACCCAGTTACACTTGGTGCTTTCGTAATTGACCGTGTTGTTCCTGGTGAGTCTGTACAATATAAAGCAAACGAAAACTACTGGAAGGGTCGTCCGAAATTAGACGAAGTAATCGTGAAAGTAGTACCATCATCTTCTATCGCGAAAGCATTAGAATCTGGTGAATATGATTTAGCATTATCATTCGGTTCAGCAAAATATGCTGAAATTAAAGATTTAACAAATATTGATGTTTTAGCTCGTCCTGAGCTTTACTACTCATACCTAGGTTTCAAAGTAGGTAAATGGGATACAGAAACAAAAGCTGTAGCAACTGATTTAGAAAACACTAAAATGGGCGATGTAAACTTACGTCAAGCTATGGCTTATGCATTAAACGTTGAAGAAGTAACAGAAGTATTCTATGAAGGTTTACGTGAGCGTGCAAACGCAATCGTTCCTCCAGTATTCTCATCATTCCACGATGCAAGCTTAGAAGGATACAACTATGATCCAGAAAAAGCAAAACAATTATTAGAAGACGCTGGCTTCAAAGATGTTGACGGCGACGGTATCCGTGAAGATAAAGACGGTAATCCACTTGAAATTAAATTTGCTACAATGTCAGGTGATGACGTAGCTGAGCAAATTTCTGCATTCTGGTTACAAAACTGGAAAGACGTTGGTTTAAATGTTGTGTACACAGATGGTCGTACAATCGAGTTCAACTCATTCTATGACAAAGTAGAAGCTGATGATCCAAACATTGATATCTTTATGGCTGCATGGGGCGTAGGTTCTAACCCATCACCATCTGGTATTTATGCACATACAGCGGCATACAACTTCTCTCGTTACACATCAGATAGCTTACAAACAATTTTAAGCAACATCGACTCTAACAAATCATTTGACGCTTCTTACCGTGCTGAGCAATTCGCAGCATTCGAAAAAGAAATGGCTGAAGTAGCACCAGTGGTACCAATGATGTACCGTTTAGAGCTTACACCAGTTAACAAACGCGTTAAAAACTGGAGCATCGACTATAGCAATTCAACAATCGATGATTTAGAATTAGTAGAATTAGTAGCTGACGCACCAATTAAATAATAATTCGTGTGAAGCTGAAAAAAACCCTCCCTTGCATTTACAAGGGAGGGTTTTTTAATTTCTTTACAGCAAAGTAGTAAATTAAGCTAGGAGGAGAGCTCGTTAAAGCTTTAAACGCTCTGCTAAAAACTTCCCAATGCCATCTTCGTTATTGGATAATGTAATTTCATTCGCGATATTTTTTAGTGGCTCTATGCCGTTGCTCATTGCCACGCCTATTCCAGCATAATCAATCATTTCTAAATCGTTATCCTCATCACCAAATGCGATAATGCGCTCCCGTGGAATTTGCATATTATGGGCGATATGTGAAATACCAACAGCCTTGTTCAAGCCTTTGCGCACAACTTCAATAATGTTGAATGGCGCACCCCAACGGCGATGCTCGATTAATTCGGCATGTACATCTTCTAAATGCTGACGGATTGCTGCTGCATGTGCATCAGTTGCTTGAATGAGTAAACTTGTTGGGTCTTCAAGTAAATGTGTTTTTAAGTTACCTGTTGTGACACGTGGATTGCCCATCCCTAAAATATGCATCATTTGTTCATCCTCATTATGCAAGTAGACATCATCCATTATTTCAGCGATTAAATTTTCATAATTATATTGGTCAACTGAATCGACAACATCATGAACGACACGCATCGCAAGCGGTGAATGCAGTTGCTGCCAAGCGCTATTTGTAGGATGGTGCACTAATGCGCCATTAAAATTAACAATCGGAGTTTGTAAGCCGAGCTCCCGATAATAAATTTCACTTGCACGATAAGGGCGACCCGTTGCAATCATGACGGCATGACCTTCCTGCTGTGCTTTCGTCAAAATATCCTTTGTATAGGAGGAGATTTGTTGTTGGTCCGTTAATAATGTGCCGTCTAAGTCTAAGACGATTAAATGTTGCTTCATACTAGTTTAAGTCCCCTTTCTCAAGCATTCACAGATAGTTATTAATTTGAACCAAAAGTAGATTGGTTATTTCTAAATTAATTTTCTGTAAAGCTAATTGGTAAAGCAAACAATCAGAAGGGTGAAGAAATCCTCACTCATTGAAGTTTCACTCTATTTTACTGTCTTTTACTATTATACGTCAAAGTTTTGTCATATCATTCAATTTTTGTTACTCTTAGTATAGAGATATTTCGTAGGAGTGAGAATTAGTGATTGTACAGCGTGAAGTATGGGAGCACATACCGTTATTACATGTGCATACGTCGGAAATGACTGTTGAAAATCCGACAGTTATTTTTATTCATGGTTTCGGCAGTGGGAAGGAGCATAACTTACATTTCGCCTATCAGTTAGTAGAAAAAGGTGTCCGTGTAATTTTGCCAGATGCACATTTGCATGGTGAGCGTGCCGAGCCTAATACAACGAAAGAGCAGCTAGAGCCAATATTTTGGGAAATTGTTATGCGAACGGTAGGGGAAGTAGAAATCCTCTATAAAAAGCTCCAAGATAAAGGTTTGTTAACAACGAAGGCAATAGGTATTGCAGGGACCTCAATGGGAGGAATTACGACTGTAGGATGCTTAAGCAAATATGACTGGATACAAACAGCGGGGATTTGCATGGGAGCAACGAGCTATCCAAAATTTGCGCAGCATCAGCTTGCTCAGTTTGAAAAGGCAGGTATTGAATTACCTTTTACCGAGCAGCAGCTTGCAGAGACAATGGCAATGCTAGATGCCTATGATTTAGAAAACAAGGCGAATATTTTACAGCAAGTGCCAACGTTTTTTTGGCATGGCAAAGAAGACAAAGTTGTCCCATTTGAGATGAGTTATCCATATTTTGAAAAGCACGGGGAAAATTCGCGTTCTGCATACATGATTGATGAAAAAGCGGGGCATGTTGTATCAAGAGCAGGTATGCTTGCTGTAACAGACTGGCTAGCACAGCATTTGGCATAAGCATGGAGTTCTGCTATCATTAAATATAACATAGAAAGGAGTGTTAAAAATGGCAATTGACCAAGATATGAAAGATAGTATGTATGGCGCTTTAGAAAACGTAATTGACCCCGAGTTAGGAATTGATATTGTTAACTTAGGCTTAGTATATGATGTAGATTTAGATGAAGAAGGTTTAGCAACAGTAACGATGACATTAACTTCAATGGGTTGCCCACTTGGCCCTGTTATTGTAGACCAAGTAAAAACAGCTTTAGGTGAGCTACCTGAAGTAAAGGATACAGAAGTAAATATTGTATGGACACCAGCGTGGTCAAAAGATATGATGTCACGCTATGCGAAGATGGCATTAGGCGTTCGCTAAAGGAAAAAAAGTACTCTAAAAGCCGTACGTAGCCGACTTTTGGAGCGCTAGCGATAGTGTTTTGTCAAGGAATTTACTTGAAAAAAATGGCGAATTATTCTTTGGAAATAGAAAAACACATGTTTTAGGGGATTTTCTCCTGGATGAAAATGGAGATTGAATTTTTGTTACACAAGCAAGTCGGGGCTGTCTGAAAAGACAGCCCCGTTTTTTAAAGGTTATTTTAGGAAAAAGTCAGTGTTTTCTCATTTTCAAAGAGGGCCCTCTCAATTTTAATGAGCAAACATTTTACCAAAACACCACCCCGCCAGGAGTTGTCCGAAAAGTCCATTTTGTTTTGACACTGCATTGAAATCAATGTTTTCATCGCTTCCCTTTTACTGAAGGAGTACACTGTTAAAGCCAATGTTCATCCCATTTTTAATAGAGGCGTTCTCTGTTGATACGAATCAACATTTTGCGAAACATCATCGCTACTGTCCAAAATGCCGGCTATGCACGGCTTTTTGGACAGCTCCCCCCACGCTTTAATCGATTCGGCAAATTGTTAAGGGACAATTTTCGCAATTAATTTCATTTTTTAAAAAAGGCAAGTCGTGTACTGTAATATGACCTTTATGGAAGGAAATAATCTGATGTTTTTTCAAATCATTAAGCATGCGGTTAATCAGCTCTCGGCTTGTGGCGCAAAGATTGGCTAGTTCTGTATTTGTTAAAGCAAAATTAATAAAAATTGAACCATCCTCTTGTTTTTGACCATACGTATTTGTTAATCGAATTAATGTGGAATAGAGTGCCCCTTTTTTTCCGTGAAGCATTAAATCACGTAAGCGACTTTGGTGTTTCATTATTTCAATTTGTGCCCACTGCAAATATTCCATCATTAATTTAGGACGCTCTGTTAATAATAATTCAAATGTGTGGTGTGAAAGTGATAATAGCGTAGCCGTTTCTAGCGCTCTAGCATTTGCCATATGGTAATTCAATTGGCAAAACGGGGAGCTCTCACCAATTAATACATCATTACCACAAATACGCAATGTTATTTCTTTGCCCTGTTCTGTTTCTTTGCTAAGTTGGATAACGCCCTTTTTAATCAGAAAAATGTTTTCGGCTTTTTCTCCTTCTTGGAAGAGTTGGTGACCTTTATCTATTTTTATTAACGAACCATGTTCTATAAAAAGTTGGAAAATTCCTGTAGGTATTGTTTGAAAAGACATGTAAATACATTCCTTTCTTACGTAATCTAAAAGCTAAGATAAACGTTTTTCAAAATTGATTAAGGTTATAATAACATAATATGTATAAGGAAAATACAGCTTCTTCATTAATTTACTCGAAATTAATAGTTCTTGGAGCATTTTTTTGCAAACTAAATTTCAATATTTTATAATTCAATTAGTCAGTAAAGGTCAAATTGTTTTGATTTCCAAAAAACAATGACAAAAGTGGATACTTGAGTTTGCCTAAAAAAATTGGTTTGGAGGGATATTTTATGCAATTTAAACAAACTGAAGATAATCGTCCCCCTTTAGAGCAATTTGGACGTAACTTAATTGAAGAAGTGAAAAAGGGGAAAATGGACCCTGTTATCGGGCGAGATGAGGAAATTCGCAATGTAATACGTATTTTAACGCGCAAAACAAAAAACAATCCGGTGTTAATCGGTGAGCCTGGTGTAGGAAAAACGGCCATTGTCGAAGGATTGGCGCAGCGCATTGTGCGTCAGGATGTTCCTGAAGGATTAAAGGAGGCTCAGCTTTACGAGCTTGATATGAGTGCATTAATTGCAGGGGCAAGCTATCGTGGTCAATTTGAGGAACGCTTAAAGGCTGTGCTAAAGCAAGTAAAAGATTCAGAAGGACGCATCATTTTATTTATTGATGAAATTCATACAATTGTCGGAGCAGGCAAGACGGATGGCGCAATGGATGCGGGCAATATGTTGAAACCGATGCTAGCACGCGGTGAGCTACATTGCATCGGCGCAACGACATTAGATGAATATCGCATGTATATTGAGAAAGACCCTGCATTAGAGCGTCGCTTTCAGCAGGTTTTAGTGCGTGAGCCATCCATTCAAGATACGGTATCAATTTTACGTGGCTTGAAGGAAAGCTTTGAGCTACATCATGCTGTGCGCATTCATGACCGTGCCATTATAGCGGCAGCGGAATTATCAAATCGTTATATTACTGAGCGCTTTTTACCAGATAAAGCAATTGATTTGATTGATGAGGCGTGTGCGATGATTCGGACAGAAATTGATTCAATGCCACAGGAGCTAGATACAATTAAACGTCGCTTAATGCAGCTTGAAATTGAAGAGCAAGCATTACAAAAGGAAAAGGACGAGGCGAGTAAAAAGCGTCTTGAAGCATTGCGCAACGATATTAAGGCGTTAAAAGAATCGTCAAATGAGATGATGAAGCAATGGGAGGCTGAAAAGGCCGATTTGCAATTAATTCAGCAAAAGCGTGAGCAGCTCGGGAAATACCGTCGTGCATTAGAAGAAGCAGAAAGCAAGTATGACCTAAATCAAGCGGCTGAACTTCGCCATGGTAAAATACCAACATTGGAAAAGGAGCTAGCTACGCTTGAAGTATCTTTAAACGGTGAAGAGGCACGCTTATTACGTGAGGAAGTGACAGCGGATGAAATTGCCTCCATTGTTGCACGTTGGACAGGCATTCCTGTAACGAAGCTTGTAGAAGGAGAACGCGAAAAGCTACTGCGTTTAAAGGACGTTTTACATGAGCGTGTCGTAGGGCAAGATAATGCGGTGACACTTGTATCAGAGGCAGTATGGCGTGCGCGTGCGGGCATTAAAGACCCAACAAAGCCAATTGGCTCATTTTTATTTTTAGGTCCGACAGGTGTAGGGAAAACAGAGTTAGCAAAAGCTTTAGCTGCACAATTATTTGACTCAGAAGACCATTTTATTCGCATTGATATGAGTGAGTATATGGAAAAGCATAGCGTTTCACGGCTGGTTGGGGCACCTCCAGGCTATATTGGCTATGAGGAGGGGGGACAGCTAACAGAGGCGGTTCGTCGCAATCCATATGCAGTTGTATTGTTGGATGAAATTGAAAAGGCACATCCAGACGTAGCAAATATTTTATTACAGGCTCTAGATGATGGGCGTATTACAGATAGCCAAGGACGCAATGTCAACTTTAGTAATACGGTCATTATTATGACATCGAATATTGGTTCAAGTTATTTGCTTGAGGCGAATGAGCAGACAGAGCAGCTTGTCACGGCAGCACTTCGTCAGCATTTTAAGCCAGAGCTACTGAATCGTGTTGACGATATTATTACTTTCCATGCATTAACAGATGAACATTTTTATGCAATCACTTGGAAATACGTTCGCCAGTTACAGGAACGAATTGCGGAGCAGGAAATTACAGTGAATGTGGATGAGGCGGTCGTTCATTGGGCTGTCAAAGAGGGAGTTGATGCACAATTCGGTGCTCGTCCATTAAAACGCTTTGTACAGCGCCATATTGAAACAGCGGTGGCAAAGGCATTATTGCAAGGTGATGTATTGCCAGGAGACACATTAGAGGTAACACTTGAAAATAATGCAGTGCATATTGAAAAAAGTTAACTTAATCAAAAAATTGCCTGAAAAGTAGTGCATTAGCACACTTTTCAGGCAATTTCTTTTAATGACTATCAGCGTCTGCTATTGGGTCGTTTGGAATAATTGCAGAAATGATAAATACTAAAATACTTACTGCTACAGAAAGAATAGCTGCTAAACCGAAGTTAGGGTCTACACCTAAAATCGAGCTCACTACATAAGTTAACATTGATACTAGTAGGAATGACCAAATAAATGTCATGATGTATTGCATTTGATTCACCTCTATTTAGACTTTGTATATCGTTTTCATTAAATCACATCTTTAATATAATACCACACGTTAGGTAAAAATAAAATTACTGTTTTTAAACAATTGTGAAGGTTGTTTGAAAAAGAATTTCTTGCGATTCAAAAAATTGTTGGCTATAATTAGTACCAAGTATTAATAATTAGTGTTAACCAAGAAAGGGGCCGCTATATGAATGCAGGTATTATCGGCGTTGGAAAATACGTACCGGAAAAAGTAGTAACGAATGAGGATTTAGAGAAAATTTTAGATACAAGCGATGAGTGGATTCGTACGCGTACAGGTATTGAAGCACGTAGAATTGCGGCTGACAATGAAGAAACATCAGATATGGCGTATAAGGCAGCTGTTGCGGCGATAACAAATGCAGGTATTCAGGCTGAGGAAATTGGTTTAATTTTGGTAGCAACAGTGACGCCGGATCAAGCATTTCCAACTGTAGCATGTCAAATACAGGAGGCACTTGGTGCTAAAAATGCAGCAGCTATGGATATATCTGCGGCTTGCGCAGGCTTTATGTATGGTTTAATTACGGCAAAGCAATTTGTTGAAAGTGGTAGCTATGACAATGTGCTCGTTGTCGGTGTTGAAAAGCTTTCAAAAATTATTGATTGGCAAGATCGCAATACGGCTGTATTATTTGGTGATGGCGCAAGTGCGGCTATTGTATCAAAAGTATCTGAAGGGCGCGGAATTTTATCGTTTGAGCTAGGAGCAGACGGCACAGGTGGTAAGTACTTATGTCTAGATCAAAACAAGGCGATTGCGATGAATGGGCGCGAAGTATTCAAATTTGCTGTACGTCAAATGGGTGAATCAGCAATGAATGTTGTGGAAAAAGCAGGTTATCGTAAAGAGGACGTAGACTATTTAATTCCCCATCAGGCGAATATTCGCATTATGGAGGCTGCTCGTGAGCGTTTAGGCTTACCAGAAGAAAAGATGTCAAAAACAATTCATAAATATGGTAATACATCAGCAGCATCTATCGGCATTTCATTAGTCGATGATTTAGAAGAAGGCAAAATTAAGAACGATGATTTAATCGTATTAGTTGGATTTGGTGGCGGTCTAACATGGGGCGCTGTCACACTACGTTGGGGAAGATAATACTAGAGGGGGAAGAGACATGACAAAACGTAGAGTAGTAGTAACAGGAATTGGAGCAGTAACACCGCTTGGAGCGACTGCCGAAGCAACATGGGATGCCATTAAAGCAGGTAAGTCGGGTATTGGTCCATTAACACGTGTAGATGCAGAGAAATTTACCGCGAAAGTAGCAGCAGAAGTGAAAGAATTTGATATTGAACAATTTGTAGAGCGTAAAGAAGCTCGTAAAATGGATCGCTTTACACAATATGCAGTTGCAGCATCTATGATGGCGACAAAGGATGCAAACCTAAATATTACTGAGGATATGGCACCGCGTGTAGGTGTTTGGATTGGCTCTGGTATCGGTGGTATGGAAACATACGAGCAACAATTTTTAACGTTCCAAGAGCGTGGAGCACGCCGCGTAAGCCCATTCTTTATTCCGATGCTTATTCCAGATATGGCTTCAGGTCAAGTATCGATTTATTTAGGGGCTAAAGGTCCAAACTCATGCTCTGTAACAGCTTGTGCCTCTGGTACGAACTCTATCGGTGACGCATTCAAAGTAATTGAGCGTGGGGATGCAGATGTAATGATTTCTGGAGGAGCAGAGGCGCCGATTGTTAATTTAGCAATTGCTGGTTTCACAGCAAATACAGCATTGACGACAAATGCTGACCCAAAGACGGCAAGCCGCCCATTTGATAAGGAGCGTGATGGCTTCGTTATCGGTGAAGGTGCAGGTATCGTGATTTTAGAAGAGTTAGAGCACGCTTTAGCGCGTGGTGCAAAGATTTATGGTGAAGTAGTCGGTTATGGCACAACAGGTGATGCACATCATATTACAGCGCCAGCGCCAGAGGGTGAAGGGGCTGCGCGTGCAATGCAGCAAGCAATAAATGACGCAGGTGTTGAGCCGAATGTAGTTGGTTATATTAATGCACACGGTACAAGTACACCATACAATGATTTGTTTGAAACACAGGCAGTAAAAACGGTATTCGGCGAGCATGCCTATAAACTAGCAATGAGCTCAACGAAATCGATGACAGGTCATTTATTAGGTGCTGCTGGTGGAGTGGAAGCCATTTTTACGGTGCTAGCATTACATGAAGGAATTTTACCACCGACAATTAATTTACACACACCAGACCCAGCGTGTGACTTAGATTATGTACCGAACGAAGCGAGGGAAGCTTCTGTTGAGTACGCATTAAGTAATTCACTTGGCTTCGGTGGCCATAATGCATGTTTATTATTCAAAAAGTATAATTAATAGTGGCGTTCAAATAGCAGTGCATTGCCTGTTATTTGAACGCTTTTAATGTTGTTTTTCAAAGAGTTCATACGTTAAAATAAAGAGGGGTTTTTTTGGGGAATGAGAGAAACACTAGATTTAGCAGTGTTTAGCCTAGATGTAAGCAAAGGGCGCAAATTAAACTTTCAATGCACTTAAAAACAGGGATAGTCTTTTTTGGACAGCCCTGTTTTTCTTTTCAAATAGACGCATTTTTAGCATTTTACTTGAATATTTCTGTAAGGAAAGGATGGTGTTATCGTACGCTTTGTTTTGTTTTTGTTTTGCTACGGTATTAGTGTCGTATCCATTAGCAATTGCATTTTGTATTTAAACTATCGAACGCTCGGCTACTCATGGTCGGCAGTATGGAACTTTTTACTTGGTACATACGAGCTTTATATAGCTATCGCTTCACTTTGCGTGCTATTTATCGTCGTTTTCGACCTAAACCCATGGCGTTCTCCATTTTCTTAAGTGTTTTAGAGGCGATGGCATTCGCTTTTTCTGCTCCAGCATCTAAAATATCGTCTAATTCATGAGAATCAATCAATGCGTAGTAACGTTCTTGAATTGGCGTTAAATGCTCAATTACAGCAACAGCTACACCTGCTTTAAAATCACCGTAGCCTTTGCCTTCATATTTTTTCTCTAGATCAGCAATTGAAATGCCAGATAAAGCAGATTCAATTGTTAGTAAATTGGACACACCTGGTTTATTTTCGACATCGAATTTCACAATACCATCAGAGTCTGTTACGGCGGATTTGATTTTCTTTTCAATTTCCTTTGGCGTATCCAACACGCGAATTGTCGCTTTCGTATTCGGGTCGGACTTGCTCATTTTTTTCGTTGGCTCCTGCAACGATTTAATGCGCGCGCCTTCTTTCGGCAATTGAATATCAGGAATCGTTAAAATCTCGTTGTAACGCTTATTAAAGCGTTCTGCTAAGTCACGTGTTAATTCGATATGCTGCTTTTGGTCTTCACCAACCGGCACAATATTTGTATTATAAAGCAAAATATCTGCTGCCATTAATGGCGGATACGTTAATAATGCAGCAGATACTGACTCTTTTCCACTCGATTTATCTTTGAATTGTGTCATGCGCTCTAGCTCCCCGATAGATGCCACACATTGAAGCATCCATGCGGCCTGTGCATGTGCAGGAACTTCAGATTGAATAAATAAAATGGATTTTTCTGGGTCGATACCAACAGCAATATACATCGCTGCAAGACTTCGAATACTTTTGCGTAGCTCTAATCGCTCCTGCGGCACTGTAATGGCATGCTGGTCAACGATGCAGTAAATTGCCTGGCCTTGGTTTTGTAAAGCAGGGAATTGTCTAATTGCCCCGATATAATTACCAAGCGTAATAGTACCTGTAGGCTGAACACCTGAAAAAATTGTTGTCATTAAAATTCCTCCTAATTATTAAATAAATACAAAAAACATCATGCATCCCTATTAAAAATAGTAGGGACGAATGATGTTCGGAATCCGCGGTACCACCCAGCTTGCCCATAAATCTGAGCCACTTAACCTTCGTAACGTGAAGTATGCCGAGCTTTACTACTATGCCTCTAAATTTTTTCATGCTTGCTTGAAAAAATTATGGGGCTATCTCTACATTCAGCTACAAGTGAGTCATTGTCAGAAATGGCTGAACGATAAATTATTGTTCATAAAGCTAACTCAGAAGCCCATTCCGTTTGTATGATGGTCTGTTTGCACCAACCACAGACTCTCTAAACATCAAAGCTCAAACGTACTCTTCTTCTTCATTGTTTTTAGTTATATCTATTATGACTGAAATTATAGTATAGATGTATAAAAAAATGCAATACCTTTGTATAAAGTAAATTTAAAAAGGTTAATCTTATTGTAATGCAAGGGAACTTTTTGAAGAATGGGGCGGTCTGAAAAGAAAAGGGTTTTTCGGGCAATGGAAGTATAACTTTTGTCTATTCTTTTACATTTGAAAGAAAATGCTAAAACCTTTTTAATGAAACGTCTAAAAACAGTGCCATAGCTCATCATTAGGGCACCCGCAAGTGAAATTTTTCTCGATTATTTATAACTAATTGAGAAAAATCAGTCAAACGCATGTTTTGTTGTAACACAGTTTGGGTATAAACATACTGTTATAAATAATCATTCATACACTAGTCATAGTTGTTATTAGTTAAATCTTATTATTTTTTAAAATAGAAGGGTTTTTTATTGACATCCTATATTCAAAGTAAGTCAAATAGTGTATAATAACCGTAGCACTTAAATTAAATTAATTCTAAATTAAGAATTCAATAATATAGTTGATTCCAAAATGAAAGGATGTGTTACAAATGAGAGTTACTTTGTTTACATCGCCAAGCTGTACATCTTGCCGTAAAGCAAAGGCTTGGCTTGAAGAACATGATATCCCTTATACAGAGCGTAATATTTTTTCCGAGCCTTTAACAATTAGTGAAATTAAAGAAATTTTACGCATGACGGAAGATGGAACAGATGAGATTATTTCAACTCGCTCGAAGATTTTCCAAAAGTTAAATGTAGATGTAGAAAATTTACCGTTACAAAGATTGTACGAGCTTATTCAAGAATATCCGGGGCTACTACGTCGTCCAATTATTTTAGATGAGAAGCGTTTACAGGTCGGTTATAATGAAGATGAGATTCGACGTTTTTTACCACGTGGTGTTCGTGCATTCCAATTGCAAGAAGCACAAAGAATGGTCGATTAATGATGGGACCTGTAGAGGCAGGAGTTTTCTGTTGAATCAAGATAAAGTGAAACTTCAATCGGTGGGGGTTTTCCTCATCCCCCATTGATTGTTAGTTGAACCAATCGGGCTTTTACGGGCAGTTGAACTCCCACTTATCCTTAAGCCGACTTTCACTTAAGTCTTGAAGTGGGTGTTCTACTGCCCGTTAATGCGGGATAAAAGGTTTTAGCTGTCTGGAAAGTATTATCTTTCTAGGCAGCATCTTTTTTGTTTCACAATTTACTTGGACTTGCCTTGCTATTGAGAAAATAGTACAATGTAATCTCAATATTCTAATAATTTCAGGGCTAATTTTCAGTAATTTTAACGTTTTTGGTGTTTTTCCTTTTCATTTTTTACGGGAACATCATACAATAGAGTTATAGAAAAGTATTGGCCTTTCTATAAGTGAATTATGTCTTTTGTAATTCCTATAAAAAATCTGTGCAATGCTCCACTGTTAAGAGCATGTATGAAAAAGCTTCAAAAGTTGAATGATAATTTTACATGTTCGTTTAGCAAATGACTGTGAAGGGAGTTGAGGTCGAATGGACATCGAACGCATCAATGACAATACATTAAAGCTGTTCATTACGTATAGAGATATTGAGGATCGTGGTTATAGCAGAGAAGAGATTTGGTATAATCGTTCCAAGGGTGAAGAGCTATTTTGGGATGTCATGGCTGAAGTCAATACAGACGATTATTTTGATTTAGAAGGACCGATTTGGATTCATGTTAACGCATCAGAGCAGGGGCTTGAAGTAATTGTTACACGTGCGAACATGAGCAATGATGGGGAGAGCTTAACAAATGGCTTTGATGAAAATCAAGATATCGCAGCACAGTTACGCGAAATGGAAGAAACACTTTTAGAAACGATGGAAAGTGAAGACAATGAAGAAGGCACAAGCATTTTAAATGCTCGCTATAAATTTAAAGATATTGATGAATTAATCCCTGTTGCCAAGCGCCTAATCACATATGGAACGGCATCATCACTATATAAATTGGACAATGAATACTATTTATCGGTCGATTTTTCGGAGATGGCAGATGCTTATGAGCGTCGAAATGCAATCGCTATTTTAAAGGAGCATCTACAGCCAACGAAATTAACAATTCACCGCATTGAAGAATATGGTCAACCAATTATGCCAGAGGATTGTTTCGAAACAGTTATTCAATATTTCGCATAAGAATGGGCGTCCGAAAAGCGTGCTAAAGCACTTCTTTTCGGACGTTTTGTTTATGTTTTATTAAAATATTCACCGTTTAACTTCTTTCAGCAAATTATTTAATCTTTGACTTCCTTAATGGAATATTTGAAAAATCAAATATTTATTTTATAATGGAAGGTGGAAAGGAGGAGAGATTTTGTTAGTTGCTCACAACGAACATGGAGAGCTAATAGTTATTACAGAAGATATATGTTTAAAGCAATTACAGTATTTGCGCCAAACTACCACATTTTATTGTCCACAATGCAAACAGCCTTTACAGTTGAAAATTGGACGAGTTAAAATTCCACATTTTGCCCACAAACGTTTAAATGATTGTGATGCTTCATTTTCAGAGGGAGAATCCCCCATACATTTATTAGGAAAGCAGCAACTATTTTCTTTTTTCCAGAAACGAGTAGAGCATATAGCGCTTGAAAGCTATTTATCCCCATTACAGCAAAGACCTGATTTATTTCTTATACAACAAAACAGACAATATGCGATTGAATTTCAATGTAGTGTTATTCCATCAGAACAAATCGATGAGCGAACAGCTGGTTATGAAAGGTATGGAATAATTCCACTTTGGATTACAAAAACTCCGAATAAACTTCCTACATTTGGCATAAGAAAAATAATATTAAGTCAATTTTATCAACAATTTTTTAAGCGTTATAAAGGACAGCTTTATTTACTCACATATGATGCTGTGCACAGCCGCTTTGTCTATTTTAGCAATTTACAATATGTACAAGGACGTACATGGCTTGCGCATATACAACCTTTACCGTTAGACAAGCAGCACTTTCCTTTTTTTGTCCCTAATTTATTAACAAAGCAACAGATGCGAGAAATGTTAAATTTATATGAGCAGCATAAAATTAATTTTTTTCGAAGGAAGGTCTTCTTTAACCGCAAAGGTTTAAAGGATTTATTTTTACGAGGACTTTATGAGCAACGCCTGCACTTTGAGCAGCTACCAAATTATATTGGCATACCAATAAAAGGGGATGAGGCAATCTCTTTATTTAGTGTTGAATGGCAAAGTCATTTATTTTTCTTTTTGCATATTTTTAAATTACAGCTTGCGCAGCTAAATGAACAAAAAATATATGCTTTTTTAAGATGGGCGAGATTGCCGCAATCTGTGAAGGCATTTTTAGTAGTTGAGCAGTATGTTACTTTTTTGCGTTCAATTGGTGTAGAATCGCTTGCTGATAAAGTAGAAGATACGACGTTATTTCATTGTTTGTTTGGTAAATCCAAAATATAAGAAATAGTGTCGTTGTATATAATGCATGATGAACGACCAACTTCTGAAGTTTTAATAGTTAGCTATTCTGCACATATAATCTGAGTGTTTTTATTAGGGTATGTAATTTATAAAATTTTTGATTGGTAAGAATATGGTCTAAAAATAAATTATAATCAATTAAGTTTCCAGATATGAGTAATAATTAAAGCAAAATTGATTGCATATCATAAGTTAATTGAGAAAATAAAAAAGAATTTTCAATATATTTTTTAGTATATTGACTATTTATTACCACATTTTCAATTAATCATAATTATTTAAGGGTTTTTAAGTTGATTTTAATAAAAATGACAATGTTAAATTAATATATCAATTTCATTATTCAATTTTTAAATAGCTTGGACTGCTCGGTTGTGAAAACTTACGTTTTTAAAAATTTATGCAGTTGCTTGTAATTTGCTTAACAGCGCAATGATACGACTGACTGGTAACTTGCAGGCATTATAAAAACGTTACGAGATTGAAATGCAATTTTGCCTTTTTACCTGTCAGATGACGGACATTATTTAAAAGGATCGTTGACTAAACGTTTTACTAAATCTTTTATCATTGGAATACGTTCGACAATCCGAATAATTAGTGATTGAATCATCGCACCGTAGTTACATTCGTATGGAGTGCCAAGCAATGTTTTTTTTAGAAAAGAGCTGAAAAATCGGTTGTACATCGAAAGTGTCGAAAATCGTATCAAATATCAAATTGGTGTTAAATCTCTATTTATGGTGTTTTTTAGGTGTAGAATAGGCTGATTTGATTTACAATAGTCTTGAGCCATCACTCCATTTAGGTTAGGTTGTTTAGTCGATACCATTATATCGAATTTGGGGAGATACCTCATTTTTATTTATTTGGAACCCTTGATACTGAAGCTGTGGAATGGAGCTAGTATAGATATATGGATATAAGTTGGTTAAGTCTCTATCCTAATAAATAGAGAAGACGTGTTCGGAATGAAACAAAAACGTTATAACCAGGAATTTAAACAAACAATCGTCGAACTATACAGGTCTGGCACATCTGTGAGTAATCTCAGCCGTGAATATGGTGTATCAGAAGTAACAATCTATAAATGGATTAAAGCACATTCCCCGATTGAAAATGGTGGTGGTTTGACATCTGCTGAAATTACGGAAATTCAGAAGGAAAACCTTTGCCTTCAACAGGAGGTAGAAATCCTAAAAAAGGCTATGACCATATTCGTGAAAAAGTAACCGACCAAGAGATTATCGACCATATCGAACAGAAAAAGGAGAGCCATCCGGTTCAAGTCTTGTGTGAAGTACTCGAAGTGCCCAGAAGTACGTATTATCAATCCTTCCATAAAGTGAAATCTTCGTATCAAATTGAGAACGAGGCTATTTTAGAACGCATAAAAATCATTCACGCGGAGAGTAAAGGTCGCTATGGTGCACCTAAAATCCATGAAGTTCTCAAGATGGAAGGCTTCGATGTCAGCTTGAAACGTGTCCAGCGCCTCATGAAAGCAGAAGGAATCCGATCTATTATCACGAAGAAATACCATCCAGCTTCGTCGGCTAGCCAAATAGAAGAACGCGATAATTTATTGGAACAGGATTTTGAAACGACGACAATCAATGAGAAATGGGTTGCGGATATTACGTATATCCACATGCTTAGGAACGGTTGGTGCTATTTAGCTTCCGTCCTTGATCTACATACCAAGAAAATTGTAGGTTACTCCTTTTCCAAGTCCATGACAACCGAGCTTGTCTTACAAGCATTGACGAACGCAATGGATGTCCAGCAGCCTGGGGAGGGGCTGATTCTTCATACCGATTTAGGCAGCCAATATACAAGCGAAGACTTTGAAAAGGCAATAAACACAGCGAGAATCGAACACTCTTTCAGTCGAAAAGGCTGTCCTTATGATAACGTCTGCATTGAGTCCTTTCATGCGACTTTAAAGAAGGAAGAAGTCTATCAAACAACCTATATAGACTTTGAAGCAGCACGATTTGCCCTTTCCAATACATTGAATCATGGTACAACCGGAAACGGATCCATGGGGCAATTAACTACTTAACACCGCAACAATTAGAGAATCAGTGCAGACAGGTGACTGCTTGATCGGAGGAAAACATTAAGACTTCGACTCACCCTACCTACACATTTTTCGGGAACGATATCCATTGGCTGTCCTTCCTGTATCCAGCGAAAGCTGTCAGGTGCGGGCTTCCACTTGACTGGTTTCGCTGGATACAGGACCACCCATGAATGGATGCCGTTTCTGGTAAACGACTTAATATTTTTGTGTCCAGGATATTGACATAGATCCAGTGTTGGCTTATACAATCGCTCCAACAGAGTCTGCTTATAACTGGTAGGATGCTGCTAGAGGAATTAAAAGAGCGTGGAGTAGAAGATGTATTATTATTCATCTCGGATGACTTAAAGGGTATGGCTGACGCTGTTTTTAAAGTCTTTACAAAAGCAAAATACCAAGTATGCCTTGTACAAGTCGGTCGAACTATTGCCCATAAAGTGCGTGTAGAAGATCGCCGAGAAGTTTGTGAAGCTTTTAAATCGATCCACCACGCAAAGGATGATGAAGCAGCTCAACAAGCGCTTTATACGTTCTGTGAAAAATGGGGCAAATCGTATAAAGAAGTAACGCGATCACTACTTGAAAATGCTTATCTACTCACATTTTATCAGTTTCCAAAAGAAATTTGGCGAAGCATTTATTCGACAAATTTTATTGAATCATTTAATAAACAAATCAAGAAATATACAAAATGCAAAGAGCAGTTCCCAAACGAAGAATCG
Organism: Metasolibacillus sp. FSL H7-0170; assembly: GCF_038593115.1. Classification (NCBI taxonomy): domain Bacteria; kingdom Bacillati; phylum Bacillota; class Bacilli; order Caryophanales; family Caryophanaceae; genus Metasolibacillus; species Metasolibacillus sp. FSL H7-0170. Next base: position 1,663,376 of record NZ_CP151964.1, on the reverse strand, counting down.
CTGGAACGCTTCTTAGTGACGCAATTTGAAGATTATAACGAACGCTTCGCCACACGTTGTCATATTGGCTTCAACAAGGTCCGTGCAGCGTTAGAGGAAATGTTCGGAAACTTAATTCGCGAGGGGAAATTTTGGCGCGCAATTTTGGTTTTTAGGCAAGGGCGAGCCCTTGCCTAAAACCAAACTCAAACCTCCGAACAAGTCTAATATAATACGAAAGTGACATTCACCTTGAAAAGGATGAAAAATCATTTACACAAAAATATTAACACTCCCTATTTGTATGGAAGTCATAAAGAAAATCAATCAATTGAATAGAATAATGAAAAATAAGTTTTATATTTAGTAAGGGGATTAGAATGACATTTGGAGAAGCGTATAAACTCTTACGTTTAAGTAAGGGGTTTACATTAAAAGAAGCAGCAAAAGACATTATTAGTGTGTCATTTCTTTCTAAATTTGAGAGAAATGAATCTGAGATAACAGTAGCCAATTTATTAGCACTATTAGAACGCTTAAATACTTCTATAGAAGAATTTTTAGCTATGAATGAATATAGCATGCCATTTAAAGAGCTTGTTTCTAAAATAAAAAATGCCTTTGAAAACAATAATATCCAAATGCTGACTAAATTATATAATAAAGAAATAGAAAATTATAATATTAATAATATTCCATTTCATTATTATAATGCGGTTATGATTAAAGGATTAATAATGGGGATTGATTCTACAAAAGCCACTTTAAGTAAAGAAGAGAAAAATGCTATTAACGATTATTTATTTGCCGTAGAGTATATTGGAACATATGAAATTGCATTATTCGGTAATTCCTATCGTTCCCTTGAATATCCTATGATTATGTCAATGACAAAAGAGATAGCTAGAAAGGTTAATTTGGAGCAAAAATCTGAATATTTGCAGAAAGAATACATTCGAATCTTATTAAATACTGCTATTGCAGCATTTGAACATCAACAAAAAAATGATTTTAGTGAGATATTGATGATTTTAAAACACTCGTTAAATGAAGTATCTTTTTATTTCGAAAAGGTAAAGTTTTTATATTTAAAGGGGGTATATGAATTAAAATACGGGGATAAACATAAAGGAAGAAAATTAGTGAATGATTCTTTGAATATAATGGAATTATTGGGGGATGAAAAAATGAAAATAAACCATGAAATCTATCTTCATGAAAAACTAAATTTTCATTTATGATAAAAATACAAAACTGTTCTTATTTGGAATTAAACTTAATGTTAGCAGGCGTCTACTAAATACATATGGAAGGAGGGAAAATTATGTCAATGATTTTAAAATTGCAGGAGCAAGAAATCGAATCAAATTTACTTGAATTAAATTCATGGAGCACTATTAGTAATCACCATTGCGGTGGTGGTGGTGGTGGCGGTGGTCACTTTGAAACAACATAATCAGTACTATTTATCAAAATGATAATAAATCATGAAATCAATTTTCTTTAAAAAACTATTTTTATTTGGATTTAAGCTTAATGTTAGCAGGCGTCTACTAAATACATATGGAAGGAGGGAAAATTATGTCAATGATTTTAAAATTGCAGGAGCAAGAAATCGAATCAAATTTACTTGAATTAAATTCATGGAGCACTATTAGTAATCACCATTGCGGTGGTGGCGGCGGTGGCGGCGGTCACTTTGAAACAACTTAATCGACATTACTATAAAATGATTTAATAAACAAGATGCATCTAACACTTGGTGCATCTTGTTTATAATATGAGGTGGGTGTATTAGTTAAATGAACTTTTTAGAGTCGCTTAATAATCGCTATTTTTATGAAGATGTATCTAAAATAAGTGCAAAAGATGAATACATAAATATCGTGAAAGATATTTTGAAAGATAATGAAGATGAATGGAGAATTAGTAGAAGTAATATATATATAAACCTCCATAATACTCTAGTTAGTTCGTTGCCCAAACAAGGTTGGAAAATTCATATTTCCAGTAATGTTTGTAATGCATATGAAATATTAGGAATTGTCTCTAAGTTGGCAAAAAAAGAGAGATTCAATTTTAAATTTTACATGGATAGTTACATACATCAGATTACTACAGAAAAGCCGTATTCTAGATCACAATCCGGGAAATTCATAACTATTTATCCTGAATCTGAAGAAAATTTTAAGGAACTAATAGAAAAAATCTATCATTTATTAAAAGGGTTTGAAGGCCCTTATATTTTAAGTGATAAAAGGTATAAAGATTGTAAAGTTCTATATTATAGATATGGCGCATTTAAAAGTATTCCTAAAATTGATATAGAAGGAAATCTAAATTTGTATATTCAATCAACTAATGGTGAGTTAATCTTAGACAAAAGATCACCAAAATTTGAATTACCTTCATTTGTTGAGCAACCTTTTTTGGATACTGAAATAATTAATGAAGAGGACAATGCTTTATTTGTAAAGTATAATAATATTAAAGCGTTGAAATTAACAAATAGTGGTGGAGTATATTCTGCCATTTCCAATCTTACTAATAAAGAAGTTATACTTAAAGAGGCAAGGCCAGGAAAAACTATTTCTTTAGATTTTAAATTGGATGCAATAGATTATCGAAGAAATGAAGAAGAAATATTAAAAAGTTTGCAATCTAGTTCTTGTACACCAAAAGTTTTGGAATCATTTTATTGTTGGGAACATTACTTTTTAGTAGTTGAAAAAATCAAAGGGGTTACTTTACGTGAATATGTTAATAAAAATACTCCTTTTATAAACTACAAACCGTCTATGCAACATGTTAATACCTACATTAAAGAAATTTTCATGATATTTCATAATATCTTAGACGTAGTTATAATGTTTCATAAAAAGGGGATTGTTCTAAATGATATATCATTAGATAATTTGATAATAAAAGATGATTTAAAAGTGTTTGTTATAGATTTAGAATCGGCAATAAATATAAAGAAAAATGACAATAATTCAAATGCAATGTCAACAATTAGAGTTAATAGAGATTATATCAATATATTTTCAGGGGATATATATAGTTTAGGAATTCTATTTTCAGATTTGTTTGTTACAAAAGGGAATTTATATAATTTGAGTGAGAAAACTATCTTAAATTTCCTTGAAGAATTATCTATTGATTTTATGCTACCTAATGAAATACTTGATATATTTAAACATCTTACTCAAGATGAAAATATTGATTTAATGGAAATTAAATCAATTATCAATGCACTCCATAATTTCCAAAAAAATCTTAATAGGAAAAAATGCTCATTTATTTCAAATGACCAACTACAAAAAATCATTGAAGCTCATAATAAATTTGCTTTAGATTTTATAAATAAAGATGACTTCTCTACTAAACCATATACTCCTAAGTCACATAATCCTTTCAATATATCTCATGGAATATATAGTTTAGGAATTAAACACCATAGCAATTTAAAGGAGAAAAAAGCTTATTATCAGAAGATGTTTCAAACAGCTTTAAAGAACCCTTTGATTCCACCTGGATTATTTACTGGAATTTCTGGAATTTCACTCAAATTACTTCAATCTGGTTTTGATGAGTTGGCCGAAGAATTACTTGATTCAATTTCTATTGATAATTTTGATAGTCAAGACTATGATTTTTTTAAGGGAAAATCAGGATATGGGATGGTTTTGATTTACTTTGGTAATAAACTGAAAAAGGATATATATATACAAAAGGCTGAAACTTTGGCAACTTCATTATTAGGAATTTTGGATTATTATTCATGTAATCTAGGTACTACTAGAGTTAAGGAAAAGTTTAACATTGGCTTATTTTATGGTTTCTCTGGGGTAGCACAATTTATGTTGGATCTTTATTGCGCTACAGAAAAAGAAATCTACTTTTCTTATGCAGAAAAAGCAATTGAACTAGACCTCTCTTTCAAATCTTTTGATGAAAAGGGGAATTTTGGATTCCCTAGGGATAGTATTAATATAAATACAATACAGCCATATCTTTCAAATGGAACATCAGGCATTGTTGCTGTTTTACTTCGATTGGCATATGTTAGCAATAAAAAAGAGTATTTGGAATTAATAAGTCAGATGTATCCATATCTAGAATACAAATATTTTGTATATCCAGGTTTGTTTAATGGAGGGGCAGGTTTAGCATACACATTACTAGATTTGTATCAATTTTTTGGACAAGATAAATTCAAGGGCATGGCAAAAGAAGTTATAGATGGAATATGTCTTTTTGCAGTTGATATGAATGGGGATTTACTACTCCCTGGTGATTATTTAGAGAAAATCTCGTTAGATTTTGGCGGAGGATCAGCAGGTGTAGTATCTTTATTTAATCGTTATCTCTATAATCATCCAAATGAGATTTTTATAAATGACGGATACTTATTAGCAAAGGAGGAGATTGTGTTTGATTAGAAAATTTTTAACACATAGACCTCTATTGACAGGAATCACAATTCTTCTTTTGAGTGTTTCCACTTTAGATAATATTTTAGTGGCGGAGATTTTCAAACAACTTTATAAAATAGTAGAAACTAAAAATACGGACAATTTATTGAAAATATTTGTCCAACTTGTATTTTTTTATTTAATTACAATGGTAGCAAACTTTTTGTATCAATACTTTCAATCGCGAATTATTGAATCTTTTAATATTGAAGTTCGAAATAATGCTTTTTCAAGATATATAAAAAGTACGTCATCTAATAGTGAGTCTAGTAATATTACATCTCTTTTAACAAATGATTATCGCTATTTTGACCAAAATTATTTACGACTTATCTTTCAGTCAATCCAGTACAGTTTCTATGTTGTTTTTTCATTAATATATGCCTTCACATTGGAATTTAAAATGGCTATTATTTTCGTGATTTTCTCGATTATATCTGCATTATTTCCTAAGTTATTTCAGAAAAGAACACAAATATTATCTAAAGCATGGAGTAATAAAACGGCTATTTATACATCAACTTTAAATGATTATTCGTTAGGGAAGGAAGCAGTAACAAACTACCAATCAGAAAATTTTGTTATAAAGAAGTTAAATTCAGTTTCTGAAAAAATGGAACATAGTTATTGTAAAATGATGATTTGGATGGGTTTTTCCAATGGGACGATAGGATTTGTAGCCACCATTTGCTTTTTGTTTCCTGAATTCATTGGTGTTTATTGGGTTGTAAATGGTAATCTGAATTTTGGTGTTTTACTCGCATTAATGCAAGTGAGTAACACAATTGTCGGTCCTTTTTTAGCTTTTATTAAATCCTATAATACAATTCAGTCATCGAAGCATATTGCAGAAAATTTACTCGTAGATTCAAATGAAATGCCTGCACAACATATAAATACTTGGGACAGTATACAATCTATTCAATTTAATAAAGCAAAAATAGGATATAAAGATATAGAAGTATTGAACGGTGTAGAATTAACTATTAATAAGGGCGATAAAATTTTAATTATTGGTGAATCAGGATCTGGCAAGTCCTCGCTAATTAACGCAATTAAATCACCTAATATACTTATGGCTGGAGAAATTTTAGTAAACGGTGTTAATCGTGATGAAATTGACGATTCACAGTTATTATCCCATATTTCTTTTATTCAACAAAGAATCCATATGTTTAACGACAGTATTAAAAATAATATTCTACTTGGATATGGTGTAACACCAAACATGCTAGAAAATATACTTGAACAAACTTCTTTAAAGGAATTTGTAAAAGAAAAAGGCATAGATTTCTCTGTTGGGGAAAATGGCAATAGAATTTCAGGGGGACAGCGACAAAGAATTGAAATTGCACGTGCATTGTTAAGGGAAAAGGATTTTCTGTTTGTTGATGAGGCAACATCAAATTTGGATAAGAGAAGTGCAGAGGCACTTCGAGAGATATATCTGAATTTACCCTGTGCTGTTGTAGAAATTGCTCATTATATTGATGAAAAATTTGAAAAGAGATACAATAAAGTTTTAAAAATAACAGATAAAGAGTTGGTAGAGATAGCGAGTTCTAGATTGGTATAGGCGATGATTTATTTACAAAATTATCATGTTATTTTAATATTGATAATTTAAACTATTTCTTAAGTTAACGATTAAAGAAATTTTTTAGGGATAACGACTTGTTAGGCTATAATTAATTGCATTTTCTGAAAAGAATTGAGAAAATAAAAGGGTATTTCGTAATATAATTTTTGGAGGCATTTATAATGGCAAAACAAGTGTTAACACGTGAAGAAATTCCTGTAGAATTAACTTGGGATTTGACATCTATTTTCCCAACAGATGAAGCATGGGAGCAAGAGTTTGCAGAAATTCAGGGTTTATTAGAGCAAGCTGAAGATTATAAAGGAAAAGTAGCGACAGGAGCACAGGGATTATTGGATACGTTGCAATTTAGCGATTTAGTTAATCAACGATTTGGTAAACTGTACGTATACAGTCACTTAAAGCATGATCAAGATACAGTAAATAGTAAATATCAAGCCATGGATAGTCGAGTAAAATCTCTCCAAGCGAAATTAGATGCGGTACTTTCTTTTGTTACGCCTGAAATTTTAGCTTTAGATGAAGCGACAATTGCCGCGTATGTTGCACAGTACGATGAGTTAAAATTATATGAGCAAAGCTTAAAAGAATTAAATTTAGGCCGTCCCCATATTTTATCTGCTGAAAAGGAAGAGCTACTTGCACAATTGTCTGAAGTTTCAAACGCGTCAGGTGAGACATTCGGTGCATTAAACAATGCAGATATCGAGTTCCCGAAAGTGAAAAATGATGATGGTGAAGAAGTGCCATTAACACATGGCTCTTATATTTCATTTTTAGAGAGCGATAAACGTGAAGTTCGTGAAGGTGCATTTAAAGCAATGTACAGCACATACGGTAAATTCCGCAACACATTTGCGTCGACATTAGCAGGGAATGTAAAAGCGCAAAATGCCAATGCAAAAGTGCGTAATTATCAATCAGCTCGCCATGCAGCAATGAGCAATAATTTTATTCCAGAGAAAGTATACGACCAACTTATTTCAACAATCCATGACCACTTACCGTTGCTTCATCGCTATGTAGCTTTACGTAAAAAGGTGCTTGGTCTAGAAGAGCTGCATATGTATGATTTATTCACACCGCTTGTGAAGGAAGCGAAAATGGATATGCCATACGATAAAGCGAAGGAGCTCATGGTGAAAAGCTTTGCACCACTTGGCGAAGAATATCAGGAAATTGTACAAAAAGGTTTAGATAGCCGTTGGGTAGATGTTCTTGAAAATAAAGGAAAGCGCAGTGGTGCTTATTCATCAGGCACATTCGGCACGAATCCTTATGTTTTAATGAACTGGCAAAATAATATGGATAATTTATTTACATTAGCACATGAATTTGGCCATAGCTTACATAGCTATTATTCACGTGCTAACCAACCTTACCCATACGCGAGCTACTCTATTTTCGTAGCGGAGGTTGCTTCAACATGTAATGAAGAATTATTATTTGATTACTTATTAAATACGCTAGAGGACCCACAGCAAAAGATTTATTTATTAAATCACTGGTTAGATGGGTTCCGCGGCACTGTTTTCCGTCAAACAATGTTTGCGGAGTTTGAGCACATTATTCATGAAATGGATCAAAATGGTGAAGCGTTAACAGCAGAGAAGCTAACAGAAATTTACTATAACTTAAACAAGCAATATTTTGGTGATGCGATGGTAGTGGATGAGGAAATCGGTTTAGAGTGGGCACGTATCCCACACTTCTACTACAACTATTATGTGTATCAATATGCGACAGGTCAAAGTGCTGCAACAGCATTAAGCAAGCAAATTTTAGAGGAAGGTCAACCGGCGGTAGAGCGTTATATTAATAACTTCTTAAAAGCAGGTTGCTCAAACTTCCCAATCGAAGTATTAAAGGCAGCAGGTGTGGATATGGAATCACCAGCTCCAATTGCAGAAGCATGTAAAGTGTTTGAAGAAAAATTAAACGAGCTTGAAAAATTGCTTTTAGCAAACTAATTTGAAAAGGGATGTTGGGGAAGTGAAAAGCTACCCAACATCCTTTTTTATTTTTGAATCGAGAGAAGTGAAGTAGTTCACGAGCAAAATCGATAAATCATTATTTAGGTCTGTATTATACATAAAATTTCAGAGGTAGTCCCAAGGAAAAATCTGAAAGATGCATAGTTTTAATTTAAGAGAGAGATTTTTAGGTTGAAAAGTAGTAATTTGTGCTCCTGCGGTGGCTGTGCCATCCTCGTCGCAAGGAAATATCTGAAAGGTGCATAGTTTAATTTAAGAGGTGAACTTTTAGAGTAAAAAGTAGTGATTTGTGCTCCTGCGGTGGCTATGCCATCCTCGTCGCAAGGAAAAATCTGAAAGGTGCATAATTTAATTTAAGAGGTGAACTTTTAGAGTAAAAAGTAGTGATTTGTGCTCCTGCGGTGGCTAAGCCATCCTCGTCGCAAGGAAATATCTGAAAGGTGCATAGTTTAATTTAAGAGGTGAACTTTTAGAGTAAAAAGTAGTGATTTGTGCTCCTGCGGTGGCTATGCCATCCTCGTCGCAAGGAAATATCTGAAAGGTGCATAGTTTAATTTAAGAGGTGAACTTTTAGAGTAAAAAGTAGTGATTTGTGCTCCTGCGGTGGCTATGCCATCCTCGTCGCAAGGAAAAATCTGAAAGTCCCTTTCAGATTTTTCCTTGCAACCGCTTACTATATGACGAATTTGTGAAACAAGTTGTAAAGCGTTGCAACGGCTGTTGTTCCGTGATAAAGTAATACATGTGAAATACATCACATAACAAACATACACCCCTTTGTTTGAACGTGAACATTTCTCCCATCCCCTTTTGTGTAAGAGGCGTCCTATTGTCGAGAGTAGGGCGCCTCTTTTGTTTTTGATACCACCACTCTATATTTAGCTCCCATCTGATTAAATTATTTTGAATATACGCAATCCTCTAGCTGAATGAAACTTTCCTTTGATTTTTACGTATATGAATCTAAGGCTTGTTAATGATTTGAAATCGGAGGAGTGGGAAGAGATGGAGGATCGAGCGCAATTACAACAATATTTACAGGATATAGAGAGATGGGAGAGAGAGCAACAAGGGCTTTGGTTTTGGGAGAAGTTAGGGAGACTCCCATTTGTATTACTTGATAAATTAACACCTTCATTTATACAAAAGAAGATTGCTTTATTAATGGATGAGCTGGCGAGTTATATTCAGTCTGGTGGTAAATATTTAATTAATGAAGAGGCAATGGTTGCGAAGATTAGACATTATTCATCGCATTGGACTATTCAGGATGTTCGGGATATTGGGCAAATTCCGTTGCAAGATATGATTGCATTGAGTGAGCAGTTGCAAAAAGAGCGCGTGAAATTAGCTACTTTGCAAGGGGCTTCTACAGGTATTGGCGGCATTTTTACGTTAGCCATTGATATTCCGTTTATTTTAGGTGTTGCGCTGAAAACATTGCAGGAAATCGCTATTATTCATGGTTATCATCCACATGATAAAATGGAGCGGATATTTATAATAAAATGCTTGCAGTTTGCTAGTGCTGATATTGTTGGTAAAGAGGCAATTTTAAAGGATATTTCCTCCATGCATAGTATGCAGCATGTGTCTGAAGATATGATAGCTCAATTGCAAGGGTGGCAAGAGGTTTTCCATACTTATCGTGACCATTTTGGGTGGAAAAAGCTATTTCAGATGATTCCGATTGTCGGGATTATTTTTGGTGCATATGCTAATAAAGGGATGATGCAGGATATTGCAGAAGTAGGAAATATGCTGTATAGAAAACGAAGAATTTATGAAAAGCTAAAGGAAGTAACAAATAAGGCTGACGGGGAAGGGGCTGTCTGAGAAAAGGTTATTCCTATCTCATCAGCGTCATTTCCTGTCAGCCAATATGGGTTAGATATTTCATTTTTGACGCCATAATGCAATGTCGTCTTTCATTAATCGTTCGATTTTTTGTTGTAGCATACGTTTCTTTAATTCTCGTTCTGCAACCGATTCTGCAATTTGATAAATTGCAGCAACTTCGGCTGTTGTAAGTGTTTGAAAACGAATGAATAATTCATCTAATGAAGGAAGAGGCTGACGTACAAGCTGTTCTTGAATCATTTCCTGTAAAATATGCTCGTATACCTCGTAGTTATATAAACCACTTACCTTTAATCCCTCATCCTCAACATTTTCATTGAAAAAGACGATACTTGGAACTTCATCAACTTCCATTTCACGCGTAATGTATAAATCACATTGGAATGCGTGAGCTGCTTCCTTTGAGCCAAAATCAACAGTAAATTCATTCATATCTAATTGCACTTCAAATGCAATTTCTGTAAGTGCTGCATGTGACAAAATATTTTTTGATTGTAATGCAGCGTGCTCCTGTAATTTTGACAAATAGCGCGAGCCAGCTCGCTTGCCTTGCAACTCAGCTGCTTTAATTGCAATTGAAGGTAATGCAGGGTGCGTAATATCTAGTTCATCGCCTGATAAACAACCTTTAATGCGATTGCTTAAGCAGTTCAATGACGTTAATTCAGTGCTTAATACATAACGCCAAGAAAAATAATGCTCGTACTCTAATTGAAGCTTACGCAGCATCGATTGCATAGTGAAGGAGTTTGAACACAGCGGGTCGATGAAAATATACAGTTCTACTGGTTTATTCGTCGGTAAGGAGGCAGTAGGCTGTGATATCATCTGAATATTATTCACTCCATTTCCTCCTCTTCGTTTGGTGAATTGACCATATGATGAGCAGTCAGCACAAGACGTTGATAATAAGTGTCACGGAATTTTCCGTCCAAGCCTACTTCATCCATTGCCTCTGCCATGCATTCAAGCCAAGCTTGTGCTCTATCTGGCGTAATTTTAAAAGGGATATGTCTAGCTCGCATCATTGGATGACCATGTTCTTCGGTGTATAGGCTAGGTCCACCTAAGTACTGTGTTTGAAATTGAATTTGCTTACGAATTGTGTCCGTTAAATCTTCAGGAAAAATAGGGATAAGCTTAGGATGTTTTGCTACGCGAGCATAAAAAGCATGAATTAGTTCAGCCAGTTTTTCAGCACCAAGTTCCTCGTAAGGAATCGTATACTTTCGATTCATAGGTGATACTCCTTTATACTTGCAATTACATTTTCTATAATCAATTACACCTTGGCATAATTGCGCCAAGATTTTTTCGAGCTGTTTGATGGAAGTGAACCTGAAAACGTCACGTCCTGTGACAATGGTTAACTGACCTGTATCACGCAGGCCTCTCTTCAAATTCCGTGACATCCGTCGTAGCTTAGGCCAACACGATGTTGGTCACTCAGTCGTTGTCGCAGGATGCGGTGTTCTTAGACTGTGTTCCCCTTCATCAGCGGGTGTTTGAGCCTCCGCCGAAATGAGTCTAATGCTTGCATTCATCTAGTCATAGTAAACACGTGCTCCTGCGGTTACTCGTTGCAAAAAAATTGTTGAAAGAAGTTAAAGTGTTTTTTATTATTACATTATACTCATAATAACAACGTCTATCTGTTTTCTCAAACAAAGCGCTCTTTAACAATTTTAGGGAAAAGAAAAAGCGTTACGTATTATAATAATTTAAAACCTTTTGAACATAGTTTTGTGTTTCTTTAAATGGCGGAATGCCGTTATATTTTTTCACATTGCCAGGTCCCGCATTGTAGGCGGCTAACGCTGTTTCAAGGTTTTGTCCGAATTGATTGAGCATTTGACGTAAATATTTTGCACCACCCATTATATTTTGCTCGTTGTCAGTAGGGTTTTGTACACCTAAATATTTTGCTGTACTTGGCATTAATTGCATTAAGCCGACAGCCCCTGCTGTACTAATTACCTCAGGGTTAAAATTGGATTCTTGCTTCATCACTGCGGCAATTAGTTTTTCGGGTAAGTCATATGTTGCTGCAGCTTTGGCAATGCTATCTCTGTAATGGTTTGCCCCTGCTAACACATTGTTGAAAGCCTCTTGTCCCGTGTAATCTTTAATGTATTGCTCAATTGGCGAGCTAGTCATAGCCCCTTCGTATAAAAAGGCATCTAAATATTTTGTTTGAGATACTGACCCATTACTTGTTTGCATTAGTGTATGCTCAGTTCCTAAAATTTCTGTCAATCCAGTAATAGAATTTGTTTGCTGTGATTGTAAAATATCACCTAGCAATTCATTAAATAAGGCATTGTTGGAATCACTTAGTGTAGTGTTACCAACCGATTGCATTGCTTGTATTTCCATTAATGTTTTCATTGCTCGAATATCCATCGTTATGCTCCTTCTTTCCTTCTTCGCATTTACGCCCTCTGTCGGCCTACTTAAATTTCGTAATCTAGTTGTTTTTATCCGCCAATGCCGCTGCGAAACGGGCAATTTTTTTATCTGCATGTGCAATTGGAATATTATAGTTTGTTAAAAATTGTTGGAAAACAGTACGTCCAACGGTTTCATCTTGTGCTTCATATTCTACCTCATAATCCTCGCGCTGCAAATAAAAAGAATGATCTAGTACGAGCAATCCTCCTTTGTAGGGAATTTCTACACGCTCTGTTGCGAGTGTGCCGAACAATATAAGCTGTTCAAAGGCAATACCGCGTTCCTGTAATCTCGCAATAACAGTAGGCGCTGTGAATGTGCTGCCCTGTAAAATTCGGCTCGCTTCTTCCTCTGTTAAAATATCTGTTGTTTCGATATATGTATGCTCAGTAGCTTTTTCTTTTAATGTACATTCAATTTTATTCGGTAATATGCGAATTCGCAATCCGCTGTCAATCGCCTTTAATTGAAAATCCGCTGTGTCGAAATAATGATTTTCCTGGCGCACAGCTTCTCCCTCTTGAATGTCGAATATCGTCAGTAGTTCGTCGTATTTTGTTTTCGACAGCATATTTTTAAATTCGATTTCAATTTCATGATTCATTATAATTCTCCTTTTTTCGTCATTTTTTAGGAAGATTAAGAAGTAATTATTTGCAAATTTAATATAAGTATAAAGTTAATCATATCTGCAAATTATGGAAGTATTGAGTGTTTTTTAATCTCTACTAACGGGTAATTTACTAGCCGATTGGAATGGAAAAAGCGCTCCTTCAAAGAGAAAAGTGTGGGGGCAAACGTAGTAACACGAAAGAAATTAATTGTAACCCACACCCGGCGCATAGCGCTAACTATAATGGAAATCGTCGATTTAATAAATAATAATTGGTTCATTACCGCACTTAAAAGTTCATCATATTGTTTAATAAAAACCACACTGCATCCCCCTTCATCGTATGGTAAAATAGGGAGAGAATGAATGGAAGGGAAGTACGAAAAAAGTGCGTAAAGTATATACAATTCAAAAATTCGAACAAATACATAATGATTTTTATTTTAGTTTACACGATAGTGAGCAGGACATTCAAATTCAACCGACAGGGCAAGTGATTGTCGATTCAGATAATATGGCATTTATTTATATTGTAGAGGATGAGGGGACGTATAGTTATTTAAGCTTCCCTCAAACGACGTGGCCAGCGTTAGTGCAAATTGTCGAAAAGAAGCGCGATCCATTTTTAACGCCTGACTTAGCACTCTCTAATTTTGCAGAGGAGCTTGAGTATTTATTATGGAATATTCAAGATAATGAAAATTACGGTAAGGCATTTGTTGAGGCTGTGGAGGCACAATTTACAAGTATTTATTTAGAATCAACAGATTAATTTTGTGATTAGTTTCTTTTAGCAACAGGTGTGTTGATTATGTAAATAATGCATATTAATTAGCGTATTTTATAGGGGAAATGCTTTTTTCATAGGCATACGCTCGTTGATTGGAGTGGAGGGGGCGACTCTATCGGGACAAAAGTGTAGAGAGGCTAAGGTCGCCACGTCCTGTGGCAACGCCTCCATGACCAACATCGTGTTGGCCCCGAGCTGAAAATCCATTTATTTCGGCGAATGCCGAAATAAATTAGTTGAAGCCGCACCCCGAGGAAAGCGTCCCCCGCAACGGAAATCAACGAATTTTTAGGTTTTCTTTGTGAAATAAAGGATAATCAACACGCCTGTTTTAGCAATGTTTTCTGCGATAAGAAATCGCAGAAGTACACTATTTTGTATCGAAAGTAAGGTGACAGATACAGAAATGGTTTATGGTGGGACGCATGCTGAATCATAGGAACTCAGTTTAAAAACATCGCCTTCTGCGATAACGACTAAGTGACCAACATTAAGTTGGCCTAAAGTCTCCGACGAATATCGGGGGTTCAGTGAAGGGTTCTTAAAAGGAAGTCAGCCGAAACCAGATTAAAGTTAGCCAAGGCGTAATGAATTAATTACTCATAATCAATAAATTCGATTGCATATATTACGATTTGTGTGGTAAATGAAAAACACGTAATGTATGGCTGAAATAGGCATGCTATTTCATATGAGGAGGTTGTTGTGATGGGCCAATGGGATGTTTTTTTAAGCCCTTATAAGCAAGCGGTAGAGGAGCTAAAAATAAAATTTAAAGGTATGCGCTCGCAGTTCAATATTATCGGCGCAAACTCGCCAATTGAATTTGTCACAGGGCGCGTAAAGCCTTTAGCAAGTATTTACGATAAATCATTAGAAAAAGGAATTGCATTTGAACCTTCTCAGCAATTAGCAACAGAGTTACAAGATATTGCAGGGCTAAGAATTATGTGCCAATTTGTCGATGATATTGCGACAGTAACTGAGCTGATTCGGCAACGAGTCGATTTGAATGTAGTGGAGGAAAAGGATTATATTACACATAGTAAACCGAGTGGCTACCGCTCACATCATATGATTGTCGAATATCCTGTTGAAACGATACATGGCAAAAAGGTTGTTTTAGCTGAAATTCAAATTCGAACATTGGCAATGAATTTTTGGGCTTCCATCGAGCACTCATTAAACTATAAATATAAAGGGGCTTTTCCAGAAGAAATTCAAAATCGCTTGCAAAGTGCTGCAGAAGCAGCATTTCGTCTCGATGAGGAAATGTCACAAATTCGCAATGAAATACAGGAGGCACAGGTATACTTCAGTGAAGTAAAGGAAGCGCCGAGTGTTAAGCTGCATGCTGAAAAAGATAAGGGGGTAAGTTCATGACATCATTTGCAATTCAATCACGTCGCGATGCACAGTCTAATGAGTTAATGGAGCTGGCGACATCGTATTTGCAAGATTTTGGGCTGGAGCTCAATGAAGAAGAGCCTGATATTGTTCTTTCTATTGGAGGAGACGGGACACTTTTACATGCTTTTCATCGCTATAAACATCGCTTAGACAAGGTTGCATTTGTCGGGATTCATACAGGGCATTTAGGCTTTTATGCAGATTGGAAGCCATCTGAATTGGAGAAGCTTGTATTGTCGATGGCGAAAAAGGATTTTAATGTTGTTGAATACCCATTGTTGAAAGTACATGTTCACCGTCATCAGTCAGAAACAAGCCATTATTTAGCTTTGAATGAGGCGACAATAAAATCACCTGATGTGACGCTTGTAATGGATGTTGAGTTAAATGGTACTCAGTTTGAGCGCTTCCGTGGAGATGGTCTATGTGTTTCGACACCATCTGGCAGTACGGCTTACAATAAGGCGTTAGGTGGGGCTATTATTCATCCGACATTACCAGCTTTTCAGCTAACAGAAATGGCATCAATTAATAATCGGGTGTTTCGTACGGTCGGCTCGTCACTTGTGTTCCCAGCACATCACACATGCGTATTAAAGCCAGTCAATAACCAACGCTTTAATATTACGGTTGATCATATTCAATTGTCAGAAGAGGATGTTAAATCAATTGCCTTTAATGTTGCTGAGGAGCGCGTGCGTTTTGCAAGATTTCGTCCTTTCCCATTTTGGGAACGCGTGCATGATTCCTTCATTTCAAATGAGTAGCTGAGGATTATATGGAAAATAGATTTGTATTACAGTTTGAAGCGCAAGAGGAAATGCTATTGCGTGAAGCGATTGCTTTATGGGGAATTTCGAAACGAGCATTAACGGCGATTAAGTTTGGTGGCGGTGATATTCTTGTTAATGGCGTTCGGCGCAATGTACGTCATGTAGTGGTAGTAGGAGATATTATTACGATTGTGTTCCCATTAGAAGAAGCGAGTGAGGGACTTGTGCCACAGCACGGCAAATTAAACATTGTTTATGAGGACGAGGCAGTGCTCGTTATTGATAAACCAGCCTATATGAGTACAATTCCCTCAAGGGAGCATCCAGAAAGTAGTGTAGCGAATTTTGTTCTCGGTTATTTACAGGAGCAAGGTCTTGCTTCAACTGTACATATCGTAACACGGCTTGATCGAGATACGTCGGGCTTGTTATGTATTGCAAAGCATCGACATATCCATCATTTAATGAGCGCATCACAGCAACAAGGGGATGTGATACGGCACTATGAGGCGATTGTTTACGGGCAAACGAAAAGCCAATCCATTATTGCACCAATCGGACGTAAAGAGACGAGCATTATTGAACGAGAAGTGCGTAAGGATGGACAGTTTGCACATACAGATGTTGAAGTGTTAGAATACGGTAGACTAAACGATTGCATCATATCACATGTTCGTTTAACATTGCACACAGGGCGTACACACCAAATACGTGTGCATATGGCTCATATAGGTCATCCGCTTGTTGGTGATGAGCTGTACGGTGGTGATAAGCGAGTATTAGATCGCCAAGCATTGCACTGTGTATCATTGACATTTTTGCATCCGTTAACGAAGAAACTGTTATCTTTTAGCAGTGAGTTACCTGAGGAATTGCGGAATTTATCTAGATTCAGTAAAAAACTCCCACCTTTATAGCAATGAGACAATATTTTAATTCAGTGGATGTACAAACTACTTGCTAACAAAGAGGAACTTAGTCAAAGGATATCGCCAACTGCGAGATACAGATTAGTTAATCGTTGGTACGTGTCGTGACGGTTTTAGGTTGACTTCCATGAGTTTGTTCAAAAAAGTCTGGACTAGAGTTAATCGAGGTGTAATTGATTAAAGAAAAACTAGCGTCTATCGGCTATTAGGGCAAGGATTTACTATGATACTAATTGTGAAAAATCCACGTAGATTCCAACGGTCTAACCGTATATCGAGGTGGATTTTTATCGTTTTATTTAGACTGGATGCAGTTGCTGTAGTAACTACCTATAGTAGTTGTAAAAAGACCCTACTATAATTGTAAAATTTCTATGTTATTTTTGAAATATTGATTTACGAACTTGCTATATTGCTTGTATGATGAACTTTGAGAGGAGGGGACAAGGATGGTAGAACAAAAACGCGAAAATAACGAAGTGCGCTATAATGAAGAATTTTTACAAATGCTTTTAATTGAACAAGAAATTGATGCTTTTCGTGAGCATTTTTTAGCACTTCACCCGTATGATCAAGCCCAATTTTATAAAAAGGTGGGACCAGACATACGTCAAACTATCTATTTATACTTGTCTCCCGAAGAAATGGCATTGATTTTTGAAGTAATCGAGCTAGAAGATGACGAGTACGAGCGATTTTTAGGTGAGATGGACCCTGCATATGGTGCATCGATGCTATCGCATATGTACACCGATGATGCGGTAGACGTATTAAATGAGCTGGACAATGAGCAGCGTGAGAGCTTTTTAGAAATGATGGATAGCGAAACAGCTGAAGAAATTAATGAACTATTAAGCTATGCTGAATATACTGCCGGGGCGATTATGACGACCGAGTATGTAACGATTCTAGAAAATTCAACTGTCCGTTCAGCAATGGCAGTGTTGCGCAATGAAGCGCCAAACGCAGAAACGATTTACTATATTTTCGTAGTGAATGACCAGCATCAATTGGCTGGTGTCATGTCGTTACGTGATTTGATTATCGCGGATGAGGATACGCTTATTCATAATATTATGAGCGAGCGCGTCGTGTCGGTAAAAGTAGGCGATGACCAAGAGGACGTTGCGCAAATTATGCGTGACTATAATTTCTTAGCAATTCCTGTTATAGATGATAATAATGAATTACAAGGAATTATTACAGTCGATGATATTATCGATGTTATTGATGAAGAGGCTTCTGATGACTACTCTAAGCTAGCCGGTATTTCAGATGCGGACGATATTGATGCAGGTCCATTTAAAGCGGCGGTGACACGTTTACCATGGTTAATCGTGTTATTATTTTTAGGAATGTTTACAGCAAATTTAATGGGGCAGTTTGAGGCGACATTAGAGAAGGTAGCATTACTCGCTGTCTTTATTCCGCTGATTTCAGGGACGTCTGGTAATAGTGGCACGCAGGCATTAGCGGTTGCGGTACGTGGTATTGCGACAGGCGAGGTGAATGAGCAAAGTAAGTTAAAGCTGCTCATGAAGGAGTGCTTAACAGGTCTATTAACAGGCTTAGTTTGCGGTCTAACTGTTGTGGCGATTATTTTCTTTTGGAAGCATCAAATTATGATTGGCTTATTAGTTGGCGCAGCTATTTGCTGTTCCATTTTAGTAGCCACAGTAGCGGGATCATTTATCCCCTTACTAATGCATAAGTTAGGCATTGACCCAGCTGTTGCCTCAGGGCCATTCATTACAACATTGAATGATGTAACGAGTATTTTAATTTATTTAGGCTTAGCGACGACGTTTATTAATCAAATTTTGTAACAAAAAATATTTACTATGCATATCGTATGAAAAAAAGGTGGGCGATTGTTGATGAAATATCAACCACTGCTTTTCATCAAAACACCGTCTTATGCGGTTGAACTAACAGCGGCTAAACAGCAAGGACCAGAGCTAGAGGAGAGCACCTCAATTTATGAAAAGCCACTGCCAAATAATATTGTTAATTCACTGATTGCACATCAACTGCGCTTTTTCGCACGACCAGTTGCAAAAAATCGCATGTTGCTTGTCGTGCTTAAAAATGGCGAGCGTCTTATCGGTACGATAGAGCATTTGAATGGGATAGATGTTGTTATGAAAGTATTTGAGCAAAAAATTATTGTCAATGCGAATGATATTGCGACAATACACGCAACGAGATAGAAAAAGGCATGAAATCAAATTTGGTTTCATGCCTTTTTTTGTAAGTAAATTGTTTGGGTGCCAGGCACGCAAACAATTTACACACAATTTAGTTACAAATTCCTAGGTTTACATCGGCAACACATTGTACAGCACAGAAGCAGTTTAAGTCGACTGTAATACAGCTATCTGTCACTGCGTAGTTTGTTACATCACAAATAGCGCGCAATGACACGGCAGTGCCGTCGCTATTTAATAAATCAACTGTATCTCCACCACGATCTAAAGGCATTAATACTCGTAATGTCGCACAGCAATCATCGAATACATCTTCTACACGGAAGAAGACAGATGCGCAATCCATGCAGTCTTCAGCACTAAATGTTGCAACAAATGGCGTTCCGAATTTTGTTAAAAGCATAAATACCCTTGTATCCACTGAAGATCTACCAGGGCTAACGATGCCGCCTAAAGGCTCTAAAAAGCAATTTGTTGTACAACGAGAGCATTCTTCACGAACTGATTGATTTTGAATATCTAAAATCGCACGAACTACTTCACAAACGCAACCATTACTCGAGCTTGGGCCAATATTTTTACCACAACCCATACTCTTTCACCTCCTAATTTAAGTTCTCTCTACAATATGAGTAATTTGCCAAGGGAACAGGGCGTTCGCATAGAAATGATTGCCTAGATTTTGAATAAAGCAAAAAAAATATGCCCATACTAGATAAAGTGAAACCACAATTCTTGGGAGAAGCACTACTTCCTAAGAATTGTTCGCTTTCCCAATCGGGATTTTACGGGCAGATAATTACTTAGCTAGCTATCTCGTTAATAAAAGTCTACAGGCGGGAGTTTTGTACCTGTCACTTCACTTTTGGAACAAAATAAGATTACTGCCCGTTAATGCGGGACAAATGAATTCATAAGTCTATCTACAATTTGAAAAGGGAGGCATGTAATGGTAAGGCGATTTTTAAGCGTTGGAATATGTGTGTTCTTACTATCTGCCTGTGGCGCAAAGGAACAGATTGTCGCATATGATGAGCAGGACGAAAAAACAATAGAGATTAAGCAAGAAATTGAGAAAATGAATAATATCCACAAAGCGAAAATCGTTGTTACTGGTCAGGATATCCTTGTGGCAATTGAAGTAAAACCATGGCAATCATTTAAAGAGCAAAAAATCGCACGCGAATTGCAAAAAAAATTAGAAGAAAAATGGTCACACTATGATGTACTTGTTTCTTCAGATTTTAAGTTGCTATGGGAAACAGATAAATTGATGTCAGAGGAAGACGAACAAAAGGTCAATGAAAAAATAGAGCATTTAAAAAAATTAGCGAAGGAGGAGACGTGATGAAAGAATCTCAATATGAAACGATTGAACAGCAGATGACACCGACCCCACCATATGCAATGAATATATTAAAGGCATTTTTCGTCGGTGGCATTATTTGTGTGATTGGACAAGCTATTTCCTTCTTTTATATGATTTTTTTTGATTTTACCGAAAAAACGGTAGGCAATCCAACTGTTGCGACAATGATATTGCTAGCGATGATTTTTACGGGCTTAGGACTGTACACAAGACTAGGGCAGTTTGCAGGTGCAGGTAGTGCTGTTCCCGTTACAGGCTTTGGCAATGCCGTTGTATCTGCAGCGATTGAGCATCGAACAGAGGGTTATGTGCTAGGTGTAGGGAGCAATATGTTCAAGCTAGCTGGCTCTGTTATCGTTTTCGGAACGGTGTCTGCCTTCGCTGTAGCTTTAGTGAAAACGGTACTGGTTATGCTGGGGGTTGTCTCATGGTAATTTTGTTTCAGACGAAGCCAGCATTATTAGCGGGCGCTGCGGCAGTTGGCCCGTTAGAGGAAAAAAGCGTCTTTCGCTCTTATTTTGATATGATAGCCGATGATGAACGCTTTCAAGAAAAAACGAATGAACAAGGACAGAAGCGCCTAATTATGAACACCTGTCAGCTTGTTATGGACAAGGCAAAGATAAAAAATTTAGATGTCGATTATTTTTTAAGTGGTGATTTAGTCAATCAAATGACACCAACTAACTTTGCAGCGCGAGAATTAGCAGTATCTTTTATCGGGATGTTTTCAGCTTGTTCGACATCCGTTTCGTCCGTTATTATTGCTGGTTTATTAACGGAATTAGGGGCGTCGAAGCTTGCAATTGCTGGTGCTTCTAGCCAACATAATGCAACCGAGCGTCAATTTCGTTACCCAGTTAATTACGGTGCGCAGAAGCCTGCAACTGCACAGTGGACAGTAACCGCAGCAGGCTATGCGTTGGTCGGTCCGCATCAACCAGACTACCCCTATATGGTAGCAGCAACAGTAGGAAAGGTGATTGATTATCACGAAACAGATCCATTTCATATGGGGGGAGCAATGGCTCCTGCGGCTTACGACACAATTAAAAGACATTTACAGCATAGAAAACAGAAAATAAGCGATTATGATATGGTGATGACAGGGGATTTAGGGAAAATTGGGCTAAAGCTAGTAAAAGCGATGTTAGCTGAGGATGGTATTAAAAATGACGAGCTACAGCTAATTCGTGATGCTGGCGCAGAGTTTTATGGAGACGACCAGGCATTTCAAGCTGGAGCAAGTGGGGCAGGGTGTTCAGCCGCTGTTTATTATAGCTATGTATTAAGTCAATTTATGACAGGACGCTTTAAACGAGTCTTACTTGTAGCAACAGGTGCTCTACTATCTCCGCTGTCCTATCAGCAAGGAGAAACGATTCCATGTACAGCACATGCGATTGAAATTGCGATGAACTGAGGGAGAGCAATGTATACTTTTATATTTGCATTTTTAGTTGGTGGCGCTATTTGTGTGATTGGTCAGCTATTAATGGATGTGGCCAAGCTAACGCCGGCGCATACATTATCCATATTAGTTGTAGCGGGCGCCATTCTAGATGGATTTGGTTTATATGAGCCACTTATTGATTTTGCTGGTGCTGGTGCAACGATTCCAATTACTTCATTTGGCAATTCGTTAACACATGGTGCGCTTGCAGAGGCCGAGAAGCACGGCTTAGTTGGAGTCGTGACAGGGATGTTTGAAGTGACGAGCTCAGGTATTAGCGCAGCGATTATTTTCGGGTTTATCGCGGCACTTATTTTTCATTCAAAAGGAAAAGTGAATTAGGGCATTTACCCCTCCTATGACAGTTGGCTTAGCATAAACTACACTGTAGAAAGGAGGGGTTATTCATGTCTGGATACGGATGGAATCAATGTGGCAATGTACAGCCAGGCTATTGTGGAGGCGGCAGCGGCTATGGTTCAACATTTGTGTTAATCGTTGTATTATTTATTCTACTAATTATTGTTGGTACTGCATTTTATTAAGGAGGGCGAGTAATGGACAAAAGTTTTTTTAAACAGTTCGAGCGTAAAACGGGTGTTGAAATGGATGAAGTGTTCGCATTAGCTCGCGCCATACAATATGCAGACTTTACAAGTGAAAAACAAGTAAGGAAAATTGTACAAAAAGTAAGCAAAGTAGCAAAGCGGAAAGTATCACCACAGCTAGAAGAGCAAATTGTGCAGTCCATTATAAAGGATGGCAAATCACTAGATTTGAGTAAAATCGAGCGAATGATGCGTTAGACTGCTATCTAAAAAAGAAGGCGTCCAAAAACCGTGCAGTTGCTGGTATTTTGGACGCTTTAATTGGTGTTTAGATAAATGTTTGCTTATTGCTCCTAAGCAAAAACATCATAAAAAAGCGTCAGAACAGCCGGCAACTGCACGGCTGTTCTGACGCCCCCTTTGTTAAATCGATTTCTCCATCGCGCGATGCGGAATACCTGCATCTAAAAACTCAGGAGAGGTTACTGTGTACTGTAATTTCTCATAAAACGGAATTGCATAGCTTTGTGCATTCAGTTTCAATTTTTTCCAGTTTTTCTCTTTAGCTACTTGCTCGATATGCTCCATTAATAAAGCGCCTAGTCGTTTTCCGCGATATTCGTTTAATACGCAAACACGCTCCACTTTCCCCACTAATGGCTCGTATTCTCTTAGACGAGCCGCAGCGATTGTTCGTTCGCCCTCCGTCACGATAAAATGATAGGATGTTTTATCATATTCATCTAATTCAAGGTGGATAGGTACCCCTTGTTCTTCAACGAACACTTTTTTGCGGATATCAAACGCACGCTGTAATTGTTCTTCAGATATTGCAGAATGTACTTCAAACATTCGGTTACTCAGCTCCATTTAAACTAAATGATTCGACGATTTCCCATTTACCGTCCTGTTCTTTTAGTAGATGAATTTGCTGAATTTCTTCTTGTACATCAACACCAGACATGCGCAATTGACCTAAAATATCATCGTGTTCAGATGCTGTTAGTTTTTGTGCAATAGTAATATGTGGCACAAAAACATGCTTTTGCTCACCGAAAGCAATTTTCTCCTGAATTGCATTTTGAATATTTGTTAATTGCTCTGTAGGTTCGATGCGGAAATAAATCGCATTCGTAGTAGGGAAAAACGAGCTAATGCGTGATGCGTGAATTTTTAATGGGGCAAAATTTGACGCAATTTCCGTTAATTTTGCAACGATGTCTTGTACTGCACTCTCATCAGCCTCAAACGCATCCTTTAATGTCATATGCGGAGCGATTTGTGCATAATGTGGGTCATAACGTTTACGATAATTATTCGCTAAATCTTGTAAGTTTTTAGAAGGAAAAGCAACAATACCATATTTCAAATTCATAACCTCCTGGAATAATTCGATTTTTTTCTCTTAATAAGTATAACAGAAATTGTTTCTTTACTACATTTATTACGCCGTTTTTATCCGAAATTTTCTATAAGTGCTCGTCTTAAGTCTGGTTTCCAATATTTCCATGTATGATCACCGTCAAATTCTTCATAAAATGTATTGAAGTTTTTTTCAAGGAATAATTGATGAAGCGCCCTATTCGGTGTTAGAAAATCCTTTATTTCTTTGCTTGTCGTAACGACTTTGTCTTCACCTTTACCGATAATATGATAAATTGATATTGCGCTATAATTTGTAGCGTTTGCTACTGCTTCTAGTACAAGCTCATCAACATATGGCGATTGCAAAATAGCCTTACAAAAAACGTTTGGATATTTTAATGTAGCCATTAGCGCGGCTGTTGCAGCCATTGAGTCACCAATCATGCCACGCGTTTGCCCAAGCTGAAAAGTCGCGTAATTTTCATCTAAATAAGGTACAAGCTCATGCGCTAAAAAGCGTAAAAATGCCTCATGTTGTTCACCAGAGGGGATATATTTTTTTTGGCGATCCGCGACATTTTTATATGGAACGCCTACAATAATTGTATTTTCCATCTCATAATTATCGATTAGTTCATCGGCGAGACGGGGAATGCTGCCTAATTGGAAATAGTCTTTGCCATCTGCTGCGATGAGTAGATTATACTTATATAATGGTGAATAATTTGCTGGAATATAAATAAGTAATTGCAGCTCTTCCTGAAGTGCCTCACTATAAAAATTGATATCTTTTACTGTTCCCTTATCCAAAATACTCATTCCTTCTCTAGTAAGATGTAACGAAATTGTATCATAATCACTACGAAAGGTGTAATATGGTGTAGGAAGAAAAAACATAAATAGAGGTGTAAATTATGCATAATCGAGCAGTTCGTGTTCATTCTGATAAAGTAACAGAAGCCACTTATTCTGCGTTAGAGCGCAGAGGAGTAAAGGTGGAGGATATTGCTGAAATCGTTTATGAAATGCAAAGTCTTTACAATGAAGGGCTATTAATGGAGCATTGCATTAGCTCTGTTGAGCGTGTATTGCATAAGCGTGAAGTACAGCATGCGGTATTAGTAGGCGTTGAGCTAGACGAGTTGGCCGAAAAGAAAATGCTATCAGAGCCCCTACAATCAATTGTAGAGTCAGATGAAGGATTGTTCGGTGTCGATGAAACAATTGCCCTTGGCTCTGTCTTTACGTACGGCAGTATTGCAGTGACGACTTTTGGTCATTTAGATAAGAAGAAAATAGGTATCATTGATAAATTGGATACAAAAGCCGGGAAATGTGTAAATACATTTTTAGATGATTTGGTTGCGAGCATTGCAGCGAGTGCAGCATCCCGTATTGCCCATCGAATGCGCGATTTGGAAGAGGAAGGCGAAACATTTGCAGCCATTCCACCGCAGAAGCTAGGTCCACAGCCGAAGACAAATACAGATATTTAACGAAAAACATTTAATATTAAACGACGCTATCTTCAATATAGGGAAGGTAGCGTTTTTCGTTGGAAAAGTGTTTATGTTTAAAGTGTAATTTTGAAAAAGCCTTTTTTCAGACATTTTTAACACCTAAAAAGTTTGGTAAAATAAAAGATATGCTAATTGAAGAAAGGGAATAATATAACTTATGAAACCAACAGATATTAAAACGCTTATTACGAGCGGAACTATTATTATAGCGGTCGCACTTTATTTAATATTTAGTCCAGAACCGCAGGACAAGACTACAAATGAAGTTAAGACGCCGCCACATAGTCAACAAGAAACAAATGAAACTGCGACAAATCATATTTCAGCACAATATGCCCAGCAAGTGACAGGAAATCAGCTACAGGAGATTAACTATTTATCAATTAATGATGGCGATACATTTAGCATAGAAATGAATGGTGAAAAGCATAAAGTTCGTTTATTAATGGTGGATACGCCCGAAATGAACTATGACAAAGGAAAACCGATGCCTTATGCAGAAGATGCTAAAGTGTTTACAGAAAATTTACTGAAAAATGCCTCGAAAATTGAGCTTCTATTCGATGTTGGACCAGAAACAGATAAATATGACCGTTTGCTCGCGTATATTTTTGTCGATAATGTATTATTACAGGAATCTTTATTGAAAAATGGCTTTGCAGTTATGCGCTATATTAACAAACCGAATAATACGCTTGAAGCAGAATTAAATGAAATTCAAGTAAGGGCACAGGATGCAAAGCTCAATATTTGGGCACATGAAGGCTATTTTGATGGCAAGCAATTTCATGAGGATGCTGTTCGCTAAATAAGTATGAGAGATGGCGATTATTTTTGACACAAAAGAAAATGCTAGTCAATCTATTTCGCCTTGGCGTAATCGATAATTTGACAATTCGATGAAAATAAAAAATCTAATTGAGAATTATCCTCATTTGTGTCATAATTGTAAAGGTACTAATTATTAGTAAAGGGAGGAATAGAGCTGTGAAAAAGCTTTTTCTAACTCTTTTTGTGCTTATGCTAGGGGTATTTATACTTGCGCCTAATTATTCTCATGCACAATTAGCTGATGGAACATACGATATTCAATATCAAGTCAATAAGCCAAGTAGTATTTCCGCTTCTATGGCCAATGATTATTTTTTAAAGCCTGCAAAGGTAATTATGAAAAATGGCAAAGCAACTGTGCAATTGACGATTAAAAATAGTGCATGGGTAACGGAGTTTAACCCGCCGAGTGGTGCGACAGTAATTAGCCAAAATGCCGCTGCTGATACGCGTGTTGTGCAATTTGCTGTAGCTAATTTGGGGAATCCTGTAACAGTGGCAATGAAAATCGATATTGATGATATTAATTATCATCACGGTTATAGCGTTGATTTTGTATTTGACGCAGCGGGTATTCCACAAGCAACGGAGCAAAATGCGCAAACAAATAAAGAATCTTCAAAGGCTGTTAACAATGTGAGTAAGACGCCAAGCTCTTCAAATGTTGAAGATAATGGAAATAAAGCTGACGGAACAGTAAGTGCTAGTGAAAAAGTAGAAAATCCACAAACAAGTGATTCTTTACCATATCTTTTCATCTTTATGCTTATTGCTTCGGTGCTTGTATTTTATAAAACAAAAAAAATGAATTAATTGGGGGAAATGTTAAATGTCAAAATTCCAATCTCGTTCTACAAAAATCGCGCTAGCTTCAGTGTTAGCAACATCTGCTATCGTGCCAGCAGTAGCGGCATCTGCTGAAACACCATCACGCTCTATGCCAGATGGTCAGTATACTATTGATTTCACAATTACAGATACGACACAGCAATTAGCGAAATACATTCAAGGACCAGCTACACTTATTATTGAAGATGGCAAGTATTTCATTCAGCTATCAGCGGATGCTACTGTGATGAACATGCTGACAAAAGTAGAAGTAGATGGCGTTAGCGTAATTAAAGAAGTAAATGGACAAAAAGTTATTTATATTCCTGTAGAGCGTCCAGGCGGTACAGTGAAGGGTGAGGGCGCTGTCGCAGTTGGTGGCAAAGAAATTCCAACAGCATTTGAATTAACATTAGACCCAACAACAATTAAAGCGCCTGAAGCAGCAGAAGAAGAAAAAGTAGAGTTTGTACCAGGTAAAACATTTAAGCAAGTAAAAGACGGTGAATATGCAATTACTTTTGATGCCTATGATCCAAAAACAAATAAAGGTGATTATGCGGCGATTACAAACCATCTTGAAAAAGATGCAAAATTAATCGTGAAAGATGGTAAGTACTCAGTAGAATTAACAGTTACGGAAAAAAGTAGCCCGATGATTGCTGGCTTAAAAGTAGCTGGTGCAGATGCAACATTAGTATCAGAGGAAGGGAAAAAGGTTTATAGCTTTACACTGAAATCAATTAGCGATTTAGTAGAAGCGGGAATTCATGTTGTTGTTCCTGCGGCAAATATGGACAAATGGTATGAGTTCGGCTTTGCTATCAATACAGCGAACCTTGATTTACCTGAAGTAACAGAGGAGCAGCCTGTAGAAGTAGGAGAAGAGCTTCCATTATACATTTATAAAGATAAAACAAACGAAATTTCTGTTATGTCGACGTATGTAAAGCCGACTGTTACAGTAACAGAAACAGCAAACGAATTCCTTGTAGACTTAACATTCGTACAAGGACAATACTTAAATAAATTTAACATTGAAGGCGCAACAATTGCAGATGAAAAAACTACGGAAGTGGATGGCAACACAGTGAAAATCTACACAATTGCTACAACAAACTTAGATGCTGTTTATACAGCAACAGTTGATGTATCAGTAGATGCTGGTCCTGTAAAATACGATTCAGTATACCCTGTACAATTGCAATTTGGTGGCAAGATAAATCCATTTACAGATATTACGAAATTAGGTGACTATGGTAATATCGTAACATTATATTCTATAGGTCTTTTCAAAGAAGCGGATAAATTCAATCCAAACGGAAAAGTGAAGCGTTCACAATTTGCATTAATGTTAAATCGTTACTTAAACTTAGATACAACTGCGAAAAATCCATTTAAAGATGTATCGAGCTTTGATGCAGAAACACAAAAGGCGGTAACAGCATTAAGCGATTACGGCATTATGAACGGCACATCTGCTACTGCATTTGAGCCAACAAAAGAAATTACACGTCAACAAGCGGCAGTTATTATTTACCGCGTTTTAGAGGGTGCAGGCTATAAAGCAACAGGGGCAAGCGTACCATTTAAAGATGTGACAACTTCAAATAAAGAAGCGTTGACTGCAATTGCTGAATTAAATGCATTAGGTATTATGACTGGGAATGAAGGCAAATTCAATCCAACGAATACTTTAACACGCAGCCAAATGGCAAAGGTGATTTTAAACACTCTTTATGTAGTAGAAAACTAGGAGCATAATGGGAAAGCAGGCTTCCTCTCGGATATATGAGAGGGAGCCCGCTGTTGTTATCTTGACTTGTGCGGGTGTCTAGCTACACCCGCACAAGTCAAGATAAAGCGGAAGAAAGGAAACTAAAAATGAAAAAATATATGCAATGTTTACTGCTTGTAGCAATACTGCTGCTTGCTGCTTGCGGTGGCAAAACGGCGGCTCCAGAGCAGCCACAAGAAAATAATAAAGAGAAGCAGCAACAGGAAGAGACACAGCGTATTGTAGCAGGGACAGTTGTTGTAGCAGATATTATGGACCGTTTAGAACTGGATGCTATTGCAATTCCAGATACTGTTAAACAATTGCCTGCTCGCTTTGATGGTTTACCCTCTATTGGAAATGCGATGCAGCCTGATATGGAAGTGGTTAAATCTTTAAATCCAACAGAAGTATTATCCGTCTCTACATTAGAATATGATTTAGCACCAATATTTGAGCAATTGCAAGTCCCTGTCGACTTTGTTGATTTAACGAGCATTGATACGATGCTCGCAGAAATTGAAGAGCTAGGCAAGCGCTATAAGCGCGTGGAACAGGCGGATGCGCTTGTTGACAAGCTGAAAAATGAAATTGCACAAGTGGAAAATGTGGCGAGTATGCATGAGCAGCCAAGCGTTCTTATTTTATTAGGTGTGCCTGGTAGCTATTTAGTAGCGACAGAACATTCATATGTGGGGGATTTAGCACGTAGAGCTGGCGCTGTCAATGTGATGGCTGGTCAGGAAGCTGAATATTTAGCCTCAAATACAGAGCATTTATATAATAGTAACCCAGATATTATTTTACGTATGGCACATGGGATGCCAGACGAAGTAATTAAAATGTTTGACGAGGAATTTAAAACAAACGATGTTTGGAAGCATTTTAATGCAGTGAAAAACAATCGCGTTTATGATTTAGAAGAAGAGCTGTTCGGGACAACGGCTGCGTTAAATGTACCGGAGGCATTACAGCAGTTAATTGAAATTTTTTATGAGCAGTAGAGGTGTTGTCAGGTGATGAAAAAAATAATAAGCACTGTTATTGTTGCTGCATTGCTAGTAATAACAGCTATTTTTGCTGCTACAACAGGCAGTATAAAAATGGGGTTTTGGGAATTTGTAGGGGCATTATTTGATACAAATAATGATACGATGGCAGCGATTCGTGATTTGCGCTTTCCACGTATTATTGTGGCAATTTTTGCAGGTGCAGCCCTATCAGTAGCAGGCGCACTATTGCAGGCAATTATGCGCAACCCACTTGCTGATGCAGGGGTCATCGGTATTTCATCAGGTGCGGCTTTTACAAAGCTATTTATTGTATCAATTGTTCCAACTTTATTTTTCATGACGCCGATTTTTGCTTTTATTGGCGGCGCCCTTGCTTGTTTTTTAGTGTTTGCGTTGGCATGGAAGTCAGGCTTAAATCCGTTGCGCTTGATTTTAGTAGGGATTGCCATCAACGCTATGTTTACAGGACTTACAGAGGCATTTATTAGCTTTGGCGGCTCTTTAAATGCATCGGCTAGCAGTGTGCTTGGCTCAAGCCTAGCATTTAAAACATGGGATGATGTGACGCTCATCGCTATTTACGGCTCGATTGGCTTAATTTTTGCGTTCGTCATGTATTCATGGTGTAATGTCCTAGCATTATCTGATAAAACGGCACAAAGTATTGGCTTTAATGTGACATTGGCACGTTTAGCAATTGCGGCAACTGCCGTATTATTATCAGCAATTTCAGTTGTTGTCGCAGGTGTTATTGCCTTTGTTGGCCTGCTAGTCCCACACATTGCCCGCCGCATTGTTGGACATGACCATAAAGTGCTATTGCCTTTTACAGCCTTGCTTGGAGCATTTATTATTTTATTAGCGGATACAATTGGGCGTACAGTCATTGCACCATTAGAAATCCCTGCATCAACCATTATGGCCATTATTGGTGGTCCGTTTTTAATATTTTTACTGAGAAAAGGGTGACACTGTGGAATTACAAAAAATTGTTGTATCACATGACGGTAAGAAGCAGCATTTACAAAATGTATCAACGTCCATTCAGCGCGGCAAAATTACAACGATTATTGGTCCAAATGGCTGCGGCAAGTCGACATTATTAAACGTCATGGCACGCAACCATTCTCCCCTACAAGGCACGGCACTATTAGATAATAAAGACTTAGTCAATTATAAGCCAAAGGAGTTTGCTCAAAAGTTTGCCATTGTTTATCAGCAAAACGATATTCCGCAAGATTTAACCGTTGAAAAGCTTGTTAGTTACGGGCGTATGCCCTATCATTCTTTATTAAAAAAGAATAATGTCGAGGATAATAAAGCAGTTGATTGGGCATTAGCCTGTACAAGTCTAGGCGAAAAACGCCATCATGATTTATCCGCGTTATCTGGTGGAGAAAGACAGCGCGTATGGATTGCCATGGCATTGGCACAGCAGAGCGAGCTTCTATGCTTAGATGAGCCGACGACGTATTTAGATATTTATTATCAGCTAGAGCTTTTAGAGCTAGTAAAAGAACTAAATGAAAAGCATGGTTTAACGATTGTGATGGTGTTACATGATATTAACCAAGCGATTCGCTACAGCGACCATATTATTTTAATGAGTGCAGGGCAGATTGTCGCAGAAGGAACGCCACGCGATGTCATTACCCAGCAAACGGTGAAACAAGTTTACGGTGTGGAGGCAATATTTCAAGAAGATGCTGCGCTTGGACTATATATGGTGCCAATCGGGATTTGAGGAGACAATCATATGAAGGTGAAAATAATAAGAGTCATTTGTATTATCGTCTTTATTATTTCCAGTGTAGGACTTATTCGTTTTTTTTCTAGCTATAAACAGGTGGAACAGGAGCTGCAGCAAATACAGGAAGTGTATGAGCAAGCGCAACAGGCGATGCCGATAGAGGAGGCTGCCATCAGCGCGAAATTTATCGAGCTACAAAAAATAAATACGGATATTGTCGGCTGGCTTCAGTTAAACGATTCGCAGTTGAACAATCCTGTCGTTCAAAACGATAATAATGAATTTTATTTGCAGCATAATTATGTAGGGGAAAAGAGTCGTGCAGGCAGTATTTTCATGGATTATCGCAATGATACAAATGCTAGGCATACGATTTTGTATGGTCATGTTATGCGAAACGGTACGATGTTTGGTGAATTAGCGAAATTTGCTAAGCAACATTATGCCGAGGAGCACCCCTACTTTGTGTATGAAACACCTAGTGCAACATATCACCTCGAAGTATTTGCAGCCTATGAAACGACAACGGATTTTTATTATATCGAAACGGAGTTTACAGAGCAGTCGTATGCCGCATTTCTCCAGACAATTCAACAAAAATCAGCTATTCATATGCCAGTTGATGTGACAACGAACGACAGAATTTTTACGCTTTCTACATGTACGACATCTCCAAATGATAATGAGCGCTTCGTCGTACATACGAAAATCGTAGCACAAAATAAGCATGAAAAAGAATCTTGAATTCGAAAGAATTTTCTTGACGTAGATGAAAGTGTGAATTATACTAAGTTACAAATAGTAAGTAATAAAGCTCAGCCATTTTACATATATAACTTATGTTGATTCAAAAAATTTGAATCAATGTTTAACATTTAAACAAATAGGATATATGTACGGATGTAGGCTGCTTTATTTTCATAACATATCTCGAAATCGAGATAAAAAACAGGAGGGTTTTTTCTATGGCAAACTGGACAGTAGACCAATCACACTCAAGTATCGGATTTAGTGTAAAACACATGATGGTATCAAAGGTAAAAGGCGCTTTTGATTCTTACTCAGCGCAAATCGAGGCTGCAGATTTAGCGGATTTATCAACAGCAAATATTTCGTTTGCTATTGATGCTGCAAGTATTAATACACGTAGCGAAGACCGTGACAATCATTTAAAATCAGCAGATTTCTTTGATGCAGAACAATTCCCGAAAATTACATTCCAATCAACTTCAATTGAAAAATCAGGCGATGATTACAAAGTAACAGGCGATTTAACAATTAAGGATGTAACAAAACCTGTAACATTCGATGTGGAATTCAACGGTAAAGGCACAAACCCTTGGGGTCAAGCAGTATACGGCTTTGAAGCAGAAACATCAATCAATCGTGAAGAATTTGGCTTAACATGGAACGCAGCACTTGAAACAGGTGGCGTACTAGTAGGAAAAGACATTAAGATTTCAGTAGAACTAGAAGTAAACCCAGCGTAATTAATGATTTTTTTCATAATAAAAGCTGTTCAGAAAGTAATACATTTTCTGGACAGCTTTGTTTTTAATTGATGCTAGCAATAAAAAATTATTTATTGCTAAGATTAGCCCTTTCAAAAAGAATTTTACTGTTTAAAGTCTTTTGCAATTGATGCTAAATCGCTATATGCAACAGTTGGAATTTTATCTAGACCAGCGCGATCGAATGTCATTGATAACGCGACATGATTTTTATTATTGACAGGCTGCTGCCAAATAAATGTGAATTCTGTGATTTGTGGGACATCACTTATTTTAATTAGCATGTTGTAGCTATCCTTTAACAATGTATCAAGTGACATAAACTCTGAGCTTTGCATTTCGACAATGACAATTTCTTCATTTGGTTTTGGGATTACTTGTATATCTAAAATCGCATTTTCTAGTTGTTGTTCCTTTGTCATAGCTTCAATTGCACGCATTGTGGCATAACCCGGCGTGTTTTCTAAAGCAATTTCTTCAACTGCCTGCTCAGGATTTTCCTTTTTAGAGGAAGAAAAGCCGGAAAGACCGACAATAATAAATAGCACGACTATTAATAAATAAAAGTTAACGAATTTTTTCATGATACTCATCCCTTATATTTGAAAAAATAGTAAAAAAGACCCCCGGCAATCCGTGCCGTCAATGGGGTCTTTTATGTGTATTAGTTGTTCCGACTAATACATTAGGTTTGGCACCTAGTGACACATTATAAGGGATTTTGTAAAAAAAATCAATTATGATAGGAAAGAGCTGAGGATAGCGACAATTCATTGTTACTATCGCAGCAGTACATACTTTCTTATAGACGCGAGGGCTGTCCAAAAAAGGTATATCTTTTTCCAACAGCCCCTTAATATGTTGAGGGGGGATTTTTTTATGATGTTTGAAGTTCCTCTTGCTGTAAAGGCGGCATAGTGAAATATAAAAAAGATTCATCTTCAAGTTCTAGTAGCTTTTGTTCATTAATACCGATTGATAAAGGTCCCGAAAAAATTGCTTCCCACCATGTTTCAGTAATAATCATTGAAATTGCCTCCTTGTCGATGTAAAAATAAATAATAGAATGCTTATCCTAAATTATTGTTCACTGTTTAAATTTCCCGAACAAGCCAATATAAAGTTATAATGAAGGAAAGTAAGCATTCGTTATAGTAGTTAATATGTGTGGCAATGATGAAATTATGCATAAAAATTAAAAATGGAAAGGAAGTTTTTTATGAATTTTACTGCTCAAGATGTAGAAAATATGATAACAGCACAGCGTAGCTACTATTTTTCACGCGCTACAAAAAATATAGAATTTCGCAAGCAACAATTAATAAATTTAAAAGAGACGATTAAAAAGTATGAAAAAGAAATTTTAGATGCACTAAAATTAGATTTAAACAAAAGTGAGTTTGAAGCATATGCGACAGAAATCGGAATTGTTTTAGATAGCATTTCACATATGGTGAAAAATATTGATGAGTGGACGAAGCCAGTTGCTGTTAAAACACCTGTTCATTTTCAGCCGGGAAAAAGCTATATTGTGCGTGAACCGTATGGGGTTGTTTTAATTATTGGTCCATTCAATTACCCATTCCAGCTCGTAATGGAGCCATTGCTCGGGGCAATTGTTGGTGGTAATACGGCAATCGTTAAGCCATCTGAAGCAACTATTCATACAACTAAAATTATAAAAAAAATAATTGCAGAAACATTTGAAGAACATTACGTGCGTGTAGTAGAAGGTGAGAAAAAGGAGGTGGAGGCGCTCATCCATGCCTCTTTTGACTTTATTTTCTTTACAGGTAGTGTGGCAACTGGAAAAGTAATTATGCGTGCTGCTGCCGAAAGGTTGACACCAATCGTACTTGAACTTGGTGGCAAGAGTCCCGCTATTATTGACCAAACAGCGAATTTGCAAGTAGCAGCAAAGCGCATCGTCTGGGGGAAATTTACGAATAATGGGCAAACATGTGTCGCTCCAGATTATGTGCTTGTGCACAGCTCTATTTATAAAAAATTTATTAAGATTTTAAAGCAAACGATTACTTCCTTTTATGGGGAAAATCCTCAGCAAAGCGATGATTATGGTCGCATTATCCACCTTGGTCATTTTGACAAGCTAAAGGCGATATTAGATGCTGATGCAGCACATATTACATTTGGTGGAACTGTAGACCGTGATGACTTATATATTGCACCAACAATTATTGAGGGTGCAGACTGGGATAGTAAAGTAATGGAGGATGAAATATTCGGACCGATTTTACCGATTATGGCGTACAATGATTTAGCAAATGCGATTCAGGCAATTCGTCGCCTGCCGAAGCCTTTAGCTGCCTATCTATTTACAGAAAACGACAATGCGCGTGAATATTTCTTAGAGGAGCTACCGTTTGGAGGAGGCTGTATTAATGACATTGTGTCACATGTAGGTAACACACATTTACCATTTGGTGGCGTTGGACCATCAGGGATGGGCGCTTATCATGGGCACGCAAGCTTTGAATGCTTCACACATCAAAAATCAATTTTACAGCGCTCAACAAAGCTAGCTACAAATATATTATTTCCACCGTATAAACAAAAGGTAAAGCTGATTCGCAAAGTGATGAAATAATATAATACATGTTGTAAAGAAATCGGGGCAAGTTGCAAATATATTTGAAAAGTCGCAAATAAATCGAGGCAAGTCGCAAATATATTTGAAAAGTCGCAAATAAACCGGGGCAAGTTGCAAATATATTTGAAAAGTCGCAAATAAACCGGGGCAAGTTGCAAATATATTTGAAAAGTCGCAAATAAACTGGGGCAAGTCGCAAATATATTTGAAAAGTCGCAAATAAAACGAGGCAAACTCCAAATATATGTGAAATACAAGAGTTTCACTTTAATAAGGGGCGTCTATTTGAAAAATAATAAACTAAGGCTTGTTTGGATTAACCCAAATGTATTTTGCTACTGCATGTTGTTTATAGGGCTTTCTGCCATTAATATGCAACAATCAGAGAAGATGAATGCATCTGCAATATGGATTCTGCTGTTATTATTGCTTTTACTCGTTTCACTGTTTGAGAGTCATCAATTACGCCTCGGCGTAATTGCGGCCAGATTTTTTTCGAACATGCTCGAAAAAGATCTGTGACACCCGCTGAATCAAAAGCAAGATAAGCATTCATCTCGCCGCTAAAGATAATATCCTTTTTATGAAAAACGCCGGAAAAGCTGTACTTTAGCAAGCTTTTCTGGCGCCTTCTTTAATTCTGTAATGGAATTTTAATAGTGATGGTTGTGCCGATATGTTCTTCGCTTTCAATAAGAATCACGCCACCATGCTCTCGAATAATTTTATTGGAAATCATCATACCTAAGCCTGTACCAGTAGCCTTTGTCGTATAAAACGGCTCGAATACATAATCGATTAAATGCTGTGGAATGCCCTCGCCCGTATCGGAAATTTTTATGTATGCAAAGCGTTCATCATTTTGACAAATAAGTGTAATAGTACCGTCCTTCTCAATTGCTTCGATAGCATTTTTGACAATATTAATAAACACTTGTTTAATTTGATTATTGTTGGCGTAAATAAATAGAGAATTCCTGTTAAAGTGCTGTATCAATTGAATTTGACACTGTTCTAGCTGTAATTCGAAAAACGTGGCGATGTCCTGCAGAATTTCTGATAAATCAAGTGTACTTTTTTGTTCAGCAAGTGGCTTGGATAGCACTAAAAACTCAGAAATAATTAAATCAATGCGTTCGATTTCAGATTGAATAATGCCTGTATATGCTTGGTATGGGGATTGTTGGTCCTCGTTCATCATTTGAATAAATCCTGATACAACCGTCATTGGATTACGAATTTCATGTGCGACACCTGCTGCAATTTCCCCTGCCAATTTTAATTTCTCTGATTGTAAAGCGAGTTTTTCATTTTCCTTTAAGTAGGAAATGTCTCGTGCAATAACTGAGACGGCTAACATATCTCCGTAAGAATTATAAATTGGTGCAAGCGATATTTGTGCATCAAATATGGAGCCATCCTTGCGCATATCCTTCGTTTCAAGCAGACGGAAACGCTCGCCCTGCAAAAGCTTTAAAAACCGATTATGTGCCGCTTCCACGTATTCAGGTGCTACGAGCTGAATGGACTGACCGATACATTCCTCTTTTGTCCAGCCATACATTTTTTCAAACGCTGCATTCACTTCAATGATTTTATTGTTTAAATCGAACACTGCCATCGCATCTTCGGCATGGTCGAAAAACAGTTTTAAATAGGCTTCTGTTGAAGAAAGTTCTAGTTGCTTCTCCATGTTTCTCTTTTCCTCATGAGACCAAAGTTTCTTGACGTATACAGTTTGTAATAAGCCAATGATACATAAAAATGATGTAAGAAAAATAAAGCTTTCAACAGGATGGGTAATGTTAATATTTGACTGCATATAGATGACAAGAAAGGCGATTTCTACTGCTGTAATGATTGCTAATAGCGTATTTATCACATGCGATTGATAAACATTGACGATAAGTAGTAAATATAAAAAGCTAAATACAAACAATAATTGACCGCTTTCAATTGTTAAAGCGATGAGTAATATATTCCATGCTAAAATTAAAAAAATTTGAACGATGCGCGCATGTACTTTTTTATAAAGTAAAAAGCCAATCAATAGGACATTCACAATAATATACAGTGTATAATTATGTGTAAGGTGCACAATATCAAATAAATGGAGCGCAATAAAAAAAATCGCAAAAATAAAGAGCGAGTAATATATAAATAAATTACGCTTATGTATGATGGTGAGTGGTTGCATAATATTCTCCTAATCATGTGCAAGTGTTGATAAAAATCGGGCTACATCTGTCTGTCGATATGCGCTAAAGTTTGATATGATAAAATAAAATATTGATTAGTTGGGGCTTTCTAAACCTCACTAATTACTAGTTTCGCTTATCCTTGCATTTACAGGCTACTAAGTAATGCAGGATAAAAAGCATTAGGAGGATTTTATGACAAATTTATTCAATCAACAGCAGACATTATCATTATTAGAGAAATTAGTAAATATTGCAAGTCCCTCTGGTTATACAACGAATATTATGAAATTTATGGGACAGTTTTTAAAAGAACATGACATTGCTTATAAAAAAACGAATAAAGGCGCAATTATCGTTACTTTCCAGGGGGAAAATGATGAGCAGCATCGCTTATTGACAGCTCATACGGATACGCTTGGCGCAATGGTGAAGGAAGTGAAGCCAAGCGGTCGCTTGAAGCTAGCGATGATTGGTGGCTTTAATTGGAATGCTGTAGAGGGTGAATATTGCACAATTCATACAGCGGGCGGTAAAACTGTGCGCGGAACGATTTTAATGCATGAAACGACGGTACATGTGTATCGTGGTGCAGATAGTTTAAAGCGTGATGAAAATCATATCGAAGTGCGCATCGATGAAAAGGTACAGAGCGCAGAAGATACACGTGCATTAGGCATTGAGGTGGGGGACTTTGTATCATTTGATGTGCGCTATGAGGAAACGACATCAGGCTTCGTTAAATCGCGTCATTTGGATGATAAAGCGAGCACGACATTGCTTTTACAACTAATGAAATATATAAAAGAGCATGGTGTAAAGCTGCCATATACAACGCATTTTTATATTTCTAACAACGAGGAAATTGGCTATGGTGGTAACTCGAATGTTCCAAATGAAGTGGTGGAGTATATCGCAGTGGATATGGGGGCGATTGGGGACGGTCAAACTTCCGACGAGTACACAGTTTCGATTTGTGCAAAGGATGCGACAGGTCCGTATCATTATGAGCTAACACAGCATTTAGTGCAGCTAGCGAAGGCTGGGGACATTCCTTATAAGCTAGACATTTACCCATATTATGGCTCTGATGCTTCGGCGGCAATCCGCGCAGGCTATGATATTCGCCATGCCTTATTTGGTCCGGGTATCGAGTCTTCACATGCTTATGAGCGCACACATATTGATTCATTACAGGCAACGGCTGCATTATTATATGCATATGTGACATCGCCAATGGTTGAAATGGGGGAATAGTGAATGCGCGTAGAGGAATTGATAAGTGCTATTCCACAAAAGAAAATATTGGGTGTATTACCTAGCTATATTGAGGATTTAGCGGTTGATTCGCGCAGCGTGCAGCCGCAAAGCTTGTTTGTTTGTATAAAAGGCTATACAGTCGATGGTCATGATTATGCACAAAAGGCTGTCGATGCAGGTGCAACAATGATTGTAGCGGAGCGAGAGTTACAGCTTACAGGCAATGTAGCACAGGTAATCGTTCCGAGCACAGAACGCGCACTTGGCTTGTTGGCAGCTAGATTTTTTGGCTACCCATCTGAAGAAATGTTAATGATAGGGGTAACAGGAACAAACGGTAAGACGAGCGTTACAGGCATCATTCATAATATATTGATGGGCTTAGGCAAAAAATCAGCATTGGCAGGGACGATTGGCTTTAATCTAAATGGTACGCTTTACGAATCTGCCAATACGACGAGTGACGCGCTAAGCACACAGCAAATGATTTATCGTGCAAAGAAAGAAGATTGTGCTGCAATGGTGATGGAAGTGTCCTCACATGGTCTTGCATTAGGTCGATTGGCAGGCGTCGATTATGATGTGGCGATTTTTACGAATTTAACACATGACCATTTAGATTTTCATGGTACGATGGAGGCTTACGGTCATACAAAAGGGTTATTGTTTTCACAGTTAGGCCAAGATTTACGCAAGGATAAACATATTGTATTAAATGCTGATGATGAATGGTCAGCACATTATCAAACACTAACACCATATCCTATTTGGACCTATGGTTTACAAAATAACGCTGATTTCCGTGCCTTGAATTGCCGCTATGAAGATGGCATGACATATTTCACAATGCAGACACCTGAAGGTAGCTATGATGTTTCGATGCATTTGCTTGGAGAATTCAATATTTACAATGTATTAGCTGCAACAGCATGCTTATATGCTCGTCAGTTTTCATTATTTGATATTATTGAGCAAATTGAGCAGCTCCCACCAGTAAAAGGGCGTATGGAAAAAGTACAAACCGACTTACCAATTTCAATCTTTATCGATTATGCGCATACACCAGATGCAATCGAAAAGGCAATTCATGCGGCAATGCCTTATAAAGGGGAAAATAACAAATTAATTTTTTTAATCGGTACGGGGGGCAATCGTGATAAATCCAAGCGTCCAACAATGGCCGCAAAAGCGTCCGTTGCAGACTATGTCATTTTAACGACAGATGACCCTCGCTACGAAGAGTACGCTAGCATTACGGGCGATTTAGCGAAGGGCATGCTACATGACCAATATGCATGTATAGGTGACCGTGCGGAAGCCGTGCGCCATGCTATCCGTATTGCGGAAGCAGGCGATATTATTATTTTCGCTGGCAAAGGGCATGAGGATTACCAAATTATTGAAAATACAAAATACCCTCATAGCGATGCTGAAATTGCAATTGCTGAAGGAAAAGTGAAATTTGTTTAGGCGCATCCAAAATGCCATGTAGTTGCCAGTATTTGGCGGAGAGGGTGTTTCTTCAAAGGGTTCACTTGGGGAAAATGCCTAATTTAGTGGATTTTCCGCCAAGTGAAAGTGAATAAGTTTCATTGGGGACTGTCTTTTAGGACAGTCTCTCTTACTTATGAGAAACACCGCTAAACTTTATGTTACTTTCATTTTCAAAGTAATTCGTCATTCTTTCAATAAGCTAACTTTTTACTAAAACATCACCGAAAGCGTCTGACAAGTAGGCAACTGCATTGCTTGTCGGACGTCATCTCATAGAGCAAATAAAGGAGCAACGTATATGATTCAGTCTTTTATAGAAAGCATGCTGTTTTACTGCATGATAACGTTACCGATTTATGTGCTGTTACGTTTTCTTTGGATGCGGAAACGTCCTACACATAAATGGCGTGAAATCATGATGCTATTATTTTTTTGTTTCTCCATTAGTATTTTTTCACAAACGATTTTACCAGCTTATTGGATTGAAAATGGCCGCATTGTTTTTCAAATAGAGCAATCGCTATTTTTAAGGCATA
The DNA here is from genome assembly GCF_038593115.1 of Metasolibacillus sp. FSL H7-0170. Classification (NCBI taxonomy): domain Bacteria; kingdom Bacillati; phylum Bacillota; class Bacilli; order Caryophanales; family Caryophanaceae; genus Metasolibacillus; species Metasolibacillus sp. FSL H7-0170. Next base: position 1,622,231 of record NZ_CP151964.1, on the reverse strand, counting down.
ATTTTACCCCGTTTCGAACAATTTCCTTGTACATAGCCCAATTAAATGGACCACTAGCGGAAATTGCCTTTTATAATTTAGCAGGCAATATTGTTTTATTTATTCCATTTGGCTTTTTTATCCCTTTATTGTGGCATAAAATGCGCAGTATGTGGAAAATGCTATTTATGGCATTAGCAATTCCTTTGTTTATTGAGAGCTGTCAGCTTTTTATCGGACGTAGTACGGATATTGATGATGTGCTATTAAATACTATTGCCATCATTATTGGCTATATTTTGTATGATATTGCACAAATTCTAAGAAAAAAGGTTGTAACAATAGGGGAAAGTCTTTTAAAATAAAAAGGATGGAGTTCAGAAGAAAGCAATCTGCATTTTGATAGCAAAATAGCCATTTAACTTATTTTAATGAGTGTCCGAACACTCAATGAATCATAGGAACTCAGCCAAAAACAAGTGCATATTAAGATAACGACTGAATGACCAACATCGTGTTGGCCTAAGCCTTCGGCGAATGTCTCGGATTTTGAAAGAAGGCTTGCTTGATGCAGGTCAGTTAACTATTGGGGCGTGTCGTGACGGTTGGAGGTTAACTATTACTAGGTTGCCTGAAAAAATTGGACTAGAGTTAGCTTAGGCGTAATTCATAAAAGAAGAGGCTTGAAAATATTAAAAGTGAAAGCTTTTTTATCATCAAAAAGAATGGGTGGATAAATCAGCACTCGGTAGTTTTATAAAGCAGCGCTAAGGGGGGCCTGAAATGACTTTTCGGGCGCCCCCTACTGCCTGTTAATGTGGATAAAAAGGAGAAGGAAAAGTTATGGCTTTGGAGCAAGATATATCGGCACGTCGCACATTTGCGATTATTAGTCACCCAGATGCTGGGAAAACGACGATTACTGAAAAGCTGCTATTATTCGGTGGAGCAATTCGAGATGCAGGTACAGTAAAAGGAAAGAAAACAGGGAAATTTGCTACTTCTGATTGGATGGAAATTGAGAAGCAACGTGGTATTTCTGTAACATCGTCAGTAATGCAGTTTGATTATAATGGGCATCGCGTTAATATTTTAGATACACCAGGGCACCAAGATTTCTCTGAGGATACGTATCGTACATTGATGGCGGTTGATAGTGCGGTCATGGTAGTGGATGCAGCAAAAGGGATTGAGGCGCAAACATTAAAGCTCTTTAAAGTGTGTAAAATGCGTGGGATTCCCATTTTTACATTTATTAACAAATTGGATCGTCAAGGGAAAGAGCCTTTAGAATTAATCGAGGAGCTAGAGGAAGTGCTAGGTATTAGCGCTTATCCAATGAACTGGCCAATCGGTATGGGGAAAGAGTTTCTAGGTATTTATGACCGCTATAATAAGCGTGTGGAGCAATTCCGTACAGAGGAAGCAGAGCGTTTTTTACCACTGAATGAAAATGGTGAGCTAGCAATCGACCATCCAATGAAGGTAACGTCGTACTATTCACAGGCGATGGATGATATTTTATTATTAAACGAGGCAGGGAATGAATATTCGGAGGAGAAAATTCGCCGTGGCGAGTTGACACCTGTCTTTTTTGGCTCGGCATTAACGAATTTTGGTGTGCAAACGTTTTTAGAAACATATTTGCAATTTGCACCAGCGCCACAGCCTCGTATAACAGAGGATGAGCAATTTATTGACCCAGTGGAGTATGGGGAGTTTTCAGGTTTTATTTTCAAAATCCAAGCGAATATGAACCCAGCACACCGTGATCGTATTGCTTTCGTACGCATCGTATCTGGTAAGTTTGAGCGCGGCATGAACATGACATTAGCACGCACAGGTAAATCTTTCAAAGTAACACAATCGACGCAATTTTTAGCGGATGACCGTGAAACGGTTGATGAGGCAGTTGCAGGCGATATTATTGGTTTATACGACACAGGCACATATCAAATCGGTGACACAGTTGTCGGTGGGAAGAAAGCATTCCAATTTGAAAAATTACCGCAATTTACACCGGAACTATTCGTTCGTGTATCGGCTAAAAACGTTATGAAATCGAAGCAATTCCATAAAGGGATTTTACAGCTTGTGCAGGAAGGGGCAATCCAATACTATAAAACATTGCATACGGAAGAAGTATTGTTAGGTGCTGTAGGACAACTGCAATTTGAAGTGTTCGAGCATCGCATGAAGAATGAATACAATGTGGAAGTAAAAATGGAGCCTGTCGGTAGTAAAATTGCACGCTGGATTGAGAATGAGGATGAGGTGAAGGAATCCATGTCATCTTCGCGCTCAATGCTGGTGAAGGACCGCTACGATAACTTAGTATTTTTATTCGAAAACGAATTCGCTATGCGTTGGTTCTCTGAGAAAAACGAAAATATTAAATTGTATAGCTTATTATAAAAAAGGAGTCGCCTGAAAAGTCATTTTGAGACGATTCCTTTGCAACGAGGATAGTGACAATTTATTGTGACTACCGCAGGAGCAAGTATTAGGGGCTGTCCGAAAAGTGTACATCTTTTCGGACAGCCCATTTTGTATTTCTGTGAAATATTTATTCCTAGATAAAGATAAAGAGAATAAAAATTTAGAAAAATCTAAAATTTATATTGATTTTTTTAAATGCAATATGCTATTGTTTAAAAAACAAGTAAAACGTTTCACTAAAACGATACACTGAAACGTTTTATCTGAGAGGCGGTCATTATTCATGGTTACACTTAAAGATGTTGCTAAAGAGGCGGGCGTTGGTATTACTACTGTTTCTCGATTTTTAAATAAAGATACAACTTTAAATATACCTAGTGCGACACAGGAAAGAATTGTGAAGGCGGTAGAAAAATTAAATTATAAGCCCAATGCTGTTGCTAGAAGTTTAAAATTGGGGCGTTCTAAAACCATAGCGCTTATCATTCCGGATTTTACAAACTTTGTATACAGTGAAATTATTTCAGGGGTAGAAGAAACAGTGCAGAAATATGGCTACCATTTGATAGTTTTGAGTGATACAAATCAAACGAGTAAAGCTTATATTGACTTAGTTACTGAAGGTAGAGCAGATGGCCTATTAATTGCATCCAATATTTTAACTGACCAAGATATTGTTAATTTTAATCAATCGAATATACCGTACGTATTAATTAACAGAATGAATCAGTATGCTAAAGGATTTGTCGCTGCAGATGATGAAAATGCAGCAAAGGAAGCTGTTGAAATGTTAATTAAAGGTGGGCATAAGAAAATCGCATTCATTACAGCGAACCAAGAGATGGATACAAGCAACCGCCGTTATATCGGATATGAAAAAGCATTGCTTCAAAATAATTTAACAGTCAATAAGGAAATAATTGAGCAGGCGATGTTTACAGAAGAAAGCGGTTATAAGGCGATGGAGCGATTACTCAGTAAAAACAGCACTGTTACAGCCGTATTTGCATCTAACGTACGTGTTGCATTTGGAGCAATAGCTGCTATTAAAAAGAATGGGAAGCGAATTCCTGAAGATATCGCGGTAATGGGCTTCCATCATACGCCAATGTGTGAGGTTTTTGACCCAACATTATCAACGGTAAAAGTAGACTTAAAGGAAATGGGTGTCAAATCAACAGAGCTACTAATGAACATGATGAAAAATAAAGATGCTAGCAATCAGCATATTATTTTGGAAAGCTTCGAGTTATTAAAGCGAAAAAGTACGGGAGGTAGATAAGTTTGAAATCTCATATGATAGATTCTGAGGTGTATAAAGATTTATATGGTACGGAAGAAATGCGTGCAATCTTTTCTGATACTGCAATGATAGAAAAATGGATTTTATTTGAGTCTGCATTGGCGAAAGTCGAAGGAAAACTTGGGATTATTCCGAAAGAGGCGGCTGAAGAAATTCAACAGCAAGGGAAGCTTGAAAGTTTTGATTTAGGAGAGATTTGTAGAGGGATTGTATTTACAAGTCATCCGCTTGTCCCATTTATTCGTCAATATGAGGAACTGTGTTCAAAAGATTATGGAGAATACATTCATTTCGGTGCTACAACACAGGATGTAATTGATACCGCATTTATTTTACAGTTAAAAGATGCATATGAAATTATTCGCAAACAAACAAGTGACATAATCGAGGTGTTGTCGGTCGCTACGAAAAAATATGAAAATACGATAATGGCAGGACGAACACATGGGCAACATGCATTACCAATAACATTTGGCTATAAACTAGCTTGCTGGTTAGCAGAAATGAAACGCAATTATAAGCGCCTTTGTGAAATCGAGGAACGAGTATTTATTGGGCAATTTTCAGGAGCATCTGGCACATTAGCATCACTTGGTCATATGGCAATGAAGGTGCGACAAGAGGTTATTGAAGAGCTTGGATTGCATGTGCCGGTAATTACGTGGCATACAAGCAGAGATAATATTGCAGAGTTAGCAAATGTTTATGCATTAATTGCAGGGACAGTTGGAAAAATTGCTAATGAAATTATCAACTTACAACGAACTGAAATTGCTGAGGTAGAAGAGGGCTTCGAAGAAGGGAAAATAGGTAGCAGTACAATGCCGCATAAGCGTAATCCAATGGTTTGTGAATATACAGTGGGGCTATCTCGATTAATTCGTATGCAAATTCCTTTATTATACGATTCATTAGTACAAGAGCATGAGCGCGATATGGGTTTGTGGCTTGTCGAATTAGAGGTAATGCCAGAAATTAGCATTTACTTAAATAAAATGCTTTCTGATATGACAGGTGTCTTACAAAATATGCGTGTATATGAAAATCGCATGCGAGAAAATATCGATATTACACAAGGATTAATTTTAAGTGAGAAAGTAATGTTCGAGCTATCAAGTGCGATAGGGAAACAAACTGCACATGAAGTAGTGTATGCAGCTTCTATGCGTTCCTATGAAAGGGGAACAAGCTTGCGTAATGAAATAGCAGCAGATGAAAATGTAAACAAATTTATTTCAGAAGAGATTCTTGATGAAATATTAGACCCAGGTCGATATTTAGGTCTTTGCAAAGAATTTATTAATAATGTTTTAGAGATGGAGGGTTAAGATGCCATACATAACAATTAAGTTGATGGAAGGGCGCTCTATTGAAAAAAAGCAGCAAATGGTAAAAGAAGTGACAGATGCTTTAGTGAATTCTTTAGATATTACAGCAGATGATGTGAGGATTGAATTAGAGGAATTACAATATGGCATGTTTGCAAGAGCTGGGCAATTAATTATTGAAAAAAAATAGGGGGTTGGCAATATCCATGGAAATCAATTTTATTCAAACAAATGATTCAGACTATGAAGTAACAAAGGATGAAGCGAAGGCATTATGGCAAAAGCTTATTGAAATTAGAAGCTTTGAGGAAAAAAGCATTGAGGCATATAAAGAGGGCTTGCTTGGCGGTTCATTACATCCATATATCGGTCAAGAAGCAGTAGCGACAGGGATGAGTGCCTTTTTAAATGAATCTGACTATATGACGACTACTTATCGTGGACGTGGACATGCGCTTGCTAAAAAGGCAGACCCATTTAAGTTATTTGCAGAAATGTTTGGTCGAATTGATGGCTACTGTAAAGGAAAAGGCGGTCCAATGCATATCGCCAACAGCAAGCTAGGAATGCTTGGTGCGAATGGAATTGTTGCAGGGGGTATCCCTATTGCAGTGGGGGCAGCATTAACTGCAAAAACATTAAAAAATAATCATGTAGCCATTACTTATTTTGGCGATGGGTCTACAAACCAAGGAGTTTTCCATGAGGCACTAAATTTAGCAGCGGTATTAAAGCTACCAATGATTTTTGTTTGTGAGAATAACTTATATTCGGAAATGACACCTATTAGTGATTCGGTATTGAATGAGCATTTAGCAGAAAGAGGATTAGCGTATAGAATTCCGTCCTATGTTGTGGATGGTAATGATGTATTTGCTGTCAGAAAACTAGCTAAAGAAGTAACAGCATTTGTCAGAGAGGGAAATGGGCCTGTATTTATTGAAGCGAAAACATACCGATTACTAGGACATATGTTTGGTGATACAGAAATTTATCGTACAAAAGAGGAAGTAGCAAGCTGGAAGGAAAAAGAGCCGCTTATTCAATTTAAGCAAGCAGTCGAGAAATATAATCTACTTACAGAGGACGAAATGCTAGCAATTGAAAATGAAGTAAAGGCTAGTATTGATAATGCATTTGAGCGTGCAAAGCTATCAGAGCAACCTAGTCTTGAGGAGGTATTTACAGATGTTTACTAATGGAAGACAAATAACTTATGCAGAAGCATTAAATGAAGCACTTCATGAGGAAATGGCTGCGAATGAAAATATCATTATTTTAGGTGAAGACATTGGTCAGTATGGGGGTGTTTTTAATGTAACAAAGGATTTAATTAATAAGTTCGGTAAAGAACGCATTATTGATACACCTATTTCAGAGGCGGGATTCACAGGAGCGGGTATTGGTGCAGCGATGACAGGTTTAAAGCCCATTGTAGAGTTTATGTGGATTGATTTCACTTTTGTAGCATTAGATCAAATATTGAATCAAGCAGCTAAAATGACTTATATGTCGGGGGGACAGACGAAAGTACCGATTGTATTCCGTACACAAGGCGGAGGAGGGCGAGGTAATGGAGCACAGCATTCACAAAGTTTAGAAACAATTTTTGCTCATGTGCCAGGCTTGAAAGTTGTTGTACCTTCCAACCCATATGATGCTAAAGGTTTATTGAAATCGGCAATCCGTGATAATTGTCCAATAATGTTTATTGAAAATAAATTACTTTATAACATGAAAGGTGAAGTTCCAGAGGAGGAATACACAATCCCATTTGGTCAAGCCAATATTGTAATCGAAGGTAGTGATGTAACGGTTGTAAGTCTATCTCGAACAATTCATGAATGTAAAAAGGTTGTAGATTCACTAAAGGAAAGGGGCATTTCAGCGGAGTTAATTGATTTGCGAACATTAGTACCAATGGATTCACAAACAGTAATCGATTCAGTGAAAAAAACAAATCGTTTAGTAATTGTTCATGAAGCGGTTGAAAGTTTTGGATGGGGTGCAGAGCTTAGCTCTATTGTTCAAGAACAAGCATTTGATTATTTAGATGCTCCAGTAAAGAGAGTTGGTTCACTGTCTGTTCCAATTCCGTACAATATGGCACTAGAAAAGGAAGTATTACCAACAGAGGCTAGAATTGTCGAAGCGATTGAAGAGGTGCTTTATACAAAGGTAGGTACACAATGATTAAAGATATTTGGCATACAAGTTTCACTGTTGAAAATATAGAAAGGTCGATAGAGTTTTATCGAGATATATTAAACTTAGAGCTTGTTCATGAGCAAGTACAGCACAATGAATATACAGCAAAGCTAGTTAATTATCCTAACGCACATTTAAAAGTAGCGATGTTTGCAATTAAGGGTGGACATGAAAGGGCTTCAGGTCATGTAGTTGAACTTGTAGAGTATGTCTATCCAAAGGGAGAATATGTGCCTACAGGAACAGCGCATACGCGAAGTGCTCACCTTGCATTTGAAGTAGAGGATATTTTTGCCATGGTAGAAAAATTAAAAAATGCTGGCGTTCGATTCAAATCTGATGTCGTGAGTATTGAGGCTGGGAGAAATAAGGGTGGTTATACAGTTTATTTCTTTGACCCGGATGACATTACACTCGAACTTGTACAGCCACCGAAATAAGGGGTGACTAAATGTTTGATATAGCGATTATAGGCGGAGGGATAGGAGGCTATACTGCCGCAATAAAGGCTGCGAAAGAAGGCTTGAAAGTAGCGTTATTTGAAAAAGATAAATTAGGTGGAACATGTTTACATGAAGGCTGTATACCAACCAAAACATTTTTGCAGCTATCTAATAAATATCAGGATGTTTACAAATTACAAAAAATGGGCTTTGGTCAATTGCAAATTCCTGAAATTGCAACGCTTGATTGGAGCCAATTTCTTCAGTATAAAAATCAAGTAGTAAATCAATTATTTCAAGGTGTACAGTATTTAATTCAAAAAAATAAAATTCAGCTATTCCCTAAAAAAGTAACTGCCATTTCAAAGGCAGGGCCATTTTCCATTTCTACGGCAGACAGAGTTGTGCAGGCAAAGCATGTAATTTTAGCAACAGGAAGTAAGCCAATTGTTCCTTTAAATGTACATAAAAAGTACAGTAACGTATTATCTAGTGACCAATTACTTAGCTTACATGAATTACCGAAATCAATCGTTATTGTAGGGTCGGGTGTTATAGGAATCGAATTTGCAACTTTCTTTAGTCAATTAAATATTCCTGTGACAATTGTAGAAAAGGAAGAAACTATTTTAGGAGCAGTTGATAGTGAAATTGCGCAGCACTTGAAGCAGTCATTGACGAGGAAAGGTGTGCAATTTAAAACCGGCTGTGAGGTTTTATTCAATCAAATTGAAGAATCCGAAAATGAGGTCACTTTGAAGCTAAGGCAAGGTGCGGAAATTCTAGAGGAAAAGGCACAATATGTGCTCGTCGCAATTGGTCGAAAAGGGCATTATGGAGACATAGATTTTTCAAGTTTAAAGAAAGAGAATGAGCAATTTCCTGTAGATAAATATTTAAAGACAAAAGTATCAAACCTCTACATTATCGGTGATGCTTCTGGCAACGTCCAATTAGCACATGCCGCAGCATATCAAGCGGAGATAGTCATTCAGAGGATATTAGGACACGAAGTAAATCCATATGATGAGCTTCTAGTACCTAAATGTATTTATAGTGTCCCAGAAGTATCTTCGATTGGATTTACAGAACGAGAGGCAAAGGAAAGCTACGAGGTAAAGGTAGGTAAATTCCAGTTAAATGCCAATGGTAAGTCGTTAATTACTGGTGAAACAGAAGGATTTATTAAAGTAATTGCTGATAAGGCGACAGACCGTATTTTGGGAGTGCATATTATAGGCGATAAAGCAACAGAGCTTATTAGTGAGGGCAGCTTAGCCATGTTATTTGAAGCAACAGCCTCAGAAATTGGAATGACTGTTCATCCACATCCAACCGTAAGTGAAATATTTAATGAGGCAGCTTTAGCTGTTGATGGAAAAGAGATTCATAGTTAATAGGAGGGAATAAAGAATGACAATAACATCCATTAACTTGCCTAAAATGAGTTTGAATATGGAAGAAGGAACGATTGTTAGCTGGTTAGTAAAAGAAGGTCAGCAGGTGCAAAAAGGCGATGCTCTTTTTGAAGTTCAAACTGATAAAGCTATATCTGAAGTTGAGGCTAATAAGGACGGTTACTTAAGAGAAATTTTAGTGCAAGATGGAAAAACGGTAGCAGTTGGAACAGCGGTAGGGGTGCTAGTAGATGACCTTGCTGAACAGTCGGAGGAGCTAAAGCCTGTGCAAGAAGAGAAGGCAAAAGTAGCCTCTATAGAAGAAGTGGTACAAAAACAATTAATACAGATTAAAAAAAGTCCCAATGCTGCAAGGCTACGCATTTCACCAGTTTCAAGAAAGCTTATTGCACAACATGACTTAGACCCTACAAAAATTGACGCGACAGGGCCTTTAGGAAGAATTGTTTTACGCGATGTCTACCGAGAAATTGACAAATTACAAAAGCTTGAGCAAGGGCTAGTAAATACGGAAGCAAGCTTGGAAAAGGTGACAGCTATTCGTAAAGCAATTGCTCAAAATTTAACGAAGAGTGTTCAAGAAATTCCGCAATTTACAATTACAAAGGAAGTAGCTGTTGAAAAATTAGAACATTCAAGAATTGAGATGAATACGTTCAGTAGTGGTGAATCGCGATTATCGATGAATGACTTTTTAATTAAAGCAATTGCCGATACAATTGCTGTTCATCCAAAATTTAATAACTATTATATCGTAAAAAATAACGAGCATTATATTCAGAATAATAAGTCAATTCATATCGGGTTGGCGGTTGCAACAGAGAAGGGGCTATTTGTTCCAGTTATTCGAAATGTAGAGGCAAAATCATTAGTAGAAATTATGCAGGAAAGAAAGCGTCTAATTGAAAAAACGAAGCAAGGAAAGCTATCACCAGAAGAAATGTCGGGTGCAACATTTACAATTTCATCTCTAGGCTCATTTAATATTAAGCAATTTACCGCAATCATTAACCCTCCCGAAAGTGGCATTTTAGCTGTAGGCAAAGTGGAAGATTATCTTTACTTGGAGCAGGGAGAAGTAAAATCACAAAAACGTCTGAACTTAACAGCTAGCTTTGATCACCGTTTAGTGGATGGGGCAGATGGTGCTCAATTTATGAATACGCTTGAGGAAGTGCTGATTAAAGATAGCTGGTATTTATTTTAATAGGGGGATGGCTATGTACACCATTGACTTACAACAAAAGGTTGCAATAGTAACGGGGGCACATCAAGGAATTGGCTTACAAATTGCTATTGCTTTACTCGATGCAGGTTGCAAATGTGTTCTTGTAGATTTAAACGAAGAAATTCAAGCAACAGCTAACCGTTTAGCGGAGCAATTTCCAAACCAAGTTTATGCTGTGCAAGGGGATATTCGCACGAAAAAATCATGTGAAGAGATATTCGTAAAAACGATGGATAAATTCGCTCGAGTAGATATTTTAGTAAACAACGCAGGCATTATGCGAACGACCCCATTCCTTGAGGTATCTGAGGAAGAGTGGGATTTAGTAATGACCATTAACTTAAAGGGCATGTTCTTTTTAACACAGATTGTAGCAACATACATGAAGGATAATCAAATCGAGGGGTCCATCATTAATATGTCTTCTATTGCTGGAAGGAGTGGGCGACCTTTAGCACCACATTATGCAGCAAGTAAAGCTGCGGTAATTAGCTTAACAAAGTCAAGTGCTGAGGCATTCGGGAAATTTAACATTCGTACAAATGCATTATGTCCAGGCGTAATTTCTACACCAATGATGGATGAAATATTTGAAAAAAGAAAGATTATCGAAAAACAAGACCCGCGTGATACATTTTTACAACGCATTAAGCTAGACAGATTAGGAACACCAGAAGACATTGCAAAAGCAGCATTATTCCTAAGCTCAGACTTAAGTAGCTATATAAATGGACAAGCGATAAATGTTTGTGGTGGGTATGAGATGAATTGATGAGGTGATGATATGAAAATTGATACACACCAGCACTTTTGGAACTTTCAAAGAGTGCCGTATAAATGGCCGACCTCTGCTGAAAAGGAAATATATCGTAATATTGAACCTGATGAATTAGCGCAAATACTACCAACTGTGAACGTTAATAAAACAATAATTGTTCAAGCTTTCGATAGTTTCGAGGATACTGACTATATGCTTGAAATTGCGAAGCAGTATGATTGGGTTGCAGGTGTGGTTGGGTGGTTACCTTTGAGAGATGAAACAGCTCTGAGGGAAGCGATTAAAAAATATAAAGCAAATCCTTATTTTAAAGGAATGCGGCATTTAATTCATAATGAGGGGGATTCAACATGGTTAACTCATCCTGCAACAATGAATGGACTTCAAATTTTAGCGAAGGAAAACATACCTTTTGATGTTGTTGCAGTAGAACCAATTCATTTAGAGCAAGCATTAATCGTAAGTGAGAGGATTCCGAATTTAAAAATGGTTATAAATCACTTAGCAAAGCCTAAAATTGCAGAGAAGGTTTTCGAACCTTGGGAATCTCAAATGAAGGAACTTGCAAAGAATTCGAATATATATGCGAAGATTTCAGGTTTAAATACGGCTGCTTCTTACGATTGGAAAGCTGATGATTTTCAGCCATATATTGATCGAGTAATAAACATGTTTGGCTCGAATAGGTTAATGTTCGGAAGTGATTGGCCAGTATTAAACCTTGCTGGAACATATAAACAAGTAGTGGATGCAACTGAGCGATGTTTAAATCAATATACAAAAGAACAACAAGAAGACATTTGGTATAAAACGGCAATTGAATTTTATAAATTGGAGGGAATCTATTGAAAAGAGTAGCTAGTACAATTCAATTATCTAAAGAAAATTATGAAGAGTATAAAAAGTTACACAGTGAAGTTTGGCCTGAAGTGCTTCAAATGATAAAAGAATGTAATATACAAAACTACTCTATTTATTACTCTAATGGACAGTTATTTAGTTATTTTGAATATACAGGGACCGATTATCAAAAAGATATGGAAAAGATGGCTCAAGATTCAGCAACTCAAAAATGGTGGGAGATTTGTAAGCCTTTACAAACACCTTATGAAACTAGAAAGTCAGAAGAATGGTGGCTGGAAATGGAGGAGCTATTCTATTTAAAGTAAAGGAGATGCAGTAATGGAAGAATTAAATTATAAACCACCTATACCTAATAATAAAACTTTTAGAATAGGGATAGTTGGTGCAGGGGAAATTGTACGTGAGGCTCATTTACCTGCCTATGAGAAAGCGGGTTTCAAAGTAACCGCTATTTATAACCGAACTATTGAAAAAGCAGAACAATTGGCAAAAAGGTATAATATACCATACGTTTTTGATTCAATTGATGAACTAATTAATCATCCAGAGGTTGATATTGTTGATATAGCTTTAACAGCGGAAATGCAACTGGCAATTGTTGAAAAAGCGGTAAAGGCTAAAAAGCATATTTTATGTCAAAAGCCATTAGCAGATACCTACACAAATGCCAAAGAAATTGTAGCGTTGGGAAAAGAACACGGTGTTAAAATTGCTGTAAATCAGCAAATGCGATGGGCGCCATCAATTAGAGCAGCATCAAATATCATTAACAGAGGATGGATTGGGGATTTAGTTAATGCTTCTATTCAAGTAAACGTTCAAACTCAATTTGAAAACTGGCCATTTTTAAAAGAAATAGAGACTTTAGAAATAATGTACCACAGTATACACTACATGGATTCAATTCGATTCTTATTTGGGGCTCCGGAATATATTTACGCAGATGGAGCAAGATTCCCTGGGCAAAAAGTTAAGGGAGAAACAAGAACAATGATTCATATGAAGTTTAAAGGTGAGGTTCGAGCTCTAATTTATGACACACATAATAATCAGTTTACACAAGACGACTGGTTTGCAGAATATCGCTTTGAAGGAACTGAAGGAGTAATTAAGGGAGAAAATGGGGCACTATATAACTACCCAATAGGGCGAGAGGATAGTTTAACATTTACTTCAAATATTCTTCAAAAAGGAACATGGATTACTCCACAGCTTGAAGGAAAATGGTTTCCAGATGCATTTATTGGAACAATGGGTGAATTAATGAATGCAATTGTAAATAATACAGAACCAGAGAACAGTGCAGAAGATAATTTACAAACATTGCAAATGGTTTATGCAGCCTATCAATCAATGAAGGAAAATCGACCAGTATATCTAGATGAAATCAAATAGCTAAAAAGGGGGAAATATTTATGAAAAAGTTTAAAGCAGTATTTGGAAGTATGTTACTAGTAAGTGGATTGATGTTGGGAGCATGTAGTGATAAAGGTGGGAGTTCAGAAGGTAGTAACGGAGGCGACAAAGAATTTAAAATTGCCGGCGTACTAATGCAATCTGATGTTGAATGGTTTAAGCAAATTCAGTATGGGATGGAACGGGCAGCCAAAGAATATAATGTTGATTTGAAAATCGGCAATTCTAACTTAGACCTAGCAACAGAATCTAGTTTATTTGACACATACACATCTCAAGGAATGGACGCAATCATTGTTTCAGCAATCGATTCTTCATCATCAGTGGAAGCAATTAAACGTGCACAAGAAAAAGATGTATTAATAGTTAACTATAATACAAATGTTGATGAAGACGTAATGGAATATTATGTTGGAATTGATAACTTTGAATTAGGTGCACAAGCTGGCCGTAAAGTAGCTGAATATGTACAGAATGAACTGGGTGGCCAAGCTAAAATTGGCATGGTGACACTTTCGATGTTTGAAGTAGGAATTAAACGAGCAGAGGGTTTTTTAGCAGAAATTTCAAAGGTACCAGGCATTGAAATTGTCAGCCAGCAAGATGCCAATGGACCTGAGAATGGAATGTCTGTTGCAGAAACTATGATTCAAGCAAATCCAGATATTGATGTGATGTGGGCAGCAAATGGTGGAACAACACACGGAGTAGTTCAAGGGATTATTTCAAAAGGTCTTCAAGATAGAATTAAATTCTTTGGGACAGATATGGACTTGCAGTCAGCAAATGCTTTATTAGACCCAGCGAATCCATATCAGGCAGTTTCTACTCAAGACCCAGAAAAGATTGGCTATGAATCTGTGAAAGCCGCAGTAAAAGCATTAAAAGGTGAATCTGTTGATAGTAATATTGTTGTGGACTTAGATTTCTTTACGAAAGAGGATAAAGAGAAGTTAGAACAATATATCGAGAAGTATAAAAACTTGTAGAAGTTTGGTGATAATCATGACTGGTACATTACTAGAGATGAAAAAAATATGCAAAAGCTTTGGTACGGTAGATGTATTAAAAGAAATTGATTTTAAACTGAATGCTGGAGAAGTACATGCTATTCTAGGCTCAAATGGTGCGGGAAAGTCAACCCTAGTAAAAATGATTTCAGGAGCATATCAAGCAGATTCAGGGGAGATTCTTCTAGAAGGATCTCCAATAAAATTTCAATCAACACAAAAAGCAAAGGAAATGGGTATTTCAATCGTTTATCAAGAATTTAGTTTATTTAATCATCTAAGTGTTGCTGAAAACATTTTTGCTGGCAGATATCCAGTAAAAAATACAGGTATAAAAGTAATTGATTACGACAAGCTTTATGCAGATTCGGACGAACTTTTAAAACGTGTTGGAGTCGATATTGACTCTAGGGAATTAGTTGAGAATTTACCTGTTGGAGAGCAACAAATAGTGGAGATATGCAAAGCTATTTCATTAGATGCAAAAATACTAATTTTAGATGAGCCAACATCTGCATTAAATGCAAAGGAAACAAAAAAGTTATTTGAAATTGTTGCACGTTTAAAAGAGAGCGGTGTAGGAATTATTTATATTACACACAGATTGAATGAATTATCAGAAATTTGCGATTGCATCAGTGTTTTTAGGGACGGAAAAAATATTGGAACATATAAAGTAAATGAGAAATCTATTAGTGAAATGGTAGATTTAATGCTAGGTGCAGTAAATAAGATTCATACTAAGGAAAAAATTGATAAGGTTAACCGAAAAAATGTTTTATCTATTCGTAACTTAACAACAAAAGACATAGAAAATATTTCTTTTAACTTAAAAGAAGGAGAAATATTAGGTATTACAGGGCAAATGGGTTCTGGCAGAACGGAGCTGTTAAAAACTATTTTCGGGTATGAATATATTTTGCAAGGTCAAATAGAATTAAATGGGAAATTGTTTACAAATCCTAAGCAGCATATAATGATTCAAAATGGTATTGGCTTTGTAACCGAAGATAGAAAAAATGAAGGTATTTTATTAGGACGAAGCGTCAGAGAAAACATTGTAGTTTCAATTATGAAGCAGATTACGAGTAGATTTGTAATTAGTAACAGCAAAGAAGATAAATATTCAAAGCAAGCAATTAAACAAACAGGATTTTTCCCTAATTTACCAGATAAGGAAATAGAGTTTTTTAGCGGAGGAAATCAACAAAAAGCCATACTAGGAAGATGGCTTGTTATCGAAAATTTAAAAGTATTATTGTTAGATGAACCAACACGCGGAATTGATGTCGGTGCTAAGGGACAAATTTATAAATTATTAGAGGACATCTCCTCTAAAGGAATCTCATTAATTGTCGTGTCTTCAGATATTGAAGAGCTTATTCAAATTGCGGATCGGATTCTTATTATGGAAAAAGGGCGATTAGTAAATGAAATTTTGAATGAAAATTTAACAGTTAATGAGCTTACAACAGCAATAATGGAGGGAGCAGAATGGAAGGACAAGCAACTGTCGTCATAGAGCGAAAAGAGAGTAGATTGACAGATTTTTTAAAGAAAAATCGCAACATTTTAGGGTTAACAGGTGTATTAATTTTTTTAATTTTAATTTTTTCATTTATTGCTCCTAATTTCTTTACAACGTCAAATTTAATAGATGTGTTAAGACAGATGTCGATGATAGCAATTATTGCGATTGGAATGACAATGGTTATTATAACCGCTGAAATTGATCTTTCGGTTGGCTCATTGGTAGCTGCGAGTAGCGCGGTACTAGGTTACTTATCTATTACAATGAGTTTAAATATTTGGCTAGCGATTATTTTAACAATTATGCTAGGAGGAATAAGCGGTTGGACAATTGCGTTTTTACGTAATCGTTACGGTATTCCTACATTTATTACGAGTCTTGGCTGGTTATCAGTTTGGCGAGGTGTGGCGTATTTAATAACCGGTGGATTCCCAATTGCTCCATTTCCAGCAAGCTTTAGTTTTATCGGTAGTGGATTTATTGGTTCAATTCCATTTGTTGTGATTTTAATGGTTTTACTCTACGTGATATTTTACTTTGTTTTGGTGAAATTCCCATTTGGTCGATATGTATATGCGGTTGGAAGTAATATTAAGGCTGCTCAATTATCAGGTATAAACGTAGCACGTGTAAAAACATTAGTATTTGTTATTACTGGTATGTTGGCTGCTTTAGCAGGTATTATTTTGTCCTCACGTCTAATGTCTGGAAACCCAACTGTTGCAAACGGTTGGGAACTAGATGTTATTGCTGCTGTTATTATTGGAGGGACTAGCTTAGCGGGGGGAAGAGGTTCAATTGTTGGAACATTTATTGGTGCTTTATTTATTGCAATTTTAAGTAATGGAATGGTATTAATCGGCGTATCTTCCTACATGCAATTAGTTGTAAAAGGGTCGATTATCGTCATTGCCGTAATTATAAATGCAATTCAAATTTATGGTGTCAGAGGAATGCAAAAAGATATTAGTTAATAAATCAAACTAATCAAATACTTTTCTTTTTATTAAAACTAAGCACGGGCATAATTGCCTGTGCTTTTTTTAGACAGGTAATCACGCACATCATGTCGAATAAATACGAAACAAGAAGGTGAAAATAGAGTAACTGAGATGAAGGAGTATTATGCATGAGAATAACTGAGTTTTCTGTGAAACGTCCTGTTTTTACGATAGTAACGATGGCGCTCGTTATCATTTTAGGATTTGTTTCACTGTTTAAAATACCTGTAACCCTTATACCTAATTTGAATCCGCCCATTGGTGTTGTAGTGGCAAGCTATCCTGCTGCTAGCCCGCTTGAGGTGAGTGAAAAAGTGACGAAGCCTTTGGAGAGTAGCTTGGCAACATTACCTGGTATTAAGCGGCTACAATCTACAGCGCAAGAAGGGGCTAATTTAACGATTATTGAATTTAGCTGGACGACTGATATGAATGTGATGCAGATGGAAATCATGCAACGTTTAGAAATGGTAACACTACCAGATGGGGTTGGAAAGCCGAGCTTTATGAAGTTCGACCCATCGCAGTTTCCGATTATTCAATTAGGCTTGCAGGCAGAGAGCGCGGATGTCGATATACGACAAATGGCGGAGGCGTTAGAGCAGGAGCTGAAGCGAACAGAAGGCGTAGCGAGCATTAATGTATCAGGGAAAATTGTAGAGGAAATTAGCATTGTATTAGATGCTGGACAATTGGAAGCAAAGGGATTAACGCAAACAGATATTATCCAGCTTATTCAGGCTAATAATATTTCTTTGCCTGGTGAAACAGTATCTATAGATGGACAGCAATTAACAACGCGTATTGTTAGTTTGTTGACTTCCCCTGAACAAATAGCCGAGCTTATTGTTTCGGTGAATCCGTTGACAGGTGAAGCATTACTGCTGCGAGATATTGCCACAGTAGCGCGAAGCGAACAGCCGCAAACGACAATTACACGCGCTAATGATTATCCAGCACTATTAATTTCAGTACTCCAACAATCGGATGCCAATACGGCGCAAGTATCGGACGCCTTTCAAGAGGCTTTAGAAAAGCTATTGGCACAGCCTCAATATGCGGATGTTACAGCACATTTATTATTTGACCAAGGTGATTATGTGAGAATTGCCATTGATAATATCGCATCATCGCTATTATTTGGTGGTATCTTTGCAATGCTCGTTTTATTTGTTTTTTTACGGGGCTTGATTAGCCCTTTAATTGTCGGTATTGCAATTCCTTACTCAGTGATTGTGACGTTCGTTCTCATTTATTTTGCTGATTTTACATTGAATATTATGACACTCGGAGCCCTTGCGTTAGGCATCGGGATGCTTGTGGATAACGCTATTGTTGTTATTGAAAATATTGAGCGTCATATGGCACTAGGCAAATCACCGAGAGAGGCGACTTTATATGGAACGAAGGAAGTAAGCCTTGCTATTATTGCATCGACATTAACGACGGTAGCTGTTTTTTTACCAGTTGTCTTTATTTCAGGCTTAATTGGGCAAATTTTCACCGAGTTTGCCTTGACGATTGCCTTTAGCTTATTTGCTTCGTTAGTTGTTGCATTAACAGTTGTGCCGATGCTAGCTAGTCATTTATTAAAGCCGAAAATGACGAACTTAATAGAGCGACGTCAGCAATCGAAATTTTATCAAGCTTATGAAAAACTTATTCGCTGGGGCTTATATAACCGAGCGCTCGTATTAATAACGACTGCACTATTATTTGTGGTGACTAGCTTTATGCTTTATCGTACGGGAACAGAATTTATACCTTCAACGGATGAGGGCTATGTTTCATTGCAAGTACAGTTGAAAAATGGCACTTCTATCGAACAAACCGAGAGTGTCGTAGCGGATATTGAAGATTATATACAGCCGCTTCAGGAAGTGGATGTTGTCGTCAGCGTAATTGGTGGCAATCAGCAATCTATATCGCGCGGTACAGTTAGGGCAAACGAGGCAGAGCTTTACATTAAGCTTGTGCCAATTGCTGAGCGCAACAACTCAATTTTTGAGCTTGTTGAAGTGATGGAGCAGGATTTAGCAGCTATTATAGGAGAGCGTGCAGAAATGGAATTTTCATTAGCCTCATCCTCTGGTTCAACCCCAAATACATTGACATTTCGTGTTACCGATACAAATGAGGCGCGATTACAGGAAGCCGTGCTAGCGATTCAACAAGCTGTAGGAGAAATTGATACAGTGAGCGAAGTGACGACAGATTTAGATAGCATTGTAGAGGAGGTTCAGATAGAGGTAAACTCGAAGAAGGCAAAGGATTATGGTCTATTACCTGCTCAAATTGCACAGGCGGTAGGCAGCATGACACGCGGTCTTTATACGACGCAAATTATTGCAGAGGATGGCGTTGTACTACCTGTGACAACAGGTTTCGGTGATGCATTTAATACGAATATTGAAGCGCTAAAAAACATGAAGCTCCGCACCCCAGCAGGTCTTTTTGTCGAATTAGAAGATGTTGCGACGATTGAGCTAGCGCAAAGAGCGACAGCGATTAGACGTTCAGACCAAGCTTCGGCTGTAGCCTTTTTCGTTAAATATGCAACGACGGAATCATTAAGTGGCATTTCATCAAAGGTTGATAAAGCAATCGCCACTGTAGCATTGAATGACGCAACACGCATAATATTTAGTGGAGATAGAGAGTTATTTGATAGTGCAAAAAACGATATGATATTGGCAATATTACTTGCGGTTGTTTTAGTGTATATCGTTATGGCAGCACAATTTGAATCATTGAAATATCCGTTCGTTATGCTATTTAGTGTGCCATTAATGGTGATAGGAGTCGCTCTCGCTCTATTTATGACAAATACGCTGCTTGGTATAACAGCAATTATTGGTATATTAGTGCTTGTAGGAATTGTTGTGAATAATGGCATTGTACTTGTAGATTATATTAATCAGCAAAAAGAGCAGGGACAGCCATCTTTTGAGGCGATTTTAAGCGCTTGTCGTGACCGCTTACGTCCGATTTTAATGACCGCTTTAACAACAATGCTTGGCTTAATTCCGCTTGCATTAGGTATAGGAGAGGGAACAGAGCTAAATCAGCCAATGGCGATTGTTGTGATTGGTGGATTATTCGCATCGACACTGCTCACTTTATTAATTGTACCGATTATTTATAGCCTAATGGATAAAGAAACACGCCATTTAAAGAAATCTGTTGCAAAAATATAGTATTTCACTTATACTAAGTACACATTAAAATATCCATTGACATTATGTCAAAGGGGAGTAGCTATAAGTATTGATAGGACTGTTGAATCTAACAGCAGCCTACAACTAACTTACTTCACATTCGTCATTACATGGCTCTGCCATCGGGTGTGATAGCAATGAAATTTGCTTAGCAAGACCTTTGCCTGCTTTTTAGGCATAGGTCTTTTTTGTTGCCTTAAAAAGGTATTCGAAGTGCATGAAAATGGGTATACAATAACTAGAGGAGGAACTGATGATGGAAGCAATCTTATTAGAATATGCATGGGTACTTTTAGTCCTTGTCGTATTAGAAGGTTTACTTGCAGCAGATAACGCAGTGGTTATGGCGGTTATGGTCAAACATTTACCACAGGAACAACAAAAGAAAGCACTATTTTATGGATTATTTGGAGCGTTTATTTTCAGGTTCGCAGCATTGTTTTTAATTACAGTTTTAGTGAACTATTGGCAAATTCAAGCGCTTGGTGCAGCATATTTATTATTTATCTCATTCAAACATATTTATGATGCGAAGTTTAAGAAAGATAAGGATGAGGAGCAGGTAAAGGAAAAGAAAGGCTCTGGCTTCTGGATGACTGTTGTGAAAGTAGAGCTAGCCGATATTGCATTCGCTATCGATTCAATGCTTGCAGCAGTAGCAATTGCAGTAACATTACCGCATTTAACAGAATATCACATTGGCGGTATCAATGCGGGGCAGTTCTCTGTTATGTTCCTAGGTGGTCTAATCGGTTTAATCATCATGCGTTTTGCAGCACAATGGTTTGTGAAAATCTTGAACAAGCTCCCATCACTTGAAACAGCTGCCTTTTTAATTGTTGGCTGGGTAGGAGTAAAATTAGTCGTGTTAACATTAGCGCATGAAAAAGTGGCATTAATCCCTCATGATTTCCCTCATTCAACGGTGTGGAAGGCGACATTCTGGATTGTGCTAGTTGCGATTGCAGCAGGTGGCTATTTCTTCAGTGTAGCAAAAAACAAAAAACAACAAATTTCTTAAACAATAAAAAGCAACTGTCGAGCAAAGAACAAAAACTTTACGGCAGTTGTTTTTTTATTGTTAGAATAGTTAATGAAAATTGCAGATAACTCACCAGTGAACATTTTTGAAAGAAGTTGAAATATACCATCACTTTCCTATTGCCCCTTTTCTTTTTTCGTTACATTGTCTATACTAATGACTACCTAAAGAAGGAAGGGCATTTAGATGAAAAAGAAAAAAAAGCAACTAAGATTAGTTACGCCATTCCAATTGCTTGTGTCGTATTATTTTATAGCAATTGCTACATCGTTTTTTTTGCTGCGACTCCCGGGGGTACATCGAGAAGGGATAGAGGTAGCTTATTTAGATACATTATTTACAGCGGTTAGTGCAGTAAGTGTTACGGGTTTAACTGTTTTTGATATTTCGGAAACATATACGACATTTGGACTTGTTATGCTTCTTATCGTTTTGCAGTTGGGTGCTATTGGCATTATGTCACTTGGGACATTTATTTGGCTGCTTGTTGGGAAGCGCATTGGTATGCGTGAAAGACAGTTGATTATGATTGACCATAATCAATACAAATTATCTGGGGTTGTTCAATTAATTCGTGAGATTGTAAAAATATTATTTTTCATTGAAGCTGCTGGTGCGATAATTTTAACTTTGCACTTTCAACGTTATTTTGATACGTGGCAGGAAGCTTTAATACATGGTGTTTTTACATCGATTTCAGCAACGACAAATGGCGGCTTTGACATTACAGGTATGAGTTTGCAGCCGTTTCATTTAGATTATTTCGTTCAATTTGTAACCATGCTATTAATTGTGCTTGGAGCAATTGGCTTCCCTGTTTTAATTGAATTAAAGATTTTTTTAACAAAAAAAGACCGGACATTCCGATTCAGTCTGTTTACTAAAATTACGACAGCGACATATGGGATATTATTTATTATCGGCTCATTAGGCATTCTAGCACTTGAGAGCTTCCACTCATTTAAAGGGATGACTTGGCATGAGGCTTTATTTTCCGCCATGTATCATTCGGTATCGACACGCTCAGCAGGCTTGACAACCTATGATGTGCAAACATTCGGTGAGGCGACAGACCTTTTTATGAGCTTTTTAATGTTTATTGGGGCATCCCCTAGCTCTGTTGGTGGAGGAATTCGTACAACCACTTTTGCTATAGCTATTTTATTTTTAATTACGTATGCAAATGGTCGAGAAGAAATTCAAGTGTTTGGGCGGGAAATTCATATGATTGATGTATTCCGTTCCTTTGTTGTGATTACATTGGCGCTTTTCATGGTGTTTTTGGCTGCCATTATGCTGCTTATTTCGGAGCCTCATGCAACGGCTACACAGCTAATTTTTGAAATTACATCAGCGTTCGGGACATGTGGAATGTCACTTGGCATTACGAGTGATTTATCGACATTTGGAAAAATCGTTATTATGATTTTAATGTTTATTGGTCGTGTTGGGTTAATTTCATTTTTATATACTTTAGGTGGCAATACGAAGAAATTAAAATACCATTATCCCAAGGAACGCGTAATAATTGGCTGAAAAAAGGCTAGCCAGATTTTTCTAGGCCACTGAAAAAGTCCCCATGAATCGGTATTACGCTAAAACGGTTGATTTCCGTTCCGAGCGCACGCTTTCCGTGGGGCGGGCGGTGAGCCTCCTCGGTCGCTTCGCTCCACTGCGGGGTCTCACCTGTCCCGCTAATCCCACAGGAGTCGGCGCCCTACACTCCAATCAACGAAGTAGCTTTCATAAAGATAAAATAATACTTTAAAAACAGCGATTCATTCCTAATTTAAATTGGGAATACATCGCTGTTTTATTATATAGTAGCGTTATCAAATGTAAAGAGTCAGGAAACAGGTATGGAAATTGATACAGTGATTGGGGATGCAGCTTATTCAGAGAAGGATAATATTCGCTATGCGAAAGAAAACGAGCTTCAATTAGTATCGAAATTAAATCCGCGAATCACACATGGAAGTCGTGCTAAAGAAGATGAGTTTGAATTCAATAAAGATGCAGGGATGTATGTTTGTAAAGCAGGGCATATGGCTATTCGAACAGCACGGACAGGAAAGAAAAACCAAGGGCAAAACCAAGCACAAACTTACTACTTTGATATTGAAAAATGTAAGGTTTGCTCGTTACGTGAAGGTTGTTACAAGGAAGGTGCGAAAAGTAAAACCTATTCCGTAACGATGAAATCAACAGAACATGAAGAGCAGGAAGCGTTTCAAAATAGCGATGAATTTAAAGAAAAAGCAACATCGCGCTATAAAATTGAGGCGAAAAATAGTGAGTTGAAACATAGACACGGGTATGAAACAGCCAATTCCGCGGGTCTATTTGGTATGCAGATACAAGGAGCAACAACCATATTCGCCATGAATCTCAAAAGAATTATAACCTTAATGAAGGGAGCAGAGTAAGAAATACCACTGAAAAAGGAGTTAATTCGTTCAAATTTGAACGAATTAACTCCTTTTTAACATTACATTCACTTATAAGTTGAAAAAACGTAAGTTTTTCAGTGGCCTAGATTTTTCTGGTTAGCCTTTTTTGAAGTTGCTAATAGAACAAAAAAGTTACCTAATAAATGATGAACATTTCAATCAAACAGCAGCGCGACAGCCTTTTTTCTACAGTGCCTTAATATCTGCAAAATAGGGTTGCTGACCTTGACGGAAATAAGTGAATAAATAGCCCTTGTGCTTTGTAATTTGACCATTAACGAAATCGCCATAAGAAATCGTTGCTGGAATGATGAGCGAGTGCTTGAATAAATCACGCTCGGTTATTCCCATTGCCGCAAACTCTTGTCCTGCGATAGCAGGGTTTTGGCGGAGCTGTGCATAAATATTTTTTTGCTCTACGTCATCTACTCGCTTATTCCACCAAATTTTACGCGGTTGGAATTGCTGCTCCTGTAAGTAATCAAGCTGCATAATATTTTGTACAATATCTAAATCGACGTTTGGTACTGTTTGTAAAAATTCTAGCAAGCGGCGGAACAGATCTTCTAGCTGATGCCCGATACGAGACCAGCCACGTGTTTCCCAATATGTACCGAAGCTTTGGAAAAAGTCAAACGGAGTTTCGAACACTTCAGTTACTAAATATTCAATTGTGAAATCCATACGATGAGCATTCCAATATTTCTCAAGTACGTCCTCGGCATGCTTAATACGAACGATATCATCAAACGTTAGCACATTATTTGAAAAAATTTCGTATGGGGCAATGTCGACGTATGTGTAACCGTATTTTTTAGCTTCTAGGCGTAGACCGGTCCCACGTAATAGCTTTAAAAACCCTAATTGCAATTCTTCGGGGCGCATGGCAAAAACATCGTTAAATGTGTCGCGGAAGGAAGCGTAATCCTCCTCTGGTAGACCAGCAATTAAATCTAAATGTTGAGCGATTTTGCCGCCTTCCTTGACCATCGTAACAGTGCGTTTTAATTTTTCAAAGTTTTGTCGACGTTTGACAAGCTCATTTGTTAAATCGTTTGTCGACTGTACACCGATTTCAAAACGGAACAAGCCTTTTGGCGCATTGTCATTTAAAAATTGAATTACTTCTGGACGCATAATATCCGCCGTTATTTCAAATTGAAACACAACGCCAGGCTTGTGCTCATCAATTAAAAATTGAAACATTTCCATTGCGTAGCTACGGCTAATATTGAAGGTACGGTCTACAAATTTAATTGTTTTCGCACCATGCTCCATTAAAAAGCGAATATCCTCTTTTATTTTTTCGCGATTAAAATAACGCACACCTACTTCGATGCTCGATAAACAAAACTGGCATTGGAAAGGGCAACCACGACTTGTTTCAATATATTGGATACGCTTGCCAAGATGAGGTAAATCTTCAGCAAAGCGGAATGGTGATGCGAGCTCACGCAAATCAATTTTTGCTGGTTGTGCGTGGATTTTTACTTTGCCTTCTGCTAAATAGCAAATACCACGTACATCTTCTAAAGGAATTTTGCCATTGAAATAATGCATTAATTCCTTAAAGGAAGTCTCCCCTTCCCCCATAACGATGAAATCAATTTCAGTATGATTTTTTAGCCAATGATGCACGTCATAAGATACTTCAGGTCCACCTAAAATAACTTTCGTATTAGGCAAAACAGTTTTTAACATTTTCACTACATGCAGCGTTTCTTCAATGTTCCAAATATAACAACTAAAGCCCACGATATCAGGCTGCTTTTGGAATAAATCTGAAACGATATTAAATGCGGGGTCTTTAATTGTATATTCAGCAAGCTCTGGTATAAATTCAGGGTAGGCACTTGCTTTTAAGTAGCGAATTGCTAAATTCGTATGAATATATTTGGCGTTTAATGTTGCTAATACAATTTTCATAATTTCTCTCCTCTTCACATTTATCCTTGTATTAACAGGCTGTAAGATTCCCACATAAAAATATGAAGTGGGAGGACGGTCTGTAAAACTCGAATAGTGAGGCTTCCAATCCCTACGGACAGAAGATTCACTTTATCATTGTAGCAGTGTATCAAAAAGGCGACAACTTACTAGTTTTTTGAGATATGTAAGTGAAAAGTTATTTGTTCAATTACAACTCTGTACCATCAAAACTTTTGAAAGATTCAATTTAATTTAGTTAAAATTTGGACAATTGCTCAATTAAATGTTAAATTAGTATTTAACTATAAGATAAAAAATATTTGCTAAATTAAAATAAAATGTCTTTATTGCTAAATAATTTTTCGGAAAATATAGAATATTAGGTAATAAAAATGTAATATAGTTAATAGGATATAAATAGCATACTAATTGATAGCGCGATTACTTTACAACAGGAGGTTCGTTTTCTTTGAGTTATATTGATATTTCTAAGCTTGATAGACTCTTTGACGAGTGTAAAGAGTCGATGATTGTCATGCACGAATCAGGTCAAATTCAAAAAATGAATCAAGAAGCAGCGCAGTTATTAAGTTGGAATCATATGGTAGAGCAGCTGATGCTTGATGAAATGTCCAGTGCAACATGGGATGCTTTTATGAAACAGGTGAAGTATTCAGGAATAGCGTTTTGTAATGTAAACATTATTGTAGAAAATAATACAATTTCTACTAGTGCATTTGGTTGTTATTTTGAAAAAGAACAATCCATTATCGTATGGCTAAGTCCAAATTTCAATGAGGACGAGTTATTCACTAAAGATATTCTATGCTCTATTATAGACTGTGCGTGCTACGATGCAATTTTGTCGGACAAGCAAGGCTATATTATAGGGATGACACAGGGTGCTTTAGAAATTTTAGGGTATAAAAATGAACAAACATATGAACAGTTGTTGTGCGACTTAGGCTTTTCAAAGCAGCAAATTTTTGAGTATCTTGAAAATATTGATCATAGCTCCACAGGCACTATCATTTTTGAGCGTAGTATTGCTGAGAAGGCAATGACTTATGAACTGACAGCACTCGCTATCAGTTCTACGAATATAATTGTTACAATATTTAAAGAGGTGACTGCTGAAATAAAGGACACACATTTGGAAGAAGAAAAAATACTGTCGAACTTAAACGAGCTTGTTGCGACAATTGTCCATGAAATACGAAATCCAATGACTTCTTTAAAGGGCTTTTTAGAATTATTAAAGTTGAATATGAGTGAAGATGGCAAGCAATACTTTTCAATTATTGATGCTGAATTTGAGCGCCTAGAGCTTATTTTAGAGGACTTCTTATATTTATCGAAGCCACCTAAATATGCGATGGAAGAGATTTCTTTAGTGGAAGCTATTCAACAAATTGTTGACCTTATGCAGCCACAAGCAATTCAAAGCAATATTTTATTAATGCTTCAATACTCTTTAGTTGATGAATTCAAAATGCTAGGAAATGAAGTGCGTTTAAAGCAGTTGCTTATAAATGTTATTAAAAATGCAATTGAAGTAATGCCATTAGGTGGAACTATCACAATTGCTTTAGGCTATAATGTGGAAGGCAATATTGAGTTAACTATTAAAGATGAAGGCTACGGGATGAGTGAGGAAACGATGCAAGGGTTATTTACACCTTTCTTCACTACAAAGAAGCAAGGTTCTGGGCTTGGTTTACCTCTTGTCAAGAAAATTATTGAGGAGCATAATGGCGATATTAATGTTTGGAGCAAGGAAGGCATAGGTACAGAATTCACCTTTACGATTCCTGTTGATCCATATAAATATGTAATGAATATTCCATTACATGAATCGATAAGCCTAACTTGATGATTTCAGAAAGAGGCTGCGGTAAAGTCAGATACCAGTCTGATTTTACCGCAGCTTCTTGGTCGTAGTTATCAATACTAAGAGAAAGTATCTATTAAATTACGCTATCTTAAAAGCCCTATTTTTAGAAAATAAGATTAAAAAATTGGACAAGGCTCTCAAGCAATAGCTATAATGCTTTGTATATATTATCTTGCTTCAGCAATGTTTTTTCAGCATGCAATTTAAAAACATGCTGAAGCAGGATAAAGCCCCAAGCGAATGTCACAGGTTTTTAAAGATGGCTGGATGACGAAAAATAGTCAGTCGCTGTTACAGAAGGTGACGTTATTGGATAAACGATAGCTTGCGGAGGCGTAATTGATTTCAGATAAGGATGGATTACATGGCTTCAGAAGAAATTAAACAATCATTAAAATTATTTATTGTACTATCACGTGCGTATAAAGCAATTAATGAAATAACGAATGACTTTTGCCAAAAAAGCGGGTTGAATCAAACTGAATTTGCTGTATTAGAGCTTTTATATCATAAAGGGAGACAGCCATTACAGCATATTGGGAATAAAATATTATTAGCAAGTGGCTCGATTACTTATGTGGTAGATAAGCTTGAAAAAAGAGGGTACTTAAAACGTGTATCTTGTGCAGAAGATCGCCGTGTAACGTATGCGGAAATTACAGAGGCAGGCTCCGACTTTATGGCAGAACTATTTCCTCAGCATGAGAAAAATTTGCATGAATTAGTAAGTGTATTATCCCCAGAGGAAAAGGAGCAAGCAATTGAGCTACTAAAGAAATTAGGCTTATCAGTGAAAGATTTATCATACTAAAGGGAGGCGTCTGAAAAGACGCTCACTTTAGTGTTTGCCACCTTTTATTCTTTTTTAGTTAATATTTTAATAAAAAATAATAAAGGGCGTGTCTGAAAAGTTATTTTGAGACACGCCCTTTGCGATGAGGATAAGGATAGTGGCAATTTATTGTGACTACTGTAGGAGTACATCTTCTATGTGTCGAAAGCAAAGGCTGTCCAAAATGCCGGCTATGCTCGGCTTTTTGGACAGCCTACATCTTTTCATTATTTAATTGTTAAGCCCATTTGTGCTAACGCATCTTTTAAATCGGCTTGATTATCAAAAATCGTTAAGCGAATAAAATTATCGGGCAATTCATATAAAAGCGTCAGTACCGTTTCGCCTTCCAATTCTACGTAAAATGTCTGCATATTTGTAATTTGCTCATTTAATTGAATCGGAGATAAATCGTATTCACTATAGCCCTCTTCAGGAGCAATGGCATTTACTGCATCACTTGTATTTGTGAGTAATTCATCAAATGCTATGTCTGCTTTTGGAAACGCTTCGATACGCATTGATACATCTGGATCGATATCCGCCATTACGATATCTCGACCGGGCTCTTCAGCAGTAATTGTAAAGCCGTCCATTAAGTTTATAGAATAATCTTGCTGAGGGCTTTTTACATTAATTGTTGAACCTTTTATTTCCTGATTATTGGATTTATACGTAATTGATTGCGCGTTGCTAGATGAATTTTCTTCTGGTGTGCTGATTTCTGAATTTTCTTCTTCATCCTCATTTTCTTCTACTGTACCATCAACGTCTATTTCCTCTTGATTGTTAGGTTCTTCATTTGTTGCACCATTCGAATCAATGTTTGGCGATGGTTCTTCTGTTTTTGACTCTGTATTGCATGCTGCTAATAATAGAGCAGTTAAAATAGAGAGAATTAATAAATATTTTTTCATTTAACATTCCTCCTTACAGTATAAGGACGTACTTAATTAAAATAAGTTTCCTGCAAAAAAGCAATTATGTGAGTGGTAAAACTAAGAATAATAATAAAACAAAGACAACATGAGATACAATAATTAGCGGTAAGCTTTTTTTCCATTCATATAGAGCGCCCCATAATAGCCCTGCAACAAAGGCTGCGATTACACCGGGGATGAAGCCACTAATAGCGACCGAAATAGAGAAGAGGGCAGCAGTAATAATAACCGCATAGCTACTTTTAACAAATCGCTTTAATTGTTGTTGAACAAAGCCCCGCCAAAACATTTCCTCTCCAACAACGATAATAAAGATAAGTAGTAAATAATGCCAAACTGTAGATGGTCCATATTTTCCTAAGAAGCTAGCAATTTGTTGCGAAGTATTCGGACTTATTAGTGGCAATATTAAATAGCCTGCTTTGACGATACCATATGTGATTGTGCCATAACCAATACCGAATATTAAATATTGCCATGTAGGTAAGCTATCTTCAAATTTTTCTGTTACGAGTGAAATGGCAATACCGACTAATAAAGTGAATGTGTATAAATACCAGAAAATCGTTTTTTCAGAAAATGTATAAAACAGCATTGCGTACATGAAAATTAAAGAAAGCAACAGTACTGGAGCTTGTTTAATGAATTTCATAAAATGTATCAACCTCCTAACGTAATACTAACAAAAAAACTCCCCTTCATCATCAATTTTATGACGAAAGGGAGTTTTTCTAAACAATGTAGGTATAGTAATTGTAAATAATGCCATAATATAATACTAAACAAGGCTTATAAGAGCCGATTGTAGCAAACTTTGTGGCATTCGATAAACATATTGAAACAGCAAAGAAACATGTGCTGAATCAAGATAAAATTTTATAGCGTTTATGGTTAACGACTGTTTTTTCTTCTATTTCTAGGTCCGTGAAATTTTCCATAATGGTTAAGTCAACGATAACAGAATTCTCATTTACTTTTTCAACAATACCTTGTAAGCCATCCTTAAATTCAATGATATTTCCAACTTCGGCAATTTTCACAGGCAGTCAACTCCTTTAATGACTTCATAATTCACGTCATTACCATAACTGTTTTTAAGAATAACATAATAATAGTATAGAAATCAATTATATCGGTAAGGCTTGTATTATTTTACTAAAATGTGTTAAATAGAGCTGTATTTTGTAGGGAAATATTGTATAATAGCAATAAAATGATTTTAAAGTAAATGAACCTGGAAAAAGAAATTTATTTTGAAGGAGATATGAATTTTCCATGGAAGTATATAGAAAAATGATTAATGATTTAAGAAATCGGGAAGTACAATCAATAGAAATAGAAAAAAGTGATTTTTTAGCTTTTCGCCAAATTTTAGTAAGTGAGCCTGATTTTAAACATTTTAGAGGAGAGGCAAAGCAGGGAGGCAATATTATATTTACTTATTTAGATATTGCTAGAACATAGGCAAGTTATTTGGATCAATGAATAGGGGGGACAAAAGTGGAGGAAGGTATTTTAAAGCAGCTTGAACGCACGCGTGAACAGATGATTCGTTCGGGGATTGAAAACGGACTGCGAAATGCCAAAACAATTCGCTTGAGTAGACAACTAGATCGATTGATGAACAAATATGCAAAGCAAAAGCAAGAAAATCAAAATATGTTAGATGATCAATTAATGAATTAAAATATAATTTTTATAAATCATGTTTAACTTTATGAAATCGTGGGAATAGTATGAATGAACACAGCAACATTCTCATTTCCCCCTTTTTGAGTAGAAGCAAATTCAAGCTTCTGCTCTTTTTTTGTTTAGCTACTATAATAATTCCTCTTTTTGCAGTACAGTATAGAGGAGAGAATTGTCCAAAAAGATATAACTATTTTTAGCGTAACAAAAATTTACTTTTTATTGAATGTCTATCTTTTTTAGATGGCGAGCATTTCTACAAAATAGAAAAGAGTTGTTACAAGAAGCGGGATGCTAGCCTGCTTTTTATGACAAGCCTAGAAATTATGAGGAGGATTTGATTATGGCAACAATTGGGTTTATTGGAACGGGTGTTATGGGGGCGAGCATCGTTAAGCATTTATTAAATGTTGGACACGAAGTAACTGTTTATTCAAGGACAAAAGCAAAAACATTGCCGTTAATAGAGCTAGGGGCGGAATGGGCAGATTCACCCGCACAGGCGGCGGTAAACAAAGAGGTTATTTTTACAATGGTCGGTTATCCACAAGATGTAGAGGAAGTGTATTGCGGAGCTAACGGTATTTTATCAACGGCGAAAAAAGGTGCAATTATCGTAGACATGACAACATCTGAACCAACGTTAGCCAAAAAATTGTACACGCTAGCACTAGAAAAGGGTATACATAGTATTGATGCACCGGTATCTGGAGGCGATATTGGAGCGCAGAACGGCACGCTATCAATTATGGTTGGTGGTAATCAAAATATTGTGGAGTCGATTCGCCCAATCTTAGAGGCATTCGGAGGAAATATCGTATACCAAGGACAGGCTGGTGCAGGTCAGCATACAAAAATGTGTAATCAAATCGCTATTGCAGGTGGAATGCTAGGCACATGTGAAGCCATTATTTATGGTTTGCAGGCTGGTTTGACGATGGAGGAAGTATTAAAATCGATTTCATCAGGAGCAGCTGGTTCATGGTCACTTTCGAATTTAGCGCCACGTATTTTAAAAGAAGATTTAGAACCAGGCTTTTATATAAAGCATTTTATAAAAGATATGAAAATTGCTTTAGATGAGGCTGAAAAAATGAATTTACAATTACCGGGTTTACACTTAGCGAAAAAAATGTACGATGTTTTATTAACAGAGGGATATGGGGACAAAGGAACACAGGCATTAATCAAATATTATCAAATGCATGCTAATTAAATGAATGGGAGGAGAGCTATCCGAAAAGCGGCGCGTTGGCGCACTTTTCAGATGGCTCTCTGCTGTTTTGTTGGAATTTGTCACGATTCAGCAGAAAACTCTCACCTTCACAGATGGCGAGATGAATGCTTTTATTCAGTGAGTGTTCAAACATCTGCCGAATCATGATAAAGCCCCCGGCGGATGTCACAGATTTTTTCGAGCTTGCTCGAAAAATCTGGATGCAATTACGCCGAGGCGTAATTGATAGTATTATAAGATAAAAAAGATGTTCGAAATGAACATATAAATAAAAAACTATTGATTATTTTGTTTAAAACGAACATAATATAATTATTAGTTGTTCGAAATTACCGAAGGGAGTACTTTTTATGCAACCAAAAGATCGAAGAGAGCTGATTTTGGAACAATTAAATGTCAATGAGAAAATAGAAATCGATCAGTTAGTGGAGCAATTAAATGTTTCCGCTATGACGATTCGACGAGACTTAAATATTTTAGAGGCAGAAGAGAAAATTATTCGCACACACGGTGGTGCGGTGTTAAACAAGCCTCTTGTTAACGAAGTTTCATTTCAAATTAAAGAAACAAAATATAGCCAGCAAAAAAAGCGAATTGCTCAAACTGCTTTGCAATATATAAAGGATCATTCTACGATTTTGCTCGATGCAGGAACAACAAATTTGGAAATTGCAAAGCGTCTAAAAGGTAAGCGCAATTTAACTGTTCTAACAAATGATATACGCATTGCAGTTGAATTGATGGATTCGGATATTAAGGTAATAGTGACTGGTGGAGAATTACAAAATAATACAGGTGCAATTTTCGGTCCTTTGACAGAGCAAGTATTGAAAAATATTCATGTAGATCAGTTTTTCTTAGGCTCCCATGCGGTTCATATAGATGCTGGAATTACTGCGCCAACATTTGAAAAGGCTTCTATGAAGCAATTAATGATTGAATGTGCTGAAGCAACTTTGCTTGTAGTAGATTCAAGTAAATTTGATCAAAAATCATTAGCAAAAGTTTGTGATTTATTTAGCATAGACGGAATTATTACAGATGACGGAATACCAGCTCATTATATGGAAACATTAAAAGAGAAATGTGAAGTGATAATTGCAGAAGGAGGGGAAGAATGGTGAAAATTGGCGTCATTGCAGATGATTTAACAGGAGCAAATGCAACGGGTGTTCGTTTGACAAAATCAGGATTTCAAACATCTACGATGGTACATTTTAATCAAATGCCTCCTCATACACAGCGTTCGGTTTGTGTAGATACGGATAGCCGATATGCAGATAGTAATGTAGCGAAGATGCGCGTTTCAAAAGTGCTTGAAAACTTATCTGCATGGGGAGTAGAAGTTGTTTGTAAAAGAATTGATAGCACAGTAAGAGGAAATATCGGTGTCGAGATTGATACGGTACTTGATTACCTTGGTGAAACAGCAATTGCGGTTATTGCACCGTCCTTTCCAGATTCGGGACGTGTAGTGTCTGGAGGCTATTTATTAGTAAATGGGATACCTTTACAAGCAACTGACGTAGCAAAAGACCCTGTGGCTCCTTTAACGCAATCTTACGTACCAAATATTGTGGAAAAACAAAGCAAATATAAAGTCACCCATCTAGGTTTAAATATCGTGCTAGAAGGCGAGAAAACATTAGCGCAAGCCTTCGAGCAATCAATCGCTGTAGGAAATCGTGTTTTTGTAGTAGACGCTGTGACAAACGAGGATATTGAAATAATTGCGAATGCTATGGCAATGTTAAAAAGTCACCAAATGATTCCATGTGACCCAG
This sequence comes from Metasolibacillus sp. FSL H7-0170, assembly GCF_038593115.1. Lineage (NCBI taxonomy): Bacteria > Bacillati > Bacillota > Bacilli > Caryophanales > Caryophanaceae > Metasolibacillus > Metasolibacillus sp. FSL H7-0170. Next base: position 1,588,269 of record NZ_CP151964.1, on the reverse strand, counting down.
GTCCATTGACAGCAGCATATTCAAAAGCCTATTTCAGTAATGCGTTATCTAATAAAAAATTTATCGTAACAGTGGGGAGCGTGACAACGAACAGCGCAAATCAGCTCCATTATTTACTTGAAAAAACAGATGCACAGCCAATTTATGTGGAAACAGTACAATTGACTGGAAGTGTGGAGCTTTGGGAACAGGAAGTACAAAAGGTTGTCGATATGGCGCTCAAGGAAATGCAGCAGCAGGAAATTATTATTATCACTACTTATATTCCCGGTTCAGAGCCATTAAATCTAAAGGATATTGCACAGCAACAAGGTATGACCCAGGAATTTTTAGCTAAAAGAATCGCGGATGGTTTAGGGAAGATTACAAGACTTGTCATTGAAAAAAGCGAGTTTGAAATTGGCGGTTGCTTTTCAAGTGGTGGTGATGTTACAGCCTCCATTTGTTCAATTGGCGGAGCAGAGGGTATTAAATTAAATGATGAAGTATTACCGTTAATTGCCTATGGTCAATTTATTGGGGGACATTTCGATGGTATCCCACTTGTAACAAAAGGCGGTATGGCAGGCGATAAAAAGGCGATTTATACAAGTGTACGCCATTTGATTGCCATGTCATCTAATTAACTTAGATGCTGGTGATGGCGTTTTAGTATAAGGTTTAGCGGTGTTTCTGCTTAGTGAAAGAGAAGAAGCAAAAATTTTTTAAATAGAAAGTCAAGTGTGTTGATTATATAAGTATTGTCTATAAATTAGCGTGTTTTTAAGGGGAAACGCTTTTTATTAGGCATTCACCGAAATAAATTCGTCGAAGCCGCATCACGAGGAAAGCGTCCCCTCAGTTGAAATTAATAAATTGTTAAATATTGTTTGTAAAATAAAGATTAATCAACACGCATGATAAAAAACTTTAAAGCGAAAAATTAGGAGGAATAAAACATGGCAAACGAAAGAGCGATTATTGGGATTCCAATGGGAGATCCAGCAGGCATTGGACCAGAAATTACGATGAAATCTTTAACAAAAGCTGATATATACGATGTGTGTAAGCCGCTCGTAATTGGCGACACAGCAGTGCTTAAAAAAGCAATTGCAATCGTGGGAGCTAATTTGCAAATTAATGAAGTAAATAAACCATCTGAGGGTAAATATGAGCTTGGTACCGTAGATGTTATTAACTTAAATAATATTAATATTGATGAATTACAATATGGCGAGGTGTCGGCGCAAGGTGGGCAAGGGGCATTCGAATATATTAAAAAAGCGGTGGAGCTTGCCATGGCGGATGAAGTACAAGCAATTGCAACAACACCTATTAATAAAGAGTCTTTACAGGCTGCCAAAGTCCCATATATTGGACATACTGAAATGCTGGAAGATTTAGCAGGTTCACAGGACCCATTAACAATGTTTGAAGTAAAAGGAATGAGAATTTTCTTCTTAACTCGTCACCTTTCATTAAAGGATGCAATTGACCAAATAACGAAGGAGCGTGTACGTGATTATTTAATTCGCTGCGACAAGGCGTTACAACGCTTAGGTGTAGAAAATCGCCGCTTTGCAGTAGCAGGCTTAAACCCACATAGCGGTGAAAATGGATTATTTGGTTGGGAAGAAGTAAAAGAAATTAAACCAGGTATTGAAGCTGCTGTCGTGGAAGGTATTGATGCAGTTGGTCCAGTGCCAGCGGACTCTGTATTCTTCCAAGCATTAAACGGAAAGTATGATGCGGTACTATCTCTTTACCATGACCAAGGGCATATTGCAGCAAAAATGACAGACTTCCACCGTACAATTTCCATTACAAATGGCTTGCCATTTTTACGTACATCTGTTGACCACGGTACGGCATTTGATATCGCAGGGAAAAATATTGCTGAAAGTGTCAGCATGGAAGAATGTATTAAAGTTGCAGCACAATATGCACCTAATTTTACAAAAAATAATTTATAATTTTGCATTTAGATGGCATTCTTCTCGATGAGTGGAGCTGTCTGAAATATTATTTTCAGATAGCTCCATTTCATTGAACAACAATGAAAACACTTACATTTAAGGGGGATTATGATGGACACAGTATCAGGTACTCAGTTAATGGCCGGGCTTTTACTCGGTGTTATCGCTTTAATTTTATTAGTATTAAAAACGAAAGTTCACGCATTTGTAGCGTTACTTATTGCAGCATCTATCGCAGGGATTGTAGGTGGAATGGCGCCAGCAGCTGTCGCAGATACAATTTCAGCAGGTTTTGGCAGTACGCTTGCCTCTGTCGGTATTATTATCGGTTTAGGTGTAATGATGGGACGAATACTTGAGGTTTCGGGCGCTGCTGAAACGCTAGCCTATGCTTTAATTCGCTTTGTTGGAAAAAAGAAAGAGGAGTGGGCGATGGGAATTGCAGGGTTTATCGTATCAATTCCAATTTTCGTTGACTCAGCATTTATTATTTTAAATCCATTAGTAAAATCATTATCAAAGAAAACAGGAAAATCTGTTATTGCTATTGGTGTTGCACTGGCTTCAGGTCTTGTTATTACGCATTCACTTGTGCCGCCAACACCTGGACCACTTGGTGTTGCTGGAATCTTTGGCGTAGACATTGGGATTATGATTGGTCTCGGTTTATTATTCGGTATACCATTGATGATTGTCGGTATTCTTTATGCAAAATGGTTAGGCAATAAAATTTATCAATTACCAGATGAAACATCTGAAACAGGCTTTATTCGTCCAAAGGAAAAGGTTGGTTATTCTGAATTACTCGATGCAATAGATGAAAGGGAGCAAACAAAGGAACTACCTTCATTAATGTTATCCTTATTGCCTATTTTAGTTCCAATTATCTTAATATTCTTAAATACAACTTTGGCTGCGTTAGAATTAGTAGATGGCTTTTACGGTATTTTAATCTTTTTAGGTAAGCCAATTATCGCAGTTGCTATCGGTTTATTATTCGCAATATACGGCTTGGCGAGAAATCTTTCGCGTTCAGAAACGCTTGAGCGTATGGAGGAAGGCATTCAGTCGGCAGGTATTATTATTCTTGTCACAGGGGCAGGAGGGGCATTAGGCTTCGTATTACGTGAAAATGGTGCTGGTGACTATATTGCCAATTTAATTGCTGAATTACCATTGCCAGCATTTTTAATTCCGTTCTTCGTCGCTTCACTCGTTCGCCTTGTGCAAGGAAGTGGTACTGTGGCGATGATTACGGCTGCCTCTATTTCAGCACCGATTTTATCGCAAATGGATGTTAATATGGCACTGGCTGCTCAAGCAGCGGCGATGGGGGCATTAGTATTTTCATACTTTAATGATAGCCTTTTCTGGGTTGTAAACCGTATGTCAGGTATTACTAATGTAAGAGAGCAAATTTTAGTTTGGTCAGTTCCCACGACATTAATGTGGTTTACAGGTTTAATCGTTTTATTAATTGCTAATATGTTTATGTAATGTAAGCCCGTAATCAAAATACGCATATTTTTCGATCGCACCTCTCGGTACTATTAAAGTATCAAATCAAGGGAGGTGCATTCTTATGCCAACGAACAAAGTATCCATCGTTCCAGTTCATTTGGAACCAACTCCATCTAAACCTTCAACGGACCGAGCTCCGTTAAAACCAATCTGCGTCATTCAAGCCAATCAACTAAAAGTCTCCTTTTATCATGGCGTAAAGAATCACGTTATCCAAACCGTTATGCAGGAGCTGATGAAGAATGATTCATGACTTCACCAAGGTAAAAAACATCTACATTATTTGCGGTCGAACGGACATGCGCAAAGGGATCGATGGATTAGCCTCGCTTGTCCAAGAGAACTTTAAACTGGATCCGTACAGTGAAGCGGTCTTTCTCTTTTCCGGTTGGAAGCGTGACCGCTATAAATGTCTGTATTTCGATGGGGATGGCTTTGCCTTACTGTATAAACGATTAGATCAAGGCCGACTTCAATGGCCAAAAGATGAAGAACAAGTACGAAACTTAACGCAACAGGAATTGCGCTGGTTGCTCGAAGGGTTATCCCTTTCGCAGCCAAAAGCGATCCAAAAATCGAAGAAAAGTGTCTTTTAATCACAGTATTTCCGGTGATATAATTATCTATAAATAAACTGAACGGAAATGGGGTGAGCGAAATGAACAATCCTTCTCAAGCCAAGTTAATTCGATTATTAGAAGAACAATTAGCTTTTACAAAAGAACAAAATAAACAGTTAACAAATCAAATTGACGTGTTAACAGAACAAGTTCGTCAGCTCACAAAAATGATTTACGGCTCACGTTCTGAAAAGTCGAAATACCAAGCGCCAGATGGGCAGTGTTCACTTTTCGATGATGATTCGTCTTTTAGCGAACCTGAGCACACAGGATATGAAAGCACGGAAACGATTACTTACTCGGTAACGCGTTCTAAGAAAAAGAAAAAGCGCAACGATTCATTTAAAGAAGGTGTGATGGTCGAAGAGATTCATCATCACCCTTCTGATTTGACGTGCGTGTGCTGTCAAAGCGAACTGCACGAAATCGGTTCAACGCTTGCCCGTGAAGAAGCGAAATTTATTCCGGCCAAGCTGATTCGCGTGCAGCATTTTGAGCATGCCTATGAGTGCAAACATTGTAAAAAGGACACAGAACGTGCTGCTTTCATCGCCAAAGGGAAAGCTCCTGTAGCGGTGATTCCACGTAGTATCGCCAGTCCCGAGTTACTCGCAAAGATTGTAAGTGATAAATTCTCGTTGTATTTACCGCTTTATCGCCAGGTAAACGAACTGAAACGAATGGGGCTCGAAACGAATGATAGAAACCTATCCAATTGGGTGATTCGTGTAGCGGATGATTGGTTACGGCCAATTTATGAAGAAATGAAAAACGTACTTTCTGCAAAAACATTACTTCATATTGATGAAACAACCGCTCAAGTATTGAATCGCTCGGACGGTAAAAAGGCACAATCGCACGCGTATAATTGGGTATTCCGAACAGTGCCAACAGAAGGACCAGTCATCATCTTATTCCATCACGCTTTAACAAGAAGTCGTGAGGTGTTAAAGGAATATTTAATGGATTTTCAGGGCACTGTAATATGCGACGGCTATTCGGCTTATGATAAGCTGTCGAATATTCAATTCGCCAATTGTTGGTCACACGTTCGACGTTATTGGTTAAAAGTCGAGAGTGCCAATGGACGGAAAGGGCTCGCTTACTGCAATCAGTTGTATGAACTGGAGCGCCGTTTCAAAGGCTTACCACCGAAACAACGGCAAAAAATGCGTTGGAAGTATGCGCGAAAAATCATTCGTAAATTCTTTAAGTGGTTGGAAAAATCTCCATTCTACGGGAAGAATGCCTTAGCAACCGCAACGGAGTATACTTTGAACCGGAAACACGCGCTCAAAGCATTTTTATACAACGGGCAGATTGAAATTGATAATAACCCGGCAGAAAACGCGATTCGTCCAAGTGTAGTTGGAAGAAAAAACTGGCTTTTCTCTGTCAGTGAAGCTGGTGCAAGAGCGAATGCGATCTGTTTAAGCTTAGTGGAAACCGCAAAAGCAAATGGCATCGATTTCTACCAGTATCTTGTCAAGCTTTTTACGGACCTGCCAAATTTATCGATTCATCAGCAACCAGAGCTTCTAAAAGATTACATGCCCTGGTCTGAAAAAATACAGGTCGCATGTGGGAAAAATTTAGCAGCATAAAAGCCGACTTTCTGAAAAACTTCAGAAAGTCGGCTACTTGTCGTGCGTGCCGTAAGGTGCGCCTTTTTTAATTGAATTCGGGCTTACTATGTAATTTTGGAGTTGTCTGAAAGTAGCATGCTATTTTCAGACAACTCTTTATTCTTTTAATTTCTAAAAGAGCGAGTAAAGTAAAATTTTCGATTGTATTAGTAATAAGATTTACCCTTTCTAGATAGTTCAATTTAAGCATGCTTAAAAAAGTATAGCAATTGTAAAAATTAAAAACGGTGATATGACAAATAGCCTTGCTGTGATACAATTGGAGTATAAAAATAGGGGCTTTAAGAGAGGGGCGAGCGACCTTGGATCATAAAGGTATTTTATTAGAAAGTGGTACTAATGAATTAGAAATCGTTGAATTTGAAGTGGCCAATAATAAGTTTGGAATTAACGTTATTAAAGTGAAAGAAATCATTCAACCGATACCTGTCACATTTATTCCACATGCTCACGCGCATGTAGAAGGGATTATTCAACTGCGCGGTGAGGTGCTGCCTGTTGTCGATATGTTAAAGGTATTAGGGCTGAATCATTTACAACATGGTCCACAGCAAAAATATATCGTTGCGGAGTTTAATAAGCAGCGCGTCGTATTCCATGTGGACAATGTGACACAAATTCATCGCATTTCATGGAATCAAATTGAAAAGCCGTCCGATATGTATCAAGGTGGAGTTTCGCAAGTTATTGGTGTTATTAAGCATAATGATGAGATGATTCTACTGCTTGATTTTGAAAGAATTATGGTAGATATTAACCCAGATTCAGGTATAAGCGTGGAGGCAGTGAAAAAATTAGGTAAGCGCGAACGTTCCGAAAAGAAAATTATTATTGCGGAAGACTCACCATTACTGCGTAAGCTCCTGCATGATACGATGCATGAAGCTGGCTACGATAATATTGATTTTTTTGAAAATGGACAAGACGCTTTAAATTATTTAGAAGCGTTAGCTAGGGCTGGCGGAAATATCGCTGAACATGTACAGCTAGTCATTACAGATATTGAAATGCCACAGATGGATGGACATCATTTAACGAAGCGAATTAAAACACATCCTGATTTAAAGATATTACCTGTTATTATATTCTCTAGCTTAATTACAGATGATTTGCGACATAAAGGAGATCAGGTTGGTGCCGAGGATCAAATTTCAAAGCCAGAAATCGCAGAGCTAATTTTACGTGTAGATCAATTTATTTTGTAGTGAGCACCTATCATTGATACGTAAATGAAAAGTCGGATGCTTACATAAAGGTATTCCGACTTTTTTATCTTGATAAAGCGGTAATTTTACGGCAAGTAACCGTAGAAGCACATCATTTTGGTATATAAAGCAAGGCGAAAGGTACATAATTTCTAGTGGTTGTTTCAAACAACGAACTTCTCCTCAGTGTAGTGAAAAATGAACTTACGCTTATTTTAAATTTGAAAATAAGCTGTTAAACCTAGTGTTTATCCCTTTTCAAAGAACCCTCTTGCAAGTGAATTCTTTGAAGCAGCACTACCAAAAGTATCCAAAATGCAAGCTATCCCGGCTTTTTGGACATCTACATTAACAAAGACGTAGTAGATTCAAATGACGAATCAAAAATAATTGACGGATAAGTAGCTATTTCGCATAAAAAATGTTAAAGCATATGACGAATAATTTGAATAGATGAAAAGGAGCGAGATTTATGAAAGATATGCGAACAGCGATTATTGATATTGGTTCAAATACTGTCCGTCTCGTTATGTATCGTTATAGCAAGGATGAAGGTTTACGAGAATTCGGAAATATGAAAAAGGTTGCAAGACTGCGTACATATATTTTACCAAGTGGCGAAATGTCTGAGGAAGGCATTCAATTATTACAGGATTTATTGCAGTCATTTAAACAAATTTTAGAGGATTATAATATTAAGGACATTAAAATTGCGGCAACTGCTGCAGTGCGTCAGGCGACGAATAATACGGAAATTGTACAAAGAATGCAACAGCAGCTTGGAATGACGGTGGATGTTTTATCGGAGGAAGAGGAGGCATACTTTGGCTTTCTAGCTGTTGTTAATTCAATGTCTACACCATCAGCAGTAACAATCGATATAGGCGGTGGTTCTACAGAAATTACTTTATTTAAAAACAAAAAGCTACTTAAAACACATAGCTTTCCATTTGGAACAGTATCGCTCAAGCAAAACTATGTCAAAAACACAATTATTACGGAGGAAGAAAAGAAGCGATTGCGCAGTTTCCTACGTCAGCAATTTATGTCATTGCCATGGATTGTGGATGTGACTTTACCCATTATCGGAATCGGGGGAAGTAGCCGGAATATTGGACAGGTATATCAGCAAAAAATAGATTATCCGATTTCAGACGTACATCATTTTGAAATGACGAAGCAAAATATTGACACATTGAAATTGGAGCTTGGAAGTATGAGCTATGAGCAACTGAAAAACTTAGATGGCCTATCTGCAGATCGCGCGGATATTATTGTGCTTGCACTTGAAGCATTTGCCGCATTAATGGAAGTGGTGAACTCGAAGCATTTCCAAATAAGTAAAAAAGGCCTGCGTGAAGGCTTAATTATTAATCGAGTTGCAGGCAGTAATGTGACCGCCTTCGATAAATATAATGTATTTAATATTAATGCTCGCCGCATCGCCTTTGAGTATGGGCGCTCCGAAGAAGAAGTCATGCTACTAAGTAATTTAGCAGAGCAATTATATCGAGAGGTCTGTCATTTAGAAGTGTTTCATTATAATGAAGCCCATTTGGAGCTTATTAAACGTGCCGCCAAGCTATATGCGATAGGCGAGTATATTGAGCTTGATTCAGCAAGCCAGCACACATTTTACTTAATTGCCAATCAGGCTATACCAGGGATAACACAAATAGAGCGAATGAAAATAGCGTTATTAGCTTCTTATAAAAATAAAGAGTATTTTGAGCGCTTTGTACAGCCGTTTTTTAACTGGTTTTCCAAGGAAGAACAGAAGGATTTACGTGATTTCGGCGCAATTTTAAAGTTTGTTTATGGCTTGAATATTTCGAAAAGAAACGCGGCTAGCAGAGTGACACTCGAAAAAACAGATGAAGAAATCGTCTGTATCGTCACAACAAAGAGAAACGCTGTTGCAGAGGAATATCAAGCGAATAGACATAAAAAGCATCTTGAACGCTTATTTAAGTGCGATTTAAAAATTAAATTTGAAGTGGAAGGGTGGAACGAATAATGCCAGCAAATTTTAGTACAGAGCAAATGAATAATAATCATGAAAATGTAGATACTAACATATCGAACGAAGCTTTACTTGAAGAGATTAGCAAGCCTGAATATTATAATAATCGCGAGTTAAGTTGGCTAGCATTTAATGAACGTGTACTAGAAGAAGCAGAAGATATTACGAACCCACTACTTGAACGTTTAAAATTTTTAGCCATTTTTAGTTCTAACTTGGATGAGTTTTTTATGGTGCGTGTAGCAGGTCTGCAAGATCAAGTAAGAGCAGGTTTTCATAAGGCAGAGAATAAATCTGGTTTAACACCTAAAGAGCAATTAACAAAAATTGCCGAGCGCACACAGGCATTGGTTCGTCGTCAAATGGAAGTGTATCGCCACCTAATTGATGAGCTGCTGTCGAAAGAAAATGTTTTTATTCGCGATTTAAAGTTATTGACTAGTGAGCAAAAGAAATACATTCATGAGCTATTCGAAGAAACGATTTTCCCTGTACTGACACCAGTTGCAGTAGATGCTTATCGTCCTTTTCCAACTCTTTTAGGTCGTACACAAAACCTGCTTGTTATGCTAGAAAATAACAATGATACAGAGTTGGAGCATTTCGATAAAGTTGCCATCGTTCAAGTGCCATCTGTGTTAGAACGTGTTATTCAAGTACCTAGCAATAATGGTGAGACGGTGTATGTCTTGCTTGAAGATGTGATTATGAGCCAAATTGATAAGCTGTTCTATGGCTACAAAGTGAAATCCTCACAGGCTTTCCGTTTAACTCGTAATGCGGATTTAACAATTCACGAAGAAGGCGCACAAGACTTATTAGTGGAAATCGAAAAAGAGTTGAAGAAGCGCAAGTGGGGAGTTGGAAGCCGTCTAGAAGTTCGAGATGGTGAAATGGCTGACGATGTGCTTGAATATTTATTAGAGGAATTTGAAATCGAAGAATCTGACGTATTTAAAATTGACGGACCACTTGATTTAACATTTATGTTTTCCTTTGTTAAAGCTATTTCTGAGGGGCGCGAACATTTAATGTACGAAAGCTTTATTCCACAGCCACCACAGGATTTAAGCTCCGAGGAGAATTTATTCGAAAAGGCTCTAGTGCAAGATTTATTTTTCCATCATCCGTATGAATCATTTGTGCCGATTGTTGATTTTATTACAGAAGCAGCGAATGACCCATCCGTTCTAGCAATTAAACAAACATTGTATCGAGTAAGTGGAAACTCTCCAGTTATTCAAGCGTTGAAGCAGGCCGCAGAAAACGGCAAGCAGGTAACAGTTTTAGTAGAGTTAAAAGCTCGCTTTGATGAGGAAAATAATGTGCATTGGGCAAAGTTACTTGAGCAGGCAGGCTGCTTAGTTATTTATGGGATGAATAATTTAAAAACCCATTCTAAAATTACATTGGTTGTGCGCAGACGACTTGGGAAAATTGAGCGCTTTGTGCATTTAGGAACAGGAAACTACAATGACGCAACAGCTAAAATTTATACGGATATGGGCATTATTACATCGCATAAAGAATTCGGTATTGATGCAACGAACTTCTTTAATTATTTAAGCGGTTATACGGAAAAGCCACAATTCCATCATTTAGTTGTATCGCCTTATGATATTCGAGATGAATTTATTAAGTTAATTGATGAGGAAATCCGTAGTCATAAAAAGTACGGCAACGGCTCTATAAAAGCGAAAATGAATTCATTAACAGATAAGGACTTAATGGTGAAGCTTTATGAGGCTTCAATAGCGGGAGTGAAAATTGAGTTAATTATTCGTGGTATTTGCTGCTTGCGTCCAGGAATAAAAGGTGTGAGCGAAAATATTTGCGTAACGAGTATTGTCGGACGCTTTTTAGAGCATTCACGCATTTTTTGGTTCCATCACAACGGGGAAAACAAACTATTTTTATCGTCTGCAGATATGATGACGCGCAATATGGTGAATCGTGTAGAAATTTTATTCCCAATTTATTCAATGGATATTAAACAACGCATTATGGATATTATGGACTTGCAATTAGAAGATAATCAAAAGGCGCGTATTCAAGATGCAAATGGCAAATATCATTATAAAGAAGGATATACGGGCGTAGAGCGCATTAACAGTCAGGAGCTATTTTTAAAAGAAGCGATTGGTACAGTCAAACTTGAGGAATAGGCAGACGCGAAATAACATTTGTCTGGAGGATTCGAGAACAACATGATGAAGCAGAATATGAGCAATTTGCTCGAAAGAATTATTCAACTAAATCCATTTGATGCAATTGTAGTTTTACAACATACTGAGCAACAATATGTTGTTCAGTGTGCGAATTGTAAAGCAGTCCATTTATTTAATTGTTCATTTAACGAGGGAATGGATGCCGAGCAGTTTTTTCATCAAATAAATTGGCCTGAAGTAAAGCAGTTCATTTTACAAAATGACCAAGAAATAAAAAGAATTAGAATTGATGATGCAGAAATAGCGGTTGTATTACAAACAATTATAGAGCAGGACGAGGAATACATTGTTGTTATTATGCGCTCTTTAGTTGCATCACCGATTATAGATGAACAAAGTTTGCATATTATGGGCTCAGCCTATTACGATGAATTAACAGAGCTTTACAATCGACGTGCACTAAATAAGCAATGGACAGATGATGATAATTTCAAAAAAACATCGAATATTGCATTACTACTTGTGGATTTAGACCGCTTTAAAAAATTTAACGAATCTTTAGGCAAACAGCGCTCAGATCAATTATTATTTGAGGTTAGTGAACGCTTTAAAGGCTTGCGTAGTGAGTATTGTGAAGTGTTTCGACATAATGGGGATGAGTTTGTAATCATTTTCCATTATGAAGAGTTAGATGAAGTAGAGACGATTGCATACAATATTTTACAAAGTTTGCAAGAGCCGTTTATTGTAGATAATCAAGAATATTTTATTACTGCTTCAGTAGGAATCTCCTTAGCGACAATTGAAGAAAGAGATTTAGATATATTGCTTCATCAAGCTGATCAAGCTTTGTTCTATATGAAAAATAATGGAAGAGGACATTATTGTTATTATAGTGAGGAATTAAATCATTATTTCCCTAACGAAGCTCTAATGGAAGCCCATTTACACAGAGCAATTGAATTAAACGAATTTACGATTTATTTTCAGCCACAAGTGAATTTAGAAACAAATAAAATTGATAGCTTTGAAGCACTTATCCGCTGGAAAAATAGGAAATTTGGTATGGTATCACCAGCTCAATTTATTCCAATTGCTGAATCTTCTGGTCTGATTATTAGTATTGGTGAGTGGGTTTTAGAACGCGTTTGCCGATATCAAAAAGAGTGGCGAGAGTGTGGCTTTAAACCGGTGCGCATCGCTGTTAATATTTCACCAAAGCAGTTCAAGCAAAAGGATTTTGTAAATCGCGTTGCAGCATTATTAACAGAGTATAATATTGAACCACGCTATTTAGAACTTGAAATTACGGAAAGCTCCATGTCAGATTTATATGAAACAACATCTATTTTACGTCGCTTAAAAGAGCTCGGTGTATATGTATCGGTTGATGACTTTGGTACAGGCTATTCATCGCTCAGCTATTTAAAGGAGTATCCAATCGATATTATCAAAATAGATCAGTCGTTTATTACAGATATTGAGAAGGATCAAAAAAATAAAGCGATTGTCGAAACAATTATTTTATTAGCCCAAAACCTAGGGCTAGAAGTGATTGCTGAAGGCGTAGAGGAAACTGCACAGGAGCAATTTTTAAGGGAAAGCAACTGTCAAAAAGTGCAGGGCTACTTGTACAACCGCCCATTACCAGCTGAGCAAATAGTGGAGCAATATTTTCACTAAACTGTTCAATTTAAAAGCAATAATAAAGCTAGGCAGACAAATTTCAAATGAGATAGGCCTAGCTTTAACTTCTTTCAACACATGTATTCTGCAACGAGATAAAATCAATTTCAATGTGTGTCCAAACACCCGCTATCAAAGAGGAACCAATCTAAGAACATCGCATACTAGCATAACGACTAAGTGAGCATAAGCTCCGGCGGATGTCACAGATTTTGAAGAAAGGCTGCGTGATGCAGGTCAGTTAACTGCTGACATATGTGGAGGTGGTCTTCCACCAATTTAGCTCAAAAAATCTGAGTAAGAGTTAGCTGAGGCATAATTGATAATTGCAGTATATTTTTGGATTTGCCCGTAGTAATATATAAGTAAGTGTAGCAAATAAATTTTTTGTTGCACAAAATATGAATGATAATTCATTCATTATCTATTACAAGGGGGCGTATGTATGTTACAGCATAAAACAATTATTATTACAGGTGGCTCTAGTGGGATGGGGCTAGCTATGGCAAAGCAATTTGTACAAGATGGGGCAAATGTCATTATTACAGGACGAGATGTAGAGCGCTTAACAAAGGCAAAGGAAGAAATAAAAGGCTTTGGCGACACTATCGAAATATTTCAAATGGATGTTCGCGAGCCGGAGCATGTGAAGGCAATGTTGTCCTTCTCAATTGAAAAATTTGGACAGGTAGATGGACTTGTTAATAATGCGGCGGGGAATTTTTTAGTGAGAGCTGAAAATTTATCACCAAATGGCTGGAAGGCAGTAATCGATATTGTATTAAATGGTACTTTTTATTGTTCCTCTGAACTAGGTCGCTACTGGATTGAAAATAATATTAAAGGCTCCATTCTAAATATGGTTGCAACGTACGCATGGGGAGCAGGTGCAGGGGTTATTCATTCCGCTGCTGCTAAAGCAGGTGTCTTATCATTAACGCGCTCTCTAGCAGTTGAATGGGGGGGACAATATGGCATTCGCGTAAATGCCATTGCCCCAGGACCAATTGAACGCACGGGTGGAGCTGATAAGCTTTGGGAATCGGAGGAGCAAGCACGACGTACAATTGAATCTGTACCATTAAAACGTCTTGGCACGCCAGAAGAAATTGCTAATTTAGCGACATTTATATTATCTGATAAAGCAGCGTATATGAACGGTGAATGTGTCACTTTAGATGGTGGCGCGTGGTTAAATCAATTTCCGTTTTAGGTGAGAATTAACACTTTAGACCTACTTTGAAAATTGAATAAATTTTAGCTGGATAAGCTCATACTAAATGAAACGAAAGGAGTGTTTCTGTTGGGCATGTGGCTTTATCCAGCTATTTTTGTCGGTGTACTCTTGCTTGCTTGGAGTTATTATGCAACGGTGCGTATTGCAAAAGAAACGGAAAGACAGTCTACTATTGAAGACACGCCAATAAATGAGGCAATAAAAGACCATCCATTTCTTTTAAATCCGATTATCGTTATGTATTTTATTATGAACCTGTTTCTAGGCATTATTATATTTTATTACTGGGCAACTACTGGCTCTTACTGAGGGGATGTCTGAAAAGCAACCTAACACGCTGCTTTTCAGACATCCTATTTTTACATGGCAACTTCTCCGACCTTCACATAGTCATAATGAAATAAAGTGTGATATGATAGTAGTAAGGGTGCGATTCTAGTGAAAGAACGCAAAAAGGAGTTATGATGTCATGATTTCAATTAATAATAAAGCTATACTTGAGATGCCAATTGCTGAATTAGTCATTCCGGCGGAAAAGGTTGCGCATGTTCAAAGTGGCAACAGTGCAGAGCATGCCCTGTTAGTTTTGACAAAAACAGGTTATTCATCGGTGCCAGTGTTAGATGTGAAATACCGATTACAAGGTTTGCTTAGTACGAAGATGATTACAGAGGAAATTTTGGGACTAGAGCGTATTGAATATGATCGACTTGGGTCAATTCGAGTAGAGGATGTCATGGATCAAGACGTTGCCTATTTAAAAATAACGGATACATTTCGACGAGCATTAGATTTAGTAATTAATCATGCTTTTCTATGTGTAATAGAGGAAGATGGGACATTTGCCGGCATTATGACGCGCCGAGTTATTTTAAAACAATTAAAAAAACATATCTATTCAAGTGAAATATAGGCAGAAATCGGGGGTGTCGGGAGAGAAAGTTTTCCTGACACCCCCTATAAGTCTACTTAAAGAATTAGGGGTGAAACGATGACCGCGACGGAGGCTGAAATTATTAAAATATTAGCGGAGGAGCGCAACATGAGAAAAGCGGCAGAGCGTTTATTTTTAACGCAGCCAGCACTATCTCAAAGACTACAGTCGATTGAAAAAGATTGGGGCATACAGCTATTTTTGCGTTCTCCAAAAGGCTTATCCCCGACACCGGCTGGTGAGCTTGTTATTCAATATGCGATTGATTCAATTGCGAAGCGAGAGGAAATTTTCGAAATGATTCAGGCACTAAATTCGAAAGTCCATGGTACGTTAAAAATCGCTTGTGCATCTATTGTAGGGCAAAATTGGCTACCGAAAGTGTTGAAGGATTTTGTCACTCAATATCCAGATGCGAAAATTTCGTTAATGACAGGTTGGAGCTCAGAAATTGTGAAGGCGCTTTATGAGGGCGAGGCACATGTTGGCATTGTACGTGGGCAAGTTGATTGGAAGGGCAAAAAACTGCATTTATTCCGAGACATGATGTATTTTGTGGATACTGAGATTACGAACTTAAAGGAAATTGAAACGACAGACCGCCCATTCATCCAATTTAAAAGTGACTCAAATTACTATCAGGAAATTCAGCAATGGTGGCAGCGACATTTTCATTCCAATCCCCGCCATCAAATTGTCGTCGACCAAATTGAGACATGCAAGCAAATGGTAATGAACGGTATTGGTTACGCAATATTGCCATCCATTACACTGAATGGCGCGGAGCATATGAACAAAATGCCGTTAACAAATACAGAAAACGATTTAGGGCTAACACGAGATACATGGTTGATTGGCTATGAATCTTCCTTTGAGTTGCGCCAAGTAGCTGCATTTGTAGAAGTCGTGCAAGACCATGCAAGATGCTTATATGAATATAAGTGAGAAAGCGTCCAAAATGCCGTGCAATAGCCAGCATTTTGGACGCTTTTAATGATGTTTTGATAAAATATGCGGTTAGTTTTTTGAACAGCGGCACTTTTTTAGGTCCAAAGTAGCGATTCGCTCATAAACTATGAAAATTCGCTCGTAAAACACTTAAATTCGCTCACAAAATCTCAAAGGATTTCAGTGGAGTTTTGATAAAATATATGCCCATTAAAAATGTTTTTATATTGACAAAAAAGTATTTATATGGGAATATCGGGCTGTGGGAATTTTTGGCCAATATTCATCACTTTAATGAAAATTTTAAGTTTTGAAAATTATCAATGTATGGAGGAGAATTTATGAGAAAATTTAAAATGTTAAGTTTGAGTTTAATCACAGCCTTCACATTCAGCGTGCCTACAACACTTTTAAGCGTTCAAGCTTCTGAAAATTTAGAGCAGGAAATAGCGCCAGTAGCAGATACAATTTTCGTTTCAAGAACTCTAACAACATATACAACAGCCCTATGGGTAACTGAGTCTAGAAATGGAAAAACATATTCAGGCTATATTTATTATAACGGTAAAATAGATATATATGGACGATATATTTTAGAGGGTTACATCTCTGCAGGTCCACATGTAGAACCATACGTTCTAGAATTTGATTAATTTATAAACGATTAAACTTTTAATATCCTCTTTAAGTATTCATTATTGTCAAACAACATAGCTTAAAGGGGATGTTTTATAAATAGCTAAAAAATCCGGGGGGGAATAAATGAAAGCTGTGGTCCATTTTATTATGAAGGGAATCATGAAAAGCAAATATACTTTATTTCTACCAATCATAATCATTGTATTAATCATTTCTTTATTCATCATTAATCAGACTCAATCAGGAACAACTCAGCGAGAGCTAGAAGAAACCTTTCAAAATCGAAAAATCACTGTGGATTTTTTAATTGGGAGGGCGCTTGGCAAAGAAAGGCATGTTGGCTTAACAGCAGAGCAGCGACAATCACTAGCGAGTTTGCTAATACAGGAGGAGCACTTAAAGGAAATTTCAAACAAGCTTAAGGAAAATGATTTAGAAATTGCTTCAGCACATCTAGCCTATATAAATGAATATGAAAAGTATATTCATCTTGATTCCATTCCTTACAATAATAAAAATTTATTAGAAATTGAACAACGGAAGGCCGAAAAATTGATAGAACATGGTTTGCCTTACACGGAGCAAATGGCACCATTTAACACAGCATTGTTTACAAAACAGCTATTCCAACTATTATTCAGCCCTGTGACAGCCTTATTATTTCTGCTCATTTTTTGCTATAAATATTTGTTTGATAGGGAGAATCGATTATTCGATTTTTTTAAAATGAATTCTTTATCTTCTACAGTAGCACATTATAGTTACTTAATTCCTTTTTTACTAGCTATGATTATGTACATAGTGGTAGCAGGCGCTTTATCATTATTGCCACCACTCATCATGGGCAATATAAATACGCTTTATTACCCAATTGAAGTAGCTGTTGGGACTTCTATCATCATGGTACCTGTATGGAAGTGGTTAGTTTTCCTTCCGATTAGCTGGAGTTTTTTTGTTGTATTATTATTAATTTTGGCAATTTGTTTACTAAAACAGCGTGTTTCTTTAGGCATGACCTTAGCGTTTATAAGTATGCTACTGATTATCGGCTATGTTACTTCACTACATTATGGTTTTTATATGATTAACCCAATTCACTTACTAATCTCATATGAAGCAAATTTATTGACTACCCATCGTTATATTAGCTATTTAATAGGGATGTTTACCTTACTTATCTTAAGTTTTATTATTTCTTATCCAGTTATGAAATCGCAATGGATTCCTTTCAAAATAGCTACTTTTTATATGAACAAAAAACAATACCACTTCCAAAATAGGTGGAAGCTTATCCAATTTGAACATTTGAAAAAGAAACGTAAAGGGCATATTCTATTAACACTCATCCTGTTATTTGGTATTATGGGTGGTACTGTCGTTGTAGTGAATCAGCAATTTCAAGCAATTCCTATAAAGGCATTGAGCACAATTGAAGGTTTCCAAAACTTCTTAATCGAACTTCGTACAAGTTGGGAAATATCTGAAGAGGATTTTGAATTGGAAAAGGAAATGCAACTGCAATCAGGTGAAGAAATAGAAGCTTTAGAGAAAAATCCTTATACTGCTATCGTTAATGATTTGAGTGATAGCTACAATATGTTGGAAAATTTAAAAAGCGAGATTGATTCTCATGATTTCCCTGAAAAATTTAGGGCAGCATTGAAGTCATTAGATGCACCAACATATAAAGAAATAGATGGTGCATTATGGACTGTAACTGTGATGGCATCTGAAGAACAGCAAAATATTTTAGATGAAAAAGGAATAACAGCATGGCCACTTGGGCATCAATGGATTTCTAATTTTAATACTCCAAGCAATGCAACTAGTAGTGATCAGTATAAAGCATTGCATCTCTTGGAGGAGAGAAATACAAAATACGGAAATAGTAGCTTATTTTCCATCTATAAATATTTAGATTGGAACATCATGCTATTCGTGTTAGCCATTTTCGTGCTATTACTATGGACAGCAATGTCTGATGAAAGGCAATGGAATCTGTCAATTAATTTTTTAGCTACGAAGCCGATTCGCTACAAATACATTTATATGACGAAATGGTTGTATAATATTGTAATTGCTTATAGCTTGTTATTGATAAGTGGTGCTTGTATCTTCTTCCTAAGCACTATGATTGGTGGTTTAGGCGAATATGAATATCCTATTTTAGTCTATGCAACGGATAAAATTCACGATAATTATTTTTATTCAATAATAGATGACACCTCTTTTTACTTTGAAAATTTATCCACATTAATTTTAAGAAGTAGTTTGTTAATTGTTGCGCAAATTTTCTTTTTAAATAGCTTGTTTAGCTTGATTGGAAAATGGATGAAAAATCATTATGCCACAATTATTATGACAATAATTGTAGTAGCTATAGGTTATTTTTTGGCAAACCATTATATTGCTATGAACGGTATGCACATCAATCCGTTCGTTTATTTCGATACATGGAATATTGTGGATGGTTGGAAATCTATTTTGGCAAATGATACAAAAGTGAATTACCTTAATGGGAGTATTATTTTGCTGATTGGCGGAAGCATACTGTTTTGTATAGGACTTCTATCTAGCAGGAAGGGGGCATTATAATGGTATTACAAGTCAATGAATTGGTAAAAAAGTATAAAAACAAAACTGTCCTACAAAATATCTCCTTTTTTATCAATGCAGGAGAAATTATCGGTCTCGTTGGGCCGAATGGAGCAGGGAAAACTACTTTAATGCGCTCTATACTTGCATTAGAGGATATTGAAAATGGCAAAATTACAGTGAAAGATATCCCTAATACTCAGCCTGATTTTTTTAAATATGTTTCTTTTTTACCGAGTGATAATTACTTATATATGCACCTAACTGGCTATGACCATTTATCTTTTGTAGCAAATATTTATAACTTAGGGCAAAAGGAAATAAATGAGGTCATTGATTTAATCGGTATGCGTTCCTATGTCAATCAGCCTGTGAAATCATACTCCTACGGAATGAGACAGCATCTATTCATTGCTTTAAGCATATTAACGAAGCCACTTATTATTTTAATGGATGAGCCATTTAACGGGCTTGATCCAACGAGTATTATTGAGTTAAAACAATTAATTCGCACATTACATTCACAAGGAATAAGTATTTTTATATCAACACACAATTTGGATATATTAGAGGATTTAACAAATACAATTTGGTTTATTAAAGATGGGGAATTGTTTACAAAGGATATTATATCAAGCATAGATGCACGGTATGAAATTGAATTTTCATATAATCACAGCATAGAGCAACTGCTAGAAAATATTCAACTTCCTTTCCAAATGAATGGCAAACTTCTACTTACAGACCCAGCATATAGTATGGAAAAATATCTTGAATGGCTATTAAAAAATGGTGCACAAATTAATTCAGTCAATCGTAGTAAACAAAATTTAGAAGATGTCTATAGGTATTTTTACGATGTGTAATTCTGACATTTTGGACGCTTTTAATGATGTTTTGATAAAATGTACGGTTAGTTTTCTTTGAACAGCGGCACTTTTTTAGGTCCAAAGTAGCGATTCGCTCATAAACTATGAAAATTCGCTCGTAAAACACTTAAATTTGCTCATAAAACTTCAAAACTTGTTTGGAAGCTGAATCAACACTTCTCGTAGCGTCCCAAAAGCCTTTCAGTAGCTGGCTTTTGGGACGTTTTTCATGATATTTTTTTGTGCTTCTACTTTTCCTCATGTAACAAAGTACTTCACCGTTCGTCTAATAATATAAATACCAATTCGTTATTTTCATTATGAAAATGAAGCTTTTCTTAAGAATTTCTGAAAATTTCATAATAATTGGAACTAATGGGGTTTAAAAACGTATAATTATTGATAGTAACCAATGAATATGAAGAGGGGTTGAGCTTTTGAGACGTGTAAAAATAGCGGCATACATACTCGTAGTGATGCTGATGGTTAGCTTGCTTTTACCAGCTGGACAAGCTAGCGCGGCACCAGCTTTAGAGGTGGATGCGAAGGCAGGCATTAACGGTAAGGCGAAGCATATGCAGCCTGCACCTTTATATGTAACAGTTAAAAATACTGGAGATGATTTCAACGGGGATATGGTTGTCAATGCGTCGTATTCCTATGAAGCAGCCTCAGCCCTTGTTATCCCTATTTCGATAGCAAGTGGTGAGGAAAAGACATTTGAATTATATTTGAATGGCTTATCAGATTATAGTTATTCTGAGGAAGAAATATTCACCTTTTTTGAAGGCGGGATTGAAAAGGATAAGAAAATAAAATATAAAGGAACAAAGCGACTACAAACGAATTTTTTAGACCCGATGTCGACATTTGTTTTTACTGTAACGGATAGCAGTGATCGCTTAAGTGAATATTTAAAACTATCGCAATTTTCACCAAACTATCAAACGGAAGTAATACACTTGAATCAAATCAAAGGGTATTCATTGCCTGAGGATGCATTGGGCTTAGCGATGGCCAATATTATTGTCTTGGATGAAGTGTCCGTTGCAGATTTATCACAAAAGCAGCAGCAAGCATTGTTAAAGTGGGTGCAGGATGGCGGCACACTTGTGATTGGTGCGATGGAGCAAATAAATACGGCGGCAGGCATTTTTCAAGATTATTTGCCATTAACATTATCGAATGAAATGCTGACGGTTTCGGCAGAGACATTGTCAACATTATCAAATGGTGGAACTTTTACAGATTCAATTCAAGCATATGCAAATACTCTAAATAATGATAGTACTGCTGTGCTTGCGGATGAAGGAACAGTTTTAGCTGCTAGGAAAAAAGTTGGTAGTGGTGAAGTAATTCAAACAGCGTTTTCATTAGGAGACCAACCACTTGCATCGATGGATGGCTACGCAGCATTAACGGCGAAAATGTTAAACATTCAGAAGTTTTCTAATTATAATTCGGGAATGTATTATCAATCACCATTTGAACAAATTATGTATGACTTACGCTCAGTGAACGAATTATTCCCATCATTTGAGGTTTCAATGGGCTTCACATTGATTGTCATTGTTATTTATATTATTTTAATTGGGCCTATTCTTTACTTTATTTTAAGAAAATTTGATAAGCGTGAACATGCTTGGTGGGTTATTCCTGTAATATCTGTTGTTGTGTCAATAGCGCTCTTCATTATAGGGGCACAGGGGCGTATTATGCAGCCGCAAGTACAGCAATCTGCCGTTTATAAAGTAAACGAGGATAATAGTTTAAATGGTTACTATATCGAATCCATCTTAACAAATCGTAGTGGTGATTTTGTCGTCAATACAAATAATAATACATCGGCAATTGCTATGCGCAATTATGGTGGTGGTTTTGCAGGTGGTCGTTCAGGTAATTTATATGAAAACTCGTATATTAAGGAACACGCAGATGGTACGACGTTAACAATGCGCAATTTAAGCTATTGGTCTGTACAATCATTTATGGGTACAACAACTGCGCAAGATGTTGGAAAAATGGATATTGATTTAACTTTAAAAAATGAAAAAATTACAGGGACAATTAAAAATAATTTCCCATTTGATTTAAAGGATGTAATGCTACATTCGGGCTTAAAGGTAGTAAATTTAGGTGATATTGAAGCGAATGGTACGCTTACTGTCGACAAAGATGTGAAATTAACAACATTGCAAAAGCCGACCTACTACAACCGATATAATTATACTTATCCAACAGCGAAAGAGGATATAGACCCTATTCGAATTGAGCGTTTACAAGCGATGACAAGTACTGTAACTGAACAAGAGGAGCAACCGATCATTAGCGCATGGGCAGAGCAAGCACTTGTAGGTGTTGAGCTTGAGACTGGTGCTAATATGTCGACGATTTCTTATTTCGTACAGCCCTTTGAAGGTAAAGTAGAGTTATCAGGACCATTTACAATAAAGCAAAGTAACTTAAATTATGAGCTACTTCCTCTAGCGGTAAATGGCTATTACGAGCTATATGATAAACAAGTGAATAAATGGTATTTATCTGATGGCACGTATGAATTAATCGTTTCATTGCCACATAATTTTATGCAGCATATTGAGCGACTAGATGAAATTCATATTGCTAATAAAGATACGATTAATATGAAGCTAACGGTTTGGAATAACAGCACAAATGCCTATGAGCCTTTGGAAGAAGCGCGTACGGCAATAACAGCCAATGCTGACGATTACATTAATGAAATTGGTGAAATTCGTTTAGAGCTTGCATTTTCAACTAATCAGGGGGCACTTGAAACGACATTACCGAATGTTGAGCTGAAGGGAGTGGCGAAATAATGATTGAGATTCAAAATTTGACGAAAAAATACGGCTCCTTTATCGCTTTAGATCAATTAAATTTGTCATTAGCAGAGGGAACTGTGTTCGGTTTTGTAGGCGCAAATGGCGCAGGTAAATCAACAACCTTCTCCATTTTAGCAACATTGCTTTCACCTACTTCGGGAGATGCTATTATTAATGGAAAGAGCGTCGTAAAGGAACCGAAGGAGGTGCGTAAGCAAATTGGCTATATGCCAGACTTTTTTGGTGTATATGACCAGTTAAAGGTAGATGAATATTTAGACTTTTATGGTGCAAGCTACGGCATTCAGGTAGCGGAGCGTGCGCTGTTAATTCCACAGCTATTAGAGCTGGTCAATTTAACGAGCAAGCGCTATGAATATGTTGACTTATTATCGCGTGGTATGAAGCAGCGATTATGTTTAGCAAGAGCCTTAATTCATGACCCTAAGGTGCTTATTTTAGATGAACCGGCATCTGGACTAGACCCACGTGCAAGAGTGGAAATGCGCGATATTTTGCGCAATTTAAAAACGATGGGGAAGACAATTTTAATTTCCTCGCATATATTACCTGAGCTGGCGGAAATGTGTGATGAAATCGGTGTAATTGATAATGGGAAGCTGATTGCACATGGAAATGTAGCGACAATTCAAGCGCAGCTACAGGGTGAAAAGCGCATTGTGGTAAAAGTGACGGACCGTCTAAATGAAGTGCGTGCTTTTTTAGAGGAAGACCCGCAAATTTCTACAATTGATATTATTGAAAGTAAGCTGGAACTTGAATTTAATTACCGAGGAACTGATGCGGAGCAGGTAGCATTGCTAAAGAAGGCAATTTTAGCAGATTTACCGATTTATGCTTTAACGGAAGAAGAAAAAGACTTGGAGGATGTCTTCATGGCAATTACGAAAGGAGCGGATGCAGAGTGATGGAACGCTTATATAATCCAGTATTTGTAAAGGAGCTGAAATTGCGCTTCCGTTCCTTTAAAAGCTTCTCAGGTTTAATGTTTTATTTGGCAGTATTAGTGATTTTTATTGCAGGCTTCCTATTAATTACAACAGGCTTTACAGGCAAGGGCTTCTTCAGACCTGATACGAGCTTTGCGATGTTTGCCGTGCTAACAATTATTCAAATGGCGCTTGTTTTATTTATTACACCGAGCTTAACAGCAGGTGCAATTAGCAGTGAACGAGAAAAGCAAACATTAAATATTTTATTAACGACAACACAAAGCTCCACGCAAATTGTAGTAGGTAAATTATTATCATCAGTGTCGTTTCTTGTATTAATGCTTATTGCAGGCTTGCCTTTATATAGCCTAGTTTTCTTATTTGGTGGTGTATCGCCATCGCAAATTGCTTCTATCTTTTTGTTTTATTTATTAACAGTTATAGCAGTTGGTAGTATCGGCGTGATGTTTTCGACAATTACGAAAAAAACAATTGTCGCGATGATTGCTACATATGGCTCCATCATTTTTTTAGGAGGCATAACAGCATTTTTCTTCTTCGTCACGATTGCGTTTAGTCAAATGATGGTCCCAACAGGCACATCGAGTTCCTTTATGGCTTATTTATGGGCAGCAATTAATCCCGGTGCTTTAATACTGACATTAATTGAGCCAGAAATGGGCAGACAATTAGCGGAATTGTCAGGCATTAAGCTACCTGTTTGGGTAACGTATTTAATTTTTTATAGTGTGATTATTTTATTTACTTTAACGGTTGCAATCAAAAAATTGCGTGCCAATATGAAGAGCAATCGATAAGGAGGAATGGACATGGAGCAGCGTAAGCAATTACGAAGCTATATTCAACGTGCAAAAAGAAGTTTACGACTAGAAAAAAGCATACCGCTTGCGCAATATGGCTTGTTTTTTGCATTGCTTGCGAGCGCTTCAATCATGATTATTTCAAGATTGTTCGTCTGGCCGTATTATCGCCAAACAGCTTTTTTAGCGTTTGTTGCCTGTTTTATTGTAACGCTTATCATCATTTGGTGGAAGCGGGTACGTGAACAGGAGGCTTTGTTTAAGCTAGATAGTTATTTTGCTCATAATGAACTTGTGACGTCGCTATCTTTTAAAAATGACCAGGAGCCGCTTGTGCAATCATTGCTGCAAAAGGCGATACGCAATATGGAGCAAGCATTTGCGGCA
This sequence comes from Metasolibacillus sp. FSL H7-0170, assembly GCF_038593115.1. NCBI lineage: Bacteria > Bacillati > Bacillota > Bacilli > Caryophanales > Caryophanaceae > Metasolibacillus > Metasolibacillus sp. FSL H7-0170. The sequence goes on along the minus strand of NZ_CP151964.1, from coordinate 1,563,219 downwards.
TTTAAGCAACGCGAAAAGCAATTGTTTCGCCCGAAAGCGCTAATTGGCGTTATCGTTACTGTTTGTTTACTGGCTGTGATGTATATGTTCCCTGCCAAGTCACAAATGGAAGCGATTGAAGTGGAAAAAGAGCAAGCAGTAATAGAGGATATTAAAAAAGAAGTTGCGCAGTTGGAAAAAAAAGCAGAGTCAAAAGAAGTAAAAGAGCAATTGAAGGAATTGCAAAATAAATTGAAAGAAGCGACGACGGCGGAGGAAGCTTTGCATGAGATGGTGAAAAAGCAAAAAGAGCTGGCGCTAAAGGAGCAGCAACTAAAGGATAAGCAGACAGCTGCACAAAATGCTGGCGATGCAAGCGATGGCTTAACCGCTCAAGAGGTAGAACAGTTGAAGGAGCTGGCACAAACACAACAGCAATTGACGAAAAACGCCAACGCTACACAGGCTGCGATGGGGAATCTAGGAAAACCTTTAAGTAAATCGCTACAAAATGCAATTGCAGCAGCAAATAATTCCAATGCGAATGCTGCAAATCAAAACAACCAACAAGGTCAGGCTGGTCAACAAGGTCAAGCGGGACAGCCAGGGCAACAAGGCCAATCTGGTCAGCAGGGGCAGTCAGGTCAACAAGGACAGGGTCAGGGACAAGGACAGGGTCAAGGACAAGGACAGGGTCAGGGACAAGGTCAAGGACAAGGACAGGGACAAGGTCAAGGACAAGGACAGGGACAAGGTCAAGGACAGGGTCAAGGCCAAGGCTCTGGTGCAGGAACGGGTCAAGGAAGCCGAGATTTATTAACAATCCCTAATCGAATAGGGGGACAAGGCGAGACAACTGTTGATGGTGGTGCATTAGGTCAAGGTTCGCATGTTTCAGAGCAAGAGGCAGATGGTCCTGTTGTGAAAGGAACGGTTCGCCCATATGAAGAGGTGATTGGCACGTATAAAGATAGCTATTTAGAAAGCTCAGAGCGTTTGCAATTACCAAAAGATTTACAGTCAGTTGTACAATCCTATTTTACGTCAATCGAGTCGCGCTAGGAGGAATTTTCATGGCATTTTCAGAACAGCAGTACACGGAAATGAGTAAAAAATTACAGCAAGTAAAGGAAGAAATTCATCGCTTTATTGTCGGTCAGGAGGAAGCGATTGACTATACATTATATGCAGTGCTAGCAGATGGTCATGCATTGCTAGAAGGTTTGCCAGGCTTAGGGAAAACGATGTTAATCCGCACAATTTCAGAGGTTCTAGATTTGTCATTTTCACGTATTCAGTTTACGCCAGATTTAATGCCCGCAGACATTACAGGAACGAGCATGATTGAACGAACGCCAGATGGCAAACAGCAATTTATTTTTCAGCCAGGTCCTATTTTTAGTCAAATGGTGTTAGCAGATGAAATTAACCGTGCAACACCGAAAACGCAAAGTGCCTTGCTGGAGGCGATGGGTGAAAAAACGGTAACGATTTTAGGAGATACGAAAAAGATGGCTAAGCCGTTTTTCGTTTTGGCTACCCAAAACCCGATTGAAATGGAAGGGACATATCCACTGCCAGAGGCACAAATGGACCGTTTCCTCTGTAAAATACTCGTACCCTATCCATCGAAGCAAGAGTTAATGGAAATTATGAAACGCACAACTGGCGCTGCAGAAATTAGTTTACGAAAAATAATGGATGCACAGCAGCTTGTTGAGGCACAGCATATGGTCAAGGAAGTATTGGTAGCTGAGGAGATGCTAGAGTATGCAACAGAGCTTATTGTGGCGACGCATCCAGAAGGTGAATTTGCCCTTGAGGAAGTAAAGCAATATGCGTTGTATGGCAGCGGTCCTCGTGGATTGCAAAGTTTAATTAAGCTCGCCAAGGCACGAGCGTTAATGAATGGTCGTTTTCATGTGTCAGTAGCGGATATTAAGATGGTTGCGAAGCCTGTATTGCGTCATCGTATGCTGTTGAATTATGAAGGGGAGGCTTCTGGTAAGACAGCAGACGATATTATCGACATTATTTTAGAAAAAGTGCAGCAAGGTGTTAGCAAGTGAGCAATAAATATGTCTTACCGGAAGATTGGCTCGTAAAAATCGGCCGCTTCCAAGTAGCAACGGCCTCCAAATTACGTGGGCAGCATAAAGGTTCGCACCGTTCGCAACGCTTCGGGGCATCGCTCGACTTTTCAGATTTTCGTGAATATCACTTAGGAGACGATGTTAGGCAGGTAGATTGGAATGTTTTCGCAAGAACTGAAAAGTATTTTATTAAACGCTTTTTAGATGAACAAGAAATGCGTGTTCATATTTTACTAGATACGACAAAATCGATGGGGGCAGAGACGAAATGGCTTTTTGCAAGGCAAATAGCCACATCGCTAGGTTTAATGGTGCTTGGACGTGATGATCGACTCTCCTTTTCTTATTTACAGGAAGAGCTAGTCCCACCGTTTCGTCGTAAAGGAGCCACATATAGACGCGCCTTTCTACAAATCGTTTCTGCAATTGAGCAGGCAAATTATAGCGAGCGCTTTGCACAGGGTGCTTTAAGAGCATTGTCGAAAGATAGTACCATATTATTTATTATTACAGATGGCCTAGAGCCTATTGAAGAATGGGAGCAGTTATTGAAACGGCTGCCACGCTTTGCTGGAGATGTACGCATCATCCAAATTGTTACAGAGGAAGAGCTAGCCCCACATTATGCAGGCGATGTTCGACTTTTAGATAGCGAAACAGGAAATGATGTTAATGTAACGATGTCGAGAAAGGTATTAGACACATATTCAGAAAGACGCTTATTACATGAGCAACAATTTGATGCAATTTGCCATCGCTTCGGTGTTCGCAAATTGCAATTAAAGGTGGAGGATGGCTTACAGCACGCCATATTCCATCAATTATTGAAAGCACATTGGATTAGGTGAGGTGAGCCGTATGGGCTTTAGTCAAATTATTTATAGCTGGACGGCCATCTTTCCGGTTATTGTCCTACTGTATTATTTCTTCCGTAAAAAATATACCGATCAGCCTGTATCCTCGACTCTTTTTTGGTCAGAAATTATGCAGGAGACGCGTGTATCACCCTATTTAAAGCACTTACAAAAAAATGCTTTGCTCTATTTACAATTGCTCGCATTACTACTACTGATGCTTGCTTTGATGAACCCATTTATTACGAAATCGAAAATTGCTGGGGCACAAGTAGTGTTTATCGTTGATACGTCAGCGACAATGCTTGCGGGGAAAGAGCAAGCAACATTCGAGCAACATAAAAAGGAGATGCTAGCGTTAGTTCATGAATTAAACGGTAGACCTGTGACTCTTATTACAACAGGGCATGCTCCAACAGCTGTATTACAGCAGGAAACGAATACCAATGCGGTTGAGCAGGCAATTCAAGCATTACAAGTCACATATGAAACAGCTCAAATGCACAAATCACTTGATGTGGCGCAAGCCTTTATTGGAGATGTGCCGACATCGGTTTATATTTTTACGGATGCGCTTGATAAAATGCAGCTACCAATTGAAAAAGATACAGTGCAGTGGATTGTGAAAGGGGCAGCCAAAGATTTAAAAAATATTGCCATTACACGTTTTGCTGCGACGACAGACGGACAACATGCAATGGCACTTGTGCAGCTTCGCAATGATACGAAAGAACAGCAACAGGCAGTATTAACATTGTATGATGCGGATAATAAAGAGCTTGTTCGTGAGGAAATTGCTTTACCGCCGAAGGAAGTCATTGCAAAAACCTTTAAAAACTTAGCGGTGACAAGTACGATGACAGCTAAAATTGCTGTGCAAGATGATTATGTAGTTGATAATACGCAAACAGCATTATTGCAAACAGCAAGCGCGGCGCTAATAGTTGATCAAAACTTGCATCAGCTTATTCAAAAAGGATTTCAGGCAATACAGCCAAATGTCAAAATGGCTCCAGCTTTGCAACTTGCTGACAATAAAGATGCAATTATCGTAACGAATCAAACATCCCTCCTAGGGCAAACAAAAAAACCTATCGTTTTGTTTGGTAGGGACGACACAGAAAAATTTGAAGCAGCAGGGAATGTAAAGACAACGAATGATGCACTATTTGCCTTTAGCGACTTAAAAGATGTCTATGTAAGCGCATTGTATGAGGGCTTTGAGAGCTATAAAACGATTGCTTCCGTTGGGGAGAAGCCATTTATTCAACTTTCCTCTGAGGGAGATATTATTGTTTTAGCGGATATTGAAGATACGGATTGGCCATTGCATCCATCCTTTCCACTCTTTTTATGGAGTGTGGAGCAGCAGCTAGTCGAATCCTCTAGCTCACTCGGTATTTTTGCACCGAATGAGGAACGAGTAGTGGCATTAGCACAGGGAGATTGGTCTGTCTATTCACAGGAAGATGAATTCTTATCAACTGTTACCAATGGTATTTTAACAGCCCCAATGAAGCCGGGAGCCTATATCGCGCGTTCAGCTGATGAGGCGAAACGCTTCATCGTGCAATTGCAGGCACAGGAGCGCATCATCGAAGAAGGGACAAGCTATACAATTGGCGCGTTACCAGATAATGGTGGAGAGGAAATGTCGAAATCATCCATTGTGCCATGGATTATCGTGCTTGCTTTACTATTGTTAATTGTGGAATGGGAGGTGCAACGACGTCGTGGATTTACGAATTGATATACCGCTTGCATTGTTATTATTACTTCCACTATTAATTTATTTTATTTGGACATATTGGCGAGAGCGAGAGCGTCTGAAAAAAAGCCATATTGTTGTGTTAGGGATTCGAATTGTAGCAGCAAGCTGTCTTGTTTTTGCACTTGCAAGTCCCTATATTTTATTACCGATTAAAGAGCAGCAAATCATTTTTTTAGTTGATCGTTCAGCCTCAATGAATACAACAGAGCAGGAGCTTACTGATTTTATTGTGGAAAGCTTAAAGGAGAAAAAAAATGACCAAGCAGTAGGTATTTATTCTTTTGCTTCAAATATGCAAACGGAAGCGATGTTAGCGGCTGATTTAAAGGAAGTACCAAAGTTTACGGCACTAAAAAATAATGGTGAAACGAATATTGAGCAAAGCTTGCAAATTGCTACAGGAATTGTTGATCCGCAAAAGGCAACGCGCTTTGTCCTCTTAACAGATGGGAATGAAACGAAGGGGGATGTGTTAGAATTTGCGAGCAAGCTCAAAGGTTCTACAATGAGCGTAGATGTCGTGCCATTTCAGCAAAAAGTGACTAATGACGTATCATTGAAAAGCTTTGTGACACCGCAAATTGCATATGCTGGCGAACAACAGCAACTCGTAACAGAAATTTACGCAACCGAAGCTGGGCAAGGAGAGCTTTTATTATACGAAAATGACCAGCTTATTCACCGAGAAGCAGTTGAATTGACAGAGGGCTCCAATGTTTTTACTTATAAGCATAGTATGAAATCAGAAGGTCTTGTAAAATATGAGGCTGTTGTACAAGTTGGAGAAGATGCGATTTATGAAAATAATAAGCTGACAAGTATAACGATGGTACAAAGTGAGCCGCGCCTGTTAATTGTTAATGGCTATGACACGGCATCGCCAATAGCTGCTGCATTAGGCCAGCATGCTATTAACTACGATGTGGTCGCAGCTACCAGCTTACCAAACGACCTTTCAAGCTATTTGCAATATAATGCCATTATTTTTGATAATGTATCAGGGCATTTAGTCGGAGAAGCAAAAATGCTCGTTATTGAGCAGGCTGTGAAAAACTTCGGTGTAGGCTTTGCGATGATTGGTGGAGAAAATAGCTTTGGCTTAGGGGGCTATTTTAAAACACCAATTGAAGCATTATTACCTGTTGAAATGGAGATAAAGGGCAAGGAGCAGCTCCCTTCATTAGGTCTTGTTATTGTGCTTGACCGTTCTGGGAGCATGTACGGCAATAAGCTAGAGCTTGCTAAGGAAGCGGCAGCACGTTCTGTAGAATTGCTACGTGAGGAGGATACACTAGGCTTTATCGCCTTTGATGACCGTCCGTGGGAAATTATCGAAACAGGTCCGTTAGGTAGCAAGGAGGATGCTGTCGATACGATATTATCGGTGACACCGGGTGGTGGTACAGAAATTTATAGCTCATTATCGCTAGCCTATGAAAATTTAGCTGATTTACAATTACAGCGCAAACATATTATTTTATTAACAGATGGTCAATCCCAGTCTGGTAATTATGAGGAGCTAATTGAAGAAGGCAAAAATAATAACATTACGCTATCAACCGTAGCGATTGGTAGTGACGCAGATGGTGCGTTATTACAACAGCTAAGTGAAATGGGAAGTGGGCGCTTTTATGATGTAATTGATGAGCAAATGATTCCTTCGATTTTATCGCGCGAAACAGCGATGATTTCACGCACTTATATTGAGGATAATCCATTTTATCCTACGATTTATAATGCGCCAGGCTGGAATGCGTTGTTCGCGCAAGGTGTACCGGAGATGAATGCCTATATCGGAACGACAGCAAAGCAAGGAGCGATTGTAGTGGCAGAAAGCGCAAAGGAAGATCCTGTGCTTGCGCAATGGCAATATGGCTTAGGGAAAACTTTTGCCTTTACGTCTGATTCAACGGGAAAATGGACAGGCGACTTTGCGAGATGGCAGGATTGGGGAATGTTTTGGCAAACGATGCTATCACAAATGCTCCCAAGCTATAATGATATCGCCTACGATGTACGTTTAGAGGCAGACGGTACCTTTATGATTACAGACCCGACAAATGAGGCCGCTTTTTTAGATATTGTTGCTGTCAATGAAGCAGGAGAAGAGCTGGAAACACAACTTGAGATGATTTCCGCATCCCAAGTAAGGGCGACGGTGGAGGCAGAGCAAGGGCTTATTTTCTTCCGCATTGCTGATGAGGAGCAGGCCATTTACCAGGCTGGTTTAACTGTTCCATACAGTGCAGAGTACGAGTTAAGGCCTGTCAATGACAGGTTAGTGGAAGAATTGACGGAGCGAACAGGCGGTGCTATTTTGAAGGAGCCAGCCGAAATTTTCCGCGACTTCACAACGAAGGGCGCGGAGCGTCAAAATATTGCTACATGGCTATTATTAGCAGGTATGCTATTATTCTTTATTGATATTACACTACGTCGTTTTGGCTGGGTTTTTTTCGTTAAGCCGAGAAAGGACGCAACGATTGTAGAGCAAAAGCCTGTACAGGCAGAGGATACAAATGTTGCCCAGCTTTTAAAAGGAATGAAGAAAAGGTAAGGAGGGCGTCCAACAAGCCGTGCTGTTGCCGGCTTTTGGACGCTTTTATGTGGCGTTTTGATCAAATGAAAATAGAGGGAGTTTTCTTTGAAAACAATAGAAACATTGGTTTCAAAGGTATCTCTTAAGGAAAAGCAACGAAAATCTTTTGTGGTAAATACTACGAGAGGACAATAAAAGAAACAACTATTTAGCTAAAGCAACTGACTTTTAAAATATTACTTTAGCCCTTGCTTGCTGCCAATTGTTGCATCACTTCCCGCTGCTGTTGCGCTTCTTTTTTAGCCACAAGAAATTGTTCAACAAGCGCAATATTTGCTTCCATTTTTTGCACTTGTCCTGTTGATATAATGCTATTGCTTTTATAGGTGTTCAGTTGCTGCTCTAAATTGCCTTTAGCTGCAGTAAGTGACTGCAGCATGCTGTTTTGCATTTTTGTTTGTAAAAAGCTTTCTGCTGTCACACCGTTTTGATTATGCGTGTCAAGAAATGGATGAATGCCCTCCGGTATTTGTGTGCCAGATAAAAGTCCTTTTCCGAGCGCCACAGAGCCAGCATAAGAGAACATGTTGAACATCGATTCAGATTGCGTTTTCTGCTGCTTTTTATCGCGTGCATTAAACACATCTAATAAAGAGTCATAAAAATCTTTGCCGTCTTCATTAATAAAGCGAGAATCTTTCGTTGTTGACCATTGACTGGCTAATAGTTGTGCATTTGTAATAGGATTTGTCATTAGCATCCCTCCTACTATTGCTATCGGTATTAATTTTCATTATTGAAATAGCCAGCTCCAAATGATGGCGATTCCTCTCCCAGCAAAATAGAATGCGAGAATAGCACCGATAATAATAAATAAACAGCTAAATAGCACGCCATACATAAGCCTTTTTGGAGAAGGAATTTTGCGATTTCCCCATTCCTTTGGGTTGTCACTTGCTACAGTATGAACCTTCCCGCAATTTGGGCATGCCTCTATAAATAAACGATTTTCAATTGTTTTCCCATTGATACGTGCAACTTGAACAGACAAATTAGCTGTGGCAAAGTCGATTGTAAATGATTCTCCACATTGCTCACATTGTTGTATCACTTTTTTCGCTTCCAATAATAGTCATCCTTTAAGTTATAGTTAGGGGCTTTTAATGCGCTGCTAAAACCGAACAACGGATTTTTTTAGGCTATAAATAACGATTCGCTCATAAGGTATGGAAAATCGCTCAGAAAGCCCCGAAATTCGCTCATAATATACTTGAATTCGCTCATAAATCTTAGTTTATTCACTTGGCTGCATTAAATGTGGGGCTTTGCGTGTTGTCCACATAAAGGCTAGCAGCAAGCAAGCGAGTAAAATTAATGTTCCGAACATATAAGGTGCATCCATATTCCAATCAAATAAAGTACCAGCAAGGGCAGGTCCTACCATATTACCTAAGCTCATATAAGCATTATTCATACCTGCAGCATAGCCTTGCCCTTCACCCGCTAGCTTTGATACGAGCGTATTGACTGCCGGGCGAATAAATGTTGTGGCAATTGAGAACAGTGTAGCGACAGTTAAAATAATAAAGAAACCACTAATATAAATCATTAAAAGCATTGTAATGGCTGCAACGAATAAATTGATAAGAATGACTTTCATTTCACCGAAGCGTTTAAACAATCGGTCGATGACAAACATTTGCAAAACCACTCCTGCAAAGCCACCAACAGTTAATACGATGGCAATATCTGTAGGCGTATAGTGGAATTTATAGCCTAAATAAATGGCCATTGTCGCTTGGAAATTAGCGATGCCGAAGCTAAAAGTAAAAATAACGATTAGCACAACGAAGTAAGGCATTTTTACGGAATTCGCTAATTGTTTAAATAGGTTTTCCTTTTTCATCTGCTGTCTTAATTGCACGGCTACATTTGGTAAAACAAAATAGGAAATAAGTGCAGTTGCTAACGCAAAGCCACCTGCGATGTAAAACGGAAAATGTAAGTTAACCTTTGCTAAAAACCCACCAATTCCAGGTCCAATTGTGAAGCCTAATGACATGGCAGCGCCTAGCATCCCCATGCCTTTTCCTCGCTCCTCCACTGTTGTAATATCAGCAACATAAGCCATTGTCGGTGCCATGATTAGTGCTGCACCAAGTCCAGCTAAAAAGCGTGCGACAAAAAGCATCCAAACCTGTGTAGCAAGCCCGAAGAAAATTTGCGCACAGCCATAAATAACAAGACCTATAATAATAAATATTTTTCGGCCATGACGATCCGATAACTCGCCTGCAATAGGAGAAAATAAAAATTGAGCGAGAGCAAAACCAGCAATAAGGAAGCCTAGTACTTGTCCGCCAACCCCAAAAAGCAATAAATAATCAGGCATTACAGGAATGATAATCCCAATGCCTCCCATTGTAATAAATAAGCTAAACATTAATATGTATAATGCGGATTTATTCGTTTGTTGTGTCATATTGAGTCCATCCTTTCAGTTCAATTTAGTCTACCATAAGGGACGATGAACAGCTATTAATTAAGATTGTAGCAGTGTCATCAATTAGTTCATTTTCGGCATAAAAAATTATGAATATGAGAAAGTATTTTTGATTTTTTAACCTAATTTTAACCTTGTGTCTATATAGTCTATTTATGAGAAAACAAATGAAGGAGGATAGTAATATGCAACAAAAAAACAAGCAAACATTAGCACTTATCGCCATTATAGTATTGCTAGTACAAACTGTATTTAGTAGTTTATCAGTTATGGCGGTAAGTACCACCTCTACACTACAGGTTACGATGACCACAGATGGCAAGTCGTATGTAGAAGGCGATATAGCGACAGGCCCTGTAGCCATTCAAGTGACCTCAACTTCTGCGGACAGTGCCACGGTAGAATTTTCACAAGACGGGCAAGCATGGCAGCCTTTTGATGTAACAAAACAATTTATTGTAGAAGATATTGGTGAGCATTTTCTATGGTTTCGTCTAACGAAATCAAGCGAGATACAAAAATACACAATTCGCATCGCACAGCCAATGCTTCAAACAATGGCTAATGGGGGAAGTGTAGTGACGCATTATCCACAAGCGGATGTCATGTCAATGGAAGGAAGTGTCGGTTATGATGGCGTGTACGACAATGATTTTTCCCAAAGACTATATGTCGGTATGAGTCATGAAGCTCCTGATTTTCTGAATACAAGAAATAAAAGTGCCTTCCGTTTCAAGCTAGATGCGGAGAAGAAGGCTGTAGCTGCAACTTTGGATTTATATGTTGAGTTTGTAGATGGCGTGAATCCGGGGTATCCGTTATTTATAGATGTTTACGGTTCCCCGAACAATAATCTTACTAATGCTGATGGACCATTAAGTACATTCCCTACGGTCGAAGCAGGAGCTGCTTCGGTACGTTATACCGCTCCGACAGATGGCAGTGGCAGGCCGGTAACACCGCCGGGAGGTAGGATCACACTAGATGTAACTGATATGGTTACGGCATATACAGACTATACAGACCGGGATATTACGCTTGTTGCAGTAGGCAATGAGTTGAGTCCGCTTAATGGACGGTTCTTTATTTATTCGGCTGAATATCCGACCGTATCGGTACGACCACAGTTAACGGTTACTTATGCAGACAACCAGCCACCAATCGGAACTTTGTCTGTTCAACAAGGAACGCATACGAATAATTCTACTGTTACGCTTGATATTGCCGCATCCGATGTCGATGCGGGAGATACTGTGACGGCTATGAGATTTACGGAAGATTTGGGAAATTGGCCATCTGTATGGGAAAACTTCACTGATTCAAAGTCGTTCCAGCTATCGCCGGGGGATGGTAACAAGACTATTTATATGCAGTTGAAGGACAGTCGGGATGGAATTTCGGCTACTTACAGTGCATCAGTTTATTTGGATACGTCTGCGCCAACTGGAACAGTGCAGATTAATGATGGCGCCATTTTTACTAATTCGACAGCCGTTAACCTAAGTTTGACCTATGCGGATGGTGCAGCAACCGGATCGAAAGAAATGCGGTTCTCGAATAATTCCCTTGATCCCCTTTCGTGGGGAGCATGGCAACCATTTAATCCGTCGGCCTCGTGGAATATTGTCAATCAAGAGGGAGAGAACACTGTTTACGTCCAATTTAGAGATGCTGCGGGCAATATTAGTTCGAGCATAATCAGTGATACGATTATTCTCGATATAACGGGACCTTCCGGAACAATCATGATTGAGGAAGGTACTTTGAAGACAGCAAATAACAATGTTAACCTTACAATCAATTATAGCGACAATTTTTCTGCCGTGCATATGCGATTGCGCAATGAGAACCAGCCTGCGGGTTCTGGTGTATGGGAATACGCTTCGGCATCCAAAATCTGGACGCTTTCTGGCGGGCAAGGAACTAAAACCGTATATGTAGAATTTCGTGATATGGCAGGCAATGTCAGCACAGCAGTAAGTGCAAGCATTGAATTGGATACAACGCCTCCTCAAGTAGTTGGGGTAGTAAATGGGGGACTTTATAACAGCGCCGTAACATTGAGCTTCAATGAAGGAGTAGCAACACTGAACGGCACCTCTGTAACCTCTCCTTATATGGTCACAGATGAAGGTGATTATACGCTCATTGTTACAGACGATGTCGGTAATACTACGACTGTTTCATTTAAGATTGATCGGACACCACCAGATGGGGAGGTTACGATAAATAACGGTATTCAGTGGACGAACAACGTCAATGTCACATTGAGGCTATCGGGCTTAAGTTCGGATACTCATCAATTGCAAATAACGAATAATCCAGCGGACTTCAATGATTATGGTGGTTGGTTGCCTATAGCGGCAACGATAAGTTGGACCTTAACGCCGGGGGATGGCGAGAAAACGGTATATGTCCGCTTTAAGGACAGGGCAGGCAATATTAGCGGTATTGTAAGGGATTCGATAACACTTCTAACCGCAGCGCCAACTGGAACGGTAACAATTGATAATGGAGCTACATGGGCAAACACAACAGCAGTAGAGCTTGCTTTTGATAACCTTAGCGACCATATTGCAGAATTCCAAGTATCGAATTTGAACGGAGATTGGAGCACAGCGGTTTGGATGCCGATTGTGCCAGTATATAATTGGAATCTTGCAACAGGAGACGGCGATAAAACAATTTATGTCCGTTTTCGTGATAGGGTGGGGAATATCGGAAACGCAGTTAGTGCTACAATCAAGCTAGATATGGAAGCACCGACAGGGACCGTTGTAATTAATGGTGGAAACGAGTGGACAATAGATACAGATGTAACATTATCGTTTGCGGGAATCAGTCCAGATGCGGAAGCAATGCAAATATCGAATGATGCTGATACGTGGCCAGTTACATGGGAAAATATCACATCAACATACAATTGGAGTCTGTCAACAGGTGATGGTGTAAAGACAGTTTATGTCCGCTTCCGTGATGGAGCGGGTAATATCGGAAACGCAGTTAGTGCTACAATCAAGCTAGATATGGAAGCACCGACTGGAACCGTTATAATTAATGGTGGCAACGAGTGGACGATGGATACAGATGTAACATTATCGTTTACAGGAGTTAGCCTTGATGCGAAAACAATGCAAGTATCGAATAATGCTAGCACATGGCCGTCTACATGGGAAAGTATCACATCAACGTACAACTGGAATCTTGAAGCGGGAGATGGTGTAAAGACAGTTTATGTCCGCTTTAAAGATGAAGTAGGAAATATAAGTAATGCCATAAGTCAGACAATTAAATTGGATACGGAAGCACCGACCGGAGCCTTTGTAATTAATGCTGGGAGAGAGTGGACGATGGATACGGATGTAACTTTATCGTTCACGGGAATCAGCCCAGATGCGGAAGGAATGCAAATATCGAATGATGCTGGTACATGGCCAGCTACATGGGAAAATATCACACCAACGTACGATTGGAGTCTGCCAACAGGTGATGGTGCAAAGACAGTTTATGTCCGTTTTCGTGATGGAGCGGGGAATATTGGAAACGTAGTTAGTGCTACAATCAAGCTAGATACGGTAGCGCCAACGGGAAGCTTTATAATAAATAGCGGAGACGAGTCGACGAAGGATAAAAATGTAACACTATCGTTTGTTGAAGTCAGTGCGGATGCAGAAGCAATGCAAGTATCAAATGAAGCTAATACATGGTCGTCTGCATGGGAAAATATTGCATTATCGTACAATTGGAATTTGACAGCAGGGAACGGTATGAAGACGGTCTATGTCCGCTTTCGAGATAAGGCGGGGAATATCAGCCCCCCAATTAGTGCTACAATCAAGTTTGCTGTGCCACCAACAGGAGGCAATACAACGCCACCCTCAATATCAAATGGCAATGATGATTCGGCATCAGCACCTATTCAAATTACATTGCGTACAAATGGTGGTACAGCACTAACACCAATTGAACTTGCTTATAATACAAAAATAAATGACTTGCCTATCCCAACAAGAGAAGGTTACCGTTTTGACGGTTGGTATAAAGATGAGGCACTGACAAAGCCTTGGGAGGAAGATACGCTCGTCAAAGAGAGCATAACACTTTATGCAAAATGGACAGCATTGTCATTGGAAGAACAAGAAGTACCGCAAGAGCCACAGCGACCTGAGCCAGTCGTGATATTGAGTGATATAGCACAACATTGGGCGAAAGAGATGATTGAAGAACTAGTGGCACAAGGTATTATTCAAGGCTATGAAGACGGCACTTTCCGCCCGAATGAACCAATCAGTCGCATGCATGTGGCAGCCTTACTAACAAGAGCATTTCCTTTTGAACAAGTAAAGGAAGCAAGCCAATTTTCAGATGTGGCGACAACGCACACATATTATGAGGCGGTACGTACATTACAGCAAGCAGGAATCATTGATGGCACAAATGGGGCTTTCCTACCAACAGAAAATATGACACGTGCACAATTAGCAAAAGTGTTGGTTGGTGTACTTGGATTGACACCAGAGGGCACAAGCTCGTTCCTTGATGTGGATAGCAAGCATTGGAGTGCGGAATATATTGCAACATTAGAGCGTGAAGGAATCGCACTTGGGGATAATGGCAATTTCCGCCCAAATGAACCTGTGACAAGAGTGCAATTTGTAGCGTTTTTATATCGTATTATGCAAAGAGAGTAATATTAAAAGGAAGCTTGTTTGGAATTTTCCCCAAACAAGCTTCTTTTTAATTCATATTCATCTTAAACTCTAAAAACAATTCATTATATTTGCCTAGCCATTCAAGACCAAGGTTTTCGTATACTTCAAGATGCTCGCGTGTTTCCTCATCGGGATAATAACGTTCATCTTCTACGACTTCGGGGTCCAGTAGCTCCATGGCTGCTGCGTTTGGTGTAGAGTAGCCGACATAGTCTGTATTTTGGGCGTTAACTTCTGCGTCTAGCATAAAGTTAATGAAGGCATGTGCCCCCTCAATATTTCTTGCTGTTTTTGGAATAACAAAGTTGTCGAACCATAAATTTGAACCTTCCTCTGGTACAGCGTAGGTTAAATCCTCATTTTCATACATCATGTCTGCGGCTTGCCCTGACCAAGTTAAAGCAACAGCTGCTTCATTATTAATCATTAAAGGGGTAATTTCGTCACCGATAATCGCTTTTACATTTGGTGCAAGAGAAATTAACTTATCTGTTGCAGCCCGAAGGATTTTATCATCCTTTGTGTTTAAAGATTCCCCAATTGAATTTAAGCCCATACCTATTACTTCACGTGCCCCATCAACGAGAAAGACTTTATTTTTTAATGAAGGGTGCCATAAATCTTCCCAAGATTCAAAGGATAATTCATCTCCAATTATAGTAGGGTTATAAACAATACCGACTGTTCCCCAAAAATACGGTAGCGAATATTCATTGCCCGGATCGAATGGTAAATTTAAAAAATATGGGTCAATATTTTGCAAGTTCGGTATTTTTGAGTGATCTAAAGGAATGAGTAAACCCTTTTCTTTCATCATTTCAATTGTATACTCAGAAGGGGTTGCTATGTCATAAGCTGAACCTCCTTGTTGAATTTTCGTTAACATTGCCTCATTTGAATCGAATGTCTCATAAATTACATGGATACCTGTCTCTTGTTCAAATTGTTTAATTAAGTCTGGGTCGATATATTCTCCCCAGTTGAAAACAGTTAGTGTATCCTTGCCCCCTTTGCCACCAGTGACTTGCAATTGATTGACAGCTAAAAATAGTAGAGCACAAGTAATAATAATCGCAATTGTAGCTTGAAGTAACTGTTTCATTCGTTAGCGTCCCACCTTTGCTTGTTTTGAGCGACTATTAACAAAATAGTAGCCGATGACAACAAGTACTGTAATGACGAAAATTAAACCAGAAATCGCGTTAATTGTTAAAGTAATCCCAGTGCGTGCCATAGAATAAATTTCTACAGACAATGTGCTAAAGCCATTTCCTGTCACGAAAAATGTAACGGCGAAATCATCTAATGAATAAGTCAAGGCCATGAAAAATCCAGCGAAAATACCCGGAGAAATATAAGGTAAAATAACGCGCATTAAAACATCGCGCTTTGTTGCACCTAAATCACGCGCCGCATCAATTAAAGATGTATTCATTTCGAGTAGCTTTGGCAACACCATGAGCACAACAATCGGCACGCTGAAGGCGATATGTGAGATTAGCACAGATGTAAAGCCTAATTTTATCCCAATAAAGGTAAATAAAATTAAGAAGCTAGCACCAATAATAACGTCTGGGCTTACAATTAAGACGTTATTGAAAGAAAGCAGTACACTGCGCATTTTAGCATTTTTAACAGACACGATGCCAATAGCGCCAAATGTGCCAATGACCGTTGCAAGCAAGCCTGAAAGTAGCGCAACTAAAATCGTATTAATTAAAATGATAATTAGGCGTGAATCACCGAAGACTGCGGCATAATGCTCTAGTGTAAAGGATTCAAATTCATTCATATTACCTGCGCTATTGAACGAATAAAAAATAAGGTAAAGGATTGGTGCATATAAAATGGCGAAAACAAGAACTAAATAAATTTTAGAAGCGGGCGATAGCTTTTCCATCATACGCGACCTCCCTTCGATTTTTTTCCTGTGAATAACATAATTAAAACCATAATAAAGATTAAGAATACGGCAATCGTTGAACCCATTCCCCAGTTTTGTGACACAAGGAATTGCTGCTCAATTGCTGTCCCGAGCGTAATAACACGGTTTCCCGCAATCAGTCGTGTAATCATAAATAGTGACAGCGCTGGAATGAATGTCACTTGAATACCTGATTTCACGCCATCGATTGTTAATGGGAAAATCACGCGACGGAAAGTTGTAAAACTTGATGCACCAAGGTCACGTGCCGCATAAACAAGTGTTGGGTTTAATTTATCAAGCGAGTTGAAAATGGGAATAATCATAAACGGTATGAAAATATAAACTGATACGAACACAAAGCTAAAATCAGTAAATAAAATCTGCTGCGGATCAAAGCCAAATACTTCAATCATTGCGTTCACAGGCCCGTATAAACCAAAAATACCGATAAAGGCATAAGTTTTTAATAATAAATTAATCCAAGAAGGAATAATGATGAGCATAAGCCATAGATGCTTATGCTTCGTTTTCGTCAATAAATAGGCAACAGGATATGATACGAGCAATGTGAAAAATGTAATTAAGAAGGCGTACCAAAAGCTAGATAGCGTCATTTTCAAATAAACAGTTGAGAAAAACGCAGCATAGTTGCCTAATGTAAAATTGCCTTCTAAGTCTTGTAAAGAATAATAAATAATTAAGGCAATGGGTGCAATAACAAATAGTGCAATCCAAATAACATAAGGAAATAATGCACTTTTTGAATTTTTAGTTTGCATCATCATCATCTCCATATGATTCAAGTCGCTTGTCGAAATCTTCCTCTGTTTCGTTTAAGCGCATAACATGAATAGCTTCTGGATCAAAATCTAAGCCGATTTTTTGTCCCACCTCAGCTTTTTTCAATGAGTGGACAAGCCATTCATTCCCATCTTGGTCGTATGTTGAAATTTCATAGTGAACACCACGGAATAATTGTGTATCAACTGTTACAACTAATTTCCCTTTTTCAACAGCCGTAATTTCCAAATCTTCTGGGCGGATGACAACATCAATTTTTTCATTTTTTTGCATGCCTTGGTCTACACATTCAAATTCTTTACCTGCAAAGCTAACACGAAAATCTTCAAGCATGATGCCATCCACGATATTGGATTCTCCAATAAAATCAGCTACGAAGCGGTTGATTGGCTCATCATAAATATCAACAGGTGTCCCAGATTGCTGAATTTCTCCGTTTGATAAAACGAAAATCTCATCGCTCATTGCTAGTGCTTCCTCTTGGTCATGCGTGACGAAAACAAAAGTTTTACCTAGGCGCTGCTGCAATTCGCGCAGCTCGTACTGCATTTCTGTACGTAGCTTTAAGTCAAGCGCTGATAAAGGCTCATCTAATAAAATAATTTCTGGGTCATTGACAATAGCGCGTGCGATGGCTACACGCTGACGCTGACCACCAGACATTTCAGAAATTTCACGGCTATTATAGCCAGCTAAGTTCACAAATTTTAGTGCCTCTTGTACGCGCTCCTTGATTTCAGCTTCCTTCACTTTTTTAATGCGCAAACCAAACGCGACATTTTCAAAAACATTTAAGTGTGGGAACAGCGCGTAATCCTGAAACACAGTATTTACTTGACGTTCATTAGCAGGCACACTATTAATTTTTTTGTCATGGAAGAAAACAGAACCCCCTGTTGGCTCAGTAAAGCCTGCAATAATTCGTAGAATCGTTGTTTTCCCACAGCCTGACGGACCAAGCAATGTGTAAAACTTTCCTTTTTCTAGCTCAAAATTAATATTTTTTAATACGACTGTCCCATCATCATAGGATTTCGTCACATTTTCAAAGCGAATAATTGTATTGTTGTCCATAACAAGCCTCCTAAACTATAAATAAGATTCAGTTGCAACGAGCAACAATTCTGTTGTCCCGTCATGCACATTAAAAATTTGGTGGTTTGACACAGCATCGTAGTATACAGAATGTCCTTCTGTTGCGATATAAGCCTCTTCACCAATGACAACACGAATGCGACCCTTTAATACGTAAATAAAAGTTTCTGCAAGAGATGGCTCAAAAGCTTTAAAAGCTCCACCTTTATGGATTTTTAAGAAAACAGGCTCCATTTCTTTATCATTCGATGTAGGAATTAGCCATTCGATTTCATATTGTTTTTCACTATCTGTAAAGCTAGTACGGTCTTCCTGTGTAAAAACAATATGCTTGTTTTGCCACTTCTCGTCATCGAAAAATTGCTTCGGCGTTGTCCCCAGCACTTCCAAAATGGAAAATAGTGTTTCAATGGAAGGGGAGTTTAAATCACGTTCGAGCTGGGAAATATAGCCCTTTGTTAAATCTGTTCGTTCACCGAGCTCTTCCTGAGTGAGCCCTTTTTTTAAGCGAAGTTCTTTTATTTTCATACCGATTTGCATTTCTTTGCCTCCTTATAAGTTTAGTAATTTTAAACTATTAGTTATGAAAGTTTACTTTTACAAAACTTTAAGTTTACAAAAACAAAGATAATTATACAGCTTTCCTTCTAAATTACAAGTCATTTCAGAAGTTTTTATCACGATTCAGCAGAAAACTCCCACCTCCACAGGTGTCAAGATGAATGCTTATCTTGCTTTTTATTTAGTGGGTGTTCAAACACCCGCTGAATCATGATAAAGCCACTGGTGGATGTCACAGATTTTGAGCAAGCTCGAAAAATCTGGACGCAATTACGCCGAGGCGTAATTGATAAAGAATTTAAGGTAAATTTTTAGGGTATTTACATATTGTAAAGTAGGAGGAGATAATAATGAAATTGAAAGATGCACTACCAGAATTTCACGGAGCAACAGGATGGCTAAATCGTAAAATAAGAAAAAGTGATTTGAAAAATATTACAATCGTTCATTTTTGGTCAGTTAGCTGTGCTTTGTGCAAGGAACTCTTACCAAAGCTTTATGCAGTAGCAAAAAATTATGAGGTTGATTTAGTAGCGGTTCATATGCCGAGACAACCAGAAGATGAAGAACTTGCAATAGTAAGGGAAGCCGTGCGTCAATATGAGATGAAGGAAGCTATTTTTTTAGACCATAACAAGCATTTGGCAGATATTTATAATCCTCGTTTCATACCGACATACTATGTATTTGACGAGCAGCAACAATTACGCCATATTCAAACGGCAGGCAGCATGCGCTTAATCGAAAATAAAATACAGCATTTGGTGCGCATGAAAAGGCAGTAAACACTAGAAAAAATAAAGCAATATACGTTACACTGGTGACAGCAGAGTGGAGGAGACAATGATGAAAAAAGAATTTGTTGTAATTGGACTAGGGCGCTTTGGCGGAAGTATTGTAAGGGAATTAGTTTCGCTCGGCGCAAATGTTATGGCGATTGATTCGACGAGTGAGCGTGTTGATGAGTATGCTCAAATTGCTACACAGGCAGTTGTTGCTAATACAACCGATGAATCTGTTATTAAATCGCTCGGTTTATGGAATTTTGAGCATGTTATTGTGGCAATCGGTGAGGACATCCAAGCGAGTATTTTAACGACACTAATTTTAAAGGAGCATGGCGTTCCACAAATTACCGTAAAAGCCCAAAATGATTATCATGAAAAAGTATTAAGAAAAATTGGCGCAGACTTTGTCGTACATCCAGAGCGAGATATGGGAATACGTATCGCCAATAATATGATGTCAACGAGCGTGCTTGACTATTTAGAGCTATCAGATGAATACTCTATTATGGAAATTAAAGCAAGTGACAAAATTGCAGGTCACAGCTTGATTGATTTGGATATTCGTGCACAGTACGGCATTAACATTGTGGGTATTAAAAGGGATGAAACGATTATTGTTTCACCTATGCCACAGGACCCCATTTTATTAGGGGATATTTTATTAATAATTGGGGCAGATGTCGACATTAACCGCTTTGTAAAGAAAGCACTGTAAAGGGAATTTGCGGGTGTAGAATAAAAAAACAATGTCAGTGATGCATCCCAAATACCAGCTAATTGCCAGTATTTGGGACGCCCATATTGCCTTTATTCATAGCGTTTTTCACTGGACGAAGTGTGCTTTGTATTGTGCTTATGTCTTTCATCCTTTACTTGCTCATTTAACTCTTCGACAGGTATAGCATCCACCGTCTTCATATCCTCATGCATATCAAAAATACTTTCTTTCTCAGTATCCAACACATCCGGATTGTGCAAATGTCTTGTTTTAAATTGTTTATTATTTTTCACGCTACTATCACCTCATTCATATTTTTCACCGAAATAAGAAATATTAAACATAAACAAGAGGAGGGCGTTTAAAATGCTGTGCAGTTGATGGCATTTTGGACGCTAGTGATAGTGTTTTGACGCCCGTTAAAATGCTTTTTTGAAAACGAGAGAAATACTGATTTTAAAGGTGTTTTTTCTAAGTAAAAGGGAGTCCCCATAGCCATCAAGTTAAGAAGATAGGTTTATAAATTTGCAAAAAGCGCCCAGCATGCCGGCAATTGCACGGCATGTTGGGCGCCTCTCTTACACTTCCATAATAATCGGTAAAATCATTGGACGACGCTTTGTTTTTTCATATAAATATGGACCTAAAGCATCAGTTATTTCATTTTTGAGCTCAGCCCATTGGATTGATTTTTCTTGAATCACTTTTGTTAAATGCTGATTTAGCATTTTTTGTGCTTCATTAATCATTAAGCCCGATTCACGCATATAGACGAAGCCGCGTGAAATAATATCAGGACCAGAAACCATTTTATGCTTTTCCATATCGACGCTTACGACAACAATAACAAGACCTTCCTCAGATAAAATGCGACGGTCACGTAAAACGATATTGCCAATATCACCAATGCCGTTGCCATCGATATAAACATCACCTGAAGGAATTCGGCCTGCGACATGTGCCTCATTTGCACTTAATGCTAAAACATCCCCATTTTCCATCACGAATGAGTTTTCGATTGGTACATCGCAATCCTCAGCAAGCTGTGTATGCATTTTCAGCATGCGATATTCACCGTGGATTGGCATAAAGAATTTTGGTTTCATTAAACGAAGCATCAGCTTTTGTTCTTCCTGCGAGCCATGTCCTGAAGTGTGAATATTATTAAGCGAGCCATGAATTACCTCCGCGCCTGCGCGGTAGAGCAAGTTAATAATTTTATTAACACTAATTTGATTTCCTGGAATTGGTGATGAAGAGAACACCACTGTATCACCAGGTTGGATTTGAATTTGACGGTGTGTACCATTAGCAATTCGTGATAAAGCAGCCATAGGTTCACCTTGTGAGCCAGTACATAAAATCAACACTTCATTGGCTGGTAGGCGATTAATACTTCCGGCATCGACAAATGTTTCCTTTGGCGCTGAAATATAGCCTAGGTCTCGACCGATTGAAATTGCATTATCCATCGAGCGTCCAAATACAGCGATTTTGCGACCATGTGCTACTGCTGCATCTGTAACTTGTTGTAGACGATGGATGTTTGATGCGAATGTTGCAAAAATAACACGGCCTTCAACTTTGCGGAATACATCATCAATGCTCTCACCAACTTTACGTTCAGACATCGTAAAGTTCGGTACTTCAGCATTTGTACTATCTGATAATAAGCAAAGTACTCCGTCACGCCCAATTTCAGCCATTTTTGTTAAGTTTGCTGGCTCACCAACAGGTGTAAAGTCAAATTTGAAATCTCCTGTATGGACGATGTTGCCAGGTGGTGTTTTTACAACGATTCCGTATGCATCTGGAATACTATGTGTTGTACGGAAAAAGCTAACCGATGTTTTTCGGAATTTGATAATATCTTCTTCCTTAATTTCAATCATCTTTGTTGTGCGCAATAAACCATGCTCTTCTAATTTATTTCGCAATAAACCTAGCGCTAATTTACCGCCATAAACCGGGACATTTAATTGACGCAGTAAGTATGGAATACCGCCAATGTGGTCTTCATGTCCATGTGTAATAAATAGTCCCTTAATTTTGTCTACATTCCGCACTAAATATGTGTAGTCTGGAATAACGTAATCAATTCCTAATAAATCATCTTCAGGAAATTTAATGCCTGCATCGATTAAAATAATTTCGTCTTGGAATTGAACGCCATATGTGTTTTTGCCGATTTCGCCCAGTCCGCCGAGCGCGAAAACAGCCGCTTGATCATTTTTAACAAATTTCATAAAGCTTATGCGTTCTCCAGACGGTAGTTTGGACTTGCTTGCTCATACTCTAAGTAATTGCCTTCTAAAAGCTGAACAAGTTCAATATTGTAGTTTCGTTCTTTTAAGTAGGCGCGTACTTCACGCTCTGAAGAAGCTTCTACATAAAGTGTTTTAGTGTTTTCGCGAACTGGAGTTTCGTGCTTGTTTTCTTGATAATAAACTTTGTAAATCATATTGACTCTCCTTTGAATTACGTACATTATTGTTGCATTTTTATATTCACCATTTACCTCTTACTATGCATTATTGAATGTCTGAAAAAATTGCATCGTAGGAATAAATGAATGTGAAATCACTTATCGCTTAGGTCAGCTCAAGTACAAAATCAATTACGCCTCGGCTAACTTTAGACCAGATTTTCAAGCTTGCTTATGGAAATGAATCTAAAACCATCACGACACGTCCCGATGGTTAATTGACCGCCTCTCCTTCAAAAATCTATGACATCCGCTAGAGGCTTCATCTTAATTCAACATGTGTTAGCTCATCTTAATAGAGGCAACATCATACAATTGTGGAATGAAGATAAATACATTTCCTTTATATTATCATGCGTTTCCTTTAAAATAAAGAAAAGCCCTTCAAAAGAAGGGCTTAAGCAATTGATTTTTTTCCGAGGACGCCATTTAACCGTTTCAATAATTTCTTTTTGAGCCGTTTTAGCATGGCACATCACTCCTTGTGATGATTATACAGAATTTTCAGGTATTTGTAAAGGAGAATGAATAGATAATGAAGAAGATTTTATTTTTTGATGTGGATGGAACACTTTATAATAGTGAGAAAAATTTACCCAGCTCAGCAAAGGAAGCTTTGTTGCAGGCACGTGCGAATGGCTATGAATTAGCAATTGCAACAGGGCGCGCACCTTTTATGATTGAGGAGCTGCTTGAAGAGCTTGCCATTGATACATACGTCACATTAAATGGGCAATATGTTGTTCATAAAGGAGAAGTTATTTTCTCAGACGGTCTTAGCAATGAGCTTTTGGAGAAAATCATTCAATTTAGCTCAGTACAAGGGCATCCTGTTGTTTTCATTGATGATAAGCAAATGGTTGCTTCAATGCCAGGGCATGAAGGTGTTCGAGGAAGCTTGGCAACATTGCACTGCCCTTATCCGCAAGTGGAGCCTGATTTTTATAAAAATAATCCAGTTTATCAAACATTACTTTTTATGGAGGAGCATGAAGAAGCGGCGTATGCTAAGGCGTTTCCTAATGTGCAATTTGTACGCTGGCATTCAGAAGTATGTGATATTTTACCACAGGGAGGCTCAAAAGCTCGAGGAATTCAAAAATTAGTTGAAAAAATAGGCTATACAATGGAAAATACAATCGCATTTGGCGATGGATTAAATGATATAGAAATGCTACAGGCTGCGGGAATTGGTGTTGCAATGGGCAACAGTCACCCAGAGGTAAAAAAAGTAGCGGATGTGCAAGCGCCGCACGTGGATGAGGATGGCTTATACAAAGCAATGAAGGAATTAGGGGTTATATAAAGCGGATTGCGAATAGAAAAGCACAAGCATTTATCTCGCATTAACGGGCAGTAAGACGCCCACTACAAGACTTAAGTAAAAGTCGGCTTAAGGATAAGTGGGAGATCAACTGCCCGTAAAAGCCCGATTGATTCAACTAACAATCAGTGGGGATGAGGAGAACCTCCACTGATTGAAGTTTCACTTTATAGGGGAGAAGAATTGATGATGAGGGGGAGTGAAGACATAAGTGGCAGGTGAAAAAATATTAATAGTTGAAGATGATGAAGATATTATGGAAGTATTAGCTTTATCTATGAAAAGTGCTAATTACATAGTATTGCAGGCAATGACGTTTCAAGAAGCTTGGGACATTGCTGCACAACATCGACCAGATTTAATATTACTAGATATAAATTTACCCGACGGTAATGGCTTTCAATTAGCTGAAAAAATTCGAGAACTATCAGATGCTGTTATTATTTTTGTTACTGTGAATCATTTAATTGAGGAAAAACTGCTAGGCTTTGAGGTTGGGGCAGATGACTATGTAACAAAGCCTTTTATTCCAAAGGAGCTGGTAGCACGTGTGCAAGCGCATTTAAAAAGAAGAGGTGCTACAGCTAGTCAGCAAATTATGAGGTTTGGTCAGTTGGAGGCTCATATAGATGACAAGATGGTGTATAAGGCGGGGCAATTAGTCAATTTATTTACGAAGGAGAGACAACTGCTATTTTATTTAATAAAAAATGCAAATAAAGTACTGAGCGCAGAGCAATTAATTGATTACGCTTGGGGATTTGACGGTACAGCAGATGCAAAAACCTTATCTGTCCATATGAGTACATTACGCCGAAAAATTGAAGAAAATCCTTCACAGCCGAAATATATCCAAACAGTGCGAGGCTTTGGTTATATTTTTAGCAATAAAGATGAAAAACAATGAGAAAAAGTCATTGCACACTAAAAAATAGTGTACAATGACTTTTGTATTTTTGCAGTAATGCTGAAAAATGAAATACACCGATAAGTATGA
This sequence comes from Metasolibacillus sp. FSL H7-0170, assembly GCF_038593115.1. NCBI lineage: Bacteria > Bacillati > Bacillota > Bacilli > Caryophanales > Caryophanaceae > Metasolibacillus > Metasolibacillus sp. FSL H7-0170. The sequence goes on along the minus strand of NZ_CP151964.1, from coordinate 1,538,072 downwards.
AGAAAACTCCCTAATACATCTGATAAAAAGCAAATAAAGCATGAAAATCGCAATTATATCAATAAATCTCGTAAATAAAATCAAAAATCCAACAAAATAATAATCAGCCAAAGAAGTAACGGCTAGCTGAAAAGCGGTGTAGCATGTGGGACATATCGCTTTTCAGCTAACCTTCTAATTTTTAGTTTCTCAGTAACGGCAGCTTAAAGGTGAATGTTGAGCCGTTGTGTTCGGAGCTTGTTACGCTTATTTCGCCATGATGCTGTGTAATAATTTGTTGGCAGATTGCAAGACCGATACCATGTGAGTTTTTAATATTGGAATTTGATGCCCTGTAATAGCTATCAAAGACGAATGGGGTGTCGCTTGCGGGTATGCCTATACCGCTATCTTTAATAGAACAAATAAGATGTTCGTTATTTGTATAAATGGACAATTCGATGCCGCCTTCTTTCGTATATTTCATGGCATTTGACATAATGTTTTCGAATACTTGCTGTATGCGCGCGGTATCTACTAGTAGTTGTGCATGCTGTGAGCCGTAAAAATTAGCGCTGTAATGCAAGTCGAGCTGTTCAATTTCGTGCTCATAGCGCAGCTCAAATTGTTGGAAAAGCTCTTGCGCACTTATTTTGCTAAATTGATATTCGGCTCTGCCTGATTCTAAATTTGCTAAGTCAAATAAATCCTGAATTAAAGTGTTTAAAGAAAGTAGTCGTTCTTTGCCGCGAGTTAAATATTTTATTTTTTCTGCCTCATCGGTAATAACATCATCCAAAATGAGTTCAATATAGCCTAAAGAAGAAGTGATAGGTGAGCGCAGTTCATGCGAAATACTATGCAATAATTTCTTGCGCTCAAGCTCATTTTTTGCGAGCTGTTCATTTACCTTTTTCAGATGCTGATTTGTTTCATCTACTTGCCTCGTTCTTGCCTGTACGCGCTGTTCAAGCTCCTCGTATATTTGAGCATTTTCAATCGAAATGGCGATTTGCGTAGAAAGCATTTTTAACAAGTCAAGATGTGTTGCATTAAAGGCATTCGTTGTTAATGTGTTTTCTAAATAGAGAATTGCGATAATTTCACTTTTATAGTGAATTGGTAAGCATAAAATAGATTTAGCTGTTGGCAATGAACGCAATAATGCGTTAGGTGCATTTGTGTTTTGAATAATATAAGGCTCTTCACTTTGAATAACATAGCGCACAATTGACTGCATATTTTCATGGAATTGCTCAATATGCTGCTGCTCATATGTGGCAAATAGTGTATGGTCTGCCTCAGCCTTTGCTAATACGATGAGCTCATCGGCACGTCTATGAATAAAATAGCCAACCGTTGCGCTTGCATGCTTGAGCAATGAGAACAAAATATTTTGCAATAGCCCCTCCATTTGGATATCTTTTGCAAATGATTGTGTTGTTTCTAGCACCGTCATCAATTCGAAATTGCTTCCTAAATGGTTGTGCTGTACTGTCATTGGTAGTGCGTGAACATCGTATAAAGCTTCCCAATGCTCTGCAACTGTTTCCGCCCCCCATTGACGGGCTGCATTGATTGCTTGAACACTGTAATATTGAGCCGTCGTATTATCTTGTCTTGCTCGATAATAATTTGCTGCACGCTCGCAAGCAATGGCGCTATCCTGTATGAAATGGCGCATTTTTGCAAGCTGGATAGCACGGTCATAATAGAGCACTGCCTTGTTATGCTCATTGTGAATACGACAGTTTTCTGCAAGCAGCAATACGTATAAGTGCTCGTAATGTTGAGGGGCGAATTTCATCCATTTTTTAAACTTTTGAATGCTTTCTTTAATTTCTATGCGATAACCTTTCTGCTCCTGCTGGCTACCTTTTTCTTGATGAAGCCAATCGAATTGCCATAATGCTCGATAAAAGTAATACAGTGTTGTAATTGGTAAATCGAGAATTTCCTTATGGATAGGATTTAATAATGATAATACCTTTGCCCCTTGTTGCTCATTATTTAATAAAAATGACATTTGTAGTCGAACGGAATAATGCATCATTTTAATAGCCGGTTGATCCTGTATTTGAAATGGGTAGGACCATTCGATAAAGTGATGGGGGTCGCGAAGTACATTCATCCATAAAGCCATTTCACCTAAAAAATCAATTGTTAAAGATGTTGCATGTAATGAAAATTCATCCTGCTGTCGCTTGATTTCCTGCTGTAACTCAGAAATTGATGTACCGCGAATAAGCTGTGCGACAACGATGAAGCAAGAAGCGGTTGTTGTAATTACATGTAGTCCTATTTCGTGACAATACTGTTGCGCTTTATTCATATAATAGATGCTTGTTTCATATGAATTTGTCCAATGGCTAATAAATAAGCCGTATACATAATAGACATGTCCCTTTATATAAATGCTATCTTGATTGTCTGCTACTTCAATAGCGAGCTGGCCAAAGCGAATAGATTCCTTAATATTGCCAAAGCCTGAGTTTAAGAGCATTGCGTAATTAGCGAAAATAATGCCGCCTTTTAAACCAAGTCCATATTTTAATTGCAGGCGAAAAGCGCGCATTAATGCAATGCCTGTTAAATTAGAATCAACACGTACAGTGCTTGCAGCCATATTAATTAATATTTGAGTAATGATTTCTATTTCTTTATTTTCATCATTTGCAGCTACTAACAGGTCTTTATCTGTTTTCGTGCGTAGGGTAAATTGTAGTTTAATTAGTTCATTTAATACTTGGAGCTTGTTGGGGCGCTCCGGCAATTCCATTTTTGCTTCAGCTAAGCCTTTTAAACCAGTAATAATACTCGTATGAGGGTCCTCTGATTCTATATGGAGCAACGTTTTTAAATTGTAAATGGCTAGCTTTTCAAGCAATGTTTTAGAATGGAGCAACGCCTCTGATAAATGTTTATTAGAAGAGTCAAGATGACCTAATAAACATTCACATTCCCCTAGATGAATATAAATATCCATTGTTTCCTTGCGCATAACTTGCCAGCAGTTTGAGGGAAGTAAATCTCTGCTAGTCATTAAAAAGTACAGCGCATTTTCTAAAAGTCCAATTTTTTTAGCGTTGACGCCAAGATAATAATTCCAAATGGCGAGCTGATATTTTTCTTTATCGCTCAATAAGGAGCGACAATAATTAAAATGCTTAACCGCCTCATGCAACTCATGGCTATCTTGGGAATTGTCAATAAATGTTGTGAAAAGCTGACCAATTGAATAATGAAGCTGCGATTTTTTCTCCTCAGATAGTTTTTTATAAGCAGCTTGTTGAAAGCGATTATGAACAAATTGAAAAGTCAAAGTATGTGTCAAAAGGACTTCCTCTAATTCAAGCTGGCTTGCCCATTTAAAATCGGTATTTAAAGGGATAATAAATCCGTTTGCTATAAGTGTATCCAACTGTGTTAACAGTGCTTGGTTGGTAAAGTTGACCAGTTGTCGTAATATATGATAATCAAATTTAGTCCCCAAGCAGGCTGCAATTTGTAGAACATGCAAAGTGTCTTTTGGCAAATTAACAAGCTTGTTTTCAAGAAACAGTAGTAACTCTGAGTTCAGTGCAGCTTGATTAAATTTCTGTATATCAAAATGCCATTGCTTAGATTCGAAATCTAAATAAATTGTGTTGTCTTGTTGTAGAGAACGAAAAGCTTCTTTAATAAATAATGGATTACCATTTGTTAAATTATATAGATGCTTAACGATTTCGGCTGTAGTCGTCTGATGCATATGGATTGATTCATTAAGCCAAAGCATAACATCATCTTTTTCCAGTTCTTTTAGCTCGATATGTTTGTAAAAGGGAAGCGCATCTTTTAGCTGTTGTTCCTCAGGTTCATTTTTTTCATGACTACGCAATGTTGTAATCATCATTAAAAAGCCTTCACGGTGTTGTTCATAAATATCGATTAATGCTTTTAATGTATTTTTATCTGCCCAGTGTAAATCGTCAATTAATAAAACAATAGGTCTTTTCTGTAGGGCAAAGCTTTGTAAAATCTTTTTAATATTGTTGAATAAATGAGCCTGTAATTGTTTGCTATCCTCGTAATAGATATCTTGAATACTGCCCTTCTCGTAAAACCAGCGAAGCTCTGGAAAAAGCACTGCAAGGTCTGTCGTTACATGCAATTGCTGCTTTTCAAAATGCTGACGCCAAATTTTAACGGATATCTCACCCTCCATATATACTTGCTTTAATAAGTCGCGCAATGGGTGGATAACGTAAGTAAAATCATTATCTAATTGCAATTGATTATATTTTGTTTCAATAAAATAGCCTTTCACTGTAGCTACCTTGTCTTTTAATCCATAAACAAGTTGAGATTTCCCTACACCTGCTTCACCAGAAATAAGCGCGAATTTTTTATCCCCCTCTATTACTTGCTGAAATAAGTTGGCAAGGGCTGCCGCGTGCTGCTTACGACCGTAAAGCTTATTCGTTAGCGTAGGTGATAATGTAATGTCTTCAGCACCTAAAACGAAATTGTCTAATGTTTCACCTGTCGAAAGTGCTTTTTGGACAGTAAGTAAATCTTCCCTTAAACCAACTGCACTTTGATAGCGAGCGCTCGGATTTTTTTCGAGTAGCTTTTCAATAATTCGCCAAATAACGAAAGTGTTTTTATGCTGTGTAGTGAATAATGGTGCAGGCTTTTTCGTTAAAATATTGTAAATAATATCGTGTGCATTCTCACCGATAAAAGGTGGAGCACCACTTAATAGTTGGTAAAAGATAGCACCGAGTGCGTATAAATCTGCTCGATAATCAATAGTGATATTTAATCTACCTGTTTGTTCAGGTGCATAATAATGAAGCTGTTGCAAATGCGGCTGTGTGTTGTCCATTACAATTGTAGCGCGGAAATTATATTTTGTACTTGTTTCACTGCTCAGCAACTTAAGCTTCAAGGAATCAGGCTGAATTAAAAGATGATATGGACTAAGCGCTAAAAATAGAATTTGATTTTGATGCAGACTTATGCAAATATTACTAAGCTCAATTGCAATTTGTAAAAACTGAGATACAGTCATATTTTTGAAATTAATTAAAGGAATACCGTCGAAATCTTCATAAATAAGTCCGTAGCGTTGATCGATATAATCAACGGCAATTGGTTTCAAGAGCCATGGGTTTGTATCATTAGAAAATAGCGAGAATTCATAATTTAGACGAGCGCGATATTCAGCGGCATTTTGATGAATGCTTTTCACGAGCATTCTATTATGAAATTTATCTATATACATTCGCTGTAAGTGCCAACCTTGATTAGTTTGTAAAATAATATGATTTTTCAATGTCCAACACCTCAATTCATATGCTTTTTATTTATTATAAAAGATGGAGGTTAAAATTAGGTTAAACTAAAAAAATACATGCAACCAAAGTGCAAATATACTTTGAGTGCATGTATTTCGATTAATTTCTTTCAACCCTATAAGTGGTAAATAAACGCATTAGGCCTATTACAGCAAGTATTCAAGCATTTGCTGATAAAAAAGAAACTATAAGAACATCCTCTCCTGCAAGAACGACTACTGTGTTGGTCAGACTTGCGGCAGGTGTCACAAACTTTTTCGAGCAAGCACGAAAAAAGCTAGACTAAAGTTAGCAGAGATGTGATTGATAAATTATTCTCTAATAAATGGCGTAGCATCTGGTATTTCTGCGAATGGATTTTGCTCGTTAATGCGGTCAAAAAACATGATGCCATTTAGGTGGTCTAGCTCATGCTGGAATGCGATAGCAGGTAAACCTTTTAAGCGCATTTTTTGCTCCTTCCCATCAACAGTCATAAATTTTACGGTGATGCGCGCATAGCGTGGTACATAGCCCGGTACAACTCGGTCAACGGAAAGGCAACCTTCACCTGATTCAATATATGTTTGCTCAACCGAATGGCTGACGATTTTTGGATTAATAGCGACAAAGCTTAATTGTTCTCCTTTGTCGTCTTCTAAATGTAGCGCAAACATGCGCTTTAAGCTGTTGACTTGGTTTGCTGCTAGTCCGATACCAGGGCGTAAATTATATTTTTCAACCATTTCCTCGTCCTGACTATTTATTAAATATTGTAGCATTTCCTCAGCTAATTTGCGGTCTTCTTTTGTTAGAGGAAATGTTACTTCCTCAGTGCGGGTACGTAATACCGGATGACCTTCACGAATAATATGTTCCATTAAAATCATAAAAAAGCTCCCTTTCTATTTTACTCTCTTTATTAAGTATACAGTATGTCTGTTCAATGTGAAATGTTTGCTTCTCGTATTACTTTGTGAAAAAAAGTGCAATATAAAGTGAACCTTCGGGCTGCTTGAAAAAGAAAGTATGCTGACTTTACTTTTAAAGAGTAACAATAACTTTTTTAGCGGATGTCACAGATTTTGAAAGGGAGTTTTCAAGGAAGCTTGAAAAATATTTTGTCGATTAAGGGGAATTTATTGCTAAAAAGCTTTATTGCTAATTGATACGGGGGGAAATGCTTGTTATTGTTGAATTTCACCTTTGTTATAATACAGAATGAACGCTAATGTATAACAGAGAGAGCGTTTTCATTTCGAGAGCAAAATATGAAAAAATGTGTCTAATAAAGAAAAACTAATAATTGACCGATGAAGTTTTATTATTTATACTCAAGGAGAAGAAGTTGTTGTACTAATGATTATTAATTATTTTTTAATACAGTTGAAAGGGAGTTGTACTACAAATGGGTGAAAATATGTTGAAAAAATTTGATCCAGCAGCAACATTACATGAAATTGAAGACAAATTTCAGATGTTCCAAATTTTAAATGAAGAAGGGCAAATTGTTAACGAGGAAGCGAATCCCGATTTATCGAATGAAGAGCTTGTGGAATTAATGACACGTATGGTTTACACGCGTATTTTAGATCAGCGCTCAATTTCTTTAAACCGTCAAGGGCGCTTAGGCTTCTATGCTCCTACAGCAGGTCAAGAAGCATCACAGCTTGCTTCTCATTTTGCACTTGAAAAAGAAGACTGGATTTTACCAGGCTACCGTGATGTACCTCAAATTGTATGGCATGGTCTACCATTATGGAAAGCATTTTTATTTAGCCGTGGGCATTTTATCGGAAACCAAGTGCCAGAGGGTGTAAATATTTTAGCGCCACAAATTATTATCGGTGCACAATATATTCAAACGGCTGGTGTAGCACTTGGCTTACAAAAGCGCGGTAAGAAATCAGTAGCTATTACGTATACAGGTGACGGTGGTTCATCACAAGGTGACTTCTATGAAGGTATCAACTTTGCAGGTGCGTTCAAATCACCAGCGATTTTCATTGTACAAAATAACCAATACGCAATTTCAACACCACGTGAATTGCAAACAGCAGCAAAAACAATTGCTCAAAAAGGGATTGCAGCAGGTATCCCAAGCGTGTTAGTAGATGGTATGGACCCATTAGCAGTATATGTAGCGACGCGTGATGCGCGTGATCGTGCTGTAAGAGGCGAAGGCCCAACATTAATTGAGACAATGTGTTATCGTTATGGTCCACATACAATGGCAGGGGATGACCCAACGCGTTACCGTACAGCAGATACGGATAATGAGTGGGCAGCAAAAGACCCAATCGTACGTTTCCGTAAATACTTAGAGGCTAAGGGCTTATGGTCTGAGGCGAAGGAAGAAGAAGTAATCGAGCGTGCGAAAGAAGAAATTAAAGAGGCGATTAAACAAGCTGACCAAGCACCAAAACAAAAAGTAACTGAACTAATTGAAAATATGCATGCAGGTGAAATGCCATATAACTTACAAGAGCAGTATGCTATTTACAAAGAGAAGGAGTCGAAATAAGCTATGGCACAAATGACGATGATTCAAGCAATTACGGATGCACTACGTTGCGAATTACGCGACGATGAAAATGTTTTAATTTTCGGAGAAGACGTTGGTGTAAACGGAGGAGTATTCCGTGCAACGGAAGGCTTACAAAAAGAATTCGGTGTGGACAGAGTATTTGATACACCACTTGCAGAATCAGGAATCGGGGGCTTGGCAATTGGGCTAGCTCTTGAAGGTTTCCGTCCAGTACCAGAAATCCAATTTTTCGGCTTCGTATATGAAGTAATGGACTCAATTAGCGGACAATTAGCGCGTTTACGCTACCGCTCAGGTGGTACTTACAGTGCACCAGTAACAATCCGTTCACCATTTGGTGGTGGTGTGCATACACCGGAAATGCACTCTGATAGCTTAGAAGGATTAATGGCACAACAACCAGGCTTAAAGGTTGTTATTCCATCAACACCTTATGACGCAAAAGGATTATTAATTTCATCCATTCGTGATAATGACCCAGTCATTTTCTTAGAGCATTTAAAGCTATACCGTTCATTCCGTGAAGAAGTGCCGGAAGAATCTTACACAATTCCACTTGGTAAAGCGGATGTAAAACGCGAAGGAAAAGACTTATCCATTTTCGCATATGGCTTAATGGTACATGAAAGCTTGAAAGCAGCCGAAGAATTAGAAAAAGAAGGCTATTCTGTTGAAGTTGTTGACTTACGTACAATTCAACCTTTAGATATCGAAACAATTATCGCTTCTGTTGAAAAAACAGGCCGTGCAATCGTTGTACAGGAAGCACAAAAACAAGCGGGTATTGCAGCAAATGTTGTAGCAGAAATTACAGACCGCGCAATTTTAAGCTTAGAGGCACCAGTTTTACGCGTAGCAGCACCAGATACAATTTATCCATTCCCACAAGCGGAAGGTGTATGGTTACCGACGTATAAAGATGTAATGGAAACGGCGAAAAAAGTTTTAACATTCTAATGAAGTGAGGGTGACAAATATGGCATTTAATTTCCGTTTACCAGACATTGGGGAAGGAATCCATGAAGGTGAGATCGTTAAGTGGTTCGTAAAAGCTGGCGATCAAGTAAAAGAAGACGATATTTTATGTGAAGTTCAAAACGATAAAGCAGTCGTTGAAATTCCGTCTCCAGTAGAGGGCACAGTAGAGGAAGTACTAGTAGCAGAAGGCACAGTAGCGGTAGTGGGTGATATATTAATTCGTTTAGATGCACCAGGCTACGAGGATATGAAATTAAAAGGTGATGAGCACGCTGAAGCTAAAACTGAGGCACAAGTGCAAGCGACAGCAGAGGCTGGTCAAGATGTTGAGAAGGCACCTGTTGAAGAAACAGCAAAAGTAGAGGATAATAAACGTATTATCGCGATGCCATCTGTACGCAAATACGCACGTGATAACAATGTTGATATTCGCGCTGTAGTTGGTTCAGGAAAAAATGGCCGCGTGTTAAAAGAGGATGTCGACAAATTCTTAGCAGGTGGACAAGAGGTTGCTGAACAAGCACCAGTTGTTGAAGATGTGGCGGTAGAGACTACAGTAGAAGCACCAAAAGCTACACCAACTGTAGTTTTAGAAGGTGATTTCCCAGAAACACGTGAGAAATTATCAGGTATTCGCAAAGCGATTGCAAAAGCGATGGTACATTCGAAGCAAACAGCGCCGCATGTTACATTAATGGATGAAGTAGATGTAACAGCGCTTGTAGCACATCGTAAAAAATTCAAAGATATTGCAGCGGAAAAAGGTGTGAAGTTAACGTACTTACCTTATGTAGTAAAAGCGTTAATTGCTACATTACGTGAATTCCCAGAATTCAACCGTTCGCTTGACGATGCAACGCAAGAAGTTATCCAAAAATATTATTACAACATCGGTATTGCTGCAGATACAGAAAGAGGCCTGCTTGTACCAGTAATTAAACATGCAGACCGCAAATCGCTATTTGCAATTTCAAATTCTATTAATGAGCTAGCAGAGAAGGCACGTGAGGGTAAATTAACACCACAAGAAATGAAAGGTGCTTCGATGTCTATTACGAATATCGGCTCGGCTGGTGGACAATGGTTTACGCCAGTAATTAATCATCCAGAGGTTGCAATTCTAGGAATCGGGCGTATCGCAGAGAAACCTGTAATAAAAAATGGTGAAATTGTAGCTGCACCTGTGTTAGCATTATCATTGAGCTTTGACCATCGCATGATTGATGGGGCAACTGGGCAAAATGCATTAAATTACTTAAAGCGTTTGCTAAGTGAGCCAGACTTATTATTAATGGAGGCGTAAAAAATGGTAGTAGGAGATTTCCCAATCGAACTAGACACTCTAGTAGTAGGAGCAGGCCCTGGTGGATATGTGGCAGCGATTCGCGCAGCGCAAACAGGTCAAAAAGTTACAATCGTAGAAAAAGCTAACTTAGGTGGCGTATGCTTAAACGTTGGATGTATCCCATCAAAGGCATTAATTTCTGTAGGTCACCGTTATGAGCAAGCTAAGCATTCAGATGATATGGGTATCGTAGCGTCAGAAGTAAAGCTTGATTGGGCAAAAGCTCAAGCTTTTAAAGATGGCGTTGTAAAAAAATTAGTTGGCGGTGTTGAAGGTTTACTTAAAGGTAATAAAGTAGACATCGTAAAAGGCGAAGCATATTTTGTTGATGCGAATACTGTTCGTGTCATTAACGAAGACTCTGCTCAAACTTATACATTTAAAAACGCTATTTTAGCAACAGGTTCTCGTCCAATCGAGATTCCAACATTCAAATTTACGAAGCGCGTAATTAACTCTACAGGTGCACTTTCTTTACCAGAAGTGCCAGGCAAGTTAGTTGTAATCGGCGGCGGTTACATCGGTACAGAGTTAGGTTCTTCTTATGCAAACCTTGGCTCACAAGTAACGATTATCGAAGGCGGTAAAGATATTTTAGCTGGCTTTGAAAAGCAAATGACGCAAATCGTTAAAAAAGGTCTAAAGAAAAAAGGCGTTGAAGTAGTAGTTGGTGCATCAGCTAAAGGTGTTGAGGAAAGTGACACTGGCGTTGTTGTAACATATGAAGTAGGCGGAGAAGAAAAAACGGTTGAAGCTGATTATGTTTTAGTAACAGTAGGCCGTCGTCCAAATACGGATGAAATGGGTCTTGAAGAAATCGGTATTAAATTCGGTGAGCGAGGCTTAATCGAAGTTGATAAGCAATGCCGTACTTCATTGCCAAACATTTATGCAATTGGTGATATCGTTCCAGGCTTACAACTTGCACATAAAGCATCTTACGAAGGTAAAGTTGCTGCTGAAGCAATTGCTGGTGAGCACTCTGTAGTTGACTATTTAGCTATTCCAGCTGTATGTTTCACAGACCCAGAGCTTGCAACGGTTGGTTATTCAGAAGAGCAAGCTAAAGCAGAAGGTTTAGAAGTAAAAGCTGCTAAATTCCCATTCGCTGCTAACGGTCGCGCTTTAGCATTAAACGCAACAGACGGCTTTGTGAAGCTTGTTGCGCGTAAAGAAGACGGCTTATTAGTAGGTGCTCAAATCGTAGGTGCTGGCGCCTCTGATATGATTGCTGAAATGGGTCTTGCTATCGAAGCTGGCATGACAGCAGAAGATATCGCATTAACAATCCATGCTCACCCAACATTAGGTGAAATTACAATGGAAGCTGCTGAAGTATTACTTGGCAACCCAATCCATATCGTAACAAAATAATACTAGTAGCGCCCGAAAAGCAGTGCAATTGCTTGTCGGGCGCTTTAGTATGTCTTTTTTGAAGATAAATTGATAAATTAAGGCAAGCCGTGAATAAAACTCGGCAATGCACCATTAAAAGCCGAATCGCCAATAGAATCAAAGAAAGCGCCAATAGACAGTGAAAAACCGCCAATAGAACCACCAACCCGACCAATAAACCCGGGCAAAACCATCAAAAAAGCGGTTGGTTCTTCCTTCACCTAGGCAAAACACTGCTAACCCTTTTGTTTTTATATTATATAAAAGTCGGCTATGCGCGGCTCCTTGGTCGGACTCGCGTACTAATGAGATAGCAAAATAGTGCAAAAATAACAATGCTGACGCCTGTGAAATACATTGTTTGATAACTTGAATGTAGGGCGAGGATACCTAGCACATAGGAGCCCACTGCAATTCCTAAGTCAAAAAATGTGAAGAAGGTTGCTGTTGCATAGCTGCTGCGATTGACATTTGTGGATTGAACAGCGACGGTTTGCATGCTTGGTACAACAGCTCCGTAGCCAATTCCGATAAATGCTCCTGCAATTAAAAACATTAAATTTGTTTCCACAAGTGCTAATAAGGCAATGCCTATCGCGAAAAATATGAGCCCCGGGATAATAACGTATTTTGCCCCCTTTTCATCGAAAATCTTTCCTGTCCAAGGACGAGGGGCTAACATACCGATGGCTACAACGAAATAAAAGACACTAACAAAAGATAAGATGTTTTTCTCCTGTGCATAAAGGGTTAAATAAGATAAAATCCCTGCATAAGAAAAGGCTACCAAGCATGATAGCAAGGCTGTAGGCAATGCAGCTTTTTCGAATAAATCGTTTAACGAGAAGGAAAAAGACGCTTCTCTTACTTCTGAGATTTTTTCACCTTTTGTAACTAGGGAAGCTAATGTACCACATAGCATTAATCCACTTAATAATAGAAATAATAAATCAAATGAAAAGTTTTGAATAATTGGTAATGCGACAAGTGGACCGATGACAACAGCTATATTTGTGGACATATTAAAATAACCTATACCAGCACCTCTACGCGATTTTGGAATAATATCTACTATAATGGAAATGGCGGCAGTTGTAATAATACTAAACCAAATCCCTTGGAAAAAACGTAAAGCTAATAATAATGTAAATGATTGAATGACATAATAAAGAATTGTACAAATAACATAAAAAGCAAGTCCAATCCAAAGCATTTTCTGTTTACCAAAGTAATTTAAAATTTTCCCTGTAAACGGTCGCACGATAATAGCTGATAGTAGAAATATACTTAGCAATAATCCCGCTTCATCGTCTGTGCGTTGGAGAACACCGATAGCATAGAGAGGCAATGCTGCTACAAGTGCGTAAAACACAATGAAAATAGAGATATTCGTAAAAAATAATGCGATAAAACCTTTTGTCCAAATAGGTTCTTTCATAATTGACCTCACAACCTTTAAATTGAATTTTGTTCCGATTGGAAATTCACTTTATTTAACAATTGCATTAACTGCTCACATTCTTCAGGCGTAAAGGCTTGTAAATACTCTTGCTCAAAGCGCTGTATTGTTGTTGCGATTTCTGGATAGCGCTCTAAGCCCTCGTCAGACAGTTTCACTATTTTCTCACGCTTATCCTCACTCGGTACGACTGTCAACCAACCTAATTCACATAGGCGATTCACTGTACGCGTAATTGTTGGTGCTTCAACGTTTAAATATTTCCATATCTCAGTTAATGACATTTCTCCATGCTTTTCCACGCAAAAAATGATGGTCCATTGGGAAGAAAATAAATGATAGCTTTTTAATACAGCATTCAATTCCTTATTTAAAAGACGAGTCTTTTGAAAAAATAAATGAAATAGTGGATGAAACAATTTATACACCTTCTTTTTTATTAATTTTGTGTGATAAGTAAATAGATAAAGTGTTTACCTAGATAAATATATCATAAAATACTTACCTAAGTAAATATTCTGCAATATAATTGACATCATAATAGAACCAAACAGATGAAATGTTTACGGAATTTTCATATAATTATAGATGGAGATGATTAAATAGGGGGAATTGGGAATGGAATTAGGTTTACAAGGAAAAGTAGCTATCATTACAGGGGCAAGCAAAGGAATTGGCTATTATACAGCGCTACAGCTTGCGCAGGAAGGGGCATCGGTTGTGCTTTGTGCGCGTGGAGAAAAGCAGTTAGAGGTTGCTGCTGCTGCAATTAAAGAAAAAACAGGAGCAGATGTATTAATCGTACCTGCTGATATGACGAAGGAAAAGCACTGTCAAGAGGTAGTGGAAAAAACAGTCGAGCATTTTGGACGACTTGATATATTAGTCAATAATGCAGGGACTTCTTCTGCCAATCCTTTTGAGCAGGTAGGGAGCGAGCTTTGGCAAAGTGATTTAGATTTAAAACTATTTGGTGCAGTGCATTGTTCAAAAGCAGCATTACCGCATTTCAAAGCAGTCGGCGGTGGCTCAATTATTAATGTGACAGCCGTATTAGCAAAAACGCCACCCGCATCGTCTTTACCAACAACTGTTAGCCGTGCAGCGGGGCTTGCTTTAACAAAAGCAATGAGCAAGGATTTAGGTAAATATAATGTTCGTGTAAATGCGGTATGTATTGGACTTATTCGCAGTGACCAAATTGAAAAACGCTGGAAAAATGATGCACCAAACTTATCATGGGAGGAATACTCACAAAAAGTGGGAGAAGGAATTCCTTTAGGGCGCATCGGAAATACAGAGGAGGCCGCCAATGTTATTACATTTTTAGCCTCGAATGCATCTTCTTATGTAACAGGTACTTCAATAAATATTGATGGTGGTTCAGGTGGGGCATTATAGCGCCACCTTTTCTTTTCACCCTAGTTATACGCTTAGTCGATAAAAATTATCAGTGGGGGTGAAGCAATCCCACTGTCTAGACAGAGTATTTCGAAAGGCGTACAATATGGGGGAAGAAAAGAGGTTCTAGCTATGCAAATTATTCGAACAATTGCCCAAATCGGCATATTAACAATCTATTATTACTTAGGTGTCCTAATAGTTAATGTGACAAATATTTTTATTCCTGCAAGTATTATCGGATTAATTTTATTATGGCTATCATTATATTTTAAGCTAATAAAAGTACAGTTCATTCAAGACGGCGCAACATTTTTCTTAGCGTTTTTAACATTGTTTTTTATTCCATCAACAGTTGGAGTAGTCAATCACCCAGAGCTACTAACGAAGGCAGGCTTTTATTTAATTTTAGCGGTTATTATTAGCACGCTCATTACGATAGCAGTGACAGGTAAGTGGAGTGGCTGGGTTGAGAAAAAGGAAGCGGCAGGTGAGCAAAATGCTAGGGAGCATGCAAGCACTACTCGCCATCGTTAGTACGATTGGCTTATTTTTAGTATATCAAAGACTTTATATGAAATGGAGCAAGCCTTATTTGCTTCCTATATTAACAACAGCTATTACGCTCATCATATTGCTCATCGTATTTAAAATTCCATATGCTACATATATGCAAGGAGGACAATGGATTCATAAGATGCTTGGACCTGCTGTTGTAGCGCTAGCTTATCCGCTATACAACCAGCGCAAGCTTGTTTTCCAATATAAATACTCCATCATTTCGAGCTTAATTGTTGCCATGTTCTCAGGATTAATCAGTGTCTTTTTACTGTTGAAAGGTTTTAAAGCATCACAGGCATTTATACTGACAGCATTGCCGAAATCCTTGACGACACCTATTGCGATGCAGGTGAGTGAAACAATTGATGGCATTGTGCCATTATCTGCATTACTTGTTATGATTGCAGGATTTACAGGTGCACTTTTAGGACCGGTTGTTTATAAGCTAGTTAAAATTGATACGGCAATTAGCCGCGGTGTTTCATTAGGCAGTGCTTCACATGGTGTGGGCGTATCAAAGTTGACCGAGTACGGTGAAAAGGATGTATCGATTGGTTCGCTAGCAATGGGCTTGAGTGCTGTACTTGGCGCATTTATTTGTCCATTATTTGCAATGGTGTTTTTATAATATTTCCGAGGAAATAAAGGGGGATTTTTTGTGAAGTGGGAGACACGTGTAACGAGGCTTTTAAATATTGATTATCCAATTATTCAAGGAGGGCTTGCCTATTTAGCTTATGCTGATTTAGCGGCGGCCGTATCGAATGCGGGTGGACTCGGACAAATTACTGCTATGAGTTTAGCAACAGCCGATGATTTACGCCGGGAAATTGAAAAGGTACGCACATTGACAGATAAGCCATTCGGTGTTAATTATGCAATTGGTCAGCATGGTAAAGGCTATGAAGAAATGGTTAAGGTCGCAGCAGAAATGGAAGTGCCTGTTGTAACAATTACAGGGGGCAACCCCGCGCCAATTTTTGACTTGCTACAAGGTGCACCCTGTAAAAAGCTTGTTCTTGTGGCGGCACGCCGCCAAGCACAAAAGGCAGAGGAACTTGGTGCCGATGCAGTAATGGTCGTGGGACAAGAAGGTGGTGGTCATTTAGGTCGTGACGATGTAGGTACAATGGTGCTAGTACCGCAAGTAGTGGACCATGTTTCCATTCCAGTTATCGCTTCGGGAGGCATTGGTGATGGGCGTGGTTGGATGGCTGCACATGCATTAGGCGCAGATGGAATCGAAATGGGTACACGCTTTATTGCTACGAAGGAATGTACCTATGCATCAGAAGCGTATAAAGAGGCACTTATTCGTAGTGCAGAATATGATACAACAGTGATTAAACGCTCCATCGGTGCACCGGCACGCGCATTACGCAATGAATTTACAGAGCATATTTTACAAGTGGAGCGTGAAACACCAACGTATGAAGCGTTAAAGGAGCTCATTAGCGGAAGGGCTAATCGACGTTTCATTTATGACGGAAAGGATACAGAAGGCTTCGGTTGGGCTGGTCAAGTTGCAGGCTTAATTCAGGATGTGCCAACAGTTGCTGAGTTAATCGAGCGAATGGTTGCAGAGGCAGCCTCTATTCGTGTAAAATGGGGCGAATAATGAAAAGGTAGGTTAGTGAAATGGAATATTCTTATCCACTATCAACAGACTGGTCAACGCAAGAAATGGTTGATGTTGTGCATTTTTTCGAAGTCGTCGAGGCAGCTTATGAAAAAGGCATTAAGCGTGAGGAAATTATAGCAAAATATCACCGCTTCAAGGAAATTGTTCCTTCACAAGCAGAGGAAAAAACCATTTTCCGCGATTTTGAAAGGGCAAGTGGCTATGTCAGCTATAAAGTTGTCAAGGAGGCGAAAGAATCAGCGGATGGTGTGATGATTCGCATTAAATAAGCACATACTAATAACGATTTCACTTTTGAACAGAGGAGGCGGAAGGAATGAGTAAGAAGGATGAACTAGACCCGAAATCTCAAAAAATCCACCAGAACTGGACGAGAAACAAGCAGCAAAAATCTCAAGTAAATGGTGAAACAGAGGTAACACTCCACAACCAAATGCTGAGAACCGCTGCCAAATCCAAACAGCTCTAGCTTCTAACTAAAGTGAATGGCAGCCTTCATAAGCGAGAAATCGTTTATGAAGGCTTTTGATTTTAAGGGGGAATATATAATGATTCAGTTTAAAGAAATAGATAGAAAAAACTTTTGGGATATTATTGATTTAAAGGTAGCAGAGGAGCAAAAAGATTTTGTTGCATCGAATCTATTTTCACTTGCACAGGCAAAAGCCTATCCAGAATGTATTTGTTTAGCAATTTATGCAGATGAAGTGCTTGTAGGCTTTGTCATGTATTGTTTAGATGAGGACGACCATGAATATTGGATTTATCGTTTAATGATTGATGAGAAATTCCAAGGGAAAGGCTATGGCAAAGAGGCAATGAAGAAGTTGATTGCACACATTCAGGAAGATACAAGGCACAATGTTATTTATTTAAGCTTTGAGCCAGAGAATAATTTAGCGAAAGGTTTATATGAAAAATTAGGCTTTAAACCAGATGGCCGTGTAATCGATGGGGAGATTGTTTATTGCTTGAATTATTAGGGAAAGAGTATTGAAATTCATTTAGGTTAAAAGACCTAATTCGCTCATAAGAGATGTGAAATCGCTCATAAGAGGTGGAAATTCGCTCATAAAAAGAAGAAATCGCTCATAAAACGACCAAAATCGCTCATAAAGAAAAGCAACGTGGCGCTACAAGTTTTTTGCTGGTAGGCTGCGCTGCTTTTTGTCGAATTTTTTTATTTGCTCGACATTAACGATATAGCCACAATGACTGAAGTGATTATCTAGTTTTTTCGATATGTGGTAGCTTGTTAAAGATTGAAAATTCATTTACATAAAATATTGGTAGTTCAACTAGATGCATAGCACGTTGTTAAAATTATCTCTATAAAATTCGAAAATCAGCAATACTTGATAAGTCATTTGCAATTACTTTGATTGGTTTTTGGCAGTCGTTTTTAATCCATTCAATCATGTAGCCCATTGTTCCATAGGCAGTGAAGGTAGTGAATGCCTCGTGTTTTAAATGAATAGCAAGCGCTTCATACAAATAATGAAATAAGCGATTTTTAAAATGCTCCTCATTTACGAGCTTTTTATAAAATAGGCGATTGTTAAAAATATGCTCGCAAATTTTTGTCGTTGTTTGGAGGGGGCTTGTATTGCGATTTGTATTTCCATAATAATGGGAAGCTAGTTCCTTCAATTTTTCTTCTGTTATAGTGTATAAAACTTCGTATTTATCTTGAAAATGCAAATAAAAGGTCGAACGATTAATGCCTGCTTGTGTTGCAATTTGCTTCACTGATATTTTTTCAGGGGAATATAGCTTTAATAGTTCCTTGTAAGAAGTAAGAATATATTGTCTAATTGTTGGTTGTTCGATAATCTGTCGCTCATTCATATGTTCAGCTCCTTATATAGACACTTTACTATACAATGTCGTTTGAAGGGGAAGAAAAAGCTAGTTAAAATGAAAGTAATTTAACTATTGGGGGTAAACAAATGACAAAAGTATATGTAATTACCGGCGGTACAGGTGGTATGGGAAAAGCGATAGCAATGCGCTTAGCAAAAGGGAATTCATTTTTATTAGCAGATATGAATGAAGAGCGTTTGGCACAAACCGCAGAACAATTAAAAGCGATAGGTGCAACGACTGTTGAGTATATGGTTGCAGATGTTTCGAAGCGAGAATCAGTGAAAGCGCTTGCGGACAAAACGGCTTCAATGGGAGAGCTAGCTGGTCTTGTTCATACGGCAGGAGTTTCCCCAACGATGGCTGATTGGCAAAAGATTATGGAAATTAATGCATTAGGAACAGCTTATATTTTAGATGAGTTTATTAAAATTGCAGGACCAAGTACTTCAGCGGTAATGATTTCGTCAATGAGTGCACATATGGTTCCGGCAACACCAGAAACGCGTGTGGTATTAAAAAATCCATTAGCGGAAAACTTTATGCCGACAATGGAGCAAATGACACAAGGCACTACACAAGCCTCTTATCCATTGTCCAAGCTATCTGTTATTGAAATGGTAAAGGATTTAGCGTGGGCTTGGGGAGAAAAGGGAGCGCGTTTAAATTCTATTTCGCCAGGCACAATTGATACGGCGATGGGGCGTCAAGAAAAACAGCAAAGTGAACAAATGGCTGTCTTATTAGCGCATACGCCATTGCGTCGTGAAGGAGATGCAGATGAAATTGCAAAAGCAGTAGAATTCCTTTTAAGTGATGCAGCCTCGTATATTACAGGCACTGACCTTTTAGTTGATGGTGGAACAATCGCTAATATGGAGCGTATGCGTCAAGCAATGCAATAAATCGCTAATACAGCATGAAATGTGCTTTTTCCTTTTTCATTTAAGAGAGTAGCGAAGGATAAAAAGGAAATGCACGATATATGTTATTAAGAGAATAAACAAAAGGGGAAGTTGTATGATGCAACTTCTCTTTTTTGTGGACAGATAATTCTTAAAGAAAGTTTGCTAATCAATTTGTTTTTTGGGTAAAGAGAGAATAGCGTAATTAATTAAAATTCATGAGAAATGAATAATTGGTTATTATTAATATATCAAGAGAAACAGTTTTATTTAGAAAATGGTTTATTTTGTATTTTAAAAATTTATAGTAGGAGGAGTGGTTGACGATGGCGGATGAAATAACAAAAAAACGTAATTTGAAGTCTCTTTGGATTGTGTTAGCATTTGTTTCTTTATTTGTGATTGTGCTTTTACCAGAAACAGAGGCACTACCCGTTGCGGGACAACGTGCATTAGCTATTTTAGCGTTTGCCGTTATATTATGGGTGACTGAGGCAGTGCCCTACCCCGTGAGTTCGGCGATGATTTTAGCGTTAATTGCTGTTTTATTAGGATTGGCACCGAGCATGGAGGACGCCACTGTATCGATGGGGACTAACAATGCCTTGAAGCTAGCATTAGTTGGCTTCAGTAGCTCCTCTGTTGCGTTAGTGGGGGCAGCCTTATTTTTAGCTACAGCTATGCAGATTACGAATTTACACAAACGTATTGCTTTATGGGTTTTGTCGATGGTTGGGACAAAAACAAAGGCGCTTGTATTTGGGGCAATTTTAGTATCGATTGTTCTAGCTTTTGTTGTACCGAGTGCGACAGCGCGCGCTGGGGCTGTTGTACCAATCTTATTAGGGGTTGTTGCCGCATTCGGATTAGCGAAGGAAAGTAAGCTAGCCGCATTGCTAATTATTACAGCGACACAAGCGGTTTCGATATGGAATATCGGAATTAAAACAGCAGCTGCACAAAACCTTGTTGCTTTAGGCTTTATCAATTCAGAATTCGATGTCAATATTTCATGGGGAGAATGGTTCCTATATGCTGCTCCATTTTCTATTATTATGTCCTTTGTTTTATTTTTTGTCATGATTAAATTAATTAAGCCTGAAACAGATAATATTACAGGTGGTAGAGATGTGATTAGAGAGCAATTGGAGGAGCTTGGAACCTTAAAACGCAAGGAAATTACCTTAATTATTGTTTCTCTTTTATTGTTATTTTTCTGGGCTACAGAAGGAAAGTTCCACCCGTTTGATACAACGACGATTACCATTTTAGCGATTGCTTTCTTACTTCTTCCAAAAATAGGCGTGTTTACATGGAAGGAAGCTTCCGCTCGTATTGATTGGGGTACACTTATTGTATTTGCTGTAGGGATTTCGCTAGGTACAACGTTGTTAAATACGAAAGGGGCAGCATGGCTGTCTGATACTATTTTTGGCACGCTTGGCTTACAATCAATGCCGATTATCGCGACAATCGCATTAGTTACTGTATTTAATATCGTTATCCACTTAGGTTTTGCATCTGCGACAAGTTTAGCATCGGCTTTAATCCCAGTATTTATTGCCCTTGCTTTGAGCTTGCCGATGCCTGTTGAAAATCAAATTGGTTTTGTACTTATTCAGCAGTTCGTTATTTGCTTTGGCTTTTTGCTACCTGTCAGTGCGCCACAAAATATGCTTGCTTATGGCACAGGTACATTTACAACTAAGGATTTCTTAAAGTCAGGTATTCCGTTGACGCTCGTAGGTTTCATTTTAATTTTATTATTCAGTGCTACTTATTGGAAATGGCTAGGACTATTACCTTAATGGCGTAGTATTTTCTATGCCGAGTAACTTTTTAGTAAATATTTATGATGAAAGATATACCTACTCAAAAAAATTGTTGTGCTTTTTGGATAGCCCTATCATAACAGCAACAAATTTTTTCTATCAGAAGTGTATGGGTGATTTTAATTTTTCACTTTAAGTTAAGGTAACATCTGATAAATTTAGTGTTTATTTCTTTTTCAAATTGTTATATCTTTTATGAAACGAGGCTGGGACAAAAAGAAAAAATGTTAGACCGCAATCTAATTAGTCTAACATTTTTTTGATTTAAGACGGAATATTTAACTCCATAAAGCGGAAAAATTGTTATCTATTTTCGTCATTTTTCGAAATAATAAAGTTATGTCCCAGCCTCGCTCTCATTTTATCACTACTTTGTGCATATTAAATAATAGCGCTATTTTCCAATAATCGTATTGTAAATTGGTAATAATGCACCGAAGGTTTCTTCAGCAAATGTTAAAAATTCATCAGCCGTCATTGCAGTAGCTTGCTCAATCGTTAAATGGCGCCCTACTAAAAACTCACCCTTTTTCACATCGCGCAAGCGCTGTAGTAGTTTCTGTAGCTTTTCTTTGTCCAAGCTTTCAACATTTGGTGACATATGATCACCTGAAATGACGAAATCATTTTTCAGCTTCTCGAATTGTTTTATATTTGCAAGCAAGCGTTCCGCCATTTCTGCCTTTTGAGGTGCTTCGTAAATAACAGCAACAACGATGAAAAGATGCGTCCCCCACAAGCCGATTTGGAAATGTGGCAATGCTTTATAACCGCGTTTATAAGGGGCAAATGCAACCCAAGAATCCTTTGGAGGATTGATTGTGCGGCGCGCATGCTTTGCAACATGCGGGAAAAATTCATCGCCAGTTTTAGCGCTAAAATATGTAGCGAAATGCTCGCCTAAGAGGTGAAATTTTGGTCGAATAATTGTTGTTAATGCTTGCATTCTTTCGTCTAGGCCTTCAATTGAAAATACTTGAAAATCTTCATTAGTCCATTGCACTTTTTCCATTTTATTTGAACTCCTTTTAAAATTGAGGTTTATTTTATTTATTTTTTGGGAAAATAGTAATAACACTAAAAATCAAACTAGGAGGAGCGTGACAAGTATGAAACAGATGATTAAGATTATACGCAAGGTTGATGTTGAAAAGCAATATGAATACATTTTAAGATTAGAGCTTGATTACGAGCTAGCTTCCTTGTTTGAGGCAATGCAAGTTAAAAATGAAAAAGAAATGGATAAATCGAAAAAGCGCCTAAAAGAAATTCAAGAAGAGCTGGAAAGTTTACATGCCTATGAATAAGCATAAATCGAATCTAAAATAAAAAATCACTTGCTAAAAATATTAGATAGCAAGTGATTTTTGTTATACTTAATATATAGTGGGATAGTTGGAAATGGGAAGGGTGGTACATAGTGATGGATTTACAGCAATTAGATTTATTTGCGAAAACGATTATTAAACAGGCAGGGCAGCGAATTCGCAATGCATTTTCCTATGATTTAAAAATTGAAACAAAATCAAATGCAAATGATTTAGTGACAAATATTGACCGAGAAACAGAATTATTTTTCATTGAAAAAATTAAGGCATTTGATGCTTCACATAAAATTTTAGGCGAAGAAGGTATGGGGGAAAAGGTAGAATCATTAGATGGGGTTGTATGGATTATTGACCCAATCGATGGCACAATGAACTTCGTCAAGCAGCATCGCCATTTTATGATTACGATTGGGATATTCGTTGACGGTGTTGGAAAATTGGGCTACATATTTGATGTGATGCGCGAGGATTTATTTTGTGCTACTGTAGGACAAGGTGCTTGGTATAATGATACGCCGTTACGCAAGCTAAAGCCTGTGAAATTAGAGGAATCTGTTATTGGAATCAATACAATATGGGTGACGCCTAATAAAAAGGTTAATCATGAAAAGTTAATTGAACTTGTGCGAATGGTACGCGGGACAAGGTCATACGGTGCGGCGGCAATGGAAATCGCCTTTGTTGTTAGTGGCAAGTTGGATGCCTATTTGTCTATGCGTCTTTCCCCTTGGGATGTTGCAGGCGGCATTATTATCGCGCAGGAGGTTGGCGCATTGGCAAGCAATTTAAAGGGACAGCCATTTAATTTATTAACTACAGATACCTTTATGATTGCTAACCCATCTATTCATGGAGAGATTTTAGCGCAGTATGTGGAGTTGAAGTGAAAAGAGGAATTTCCCTCGCAAGCTTGAAAAAATTTGGACTAGAGTTAGACGAGGCGTCATTGATAAATAGTATCGCCTATATAATGAAAAATAGCGCGAGAAATCAATTTTTTCTCGCGCTGTTTTTTATAATAACCCTTGCTCTTTAAATTTACGCTTTGTTTTGAAAGCCATGATAAAGATGGCGCACACAGCGATGACACAGGCGATAACGCCGATAATGCCTGCTTTATCATATTCAGTGCCTGTTACGCCGATTAGCGATACAGAAAAGCCGATGCCAACCATTGACAAAATGGCAGCTAATGCATAAATGAACATGACAAATTTTGCTTTATTCACGATTTTTACCTCCAAACTATCCTCTATATGAAACCAGTTCAATCAATTGACAAAGACAATTAACTATTCTTATGCTATAATATCACAGTTAAACATTCGAAAAAAGAATATGGAGTGGAATAATGACAAACTTACGTCAAGATTTACGTAATATCGCGATTATCGCACACGTTGACCATGGAAAAACAACTTTAGTAGACCAATTATTAAAACAATCGGGGACATTCCGTTCAAATGAGCAAGTGGAAGAGCGCGCAATGGACTCAGGTGATATTGAACGCGAGCGCGGAATTACAATCCTTGCTAAAAATACAGCAGTAAATTATGAAGGCAAACGCATTAACATTTTAGATACACCGGGGCATGCTGACTTTGGTGGTGAGGTTGAGCGTATTTTAAAAATGGTAGATGGCGTTATTTTAGTAGTGGATGCTTATGAAGGCTGTATGCCTCAAACACGCTTTGTATTGAAAAAAGCATTGGAACAAAATTTAACACCAATCGTTGTTGTCAACAAAGTGGATAAAGATTCAGCTCGTCCGACAGAAGTAGTGGACGAGGTGCTTGAATTATTAATCGAGCTCGATGCAAACGACGACCAGCTGGACTTCCCAGTTGTTTATGCATCGGGTGTAAATGGTACAGCAAGCCTAGATCCAAATCCTGCAAAGCAAGAGGAAAATATGAAATGCTTGTTTGAGCAAATTATTGATCACATTCCAGCACCGATTGATAACTCAGATGAGCCATTACAATTCCAAGTAGCTCTTTTAGATTATAATGATTTCGTAGGTCGTATCGGTATCGGACGTGTTGCGCGCGGAACAATTTCCGTTGGTCAGCAAGTATCATTGATGAAGCTTGATGGCACAGTGAAAAACTTCCGTGTAACAAAAATTTTCGGTTTCTTTGGCTTAAAGCGAGAAGAAATCCAAACAGCTAAAGCAGGCGATTTAATTGCTGTATCTGGTATGGAAGCAATTAATGTAGGGGAAACTGTATGCCCTGTGGAGCACCCAGAGGCATTGCCACCATTACGCATTGATGAACCAACATTGCAAATGACGTTTTTAGTAAACAACTCACCTTTTGCAGGGCGTGAAGGAAAATGGGTAACTTCTTCAAAAATTGAGGAGCGTTTACATGCACAATTGCAAACGGATGTATCGCTACGCGTAGAAGATACCGATTCACCAGATGCATGGGTTGTATCTGGACGTGGAGAGCTACATTTATCAATTTTAATCGAAAATATGCGACGTGAAGGTTTTGAATTGCAAGTATCAAAGCCACAAGTAATTATTCGCGAAATTGATGGTGTAAAATGTGAGCCAATCGAGCGTGTACAAATCGATGTACCTGAAGATTGCGTAGGCTCTGTGATTGAATCACTAGGTACACGTAAAGGTGAAATGCTAGATATGGTGAACAATGGCAATGGACAAGTGCGCCTTATATTCAATGTGCCAGCACGTGGATTAATTGGTTATTCGACAGAGTTTATGTCGATTACAAAAGGCTACGGTATTATTAACCATACATTTGATTCATACAAGCCAGTTGTACAAGGTAAAGTAGGTGGACGACACCAAGGCGTGCTTGTTTCAATGGAAAACGGTAAATCGACAACTTATGGTATGATGCAGGTAGAGGATCGTGGTACATTATTCGTGGAACCTGGTACAGAAGTGTATGAAGGTATGATTGTTGGCGAAAATACGCGTGAAAACGATATTACTGTAAATATTACAAAAATGAAGCAAAAAACGAATATTCGCTCTGCTAACAAAGACCAAACGAATGTTATTAAAAAGCCTCGCATCATGACTTTAGAGGAAGCACTAGAATATTTAAGCGATGATGAGTATTTAGAAGTAACGCCAGAGTCAATTCGTTTACGTAAGCAAATTTTAGATAAAAACGAACGTGAACGCATTGCGAAAAAGAAAAAATACGCGGAAATGGAGTAATAATTTCGCGTGAATATGTGAAAGGATGAGTAATGTTGTTGAATTTAGCACCATACTTGATTCAAGCATCTACATCTGTTGCAACGATTAATGACAAGAAAGTATACGAAAGCATGTCAGGAATTACGCGTTTTATTTATGAATATTTTGCAAGTATCGATGCGAATGGCGTAGTAGATTATACAGTTCCCGGATATATTACGCTGTTAGTAATTTTTGCTTTATCGGCACTAGTATTTAAACTAGGCTTTGCACGTGAGCTGCCGTTAATGAAAAATATAATTATTTATACATTTCTATTTGTAGGTTGTATTTTATTAACATTCTTTGCTTTCTTCCTACCGATGATTGAAGGTTTAGTCATCGCCGCGTTAATTTTAATTATTTATAAAACACGCTTATGGCGAGAAAAGCGCGAGCAGGCTACTGGAGAATAATGAGTAAAGATAATCTACAAGAGAGGGCGATTTTACTACTTTATTAAACGGAGTAGAAAAATTATTCTCTTAATAAAGCAGATGGGGCGTCCCAAAAGCGTGCTAAGCACTGTTTTGGGACGTTTTTTGTGTTTCATGAAAGGAAAGTTGGATGTCCTCAGAAATGTAGTAAACACTGAATTTAGCCATTTTACAGCGAGGTAAATAATGAAACAAGTTAAAGGTAAATTTTCGTTGCATTGAAAGAGGGTGCCGCTTTTTGCACAGCACCCCTGTTTTTTCATTTTTTAATGGCTTTTTATTTCTTTGGATAATTTAAGTGTAATGGTGGAGGCACAAGCCAGCCCTTTGTTTTATTTAAGCGTAATAATTTCGCACCAAGTAAAGCTTTTGCAGTGTGAAATTGACCATACATTAATGCAACATCCTCCCTAGTTGAAGTACCCATAGCTTGGCTACATGCAACTAATCCAGCGGCAATATCGAGACTAAGTGCCGCACTTATTTCGGGGTCATTAAACTTTGCCCCTGGAGGAATATCTTCTAATCTTGCTACAGGTCGCTCAGGAGGAGCTGGTGGTAAACCAATGCCATTTACTTTTAGTATTTTTTCTAACTGCTTTATTTCTTCTTTACAAACATCAATAATGTCTTCTACTACTTTTTTTAAATCTTCGTCGCCAGCGTGATTATAAAATGTTTGATAACCAGCAATCATGCCGTAATTTGCCGCTAAACTTGACCAAATACTAAATATTTCCCCATAATGTAATGGCTCTTCTTTTGGATTTCCAGTAAGTATTCCCATACTACACTTCCTTTTCTTATTTTTTCAAACAAGGATAGTATGGTTGGAATACAAAAAATAATTCATTAGAGCTAAATTTAAAATATCATTCTAATTTTAATTAATTTACACGTTTTCGAATAATGCTTAAATCAATTACGCTTCGGCTAATTTTCATCTAGATTTATTGAACTTATTCAAAATAATACCTTTATCTCACCGTCTATAGGTGGCGTGATGAACACAAGCCTTAGACCGATTCCAAACATCTGCTAATAAAGAGGAATTCAGTCTAAAGCCACCGCATCTTGCGGGAACGACAGAATGATAAACAATGTGTTGGCCCAAACTCCAGCGGATGTCACAGGGCGTGACAGTTTTAGGCTAATCTTCATCAATTAGCTTGAAAAAATCTGAACACGGGGCTATCCAAAAAGCTGTGCATAGTCGACATTTTGGATAGTTGCGATGATGTTTCACAAAATGGTGATTCATATACACAGAAAACGCCTCTTTTAAAAATGAGGTAAACATTGGCTTTAGCAGCGTTACCCTTCAGTAAAAGGGAAGCGATGAAAATATTTATTTTAATGCGGTGTCAAAACAAAATGAATTTTTCAGACAACTCCGACTTGATAGCAGTTTTGCTAGGTTATTTCATGTGAGCGCACACTTTTTTCCTCCAGTGCATACGCTACTCTAGATATAACAGTCGCATGTGGGGAGGTTTGACAATGCTTAGACGTAGGACGGTAAGTTTTCTTGTGATGCTATCGTGCTTATTACTCCTAACAATGGGTGCTTGTAAGGAGGAGGAGCTAAAGGAAGTTCGGGTTGGAGAGGTGACACGCTCTATTTTTTATGCACCACTTTATGTAGCTATTGAGGAAGGGTTTTTTGAGGACGAAGGCTTGAAAATTGATTTAAGGACGATTGCAGGCGGCGATAAGACGATGACAGCATTATTATCAGATGGTATTGATGTAGCACTTGTAGGCTCGGAAACTTCAATTTATGTGAATGCACAAGAAGCAAATGATGCCATTATTAATTTTGCTCAATTGACACAAACGGATGGCACATTTTTAGTAGCGAGAGAGAAGATTGACGATTTTTCCTGGGAAATGTTGAAAGGCTCTGTTTTTCTTGGGCAACGTAAAGGTGGAATGCCTCAAATGGCTGGGGAATATGTACTCAGAAAGCATGACATTGACCCACATAATGATTTAGAGCTCATTCAAAACATTGATTTTGCGAATGTTGCGACAGCCTTCGCTTCAGGCACAGGCGATTTTGTACAATTGTTTGAGCCAACTGCTAGCTTATTTGAGCTGGAAGGTGTTGGGTATATCGTCGCTTCTTTTGGTGCACAATCAGGGCATTTGCCATACACTACTTTCATGTCAAAGAAAAGTTATCTAGAGAAGCAAGCAGCCACTGCGGAAAGCTTTACACGCGCCATTCAAAAAGCGCAAAATTGGGTGTATGCGAACAGCGCAGAAGATGTTGCCAAATCCATTGCCCCTTATTTTGAAAATACTGAGATCACATTAATTGCTACGGTTGTAGAACGTTATCGTTCACAGGAATCATATGCTAAAAACCCTATTTTAGATGAGGCAGAATGGAAGCTGCTGCAAGATGTTATGGAGCAGGCAGGCGAGCTACCACGAAGGATGGATTACAATGAGTTGGTCGATAATTCATTTGCTGAGAAAGCAATGAATTAATATGGCGATACTAACAGTTAATCATATACATCATACGTATTTTTCCAAAGAGGTAGCAACGGAGGCATTGCATGATGTTCATTTCTCTGTTGCGCCGGGTGAATTTGTTTCCATTTTAGGTGCTAGCGGCTGCGGAAAATCTACGTTACTTTCAATTATTGCAGGCTTGCTTGAACCAACGGCAGGCGATGTTACATTTGCGGTCGATGACCAAAATACATCCATTGGCTATATGCTACAGCAAGACTATTTATTTCCATGGAAAACAATCGAGGAAAATGTCGTGCTTGGTTTGAAATTATTAAAGTGTGATGAAATGCAGGCTAAAAATATGGCGCAACAATTATTGCAGGCTGTAGGTTTGCCAAATATCGAAAAGAAATTTCCAAGACAGCTATCGGGAGGCATGCGGCAACGGGTCGCTTTAGCACGAACATTAGCGGTAGACCCTAAAATATTATTGCTGGATGAACCTTTTTCAGCGCTCGATTATAAATCGAAATTAAAGCTGGAGGATTTAGTTTGTGCGATGTTAAAAAGCTATGAAAAGACAGCTATTTTAGTGACCCACGATATTGGCGAAGCCATCGCCATGAGTGACCGAATCATTTTAATGAGTGCCAAGCCGGGGACGATTCATAAGATTTTCGATGTGCCACTAGAATTAGCAGCTTTAACACCATTTGAGGCTCGTACACATTCGAGCTATGGCGCGTTTTTTCAAAGCATTTGGAAGGAGCTTGAAAGCCTTGAACATTCAACTTCTCCATGAGCAGTATAGAGCATTGTTAAGAAAAGAAAAGCGACTCGTTCGGTGCTTTCAATTATTGATTATCATTGGCTTTATTGGACTATGGGAGATGGCCTCACAAATGCGCTGGATTGACCCGCTTATTTTTAGCGCTCCTTCAAAAGTGTGGCATCTGTTTATTGAGAAGTGGTCTGATGGAACGCTAATGTCCCATGTTAATATTACATTATTTGAAACGGTACTTGGCTTTATTATTGGTACATTGCTCGGTACAATCATCGCAGCTATTTTATGGTGGTCTCCGTTTTTCTCAAAAGTAGCAGACCCTTATCTTGTCGTGCTAAATGCCATGCCGAAAGTGGCGCTAGGCCCTATTTTAATTGTAGCGATGGGGCCAGGCATGCCCTCTATTATTACAATGGGTGCGATTATTTCCGTTATTATTTCCACGATTGTCATTTATACAGCTTTTACTGAAGTGGATGCTAATTATGTGAAGGTGCTACAAACATTTAACGCAAATCGAGCGCAAATTTTTAAAGAGGCAATATTGCCAGCATCATTTCCTACCATTATTTCGACATTGAAAGTGAATGTTGGATTATCATGGGTCGGCGTAATTGTTGGGGAGTTTCTCGTATCAGCCAAAGGGTTAGGCTATTTGATTATTTACGGCTTCCAAGTATTTAATTTTAATCTTGTTTTTTTAGCCCTAATGATTATTGCCGTATTTGCAACGATTATGTATCAGCTTGTTGAGTTGGTGGAAAGAAAGCTTGTGAAAAAGGGGGAGACGGGGTAGCTATCAGGTCATTTGACGATTATTCCCTATATAGAGTGAGGCTGTCTAGCAAGTATATTTGTGAGACAGCCTCGTTTTTTGATTTTAATTAAAATTCCTCATCAAATTTTGAAGATGTGCGGAAAAATTGAAACTTTCCTGTAGCGAGCCTTTTTTCTGTATTGTTGGCAATGCGTGTATAGCAAGGATCGCACATATACGTATGGATTGGTCGATTGCGCAGCTTTTTAGCGAGGGGTAAATCGTCCTCAAGCTGCTGTACTGTATCACAAATGACACATTTAACACGCATAACTAATTTTCCTCCTATTGAACACGAATAGCATCTACATGTGTAATTGGGTTATCAACGTTTGAGCCATCAGCGAATAAAATGTGGACTGGTCCGTCTTCTGTTAACGGTTTGCCATCTTGACTGTATTTAAAAATGAGTGTTTTTGCTTCCTCGATTGAAAAAGTGTGTTCTTCCCCATTGCGGCATTCAAAAACAACTTCTGTCGCCTCTTCTTTTATGCCAGCGTTGTTTAAAAAAGGTTTAATCTCGATGCCGAATGTCCCCGTTATCATGCCTTTACGGTCGAATTTTCTTTCCGTTTTTAACGTAGGAGGGAATACAGCTCCTTCCATAATTTCACGCGACCAATGTGCACCAACCTCACGTAAATATTTTTCTTCATCTTCCACTGCAGGCTTTTCATCAAAGTATGTTTTTAAATCAAGCTTGCGGTCATCAAAAATCCAAACAGTTGGATCTAGCGTTAAGTTATATGTAACAGCACCTTTAATCGGAATTATTTCTTGCATCTTCATGAAATCCTCCTTCTTACTTACATCAAACTATAGTATACCGTTTTTCTAGCTTAATAATCAATTCGTGATGAGAAGAAAATAGAAAATCAGAAAATAATTATTTTCCACAATTTTTGCTAGTTTAATAGACCTTTTTCATAACAATGTATGACAAAAGAGTAGATTGCTTATATAGATACTTGCATTTTTACTCACTAAAAGATAAAATTTATTAATATACAATCCAAGAAATATCAGATAATGGGGGCGTCCTCATGGATACTAAAGCACAATCTTCTTTTCAGGAAAAGGCATTAACATTATTACAGGCGGATGCAGAGAAAATTGCACGCTTAATTAAAGTGCAGATGGACCACTTAACAATGCCACAGTGTCCTTTATATGAAGAAGTATTAGATACACAAATGTTTGGCTTATCACGTGAAATTGATTTCGCTGTGAAACTCGGCTTAATTGAGCGTGATAGAGGAAAAGAAATTCTTGATTCATTAGAAAAAGAATTATCTCTTCTACATGATGCGTATACAGAAAAATAAAAAAACTCAAACGCTTTACGCGCTTTGAGTTTTTTTTCTAAACGAGGTTTTTTGAAATGAAAAAATATTTAGTTACTTATTTTCGCAATTTTGACTATCCATTGTTTTTTACATATCTATTCTTGTGCTTATTCGGGCTTGTTATGATTTACAGTTCGAGCATGATGGTAGCTATTACGGAAGAGAGACCTCCAGATTATTATTATTTGAAGCAGCTAACCAATTTAAAAATCGCAGCGCTAGCATTTTTAGCTGGGGCACTTTTTCCTTACAAGCATTACAGTAATAAAAGCATTCTTTTTATACTGATGAGTGTGATGGCGATTTTGCTCCTTTGGGTTAATGTTAAGGGAATTGAAGCAGGTGGCTCTAAAAGTTGGATTTCTTTATTTGGCGCCATGAACTTCCAACCTTCTGAATATGCAAAGCTATTCGTTATATTATACTTTGCAGGCTCACTTTATAAAAAAGGACTGCGGGAAAACTCCATTCAAAATGTGCAACCGAATGATATCATTTACCCAATTTCTATTTGGTTAATCATTTTATTTAGTGTCGGTATGGAAACCGATTTAGGGGCGATTATGATTATTGGGGTAATTGCCATGTCTGTCCTTATGTTTAGCGGTATAAAGGGGAAAACATTAGGAAAGTTTGCGACTGTTTTAGGGGTTTTTGGCACGGTTATTATAGGGGCTGTTTTTTTAATTAAAGATGATATTATTAACGAAAGTCGTATGGGGCGACTTTTAGTTTTAAAAAACCCATTTGAATATGCTAATGGTTCTGGCTATCAAATTGTTAATGGCTATTTGGCAATCGGTGGGGGGGGGCTTGAAGGTCGAGGGCTTGGGCAATCGATTCAAAAGCTCGGTTATTTGCCACACCCAGAAACGGATTTTATTATGGCTATTATAGCTGAGGAGCTCGGTGTGCTCGGTGTAGGAATTGTTATTGTTGGACTTGCCTTTATTGTATTACGAGGCTTATATATTGCTATGACGACAAAAGACCCGTTAGCGCGAATGATTGCTGGTGGGATTGCTGTATGGATTGGCTTCCAAGCGTTTTTAAATTTGTCAGGTTTATCAGGGATTTTCCCTTTAACCGGTGTTACGTTGCCATTTATTAGTTATGGTGGTACGTCAATACTGTTACTATCGTTAGCGATGGGAATATTAATTAATATTTCTATGTACTATAAATTTGATAAGCGTAAGCAATCATAGGAGGGATTTTGAGGAATGAAGAAAATTAGCAAGATATTAGTAGCAAACAGAGGGGAAATCGCTATTCGAATTTTCAGGGCGTGTAATGAGCTAGGTATTAAAACCGTTGCGATTTATTCACGCGAGGATAGCGGCGCTTATCATCGCTACAAAGCAGATGAAGCTTATTTAGTAGGGGCTGGCAAAAAGCCAATTGATGCCTATTTAGACATAGAAAGTATACTCTCAATTGCAAAAGATGCACAAGTGGATGCGATTCACCCCGGCTACGGTTTTTTATCA
This sequence comes from Metasolibacillus sp. FSL H7-0170, assembly GCF_038593115.1. Taxonomy (NCBI): domain Bacteria; kingdom Bacillati; phylum Bacillota; class Bacilli; order Caryophanales; family Caryophanaceae; genus Metasolibacillus; species Metasolibacillus sp. FSL H7-0170. The sequence continues at coordinate 1,504,952 of NZ_CP151964.1, read as the reverse complement.
GAAAATGTTGATTTTGCTAGACGCTGTGAGGAAGAGGGGATTCAATTTATTGGACCAACTTCTGCACATTTAGATATGTTTGGCGATAAAGTAAAAGCGCGTGAGCAAGCCATTCAAGCAGATATTCCTGTTATCCCAGGGACAGATGGACCTGTAGCTGATTTAGGCGAGGTAGAAGCATTTGCTGAAAAATATGGCTACCCAATTATGATTAAAGCAGCTTTAGGCGGTGGAGGGCGCGGGATGCGCATGGTGCAAACAAAGGATGAGCTTGCATCGGCATATGAACGAGCCAAGTCAGAGGCGAAAGCAGCCTTTGGGTCGGATGAAGTATATGTAGAAAAATGCATTGTTAAGCCGAAGCATATTGAAGTGCAAATTTTAGGGGATATGACAGGCGAAATTGTCCATCTATATGAGCGGGATTGCTCAATCCAACGCCGTCACCAAAAAGTTGTGGAAATTGCGCCGTCAAATTCCATTTCGGCAGATTTACGTCAACGTATTTGTGATGCAGCAGTGAAATTAATGCGCAATGTTAACTATATTAATGCTGGTACGGTGGAATTTTTAGTAGCAGGCGATGATTTTTATTTCATCGAAGTGAATCCACGTATTCAAGTAGAACATACAATTACTGAGATGATTACAGGAATTGATATTGTTCATGCGCAAATTAAAGTCGCTGAAGGGCATGCACTACACTCTGAATTAATTGGTATCCCAGCGCAGGATAAAATTCCATTATTCGGTTATGCGATTCAATCACGCGTAACGACGGAAGACCCAACAAATGATTTCATGCCAGATACAGGAAAGCTAATGGTTTATCGCTCAAGCGGCGGCTTTGGTGTACGCTTAGATGCAGGGAACGGCTTCCAAGGGGCTGTTGTTACACCTTACTATGATTCATTGCTTGTTAAAATTTCAACATGGGGTATGACATTTGCTCAGGCAGCAGCTAAAATGGATCGAAATTTACGTGAATTCCGTATTCGTGGAGTAAAAACAAATATTCCATTTTTAGAAAATGTTGTTGTGCATGAGAAATTTTTAAATGGACAATTTGATACAAGCTTCATTGACACAACACCAGAGTTATTCGAATTCCCAGAAAGAAAAGACCGAGGGACAAAGCTTTTGAACTACATTGGAAACGTAACATTGAATGGTTTTCCAGGGGTGGAAAAGCGAACAAAGCCTATTTTTGTTCAGCCAAATAAGCCGAAAATTGATTTATTAACACCGCCGCCTGCTGGCACAAAGCAAATTTTAGATGAGCGTGGTGCAGATGGCTTAGTTGAATGGATTAAAGCGCAAAATGATGTACTTTTGACGGATACAACGTTTAGAGATGCGCACCAATCGCTTTTAGCGACACGCATGCGTTCACAGGATATGTTCCAAATCGCAGACCATACGGCGCGTATGATGCATAACTTCTTCTCGCTTGAAATGTGGGGGGGAGCAACATTTGACGTTGCTTATCGCTTCTTAAAGGAAGACCCTTGGGCACGTTTAGAAAAGCTGCGCCAGCAAATGCCAAATGTGCTGTTCCAAATGTTACTGCGCGGAGCAAATGCTGTTGGCTATACGAACTATCCAGATAATTTAATTCGCGAGTTTATCCAAGAATCGGCTGCATCTGGTATCGATGTGTTCCGTATTTTCGATAGCTTGAACTGGATTAAAGGTATGGAGGTTGCGATTGATGAAGTGCGGAATAGCGGGAAAATCGCAGAGGCAGCTATTTGCTATACAGGCGATATTTTAGATGATACTCGTGCAAAATATACGGTACAGTATTATAAAGATATGGCACGTGAACTAGAGGCAGCAGGTGCACATATTTTGGCGATTAAAGATATGGCAGGCTTATTGAAACCTGAAGCAGCATATCGCCTAATTGCAGAGCTAAAGGATGCAACAAGCTTACCAATTCACTTGCATTCACATGATACGAGCGGTAATGGCATTTACTTGTATGCAAAGGCGATTGAAGCAGGTGTAGACATTGTCGATACGGCTTTAGGTTCAATGGCTGGTTTAACATCACAACCAAGCGCTAACTCGCTGTACTATGCGACGAAGGGTGCTAGTCGCGAAATCCGCGCTGACATCGAGTCATTAGAGCAATTAAACTATTACTGGGAAGATGTACGCAAATATTACAAAGATTTTGAGAGTGGTATGAACAGCCCGCATTCAGAAATTTATGTACATGAGATGCCAGGTGGACAATATAGTAATTTACAGCAGCAGGCAAAGGCGGTTGGGCTAGGAGACCGCTGGGATGAAGTGAAAAAAATGTACTCTCAAGTAAACTTTATGTTTGGTGATATTGTTAAAGTAACGCCATCGTCAAAAGTTGTTGGGGATATGGCATTATTCATGGTACAAAATGATTTAACTGAAGATAATATTTTGGAGCGAGGTCAAGGTATTGATTTCCCAGATTCTGTTATCGAGTTTTTCCAAGGCTATTTAGGTCAACCGCATGGTGGCTTCCCGCAGGACTTACAGCGCGTTGTGTTAAAGGAGCGAGAGGCGATTACTGTGCGTCCTGGTGAGCTATTGGCACCAGTTGATTTTGAACAGCTAACAGCAGAATTGACAGAGAAAATCGGACGCGCTGTCACGAAAAAAGACGTGCTAGCATATGCGTTATATCCAAAAGTATTTGAAGAATATGCGAATATTTATGCACAATTTGGTGACACATCCGTGTTAGATACGCCAACCTTCTTATACGGCTTAAAGCTAGGAGAAGAAATTGAAGTTGAAATCGAAAAAGGTAAAACATTAATCGTTAAGCTTGTGTCGATAGGAGAGCCACAGCATGACGGTACGCGCATCATTTATTTTGAGTTAAACGGTCAGTCACGTGAGCTTGTCATTCAAGATTTAACAGTCGAAGTAGATGGCAGTGTGGCATTGAAGGCAGACCCATCCAATCCAAATCAAATCGCGGCAACGATGCCAGGCACAGTGCTGAAAGTAGTTGTGTCGAAAGGAAGCGCGGTTAAACGAGGCGACCACTTGTTAATTACAGAGGCGATGAAAATGGAGACGACGGTGCAAGCGCCGAAAGATGGTGTTGTCAAAGAAATTTACGCTGCATCAGGTGATGCGATTTCAACAGGTGATTTATTAATTGAATTAGAATAAATAAAGACGTCCCGAAAGCCATACAGTTGTCGGCTTTTGGGACGCTTTTGATGTTTGGGTAAAATGGAGTTGATTTCCTTTGAAAGTGTTATGAACACTGGCTTTAACGGTGTTTACCAAAACTCTTTCTTAATCATGTTGCTGAACCAAAGTGGTTTTTCGAGCAAGGGGGTAGAAAGGACTAATTCGCTCGTAAGATGGCTAAATTCGCTCATAAAGCGGTTGGAATCGCTCGTAAACCACTCGAATTCGCTCATAAACTTGAAAAAAGAGCTGTCGCTAAACCCGATTTCAAATAAAGCGTCGAGAAAGCTAGCTTTCTCGACGCCTCAAATCAATTTGTTTTTTGGTTAAAATTGCTGCGTAATACAAGTAAAATCATATAGCAAAACAGTCCGAACAATAAAGAAATAAATAGAGAGTGAAGCAATGACATAAATAAGTTAAGGTGTGTGAAAATAACGAGCATACCTGCTAAGGATTGTAAAATGACAAGGACAGATGCTAAAATCCAACCCCAATAGATTGTCTTTTGATTTTTATATTCTTTAATAACATGCCATGTAATGTATGCTATCCAAACTGCGATTGATACTGCGGCAACGCGATGCCCCATTTGTACCCATTCATACATATTGATTGGTAATGCGGTAGGATTATTGTTATTACAAAATGGCCAATCGGGACAAACGAGACTTGAGTTTGTATGTCGTACTAATGCACCTGTATATACTACAACGTATGAATAAATAGTAATCGCAATTGTATGTTTTTTTAGCTTACTGTTAATGCGGACTTTATCTGCATCAAATTTGCGGTCGACTTCAAAGACGATGAGTGCCAATAGTAAGACGGCTGCGAAAGAAATGAGGGAAATACCGAAATGCAACGCTAAAATAAAGTCACCTTGTCCCCAAAGTACTTGTGCTGCACCAATTAAGGCTTGTGCGACTAAGAAGAAGATAGCGAGTATACCTAAAAATTTAACTTCGCGTATATGGCCAAGTGAGCGCCATGTCCATACGACTAAAAGAACGATAAGAATTGATACTGAGCCAGTTACTGCACGATGTGAGAATTCAATTAATACTTCTGCTGTAATCTCTTTCGGAATAAGTGAACCGTTACAATCTGGCCAGTTTCGACCACAGCCTAAACCACTATCTGTTTTCGTAACGAGTGCACCGCCGAGTAAAATAAGGAGCATACCAACTGTTGCTGCTACTGCGAGCGCTTTTAAATATTTGCTATGTTTCAATTATAATACACCTACTTTTACATCATTATCGCCTTCAAAAAGCGTTTATCATTTTAGATAATAGCGGATTATATTATAAAAGACAACTTCAATCAGGATAAGTATTTTAATATAAAAAGCTCTTCACAAATTGTTCATAAATTCGTGCCAATCCTTTCACAAAACACATTGTAAAATAGCTTAGTATAGAATATGGTATTTCTATATTCCTAGTAGTTGTGGACCTTTCACGCATTCTTCATTGAAATTTCACCAAACGTCTAGAAATTAATCGGAAATTTCGCTATAGTTATATTAGCGGAATATGCTTACAAAAATGAAAGGCAGTTTTCAATTATGTTGCAATTGTAGATAAAAAAACTTAAAACGTTTTCAATCGTTTCACGCATTTATTTAGACTGGTTCTTAGCGTTTAAATAAATAACTGCACAGCAAGAGAAAAAAATGTGATAGTCATTTATTATGAAAAGTTTTAAGGATATAACAAATGTAACATTATTAAAGTTGTTAATTCGATGTAAGCGAAATTTTGTAATTATAGCATTTAATAGTGCTGACATGTGATGGAATATGAGGATTAAGTTGATAGTCGTTCAGGTGCTATAGTTAAAGAATATTTTGACTTATACGAGTTGCGTATTTAGGGCACACTTGAAGAAGGTGTTTGTATAATTAAAATGTGCGATAAAGAGATGTTATCGTCACACTAAGCAACTAGCTAAGAATTCTTTTTCTATGGAGAATCGCAGTCCGAGTTACACATGGAAATACAATAAAGAAAGAGGGGTTTAATTAGGCTATGATAAAAGGGCTTAAAAAATGGCGTCTATTTTCACTTTTAGCAGTAATGACAGTATTCCTTGCCGCTTGTGGTGAAGAGCATCTTTCCACTTTGAGACCAGCTGGCTCTGTCGGAAGAGAACAATTCAATCTTTTAATGCTCACAACAATTATTATGACAATCGTAGTCGTTGTTGTGTCGATAATTTACTTACTTGCATTCTTCAGATTCCGTCGTTCAAGAGTCGGTGAAAATGTAATGCCGAAACAAGTAGAAGGTAGTCACACATTAGAAGTGATTTGGGCAGTTATTCCGATTATTTTATTAATCATTATCGCTATTCCTGTAATTTCTGCTACTTATAAATTTGCGGATGTTTCAGCAATGGAAGATGTAAATGAAAATGGTGAGAAAACAGCTTTAACTGTGAATGTTACAGCAAAGCTATATTGGTGGGAGTTTGAATATCCTAACCAAGGAATCGTAACAGCACAGGAGCTTGTAGTACCGACTGGCGAAAGAGTTTACTTTAACTTAATGGCGGCAGATGTAAAACACTCATTCTGGATTCCTGCTGTAGGTGGGAAAATGGATACGAACGTTGAGAACTTAAACAAATTCTATTTAGATTTTGAAAAGGAATCTAAGGACCTTGAAGAGGGTGTATTCTTCGGAAAATGTGCGGAGCTTTGCGGACCATCACATGCTTTAATGGACTTTAAAGTAAAAACTCTAAGCCCTGAGGCATTTGATGCATGGGTAGCTTCTATGAAAGCTACTGAGGGCAATACAGCTTCTGCTGAATCAACAGATTTAGGTGAAGCAACGTTTGCAAATAGCTGCTTAGGCTGTCACGCTGTTTCAGGTGTTGGTGTAGCAGGTGCATTCGGACCGAACTTAACAACATTTGGAGACCGTAACCGTGTAGCTGGCTTCATGGACCACACTGTTGAAAAAACAGCAGATTGGATTATGGACCCAGAGTACTACAAGCCAGGTAACTTAATGACTGACAAGTATAACGTTACAGAAGAAGAAGCTCAAGCTATCGCTGAGTATTTAATGACACTATCTGTAGAAAAATAATAACAAGAGATAGAAACTTTGAAGGAGGTTAAAGTTGTGAGCTCTGTTGCACAGAAAAAAAGCTTTGGCGCACAAGTATGGGACTTTTTAACGACAGTTGACCATAAAAAAATTGCCATTTTGTATTTAGCTGCCGGTACATTATTCTTTGCGATTGCCGGACTTGAAGCGTTATTTATGCGTTTCCAACTTATGTTCCCTGAAAGTACTTTCATGTCGGCGGGTACTTTTAACGAACTATTAACGATGCATGGTACAACGATGTTATTCTTAGCAGCAACACCGTTGCTATTTGCCTTTATGAATGCCATTGTACCTTTGCAAATAGGTGCGCGTGACGTAGCATTCCCATTTTTAAACTCATTAGGATTTTGGCTGTTCTTCTTAGGGGCAGTGTTTCTTCACCTATCATTCTTCTTAGGTGGGGCACCTGATGCAGGATGGACTTCTTACGCATCATTATCTTTATATTCACCAGGTCATGGTATTGATTTCTATATACTAGGCTTACAAATTTCTGGTGCTGGTACATTAATTTCAGGTATTAACTTTATCGTAACAATTATTACGATGCGTGCACCTGGTATGACATTTATGCGTATGCCACTATTTACGTGGACTACATTAGTATCTAGTACATTAATTTTATTCGCTTTCCCTCCACTTACTGTAAGTTTATTCTTATTATTAGTGGATCGTATGTTCGGAGCTAACTTCTTCGATCATTTGATGGGTGGTAATACAATTATTTGGGAGCATTTATTCTGGATTTTTGGTCACCCTGAAGTTTATATTTTAGTATTACCTGCGTTCGGATTATTCTCAGAAATTATTCCGGTATTTGCTCGTAAACGATTATTCGGATATTCTTCAATGGTATTCGCAACAATTTTAATCGGATTTTTAGGGTTCATGGTATGGGCTCACCACATGTTTACAGTAGGTCTTGGTGCAACAGCGAATGCGATTTTCGCCGTAGCAACAATGACAATTGCTGTACCAACTGGTATGAAAGTATTTAACTGGATTTTAACAATTTGGGGCGGTTCAATTAAAGTAACGGTTCCAATGCTTTATGCATTAGGCTTTATCCCGTCATTCGTAGCGGGTGGGGTAACAGGTGTTATGATGGCTGCTGCGCCACTTGATTACCAATTACATGATTCTTACTTTATCGTAGCCCACTTCCACTACGTAATCGTAGGTGGTATCGTAACGGCTTTATTCGGAGCGGCTCATTTCTACTGGCCAATTATGTTTAACCGTGTATTAAGTGAGAAACTAGGAGTTATAACATTCTGGATATTCTTTATTGGATTCCATTTAACATTCTTCTTACAGCATTTCTTAGGTTTAATGGGTATGCCACGTCGCGTATTTACATTTATGCCTAATCAAGGTTGGGATTTATTCAACTTAATCTCAACTATCGGTGCGATTATGATGGGTATCGGCGTTATTTTATTAGTGCTTAACGTTCTATTATCAATCAAGTCAGAGCCAGTAAACCGTCGCGACTATTGGGGCGATGGACGTTCTTTAGAATGGGCATTAGAAACACCACTACCATTCTATAACTTTAAACAAACGCCACTTGTGCGTGGTTATGACCCATACTGGATTGAGAAACATGAAGGTAATAAAGAGGGGATGGTATATGCAGAGCCACTAGGCGATATTCATATGCCGAACAACTCAATTTTACCGTTAGTTATGTCAATCGGAATGTTTATTGCTGGATTTGGTGCATTGTATAGCCCTTGGGGTGACCAAGTAATTGCAGGCACAGCAAAGGGTATATCACCAGCATTATCTGTAGGTTTATTAATATTTGGTATTGGTATGACGGTTGTAGCAATGATTACACGTTCTGCAAAAGATGACCTAGGTTATTACGTAACAAAAGCAGAAGTTGAAGCAACAGAAAAAGATTTAGCACATTACCGTGCAACAGGTAAAAAAGGGGGTAATAAATAATGGATTTAAATACTAAATTCACTCCTCAAAACTGGCCTGCGCATGCTGAACAAGCAACGATGGAAGGAAAAAACAAAGTCGTAGGCTTCTGGATTTTCCTTGCCTGTGAAGTAGTTTTATTTGCAAGTCTTTTCGCAACATATTTGGCGTTGAAAAACTCTGGTCCTGCTAGCATGGATTTAGCAAAGTATTCAACACAAGCGTTGTATGAATTACCTTTAGCATTCGCAATGACAATGATTCTTTTAACATCTTCGTTAACATCGGTTTATGCGATGTACCATATGAAAAACTTTAATTTCAAGGGTGTACAAACGTGGATGGGAATTACCGTTATTTTAGGTTTAAGCTTCTTATGTCTAGAGATTTATGAGTTCTATCACTATGTACATCTGGGCTTTAGCTATTCACATTCAGCGTTTTCTTCTGCATTCTTTACGCTTGTAGGAACGCACGGTGTTCACGTAGTTATCGGATTACTTTGGATTTCAAGCTTAATTTTCCGTAATATGAAGCGTGGATTAAACTTATATAACGCACCAAAGTACTTTATAGCTTCTTTATACTGGCACTTTATTGACGTTGTATGGGTATTTATCTTTACAGTAGTTTACTTGATGGGAGTGTTAGGATAATATGGCACACGATACACATTTCGAAGCTCGTTCTCACGTTCAGCAAGAGTATTATCGTAAAGAAAATGCTGCGAAAATGCGTCAACAAGTAACGCAATTCGCAATAATGATTTTATTAACATTTGTAGCATTTGCTTCAGCAATAGCTGACTTTGCTCCAAACTTTGTTAAACCGGTTGTACTTTTACTTGCAGGTGTGCAAGTAGTACAACAGCTATATTCATTCATGCATATGGAAGATAAAAATACTCACCATATTGGAATAGTTTCATTCTACATGTGGGGCGGTGCATTCATCGCATTTACATTCTTCCTTTGCTTCCTAACAATTATTTGGTGGTAATTAAGAAATTGTAAGTAAAATAAAACTCGAACAAGTTGCTATCTTTTCGGATAGCTCCGTTGTTCGAGTTTTTTATACATCTAATTAATAATTACTGTAATTGTCATAGTTCATCTATTGATGTAATAGCTAGCGACACTTTATAATAGAAGTATTGAAGCTAAAGGAGTGCGGTAGCTATGCCATTAAGTATTTTTGGATTTCAAGCATTATGGAGTCCTTATTTTATAGGTGTTTTAGTATTTTTAACGATTGTATATTTTTTAGTAACTGTCACATGGCGTAAGGATTTTAAGGTAAGTGAGCCTTTAAAAAAAAGCGAGGCTATTTATTTTATATTAGCGATGATTGTACTTTATATCATCAAAGGTTCACCACTTGATTTGTTGGGGCATATTATGTTTACAGTGCATATGACACAAATGGCATTTTTACTACTATTGGCGCCAATATTACTAATTAAAGGTATTCCGTGGTGGATATGGCGCGTCGTAGTGAATGCACCTGTTATTAAACCGATTGTAAAAGTAGTAACGAAACCTGTCGTTGCCATTTTCATTTTCATTGGGCTATTTTCGGTATATCATATTCCACTTGTTTTCGATGGAATTAAGCTTGATGAAACAACACACGGTTTATTTACATTTATTTTATTTTTAGCAGCTCTTTTTATGTATTGGCCAGTATTCAACAATGTGGAAGGGCAGCACCAGTTAAAACCGCTTTATAAAATTGCTTATATTATCGGTAACGCTATATTAATCACACCTGCCTGTGGGTTAATTATTTTTGCATCAGCACCGTTATATGCAACGTATACAGATGGTGAAGCGTGGTTGAGGGCGATGGAGTTATGTGTGCCGAAATCAACTTTATCAGGTTTATCATTATCAGGACCTGAGCTGTTTACATCAATGACACCTGTTGGCGATCAACAGCTTGGCGGTGTATTAATGAAAATTATCCAGGAAGTTATTTTTGCGTTTATTTTAGTGAGTGTTTTCCGAAAGTGGTGGAATAGTGAACGTAAAAATTCAGATGAAATTACAGCGAATGCTTTAAAAGAATTCCAACAAAAGGTGAAATATGAATAATAAAGGAATTTGTTGGCATTGTTAGTATTTTAGCAGGTTTAACAGCAAGCATAAATTAATAAAATAAGTAAATCCCTTTAGCAAAATGTTAGTTAAAATTATGCTAGAGGGATTTTTTATTTTTATCCCGCATTAACAGGCAGAAAGACCCCTTGAGTGAAAATATGCTAAGGAGAAGTGGGAGATGAGGAAAAAATCCCTACTAATTAAAGTATCATTTTATAAAAATTAATTATTTCCTATTGGTAATATAGTTGAATTTTTAACTTCTCTTAATGATAAATTTGTTTGGATTCTTGATATACCGAGCTTATTTAATTTTCTTATGAAATAATCTAATTCTTTTCTATCACGAATGACGACCTTTAATAAATAATCATGTTCACCAGTTAAGCAGTGGCATTCCAATATTTCAGACATTGTGGCTAAAGCATTCTCGATTTTTTCCAATAGCTCTGATTGATGAATATTTGTGCTAATAAAAATATAGCAAAGTAAATCAAATCCGAGCTTTTCTTGATTTAAAATTGCCACTTGTCGTTCAATAAAGCCTTCGCTCTCTAGTCGCTTGATTCTTGCATGTGTAGCTGGTGATGATAAATTAACGCGCCTCGCTAATTCAGCATTACTAATTTGCGATTCTTTTTGAAGTAAGTCTAAAATTTCAATATCAATTGCATCTAATACTTTGCTGATAGCTGATTCCATCCTATTGCCCCCTTAATAATCGTTCGTAATATGCTATGTATCCAGTATATATTTTGAATGATATATCATCAATATCATATTTTGTTTAATTTTATTTTGTTTTTATTGATTATGAAAGAATGTTATTTTGCGTTATGTATAAATCAATTATAATAATTAGTGTCAACACTAAAATATGCGCTTGCAATTTAATTGACTATATATGGAGTGAAAGGTGGCGACTCTAGCGGAAATAACGTGAGCTGAAAATCAATTTTTTTCGGTACATGCGGAAAAAAATTAGTTGAAGCCACGCCCGCAGAAAGCGTCCACCTGTAACGGTATATATAGTCAAGCTCACATTTTGGTAAAGAGCCAATAATTAATAAATATAATTTGTCTGGTTTTGAGCTCACTTGCCAGACCGATACAATATGATTATTTTCAGCGTTGAAAAGAAAGGGGCTAAATACTATGCCTAAACGCTATGTAGTGTTATTGCTCATTACAAGCTTATTTTGGGGAGGGAATTTTGTTGTTAGCAAATCACTTATAGCGCATGCTTCTCCGTTAACTTTGACAAGTTTAAGATGGCTAATTGCTGTTATATGTCTTCTTCCTATCGTCTGGTGGAAAGAAAAAAGGTTATTTCCTCCACGACAAGCATTATTGCCTTTATTTATAATGGGCATTACTGGTGTCGTTTTATTTAATATCTTTCAGTTTATAGCTTTAGAGCATACAACTTCAACAAATGTTGGGTTAATTTCTACATTGAATACGATATCAATTGCAATTTTTTCATTTCTCTTTTTAAAAGAAAGAATAAACTTTCTACAAATACTTTCCATCTTACTTTCGTTTTTCGGTGTTATTTTAGTGCTTTCGCAAGGGAAAATTGAACTGTTGCTCTCTCTCAATTTTAACTCGGGAGATTTGTGGATGATTGTTGCAGTATGTGTATGGGGCGTATACTCTATTTGTAGTAAATGGGCAATGCAAACAGCTTCGCCATTAATATGTACGCTGTATGCTGGTATTTTTGGGCTTATGATTTTATTGCCGTTTAATATTTCAAGCTTTTCTGTTACAAATATCAATATGTCCTTTATTCAGGCATTGCTTTATACAGGAATCGTTTCAACGGTTATTTGCATGCTGCTATGGAATATTGGTGTACAAAAACTAGGAGCTACAACTGCAGGCGTTTTTCTAAATTTTAACCCTATCTTTACGACTATTTTGGCTTTTCTATTTTTAGGTGAGCAATTAACATGGCTACAAGGAATCGGGGGGCTTCTCGTTATAGGAGGCTGCTATTTATTTTCTCGCTTTCAAAGCAAGACTTCTTTACAAAATAGTTATCATTTTAAAAAGTTGCAGCCACACCATAAATGAGCATGGCTGTCAGAAAGGGGCTGTTTGAAGAGGTATACCTCTTCAAACAGCCCCTGTTTTTATGCTAGATATTTGTGTACCAAAAGCGAAGTGACTGGTACAGAAAGTAAGTGCTCCTGCGATTACTCACCGCAAAAAAATTAAATACCAAATTCAGCTAAATCTTTGCGCACGTCTGCTAAGATTTTTTCGCAATCCTTTACTAAATGAGCAGGGAATACTTCATCTGTGTATTCTACACCATGTGGGTAGTAATATTTACCAATTGCAGGTTTGTGTAATTTTAAAGTTGCATCGTATGCGCCTACATCGCCTGAAATAGCGCTGCAGAATAAACGTAAATAATAGCGTCCTTCACGTACATCAAAGCGACGATCGAAAGTCATACGGTCATAATCCCAAGCACCGTGGCATTCTAAGCCGTGTTTTTCTAAAACTCTTGTCAACACTTGTTGATCAACTACTACGTCTTCAAGGTTTGTGTTTTCAAAATGCATTGTATAATCCTCCTCTAAAAAAATCGTACATACTTATATATGCTCCATTTTATAATAGAGCAAATTTAGCTTTGTTGCAATGACAACATTGTGTCAAGCTTGCTTTAACTTCTTTCAGCCAGTGTTTGGACATTCGCTGAAAAATAGGAATTTAGGCTAAAACATCACATACTAAGATAACAACATCGTTTTGGCCTCCGGGGATGTCATAATTTTTGAAGAGAAATCCGTGCGATACAGGTTAGTTAACCGTTGTCTTAGAACGTGAAAGTTTTAGGCTGACTTCCGCCAAACAGCCCGAAAAAATCTGGACGAGAGTTAGTCGAGGCGTAATTGATTTGCTATAATGATGAATAAGAATTGAAGATGAGGAGGTAGAAATGGAAGCCCTTTTCCGTATTTTAATTATCATCGCTTTTTTAGGCATTATCTATTACTATGCAGGTCCTAATGCGAAGCAGCATGATCCACTTGAAGGGCCAAACATAGTGCAACAACCAATTTTAGAGGAAAATGCCATTGTAGATAACGGCGATGCTTTAACGCGTCCTATTGAAGGCTTATCGACACATATAGGCGAAACAAGTAAGACGATATTATCTACATACGGACGTCCTACGCGCATTGATAAAACACCGTTTCATTATAAATGGTGGATTTATAATAATAAAGATGGATTTAAAATGTTTGGTATAGCTGATGATAAAGTCGTACAAGTTTATACAAATAGTTTGAATATGAATGTTGCTCCTTATGAAATTGGACAAATGCTAGGAGATATTTATCGTATGACAATTATCGAGTCTGAAGTGACAGCAAATATTGGAGATAACACTTATATGTTTGCGATGAATGATTATGATTTGCACAGTCGGATATTAGTGAAGTTCGAGGATATTTTTGCCCAGCTATATATTGATACAGATACCGAAAAATTAATAGGTATTCGATTTTTAGACAAGGAAACGCTTGTTACACATAAGCCTTATGAAATGCAATTTATAGGGGAAATCATTCATATGCCAGCTCCTTCCTCCTATAATCAGCTGTATATTCATCAAGCAAATGCAGCACAGCTTGCGGATTTAACGAATGTTTTCAGGGAACGTTACGACTTATTAACACTTGTTAATGACCCAGCGCTTAATAGTTTAGCTATGGAAAATAGCGAAAATTTATTTTTACAAAGTATGACTACACAGCAAACTGAGAATACAGATATTTCATTGAAGGACCGCTTGGGCGCTTTAGATATTCAATTTAAGTCAGCAAGTGAAATTATCGCTACAACTTATATCGACGTCATTGAGGTGATGCATGGTTGGTTAAACTCTAAGGAGCACCGAAAAGTATTGCTTGATGAGAGCTTTACGCATATAGGAAGTGGCGCATATATGGACTATTATACGCAAATATTAATAACCAAAAATAGTCGAGATGTAACTGGCATGCAGTAGCATTTATAGCTTCTTTTCATACAGTAATGAAAAGGAGTGAACTAAGTGTGCAGCTAGCTGAATTGTTAAAAGATTGGCCATGTATCGTGAAAGGCTCAATTCGAGTGCAAGTAACAGGTATAGAGGATTATGCTCAAAATATTCAGCAAGGTTATATTTACGTGCTGCGAAAGGGAAAGAAATTTAATGGCAAGTCGTTTTTACAGCAAGCAATTAATAATGGGGCGAGTGCTGTCGTTGTTGAAGATGATACATTACTCGATTTAAAGCTTACTGTTCCGATTGTATGGGTACCAAATAGCTTGCAATTTTTATCGTTTGCAAGTGCGAAATTGCGGAATTTCCCAGCGGAAGCTTTAACTGTTATTGCGATTACTGGAACGAATGGCAAAACGACAGTGAGTCATTTTATTAGTCAAATGCTACAAATACAAGGGAAAAGCTGCATCGTCATTGGGACGAACGGGGTTTTTTTAAATGGCGAACGTTGGTTGACCTCCTATGAATCATTAACGACATTGCAAGCAAAGCAATTGCAGGAAATCTTTCAAATGGCGGTACGGCAAGGTGTGGGATATGCAATTTTAGAGGCATCCTCAATGGGGTTAGCACACCATCGATTAGATGATTGTGCGATTGATATCGGCATTTTTTTAAATTTATCAGCTGAGCATATTGAAGACCATGGCTCATTAGAAAATTATAAAAAAGCGAAGCAGCGACTTGCCGTTTTGGCGAAAAATGTCGTTTTAAATGGAGATGATCCATTCAGCCGCTCTGTTGGAATCAATTTAAAGAAAAAAACAATGCTATTCGGCTCAAAGGGACGAGTTGATATGCAATGGCAACTACTAACTGAAAGTGAAGGGCATAGCACATGCTGTCTACAATACAAAGGAGAGGAACATATACTAATATTACCCTTTGTAGGCGAATTTCAAATTCAAAATATAATGGCTGCATTTGCCGCATTGTATGTCTTAAACTTTGATATAGCCCAACTTATTCCGGGATGCCTACATTTGAGGCTACCGGAGGGACGCATGCAGGAAGTAGAGAATGACCAAGGTTTGCGCATTATCATTGATTATGCACATACACCCGCAGCCTTAAAGGCGGTGCTTCAAGCATTAAAGCAAGAAAGGGTGCGCCTAGTCTTTAGCTGCGGTGGTGAAAGAGATAAGGATAAAAGGCGTAAAATGGGGACAATTGCCTCTACGTATGCCTATAAAATTTATTTGACGACAGATAATGCAAGAAGTGAGAAGCCAGCAGAAATCAATGCTCAAATAAAGGCGGGCTTTTATAGCGAGCAGTTGTATGAGGAAATAGAGGATAGGGCACAGGCAATTGAAAAGGCGATACGCGAGGCGAGGCAGGGAGATGTTGTGCTAATTGCAGGGAAGGGTCATGAGCAAACGCAAACCATTGGCTCTACAACCATTCCATTCTCAGATAAAGCATGTGCAGAAAACGCCTTGCAAATCAAAGGCACTGCGGAATAATGAAAAAAAGTACAATTACTTCTTTTTGTAATTGATTATAGAAGCTAGGGCTGTCTGAAATAGGTATATCTTTTCGGGGAGCCCTTTCTGAATCTATTAAATAAATCGGGAAATATCTAAATATTCAGAGTATCTTTGCTTGTTTTTAATTTCTGCTCTAATATGTGCTTAATGGGGAGGTTTTTTATTTGAAAAAGAAATTATTAATTACGCGCAAATTACCCGCTCATATTGTTGAGCCGTTAGGCGTTTATTATGATATTGCCGAATGGCGTGAGGAGGAAGCTAGCATGCCGCGCCAAAAGCTATTGGCGTCTGTTAAGGATTGTGAGGCTTTGTGGGTGACATTAGCTGATAAAGTGGATGCAGAGCTTTTAGCACATGCACCGAATTTAAAAATAGTAAGCACATTATCAGTGGGCTTTAATAATATTGATATAAACGCGCTACGCGGTCGAGGTATTATTGCAACTAATACACCAGATGTTCTAACGGAAACAACTGCTGATTTAGTGTTTGCTTTGCTGTTAGCAACTGCTAGAAGAATTCCAGAGGCAGAGCGTTATTTGCGGGAAGGACAGTGGGAAGGCTGGTATCCTTTACAGCTTGTTGGTAAAGATGTAGGAGGGGCGACGATTGGTATTATCGGCTTAGGACGCATCGGACAAGCTGTAGCGCAAAGAGCATTAGGCTTTAATATGAAAGTGTTATATTATAATCGCAGTCGAAAAATAGCTGTTGAAGAGCAATACGGTTTTCATTATAGGGCATTTGAGGATGTATTAAAGGAAGCTGATTTCATCGTGCTAATGACACCCTATAGCGAGGCAACAAAAGGGCTGATTGGGGAACGGGAGCTAGCATTGATGAAGGATGATGCTGTACTAATTAATGCGGCTCGTGGGGGCATTATTGATGAAGTAGCTCTTTATCATGCATTAAAAAATGGAAAGCTATGGGCAGCAGGTCTAGATGTTTTTGAACAAGAGCCAGTTGATTTACAGCATCCCCTGTTAACATTGCCGAATGTTGTGGCCTTACCGCATATCGGCAGTGCCTCCTTGCAAACGAGAACAGCAATGATGAACTTAAATGTTCAAGCGCTATGTGCATATGCACGGGGAGAACAGGTGTTGAATAGAATCAATTAATTCGGATTGAAAAATCATTCCAATTCCATACAATCTATATTTCTGTTATGATAATGACAGACTGGAGGAAAAAAGAATGTTAATGACTTCTGAATGGGCATTTATTTTAGATGAAGCGGATGAGCTAAGTGCAATGATTCTTTCCTCAGACCCAGTAAAAAGGCTGAAGGATGCATATACAGCCGTTTATACAGATGGCAAGCTAGCTAGTCAAATTCAAGCATTTGGGCGAATGAAGGAGCATTATGAGGATGTGCAGCGCTTCGGTAAGTATCACCCAGATTATCATACAATTATGAAGAAAATACGAGAACAAAAGCGTGCACTTGATCTTGATGATCGTATTGCGGCTTTAAAGCTTGCTGAAAATGATGTGCAGGATTTATTAGACGAAGTTAGTTTAATAATAGGACGCTCGGTTTCTGAAGCAGTGAAGGTGCCAGTTAGCAATCCGTTCTTTAATAGTGGTAGTAGCTGTGGCGCAGGCTGCGGCACGGGCGGAAGCTGCTCTTGCTCGGCATAAAACAACCTATCCGTGGGGGATTTTTCACCCTACGGTTTTTTTATTTAATTTTTTTAGTGTACTTGCTGTAACCATAGATTCAAAGAGGCTATTTCAAAAGTCGAACTTCTTCGTGGTGCAGTGAAAATGCAGCTTTACATTTTAAATTAAAAAAAGCTACTAAACCTAGTGTTTATCCCATTTTCTAAGAAATTACTTGCTATTTTATCTAGTGACTCCTTTGCTGAAACATTACCGAAAACGTCCCAAAAGCAGGCTATGCACGGTTTTTGGGACGCTTTTTTCTACCCTTTATATTTCAATAAAATCGGCTCTGCTAAATCTGGACGGTCCGTAACAATGCCTTGTGCACCTGTGCGTACTAGGCGGCTCATTGTAACTAAATCATTTACTTCCTTAAAGAAAATAGCAACATTTAGTCCGTTTAAAAATTGCATAAATCTTGTTGAATCAAACGGAATGAGTGCTGATTTTGTTGGGACAGTAAAAACATCCACCTTTGGGTTGAATAAATGTCCAAATTGGCTTGTAAAAGATGTATAAGCTTTTGTCGCTTCTCCTTCGCCCGCCCCTAAGACAATTTGGTTTTGCGCATACAAATTAAAGCGTTCAATTTGTTCATTATAGGCACTTGTTACGATAACTTGTGAAGCAAGGTCAAATTCTTCAATAATGCGCCATAGCTTTGAAGGAATTAAACTACCTTCATATGTGTCTGGGCTATCTTGAATATTTAAAATTAATTTTTTATCTTGATATTTTTCTAATACTTGCTGTAATGTCACAACTGAAATATGCTCATTAGCAAATGGCTTATGACCTTCTAAATCCTCAAATTTTTCGCCGAAATTAATTTCTTGAAGCTCAGCTAGTGTAAAATCTTTCACGAAGCCAATAGCAGTAGATGTGCGCTCTAATGTTTCGTCAGTAAAAACGATAATTTCCTCGTCCTTCGTCAAGCGCAAATCAATATAAAAGCCATCCACACCGAGTTCAGCAGCCCTATCGAATGCAGCTAATGAATGCTCTGGTGCTAAATGTGCGCCTCCGCGATGAGCAAAAATTAGTGGTCTTCCTTGTAATAAATCTTTCGTTTGACGTTTTCGTGGTTTTACAACTGCTTTAGAGCCAGCCCAGATTGCTGCGCTCGCTGCCGCAATTGCAATGGCAACTTTCGCTTTTTTCCCCATATGTCTTCTTCCTCCTCAGATTTTTACCTTAATCATTGTGAACTGAAAACAAATAAGCTGTATAGAAAATATTTTATCAAAATAAGCCTATTAATGCTTATTATAGCTGAAAATGCTACCTACTGTCTAAACTCTGTTGCTATCAAATAAGACATTTGGTATGCTTTTATCATGATTTAGCTTTTAAATGCTTACCTCTATAAGTGGTGGGATAAAAGCTTTATTGGTGCTTCATTCAGCGTATGTATAAACATTTGCTGATAGTGTAAAATAGCACACTGAATAACGACAGCGTGACCAAGACCAGACTTGCGGCGGATGTCACACACTTAAAAATCTAAGTTAAATTTTATCGCAGTATAATCGATAAAGAAAAGAGGGGAATTTATGAACGAAAGGCAAGGGCTCATTGTGTATGTTAATCAGTTGAAGCATGCTAAATCTTTACGTAAATACGGTCATGTTCATTATATCTCTAGAAGATTAAAATATGTCGTGATGTATTGTCAGCGTGAGGATATTGAGCTAGTTAAAAATAAATTACAACGCCTTCCATTTGTGAAAGACGTTGTTGAATCCTTCCGTCCGTTTTTGAAAACGGAATTTGAAAATGCTAAGCCTGATAAAGCGAAGGAATATGATTATAAATCAGGTTTATAGTGCGTGCATTGCAGGAATGTAATGATTTAAGCGCAAAATACCAATTAAATATTGGTAAAATAAAGTTGTTTCGGTAAAGCTAGAAGAATGCTTTACTTCAAGATAGTGTATTTGCTGATTTGCTTGCGCGGAAGCCTGTTTAAAAATTTCTAGACGTTGCGCTAGCTTTTCTTCATTGTAAGGAATACCTTCGCGACATATATATACCGGCATGAATTTACTCTCTTGCGCTGGCTGTAATGCAACGGCAAGCGAGGCGTACATTTTCCCTTCCTTCTTTGAAGTAAATATAAATGTACGGTGGATACGTGCTTTATTTGTATTTAATAGCTCACAAAGCTCAAATACATCGCCATAGCCTTGTCCTAATTCGATAAATTGTTGAATCATTGTAAGTCACACCCTTTCCACACATAATAGTATCATGATGCAGGAGGATGAGCACATGAAATTTGCCATTGGTTTTTTTGTTGTTTTAGTAGGCACAATCAGTGCATTGCTTTTTATGCAATTCCAAGTTTATTCAGATCATCTTGATTTGGAGGAGCAAACATTTAGCTATTCACAGGAAATTGAAATTGTTTATCGCGGCGAAAGCTTAGATATTCGTCATCATTTTAAAAATTTACCGAATGAGGAAATAGCAATTAGCTGGCCAAGCAAGGCTGAAAATCCAAATTGTTTTATCGAAACAGAGTATAGCTGTGTGCGTTTAAGTGAAGATTTAACAGCTTTTCATAGCGGTGAAAATCGCACACAATCACTATCATACATAATCCCTTTAGCGGGGGGACTGAAATCTAATCACCTGATGGAGGACTTATTTATTAAATTGAAAAATGGGGCTGTTAAGTTTTCAACAGTACATATTTCAACTGATAGTGATATTGGTGGGCAGTGGGTAACTGGATTACCGTTAATCGGTCAACAATCATTATCACTTGTCAATTATTCCATGTTTAGTGGAGAGGGTGAAGTGCAGGACCTTTATTGGAAGGCAAATAATTTGGCATTACAGCATGTGACAGAGACGATTTCTGTTTACGCGAAAGACCCAACTTCTACAGCCTTTAATGACAATTTAGCAAAGTTAGAATTTTTAAATGATGAGCATATTGCCGTTGTAGAGGGGGAAAATAACTCAGATTCACAAGGCAAGCGCATTTTATTTTTGCCTCAGATAACAACGCAGCAAATTCAGCAGCATGTCATATTTGCACAATTAAATGCGATGTATGACTTTGTTGATACACCAAGGTGGCTGAAGGAAGTTATGGCAAGTTATTTAACAGGTAATACCTTTGGCGGCGAGCGCTCAACAACAATTGTTCAAACATTGACAAATCAAATGTCGGACGAGCAACTGAAAAATTGGTTGCATCAGTTGCAAGCATTGCAAGGTCAGCAAGTATCGCCAAATGTACTAGATGAAGCATTATCTACGGTATTTGGCATTCATACATCCTACTTCTCATTAAATGTGGATTCTAAGGAAATATTCCCATTTTTATTCAATGATAAGCGGGTTATTTATTTAGATGGAGAGCAATTAGAAGCAGTGGATGTTATTTTTAAAGATGGGCTTGTATTATACTCAGCACAAAGCTTGCTGAATGGGCTAGGCTATAGTGCGGAAAAAGGTCAAAGAGGTTTTTATGTTGAAAGTGCAACACGCGCTTTCAGATTCCCAAATGAGCCAGGCTTCTACGTATTTAATGAGCGACGTTATAATACAGTTTCAGAGCCTATTGTACAGGTGGCTGGACAATATTATATTGAGGAATCGTGGCTACAGCGCCTGTTTTTAGTAGAAATTCAGAAAACAGAGCAAAATATTAATTTGCTTTCTGTTGGGTTACAGTCGAGTGAATAAGTGATGTTCCAATTTAGGCACAATATCGTTAATAAGGAATAAAGGTTTGGTGAAAATATGCGCGTCGTAGCAGGACAACGAAAAGGGATGCCATTAAAGGCGATAGACGGTACAACAACAAGACCGACAACAGATAAAGTAAAGGAATCTATTTTTAATATAATCGGACCATATTTTGATGGTGGTATTGCGCTAGATTTATTTGCTGGTAGTGGGGGTCTAGGGATAGAGGCGCTTAGTCGAGGCGTAGACCAAGCCATTTTTGTTGAGAAAGATGGAAGAGCTTTTCAAGTATTACAGGAAAATATAAAAAAATGCCGTTACGAGAACAATACGGAACTTTTTCGAACAGATGCGATACGCGCAGTAAAAGGCTTATTAAAACGAGAAATTGTGCTCGATTATGTATTTGTAGATCCACCTTACCATAAAGATGTATATTATGATTTAGTGATGCAGCTTGTGGAAAACGGAAAAATAACAAAGTCAGGTATCATCGTCTGTGAGCATGCCAAAGAGGTAGCACTGCCTGAAAATTATGGTCCATTTCAATTAATAAGACAAGAAACATATGGGGCAGCGGTTGTATCA
The DNA here is from genome assembly GCF_038593115.1 of Metasolibacillus sp. FSL H7-0170. Taxonomy (NCBI): domain Bacteria; kingdom Bacillati; phylum Bacillota; class Bacilli; order Caryophanales; family Caryophanaceae; genus Metasolibacillus; species Metasolibacillus sp. FSL H7-0170. The sequence goes on along the minus strand of NZ_CP151964.1, from coordinate 1,483,078 downwards.
ATTTATCGTTATGTGCAGGAAGAGGGAGAAACAATTGATTGAAAAAATTGCAGTAGTACCTGGTAGCTTTGACCCGATAACGAACGGGCACTTAGATATTATTAATCGGGCAGCAGATGTTTTTGATATCGTGTATGTAGGGGTGCTCAATAATTCATCAAAAAATCCGTTATTTACGATTGATGAGCGAATTCAGTTAATTAAGGAAATAACGAAGGAGCGACCCAATATTCGCGTGGAAAGCTCCTCAGGCTTATTGGTTGATTATGCGAAAGAAAAAGGGGCGCAGGCAATCGTACGAGGCTTGCGTGCGGTATCGGATTTTGAATATGAAATGCAAATTACATCGATGAACCGTGTGCTTGATGAAAATATCGAAACATTTTTTATTATGACAAAAAATCAATATTCCTTCTTAAGCTCAAGCATTGTGAAGGAAGTAGCGAAATACGGGGGCGATATTGGAGAGCTTGTGCCACCAATTGTCGAGCAGGCACTAAAAGAAAAATTTAGCGGAAAATAAATAAGGCTGTCCAAAAAGCTGTGCATAGCCGGCATTTTGGACAGTAGCGATAATATTTGGAAAAATGCTGACTTAACTAAACAGAGAAGGCATCTTTTAAAAGCAAAATGAACACTGGCTTTAACAGTGTTCACCCTCAGTAAAAGTGGAGCGCTGAAAACTTTTATTTTAATGTGCTGTCAAAACAAAATAGACTTTTCGGATATACCTAAAGCCAATGTTTATCAAACTTTCAAAGAAAGCCCCCTTATCCAATAGGCCACTGGAAAACTTATAAGTGAATATAATGTTAAAAAGGAGTTGATTCGTTCAAATTTGAACGAATCAACTCCTTTTTCAGTGGTATTTCTTACTCTGCTTCCTTCATTAAGGTTATAATTCTTTTGAGATTCACGGCGAATATGGTTGTTGCTCCTTGTATTTGCATACCAAATAGACCCGCGGAATTGGCTGTTTCATACCCGTGTCTATGTTTCAACGCACTATTTTTCGCCTCAATTTTATAGCGCAATGTTGCTTTTTCTTTAAATTCATCGCTATTTTGAAACGCTTCCTGCTCTTCATGTTCTGTTGATTTAATCGTTACGGAATAGGTTTTACTTTTCGTACCTTCCTTGTAACAACCTTCACGTAACGGGCAAACCTTACATTTTTCAATATCAAAGTAGTAAGTTTGTGCTTGGTTTTGCCCTTGGTTTTTCTTTCCTGTCCGTGCTGTTCGAATAGCCATATGCCCTGCTTTACAAACATACATCCCTGCATCTTTATTGAATTCAAACTCATCTTCTTTAGCTCGACTTCCATGTGTGATTCGCGGATTTAATTTCGATACTAATTGAAGCTCGTTTTCTTTCGCATAGCGAATATTATCCTTCTCTGAATAAGCTGCATCCCCAATCACGGTATCAATTTCCATACCTGTTTCCTGACTCTTTACATTTGATAACGCTACTATATAATAAAACAGCGATGTATTCCCAATTTAAATTAGGAATGAATCGCTGTTTTTAAAGTATTATTTTATCTTTATGAAAGCTACTTCGTTGATTGGAGTGTAGGGCGCCGACTCCTGTGGGATTAGCGGGACAGGTGAGACCCCGCAGTGGAGCGAAGCGACCGAGGAGGCTCACCGCCCGCCCCACGGAAAGCGTGCGCTCGGAACGGAAATCAACCGTTTTAGCGTAATACCGATTCATGGGGACTTTTTCAGTGGCCTATTATCCAAAGCCTTCATTTTATAAAAACACCAACACTAGCATCTAAAATGCGGGCACCCGCACGGCATTTTAGACGCCCCTTCACCATAAAAAAATCAACCAATACAATGCAGGAACAATGGCTATATAAAGAAGACGCATATATATATATGGACGAAAGGCAATCGCATTTGACTTAGCAATTACGAGTACTTGCATATGGATGCTTAAGCTTTGTGCGGTTAACCCTGTTACGAGTGCTAATAAAAGTAGTTTGCCTTGATAATTTTGCTGCATTAATTGCAAACCATTTGTCATTTCAAGTAAGGACGCAAAGAAAATTTGTAAATTGTTATTCAATGTGAATAAATGATTCATACTATGCAATAAAACAGCATAAATCGTTGTGAAAAAAACGATGGTTGCACAGACGACTAATACAGTTGGCACACTATCTTTAATACTGTGCGCAAAAGCATGACGCGCGGTAACGGAATGTGCTGATTGCCGATTTTTTTGATGTGGCAAAAAGAAATAAACGATGCAAAGTAGTATGAGTGAGAAAATATGTAGCACAATTAAATATTGCCATCCAATTGTGACGTCATGGATTAAATCTAAACTGACAAAGCCTATGACAAAGAGAGGGCTTGGACAGTGGCAAATACCGAGTAAAATAGCCGCCTCCTTTTGCGATAGCTCCTGTGATTTAGCGAGCTGAGCAATGGCTGCCGCACCTGTTGGAAAGCCGCCTAAAGCACTAATCACATATGTTTTTATATATAATAAAAAAGGGTGTGTTGTATATTTTCCTGTAATGCGTATAAGCCAGCTTGTTAAAATTAAATACGGTAATAAATATGGAAACAAAGCTTCCATAAATAAATGCACACCTAAATCTGCTCCTTCATGTGCGACACCAGGAAAAAGAAGGAGTAAAATAATTAATGTAAAACAAATAAAAATAGCAAAAAAATGTGTAATAACATCAACTCTTTTCAATATTTTGTGAAGTTTTGCCGCAAGTGTTACACTAACTATATGCATTTAGGCTATTTAATAGTCGTAGGTAAAAGGAGTCGGGGCGTCATGAAAAAGAGATTAGCCATTATTGTAGCGGCTTTTGTCGTGTTTAGTTTTTTAATGTTTTATAAGCTTGATTCATACATTATGAGCCCTGGAAGCGCATATGATGTCAGCGAATTTGTAAAAGTTCAAAACGGCGATACAGAGGATGAGGGAACGTTTAATTTAATGACTGTATCCATGATGAGGGCGACACCTATTTTGTATGCTATTGCTTTTTTTAAAGAGCATCAGGAAATTATGCAACTAAATACAGTACGCCAAAATGAGGAAGATGATGAAGAATATAATATTCGTCAATTGAAGCTAATGACGGATTCACAATTTAATGCGCTTTATGTAGCTTTTTCAAAAGCTGGACTAGACTATCAGATTACGTTGAAAGGGGTCTATGTATTAAATGTTTTAGCAGGGGGCGCTGCTGATGGCATTATAAAAGCAGGCGATGAAATTGTGGAAGTCGATGGTCAGCGTATTCAAAGACAATCTGAGCTAATAGAAATGATTAGCAAAGCACAAAAGGATGACCTTGTGGAGCTTGTGATTAATCGCAACAATGAATTACTAACAAAAAATGTACAATTAAAAGAGATTCCCGAATCGGAAGGTCGCATAGGGCTAGGAATTACGTTTACAGAAAGTAAATCAATCAAAACAGACCCGAAAGTGAATATCGATGCCGAAGATATTGGTGGACCATCTGCTGGTTTAATGTTTACATTAGAAATTTTAAATCAATTGCTGGATGAGGATTTGACAAAAGGCTATGCGGTTGCTGGCACAGGTGAGATGTATGAGGACGGCACTGTCGGGCGTATTGGTGGCATCGAGCGTAAAGTAGTTGCGGCTGACCGTGATGGTATGGAAATTTTCTTTGCGCCTGATGATGAGATTACGGAAGCAATGCTACAATATAATCCGAAAATCGAATCAAACTACGAAGCCGCAGTTAAAACAGCTAAGGATATTGGGACAAAAATGAAAATTGTCCCAGTAAAAACAATTGATGATGCATTAGCTTATTTACAAGCTTTGGAGTAGGGAGATGGCGTCCAAAAAACCGTGCAGTTGCCGGTGTTTTGGACGCTTTTGTTGGTGTTTTGGGAAAATGATTGATGATGAAAATAGAGTGCTTTCCTTGATTAGGAGAAAAACATGGGCTTTAACGGCGTTTCTCTTAAGTAAAAGAGGAGAGATGCAAATAATGCATTACTGAAATAATATGGGTCCCTTAAAGAGAATAGCGTTGGAAATGTGATAAGTCACGCTTTACAGTCGGATAGGCGGTATATTATAGTCATCGCCTATGCCCCGGCTTGTAAGGCCTTGCTGATAGATTGTCGTCGCTCGTATATCAAGCGTTAACATATCGTTTTGCATAGCGGCAACTCGGCTGACAAGAGGCAATATCATGTGCTTTTTATGCATGGATAAATAATGTTGACCACTTTCTGTCATACCAAGTAAACGGATATAGGATGGCTCTGTATAGGCATGTAGCTGTTGCTTCGTAATACCTGTATAAATATGCGTTAACATTCTTTGCAAACGTGTCCAAGTATAGCGTTTCGATTTTATTTTATTCATAAAATCGCTAAATGAGGCTGCGCCTTTTGCATGTTTAATTAGTGCATACTCAATTCCCTCGGACACATCTGCGAACGTAGTGAGCTGCTCTGGTGTGTAGCGTAAAATAGTGAAGCGCAATAAGGGCCAAAATGTACTCCAGCTAGCAAACGCCGCATATGTTTGCTGCCAATCCTCTAGCAATGTGTATGTAGAGGGTGGGACAAATTGCTCGACATCCTGTAAAGCTCGCTTGTTAAATAATGCTTGCCGTATTCCTGTAGCACTGGCGATTTGGCTATGCTCGTCAATCGCATCATAATAGCCTGCGCCTATGCGTGTAATGGTAAAAGGTTGTATTTCATTTTTCAGTAGGCTCACCGCCTCAATATAGTGGAAGCCCAAAATATTATTTGGTTTTGCTAAATCAATGTAAGTGCCGGGAAAGCGTTGCTGCAAAGTTGTATAAGCTTCATGCAAAGCCTTTGGATAGCTAATGCCTGTCGAGATTAAATCTTTAATAAGCGCATCATAAAGCGCTTGATTTTGTTGAATAAGTGTAAAGCTATCAAGGAATGGTTGAAGCCTCCCATCCTCACTACCGAAAGCAAATGTTTGACAGCCTACTGCACGAAGTAAAGAAATCGCACCATAGGCAAATTGCTTTGCTGGTGCAGTACTGAAAACATAAGGAAGTTCAATAACAAGGTCAATGCCATTTGCGAGAGCCATTTTCGTACGAGCCCATTTATCAACAAGGGCAGGTTCTCCTCGTTGTAAAAACTGCCCACTCATTACAGCGACAACTATATCGGCTCCTGTTAGTTTTTTTGCTTGCTGAACATGATAGGCATGTCCATTATGAAAAGGGTTGTATTCCACAACAACACCTACAGCTTTCATATCCTCCCACCTCACAATCAATAGAATTTAGCTGCTAATTGTATAATATACACATTATAAGTGGTAAAATGAAATTGATAAAGTAAACCTTCAAATTAGGGCCTTTATTCAGTATCAATGGATTTTCATAGAGTGACAAGAAATTATCTTGACATCTAATTTAGAAATCTATATAATCAACATTGTTGTCTAAGAGGTGATTAATGAATGAAATGGTCAATTCATCAACTGTCGAAATATCGTCAAGACGGACTTCCGCTTGATGCCCAAATTCAATTGGACGAAGTGAAGACACGTAACAAAGATATTCGAGCAATCTCACCCGCACATGTAAAAGGGCTATGCACATTCGGTGCATCGCAAATGACTTGTCAATTTACATTAAGTGCGACATTAACTCTTCCTTGTGCAAGAACATGGGAAGATGTTGAATTTCCGATTGAAATTGATGCAGTTGAAGTATTTAGCTGGATTGATGAAGATAAGCGTGGCGATTTAGACGGAGATATACATTATATCGATGGTGAAGTAATCGACATGAAGCCAGTATTAGAGGAATTAATTCTTCTTGAAATACCGATGCAAGTATTTAAAGAAAATACCGAAGGACAAGTGCACGGTGGTAAAAGCTGGACTTATACAACGGATGAAGATGTAGCTCTTAGTCGTAAAGATGACGAACCAAAGGTGGATCCAAGACTGGCTGATTTAGCTAAGTATTTTGATCAAACAGATGAATAACTATCTGTAAGGAGGTGCCAATAATGGCTGTACCATTTAGAAGAACTTCTAAAACTGCAAAAAGAAAGCGTCGTACGCATTTCAAATTATCTGTACCTGGTATGGTAGCTTGCCCAAACTGTGGTGAACATAAATTAGCTCACCGTATTTGTAAAGCTTGCGGACACTATAAAGGTAAAGAAGTAGTAGCGAAATAATTCAGTATTCCGCTATATGAAGGCGAATGAAGAGGCCATGGCTCTTCATTCGCCTTTTTTCATTTGTTATCATCCGTTGTCAAATGAAGGAATATTCGCTACGATACAATTAATGGGTAAGATGTATAAGTAGACTGGGGGAAGGGATAATGTCATATTTATTTGAAAATAAAGACGGGATTGCAACATTTACAATCAATCGTGAAGAAAAAAGGAATGCTGTGAATGATGAGGTGATGGATGGCCTACAAGAAGCAATTACATATATAGAGCAAAGGAAGGATGTACGCTTTTTCGTTATTACTGGAGCTGGTGAAAAATCATTTTGCTCAGGTGGGGATTTATCCGTTTTTCATGCATTAGAAACAGAGGACGAGGCTTTCGGAATGCTTAGCAAAATGGCAAAAATAATGTATAAGCTTGCTACATTACCTGTGCCAACGATTGCCTTAATAAATGGAACAGCAGTAGGTGGCGGCTGTGAAATCGCTACAGCCTGCGATTTCCGTTTGATTGCACGTCATGCAAAGGCGGGCTTTATTCAAGGGACACTTGCGATTACGAGTGGCTGGGGTGGCGGTACATATTTGTTTGAAAGAGGATTACGCCATGACCGTGCGTTAAAAATGCTTGTCGATGCACAGGCCTACGAAGCACAAAAGCTCTATGAGATTGGCTGGGCTATGCGAGTTTTTGAAGGAACGAAGCAAGAGGCATTGGCAGATTTTATAGAAGATATGCGTAAAATTCATCCTGCCGTGCATCAAGCATATAAAGAAATTGAGCTACGTAAATGGCGAGAGCGCAATATGTATGAGCGTGTAATGGAAGAAGTACGCACTTGCGCGAAGCTATGGGAAAGCGAAGCACATCACCAAGCGGTAAATAGCTTCCTAACAAAATCGAAAAAGTAAATGAAGGAGTCGTCTACAAAGCTATTTTGAGACGGCTCTTTTTGTGACGGAGAGTATATGCAGGAGGCGATGGTTTTAGCGAATATTTAACTTCTTTCAGGAGTTGTCCGAAAAGTCCATTTTTTGAAATAAATGTTTTCATCGCTTCCCCTTTACTAAAGGATAACGCTGCTAAAACTAATGTTCATCCCATTTTTAAAAGAGGCGTTTTCTGTTTAAATGAATCAACATTTTGTGAAAAATCATCGCTCCTGTCCAAAATGCCGGCTATGCACGGCTTTTTGGACTGCCCCGTCCTAAAAGAGTTAGCTAAGTTGTAATTAATAAGGTGCAAACGATAGGAAGGTATCAAGGAGTATGAAAATATGGAAAGGCTTGTCGTTTGATATTTTCGATAGAATTAAGATTCTATTTCCTCATCTGCTGCATATAGTAGTAAAAAAATAAGAGGTGATAGAGATGGAAGCAAAAAGAAGAAAAGACCAATGGACAATTGCTGATGATGAAAAATTAGCGGAAATTGTTATTCAATTTGTGCAAAATGGAAAAACACAGCTTGAGGCGTTTGAGGAAGCGGCAACCGTGTTAAATCGCACGAAGCAGGCATGTGGTTTTCGTTGGAATAAAACATTGCGAGCGCAATATGGGCAAATGCTTGGCAATGTAAAGAAGAGACCGAAGCAGTTAATGCGTAGTCATTTAAAGCTTGCTTTAACGAGCTTTGAGGAGCTTACCGAAGCTTATGGGCAGCTAGAATTAAAATATCATGAGTTACAAACAGAGCATGAGCGCCTTCTTAAATGGTTAAAACAAGGCGTGCAGTTTACTCAAAAATAACTGCTAGCACAGCCTGTTTTAATAGAAAATAGAGTGCTTGCTATCAATGAAGCTTATGCATGATAGCCTCGCAAAGCTTGCGCAAGAAAATCTCTGCAATCCACTACAAGTCTATTTTCATTTTATAAAAGCTTGAAGGTTATATGAAATGAATCTAAAGAAAAAATGAAAAATAGTTGGAATCAATTATACGAGTGGCGTACAATAAAGAGGAACAGCTTTGTTCAATTACACAAAGGGGGATTTTCAAATGACACAAGTAAAGGCACCAATGGCAGGTACAGTTTTCGAGGTAAGTGTAAAAGAAGGAGATGCTGTAACTGTTGGACAAACATTAATCATCTTAGAATCGATGAAAATGGAGATTCCATGTGAAGCAGAAGTTGCTGGTACTGTAAAGAAAATACTTGTAGCAGAGGGCGATTTTATTGATGAAGAGGCGGTCCTTGTAGAGCTAGAATAGTGCTGCGAAGAGGTGAAAAAAATGACAAAACAATATAATGAACAGCTACAGCAAAAAATTGATGCAATTTATGCTGGTGGCGCGCAAAAATATCACGATAAACTAGTGGAAACAAATAAATTATTTGTACGCGAGCGTTTGGCTTTGTTATTCGATGACGGGCAATATGAAGAAGATGGTCGCTTTGCCAATTGTGAAGCAGGGGACTTACCTGCGGACGGCGTTGTGTGCGCTATCGGGAAAATAAACAATGAAACAGTTTGCGTTATGGCGAATGACTCAACAATTAAAGCAGGCTCATGGGGCTCACGCACAGTTGAAAAAATTATTCGCATTCAGGAAACGGCAGAAAAACTACAAGTGCCGATGTTATATTTAGTCGATTCAGCAGGAGCACGTATTACCGACCAGCTTGAAATGTTCCCAGGACGACGTGGGGCAGGGAAAATATTCCACAATCAAGTGAAAATGAGCGGTTTTGTTCCGCAAATCTGTATTTTATTTGGTCCTTCCGCAGCAGGTGGCGCTTATATTCCGGCGTTTTGCGATATCGTCATTATGGTTGAAGGTAATGCCTCTATGTATTTAGGTTCACCACGTATGGCGGAAAAGGTTATTGGTGAGAAGGTAACATTAGAGGAAATGGGCGGAGCGCATATGCATTGCTCAGTAAGTGGTTGCGGGGATGTTTTAGCCACATCTGAACAAGAGGCAATCGGGCTAGCGAGACAGTATATTAGTTATTTCCCAAGTAATTTTGCGCAATTGCCACCTCTACAAGAGGCGATTCAGCCTGTTGCGGGACGAACATTGGAGGAAATTATTCCAGAAAACCAAAATGCGCCGTTTGATATGTATGAATGCATTGACCAATTAATTGATGAAAATAGCTTCTTTGAAATTAAAAAGCTGTTTGCACCTGAATTAATTACAGGCTTAGCAAGAATTGACGGGCAGGTCGTGGGCATTATTGCGAATCAGCCAAAAGTAAAAGGTGGCGTGCTATTTGTCGATTCGGCAGATAAAGCTGCGAAATTTATAACATTATGTGATGCGTTTTCGATTCCGCTACTGTTTTTAGCAGATGTACCAGGCTTTATGATTGGCACAAAAGTAGAGCGAGCGGGTATTATAAGACATGGGGCTAAGCTAATTTCAGCGATGAGCTCTGCAACAGTGCCTAAAATTTCTGTTATTGTGCGCAAAGCATATGGTGCAGGTCTTTATGCAATGTGTGGACCAGCATTCGAGCCGGATGTATGTATCGCACTTCCGACAGCACAAATTGCTGTAATGGGTCCTGAGGCAGCCGTAAATGCGGTATATTCAAATAAAATTGAAGCAATTGAAGACCCGAAAGAGCGTATGCAATTTGTAAAAGAAAAAATCGAAGAATACAAACGAGAAATCGATTTATATAAGCTGGCTTCGGAGCTTGTTATCGATGATATTATTGCGCCGGGGGATTTACGCGACACATTAGTGAAGCGCTTACATTATTACGGTTCAAAGCAAGTGTTACCACCGTACCGTAAGCACCCTGTTTATCCAGTTTAATAGTGCAATGTAAAGCTGCTCTGAAAGTAGGAGCAGCTTTTTAGGTGCCAGGCACGCAAACAATTCTGACAATTTGAGATGGAGGGTGAGTGGATGAGATGTGTTTATGTAATTGGTGCGGGTGCGGTAGGCTTGTTAATAGCAAGCTTTTTACGTAAGGCGGGTTATGCGGTAACGGTTGTGACAAGGCGGGAGGAGCAGGCGGTAGAAATTCGTACATATGGGGTTACGCTTTTTCAGATGGATGGGCAGCAGCGGAATTTTGAGGTTGATGCTGTGACGGAGCGACAGTTAGTTGTTGAGGATGGAGCGATGGTTATTGTTGCGACTAAGTATGATGCTTTGCAGGCTCTTTTACCAACATTGACGACGTTACCGGATGTTCCGCTATTATTTATGCAAAATGGCTTGCTGCATTATGAGCAGGCGCTAGCGCTGAAGCAGCAGCATATAATGTTTGGGTCCGCACAATTTGGCGCGGAGAAAGTTGGTGAGACAACGGTTTATCATCGTGGGATAGGCGTTTTGAAATTAGCGGTTGGGCGAGGAAATGATGACTTTATTCGGATTTTTGAGGCTGCTTGTAATGAGGCATTTTTCATAGAACAATTGCAAGATGCTGAGCAAATGCTGTTAGAAAAAGCGCTGCTCAATTGTTTTGTAAATCCGTTAACGGCACTTTTGCAAGTGAGAAACGGGCAATTAATTCATAATGAGTATGCGTATCATCTATTGCAGCAATTGTATACGGAGTTAATGCAGGCATTTCCATATATGCAGCAGAAATTTCCGTTTCAGACCGTTTATCAACTATGTGAACGTACTGCAAATAATATATCGTCGATGCTAGCAGATAGACAAGCAGGACGTAAATCGGAAATTGAAACGATTGTTGGTGCCATTATGAAAAAAGCTGAGAAAATGGGTGCAGATGTGCCAACGCTTAGCGTGTTATACTATTTATTATTAGCGATAGAGGAGAGCGGTGAAAAAATGTGAAGTTTTTGGCTTTTTTAATAGCAATAATTATTATTTGCCCTTTAATTGCACTTATTATCACTTATTTTATATGTCGAAAGCTGCGTTTTAGCAATGTAAAAGCATTTGGTTTAGCTGCGGATATTGCTACATTATTGTTATTTTTCTCAGTCCCAATAGCTGTCGCAAGCATTTGGAGTGTTTCGATTGTTATTCCACTTATTATCATTGCTATTTTTATAGCAATTACCTTTACATACATTGATTGGCGAACGAAAAAAGAAATTGTCGTGCCGCAATTACTAAAAAAAATATGGCGTGTTTATTTTATACTGCTGAGCATAAGTTATTTTTTGGTGTTCATTGCTGGATTAACATTAAATATATTGGAGTATGTCGCTGTGTAAGCAAATTCTTTTTCGAAATGCCACAGAACGTATACAATGTAGTAAGTTATCTTATGCAAAAAATGCTTTTGCCGAAGATTGATACAGAAGAGGCCTGTCAATAGAGATGGTGAGATGAATATTTTGAATAGCTTTCATAGTAAGAGGCATATCATTTAGAAGTTAGTAAGGGATAGAGAGGGTTTTCATAATGAAGCTGGAACAAAACGTTTTACCAGTACAAAATAAAATATTAGCACAGTATTGGGATAAGCAATCTACTATACATAATTTTTTTGATTACGTATATAGTGATGATGCTTTTCACGCACGCGCGCAATATTTAACGACAAAAACATATGACACAGCACAATTAAGCAAAATCATTCAGCTATATATGACGCCGTTTGGTTTATCGGAGGCATGTGAACGTCATTTAAAAGAGTTGGCAGAAGGAGCCTATGTCATTGTAGGAGGACAGCAGGCAGGGGTATTAACAGGACCACTCTATTCAGTGCATAAAGCCATTTCAGTTATTCTGCTTGCAAGACAGCAACGTGAAAAGCTTGGGAAGAAGGTCATTCCGCTATTTTGGATTGCTGGGGAGGACCATGATTTAGAGGAAATAAACCATACGTATACAACGGTGGATGCAACATTAAAGAAGCGTGTTTATAAAGAGCGCTCTAAGCGCAAAACAATGGCTTCTACAACAGCTATCAATAAAGAAGAGATGGAGTCATTTGTACGCACTGTTTTTGCAGACTTTGGAGAAAGTGAGTATACAAAAGATTTACTACATAATGTACTAACACATTTACACGCTAGCGATACGTTTACTGACTTTTTCACTGCATTGATGAATGAGCTGTTTGCAAAGTATGGCTTGCTTATGTTAGATGCAGCGTTTCCAGCATTCCGTCAATATGAGGCTGATTTTTTCGTAAGATTAATAGAGCATAATGAGGAAATTGCACAGGTCGTTGTAGCACAGGAAGAGGCGTTCAACCAAGCTGGTTATGGCAAGCCGATTGAGGCGGTGGCGAGCAATGCCAATTTATTTTTTGTACAGGGCGGCGAACGCTTTTTATTAGAAAGAAAAGACGGTTATTATACAAACGCACTTGGGTCTATTAAGCTGACAAAGGAGCAACTACTAGAAGTTGCGCGCCAAACACCTGAAAAATTAAGCAATAATGTTGTCACACGTCCTTTAATGCAGGAAATGACGATGCCAGTATTAGCTTTTGTTGGTGGACCGGGTGAACTAGCATATTGGGCGACATTAAAGCCAGCATTTTCTTTGCTGCATTTACAAATGCCTGTATTTGCTCCGCGACTGAATATTACTTTAGTGCCACGCACAGTCCAGCCATTATTAGCACAAAATGAGTTAACGGTGCTTGATGTAATGAAAGGGAAAGCAGAGCAACTAAAAAATCGTTTTATTGAAGAAGTCCAGGATGAAAATGCTAAAGAAAAGCTTGCTGAAATGCAGCGAAATTTGCTTGCTCAATATAATGAACTAGAGCAGCATTTACGAGAGCAGCAATTAGATTTAAACAATATTATCGAAAAAAATAAACAATATCATTGTAGACAATTTGATTATTTAGCAGCAAAAATTGGTCAAGAAATATTGGGTAAACATGATGTGAAAATAAAGCAGTTTAATCTGATGATAACAGAGCTTTTCCCTAACCAAAATTTACAGGAACGCTACTTTAATCCTTATCAATATTTGAACCTATATGGACCTACATTAGTAGGTAGTCTTATTGAACTAGATTTAGTTCCTTCTGACCAGCATAACTATATAACACTTTGATATAAAAAGGCTATTTCTATTGAGGAATAGCTTTTTTATATGCTTATATTATCAGTTCACCTCGTTGAAGTAAGGTCTATTTACGTAATTTCTTATTATAGGGGAAGAAATGCGAGGAATAGGTGGTGAAAAGTGGGGGCTTGTGGTACATTAATTAGTAAAGTGGGGTGAGTAGCATGTTCATGGGGGAATACGTGCATTCCGTTGATGTAAAGGGGCGTCTCATAGTGCCTTCGAAATTTCGAGAAGCGCTAGGTGAAACGTTTGTCATTACACGTGGATTGGACAACTGTATTTTTGGTTACCCTATGGATGAATGGCGAAAGCTTGAAGAAAAATTAAAAAACTTACCGATGACAAAAAAGGATGCACGTGCATTTGCGCGTTTCTTCTTTTCAGGTGCAACGGAGGTTGAGCTAGATAAGCAAGGTCGCATAAATATTCCAGCTACATTAATCCAATATGCAAATCTCGAAAAAGAGTGTGTTGTATTAGGTGTATCAAGCAGGATAGAGGTTTGGGCGAAGGAAGCTTGGGACACATACTATGATGAATCTGAAGCATCATTTAACGAAATAGCAGAAAATATGATAGGCTTTGATTTTTAAAGCGTTAAAGGAGTAAAGACTATGTTCAATCATACAACTGTATTATTGAAGGAGACGGTTGATGGGTTGAACATCAATCCTGATGGGGTATACGTGGATTGCACATTAGGGGGCGCTGGTCATAGCGAATACCTCGTACAGCAACTGTCTCCAAATGGAAAGCTTATTTGTTTTGATCAAGATATGACGGCAATTGAAAATGCAAAAGTGCGATTAGCAAAATATTTAGATCGTGTTACGTTTGTCCATGCAAATTTTAGATATGTAAAGGACGAGCTGTATGCACTAAATATTCAACAAGTAGATGGAATTTTATACGATTTAGGTGTATCTTCCCCACAACTCGATACACCAGAAAGAGGTTTTAGTTACCATCATGATGCGCCACTTGATATGCGCATGAATCAAAGTGCGGAATTAACAGCATTTCATGTAGTTAATGAATGGTCATACGAGGATTTAGTAAGAATCTTTTTCCGTTATGGCGAAGAGAAATTTTCAAAGCAAATTGCACGCAAAATCGAAGCAGCGCGAAAACTCTCTCCTATTGAAACAACAGGGCAATTAGTGGAACTAGTTAAAGAGGGTATACCAGCCGCGGCACGACGCACCGGAGGTCACCCTGCAAAGCGTGTATTCCAAGCAATTCGCATTGCTGTAAATGATGAACTTGGGGCAGCGGAGGATTCTCTCGTAGATGCGATTGATTTATTAACGATTGGTGGACGAATCAGTGTGATTACGTTCCATTCATTAGAGGACCGTCTTTGCAAGACAATCTTTAAAGAAGCTTCTTCATTACCAGAATTACCGCCTGGTTTACCAATCATACCAGAGGATATGAAACCAACACTAAAATTAATTACGAAAAAGCCGATTATACCTACGGATGAAGAGCTAGAAGCGAATAACCGTTCACGTTCAGCGAAGTTGCGCATCGCCGAAAAAATAAATAAATAAATAAATAAAGGAAGTGGATGACCATGGCAGTACGCGTAAGGCAACAACCGTATATTCAACAGCCAGTAATATCACCACAACCACAACAACCAGAAAAACAGCCTAGCAAAAAGACGAGCTACAAAAAACATAAAGGACTAATTTCTAAACGCGAAAAATTACTCTATATGTTATTCGTAATTATTGTAGCAATAATGGCAGTTGCAATCCTACATACACAAAGTAAAATCCAAACAACAAGTATGGAAATACAGCAAGTAGAAAAAGAAATCTCCGTAATTGCGAATGAAAATGTAGGCTTTAAAGTGCAGGTTAGTGAGTTGTCGGCTTATGAGCGAATTTTGAAAAAAGCACAAGAACTCGGTTTAACTCTTAACGAGAAAAATGTAAAGGTAGTGCCGGGAGAATGAAAAAGAGTACATTTCGTTTCCAAAAAGGAGCCTTCCTGATGTTTTTAATATACGGAGGGCTCTTTTTGTTATTATTTTGGCGCATTGTTCATTTGCAAACTGCCAATGAAGTTAATGGTTATTCATTGGAAGCTGAGGCGGCAGCTAAATATGCACGCGAAGTGCCACTAGCAGCAAACCGGGGGCGTATATTAGACCGCAATAATAATATTATCGCGGAAGATACATTGGCTTATAAGCTTGTCGCAGTCGTAAAAGAGTCTGTGACGACAAATTCTGACAATCCAAAGCATGTTGTTGACCCAGCAGAAACAGCGAAAGTGCTAGCCCAATATATTTCGATGGAAGAGCAAGATATTTATAAAATATTGACGAGAGATGGAGATCCGTATCAAGTTGAGTTTGGAGCAGCTGGGCGCAAAATTAGCTATGATACGAGAATGGCCATCGCAGAGCACAAGCTACCAGGTATTATTTTTATAGAGGATACGAAGCGCTATTATCCAAATGGTCCATTTGCATCTCATTTAATCGGCTTTGCTTTAGAAGAAAAGCAGGAGGATAATACCTTTAAAACAGTTGGTAAAATGGGGCTGGAGTATACGTATAATGAAGAGTTGACGGGGACACCGGGCTCCATTTCCTATGATAGCGATATTAAAGGCTATTTATTGCCGAACAGTGAAAAAATGATTCAGCCTGCAAAAAATGGGGCGGAAATTTATTTAACATTAGATAAAACAATTCAAAACTTTTTGGAAGAAGCGATGACACAGGTTGACCAGCAATACCAACCTGAATCGATGACAGCTATTGTGGCTAATCCAAAAACAGGTGAAATTTTAGCAATGTCACAGCGTCCAACTTTTGACCCTGCAGACCGTATTGGCTTAGAAAGCAATTGGTTGAATGAAACGATTGAAAATGTCATTGAACCGGGGTCAACGATGAAAATTTTTACATTAGCAGCAGCTATTGATTCAGGCAATTGGCATCCAAATGCAACGTTCCAATCAGGTCAATATACGGTGTTAGACCGTACAATTCGTGACCATAACAGAGTGGGCTGGGGGGAAATTACTTATTTACAGGGCTTCCAGCGTTCCTCTAACACAGGAATGGCTCATATGTTAACAATTATGGGAGCAGATACTTTTTATAATTATTTAGATCGCTTTGGCTTCGGTCAAAAAACAGGGATTGATTTACCGGGGGAAGCGACAGGTACATTACTATCTAGGTATCCAATTAATAAAGTAACGACA
This sequence comes from Metasolibacillus sp. FSL H7-0170, assembly GCF_038593115.1. Taxonomy (NCBI): domain Bacteria; kingdom Bacillati; phylum Bacillota; class Bacilli; order Caryophanales; family Caryophanaceae; genus Metasolibacillus; species Metasolibacillus sp. FSL H7-0170. Next base: position 1,466,660 of record NZ_CP151964.1, on the reverse strand, counting down.
ACCTACGGACAAGGATCTACTGTGACACCAATGCAGTTGATTCAAGCTATGACTGCTATCGCAAATGAAGGAAAAATGATGCAACCATATGTAATCGATAAAATCGTTGACCCGAGTTCAGGAGAAATCATCTTAGATGATGAGCCGATTGTAAAAGGTCAGCCTGTATCAGCAGAAACAGCGCAGCAAGTGCGGGACATTCTAGCATCGACGGTAACGAGCGAAATTGGTACAGCAAAACGCTTCGCATTGGATGGTTATGAGGTTGCTGGTAAAACAGGGACAGCGGAAATTGCTAAAGAAAGTGGTGGAGGTTATTATTTTGGGAAAAATAATTATCTTTATTCATTTTTAGGAATGGCTCCAGTCGATGACCCGCAACTTATTATGTATATAGCGGTCAAAAAGCCGAAGCTAGCTGAAACAGAGGGTGGCTCAGAGCCAACTTCCGCCGTATTTAAAATGGTTATGGAAAATAGCTTGAAATATTTCAATATTAATCCTGAAGAAGTTGCAGAAGTGCAAATGACAAAATTAGCTGATTATACGAAACAAACAGCTGAAAGTGCACAAGTAGAGCTAATTAATCAAGGGTTAACGCCAATCATCATTGGTGAAGGTGGACAAATTATTGAGCAATATCCAGTGCAAGGTTTGGAAGTAGCGAAAGGAAGCGTCATCTTTTTAAAGACAGATGGAACGATTACGCTTCCATCATTTATTGGTTGGTCATTACGCAATGTATTAATTTATAAAGCCTTATCTGGATTGTCAATTGAAATCGTTGGTGAGGGTTATGTAGATAGTCAAAGCGTTTCAGAAAATACACCGATTCAAGATGCAGCACCAATTGTTGTGAAGTTAAAGACACCTGAGGAATCCTTCGCTCCACAAGTAGAGGAGACGGATGAGGAGGGCGAGCAGCTACCGCAAGATTAAGTGCTAGTTAATAGAAACGTAATTGAGAGAAAGCTGAATAGAAGTCCACTTCTATACATACTTTGTTAAAAACGGAGAGTGTCGAATGAAGTGGATTTCACTGCCTTCCAAAAAACGTTTGAAGATTGTTATTTATGCATTTTTCTTATATGGACTGGCGATTATCGTCCGATTAATCTATGTACAAATTTTCCAACATGAACATTTAACAGAGCTTGCAAAGGCCAACTGGGATCGAGAAATTCCGTTTGTGACAGAGCGTGGAAGTATTGTAGATCGTGAAAATGAAATTATTGTAACGAATAAACTAGCACCGACCCTTTATTTTATTCCAAAGCAAAGCGATGATATTGCACTCGCTGCTAAGCAATTAGCATCTATTTTAAAGGCGGATGAAGCGGAATTGCTTGAAAAAATGCAAAAGCCTGCCTACTTAGTGAAGCTTGCGCCAGAAGGTAAAAACATTACGGAGGAGCAGGTGGAAGCAATACAAGCCTTGCGCATTAAAGGTGTTTATAGTGGAGTAGACTATATAAGACATTATCCATACGGCTCTTTGTTATCAAGATTTTTAGGTTTTACAGGCTATGATAATCAAGGTTTGGCTGGCGTTGAATATGAATATAATGAAATGCTAACAGGTAATAATGCTGCGATTCGCTTATTTACGGATGCTAAAAATGTTGAAATGGCACATGTCGATGATGAGTGGAAAGAGGGGGCGGCAGGAGCAACAGTACAGCTAACGATTGATTTAACGATACAGCAAGTGATGGAACGAGAATTATTACAGGCGATGCAGCGCTATGATGCAGACCAAGCAATTGGTATTGCGATGAATCCGAATACGGGTGAGATTTTAGCGCTCTCCTCTTTCCCAACATATGACCCAGCAGATTTTAAAAATGTTGATTCAACGATTTACAATCGTAATTTGCCTGTTTTTATGACTTATGAGCCAGGTTCTACATTTAAAATTATTACGCTGAGTGCTGCGCTAGAAGAAGGTGTTGTCGACCTTGAAAATGACCATTTTTATGACCCGGGCTACACCATGGTAGAAGGTGCACGCTTACGCTGCTGGAAACGGGAGGGGCATAAGGATGAGACTTTTTTAGAAGTTGTTGAAAACTCCTGTAACCCGGGCTTTATCGAGCTGGGACAACGTGTTGGTGCACAAAAGCTACTGCAATATATTAAAGATTTCGGCTTCGGGCAAAAAACAGGCTCTAATATAGCTGGTGAGGCGAGCGGCATCTTATTTTCGAAAGAGGCATTTGGGCCTGTTGAGCATGCGACTACATCCTTTGGTCAAGGTATCTCTGTGACACCAATTCAGCAAATGCAAGCTGTTGCAGCCGCAATAAATGGTGGTACCCTTTATACGCCATATGTTGTTTCAAGCATAGTCGCAGATGATGGAGAAGTGATTGTAGAAAATAAACCGGAGGCCAAACGCCAAGTAATAAGTGAACAAACATCCGCACAAGTGCGTCATGCATTAGAGTCTGTTGTAGCAAAGGGCTCTGGTAAGCAAGCATTTCGCGAAGGCTTGCGCATAGGTGGAAAAACGGGAACAGCACAAAAGGTAGAAAATGGACGATATAAAGAAGGGGATTATATTGTATCATTTATTGGCTTTGCCCCAGCAGATAACCCAGAAATTATCGTCTATGTAGCAATTGATAATCCGAAAAACCATTTGCAATTCGGCGGTCTGATTGCCGCACCGATTGTTGGGCAAATTATAGAAGATGTAGCACCGATTGTTGGCATTGAAAAATCACAAGAACAAATTGAAAAAGTAACGGTTTGGACAGATCCTATTATGGTAGAGGTAGCTGATTTTGTCGGGAAAACTGTGGATGAAGTAGTGCAGCAACACTATCCATTGACGATTGAGTGGCACGGTGAGGGAACGATTGTCTCCGAACAATTGCCTGCTGCGGGAAGTAAGCTTGAGCAGCAAGGAACATTGCATTTATATTTAACAGATGAAAAAAATGAAGATTGATGAATTTAAAGGAGATTTAACATGAAACTTGCAACAACATTGACCATTCTAGTAACAGCATTCATATTAACCGTTATTTTAGCACCCATTGCTATTCCACTTTTACGACGATTAAAATTTGGTCAAAGTATTCGAGAAGAAGGACCAGAGTCTCATCTTAAAAAAGCAGGTACACCAACGATGGGTGGCATTATTTTCTTGCTGGCAATTATTGCTACTACATTGGTTACAGGAAATATGTTTAACTTATTTACGACACAAACAGTCGTGCTATTACTTGTATTAGTCGGTTTTGGTGTGATTGGCTTTTTAGATGATGGGATTAAAGTGATTTTTAAACGTAATTTAGGCTTGACATCACTGCAAAAGCTAATTGGGCAAATTATTATTTCCATCGCTGCATTTATGTTATTACGATTAGGAACTTTTAATACGGCTGTTGAAATTCCGTTTACAGATTACACGATTGATTTCGGCTTATTTTATGTTGGCTTTTTAATCTTTTGGCTTGTAGGCTTCTCGAATGCGGTCAATTTAACGGATGGAGTAGATGGTCTTGTAGCAGGAACGGCCTCGATTGCCTTTGCTGCCTTCGGTGTCATTGCTTTATTTAATGAACAGGCGGATATTGCTTTAGTTGCCTTTGCTATTACAGGCGCTCTGTTAGGATTTTTGATTTTTAATGCCAATCCTGCAAAGGTTTTTATGGGTGATACAGGCTCGCTAGCATTGGGTGGCGCGCTTGCTATGATTTCAGTTTTAGTGAAGGCAGAGCTTTTACTACTGTTGATTGGTCTAGTGTTTGTAATTGAAACATTGTCTGTTATTTTGCAAGTGGGTAGTTTTAAATTACGTAAAAAACGTATTTTTAAAATGAGCCCTATCCATCATCATTTTGAATTGTCTGGTTGGTCAGAATGGAAGGTTGTTTTAGTGTTTTGGTCTACAGGGTTAGCTGTTGCATTAATCGCAGTAATGATGGAGGCGTTTTTATGATTCAATATACAGGTTTGCAATATAAAAAAATACTTGTATTAGGCCTAGCAAAAAGTGGTGTTGCTGCAGCGGAGCTGTTGCATGAGCTTGGCGCATTTGTCACAGTGAATGATGCCAAGCCATTCGATGCAAATCCAGAGGCGCAAAGTCTTTTATCGAAGGGAATTACAGTTATTTGTGGACGTCACCCAGAGGACTTACTTGATGAGGGCTTTGAATTAATCGTCAAAAACCCGGGCATCCCGTACAGCAACCCGATTGTAGCTGATGCAATTAATCGGGAATTACCAGTCATTACTGAAATGGAGCTAGCATATTTAGTAAGTGAGGCTCCTTTTATTGGAATTACAGGCTCTAATGGTAAAACAACAACGACAACCTTATTGTTTAAAATACTTGAGCATGGTCAAAAACAACCGTTAATTGCCGGCAATATTGGAACCGTTGCATGTAGTGTTGCAGCTACAGCAACGAAAGAGCAGGTGCTTGTAACGGAGTTATCTAGCTTTCAATTAATGGGAACACGCACATTTAAACCGCATATTGCTATTTTAACGAATATTTATGAGGCTCATTTAGATTATCATAGCTCGTTTGAAGAATATGCAAATGCAAAATTTGCCGTTACACGTAATCAAAATGAGCAAGATTATTTCATTTACAATGCAGACCAGCCACTTGTACAACAATATGCAGCACAGTCTAGAGCACAAAAAATACCTTTTACGACAAATGGAAAGGCAGCTACAGGAATTAGTGCTGATAGGACAGCTATTTATTGGCAGGGTGAGCATTTATTGGATCGTTCTGGCATCGTCTTGCCTGGAGAGCATAACTTACAAAATATTTTATGTGCTGTTGCTGCTGCTTTGTTAATGGACTGCCCTATTGCTGCGATAAAAGATACTTTAGCTACATTTACAGGTGTAAAGCATCGCACACAATTTGTTCGTAATTGGCAAGGTGTGCAAATTTACAATGATTCAAAGGCGACGAATTGCCTTGCAACGAAAAGTGCACTTGCGGCATTTACGCAGCCGATTGTCTTGTTAGCAGGCGGCTTAGACCGCGGCCATTCCTTTGAAGAGCTACGCGATGTAATGGACAATGTGAAGGCAGTTGTTGCCTTTGGTGAAACAGGTGCACGTTTTATCGATTTTGCTAAATCATGTGGTATTGAACAAACTGTTGCTGCAACGAATGTGGAGGATGCTGTAATGTATGCCGCCAAGCTTGTGACAGCAGGTGACGTTATGCTGCTTTCCCCTGCTTGTGCAAGCTGGGATCAATATGCAAGCTTTGAAATCCGAGGCGACGTATTTATTGACGCTGTAATGAAGCTTACTTAAAAGTTCTATAAGAAAGGATGCCCTTACTGACGCACCATTACCAAAAGCTATTTGTTTTTTGTGCATTGATGTTGACACTTATAGGGATTGTGTTTGTGTACTCTGCCAGTACATATTGGAGCTCCGTTCATTATGAAGGACAAACGCCTTTTTATATAAAGCAAATTATTTATTTTGTTCTAGCGTGTATTGTTTTTTTTAGCATTATAAAAGGGCCAGAGCTAACAGAAAAAAAGCTTTTCATGCTCTATTTATTTTCTTTAGCGCTGTTAATTATCGTATTAATACCCGGCATCGGTATTTGGCGTAATGGCTCTAGGAGCTGGATTGGAATTGGTCCTTTAACGATTCAACCAGCAGAGCTTGTAAAAATCACGACATTATTATATTTAAGTGTCCGTTTAGCGAAGGTTAAATCCTTTGAAAGAGTCGTTAAGCTAGAGCATTTTGTTATTTTATTTTTACCAGCTCTCCTAATAATGCTTCAGCCTGATTTTGGCTCTGTATTTATTTTAGTTGTCGCGGCCTTTATTTTGCTTTTTATCGCAAAATATCCGATTAAGCTTTATATATTTTTAATGCTTGCAGGTGTTGCAGGTTTAGCAGGGCTTATCATCTCTGCGCCATATCGTTTAAAGCGAATTCAATCCTTTTTAGATCCGTGGTCTGATTCGCTAGGAAGTGGCTTTCAGGCGGTGCAATCTTTAATGGCCATCGGTCCCGCCGGCTTATTTGGACATGGTTTTTTGCAAAGTCGTCAAAAGTATTTATATTTACCAGAGCCACAAAATGATTTTATTTTCTCAATTATATTGGAGGAAATGGGGTTTGTCGGGGGAGCAGTCATTTTAGCTTTATTTGCCACTTTATTTTATTGTGGCTATGCGCTATCTGTCAGGGCATATAGCTTAGAGCAGTTTTATATGATTAGCGCCTTAACGACGATGCTTGTTTTACAAACTTGCTTAAATATCGGAGTAGTTATCGGCTTGCTGCCAGTGACGGGTGTTACTTTACCATTTATTAGCTACGGTGGAACGTCATTAATCGTCATTTGGTTAACGGTCGCTCTTATCATTAAAATCACGAATACAACAGGAAGGAGGAGTAAAAATTGAAAAAAGTAATTGATATAGAAGAACGCATCCCTACACTTCGCGCGAAACGCCGGCGTCGCTCGAATATTAAATTTATTTTACTGACCACAGTTTTCGGTGTTATTTTGTTTTTACTCCTTTATTTCCAATCACCTTATAGTGATATTAAAACAATTGATGTGACCGGGGGAAGCATTGAAGATACGACATTTTATAAGGAGCAATCAGGCTTAAATATAGGTGACTCGATGTGGGGCTTTCGGGAAGGAGATATCGAGGCGCAAATATTGAAGCTAGATTGGGTAAAGGCTGTTACCGTCAAACGAAAATGGCTTACGACTGTTTCCATCTCGATAGAGGAATGGAGCAAAGTGGCTTATATTGCGAAGGACAATGACTTTTACCCGATGTTGGAAAATGGCATAATTTTACCTTTACAAGGTCAGCTATTACCGATCGATGCACCAATATTCCTTCAATTTGACGATGAGAAAATACGAAAGCGTTTATTAAAGGAACTAGCAAAGCTCGATAAAGAAGTGCTGTCGATGATTTCGCAAATTAAAGCAACACCAACAAGCACAGACCCTTACGCTGTAACATTATTTATGAATGATGGCTATGAAGTGCGTGCAGAAATCACAACACTTGCCAGTAAGCTTAACTATTATCCATCGTTTGTTGCATGGATTGAAAATACAGAGGGCTATGAAAAGGGTGTTATTGATATTGAAGTAGGCTCATATTATCGCTCTTATTTGGAGGAGTATAAAAAGATAGAGGAAGCAGAGGACGAGCAGCAAGGAGCGGAGCAAAATGAAGAACAATCAGAAGAATAATAGACCATCCTTGTTTCAACGTAAATACTTTATTATGCTCATCGTCTCCATCATGATTGGTTTTATTATCGGTATTTCTTATAATTTGACGAAGGATAATAAAAAACTAAGTTCAAGTTCACCGATTTATTTTCAGCAACAGGAAACGTATCGTGAAGAGCTCATTACACAGCAGGAACGTAATAAAGAGCTGACGGACGAGCTAAATTATTTGCAACAAACGATTCGCAACTATGAAAAGCAGTTAACATCAAGTGCAGAGCAGCATGAGGATTTAGTCGCTGAGGCGGAGCGTTTACGGCTTTTACTTGGTGACATTGCTGGACAGGGACAAGGTATCCGTCTAACACTAGCTGATGGTGAATATGATCCAAATTCAACAAACCCAAACGATTATATTGTACATGAAAGCCATATTTTCAAAGTACTAACGGAGCTGAAGATTGCGGGAGCAGAAGCCATTGCCATTAATGGTCAACGCCTAAAAACAAACTCTTATATAAGCTGTAACGGTCCTGTAATTACAATTGATGGAAAACAATCACCTGCCCCCTTTGTTATTGAGGCGATTGGAGAGCCGGATACATTAATTGCATCTTTAGAAATTTCAGGGGGAGTTTTTGATCAATTACTAAATGAACGAATTAGTGTTACTTTTGAAAAAAGCAGTATCATTTCTATGCCTTCCAATACGGCAGAAAGTTGAGGGGGGAGGTAAATGAAAAATAATAAAAACCTGCATATTACACTTATTTCCTTTGTCATTGGTTTTATGCTAGCAGTGCAATATAATACGATGCAAAATCCGAAAGAGCGAGATACAAGAGATATTTGGGAAATACGGCAAGCACTATCAGAGGAGAAAAAGCGACATTCTGAGCTATTGACGAATATTCAAGCATTGAATGAAGTCGTTCGGAAATATGAGGATGTTGAATCAAGCGACCCGGAGCTAGTGTTGCGAGAAACAGTAACTGATTTGCATCGTCAAATAGGCTTACTGCCTGTTACAGGGCCAGGTTTAACATTGAAGATAAAGCCTGCTAAAGAATTAATTGAGTATGGCTATCAGATTGAAGCCATCTCTCCAGAGCTACTCTTTCGATTAGTCAATGATATTTACCGTAATGGTGGTCAATATGTCGAAATTGACAAACAAAGGCTGCTACATACCTCGGCTATTCGGGAGATTAACGGCGTCACGACAATAAATAGCGTACCAATCAGTAAAACTGATGTAGAAATTAAAATAATTATGCCATCTGAAGAACTAGCGCAAAGATTGTACAATTATTTACTATCATCCTCATTGATGGACGAGTTTTACATTGATAACTTAGAGCTCGTTGTAAATGAGGTAGAAAGCTCTATTTCAATTAAAAATATAGCAACTCAAATAACAAGCAGCTATTTGAGTGAGACGAATAAAGGGGATTAGAATATGTGGCTGCCACTTTTAGGACTGATTTTAGGTATTGCGCTAGGTTTGCTAACGGATATTCAAATTCCGGCGGTATATGAAAATTATTTATCTATTGCTGTATTAGCTGCCCTTGATACAATGTTTGGTGGTATACGGGCAAAGTTGCAGGAAGTATACGATGATAAAGTGTTTATCTCAGGTTTTTTCTTTAATATAGCCCTTGCGGCAGGACTTGCCTTTTTAGGTGTCCATATCGGGGTTGATTTATATTTAGCGGCAATTTTTGCATTCGGCGTTCGACTTTTTCAAAATATAGCAGTCATTCGACGGATTGTATTAACGAAGCTTGATGAGCGAAAAGCAAAAAAGCAAGAGAAAATATATGAATCTCATTAAAATTTCGTTACAAAAGCGAATAAGCTTAGACAACAGCGAAAAATTGCAATAGAATGAACATTAGGAGTATTAGAAGGAGGTGCAGCGAGTTGAGTCAACAAGATATATATATTTCGCTGGATATCGGATCATCCTCTATTAAAGTGCTAATAGGTGAAATGAGCGAGCAACAATTACATGTAATTGGTGTCGGTCACGTAAAATCGACTGGAATTCGTAAAGGCGCCATTGTTGATATTGATGCGACAGTACAATCAATTAAAAAAGCAGTTGAGCAGGCTGAAAGAATGACGGGCATTAAAATACACGATGTTATACTAGGAGTACCAGCAAATCAAACATTTTTACAACCGGTAAAAGGTGTTGTTGCTGTAAACAGTGAAAATCGTGAAATTGGCGATGATGATTTAGAGCGCGTCATCGAATCTGCACAAGTGATGTCTATCCCACCAGAACGTGAATTAGTGAACTTAATACCTAAGCAATTTATTGTGGATAATCTTGATGAAATTAAAGATCCGCGCGGTATGATAGGCATTCGTTTAGAAATGGATGCAACGATGATTACGACTTCGAAAACTTTGTTACATAACGTGCTGCGTTGTGTAGAACGAGCTGGATTACAAATTCGAGAAATTTATTTACAGCCTTTAGCGGCAGGTTATTTTGCTTTAACAGAAGATGAAAAGAATCAAGGTACAGCTTACATCGATTTAGGTGGAGGTTCAACAACAATCGCTGTTTTTGAGGAGGGCTTATTAAAGCATACAGGGGTTATCCCAGTAGGCGGAGAGCATATTACAAAAGATTTATCAATTGTCTTAAAAACACCGACAGAACAAGCTGAAAAAATAAAAAGACAGTTTGGACATGCCTTCTATGACGATGCTTCAGATGACGAATTATTTGAAGTTCCTGTAGTAGGAACAGATACAACAGATCAATATAACCAGCGTTATATTGCCGAAATTATCGGTGTGCGTTTAGAAGAAATGTTTGAGCTAGTGCTAGATGAATTAGCGCGCTTAGGTGTGCGTGATTTGCCAGGAGGCATTGTTATTACTGGTGGCGTAGCACAGCTAGAAGGAATTGCACAGCTTGCACGAGAAGTGATGCAGACGCGTGTGCGCGTGTTTGTGCCAGATTACATTGGCGTGCGCGATCCAGCGTTTACAACATCGGTAGGGTTAATTCGTTATGCATATGCGGATGATAAGTTCTACGGAAGAAGTCCAATAACAGATGCATCACCATATATTGCGGCAACGACACAATCGACTCCTGCTAAAAAGCAATCTCAGCAAGTAGAATATACAGATAATAGTAATAAAGTAAGCGTGATTGATAGAGCAAAAAATATTTTTAATAAATTTTTTGAATAGTTGACTTACGATAATTGTGGAACTTCAATTAGTAGAAGTAGCGTAAGTAATTCGGGCTAAAAGTCGAGCGAAGTGGGAGGAGAAATAATGTTAGAATTTGATACAAGTAGTGATCAGCTTGCTGTCATCAAAGTAATTGGAGTAGGTGGTGGCGGTAATAACGCTGTTAATCGTATGATTGAACATGGTGTACAAGGTGTAGATTTTATTGCAGTAAATACAGATGCTCAAGCTTTAAATCTATCAAAAGCTGAACATAAATTACAGATTGGTGGAAAGCTCACACGTGGATTAGGCGCAGGGGCAAATCCAGAAGTCGGTAAAAAAGCAGCCGAAGAAAGCCGAGAGCAAATTGAAGAGGTATTACGCGGTGCAGATATGGTATTCGTTACTGCTGGTATGGGTGGCGGAACTGGTACTGGTGCAGCGCCAGTAATTGCTCAAATTGCACGTGATTTAGGTGCATTAACAGTAGGTGTTGTTACACGTCCGTTTTCATTTGAGGGACGCAAGCGTCAAACACAGGCGGTTGGCGGTATCGGCGCAATGAAAGAAGCTGTCGACACACTGATTGTTATCCCTAATGATAAGCTATTGCAAATTGTTGATAAATCAACGCCTATGCTAGAGGCATTCCGTGAAGCAGACAATGTATTGCGTCAGGGTGTACAAGGCATTTCAGATTTAATTGCAACACCTGGTTTAATTAACTTAGACTTTGCCGATGTTAAGACAATTATGTCTGACAAAGGCTCTGCGTTAATGGGGATTGGTATTGCTTCCGGCGAAAACCGTGCGACAGAAGCTGCGAAAAAAGCTATTTCAAGTCCGCTACTTGAAACATCAATTGATGGTGCAAAAGGCGTGATAATGAATATTACAGGTGGTACAAATCTAAGCTTATTTGAAGTACAGGAAGCAGCTGATATTGTAGCTTCGGCATCAGATGAAGAGGTAAATATGATTTTTGGTTCGGTTATTAATGATAGCCTTGACGATGAAATTATTGTAACTGTTATTGCAACAGGCTTCTCAGATGATATACTAACGCAGCGTCAAAATGTGCGACCAAGTATGGGAGCACGTCAACAAGCTCCTGCACAGCAACAGCCATCACGTCAAGAGGCCGTTCAGCAAGAAGCACCGCGCCAAACACAAAACTATCAGCAAGAAGATACGTTAGACATTCCAACATTTTTACGCAATCGTAGAAATCGCGGATAAATAAGATTACTTTTTGTATCCTTATGAATGGCTTATAAATCAAATTTAGCACATACGTTCTGTTTTGGCAATGGTTTTAGCTTATTAAAATTATTGCTGCTCAAGCAGCGCACTAAAAAATCGATTTACTCTATTATTTTCAAGGTAAATCGATTTTTTTGTCTTTTAGATAGCTAGAAAATCAAGCGACAGTTAGTTCGAAAAACTATAGTTGCCTAGAGGTTGTGAATAAAATGGAGCGGGGCATGGGCGCAAATATATGAATATGTATATATAATTGTGTAAAAGTGAAAAGTCATATCAATTCCTGGGTAAATGTATTGTGCAACCAAAACATTAGGAGGAATTAATATGACTCAACTTAATCTTACACTAGACTTAGGGGAAATTGAAGCGGCGATACTTGATTCAGATATGAGCAGTACGATTAAATCGCTTGTGATTTTAACGTTGAATGAGTATATGGAAAAAGAACGTGATGAGTATCTAAAGGCTGATGCGTACGAGCGCAATGAAACGCGAACAGGGCAACGCAATGGCTATTACGAACGTGATTATACATTGGCGATTGGCAAGATTCAGTTGAAAGTGCCTCGTACGCGTGACGGAAAGTTTTCCACGACATTATTTGAACGCTACCAACGAACAGATAAAGCGTTTATTTTATCAATGATTGAAATGGTCGTACAGGGTGTTTCAACACGCAGGGTGACAAAGGTGATAGAAGAGCTGATTGGGGAATCAGTATCGCCCTCTTTCATTTCGAGCCTGACAAAGAAGCTAGACCCTATTGTGAAGACTTGGGCAAACCGTCCTATTCACTACCAGACGTATCCAATTTTATATGTAGATGCGATGTATATTAAGGTACGAGAAGCTCGTAGAGTGATAGCTAAAGCTGTGTATATTGCGATTGGGCTGACGAATGATGGAAAAACAGAAATTTTAGGATTTAAAATTAGTGAAACAGAATCTGCTACTGCGTGGAAAACGTTCTTTCAAGAGCTCAAGGCACGAGGATTGTCAAAGCCTGAATTGGTCGTATCAGATGCTCATGAAGGATTAAAAAAGGCAATTTCAGAATGTTTTCTAGGAACGGCATGGCAGCGTTGTTTATTCCATTTCATGCGAAATATTTTTTCCAAAGTGCCAAAGAAGGGATCCGAAGCATTCCGCCGCAAAGTATCAGCTATTTTTAAGGAGCTCACGCTAAAAGATGCCAAGGCAAAATATGAAGCTCTTCAAGATGAGTATGAAGATGTAGAAAAATATGAAAAGGCCATGCTTACTTTGGAAGAAGGCTTTCAAGAGGTAACACAGTTTTATCAATTTAAAGTCGTATTGCATCAGCACATTCGAACGACAAACCGTGTAGAAAATACGAACCTTCAAATTCGCCGACGTGAAAAAGTGATACGCATTTTTCCAAATCATGATTCGGCTTTCCGTTTGATTGGTGCTACTTTAATGGATATAGAAGATGGACTTCGAGGGAAAAAAAGCTGCTTTAATGTAAGAAATGTTTACTTGGAAGAATAACAGGAGGACGGTCCCGCGCGAAATGTGTGGTGTATGGGAAAGGGCATGCCCTTTCCCATACACCACACATATAAAAACAGTACAAATACAAAAGGTACCCAGGGAATTTTACACAAGATTCTGTACTTGACTCAAATATATTTAGGAAATCGCAAATAAAATTAAAAAGCTGCAAATATTCCATGAACAACTGCAAACTAACTAGCGGCGCAGCTACTGTAAATTAAAAAATCGGTGAAATGTTTTGTCATTTCATCGATTTTTTTGCGTTTTCTTGTCTAAATTTTTTGTTAGTTGAATACAATGAAGTGACAATTTCTAACATAGTGTTAATGGTAAGCTTCTAATCAGGAGGAAGCGATACATGGTTGGCGAATGGCTTGTATTGATAAATACACTATTTAATTATTTACTGGTCTTGTTTATTAGCAAAATAACAAATGTGTATGTGACGAAAAAGCGAGCGCTTGTTGCTGCTTTTATAAGTGGTACATTTAGTGCTATTTTTACACCATCATTATTCATAGGTGTCATAAGTGCTCTTTTATTAGCAGGCATTGCTTTTTCATTCCGATATCGCATTTTACTGAAACAAATAGCGGTACTTGTTGTGGCAACTATATTTCTAGGAGGCTTATTAACAGCGGTACAACCTTTTTTGGCAGGTCGTTCATTGCTTTTTTATATCACGCTTTGTAGCTTACTTGCTATTTTTAGTTCAAAGTGGGCAGAAATAAAGTGGAGAGACTTTTGGCAGCAAAAAATACAGGCAAGCTATGTAGTGACATGCAAATTGCATTTAGGTGATACAGAATTGCAGCTACGTGGTTTTATAGATACCGGAAATATGTGTACGGAGCCTATTAGTCAGCAGCCGGTGCATTTTATTTCCTATCGCATGATTAAGGATAAGCTACCTGCAACCATTAATGATGCCATTAATTCATGGGACGCAGCAGCACCTTATAATTTATCCATGTTTCCACGTGAATGGTTGACATCTATTCGCCTTATTCCACTGACAACTGTACAGCATAAGGCGATTGTACCTGCATTTCGTTTAACAGAATGGACGATTAATGAAGAAAAGGTGACCGGACACTATGTCGTACTAACCAAAAATGATGCCAATTTTCCGCAGCAAGCCGATATGATGCTTCATGTTTTAGCGCTTTCCAATCAACAATAAAGGAGGAGAATGATTGATTCAAAAACTAGTAGCGTATTTGCAAAATATTTGGAGTAAGTTCTTTCGCAAAGGAACATACTATATAGGAGGACATGATTCATTGCCAGTACCATTGACTAGAGAAGAAGAATTAACTGTCGTTGAAGCCTTTATGAATGGAGATTTATCTGCAAGAGATACATTAATTGAGCGAAATTTGCGTCTTGTTGTTTATATTGCGCGACGCTTTGATAATACAGGTACACCGATTGAGGATTTAATTAGTATCGGTTCAATTGGCTTAATTAAAGCAATTGAGACATTTAATAAAGAAAAGAATATAAAGCTTGCAACATACGCTTCACGTTGCATTGAGAATGAAATTTTAATGCATTTACGCAAAACAAGCCGTATGAAGGGTGAAGTATCATTTGATGAGCCGTTAAATTCAGATGCAGATGGCAATGAATTATTATTATCTGATATTTTAGGAACAGAAGTACACATTATTACAAATGATGTCGAGCGTAAAATTGAACGTCAACATATGTTCAGCGCTATTAATTGTCTAAACCCACGCGAAAAATACATTATGGAATGTCGCTTTGGATTGAATGGCAAGGAAGAAATGACACAAAAGGAAGTAGCAGATCATTTAGGCATTTCGCAATCATATATTTCAAGATTAGAGAAAAAAATAATACTGGAATTAAGAGAGTATCTAAATGCGCCAATTGCATAACTTGGATGAATTTGCCGCCAATTTTTACGCATAGCCTACATCGCAAGAGGACAAACTGAACGAAAGATAATCGTTCGGAGGGGAATAGTTGATGCGAACAAAAGTAGAGCTATGCGGTGTGGATACATCGAAGCTTCCAGTTTTAAAGCATGAAGAAATGCGTGAGTTATTCATACAATTACAAGCAGGAAATGTAGCTGTACGTGAGGAGCTAGTTATTTGTAATTTACGTTTAGTATTGAGTATTGTTGGACGTTTTTCATATCGTGGTGAGCAGGCAGACGATTTATTTCAAGTAGGTTGCATCGGTTTATTAAAAGCGATTGATCATTTTGATTTAAAGCATAATGTCCGATTTTCGACATATGCTGTACCGATGATTATTGGTGAAATTCGTAGACATTTACGCGACCATCATGCACTTCGGGTGTCACGTTCGTTAAGAGATATTGCTTATAAAGCGATGCAGGCGAAAGAAAGATTTGTTACTGAAAATTTATATGAGCCAACGATTGAGCAATTAGCAGCTGCAATTGAAATGAAGCCTGAAGATGTTTTATTCGCACTTGATGCAATTCAAGACCCGGTTTCATTGCAGGAGCCTATTTATTCAGATAGCGGCGATGCAATGTATTTAATGGACCAGTTAAAGGGAGAGGTATCGGAAGAACAGTGGGTAGATTATGTTTCAGTGAAGGAGAGTCTACAAAAATTAGACGAAAGGCAGCAGTTAATTGTAGCAAAGCGCTTTTACTACGGTGAAACACAAACAGAAATTGCAAAATCACTAGGGATATCGCAAGCGCAAATTTCTCGCTTAGAAAAAAGCGCCATTGAACTCATGCAATCAGATTATTTACAGCAGTGAGTAAGCTAACCGGAAAGCAGGCTGGCGCACCTCTTTTCAGTTAGTTATTATACAGCTAGTAGTTAAATGACTTTTTGAAAATAAAATTAGAATGAGCCTAATCCACTTAGACGCACTCGTTGTAAGTGGATTTTTGTTGTTTCACAAAAAGGTGCCAGGCACAGACACAATTGTCTACAATTCAGGAGGGATGTTATGCGTTTTTCTGTTGCGCAGCAAAAGGAAATTATTGAGGCAGGAAGCGGGCGCTTTATCGGCTATATTGTCGATGCTGAAATTTGCGAAAAAAGTGGGATGATTACGGGCTTTCTTGTTGCAGAACCGAAAAAAATATTGCATATTTTTCAGGCGGAAGAAGCAACGCGAAAAATCGCTATTCAAGATATTTTAACTATCGGGAAGGATGTTATTTTAGTCAAAGGAATAATGTCATAACATGCGCTAGGACAATGGACATAAGGTGAATCAATGGAACTTTAATGTTATTACCCTCATTTAGGATTTTAGCACTTTCGACACAAATTAATTGAAAATAATATTGCTTGTTAATGCGGGATAGAGCAAGCTATTCATTGATAAATCACAATAGGCTTGTTACAATGAAATAAAATAGATTGTAAGCAATCTCCGTATTAATCATTACAAAAAACATGAAGTTTTTTAAAAAGAATTAATTGTACTGTTCAAGGTAGGTTTCGGATATTCAAGGTAAAATAAATTATTGTTGTAAAGTTGGGAGTAAATTGACAAAAATTATTGAAAATTTAGAGCAAATTCAAAAGAAGATAAAACAAGCGCAAGAGCGAAGTGGTGCGCAGCAGCAAGTGCATATTGTCGCAGTGACAAAAGAGGTTGACGTAGAGCGCACAAATGAAGCAATTGCAGCGGGCCTGTTACATTTAGGGGAAAATCGCCCAGAAGGATTGCTTGCGAAAAGAGAAGCTATACAACAAGCGGCAAGCTGGCATTATATTGGTTCGTTGCAGACGCGCAAAGTGAAGCAAGTAATAAACGAAATTGATTACTTACATTCATTGGATCGCTTAAGCTTAGCAGAGGAAATCGAAAAGCGAGCAGAGCAAGTTGTTAAATGCTTCGTTCAAGTAAATGTATCAGGCGAAGAATCGAAGCATGGCTTGACAGCTGAAGAAGCAATCGCCTTTCTCCATAGCTTAAGTGAAATGACAAAAATTGAAGTTGTTGGCTTAATGACAATGGCACCGTATTCAGCTGATGAGCAGCTTCTCCGTTCAGTGTTTCGCAATTTGAAAAAATTACAGCAGGAAGTTGTGGCACTAAAGCTGCCGTACGCACCTTGTACAGAACTTTCGATGGGGATGTCAAATGATTATGAGATTGCCGTTGAGGAAGGTGCGACATTTGTAAGAATTGGCACAGCTCTTGTTGGCTAGAAGGAAGGGATAAAAAATGAGTATGAAAAATAAAATAAAAAACTTCTTTTACTTAGATGAAGAAGAAGAGATGGAAACAGTTCAAACAACGCCGAAAACTTCATACGAGCCACCGAAGCAACAAGACCAGCCAAGGCCTGTCGTTAATAATCGTGTAAAAAAAGAACGTAAAATTTCAATACATGAAGAGCCTGTACCACCACAAACGGTCAATAATGTAGTTAGTTTACAAGCTGCTGCGTCGTCGAAAGGCTCAAAAGTGATACTTATTGAGCCGCGTGTTTATGCGGAAGCGCAGGATATTGCAGAGCATTTAAAAAATAAACGTGCGACAATTGTTAACTTACAGCGCATCGACATTGACCAAGGTAGACGTATCATTGATTTTCTAAGCGGCACAGTCTATGCATTAGGTGGGGACATTCAACGAGTGGGTGTTGATATTTTCTTATGCACACCAGATAATGTAGAAGTGTCGGGCGAAATCTCAAGTTACTTAGAAGATATTTAGAATTAGTGAGGATATATATATGATTATTTATCAAATTATTGGCCAAGTGTTTACAATATATACATTTATGATAATTGGCTATATTTTAATGTCTTGGATACCAGCAGCACAAGATTCAGCAGTAGGGCGTTTTTTAGCAACGCTTTGTGAGCCATATCTAGGCTTTTTTAGAAAATTCATTCCACCGCTTGGCATGATTGATATTTCACCGATTATTGCATTGTTCGCATTACGCTTTATTCAGCAAGGTGTTTTCATCGTCATTAGTTATATAATTTAAGTAGGGAGCGTCCAAAAAGCGTGCTAAGGCACTGCCTTTTGGACGTTTCGTAAAGTAATAACACTAGATTAGGGACTTTTTCCTAAGATTAAAATGAATTAAGTTTTTATTGCATTTAACGTCTTTCAGCAATGTTTTTTGTACCGAAAGCGTAGTGACAGGTAAAGAAGTCTCCCATCTCTATAGGTGGCGGGATACTTGCTGATAAAGATGAACTCAGTCTAAGACTACCGCATCCTGCGGCAACGGCTGAGTGACCAACATCGCGTTGGTCTAAAGCCTCTGGCGGATGTCACAGATTTTGAAGGGAGGCCTGCGTGATGCAGGTCAGTTATCCGTTATTACAGAACGTGACGGTTTCTGCAATTACGCCAAGCTATAATTGATAGAAGGGGGCTGTCTTTGGGACAGCTCTTTTATTATATTGGAAAATGGAGATAAAAAAATGGAGCGTTTAGTTCAGCATTTTAGGAAGGATGAGCAGCCATTTATTGAACAAGTTGTGGGCTGGCAACGAGAAGTAGAGGATCGTTATGCACCGAAACTAACTGATTTTTTAGACCCGCGAGAACGTTTTATTGTATTTTCTATTATCGGACAGACGGATGACTTACAAGTAAAGACAGAGGGCAAATTTGATGCAGCAGAGCGCGAACGCCTAATCATTGCACCAAGCTATTTTGCAGCAACAACCGAGGAGTTTCAAATTACTATTTTCCGCGTTCAATATCCCGCAAAATTTGTGCAATTAAAGCATCCTGATGTGCTTGGCGCACTATTATCACTAGGGATAGATAGAAGCAAGTTTGGGGATATTCGAGTAGCGGAGAGCACGATTCAATTTGCAGTTGCAGGTGAAGTTGCTGATTACGTAAGAGCTAATTTGACGAGCATTGGAAAAGTAAAGGTTCATCTAGAGGAAGTAGAGGAGCAAATACCGCTTATTCAATTAGAGGAGCAATGGGTAGAGCAGCTTGTTTTAATACCTTCGATGCGACTAGATGTTGTGATTGCAACGATTTTAAATATGTCACGTCAAAAGTCACAAAACTTAGTATCATCAGGCAGAGTGAAGGTCAATTGGACGGTGCGCGAGAATGCAAGCTTTGAATTGCAAGAGGGTGATATCGTTTCTGTCAGGGGTTTTGGACGCTTCAAGGTACTTATGACGGAAGGACGAACAAAAAAGGATAAAATTCGTTTACAAATAGGTCGTTTAGAGCAAAAATCATAAAAATGGCTTGTTTTTTATGAATTACCATATTCATAATTGCATAAAAGCTTTATAATAGACGAAAAGACGAATAGATAAAGGAGTGTCATGTAATGCCGTTATCACCGCTTGATATACATAATAAGGAGTTTACGAGAGGCTTTCGCGGCTATGCGGAGGACGAAGTAAATGAATTTTTAAACCAAATTATTAAAGATTATGAAATTATTTTGCGCGACAAAAAAGAGCTTGAAGAGAAAGTGAAAATGATGTCACAGCAAATTAATCATTTTAATACGCTTGAAGATACATTGCAAAAATCCATCGTTGTAGCACAGGATGCTGCTGAGGAGCTTCGTCGTAATTCACAAAAGGAAGCGAAGCTCATTGTCAAAGAGGCTGAAAAAAATGCTGATCGCATTGTTAACGATGCTTTGACAAAAGCACGTAAAATTACAATTGAAATTGATGAGCTGAAAAAGCAATCAAAGGTTTTCCGCAATCGCTTCAAAATGCTCGTTGAAGCACAGCTAGATTTATTAAATACCGATGACTGGGAGCATTTGCTTGAATACGATGTGGACTTAACTGATATTCAAGAGCAAGTAAAAGTAGGCGAAAACGACGAAAACTAAAGGCTTCTTGCCATATCCATTACGTCTTAGCTGACACGAATCTAGACTTTAATAGGGCTGTCTAAAAAGCAGTGCTTTGCACGCATTTTGGACGCCCACATTAAAATTTCTAAATCGATTAGCTTATAGAACTTGACGTTTTTTTCTGTTTTTCATATACTGTGGATACATATGAATAATAGCATTTAAGGAAGACAGTATGTTTTAATTGCTGATTAGCGATTTGGGGATAGTGGGAGCTCAGACGAAACAATTAAAACGGAACATCACTTCTTAGCTAAATTACTGAAAACGACTTCTAGTAGGTAATTTCGTTTAACGCTATGTTACAGCGTTCTAAGAGACACAATTTTTGTGTAAATTAGGGTGGTACCACGAGTTATAGCTTCTCGTCCCTTTTTCGAGGGATGAGAGGCTTTTTTATTTATTAAGGAGGGTTTTAACAAATGGTAGAGTATAAAGAAACGTTATTAATGCCGAAAACGGATTTCCCGATGCGCGGAAATTTACCAGCAAACGAGCCTAAAATTCAAGAAAGATGGAACGAGCAAAATATTTATCAGTTAGTAGAGGAGCGCACGAAAGGTCGACCGCATTATGTATTACATGATGGACCACCATATGCGAATGGTGATATCCATATCGGTCACGCTTTAAATAAAGTGTTAAAGGATATGATTGTGCGCCATCGTTCGATGACTGGCTACAATGCACCATATGTGCCGGGCTGGGACACACATGGCTTACCGATTGAGCAGGCATTGACAAATAAAGGTGTTAAGCGTAAAGAAATGTCAGTTGCAGAATTCCGCAAGCTTTGTGAAGAGTATGCATATGAGCAAATCGATAATCAACGTGAGCAATTTAAACGCCTAGGTGTGCGCGGTGATTGGGAAAACCCATATATTACATTAAAGCCAGAGTTTGAAGCACGCCAAATTGAAGTGTTCGGTAAAATGGCAGAGAAGGGCTATATTTATAAAGGCTTGAAGCCGGTTTATTGGTCACCTTCTTCAGAGTCAGCGTTAGCAGAAGCAGAAATTGAGTATAAAGATGTGAAATCACCATCTATTTATGTAAGCTTTACGATTAAAGATACAAAGGGTGCTGTACCAGCGGATGCAAAATTTATTATTTGGACGACAACGCCTTGGACATTACCTGCCAACCTTGGGATTACAGTAAACCCTGAATTAACATATGTAGTAGTAGCAATTGCTGATAACAAATTTATCATTGCGAAAGATTTATTAGAGACAATTGCAACAGAATTACAATGGGAAAACTATGAAATTGTACAGGAATTAAAAGGAGAGGCATTAGACCGCGTTGTCGCAGCGCATCCGTTTTATGACCGTGATTCATTAGTAATGCTAGGTGACCATGTAACAGCAGATGCTGGTACGGGCTGTGTGCATACTGCACCAGGGCACGGGGAAGACGACTTTAATGTTGGGAAACTATATGGACTTCCTGTGTTATCGCCTGTTGATAATCGTGGATGCTATACGAATGAAGCACCTGGCTTTGAGGGTATGTTCTATGACGAGGCGAATAAAGCGATTACCGAAAAGCTAAAAGAAGTAGGCGCATTAGAAAAGCTCAACTTCTTCACACACTCTTATCCACATGACTGGCGTACGAAAAAGCCTGTTATTTATCGTGCAACACCACAATGGTTTGCATCTGTAGAGATGTTCCGTGACGAATTATTAAGCGCGGTAACTGCAACAGCCTTTACACCAGCATGGGGGGAAACGCGACTTTATAATATGATTCGTGACCGTGGCGATTGGGTTATTTCACGTCAGCGTGCATGGGGTGTACCGATTCCAATTTTCTATGGAGAAAATGGTGAAGCAATTATTACACCTGAAACGATTGCGCATGTGGCAGCATTATTCCGTCAACACGGCTCAAATATTTGGTTCCAAAAAGAGGCAAAGGAATTATTACCAGAAGGCTTCACGCATCCAAGTAGTCCGAACGGTGAATTTACGAAAGAAAACGATATTATGGATGTTTGGTTCGACTCGGGTTCATCACATCAGGGTGTGCTTGTAGAGCGAGGAATGCAGTATCCAGCAGACCTTTACTTAGAAGGCTCTGACCAACACCGTGGCTGGTTTAACTCATCATTAATCACATCTGTAGCTATTAATGGTCATGCACCATATAAAGGTCTATTAACACATGGATTCGTATTAGACGGTGAAGGGCGCAAAATGAGTAAATCATTAGGAAATGTCATTATCCCGCAAAAAGTAATGGACCAATACGGTGCCGATATTTTACGTTTATGGGTGGCATCTGTCGACTACACAGGTGATGTACGTATTTCAATGGATATGTTAAAGCAGGTTTCAGAAGTATACCGTAAAATTCGTAATACACTGCGTTTCCTACATGGTAACGTTTCTGACTTTAATCCAGCGGCAGACCGTGTTGCCTATAGCGAGCTACGTGAAATGGATCAATATATGTATATGCGTTTACAGGAGGTTTTAAAAACTGTACGTGCAGCATATGACCGCTATGAATTCTCAACAGTTTATACGGTTGTTAATAATTTTGTGGCAATTGAGCTATCTTCATTCTATTTAGATATTGCAAAAGATGTTGTTTATATTGAGGGGGCAGACCAACAAGACCGCCGTGCAATGCAAACAGTTATGTATGATACGTTAATGACATTATTAAAAGTGCTAACGCCAATTTTACCGCATACGACAGACGAGCTATGGTCTTACTTAGGGCAAGAGGAAGCTTCAGTTCAATTAACAGATTTCCCAGAGGTAGATGAGCAAGCAAACTTTGCAGACTTACGCACAAAGTGGACGAAAGTAATCGCGGTACGTGATGAGGTGTTAAAAGCATTAGAAGAAGCGCGTAATGCTAAAACAATAGGTAAATCATTAGAGGCCAAATTAACAGTTTATGCAGATGAAGAAGTAGCGGTACTCTTACAAGATGCTAATGTTAATTTTGCTCAATTATCAATCGTTTCAGCGTTCGAAGTGGCTGGTGCGAAGGCAGATGCACCAAATCATGCATTAGTACTGGATAAAACAGCGATTGTTGTTGAAAAAGCACAGGGTGAAAAATGTGAGCGTTGCTGGACAATTTCACAAAATGTTGGCACAAATGCGAATCACCCTACATTATGTACACGTTGCGCGGATGTTGTAGAGAAATATTATGTTTAATAATTTAGAATAAGGAGTTGCCTGAAAAGTGATGCGTTTGCATGCTTTTCAGGCAATTTTTGTTTTATTAAATTGTTCAAAAATGTATACATTTATTTAAAGGTTGAAAATACGAAACTTGAAGCCTCTTTTTCATAAATATATAGTATTTTCAATTATAACAGCATAAACATAGATTATTTGTGAGAGAAAGGGATGAAATTAGCTAGAAAGGCATTGCTTGTGTAGTTTATAATTACTCTATTTTTCTTCTTTTTAATAGGAATTTTTTTGGGTCTTTTTAACCTATTTTTAATATAAGTTTGATATAATCATCTAGTGGGTGAAAAATATGTAAATACAAGGGGGTGAAATAATAGTGGAAGTGTTTGTAGGAAGGCAGCCAATTTTTAATGCGAATAAACAAATTATCGCATACGAATTATTGTATCGTAATAAAAATCTGACTGCATTTCCAATGATTAATGAAGATGTAGCGACAATTAAAGTACTGATTAATTCATTTTTGCATATAGGAGCAGAAAAAATTACTCAAGGGAAACCTGTCTTTATAAATTTCACAGAAAATTTATTGGAAAGCTCCATCGACCAGCTTTTAAAATCATCACAAGTAGTTATTGAAATTTTAGAAAACGTACAGATTACGCCAAAACTCATTCAACGAGTACGTGAGTTAAAAGAAAAAGGTTTTAAAGTAGCTCTCGATGATTTTGTTTTGGATAAGCAAGTGGAAAGCTATAATGAGTTGTTTCAATATATCGATTATATTAAAATCGACTTTTTGGCAACAACGCTTGAAGAGCGCAAAAAAATTGAAAGAAAAGTACAAGAGAAATTTCCACATATTCAACTGCTAGCTGAAAAGGTGGAGGAGTATGATCAATTTAAGACAGCGAAGGCCTCGAATTATCAGTTATTCCAAGGCTATTTTTTTGAAAAGCCGCAAATTGTCAAAGGCAATAGCATCCCACCAAATACGATTCCGTATTTAAACATTTTGCTATTATTAAGTGAGGAAAATCCAAATGTACAATTAATTGCTGAAAACATTGAAAAGGATTTATCACTAGCATATAAATTGCTGCAAATGATTAATAATGCAACTGGGCATGTAAAGGTAAGAATTTATTCTATTAGACAGGCAATTATGATGATTGGTATACCGAATTTAAGAAAATGGATTTATTTCGTCGCAATGGGTGAGCGCCAAATTGATGACGAGGAGGATTTTTTTGAGGAAATTATGCGTGCCTCTTTATTTCGCGCAAAGGTTTGTGAAATATTAGCAAAGCGTAACAGGAAGAAAAATCATCCAGAATATTTTTTAGTCGGCATGTTTTCTTTAATTGATATATTATTAAAGAGCACATTAGAAGAAATTGTCCAAAAGTTACCTTTATCTAATCGTGTTATTGATACAATTCTGGGTCAGCAAACAGAAATGACACCATACTTACAATTTAGCATGGCACTCGACAAATTAGAGTGGGACAAGCTTCAAGCATTAGGAGAAAATATAGGATTAAATATACATGAGATGGATGAGCTATATAGCGAGGCGTTAGCTTGGGCGGAAAAATCATTGTAAAGAAGTTCGAATTTTCAGTTTAATAGAATGAAGCTATGTTAAAAAATATCTCGTCTATTCTAATCCCACTTTTAAAGTATTGCAATGCATTTCCCACAAAACGTAGGCGTAATCAATAAAATAGGTAGGCTCCTTATTAAGTAGATGAAAAATATCCTATTTAATTAGGGGCCTTTTTAAAATGTTAGTTGAAAATTTATGTAGAAATTTACGGTTAACTTTCCCTTAGATAGCCTAGATAATTTATTCTATCCATTGTTATTGTTCAGTAATTGTTTAGAGCTATAGCTTATATTGAATAGTGCGTCTGTTAAAAATTAAATTGGGTTAATTATACAATAGGTTATGTAAAAAGAAGGGGTATTGAATGGATATTTTTGTTGGAAGACAGCCGATTTTTAATGCTAAGAAGGAAGTTATAGCTTATGAATTATTATATAGAAGTAAAAATTTAAACGAATTTCCCAATATAGATTCCGACACAGCAACCGTAAAAGTGTTGGTAAATAGCCTTTTACATATTGGTGCAGAACGAGTGATGAAGGACAAGCCTATCTTTGTAAACTTTACTGAAAATTTATTGTATAGCTCTATTTTTGATTGGCTAGATCCAGCTCAAGTAGTAATAGAAATACTTGAGGATATACCTATTACAAAGATGCTTATTAAAAGAGTGTATGCATTAAAAGAAAAAGGTTTTAAAATTGCGCTAGATGATTTTATTTTAAATGAACAAATAGAAGAATATGATGAGCTCTTTCGACATGTAGATTTTATTAAAATTGACTTTCTATTATCCGACATGGAGGAACGGCTTAAAATTGAAAGAAAAGTAAAAATGAATTTTCCACATATTCAGTTACTTGCAGAAAAGGTTGAAACATATGGAGAGTTTAATAGTGCTTTTACGTTAGGCTATAAATTATTCCAAGGCTATTTTTTCGAGAAGCCACAAATTTTGGCTGGTGTAAGTATTCCCCCTAATACGATTCAATATTTAAATACATTGTTATTGTTAAATGAAGAAGAACCAAATGTTCAGTTAATCGCGGAAAATATTGAGCGTGATTTGTCTTTAACATATAAACTTTTACAAACAATCAATATCGCAACAGGGCAGTTTAAATCGAGAATTCAATCAATAAGACAAGCGATTATGATGATAGGTATACCAAATTTAAGAAAATGGATTTATTTTATAGCGATGAGTGAAATACAAATAGAAAATAGCCAGGATTTTCGTGAAGAAATTATGCGTACATCTCTTTTTCGAGCGAAGGTTTGCGAAATAGTAGCAAAACGTAATAAGAAGCAAAATCCCTCTGAATATTTTTTAGTTGGTATGTTTTCGTTAATTGATACATTGTTAAGAAGAAATTTGGAGGAAATAGTACAAAATCTTCCCCTATCTGATAATGTAGTTCATACACTTTTAGGTCAACAAACAGATATGACGCCGTTTTTACAATTTAGCATTGCGTTAAGTAAGTTAGAGTGGGACCAACTCGAGGGATTTGGAGAAAAATTAGGGGTGAATGTCTATGAGATGGATGAGTTGTATAGCGAGGCATTGATTTGGGCGGAAAAATCAGTGTAAGCAGAAATTATATGGGGTTGTCTGAAAGGTGTGTTCCTCGATTACTCGTCGTAGTATATATTGCGAATGCACTGCTTTTCAGACAACCTCATGCTTTTTTGCTTAGATGATAGTCACTTTAGAAAGAAGAATGTTCTTTATAATTGGTTTATTAATACGTATAGCTTTATTATTTATTTAAACGCTTCATTATAGTTTGTTGCTTGTCGTAATGCCCGTTCCTCAATGGGAATGCGTACAGATAGTATGACGGCATTTAATACGGTAAAAATAAATGCGCTGAAATAGGCTTGGAACATAAAGGGCAATAACAGAATTTCAAGGCTGACGACAAAATAATTAGGATGGCGTATAAAGCGATAAGGTCCTTTTCGTATGACTGGTGCATGTGGCAAAATGAAAATTTTGGTGTTCCAAAATCGACCTAATGAATAGATACACCATACGCGCAAACCTTGTACAACGACAAATAATAGAAGTAATATAGGAAATAAAGGGGATAGTGATGGTTTTTTCAATGTTATTTCTAAAAGTAGGACGATAAAAAAGCTGCTATGCAATGCAAGCATATGTGGGTAATGATTTGTGCCGACTTCATATGCCCCTTGTGCACGTAGCCAACGTTCATTATAACGTGCAATTATAAGCTCAACAAAGCGCTGTAAAATAATAATCAATATAAATAAATAAATCACCCTTATTCACCCCATTTCACTAATACAGCCTCACCACAAAAGCCTGGACCTAGCGCAACAAGCATACCAAATTCGTCAGATTTTTTATTTTCTAACATAAATTGTTCCAGTACATAGAGAACAGTAGGGGAAGACATATTACCGTATTGCTGCAAAATCATGCGGGCAGTTGCCGTTTGTTCAGTTGTTAAAAATAATGCTTGCTCATAAGCTTCAAGCACCTTTTTGCCACCCGGATGTGCGATAAAATAAGCAACATCACGCTCTGTTAAGTATTGTTCCTCTAAAAATTCTGCTATAAATGGACGGAGCCAGCGATTAATTATAGAAGGAATGCTTTTTTGAAAAATAACATGCAAGCCGCTATTTTGTATATCCCAGCCCATTACTTGCTCGGAATGTGGCCATAGTTTCGAGCCGCTATGAACAATATGTGGTACAGCACATTGCAGTGCAATCTCCGCTTCATCCCCACAGACGAGAACCGCAGCAGCTCCGTCAGCAAATAACGATGCACCAATGATATTGCTTTTGCGTATATCCTCAGTTTGGAATGTTAAGCTACATAGCTCTACGCAAACGACGAGCACCTTTGCAGTCGGATAAGCTTTGCAAAAATCAAAGGCTCGACTAATGCCTGCTGCGCCACCAGCACAACCAAGGCCCCACAGCGGAATGCGTCGCAAGCGCTCTGAAAAGGGTAATATATTCATAATGCGTGCATCAATACTCGGTGTTGCTAACCCTGTTGTGCTGACAAAAATAATAGCATCCACGCTGTCAGGAGTGATAGGTGAGGCAAGAAAATCTTCATTTTTTAAACATTGTTGAATGACTTCAACGCTATACTGTGTTGCTAGCTCCACATATAATTGATTGCGCTCTGCAAAGGAGCGTGGCGTGCGATGCCATTCTGGCGATATGCAGAGCTGACGCTTGTCAATTCCGCCGTTGTGAAAAACTTGTAATAATCTTTCTAGTCGTGGCATGTGCTGCTGAAAAAGGTCCGCTGTTAATTGCTTTGCCTCCTGCTGTGTTAGTGTGTATGGCATTTGGTATGTACTAACTGAGCAAATTTTTGGCATAGAAAAACTCCTCTCCAATCGAAGTATGATGTAATGTATGCAAGGAGGAAGGAAGAACATACCTTTCGAACATTGAATAAAGTTTTGAATAATATTATCTTTTACATCACCTAAAAGATAATATTATTCGTCTTAGACGGACTGTGGTAAAATGGATAACATATTGTGTAAAGTGAACCTTCAATCAGTGGAATCTTTCACTGATTGATAATTTCACAAATCGGATTTTTACAAGCTGTTGATTTCCCACTCAAACAATTTAATCTGATTCAACAAGAGATGAATGCAAAAAAAGCATTTCAAATCAAAGGGAGCTCAGTCTAAGAGCGCCGCTATACGTGTGACGACTGAGTGACCAGCATAAGCCCCCGGCAGATGGCGCAGGACGTGACGATTTTAGGTTAACTTCCACTGGTTAGCTCGAAAAAATCTGGACGTATGCCGAGGTGTAACTGATTTTCAATTCTAGTTTTGAAGTGGGGATTCTACAGCCTGTTAATACGGGGTAAACGGAGGCGGCATCTGTGAAGAAGTATTATGGAATAGCGATACTTGCTATTTTATTGGATCAAATAACAAAATGGATGGTTGTTAAAAATATGGAAATAGGTGAGCGGATTGCCCTTTGGGACCCTTGGCTTGGCCTGTTATCACATCGCAATAAAGGAGCGGCATGGGGAATGCTGCAAGGACAAATGTGGTTATTTACTATTGTAACGATTGGTGTCATTATTGCTATTCTTTATTTTTTCTATACCGAGGCAAAGGGCAAGCCGCTATTGCAAGCAAGCTTAATGCTACTGTTTGGTGGGGCTGTAGGGAATTTTATCGATCGTTTATTCAGAGGAGAAGTAGTCGATTTTGTCGATGTACTTATACCGATTATCAATTACGAATTCCCGATTTTTAATGTGGCGGATGCTGCCCTATCAATTGCAGTTGTCATGTTATTAATTGCAATTATTTTAGATGATCAACAACAAAAGAAAAAGGTGAAACAATGACAGTAGTCAAATATACAATTGCAGCTGAGCGGGCAGGTGAGCGCATAGATAAAGCGCTCGCACATATACAAACAGAATGGTCGCGTACACAAATTAGCAATTGGCTAACAGATGGCGTAATAAAAGTAAATGGTGCGGAAGTTAAAGCAAAGTATAAGGTGAGGGAGGGCGATATTATTGAAGTCGATGTTCCGGAGCCTGAGCAATTAGAAGTCGTTGCTGAAAATTTAGCACTAGACATCGTTTATGAGGATGCAGATGTAGTCGTTGTTAACAAGCCAAAAGGGATGGTTGTGCACCCTGCACCGGGGCATATGAGCGGTACACTTGTCAATGGATTAATGCATCATTGCAAAGATTTATCAGGAATTAATGGTGTATTGCGACCTGGTATTGTCCATCGCATCGACAAAGATACATCGGGTTTATTGATGGTGGCTAAAAATGATACGGCGCATGAATCATTAGTAAACCAGCTCGTAGCAAAATCAGTGACACGCAAATATACAGCATTGGTACACGGTCATATCGCGCATGATAAAGGGACAATTGATGCACCAATTGGACGCGATACAAAGGATCGTCAAAAGCAGGCTGTTGTTGATAATGGCAAGCATGCTGTTACCCATTTCCAAGTGATAGAACGCCTAGGGGATTATACTTTAGTGGAATGTCGCTTGGAAACAGGGCGTACGCATCAAATTCGCGTCCATATGCAATATATTGGATTTCCACTAGTAGGTGACCCGAAATATGGACCGAAGAAAACAATTGATTTCAATGGACAAGTGCTACATGCGGGTGTATTAGGCTTTGTCCACCCTGCAACAGGCGGGTATTTAGAATTTTCAGCAGCGCTACCAAAGGATTTTGAACAATTGCTTGCGGAGCTGCGCGAGTAGTTATTGACATCAACTAACGATAGTATTATACTAAGTAACAGTAAAAGCGAATATTGCACCTTTAATGGCAGTCCAGAGAGGCTGAGAAGGGAACTTGTGAAGTGTAGGGGATTTTTGTGCGCAAAATTCTTGCTACACGTTATTTCAACATGGAATTTTCAGCCTCTCAAGCAACTGCTTGAGAGGCTTTTTTGCATAATTTAGAAAGGGGATACGGTATGTCAAATATAAATGTTTTGCTTGATAGCGCCTCGATGAATCGCGCCTTAACACGTATCGCGCATGAAATAATTGAGCGTAACAAAGGAATTGAAGAGTGTATTTTAGTAGGGATTAAAACGCGGGGGGCCTATTTAGCGAGGCGGCTAGCAGAGCGCATTGAAGCTATCGAAGGGCAACCGATTCGCACAGGGGAGCTAGATATTACATTATACCGTGATGACTTGACAGAAAATCAAGAGGAAGCACAAGTACAGCAAGTAGCGATTGATTATCAAGTGAGCGAACAAAAAATCGTCTTAATCGATGATGTGCTATATACAGGACGTACAGTACGTGCCGCGCTCGATGCGGTAATGGATTTGGGTCGACCAGCACAAATTCAACTCGCTGTTTTAGTTGACCGAGGACATCGTGAATTGCCAATTCGTGCGGACTATGTAGGGAAAAACATTCCGACATCTGGACAAGAGCGCATCGTCGTTAGCTTAGTTGAAGTAGACGGATTAGACCAAGTAAGCATTCATAAAAATAATGAGTAGTAAAATTAGGAGGAACAATATGTCAAAGCCACTGTTAGATATTCGTGAAAGACCATCAACTATTCAATTAATAACATTAAGTTTCCAGCATATGTTCGCAATGTTTGGTGCGACAATTTTAGTGCCAAAGCTAGTAGGGCTAAGCCCTGCAATTGCCCTCTTAACGAGCGGGATTGCAACAATTGTATTTTTATTAATTACTCAATTTAAAGTACCTGCATACTTAGGTTCCTCCTTCGCCTTTATTGCGCCGATTTTGGTTGCCTCAGGCGGGCTAGAGAATGGCCAAAATATGAACCCTGGAAACGCGATGATTGGGGCGATGCTAGTCGGTGTTACATATGGAATTGTTGCATTAATTATATGGAAAACAGGCTATAAATGGTTAATGAATATTTTACCGCCAATCGTTGTCGCACCTGTTATTATGGTCATCGGTTTGGCACTAGCAGGAACAGCCGTCGATATGGCGATGAACATAACGGTAGAAACGCTCGATGAGGCAACAGGAGAAACGGTGCTAGCAAGCGTTTATAGCTTTAAGCATTTCACAGTGGCATTAGTCACATTATTTGCAGCGATTATTTTCACGGTCTATTTCAAAAACATTTTAAGTGCAATGCCGATTTTACTCGGCATAGTTATCGGCTATATCTATGCGGTACTTATCGGAATTGTTGATTTCACAGCAGTGAAAGAAGCGAGCTGGCTCGCAATGCCAGACTTTTTAATACCAGGCGTGCATTATGAATTTGCTATTACGTCAACAATCTTTTGGGCGATGGTTCCAATTGTCATCGTCACATTATCAGAGCATATCGGACACCAGCTCGTATTAGGGAAGGTTGTTAATCGCAATTATATTAAGGACCCGGGCTTGCATCGTTCGATTTTAGGGGATGGGCTTGGCACATTTTTAAGTGCTTTAATCGGTGGTCCGCCAAAAACAACATATGGTGAAAATATTGGTGTACTAGCCATCACGCGTGTTTATTCGGTTTATGTCATTCTAGGCGCAGCCGTACTTGCGATTATCTTCTCCTTCATTGGGAAAGCAATGGCATTAATTCAAACGATTCCAACAGCAGTGCTCGGTGGTATTTCCATTTTGCTATTCGGGATTATCGCTTCAAGCGGTCTACGTATGCTTGTAGAAAATAATATTGACTTCGGCAACAATCGTAATTTAGTTATTTCATCCGTTATTTTAGTCATCGGTATAGGTGGTGCAGCCTTCCACTTCACAAGCGCATTTAAAGTAGAAGGAATGGCGCTCGCAGCAATTGTCGGTGTCTTATTAAACTTATTATTACCTGGTCGCGAAAAAGAGGTTAACAGCCTCGAGGAAAAGTAATGGGACAATAAAAGCCTATTGAAGCGAATATTTTCGAGAATTTTAGACTTCAAGAAGCGTTGTAATGAGAATTTAGCACATTGTAAATGGAGGCAGTCAAATGAAAAATTTATTATCCATGGAGCATTTAACAAATGAAGAAATTTTACACATTTTAGAGCGAGCGAAAGCTTTTGAAAATGGGGAGCCGTCAAAGTTATTGCGCTCCTACAATGTCGCTAATTTATTTTTTGAGCCTAGCACGAGAACGAAAACAAGCTTTGAAATGGCTGAGCGCCGCATAGGCTGTACAGTCATTCCATTCGATGCCGAATTTTCAAGTGCACTAAAGGGTGAAACGATGTACGATACGGTAAAGACACTTGAAATGATTGGACTAGATGCAGTCATCATTCGTGCAAAGGAAGATGAATATTACAATGAGCTTTTAGAGGGAATTAATTGCGCTGTAATCAATGCAGGGGATGGAGCAGGGCAGCATCCATCGCAAAGTTTGCTTGATTTATACACGATTCAAAAAGAGTTTGGCACATTTGAAAACTTAAATATTACGATTGTGGGGGATATATCTCATAGTCGTGTGGCAAAGTCGAATGCAGCTGCATTGACAAGGCTAGGTGCGAATGTACGCTTTCTATGTCCGGCAGAATGGGCGGGTCACTTTGAAGCACATCATTCATGGGATGATTTGATTCAAGATAGTGATGTCATTATGCTACTACGCATTCAGCATGAGCGTCATTCAGTAAGTAAGAGCTTTTCTAAAGAAAGCTATCATGAGCAATATGGTTTAACGGTAGCGCGTGAGGCACAAATGAAGAAGGGGGCCATTATTATGCATCCTGCCCCAGTAAATCGCGATGTTGAAATTGCCGACCAACTTGTAGAATGTGAGCGTTCACGTATTTTCCAGCAAGTGCGAAACGGCGTCTATGCACGTATGGCTATTTTAGAAACAATTCTGAAGGAGAGAGAATAACATGACAACTTTTATCCATAACGTAAAAATGGTGAATGAAGCAAGTGAGCTAGTAACGACAAGCATTACAATTGAAGAAGGTAAAATTACAGCAATTGGTGGCGAACAACCAGCCTCCGCACAAGTCATTGATGGTCAAGGTAATTTAGTAGCACCGGGCTTTGTCGATGTTCATACACATTTACGTGAACCGGGCTTTGAGCATAAAGAAACGATTGCTACTGGTACAGCATCAGCAGCAAAAGGTGGCTTCACAACAATTTGTGCCATGCCAAATACGAAGCCAGTACCAGATTCAGTTGAAAATATGCAATTAATTCAAGGCTTGATTAAAGAAAGTGCAGTTATTCGCGTATTGCCTTATGGCTCGCTAACGAAAGATATCTCCGGTGAAGTGCGTACAAACATGGAAGAACTTAAAGCTCATGGTGCAGTAGCCTTTTCAGATGATGGTGTAGGTATTCAGCTAGCAGCAACGATGTATGAGCAAATGAAGGAAGCAGCTCGCCTTGATGCAATCGTTGTCGCACACTGTGAAGATAACTCTTTAATTTACGAAGGTGTGATGCATGAGGGCAAACGTAATAAAGAGCTTGGCTTACCGGGTATTCCTTCGATTTGTGAATCGGTGCAAATTGCACGTGACGTCTTATTAGCGGAAGCAGCAGGCGCACGCTACCATGTTTGTCATGTCTCAACGAAGGAGTCTGTACGTGCAGTACGTGATGCAAAGGCAGCAGGCATTCGTGTAACGGCTGAGGTATGCCCACATCATTTATTGCTAGAGGAAATGGACATTCCTTCAGATGATGCGAATTGGAAAATGAATCCACCACTACGTGCAGCAGATGATAAAGATTCTTTACATGCAGCATTATTAGATGGCACGATTGATTGCATCGCAACAGACCATGCGCCACATACAGTAGAGGAAAAGTGCTGCGGTATGGTAGGCGCACCATTCGGCATCGTAGGCTTTGAAACAGCCTTCCCATTGTTATATACAAGCTTTGTTGAAACAGGGAAATGGACATTAAAGCAATTAATTGACTGGATGACAGTGAAGCCTTCTCAAATTTTTGATTTGCCATATGGCACATTAACAGTAGGTGCATCGGCGGATTTAACAATTATTGATTTAACGAAAGAGCAAACAGTCGATGCAGAAGGATTTGTAACAAAAGGTCGTAATACACCATTTAATGGTTGGGTCGCTAAGGGCTGGCCAATATTAACGATGGTTGAAGGCAAAATCGCATACGAGGAGGCACAATAATAATGAAAAAGCGCTCATTAATTTTAGAAGACGGTACAGTATTCAACGGTATCGCATTTGGTAGTGATAGAGCTTCACAAGGGGAGGTCGTATTTACAACAGGTATGACTGGCTATCAGGAAACATTATCAGACCCATCCTTTTATGGACAAATCGTAACGTTAACATATCCTTTAATCGGGAATTACGGTATTAACCGTGATGATTTTGAAGGAATTACGCCAACAATTCGTGGCTTTGTAGTGCGTGAGCTAGAGGAATATCCATCAAACTTTCGCTGTGACATGACATTAAATGATTATTTGAAAAGCCAAGATATCCCGGGAATTGAGGGCATCGATACACGTAAACTGACGCGCATTATTCGCTCAAAAGGTGTAGTACGCGCCATTTTAACTGCTACGGATGAGGAAGTGAATGTAGAAGAAATCGTCGCACATTTACAAGCGACGCCACTTATTACACACCATGTAAGAGAGGTATCACCTAAAGCAGCTTATCCATCACCAGGGCGTGGCAAGCGCGTTGTTGTCATGAATTTCGGCATGAAGCACGGTATTTTGCGAGAGCTGAATAAACGTGATTGTGATGTACTTGTCGTACCTTACAATACATCAGCAGAGCAAATTTTAGCGTGGCATCCAGATGGCATTATGCTATCAAACGGTCCGGGCAATCCGGCAGATGTAACAGAGGGTATCGAAACAATTAAAAATTTAATTGGGAAAGTGCCGATGTTCGGTATTTGCTTAGGTCACCAGCTCTTTGCATTAGCAAGCGGCGCAACAAGCTTTAAATTACCATTCGGACATCGCGGGGCTAATCACCCAGTGAAAGATTTGCGCACAGGACGTACTGAATTAACATCTCAAAACCATGGCTATGCAGTGGATGCAGAGTCATTAGCAAATACTGATTTAGAAATTACACATATTGCATTAAATGATGGAACAGTTGAAGGATTACGTCATAAAACATACCCAATCTTTACTGTGCAATATCACCCTGAAGCATCACCAGGCCCGGAAGATTCAAATCACTTATTCGACGAATTCATTGACATGATGGAAGCAGAAAAGGAGAAAAAACATGCCTAAACGTACAGATATAAATTCAATTTTAGTTATCGGATCAGGTCCAATCGTTATCGGTCAAGCAGCAGAGTTTGACTATGCTGGTACACAAGCTTGTTTATCATTAAAAGAAGAGGGCTACCGCGTCATTTTAATTAACTCAAATCCTGCGACAATTATGACGGATACAGAAATTGCAGATAAAGTGTACATCGAGCCGATTTCATTAGAATTTGTTTCACGTATTTTACGTAAAGAACGCCCAGATGCTCTTTTACCAACATTAGGTGGACAAACAGGCTTAAACATGGCGATTGAATTACATGAATCGGGCATTTTAGATGAGCTGGGCATTGAAATTTTAGGAACGAAGCTTGATGCGATTCATAAAGCAGAGGACCGTGATTTATTCCGTAATTTAATGTATGAATTAGGTGCACCTGTACCAGAGTCAGATATTATCCACAATTTAGAAGAGGCAAAACGCTTTGTTGAAAAAATTGGCTTCCCAGTTATTGTACGCCCTGCCTTCACTTTAGGCGGTACAGGTGGTGGTATTTGTCATAACGACCAAGAGCTAGAAGAAATTGTAACGTCAGGTTTAAAATATTCACCAGTAACACAATGCTTACTTGAAAAATCAATTGCGGGCTTTAAAGAGATTGAATATGAAGTAATGCGTGATGCTGCTGATAATGCAATCGTTGTATGTAGCATGGAAAACTTTGACCCTGTAGGGATTCATACAGGTGATTCAATCGTAGTTGCACCAGTCCAAACATTATCTGACCGTGAATATCAAATGCTGCGTAATATTTCTTTAGATATTATTCGGGCATTGAAAATTGAAGGTGGTTGTAATGTCCAATTGGCACTAGACCCAAATAGCTTCCAATACTATGTAATTGAAGTTAACCCACGTGTTTCGCGTTCATCTGCACTAGCATCGAAGGCAACAGGCTATCCTATTGCAAAGCTAGCAGCAAAAATCGCAGTCGGCTTAACTTTAGATGAAATTAAAAACCCTGTTACAGGCTCAACATTTGCATGCTTTGAGCCGTCAATTGACTATATCGTAGCAAAAATTCCACGCTGGCCATTTGATAAATTCGAATCAGCAAAGCGTAATTTAGGTACGCAAATGAAGGCAACTGGTGAGGTAATGGCACTTGGTCGCACATTTGAAGAAGCGTTATTAAAGGCTGTTCGCTCACTTGAAACAGGTCATGTTCATATTGAAATGAAGCATCCTGAAGAACTGACAGATACGTGGATAGAAAAGCGTATCCGCAAAGCAGGAGATGAGCGTTTATTCTTTATCGGTGAGGCGTTACGCCGTGGTGTAACAATCGAGCAAATTCATGAATGGTCAGCAATCGACTTATGGTTCCTGAAAAAATTAGAAAAAATTGTTGCAATGGAAAGCACATTAGCTACTAATAAAAATAATCAGGACGTATTGCGTTCAGCAAAACGCTTAGGCTTCGCGGATAAAAAGATTGCAGAGCTTTGGGAAACAACGCCAGAAGCTGTTTATGACTTCCGTAAAGAGCATGGCATTATCCCTGTTTACAAAATGGTTGATACTTGTGCAGCGGAATTTGAATCACAAACACCGTATTTCTACGGCACATACGAAGAAGAAAATGAATCCGTACGCACGGATAAGCCGTCTGTTGTTGTATTAGGTTCAGGTCCAATTCGCATCGGTCAAGGTGTAGAGTTCGACTATGCAACAGTACACTCTGTATGGGCGATTCAAGAGGCAGGCTATGAGGCGATTATTATTAACTCAAATCCTGAAACTGTATCAACAGACTTCTCAATTTCAGATAAGCTATATTTCGAGCCATTAACGATTGAGGATGTTATGCACATTATCGACTTAGAACAACCAATCGGCGTTGTTGTGCAATTCGGTGGGCAAACAGCGATTAATTTAGCGGACAAACTAGAAGCAAACGGTGTGAAAATTTTAGGTACGTCATTGGAAGATATCGACCGCGCGGAAAACCGTGATAAATTTGAACATGCCTTAAAAGAATTGAATATTCCGCAGCCCCTTGGCGATACAGCTACTTCAGCAGAAGGTGCAATGGCAATTGCTGAAAAGCTTGGCTTCCCAGTATTAGTACGTCCGTCGTATGTACTTGGCGGTCGCGCAATGGAAATCGTTTATAACATGGAAGAATTAGCTCATTATATGGAGCATGCAGTTGAGGCTTCTCCAGACCATCCGGTGCTCGTTGACCGCTATTTAACGGGGCAGGAAATTGAAGTTGATGCGATTTGCGACGGTGAAAATGTATTGATTCCGGGCATTATGGAGCATATTGAGCGCGCAGGCGTACACTCTGGTGACTCGATTTCTGTATACCCACCACAAAAGCTAACAGATGCGCAAAAGGAAACGCTCGTTGATTATACGACACGTCTAGCAAGGGGCCTAGGAATCGTTGGTTTAATGAATATTCAATATGTTATGAGCGAAGGAGAAATTTATGTAATCGAAGTAAATCCTCGTTCATCGCGTACAGTACCATTTTTAAGTAAAATTACGAACATCCCAATGGCAAATATCGCAACAAAAGCTATTTTAGGACAAGCAATTCCAGCGCAAGGCTATCCAACTGGTTTAGCTCCTGAGCAATCAGGCGTATTTGTTAAAGTGCCAGTATTTTCATTCGCGAAGCTGCGTCGCGTAGACATTACATTAGGCCCTGAAATGAAATCAACAGGCGAAGTAATGGGCAAAGACGCTACATTAGAAAAGGCACTTTACAAAGGTTTAGTAGCTGCTGGAACTGAGATTAAAACATACGGTACAGTATTATTCACTGTGTCTGATAAAGATAAGGAAGAAGCGATTGCTATCGCAAAACGCTTCTCAAAGGTCGGTTACCGCATTATGGCAACAGAAGGTACAGCAAGAAGCTTCGAAGCCGCTGGTATACGCACAGATGTTGTTGAAAAAATCGGTGCAAAAGGCAAAACACTAATCGATGTGATTCAAAATGGTGAGGCACAGTTAGTTATCAACACATTAACAAAAGGTAAACAGCCTGCACGCGATGGCTTCCGCATTCGTCGTGAATCTGTAGAAAATGGTGTGCCATGTTTAACATCGCTAGATACAGCGGAGGCGATGCTGCGCGTTATTGAATCAATGACATTTACAGCAGAAGAAATGCCAAAAGCGGAGGTTAAGTAATCATGATTCGAAGTGAGCGTATGACAGTCGTTCGCCAAGTAAAAATCGCTCATAATATTTTTGAGCTTGTACTACAAGGAGAGCTTGTCCAGGATATGAGTCCTGGGCAGTTCGTTCATGTCAAAGTATCGGATACACTTGAGCCGCTATTGCGTCGACCAATTAGTATTGCTGATGTCAACAAGGAAAATCAACAATTTACAATGATTTATCGCGCGGAAGGTCGAGGAACAACTGTGCTATCATTAGCAGTTGCCGGTCAAGAAATTGACGTGCTCGGTCCACTTGGTCATGGTTTTCCTGTTGAAGCAGCTCCTGTTGGTGGAACAGCGCTTTTAGTAGGTGGGGGAATTGGTGTACCACCACTCCATGAGTTGTCAAAGCAGCTTAATGCGCGTGGTGTACGCACAATTCACGTTCTTGGCTTCCAATCCGATAACGTGACATTTTATGAGCAACAGTTTAACAAGCTAGGCGACACATATTATGTAACGGTAGATGGAACAAAAGGGACGAAAGGTTTTGTCACGACATTGTTAGACGACTTAAAGCCAGAATTTGATGTGTTTTATTGCTGTGGTCCATTGCCGATGTTAAAAGCAATGGAAAATACTTATCCACATAAAGAGGGCTATTTATCATTTGAGGAGCGCATGGGCTGCGGTATCGGCGCTTGCTTCGCCTGCGTTTGCCAAACGACAGAGCAGGTGGAGAAAGATTATGTAAAGGTGTGCTCAGATGGGCCGGTATTCCCGAAAGGAGTTGTCCAATTATGAGCCGTATCAATTTAGAGTTACCCGGATTATCGTTAAAAAACCCGATTATGCCAGCATCTGGCTGCTTTGGCTTCGGACGTGAATATGCGCAGCTTTATGATTTATCAAAGCTAGGCGCTATAATGATTAAGGCTACAACGCTAGAAACTCGCGCGGGCAATCCAACACCACGTGTAGCCGAAACAGCAGCGGGCATGTTAAACGCAATCGGGCTACAAAACCCTGGTCTTGAAAAAGTAATGAACGAAGAATTGAAGTTTTTAGAAGGCTATGATGTGCCAATTATCGCCAATGTAGCAGGCACAGAGGTGGCTGACTATGTAGAGGTGGCACGCCAAATTTCGACCGCGGCAAATGTTAAAGCACTAGAGCTCAATATTTCTTGTCCGAATGTTAAATGTGGCGGTATTCAGTTTGGAACAGACCCTGCAACAGCACAGGAATTAACCGCGGCGGTGAAGGCTGTATCAAGCGTTCCGGTTTATGTAAAGCTATCACCGAATGTTACGAGTGTTGTAGATATCGCAAAGGCAGTAGAAGCGGGCGGTGCAGACGGTATTACGATGATTAATACATTAGTCGGCATGCGTCTACACGAAAAAACAGGAAAGCCTGTAATCGCTAATGGAACAGGGGGGCTATCTGGCCCCGCGGTAAAGCCTGTTGCGATTCGCATGGTTTACGAAGTATATAAGGCAGTTACTATTCCAATTATCGGTATGGGTGGCGTTACGAACGTACAGGACGTTATTGATTTTATGTCGGCAGGTGCTTCAGCGGTAGCGGTTGGTACAGCAAACTTCGTCGACCATTTCGTTTGTCCAAATATTATCGAGGCATTGCCAGCAAAGCTAGATGAGCTAGGTGTAGGTCATATTTCAGAAGTTATCGGAAGGAGTCACCGTTAATGAACAACAAACCGATTATTGCGCTTGACTTTCCAAGCGAGAAAGAAGTGTTTCACTTTTTACAGCAATTTAATGAGCCATTGTTCGTAAAAGTCGGCATGGAGCTTTATATGCAGGAAGGTCCAAGCATTGTGAATAAAATAAAAGAGCAGGGGCACGCAATCTTTTTAGATTTAAAACTCCATGATATTCCGAACACAGTGCGATCTGCAATGAAAGGTTTAGCACGCTTAGGTATTGATTTAATCAATGTCCATGCAGCAGGTGGCAAACCGATGATGGAGGGCGCTTTAGAAGGTCTAGAGGCAGGAACAGCGGCAGGTAACAAGCGCCCAATATTAATCGCTGTCACACAATTAACATCGACAACAGAAGAGCAAATGCAAGCGGAGCAAAAAATCGCATTATCCTTGCAGGAATCTGTTTTGCATTATGCAAAATTAACGAAAGAGGCAGGTTTAAACGGTGTCGTCTGCTCTGTGCACGAGGCAAAGGCAATTGCTGAAGTATGTGGAGAAGATTTTTTACGTGTAACACCGGGTATTCGCATGTTAGGCGGAGATGCACATGACCAAAAACGTATCGCTACGCCAGATGGCGCAAAACGTGACGGCTCAACGCATATCGTTGTTGGACGTGCGATTACAGGTGCAGCAAATCCAGTACAGGCATACAAAGAAGTTTGTCAATTATGGGAGGCAAAATAACATGGCATTACAAAAAGAAATCGCTCATGCAATGTTGCAAGTAGGAGCAGTAGAATTAAATCCAACAAATTTATTCACATGGGCATCAGGCATTAAATCACCAATTTACTGTGATACACGCCTAACAATTTCAGACCCAGCCATCCGCAAGCAAATTGCAAACGGCTTAGCAGCAAATATTAAAGAATTTTTCCCAGAGACAGAAGTTGTAGCAGGCACAGCAACAGCCGGCATCCCTCACGCTGCATGGGTAGCGGATATTTTACAATTACCAATGGTCTACGTGCGCTCGAAAGCAAAGGAACACGGCCGCGGCAACCAAATCGAAGGTAAATACGCAGCTGGACAAAAAGTAGTCGTAGTAGAAGACATCGTCTCAACAGGTGGCTCATCTATCACAGCAGTAGAAGCTTTACGCGCAGCAGGCTGTGAAGTCGTAGGCGTTGTATGTGTCTACACATACAACCTACCAAAAGCAGAAAAAGCCTTCGATGAAATCGGCGTACACTATGTATCACTAACAAACTTCGATTACTTAGTAGAAGCAGCCTCGGAATCAGGCACAATCTCAGAAGAACAGATACCATTTTTAAAGGAGTGGCATGTAAAACTTAAAGCCGGAGAGCTTTAAGTTTTACATGCGACGAGGATGGCAGAGCCACCGCAGGAGCACAATGAATAGGAGATTCAGCAAGAGTTGAATCTCCATTACTTAAAGCCGGAGAGCTTTAAGTTTTACATGCGACGAGGATGGCAGAGCCACCGCAGGAGCACAATGAATAGAAAGCTTGGCAGATAGCTGAACTTTCTTTAAAGATGTAAGAGGCTGGGACAAAAAGAAAAAATGTTAGACCGTAATCTAATGGGTC
Organism: Metasolibacillus sp. FSL H7-0170; assembly: GCF_038593115.1. Classification (NCBI taxonomy): domain Bacteria; kingdom Bacillati; phylum Bacillota; class Bacilli; order Caryophanales; family Caryophanaceae; genus Metasolibacillus; species Metasolibacillus sp. FSL H7-0170. Next base: position 1,424,642 of record NZ_CP151964.1, on the reverse strand, counting down.
TAACATTTTTTTGATTTAAGACGGAATATTTAACTCCATAAAGCGGATAAATTTTTATCTATTTTCATCATTTTTCAAAATAATAAAGTTATGCCCCAACCTCTCTTTTTTTAGCTTTAAAAATAGAAAACGTGGAATAAACCTCTAAAAACATGGAATAAAAGCTAAAAAACGTGGAATAAAAATTGCGCAATAGTCTAAACGTGGAGTAAACACGTAAAAAACATATGCTTCTGCGGTTACTCGTCGCAAAAATTATGTGCTCCTGCGGTTACTCGTCGCAAAAATTATTGCTGAAAAAAGTTAAATTACTGCTTTCACAATGTAGCGAGAGTGTGTAATGGGCAAACCCTTTTCTGTGGCATGTTGTTCAAAAATCGTTTTGATTTCATCTAAGTTTTGTTGTTTTAAAATCTTGTAAATAGACGGATGTTGGCCAAAGCAGCGTAGCTTTAATAGGTCATCTGGGGATTGTATGTATTCGAAGCTATCAATTGTTTCAATCGATTTGTTTGAAAATTTGCTACTAGCCAGCCTAGCTTTAATTGTATCTAAAATAGGAGTACCTGTTGTCGGTGCAAAAAGATTAGGAAATAAAAGGGGGAGCTCCTTACCTGTTTTATCTCCGGGGTGCAATCCGAAAATTGTACCTCCCTGTTTCACAATTTTTTTAAGAGAGGGGTAACCAGATGTCGGGCCTTTTCTTATGTAGGCACAATCAAATTCATTCTCTTGAAAGGGCAGCCCATTTTTCGTGTTGCCTGTAATGAAAGAGACATTTCCTTTAGTATGAAGGAGGCCTGTTTGAATAAAGCGATTTGTTACATCGAAGCCAACGATATCTTTTGCTAATACACTGCATTTTAGTGTAAACTCGCCGTGACCACAGCCGATATCTAATACTTTTTTACCTATAATATTTTGAACAACCATTTCATCAAAAATCATTTCTCCGTTTGGCTCTGTGAAAGAGGAGCGCCACACATATTCGTAACGATGTTGCAGATTGCTTAGCTGCTCATACCAAGGAATAGAATGCGGTGCTAACCAATTAGGAAAAGATGTTGGATTAAGTAGTGTCATAAGTCGTTGCTCCTTCGTTTTGTAAATGATGTTTACTTACACTAAAAAATGTATGGCATCGTTCACCATACATTTTCTAAATATCACTAATTGCCATAACGAGTACCCCTCTGTTAGAAATCATTGTCGCCAAAATGGTCGAACGTGTCCTCACAACGTTCCTCGTGTAAGTAAGAATCATTATTTTCGCAAGAATCCTCATATGTGTAAGGATACTTACTTTGTACTTGGTCTAAATAGGATTGATATGGCATATGTAGCACCTCCGAATAGAATATTTTCTCATTATACAATATTCAGAATATTTTTGAAATAGAAAAGTGAAAAAAGTTTGCTAAAATACTTCGCCATAAGGAATGTTCGAAAAAGTTAAGTTTTCCCAAAGTAGTGAAAAATTTATTTTATTTTAAATTCAACAGAAAATCATAAAACTCTTGTGTTTTTAATGAGCGACGATTTTATTGAAACATCAGCACCCAACAAGCTAGCAACTGCACAGCTTGTTGGATGCCACCTAACTATTATTTTTTCTTCAGGCGTAGTACCAATTCCTCATCTGGTGTTACGTACAATGTTTTTTGCTCAAAATAAATGACGAAGCCGGGCTTTGCGCCATTTGGCTTTTTGACTTGACGGATTTCTGTGTAGTCAACTGGTACGGATGAAGATTCTCGTGCTTTACTGAAATAGGCGCTGAGCACTGCGGCTTCATGTAATGTCGTTTCGTCAGGTGTTTCGCTATGAATAACAACGTGCGAGCCTGGGATATCTTTTGTGTGTAGCCAAATATCATTTTTCTTTGCGAACTTAAATGTTAAAAAATCATTTTGTTTATTATTTTTACCGACGGAAATAGTTATACCTGTTGAAGATAAAAAGGCTTCAGGCATAGGCTTTGTCGGCTTTTTCTTTTTTTTCGAGGCACGCAGACGTAAAAAGCCTTGCTCAGCTAGTTCCTCGCGAATTTCCTCGATATCGCTCGGTGCAGCTTGTGCCACCTGCTGTGCGAGCATTTCGAAATAGTCGATATCCGCATGCGTTTTTTCTAGCTGCTCCTCAATCATAACAAGTGCATTTTTCGCTTTATTATAGCGCTGATAATAATGCTGGGCATTGTCAATTGGCGTTTTGCGCGGGTTAATGGCAATTGTCACTGATTCACCAGTATAGTAATTTTCAACAGTTACATTTTCTTGCCCTTTTTCAAATTGATAAATATTAGCCATTAACAGCTCGCCGTAAAGCTGTAATTGGTCTAGCTTAGAGGCTTGCTCGTAATCCTTTTCAAGCTTTTTCGTTTTCAGCTTGAGCTTATCTACCTCATTGCTAAGCCAGCGCTCTAAATCACCAGCTTGTTGTTTGACACGGTCACGCTCTGCACGTGCAAAAAAGACACGGTCCAAAAGTGCGCCTAGCGTTGGGTATGTAGCAGTTTGCCCAGTTAAATGCGTTAATGAGCATGGCGAAAAAACAGCTTTGCCATCCTTATCAATATAAGTAGGGCTCATGGCATTCGTCAATTCCTGTAAAAATAGCTGAAATGCTGCGACTCCATGTGCTAAACGTGCTAATAATTCCTCCGCATGTAGCGGTGAGAAGCCAGCAAAATGTGCGACTACTTCCTTAGCGCTTTTGGGCTCTGCAAAAAAGTCCTTTATCTCTTCCTCTGTAACTGTATATGGATTTACCTTATGCTGCGCAGGTGGTGCGATATAAGGCTGCCCCGGTAAAACAGTACGGTAGCTATTTAAGGAAGGCGGTAAATGCTTTAAGCTATCGAGAATTTTATCATTTACCGCATCAACTAATAGACAGTTGCTATGTCTGCCCATAATTTCGATAATAAGCTTGCGCATAATTTTGTCGCCAACCTCATTTTTGCTCTCCACGACCATATGCAATATGCGCTCTGTGCCATCCTGCGTAATGGCATGAATAAAGCCCCCTTCCAAATGCTTGCGCAGCAGCATGCAAAACATTGGCGGCTCGGGTGGGTTATCAATCGTCTGCTCTGTTAAATGTATGCGTGCGTAGGAAGGATGAATTGAAATAATTAGTTTATGATTTGTGCCGTTTGCCCGAATATGAAGCATTACTTCCATGGCATTTGGCTGGTGAATTTTTGTAATACGTCCTGATACTAATTGTTGAAGCTCCTGCGCAATTGCGCGTGTAAATAATCCATCAAAAGCCATATTCATTCCTCTTTCGTTCAATACTTGATTCACTTAATCATAGCATTTTTTACCGATAATACTCTAGTTGAATGTTTTTCTTTAAAATGTAGGAAAAAATATACCATCCTATGTTATAATGGTGTGCAGTATTTTAAAGGAAGGTGTGACGGACCTTGGTGCGTAGTATGACAGGCTTTGGCAGGGGTGTCACAACGACAAAATCGTATCAATTAACGGTTGAAGTTCGTGCTGTGAATCATCGATTTTTAGAAATAAGCACAAAATTTCCGAAAGAATGGATGGAAGCAGAGGTTTTAGCAAAAAAAATGCTTTCCACCGCTATTTCACGCGGAAAGTTAGACGTATTAATTGTTATGAAAGAACTTCAGGCAGAAGAGCAGCATGTACAAATAAATTGGCCTTTACTCGAAGCATACATAAATGCGAAAGAAGAATTATCACAAAAAATCGTTATGCAGGAAAAGTGGTCGATGCAGGAAATTGCGATGCTTGACCAAGTGCTTGTCGTAGAAAAACGGGAGGCAGTACAGGATGGTCTACTTGCTTCTGTAGAGCGAGCGATGCAGGAAGCGATTGAAAATTTAGTGCAGATGCGTGAGCGTGAAGGACAAGAGTTGAAGCTAGTTATGTTACAATATAAAGAACAATTGCAGCAGCAAATAGCAAAGATTCGTGCCACATCTTCTGATGCGGTAATGAAATACCGTGAGCGCTTAAAAACACGAATTGAAGAAATTGCTAGTGGGCAGCTACTAGAAGAACGGTTGTTAATGGAAGTGGCATTATTCGCAGAGCGTGTAGATATTACAGAGGAGCTAGATCGTCTTGATAGTCATTTTGGTCAGCTTGAGGAAACGTTGGAGGAGCAAGGGGCTATTGGTCGTAAGCTTGATTTTTTAATGCAGGAAATGCATCGAGAAATCAATACAATTGGTTCGAAAAATCAGTCCTCCGAGAGCTCGATTGCAGTCGTGCAAGCGAAGGCCATTTTAGAGAAAATGCGTGAGCAAGTTCAAAATATTGAATAGCTAAAGGGAGATTTAATAATCAATGAAAAAACAACGCGGCTTATTAATCGTATTGTCCGGCCCTTCTGGTGTCGGAAAAGGAACGGTTCGTAAAGAGCTATTTTCACAAGCGAATACAAATTATGAATATTCGATTTCAATGACGACACGTCAGCCTCGCGAAGGAGAAGTAGACGGTGTAGACTATTTTTTTAAAACGCGCGAGGAGTTCGAAGCGTTGATTGAACAGGGGGGGTTACTAGAGCATGCTGAGTTTGTCAGCAATTACTACGGCACGCCACTTACTTACGTAAATGATACGCTCGCTGCGGGGCGAGATGTATTTTTAGAAATTGAGGTGCAAGGAGCAGCGCAAATTCGCACGAAAGCTCCCGATGCGTTATTCATTTTTTTAGCGCCGCCAAGTCTTTCAGAATTAAAGGAGCGACTAGTTGGACGAGGAACAGAAACGGAGGATATTATTGCCAAGCGTATTGCCACAGCGCGAGAAGAGCTGGAAATGATGAGCCTTTATGATTATGTTGTAGAAAATGATGAAGTTCAAAATGCATGTGATAAAATTAATGCTATTATTAAAGCAGAGCATTGTAGACGTGAGCGCGTCGAAAAAATATACTTGTCAATGTTGAGAGGAGAATAATCTATGTTATACCCATCAGTAGATGCGTTAAAAAAAGAAATCGATTCAAAATATTCGCTTGTGAGCTTAGCTTCAAAGCGAGCACGCCAAATGCAAGAGCAAGGTGGCGAGAAGCTTGGTAAATACGTATCGTATAAGCCAGTAGGACGTGCATTAGAAGAAGTAGCAGCAGGTGTTTTACGCAAAGAGGCACAGGATGCTTCAACTGTTTACGAGGATGAAATCTAAAACTACTTAAAAACTACTATTTAGCTCCCGAGGAAATGTTCTTTGGGAGCTTATCGTTTGAAAGGGTGGGAAATCAATGAGCAAAAAAAATATTTTACTATGTGTGACAGGTGGAATTGCTGTTTATAAGGCGGTTGCTCTCGTAAGTAAGCTAGCGCAGGCAGGAATGAATGTAAAAGTTATTATGACTGCGTCGGCAAGGCAATTTGTCAATCCGTTAAGCTTCCAAGTAATGTCTAAAAATGATGTTTTTTTTGATACATTTGATGAAAAGGATTCGAGTGTTATTGCCCATATTGATTTGGCTGATTGGGCTGACCTTGTGCTTGTCGCGCCTGCAACAGCCAATGTTATTGGAAAGCTAGCAAACGGTATCGCAGATGATATGGTTACAACAACTTTGCTAGCGACAACAGCCTCTGTGTGGATTGCGCCCGCAATGAATGTCCATATGTACGACCATCCAGCGGTTAAACGTAATATCCAGCAACTTCACGAAGATGGCTATCAGTTTATTGAACCTTCGGAAGGATTTTTAGCGTGCGGCTATATCGGTAAAGGACGTTTGGAGGAGCCAGAAAAAATTACAGCGCTTGTGCTTGCGCATTTTGCCGCGCAAAATGAAAGAGAAGAGCAGTAATGGCACGTATTGCGAAAGTAATTGTAGATGTGGCAGCATACCCTGTCGACCGTCCATTCGATTATATCGTGCCGGCTGATTGGTACGATTTAATCGAATGTGGCTGTCGTGTCAAAGTACCATTTGGACCGCGCAATGTGCTCGGCTTTGTTGTTGAGCTTGGAAGTGAGACAGATGTACCGTTAGATAAAATCAAGCCAGTGGCGCAAGTATTAGATATGGAGCCTGTGCTAACAGAAGAAATGCTAGCATTAGCAAAGTGGTTAAAAAAAGAAACAATTTGCTATGAAATTGACGCATTGCAAGTAATGCTGCCGTCGGCTTTAAGAGCGAAATATGAAAAAATGGTTCATTTACAAGCGCCGCTTGAAGCGCTATCTCCTTTCATAGCAGCACTTTTCCAAAAGTCATCAAAAGTGAATTTTAAGCAATTTGACAAGCAAGGGCTGCTAAAAGAGTTGAAGCAGGCGATAAAACAGCAACAGGTGCGCCTTGAAAATGAAGTAAGGCAACAAGGAAATATTAAAGAAATTCGCAAAGTGCAAATTCATGCTGATGTTGCTTATTTAACAAAAATTGAACAGCAATTATCAAAGCGAGCAAAGAAGCAAATCCAATTAGTACAGTGGATGCAGACACATTGTGGTGAAGTGTTTTCCCCTGATGCAATTTATGAGCAGGTCGGTGTAACAGCAAGTGTTTTACAGGCACTTATCGAAAGTGGTGCTGCACAATATATTCAAGAAGAGGTGTATCGCGACCCCTTTACAAAGGATGTAGGGCAGACGACCGCCTTACAGTTAACAGATGAACAACAGAAAGCATTAAATCAGATTACAGCAGCTATGGAAAGACGTCATAATGAAACCTTTCTATTACACGGTGTAACAGGTAGTGGGAAAACTGAGGTGTATTTGCAGGCGATTTGGCAGGCGTTACAGGATGGCAAAGAGGCGATTATGCTCGTGCCTGAAATTTCACTAACGCCACAGATGACAGACCGCTTTCGCTCGCGCTTCGGTGAGCTAGTTGCTGTACTACATAGCGGGCTATCTGTCGGGGAGAAATACGATGAATGGCGCAAAATTCAACAAGGTAAAGTGAAGGTTGTTGTAGGTGCACGCTCGGCAATTTTTGCCCCCTTTCAAAATGTTGGGCTTATTATTTTAGACGAGGAGCATGAATCAACGTACAAGCAGGAGGATGCCCCTCGCTATCATGCACGTGATGTGGCAATTTGGCGCAGCAAATTTCATCACTGCCCTGTTATTTTAGGCAGTGCTACACCAGCGCTTGAATCGTTCGCAAGGGCGAAAAAAGGCGTCTATACATTGCTAACGTTGCGACAGCGAGCAAAGCAGCAGGCCTTGCCGAGTGTGGAAGTTGTCGATATGCGTGAGGAATTGAAGCAAGGCAATCGCTCGATGTTTTCAACGAGCCTAATCGAAGCGATGCGTGATAGATTAATACGGCAAGAGCAAATTGTTTTATTTTTAAATCGTCGTGGTTATTCAAGCTTTGTGCTATGCAGAGATTGCGGCACAGTTGTGCAATGTCCAAATTGCGATATTTCATTAACGTATCATCGCTATAATGAAAAATTAAAATGTCATTATTGTGGCTATGATGAGTATGTACCGCAAAGCTGCCCACAATGTCAAAGTGAGCATATTCGTTTTTTCGGAACAGGGACGCAAAAAGTCGAGGAGGAAATTTATAAGCTCTTTCCAGAGGCAAAAATTGTGCGCATGGATGTCGATACAACATCGCATAAAGGAGCACATGAGCAGCTGTTGGACGTTTTTGCGAGCGGGCAGGCAAATATTCTACTTGGTACGCAAATGATTGCCAAAGGACTTGATTTTCCTAATATAACGCTTGTTGGGGTGTTAAGTGCCGATACGTCCTTGCATTTACCTGATTACCGCGCAAGTGAGCGCACATTCCAACTTTTAACACAGGTAAGTGGTCGAGCGGGGCGTCATGATTTACCAGGCGAAGTAATTATCCAAACGTATACACCTGAGCATTATGCAATTGAACTAGCGAAAGAGCAGCAGTACGAGCCGTTTTATACGCGAGAAATGCATGCGCGTCATCAAGCGGGCTATCCACCGTATTATTATTTAGCGCTCGTCCAAGTGTCGCATGAGGATGTCATGTTGGCGGCTGAATATGCTGGGCGAGTAGCGGATTATTTGCGTTCAAATTTATCTTTTGGTGTTGCTATTATCGGTCCAACAACCGCTAGCATTAGCCGTATCAACAATAGATATCGCTATCAATGTTTGATAAAATACAAAATAGAACCGAATTTAATTGATACATTATTGCAATTGATCAAAATATATCGAACAGACTGGAGCAAGAAGGGCATACAGCTTATCGTAGACCTTGATCCAGTCGTCATTTAAGAAAGAAGGAACGAAATATGGCTATTAAAGAGGTAGTAAAAAGCCCCTCAGCAATTTTAACGACGCCTACGAAGGAAGTCGATGTGATTAATGAAGAAATCATCCAGCTATTAGATGATTTATATGACACAATGGTGGAATATGACGGTGTTGGTATTGCAGCACCGCAAATTAATGTTGGTTTACGTGTGGCAATCGTGGAATTAGGTGAAGACATTTTAGAAATGATTAACCCGATTGTTTTAGAAACGAAAGGGCAGGAGGAAGATGTGGAAGGTTGCCTAAGTTTTCCCGATTTATTCGCAATGGTCAACAGACCTACGTATGTGAAAATCGAAGCCGCTGACCGTGAAGGGCGTATTTATGAACTGGAGGCAGAGGATTTTGAGGCGCGTGCTATTTTACATGAAATAGACCATTTAGATGGTATTTTATTTGATTCAAAAATAACGCGTGTGCTAACGGCGGAAGAAATAGAAGAAATGTATGCGGAAGAGGATGAGGAGGAATAATATGACATCGATTGTTTTTATGGGAACACCTGCCTTCTCCGTGCCGATTTTACGCATGCTCCATGAGGAGGGCTATCATGTGCTAGCCGTTGTTACACAGCCAGATCGCCCAGTTGGTCGTAAAAAGGTATTAACACCACCACCAGTGAAAGAAGAGGCGCTGCGTTTAGGCTTGCCGGTTATTCAGCCTGAAAAGCTACGTGCCTCACAGGAGCTAGAGCAAATTTTAGCACTAGCACCAGACTTAGTTATCACTGCAGCATTTGGGCAAATTTTACCAAAAGCGCTGCTTGATGCGCCGCGCCTAGGCTGTGTTAATGTGCATGCTTCATTGCTACCTGCATATAGGGGAGGAGCACCAATCCATCAAGCTATTATCGACGGACAAAAAGAAGCAGGTGTAACGATTATGTATATGGCTGAAAAGTTGGATGCAGGCGATATGATTAGCCAGCAGGCAATTGCTATTGAGGAAACGGACCATACAGGAAGCATGTTTGACAAGCTAAGCATCGTTGGACGTGATTTATTAAAGCAAACATTACCTTCTCTTGTTGATGGTACAAATAATCGTATAGTACAAGATGAAACAAAGGTAACCTACGCGCATAATATTAACCGAGAGCAGGAGCGCATTGATTGGCAGCAAAATGCACGTACGATATACAATCAAGTGCGTGGTCTACATCCATGGCCAGTTGCCTACACAACCCTTGAAGAGAGCAATGTGAAAATTTGGTGGGCGCAAATTGGTACTCGGAAGCACCAAGCTGCACCGGGTGAGGTTGTGCATATCGCTAAGGATTATTTTGAAATTGCGACTGGTGAAGGCGGTTCAATTGCTGTTTATGATTTGCAACCGGCGGGGAAAAAACGTTTAAGTGCAGAGGAGTATTTGCGCGGCACAGGGGCAAAATTGCAGATTGGAGACCGTTTTGAATGACGAAGAAAAAGCAGCAAATTTGGAATGGTAATGTACGTGATGCAGCTTTAAGTATTTTATTAGCGGTCGATAAAAACCAAGCATACAGCAATCTATTATTACACCAAACAATTGAGAAATATAAAATAGAGGCGAAGGACCGTGCGTTATTAACTGAAATTACGTATGGTACACTACAGCATAAATTAACATTGGACTATTATTTAGCCCCATTTGTGCGTGGTAAAGTGGAAGTATGGGTACAATGGTTACTACGCCTATCGCTATTCCAAATGCATTATTTAACACGTATTCCGCCACATGCCGCAGTGAATGAGGCTGTGGAAATTGCTAAAAGACGTGGGCATAAAGGCATTGCTTCAATGGTCAATGGCGTACTACGCTCGATTATACGTCAAGGCGTGCGCTCAACGGAGGAAATAGCGGACGAGGTAGAGCGTCTTGCGATTGCAACAAGCCATCCGCAGTGGCTAGTAGAGCGTTATATTGCAGCATATGGTATAGAACGAACAACAGCTATGCTTACGCATAATAATTTACCCGCAAAGCAGACAGTGCGTGTCAACACAATAAAGGCAACACCTGAAAAAGCGATTGCTGCTTTAGAGCAAGAAGGGCTGACTGTTTTGCAAAGCGCATTTTTACCTGAATGTTTAACAATTACAGGTGGGCAAGCGGCGCGTACAACTGCTTTTAAACAAGGGCTTATTACGATTCAAGATGAAAGCTCTATGTTACCAGCAAATGTGCTAAATCCACAGCCAGGTATGCGCGTTTTAGATATGTGTGCAGCACCTGGTGGCAAAACGACGCATTTAGCGGAAAAAATGCATAATGAAGGGGCGATTCTTGCCTTAGATTTGCATCCGCATAAGCTTGAATTAATTGATGAAAATACAGCACGCTTAAGTATTGATATTGTGCAAACGGCACCGTTAGATGGGCGCAAAGCGGCAAATACTTTACAAAAGGGCAGCTTCGATGCAATTTTAGTCGATGCACCATGCTCTGGGTTAGGGGTTATGCGTCGTAAACCAGATATTAAATATACGAAGAAAATAGAGGATTTTGCCAATTTACAAGCGATTCAACTTGCGATTTTAGCGAATGCTGTAGAGTTGTTAAAGCCAGAAGGTCGCTTAGTTTATAGTACATGTACAATTAATCAAGAAGAAAATGAAGGAACGGTACAAGCCTTTTTAAAAGAACATCTGAATATGGAGGCTATTGTATTGGAAAATTTACCGCAGCAGCTTGTTCACGAGCAGCGGGAAGGAATGCTTCAGGTATTCCCACAACATATGGATAGTGACGGCTTTTTCGTCGCTGCCTTCGTAAAAAAGGAGACAAAATAAATTTTATGGACCAAAACAAATTCGATGAGCGCATTTTAGACTTAGTCGAGGAAGCAGAAGAAAAACCCACACGCCGTGAGAAAAAAGAAAAGCCACAATTAAAGGAATCGATTTATTCATTGCGTCCTGAACAGTTGCAAGAGTGGTTAGTTAATAATGGAGAAAAAGCATTTCGCGCAGGGCAAATTTATGATTGGTTATATCATAAGCGTGTAAAAACATTTGAGGAAATGTCGAATTTGTCAAAGATATTGCGTGAGAAATTAGACGCACAGTTTGCCTTGACGACTTTGGAAACAATTATTCAACAGGAATCAAAAGATGGAACAATCAAATTTTTATTCCAGCTACAAGATGGCTATTCAATTGAAACGGTATTAATGCGCCATGATTATGGTAATTCCGTTTGTGTAACGACACAAGTGGGCTGTCGCATCGGCTGTACGTTTTGTGCTTCTACTTTAGGCGGTTTAAAGCGCCATTTACTTGCGGGCGAAATTGTGGAGCAAGTGGTGAAAGTACAGCAGGCTTTGGATGAAGTAGACGAGCGTGTTAGTCATATCGTAATTATGGGGATTGGGGAACCATTTGATAATTACGAGGCGATGATGAACTTCTTAAAAGTAATTAATGATGAAAAAGGATTGAATATCGGTGCGCGCCATATTACTGTATCGACATCAGGTATTGTGCCGAAAATTTATGATTTTGCAAACGAGCAGCTACAAATCAATTTTGCACTTTCACTACATGCACCGAACCAAGAATTACGTCAAAAGCTCATGCCAATTGCGCGTGCCTATAAGCTGGAACAATTAATGGAGTCAATTCGTTATTATACGAAGAAAACAGGGCGTCGTGTCAGCTTCGAGTATGGTTTATTCGGTGGAGAAAATGATTCTATTGAGCATGCAGAGGAGTTAGCGAAGTTAATCAAAGGGATAAAATGTCATGTCAACTTAATCCCTGTTAACTATGTTCCTGAGCGCAATTATGTAAGAACACCACGCAATCAAATTTTTGATTTTGAAAAAACATTAAAGAAGCACGGAATTAACGTGACAATTCGTCGCGAACATGGCTCGGATATTGATGCAGCCTGCGGACAGCTGCGTGCAAAGGAGCGAGCACAAGAAACAAAGTAGGTGGAAAATGTGAACTTTACAGTTGAAAGTGATGTTGGCTTAAAGCGTTCGGAAAATGAGGATCGAGTAGCTTTTTGTGAACGTCTAGATCAGTATAAGCTAGCGGTTTTAGCTGACGGTATGGGCGGACATAATGCAGGTGATGTAGCTAGTGAAATGGCAATTACCGCATTACAGCGTGTATTTTTACAGGTGGAAGCTGCCGAATTAGCGACAGAAGAGGCGAGGCAGCAATGGTTAAATAACGTAATATCACAAATAAACGAAGACATTTATCATTATTCATTATCACATGAAGGCTGTAAAGGGATGGGGACAACACTTATCGCCGTTGTGATTGATGGTGCTCACTGCACAATTGCTCATATCGGTGATAGTCGCGTCTACCATTTTACGACGGAGGATGGCGAGCTCATTACACGTGACCATTCCTATGTCAATGTATTAGTAGATAATGGTGAAATTAGCGAGGAAGAAGCACAGCACCATCCGCAAAAAAACTTTATTTTAAGAGCTTTAGGTACAGAGCTAACAATTCAAGCTGATTTTTATAGCATGGAGCTGCAGCAGGATTCCTATTTACTTATTTGCTCAGATGGTTTAAGTGATAAGCTTAGCCTACATGAAATGGCAGCATTAATTACGTTGCCGCTCGTCTTACAGGAAAAGGGGAAAAAGCTTGTACAGCTTGCAAATGAGCTAGGCGGCGAGGATAATATTTCACTTATTTTGTTGACGCTAGAGGATAGGGAGGTGTAAGGGATGATTATCGGCAAAAGAATTAGTGATCGTTATAAAATTATAGAACTAATTGGCGGTGGTGGGATGTCCAATGTTTATTTGGCCCACGATATGATTTTAAACCGCGATGTAGCGATTAAAATTTTGCGTTATGATTTTACAAATGAAGAAGAATTACATCGCCGATTTCAGCGTGAAGCACTTTCGGCAACAAGCCTTACACACTCCAATATTGTTAGCATTTATGATGTTGGCGAAGATGGCGATATGCATTATATTGTCATGGAATATATTAAGGGCAAAACGCTAAAGCAATACATACAGGAGTTTTCGCCTTTATCGCCTGCACGAAGCGTTCATATTATGAAGCAGCTTACATCAGCGATTGCACATGCACATGAAAATGGCATTATTCATCGCGATATTAAGCCGCAAAATATTTTGATGGATTTAGATGGAAATGTAAAAATTACAGATTTCGGAATTGCGACAACCTTAAGTGCAACGAGCTACACGCAGACGAATTCAGTGATTGGAACGGTACATTATTTATCCCCAGAACAGGCGCGTGGCGGTATAGCAACAGAAAAATCCGATATTTATGCACTCGGTATTGTATTTTACGAGCTATTAACAGGGGAATTACCGTTTTCAGGTGAATCAGCGGTAGCTATTGCCTTGAAGCATTTGCAGGCGGAAACACCTTCTGTTCGTGCATTTGATGGTTCGATTCCACAAAGCGTGGAAAATATTGTGTTAAAGGCTACGGCAAAAGATTCAAATCATCGCTATGCGAATGCTGAGGAAATGGAGCAGGATTTAGAAACATGTCTATCAGCAGAGCGCATTCATGAACCTAAATTTATTTTACCTTTTGATAATGATGCAACGAAAATTTTACCGATTATTAAAGATGAAAAAATGCCGGTGCATGATATTGCAGAAACGAAGCAGATGAAGACCGTGAAAAAATCACCTCCTTTAGAGCAGCAATCGCCGCCAAAAAAGAGGAAGAAGTGGCCGCTAATTGCAGCTAGCATTGCCCTGTTAGCTATAATAGCAGTTGCTGCAATTTATTTCATGAAGCCGAAAAAAGTTGAAATTCCGAAAGAGATAATTGGTATGACAGTTGAGGAAGCAACGCAAGAGCTTGAAAATTTAGGCTTCGTCGTTGGTGAAATCGAAGAGCGAAATCATGAGGAAATCGAAAAAGATACAATTATTGAAACAAATCCAAGAACGGGTACTTTGAAAGTAAAAGGTACGGAAATAAAGCTAATCGTTAGCCAAGGGGCAGAAACTTCCAAAATGGCCAACTACGTAGACCAAAAGCTTTCGCAAGTAACTACATTGCTTGAAAATTTTAAGGATTACAAATTGGAATATGAAAATAGTGAGGTCGAGGCAGGGACGATTATTCGTCAGGAGCCACAAGCTGGCGAGGAAATTATTGTAGGAGAAACAACGGTTACACTTGTTATTAGCGAAGGGAAAAAAATGATTAGCATAGACAATCTTGCTACCTTCTCACGTGCGGCACTTGAAGAATATACAAAGCGCCATAATATACAATGGCGTGTCGTTGGGGAGGAAACGTCTGAAACGATTCCGGCTGGTAGTGTAATCTCCCATACCCCGAAAGAGGGAGAGGAGATAGTGGAAGGTGGAACACTAGAGGTCGTTCTATCAAAAGGACCACCTGCTAAAAAGGAAAAATTCTTTACGGAATCCATAAATATCCCTTATGAGCCGACATTCAATGAAGAGGGCGAGGAGGAGCGAACGGAGCAAATCGTCCATATTTATATTCAAGACAAAAATAATTCGATGTCCGAGCTGTACGACACATTAACGATTACGGAGTCGACGAGCTATCGTATTGAGCTAACGATTGAGGAAGGAAGCTCTGCTGCTTACCGCATAGATCGTGATTCATTCAAAATTGCCGAAAGAACGATACCATTCGATAGTTTACCGAACTAATCTAGCTTTTAGATTAAATTGTATTGCCTTATCTTCAGCGAAAGGAGCCGACTTTTAAGATGGTAGCTACTTGAAGCTGAAAAAGGTATGCTTCTTCTACTCTCACAAGAGAATATTGACTGAAAATGAATTTTTATCCCGCATTGATGGGCAGTAAGACGCCCATTTCAAGGCTTAAGTGAAAATGGTCTTAAGGATAAGTTGAAGATGAACTGCCCGTAAAAGCCTGATTGGTTCAACTCACAATCAGTGGGGGTGAGGAAAACCCTTACTGATTGAATTTTCACTTTATAGGCTATTACTACGGAATAAAGGAGGCATTTGATGGCGCAAGGCCAAATTCGTAAAGCATTAAGTGGCTATTACTATGTTTATCAAGATGAAGAGTTAATTCAATGTCGTGGGCGCGGCGTGTTTCGCAATCGCGGCGAATCTCCGCTCGTCGGAGATATTGTTGATTATACAAAGGAGGGTGAATCAGACGGCTATATTATGAAAATTCACCCTCGAAAAAATGAGCTTGTGCGACCGCCAATTGCTAATATCGACCAAGCAATCTTAGTTTTTTCTGTCAAGGAGCCTGATTTTAATACATTATTATTAGACCGCTTCTTAGTTGTGTTAGAATCATTTTCCGTTCAGCCTGTTATTTGCTTAACGAAAACGGATTTGCTAGCAGGAGATGAAGCGGAGCAGCTTCAACTATTAATTGCTGACTATGAAGCGATAGGCTATACTGTTTTAACGACGTATCAAAATGACGGTTCGCTCATGGACAGATTGTATCCGTTGTTAGAAGAAAAAGTAAGCGTTTTAGCAGGACAATCCGGTGTTGGCAAGTCGACGTTATTAAATACATTGCTGCCTGAATTACAACTAAAAACGAACGAAATTTCACAAAGCTTAGGGCGGGGGAAGCATACAACACGTCATGTCGAATTAATTGAAGTTGGGAATGGCTTGCTTGCGGATACCCCTGGATTTAGCTCCTTTGATTTTGACATGATTGACAAAGAGGAATTAACAGCATGCTTCCCTGAATTTTTACGATTAAGTGAGCAGTGTAAATTCCGTGGCTGCTTACATATGAAAGAGCCAAAATGTGCAATTAAGAAAGCACTTGAAACAGGAGAAATTCGCCCATATCGCTATGAGCACTATGAACAATTTTTACAAGAAATTATGGAACGAAAGCCGAGGTATTAAAGATGATTAAAATTGCACCATCTATTTTAGCTGCGAATTTCGCGAAATTAGGACAAGAGGTAAAGGAAGTGGAGGCTGCTGGCGCAGAGCTTATTCATATTGATGTAATGGATGGCCACTTTGTTCCGAATATTTCATTTGGCTCTATCGTACTTGATGCGATTCGCCCTTTGACATCATTACCGCTCGATGTTCATTTAATGATTGAAAACCCAGACCAATACATCGAACAGTTTGCGAAAGCGGGCGCAGATTATATTACGGTCCATGTAGAAGCGTGTCGCCATTTGCATCGCACAATTCAGCTAATCCGTTCATATGGTGTGAAGCCCGGGGTTGTATTAAACCCACATACGCCAATCGAATCAATTCAACACGTTTTAGAGGATATTGATATGGTATTGTTTATGACAGTTAATCCAGGCTTTGGCGGACAAAAGTTTATTTCATCTGTTGTGCCTAAAATTGCAGCGCTATCAAAAATTATTAAGGAGCGCGGCTTAACAATCGATATCGAAATCGACGGTGGTATAACAGCAGAAACAATCGTTCCGTGTGCTGAGGCTGGTGCCAATATTTTTGTAGCAGGCTCTGCTATTTATAATCAAGAGGACCGCGCAGCTGCATTACAACAAATTAAAGCAGCCGGTGAAGCGGCATACGTGCGATGATTGCCGTAATTTGCTCAGGTGGACCAAGCGAGGAGCTTTGTTCATTTGAGCCTTTTATGGATGAAGAGGACACTATTTTTATTGGTGCTGACCGCGGAGCTTATCGTTTATTAGAACGAGGGATTCAGCCAGCCGTAATTGTCGGAGATTTAGACTCTATCACAGTAAGCGAGCGTCAAAAATTGACACAGGCAGGCGTGCCAATTGAAATATACGCTGCCGAAAAGGATGAAACAGATACGGATTTAGCCTTGCTAAAAGCTATTACCTATAAGCCAGAAAAAATCGTACTAACAGGTGTCACAGGTGGGCGTCTAGATCATTACGAGGCGGTACTAAGGACGGTG
Organism: Metasolibacillus sp. FSL H7-0170; assembly: GCF_038593115.1. Lineage (NCBI taxonomy): Bacteria > Bacillati > Bacillota > Bacilli > Caryophanales > Caryophanaceae > Metasolibacillus > Metasolibacillus sp. FSL H7-0170. The sequence goes on along the minus strand of NZ_CP151964.1, from coordinate 1,407,508 downwards.
TGTAGGCTTCAGCAGACATACCCGCATATTGTTTTTGAGATTCATAATCTTCATAATCAGCTACGCTTTTTGGTGCCAGGCACACACACAATTCAAGACAATTTAGATTATCCTTATTTATCTTTTTTTGCCTATGGCGAAGCTGTGCAAAATGTAACATTGCGCGGTGTGAAATATGAAACAACGAATGAAGAAATTAGCTTATGGTCATCGCGCTTTACAAGCAATGAGATTATAGGCGAGGCGCATATTACCTTTACCTCTGGCATATGTTTAATGATAAGAAGTGCCGATTAAGGGGGAGCGAGTGTGAAGGTATATACATTTCAGTTACCGAAGTTTATTAGCTCAATGACACGTGCGTGTATAAAGTTATTTAAGAGAGAGAAGAAAAATTAAAGGGCTATAGGGAAAGCAGGTGCAAGTCTGTCTTTCCCTATAGCCCTTTTGCATTTTTGTATGTATAACAAAAAACATCGACCACTTTTGTAGTCGATGTTTTTTATCGCGATTACACGCGCTCAATTTTACCTGATTTTAATGCACGAGCAGAAACCCATACGCGCTTTGGCTTACCGTCAACTAAGATACGAACCTTTTGAAGGTTAGCACCCCAAGTACGTTTGTTAGCGTTCATTGCGTGTGAACGGTTGTTGCCTGTACGAGCTTTACGGCCAGTAATAACACATTGTTTTGGCATGTAAATTCCCTCCCTACAGTTGAATCTGAAAGCAATTTATTTCAGTTCGATATTTCACATACCATATTAATTTAACATAGACTCTATGCGAGTGCAACAATTTTTCAACAACCTTTCAAGAAAAAAACCTTTACACCTGAAAATTTGTTTGTAGATAAGTTTACATTTGTATTCATAGCTGATAAAATGTCGATTTTCTAACTATTAGACTTACTTTTTGAAGCACTTTATATAAAGCACACTAGACGAATCACTGCGTTTTCTTTTATAATTATTGTTTATGTAGTACAATAAAGAGTAGTCTAAAAGTGCTTAGGGGGCGTATTTATGTCAATAGAAATCCACAATGAATTCGGACAAATCGATATTGCGAACGATGTGATTGCACAAATCGCAGGTGGAGCAGCGGTAGAATGCTATGGAATCGTTGGGATGGCAAGCAAGCATCAAATTCGAGATGGATTAACAGATATTTTACGTAAAGAGAACTTTACAAAAGGTGTGATAGTTCGTCAAGAAGGCGAAGATTTACATATTGATATGTATATTATCGTAAGCTACGGTACAAAAATTTCTGAAATTGCTTACCAAGTTCAGTCAACAGTCAAATATACAGTAAATAAAACATTGGGTATGAGCGTGAAGTCGGTTAATATTTTCGTGCAAGGCGTTCGCGTGATGAATGTGTAAGAGGAGGAAATCAATCTAATGAAGTCTTTAGGCGGAATAAAATTCGCAGAAATGGTACAAATGGGTGCGCATCATTTATACCAAAATGCGGCTTATGTAGATTCGTTAAATGTATTCCCAGTGCCAGATGGCGATACAGGAACGAACATGAATTTATCTATGTCATCAGGTGCGAAGGAAACAGAAGCACAAGCGCAGGCGCATATCGGAAAAACAGCGCAAGGGTTAGCAAAAGGTTTATTAATGGGAGCACGCGGTAACTCAGGTGTTATTTTATCGCAATTATTCCGCGGCTTTAGCAAAGCAATTGAAAATGAGCAGGAAATTGATGCAATCAATTTTGCTGATGCTTTCCAAGCGGGTGTAGATACAGCGTATAAGGCCGTAATGAAGCCTGTTGAGGGGACGATTTTAACGGTAGCTCGTGAAGCGGCAGCAAAAGCTGTTGAAGTAGCGCAGGATGAAGATGATATCATTATTGTAATGGAAGCGCTTGTAGCAGAAGCGAAGGCTTCTCTTGCACGTACGCCGGAGCTGCTTCCTGTATTGAAGGAAGTAGGTGTTGTGGATAGCGGTGGACAAGGCTTGCTATTCGTTTACGAAGGTTTCCTTGCATCTCTCAAAGGCGAGCCACTACCACAAAAAAATGAATCTTCTTTAGATGACTTAATTAATGCGGAGCATCATCGTGTGCAGGACTTTATGAATACAGAAGATATCGAATTCGGCTATTGTACGGAAATTATGGTGCGCTTTGAAGCGGATAAAGAGCCATTTAATGAGGAGCAATTCCGTCAAGAGCTAAATCCAATGGGAGACTCCTTGCTTGTCATTTCTGATGACGAAATTGCGAAGGTGCATATTCACTCAGAAACCCCGGGTGCGGTTCTCGCGGCAGGTCAAAAATATGGTAGCTTAATTAAAATTAAAGTTGATAATATGCGGGAGCAACATTCTGCAATTGTAGGTGAAGCGTCGGTTGCGACAGCGCCAAAAGCCCAGCAGCATCCTTACGCTGTTGTAACGATTGCAATGGGGGAAGGTGTAGCTAACTTACTGCGTTCAATCGGCGCATCCTATGTTATTGAAGGCGGGCAAACAATGAATCCTTCGACAGAGGATATCGTTAAAGCAGTGAAGGAAATCGGTGCAGAGCGTGTTGTCATTTTACCGAACAATAAAAATATCATTATGGCAGCGGAGCAAGCCGTAGAGCTGTTAGATATTGAAGCGGCGGTCGTACCAACAAAAACAATTCCTCAGGGGATGGCGGCTATTTTAGCGTTCAATCCAGAAAGCACTGTCGAGGAAAATCAAGCGAATATGACAGAGAGCTTTGCACATGTTAAAACAGGTCAAGTCACATTTGCGGTGCGCGACACATCAATTGACGGTGTAGAAATTCGCAAGGACGACTTTATGGCATTGGCAGAAGGCAAAATTGTTTTATCGACACCGACACTAATGGAAGCGGCACAAACTGTTGTCATATCACTTGTTGACGAAGATGCAGAAATCATCACAATTATTTACGGTGAAGACGCAACAGCAGATAATGCTTCACAATTAGCAGCATTTATCGAGGAAAGTTACCCCGATGCAGAAGTGGAAATTGTTGAAGGTAAGCAAGCGCTATATCCATTTATTTTGTCAGTAGAATAGAACAGAACATCGAAAAACCGATTTCTTCTTTAAATATTAAGAAGAAATCGGTTTTTTATTATAGTTGAAAAGTCCTGATTCGCTCATAAAACGTGTGAAATCGCTCATAAGAGATGCAAATTCGCTCATAAACCAGAAAAATTCGCTCATAAGCTTAAAATAACATATTGATTTCCGACGTTTTTAAAAATAGTGTCATGAAAATAAGTATATTTTGTGTCTATGTCATAATTCTGTTACACTACATAGTAAACAACACATTTTTTTAGGAGGAACGGTTATGAAATTTACTTCCGTTTTTGATATTATCGGTCCTGTCATGATTGGCCCTTCATCCTCACATACAGCAGGCGCGGCGAGAATTGGACGTGTAGCAAGGGATTTATTCGGCCGCCAGCCAAAATGGGCGAAAATTCATTTGTATGGCTCATTTGCAGAGACGTATCGTGGGCACGGAACAGATGTGGCGATTGTTGGTGGTTTATTAGATTATGATACGTATGATGAGCGTATTAAAACGGCATTTGAGGATGCGAAAAAAGCGGGTTTAACCTTTGAATTTATTCCAGAGGAGGCGCATAAAGAGCATCCGAACACAACGCGCATTGTTATGGGGGATGATGACAACGAAATGAGTGTGGAAGGCATTTCGATTGGCGGAGGGAAAATTGAAATTAGTGAAGTAAACGGTTTCAAACTTCGTCTAACAGGTGGTATGCCTGCAATTTTAGTTGTGCATGATGATCGTGCGGGCTGCATTGCCAATGTTGCTAATTGCTTAGCAATGCACGATGTTAACATCGGACATATGGAAGTATCACGTATTGAACGTGGTTTAACTGCGTTAATGGTAATTGAAGTTGACCAAAATATCGAAGACCGTGTGCTAGAGCAAATTTCATATATTCCGCATATTACAAAGGTATCAAGAATTAATAACTAAGGAGTGAGCAAAATGGACGTATTATTTCAAAATGTACGCGAATTAGTAGAACGTGCAGAGCAAGAAGGAAAGCTCATCTCTGAAATTATGATTGAGCAGGAAATGCTTATGACAGGGCGTTCGCGTGACGATATTATGGCACAAATGGACCGCAATTTGACGGTAATGGAGGAGGCTGTAGAGCGCGGCTTACAGGGGGTGCATTCTGTTACAGGCTTAACAGGAGGCGACGCGGTACTATTGCAAAAATATATTGCCTCTGGTAAATCGTTAGCTGGGGATTTATTACTAGATGCGGTAAGTAAAGCGGTTGCAACAAACGAGGTAAATGCTGCAATGGGTACAATTTGCGCAACTCCGACAGCGGGTTCAGCAGGTGTTGTGCCGGGTACATTATTTGCCATTCAACATAAATTAAATCCGACTCGTGAGCAAATGATTCGTTATTTATTCACATCAGGAGCATTTGGTTTTGTTGTAGCGAATAATGCTTCAATTTCAGGAGCGGCTGGTGGCTGTCAGGCAGAGGTTGGTTCAGCGGCTGGTATGGCAGCAGCAGCTATTGTAGAAATGGCAGGAGGTACAGCGCAGCAATGTGCAGAAGGCTTCGCAATTACCTTGAAAAATATGCTAGGGCTTGTTTGCGACCCAGTTGCGGGCTTAGTTGAAGTGCCATGTGTGAAACGTAATGCGATGGGGGCATCGAATGCAATTGTTGCGGCAGATATGGCATTAGCTGGTGTTACAAGCCGCATCCCTTGTGATGAGGTAATTGGTGCTATGTATCGTATCGGTGAATCGATGAATCCAGACTTAAAAGAAACGGCTCGTGGTGGACTAGCTGCGACGCCTACAGGCAAAGCACTAGCAGCCAAAATTTTTGGCGGTGCAGTTGTGCAAGGACAATAAAAATTTAAAAAGCTTTCGGAGAGACTAGTTTTCCCGAAAGCTTTTTTAGTGCAAAAAACAGCTAGTTGTTGCCAAAAAATCTTGCACAGCCGCGAGCATGTTTTAGTGAGATGTATACGCATGCGATTAAAGTGAACTTCTTTGAAAATGTGTTGTCAAAATAAAATGAACTTTTTCAGTAATTTCCGAAATCTTATAGAGTGCTAGAAATAGGATTGTGTAAAATATGTAATGTTTCATTTAAAATATGCAAATCGGTTAAACAATCAATAGCTGTTCCTGAAAGTGTATGCTCAAGCGTACAAATCATATTTTGTTCTGCAAAAGTATAGCCACCTGTACCTGTTTTTAAGTATGTTGTGACAGGTAAAATTGCAGACAGCTCATTTGCAAAGGAGCAAATTTTTTGCATATTATCATTATTGTATCGTTCACCTTTTAGCATATGGTGAGTGCCGTCAGTTGAAGTAATGGCAGCAAGTTTTTTATCGCTATTACGAATCGTTTGGCATGTAGCGACATCTATATGCCAAACGGTCGTTGCGATGTGTTGGGAAGTGTCGTTCATTGGAATCTCCTTTTGTTTGTATGTAGTATAATAATTATATAGAACGATGAAAATATTTAACAATAAACGTGTTGATTATATGAAAATTATCTATTAATAGACGTGTTTTATATGGAGGAATGCTTCTTATTGGGCAAATACTCGTTAATTGAAGTGGAGGGCGGCGTAAAGGAACTCGGTCTAAGAGCACCTCATCCTGTGGTCACTCAAGCTGAAATCCATTTATTTCGGCATTCGCCGATATAAATTAGTTGAAGCAGTATCAGAGGAAAGCGTCCACACGTCAAGGAAAACAGCGAATTGCTAGGTATTCTCTGTGGAATAAAGGTTAATCAACACGTCTTATTTAACAACTCACTAAGTGAAGGAGGGATGCGATTTGACAAGCTTTAACGACCCTGTATCAACACTGAAAGGCATTGGCAAGGAAACAGCGGAACATTTGCAGTCACTGCATATTGAAACGGTCGGCGATTTAATTTGGACCTTCCCGTATCGACACGAGGATTTTCGGCTGAAGGATTTGGCAGAAACGCCGCATAATGAGCGCGTAACGATTGAGGCAACGGTCGAATCGATGCCCTCTGTCATGTTTCTAGGGAAAAATAAGCAGCGCTTAACTGTTGCAGTACGCGCAGGACGACATTTAGTAAAGGCGGTATTTTTTAATCAAGGTTATTTGCGTCAAAGATTGCTACCGGGAACTATTGTCACTGTAACAGGCAAATGGGATCGAGGGCGCCAAGTTATTGTCGGCTCCACTGTAACATTTGGACCGAAAACGGAGCAGATTGATTTTGAGCCTGTGTATAGCTTACGTGGCTTAATCCAGCAAAAGCGCTTTCGTAAATATATGCGACAGGCGCTTGATTTAGCGACAGATATTGAAGATAGTTTACCTCAAAATTTGCGTTCACAATACCAGCTACTTGACGTTCATGAAGCTTTGGAGGGCGTGCATTTTCCAAAGGATGCAGCGCATGCGAAGCAAGCTCGGCGCCGCTTTGTTTATGAGGAGCTATTGGAGTTTCAGTTAGGTATTCAAGCATTACGTAAAAGTCGAAAAGAGGCGGAGCGAGGGCTTGAAATTAATTACGACATTGAAAAGCTTCGCGCTTTTATTCAAACATTGCCGTATGAGCTTACTTCTGCACAAAAGCGTGTAGTAAATGAGATATGCAAAGACTTAAAGTTAGCGCAGCGCATGAATCGCCTCTTGCAAGGAGATGTAGGCTCTGGAAAAACAGTTGTAGCAGCAATTGGTTTATATGCAGCGGTGACAGCAGGTTATCAAGGAGCATTAATGGCGCCAACAGAAATTTTAGCTGAACAGCATGCACAGTCACTACAAGAGTGGTTTGAACCAGTTGGTGTGCGCGTTGCGATTTTGTCAGGTTCAACAAAAACGAAGGAGCGCCGCATTTTACTAGAGCAATTAGCGGCAGGAGAAATAGATATTTTAATTGGAACGCACGCTTTAATACAGCCTGATGTAACTTTTCATAAATTAGGTTTTGTCATTACGGATGAGCAACATCGCTTCGGTGTGGAGCAACGTCGTATATTGCGTGATAAAGGGGAGCATCCTGATGTGCTATTTATGACGGCGACGCCAATTCCACGTACTTTAGCGATTACAGTGTTTGGTGAGATGGACGTATCGGTTATTGATGAATTGCCAGCAGGGCGTAAGGAGATTGAAACGCATTGGCTTAAGGAGGAGCAGCTCGGCTCAGTGTTAAAAAAAATGCAAACGGAGCTTGAGAATGGACGGCAGGCTTATGTTATTTGTCCGTTAATTGAGGAGTCAGATAAGTTAGACGTTCAAAACGCAGTAGATGCCTATAATCAGCTGACAGCCTATTTTGCAGGGCGTTTTACTGTTGGTTTAATGCATGGACGACTTACCTCTACTGAAAAGGATGAAATCATGCGGGCATTTAGCAATGGTGAGATAGATGTACTTGTTTCGACAACGGTTGTTGAAGTCGGTGTCAATGTGCCAAATGCTAGCTTTATGACAATCTACGATGCAGAGCGCTTCGGTTTAGCTCAGTTACACCAGCTGCGTGGGCGTGTTGGACGTGGAGAGCATCAATCTTATTGTGTGTTAATCGCTGACCCGAAATCGGATGAGGGGCAGGAGCGCATGCGTTCTATGACAGAAACGAATGATGGCTTTAAATTGGCTGAAAAGGATTTAGAATTGAGAGGGCCTGGGGATTTCTTTGGCAAAAAGCAGAGTGGCTTACCTGAGTTTAAAATGGCAGATTTAGCGCATGATTATCGAGCGCTCGATGTAGCGAGACAGGATGCCGAGCGCCTAGTGCATAGCGAGGCATTTTGGACGGAAGGGGAATATAAGCCGCTGCGTAACAGATTGGAAGCGCGCGGTGTGTTATATGGTGAGCGGATTGATTAGCGAGAAAAGAAAAATGGTTGCGTTCTTATTTTTGAAAATGTATACTGGTATTAGTACCAAGTTCTAATACTAATGGGTAGGTGACAAGTGACGATGAAAAGAACGAAAAAGGAACGCCAACAATTATTAGTCGAAACAATTGCAGATAACCCATTCGTCACAGATGATCAGTTAGCTGCTAAGTTTAGTGTTAGTGTACAAACGATTCGTTTAGATCGCATGGAGTTGGCAATTCCAGAGCTGCGAGAGCGCATTAAAGATGTAGCAGCTAAAAACTATGAAAATGAAGTGAAATCTTTACCATTAGACGAAGTCATTGGGGAAATTATAGATATAGAATTAGATAAACGCGCACTTTCCATTTTCGATGTGAAGGAGGAGCACGTTTTTCAGCGCAACGGCATCGCACGAGGACATCATTTGTTTGCACAGGCAAATTCATTAGCAGTAGCTGTTATTAATGATGAATTGGCACTTACTGTTAAATCGAATGTTGCGTTTGTTAAACCTGTAAAAGCGGGTGACCGTGTTGTGACGAAGGCAACCGTACGTGCTGAGGATAAGGTGAAAAATCGTACATATGTCGATGTGCAGTCGACAGTAGAAAATGAAATTGTATTTCTAGGTGAGTTTGAAATGTACCGTACGAAAGGTGTAGGTGAAACAACATGAAATTAGCAATAGATGGTATGGGTGGCGACAATGCTCCACAGTCAATTATTGATGGGGTATTTCTTGCATTAGAGGACTTCCCAACAATTGAAATTCAATTATATGGTCAAAAAGAAAAGATGGCACCCTATTTAAAAGAGCACCCACGTCTTAAAGTAATTCATTGCTCAGAAGTAGTGGAGGGAGATGACGACCCAGCGCGTGCTGTTCGTCGTAAAAAAGATTCCTCTATGGCGAAAATTCTTGATGCTGTTGTAACGAACGAGGCAGATGCTTGTCTATCAGCAGGAAATACAGGTGCATTAATGGCTGGTGGCTTATATAAGGTGGGACGCATAGAGGGAGTTGCTCGTCCCGCTTTAGCGACAACATTGCCAACAGTTGATGGCAATGGTTTTTTAATGCTAGATTTAGGAGCCAATGCAGAGGCCAAGCCTGAGCACTTGCAGCAGTACGCGATTATGGGCGATATTTATGTCAAAAAAGTACGCTCACAAAAAGCACCGCGTGTTGGCTTATTGAATATAGGAACAGAAGATAATAAAGGAAATGATTTAACAAAGGCGGCTTTCACTCTATTAAAAGAAACAGAGTTAAACTTTGAAGGCAATGTGGAGGCGCGTGAGTTATTGAATGGTGTAGCTGATGTTGTCGTAACGGACGGCTTTACTGGTAATATGGTTTTGAAATCATTGGAAGGAACAGCAGGCACAATCTTTTCAATGCTCAAGGAAGCGCTTATGGCGACAACGAAATCAAAATTTGCAGCAATGCTCGTGAAAAATGATTTAAAGTCACTAAAGGATAAAATGGATTATACAGAATATGGTGGTGCCGCGCTTTTTGGTTTACAGGCACCTGTCATAAAGGCACATGGCTCATCAAATGCGAAAGCGATTTATAGCGCAATTCGACAAGCCCATATGATGGTGGAACATGATGTTTGTGCAACAATTAAGGACGCAATTGCAAAACAGCAACAAGTAAAGGAGAACGACTAATGACAAAAATCGCTTTTATTTTTCCTGGACAAGGCTCGCAGCAAGTAGGGATGGGGGCAGAATTTGTTGAAACGACAGCAGCGAGTAAGGCGCTTTATGAGCGTGCGGATGAGGTGCTTGGTTTTTCTTTGACAAATTTAATGTTAAATGGCCCGCAGGAGGAGCTAACATTAACATATCATGCACAGCCTGCATTATTGACAACAGGTGTGATGATTGCTAATAAAATTATGGAAGTTGGCATTCGCCCAGACTATACAGCCGGGCACTCATTAGGAGAATATAGCGCATTTGTTGCTGCGGGAGTAATGACATTTGATGAGGCAGTGGCGACAGTACATAAACGTGGCCTTTATATGGATGAAGCAGTGCCAGCAGGACAAGGTGCAATGGCGGCGATTCTTGGTTTAGAGGCGTCGGCTTTAAAAACGGTATGTGAGGCTGTATCGGTAGCGGGCGATGCCGTACAATTAGCAAATTTAAACTGTCCTGGGCAAATTGTTATTTCGGGTACAAAAGCAGGTGTTGAAAAAGCCTGTGCTGCAGCAAAGGAGGCTGGGGCAAAGCGTGCAATCCCTCTTGTCGTGAGCGGACCATTCCATTCAAGCTTAATGCAGCCAGCAGCGGATAAGCTAGCACGAACAGTTGAGCAGCTTACGATTCAACAGCCAGCAATTCCTGTAGTTAGCAATGTAACATCGGCACTTTTAACGGAGGAGGCAGCAATTCGCCGCGAAATGGTTGAGCAAGTTGTGAGCCCAGTTCTATGGGAGCAAAATGTGCGTACACTATTAGAGCAAGGCGTTACTGTTTTTGTAGAATGCGGACCCGGCAAAGTGTTATCAGGCTTAGTCAAGAAAATTGACCGCGCAGCAGAGGTACATTGTGTATATGATGAACAATCATTACAAGCATTATTAGATGCGGCAAAGGGGTGGGCATAATGACATTACAAAATAAAACGGCTGTTGTGACAGGTGCGTCACGCGGTATCGGTCAAGCAATTGCGCTAGAGTTAGCAAAGCAAGGTGCAAAGGTAGTTGTCAATTATAGTGGTAGTGAAGCGCGTGCACTACAAGTAGTAGAGCAAATTCAAGCAGCTGGCGGCGAGGCGATTGCAGTACAGGCAAATGTAGCGGATGCAGAATCAGTCACTCAATTAATGAATAAAACATTGGAAACATTCGGCTCAATTGATATATTAGTAAATAACGCAGGAATTACGCGTGACAATTTGCTAATGCGTATGAAAGAAGACGAATGGGATGATGTGATGAACACGAATTTAAAAGGCGTCTTTTTATGTACGAAAGCTGTAACACGTCAAATGATGAAACAGCGTAGTGGACGCATTATTAATATTTCATCTATCGTAGGCGTAGCTGGCAACGCAGGACAAGCAAATTATGTTGCAGCAAAAGCAGGTGTTATAGGCTTAACGAAAACGACGGCGAAGGAGTTAGCAAGCCGTAATATTTTAGTGAATGCCATTGCACCGGGCTTTATCACGACGGAAATGACAGATGAGCTGCCAGAAGAATTAAAAGCAGCGATGCTTGCACAAATTCCTTTAGCGAAGCTTGGGCAGCCAGAGGACATTGCAAAGGCTGTTGTATTTTTCGCTTCAGACGCAGCGGGTTATATTACAGGACAAACATTGCATATTGATGGTGGCATGGTAATGTAGTGGAAAATAAGCAATTTTTTATCTGGATTCAGCAATATTTATTGCGACGAGTAACCGCAGAAGCACATTTTTTTATGCTGAGAGCGGAACGGTTGAGTAAGGGGTTGCTGCATATCTTTGAGGGGAGGTGACCGATGTGTCTACAGTTTTAGAGCGTGTAACAAAAGTAGTAGTTGATCGTCTAGGCGTTGAAGAGAGCGAAGTAAAATTAGAAGCTTCTTTCCGCGACGATTTAGGCGCAGATTCATTAGATGTAGTTGAGCTTGTAATGGAATTAGAAGATGAGTTCGACATGGAAATTTCTGATGAAGATGCTGAAAAAATCGCAACAGTTGGTGATGCGATCAGCTATATTGAGAGCAAAGTTAACTAATGAATATAGAGGTGTGTTTGTCGCATAAATAGGCGATAAACACAGCCTCTTTTTCTTTTTGAAGGCTGAATAAAATAATTACGGCTACACCTTTGAAAAAACCGCTATTCCATTGTACACTTAAAGTTAGAAACTACTAGGAAGGCAGAATGTGCATGACGATTAGAAAAAAAGGAAGCCAGCACAAGGCAGGCATATTTTCAGAAAAAGTAAAAAATCAATTTCAGGCTTTACAGCAGCAGTTAAGTATTTCATTTCACAACACAGCATTATTGTACCAAGCATTTACCCATTCATCCTATGTGAATGAACATCGACGCAAGCTATACACAGACAACGAACGCTTAGAATTTTTAGGAGATGCCGTATTAGAGCTTTCCGTATCTAAATATTTATTCGAAAAATACCCTCAAATGAGTGAGGGAGAACTAACAAAGCTTCGTGCCTCAATAGTATGTGAGCCGTCACTGGTTGTTTTCGCGAATGAACTGCAATTTGGTCAGTTTGTTTTATTAGGTAAAGGTGAGGAGCTAACAGGAGGGCGGGAGCGTCCAGCATTATTAGCAGACGTTTTTGAGTCATTCGTTGGCGCTCTTTATTTAGACCAAGGCTTAGACAATGTTGTCGCATTTTTAGAGCGTGTCGTATTTCCTAAAATAGAAGTCGGTGCTTTTTCGCATGTGATGGATTTTAAAAGTCAGCTTCAGGAAATGGTTCAGCAAACAAACAATGGACCACTCCACTATGAAATTGTTGATGAAAAGGGGCCAGCCCATAATCGTACTTTCATTTCTCGCGTGCTATTGAATGATCAGGAGCTTGGGATTGGACGCGGGAAATCGAAAAAAGAGGCGGAACAGCAAGCTGCGCAAAGTGCCATGAATGCATTTAAACAGCTAGAGCAGGAGGATGCATAAAGTGTTTCTGAAGCGACTTGAAGTAATTGGTTTTAAATCTTTTGCTGAGCGTATAGGCGTTGATTTTGTACCAGGTGTAACGGCTGTCGTTGGTCCAAATGGAAGCGGCAAAAGTAATGTGACAGATGCTATTCGCTGGGTGCTAGGTGAGCAATCTGCAAAGTCGCTGCGCGGCGCAAAAATGGAGGATGTCATTTTCTCGGGAAGTGATTCAAGAAAACCATTGAATTTTGCGGAAGTAACATTAGTTTTGGACAATCAAGACGAGCGAATTGCTGTACCGTATACAGAAATAAGTGTAACGAGACGTGTGTATCGTTCAGGTGAGAGTGAATATTTGCTTAATAACCAGCAGTGTCGCCTGAAGGATATTACGGACTTGTTTATGGACTCTGGGCTAGGAAAAGAAGCATTTTCTATTATTTCGCAAGGACGAGTAGACGAAATTTTAAATAGTCGACCAGAGGACCGTCGCCTCATTTTCGAAGAAGCGGCAGGTGTATTAAAGTACAAGCTACGCAAAAAAAAGGCAGAATTTAAACTTGTTGAAACAGATGAAAACTTACACAGAGTATTAGATATTTTACATGAGCTAAATAGTCGCTTAGAGCCGTTGCAAATGCAAGCCTCGGCTGCTAAGGATTATTTGCGCATGACCGCAGAATTAAAGGATGCAGATATCGCGCTGATTGCTCATGATTTAACGGAATGCTACCGTTCATTGCAGGTAGCAGATATTGAATATACAAAATTAGCACAAACCGAGCAGCAGCATGCAGGTGAAATGGCAGAAAAAAATAAGCAATTGCGAGATATACGCACGCAATTAAAGCTAATTGATGAGGCGCTTGACCAGTCGCAGGAGCAATTGATTGAGGCAAGTACGGAAGTAGAACGCTGGGAAGGGCGTAAGGCACTTGTCAATGAAAAGCGCCAAAATGCGGAGAAGCACTTACAGCAATTGCAATTATCTTTGGTACAGACTAATGAGGAAGAGCAACAGCTCATACAGCAGGAATCAGCTAATAAAGAGCAATTCATTTTAAAGCAAAAGCAGGTTCAACAGCTCAAACAAGCCATTAAACAGCTAGAGCAATCATTAACGAAATCTGTAGCAGAAATAGAGGCGGATATTGAGCAGGCAAAAAATCATTATATTGATTTGTTAAATGAAGAGGCAACGACTAAAAACGAATTAAAGCATCTTGAGCAGCAATTAACACAGCATCAAGAAACGGCCTTACGTATGACAGGGCGTTCAGAGGAAGCTGAAAAAGAGCTTCAGCAAGTGCAGACATTGAAGCAGAACGAAATTGAGCAATTAACACAATTAGATGCTAAATATAATGGGCAAATGACACAGCTCGAAGCGCTAGAAATGGAAATCAGCTCAGCGACGAATCAGCTTGATGAGAAGCAAGCATTGCTTTACAAAGCGTACCAGCACCATCAGCAATTAAAGGCACGTAAGGAAACGTTAGCGGAGCTAGAAGCTGATTTCTCGGGCTTCTTCCAGGGAGTTAAAGAAATTTTATTGGCACGTGAGGGTGGGCAGTTAACTGGCATTGTCGGTGCAGTTGCTGAATTACTCCAAATTGAAGGGCAATACACTGCCGCAATTGAAACGGCATTAGGGGCAGCATCTCAGCATATCGTGACAGAAAACGAGCAGCACGCACAGCAAGCGATTAGCTGGCTCAAGCAGCGCAGAGCTGGGCGAGCAACATTTTTACCAAAAACTGTTATGAGGTCACGTAAAATTTATGCAGAGCAATTGCCACAAGTGGCGGAGCACCCAGCATTTATTTCCTTTGCAGATGAATTAGTGCAATATAACATTTCGAACCAAATAATTATCCAAAACTTACTAGGTAACGTTATTGTAGCAAAGCATTTACAAGGTGCTAGTCAAATTGCGCGACTATGCAATTATAAATACCGAGTAGTTACTTTAGAGGGCGACATCGTCAATGCGGGTGGCTCGTTAACAGGTGGAGCAATGAAGCAGCAATCATCTGTATTTTCTCGTAAGTTAGAACTCGATACACTTGTCGAAAAGCTTTCAGAGCTTGAAAAAAATATTGTAACAGCAGAGCAAACGGTTGCTAAATTGAAAGCGCAAGTGACGACATTAGCTGAGCAGGCAGATGCTATTAAGCTAACTCAAAACAGCTTGCAAAGTGCTTTGCAGCAACATAAAACAAAAATTGTAGAGCTCGAAGTACAAGAGAAAAATTTACAACAAACAGTTGCCTTGTCTTCCTCGGAGCACAGTTCAGCAGCAACACGTAAAGAGCAGCTAGCTCAACAACAGCATCAAGCACAGGAGCGCTTGCAGCAAATTACAATAGAACTTGCAAAGATTAATGAGCAGGTAGAGCAGTTGACAGAGGCGAAGGTTTATAGTGATACACAAAAGGACGCTTTGCGGGAGCAATCAGCACAAAAACGTTCAGAGCTAGCAGTAGCTGGCGAACAGCTAACACAATTGCAAGCAACAGCAGCTGACATTGCGTTAAAGCGTTCGAAAATACAGCAACAATGCGAAAATATTTCCCGAGAAATAAAATGGCTACAATCCGAAGAGGGAGCTGGCCCAACAATAGAGGAAATTGAACAGGCAGTCATTGATTGGACTGTGAAGAAGCAAGACTTAACAAATGTTATTCAAACAGAGCGTGAGGCAAGGACTGCTTATCAACAGCAATCGACAATCCTTGAGCAAAGCTTACAAGAACTATCAAGAGTTCATAAAGGCTTTGTTGATGCGTTGCGCACATTGGAATTAAAACGCAACCGTACACAATACGAGTTAGAAACACTAGAACAGCAATTAGAGGAGCAATACGAGTTAAGCTATGAAGAGGCACAAGAGGCTGCGATAGCGATTGATGATATTGAGCAGATGCGTCGAACAGTGCGTTTATTAAAGCTGTCAATCGAGGAGCTCGGACCGGTGAATATAGCGGCTATTGAGGAGTATGAGCGAGTGCAGGAGCGCCATTCATTTTTAACAGAGCAACGCAATGACTTAGTGGAAGCACAAGAAACATTGCAGGAAGCGATTAAGGAAATGGATGAGGAAATGAAGATGCGCTTCGCGAGCACATTTACAGCGATTCGTGCGCAATTTAAAATTGTATTCCGCGAATTATTCGGTGGTGGGCAAGCAGACTTAATATTATTTGATGAAAATAATATACTTGAAACAGGTATTGATATTGTTGCACAGCCACCCGGGAAAAAATTGCAAACTTTAAGCCTTTTATCTGGGGGAGAACGTGCACTCACAGCAATTGCTCTACTATTCGCCATTTTAAAAACGCGCCCTGTGCCGTTTTGTATTTTAGATGAAGTGGAGGCAGCTCTTGATGAATCGAACGTGATGCGCTATAGTCAATATTTAAAAAAATTTAGCGAGCAAACGCAATTTATCGTGATTACCCACCGAAAAGGCACAATGGAAGGTGCAGACGTATTATACGGTATTACGATGCAGGAATCGGGTGTTTCGAAACTTGTATCGGTGAAGCTAGAAGAGGTTGAATTAGTAGAACAAAGGAGCGGGACATAAAGATGAGTTTTTTTAAACGATTAAAGGAAAAATTAATAGGCGGCGCTGAGGAAGAACAGCTAAAGGAACGACAGCAGCTAGAAGAGCAAAGCGAAGAGCAGGCTGTTGCCGAGGTTATAGAAAATGAACAACCATCTGAAGTAATGGAAACGGTAGAACAAACAGCTGTGGAGCCTGAAATAATCGTGGAACAGCCACTGGCGATTGTGGAGGACGCAGAAGAACAGCCTGTCGAAGAGGAAAAACCATCAGCATGGTCAATTACACAAAAATTTAAAGCAGGCCTTGAAAAAACACGTAATTCCTTTACTTCAAAAGTAAATGATTTGGTAGCACGCTACCGTAAAGTAGACGAGGACTTCTTCGAGGAATTAGAGGATGTGCTGTTACAGGCAGATGTTGGCTTTGAAACAGTGATGGAATTGATGGATAAGCTACGCTTTGAAGTACAGCGTAAAAACATTAAAGATACAGCGGGCATTCAAGCGGTAATTTCTGAGAAGCTTGTAGAAATTTATGAAGCGGGTGAAGAGAATTTAACGACGATTCAGATGCAGCCAAAAGGTGAGCTAACAGTTATTTTATTTGTCGGTGTAAACGGTGTCGGAAAAACGACGACAATTGGTAAGCTTGCACACCGATTAAAATCAGAAGGAAAAACGGTGATGCTTGCAGCGGGCGATACGTTCCGTGCCGGGGCGATTGACCAGTTACAAGTATGGGGCGACCGCGTAGGCTGTGAAGTGATTAAACAAGCGGAGGGCTCAGACCCAGCAGCCGTGATGTATGATGCGATTCGCGCAGCCAAAAACCGCCATGCGGACGTTTTAATTTGCGATACAGCGGGGCGTTTGCAAAATAAAGTAAACTTAATGAATGAGCTAGAAAAAGTACACCGTGTTATTTCACGTGAAATTCCAAATGCACCACATGAAGTATTGCTAGCATTAGATGCAACAACAGGTCAAAACGCGCTTGTACAGGCACAAATGTTTAAGGATGTTACAAATGTAACAGGTATCGTCTTAACAAAGCTAGATGGTACAGCAAAGGGCGGTATTGTCTTAGCGATTCGCAACAAGCTACATATCCCTGTGAAATATGTAGGCTTGGGTGAAAAAATGGATGACCTCCAACCTTTCGATGCAGAGCGCTATGTATATGGGCTATTTGCAGAAGGCTTGGAGAAAGAACTAGAGCAAATCGAAGAGTAAGCAGAGTCGGACGCTAACGGATGGTGTTTTGGTAAAATATTTGCTCATTAATAGATAGAGAGAACACTCTTTGAAAATGAGAGAAACATGGAATAAACTGCTGAAAACGTAGAAGAAAACCGAAAAAACGTGGAATAAATCTCCGAAAACATGGAATAAAATCGGAATGCACGAGTGCCAGCTAATAAACCCGCTTGAAGTATGCGATATAAAGGGATTTTCCTTGACGGACATTGAGAAACATCATATGATACAAGAGAGAAATTATGAATGGAGAGAGTAAAATGCTACTGGAAAAAACAACACGCATGAATTTTCTCTTCGACTTTTATCAAGCATTATTGACAGATAAACAGCGCAGTTATATGGAACTGTATTATTTAGACGATCACTCCTTAGGCGAAATTGCAGAGTCGTATGAAGTGTCTCGTCAAGCAGTTTATGATAATATACGTCGCACTGAAGCGATGCTTGAAGAATATGAGGATAAACTACAGTTGTTGGAGAAGTTTCAAGAGCGTCAAAAAGTACTTGAACAACTGACAAAGGCGCTACAGCAGGAGACGACGCTTGAAGAACAATTAACACTGATTGAACAACTGAAAGAAGTGGATTAGGGGGCAACGGCGAATGGCGTTTGAAGGATTAGCAGAACGGCTCCAAGGAACGATTCAAAAGATTACAGGTAAAGGGAAAGTAACGGAGCAAGACGTAAAAGAAATGATGCGCGAAGTCCGAATGGCATTAATTGAAGCGGACGTAAACTTGAAGGTTGTAAAAGAATTCGTAAAAAAAGTAAGTGAGCGTGCTGTCGGTTCGGAAGTAATGAAAAGCTTAACACCAGGCCAGCAAGTTATTAAAATCGTACAGGATGAATTAACAGAGCTGATGGGGGGCGAGCAAAGCCCAATCAAATTTAATTCAAGACCACCGACTGTCATTATGATGGTTGGCTTGCAAGGTGCTGGTAAAACGACGACAACTGGTAAGCTTGCAAATGTTTTGCGTAAAAAGTATAATCGTAAGCCGCTTTTAGTAGCAGCTGACGTTTATCGTCCGGCAGCCGTGCAACAGCTTCAAACATTAGGGAAACAGCTAGCATTACCTGTCTTTTCATTAGGGACGGATGTTTCACCTGTGGAAATTGCGCGACAAGCATTGGCTCATGCGAAAGAAGAACATTTAGATGTTGTTATTATCGATACAGCAGGACGTTTGCATATCGATGAGGAGCTAATGCAGGAGTTAAAGGATATTCGTGCATTAAAAGAGCCAGACGAAGTCTTTTTAGTTGTAGATGCGATGACAGGGCAGGATGCTGTGAATGTTGCAGAGAGCTTTAATGAAGCTGTAGGTATTACCGGCGTTGTGTTAACAAAGCTTGATGGTGACACACGTGGTGGTGCAGCGTTATCGATTCGTGCTGTGACAGAGAAGCCGATTAAATTTGTCGGTATGGGTGAAAAGATGGACGCGCTTGAATCATTCCATCCAGAGCGTATGGCAAGCCGTATTTTAGGGATGGGTGATGTGCTATCATTAATTGAAAAAGCACAGGCAAATGTCGATATGGAAAAAGCGAAGGAGCTAGAAGAAAAGTTTTTAACGCAAAGCTTTACATTCGACGATTTCATCGAACAAATACAGGCACTGAAAAAAATGGGTCCACTTGATGAATTATTAAAAATGATTCCTGGCATGAATAAAGTAAAAGGAATGGACAATGTACAAGTCGATGAAAAGCAAATGGGGCGCATTGAAGCAATCATTTACTCGATGACACCGGCTGAAAAAACAAATCCTGAAATTATTAATTCAAGTCGCAAAAAGCGTATTGCACAAGGGTCAGGTACGTCAATTCAAGAAGTGAATCGCTTATTGAAACAATTTGAGGATATGAAAAAAATGATGAAGCAAATGACAGGGATGGCATCTGGAAAAGGAAAGAAAAAGATGAAATTACCTGGTTTAGACTCATTGTTCAAATAAAATTTTTAGGTGTTAAGAAAAAACACTTTACAAACAACACAAACATTGATAATATACTATCTTGTGTGAAACTTATTCGGAGGTGCTATTAAAATGGCAGTTAAAATTCGCTTAAAACGTATGGGAGCTAAAAAATCTCCTTTCTATCGTATCGTAGTTGCAGATGCTCGTTCACCACGTGACGGTCGTCAAATTGAAACAGTAGGTACTTACAACCCACTTACAGTTCCAGCTACTGTAGCTATCGATGAAGAGAAAGCTCTTAAATGGTTAGCTGATGGTGCAAAACCATCTGACACTGTTCGTAACTTGTTCTCAGAGCAAGGCATTATGGAAAAATTCCATAACCAAAAATTCAGTAAATAATCTGAGGTGACATGATATGCAGCAACTGATTGAAACAATCGTTAAACCGTTAGTCGATTACCCAGAAGAAGTCCGTATTGAGACGGATGAAAATACCAATCGAATTGTTTATAAGCTTTTTGTTCATCCAGAGGATCGAGGAAAAGTCATAGGCAAACAAGGACGTGTCGCAAAGGCGATTCGAACAATTGTTTATTCAGCGGCGGGCAGTCACCGTAAGAAAAAGACTTACGTCGATATATTGGATGATTAAGGCTGACCAAGCATTTGGCTAGCCTACATAAAAAAGGAGGAGGGAGCGCACTAGTTCCCTCCTCTTTTTTGTTATATAATGAGCGAAGATAGACTATATAAGAGGTGTACAAACATGGAATGGTTTAATGTAGGACGCATCGTTAATACACATGGTATCCGCGGGGAAGTTCGTGTTATTTCCACGACGGATTTTGAGGATACGCGCTTTGCTGTTGGCAGCAAACTAGCGGTGTTTAAAAAGGATGAGAAGCGTCCGATTTGGGTGACAGTGGAAAGTGTTCGCCGCCATAAAAACTTTATTTTATTAACATTTGAGGGCATGAACAATATTAATTTAGTTGAGCCATTTAAAGAAGGCTTATTAAAAGTGACGATGGACCAGCTTGAAGATGATGAGCTTGAAGAAAATGAATATTACTACTTTGAAATTAAAGATTGCGAAGTATTTTCTGAAGATGGCGAGCGTGTCGGCGTTATTACAGATATTTTAGAAACAGGCGCAAACGACGTATGGGAAGTGAAGGGCCCTAAAAAAATGCATTACATTCCCTATATTGAGGATGTTGTAAAAGAAATTGATATTGATAATAAAAAAATTATTATCCATGTGATGGAAGGTTTATTATGATGAAGATTCATGTGCTGAGCCTGTTTCCAGGAATGTTTGAGGGCGTGTTTAATACATCTATTTTGAAAAAAGCGCAGGAAAAAGATGCTGTTACACTTGCTGTCTCCGATATCCGTGATTTTAGCGATAATCGTCATAAGCAGGTGGACGACTATCCATATGGTGGTGGCGCAGGTATGGTGCTGAAGCCTGAGCCAATGTTCCAAGCGGTTGAGGAAATTACAGCCGGGCGCAAGCCGCGTGTTATTTTAATGTGTCCACAAGGTGAACGCTTCACACAAAAGAAGGCAGAGGAGCTAGCACAGGAAGAGGAACTTGTCTTTTTATGTGGTCATTACGAAGGCTATGATGAGCGTATACGCGAATTTTTAGTAACGGATGAAATATCTATCGGCGACTTTGTTTTAACAGGTGGCGAACTTCCTGCCATGACTGTCATTGATGCAGTAGTCCGATTATTACCAGGTGTTTTAGGAAAGGCGGATTCTCATATATTAGATTCATTTTCAACAGGCTTGCTAGAGCACCCACATTATACGCGTCCAGCCGATTTTAGAGGCATGACAGTACCGGAAGTATTAACATCTGGAAATCACGGGAAAATTGAAGAGTGGCGTGAAGAACAGTCTTTAAAGCGAACATTGTTACGCCGTCCCGATTTACTAGAAACATTAGAATTAACAGACAAGCAGCGAAAAATACTAGAAAAATTAAAAAGTGAATTGTAAAACGAATCTTCACACATTGAATCTATTTATTCATATGCAGTAAAGTAAAAATGCTTGCAAGTAGAAATAATTTATGATAATATTCAATCTGTGCTTTTAAGTAAGCACTGAATTACGGTGTTCCGCTGTGGCCAAAAATGAGCGTGCATGAGCATCTGTCCAAGGAGAGAAAACAATGACAAACATTATTGCAGAAATCACAAAAGAACAACTTCGTTCAGATTTACCTTCATTCCGTCCTGGTGACACAGTTAAGGTACACGTAAAAGTTGTCGAGGGTACACGTGAGCGTATCCAATTATTTGAAGGCGTAGTAATTAAACGTCGTGGTGGCGGAATTAGCGAAACTTTCACTGTTCGTAAAATTTCTTACGGTGTAGGTGTTGAGCGTACTTTCCCAGTACACACACCAAAAATTGCTAAATTAGAAGTTGCTCGTCGTGGTAAAGTACGTCGTGCGAAACTTTACTACTTACGTGAATTACGTGGTAAAGCAGCTCGTATTAAAGAACGTCGCTAATATTTATTTAAAGAAGGGGGCTTGTTACGACAAGCTCTCTTTCTTTTCGTCAAGCGGTAGATTTTTTTGCTTGTCATTACAATTTCGTATACAATGAATATGGAAGAACGAGGGGGATATTCGCTTGGAACAAACAAAAAAAGAAAAAAATGAGCTCTTTGAATGGGCAAAAGCGCTGCTCATCGCATTTGCTGTTGCAGCTATTATTCGCTATTTTTTATTCACACCAATCGTTGTAGATGGAGATTCGATGATGCCAACCCTTGAAAATGGCGATCGAATGATTGTGAATAAAATAGGCTATAAAATCGGTAGCCCTGATCGTTTTGATATCGTTGTATTTCATGCACCAGAGCAAAAGGACTATATAAAACGTGTGATTGGACTGCCGGGCGATCATGTTGAATACAAGGATGATCAGCTATATATAAATGGTGAACCGATCGACGAGCCATATTTAGATCAATATAAAGCCGAAATTGTGGAAGGTAATTTGACAGGGAATTTTAAGTTGCAAGATATTGACCCAAATTTAGATGTCATTCCAGATGGTCATGTATTCGTGATGGGTGATAACCGTCGTTTTAGTAAAGATAGTCGTCATATTGGCATTGTCAATCAAAAGGAAATTATCGGTAATACAAGCATTATTTTTTGGCCTGTAAGCGATATAAAGATAGTGAAATAATAGGGCATAGGGCGTCCAAAAAGCAGTGTCTCGCACGCTTTTTGGACGTTTCAGTTGTGTTTGATTAAAATAATCATCACATAGAAAAGTAGGTAATTTGTTTTAAAAGGTTGTAAACGCTGAATGTAACAGTTTGTTGGATTTATCCTGCATTAAAGAGCAGTAAGACATCTACCTCAAGACTTAAGTGAAAACCGGCTTAAGGATAAGAGGGAGCTCAACTGCCCGTAAAAGCCCGATTGATTCAACTAACATTTAGTGGGGATGAGGAAAACCCCCACTGATTGAAGTTTCACTTTATAAGCTGTATAAAAGATGAGTTACATTTGTTGGATAGCCCCTTTTAAGGTAGGAGGATTTATTGTGACAATTCAATGGTTTCCAGGGCATATGGCGAAGGCTCGCCGCGAGGTGTCTGAAAATTTAAAGCTTGTCGATATCGTGTTTGAGCTAGTCGATGCAAGGCTCCCGCTATCGTCGCGCAATCCGATGATTGACCAAGTCATTCATCAAAAGCCACGCCTATTAATTTTAAATAAGCAGGATATGGCAGATGAAACTGAAACGCGCAAATGGCTGCAATACTTTGAAGAGCATGGCTATAAGGCAGTGGCGATTAATTCGCTTGAAGGGAAAGGGCTACAATCTGTAACAAAGGCTGCCCAAGCTATTTTAGCGGATAAATGGGCGCGCATGAAGGCGAAGGGTATGAAGCCACGTGCTATTCGTGCGATGATTGTCGGCATTCCAAACGTAGGGAAATCAACGCTCATCAATCGCTTAGCTAAGAAGAATATTGCCAAAACGGGTAATACACCGGGTGTTACAAAGGCACAGCAATGGATTAAAGTAGCGAAAGAGCTAGAGCTGCTTGATACCCCCGGCATTTTATGGCCGAAATTTGAAGATCAAGAAATTGGTTATAAGCTAGCATTAACAGGAGCCATTAAAGATACGATTACCAATATGGAAGACTTAGCAGTATACGGCCTGCGCTTTTTAGCATTACACTATCCTACACGTATGGAGGAACGCTATGGGCTATCCTTTGTACATGAGGACTTAGTCGAAACATTCGACCACATCGGAAAACTGCGTCGTGTATTCGGACAAGGTGGCGAAATTGATTACGACCAAGTAGCTGAGCTAATTGTGCGCGACATTCGCAGCCAGCATTTAGGAAAGTTAACATTTGATTTTGTGGACGAGCAATTAGAGAAAGATGCATTTATAGAACAATAAAATAGACGGCTATCGAGGTGACTTTTTTCGATAGCCGTCTATTTTTATTTTTTAACCTAATTTTAACCTTGGTTGTATATATTGGATTTATATAAAAATGAAATATAGAGAGGATAGTCAAGAATGCGAAAAAAATTCTTTTTTATAGTTGGCATTTTAGTAATAGGCACGCTGCTAGGAATAACCACCCCAGCAAATGCAACTGGTTCAACTTACTTTACTGACACAGATAATTGGGGAGGGGGAAATGCTGATAGTGTGGCAGATGGTGATTTAGATATTGAATTAAAAAATGCTAATTCAAATGTTGATTCAAAATATCCAATTGAAGTTAAAATTGAAAATGTTACAAATTTACCGCAAAAAAACGCTCACCTACTTATTCGCGCCTATGATGTAGATGAATATAGGCCGCAAATAACTAGTACTGGTGAGTGGAATCGAGTTTATTTTTCAAGTAATCCATCTGATATAGTACTTGGTCCAAATTATACACCATTTCCATGGATTTCCCTCACAGACATTTACAAAAGGGAAATACCTAGTCAATCGTATCTTGGCACACTTGTTGGTGAAAATAATAAATGGAGTACCACAGTTCTGCCCTTTCAGGCGAATGAATGGAGCCGAATTGCGCAGGGGGATAATTATGCTGGGCTAACAATCCATCATTATTATAAAGCCACAGGCAATGTTAATACGGGTTGGGCGCTCACTGTAGACTGGATACAATTAATCATTGACGGTGGGGAGCAGGAATTTGCAGAAATTACAAATGCCACTGTGAAGGTTGAGAATGGAAAAATATTATTGGATACTTCCTTTCTATCAAAAATTTCAGGGGATTTTAGTATGGAGGTATTTATTACAGAAGAAGTGCTAGAAGATGATATATTTATTACAAGAACTGTCGGTCAAACTAAGAAGCTTTTTAATAATATAAATACAATGCAACAAATTTGGAAAAATATTGAGATAATTAATTCACAGATTAGACCAACTGATAATTACCAAATTAGCTTTATATTATCTGAAGATAGAGGCGGAGGGCTGCTTAGTGAAAGCTATACAAACCCTGGGAAAGTTCAACATCTTATCTCGTTTTCTACTAACAATTTAGCTACACCAGTTATTGATTTACATCCTGTAGGGGCAACAGTTACAGTAGATGATGCAAATCCGACAATAAATGTAGGAGCGACTGTTAGCGATGGTGGGCCATTGAACTATCAATGGTATAGTAACTCAATAAATAATAACACAACTGGTACAATTATAGATGGCGCAACAAGTCCAACTTATATTGTACCAACAGGAGTGGAGGGTACTACCTATTATTACGCTGTTGTAGCAAATCGAAACGGCGGTAAAACAGCAGTGAGTAATCCGGCTAAGATGGAAGTTATAGCCAAAATAAACGTAGCCCCACCAATGATTACTAAGCAACCAAGTGGAGCAATAATTCTAGAGGGAAGTGCCCCTCCATTGCTTCATGTAGATGCAACGACAAATGGTAGCGGAACATTGAGTTATCAATGGTATAGCGCTACAACAAATGACCCGAACGATGGTGTGCTAATAGATGGAGCAACAAATCCCCGCTATGAAGCACCGACAAGTATAGAGGGAACAACCTATTACTACTGCATTGTGACGAATACAGATAACAATGCGACTGGTCAAAAGACAGCAACGGAGATTAGTGATGTAGTAAAGGTGCAAGTAAATGCCTTAACTCATGCAGAAAAACTAAGCGTTATGCTGCAACCAGCAAATCAAACTGTAAATATAGGAGAGCCTGCTATATTAAGTGTAATAGCAAGTGGAGGTGCATCACTCAGCTACCAATGGTATAGTAGCGCAACAAATGTTGCAAATAAGGGGATGCCAATAAACGGAGCAATAAATGCAAGTTATTTAGCACCAACAAATACAGAGGGAATTACCTATTACTACAGCGTTGTAACGAACACGGACAGCAGTGCAACAGGCAATCAAATAACAACAACGACTAGTGATGTAGCAAAGGTGCAAGTAAATGCTTTAACAAATGCGACAACACCTAGCATTATTACGCAGCCAGCAAATCAAATAGTGAATAGAGGAGAGGCTGCTATATTGAGTGTAGTGGCAAGTGGAGGCGTCTCCTTGAGTTATCAATGGTATAGCAGTACAACAAATGACACGAACAATAGCACATTAATAAACGGTGCTACAAATGCAACATATTTAGCACCAACAAATGTGGAAGAAGAAGTCTATTATTACTGTATTGTGACAAATACAGATAATAATGCAACAGGTACTAAAACAGCAGCAATAATTAGCAATATAGTAAAAATACAGGTGAAATCAAAGGATGTACCGCCAATCCGAGGCAGCTATTCACCTCCATCAACGGTAAAAATCATTTTGCACACGAATGATGGAACAATACTTGAACCAATTGAAATTACTTATAATACAAAGATAAGCGATTTACCTGTACCAACAAGGGAGGGCTATCGTTTTGATGGCTGGTATCAAGATAAAGCATTAACAAAACGATGGGAAGAGGAGACGCTTGTTCGAGAAAATATCGAGCTTTATGCGAAGTGGATAAAATTGCCGCAAGAGGAATCTGAAACAGCGCAAGAGTCGCCACTACCTAGCATGGTATTTAGCGATATGGAAAGCCATTGGGCAAATGAAATTGTGCATGAGTTAGTAGCACTTGGCATTATTCAAGGCTATGAAGACGGTACTTTCCGTCCGAATGAGGCAATTAGTCGTATGCATGTAACGGCATTACTAACAAGGGCATTTGCATTTGAAAAAGTGCGAACAGCCATTCATTTTTCAGATGTGTCACCAACCCATCCCTACTATAAAGAAATTACTGTCTTACAACAGGCAGGCATTATAGATGGGAAAAATGGTGAATTTTTGCCAGCAGAAAAAATGACACGCGCACAGCTAGCGAAGGTGCTCGCTGGTGTGCTAGGTTTAACTCCAGAGGGTACAAGCTCATTTGCGGATGTGGACAGCCAGCATTGGAGTGCAGGCTATATTGCAGTGTTAGAACGTGAAGGCATCGCATTTGGCGATAATGGGAATTTCCGACCAGGCGAGCCTGTAACACGTGCCCAATTTGCCGCATTTTTATATCGGATAACCCAGTTTCAAGAAGAGTAGTTTTGAAAAAGAGAAGGGCTTGTGAGGTGTAGCATTTCCTCACAAGCCCTTTATTTTAATTGAGCAAGTTCGCCGCAGTGTAATTGATTTTGTTTTATAATAAGAAAAATAAGCCGATATACGTAGTAGAGACGAGGTTATGAAATATGCAGACGATTAAGGAAATTACAGTTGCTTTGAAAGCAGCCACAAAGCAAGAGCCGTGGATGAAGGCAATCCAATATGATGAGCGGGCAGGTGTGCAAAAAGCATGGCAGCAATTTTTAAAGCGCATGGATAAGCAGCAGCTACTACAGCAAACACATGATGCAAAGATTGCCTTTGATGCGCAGTTTGGACAACTCGTTGCAGGTGTAGACGAGGCAGGACGTGGGCCACTTGCTGGTCCA
This sequence comes from Metasolibacillus sp. FSL H7-0170, assembly GCF_038593115.1. NCBI lineage: Bacteria > Bacillati > Bacillota > Bacilli > Caryophanales > Caryophanaceae > Metasolibacillus > Metasolibacillus sp. FSL H7-0170. The sequence goes on along the minus strand of NZ_CP151964.1, from coordinate 1,380,197 downwards.
GTTGTTACGGCAGCCGTTATTTTACCTGAAAATTGTCAGGCTTTACTCGGTTTAAATGACTCAAAGCAATTAACGAAAGAAGCGAGAGCACGTATGAGTATATTAGTGAAGGAACATGCGCTTAGCTACAGCATCCATTTTCAAAGTGCCCAAATGATTGATACACTCAATATTTATGAGGCAACGAAGCAATCGATGGCGAGCAGTGTATTAGCGTTAAAAATGAAGCCAAATTTTGTAATAGCGGATGCGATGACATTGCCAATTACTGTACCACAACAGTCTATTATTAAAGGGGATGCAAAAAGCTTAGCGATTGCAGCTGCTTCTATATTAGCTAAAACAGCGCGTGATGATTATATGGAGGAGCTGGCAAAGGAATTCCCACAATATGGATTCGGGCAGCATGCAGGCTATGGAACGAAGCAGCATCTAGAGGCGCTTGCCAAATATGGACCTACCATTCACCATCGTGTAAGCTTTGAGCCGATAAAATCTATGATGAAAGGGTGATTGTATGACATCTACATCATTTAATCCAATTGCGCAACAAGCGCAAATAACAGCAACGAATCAGCCGCTCACATTAAAGCAAGGACAAATATTTCACGGTACAATTAAACAACTTTATCCTGACCAAATGGCAGAAATACAGGTGGGTAATAATAAATTAATAGCGAAATTAGAAGTGCCATTGAAAGTTGGTGACGCGCACTTCTTTCAGGTGACAAATACGAGTGGGACACAAACGGAGCTAAAAGTCGTATCGAATCCGATGTCCTCCACTTTAACACCAACACAACAAATGGCACAGTTGTTAGAAACAATGAATTTACCAAAAACAGCGGATATGCAGCAAGTGCTAAGCTATTTTATGAAGCAGCAAATTCCGATTTCAAAGGAACAGCTTATACAGGCCGAGCAATGGATGAAAAGCTTGCCAGAAGGTGTGTCGAAGCAGGATGCTCTTTTGGCGATGCAACGCATGGTTGAATTGAAAATGCCCTTTACAAATCAAGTTTTTCAGGCATTAGTGCAAGGAGCAAAAACAGACGGTATGTCGACAGCATTACAAAATTTATTACAGCAATTGTCGACTTCAACAGCAGGCAATGAACAATTAAAAACATCTGTTATACAGCAGTTGCAGGCAATTGCTAAGCCCTTTGATGTCGAACTAGGCGGTACAATGCTAGCGCGTGCAGTGCAATTACTAAGCGATACAACAGCAAATATTAGTGAGCGATTGCAGTTTTTACAGCTACTCAAGCAAGCGAGCGTTGTACCGCAAAATGCGACTCTTGCTAATTGGCAAGGACAACAGGCACAAGGGCAAGCCCCCTTAAATAGCGCAGGGCAGTTATTAACGCAAATTGTACAAGTAAAACCTGAGCAAAGTGCTGCAATTGCGGAGCAGGTACGCGCTTTTATCGCAGGGGACAGCCTACTAATGACAGCGCAAAAAGAGCATTTACAGCAGCTTGTTACGCGCTTTTCACAGCTACCACAAAGCCAGCAAGCACTAACAACCTTTGCTCAGCAACTGCAAACAGAGCTACTCAAAGCTTATGCGAATAATACGACAGCGCAGCTTTTTACGAATAATGAGCAAGGCTTATCAACGAAGGAGCAAATACTTTCGATGATAAAGCCCGAGCTCACAGCGCATAGTCAAGAGTTGTTGCTGCGCAATATTGTACAGGAGGCAAAAAATATGTCGCAGCCTGTGATTCAGTCACAGCTAACACAAGCTGATGCCCAGCTTCAATCAGCTATTGATAGCAAGGCGATGGAACAGGCGATGAAAACAGTTTTAAAGGGACTAGGTATAAGCTATGAGGCAGCACTGCAAAATAAGGCAACGGATATGCAGGCTATTGCAGGACAGTTAAAGCCGCAGCTATTAGCGCTTATTCAGGATATGACAACGCCACCCGCATTGCGCGATGCAGCAGAAATGGTGATGACACGCATGAACGGTATGCAGTTATTATCGGGTGAAAATGGACATCAGCATCAGCTTGTTATGCAAGTGCCCCTAGAGTTTTTTGGAAAGCGAATGGATGCAACATTGCAGTGGAACGGTCGTATGAAAGAGGATGGTAAAATTGATGCTAATTACGCACGTGTTCTCTTTTATTTGCATATGGAATCATTGCAAGAAACGGTAATCGATATGCAGGTACAAAATCGCATCGTCACGGTGACGCTTTTTAATGATAACTTGGGGTTAACGCCATTAGCAGAACCACTAAAAAAATCCTTGAAAGAAGGCTTGGCTAGCAAGGACTATCAATTGTCTGGTGTATTTATAAAGCAGTTTGAAAGCGCGCTACAAGAGCAAGCTGGACAAACTATAAAAGAGCAAGTTGAGGAGCGTAGTGGGGTGGATATTCGCGTATGAGTGAAAGGAAATATGTTAGAAAAGAAGCAATTGCTCTAACTTATAACCCATCTGAAAGTGCTGGTCCGAAGGTTGTTGCAAAAGGGAAAGGGAAAATTGCAGAAAATATTTTAGAGCAAGCCTCGTTGCATAATGTGCCAATTCATGAGGACCCGAATCTTGTCGAATTATTAGGGCAGCTTGATTTAAACGAAACGATACCAGAGCAATTATATCAGGCTGTGGCAGAAGTATTCGCCTTTATTTATCATCTGGACCGTGAGCATAATGAGTTAAAACGACGCAGTTAGTAGCATTTTTGCTGTCTTATAACAAATACAAATAATATTTCGAGAATAATACAGTATAATTGATTGAAAATTCCGCATTAAAGACAATTATAGACATTGTCAGAATGTTTGTATAGAATAGATGATGGTAATTAAAATAATATCCAAATTGTCTGATAGGAGGATGGATTATGAATATCCATGAGTATCAAGGGAAGGAAATCTTGAGAAAGTATGGCGTTGCTGTGCCGAAAGGGAAAGTAGCGTTTTCTCCAGATGAAGCTGTGAAAGTAGCAAAAGAGCTAGGCGCTAACGTAACAGTTGTTAAAGCACAAATTCACGCAGGTGGTCGCGGTAAGGCTGGCGGTGTAAAAATCGCAAAAAATCTTGAAGAAGTGCGTACTTACTCGAAAGAACTACTTGGTAAAATATTAGTAACACACCAAACAGGTCCAGAAGGTAAAGAAGTAAAACGACTTTACATTGAAGAAGGATCAGATATTCGCAAGGAATATTACTTAGGCTTAGTGCTTGACCGTGCTACTTCTCGCGTAACTTTAATGGGTTCTGAAGAAGGCGGTATGGATATTGAAGAAGTGGCAGAAAATACACCTGAAAAAATCTTCAAAGAAATTATTGATCCAGTTGTAGGCTTACAAGGATTCCAAGCACGTCGTATGGCATTCAACATGAATATTCCAACGAAATTAGTGAATAAAGCGGTTAAATTAATGCTAGGTTTATATCAAGCATTTGTAGAAAAAGATGCATCAATCGTTGAAATCAACCCGTTAGTTGTAACAGGTGATGATGAAGTTGTAGCACTTGATGCGAAATTCAACTTCGATGCAAACGCATTATATCGACATAAAGATATCGTTGAATTACGCGATTTTGATGAGGAAGATCCAAAAGAAATCGAAGCCTCTAAATATGACTTAAGCTATATTTCATTAGATGGTAACATCGGCTGTATGGTGAACGGTGCTGGTTTAGCGATGGCGACAATGGATACGATTAGCTATTACGGCGGTCAACCAGCAAACTTCCTAGATGTAGGGGGCGGCGCTACAGCAGAAAAAGTAACAGAAGCGTTTAAAATTATCCTATCTGACGAGAATGTAAAAGGAATTTTCGTTAACATTTTCGGTGGTATTATGAAGTGTGACGTTATCGCAGAGGGTGTTATTGAAGCGACGAAACAAGTAGGGTTAACAATTCCATTAGTAGTGCGTTTAGAAGGTACAAACGTAGAGCTTGGTAAAAAATTATTAAATGAATCTGGTTTAAATATTGTCGCTGCAGACTCTATGGCTGATGGCGCACAAAAAATCGTAGGACTTGTAGGCTAAGGAAGGTAGGGAGAATTAATGAGTGTTTATATTAATAAAGACACGAAAGTAATCGTACAAGGGATTACGGGTGAAACTGCACTTTTCCATACGAAGCAAATGCTTGAATACGGTACAAAAATCGTAGCTGGTGTAACACCGGGTAAAGGCGGCTTAGAAGTAGAAGGAGTTCCAGTTTTCAACACTGTTGAAGAAGCGGTTAAAGCTACTGGAGCGAACGTATCTGTTATATACGTACCAGCACCATTTGCGGCAGATGCTATTATGGAAGCAGTTGACGCTGACTTAGATATGGCAATTTGTATTACAGAGCACATCCCTGTTCTTGATATGGTAAATGTAAAGCGCTATATGGAAGGCAAAAAGACACGCCTAATAGGGCCAAACTGCCCAGGTGTTATTACATCTGATGAATGTAAAATCGGAATTATGCCTGGCTACATTCATACAAAAGGACATGTTGGCGTTGTATCACGCTCAGGTACATTAACATATGAAGCTGTACACCAATTGTCACAAGCAGGTATCGGTCAAACAACAGCTGTTGGTATCGGTGGCGACCCTGTAAATGGGACAAACTTTATCGACGTATTATCAGCGTTCAATGATGACCCAGAGACATATGCAGTTGTAATGATTGGGGAAATCGGTGGTACGGCTGAGGAAGAAGCGGCTGAGTGGGTAAAAGCAAACATGACAAAGCCAGTTGTAGGCTTTATCGGTGGTCAAACAGCACCTCCAGGTAAACGTATGGGACATGCTGGTGCGATTATCTCAGGTGGTAAAGGTACAGCTGCAGAAAAAATTAAAGCAATGAATGCAGCGGGTATTGAAGTAGCAGATACACCATCTGTTATCGGTGAAACATTAATTCGTGTAATTAAAGAAAAAGGTCTATACGAGAAGTGTAAAACACACTAATTGAATAGGGGCGTCCGAAAAAACAGTGCTTAGCACGCTTTTCGGACGCTTTGTTTGTGTTTTATTAAAAATCGAACCATTCAGCAATGTTTTTTATACCGAAAGCGTAGCGACAGGTACAGATGTGCAAGTACAATTTAAAATCCCGACGCAATTACGCCAAGGTGTAATTGATAAAAGGAATGTAGTTTGTAAAGGTGATAAGTACTCAATTTTATGGCTTTTCTTGTAGATTTAAGCTACACTTTTCTTAATATAGCTGTATCCCCATACGCTATATTTTAGGGGCTGTTTGCAAAATCTAACTCATTCTTTAATGCAGTGAAAAATTGGTTATAAATTCAAAAATCTGTTAGATTCAGTATTTATCTTTTATAACAGGTTGCCTACTGTGATTAATTTTGATAAAACTCAGACGAAACGTCCCTAAACATTGCTATGCGGTCATAGTACTTCACTGCTTGAAGGAGCGATGACATGCTAAATCAAAAAGAAATACAGCAATTATTAGCGTTGCATTATGTTTATCCCCTGCCATTAAATAAACTTCAGCGCCTATTATGTGCAATACAGACATTGCACGAATTGCAATTCATTTCGGCAAAAGAGCTTGCACAAATACTTCAAATCCAACTACAAACAGCTCAAATATTAAAAGTAAATTATAATAAAGCTGCAAATACACCCTTTAAAGTGTATTATGAGCAGCATAATATGCATGCAATACCTTTTACGAGTGAGAATTATCCGAAAAGTCTGTTGCAGCTTAGCGATGCTCCTACAGTCATCTATGTACAAGGGCATATTGATTTATTGCAGCGTCAAAAAATTGCTTGTATTGGATCACGCAATTCGACAAATTATTCGTCAATTGCTCTACAATCGATATTGCCACCTTTAATTGCTGAGCAATATGTAATAGTGAGTGGACTTGCAAAAGGAGCAGATACATTAGCACATCAGATGACAATTGAATTAGGCGGTAGTACAATCGCTGTCGTAGGACATGGTTTTGCCCATCTATATCCAAAGGAAAATAAAAATCTTGCGGCTAAAATAGTGAGCGAGCATCTATTATTGACAGAATACCCACCGTATATGGGACCAAAGAAATGGCATTTCCCGATGCGTAATCGAATAATTAGTGGCTTGAGCTGTGCTTTAGTAGTAACTGAGGCAGCGATGAAAAGTGGCACTCTTATTACAACAGACCATGCGTTGGAGCATGGCAAAGATGTTTTCGTTGTACCAGGACCCATTCATTCAGAGCAATCAAAAGGAACGAATAATTTATTAAAAGAAGGTGCAATTCCAGTATGGAATGGACAGCAAATTGTTGAAGAGTTACAAATGTTTCAAATGAAATATTGAAAAAAAGTTGCAATCTCTCTCAATCTGTTATACATTTTGCAACAGGTATGCTTTGTAGTTCACAAAATTTTGTGCAATCAATTAAGCTTCGGTTACATGGAGTTTCAGGCTGCTCGATTGGGCTAGAAAAGTCTGCTCCTTCAAATAGATGCAGTAAACGAGAGCTTTATTTCAGCAAAGCTATAATAAACTTGACGCCAATAAAAAGGTAATGGAGACGCCATGGCGTATTAAATATAAAATGAGTAACCTCTCTAAGGGGGAAAGAAATGAATGGCAGATTATTTAGTAATAGTGGAATCGCCTGCAAAGGCAAAAACAATTGAACGATACTTAGGAAAAAAATATAAAGTAAAAGCTTCTATAGGACATGTACGCGATTTACCGCGTAGTCAAACAGGAATTGATACGGATAATAACTACACACCTAAGTACATTACCATTCGTGGTAAAGGACCTGTTTTACAAGAATTAAAAACGGCAGCAAAAAAAGTGAAGAAAATTTATCTCGCATCTGACCCCGACCGCGAAGGAGAAGCGATTGCTTGGCATTTAGCAACAGCTTTAAATATCGATATCGAATCGGATTGCCGCGTCGTTTTCAATGAAATTACAAAGGATGCTATTTTGGAATCCTTTAAAAACCCGCGCCCTATTGATATGGACTTAGTGGATGCACAACAGGCACGACGTATTTTAGACCGTCTTGTTGGCTATAATATTAGCCCCATTTTGTGGAAGAAAGTAAAGAAAGGCTTATCTGCTGGGCGTGTACAGTCTGTTGCATTACGTTTAATTATCGACAGAGAACATGAAATCACTCATTTTGTTCCAGAAGAATATTGGACAATCGAGGGTATGTTCGAAAAAAGTAAAAAGCAATTTGATGCGCTTTATTATGGGACTGGAGCGGAGAAAATTAAGCTTACAAACGAAGAGCAAGTGAAGGAAATATTGAAAAATATAAAGGGTGAGTACTTCACAGTCACAGATGTGATTAAAAAGGAGCGCAGACGCAATGCCGCACCTGCTTTTACAACCTCTTCATTACAACAAGAAGCAGCGCGTAAGCTGAATTTCCGTGCAAAGAAAACGATGATGCTAGCACAGCAACTATATGAGGGTATTGACATTGGTAAAAAAGAGGGTACAGTCGGTCTAATTACGTATATGCGTACAGATTCGACGCGTATTTCAGAAACTGCAAAGACGGAGGCAGTGCAATATATCGACACGAAATACGGTAAAGAATATATTGCAACGGGATCGAAACAGGCGAAAAAGCAATCGAATGCACAGGATGCGCATGAGGCGATACGTCCGACGAGTACGATGCGCACGCCAGATGATTTAAAAGCTGTCTTAAGCCGTGACCAGCTACGTTTATATCGCTTGATTTGGGAGCGTTTTATCGCTAGTCAAATGGCCCCTGCTATTTTAGATACCGTTTCCGTTGATTTATTAAACGGTGATGTGAAATTCCGAGCGAATGGCTCGCACGTGAAATTCCCAGGCTTTATGAAGCTTTATATAGAAGGTACAGATGACCAAACAGAAGAAACAACAAAGCTTCTGCCAGAGATGGAAGTGGGCGATGAAGTAAAGGCTTTAGAAATTGAACCGAAACAGCATTTTACACAGCCACCACCTCGCTACTCTGAGGCTCGCTTAGTTAAAACTTTAGAGGAATTAGGCATAGGACGACCTTCCACATATGCGCCTACGTTAGATACAATCCAAAAGCGTGGCTATGTACAGCTTGACGCGAAGCGTTTTGTACCTACTGAGCTTGGAGAAATCGTTCACCAGCTTGTACTTGAATTTTTCCCGGAAATTATCAACATTGAATTTACGGCAAAAATGGAGCAGGATCTTGACGGTGTAGAGGAAGGGATTACGAACTGGGTACAGGTAATTGATGCGTTCTATAAAGATTTCGAAAAAAGTGTAAAGCATGCTGATGAAGCAATGGAAAAAATCGAAATTAAGGATGAGCCAGCAGGAGAAGATTGCGATAAATGTGGAGCCCCGATGGTATACAAGCTTGGACGCTATGGCAAATTTATGGCTTGCTCAAACTTCCCAGATTGCCGTAATACAAAGGCAATTATGAAGCCAATTGGTGTGAAATGCCCTACATGCCAGGAAGGCGAGATTGTCGAGCGTAAAAGCAAAACGAAGCGATTATTTTACGGTTGCAATCGTTATCCTGAATGTGAATTCGTTTCGTGGGATAAGCCAATTAATCGACCATGTCCAAAATGCAGCTCCTTATTAGTTGAAAAGAAACTGAAAAAAGGTGTACAAATTCAGTGTACGAATACAGATTGTGATTATGAGGAAACACCATCACAATAGAAAGTTGGTAAGTAATATGTCAGAAAAAATTGTAAACGTTATTGGTGCGGGCTTAGCTGGTAGTGAAGCAGCATGGCAAATAGCAAAGCGCGGTGTGAAAGTACGCCTTTACGAAATGCGTCCAGTGAAGCAAACACCTGCTCACCATACCGATAAATTTGCAGAGCTTGTATGCTCCAACTCTTTACGTGCGAATACTTTAACAAATGCGGTAGGCGTTATTAAAGAGGAAATGCGTATACTTGATTCAGTTATTATGAAAGCGGCGGATGGCTGCTCTGTACCAGCTGGCGGTGCACTTGCAGTAGACCGTCATGAGTTTGCTGGCTATGTAACAGATGCTGTTAAAAATCATCCTCTAGTAGAAGTGATTCAAGAGGAAGTAACAGAGATCCCTGAAGGTATTACAATTATTGCGACAGGGCCATTGACATCACCAGCATTAGCGGAAAAGATTCAAGCTTTAACAGGCGAGGATTATTTATATTTTTATGATGCGGCAGCACCAATTATCGAAAAAGATTCAATTGATATGGATAAAGTATATTTGAAATCGCGTTATGATAAAGGCGAGGCGGCATACTTAAATTGCCCGATGACAAAGGAAGAATTTGAGCGTTTCCGTCAAGCGTTGATTGAAGCGGAAGTTGTACCGTTAAAGGAATTTGAAAAAGAAATCTATTTCGAAGGCTGTATGCCTATCGAGGTAATGGCAGCGCGCGGTGAGAAGACGATGCTCTTTGGTCCGATGAAACCAGTCGGTCTAGAAGATCCGAAAACAGGTAAGCGCCCATATGCTGTTGTTCAATTACGCCAAGATGATGCAGCAGGTACTTTATACAATATTGTTGGCTTCCAAACACATTTGAAATGGGGTCCGCAAAAGGAAGTGCTACAGCTCATTCCTGGCTTGGAAAATGTTGAAATTGTACGTTATGGTGTGATGCACCGCAACACATTTATCAACTCTCCAAAAGTGTTGACGAAAACATATCAATTAAAGGCGCAGCCAAATATTTTCTTTGCAGGTCAAATGACTGGAGTAGAAGGCTATGTTGAATCAGCAGGTAGCGGTTTAATTGCAGGTATTAATGCGGCACGTTTAGCAAAGGGGGAGGAGCTATTATACTTCCCTGAGGAAACAGCGCTTGGTTCAATGGCACGCTATATTACGGAAGCTGATTCAAAAAACTTCCAGCCGATGAATGTTAATTTTGGCTTGTTCCCAGATTTAGGTGAACGCATTAAAGCAAAGGCGGAGCGTGCAGAGCGTCATGCCAATCGCGCATTGGAAACAATTCGTAATTTTGTGAACTCGAAAACAATCTAATTGTGAAAAAGCCCTTTGAATTGTATAATTTGAAGGGCTTTATCTATGCAATTGACAAAATGTATTGATTTTTTAAAATTCATGCACATTTTACTTGCTAATTTTTTAGTTAAGGTATAGTGTCAGTATGTAATTAATTTGCTCCGCTCGAAGGAGGCTACGTTATGTCAAGTTCTCAGCAAAATGAATTACTACACCAATTCATTCGCTATGTGCAAATTGAAAAAAATTTCTCTGTCCACACAGTGCGGGAGTATGAAGCGGATATTCAGCATTTTTTAACATTTTTACAGACAGAAGGCATCGACAATTTACAAGATGTAGAATATATTCATGCAAGATTATACGTGACAAAGCTCTACGAAGAAAAAAAAGCGAGGGCTTCTATTTCAAGAAAAATATCTTCGATTCGTTCCTTTTTTCGCTATTTACATCGAGAATTTAATTTGGATGATTCATCTTTTCGCTCATTGTACCACCCGAAAAAAGAGGAACGACTTCCAAACTTTTTTTATGAGGAAGAGCTAACACAATTATTTGAAGCAAATCAAGGCCAAGATTTTCAATCGCTCCGCAATATCGCCTTATTGGAACTGCTTTATGCAACAGGTATTCGGGTAAGTGAATGCACAGCATTGGAGATAGGACATATCGATTTTCATTATTCAATTATTCGCGTCATGGGAAAAGGACGTAAGGAGCGTATCGTACCATTTGGTGAATATGCTCATAGAGCACTACAAACTTACATTGAAGAAGCACGACCGCATATAATGAAAAATATGAATCATTCTTCTGTTTTTGTGAATATGAGAGGTGGCGAACTTACTCCTCGGGGTGTACGTCACATATTAAATGAAATGGTGAATAAAGCAAGCCTGCATACGAAGCTCTATCCACATATGCTTAGGCATTCATTTGCCACACATTTACTAAACAATGGTGCAGATATGCGTACTGTGCAGGAATTATTAGGGCATGCGCACCTTTCTTCGACACAAGTGTATACGCATGTAACGAAGGAGCATTTACGCAGCACCTATATGAATACACATCCTAGAGCTTAAGGAGGAATCAATATGGGGCAAATACATGCCACAACGATTTTTGCCATTCACCATAATGGTGGCTGTGCAATGGCTGGAGATGGTCAAGTAACACTAGGAAATGCTGTTGTGATGAAACATACAGCAAGAAAGGTCAGACGTCTGTTTAATGGCAAGGTGCTAGCAGGCTTCGCTGGTTCAGTGGCTGATGCTTTTACTTTGTTTGAGATGTTTGAAGGTAAGCTTAATGAGTATAACGGCAATTTACAGCGTGCAGCTGTCGAAGTAGCGAAGCAGTGGCGTGGTGATAAAATGTTGCGTCAATTAGAGGCGATGCTTCTCGTCATGGACCAGTCAACCTTACTTCTAGTATCTGGCACAGGTGAGGTCATCGAGCCTGACGATGGCATTTTAGCAATTGGTTCAGGCGGCAACTATGCATTATCAGCAGGGCGTGCCTTGAAAAAGCATGCAGGTGAGCATTTAACGGCACAGCAAATAGCGGAAGCAGCTTTAACGACAGCAGCTGATATTTGTGTATTTACAAACCATAATATTATCGTGGAGGCGCTATAATGACGACTAATTTAACGCCAAGACAAATTACTGAGCACTTGAATCGATACATCGTTGGACAAAATGAGGCAAAGCGTGCAGTAGCTATTGCGCTTCGTAATCGCTATCGTCGCTCTTTGTTGAATGATGAAATGAAAAATGAAATTATCCCAAAGAACATTTTAATGATTGGTCCAACAGGTGTTGGGAAAACTGAAATCGCAAGGCGCATTGCCAAATTAACGAAAGCGCCGTTTATTAAAGTAGAGGCGACGAAATTTACAGAAGTAGGCTATGTAGGTCGCGATGTAGAATCAATGGTTCGCGATTTAGTTGAAGCTTCTTTGCGTCTTGTCAAAGAAGAAATGCTTGCTACAGTTCAAGATGAGGCAGAAAAGCTAGCAAATCAAGCAATTGTTAAATTGCTTGCACCTTCAAAAAAGAAAGCGAAAGCGCAGCAAAACCCATGGGAAATGCTTTTTGGACAAAAGCCAGAGCAGGCGGAAGATGAAAATTCGACGGAAGAAGCGGAAGTTCGCTCACGCCGTAGTCAAATTGCAGCAGATTTAGCAGAGGGGAAGCTTGAAAATCAATGGGTAACAATCGAAGTAACTGAGCAGGCAGCACCGTTACTTGATATGCCTGGTATGGAAATGCAGATGAGTGGCATGCAAGATATGTTGACCAATTTAATGCCTAAGAAAACGAAGAAGCGAAAGGTGCAGGTAAAAGACGCACGTCGCATTTTAGCGTTAGAGGAGGCAAACAAATTAATTGATACGGATGAGTTAACTGCCGAAGCAATTCATCGTGCTGAGCAGACAGGTATTATCTTTATTGATGAAATTGATAAAATTGCGAGTAAGGATAGCGGTTCCTCAGCGAATGTTTCACGTGAGGGAGTGCAACGTGATATTTTACCAATCGTTGAAGGCTCTACAGTAACAACAAAATATGGTCCTGTAAAAACGGATTATATTTTATTTGTAGCGGCTGGTGCATTCCATATGTCCAAACCGAGCGATTTAATACCTGAGCTACAAGGGCGCTTCCCAATTCGTGTAGAACTTGAGAAGCTGACAAAGGCTGACTTTGTACGTATTTTACAGGAGCCAGACCAATCGCTTATTTTACAATATAAAGCCCTTTTAGAAACGGAAGCTGTCACGATTGACTTTTCGGAGGATGCAATCGATCGCATAGCCGAAATTGCAACGGAAGTAAATCAAGAAACGGATAATATTGGTGCTAGACGTTTGCATACAATTTTAGAGCGCCTATTAGAAGAGCTCTCCTTCGAAGCATCAGAAATTGCACCAGCGCATATTGAGATAACACCAGCCTATGTCGATCAGAAATTAGGCAATATCGTAAAAAATAAAGACTTGTCACAATTTATTTTATAGATAACAATTGCTGTAAAGAACTTTACAATATAGATAATTGCTATAAATTATAAAAACCTTTAGAATATTACGTAAATAGAGAAATAGCCTTAGGAGGACTATAAAAAATGAATTTATTATCAAAAACAAGAAAAATTAATGCACTGCTACAAGCATCTGCTGGTAAGCCAGTAAATTTCAAAGAAATGGCAGATACATTAGGCGATATTATCGATTCTAACGTCTTTATTGTTAGTCGTAAAGGCAAGCTTTTAGGTCTATCAATCCATCAACAAATCGAAAATGAGCGCATGAAGAAAATGTTTGCAGAGCGTCAATTCCCAGAAGAATATACGCAAAACCTTTTTAACATCACAGAAACGTCGCCAAACTTAGATATTAACAATCAACATACGGCATTCCCAGTTGAAAATAAAGATTTATTTGCTTCTGGCTTAACGACAATTGTGCCGATTATTGGCGGTGGTGAGCGCCTAGGCACACTAATTCTTGCTCGTATTAACGATGAATTTAACGATGATGACTTAATTTTAGCGGAGTACGGTGCAACTGTAGTTGGCATGGAAATTTTACGTGAAAAAGCTGAGGTTATTGAGGAAGAGGCTCGCTCGAAAGCTGTTGTACAAATGGCGATTAATTCATTATCATACTCTGAGCTTGAAGCAATTGAGCATATTTTTGAGGAGTTAGATGGTCATGAAGGGTTACTTGTAGCTTCAAAAATTGCAGACCGTGTGGGGATTACGCGTTCGGTTATTGTTAACGCATTACGTAAGTTAGAGTCTGCTGGAGTAATCGAATCTCGTTCACTTGGGATGAAAGGCACTTATATTAAAGTGTTAAATGATAAATTTTTAGTAGCATTAGCTGAAATCAAAATGAAGTAAATGTAAAAAGGTCTTGTGGCAAACCCATAAGACCTTTTTTTCACTTAGTCCAAACAGTCTGGTACAAAAAATGGGTTTTTTGGTTTAGATTTCGTTAAGAGGTAAGCGATACATAATGTGTTTTTTGATAAAATTTGTAGAACCTTGACAATAAAATATCATTTTCAAATAAATTCCATTTCTAATCTTCGACAAGGGAGAGGAGAAAATGGAACAAAATAGTTCTTATAGACTATCTAAAAAAGCTAAAAGACAATAGACACTATGGATTAACTTAATTACAATTAAACTAATAACACCTATATCGAAATGTGACGAATACCCTATATATATAAAAGAGGTGAATGGCTTGGATTTATTCGGAGGAACAATTCGCAATTTAGAAAACGGTCTTTCATATGCAACTTTAAAACATAAAACAATCGCTAATAATATAGCGAATGTCGATACGCCAAATTATAAGGCGAAAGATGTAAGCTTTAAAAGCATGCTAGAGAATGCAAGGCATGCAACAATTGCCGCAAATAAAAATGATATTCGTCATTATGATTTTCAGTTTAAGCAATTTGAATCAGGTGTATTTGATTACGCAAATTTACGTGCTCGTCATAATGGCAATGGTGTAAATATGGATGCAGAGCAAGCGAAATTAGCTGAAAATACAATTTACTACAACGCGCTTATAGACCGCGTGAACGGAAAGCTAAATACATTAAATACAGTCATTAAAGGAGGGAAATAAGTATGACAATTTTTCACAGCATGAATACAACGGCCTCCGCTTTAACCGCACAACGCCTCCGTATGGATGTTATTTCTTCCAATATGGCTAATATGGATACGACACGCGCTAAACAAGTAAATGGTGAATGGGAGCCGTACCGCCGTAAAACAGTTACTTTAACAGCACAAGAAGGGCAATTTTCCAACTTCCTAAATGTAGCGATGGGGAAAACGACGAAGCAAGGTGTCGGAAATGGTGTGAAAGTATCACAAATTAAAGAGGATAACGAAACGCCATTTAAGCTTGTCTATGATCCGACACATATCGACGCAGACGAAAATGGCTATGTAAGAATGGCGAATGTAGATCCGTTAAAAGAAATGGTCGATTTAATCTCGGCAACACGCTCCTATGAAGCAAACATAACAGTATTCAATGCCAATAAATCGATGTTGACAAAAGCTTTAGAAATAGGTAAATAACGTATTGGAAGGAAAGGTGATAAAATATGGCGATTAATTCTATATCGATGCTTACTCCAACGCAAGGCTTACAAGAAACAAATAAGCTTACTGCAACACCTTATGAAGCACAGCAAAACTTTGCTGCAACATTGAAAGAAGCCATTGCACAAGTGAATGAACAACAAATCCAATCTGACACGATGACAAATAAGTTGATTAATGGTGGCAATGTGGATTTACACGAGGTAATGATTACTGCACAAAAGGCGAGCATTACACTAAATGCGACAATTGAAATTCGTAATAAAGCGGTTGAGGCATACCAAGAAATTATGCGAATGAGTGTATAATGAACGGTTACAGCGAAGCGAATTTATTTTGATTCAGCAGAATTTTTTGTGCCAAAAAAGCGAGGCATCAGGTACATAAGGTTTCAACTTCTATGGCTACGAGAATAGCACATTCTTTATTTAGCTGGTACTTAAAGTCTCGCTGAATCAAGCTAAAGCCTCTGGCGAATGTCGTAGATTATAAAGAGTTGGTTCTAACCCGCGCTCGAAAAATCTGCCTAAAGATTAGCCAGCCAAGGTGTAATTAATTATAGCATTCACTATTACCGGAGGATTCATAATGAATGAACGACTGACAAAAATAAAAAGCGATTCGACCAATTTTTGGTCGAGTCGTACAAAAAAACAAAAAGGTGCAATGTTCGGCGCACTTGTTGCAATCATTGTATTTGCAAGTGTGCTTACATATTTTTCAACACGTACAGAAATGGTTCCGATGTATACGAACCTATCACAGTCCGAAGTTGGAAAAATTAAAGATGTTTTAGATGCGCAAGGAGTTACATACGAAATCGCAGCGGGTGGCACTAATATTTTAGTGCCAGCAAAGCAAGCTGATTCATTGAAAGTATCATTAGCAAATCAAGGCTTTCCGCAATCAGGTGGCATTAGCACCTCGTTTTTTGCAGAAAACGCAGGATTCGGGATGACGGAAAATGAGTTCGATGTTTTAAAGCTTGCTGCAACGCAAACCGAAATTGCGAATTTATTAAAACAGTTTGATGGTGTCAATAATGCTGTCGTACAAATTTCCATGCCAAAGCAAGGTGTCTTTTTGCAGGATGGGCTAGGAGAAGCAAAGGCTGCGGTCATGCTAGAAACAGCACCGGGGCAGCAGTTTACAGATGCTCAAATTAAAACATTATATAGTTTAGTAGAAAAGAGCATTCCGAATTTAACGACAGATAATATTCAAATTACGAATCAGTATGCAGAGCATTACGATTTGGATGCTGCGGTATCTGGCGCTGGCTCTGTAGCTACTGTTGATGGACAGATGCAAATAAAGAAAACAATTGAGCGTGACTTGCAGCGTCAAGTTCAAAATATGCTCGGCACATTAATGGGGCAGGATAAAGTGCTTGTATCTGTCACGACAGATATTGACTTTAAACAGGAAAATCGACAAGAAAACTTAGTGCTACCTGTTGATGAAGAAAATATGTCGGGAATTGCGATTAGTGCCCAACGTATTACAGAAACCTATACAGGTTCGGGGGCTACGGCTACAGGAACACCTGAAGCAGGTCAAGTGACAGATAATTTCACTGATTATGTAGAGGGTGCTGTTGGCGATGGTGAGTATGAACGAATGGAAGAAACAATTAACAATGACGTCAATCGCATTCGTAAAGAAATTCATGAGAGTCCCTATAAAATTCGTGATATTGGTATTCAGGTGATGGTGGAGCCACCGAACCCAGAGGACTTATCCTCATTATCAGAAGAGGCACGTGCAGATATCGAGCAATTTTTAACGTCGATTGTTCGTACAACGCTTGATAAAGAGGCTGCTGGTGACTTAACGAACGAAGCAATCGCTAATAAAATTGTTGTATCTGTACAACCGTTCTTCGGTAAGGATGTAGCGGCAGATACAGAAGCAACTGCCATTCCTTGGTGGATTTGGGTAATTGGTGGGGTGTTATTAGTTGCAATTTTACTGCTCGTATTCTTTATTCTACGTTCACGTAAGCGTAGAGAGGAAGAGGAGCTATCAGCAATTGGTGAACAGCAGGAAAAAATCATTGTTGAAGATATTGCAGAAGAAAAAGAAACAGAAGCTACAGTACGTCGTAAGCAATTAGAAAAAATGGCGAAAGACAAGCCAGATGATTTTGCTAAGTTGTTGCGTAGCTGGATTGCTGAGGATTAATTAGGGGGTTGGCTATGTCTAAGAGAGATAAGGAATTAACAGGAAAGCAAAAAGCTGCCCTACTTTTAATTTCACTGGGACCAGAGGTGTCAGCTTCAGTATATAAGCATTTAAGCGAGGAAGAGATTGAACGCTTAACATTAGAAATTTCAAGTGTGAAAAAAGTAGAAGCAAATGTCAAAGAAGAGATTATTGAGGAATTCCATAATATCGCATTAGCGCAAGATTATATTACACAGGGTGGTATTGGCTACGCAAAAACAGTTTTAGAAAAAGCGTTGGGTAGCGATCAAGCGCAGGCCATTTTAAACCGCCTAACGTCATCATTACAAGTAAGACCATTTGATTTCGCGCGCAAAGCAGACCCAGCTCAAATTTTTAACTTTATTCAAAATGAGCATCCACAAACGATTGCGTTAATTTTATCTTATTTAGAGCCTGGGCAGGCAGGTGTCATCTTATCGTCATTACCGCAGGAAGTTCAGGCAGATATCGCTAAGCGTATTGCCGTAATGGATTCGACATCACCCGAAGTAATTAGTGAAATTGAATCTGTTTTAGAGCGTAAGCTATCCTCTACTGTGACGCAGGATTACACTGAAACAGGTGGCGTTGACGCAGTTGTTGAGGTGCTTAGCGGGGTTGATCGCCAAACAGAAAAAACAATCTTGGATGCACTCGAAATTCAAGATCCAGAGCTGGCAGAGGAAATCAAGAAGCGCATGTTCGTATTCGAGGACATTGTTACGCTTGATAATCGCTCAATTCAACGTGTTATTCGCGACTGTGAAAATGAAGATTTACTATTATCGATGAAAGTATCATCTGATGAAGTAAAAGATATTATTTTCCGCAATATGTCACAGCGTATGGCAGATACATTTAAAGAAGAAATGGAAATTATGGGACCGGTGCGTTTAAGAGATGTAGAGGATGCACAGTCTCGCATCGTTGCTGTTATTAGACGTTTAGAAGACGCAGGAGAAATCATTATAGCTCGTGGTGGAGGGGATGACGTCATTGTCTAGAATTATTCGCTCTATACAAGCACAGTCAACTGAAGCGGAGCAAGGTGTTAAAATTGAAATAAAGGATTTTTTTCAACCGACCGTTTTTCAAGCAAACAACGAAATCGAAGAGCTCGAAAATCTAACATTAGAAGATATTCATGCAGAGCGAGAAATGTATTTAGAAGAGGCAAGACAACAAATTGAATTGGAACGTCAACAGCTAGAGCAATATCGTGACGAACAATTGCAAGCCATTGAGCAATTGAAGCAAATTTGGCAGGAAGAGAAGCTTATGCTAGAGCAGCAGGCCCATGAGGAGGGTTTTGCTGCTGGCTATGAGGAAGGTATTCAAAAAGCAAATGCAGCAATGGAGCATTCGCTGCAAATTGCCAACAAGACGATTGAACAAGCGCAGCAAAATGCGGAAAAGTATATCGATGATCAAGAGTTTGTTGTGCTTGAACTAGCTTTAACTGCGGCTGAACGCATTATTGGTGTGGCATTAGAACGAGATAATGAATTATTTACTGAAATCATAAAACGCGGCTTAAAAGAGGCGCGGGAAATGAAGGAAATAAAAATTTATGTAGCACCAGCATATTATCAGCTAATTACGAAAAATCGTGATGAATTAGCTGAAATGTTCCCGCCAGATGTTCCTTTATTATTTTTTGTGAATGAAGACTTGGAAAATACCGAAAGCTATATCGAAACGAATCACGGACGTATCGTTGTGTCAATTGATGAACAGTTGAATGAACTACGTTTGAAACTAAATGAAATTTTAACAAGCAAGGACTGATATGGATGAAGACGGCTCAATTAATTGAACATATACCCAATCTCAATACATTCAAAAAATTTGGACGAGTAACGAGAGTAGTAGGCTTAATGATTGAGTCACGAGGCCCAGAGAGCTCCATAGGGGATGTCTGTAAAATACATGTCCAAACGGTGCAGCATGGGCAGCAAACAATATTAGCTGAAGTAGTAGGCTTCAGGGATGAAATTGTTGTCCTAATGCCATTCTCCTCATTGCGTGAGATTTCAATCGGCTGTTTAGTGGAAGGGACAAGCAAGCCGTTAGAAATAAAAGTGGGTCCAGAGCTAATTGGTAAAGTACTAGATTCGATGGGCAATCCATACGATGGCTATACATTGCCAAAAGGGCTTGTATCAGTACAAACAGAACGACAGCCTCCTAACCCAATGACACGTCCGCCAATTAGCGAACGAATGGAAGTTGGTGTAAAGGCCATTGATGGTATGTTGACAATTGGCACTGGGCAGCGTGTAGGGATTTTTGCAGGTTCCGGTGTCGGAAAAAGTACATTGCTCGGTATGATTGCCCGAAATACAAAGGCTGACTTAAACGTTATTGCTTTAGTCGGCGAGCGTGGGCGTGAAGTTCGAGAATTTATAGAGCGAGACTTAGGTCCAGAAGGATTAAGTCGTTCAATTGTTGTTGCGGCAACAAGTGACCAACCCGCATTGATGCGTATAAAAGCAGCATTTACAGCTACAGCAATTGCGGAATATTTCCGAGATCGAGGGATGAATGTCATGCTGATGATGGATTCGGTAACGCGTGTCGCGATGGCGCAGCGTGAAGTAGGTTTAGCAGTTGGAGAGCCACCCGCAACACGTGGCTATACCCCTTCTGTATTCGCTATTTTACCTTCTTTATTAGAGCGGACAGGGACAAATTTAAAAGGGTCTATTACAGCCTTTTATACGGTGCTAGTAGATGGTGATGACATGAATGAACCAATTGCCGATACAGTACGTGGTATTTTAGACGGTCATATTGTTTTAGACCGTACATTAGCAAATAAAGGGCAATATCCTGCCATTAATGTGTTAAAAAGTGTTAGTCGACTAATGAACCATATTTCAGAGCCTGAGCATGTAAAAGCAGCGGAGCGCTTACGAGAATTGTATTATACGTATGCGAAATCAGAGGATTTAATTAATATTGGCGCATATAAGCGAGGCACGTCGCGTGAAATCGACGAAGCAATCCAATATGAACCGCTCATTACAACCTATTTAAAGCAAGGCTATAAGGATTATGTGTCAATAGAGCAAGCTGTAAATGAATTAATTACTTTAGCAAATGGTGGTGTATCGTCATAATGCAATACACATATCGATTCGAAAAAATATTAGTAGTGCGTGAGCAGGAAAAAAACGAATCAGAAATTGCTTACAAGGAGTCCGTGCGTGTCTTTGAAGAAGTAGCGACAAGGCTGTATGACTTATTAAAGAAAAAAGAGGATTTAATTTCTTTTCAGCAGGAGCGTTTAACAATCGGCGCTTCGATAGATGAAATTAGCCATTATGCAAACTTTATTGATAGCATGGAAAAAACGATAGCGGATGTCCAAGAAAAAGTTGTACAAGCACGTTCAAAAATGAATTGGCATGAGCAAAAATTACTGGAAAAAAATTTAGAAGTACGCAAGTTTGAAAAAATGCGTGAAAAAGATTTTGATGCCTTTAGAGAAGAACAAAATCGCATCGAGGCAAAGCAGTTAGATGAACTATCATCGCTTGCGTATAACAAGAGGGAAATCAGGTGATGTCATGGCGAAAAAACAGATTGAAAACATAAATGAAGAAGAGCGTGATGACAAGAAACCGGGATTTTTTCAAAAATTCTTTATGCTGTTTATTATCCCATTGTTGTTTACGATTACGATTGTATTAATCGTAGCATATTTCACGAACACGAATGTTTTCCAATTCGCAGATAGTATGAAAGAAAAAATTCCATTCCTTGACACAGACAAAGAGGAAGTAATAGAAAACACATCAATGACAGAACAAAAAATAGTAGCATTGCAGGCAGAGCTGCAAGAAAAAGAAGCAATTACGGCACGACTGCAATCCGAAATTGATGCTTCGAATGAAAAAAATGAAGAATTATTAATTGAGCAGGAGCGTTTATTATTTGAAATCGATAAACTAAAACGCGAGCAAGAAGAAGTGAAAAAGGACTTCCAAGAAATTTTATCTACTTTTGAAAAAATGTCTGCAAAAGCAGCGGCCTCAATTTTAATAGAAATGAACGATGAAGAGGCACTGCGAATTATGTCAAATTTGAAGCCGGATATTTTGTCAGCTATTTTCACAAAAATGCCAGCAGCAGACGCAGCACGCTATACGGAATTACTAGCACAGCAATGATTTGAAAGGGGGGGAAAAAAATGAATATCGCAATGGTTCAGCAATTGTCTCCAAAAGTGACAATGCCAAAGCAGGCAGCGTCAGCAGCTACCAATGGCCAACTTAGCAATGAAAAATTTGGTTCGGTCTTTAATGAAATTTTGGCAGCGTCGAATCAACCAACAATGACATCATCAACTACAGCTCAAACGGACCTGGGCGCAGTTGAGCAGCTTATGAAAGCTGATTCACTTGAATCCGTACTAGAAATATTGGGCATTCCCCACGACGAGGCACTTTTATTTGTTGAGGTGGAAGGTGAGGCTATAGCGGTTGAAAGCATGATGAATTTAGACGATTTGGCAGCAGCTTTAGATATTGAAAAAGACGAGCTAATGATGATTGTCCAACAGTTACTTGGAGAGGAAGCACAAATTGAGGATGTTTGGACTTTTATTGAGCAAGCACCAAATTTAGTAGCACAAATCATGTCAGCATTGCAAGGTGAGCATCAAGTAGCGCCACAGCAGGCTGAAAAAGTGTTAGCTGTATTGAAATTAGCGGAAGTAATTGGCGCTAAAGTAGATACAGTATATAACCAAGAATGGCTGCTGGCACAAGTAAAGGAAGCGTTCCAGCAAATCGCTCCACAGTTACAGCAAGCAGCGCAAACGCAACAACAAACTGTGCAGGAAGCACCTAAAACAGTTGTATTTCAGCAAGTGATTAAGCAAGAAGTAGAAAATTCACAGCCGACATCTATTGCATCACAGCCAGCATCTACAGCAGTTAAAACAGTAACATTAACGTTACCAGCGGAGCGTCCAGCACAATCTGAAGCCTTACTAAAAGAAATACAAAATTTAATTAATCGCAGTCAATTGTCAAATACGCAAGGTACGATGCGATTGATGCTAAAGCTTTATCCAGAAAATTTAGGCTCTATTCGTATTGAAATTATGCAAAAAGACGGTATGCTAACAGCGCGATTACTTGCATCTACAGCGGTTGGAAAAGAATTACTTGATTCGAATCTACAACAATTAAAGACGGCATTTGCGGCACAAAACATTCAAATGGAGCGTATTGATGTTTCGCAAGCCCTACAAGATGCAGAACGCAATATGCGTGACCAAAGCTTCTTTAATAACTTCTTTAAACAACAGCAAAACGAAGAACAAGAAACACAAAACGATGAAGATGATGATGATAAAAAATCATTTAGTGAATTTTTAAGCGAGGAGGTGTAAGGAATGACAAATACAAGCACAACTGGAATTCCAGAAAGTTATTATCATTCGAGCTACAACCCGCCAACAAAGGAAACAGGCAATAGCACGTTAGGTAAAGATGCTTTTTTGCAGCTATTAATTACACAGCTACAAAACCAAGACCCAACAAATCCAATGAGTGACCGTGAGTTTATAGCTCAAATGGCTCAGTTCTCATCTCTAGAACAGATGCAGAATATGACAAAAGCAATAGAGGTATTAGTGGAATCACAACAACAAACACAATTAATGTCCTATACTACTTTTATTGGTAAAGAGGTAAAATGGCATGAGTTGACTGAAGAATTAGATGAAAAAGGTATGCCAATTGCCAATGAGGGCGTAGGAACAATTGTTGAGTTGAAATTCGTCGATGGCCAACCACAATTCGTACTAGAAGATGGCAAAACGATTTCAGCCGGTAATATTTCTTCGATTGTCGGGAAGGATTCGACTTCCGGAGCTGGTAATCCATTTGCAGAAGCGAGCAAATTGATTGGTCAAATCGTTCGTTATGAAGTAGATGGACAAAATCTTGAGGCAATTATTGAAGCAATCACAATGAAAAATGGCTCAATTCTTTATTTGTTAAGTGATGGCACTCGCTTAACGCAAGATCAGTTTGAAGTAGTAAATGATGAGACAGAATCAACAGAGCCAACTGAAAATTCTGAATCGCCTGCTGATAACGAGTAAGGTGGTGGGGCACATGAAGCAGATAAATTCAATTCAGCGCATTCCGTATCATCCACCGATACAGCCAGCACAGCGAGCAAAACAAACTGCACCGACATCCTTTATGGAGCACTTACAGTCGGCAGTCAATGGACAGCAATTAAAAATTAGCAAGCATGCAACAGAACGCATGCAAGAGCGTGGAATTATTATCTCGGATTCAGAGTGGCAGCAAGTAACGGATAAAGTATTTGAGGCACATGAAAAAGGGGTAAAGCAGCCTTTAGTATTGATAGAGCAGGCAGCGCTTATTGTCAGCTCCCAAAATGCGACGGTTATTACAGCGATGGACCGCTTAGAGGCGAAAGCACAAATTTTCACAAATATTGATGGTACAATTATTTTATAGGCTGGACCTTTTAGGAGGCCTATTGGATGCTACTGACTGACTGATGTAGTATCACACTAAAAAATACAAACGAATTTGATAAGACGAAGGGAGAACAAAACAATATGTTACGTTCGATGTATTCGGGTATTTCAGGCTTAAGAAACTTCCAAACAAAGTTAGACGTAATTGGCAACAATATTGCCAACGTAAATACACATGGCTTTAAAAAAGGTCGCGTAATTTTTAAAGATTTAATGTCACAAAGTATAGGTAGTGCTTCAGGTCCAACGAACACTATCGGGGGTGTCAATCCAAAACAAGTAGGCTTAGGCTCAGAGCTTGCTGCAATTGATACGATTCATACAGAAGGCTCGCGTCAAAATACAGGACGTACGTTAGACTTCTCAATTGGAGGAGATGGTTTCTTCTTAGTGGCAGATGCAACTGCACCAAACGATGAAGGAATCATTGAGGAAACAGGGGAAGACGCATTTAGCAATATTTTATTTACACGTGCAGGGAATTTCTATATGGACCGTAACGGCTATTTAGTAAATGCTGACGGGAAATATTTAGTTGGTGTTAGAGCGGAAGAATATTCTGTTGATGCTGATGGAGATGAAGGGATACTATTAGACGACAGACCAGCTGTATCTGGCGATGAAGGAGCAAACTTATATGATCCAGAGGATGCGACTTTAAACCCTGAAGAGGGGGATATTGGAACAATTCGTATTCCTACAACTGCTCAAAATATTAGTATCGGGAAAGATGGAACAATCTCTTATGTTGACTATAAAGGAGATTTAATGTATGCAGGTACATTAATCCTTGGTAAATTCCCAAATGCTGGTGGTTTAGAGAAAGTTGGCGCAAACTACTATCAAAAAACAGCTAACTCTGGTGAATTATACGCGCAAGTAGGAACAGTAGCGGGTATTGGAGCTGTTGTGTCAGGTTCTTTAGAAATGTCGAATGTTGATTTATCAGAAGAGTTTACAGAAATGATTGTAGCGCAGCGTGGTTTCCAAGCGAATACACGTATTATTACGACATCAGATGAAATTTTACAAGAGCTTGTAAATTTAAAACGATAATTTGACAGATGTGTTGATTATGTAAACATTGTCTATTAATTAGCGTGTATTCTTTAGAAGAAATGCCTTCTCTTAGGCATACACTCGTTGATTGGAACGAAGGGGGTGGACTCCATCGGGACACAAAGATAGGGAGGCTAAGGTCGCCACGACAAGGGAGCAACGTCTTCATGACCAACATCGTATTGGCCTCGTGCTGAAAATCCGTTTATTTCGGCATTGACCGAAATTAATTAGTTAAAGCTGCACCCCGAGGAAAGTGTCCTCCGTAGCGGAAATCAACGAGTGACTAGGCTTGCTTGTAAAAAAAGCTAATCAACACGCCTGATAATTTGATTGATTATAATTCATTGTAAGGGAGGGTCGGGCCGGCACTTCGTTCGACCGGCCCTAATTCAATGATTGAACTGACGCGTCTAAATGGCAAAACATTTACGTTAAATGCATTATACATAGAAACCGTCGAATCCTTTCCGGATACGACGATTACATTAACAACTGGCAGTAAATTAATCGTTTTAGAAAAAGAGGAGCAGGTGCGCCAAAAGGTAAAAACCTTTTATCAACATATACAAATATTATCTAATCCGCATCTACGAGGTGAAGAGAATGAAGAATAATAAGCTGTTAACGATTATGATTATTATTTTAGTAGCAATAATATTAGTAGGAGCAATCCTGTTTGTCGTTTATGTACAGGCAAATAAAGGAACGCAAAATACAGAGCCGACAATTGATGAAATTTTAGAAGCGTCCGTAGATGTTCCTGAAATTAGGACGAATTTGGCTGATAAACGCATTGTTATTATGCAGCTAAAAATTCAAACAGATAGCAAAGAGGCTGCAACGGAATTAGAAAAGCGCCTATTTCAAGTGAATAACATCGCTATCCAAGAGCTATCGGCTATGGAGCTAAAAGAATTAGAAGGAAAGCAAGGTAAAATAGCATTTGAAAATACGCTAGAGACGAAAATTAATGAATTTATGCAAGAGGGTACAGTTCAACAAGTATATATAACCTCTTTCATAAGTCAGTAGAGCTGGCTAACTTGCAATCTAGCATACTTATAAGTAAAGTACTAGCTGCAACTAATTTCTAAAACATAGCAACGCCCTCGTTACCTATGGTAGGGCAGTTGCTAAAAACGAAAGATAACTGCCGAATAAACATACTAGAAACATCTTTTGAAATGGAGGTGGGCAAATGGCAGGAGATGTATTATCCCAATCTGAAATTGATGCGCTGTTATCTGCGATTTCAACAGGAGAAATGTCAGCGGATGATATGAAAAAAGAAGATGAAACGAAAAAAGTGAAAATTTATGACTTTAAACGCGCACTTCGTTTTTCAAAAGATCAAATCCGAAGTTTGACCCGAATACATGAAAACTTTGCTAGATTATTAACGACATCGTTTTCAGCACAATTAAGAACCTATGTTCAAATAACAGTTGTGTCTGTTGACCAAATACCTTTTGAAGAATTTGTTCGCTCAATACCGAATATGACATTAATAAATGTATTTGAAGTACCGCCGTTAGATGGTAATATTTTAATGGAGATTAATCCAAACATCGCTTACTCGATGTTAGACCGTTTAATGGGGGGAGCAGGTTCAAGTCATAGCAATGTCGATAATTTAACAGAAATTGAACAAAAAATTATGACGAATTTATTTGAACGTTCGTTTGATAACATGCGTGAGGCGTGGGAAAGTATTGTAGAAATCGACCCGATGCTTGTTGAGTTAGAAGTAAATCCGCAATTTTTGCAAATGATTTCACCGAACGAAACGGTTGTTGTCATATCACTAAATACGGTTATTGGTGAGACGACAGGGATGATTAATATTTGTCTGCCTCACGTTGTACTTGAACCGATTGTGCCTAATTTATCAGTGCGCTATTGGATGCAGACAAATAGGAAGCAAAACTCACCAGAGCAAATGGATTTTTTACAATCACGCGTGAAGCAATCTGCGTTACCAGTTGTAGCGGAGCTTGGAAATACAACGATTTCAGTAGAAGATTTCTTAACGATGCAACTTGGTGATGTTATACCATTAGAACAGAAAATTGATGAACATCTCGTACTGAAAGTTGGCAATACGCCGAAATTCACGATACAACCTGGTAAACTAGGTAAAAAGATGGCTGTTCAAATTATTGATCCTATGGAAGGAGGAGACGAAGATGAGTGATGAAATGCTCTCCCAAGAAGAGATTGAAGCCTTGTTAAGAGGTGAAACTTTAGAAAATCAAAAAGATACATCGGAGGATGCTGCAACAGTATTAGCTGATGAGGTTAGAATAGAAGACCATCTGAGTCCAATGGAACAGGATGCATTAGGTGAAATAGGTAATATTTCTTTTGGTAGTTCAGCAACTGCGTTATCTGCATTGCTTGGTCAAAAAGTAGACATTACAACACCTAGCATTTCAATGATTAATCGCAATAGATTAGATGAGGAATTCCCGCATCCATATGTTGCAATTCAAGTAGAATATACGATTGGATTAAAAGGTGTTAATCTACTCGTTATTAAACAGTCAGATGCTGCAATTATTGCCGACTTAATGCTTGGTGGAGACGGCTTAAATCCGAAGCCTGAGCTAGGAGAAATCCAATTAAGTGCCGTACAGGAAGCAATGAATCAAATGATGGGCTCTGCAGCAACATCGATGTCAACAATCTTTAATCAGAAAGTAGACATTTCACCGCCTTCCATTGATTTAATGAACATTGCTCAAGATGAAGGAAAAGACAATATACCGGACGATGATTTCCTTGTACGCGTTTCCTTTAGATTGCGTATCGGTGAATTAATCGATTCGAATATTATGCAACTATTACCTTTAAATTTTAGTAAGAAAATAGTAAAGTCATTAATGGGGGAAACTGATGAGGAGGAAGCATCAGCTGCAGTGGAAGCTGTAGCGCAGCCGACACAGCCTGCTTCCGAACCGGTGCAGCAGCAAGTACAGCAACAAATGCAACAGCCACCTGTACAACAGCAGCAGCCGGTGTATCAGCAACCTATGTACGAACAGCCGGCATATCAACAGCCACCAATGTATCAGCAGCCTGTATATCAAATGCCTCCACAGCAGCAGGTGAATGTACAAACGGCACAATTTGCAAGCTTTGAGCAAGCAAATTTATCACAGCAAGAATCACGTAATTTAAATATGCTGTTAGATATTCCATTGCAAGTGACTGTAGAGCTTGGAAGAACAAAGCGTTCAGTAAAAGAAATTTTAGACCTTTCAAGTGGCTCGATTATCGAGCTAGACAAGTTAGCAGGAGAGCCTGTTGATATTTTAGTAAATAGTCGCTTAATTGCGAAAGGCGAAGTTGTTGTTATTGATGAGAATTTCGGTGTTCGTATTACAGATATTTTAAGTCAAGCTGACCGCTTGAATAATTTACGATAGTTTAAACTGGAGGAATTGATTATGTCTAAAAAGATTTTAATTGTTGATGATGCTGCTTTCATGCGTATGATGATTAAAGATATTTTAACGAAAAATGGCTATGAGGTAGTAGGCGAGGCAGCGGATGGTGCACAAGCAGTCGAAAAATACAGCGAATTACGTCCTGATTTAGTAACGATGGATATTACAATGCCAGAAATGGACGGTATCGCGGCACTAAAAGCAATTAAAGGGACAGACCCAAATGCTATTGTAATAATGTGCTCTGCGATGGGACAGCAAGCGATGGTAATTGATGCGATTCAAGCTGGTGCTAAAGATTTCATCGTAAAGCCATTCCAAGCTGACCGAGTAATTGAAGCAATCCAAAAAGCTTTAGGTTAATAGAATGCTAAAAAATAAATCATTACATGCGTATTTTTTTGTTATGCTGCTTGTATTGATTGCCGTTTTTTCACCAACTGAAGCATACGCTGCGCAAGATGGCTATGTTATTGATCATTTGAAGAACAGTCCATCTTCCGATGATATTGATGCTGAAACAGATGCCGTTACAGATGAAAATGCCTCGGCATCTGGCTCTTTCAGTTTATGGAGCTATATGAAAGTATTGTTTGCGCTTATTTTGGTTCTTGCTTTATTGATAGGTGTGCTTAGATTTTTAAATAAACGCAATGTAAAATACCAACAAAATAGTGTTGTTCGCAATGTTGGTGGACTTTCGGTTGGCGCACAAAAATCCGTTCAAATTATTCAAGTAGGCAACCATCTTTATATGATTGGTGTCGGTGACAATGTTCAACTATTAAAAGAGCTTTCAGATGAAGAAGAAATTGAGCAAATTTTGGCGCAGTATGAAGATAAGCAACTGACGATGCCAACAGTACCACATATTGTTGAGCTGTTTACGAAAAAATCAGAGCAGAAGCAAAAAACGGAACAACAAGTAGAAAGCTTTGGCAATATATTCGATAAAAGATTATCAGAAATAAAAAAAGAACGTAGTAATGGACTAGAGCAATGGAAAGAAAAGGAGCATGATAAGCAATGATGGCATTAATTACTGCATTCTCTGATTTTGATCCAGCAAATGTCTCAACGTCAGTCAAACTACTTCTTTTATTAACAGTGCTGTCCTTAGCACCTAGTATTTTAATTTTAATGACTTCCTTTACTCGTATCGTCATTGTGCTCTCTTTTACTAGAACGGCATTAGCCACACAGCAAATGCCTCCAAACCAAGTGATTATAGGGTTAGCATTATTTTTAACATTTTTTGTTATGGCACCTACCTTTCAGGAGGTAAATGATCAAGCATTGCAACCATTATTTAACGAGGAAATTGATTTGGAAGAGGCCTATGATCGCGCCGCTATACCTTTTAAGGAATTTATGGCTAAGCATACGAGGCAAAAGGATTTAGAATTATTTATTGCATACAATCAAGCAGAGCGACCAACAACAATTGAGGAAATACCGCTGACAATGCTCGTGCCTGCCTATGCATTAAGTGAAATAAAAACAGCATTTCAAATGGGCTTTATGATTTTCATTCCGTTTTTAGTTATTGATATGGTTGTCGCAAGTACACTTATGTCGATGGGGATGATGATGTTACCGCCCGTTATGATTTCATTGCCATTTAAAATTTTGCTATTCGTATTAGTAGATGGCTGGTATCTAGTAATGAAATCATTACTTCAAAGTTTTTAGGGGATGATACATAATGACACAGGAAATGGTCATTTCAATTGCAGAGCGAGCAATTTTTGTTGTCCTTGTTACGTCGGGACCGCTACTTCTTATTGCATTAGCGACAGGGCTAATGGTGAGTATTTTTCAAGCGACGACATCCATTCAGGAGCAAACATTAGCGTTCGTACCAAAAATTGTTGCCGTGTTAGTAGCAATTGTCTTTTTTGGTCCGTTTATGATTTCACAGATGACAAACTTTTTTCATGAGATTTTAAATAATTTGGTTCGTTACATAGGATAGAAGATGGTAGAATTAGTTCCTCAAATAACCGTTTTGCTATTGATGTTCGTTCGTGTATCTGCCTTTTTTGTATCAGTCCCGTTATTTTCATATCGTACAATACCGCCTCAAATGAGAATTGCTCTAGCGTTTGCGTTATCGTTAATTATGTATTACGCATTTCCAAACGAGGCAATTGCATTTGATGGTTATTACATATTACTCGTATTAAAAGAAGCTATTATTGGATTAATGCTAGGGTTAACCGCCTATATCATTATGTCAGCAGTCCAAATTGCCGGTGGCTTCATTGATTTCCAAATGGGCTTTGCAATGGCCAATATTATTGATCCACAAACAGGTACTCAAAGTCCATTAATGGGTCAATTTTTTAACTTCCTAGCGCTTTTAACAATGCTAGCTATAAATGGACATCATTTGCTGTTAGATGGTATTTATTACAGCTATCAATTTATGCCGATGAATCAATTTTTCCCTAGTTTCGGCAGTGAGTCGACTGTGGATTTTATTATTAAAATGTTTGTGGCTGTATTTGCAATCGCCTTTCAAATGTCAGCTCCAATAATTGCAACACTATTTTTAGTTACAGTGGCACTTGGAATTACAGGGAAAACTGTACCGCAAATGAATATTTTCGTCGTTGGTTTCCCAATTAAAATTGCAGTGGGTTTTATCATTTTAGTCATTACGATGGGTGTAATGGTAGGCGTTATGCAAAAGTTGATTGAAATGATGATTGTGCACTTACGAGATTTAATGGTTCTTTTAGGTGGTGGCTAACATGAAACTTTATATTACACTGGACCTCCAATTTTTTGCAGGTGAAAAAACGGAGAAAGCGACGCCTAAAAAACGTCAAGATGCTAGAAAAAAGGGGCAAGTATTAAAAAGCCAAGATGTAACTGCCGCTTTTTTATTACTTATAACATTTGCTTTTTTATTCATTGCGGCTCCGTTCATGTTTAGCGGTTTAATAGACTTCTTGAATCAAGCTTTTGGACGTAATCTACTAATCGATACGATGACAGTTGATACAGTGATGGAGATGTATTTTGAATCATTAAAAGAAATGGCGATGCTTGTTTTGCCAATTATGGTAGTTGCGATGGTTGCGGGTATTGGAGCTAACTATTTTCAATTTGGACTTCTATTTACAACAGAAACATTAAAATTAGATTTAAAAAAAATGGACCCTATAAAGGGAATAAAGAAAATTATTTCGACACGAGCGATTATTAATTTAATTAAATCGTTGTTGAAAGTTGCATTTATTGGCACTGTAACGACAACTATTATTTGGATGAATTTAGAAAATGTTTTATCGCTCGCTTTTAAAAGCCCATGGGAAATTTTGGGTACAGTTGCCTATTTGACAGGCATTATGGGACTTGCCGCTGCACTAATGTTAATACTTATTGCGATTCTAGATTATTTTTATGAAAAATATGAATATGAAAAGCAATTAAAAATGTCAAAGCAGGACATTAAAGATGAATATAAAAATAGCGAGGGTGACCCCTTGATTAAGTCAAAAATTAAGCAGCGCCAACGTGAAATGGCGATGCGCCGCATGATGCAAGAAATACCGTCGGCTGACGTTGTTATTACAAACCCGACGCACTACGCTATTGCTTTAAAGTATGATGAGAATAGTATGGATGCACCGCGTGTAATTGCAAAAGGGACAGATTTTGTTGCTCAAAAAATTAAAATGATTGCCAAGGAACATGATGTCATAATGGTGGAAAATCGACCACTAGCGCGTGCGATGTATGACCAAGTTGAAATTGGTGATGCCGTACCAGAAGAGTTTTTTAAAGCAGTAGCAGAAATTTTAGCGTATGTGTATCGTATTAAACGCAAAATTTAGCAGGAGGGAAAGTAATGAAAATTCGCGATATAGGGGTTTTAGCTGCGGTTATTTTAGTAGTAGCGATGCTCATTATCCCTCTACCTACATGGTTATTAAGCTTTCTAATTATTATTAATATTACGCTAGCTTTACTCGTATTATTAACAGCAATGAATATGAAGGAAGCTTTAGACTTCTCCATTTTTCCGTCCGTTATTTTATTACTGACATTATTCCGTTTAGGATTAAGTGTATCTACTACGCGAGCAATTTTAGCAAACGGGGATGCAGGGGATGTTGTTGATACATTTGGTAATTTCGTAACAGGTGGAAATATTTTAGTTGGTTTAGTTATTTTCATGTTGTTAGTAATTATCCAATTTATTGTTATTACAAAAGGGGCGGAGCGTGTAGCTGAAGTAGCAGCACGTTTTACATTAGATGCGATGCCTGGTAAGCAAATGAGCATTGATGCCGATTTAAACGCTGGTATTATTTCTGAAAAAGAAGCGCGTGAACGCCGCGATAAAGTAGCAGGAGAATCGGATTTTTACGGAGCGATGGATGGTGCCACTAAGTTCGTAAAAGGAGATGCAATCGCCTCTATTATTATGGTATTTATTAACCTATTATTCGGTATGATTATAGGGATTGTCAGCTTAGATTTAAGCTTTTCGGAGGCAGCCAATAAATTCTCGATTTTAACTGTCGGAGATGGTCTTGTATCGCAAATCCCAGCACTATTAATTTCAACTGCAACAGGTATTGTTGTAACGCGTGCAGCATCAGATGGTAATCTTGGAGAAGATATTACAAAGCAACTATTTGCACAATCGAAGCTGCTTTATGTAGCGGGTGCAACTATTTTCCTACTTGGTCTATTCACACCTATTCCATTTTGGATTACGATTCCAATTGCAGCAGCTTTAGCAATCGGTGCTTGGTTAATGGATCATAAAAAAGAAGAAAGCCCTGAAGAATTGCTCGAGTTGGAGGAAGAAGTAGCAACGGATACGATGAAAAGTCCTGAAAATGTCGTTAGTTTATTAAGTGTTGACCCGATTGAATTTGAGTTTGGCTATGGCTTAATTCCACTTGTTGATGCGGTACAGGGCGGAGATTTATTAGACCGCGTTGTTATGATACGTCGTCAGCTTGCCTTAGAGCTAGGTATTGTTATCCCTGTTGTACGAATTCGTGATAATATACAGTTACAGCCGAATGAATATCGCATTAAAATAAAAGGCAATGAAATGGCGCGCGGAGAGCTTCTATTAGACCACTTTTTAGCAATGAGTCCTGGCGATGATGATAGCATCGATGGCATTGATACAATCGAGCCTTCCTTTGGTCTACCTGCAAAATGGATTACAGAGCAGGTGAAGGAAGAGGCCGAAATGCTTGGCTATACAGTTGTTGATCCACCAAGCGTTGTTTCAACGCATTTGACGGAAATGATTCGAGCAAATGCTTACGAATTACTTGGACGTCAAGAAACGAAGCAATTAATTGATCATTTACGTGAAACACATGCTATTTTAGTAGAAGAACTAACACCTGCCCCATTGTCTATTGGAGAAATTCAAAAGGTGCTTAGCAAATTATTGCGTGAAAATGTATCCATTCGTAATTTACCAATTATTTTTGAAACATTAGCAGACTATTCAAAGCTAACGAGTGATACAGATATTTTAACTGAATATGTAAGACAAGCACTTGCAAGACAAATTACGACGCAATACGTCAACGGTCAACCAGCACTTAAAGTAATTACTGTTTCGGCGAAAGTAGAGAAGCTAATCGCAGACAGTATTCAACAAACAGACCACGGCAATTATTTAGCGATGGACCCGCATGACTCTCAGCTAGTGCTTGAAACGATTGCTAAAGAAGTAGAGCGGGTTTCCTATATGGAGCAATCCCCGTTAATTTTATGCTCACCGGGAGTGCGTATGTATTTGCGTCAATTAACGGAACGTTATTTCCCGCAAATCCCTATTTTAAGCTACAATGAGCTTGATGCCGCTGTGGAAATTCAAAGTGTTGGAGTGGTGAATGTTGAATGAAGATGAAGAAATATAATGCCCCATCAATTGCGGAAGCCATGAAATTGATTCGGGCTGAGCTCGGTGATGATGCTGTAATTTTAAATTCAAAGGTCGTCGTCAATAAAAAGTTTTTTGGTCTAGTGAAAAAGAAAAGCTTTGAAGTTGTGGCAGGAGTTGATAAGGTGGAAGCGAAGCCCGTTTTTCCACCTTTACAAGACTTGCAATCTTTGAAGCCGATAATAGAGGCTGCTGCACCATCTATAATGAAAGAACAAGAGCAGGCTATTTCTAAAAAAGCATCTGCAGAAGAAGACTCTACAATGACAAACGAATTAAAAAAGGAAATTGCAGACTTAAAATTAATTATGCAATCTTTACATCGACAATCCATTCAGTCAAAATATCCCGATGAACTCTTGCACTTTATCGACTATTTGAAACAGCAAGAGCTGAATGAAGAGCTCATCACACAAGTTAGTGATGAGCTTTTTGTTCATACAGAAAATCTTGTTACTATTGACTTTGATGATTTCCAAGAAGCGACAAAGCGTATTTTAGAGCGGCAATTAAGAGGTATTGAAATAGGTGCTGTTTCTTATGACCGTAAATATATTAATGTGCTTGGACCTACAGGTGTAGGAAAGACGACAACGATTGCAAAAATGGCTGCTCGAGCTGTGCTCGAAAAGAAAAAAAAGGTCGGTTTTATTACGACGGATACGTACCGAATCGCAGCAATTGAACAATTGAAAACATATGCAGGCTTGTTACAAGTGCCGATTGAAATTGTTTACAGCGCTGAAGATTATAAAGCAGCGATTGAGAAGTTTGCCCATTTAGATTTAGTGTTTATCGATACAGCAGGGCGAAATTATAAAGAAGCAAGGTATATTACTGATTTGCAGCGCCTTATTAATTTCGGTGATGAGGTACAAACATTTTTAGTACTATCACTAACATCGAAAGAACAAGACTTAGAAACAATCATTCAGCAGTTTAATCAAATTCATGTCGAAAAATTCATTTTTACGAAGCTGGATGAAACAAATTCTATTGGCACAATGTTCAATTTAATGATTAAATATAAGAAAGGACTTGCTTACTATACAAATGGGCAAGAAGTACCAGAGGATATAGAGGAGCCAAGTTTAGAAAAATTATTTGAGTTGTTCTTTCAAGGAGAAATTAAATGAGAGATCAGGCTGAAATTTTGCGAATGAAAATGTTAGAAAGTCAGGGTGCTTTAGGAAAATCAATAGCGATTGTAAGCGGTAAAGGCGGTGTAGGAAAAAGTAATTTTACAACGAATTTTGCGGCATTATTAGCGAAAGAAGGAAAAAACGTCGTCATTTTAGATATGGATATCGGTATGGGAAACATTCATATTCTTTTTGGGAAAACGACAGAATATAGTTTAAAAGATTATTTGCAAGGTAGTGTAACGCTTGACCAAGTGATGTTTGCAGGGCCAAATGAGGTACGTTACATTTCTGGAGGCTCAGGTATGTCGGCGCTTGTTGAATGGTCTGACGCGATGTTTGAGGCGCTTATTTCAGCCTTTAGACAGCTTCAGCAATCCTTCGATTATATTTTATTCGATATGGGTGCTGGTGCAACAAACTGGTCGCTTGACTTGCTAACATCTATTGATGAAATAATCGTTATTTCTACAGCAGAACCAACCGCTATTATGGATGCCTACTCGATGATGAAATTTATTCATCTAAAGGACAGCGAAAAAACATTTTATATATTATGTAATCGCGTAATGTCTAAGGAAGAAGGGCAAGAAACGCTAGGGCGGCTAAATGGAGCTATGCAAAAGTTCATGTCAAAAGAAACAATACCGCTTGGCTCACTGCCAGAGGACCCTGTTGTAAGAAAAGCTGTTAGGGAGCAGGTACCGTTTACTATTTTATATCCGAACGCTCCAATTTCGAAAACGATGCAGCAAATTGTCCAGCGTTTTCTACAGGAAACAACAGAAGAAATACATGCACCGAAACATTCGAATAATTTGTTAACAAAACTGAGAAGTATTTTTTCGAAAGGGCGTGATTAGTTGGGATTCTCAAGTAAAAAAAAGTTGCTGATTGTGGATGACTCGGCTTTTATGAGAAAGCTAGTTGGCGACTTTTTTGATGGTAACTTAAATATTGAAGTGGTGGGAACAGCGCGCAATGGAAAAGATGCGATTGAAAAAATACAGAAACTACAGCCAAATGTTGTCACGATGGATGTAGAAATGCCTGAAATGAATGGGTTAGATGCATTAAGAGAAATTATGAGTATTTGTCCAGTTCCTGTAGTCATGCTCTCAAGTACAACAAAGCAAGGAACAGAAAATACATTGATAGCAATGGAGTATGGTGCTGTAGATTTTGTCGCAAAAACTAGTGGTACGATTTCTCTCGATTTACATAAAATTAAAGAGGAATTAGTTCAGAAAGTAGAATCGGCAGCCAATATTTCTGTAACGAAGCTAAAAAGACCGCTAGAAGTAGCTCGAAAAACAGAGCCTTTTAAAGCGGAAAGGCCATTTAATATTCCGCACATAAAAAAGCAGCAACCAGTCACGTCACCCATTCCAAATAAAAGAGAATGGAGCAAAACGTCTAAAAAAATTATTTTAATTGGTACATCCACAGGAGGACCCCGTGCATTACAAGAAGTGATTACGAAAATTCCTGAAAATGTTAATGCACCAATTTTAATTGTACAACATATGCCAGCAGGCTTCACGAAATCTTTGGCCAATCGTTTAGATCAACTAAGTAGTATTCATGTAAAAGAAGCAGAGCAAGGCGATATTTTAAAAGATGGCGTTGCCTATATCGCGCCTGGAGGCTACCATTTAAAGCTTCGAAAAATAGGAACAACTTACGCTATCGTTCTCGATCAAACAGAGCCACCGAGGTCGGGACATCGCCCATCAGTGGATGTCATGTTTGAAGATGTTAGTAGCTGTCATGATATGGATAAAATCGCAGTTATTATGACTGGTATGGGACAGGATGGTGCGAATGGTTTAAAAGCATTAAAAAAATCAGGTAATGTAAGGGCAATTGCTGAGTCTGCTGATACGTGTATCGTTTATGGTATGCCAAAAGCAGCGGTAGAAACGCAGCTTGTTGATGAAGTGGTAGACGTAGATCATATCGCGCAAACGATTATGAAATATATGTATTAAAGGGGTGCCTTCATATAATGGAAGTGAATCAATATTTAGAAATGTTCATCGAAGAGAGCAAAGAGCATTTACAGGCGTGCAGTGAGCATTTATTAGAATTAGAAAAAAATCCAGAAGATTTATCAATTGTGAATGAAATTTTCCGTTCTGCCCATACATTGAAGGGTATGTCTGCAACAATGGGCTTCGAGGACTTAGCAGACTTGACACATAAAATGGAAAATGTTTTAGATGCAATTCGCAATGAGAAAATTAAAGTAACGCCAGAAATTTTAGACATCGTTTTTGAATCTGTTGATCATTTAGAAGAGATGGTAATGGATATCGCGGAAGGCGGAGACGGCAAGCGCGATGTACAAGCTACAGTAGCGCAGTTAAAACGCATTGAAGCAGGTGAAGAGCTAGCAAAGGCAGCGGAAGAAACAGCTGCGACAATTGTTCAGCATGAGTCAAAATTAACATATGATGATTTTGAAAAAACAGTGTTGGCACAATCAATTGAACAAGACCATTTTGCATACGAAATTTCTGTCACATTGCGTGAAGACTGTCTATTAAAAGCTGCACGTGTCTTTATGGTTTTTGAGATTTTAGAGAAAAATGGTGATGTCATTAAATCTGTTCCAACTGTCGATAATTTGGAAGAAGAACAGTTTGATCAAACATTCCAAATTGCCTATATTTCAAAGGAACAAGCTGATGATTTACAAAAGAAACTAATGAAAGTTTCAGAAGTAGAAGAAGTAATCGTCATTCCTCTCAATGAAAATGTTTTAAAGTCAGAGAAAAAGCTAGAAGTAGCGGAGGAAGCGCCACAGGAGCAGCAGGAAATAGTAAAAGTTGCAGCAGAGCCGGTGGCAACAAATAACAAGGCGCCATCATCGAATAGCAAATCAGGTAGTCATGTTTCCAACAAAATGATTCGCGTAAATATTGAGCGTCTCGATATTTTAATGAATTTATTTGAGGAGCTTGTGATTGATCGAGGTCGACTGCAATCTATTTCGGCAGAAGTCAATCACCCTGAATTAAATGAAACAGTAGAGCGTATGAGTCGGGTAATGGGCGATTTACAAAATATTGTATTAACAATGCGCATGGTGCAAGTGGAAACAGTATTTAACCGCTTCCCGAAAATGGTGCGCCAACTGTCACGTGACCTAAATAAAAAAATCAATTTGGAAATTATTGGGGCAGAAACAGAATTAGACCGTACAGTTATCGATGAAATTGGTGATCCACTCGTACATTTAATTCGTAATTCCCTTGACCATGGAATCGAAAGTCCAGAAATGCGTATGGCGAAAGGAAAGCCAGAGGAAGGTACTGTGCAACTTCGTGCTTTCCATAGTGGAAACTATGTATTCATTGAAATCGAGGACGATGGCGCGGGCATTAATCAAGAAAAGGTTTTAGCAAAGGCTCTTGCTAAAGGAGTTGTAACAGCAGAGACGGCTAAAACATTATCGGATAAACAAATTAATGAGCTTATACTAGCTTCTGGATTCTCGACAGCAGATGTGATTTCTGACATTTCTGGTCGTGGCGTAGGGCTGGATGTGGTGAAAACAACAATTGAGTCATTAGGAGGAAATATTTCAATTGACTCTACTGAAGGTGTTGGCTCAACATTCTCAATCCAGCTACCTTTAACATTATCGATTATTTCTGTCATGCTTGTAGAAATCGAAAAAGAAATTTATGCGATTCCTTTATCGTCAATTATTGAAACATCGATTATTCGCCATTCGGAAATTTTAAATGCACATAATCAAAAAGTAATTGATTTCCGCGGTAAAGTCGTACCGCTTGTGTTCTTAGATGAAATCTTTGAAGTGCCTCGTACAGAAGCGCAGGACGATGAATTTTATTCAGTAGTAATTGTCCGTAAAGGGGAAAAGCTTGCTGGTTTAGTTGTAGATTCCTTTATTGGTCAGCAAGAAATTGTATTAAAATCTTTAGGAAATTACTTAACAAATATTTTTGCGATTTCAGGTGCAACAATTTTAGGAAACGGAAAAGTAGCATTAATTGTTGATTGTAATGCGCTAATGAAGTGATAAGGATAAGAAGAGGTGTAAACTATGACAAATGCTGTTGAACAAGAATATATTAAAGTAATTGTTTTTCAATTAGCAGATAAAGAGTATGCGATTCCGGTATCACATGTGCAAGGAATTGAAAAGTTAATGCATATTACGCGAGTGCCTAAAACGCCATCCTACGTAAAGGGAGTTATTAATTTACGTGGTGTTGTAACACCGATTATCGATTTACGCGAGCGCTTTAATTTGCCGATTGTTGGAGAGGAAGACGCAGCACGTATTATTATAATTACGCTAGAAGATATGGAAGTAGGCTTTGTTGTTGATTCGGCAAATGACGTTTTAGATATTGCAGCAGGCTCTATCGAACAGCAGCCAGAGGTAGTTGGTTCTTTGGAAGAAGAGTTTATTTCAGGCGTTGCAAAGCTGGACAATCGCTTGTTAATTTTATTGCATTTAGACAGAGTATTAAATCCATTAAGCTAAAATGATGCCTCTAAATAGCCTCAGCTGTTTAGAGGCTACTAAAGTAGGGATATGAGATGAATTTTAATCAAAAAATTACTTCACTACATTTAGATGTATTAAAGGAAATCGGGAATATCGGTGCTGCACACGGAGCGACTGCTCTATCAGATTTATTAAATAAAAAAATTGATATGCAAGTACCTAAAGTCGAAATGGTAACCTTTGAACATATGATGGAGCTAGCAGGAGGCTCTGAAACAGTTGTAGTTGGTGTTTTTTTAAGAATCGAAGGGGATATTGAGGGCAGTATGTTTTTCATCTTACCAATTGAGCAGGCGAACCGTTTTATTCGTCGCTTAATTCATGATGAGACATTTGATTTTTACAAGACCCCTGTGTCAGAGCTTGCATTGTCAGCTATGCAGGAAATGGGCAATATTTTATCGGGCTCTTATTTATCGGCTTTATCAGATTTCACGAAGTTAAAAATCTATCCGACTGTACCGGGATTAAGTGTTGATATGTTCGGCGCTATTATTAGTACAGGTTTAATCGAGTTATCTCAAGTAAGCGACCATGTTATCGTTATTAACACATCCATTTTTGAAGAAGATATTGCACTCGACGAAGCTGTACATGGCCATTTTTTCTTGTTACCAGACCCAGATTCGTTTGCAACAATTTTCAAGGTGTTAGGTGTATCGTAGATGCTAGTGTCTAACACAATTGTTAAAGTAGGTATTGCACAAATGGATGTAGTAAAGGCTCCCCACACAATTCGCACATCTGGCTTAGGGTCGTGTGTCGGTGTCGTGATTTATGACGAAACAAAACAAATCGCTGGTTTAATTCATGTTATGCTTCCTGATTCGAGTTTAGGTAAAGTAGATGCAACAAATGTAGCAAAATTTGCTGACACAGGTATTAAGGCGTTATTAGATTTGCTAAAAGCTGAGGGCGTTCAAACATTTAAACTAAAGGCTAAAATCGCCGGTGGTGCACAAATGTTCCAATTCACGTCTGATAAAAGCTCGATGCGTATTGGACCGCGTAATGTAGAAGCTGTGAAAAATGAACTGAGCAAATATAAAATTCCTCTTATTGCAGAGGACACAGGTGGAAACAGTGGTCGAACAATTGAATTTAACCCTGTTACGAGCATGTTAAATATTCGTACAGTGAACCGAGGGGTGAGTGAAATATAATGCTTGGTTCGATTTTAATTAACTGTTGGGTTGCGCTATTTAGTTTTACGGCGTATTTCGTCTATGCAATTCAAAATCCATTAGCGACACCAATCCCAACAATCGGAATGTCATTGGGTGTAGCGGCGATTGGCTTTATCATCGTATTC
Source organism: Metasolibacillus sp. FSL H7-0170 (assembly GCF_038593115.1). NCBI lineage: Bacteria > Bacillati > Bacillota > Bacilli > Caryophanales > Caryophanaceae > Metasolibacillus > Metasolibacillus sp. FSL H7-0170. The sequence goes on along the minus strand of NZ_CP151964.1, from coordinate 1,338,885 downwards.
CCGCTGCGATATGTCTTAGGCTATATTTTTTATACACCAGAAGAAATTGTCTTTAGCGAAGAACATGATGAAGTTGCTGAAATCACCACTTCTGAGGAGCAACCATTTGTACAGCAAAATGCTACATCAACAGTCGAATTTGCTGATGAAAGTACAGAGGATATCGCACAAGTTGTGCGCACAATGATGCATAGGGAAGATGAAATGGTAAAGAGCCCTTCTTCTTAATGCTAAATCAAGAAATATAGAACTGTTTAGAAGCATTAAAGATTTTCTGAACAGTTCTTTTTTTGTTAAAATGTGTCTAACGTACATATGAAAAATATGAATAAATTTGTTATAATCATTATAATAATACTTTATGTCGACACAGTGACACAGCTCTCACTGTAGCGACATAAAATCTATGGCAATTCGCTTGAATAAGTTGACAGAGGCACGATTGATTTCAAAGAGAGGTGGATACGTGTGACACAACCGATGGTAAATGATGAGCAAAATCTTTGGCATAGCTGGACGATGGAGCGAGATGTAGAAGCTGGCAATCAATTAATAAAAAAATATAAACCGCTTGTATCTTATCATGTGCAGCGTATCGGGGCTGGGTTACCTAAAAATGTTTCGAGAGATGACTTATATAGTCTAGGCATGATGGGGTTATTCGATGCTTTAAATAAGTTTGATATAAAGAGAGATTTAAAGTTTGACACATATGCGTCCTTTCGTGTAAGAGGCGCGATTATAGACGGTTTACGCAAGGAAGACTGGCTACCGCGCTCAGCCCGAGAAAAAGCCAAGAGGCTTGAGGCGCAAATTGAGGCACTTGAGCAAAAGCTAATGCGTCATGCCACACCAGAGGAATTAGCAGAGCATATGCAATTACCAATTGAAGAAATCTATCAAACGGTGCAAGAGCACTTTTTCTCAAATGTGTTGTCGATTAATGAGCAGCAAGATCAAGAAGAGGTAGAAGGAAAAACATTTGTTATACGCGATGATGATACGCGTACACCAGAGCAGGAAGTTGTGCATAACGAGCTTCTAGCCGATTTAGGGCGCAATATTGAAAAGCTTAATGAAAAAGAGCAGCTTGTGCTGAGCTTATTTTATACCGAAGAAATGACGCTCACAGAAATTGGCGAAATGCTCGAATTATCAACTTCTCGAATATCACAAATTCACTCAAAGGCGTTATTTAAGCTAAGGAAGTTTTTATCGTCAGAAGTCATTAATTCATAGGAGTGATTAGCATGAGTTTAAAGGGTGTGGAATTACAAATCGCAATTCCTAAAACTTTTGATGCTGGGAAAATGGCTGACCAGCAGCATCAAAATAATATACTTCAACAAATGCATGCCAATGAAGCACTAAAAAAAGAATTAGAGCGAAAGCAAAAAACAGTGAATGATACTGAAAATTTAGATGCCATTTCAGACGAAGAAAGCCATAATGAGGCAAATGCTGAGCAGCAAAAAAAGAAAAAGCAAACAAAAGAGGAAAAAGAAAAAGCACATCACCCGTTTAAAGGAAACTTTATTGACTATAGCGGATAGGAGAAAGTATGAATTCAGTTATTAGTGTTTTATTGATAGGGCTTATTATTTCACAGCTTATTATTTTTTATTTAATTATCATCCTGAATAATAAAGTGGCTAAATTTAAAGATTTAGAAATTAGACAAGATCAATTAATGCAGGAAATGGACGATGCTATCGGTGTTTATTTAATTGAAATGCGTGAGGAAAATGATCGCTTGCTGCGCGAATTAAACGAGGCAAAAAACGTGATGCCAAGCGCCCAGCAAGCTACACAAGAAGTTGCATCAACGTTGGAGATAAGGAATGAGCCGCTGTCTGAAAATATTTTGAAGGAGCAAGTGCAAATCGAAAAGAAAGCCTTTGTCCCTAAAAATATTGCAGCAAGTGTCTATAGGCAGCACAAGGCAAAGGAGCCTGAAAAACATGAAGCACCGGCAGCAAAACGAGAGCCATTGACACCAGAGCAACAAATTATTGCTATGTATAAAAACGGGCAATCTGTTGAAGAAATCGCCAAACAAGCTCAAAAAGGCAAAACAGAAATCGAACTCCTTATTAAATTTCATCAGGGGGAGAGCGTCTGACAAGCATGCAAAGCACTGCTTGTCAGACTTTTTTTGTTAAGAAATTTATCCCGTATTAACAGGCTGTAAGACCCTCACTTCAAAACAACAGATAAAATCAAGATGTTTAAGTGGGGGATCCAACAGCCTGTAAAAACCCGATTGGTGAAACTACCAATCAGTGGGGGGATGAAGAAAACCCCCACTGATTGAAGGTTCACTTTATAGAATTTTGCATTGTGGATAGTTTTCTGGCAAAACAATAATAGGAACCACTCTTTTATTAATTAGTTGCAAGCTGTCCAAAAGTATGCTATATTTTATAGCGGTGTTAACAATACACACGTATTTTGATGTAGTAAGTGGTGCTCTATATTATAGAGTTACTTGTTGCAGATGACAAATACGGAGGGAAAAAACCAAACAATTAGGAGGAACTAAACATGTCAGTAATTTCAATGAAACAATTACTTGAAGCTGGTGTACATTTCGGTCACCAAACACGCCGTTGGAACCCAAAAATGAAAAAATACATTTTTGTTGAGCGTAACGGTATTTATATTATCGATTTACAAAAAACAGTTAAAAAATTAGAAGAGGCTTATGACTTCATGCGTCAAGTTGGCGAAGAAGGCGGAAAAGTACTTTTCGTTGGTACTAAAAAACAAGCGCAAGAAGCGATTAAAGAAGAAGCTGAGCGTTCAGGTAACTACTACATCAACCAGCGTTGGTTAGGTGGTACTTTAACAAACTTCGGTACAATTCAAAAACGTGTCGCACGTATGAAAGAAATCGAAAAAATGGAAGAAGATGGTATCTTCGAAGTTCTTCCTAAAAAAGAAGTTATTCAAATTAAAAAAGAGCATGAGCGTCTAGTTAAATTCTTAGGCGGTATCCGTGATATGTCAGCTATTCCAGATGTAATGTTTGTAGTAGACCCACGTAAAGAGCGTATTGCTGTTGCGGAAGCTCGTAAATTAAACATCCCTCTAGTAGGTATTGTTGATACAAACTGTGATCCAGATGAAATCGACTATGTAATCCCTGCGAACGATGACGCTATTCGCGCTGTTAAATTATTAACTGCAAAAATGGCTGACGCGCTAATCGAGTCTAAACAAGGTGAATCAGAAGCTCCAGCTGTTGAAGAAGAAACAGTAGCTGCTGAGTAATTATTCCTTTTTACACAATGGTGATAAGTGGCTGATCCCTCTTATCACCTTTTTTTGAGAATACAATATTAATTTTATCTATTTCGAGGAGGCACACTTAAAATGGCAATCACTGCACAATTAGTTAAAGAATTACGTGAAAAAACTGGCGCTGGTATGATGGACTGTAAAAAAGCGTTAGTAGAAACAGATGGTAACTTAGAAGCGGCAATCGATTTCTTACGTGAAAAAGGTTTAGCGGCTGCTGGTAAAAAAGCTGACCGTATCGCTGCGGAAGGCACTACTTATATTTTAGAAAATGGCAACGAAGCAATTCTTCTTGAAGTTAATGCTGAAACAGATTTCGTTGCGAAAAACGACAAGTTCCAAGACCTAGTTGCTAGCTTAGCGGAGCAATTATTAGCTGCGAAACCAGCATCAGTAGAAGCTGCTTTCGACCTTGAAAAAGACGGTGTTAAAATCGTTGATCAAATTTCTCAAGCTACAGCTACAATTGGAGAAAAAATCTCTTTACGTCGTTTTGAAATCAAAACTAAAACAGATGCTGATGCATTTGGCGCATACTTACACATGGGTGGTCGCATCGGTGTATTAGTTACTTTAGAAGGCTCTACAGACGCTGTAGCTGCAAAGGATATCGCAATGCATATCGCTGCAATTAACCCAACTTACGTATCTCGTGACGAAGTTTCTGCTGAAGAAGTTGAGCGTGAGCGCAAAGTATTAACTGAACAAGCTCTAAACGAAGGTAAACCAGAAAACATCGTAGCAAAAATGGTAGAAGGTCGCCTTGGCAAATACTTCGAAGACGTTTGCTTACTTGACCAAACTTTCGTTAAAAACTCAGACCAAAAAGTTCGTGACTTCGTAAAATCAACTGGTGGTAATGTAACTGCATTCACTCGTTATGCTGTAGGTGAAGGTATTGAAAAACGCGAAGATAACTTTGCTGAAGAAGTAATGAACCAAGTTAAAGGTAACTAATCTTATATCTCAAATTGAGAACTACATTTAGGGAGCACAGCACTAGCGTGTTCCCTCTTTTTCAAGCAAAATTCAAGTGAATTAACAAATTTAACTATATTTTAAACATACAAGTGACGGAGGTTTACTATGAGTGTGCCAAAATACAAACGTGTAGTAATTAAACTAAGCGGTGAAGCGTTAGCTGGAGAAGCGGGCTTTGGATTAGCGCCAAAAATAATTAAAGATGTTGCAGCTGAAGTGAAGCAAGTAGTGGATCTTGGTGTAGAAGTGGCAGTAGTAGTAGGCGGAGGAAACATTTGGCGTGGCAAAGTAGGTAGCGAAATGGGAATGGACCGCGCTGCTGCTGACTATATGGGCATGTTGGCAACTGTTATGAACTCTTTAGCATTACAAGATGCATTAGAGAAATTAGGCATCGAAACACGTGTACAATCATCAATTGTGATGACACAGGTTGCTGAACCATACATTCGTCGTAAAGCTGTACGTCATCTTGAGAAAAAGCGCGTTGTTATTTTTGCAGCAGGAACAGGTAACCCATTCTTCTCTACAGATACAACAGCTGCATTGCGTGCTGCTGAAATCGATGCAGAAGCGATATTAATGGGGAAAAATAATGTGGATGGCATTTACTCAGCGGATCCAAAAACGGATCCAAACGCAGTAAAATACGATGAGTTATCATACTTAGATGTAATTCAACAAGGGTTACAAGTAATGGATTCAACAGCGTCTACTTTATGTATGGACAACGACATTCCATTAATAGTATTCTCATTAATGGAAGAAGGAAATATTAAACGTGCTGTCACGGGCGAAAAAATTGGAACTGTTGTTAGGAGGAATTCATAATGGCAAAGCAAGTTTTAGAACAAGCAAAAGATAAAATGGAAAAATCATTGAGCGCATATTCACGTGAACTAGCATCTATTCGTGCTGGACGTGCCAACGCATCATTATTAGACCGCATTTCTATCGATTACTATGGTGCCCCAACACCAATTAACCAATTAGCGGGGATTTCAGTACCAGAAGCTCGTCTTTTAGTGATTTCACCTTATGATAAAACAGCATTAGGTGAAATAGAAAAGGCAATTATGAAGTCAGATATTGGTATTACACCAACAAATGACGGAACGGTTATTCGTTTAGCAATTCCTGCATTAACAGAAGAACGTCGTAAAGAGCTTGTGAAGCAAGTGAAAAAGGAAGCTGAGGATGCAAAAATCGCAGTTCGTAACGTTCGTCGTGATGCGAATGATGAATTGAAAAAGCTTGAAAAAGGCGGCGAAATTACAGAGGATGATCTGCGCGGCTATAATGATGATATTCAAAAGCTAACAGACGAATTTATCACAAAAATCGACGATGTAACAAAAGAAAAAGAACAAGAAATTTTATCTGTATAATGACGATAGAACTTTAAGTGAATTAAGGCGTCCTTTCAAACAGGACGTCTTTTTTATCTTGATGGATAGACCTTTGCTTAATTCAATGAGTGGTAAAAGAAGAGGCTGAATCATAAATTATTTACATACTATCAAAAGATAATGAATACATGTTGTGGTGGAAGGCGTAATTAGGAAATTTCCATGCTATGACCGGTGGAATATGGCAATTACTAACGAGGGCGAATAGGTTGACATATGTCAAAGAAATTAATAATAAAACACCTTATATTATGAGACGCGTATGTTAAAATATATTAGAGATATAATTGATTGTTCTATTACTTTAATCAATTATGCCTATACTAACTCTAGTCTAGATTTTTTCGAGCTTGCGTAAGTAGTTGTTTTTCAAAATATATGACATCTGCCACAACTATATCTTAATTCAATGAATATTTAATTACGATTGAATCAAAGTAGGCATTTAATTTGCCATCTGTAGTGGGAAAAGCTGAATCAAGATAGAGTGCCGCAGGTGTATGCAATACTATCATGATGTCTGAATACGATAAAATAGGTCCGATATGCAAGTAGTTGGAGGAATAGGCTATGTTTAAAAAGCTGTTAGGAAAAAAAATAAATAAAAATGAAATCGAATATAATAGCAAGAGCTTAATTGATGCAGAGGTTCCTTCGCATATTGCGATTATTATGGACGGCAATGGTAGATGGGCGAAAAAGCGTGCGATGCCGAGAATTGCCGGACATCATGAAGGAATGAAAACTGTGCGGAAAATTACGCGCTATGCTTGTGATTTAGGTGTGGATATTTTAACATTATACGCTTTTTCAACGGAAAATTGGAAGCGCCCTAAATCGGAAGTTGAGTTTTTAATGGGGCTACCCGAACAATTTCTTAATTCCTTTTTACCAGAGCTGATGGAGCGCAATATTCGAGTGCAAATGATTGGAGATGTGGAAAGCTTGCCTATGCATACGCAGAAGGCTTTACACCATGCAATCAATACAACAAAGCATAATACGGGCTTAATTTTAAATTTTGCGATGAATTATGGTAGTCGTGCAGAGCTTGTGCTAGCAATGAAGCATATTATGCAGGAAGTGGCAGCAGGCAAGCTAACAATTGATGAGGTAACAGAAGAGCATATTAGTGCTAATCTAATGACTTCCCATTTACCTGAGCCAGATTTATTGATTCGCACAAGTGGAGAAGTGCGTTTAAGCAATTTTATGTTGTGGCAGCTAGCCTATACTGAATTTTTATTTACAGATACGCTATGGCCAGATTTTGATGAGCAATGCTTATTAAAGGCAGTCCAGCAGTATCAGCAACGAAATAGACGGTATGGCGGGCTGAAAGGAGAAGAGCAGTAGTGAAGCAACGAATCATAACAGCAGTTATTGCAGCGGCGTTATTTATACCTTTCGTCGTTTATGGGCAATGGCCATTCGCTTTATTAGTTTATGCAATGGCAGCAGTAGGATTATATGAGATTTTAAAGATGAAAGGGATTGCGGTTTTTTCTGTACCGGGAATATTAGGAGCACTCACATTGTTTACCATTTTGCTACCGAAAAATGTAGCGGAAAAAGTGCTTGAAATAACAAGCTATACAAAATTTGAACTTCTTATTATTGGTGTTATTTTATTGCTTGTTTATTCGGTTATTGTGAAAAATCATTTTACATTTGATGATGTAGCCTTTGTTATTTTAAGCACATTATATGTTGGCATTGGCTTTTATTATTTTATCGAAACGCGTGAAGCAGGATTAGTATTTGTTATTTTTGCCTTGCTTATTGTTTGGACAACCGATTCTGGCGCATATTTTATTGGTCGTCGCTTCGGGAAAAATAAGCTATGGCCAGAAATATCCCCGAATAAAACGGTGGAAGGCTTTTTAGGTGGTATAGCAGTTGCCGTTATTGCGGCAATCATTATGCAGCTAATTGTGCCGTTTACTATTTCATGGCTTTTATTAATCATCATTGTCATTATTAGCTCGATATTCGGACAAATGGGTGACTTAGTAGAGTCTGCTATTAAACGACATTATGATGTTAAGGATTCAGGTACAATTTTACCTGGTCATGGTGGCATTTTAGACCGCTTTGATAGCTTATTATTCGTTTTACCATTATTAAACTTGCTGCATTTCGTTAACTAATGAAGGGAAGTAAAGAAGTTGAAAAAAATTAGCTTATTAGGAGCAACAGGCTCTATTGGTTTACAAACGATTGATATTTTAAAAGCACAAAAAGAGACTTTTCAGCTTGTTGCAGTATCTTCAGGACGAAACATAGAGGCAACAAAGCAAATTATAAATGAATTGCAGCCACAGCTTGTATCTGTTCAAGATGCCGAGGATGCACGTCGCTTACAACAGGAATATCCACATATTGAGATTACCTATGGTGCAAAAGGGCTTGTGGAAGTAGCCACACATCCAGAAACAGCGGTATTACTTAATGCCGTATTAGGTAGCGTTGGCTTAGAAGCTACTTTAGCAGCGATTCGCATGGGGAAAACGATTGCCATTGCGAATAAGGAAACACTTGTTACAGCAGGGCATCTAGTAATGGCAGAGGCGCGTAAATATAATGCGCCGATTTTACCTGTTGATAGCGAGCATTCCGCTTTATTCCAATCTATGAATGGTGAAAATCCTAACAATATTGAGCGTTTAATTTTGACCGCTTCAGGCGGCTCATTCCGCGACCGTAGTCGTGAAGAGTTGCAGCATGTGACAGTAAAGGATGCTTTAAATCATCCCAATTGGTCAATGGGTGCTAAAATTACGATTGATTCTGCCACGATGATGAATAAAGGGCTTGAAGTGATTGAAGCACATGTTTTGTTCGACATGTCATACGATAAAATTGATGTATTATTGCATCGCGAGAGCATTATTCATTCATTAGTGGAATACCATGATACGAGCGTTATTGCACAGCTTGGTACGCCGGATATGCGCGTGCCAATCCAATATGCGCTTAGCTATCCAGAGCGTGTACCAGTGCAAGGTGGACAGCGTTTAAATTTAGCACAAATTGGGCAATTATCATTTAAAGAGATTGATTTTGAGCGCTTTAAAGCATTGCAGCTCGCATATGATGCAGGGCGTGCTGGTGGAACGATGTTAACAGCGATGAACGCTGCAAATGAAGCAGCTGTTTCGTTGTTTTTACAAGAAAAAATAACATTTTTACAAATCGAGGAGCTTATTGAACGTGTAATGCTTGCACATAATAATATAATGCTACCAGATTTGGAGACAATTTTACATGTAGATAGTGAAACGAGAAAAACGGTTATAGACATGGTAAAATAGAATGAATCTATAATGAGTATGTTTTTCGCCGAGTTTTAACATAGCATAAAAATATGCTTATGCTACTAGCATTGAGAAGCAACAAAGGAAAAGCTACATTTGTGGAGTAATTAATAAAAAGCTTATGAAGGTGGGTAATTATGCAAACTGCTATTGCATTTATCGTAATTTTTGGCTCGCTCGTATTTTTCCATGAGCTAGGACATTTCCTATTCGCTAAGCGCGCAGGAATTATGGTACGAGAATTTGCCATTGGGATGGGGCCAAAAATCTTTGGTATGACGAAAGGCGAAACTGTTTATACGTTACGCCTACTTCCAATAGGTGGATATGTTCGTATGGCTGGCGATGATTTAGATTCGGTTGAATTACAGCCGGGCTATCGTGTTGGCTTATTAATGAATGAAGATAATGTCGTTGAGAAGATTGTTTTAAATCAAAATAGCCAGCATCCGAATATTTTATTTATGGAAGTTGAGCGTGCAGATTTAGAGCATGAGCTATGGATTGAAGGCTACGATGAGGATGAAAATCTAGTGCGCTACAATGTTTCACGTACGGCGACGATTGTGGAAAATGGCAAAGAAACAATGATTGCTCCTTATGACCGTACATTTAATGCGAAAACGGTCGGACAGCGCTCAATGGCTATTTTTGCAGGACCGTTATTTAATTTTATTTTAGCCTTTTTCCTGTTTTTAATGATGGGGCTTTTACAAGGTGTGCCTACAAACGAATCGCTGCCGAAAATTGCACAAGTTGCAGACGACGGTGTAGCGAGTGCTGTTGGCTTAGAACGTAACGATGTTGTAACAGCAATTGATGGCAAAAGTATTTCAACATGGGAAGAGCTGTCACAAGCAATCCAAGCGAAAATGGGACAACCTATGCAAATGGAAGTGAATCGTGACGGTCAACTATTAACTTTTGAATTAACACCGAGAATTGTACAAAATGACCAAGGTGAAAAAGTTGGACAAATTGGTATTTATGCGGCACGAGCTTATGAAAAATCTCCGATAAAGGCTGTAGCCTACGCGGGAGAGCTGACATATGAAACAGCGACAATGATTTTTAAAGCTGTTATTAAGCTTGTGACAGCACAATTGTCGATTGATGAGCTGTCAGGTCCTGTTGGTATTTATAAATATACGGAGGAAGCGACATCCTACGGCATATTTAATTTAATGTTTTGGGCGGGAGCACTGAGCATGAACTTAGGAATTATGAATTTATTGCCGCTACCAGCACTTGACGGCGGACGGTTATTATTCTTCGGTTTTGAGGCATTGCGCGGGAAACCGATTGATCGTCAAAAGGAAGGGCTTGTGCATTTTGTTGGCATCGTGTTACTGATGATTTTAATGATTGTCGTAACATGGAACGATATTCAGAAGTTTTTCTTTTAACATCTTTCATCAATGTTTACTGCGACGAGTAACCGCGCAAGTAAATTACTTTTTACTGAGAACGTAGCGACAAATCTTATTTGTCCCGATAGCAAGGCAACAGGTATAGCTTCAGAAATCTCAAGCACCTATAGGCGGCGAGATGAATGAATTCATTAGGCTCATAGCAATGGGCGTGTAAATACCCGCTGAAAGAAGTTCAGCCTCCGGCGGATGTTACAGATTTTGAAGAGGAATTTTTGAGCTAGCTCGAAAAAATCTAGACGCAATTACGCAGAGGTGTAATTGAAATAGTAGCATCTAAAGCAAAATTTGTTTAAGCTATCTATATAATTAATTTAAAGGTGGAACTATATATGAAACAAAGTTTAACATTCATTCCAACATTGCGGGAAACGCCAGCAGATGCGGATGTCCAATCACATAAGGCATTATTACGTGCAGGCTTTATTCGTCAAAATGCGAGTGGTGTTTATTCCTATTTACCATTAGCGAAGCGTGTATTGACAAAAATTGAACAAATTATTCGTGAAGAGATGGAAGCAATCAATTCAATTGAACTACTAATGCCATCATTACAACCAGCAGAGCTTTGGCAAGAATCCGGTCGCTGGGAAGCGTATGGTCCAGAATTAATGCGTTTGAAAGACCGCCATGAACGTGATTTCGCACTAGGTCCAACGCATGAAGAGGTAATTACAACATTAGTGCGTGATGAAATTAAATCGTATAAAAAACTTCCAATTACGCTATACCAAATTCAAACAAAATTCCGCGATGAAAAGCGTCCACGCTTTGGTTTATTACGCGGTCGCGAATTTATTATGAAGGATGCCTATTCATTCCATGCATCAAGAGAGAGCTTAGATGAAACGTATGAGGATATGTATCGTGCTTATTCAAATATTTTTACACGTCTTGGTTTGAATTTCCGTGCAGTTATTGCAGATGCAGGCTCAATTGGTGGTAAAGGCACACATGAATTTATGGTATTATCGAAAATTGGTGAAGATACAATTGCTTATTCAGATTCATCAGACTATGCTGCCAATATCGAAATGGCAGAAGTAATCGTAGATTATAAAGCGAGTAGTGTCGCACAAAAAGAGCTTGAAAAAGTGGCGACACCAAATGCGAAGACGATTGAAGAGGTAAGTAACTTCCTTTCTGTTGATGCAGCAAACTGCATTAAATCATTAGTGTTTAATGTGGATGGGGAACTTGTTGTTGTGTTAGCTCGTGGTGACCACGAAATTAATGATATTAAATTGAAAAATGCTTTAGGTGCTACCTCTGTAGAATTAGCAGAAGAAGCGGATATTAAAAACTTATTGAATTGTACGCCAGGCTCAATCGGACCGATTAAACTACCTGTTGAAGTAAAGGTTATTGCAGACCATGCGATAAAAACGATTCGCAATGGTGTAGCGGGTGCGAACGATGATGGCTTCCACTATACAAATGTCAATCCAGAGCGTGATTTCGCTATTAATAGCTATGAAGATATTCGTTTTATTCAAGAGGGAGACCCATCACCAGACGGTCATGGTACAATTAAATTTGCTGAAGGTATTGAAGTAGGACATATTTTCAAGCTAGGCACAACTTATTCGGCTAAAATGGACGGCACGTTTTTAGATGAACAAGGGAAGGCACAGCCATTTATTATGGGCTGCTACGGCATTGGTGTATCACGTATACTAGCTGCTGTGGCAGAGCAATTCCAAGATGACAATGGCTTTATCTGGCCAAATCAGCTTGCGCCATATGATGTACATTTAGTCCCTGTTAACTTGAAGGACGAGACGCAAAGCCAGTTGGCAGATGAGCTTTACAGTATTTTAAAATCATACCGTTATGACATACTATTCGATGATCGCCAAGAGCGACCAGGTGTAAAGTTTGCTGATGCAGATTTAATAGGCTTACCGATTCGAATTACAATTGGCAAAAAAGCTTCAGAGGGCATCGTGGAAGTAAAGGTACGTGCGACAGGTGAAACATTTGAATGGGCGAAGGAAGAGGTTGTTGATCGCTTAAGCGAATTTTTCCGCACACACGAATGATATGATATAAAGAAGAACGAGCTGTCTAGAAAGTTTTTGACCTTTCTAGACTGCTCTTTTTTGCTAGAGGAAGGTGACGATGATGACCAACGAACAAGAGGCAAGAACGAGGTTTTTAATGCTCTTACAGCAACTAGAACTAACGGATGATATTTATATGTCGTTATTTGAAGAGGGCGAGCTAACGAGATTATCTGTTCATAAAAAAAATCGCATATGGTACTTCGTCATTAAGTTGCAAAACATACTGCCATATAAAGTATACCAGCTACTTATTGCACGTTTAACAGAGAAGTTTTCACATATTGCAACGATTACATTAACGATTGAGGCGACTGCACCTGTTGTGACAGAGGAGCTAGTGCTAGATTATTGGCTGCCGACAATCAGGCAGCTAGAAGATATGTCGCCGCCATTGAAAAATCAATTGATGGGGCAAAAACCGCAATGGACAGGGCATAAATTGATTGCTACAACAATGCATGAAATAGAGCAAATGTCATTAAAATCGAAATATACGGATAAGTTATCGGAAAGCTATCAGCAATTTGGCTTCCCGTCTATACCGCTTGAATTTCAATTAGTAGAGCAATCAGACGAAATGAAGCAGGCACACGAGGCGTTTTTGGAGCAGCGTAGACAAGAAGAAGCTATATTAGCACAGCAGGCATTGGAGGATTTTGCTAAGCGCGAGAAGGACAAGGCAGATTCGCCAAATGCAGTGCTAGGTGACAGACCATTCCAGCTAGGGGCACAAATTAAAGATAGTGAAACGGTGGAAATTCGAACGGTGCTTGAAGAAGAACGCTCAATCGTATTAGAGGGCTTTGTCTTCATTTCGGAAGTCAAGGTGCTAAAAAGTGGTCGCTCCTTATTAGAGTTCAAAATGACCGACTATACGGACTCAATTTTAGTCAAAATGTTTTCACGAGATGATAGTGATGCGGAATTAATGGCACAACTTTCAAAAGGTATGTGGGTAAAAGTTCGTGGTTCTGTACAAATGGATACATTCGCACGCGATTTAGTAGTGATGGCACGTGATATTGTAGAAATAAAGAAGGAAACGAGAAAAGACCTTGCACCAGAAGGACGCAAGCGCGTTGAATTGCATATGCATACACCGATGAGTCAAATGGATGCAGTAACACCTGTAGATAAATTAGTTGGACAGGCTGCTAAATGGGGGCATCCTGCTGTAGCAATTACAGACCATGCTGTCGTGCAAGCATTTCCGGAGGCTTATGCTGCTGGTAAAAAACATGGCATTAAAATTATTTATGGTGTAGAGGCGAATTTAGTCGACTCAGCGGCGCTCATTGCCTATGAAGAACAGCATATTAATCTAGAAAATGCCACATTCGTTGTGTTTGACGTCGAAACGACAGGTTTATCTACTGTGTATGACACGATTATTGAGCTCGCAGCAGTCAAAATTCAAAATGGGCAAGTGATTGGCCGCTTTGAACGCTTTGCGAACCCGCATAAGCCGCTAACAGCAAATATTATTGACTTAACTCATATTACCGATGATATGTTAAGAGACGCACCAGAGGTAGAAGATGTTGTACGTGAGTTTCATGAATTTATTGGCGATAGCATTGTTGTGGCACATAACGCTTCATTCGATATTGGCTTTTTATACGTTGCCTACCAAAAATACGGCATTAGTAATGATAAGCATCCTGTTATTGATACGTTAGAGCTATCACGTATGTTAAATCCAACATTGAAAAACCATCGTCTAAACACGCTGTGTAAACGCTATGGTGTGGAGCTAACACAGCACCACCGCGCTATTTATGATACGGAGGCAACAGGTGAGCTAATGCTCCATCTTTTAAAAGAAGCGCATGATAAAGGCATTAAGTATCATGATGACTTTAACCGTTATGTTGGTGGAGATGACAGCTATAAACAGGCTAGACCTTCACATTGCACTATTTTAGCGGTTAATGAAATTGGCTTGAAAAATTTATTTAAGCTTATTTCGATTGCCCATACAGAGACGTTTTATCGTGTACCGAGATTGAAAAAGAGCGATTTACAAAAATACCGTGAAGGTTTGATTATTGGCTCAGGATGCTCGAATGGTGAGCTTTTTGAAACGATTATGAATAAAACGCCTGAAGAAGCTGAGCGAGTGGCAAAGTTTTATGATTATATTGAAGTACATCCAAAACCTGTTTATTCGCAACTGATTGATCGCGGAACAATTCATGACGAATGGAATTTAGAGGATATTATTCGCAGGCTCGTGAAGCTCGGGAAGAAATTAAATATCCCCGTTGCAGCGACGGGCAATGTCCATTATTTAGATGAAACAGATGGGAAGTTTAGACAAATTTTAATTGGCTCGATGGGCGGTGCTAATCCGCTTAATCGTTATCCTTTGCCAAAGGTGCATTTTAGAACAACTGATGAGATGCTTGCACAATTTGATTTTTTAGGTCCTGATTTGGCAGAGGAAGTTGTCGTTACGAATACGCAATTAATAGCAGACATGATTGGCGATGTAAAGCCGATTAAAGATGATTTATATACACCTAAAATTGAAGGCTCTGATGATGAAGTAACAAACTTAACATACGAAATGGCGCATCACATTTACGGAGAAGAATTACCCGAAATCGTGCAGGCACGCATTGACAAAGAGTTAAAATCGATTTTAGGTCACGGCTTTGGGGTTATTTATTTAATTTCTGCAAAGCTTGTAAAAAAATCGTTAGCAGATGGTTATTTAGTAGGGTCACGTGGCTCAGTAGGTTCCTCTTTAGTTGCCACCTTTATGGAAATTACAGAGGTTAATCCATTACCACCACATTATATTTGCCCGAGCTGTAAGCATTCGGAGTTTATCGCTGACGGGTCTGTTGCCTCAGGCTTTGACTTACCGAACAAAGATTGTGTTCAATGTGGCACACCTTATAAAAAAGACGGTCAAGATATTCCGTTTGAAACCTTTTTAGGATTTAAAGGGGATAAAGTTCCAGATATTGACTTGAGTGCGACACGTTGCTAGTTGAAAAGACTAGCCACCATTATTGGTAGAACTGCTATTTCGAGGTGTGGAATGACGGAGTAACGCCCCGAAACACACTCGCTGAAGCTACGACATGCAAGCGGATGACTGCAAAACTGAAACTTGTATGAAGCTCGTTAAAGTAGGCTGAAGTTCACCCAAACAGTACGGCTGTGGAAAAGGGGTAATCCTGTGAATGATAGGTCTGGCGTCTATAAACTTTCTATGGTTAGAATCAGTAGACTCACTGGGACGAACCCTCGATTGACTTTTCGTGAATGTCACGTAGTAGAAATGCTGCGGGGTCCAAATTAGGGCTTCTAGGTGTGGATGAGTAAGCGTTTGGTTATGAAAATCCATCTTGTGTTACAGGCACATGCAAGCCTAGCGGAATTTAGGGGGAACCTAAGGGAAGATGTACAGATAGAAATAGTGGAACGTGTGAAGCTCCTAACGTAAGAGACAGTTGCATGTCGATGAAGACGGTGTACGGAAATGCTGAACAAGTTATAACGTACTTTGATGGAGTGGCAGTAGTGCCGTAGTACCGTTGAAGAAATGCCTGTGATGACTGAATAACCAATAGGTCGGAGGACAAAACATTTCAGAGGGAAGGGCACGAGTCGTTAGTGTTGAAATTAAACCTACACAAGTCAGATTCTAGTATGACTAAAGAGAACGAAAGCTCAAAGGGAGTGATTAGTTGGCTGACTTAATGATTCAAAAGTTAAGAAACAACGAGTATTTTGGATTGCAAACAACTTTTGATAACCTTTATAACGAAAGTAAAAGTCGTCGTTATTTTACAGATCTTTATGAATCGATTATTTCCGAAGAAAACATATTGCTCGCCTTTCGAAATCTAAAAAGCAATACAGGTAGTAAAACGAAAGGTGTTAACGGACACACAATTAAACACTTGAATAAAATGAATGCTAATAAACTAATCAAACTTGCTCGAAGAAGGCTAGAAAATTATTCACCACATGCAGTAAGAAGGCTATTTATACCAAAACCAAACGGAAAGATGCGACCTCTAGGTATCCCAACAATTGAGGATAGACTAATACAGCAAATGTTTTTACAAGTATTAGAACCGATTACAGAGGCGAAATTTCATCCGCAAAGTTATGGCTTTAGACCGAAGCGAAGCACACATGATGCACTCGCAAGATGCTATCATATGGTGAATCATAGTCATCAACATTTTGTAGTTGATATCGATATTAAAGGTTTCTTCGACAATGTAAATCATAAAAAGCTAATGAGACAATTATGGACAATTGGTATTAGAGACAAAAAAGTATTAGCGATACTAAAGAAGATGTTGAAAGTCGAAATTACAGGTGAAGGAGTACCAACAAAAGGAACCCCACAAGGAGGAATTTTATCTCCGCTACTTGCCAATGTAGTATTAAACGAGTTGGATTGGTGGATTTCAAATCAATGGGAAACGAAACCGACACGAGTACCTTATAAGCTAAAACGCAATAAAACGGACGCACTTAAAAAGACAAGGTTAAAACCAATGTATCTAGTTCGATACGCAGATGATTTTAAAATATTCACGAACTCATATGAAAATGCTCGAAAGATTAAAATGGCTGTTGAGAAATGGTTAAAAGAACGATTAGGGCTAGAAATTAGTGAAGAAAAAAGTAAAATCACAAATTTGCGTAAAAACGGTACAGACTTTTTAGGGATTCGATTTAGAGCGGTACAAAAAGGCAATGCGAAAACAGGATACATCGTCAACTCTAAGATGGACCCAAAAGCAAAAGAAAAGGTACAAGGCGTTATAAGGCATCAGCTAGTAAAACTAAGAAAAAGTCCTACTCCACAAAAAGTGATGAACTTTAATGCAAATATTTTAGGGTTGCAAAATTATTATAAGATTGCAACTCGAATTTCTCAGGAGTTTAATGAGATAAGGCATAACATTCATCCAAATATTAAATCACTCATGATAAGAAATATCTTTGTGAAAACAAAAGAAACAAACGGAGTGATTGATAAATTTTATGGAGATTACAATTATCCACGTTTCAAAAGCAATGGATTGCTGGTATATCCTATTGAATCTGTTCGACATGATATACGAGGACAGCGAAAGCCTGAATTCACAATTTACAATGAAGCTGATAGGAAAGTAATTCATAGAGATTTAAAACAAGTGTCCATTCGAGAGATCGAAATGTTTCGTAAAGGAATATATAAATCAAAAAGTGTTCTGTATGAAAATAACCGATTGAGTAAATATGTAGCACAAAAAGGTTGCTGTGGAATTACGGGTGAGAGATTAACACCTCATCAGGCACTATGTCATCATATAAAACCAACAGCACAAGGTGGTACAGATGAATACGATAATTTGATTATTATCAATAGAAAGTATCATAGGCTCATTCACAATTCAGACCCTTTAAGGAATAAAGAGTATCAAAAGTTATTAAGTAAATTCGAAGCAAAAGCAATTAACAAATTAAACAGGCTAAGAACGGAAGTAGGAAATCCAAAGCTTAGTCTATAACATTCAACAAAACTAACGATGGAACGCCGTGTGAGTGTGAAAGCCTCATGCACGGTGTGGGACGGGGGAAAAGTTGGTGATAACTTCAAAGGCTTACCTATCGTCATACTTCTCGGGTGAATATCAGCCACAGGCTCATAACTATACAAAGGTTTTATTCGGTGAGGACTATGTTTTCCGTGCAGGAACGATTGGTACGGTAGCAGAAAAAACAGCATACGGCTATGTTAAAGGCTATGCAAGTGATAATAATTTAACATTCCGCGGGGCAGAAGTAGACCGGCTTGTGCAAGGGTGTACAGGGGTAAAGCGAACGACAGGGCAGCATCCAGGAGGCATTATTGTAGTGCCTGATTATATGGATATTTATGATTTCTCGCCAGTGCAATTTCCGGCTGACGCACAGGATGCTGAATGGAAAACGACACACTTCGATTTCCACTCAATCCATGACAATATTTTAAAGCTTGATATATTAGGGCACGATGACCCAACAGTCATTCGTATGCTGCAAGATTTATCGGGCATTGACCCGAAAACAATTCCGACAGACGACCCAGAAGTAATGAAAATTTTCAGTACGACGGAATCGCTTGGTGTTACGACTGAGCAAATCGGAACAAAAACAGGAACACTCGGTATTCCAGAATTCGGTACACGCTTTGTGCGCCAAATGTTAGAGGAAACGAAGCCATCCACGTTTAGTGAATTAGTACAAATTTCAGGTTTATCTCATGGAACGGATGTATGGCTTGGCAATGCACAGGAATTAATTAAAAATGGCACATGTGTATTAGCGGAAGTAATCGGCTGTCGTGATGATATTATGGTGTATTTAATTTATCAAGGATTGGAGCCCGCGTTTGCCTTTAAAATCATGGAGTCTGTTCGTAAAGGGAAAGGTTTGACGGATGAAATGGAAGAGGAAATGCGTAAAAACAAAGTGCCGGAATGGTATATCGACTCCTGTAAAAAGATTAAATATATGTTCCCGAAAGCCCATGCGGCTGCCTACGTATTAATGGCAGTGCGCATCGCATGGTTTAAAGTGCATCATCCAATATTGTACTACGCGGCATATTTCACAGTTCGTGCAGATGATTTCGATTTAATTGCCATGAAGCAGGGACCTGCTGTCATTCGGACAAAAATTGATGAAATCAATGCGAAGGGCTTAGATGCGAGCCCGAAAGAAAAAAACTTAATGACAGTGCTTGAAATTGCACTAGAAATGTGTGAGCGAGGAATGTACTTTAAATCGGTTGACTTGTATCGTTCAACAGCAAGTGAGTTTATTATTGATGGCAATGCTTTAATCCCGCCATTCGATGCTATACCAGGTCTTGGAACAAACGTAGCGAAGCAAATTGTTATTGCACGTGAGGAAGGCGAATTTTTATCGAAGGAAGATTTACAACGACGTGGTCGCGTATCGAAAACGCTAATTGAGTATATGGACCAGTTAGGCTGTTTAGAAGGATTGCCCGACGCCAACCAGCTTTCGTTGTTCTAGCTAGTAAGTGGGGATATTTGCAATTGTTTTCGAGGTATGCTATTGTAAGTGTAACAATTTGTTGATAGTTCGCAGCAAAAGAGTGGGTTTCTCCCGCTCTTTTCTGTTGTTTACAACAACAAAAAAGCTAAAATTAGTGGTATTGCTACAGAAGCATAAGTTTTTGAGATGGTACAGACAGCGAGTTACACCAATTTCTCATAACGCAATGTGAATAACAAACAATAAAGCAAATAAATTTAAAGTACAACAACATATGAGGAGGATATGATGAGCAAAGTTACTTCAACTATTGAAGCGCTCGTAACGCCTATTATTGCTGAATTAAATCTTGAATTAGTGGATGTCGAGTTTGTGAAGGAAGGTCGCAACTATTTTCTGCGTATTTATATCGATACGCCAGAGGGTGGGATTGACATTGATCAATGTGCACAAGTAAGTGAACGTTTAAGTGTCATTTTGGATGAAAAGGACCCGATTGAGCAAAATTATTATTTAGAAGTATCTTCACCAGGTGCAGAACGCCCGTTAAAGAAAGAACAAGACTTTGTTCAAGCAGTTGGTAAATATATTTATGTGAAAACATACGAGCCAGTGAAGGATATGAAAGAATTTCATGGTTATTTAACTGCATATACTGAACAAGGTTTGGAAATGGAAATTCGCATTAAGACACGCAAAATCAATGTACAAATCGATAAAGAAAAAGTAGCGCAGGCTAGGCTTGCGATTGACTTTTCAGATAAGCAAATTTAGGAGTGAACAAAAATGAGTAGTGATTTACTAGATGCTTTAACGGCCCTTGAGGTGCAAAAAGGGATTTCAAGAGAAGTATTAATTGAAGCAATTGAGGCGGCATTAGTAACAGCGTATAAACGCAATTTTAACCAAGCGCAAAATGTGCGAGTAGATTTAAACCTAGATAAAGGAACGATGCTCGTCTATTCTCGTAAAGACGTTGTAGAAGAAGTGGAAGATGATCGTTTAGAAATCTCAGTAGAAGATGCAAAAATGATTAATCCTGCATATGAAATTGGCGATGTATTGGAACAAGAAGTAACACCACGTAATTTTGGTCGTATTGCAGCTCAAACAGCGAAACAAGTTGTTACACAGCGTGTTCGTGAAGCAGAGCGCGGCTTAATTTATGAAGAGTATGTAGACCGCGAAGATGATATCGTAGTCGGTACAATTGAGCGCCAGGATGCACGTAATATCTACGTATCACTAGGTAAAGTAGAGGCGGCATTACCAGTAAACGAGCAAATTCAAGGTGAGGTCTATAAACCGCAATCACGCATTCGTGTTTATATTACAAAAGTAGAGCGTACAACACGTGGTCCACAAGTAATTGTTTCACGTACACACCCAGGTTTGTTACGTCGCTTATTTGAAATGGAAGTGCCTGAAATATTTGACGGTACAGTAGAAATCAAATCGATTGCGCGTGAAGCTGGAGACCGTTCAAAAATCTCTGTATTCGCACACAATCCAGAGGTAGACCCAGTGGGCTCATGTGTCGGTGCTAAAGGTGCGCGTGTACAGACAATTGTGAATGAATTAAGCGGTGAAAAAATCGATATTGTTGAATGGTCTGAAGACCCGATTGTGTTCGTAGCAAATGCTTTAAGCCCATCAAAAGTATTAGATGTGCAAGTAAATGAAGAAGAAAAGTCTACAACAGTTGTTGTACCAGACTATCAACTTTCACTAGCAATAGGAAAACGTGGTCAAAATGCGCGACTTGCAGCGAAGCTAACAGGCTGGAAAATCGATATCAAAAGTGAAACAGATGCACGTGAATTAGGAATTTATCCTTCTGAAACGAGCACATTCGTTCCACAAAATAACAATACGGCAGCATATGATGATATCGAATATGATTTATATCAGGATGATGAAGAATAATCATATGAAGAAAATAGTTTAGCTTCTCACAAGCAACTCTTCTAGCATGACGGGAAAAGTGCTTGTGAGTAAGCAAGCAGAAAGTGCTGAAGTTTTGGAGGGAAGGTGAGCGAGGATGGCTATGCAAAGAAAAGTGCCTTTACGCAAATGCGTAGCAACGGGCGAAATGCATCCGAAAAAAGAAATGATTCGTGTTGTACGTTCGAAAGAAGGCGAAGTATCTGTTGATACAACAGGTAAAAAGTCAGGACGCGGAGCTTATGTTTCTAAAACGGAGCAGGCTGTTGAAGAGGCACGTAAAAAAAATAGCTTAGGAAAACAACTTGAAGTAGCAATTCCAGAAGATGTATACGAGGAGCTATTAAAGCTTATTCGCAGGGAGTCTATTTTATGATGAACAGTGCAATACTGCAATTATTAGGGCTAGCTGCCAGAGCGAGAAAAGTTGTTTCTGGAGAAGAATTAGTCGTAAAGGAAGTGCGCACAGGAGGAGCGAAATTAGTTTTCCTCGCAAACGATGCTTCTGCCAATACGGCAAAAAAGATTAAAGATAAATGTACGTATTACAACGTTGAGTTTTATGTTTTTGGAGATCGCTATGATCTAGGACATGCTACAGGAAAGGAAGCGCGTGTAGCATTAGCTATAACCGATAGTGGGTTTGCGAAAAAAATGTCTAGTCTACTCAACGAAAATTAATCGGGGGTGAGCAGATGAGCAAAATTAGAGTTCATGAATATGCGAAAAAGGTAAATAAAACGAGTAAAGAAGTAATGGGACAGCTCACAAAGCTTAATATAGAAGTGAAAAACCATATGTCGATGCTTGATGCTGTAACTATTACAAAGCTTGATTCTGTCTTTCAGCAAGTAGCAGAACCGAAAAAAGCAACACCTGCAAAGCCAGCTGCTAAAAAAGAAGGCTTATCGCAGCACGTGCAAACAGAAGCACGTTCACAATCCAAGCAGCAACAAATGAAAAAAGCGGATAAAGCTCCGAATGTAGAACAAAACAAAGCGTCACAGAGTGACAAATCTAATAATACAAAGGGTAACCAAAATCGAAATATGACACAAAATAACAATCAAAATAGTCGTGGTAAAAGCGGCGGTAATAAGAATAATAATCAAGGCGGCTATCAACAGCGCAAGAAGCCAGGTATCCACGGTGGTAAACGTCGTCCAAATAGAGGACCTCAACAGCCTGTACAAACTGTACAGAAGGAATTACCAGAAAAAATCACATTTTATGAATCATTATCAGTTGCAGAGCTAGCAAAAAAATTGCATCGTGAGCCATCTGAAATTATTAAAAAGTTATTTATGCTAGGCGTTATGGCAACAATTAACCAAGAGCTTGATAAAGATGCGATTGAGCTAATTTGTGCTGATTATGGTGTGGAAGTAGAGGAAGAAATACGTGTAGATATTACAGACCTTGAAACACATTTTGAGCAAGAAGTGAGTGAAGAAGAACAACGCGAGCGCCCACCAGTTGTAACGATTATGGGGCACGTTGACCACGGGAAAACATCGCTTTTAGACTCAATTCGTAATACGAAGGTTACTGCTGGCGAAGCAGGTGGTATTACACAGCATATCGGTGCATACCAAGTTGATGCGGATGGTAAGAAAATTACATTCCTTGATACACCAGGTCACGCTGCGTTTACAACGATGCGTGCACGCGGTGCGAAAGTAACAGACTTAGCTATTATCGTTGTTGCAGCAGATGACGGTGTAATGCCTCAAACGGTAGAAGCAATTAACCACGCGAAGGCAGCAGAGGTTCCAATTATTGTCGCAATTAACAAAATGGATAAACCAACTGCTAATCCAGACCGTGTAATGCAAGAATTAACTGAGCATGGCTTAGTTCCAGAAGATTGGGGCGGCGATACGATTTTCGTACCAATTTCTGCACTGAAAGGTGAAGGAATCGACCAATTATTAGAAATGATTTTACTTGTTTCTGAAGTTGGCGAACTAAAAGCAAGCCCAGCTCGCTCTGCAATCGGTACAGTAATTGAGGCTCAATTAGATAAAGGTCGCGGTTCTGTTGCGACATTATTAGTACAAGATGGAACATTGCGTGTCGGTGACCCAATCGTAGTAGGTCATGCATATGGTCGTGTACGTGCGATGGTAAATGATATAGGTCGCCGTGTGAAGGAAGCAGGCCCATCTACACCAGTGGAAATTACAGGTTTAAATGATGTACCACAAGCTGGTGACCGATTTGTTGTATTCGAAGACGAGAAAACAGCTCGTTCAGTTGGTGAATCACGTGCAATGACTGCGATTCAAGCACAACGCTCTGAAAAACAACGCGTAACATTAGACAACTTGTTTGAGCAAATGAGCCAAGGTGAAATGAAGGAGTTAAACTTAATCGTTAAAGCCGATGTACAAGGTACAGTAGAGGCGATGGCTGCATCATTAATGAAAATTGATGTAGAAGGCGTTAATGTGAAAATTATCCACACGGGTGCTGGTGCAATTACTGAGTCAGATATTTCATTAGCAGCAGCTTCAAATGCAATTGTGATTGGTTTCAACGTTCGCCCTGATGCGAATGCTAAACGCGCGGCTGAGGAAGAGGGAGTAGATATCCGTCTACACCGCATTATTTATAAAGTAATTGAAGAAATCGAACAAGCGATGAAAGGGATGCTTGATCCAGAATACGAAGAAAAAATCGTTGGTCAGGCGGAAGTTCGTCAAACGATTCGCGTATCGAAGGTTGGTACAATTGCAGGTTCTTACGTAACTGAAGGTAAAATGGTGCGCGATGCAGGTGTACGTGTTATCCGTGAAGGAATCGTTATTTTTGAAGGAGAGCTAGACTCATTAAAACGCTTCAAAGATGATGCGAAAGAAGTAGCAAGAGGCTATGAATGCGGTATGACGATTAAAAACTACAACGACCTTAAAGAAGGCGACGTAATTGAAGCATTTATAATGGAAGAAATTAAACGTGCATAATGATTGTCTACGCAGAAGTTGAATTCATTATTCATACTGCCCATTCGCTAAAGGAAAAGCGCTCCGTATTACAAAGGATGGTAACGCGGACAAAACAAAAGTTCAATGTATCGGTTGCAGAAATTGACCATCAAAATGTTTGGCAACGTACGCGACTCGCACTTGTAACAGTTGCCTCCTCTAAGGAGGCGGCTGAGCGTGAAATGATGCATGCACTCCGTTATTTAGAATCCAACCCTGAGTGGGAACAACTAGAATTACTTCGCCAATATTTATAAGGAAATTTGTTAAGGTGGTGACTTTCTATGTCTCTACGATCAAACCGAATTGCCGAGCAAATGAAAAAAGAGCTTGGTGACATTCTTGGACGTAAAATAAAGGATCCTCGTGTAGGCTTTGTCACAGTAACGGATGTTGCAGTAACAGGTGATTTACAGCAGGCAACTGTTTATATTACATCATTAGGCAACGAACGTGAAAGAGAAGAAACGTTAAAAGCATTAGAAAAAGCAGCTGGCTTTATTCGTTCTGAAATCGGCTCACGTATCCGCCTACGTCGTACACCAGAAATTTTATTTGAATTCGATTCTTCTGTAGAATATGGTAATAAAATTGATGCTTTATTGCGTTCATTGCATGAAGATAAATAGAGTAGGGGGCGTCCAAAAAGTGTGCGAAAGCACTGCTTTTTGGACGTTTCGTTTGTGTTTCAGGGGTTGTCCGAAAAGTCTATTTTGTTTTGACACCGCATTAAAATAAATGTTTTCATCGCTTCCCTTTTACTGAAGGATAACGCTGCTAAAGCCAATGTTCATCCCATTTTTAAAAGAGGTGTTCTCTGTTTATCCCGTATTAACAAATTTGTTTGCGACGAGTAACCGCAGGAGCAGGCTGTACTTTTGCGACGAGTAACCGCAGGAGCACAGACCCCCACTTCAAAACAGCAGATAAAAACAAGATGTTTAAGTGGGGGATCAAACAGCCTGTAAAAACTAAGAATGAGGCCAACACGATGTTGGTCACACAAGCGTTTTCGCAGGATGCGAAGATTCTAGCTTGTGTTCCTCTATCACCAATCAGTGGGGGTGTGCGAAGCCCCCCACTGATTGAAGGTTCACTTTATCCCGTATTAACAGGCTGTAAGACCCCCATCTCAAAACAGCAGGTGAAATCAAAATGTTTAAGAGGGGGTCAAACAGTCTGTAAAAACCCGAATGGTGAAACTACCAATCAGTGGGGATAAGCCCCCCCACTGATTGAAGGTTCACTTTATAGGAATCAACATTTTGCGAAACATCATCGCTACTGTCCAAAATGCAGGCTATGCACGGCTTTTTGGACAGCCCCTTTTTATTAAAACAATGAATTTAGCGACTTTTCCTTTTGAGGAGGGATTTTACAATGAACGGTATTTTACCATTATGGAAAGAACGTGGTATGACGAGCCATGATTGTGTATTTAAGCTACGAAAAATTTTAAAAACTAAAAAAGTAGGTCATACAGGTACGTTAGATCCGAATGTAGAAGGGGTATTGCCTATTTGTATTGGTCAGGCGACAAGAATTGCCGAATACATTACAGATGCAGGAAAAACGTACGAGGCCATTATTAGTATTGGACGAACAACGACAACTGAAGATGCTGAAGGGGAAACAGTTGAACAAAATACTACATATAAATCATTTAGCCGTACGGAAATTTTGGGGGCATTAGAGCGATTAACGGGATTAATTGTGCAGACACCTCCCATGTATTCAGCGGTGAAAGTGAATGGTAAAAAACTTTATGAATATGCGAGAGCAGGACAAGTGGTTGAGCGTCCGACACGACAAGTGACGATTTATGATTTAACATTGTTAGATGAGGCTGACGTATTTGAAGGAGAGCAAGTGCAGTTTTCAATACGTATTAGATGTAGCAAAGGTACATATATTCGTACACTTGCTGTGCAAATAGGTGAGATGCTAGGCTATCCTGCACATATGCAGGCGCTTGTGCGCACAGCCTCTGGTACATTTACAAAGGAAAATTGTTTAACGTTAGCTGAAGTACAGGAATTGATGAAGCAGGAGCGAATTTCTGAGAAAATTTTGCCTGTTGAATATGCATTAACAAGCTATCCTTTTATTGAAATAGATGAAACGAATGCCAAGCAAATTTTTAATGGACAAGTGCTAGAAATGCATGCATTATTAAAGCAGCATCAGAAAATTGTCTATGCAAAAAATGGATTTGCGAGGGCGATTTATATCGCACATCCAACAAAGGAAAACATGATGAAACCAGAAAAAATGTTCCCTGAAATAGAGCAGGAGGTATAAATACTAATGGAAGTCATTTATTTAAAATACCCTCATCAGTTAGAGCGACCAGAAGCGGCTTACTCATTAGCAGTTGGCTTTTTCGATGGTGTCCATAAAGGGCATCAAGCTGTTATCGAGCATGCAGTGCGCAAGGCACAAGAATTAGGCATTAAAAGTGCTGTAATGACATTTGACCCGCATCCTACTATTGTATTAGGTGCTCGCAATGAGCAAGTATTTTATATTACACCACTTCAGCAAAAGCTAGATACATTAAAAGGATTAGGTGTAGATACGGTATTTGTTGTCAATTTTACATCTGATTTTGCGAAATTATCACCGGAAGAATTTGTGCAGTATTTCATTCGTGATTTATATGTACAGCATGTAACGGCAGGCTTTGATTATTCATTCGGAGCTTTCGGTAAAGGCGATATGCGCTTAATGGAAGAGCTGTCAAACGGCGATTTTGGGGTGACAACGATTGACAAACTGAGCGACTGTGATGAAAAAATTAGCTCCACTCGCATTCGTAAATTGTTAAAAGAAGGCGATATGGAGGAAGTGTGCATGCTGCTTGGTCGCGCATTTGAAGTGCCGGGCATCGTTGTACATGGGGATAAACGTGGACGTACACTCGGTTTTCCAACTGCTAATGTACAATCGATGGCGGGCTGCTTTATTCCAGCAACAGGTGTTTATGCCGTACAAATTTTAGTGCAAAACAAGTGGTATAATGGTGTTTGTAATGTCGGTTATAAACCCACATTTAAAAATCCAGAAGAAAAACAGCTATCGATTGAAGTGCATATTTTTGATTTCGATAAAAATATTTACGGTGAAGAAGTAGTTGTTGGATGGTATAAACGTATTCGTAGCGAACGAAAATTTGCTGGCATTGATGAGCTAATTACACAAATTGAGCTAGATAAGCAAGAAGCAATCAATTACTTTGCGAGTAAAGTATAACACTTTCAGCAAATTAATTTTGTACCGATAACAGGGCGACAGGTAAAGGTACAGAGTCTATAGATGCCGAGAGGTGTGATTGAAATAGTTGCTTGCTGTTATCTAGTATGATATAATTCCTAAAGTGTTCAATATGCACTAAACCTTAGCTCGGCTTTCCGTTACTCCTGACGATTGCTGTGCTACAGGGGATAATTCAATTATAGGAGGTCATTTCAAATGGCAATTACAAAAGAACGTAAAAACGAAATTATCGCTGAGTACCGTACTCACGAAGGCGACACTGGTTCTCCAGAAGTACAAATCGCTGTGTTAACTGCAGAAATTAATGCATTAAACACGCACTTACGTACACACAAAAAAGATTTCCACTCAGAGCGTGGTCTTTTCAAAATGGTAGGTCGTCGTCGTCACTTATTAAAATATCTTCGTGAAACAGACGTACAACGCTACCGTGAATTAATTACACGTTTAGGCTTACGTCGCTAATCTCATATAAAAAGCGGGAAACTTCCCGCTTTTTATTTATGTATAAAAACTTTCAATGAAAATAAAAAAATTTAGCATAGAAACTACATTTTTGATACACTAACTATAGTACATACAAAAAAAGCTGAAGTAGGGTGTAAAAGTAGAAAGGGGTTCATCAGATGAACGACAAAAAAGTCTATTCTTATGAATGGGCTGGCCGTCCACTCGTAATAGAAGTAGGACAGTTAGCAAAACAAGCAAATGGCGCTGCATTAATTCGCTACGGCGAAACGGCAGTTTTAGCAACAGCCACAATGTCAAAATCACCAAAGCCATTAGATTTCTTCCCATTAACAGTGAACTATGAAGAACGTCTATACGCGGCAGGTAAAATTCCAGGTGGTTTCATTAAACGTGAAGGGCGTCCATCAGAAAACGCGATTTTAGCATCTCGTTTAATTGACCGTCCAATTCGTCCGATGTTCCCAGATGGTTTCCGAAACGAAGTACAAGTAATTTCAATGGTTATGTCAAATGATTCAAATTGTCCGTCAGATGTAGCAGCAATGTTTGGCTCTTCGTTAGCATTAGCGATTTCAGATATCCCATTCGATGGACCAATCGCAGGTGTACATGTTGGTTATATTAATAATGAATTCGTATTGAACCCAACAACAGAGCAAATGGAAGAAAGCACAATCCATTTATCTGTTGCTGGTAATAAAGATGCAATTAACATGGTAGAAGCAGGTGCTTTAGAAGTACCAGAGGAAATTATGTTAGAAGCAATTATGTTTGGTCATGAGGAAATTAAAAAATTAATCGCTTTCCAAGAGCAAATTGTAGCTGAAGTAGGGAAAGCAAAAATAGAGGTCGAACTTTACGAGTTAGACCCTGAATTAACAGCAGCGGTAAAAGCAGTTTGCGAGGCAGATATGAATGCTGCAATTCAAACAGTTGAAAAGCATGCGCGTGAAGATGCCATTACAGCTGTCAAAGAGCGTGTATTAGCTTCTTACGTAGAGCAGGAAGCTGATGAGGAAACAATTAAGCAAGTGAAAGGCATTTTAGATCAAATGGTGAAGGATGAAGTGCGCCGTTTAATTACTGAGGATAAAGTGCGTCCAGATGGCCGTAAGCTTGATGAAATTCGCGCACTATCCTCTGAAGCGGGCTTGCTTGACCGTACACACGGTTCAGCTTTATTCACACGTGGTCAAACACAAGCATTATCAATTTGTACGTTAGGCGCATTAGGCGATGTACAAATTATTGATGGCTTAGGTATTGAGGAATCAAAACGTTTTATGCATCACTATAATTTCCCACAATTCTCTGTTGGAGAAACAGGACCTATACGTGGTCCGGGGCGTCGAGAAATTGGTCATGGTGCACTAGGTGAACGCGCATTATTAGCAGTTATTCCTAATGAAGTAGAGTTCCCATATACAATTCGTTGCGTATCTGAAGTATTAGAATCAAATGGTTCGACTTCACAAGCTTCAATCTGTGCATCGACATTAGCAATGATGGATGCAGGTGTGCCATTAAAAGCACCGGTAGCGGGTATTGCGATGGGTCTTATTAAAAAGGACGAGCACTATTCCATTTTAACGGATATTCAAGGGATGGAAGACCATCTTGGTGATATGGACTTTAAAGTAGCCGGTACAGCTAAAGGTGTAACAGCATTGCAAATGGATATTAAAATTGATGGTTTATCACGTAATATTTTAGAGGAAGCATTAGCACAGGCAAAAATTGGTCGTATGCATATTTTAGAGCATATGATGACAACGTTAAACGAGCCACGTAAATCATTATCAAAATATGCACCAAAAATTATTACGATTAAAATTAATCCTGATAAAATCCGCGATGTAATCGGACCAGGTGGTAAGCAAATTAATAAAATTATTGATGAAACAGGCGTGAAAATTGATACTGAGCAAGACGGTACAATTTATATTTCTTCAGCAAACGAAGAAATGAACAATCGCGCGAAAGAAATTATTGAATCCATCGTACGTGAAGCAAAAGTAGGCGAATACTACTTAGCGACTGTGAAACGTATCGAAAAATTCGGTGCATTCTGTGAAATTTTCCCAGGCAAAGACGGTTTACTACACATTTCAGAAATTCAAGAAGAACGTACGAAAGCTGTGGAGGATGTATTAAAGCTTGGCGATCAATTACTAGTGAAATGTATCGAAATCGATAACCAAGGTCGCGTGAATTTATCACGTAAAGTAGTGATTAAAGAAGAAAAAGAACGAGCTGAACAACAGCAATAAAGTAAAACTCCAATGTGGAACCGTCTAAAATATCATTTGGGGACGGTTTCCCCATGACAGATAATAAAAAAACATTAATGGCTGTCTGGAAAGTGGTGCGTTAGCCTACTTTCTTGACGGCTTTTTTGCAAGGGGGAAATGGAGAGCAATGACAGTGCAAGTATCGACATGTCAAAATGGTGTACGTATTGTATCGGAGCAACTGCCACATGTGCGTTCACTTTCTGTTGGCATATGGGTCAATGTAGGTTCTCGCTATGAGCTACCGGAGGAAAATGGCATTACACACTTTATAGAGCATATGCTTTTTAAAGGAACGAAGACGAAGTCGGCAAAGCAAATTGCTGAAATATTCGACCGTATTGGTGGCGAAATTAATGCCTTCACCTCGAAGGAAAATACATGTTATTATGCGAAGGTGTTAGATCATCATGCCGAACTAGCTGTAACCGTTTTGGCAGATATGTTTTTCAATTCAACATTTACAGCGGAAGATATTGAGCGAGAGCGTCAAGTCGTGTTAGAGGAAATTTATATGAGTGAGGACGCGCCAGATGATGATGTGCATGAAAAGCTATGGGCTGTTATGTATCCAACAGATGCCCTTGGCCGCCCAATTTTAGGAACAGCCGAAACGCTGGCAACCTTTGATGAGGCAATGATTCGTCAATATATGGCGAAGCATTACTGTCCACAAAATATTGTTATATCGGTAGCGGGGAATATTTCAGATGGACTTTTAGCAACGATTGAGCAATTGTTTGGGCAATTTCAGGCAAGTGCTAGTGTAGTGGAGCGAACATTGTCATATCCCGTATTTTCAGCAGGTGAAATCATTAAGGAGCGCGATATTGAGCAAGCACATGTGGCGATTTCATTCCCTGCAATTGGTGTGAAAAATCCTGATATTTATAGTTTAATTGCACTAAATAATATTATTGGCGGCAATATGAGCTCTAGACTATTTCAAGAAGTGCGTGAAGAGCGTGGTTTAGCCTATACAATCTACTCTTATCAGACATCCTACGAAGATGTTGGCTCATTAACGGTTTATGGTAGCACAAGCAAACAGCAGCTAAGTCAGATGCAGCATACGATAGATGCGACATTACTTGATGTTGTAGCAGGTGGTATTACTGAACTAGAGCTAGAAAATGCGAAGGAGCAACTCAAAGGCAGCTTTGTTTTAGGGCTTGAAGGCACAGAAGACCATATGAGCCGAAATGGCTTAAATGAACTAATCCATCAACGTCACCGTTCAGTTGATGAAGTGCTTACTTCAATTGATGCTATTTCAATGGAAACAATCAATGAGTTAATTACAGATATTTTATTGCAGGAACCAGCGATTGCAATAATTGGACCAGAAAACTAAAAAAAGCACTTGAAAGCAAGGTTTTTCACTTGCTTTCAAGTGCTTTTTACTTATCAATTACGCCTTGGCTAACTCTAGTCCAGATTTTTTTGGAGCTACTTAAGATAGAAGTTACTCTGAAACTGTCACGAGGCGTGTCAACGATTACTCGTTGCAAAAAATATGTGCTCCTACGGTTACTCGTCGCAAAAAACATGTGCTCCTGCGGTTACTCGTCGCAAAAAACATTGTTGAAAGAAGTTAAAATTGTCCAGTGAGGTATGTTGAAAATTCTATTTTAGGCGAACGTTCAAATTGCGCGATGCATATAGTATGGTGAAGCGCTGAAGAGGAGGGAGAATATGCTTTTATCAGAGCTTGCTGACAAAGAGTTAATTGAAATGCAAAATGGTGTTCGCTATGGTTATTTGGCGGATACAGAATGCTTATTTGAGCCGACAACAGGAAAAATTATCGGCTTTGAGCTTATGCCGCAATCGAGGCTGATGTTTCAAAAGCGAAAAACAGGAGCGGCATTTATTCCTTGGGAGGAAATCGTTTTAATCGGAGAGGACCGCATTTTATTTAATCAAACTACAACCGCATTTAGAAGCTATGACCAATGACGGAGCGCTGGTTAGTTATTGGTGCAGACGAAAGAATGAAGGTATTAGCTAAAAATTTAGCAAGTGAGGAACGAACTATTTTTTACAAAAATAAAACGAGTTGGGATGCGGAGCTCAACGCAACCGCTTTGGAGTTTCATCCAGATGTTGTAGTGTTACCTATTCAACCGCTACAAATTGATGTGCAGATTGTACTTGGAATTCAAAAAGCAGTTATGCATGTTGGAAAGCTAGCGCCAGAATGGGAAGTGATTTTAAAGGAACATACGGTGCATCGTTATTTGCAGCAGGAGGCATTTATTTGGCAAAATGCAGCACTAACAGCAGAGGCATTTCTAGCTTATTTTTATGAGCATAAACAGGCTGTGCGTCATAAATGCTTTATAATTACTGGCTTTGGGCGCGTTGCTAAAATGACGGCACATATGCTAAAAAATATGCAGGCAAACGTCATTATTTTAGTGCGCTCTGTTGCCCAGCATTGTGAGGCGTTAGCACTTGGCTACGAATCATACTTATTAGACGATTTTCCGCATATTGAAGGCGTAGCACTAATTAATACGATTCCAGCAAAATGGCTGACGCCAACAATGCGTAAGCAATTTGAGATGCCAATTTATGATTTAGCTTCTGCACCTGGTTGTGTAACGGATAATGTAGAGCATTATACATTACTTGCAGGATTACCTGGGAAATATTTCAGTACAGATGCAGCGCATTTATTAAAGACAGCAATATTAGATTGGAGGGCGCAGCAATGCTTGAAGGTAAACGTATTGGATTAGGTATTACAGCATCGCATTGCACATACGCCGATGTAGTACCTAAGATTGAAGATTTAAAGCAAGCAGGTGCAGAAGTTGTACCAATTATTACCCCATCTGTTTTACATGCCGCGACACGCTTTGGCACTGGGGAGGAATGGATAGCAAAAATAGAAGCAGCAACAGGGCAAAAAGTTATTTCATCCATTGTGGAAGCGGAGCCCTTTGGACCGAAAAATCCATTGGACTGTATGGTTATAGCGCCAATGACAGGGAATTCAATAAGTAAGTTCGCTAATGCCGCGACCGATAGTGCCGTTTTAATGGCAGCAAAGGCAACTTTACGCAACGGCTCTCCTGTTGTGATAGGTGTTTCAACGAATGACGCCCTCGGTTTAAATGGTCAAAATATTATGAAGTTGCTAAATGCAAAAAATATTTATTTTATTCCGTTCGGGCAAGATGATCCAATCCAAAAACCAACATCTCTCATCGCGGATTTTTCAAAAATGGTCGAAACTGTGCATGCGGCCATTTTTTATAAAAAACAATTACAACCAATATTTATACAATTTTTTTAATAATCAAATTAATCCTACACAACTGCAAGGTTTTATGTTACAATAGCCAACATTATGTAACTAGTTTTGAGGAGAGATGAGATTATGACGAAGCAATTGACAGTAGCTGTCGTAGGCGCGACAGGAGCAGTAGGTTCAACAATGATGGAACTTTTAACGAAGCGTAATTTTCCAATTAAGCAAATAAAATTTCTAGCATCTGCACGTTCAGCAGGGAAGAAAATTGAATTTAATAAACAGTCATATACAATCGAAGAAGCAACACCTGAAAGCTTTGAAGGGGTAGATATTGCATTATTTTCAGCAGGTGGCTCCGTATCAGCAGTACTAGCACCTGAAGCAGCGAAGCGCGGAGCAATCGTTGTAGACAATACAAGTCATTTCCGCATGGATCCAGAAGTACCGTTAGTTGTACCTGAGGTCAATCGACAAGCATTAAAGGATATTCCGAAGGGCATTATTGCCAACCCGAACTGTTCAACGATTCAAATGGTCGCAGCATTACAACCAATTCGTGAAAAATTTGGCTTAACAAAAGTAGTTGTTTCTACATACCAAGCTGTATCAGGCTCTGGTATTGCAGCAATTGAAGAGCTACAGACACAAAGCGCACAGTGGGATGCTGGAAAAAATGTTGAAGCGCATATTTTGCCTGCGAAAGCAGATAAAAAGCATTATCCAATTGCGCGCAATGTCATTCCGCAAATTGATAAATTCACAGACAACGGCTATACGTATGAAGAAATGAAAATGATTAATGAAACAAAAAAAATTCTAGAAATGCCTGAATTACAGGTGGCAGCAACTTGTGTGCGTGTGCCGGTAGTATCAGGACATTCAGAATCTGTATATATTGAACTTGAGCAAGAAGCGACAGTGCAAGATATTTTCGAAGTACTGAAAAATGCACCGGGTATCGTATTACAAGATGATATTGCTAATCAACAATATCCGATGCCGATTTTTGCTGAAGGAGAAGACCCTGTATTTGTAGGGCGAGTTCGCCAAGATTTAGACAATAAAAAAGGTTTCCATTTATGGATTGTATCGGACAATTTATTAAAAGGAGCGGCACTAAATTCGATTCAAATTGTTGAAGCAATGATAGAGGAAAACTTATTTTGATTCAGCTATTTGAAGGAAACAATTTATTCAGCAAATATAATAGCGTATTAATTTCAGAAAAATACTTAGTTCAGTTTGGAAGCAGCATATCTGCTGAATCAAAATAAAGCCCTCGGGCATATGATAGATTTTCAAAGGAAGCAGAAGTCCTTCTAAGAAAATCTATAGCTGAGGTGTAATTGATGATAAGAGGTGTAGAAGGATGAATTTAGGTCGAATTGGAACGGCGATGATTACACCGTTCAAAGAGGATGGTACGATTAACTATCCGGAGCTTGAACGAATTATTAATCATTTAATCGATAATGGGACAGATAGCATTATCGCATGTGGAACGACATCTGAAAACCCAACGATGTCGACAGAGGAAAAGATAGAGGTTGTACGCTTCACTGTGGAAAAAGTAGCTGGACGTGTGCCGGTTATTGCTGGAACAGGGGATAATGAAACAGCATACTCCATCATGATGACACATAAAGCGGAGGAAAATGGAGCGGATGGTATTATGCTCGTTGCTCCATATTATAATAAGCCAAATCAACGTGGTATTTATGCGCACTTTGAAACAATTGCGCGTGAAACAAAGCTACCAGTTATGTTATACAATGTACCTGGGCGTACGGCTGTCAATGTTACCTATGAAACGTCAGTTGCTTTAAGCAGAATTCCGAATATTTTATGGATTAAAGAAGCGAGCGGTAACTTAGATCAAATGGGTGATATTATTGAAAATGTGGATAGCAAGGATAATTTCTTAGTTTATAGTGGAGATGATGGTTTAACATTACCGCTTTTAGCAATTGGTGGAGCAGGCATTATTTCAGTTGCTGCGCATGTTGTTGGCAATGATATGCAATTAATGATGCGTGCATTTGAAGAAGGAAAGCATGAGCTAGCTGCAAAAATTCACCGTGCATTATTGCCATTAGTACGCGCGTTATTTGCACAACCAAACCCATCCCCAGTTAAATATGCAATGACAAAATTAGGTTTTGATACATTGGCAGTGCGACTGCCGATGATGGAAATGACAGATGAAGAAAAAGCTGATTTTGATAAAATTTGGGATACGTACCAAGCAAAAATTGAAGCAATTCGTCAAACTTTACCAGTGTGATGCATCACACTGGTTTTTTCGTTCGCTTTATTCAAATTCATTTTTTATGAATTTTTAATTTGTGCTAAAAGAAAACTACACGTATAATGATGGATAAGTGGTTGCTGTTCGGGATAATTTTTAGGAGGAAATCAAGTGACGAAAGTAAAAAATGAAGTAATCCGTATCATCCCTCTAGGTGGGGTTAGTGAAATCGGAAAATCAATGTATGTAATAGAAATTGACGAGGAGCTATTTGTTGTCGACAGTGGGCTTATGTTCCCAGAAGATGAGATGCTCGGGATTGATATCGTCATACCGGATATTACGTATTTAGAAGAAAATAAAGAGCGTGTAAAAGGGATATTTTTAACGCACGGACATGAGGATGCAATCGGTTCAATTGCCTACGTATTGAATAAAATAAAAGCACCCGTATATGGCTCGAAACTAACAGTTGCGCTTGCAAAAGAGCATTTAAAAGAGATGCCTGCACCGCATCCAGTGAAATTTTTTGAAGTGACAAATAAAAGTCGTATGAATTTCAATTCGACGTATGTAACATTTTTCCATACAACACATAGTATCCCCGATTCGCTAGGGATTGTGTTCCATACGTCAGAAGGCGCGATTGTGCATACAGGAGAATTCAAATTTGACCAAGCGGCACAGGGCAAATTTAGACCTGATATAGCAACGATGGCCAAGCTTGGTGAAGAAGGGGTATTTATTTTATTATCTGAATCAACTGAGGCGGAGCGTCCAGGCTATACGACAAGTGAGGCAGTTGTTAGTGAGCAGCTAGCCAAAACATTCCATTCAGCACAGGGACGAATTTTAGTAGCGGTATATGCTTCAAACTTTATTCGTGTGCAACAAGTATTTACACAGGCACAAAGCTCTTTCCGTAAAGTTGCGATTGTCGGTAAATCACTAGAAAAAGTAGTAGAGTTAGGAACATCGCTTGGCTATTTAGATATTGATGAAGATACGCTAATTCC
This sequence comes from Metasolibacillus sp. FSL H7-0170, assembly GCF_038593115.1. Lineage (NCBI taxonomy): Bacteria > Bacillati > Bacillota > Bacilli > Caryophanales > Caryophanaceae > Metasolibacillus > Metasolibacillus sp. FSL H7-0170. The sequence goes on along the minus strand of NZ_CP151964.1, from coordinate 1,301,864 downwards.
AGTAAGTGATATTCATAAATATGAAGATGATGAAATTATTATTATCGCAACAGGTAACCAAGGCGAACCACTTGAAGCTCTTGATAAAATTGTGCGTAAGCATCATCGTGATATTAAAATTAAACAAACAGATACTGTGTTAATTACATTTACGCCATCTCCAGGAATGGAAGTGCAAATGTATAAAACGATGAACCAGCTTGCAAAAGCTGGGGCTAAGGTGCTATCAGCAGATAAAAAGGTTCATGTTTCTGGACATGGTAGCCAAGAAGATTTGAAATTAATGTTAAATCTGATGCAACCAAAGTATTTTGTGCCAATTCAAGGGGAATACCGCATGTTAATTGCCCATTCCAAATTAGCACAGTCTTTAGGGATGCAAAAATCACAAATTTTTATTGCGGATAAAGGCGATATTGTAGAATATAAAAACGGTAAAATGCGCATGAGTGGTCGTGTTCAGGCAGGCAATGTATTAATCGACGGTATTGGTGTAGGCGATGTTGGTAATATCGTCTTGCGCGATCGCAAACTGCTATCACAGGATGGGATTTTTATTGTTGTTGTTACGCTAAACCGAGCACAAAAGAAAATTGCATCGGGCCCTGAAATATTGTCGCGCGGATTTGTTTATGTACGGGAATCAGAGGAGTTAATGGTCGAAGCATCTGATATTGCACGTGAGGTTATTGAAAAATACGTGAATAAGGATACGTTTGAATGGACAAATATTAAACAAGAAATACGTGATACACTTAATCAATATTTATTCCAAAAAACGAAGCGTCGCCCAATGATTATCCCAATTATTATGGAATATTAAGCGATAAAGGGGGAGCGTCTGAAAAGCGTGCGAGGCACTGCTGTTCAGACGCTTCGTTTGCGTTTTATTAAACTCGTAAGAAAGGAACAGGTGTAATGGCGAACAAAGGAAAGAAAAAACAATTGAAGGCAAATAAAAAAGAATGGCATCCACTTACCTATGAAATTGTTGGTATTTTATGTATTGCTTATGCAATTATTATTTATTTTGAATATGGTATAGTTGGACGCTTTACACAATCAATTGCTTTATTTTTATTTGGCAATTTGCATTTCGTCATCCCGTTTTTACTCGTTTTAGTAGCATCAATGATGATGGTAAGACGACGTGGTGTGACGATGAAAAACCGTGTTGTCATTGGTGTTTTTCTTATGATATGTAGTCTTACTGTGTTTAGCCATAGCCTGCTTTTTGAGGAATTGCATAAGGCGAACGCACTACTATCCAATTCAGTGTTACGTGAAACTTGGCGCCTTTTAATTGAAATGGATGGCGTTGCTAATAGAGGCCAAGCGCTTGGTGGTGGTATAGTGGGCGCATTGCTTTTTAGTGTACTACATGTTTTATTTGACTCGACTGGGGCAAAGGTAGCAGCATGGGTTCTACTATTTATAGGCATCATATTAGTAACAGGCAAAGCGCTTGTTCCGATTATGATGGAAAAAACGCCTGCGCTGAAAAGAAAGCTTACACGCCCAAAAAAAGAGAAAAAACGCCGTTCGCCCAAATCCGTAACTTCCGAAACGGAGATGCTTGCAACAGAGGAAACGATTGTGCATGAAGAGCCAATTATTTCAGCCTTTACGCAGCCGCAAATTCGCGAAGAAGAGTCGGAAGTGATTGAAATCGAAATTGAAGAAATACTGGAAGAGCCTGTGCAAATGAATGAATCGGAAAGTCCGTACACATTACCATCAACTCTATTGCTACAATTACCGCCCGCGCATGATCAAAGTGGAGAGTATAGCATTATTCAAGCAAACGCTAAAAAACTAGAGCAAACATTGCTAAGTTTTGGGGTAAAGGCAAAGGTGGTTCAAGTGCATTTAGGACCTGCTGTAACAAAATATGAGGTGCTTCCAGATGTAGGAGTAAAGGTAAGTAAAATAGTTAGCTTGCAAGATGACTTGGCATTAGCGCTAGCTGCGAAGGATATTCGTTTAGAGGCGCCAATTCCAGGGAAATCTGCTATCGGAATTGAAGTACCTAATAATGAAGTTGCAATTGTAACATTAAGAGAAGTAATTGAAGTGCCTGAAAACAAGGCATCGAGTAAATTATTGATTAGCTTTGGTCGCGATGTCACAGGACAAGCAATGCTGGCGGAGCTTAATAAAATGCCACATTTACTCGTTGCTGGCTCAACAGGCAGTGGTAAAAGTGTATGTATTAATGGGATAATTATTTCTATTTTACTACGAGCGGCGCCACATGAAGTACGAATGATGATGATTGATCCGAAAATGGTTGAGCTAACAGTATACAATGGTATTCCGCATTTACTTGCACCTGTTGTAACAGATCCACGTAAAGCCGCGCAAGCATTGCAAAAAATTGTTTCTGAAATGGAACGGCGCTATGACCTCTTTTCACATACAGGAACGCGCAACATTGAAGGATATAATGAGCATATTGAGCAGCACAATGCACAAAATATGGAGCAACAAGCTAAATTACCATATATCGTTGTCATTGTAGATGAGCTTGCAGATTTAATGATGGTTGCCTCAAATGAGGTTGAGGATGCGATAACGCGTTTAGCGCAAATGGCACGTGCAGCAGGTATTCATTTAATCATCGCAACACAGCGTCCATCCGTAGATGTTATTACAGGAATTATTAAAGCCAATATTCCATCGCGCATTGCCTTTGCTGTATCCTCTGCTGTTGATTCACGCACAATTTTAGATATGGGTGGCGCAGAAAGATTGCTTGGACGCGGTGATATGCTATTTTTACCAGCGGGAGCCTCCAAACCTGTACGTGTACAAGGAGCCTTTGTATCGGATAAGGAAGTAGAAGCAGTTGTTGATTTTGTTATACAGCAGCAAAAAGCACAATATGAGGAGTCAATGATTCCAACTGAAGTGCCGCAAACAGATATTGCTGAGGAAACGGATGATTTATACGATGAAGCTGTAATGCTTGTGGTTGAGCAGCAAAGTGCCTCGGTATCAATGTTACAACGTCGTTTTCGTATAGGCTATGCAAGAGCTGCACGCATTGTTGATCAAATGGAAATGCGTGGGGTTGTTGGGCCGCCTGATGGTAGTCGACCACGCCAAGTATTGCTAGCAAAATCTAGCATTTCAAGCGAATAGTGATAACAGACTTTTCAGAATGTTATTTCTTCGTTCAAAAATTAATATAAATTTTATGATTCAGTAACACTTTTTAAATAAATGTATTTGCAACAGCAAGTAAAAATGTTATATTGAAAACTAATTAGTAGGAATGTTGTACATCAGATGTCTGATCTCTTTGTTGGTGGTGGTGAAAAAGTGACAATTAAAACAGATCACCGTCATCTATACTTACAAGTGATTGATCGCTTAAAATCAGATATAGAGAAGGGGATTTATCAAGAAAATGAAAAATTACCCTCTGAATTTGAGTTATCCAAATCACTTGGAGTAAGTCGTGCCACTTTACGCGAGGCGCTACGATTGTTGGAGGAAGAAAACGTTATCATCCGTCGACACGGTGTGGGGACATTCATCAACCCTAAGCCAGTATTTACTTCGGGAATTGAACAATTGTCGAGTATTTCATCAATGATTGAGCAAGCAGGAATGACACCGGGCACGATTTTTATAAAAGCGACAGAAGAAAAATCGACTGAGGATGATATAAAGCGTTTTCAAACCGACATTGATGACAATGTGATCACGATTGAACGTGTAAGAACAGCGGATGGGGAGCCGGTTGTTTATTGTATTGATAAAGTACCAGCTAACTATTTACCGCAGCAATTTGTTAATAATCAGGATGTATCTCTTTTTTCAGCACTTGAAAAATCAGGTGCTATCCATGTCAACTATGCGATCACATACATCGATCCTATAGGTTTTCATGAGGAGGTTTCGCCTATTTTAGACTGCGGTCCTGAAACGGCGTTACTCGTCTTGAAGCAACTTCATTACGATGATAATGATCGGGTAGTTTTATATTCTAAAAATTATTTTAGAGCTGATAAATTCAGCTTCCATGTAGTACGAAAAAGGGTGTAGAACAAATTTTATTTCCTGCTAATGACTAAAAAACCTTTCTAGGAGGATTCACTAATGAAAAAACGTAAATTTGGTTTATTAATCTCATCAGTTGTAGCTACAGGTGCAATTTTAGGTGCATGTGGTACAGATGAGGACAAAAATGACAACGCATCAACAAACGAAGGCTCAAACGATAATGGTACTGAAACTTCAACAGGCGGCATTTCAGTAGCGATGGTAACAGACGTAGGTGGCGTTGATGATAAATCATTCAACCAATCTGCTTGGGAAGGTATCCAACAATTTGGTAACGAAAATGGTTTAACAAAAGGCGATGGTGGTTTTGATTACTTACAATCGGCTTCAGATGCTGACTATAACACGAACTTAAACAGCTTATTACGTCGTGATTTCGACTTAGTATTTGGTGTAGGTTTCTTAATGCAAGATGCAGTTCTTGAAATTGCTAACCAACAAAAAGATGCACAATTAGCAATTATCGATGCAGTAGTAGATGCACCAAACGTAGTATCGGTATTATTTAAAGAGCAAGAAGGTGCTTTCCTTGCTGGTGTAGCTGCAGCTGAAATGTCTCAAACAGGCAAAATCGGCTTTATCGGTGGACAATCAATTCCTGTAATCGAGCGCTTCCACGCAGGCTTCTTAGCAGGTGCAAAAGCTGCAAACCCTGATATCGTAATCGAAGAATATTATGCAGAAGCATTCGATAAAGCTGAATTAGGTAAAACGGCTGCTAACCGCATGTACTCTTCAGGTGTAGACATTATCTTCCACGCTGCTGGTGGTACAGGAAATGGCGTATTTACAGAAGCAAAAGAGCGTAAAGAAAAAGATGCTAATGCAAACGTATGGGTAATCGGTGTAGACGCTGACCAATATGCAGAAGGTCAAGTGGGCGACCATAATATTACATTAACATCTATGTTAAAAGGTGTAGCGCATGCAGTAGTAGATATTTCTAACCGTACACAAGACGGTAACTTCCCAGGTGGAGAAACAATTGTTTATGGCTTAGCTGAAGATGGTGTAGGTCTTGCTGATTCACGTGGTGCGATTACAGATGATGTTTTAGCATCAATTGAAGAATTCAAAGGGAAAATTGCTTCAGGTGAAATCGTAGTACCTGAACATCCAAATGATGTAAAATAATTCAGTTATAATTAATCATCATAGGAGTCTACAGATTCCTATGATGATTTTCTCACTGTAATGGAAGTTTTAACTTCTTTTAGTAGTCTTTATCCCGTATTAGCGGGCAGTAAGACGCCCACTTCGAGACTTGAGTGAAAATCGGCTTAAGGATATTGGGGGATGAGGAAACACGCCACTGATTGAAGTTTCACTTTATAAGTGGCAAGCTGAATGCATTTATTGTAATACATAAGGCTAATTCGTTTTGTGTTTTACTAAAGCTAGCAGGAGTTTAAGAGAAATAAATTGAATTACATTGTTTATTAGATGAAAGTTAATAGATGGGGCTGTCGAATCAATCCAAGTGTTAAAAAGACGGATACTTCGACAAAAGTGCGAACTGCTGTCGGGAAACGCAGGATACCCATCTGCTTTCCCGACAGCCCCATGTGTTAATTTTTCTAAATTTAAAATGTGCCTAAAGGAGTGAAACGCTTGGAATACGTGATCGAAATGCTTGGCATCCGAAAAGAATTCGGTGGCTTCGTAGCGAACAATAATATCACCCTCCAATTACAAAAAGGCGAGATTCATGCATTACTTGGTGAGAATGGTGCAGGTAAATCGACTTTAATGAACGTACTTTTTGGACTTTATCAGCCGGAAGCTGGCGAGATTAAAGTACGTGGAAAATCAGTTAAAATTACAGATCCAAATGTGGCGAACGATTTAGGAATTGGAATGGTTCACCAGCATTTTATGTTAGTTGAAAACTTTACTGTAACTGAAAATATTATATTAGGAAGTGAGCCTACAAAAGGCGGTATTGTCAATATTAAAGATGCAGCAAAGAACATTCAGGCACTTTCTGAAAAATATGGATTAGATGTTGATCCATATGCGAAAATTGAAGATATTTCTGTTGGGATGCAGCAACGTGTAGAAATCTTAAAAACATTGTATCGTGGTGCGGAAATTTTAATTTTCGATGAACCGACAGCTTCATTAACACCACAGGAAATTCATGAGCTAATCCAAATTATGAGACGCTTAATTTCAGAAGGAAAATCGATTATTTTAATTACGCATAAATTAAAAGAAATCATGGAAGTATCAGACCGCGTTACGGTTATACGTAAAGGTGAAGGAATTGGTACAGTTGTTACATCTGAAACAAATCCAGACCAATTGGCTGAATTAATGGTTGGTCGTCAAGTTGAGTTTAAAACGGAAAAAATTGCTGCCAACCCGACAGATGAGGTATTAAGTATACAAGATTTAGTTGTATTAGATTATCGCGGTATTGAAAAAGTTAAGCAGTTAAATTTATCTGTTCGTAAAGGTGAGATTGTTGGTATTGCAGGGATTGATGGAAATGGTCAGTCTGAGTTGATTGAAGCAATTACAGGTTTACGTAAAATTAAAAGCGGTAAAGTGGTTATGAATGGTCAAGATGTAACGAATAAAAAGCCACGAGAAATTACAGAAACTGGTTTGGGGCATATTCCGCAAGATCGTCATAAGCATGGATTAGTGCTTGATTTCACAGTAGGTCATAACATCGCTTTACAAACGTATTACACGGAGCCAATTTCAAAATTCGGCATTATTGATTATAAAAAAATTACGCAAAAGGCAAATCAAGTAATTGAAGAATTCGACGTTCGTACAGGTCATGGTGAGGCGACATTAGCACGTGCTTTATCAGGTGGTAACCAGCAAAAAGCTATTATCGGTCGTGAAGTTGACCGCGACCCAGAATTGCTTATTGCAGCATTGCCAACACGTGGCTTAGACGTAGGGGCCATCGAGTTTATTCATCGTCGTTTAATTGAGCAGCGCGATAAAGGCAAAGCTGTATTGCTTATTTCCTTTGAATTAGACGAGGTAATGAATGTATCTGACCGCATTGCTGTTATTTATGATGGACAAATTGTTGATACATTAAATGCTAATGAAACGACTGAGCAAGAGCTTGGCTTATTAATGGCTGGTCAGTCGAAAAGAAAAGCAACGATGAAAGGGGACGAATAATATGAGCAATCGCGCAATGAATATTCTCGTTCCTATAATTTCAGTTATTTTAGGACTAATCGTCGGTGCAATTGTAATGGTTGTCTCCGGCTATGATCCTGTTAAGGGATATACTGCGTTATGGAATGGTATTTTTGGAGATGCCTATACGATAGGTGAAACAATTCGGCAAATTACACCGTATTTATTAGCTGGATTAGCGGTTGCCTTCGCATTCCGTACAGGTTTATTTAATATCGGTGTTGAAGGTCAGTTAATTATGGGATGGACTGCAGCAGCTTATGTCGGCTATGCAGTGCAAGGTTTACCTAAAATTATTCATTTGCCGTTAGCACTACTTGCAGCAGCAGCAGCAGGAGCTTTTTGGGCATTTATTGCAGGTTACCTAAAAGCGCGCTTTAGTGTGCATGAAGTTATCGTAACGATTATGCTGAACTATACAGCACTTCATATTACGAATGCATTAATTAAATATTGGTCAGGTAGTGACCGTACAGAGCGTATTGCTGATTCAGCATCATTGCGTTCGCCTTGGTTAGAGGGCTTAACAGACTACTCGCGTTTACACTGGGGTATTATTGTTGCGTTAATCATGGTATTTGTCATGTGGTTCTTATTAGAGCGTACGACACGTGGCTTTGAGTTAAAGGCAGTTGGCTTTAACCAAAATGCGGCTGAATATGCAGGGATGAGTGTAAAGAAAAATGTTATTTTAGCAATGACAATTTCAGGCGTATTTGCAGGTTTAGGTGGAGCGATGGAGGCACTCGGTACATTTGGTTATGTATCGGTGAAAGGTGGCTTTACAGGTATCGGTTTTGATGGCATCGCGGTTGCATTACTTGGTGCAAATACACCACTTGGAGTAGTTTTCGGTGCTTCTTTATTCGGTTCGTTAAAATTCGGTGCATTAAATATGCCGAGTGCTGCAGGGATTCCTTTAGAAATCGTATCGATTATTATTGCATTAATTATTTTCTTCGTAGCTTCAGGCTATGTAATTCGCATTGCGTTAGAAAAATTCGGAAAGAAAAAGGAGGGCAAATAATATGAGCTTTTTAGACGTCTTATATTTTATCGTCCCTTCTGCTATATTTTACGCAGCACCTTTAATTTTAGCGGCTATTGGCGGCGTTTTCTCTGAGCGATCTGGTGTTGTTAATATCGGTATTGAAGGTATTATGGTTATCGGTGCTTTTGTAGGGATTGTTTTTAACTTATTTACTTACGAAACATTAGGTAATTTTACACCATGGGCAGCCCTTTTAATGGCGATGGTAGTCGGTGCGATTTTCTCGTTATTATTAGCGGTAGCAGCGATTTCATTCCGCGCTGACCAAACGGTAACTGGGGTAGCATTAAACTTACTTGGAATTGCGGTTGCATTATTCTCTGTAAAAATGATTTTTGAAGGAAGAGGACAAACAGATTTCATTTCAAAGCGTTTTGCTCGTTTTGATATACCAGTGTTATCAGACATTCCTTTTATAGGACGACTTTTATTCCATGATGTATATGGCACATCTATTTTAGCAATTGCAGTAGCCATATTTGCCTGGTTTGTTATTTTTAAAACACCATTTGGATTGCGTTTACGCGCAGTTGGTGAGCATCCAATGGCAGCCGACACAATGGGGATTAATGTAACAAAAATGCGCTACATTGCCGTAATGATTTCAGGTGGACTTGCTGGTATTGGCGGTGCGATTTATGCACAGACGATTACTAATGACTTTGGACATGCAACGATTAATGGACAAGGCTTCATGGCAATTGCCGCAATGATTTTCGGAAAATGGCATCCAATTGGTGCAATGGGCGCAGCGCTATTCTTCGGTTTAGCTCAGGCGTTATCTATTGCGGGTGGCTCGATTCCATATGTAAAAGAAATTCCACCAGTATTTTTAACGATTTTACCTTATGTGTTAACAATTTTAGCGCTGGCAGGATTTATCGGTAAAGCGAGTGCACCGAAAGCAAGCGGTCAACCATATATTAAAGGTAAGCGATGAGAGAGGCGTCAAAAAGCAGTGCTGAGGCACTGCTTTTTGGACGTTTCGAGTATGTTTCATGTAAAGTGCTAACTGTTTAAAAGAGGTGCCCAAAAGCAGTGCATTGCCTGCTTTGAAGACGCATTCGATGATGTTACATCAAATATTAGTCGAGGCGTAATTGATTTAGCATATTTTTCCCGCAATAATACCATACTAAATAATAAGTTTGTATCGCAGCAGTATAAGCGTGTTATAGTAGGAATAAAGCATTACTTTAGGGAGGGTTTTTTTTGTTTTCAACTACACAACTAGCGAAGGGCGTTTCGCTACATATTCGACAAACAACACAGTTCAAAACAGTGAATTTTTCAATAAAATGGCGTGCCGCATTAACGGAAAAAGATGCAGCTCACCGCACTGTATTAACGAATGTTTTGCAACATAGCAATGAGAAATTTACAACATCGGCAGCTTATCGTAGCTATTTGGATGATTTATTCGGTACGGTGCTCTATTTCGACACGTCAAAACGTGGTAATGAGCATACGGTGTTAATGAATGTTGAAACGGTAAACGACCAATATTTAGCAAAGAGCAATGTGTTAAATGAAGTGCTTGAGCTATTGCACACAGCTATTTTTAAGCCAAATCTCGAAAATGGTGCATTTGTAGCATCCATTGTAGAGCGTGAAAAAGATATGGTCATGCAACGTATTCATTCTGTTTTTGATGATAAAACACGCTATGCACAGCAAAGAATAACGCAAATTATGCGACCTAATCATGCCGCATCTATTTCTGCAAATGGAACGATTGAAACTGTTGCCGCGGTAACGCCACAATCCTTGATGGAAGCGTATACACATATGATTAATCACGATATGATTGATATTTATGTTGTAGGAGATGTAGATGAAAATGCGATAATTGAAAAACTACGTCAAATGCTACCATTTGCGAGTCGTGAGCATTACGAGAAAGAAATGCTCGTTCCAATCAACCAGCCGGGGGATAGCTATACGAAAGAGCAGCAGGAAATGAAGCAAGGTAAGCTGCATATTGGTTATAGCACACCTGTCCTATTCGGTGATGCAGATTTTCCAAAAATGCAGATTTTTAATGGTATTTTCGGCGGTTATGCACATTCGAAGCTATTTATGAATGTACGTGAGCGTGAAAGCCTTGCATACTATGCTTCAAGCTCTTATGCCTCTCATTATGGCTTGATTTTTGTCGTTTCAGGCATTGAACCAAGCAATGAGCAAAAGGCTATTGAAGTAATTGATGAGCAGCTAGTAGCCCTACAAAAAGGCGAAATAACGGATTTGGAATTGGCACAGACAAAAGCAATGCTCATTAACCAATTAAAAGAAGCATTAGATTCTGCACGTGGTCAAATTGAAATTTACGATCAGTACAAAAATTTAGCTACGGCATTTTCAGTAGAAGAATGGACTAAAAACTGGCAGCAAGTAACGAAGGAAGATGTGCAGCAAATGTCCTTAAAAGTAAAACGCGAGTCCATTTATTTCTTGTGTGGTAAGGAGGAGCAGAGAGATGCAAGCAATTGAATTTAAACAGTTAGATGAGACACTTTATTATAAGCAGCTCCATAATGGCTTAGATGTTTATATTTTGCCGAAAAAGGGCTTTTCAAAGGCTTTTGTGACGTTTACAACAAAATACGGCTCTATTGATCGCTCGTTCGTACCGATTGGTGAAACGGAGCCGATTATTGTGCCAGATGGTATTGCTCATTTTTTAGAGCATAAAATGTTTGAAAAAGAAGATGGTGATGTTTTTCAGAAGTTTAGCGAAGTAGGCGCACAGGCGAATGCCTTTACTTCGTTTACACGTACATCTTATTTGTTTTCTGCAACTGAGCATATCCATAAAAGCACTGAAACATTGCTTGATTTTGTGCAGGAGCCCTATTTTACAGAGGAAACGGTTAATAAAGAAAAAGGCATTATCGGTCAAGAAATTACGATGTACGATGATTTACCTGATTGGCGCCTATATTTCGGAACGATTGAAAATATGTATCATCAACACCCTGTGAAAATAGATATTGCCGGTACAATTGAATCGATTAACGATATTACAGCAGAGCATTTATACACTTGTTATAATACGTTTTACCATCCATCAAATATGCTGTTATTTGTCATTGGTGCTGTGGACCCGCAAGAAATGCTGGCGGTAATTGAAGAAAATCAAAGTCGCAAAACGTTCCCAGAACCGACACCTTTAACACGCATTTTCGAGGAGGAACCGACAACTGTGGCAGTGCAAGAGCGGGTACTTCAGATGGATGTGCAAAAGCCAAAAGTATATTTCGGCTTAAAAGCAAAGCAAACGGATTTGTCAGGTGAACAAATGCTAAAGCATGAGCTTGCTGTACAAATTGGTTTAGAATGCTTATTTGGCCGCGCCTCTGATTTTTATACAAAAATTTATGAGGAGGGCTTGATTGATGAAACTTATTCTTATGATTTCATGCTAGAAAAGGGCTATGGCTTTGCTTTAATTGGTTCAGATACGCCAAAGCATGAGGCGCTTGTTAATGTAATTAAAGAACGCCTCGCAGAAGCAGAGCAGCAAGTATTATTTACTACGACGGATGTCGAGCGCATTAAACGTAAAAAAATAGGCTTTTTCCTACGTGCGTTAAACTCTGTTGAATTTATTGCGAATCAATTTACACGCTATAAATTTAACGAGATGAATTTATTTGACGTTGTACCAATGCTTGAAACGATTACGGTAGAGGACATTGTCGAAGCCTTCAAAACAATTCAGGGTGAGGAGCAGCAAACCGTATTTAAAATTTTACCGATGAGCGAGCGCAAAGAATGAAAAAATACGCGTTAGTTTGCGGTGCCTCGGGTGAAATTGGTACAGCAATTTGCCAGCATCTAGCGCAGCAAGGCTGGTCGTTATACGTGCATTACGCCTCTAAACCAACGACGGAATTAGTGGGAAAATTATCAGCAGCCTTCCCGCAGCAGGAATTTTTTAGTGTACAGGCAGATTTTACTTGTCCAGAAGCTGCAAGCCGCTTAGCAAAACAAATATTTGCGCTACAGGCAATTGTTTTTGCGAATGGGCATGCGTCCTACGGCTTGCTTGAAGATATAGCAGCCACTGACATGCAGACATTATGGCAAGTTCATATGCAAACACCGATGCTAATTTTACAGCAACTTGCTGCAAAATTACGCACTCATTCTGTGAGCTATGTAATTTTTATCGGCTCAATTTGGGGTACGGCAGGTGCGGCAGGCGAAGTCGTTTATTCGGCTGTCAAAGGTGCACAACATAGCTTTGTCAAGGCATATGCACAGGAGGTAGCTTATAATGGTATTCGAGTAAATGCGCTTGCTCCAGGCTTTATCGCGACAAAAATGAATAGTCATATCGATGAATTAGAGCGTAAGCAAATTATTAGTGAAATACCATTGCAGCAACTTGGCACAGTAGAAGATGTTGCGCGTCTCTGTGCTTTTTATGTCAGCGGGCAAGCCGATTATGTAACAGGTCAAATTATACATTTGAATGGCGGCTGGTATATCTGACTGTATAATAAAATGCTCCTTTGCAAATACTAATTGTGCAAAGGAGGCGAAAATGAATGAGTATTTTAGAAAACTGGCAGCAATGGACATCATTTTTAGGCGCTCAAGTGGACGATGCAAAGGACAGCGGTATGCCAAATAAAATAATTGAAAAAGCTGCTGTACAAATTGGCAATTACTTAGCGGAAAATGTAGATCCGAAAAACGAGCAAGAGCGTGTTCTTTCGGATTTATGGTCAGTAGCAGAATCCGATGAAAAAAAGGCGTTAGCTAGCTGTCTCATTAAGCTCGTACAAAATAACAGAGTGCAATAAGGCGAAATTTGGGGTTGTCTGAAAAGCATGCATATGCACCGCTTTTCAGATAACTTTTCTTGTTTTTTTAGATAGCCTTTATTTGTTGATTTTCCTATATTTAACTTAACGCGGTGAATTATTTTTGTACCGAAAGCAAGGCGCTAGGTACAGAACTTTCCCATCTCAATAGTTGGCGAAATTAACTATACATTAGACCTATTTCAGCGAGTGTTTAATCACTTCGTTGATAATGAGGGACTCAGTTTAAGAACCTCGTATCCTGCGATAACGACTGAGTGACCAACGTCTATGTTAGCCATACTTGCGTTGGATGTCACAGGGCGTGAGGATTTTAACTTAACTTCCACTAAACAGTTGGAAAAATCTGGACGTAATTACACCTCTACGTAATTGATTTTACATAAAGATTTACTTCTACGGTAATGCCAAATAAATTGTCATTATCCTCGTCGCAGGAAACATTGCTACTGCGGTAGTCACAATGAATTGTCACTGTCCCCCGTCGTAAAAATTATTATTATTCATCGCAAAAATAGTGCTCCTGCGATTAATTGTCGTAGAAAATAATGCTGAATTAAAATAAAAAAGTGAAATATAGAAAGAAAAGCATAGTTTCTAACTTTTCATACGTTGTAAAATCAGCTATGATGGAACTTATAGAGTAATTTTACGTTTCTATAATGAAAGGGACGGATTTTGATGAGCGAATGGTATTTTGAATATGAAATTCAAGTGAATCGCCCGGGTTTATTAGGCGATATTTCATCTTTGCTTGGCATGTTGCGCGTGAATATTGTAGCGATTAATGGCGTGGCGCAAGAACGACGAGGAATGCTACTGGAATCTGCCAATGACGAAGCGATTCAGCGCTTTAAATCCATTGTGACGACAATGGAAAATATTAATGTTACGAGATTCCGTTTACCAAAATTGCGTGACCGCTTAGCGATGCGCCATGGGCAATATATTACTCGAGGCGGAGATGAAAAAAATACTTTCCAATTTGTGCGTGATGAGCTTGGAATTTTAGTTGATTTTATGGCTGAGCTGTTTAAGCAGGATGGTCATAAATTAATCGGTATTCGGGGTATGCCACGTGTCGGTAAAACAGAATCTGTTGTTGCCGCAAGTGTTTGTGCAAATAAAAAATGGATTTTCATTTCATCGACAATGATTAAGCAAACAATTCGCAATTCCCTTATCGGCGATGAGTTTGGCGGTAATAATATATTTATTTTAGATGGCGTTGTGACACGAAAGTCGACGGATGAAAGACATCAGCAGCTTGTGCGTGAAATGATGAGTATGCCGACGATAAAAGTAATTGAGCACCCGGATATTTTCGTTCAGCATTCACAATATACGATTGAAGATTTCGATTATATCATTGAGCTCCGAACTCACCCAGATGAAGAAATCACATATGAAATTATTGAGAAAAACGATATGATGTCAAGCAATGATTTCGGAGGATTTAATTTTTAGTAAAGTAGGTGTTATTGTTGACAGAATTAGGAGCTCGCTTAAAAGAAGCGAGATTAGCTAAAGGACTTAGCTTAGATGATTTACAAGAAGTAACGAAAATTCAAAAGCGCTATTTAGTTGGTATAGAAGAGGGCAACTATTCAATTATGCCGGGCTCATTTTATGTGCGGGCATTTATTAAACAATATGCAGAGGCAGTAGGGCTTGATCCTGAAGAAGTACTTGCGGATTATAAACAGGATATTCCCGGTGTACAGCAGGAGGAAGTTGTACAAGCCTATACGCAAAATACGAGACGACGTAAAATAGCATCGAGCTCATCAAACAGGGTGCTTGAAATGATGCCAATGTTAATTGCGGCCCTATTCATTGTCGTTATTATCGTAGTGAGCTGGTTCTTATTCCAACAAAAGGCGAACAACTCTTTACCGCCTGAAAATGAGAATCCAAATGCAGTACAAATGGATAATAATCAGGGCGTTACTGGCAATAAAGAGCAGGACGACATAGACAATGAAGAACAAGCTGAAGAGCAACAGCAGGAAGAACAGGAAGAAGAGCCTGCTAATGAAGCAAAGCAAGTTGTTACACAAACAGCCATTAATGGTGAAGATGTACTATTTGAAGTGACTGGTACAACAGAATTAAAAATTCGCACGGAAATTGTTGAACAACGTAGTTGGGTAGCATTTCGAAATACACAGGGTATAGACCATTTGGGAAAAGAGTATTCTCAAGGTGAATCTGTAGAGTATGATGCAACAGAGGATGGTTATGTAAGAATTCGCTTAGGACGTAATGCCTTTGTTGAAGTTTATGTCAATGATGAGCTTGTTACATCGACATCTGATTTAACAACACAAAACTACATTATTCAATTAGCTCAACAACAATAAACAAAGTAGCCATGTCGATGTATATGGCTTCTTTGTTTTAAAATGAAAGGTGCTTAATCATGAATATTCCAAATAAGATTACAATTTCACGTATTTGTTTAATCCCCTTCTTTATGATTATCGTAATGTTTGACTTCGGATGGGGAAATATGAAGCTTTTTGGTGCTGAAATGCCTATTCATCATTTTGTTGGGGCGCTGATTTTTATTTTTGCCTCAGCAACAGATTGGGTGGATGGCTATTATGCGAGAAAGTATAATCTAGTTACAAATTTCGGGAAATTTTTAGACCCTTTAGCAGATAAGTTGCTCGTGTCAGCAGCGCTTATTTTGCTTGTAGAGCTACAGCTAGCGCCTGCATGGATTGTCATTATTATTATTAGCCGTGAATTTGCAGTTACAGGCTTGCGTTTAATTTTAGCAGGAGAAGGGGAAGTCGTTGCAGCAAACCAACTAGGAAAAATTAAAACATGGGCACAGATTGTGGCGATTTCAGCATTGCTTCTGCACAATACGATTTTCACACTTATAGGCATCCCATTCGATACGCTTGCGCTTTATGTTGCATTATTTTTTACAATTTGGTCTGGTTGGGATTATTTCTACTTAAACCGCCGCGTACTACTAGATTCAAAATAAAGAGAGGTTATCCCTATGAATGCAGAAATTATTGCAGTTGGCTCAGAGCTCTTACTTGGGCAAATTGCCAATACGAATGCAAAATTTATTTCGAGCCAGCTATCTGAATTAGGTGTCAATGTTTATTATCATACAGTAGTTGGTGACAATGCTGCTAGACTTGAAGAAGTAATTGCAGTTGCTGAGAAACGTGCGAATATTATTGTTTTTTCGGGTGGCTTAGGTCCGACAAAGGATGATTTAACAAAGGAAACGATTGCGCGTCAATTAGGTGTGGAGTTAGCATTTGATGAAACTGCACTAACGTATATTGAAGCGTTTTTTGAGCGCTTAGGACGCCCGATGACAGACAACAATAAGAAGCAAGCGCTTGTATTAGCTGGAAGCGATGTCTTGGCAAATCATCACGGGATGGCACCCGGTATGATTTTTGAGCGCAATGATAAAATATATATTTTACTACCCGGCCCACCAAAGGAGCTAGAGCCGATGTTCCAGTTTGAAGCAAAGCCAAAGCTTGCGGCTCGCTTAACAGACGGAGCGATTATCCTTTCGCATGTCATGCGCTTTTACGGTATCGGTGAGGCGGAGTTAGAAGTAGCGGTGCAACATATTTTAGACAATCAAACAAATCCAACTGTCGCACCATTAGCCTCTGATGGAGAAGTAACATTACGCATTACGGCAAAGGCTGACAATGAGCAGGAGGCACGCAGGCTTATTGAAGCAAAAGCAGCAGAAATTCAAGCGATTGTTGGTCAGTTCCAATATGGTATAAATGATGATTCACTTGCTTCGAAAACAGTGGAGGCATTGCTTGCTAATAATTTAACAATTGCTGCGGCTGAAAGCTTAACCGCTGGGTTATTTCAAGCTGAATTAGCTGAAATTCCAGGTGTAAGTGGAACTTTAGCAGGCGGGGTTGTAACATATAATGAGCATACAAAAACGGAGCAGCTCGGTATTGCTCCTGAGCTATTCGCCGAATACGGTGTGGTAAGTAGCGAATGTGCGGCAGCAATGGCAGAAAGCGTGCGGGCAAAATTCGGAACAAATATTGGTGTAGGCTTAACAGGTGCTGCTGGTCCTGATGGTCATGGTAAACAGCCTGCGGGCACCGTTTGGATAGGCATTAGTATGGAAGGGCGAGATGTGCAAACATACAAGCTTCAGCTTTCAGGTATGCGCAACACAAATCGTCTAAGAGCAGTTAAATTCACATGTAGTTATTTATTACGCCTACTTAATGAAAAATAATAGCGAAAAATAAAATTTGGGCGTATTTTAATGCCCAAATTTTTATTTTCAAACAAAATCGAAAATACGTTCGCTTTTTTATTGCTATTTTCTCAAAGAACAAGTATAGTAGGATTATAAAGTGAAACTTCAATCAGTGCAGGTTTTCCCCATCCTCCACTGAATGTTAGTTGAACCAATCGGGCATTTACAGCAGTGGATTTCCCACTTAACCTTCGCTTATTTTTTACTTAAGTCTTGAAGTGGAAGGCTTACTGCACGTTAATGCGGGATAAATAAATCTAACCTTTTTTAGAGGAGGAACTATAGTGAGTGATCGTAAAGCGGCCTTAGAACAGGCGTTAAAACAAATTGAAAAGCAATTCGGTAAAGGTTCTATTATGAAGCTAGGTGAAACGACAGATCGTGAAATTGCGACATCATCAAGCGGCTCGTTAGCATTGGATGCAGCGCTAGGAGTAGGTGGCTATCCACGTGGTCGTATTATCGAAATTTATGGACCTGAATCATCAGGTAAAACAACGGTTGCATTACATGCTATTGCTGAAGTACAAGCAGCGGGGGGACAAGCAGCATTTATTGACGCAGAGCATGCGCTTGACCCGGTATACGCACAAAAGTTAGGCGTAAATATTGATGAGCTACTATTATCACAGCCAGATACTGGTGAGCAGGCATTAGAAATTGCTGAAGCATTAGTACGCAGTGGAGCAATTGATATATTAGTAATAGACTCTGTTGCAGCACTTGTACCAAAAGCAGAAATCGAAGGAGAGATGGGAGATTCACACGTAGGTTTACAAGCTCGTTTAATGTCACAAGCATTACGTAAGCTCTCTGGTGCGATTAATAAATCCAAAACATTGGCTATTTTTATCAACCAAATACGTGAGAAAATCGGTGTTATGTTTGGTAACCCTGAAACGACTCCGGGTGGACGCGCATTAAAATTCTACTCTTCCGTTCGATTGGAAGTGCGTCGTGCAGAAACAATTAAGCAAGGCAATGATATGGTTGGTAACAAAACGAAAATTAAAATTGTTAAAAACAAAGTAGCGCCACCATTCCGTACGGCTGAAGTGGATATTATGTACGGTGAAGGTATTTCCAAGGAAGGCGAAATTGTCGACTTAGGTGTTGAACTAGATATCGTCCAAAAGAGTGGCTCTTGGTACGCATATGGCGATGAGCGATTAGGGCAAGGGCGTGAAAACGCCAAACAATTCCTAAAAGAAAACGTTGCTGTTCGTGAAGAAATCGCTGATAAAATTCGTCAATCTTACGGCATAGCTGCTGCCAACTATACAATTGGCGGTCATGAAGAAGACGAGGAAATGGACGAAGAATTATCTTTATTATTAGGTGAAGAAAAATAAAACAACTAGAGCTGTCAAGAAATGTAAACGAACTTCGTATTTCTTGACAGCTCGTTTTAATTTTACGGTTATTTGCAAGTAGTGAGTTTGAAATGTCTGTAAATAATATACTCTACATATGGCGGCAATCCTTGACAGCACAATAACAGAACTATACAATTAAAAATGTATAATTTCTAAAATTTGAAATGAAAAATGATTAACTGTCTATACAATTAATCAATAAAAACAACATGAAATTGGCACTTGGAGGTGTTTAGTATGATGGAAGTAATTATAAGCATCTCCGCTTTGCTTGTTGGACTCATCGTTGGTGCCGCTGTTAGCTATTTCTACATGAAAAAAGTGAATGACTCAAAAATCACGGGTGCTACGCATACTGCCAAATCTATCGTTGAAGAAGCGAAACGTGAAGCAGATGCATTGAAAAAAGAAGCACTACTTGAAGCAAAAGATGAAACTCACAAATTTCGAAATGAAGCAGAGAATGACATTCGTGAACGTCGTTTAGAACTTCAAAAACAAGAGAACCGTTTATTGCAAAGAGAAGAAAATCTTGATCGCAAAGATGATGCTCTCAATAAAAGAGAAGCCGGTCTAGAGCGTAAAGAGGAAGCTCTATCGGACAGACAACAGCATATTGAACAGATGGAAGGCAAAGTGGAAGAGCTCGTTGCAGCGCAAAAAACAGAGCTAGAACGTATTTCTGCATTAACGCGAGAAGAAGCGAAAGCGATTATTTTAAGCGAGGTAGAAAAGGAATTAGCGACGGATATTGCTGTAATGACGAAAGAATCCGAAACACGTGCAAAAGAGGAATCTGATAAAAAGGCACGTGAAGTTTTATCATTAGCACTACAACGCTTTGCAGCTGATCATGTGGCAGAAACAACGGTATCTGTTGTTAACTTGCCGAATGATGAAATGAAGGGACGCATTATTGGACGAGAAGGGCGTAATATTCGTACGCTTGAGACGTTGACAGGTATCGATTTAATTATTGATGATACACCGGAAGCTGTAATCTTATCGGGATTTGATCCGATTCGACGCGAAACAGCTCGTCTTGCACTAGAAAAGCTTGTTCAAGATGGACGTATTCACCCTGCACGAATTGAAGAAATGGTTGAAAAATCGCGTCGTGAAGTGGACGAACAGATTCGTGAAACAGGAGAACAAACAACATTTGAGGTTGGTATTCACAACCTACATCCAGATTTAATGAAAATTTTAGGTCGTATGAAATATCGTACAAGTTATGGACAAAACGTTTTAAAACACTCTATAGAAGTTGCACATCTTGCAGGCTTATTAGCAGCAGAGCTTGGAGAGGATGTAACATTAGCGAAACGCGCAGGGCTTCTACATGATATTGGGAAGGCGATTGACCATGAGGTTGAAGGTAGCCACGTAGAAATTGGCGTAGAGCTTGCGACAAAATATAAAGAGCACCCAGTAGTAATCAATAGTATTGCTTCCCATCATGGAGATACAGAAGCCACTTCTGTCATTGCAGTGCTTGTTGCAGCAGCAGATGCTTTATCTGCAGCACGCCCGGGTGCACGTAGCGAAACACTTGAAAATTATATTCGCCGCTTAGAAAAGCTAGAAGAAATTTCAGAAAGCTACGATGGTGTTGAAAAATCATATGCTATTCAAGCTGGTCGCGAAGTACGTATTATTGTTCAGCCAGATAAAATCGACGATCTTACATCGCATCGCTTAGCGCGTGATATTCGCAAGCGCATCGAGGAAGAGCTTGATTATCCAGGACATATTAAAGTAACAGTAATTCGAGAAACACGCGCAGTAGAGTACGCGAAATAGCAGATTATATAAAGTGAAGCTTCAATCAGTGGGGGATTTTCCTTATCCCCCACTGAATGTTAGTTGAACCAATCGGGCTTTTACGGGCAATTGAACTCCCACTTATCCTTTAGCGTATTTTCACTTAAGTCTTGAAGTGGTAGGTTTACAGCCCGTTAATGCGGGGTAAAATGAATCTTCATGAAGAGGACTTTAACTGCATGTTAAAGCGAGATAAAGGCTGTGTCATAAGTACAATACTTATCGCACAGCCCTTTTTCATGGGAAGGATGCAAAAAATATGTGTGACAAAATATTTTTCACTTTGTCTACACTTTAGAAACGGATTGATGTATCATGAAAATTTTATTTATTGGCGATATTGTTGGCTCAATTGGACGAGATGCAGTAGCCAAATACTTACCGCGTTTGAAAAATAAATATGCGGTGGATGTTGTCATTGCAAATGGAGAAAATGCAGCAGCAGGGCGTGGTATTACACGAAATATTTATAATGAGCTTCTGCAAATGGGTATCGACGTTATCACTATGGGGAATCATACATGGGATAATAAGGAGATTTTTGACTTCATTGATGATGCCGATTATTTAATTCGCCCAGCTAATT
This sequence comes from Metasolibacillus sp. FSL H7-0170, assembly GCF_038593115.1. Lineage (NCBI taxonomy): Bacteria > Bacillati > Bacillota > Bacilli > Caryophanales > Caryophanaceae > Metasolibacillus > Metasolibacillus sp. FSL H7-0170. The sequence continues at coordinate 1,280,668 of NZ_CP151964.1, read as the reverse complement.
TTTCAAAGGAAGCACCTGGTAAAGGGATAATGCAAATTACGAAAAATGATGTGACATTGTCAGTTATTAATTTACACGGGCGTGTATTTTTACCGCCGCACGAAGATCCATTTGCAATGGCGAATGAGCTAGTAGCAGAGGCGCGAAATATATCGCCGCTTATATTTGTTGACTTCCATGCAGAAGCAACGAGCGAAAAAATTGCATTAGGATGGCATTTAGACGGAAAAGCATCAGTAGTTGTCGGTACGCACACGCATGTACAAACGGCGGACTCACGTATTTACCCAAATGGTACAGCATATATTACTGATGTCGGAATGACAGGACCTTATGATGAAATTTTGGGGATGACAAAGGAAAGCGTTATATACAAATTCCAAACAAATATGCCATCACGCTTTGAAGTACCAAAAAAAGGGCGTGAAGTACTAAGTGCGTTCTTTGTTGAAGTTGATAACACAACAGGTAAAGCACTGCGTCAAGAACGTATTTATATTAATGAGGATTATCCATTTAAACCATAATCAAAAAGGGTTAAGCTTTCCACTCGGTTAAGAGCGGAAGCTTAACCCTTTTTCTTCTAATGCTGTGCGCATTATTGGTAAAGATGCGCGCCCAATGCCATGTAGCTTCAAAACTTCTTTTTCTGTATATTGCGCGAGCTGCTCTAAAGTTGTGATACCCTCATGTACAAGTGCATTCCTAGCTGGAGAAGATAGCCTCGCTAAAAATCCCTCAGTTGGTTTATTGTCCTGTTCACATTTTGGGCAAGTATTACAATCGCTACTTTTATAATAACGATGTCCTTTCTCACAAATTCTTAACGTTTTTTTTGTCAAAGCTTTTCACCGCCCTTATATAAAATATACAGTAAATTTATTCTATTTGTCATGTTCCATTTGGTTCAAGCATACAATGACCTACAGACAATAAATAAAAAGTTGTCTCGATCATGCAAAATGGGGAGGAATAGTTGTGGATTCATTAAAAGTATCATCTCGCTCAAATCCAAATTCTGTTGCAGGTGCACTTGTTGCCGTCATTCGTGAGCAAGGCTTTGTGGAAATGCAAGCAGTGGGAGCGGGAGCACTCAACCAGGCCGTGAAAGCTGTTGCAATAGCTAGAGGCTTTGTAGCACCGAGCGGAACTGATTTAATTTGCGCACCAGCATTTGCAGATATTACGATTGCAGGGGAAGATCGAACGGCACTCAAGTTAGTTGTAGAAAAAAGAAACCGATAATGCACAAAGCCGTCAATTTAGTGAAAGCTAAATTGACGGCTTTTTACGTATGGAAATTTACTTACTTAATAGCCTCGAAGTATAAAAGAAAGGAAGCTACTAATGAATACACCATTTTTTATTGTAATTAGTCCTATAATAGCGATTATAATGGCTATCCTTTTTTATTTTGTAGTTGGAAATGTATACGAATTACCTATTCAAGAAGCGGTAGCAATACCTATGGGAGTCATATTATTTTTCATTTTAGTCATACCTTGTTACTTTCTAACAATTATATTTTTGCATTTCAAAAGGAAAAAGCTTGCTATTTATTTTTTTATTATTAATATTTTGTTTAGTTTTGGTATGACCTGCTTTTTAATTAGTGTCCACTTTTTGAGAGTACACTTTCCAATTGAAATCGTAAAACATCTAATGGTAAGTTTTGTGCCTATTGGTCTTATTAGTTTATATGGTGTACTAGCAATATACTGTAAGATAACAGGGCGTTCAAAAACATTCAATTTTTACTAAAAGCAGTATTATATGAAGAAATATAAGAGCGCCTGCTTCTGCAATCCGTTTTTTCCGCCAAAGGACTGAATTTTTGATGAATTACATATTTACAATAGTACATACACCATCTTCGTGTTAAACTAATGTAGGAAATTCATATATAAATTACGTAAGCTAAGGAGATGTTTATATGTTACATCAGCTTTCATGGAAAGTCGGTGGGCAACAAGGGGAAGGTATTGAAAGCACAGGTGAAATTTTCGCAACTGCGATGAACCGTTTAGGCTATCACTTATACGGTTACCGTCATTTCTCTTCTCGTATTAAAGGTGGCCATACGAATAATAAAATTACAGTGCGTCCAACAGAGGTACGTTCAATTGCGGACGATTTAGATATTTTAGTGGCATTTGACCAAGAAACAATTGATGTCAACTACAAGGAACTAACAGCATCAAGTATTATTTTAGCGGATGCTCGCTTTGAGCCAGTCGCTCCTGAAGATTGTGTAGCGCCATTATTTGCTGTACCATTTACAGAAATTGCAACAGAGCTTGGTACATCTCTCATGAAAAACATGGTAGCAATTGGTGCAACAACGGCATTATTGAATTTGGAGGAAACGGTATTCCAAGGCGTTGTAGAGGAAATTTTCGGACGCAAAGGTGAGGAAGTTGTAGCAAAAAACATTGAAGCGATTCAAAAGGGCCGTGAAGCAATCACGGAACAAATCGGCGATCGCGTTGGCGAATGGGCTTTAGCACCAGCAGACGGCAAGCGTCGTTTATTTATGATTGGTAACGATGCTATCGCACTTGGCGCAATTGCTGCAGGCTCTCGTTTCATGGCGGCATATCCAATAACGCCAGCATCTGAAATTATGGAATATATGATTAAAAAGCTACCGACAGTTGGCGGTGCAGTCATTCAAACAGAAGATGAAATTGCAGCAGCAACGATGGCTATTGGTGCAAACTACGGTGGTGTGCGTTCATTTACAGCATCTGCAGGGCCAGGTCTTTCACTAATGGTAGAGGCAATCGGTTTATCTGGCATGACAGAGCAGCCGCTTGTTATTATTGACACACAACGTGGAGGCCCATCAACAGGCTTACCGACGAAGCAGGAACAATCCGATTTAATGGCGATGCTATACGGCACACATGGTGAGATTCCGAAAGTGGTCATTGCGCCATCAACAATGGAAGAGGCATTCTTTGACACAATTCAAGCGTTTAATATCGCGGAGCAATTGCAGTTACCTGTTATTTTAATGACGGATTTACAGCTATCATTAGGTAAGCAAACAGTAGCGCCATTTGATTACAGCAAAATTAAAATTAAGCGCGGTAAAATTGTTGAAGCAGTAGAAGACGTGGAGTCCAAAGACTATTTTAAGCGCTATGAAAATACAGAGGACGGTGTTTCACCGCGTATTTTACCGGGGACAAAGGGCGGCATTCACCATGTAACAGGTGTAGAGCATGATGAAACAGGGAAGCCATCTGAAGCTACGGGTAACCGTCGCACACAAATGGATAAGCGTATGCGCAAGCTCAATTATTTACAATTTGATACACCAATTTATGTCAATGCTCCACATGAGGAGGCAGATGTGCTACTTGTAGGCTTTAACTCGACACGTGGTGCAATAGAAGAAGTACAAGAAGTTTTAAATGCAGAAGGAATTAAAACAAACCATGCACATGTTCGTCTATTATTCCCATTCCCAGCGGAAGAAATGGCAGCATTAGCTGATAAGGCAAAAAAAATTATCGTTGTAGAAAATAATGCGACAGGTCAGCTTGCAAATATTATGAAAATGAATATTGGCGCACATGGAAAAACAACGACTGTTTTAAAATATGATGGTACACCATTTTTACCGCGTGAGCTAACAAACTTAGTAAAGGAGAAGATTTAATCATGGCAACATTTAAAGATTTTCGTAACTCAGTAAAGCCTAACTGGTGTCCAGGCTGTGGTGACTTCTCAGTACAAGCGGCAATTCAACGCGCGGCTGCAAATGTAGGCTATGAGCCACACGAATTAGCGGTTATATCTGGTATCGGTTGCTCTGGACGTATTTCAGGCTATATTAATTCATACGGCTTCCACGGTATTCATGGTCGTGCTTTACCAATTGCACAAGGCTTAAAAATGGCAAACAAAGATTTAAAAGTTATCGCATCAGGTGGTGACGGTGACGGCTTTGCAATTGGTATGGGACACACAATTCATGCAATTCGCCGCAATATTGATATAACGTATATCGTTATGGATAACCAAATTTATGGTTTAACGAAAGGTCAAACATCTCCACGTTCAGCGGCAGGATTTGTAACGAAATCAACGCCAGGTGGAGCGATTGAGCCATCATTAAAGCCGTTGGAAGTTGCTTTAACGAGCGGTGCGACATTTGTAGCACAAGGCTTCTCAACAGATATTAAAGAGCTAACAGCGTTAATTGAAGCGGGCTTAAATCATAAAGGTTTCTCATTTATTAACGTTTTCTCACCATGTGTGACTTATAATAAAGTAAACACATATGATTGGTTTAAAGAAAATTTAACAAAGCTTTCTGATATTGAAGACTATGACTACACAAACCGTTCATTAGCAATGCAAACAGTTATGGAAAAAGAGGGACTTGTGACAGGTATTATTTACCATGACCAAGAAACAACTTCTTATCAAGAAAAAGTAACAGGCTATTCAGAGCTACCGTTGACGGATATTGATATTAGCTTGTCAGAGGAGCAATTCAATAAGCTAGTAAAAGAATTTATGTAAGGGAGGTGTCCCACAAGTCGTGCAATAGCCGGCTTGTGGGACACTTTTTTGATGTTACTTCTATACAAACACTTAACATTGCCTTTACATCGAATTTATACAATTCGTATATGCTTGTTTTAGATAGTAAAAAAGGAGCATATAAAATGAAATATGTTAAAGTAAAGGACAAGCTAATGTTATTAATGCTTGTTTGCGTTGTTTCAAATATTATTATTGCTATTTTTTGTATTGATTATTTGCGGAAAATGGAATGGCATGCTCAGCAAGTATATGAGCAAAAGGTGCAAGGAATGTATGTGTTAAAGTCGGCAGAAGCACTCACTATAGCAGGTCAAACAAAGGAAGCGCAGGCACTAATAAATGAGGCCCCTTATTTAGCATTTGATTCAAAAATGGATTTTTATTTAAAGCAGATGAAAACGGAAATAGATGAAGCCACTGTACAAGAGGTAATTGATTATGTACTTACTCGTACAGAGCAGCAAATCACGAATTATGAAAAGGACATACATAGAGGTTATTTCATTATTATATTTATTTCACTAATGATGGTGGTGCTCGTACTTATTTTAAGCTTTACTGCTTCAAGGTCTGTACGTAAGCCAACATCACAATTAAAAGATTTATTAAAGCGTGCGGAGCAAGGCGATTTTACACAAAAGGCAGTATATACATCGCGTGATGAGCTTGGGGAGCTGCTACTTTGCTATAATCAGATGGTCGAAGAAGTGAAGGGCTTATTAGAAGTAGTTAACAGCAGCGCAAGCTCTGTCGAAAAAGCAAACGAAAATATTCGTACAAGCTCGCAAACGATGACTGAATCTACTCAGCAAATGACCGAAAATACAGATGGCATAACGCACAGCATTATGGAATCAACAACACATTTAACATCAAACACGGCGATGATACAAGAGGTAGCAAGCAATATTACGACAATTACTAATCGCGTGCAAACAATGAAGGAAAATATTGTCGAGACGGTTAAGCAGGCGAGACAAGGTGAGCAAGAAATCGCAATGAATATGTCACAAATGCAAGTAATTGAACAGGCAATGGTTGAAACAGATGCGAAAATGCGCAAGCTTGAGCTGCAATCACAGGAAATTTCACAGGCTGTCGATATTATTCAAGCAATTGCTAATAATACGAGCTTGCTTGCTCTCAATGCCGCAATTGAAGCAGCACGAGCAGGCGAGGAAGGAAAAGGCTTTTCTGTTGTTGCAAATGAAGTTAAAAAACTGGCGCAGCAATCACTTGATTCAACAAAAATAATTACAGCAATTGTTAAAACGATACAGGAAGATACAAAAGATGCTGTAGGAATGATGGAAGTGGCAAATGAAGCAGTTCATTCAGGAATTCAAGTAACAACACAAACGGCTAATAATTTCCGAACAATCGCAGCGCGTATCGAGCATATTGAGCCACATATCGCAGATGTCTCTGCCACAATTGAAAAAATGTCACAATATGCTCAAAACGTAGCAGACCAATCAAGGGAGCTAACGCAAATATCTGAAGAAAATAGTGCGCAAGTGGAACAAATTGCCCAACAAACAGCACAACAGCTAGAAATTACAACAAATATGAATGAGCAAATTAAGCAAATTTCTAGAAATACACGCTCCTTATCGCATGCACTAAACAAATTCATTGTATAATAAAAGCTATAGCAATGAATTGAGGTGTGATGGAATTGACGAACGTTATAGATTTTATTACAAGGTACGAGCAAAAGGAATTGACCCAATTACAGCGTTCAGTGGAAGGCAGCTATTATAAGGCACAGCAATTAGAACGTTTAATCAATAAGCAGCAGCTCCAAGTCAAGGACCACACATTATTTTTAGGCTTTTTAGTTTACTTGCAGGAGCGGGGCATTGATGCACTAACCATTTTTAAAGATGTCTTTTCAATGTCACGCTACAAATTTGAGCATCATTATAATATGAAATGGTGGTCAGTTGCCCAACTCGGCTTTACATTTTTAGCGATTTTAAAGGACAACAAACCACAGGAATACAAGCGTTTTTGGGGGAACGAGGAATAAACCCAAGAAACGGAGTTGTGAAAAGGTCCATTTTGTTTTGACACCGCATTGAAATAAATGTTTTCATCGCTTCACCTTTACTGAATCTCTTGCCGTTTGTGTAGCTTCCTAGTCAGTAATATGAAGTCTGCAATTAAATTTTTATCTAATAGTGGCAAGTCCATTAAATAGCCACCGCCTTGGATTTTGTGATTTTGATTCGTTAATGGCCTGCCAGAATAAAACGCTGCGGAATCGGATTCTACTAAATAGCAACGAATATTTTAAAGTGAAAAGTGAAGATTCGATTATTTTTGACGGAGCTAGCCAACATATATATAGGAATAATGGAAAAGACACTGTAAAATGCACTGTTTTAATACATTATGCGTAGTGTATAAACCAAAAAATTCACACAAAGTCCTTAACAATTGAAGCCTGAATAGTGTTCTTTCTTAGGAAATTCGCTATAATAGTGTAATGGATATTCGTATGCACGAAATCAATTGAAAGGAGTATATGGGCTCGATGAATGAGGAACAACGATTAGCAGGCAAACAAGTAAATCAACCAAAGCCTGCTGCTGAAAAGGATTATAGCAAATATTTTGAAAAAGTATTCACAGCTCCTTCTTTAAAAGATGCGAAAAAGCGTGGTAAAGAAGAGATAAAATATCATAAGGATTTTACGATTGACGAGCAGTTTTTAAATATGGGTCATGGGCGCAAATTTTATATTCGCACATATGGCTGTCAAATGAACGAGCACGATACAGAAGTAATGGCAGGTATTTTCATGCAACTTGGCTACGAGCCGACAGAGAACATTGAAGAAGCTGATGTCGTATTATTAAACACTTGTGCGATTCGTGAAAATGCAGAAAATAAAGTGTTTGGTGAGCTTGGCTTCTTAATGAAATACAAGCGCCGCAATCCAGAAATGCTAATCGGCGTGTGTGGCTGTATGTCACAGGAGGAATCGGTTGTTAATAAAATTTTAACGACGTATCAACATGTGGATATGGTATTCGGTACGCATAATATCCATCGACTACCAAATATTTTAACAGAAGCGTATATGTCGAAGGAAATGGTCATTGAAGTTTGGTCAAAGGAAGGCGATGTAATCGAAAACTTACCGAAGCAGCGCCTTGGTTCGATTAAAGCATGGGTTAATATTATGTATGGCTGTGATAAATTTTGTACGTACTGTATCGTACCATACACACGCGGGAAAGAGCGCTCTCGTCGACCAGAAGAAATTATTGCAGAAGTGCGTGAATTAGCAGCAAGTGGCTATAAAGAAATTATGCTACTCGGTCAAAATGTCAATGCCTACGGTAAAGATTTCACAGATATTGACTACCGTCTAGGTGATTTGATGGACGAGCTGCGGAAAATTGATATTCCACGCATTCGCTTTACGACAAGCCATCCACGTGATTTCGATGATTATTTAATCGAAGTTTTAGCGAAAGGTGGCAATTTAGTAGAACATATTCACTTACCTGTACAATCAGGTTCGAATGAAATTTTGAAAATTATGGCACGCAAATATACACGAGAGCATTTCCTTGATTTAGTACGTAAAATTAAAGAAGCGATGCCAGATGTTGCTTTATCCACAGATATTATTGTTGGCTATCCGAATGAAACGGAGGAGCAGTTCCAAGAGACGCTAGACTTATATCGCGAAGTAGGCTTTGAAATGGCCTACACGTATATTTATTCGCCACGTGAAGGAACACCTGCTGCGAAAATGGTTGACAATGTACCTATGGAAGTAAAAAAACAACGTTTGCAGCGTTTAAATGCAGTTGTTGAAGAGTTTTCGAGTGCAGCATTGCAAAAGCTTGAAGGTGAATTTGTTGAGGTGCTTGTAGAAGGTAGCAGTAAAAAACGCGATGATGTGTTAGCTGGTTATACACGTAAAAATAAACTCGTAAACTTTGAAGGTCCTATGGATTTAGTAGGGCAGTTAGTAAAAGTGAAAATTATGGAAGCAAAAAGCTATTCATTACGCGGAGAGTTTGTAGAAATTGTAAAACGACATGAGGTGCATAGTTAATGACAACATATTATACAAAAGATGAAATCGTCGCAAAGGCAAAAGAGATTGCCAATATGATTGCCAATACAGAGGAAGTAGAGTTTTTCAAAAAAGCAGAGGCACAAATCAATGAAAACCAATTTGTGCGAGAAAAAATCGCTTCATTAAAAACATTACAAAAGCAAGCTGTAAATTTCCAACATTTAGGTAAAGAAAAGGCGCTAAATATGATTGAAGGTAAAATTGAGGGCATTGAGCAGGAAATCGACGAAATCCCTGTAGTGCAACAATTTAAGCAGTCACAAATGGATGTAAATGATTTGCTTCAATTAGTTTCCAATGCTATTGCCAATGAGGTAACAAACGAAATTATTGCCTCAACAGGCGGCGATTTACTGCGCGGTGAAACAGGCTCAAAGGTTGAAAATAGCGTGCCGGGTAGCTGCTCATAAAAATATAGTATATGTGTAAAGGGATACGAGAAAGGCAGAGGAAAATCTGTTTTTATCGTATCCCTTTGTTTTTATTCATAAATTGTCATCAATAATGCAGGATAGTACATAATTAATTCCAAATGGTTTGTCGAACAGAGTGGAACATGTTATAAATAAGTAAAATGGACTAATGAAATTTGTGGAAGTCTGATACATTTATCTTGATTCAGCGAAAAATGGATGCTCGCTGGGAAGCTTTTCGAGCTCGGAAAAAATCTAATCATAATTATGTAGAGGCATAATTGATTAAACGAAAAGAAGGGTAGCCAATGTATATAAATAACAATAACACAGTTGATAGAGGACAATTGTATTTTGGGTTATGCCAAGTAGCAAAGCAATTTGAATCAGGATTAGTTATTTTAGATGCACAGCAGCAACATCGGATTATATTTGCCAATAATATTTTTGTGAGTATGACTGAATATAGTCATGATGAGCTCATTGGCTCTACATTAACAATACTGAAAGGTCCATTAACAGATGCAAACAGTGAGGCACTTATTTTAGAAAGTCTCCAACTAGGTTTATCGCTGAAATTATCAATATTCCATTATCGCAAGGATCAAACGGCCTTTTGGAATGAATTATCCATTCTCCCTATAAGAGATAATGAAAGTGTTGTACAATTTTACATAGTTGCTACTAGAGATATTACAGATTCTATTAATGTGGAGGCTTTAATTGCTGTTGAGCGTGAGGCTTATTCAGAGCTAGAGCAGGGGGCGAATATTGCTGAGGTTTTTGAGCATCTTTGCCGACATATTTCTACAACATTACAAAAGAAAAGTTATACATGTATATTTTTAATTGAGGATAACCGTTTGAACTTAGTGGCTACAAATACATTGCCGAAAAAAATAAGGAAAATTTTTAATTCGGTCGATCAAATGAATTTAGACTATAGTCATTTTCTGCAAAATATTATGACAGAGCGTTATGTTATTCAAGATTTAACGAAGCAATCGGGTGACTGGGTAAATATATTACGACAAAATGGGGTAGAAGCAATTTGGCATCAGGCAATCAAAACGCCTGAAGGAGAGCTTGCAGGCATATTCTCGTTATTTTTTATCGAGCCTATAAAGTTTCCGCGTCCAAATGAGCTTAAATTTTTAGATAGAGTGGCACCAATTGTTACACTTGCATTGAAATATTTCAATCAAAAAAAGGAAATTTTACAGCTAGCCTATTATGATGAAAAGACAGGATTACCAAATTTTACACTGTTTCAAAACGAGTTGAATCAATTTTATCATGAAGACTACAATGGGGTTATTTGTATCATTGAGCCGGGGGAGTATCAGAGAGTTGTAGATTTATACGGAAGACAAGGGGGCGATGCGCTATTATTGCAACTGGCGCAACGAGCAATGCTAATACCCGCATTTGAAAATGCACTCATTGCCCGATACACGAACTCTTCCGTTATTTTAGCAAGCAAATATGCAATTGATGATGAGCTAGACAAGCTTTTACAGGAAATCATTGTGGAACCTTTTACAATTGAAGGGAAAAGCGTTTATATTACATTGAAAATTGGCACATCCAACTATGGTAAAACTATTTTAAGCACCGAGGCGGTAAAGCACGCGGATACGGCTTTATCTGTTGCTTTAAAAAGTGCAGGTACAACGATGAAAGTGTATGATGAATCTCGCGTGCAAACGCTACAACTTGAAATGGACGTTCTTTCATCTTTTTCATATGCATTAAAAAATCAAGAATTTATGCCTGTACTTCAGCCAAAGATAAATATTCAAACAGGGCAAATTGAAGGCTTTGAAGCATTAGCTCGATGGTTTTCAGAAAGCCTTGGCTTTGTATCGCCTGCAATATTTATTCCTGTTGCAGAAAACACCGGTAATATTCATAAAGTCGACCGCCTAATTTTAAGAAGGATTTTAGCTTGGCAAAAAGCGAGACAAGATGCAGGTAAAAAAATGTATCAAATTGCAGTTAATATATCACCAAGCCATTTTTATGATCCGTATTTTGTAGAAAACATGAAGCAACTTATTACTGAATATGGCGTCGAGCCACGCTACATTAAATTTGAAATTACCGAAAGTGTAGAGCTTGAAAATATGATGCGGGCGAAGAAGATTATTAACGAGCTGAAATCTTTTGGTATTGCGATGTCAATTGATGATTTTGGTGTAGGCTATTCATCTTTAGGCTATTTAAAAGAACTGCCGTTTGATGAAATAAAAATCGATAAAAGCTTTATCGATCATTTATCAGATGAAAGAATGAATGCAGTTGTGCGTACAATCATTCAATTATCAGCAAATTTATATATGAAATCTGTTGCTGAAGGGATTGAAACAGAGGAGCAACATTTAGAGCTACAAAAAATAGGTTGCCAAGTAGGACAAGGCTATTATTACTACAAGCCGATGACTTTAGCAGAGGTAGAGCAACTGCTAGATTCACAGGAAAACTAAGAGAAGAGGTGTCTGAAGGGCGTGCGAATGCATTGCTTTTCAGGCAATTTTTTTGAAAAGACTCATCTTTGAAATTTTGCGAACACTGATTTAAAACGACAATTTCAGTTGTGGCTGCCTATAAGATCACTGGTTTTGAAGGAGGACCAGTGTAATGCAGGTTAGTAGGGCGTGACGGTTCCACCGAACAGCTCAAAAAAATCTAGACGCAATTATACCTCGGTGTAATTGTTAATGCGTACAAAAAATTACGAATTAAAGCGAAATACTGTTTACAACGTAATAAAAATTGGCTACTATCATGTTAAATAGATATCAAAATTAGATGAAACAGATATCGAAATTAGATAAAGGGGATACTTTATGGAACAGCAAATGCGTGTAGAGAAAGATTTTCTAGGAGAACGTGAATTACCGAGAGATGCGTACTATGGCATCCAAACATTACGTGCAACCGAAAACTTTCCTATTACAGGTTTATCACTACATACTTCGTTAATTCGTGCAATGGGGATTGTCAAAAAAGCAGCAGCTTTAGGTAATATGGAAGTTGAATTATTACCAAAGGAACTAGGTGTAGCCATCGTTGTGGCTGCAGATGAGGTTATCGAAGGAAAATGGGATAAGCAATTTATTGTAGACCCAATTCAAGGTGGAGCCGGAACGTCGATTAATATGAATGCCAACGAAGTAATTGCGAACCGTGCATTGGAGATTTTAGGTAAGGAAAAAGGCGATTATGCAACGATTAGTCCGAACAGCCATGTCAATATGTCACAATCGACAAATGATGCCTTCCCAACAGCCATTCATATCGCAATTTTAAGCCTAATTGAAGAATTACTTGCAACAATGCAGCATATGCAAAATACATTTGAAATGAAGGCTGAGCAATTCGCACATGTCATTAAAATGGGGCGTACACATTTACAAGACGCCGTTCCAATTCGACTTGGACAAGAGTTTGAAGCATATAGCCGTGTGATTAGCCGCGATATTAAACGTATTGCTGCAACACGTGAGCATTTATATGAAGTGAATATGGGAGCAACAGCAGTAGGAACAGGCTTAAATGCTGTGCCTAATTACATTTTAGCCGTAGACCGCCATCTAGCAGAGCTTTCTAGCTTCCCATTAACAGGTGCAACACATTTAGTTGATGCAACACAAAATACAGATGCATATACAGAAGTATCAAGCGCATTAAAAATTTGTATGGTTAATATGTCAAAAATCTCAAATGATTTACGTTTAATGGCTTCTGGACCACGTGCAGGGCTTGGCGAAATCTTTTTGCCAGCACGCCAGCCAGGCTCTTCGATTATGCCGGGTAAAGTGAATCCAGTTATGCCGGAAGTATTAAACCAAGTAGCTTTCCAAGTCATTGGTAACGACCATACAATTTCAATGGCTTCAGAAGCTGGACAATTAGAATTAAACGTAATGGAGCCAGTATTAGTATTCAATTTAATTCAATCATTAAGCATTATGAATAATGTATTCGAAGCATTCACGGAGCATTGCTTAAAAGATATTAAAGCCAATGAAGAGCGCATGAAAGAATATGTAGAAAAAAGCGTCGGTATTTTAACAGCGGTGAATCCACATATCGGTTATGAAACAGCAGCCCGCCTAGCGAATGAAGCAATTTTAACAGGACGTTCTATTCGCGAGCTATGTATTGAAGCAGGTGTATTAACGGCTGAGCAACTCGACCTTATTTTAGACCCGTATGAAATGACACATCCAGGTATAGCGGGCTCAAGTATTTTGAAACATCGCTAAAGAGAATTTTCAAAATGAACATTTCCCCCCTTCCTAGCACCATTTAGGCGAGTGCCGCATAAACTATGGCGAGCCACATAGGAAGGGGGATTTTTCGTTGAAACGATTACGTCAAATTGTGACAAAGGCTGTTGTAGCGAAGGGAAAGAAGCGTACTGAGAGTGTTGAAACGCTATGTCCGCCAAATGTTCCAACGAGTATTTTAGGATGCTGGGTAATCAATCACCATTACCAAGCGAAAAAGAATGGAAATTTTGTTGAGGTGTCAGGGAAATTTGATATTAATGTATGGTATGCTTACAATCAACATTCGAAAACGGCTGTTTACACAGAAACAATAACATATCGTGACCGCATTAAATTACATTATCGCGATGAAAAGGTGCAGGACACGAATGATGTTCATACACATGTGTTACAGCAACCAAACTGTGTTGAGGCAATTATTGTAAGTGGTGATAAGTTCCAAGTAACAATTGAACGGGAGTTTTTAGTCGAGCTAATTGGTGAAACGACTGTCTGCATCCATGTTCATCCATTAGAGTTTGAGGATGAATGGGAGATTGCAGAATCATCCTCCTCTAGCTCATCCTCCTCAAGTTCATCATCATTACTAGGAAGCTCAAGCTCCTCACACATCCGTCACATAAAAGAATCATCATCTTTCCAATAAACGAAGTAGGGAGGCTGTTTGAAAAGTAGGCGAATATGCCACTTTTCAAACAGCCATTGTTTGTTTTTTGGAGCATTTAGTTGTGGAAAATCGCAGATAAGTCATCAAAGTTTGCAAAAACCATATAAAAACCCCTTCCCTCTATACTCCAACCTCAATAGATAATCGTGCATTTTTCTTCTTAATAAAGGGGTGAGCATGCACAACAGATGTTTTTTTTATATAATAGAAGTAATGACTATAGAAATTGATTAAAAGAGGGTTTTTTACATGACTACATACACGCCGATGATGCAACAATATTTAATGATAAAAGAAGATTATAAGGACGCGTTTTTATTTTTTCGCTTAGGCGATTTTTATGAGCTGTTTTTTGAGGATGCAGAGAAGGCATCACAATTGTTGGAAATTACGTTGACGAGCCGTGATGCGGGGAGTAAGGAGCGAATTCCAATGTGTGGTGTGCCCCACCATTCTGCTAAAAACTATATTGAAACACTTGTTTCAAAAGGTTATAAAGTAGCGATTTGCGAACAGACAGAAGACCCCAAAGTAGCTAAAGGTGTCGTGAAGCGAGAGGTTGTCCAGCTTATTACACCGGGGACAATTACAGAGGGAAAAACGATTGATGGTAAAACGAATCATTTTATTGCGGCAGCAGAATATATAACGGAGCAGCAAATTGCTTTTGCGACATTAGATATTTCAACAGGTGAGTCGACAGCGACAGTTATTGAAGGCGATATTAAAGCATTATTTCAGCAACTGCAATCCTACGCGATTCGTGAATTAATTGTCGGAGAGGCTTTGAATTTAGAGGCTGATGAAATGGCGCAAACTTTAAATATTGTGTTATCCGTTGAGCATGAGGAAATGCAACAGGCGGAGCAATTTACCGCAGGTTTACCGCAAAATGTGAAGCCTATTGCCAGCAAGCTTTTACGCTATATTGAACGCACACAAATGCGTTCGCTTACACATATTCAATCATTCCAATTTACTGAAATGAATCATTATTTATCGATTGATGCGAATTCAAAGCGTAATTTAGAGCTTATGCAATCAATCCGTGGGGGCGACCAAAAGGGTACACTTTTATGGTTGCTTGATGAAACTGTCACTGCGATGGGGGGGCGGAAATTAAAGCAATGGCTGCATCAGCCCCTTATTCAGCGGGCTAAAATTGAGAAGCGTTTAACAATTGTAGAGCATTTATTAGAAGATTTTTTCATCCGTGAGGAGCTGCGTGAGCGTTTAAAGCTAGTGTATGATTTAGAGCGTTTAGCGGGGCGCGTCGCATTTGGTAATGTTGGTGGACGAGATTTAGCACAGCTACGTGAATCATTGCGCCAAGTACCCGCCATTCGTGAGCAGCTATTGGTAAGTACAAAGGAGCCGTTACGTCAGCTAGGTGAAGCGCTTGATTTATGCGAGGAAGTGGAGCAGTTACTAGGAGAAGCGATTACTGACCATCCACCGATTGCCATTAAAGAGGGGGATGTTATTCGGGATGGCTACAATGAAAAGTTAGATGAGTTGCGCTATGCTTCACGCAATGGCAAGGATTGGATTGCTCAGCTTGAGCAAAAGGAACGTGAGCTAACAGGGATTAAAAACTTAAAAATCGGCTATAACCGCATTTTTGGCTATTATATTGAAATTACGAAATCGAATTACAGCAATGTTGATTTAACGCGCTATGAGCGCAAGCAAACATTAGCGAATGCAGAACGTTATATTACGCAGGAGCTGAAAGAAAAAGAGGCTTTGATTTTAAATGCTGAAGAGCAAAGCTTAGCGCTCGAATATGATTTATTCGTTGCATTGCGCGACGAATTAAAGGCATATATTCCACGTGTACAAGCACTGGCGGCTGAAATAAGTGAATTAGATGTATTTATCAGCTTCGCCCTTATTTCTGAAAAATACCATTTTACTCGTCCGACATTCCATGACGGGCGCGCATTGACAATTAAAGAGGGACGTCATCCGGTTGTTGAAAAAATGTTGAATAAGCAATTATACGTGCCGAATGATTGTGTATTGCCAGATGCACGAAATATGATGCTTATTACAGGGCCGAATATGTCTGGTAAAAGTACGTATATGAGGCAAGTTGCCATAACCGTTATTTTGGCGCAAATGGGCTGTTACGTACCAGCAAAAGAGGCATATTTACCGATTACTGACCAAATTTTCACGCGTATCGGTGCAGCGGATGATTTAGCAGCAGGACAATCGACCTTTATGGTAGAAATGCTAGAATCTCAATATGCCATTACCCATGCAACAAAAAATAGCTTGCTATTATTTGATGAGATAGGGCGTGGGACATCAACATATGATGGTATGAGCTTAGCACAGGCAATGATGGAATATATTCATCGGGAAATCGGCGCAAATACACTATTCTCGACACATTATCATGAATTAACAGAGCTCGAGCGTGACTTAGAGCGTCTACAAAATGTCCATGTAAGTGCGACGGAGCGCGATGGTAAAGTGGTCTTTTTGCATAAAGTTAAAGAAGGAGCGGCAGATAAAAGTTATGGTGTGCATGTCGCAGAATTAGCAGAAATGCCTAAGCCTATTATTGAACGCGCAAGAGTGCTACTAACACAATTTGAGGCACAGGAAATAAACGCGGTGAAGGAGGAAGCTGCTACGCCACCAGTAGTAGCAGAGCAGTTATCGCTTTTCATAGAGCAGCAGGAAGAACAGGAAGTGCTAGAAACGTTAGCTAAAGTAAATATAATGGGGACAACCCCGCTACAAGCAATGACATTACTGCATGAATTACAACAAAAATTATTGAATAAGTAGAGGTGAGCGCGAATGGGGAAAATCCATATTATGGATGAATGGCTGTCCAATAAAATTGCGGCGGGGGAAGTAGTGGAGCGTCCTGCATCTGTTGTCAAAGAGCTTGTAGAAAATGCGATTGATGCGGGTGCAACAACGATTGAAGTGTTTTTAGAGGAGGCTGGATTAACGTCAATCCAAGTCGTCGATAATGGCAGTGGGATGAATGAGGAGGACGCGTTGAAATCCTTCCAGCGACATGCTACCTCAAAAATCGAAAAGGAGCAGGATTTATTCCGCATTCGCACACTTGGTTTCCGTGGTGAGGCATTGGCCTCTATTTCATCTGTTTGCAAAATGACGATGAACACATCTGACGGTCAGAACGGGGCACAATTATATATTGAAGGTGGACATATTAAAAGTCAACAGCCTGCGGCATTACGACAAGGAACTGATATTACAGTAGCGCAATTATTTTACAATACACCAGCACGATTAAAATATTTAAAAACTGTGCAAACGGAGCTTGGTCATTCGCTTGATTTGTTAAATCGCTTGGCCTTAGGTAATCCACATATCGCCTTTAAGCTTGTGCATAATGGGCAAGTACAGCTACAAACAAATGGACGAGGGCATGTTCAACAGGTGTTAGCGGCAATTTACGGGGCGCATAATGCGAAGAAAATGTTTGCGTTCAAAGGAGAAACAAATGATTATAAAATTTATGGCTTTGCTACATTGCCAGAGCTGACACGCGCTTCGAAAAACTATATTTCAGTATTTGTAAACGGGCGCTGGGTTAAGCATTATTTAGTACAGAAGGCAGTCGTTGATGCATTTCACACGTATTTACCTATCGAACGCTACCCGATTGCAGTATTATTCATTGAAGGTGATCCGCAGCTAACAGATGTCAATGTTCACCCAGCAAAGCATCAAATTCGTTTAAGTAAGGAAGCTGAGCTTTTACAATTAGTGGAGCAAACAATCCGTGAAGCAGTGCGTGAGGTTGTTCGTGTCCCATTGGCAACAAAGCCGAAAAAACTTGAAAAATTACCAAGTGAGCAGTTGAATATGTGGAAGCCAGCTCCGTCATTTAATGAAGAAAAGATGGCAGCAATAGTAGGTCAATTAAATGACAATAGATTGGAGCAGGCTCCATTAAAAGGCGAACCTATTCAATTGAAGGAAAGTCAGGAGCCCTTAACAATAGAGCCAGTTATAGAGGAGCATATAACAGAGTTAACGATTGAAGAGCCTGTAGTGGAACTGCAGCTACCTAAAGAGGAAAAGACACCGTTTCCGCAGCTTGATGTTATCGGGCAAATCCATGGCACATATATTGTTGCACAAATGGAGGACGGCTTTTATTTAATTGACCAGCATGCTGCTCAAGAGCGAATAAAATATGAATATTATCGCGAGAAAGTAGGCGAGGTCAATGCTAATGAGCGTCAAGCACTACTTCTACCATTAACCTTTCATTATTCAGCGGATGAGGCGCTACGTTTAATGGAGCATCAGCAAGGCTTACAGGAAATCGGTATTTATTTAGAGCCGTTTGGGCAAAATTCCTTCGTAGTGCGTGAGCATCCGACTTGGTTCCCTCAAGGCTTTGAGCAAGAAATTATCGAGGAATTAATCGAGCAAGTGCTTACGACACGTAAGGCAGATATTAAAAAATTGCGTGAGGAAGCAGCCATTATGATGAGCTGCAAAAAGTCGATTAAAGCAAACTATTATTTAACAAATGAACAGATGGTCCAGCTGTTGCATGATTTAAGAGAGGCGGAAAATCCATTTACATGCCCACATGGACGTCCTGTCTTAATTCACTTTTCAACATATGAGCTAGAAAAAATGTTCAAGCGTGTAATGTAATAATCAACAAGGGGGAATTTTATGGAACAGCAACAGCGATTTTTAACGATGCGAGATGGGCAACAAATTTTCGTTCGTACATTTGAGCCAGAGCATGTCATTGGACATGTCCATATTTTACATGGGATGGGTGAACATTCAGGACGCTATGAGGAGTTTGCCAAGATGCTTTGTGCAGAAGGTTATTATGTGTCAATGCATGACCACAGGGGGCATGGGCACACCGCACAAGGAACTTACGGGCATTTTGCGGATGAACGTGGCTTTCACCATGTTGTTGTAGATGTACTAGAGGTGCTACTAATCTTACGCAAAACAGTTACAGCGCCACTTACGCTATTTGGGCATAGCATGGGCTCGTTTATTGCACGCCGTTTTATTCAGCTATATAGCGACCAAATTACAGCTTGTATTATTTGTGGAACAGGTGTTACATCAGCAACACATTTAGCAGGCAATCAGCTTGCTAACACGCTAGCGAAGGCACAAGGAAAGCAAATAGCTAGCCCTTTAATGAATAGCCTTAGCTTTGGTAGCTTTAATAAAGCATTTTCGGATACGACAACGGAGTTCGACTGGCTTTCTCGTGACATAGACGAAGTGCAAAAATATATCGAGGATGAAATGTGTGGCTTTATCCCATCACATCAATTTTATGCTGATTTAACAGAAGGTCTATTACTTATTCATCGCAAAGATGAGATGGCACGCACACGTACAGATTTACCTATGCTATTTATTAGCGGCAGCGATGACCCAGTTGGTAATTTCGGTAAAGGTGTATTCAAAGTTGCTAAAAGAATGGTAGAGGTCGGAATGGAAAATGTAACGGTGCACCTATTCGAAGGAATGCGTCATGAAATTTTAAATGAAAAAAATAAACAGCATGTACACGATGTTGTTTTACGGTGGTTAAAAAATGTTGAAAACAAACTATGATGTTGTCGCAATTATTGGTCCGACAGCATCGGGCAAGACAGCATTAAGTATTCGATTAGCTAAGTTAATAGATGGAGAAATTATTAATGGTGACTCCATGCAAGTTTATAAAGGGCTAGATATAGGAACAGCTAAAATTACAGCGGCTGAAATGGAGGGAATCCCCCATCATTTACTCGATATAAAGGAGCCGACAGATAGTTTTTCAGTTGCGGAATATCAGCAGCTCGTGCGCGCTAAAATTGCAGAAATTGCAACGCGCGGCAAAGTGCCAATTATTGTAGGTGGGACAGGCTTATATGTGCAATCTGTGCTCTATGATTTTCAATTTATAAAAGAGGAAGTAAATGAAGAGGCTCGCACCTCCTACTACAAGGAACTAGAAAAAAACGGCCCTGATGCGATGCATGCCAAGCTAGCAGCCTTAGATGCAGAAACAGCCAGTATGATTCATCCGAACAATACAAGAAGGGTCATTAGGGCATTAGAAATGCTAGAGCTAAGTGGTACATCAAAGGCGGCTGAGGAGCATAACAGGGGGCATATCCCATTATACAATCATTTAATTATCGGTTTAGATATGGAGCGCGAAAAATTATATGAGCGCATTAATTTGCGCGTCGATTTGATGATTCAACAAGGCTTAGAGCAAGAGGTGAGAGGTTTATATGACGCGGGTATTCGTGATGTGCAGGCGATGAAAGCAATCGGTTACAAGGAGCTATGTGCTTATTTTGACGGGCTCCTTTCATATGAGGACGCAGTGCAGCAAATTAAACAAAACTCGCGCCGCTATGCTAAACGTCAACTCACGTATTTCCGCAATAAGATGGAAGTACATTGGATTGGTACGGACTGGGAGCAAGTCAAAGCATATTTTACTGAAGGTTTTTGAAAAAATAGAAGGGAATTTAGAAGATATACCGAATACTTATTAATGGTTATAAAATAACTTGGTATTGGTCAATGCTATGTTAAGATAAAAGCAAATACCATATAAATGACAAGGGCGGGTGCTTACGTGAAACCAATTAATTTGCAAGATACGTTTTTAAACCAACTACGCAAAAATAATATATTTGTAACGGTCTTTTTATTAAACGGCTTTCAACTCAAAGGTTTAATAAAATCATATGATAATTTTACCGTATTGTTAGAAGTAGAAGGTAAGCAGCATTTGATTTATAAACATGCGATTTCCACATTTGCTCCAGCAAGTACTGTAGATATTACGAAAGAAGATGCATAATTCGCTATTAATCATATATAATAGCGAATGAATGGATAAATCGGAGGTTTACTGCAATGAAAACAATGACAACAGAAGAACTAATTAATTTACTAGATGCAAACGAAGATTTACACATCCTTGATGTACGTGAAGACTTTGAAGTGGCAGAAGGAGTAATCCCCGGTGCGGTGCATATTCCACTTGGGGAAATTCCAAACAGCCTAGAGCAGCTTGACCAATCAGTACAATACATCGTTGTATGTAAAGGCGGTGTGCGCAGTGCAAATGCCTGTGAATACTTAGCAGAGCAGGGCTACGACGTAACAAATCTAGAGGGCGGCATGCTAGCCTATGATGGAGAATTAGAATTTAACTAAGTAGAGGCGTCCAAAAGGCCGTGCAGTTGCCGGCTTTTTGGACGCTTTTGGTGTTATTTTGGTAAAATGTTTGCCGATTAAAATAGAGAAGGCTTTCTTTGAAAAGGAGGAGGCTGTCTGAAAAGTATATTTTGCTTTGACGACGCATTGAAATAAAAGTTTTCATCTCTTCTCTTTTACTGAAGGGTAACACTGCTAAAGCCAGTGTTCGTCACACTTTCAAAAGAAACTTTCTCTATTTATATGAGTCAACACTTTTGTGAAATGTTGTCGCTACTGTCCAAAATGCCGGCTATGCACGGCTTTTTGGACAAACCCTTCCTAAGTAGAATAGAAGATACGAAACTCTTACTCTGCGTTGCCAAAACAAAATGGTTTTATCTGGCGAGAGCACTGAAAAACTATAAGAAAAGTATTTTTCGCAATATAAATCCTTTCTTTCCATCGAATTTAGCTACAAAAAAATCGATTTGTAACTCGTTTTGTAGGAAATTGATTTTTTCAGTGTCATTTTTTTATCATTCATTATAAATGAAATTGATAGCTCAAAAGTGGAAACCGCAAATACCTCAGCGAAAATCACAGATGACCTCGCAGAAACCGTAAATAAAAACTCTCGGATGTCTATTTATTTCACTGATAATTTTTTACGTGGTAAGCGCCAGCCGCGTAAATAAGATAAAATCCGCAAAGCAGTAACTGCTGCGAACATTACATATAAAAACAAATCGCCTGTAAAAATTTGAAGCCCAATAATTAAGCCAGCACTAGCTGCCCACATCGCGTAAATTTCATCGCGCAATACGGTTGGTTTACGACGTGCGAGCAAATCTCGCACGATGCCACCACCAGAACCAGTTAGCACCGCGGCAACAATAACTGCGCTAAGAGGGAGCTCTAATTTAACTGCAAACATCGCCCCTTGTACTGCAAAGGCAGCGAGACCAATCGCATCAGATAAATTGCCCCAGCGATTCCAATGTTTCATAAATCGATAGGGCACTAAGAAAAACAATGTAATTGCTGCAAGCGCAATTTGAAACATCATTTCTTGACTCCATAAAGTAGTTACCGGTAAGCCAATTAATAAATTGCGGATAGCTCCACCGCCGAATGCCGTTACAACGCCGAGTAAATAAACCCCGAACAAATCATACTCCTCTTCCATTGCAACAATGGCGCCAGACAATGCAAAGGCGATTGTCCCGATAATACTAAAAACTTCCCAAGCCATTTTCAAACTCCTTTAAACGTATGTAATAAATATTTTTAGTTAGCAAAATCGAGCATAACAATTAATGAAACAATAGTAAAGGGTAAATAGTTGACGTGATAAATATAGTTGATAAGATGGGAGAGGACTAAAAACTATCAATGAAAAATAAGGAGATACCTATGTTTACGTCAAATTTAACAGAACAAACATTAACGCTTGCTGCGCAAATTGAAAATAAAGTAGCAGCATTTCATAAACACGCAGACGAAAATGCTTTTTTTAATCAACAAAAGGTATTAGCGGCCTTTAAAGAAAATCAAGTATCTGATTATCATTTACAGCCCTCAAACGGTTACGGCTATGATGATGAAGGGCGTGATAATTTAGAGCGTGTATATGCTCAAGTATTCGGAGCAGAGGCGGCGATTGTACGACCGCAAATTATTTCAGGGACTCATGCCATTACACTTAGCTTATTCGGCGTTTTGCGTCCGGGTGACGAACTTCTGTATATTACAGGTAAGCCGTATGACACGCTTCAATCCATTGTTGATGGTGGCGATAAGGATACGGGCTCATTGAAGGATTTTGGCATTAAATATAGTCATATTGATTTAATTGATAATAAAGATATTGATTGGCATGGTGTGCGCCAAGCAGTAAATGAAAAAACAAAAATGATTGCGATTCAGCGTTCAAAGGGATATGCAAGCCGTCCATCGTTCACAGTTGCTGAAATTGGCGCAATGGTGGAGCAAATTCGTCTAGTTGCACCTCATGCAGTCATTTTTGTAGATAATTGCTATGGGGAATTTGTTGAACAGCTTGAACCGACAGAGGTTGGTGTTGATTTAATGGCGGGTTCCTTAATAAAAAATCCTGGTGCTGGGCTTGCGAAAATTGGTGGTTACATTGCAGGGCGTGCTGACTTAGTAGAAAAATGCGCGTATCGCATGACATCTCCGGGTATCGGTGCAGAGGCGGGTGCAACACTAAATACGTTAGCAGACTTTTACCAAGGCTTTTTCCTAGCGCCACATACTGTTGCCCAAGCATTAAAAGGAGCCATTTTCACTTCCGCTATGCTAGAGGAAATCGGCATGACAACATCGCCGCATTATAACGAACCACGTACAGATTTAATTCAATCCGTTTCATTCCAAACAGCCGAGCAAATGGTGGCATTTTGTCGTGAAATTCAAGCGGCATCTCCAATTAATGCCCACTTTGCTCCAGAGCCGGCTTATATGCCGGGCTATGAGGATGATGTAATTATGGCAGCAGGGACGTTTGTTCAAGGTTCGAGTATTGAATTAACGGCGGATGGTCCGATTCGTCCACCATTTACAGCCTTTGTGCAAGGCGGTTTAACATATGAGCACGTGAAATATGCGATATGCAGTGCTGTTCAAAAATTAGTATAAGCAAGAAAGAGGCGTCTGAAAAAACATTTCGAGCCAAGGTTCGTTACAATACCCCATAAAACTGCCCGAAAAAGTATTGTTTTCGGGCAGTTTTTTTAGAAAAAAACCATGTGAGGTTTCCTTACATGAGCGTTGACATGAAAAAAAGGGAGGCGTATTATAAAAAACGGAGGTGAATTAAATGGGTAGTGAAATTCGACGAACTATGCCAGTGTTACCAATTAGCATTGTGATGCAGCTAACCGACTTAACAGCGCGCCAAATCCGCTATTATGAAGAGCACAATTTAATTCAACCACATCGCACAGAGGGAAATAGACGAATGTTTTCATTAAATGATGTTGATGTATTGTTAGAAATAAAAGAATTGCTTGAGCGAGGCACGAATATGGCAGGTATAAAAAAAGTATTCGAGAGAAAAAACCAGCTTACTTTAGAGCAAAAGGAAATTTCAGATCGTGAATTACGCCGTATTATGCGAGAGGAGATGCTCCAAGCACGTAGCATGCAAAAAACATCTATTCGTCAAGGGAATTTTTCGCGTTTTTATCAATAGGTGGGGATAAACTAATTTAGGAGAGTGGTACATTTGGGTAAGTACACAAAAGAAGACATTAAAAAACTGGTACATGAGCAAGAAGTAAAATTTATAAGATTACAGTTCACTGATATTTTAGGAACAATTAAAAATGTTGAAATTCCAGTTAGTCAATTAGATAAGGCGTTAGACAATAAGATGATGTTTGATGGCTCTTCAATAGAAGGCTTCGTGCGCATCGAGGAGTCAGATATGTATTTATTCCCTGACTATGATTCGTTTATGATTTTCCCATGGACTGCTGAAAAAGGGAAAGTAGCACGCTTTATTTGTGATATCGCAAACCCAGATGGTACACCTTTTGCTGGCGACCCACGCTCAAATTTAAAACGTGTATTAAAAGAAATGGAAGAAATGGGCTTCACTAATTTTAACTTAGGACCAGAGCCAGAGTTTTTCTTATTTAAGCTTGATCAAAGAGGCGAGCCTACTTTAGAGGTAAATGACCATGGAGGTTATTTTGATTTAGCACCAACCGATTTAGGTGAAAATTGTCGTCGTGACATCGTGCTTGAACTTGAGGGAATGGGCTTTGAAGTTGAAGCATCCCACCACGAAGTAGCACCGGGCCAGCATGAAATCGATTTTAAATATGCTGATGCTATAAAAGCATGTGATAATATCCAAACGTTTAAATTAGTAGTTAAAACCATTGCCCGAAAGCATGGCTTACATGCAACGTTTATGCCAAAGCCACTATTTGGTGAAGCGGGTTCAGGCATGCACTTTAATGTTTCTTTATTTAAAGGAAATGAGAATGCCTTTTATGATGAAGCGACGACGCTTGGCTTATCCGAAACAGCAATGCAATTTATGGCAGGTGTGTTAGAGCATGTACAAGGCTTCACAGCGATAACAAACCCAACTGTTAACTCTTATAAACGTCTAGTACCAGGCTATGAAGCCCCTTGCTATGTTGCATGGTCAGCGCAAAACCGTTCACCATTAATTCGTATTCCATCATCACGTGGCATTTCAACACGTATAGAAGTACGCTCTGTCGATCCATCAGCGAATCCATACTTAGCAATGGCTGTTATTTTAGAAGCTGGTTTAGAAGGCATCCGTAAAAAAATGACACCACCAGCAGCGGTGAATCGCAATATTTATGTGATGACGGAGGAAGAGCGCCAAGCAAATGGCATTGTAAACCTACCGGCTGCATTAGACGATGCACTCACATTACTAGCAAAAGATACAGTTGTACAAAAAGCATTAGGCGAGCATATTTATGCAAACTTCAAAGAAGCGAAAGAAATCGAATTTGAAATGTATCGCTCCACTGTGCACCAATGGGAGTTGGACCATTATTTGAAGTCTTACTAAATATAATTATGACTGTAGGGAAATAGATGCAATCCCTACAGTTTTTATATTTTAGCTAATTCAAACTGTTGATAAGAAGATAAATACCTGTAAAACTCAGAAGGATATATGTAAGTAGTTTGAAAGCCTTTTGATTAAGCCGTTTGAAAATAATTTGTCCAATAAAC
Organism: Metasolibacillus sp. FSL H7-0170; assembly: GCF_038593115.1. Lineage (NCBI taxonomy): Bacteria > Bacillati > Bacillota > Bacilli > Caryophanales > Caryophanaceae > Metasolibacillus > Metasolibacillus sp. FSL H7-0170. The sequence continues at coordinate 1,254,685 of NZ_CP151964.1, read as the reverse complement.
AGACCTAAAAATACAACAGGAATAGCGTAAATGCTCAATTGCCATATTAATTTACTAGTGCCGGTAAAGAGTATTTGCGTAATGAGACTAATAAAATATATAAATAGATAAAAAGCTAACGTAGTTGCTCTTAATTTTTCCTTTTTCGTATTAGTGCCTGTAAAGTACAATAATAACGGTGGACCAGGCATCCCGATACTTGTTGTTAAAAGACCTGATAATCCACCAACGAAGAAATCTCTAAGGGGGGTTGGCTTTACCGTAAAATTAAATATTAATAATAATGTTAACAGTAATAGCAGTATAGCAATTCCTATTTTAAAAGTATCAATGTCAATCGTAATAAAAAATAAAATACCAAAAGGTACACCAACTATACTTCCAATAACAAGTCTTTTTAAAATATCAAAATCAACGTTTTCTCTTATTTTCCGTATTAAGGAAATTGAAATAAATAGAGATATGATGATGTTTATTTGTATTGCTTCTTGTGGAAGAAATAACATCAATAAAAAAGGTGTTGCCATGATAGAAAATCCAAACCCAGTGCTTGTTTGTAAAATAGAAGCTACTAATATAATACATACAAAAAATATGATTGTTTCCAAATTGTCCTCCTTATGAAGCTATTGCATTCATTCGCTGTACCCTATATTGTCCTTTTGTCAAATCATCTATAACGGATTTAATTTATCCAAACACCCACTGAATCATAGGAACTCAGTCCAAAAATATCGCATGCTAAGATAACGACTGAGTGACCAACATCGTGTGGGCATAAGGCTTCACGGGTTTTGAAGAAATTACTCACGCTTGCTCAAAAATTTAAAGCGGTGTTAGCCTTAGTGTAATTGAAGGCGACATTTCTTCATTGGTGGGAAATGAAAATGATAAACTATTTAATATATACGTTTATCCCGCATTAACGAGCAGTAAGACGCCCGCTTCAAGACTTGAGTGAACATTCCCACTGATTGAAGTTTCACTTAATCTATAATTTATTGTACAATGAAAGGGTACTTAAGTAAAGAGAGTTAGTTCTCGTTTGTTGTCATTTTGTTAGGAAGGGGTGTAATAAAACTTGGACGTTAACTTTCAAGGCGTTGGTGAAAGAATTATAGCAAAACTCCGGGAGAGAAATTTAAAGCAAGTAGATGTTGCAAGGGCAACTGGTATTTCCAAAAATGCAATTAGCAATTATATTAGCGGCAATCGAATTCCTGATACAGAGGCAATCTATAAGCTAGCTAGCTTTTTCTCCGTGTCGATTGAATGGTTGTTAGTAGGAAAAGAATATTACCCGACCAAATCAGAAAATTTAATAGGTGTAGAAGATACCGCACAATTTGAAGTAATCAATGTGGAAGATAAGGCAATGATTCAAAAGCTACTTTTGTTAAACGAAAGACAAAAAGGGAGGTTGGAAGAGCGGATTGATATGCTACTTTTTGAGGCAATGGGCGATAAAAATCCAACAATAGAGGACAATTAAGGAGGCGATTTGATGGATTATCAAGCAGTGATGCAGGAACTAGAGGCATTAGGAAAAGAGCGTACGAAAAAAATTTATTGCTCGAATGGTGCAACTGAGCCTGTTTTTGGCGTGGCGACTGGTGCAATGAAGCCAATGGCGAAAAAAATTAAAACGAATCAAGAACTTGCAGAGCAGTTATATGCGACAGGCAATTATGATGCGATGTATTTTGCAGGTGTGATTGCAGAGCCAAATACGATGACTGAGGCTGATTATGACCGTTGGATTGAGAAGGCCTATTTTTACATGCTGTCTGATTATGTTGTCGCTGTCACATTAGCGGAGGCCACTATTGCACAGCAAGTAGCAGATAAATGGATTGCAAGTGATGAGGAGCTGAAAATGTCCGCGGGCTATAGCTGTTATTGCTGGCTACTTGGCAATCGTAAGGATGAGGAATTTTCGAAAAGTAAGCTTTTAACGATGTTAGAAGTCGTAAAGGAGACGATTCATCATGCACCAGAGCGAGCAAAATCTGCCATGAATAATTTTGTAACAACTGTCGGCGTGTCTTTTAAGCCGTTGCACGAGGAGGCACTTGCTATTGCAAAACAAATTGGTGTTGTTGAGATGAAGAGGGACAATAAAAAAAGCAGTATGTTAAACGCATTACAAAACATTGAAAAGGAGATAGAGAAAGACCGCATCGGTTTTAAACGTAAATATGTAAGGTGTTGACTTTGTAAAATTTGTTAAGTTCCTTGGATGTGCTTGTTTCTAGTTCACAAGTTGATTACACTAAAGTTAGGAACTAGAGGGAGGGCATATAATGAGAAAAAGTATCGCGATTGATATGGATCAAGTGTTAGCAAATTTTTATAAAAAACTGTGTAAAACAGTGAATGAAAATTTCAATACAAATTATACTGATGAAGAATTTATTGCAGGGACACGACGTGACTTACCTGAGGAACAGACTAGAAAGTTATATGAGTGCATGAATGAGCCACATTTCTTTGGCGACTTAGAAGTGCTGGATACAGATGCTATTGAAGTTGTACAAAAATTGCAGGAGGATTACGATATTTTTATTGCGACAGCAGCAATGGAAGTACCGGGCTCCTTTAATGCAAAATATGAATGGCTAGAGCGTCATTTCCCATTTATAAATAAGCAAAACATCGTATTTTGTGGGACAAAGGCAGTTATTCATACAGATTATTTAATTGACGATAGCCCTTATCAGCTAGAGGCATTTAAAGGAACAGGCATTTTATATTCAATGCCATACAATTTGTCAACAGAAGGCTTTATTCGCGTAAATAATTGGAAAGAGATTGAGGCATATTTCCAAAAACAATTAGTAAAATAGAGAAGAAAAGGTTGTCTGAAAGTGGGCTAGTGCGCCGCTTCCAGGCAATTTTTTTAATTAATTATACCTCGGTGTAATTGATAAAGGTGGCAAGCGGGGCTGTCCGAAAAGTACATTTTGTTTTGCCACCGCATTGAAATCAATGTTTTCATCGCTTCACTTTTACTGAAAGCTAACACTGCTAAAGCCAATGTTCATCCCATTTTTAAAAGAGGCGCTTTCTGTTTATATGAATCAACATTTTGTGAAACATCATTGCTACTGTCCAAAAAGCCGGCTATGCACGGCTTTTTGGACAGCCTCATCCTGAAAATCAATACTTTATACCTAATTAAAGCAAGGCAAAATGATTGTAATACCAGATGTCACCATTCTGTACGACTATGCTAAAATGGAAAAAAGGCAAAAGGTAGGTGGGATGGATGGAGCGAGAGTGGCAAGAAAGGGTGGAAAAGCTAGAGCGGGAAGTACAGCAATTAACAAAGGAACTAGCTGAGCTAAAGCAGCAAAATAGGCAGCAGCCGAAGGAGCAGCCTTCTGCAATACGCCAGCTAGTGCCACAGTTTGAACGCAATGCTGTAGAGAAGCCAGCGCCTGAAGTGATTAGTGGGCTAGAAACAAAGGCTGTGCAGGAAAAACAGGCGGTGACACCGAAGCCGAAACGTTCCTTTGAGGAAAGAATAACGACTATTTTACCGAAAGTTTTTATGATTATTTTAGTGCTTGGTATATTATGGGGATTAAAATTAGCGAGTGATTTTGGGCTTTTATCGGACACTTTGAAAGTATTTGCAGCATATATCGTGTCAATTGCAATTGGCATTTATGCATGGCGCTCTGAAAAGAACAAAGTAACACTTAGCCCAATGCTTGTCGCATTATATGGTGGCTCCTTTATAATCGGGATTTTAGCGACGGCAGCAGGTGCCATTTTATACGAAATATTCACTTTAACATTTGCACTTATTATTGCTGTACTATACGTTGCATACGGTATTGCGATTAGCTATGTGAAAGGAAGCGAGGCATTATCAAGCTTCGTTGTATTCACATCTTTATTATTACCATATTTATTGGAGTTTATGGATTTTAGTAAGCTATTTATTTTAATTTATGTTGTCCTTATTTTTATGGCAATGCAGCTTGTTATAATGAAGCATAATCAACATATTGCCCTCTATATCGGGATGTTTTTCTCATTGCTTGCAATACAAATTCTTTGGTTTACACAATTCAAGCAAACGCCGTATTTCGCAATGAGCTATATCGTTGTATTGGCGCTATTTTTAAAGAGCTGGTGGCAGTTATTTAAACGAAGCGAGAAGTGGAAGCTCCTGCAGCAAGGCGCGTTGTTTAGTATAAGTAGCTTTACTCTATTACTACTTAACCTCATTATTTTTGATGAGCCGTATCAAATTATTTATTTATTCATTGTGTTTGCCCTCTATGCTTTAATGGCTTTTGTCGTATACAAAAATAATGAGCGTCAAGTTTTCGATATTAGCGCGACTATCGCAATGCTATTAACATTTAACATCGTACTTACATTCGATTTCGCAGTTGGCTATAGCAGGGTAGCTCTTGTTTTATCTGCTGTGGCAGGCATAATGCTAGCGATTCGCTTGCGTGCGCCATTAATGAAAGTTACCTATACTGCATTGCTATTTCTGATGGCTTTTGCGTTATACTTCACAACTGATGTTCGACCTTTTTGGCATGTAGAAAATATCGCATTGCTTGTTTTAATTATCAGCATTGTTTCAGCTTATATTTATGCGAAAATGCCGAAGGAAGAGCCAACGCACTTTGAACAATTGATAGATAAATATTATATAATTGATAGTATTGCAGCAGCTATTGTACTGTTTTTAATGCTTTATATGACGAAACTGGACTATGCTTATATTTCAACAGCACAGTACATTCCGTATATCGTCTTTAGTGTAACTGCTATTTCTATGCTTATAGCTTTCATTGTGAATCACTGCTGGATAGGCAATTTCGTACCAATTATTTTAATTGTTTGCTATTTAACGCAAGGCATTACATTGCTATCAACAGGGCTTGTAGATGATACGCATATTTTCTTGCAGCTTGTAACGCGCGGCATCTTTATTTTAACACTGCTCGCACTACTTGCAGATTTATATGAAGAAGGGCGCATTTATCAAAAATGGCAAAAGTTCATTGAAAAATATATTGAAATATACATGATTTCTGGTATTTTCATCATCACACTTTATTTCATCAACCTTATTTCTTATTTAGAAATGATTGATGGATTCACGTGGGGTATTGCAATTATGCTAAAAACACTAACACTCTTCACTATCGCAAGCCTCACAATCATTATTGGCCGAAGGAAACAATGGAAAAAGGTTGCGGCAGCAGGCTTCATCCTATTGCTCATTGCGATATTAAAGCTTATTTTCTTCGACTTAGCAACATTAAATCTACTAATTCGTGCAATTCTCTTTATCGTCGTTGGTGCAGCAGGAATGCTGTTGTCGGGGAGATTGTTGAGGAAATAGACATGGGGAAAAGTCCATTTTATTTTGACGGCGCATTGAAATAAAGGCTTTCATCGCTCCATTTTTATTGAAAGTAAACACTCTTTTGTCAAACGTTAGCACGCTGTCCAATATGTATGCTGTGCATGGCTTGGTTGGAAATATGCTATAATAATAAAAAACAAAGGAGGCCAGCAATGAATAAACGAGCACTTTTGAAAATTCCGTTGATGAAGTTAATGGATTTAAAGATTGACTATGCGTTTAAACAATTGTTTGGCAATGAAAAAAATAAAGAAATCACCGTTGTGTTTTTAAACGCAATACTTAAGCGTACAGGTCGAGATGTTGTGCAAGATCTTACCTTTCAAAATGTAGAACTTGCAGGTGAATATGAGGAAGATAAGCAGTCACGGCTAGACTTATTAGTTAAAACAAATAACAATGAGTGGATTAACGTCGAAATTCAATTTACGAACCAATACGATATGGTGAAACGTTCTATCTATTATTGGTCAAAAGTATATACGAAACCACTAAAGAAAAAAATGGCATATAAACGACTAACGCCTGTCATTGCAATTAATATTATGAATTTTGATTTATTCAATGAAACGGAACAATTTCATACGACATACCATTTATATGAAGATACCGAAAAAACATTATTAACGGATGTCATGGAATTTCATTTCATTGAGATACCCAAACTACTGAGAGACTGGAAAGAGCAAAAACTTGACCCATGGAATGATGTACTAGCAAGATGGTTACTTCTATTAGGGGTAGTCAATCATCGGAAAGAGAAGGAAATATATGAGGACATTTATAAAGAGCTGGAGGTGATTGCAATGAGAGATGAGCAATTATTTGATGCACTAACTCAGTGGAGAGAACTAAGCTTAACAGATGCGCAATACCATGCCTACGAGGGACGCTTAAAACATATTTTAGATGAGGAAGCTGCAATAGAAGAGGCGAAAATGCGCGAACAAGAGGCGATGGAAAAAGGTATTGAAATAGGTAGAGAAGAAGGTATGGAAATAGGCAAAGAAGAAGGAGCGACAAATGCCCTCTTTGAGACAGCGCTACAGCTACTTCAAAATCGTTTTGCAGCAATCCCAACTGAAGTAGTGGAGAGTATTGGACGGATGAATGCTGAAAATTTGCAGCTATTGATTATAAATAGTACTACATTTACTAGTATTGAGGATGTTGAGCAATACCTTAAATCGTTGTGAAGCACCTTATTTGAGCGAAATGATTGTGGTAATTATGTGCTATGTTAGCCTAGTGGGGAAAACTTCGTTTAACGAATCGGCGATACTTTGTTTATAAAGGGAACATAAAACTAATTTTAGATGAAGCTGCAACCATTGCTTAAGTTAAGTTATGCGGATGAGAGGGAAGGGCAATAGGTACAAATTCAAAAAAACCTACTATTGCACGACATACACGGTAAATAGTCAGTTTTCAGAAGATTTTTTAGAAAGCTGGCTTTTGTGCTGTTTTGTCGTTCAACATGTAGATTGGTAAGTTTAGTAGATCCATAGAGAGTTTCACTGGATATGGTAAAAAAATCATTTTCATTTGCTTTTTCAGTTCGACTTAAACAGATTACATTGTTTTGTTATCTCAGTAGTACAAGTTGATTCATCTAGAAAATGTAGCTTGCTTAATAGGAGAAAAATATATTTAAAATAGGGCTGGAAATCAAATAATACAAAACATAGAGGCTGGGACATAACTCTATTATTTCTAAAAATGTCGAAAATAGATAACAACTTTTTCGCTTCAAAGAGTTAAATAGTCCTTTTTAAATCAAAAAAATGTCAGACCGCAACCTACTTGGTCTAACATTTTTTCTTTTTGTCCCAGCCTCTCAATGTATAATTTATATGCTTAAATTTCTTTTTGTGTCCCAGGAATAATCAAATTATTATCAACTTTAAAGTTGGCATTTGATATTTTACCGAAGCCATCTAAATTCAATTTAGATTTGTCGAAATGATGTATGATATTGCCGTTAGTAACCTTGAAGCTTTTTAGAGCAACGGCACCATGTATAGTAATACCCCCAGAATATTCAAGATTTGCATTTGGACCTAGAATTACTACTTGCCGTTCTAAAGTTCCTAGTTGAGAACCACCAGAAGAAATAAGCTTTTGATTTCCCCCCATAATAATATTTCCGAATATTTTACCTGAGCCTGTTAATTCAATATCTGCTTGCTTGGTAAAGATATTGCTCTGGATTTCTGAAGAGCCGCCAATTAACAATTTATTTGCCCCTGCAAAATAAATTGTAGTATCGTAGGGATTTCGTTCATTTGAAATTTTTACATTATTTAATTGCAATTGGTCACGGACAAGTATATTAAGTTTTCCTTCTCCTTGAATGTAAAGATGGCCGTTATAATTACCAGAAGCTAGTAGATTATCAATAACTAGTGTTTTTGTTTTTGTTTCATCATTTCCAAGGTTAATTGTTAAAGTTCGATTACTAGTAAGTGTAATATTATGAATATAAGTACTATCAGTAATATCAATGCTTCCATTAGTTCCACCGCTTAAATTAATATCACTAATTTGATTATATGAAGATGGGTCTACTGTTAAAAAGTTTGGCACAGATGGGAGAGATGCATTTGTATAGGTTTGTCCATTACAATTTGCACCTTGATATTCAGGTGAATTTATTTTATTTTGAAATAAATCAGATAATATATTGTTGTAATTACTATAATTCGGTGATAATATCGTATCCCTTAAAGAGTTAAATTGTTCATTTGAGATGTTAGGGTTATTATTTTTATTATCGCTGTTATTATTATAGGAAATATTCCTAGTTGAATATCTTGCACTACCTAGACGTACATCTCCCCAATTTACACTTGTGATTTCATTTCTAGAAAAAACTGAGCCGGAAATATTTGCAGTTTGGTTATTTGAAAACTTATTATCAGAGTATAAAAAGCCGGAGATGCTTGAAGCCGTGTTTAATGTAATATTTCCATTGGAAAGCGTATTTCCTCTGATTGTAAGTCTACCACCACTGTTGGCTAGGATATTATTTCCCGCAACAACATCCTTATTATATGTTCCGCCACTTTTAAATTCGATATTTCCGATAGCTATAATATCACCTTGTACACCTTGAGTTGTATTATTAAAAGTAATATTATTCCCTGAAATTATATTTTTATAAAAATAACCGTTAGTGTTAACTTGTATATTTCCTCCAGCTATCACATTTCCACGAATGTGATGGGTGCTGTCGAAAGTTATAGACTTTGGTGTATAGATATTAGTAAATTGCCCTGTTTTTACAATTATATCATCCTTTAAAGAAACGATATCAGGAGAATTGGAGTTACTTGAATTATAGTCATTCCCGGTAGTGATAGATTCCGCTAAAATACCGTAGCAAAAATTAGGTAGGTCTTCTTCCGCATCACCACTAGAATCATCCGGTACTAAATTAGGAATAGCTAGTTCAAATCTTTGGGAAACTGTTCTAGAAATATTATCAATTACCCCGGTAGATTCGATAATATAGGCGTTATCTCCATCCATTTTAATACTAATATACACTTCTGGCTCTTCAGCTTCATTGTTTATTCTGGCATAATTTTTGTAGAATGATTTCTCTTCCTCTAAGGAAATCGAATCTAATTTGTCTTCATAAGCACCGATAATAATTTCTATTCTTTCTTCGAATTCAAGTGTTTTGTTATCTTTTTCATCTATTATTTCATTCAGTAAGTTATTTAGTTTTTGTGATATTTCAACCCTCTTTTCATTCAATCCAGCCTCCGCAATATAGTAAACAGATTGGTCAGTGCGTTCATGTTGAGTAGTTTTAAATGTATTTGAAGTAATGGTCATTAATGATAAGCCTAACACAGATATGAGAACAATTAGTAATAATGCAACAACGAATACATAACCCTTTTCGTTAACTGCATATTTTTCACTTTTCATATTAATTCTCCTTTTTATTTTCTAATAGATAGTTCTGCAACAAAATCTTTTCCATGTTCATTCATAATTTTGATTTTTACAATATCCTCTTCTCTATTAGCGTAGAAGTTTTGAATATTAGTAAATTTGGGTATCCCGTTTTCGGTAATTTGATTATTTGTTTCATCAAATGTATAATGCAAAATTCCAATAAATAGTTCGGTTTCAGAAGGAGTTTTTACACTGTCAGGTTCAGTAGTTTTCCGAATTTCTTTTGTTAAAACTTTTAGTGCATACGCGGCATCGTTAATTTCCATATTTGTACTCGATTGTTTTTGATAAATATCAGAGCTACGCGAGAAAATAGTCATTAATATAATAGAAATTATTGAAATAAGTATTATTGCTGCCAAAATCTCAACCAATGTTAAGCCTGCTTCTCTTTCATTTTTCATGGAGTAGTCCTCCATTCGTAAATATTAAACATTGTTGCTTTTAAATTTGAACCGGTGCATGAATTTACTTCCCCTTTTTTACAAACGGATATTGTAAAGTGAGTTAAGTTTTTACCTAAGTCATTGTGAATAACAAGATTATAATCAAAGGGTTCATCATCTATGATTTTAGTGAAGTTAGTTTGGTTAATCGCTTCATAATCATGATTAAGGATTGCATTATAAATTTTCTCAGATTTAACTGCAGGCTCCTCATTTTTATTCAATATATTGTTTTGAGTTATATTGTAAAATAATTCCATTTCTCTTTGTGCATAATACGTCGCATCAAACATTGTACTTGATGTTTTTGTTGTTTTTGCTGTGTTGATAAAAAATGCGAAAAAGCTTAGTAGAATGATTGTTAAAATAATGATAGAAGCGACTACCTCTACTAATGATAAGCCTTGCTCGTTATTTATAACTTTTTTTAGCATTTGATCACAGCCTTTCAACTTTATCACTTTTCAATTACAATTTACTAATTTAGCCCTAGTTGCTTTCATATAAAAAAAGGGTATTTAATAATTAGGGATATAATTTAATTCTTTTTTATTAGAAGTAAATTGAAATAGGTTATTATGCTTATTTTAACCTAGAAATTAAATGAAAAAAAGCTTTATAATAAATATATTAGCTACTTTATTCGTTATCGCTAGACAAGATGTGACTATTTATTCCGAATAAATTAGGTTTCAATTAATTTATTTGAATCTATTATATAGGTATATTTTCGTCTTTTTAATAGAAAAGTGAAGTGTTGATATTATTTTTTTGAAAAAAATAATGTAAAAGTCATGAAAAGTATTTTAATTTATTGAAAATAGGTCGAATAGTATATACAAAGGGGCTATTACTAGTGTATTCTAAAGGCAATAGATGGTAGGAGAAAATTGTCTTTGAAAAATAAGTGAGGTGTTATGTGTGAGGATTAGTTTAAAAGTATGCCTTCTCGTGACTTCAGTAGTTCTTCTTATCTATATGATTTATCCTACTAATTTATCCTACGCTGATTCAAATAGTGGACAATCCACAATCGGTGGAATAGTAGTAGATGATTTGAAAACGGATGATATTAGAGAAAAGGTGCAGGAAGCGGTCAATCAATGGACGAGTGAGCCGATTATCGTGTCGGGTGCTGGTACAACGCTTAGCTTCAATGCGGCAGCCATTCATTTTGATGTTGACAGCACAATTGTCACATTCGAGCAAATGACGAAAAAATCGTGGTTTTCATTTTGGAAGCCAAAGCGCATCGTACAGCTACCGCTACAAATTACGGTAAATGAAGCGTTGATGGCAGAAATTGAAAAAGTGAAAGTTTGGGAAGCTGATTCTACCTATCATAAGGTATTGGCACAGGCCACTAATTTGGCCTCTCATGAAATAGAAGCGGACGTTAAAAATTTAAACGCATATGACATTGAGCGTATCGCATTAGAAATTCAACCAATTCCAGAAGCGGCGGCGGGTCTATCTGATTTAGTACAAGCAATAAATGAGCAGATGGTTATACCAGGACAACCCTTTTCTTTAGTGGAAGCATTAGGAGAAGAGAAAGACCGTGCTAATGGTGAAGCGTTAAATTTCATTGCATCGATGCTTTATAGCATTGCGTTAAAAACGAATAGTGAGATTTATGAAAGAGCATCCCAAAATAGCATACCCTCCTATTTGGAACCGGGCATAGAGGCGGCTATAACACGTAACGGTTCAAAGGATTTGAAATTTTTAAATACAACGGATTATGCAATAGAGTTAAAAATGACGCTTGAAGGCGACAATTTAAAAGCAGAGGCTTACGGTCCTAAAAATAGTCAAAATGTTGGTGTGCAAGTAACGAGAGATTACGAAATTTCTCCACGTGTTATTACACGCTATTCCAAAAATTTACCTGTAGGACAGGAGCAGCTTATCGAGGAAGGACGAGCAGGCTTGCGTGTTTCCGTAATGCGCTATAGCGCGGATGAGCCAGAGGGGGAGCTTATTAGTAAAGATTATTATGCACCAGCACATCGCGTTATTTTAAAGTCGACAAAGCAGCCGGAAGCTACATCAACTTCGGTGGACTATTCAGAGCAGAGCCCGGGGCAATCTTTGAGAGAAAAGCCGAAGCTTGATTTGAATGGCGATGGTTTAGCTGATTATGATAATGGGATAGGGCAACTCCCCACATTGCCACAGGATGAAAAGGATTTACCAGCAGGTAGCTATTACGATAAAGGAGGCAATTTAGTTACGCCTTAGAGGGAGGAAGAGTATAGCGTGAAGGGAACAGCTAGAAAACGTCTTGGAGATTTACTTGTCGAAGCAGGGGTTATTACAGATGAACAATTGAATCATGCACTCGAAACGAAAAATCGTGATGAGAAGCTTGGCGACTTCCTTATTAAAGAAAACTTTTTGACAGAGCAGCAATTAATTGAAGTGCTTGAATTTCAATTAGGTATTCCGCATATTCATCTAAATCAGTATGCTATAGAGCCGGAATTAATCAAGCTTGTGCCTGCTGAATTAGCAAAGCGCGCGAGCATTATGCCAATTCGACGTGATAAAAATAAATTGTTTATCGCGATGGCAGACCCGATGGATTATTTTGCAATCGAAGAAGTGCGCATGGCGACAGGCTGTCAAATTGAAGTGAGTATTGCCGCAAAAGACGATTTGTATCGCACAATTACAAAATATTATGATTTGCAGGAGTCGATGGAAGCAGCATTATCTGACTTAGGAGATGCAACGACACGCGCGGAGGCGCAGCAGGAAATTACAGATGATGATTCGCCTATCGTACGTCTCGTTAACCAAATTATTGCTAACGGTGTTGCACAGCGCGCCTCAGATATTCATTTTGACCCACATGAAACGGAATTTCGCGTGCGCTATCGTGTAGACGGCGTATTACGGACAGAGCGCTCTTTACCAAAGCATATGCAAAATATTATTACTGCTCGTATTAAAATCATGGGCAACTTAAATATTACAGAAAACCGTATACCGCAGGATGGTCGCATTAAAATTCAAGTGAATTTTAAGCCCGTTGATATTCGTTTATCAACGCTTCCGGGAATTTACGGTGAAAAAATCGTGATGCGTTTGCTTGATTTAAGCAATGCACCAACTGATATTGATCAAATTGGTTTTACAGAGCAAAACGAAGCGCTTTTCCGCTCAATGATACAACGTCCAAATGGTATTGTTTTAATTACTGGTCCTACAGGTTCAGGGAAATCCAGCACATTATATGCTGCTCTTTCTAATTTGAATGATGAGGCAGTCAATATTATTACAGTGGAAGACCCAGTGGAATATCAGCTTGCAGGTATTAACCAAGTGCAAGTGAAAGAGGAAGTAGGACTCACTTTTGCAACAGGTCTTCGTTCGATTTTACGTCAAGATCCCGATATCGTGATGATTGGGGAAATACGAGATTTTGAAACAGCACAAATTGCGGTACGTGCTTCTTTAACAGGTCACTTGGTGCTTAGCACATTGCACACAAATAGCGCAGTTGAGTCTATTTCACGCTTGAAGGATATGGGGATTGAGCCGTTTTTAATCTCTTCCTCATTAGTTGGTGTGATGGCACAGCGTTTAGTGCGCAGAGTGTGTCGTGATTGCAAGCAGACGGTTGAAGCAACAGCGCGTGAAAAAGCCATTTTTGCAGAAAACGGTTTAACTGTAGAAACAGTTGCACGTGGACGCGGCTGCCCATCTTGTAGCAATACAGGCTACAGGGGGCGTATGGCGATTCATGAGCTACTTTTAGTAGACCGTCAACTAAAGGAGCATATTTTAAACAGTCAAAATGTAAGTGTCATAGCAAATTATATGAAGGAAAAGGGCTATAACACATTGCTGAAGGACGGCTTACTAAAGGTGCTGGAAGGTGTAACAACAACTGAGGAAGTGCTACGAGTAGCAACTGTAGAGTAGGGGAGTGAGACGATGACACACTCAATTCGAGAATTATTAATGCATGCTTATGAGCAAAAGGCATCCGATTTACATTTAACTGTCGGTATTCCACCAATGTATCGTATTGACGGCAAGCTAGCTCCTTACGGTAATGACATGATTACACATGAGCAATTAAATACGATGGTTCAGGAACTAATTCCAAACCATAAGGCGCAGGAATATAAGGATAAGGGGGAAACGGATTTTAATTATTCGTTAGAAAGCCTCTGCCGATTTCGTGTGAATGCATATCATCAACGCAATACAAGTGCTGTTGCAGCTCGTTTAATTTCAAGTGAAATCCCAACAATCGACTCTTTAAATATGCCGAGTGTACTGTTCGATTTGGCGGACAAGCCTCAAGGTTTGATTTTAGTAACAGGTCCTACAGGCTCCGGGAAATCAACAACTTTAGCAGCAATGATTGACTATATTAATACGAATAAAGCGAAGCATATTATTACGCTTGAAGACCCGATTGAGTATTTGCATACACATAAAAAATCAGTCGTCAATCAACGCGAAGTCGGTGTGGATACGGAAAGCTTCGCAAACGGCTTACGTGCATCATTACGTCAAGACCCTGATATTATTTTAGTCGGGGAGATGCGTGACTTAGAAACGATTTCAACAGCCATTACAGCAGCAGAAACTGGGCATCTCGTTTTTGGCACATTGCATACATCAAGTGCTCCAACGACGATTGACCGTATTATTGACGTATTTCCACCGCATCAGCAGGGACAAATACGCATTCAGCTAGCTAATGTTTTACAAGGTATTATTTCCCAACGTCTATTTGTGCGCAAAGGTAAAAAGGGGCGTGTGGCAGCAACGGAAATACTTGTTGCAATTCCCGCTGTGACAAATTTAATTCGCAATGAGAAAATTCATCAAATTCCAAGTGTGATGCAAACGAATCGAGCACTTGGCATGCATACGCTGGAAACGTCAATCCAAGGGCTTGTGTCCGCTGGGCAAATTGCGTTGGAGGATGCGCGTCCATTTATGAATGTAGGTGAATACATTTGACTGTTTTTAAGTATACAGGTCGCACCTCAGCAGGTGTCACGAAAAAGGGCACAATTGAGGCGGCAAATCAAAATGCAGCCATTGCCAAACTGCGTGAGCGTGGCATTAATCCACGTGAGATTAGCGAATCTTCAAGTATCATGCATATGGAGATTAATATTGGTGCTAAAGTAAAAAACCAAGATTTTGTTATTTACTGTAGGCAATTTGCGACATTAATACGCGCGGGTGTTTCAATTGTAGAGGCAACAAATATTTTGGCTCGTCAATCCACTTCAAAGCCGTTAAAAAGAGCGCTAGAGCAAGTGGAGGATGATGTGCGCTCAGGTATCGCCTTCTCAGGGGCTGTGAGCAAGCATCCGAAAGTATTTCCAGAGCTATTCATCAATATGATGCGCTCTGGGGAAGCAACAGGGAATATTGATAGCACGCTTGAACGCTTAGCTAATATGTTTGAAAAGCAATACAATTTGAAGAAAAAAGTGCAATCGACGTTAGCTTACCCAGCCGTTTTAACTGTTTTAATTATCGTCGTTGTCGCATTTCTACTTATTGTCATTGTCCCAAGCTTTGTTACATCCTTTGAAGAAATGGGTGCAGAGCTACCGACAATTACAGTGATTACTGTCGCCTTTAGTGCATGGCTCCAAAAGTTTTGGTGGCTTGTTTTACTTGTCGTCATTGTAGCAATTGCTGTATTCGCTTATTTATTCAAAAATAATAAGCAATTTCATTTTACTGTTCATTACATGCTATTGAAAATGCCACTTTTCGGGCCATTGCTTCAAAAAACAGCTATCGCGCGTTTAATGCGTACACTGGCATCACTTTTTAGCGCAGCAGTGCCTATCTTACAAGCATTAACGATTTCTGAAAAGGTAAGTGGTAACCCCGTCGTCGGAAAAGTGATGCTTGATGCAAGAGCTAGCCTCGAGCGCGGAAGTACACTATCAGAGCCGCTTGAGCAAAGCTGGATTTTCCCACCGATGGTCACGAGTATGACGCAAATCGGTGAAACGACAGGCTCACTTGACTTTATGCTTGAGAAAATTGCCGACTTTTACGAGGAAGAGGTTGACCGTTCAGTCGACACATTAAAATCATTGATTGAACCATTAATGATTGTTTTTTTAGCCGCCGCGGTAGGCATTATAGTGGCAGCCATCTTTATGCCAATGTTTAGCCTTTACGAACAAATGTAAAGGCAATGGACGTTTTGCAAGGAGGTGAACTAAGGTGCAACAAACGTCCGAGCAAAAGCAAAACACTACCCAATATATTGAAAAACAAGGAGGAAATAATATGTTTCAAACACTAAAAAAACGTATTAAAAACGAGAAAGGTTTAACACTAATTGAGCTATTAGCAGTAATTGTTATTTTAGCGATTGTTGCTGCAATTGCTGTTCCGGCGATTGGGAATATTATTGCTAAGTCACAGGACCGTGCTATTTTAGCAGAAGCATCAAATATTTTATCAGGTGCAAAAATTGCTCATACAGATGGTGTATGTGAAGATACTAGTGGTACAGTAACTTGTGATGCAGATGATCTAAAAGGTTTTGTAGACGGGATTGATTTAACAGGTGTATCAGTAAGTTATGATAATACAGATTGGTCAATCACTTATGCAAAATTAACAGAAATTAAACTAACTGACTATCAGGTAGGTAGTCCAGCTACAGAAACAGCAATTAATACAGCATTGAAAAATGCAGGTGGTTCAGTGACAACACCATAATTAACCCCTCATCGAACACCTAACCTAGCAATAGTTTAGGTGTTCCATTGAAGGATTAATTGATGCATTTATTGAAATTGAATCATTAGAGCAAGTCTGTTGATTATGTAAATAATATATATTAATTATCGTGTTCTATAGGGGGAAATGCTTTTCTACTAGCCATACACTCGTTGATTGTAGTGAAGGGGGCGACTCCATCGGATCAGAGGTAGGGAGGCTAAAATCGCCGCGTCCTGCGGCAACGCCTCCATGACCAACTTCGTGTTGGCCTCGAGCTGAAAATCCATTTATTTCGGCATTCGCCGAAATAAATTAGTTGAAGCCGCACCTCGAGGAAAGCGTCACACGTAACGGAAATCAACGAATTGCTAGGCATTCTCTATAAAATAAAGGCTAATCAACACGCTTGTCATCTTAGCATAGAACGCACAAAAAGGAGCTGCACCATATGTTCAAATTTAAAAAGAAGTCACATGTAGCAATGGAACTAAATGATTACATATTGCGTGTGCTCGTAAAAAAAGGTGAGCAGGTAACGCAATGGGAAACATATGATATTTTGCTTGCACAAGGAATTGTTCAGGAGGGCGTTATCGTAGATGAGGTAGCGCTCTACAAAATTATTAAAGAGAATCTAGCATTGTTTGGTGGGAAGAAGCAGCTTGTACGCACATTTGTGCCGGATACATCTGTTTTATTAAAGACGTTCGAGCATCCGGACGATGTGGCTGGTAGTAAGCTGAAGCCTTATGTACAAATGGAGCTAGGGCGTACAGTGCATTTGCCGTTTCATGAGCCATTAATTGATGTTTATGACCCGATTGAAGGGGACGGGCAGGCGACATTGTTTGCAGCGCCTTCAGAGGAAGTGACGAAGCTTGTTAATTTATTGTTAGATGCACCACTCACGCCAGAGGCTATTGATATTCGGGCACTATGTCATTTGAGATTACTAGAAAAAATGGAGCAATTACAAAATAATAAAACATATATGATTACGAATTGGTTGATTAACGAATTAACGGTTTGTATTTATTCGAATGGACATGTTGATTTTTTACGCTTCCAAACAATCGACACAGATTTGACAAAATGGCATGGGGTAGTTGATAGTCAAAATGAAGTGACGTTCTCCTATACAGGGGAGGAAGATGACTATCGAATGCTCCTTATCGACCGTGTAATGGAGCTTGACCGAATTATGAATTTCTTTAGGTTCTCTCTGCATAAAGGTGAAAAAATGATTGATGAAATTATAGTTATGGGCGATAATCCATGGCTTCCTGTTATCAGTGAGCTAATTGCTGAAAGCTTGCCGATAGCGCTTAAAATAGTTGATGATAAAGCGATTCAGCAACATTATCCGAATATGAAAGGCAAATATACGGCGCTTATGGGACTTGCTTTGAAGGAGGTACAGACATGATACCAGATATAAATCTGTTACCTCACGTTAGTAGAACCGAATCAAATTTTAAAATTTTTTATAGCATTTTAGCAATCGCTACGTTGCTTCTATTAAGTTTAATTGTATGGCAGTCTTTTGCGACACAGGCAGAAGTTACAAAGCTTACGAACGAGCAGCAAGCACTGCAAGCGCAAAGAGACCAGCTTCAAAATGATTATAATGCGCTGCTAAATGCGAATACTGGCTCTATAGAACAGGCGGTTATATTTGTTGAAAAAGTATCTTACCCTGTATCGCCTTTAGTTGATGAGGTGCGTGCATTACTGCTACCGAACAGCTATTTACGTAACTACATGTTTGGTGAGGAGAAAGTAACTGTTAGAGCTGATTTTGAAACATTTACAGACATTTCAAAATATGTGGCACTACTAGAGCAAAGCGAATATTTTAATGATGTTCAGCTAGGTACGATTGCAGATTTCGAAGTGAATCCAAGTGGTGCTAATGATACGATTAATGAAAATGAAGTGGATTTTGGCAGCGTATCTCGCTACTCTGTTCAAATCGAGCTATATATTGATAAAATATATTTAGCTAACGGGGGTGTTCAGTAATGTTTAGCAATAAAAATTCAGCCCCAATTTTGTTGACAGCGCTTATCGCACTGATTTTGTTCGCAAGCTATTATTATTTTGTTTTACCAAAAAAGCAGGAGGCAGAGCGTTTGAACAGCTCTGTATCTAGTCTTCAGCAGGAAATTACAAGCTTACAATCGCAAATTGCGCTGAAGCAAAATGAAGAGAGAAAAGCTCCAGAAAACCTTTTTGCACTGCAAAAGAAAGTGCCAGCGCATAAAGATATTGTGAATTTATTATTAAATATGGAAGAAATCGAATTGCTATCCACATCTAAAATTACAGGAATGCAATTTAATAATTATGATGCTTTAGTAAGTGAGTCTGAGCTACAGGACCCAATTGATACAGAAGCTGACTCAGCAACAGAAGAACAAGCGACTGAGGAGTTACCAACCTCTTCAATTGCTAAAGAAACATTGCCACCAGAGCTGCAAATGGTCACATTTAATATTGAATTAGAATCGAAGAATGAGGCGGATTTGACTATATTTTTGAAAGAATTAGAGTCCTTGCAGCGTGTTATTCGGGTTGATCAAATTGATTTACAGGTTCCCGGAGAAGCGGATTTAGTAGAAGATGGTACACCTAAAACAGTTTCTGCTACAATACAAGCAACAACATTCTATTATGATTCAGCAGAAAACTCCTACCACTATAAATAATTTGATGAATGCTTCATTGTTTTTGATACAGCGAGCGGTTGTACTCTTGCTGTATCAAAATAAAGCCTCCGGCGGATGTCACAGATTTTGAGGAGGAGTTTTCGAGCAAGCTCGAAAAAATCTGGACCAATTATACCAAGGCGTAATTGGTTATGTAGGTGAGTAAATAATGACAATCACATATACCATATTTTCTTTTTTACTAGGGCTTATACTCGGCTCTTTTTATAATGTTGTAGGCTTACGTATTCCAAAAAATGAATCCATTGTTTATCCAGGCTCTCATTGTACAAATTGTCACCGCTCATTAACTGCTATAGATTTAGTGCCAGTACTTTCTTATATTTTATTGCGCGGGAAATGTCGTACATGTAAAGTGCGCATTTCCCCAATATATATGATTATGGAGCTTCTAACAGGGCTCTTTTTTGCCTTGTCCTATTGGCAGCTTGGGCTTTCGTTAGAGCTTATTGTTGCTTGGCTTTTTATTTCGTTACTCATTATTATTACAGTGTCAGATATTGCTTATATGTTAATACCAAACAAAATATTATTGTTCTTTTTACCTTTATTAGTATTAGGACGAGTTCTTTCATCTTTAGAGCCTTGGTGGGATAGCTTGCTCGGTGCAGCAATTGGCTTTGGAGTTTTGCTACTCATTGCAGTTGTTTCCAAAGGAGGCATGGGCGGGGGCGATATAAAGCTATTTTTCGTTATAGGGCTTGTTCTTGGTACAGTTAATACATTATTAACATTATTTTTAGCAGCAGTTATCGGCATGATTGTCGGTCTTGTCATTCTTAAAAGACAAAATAAAGGTCGCAAAACCCCCATTCCATTTGGGCCATCTATTGCATTGGCAGCTATTATCGTCTACTTTTTTGGTGATAGCATGATGGATTGGTATATAAATTTATTCCTCTAGCGTTGCTAACAATAAATAATTAGCATACTATAATACTAATTACTTAGAAGTGGAGGGAATATTTATGAAGCCAATTATTGCACTGACAATGCATACAGGAGATAAGAAGCTCGAAATTAATGAAACATACATACAATCGGTAGAGCTAGCTGGGGGAATACCTTTATGCATCCCACATCTTGCCGCACAGGATGTAGAGGCAGTATTAAATAAAGTAGATGGCTTGCTATTAATTGGAGGACATGATGTGAATCCTTACTTATACGCACAGGAGCCTCATGAAAAGCTAGGTATGTTCCATACGAAGCGAGATAATAGTGATTTAGCGATTTTACAAAGTGCCTTAACTAGAAAAATGCCAATACTTGCGATTTGTCGTGGACATCAAGTATTGAATGTGGCATTTGGTGGTACGTTGATTCAAGATATTCCATCACAATGGGAGCAGCCTATTGCCCATGTGCAAACTTCTATAAGAGATGAGGCAACACACACCGTCAAAATTCAGGGTGAGCAATTGCGTGGAATTTTTGGGGCAGAACAAATTCGAACAAACTCCTTCCATCATCAAGCAATCGACCAACTAGGTGAGGGGTTAGTAGCTGCTGGTACGGCACTGGATGGTGTCAATGAGGCAGTCGAACATAGTGAGCACCCATTTTGCATCGGTGTACAATGGCATCCAGAGGCAATGGCTCCATCTGGAGATGCGCACTCCATTAAACTTTTTAAAGCTTTCATTGAAGCATGTAAATAATAGAATTTATAAATCATCAAATGGGTCGTCTGAAAAATCATTTTGAGACGGCTCGTTTTGTGATGAGGATAGTGACAATTTATTGTGGCTACCGCAGAAGTAAATGTTTTTTGCCGAAAGCGGAGTGTCAGGTATAAGCATATTTAGAGAAGATTTAATATAGAAGTAAGGGGCTGTCGAAAAAATATATACTTTTCGAACAGCCCCTATTTATCGTTTAATTCAATTATTCGTCAGTATTACCAGCCTCAGTTAATGATAAAGTTTTTGTTTCAGGAGCCCACGCTACAGAAACAACTAGACCGATAACTAAAATAACCGTTAAGCAAAGCATTGTATTTTGTACACCTATATTTGCCATGCTCATTGGAAGTAAGAAAGTACTTGCTGCTGAGCCAAGTCGACTAATAGAAGTAGCAAAGCCTACCCCAGAAGAGCGAATATCCGTAGGGAAGCTTTCCGCAGGGAATACCCCTACTAAATTACTTACCGCTGATAAAATTAAAGTAAATATAGAGAAGGCGATAATCATTAAAACAGTTAAATTACTCGGTAAAATACTTAATAAGCCAAGTGCAATAATTAGTACAACGAACGAAGAAATTAAGAATCCACGTCTAGTAAATTTAATTGTGAACCAAATACCTAATAATGCACCAATAATTAGTAAACCATTTAATAATAAGTCAACGCCAAAGCCTTGCTGCAAGCCAATTTCATCTAAAATAATTGGTAAGAATGTATAAATAGCAAAGTAAGGCATTACTAAACATACCCAAAAAATACTATTAAATAATGTACGTTTTATCATATCTTTATGGAATAATGCCATAAAACCTTTTTTCTCTCCGACATGCTCTGTTTGGTCATCTAAAATAACGTTTGGACCAAAATGCTTTTGAACAATTTGTAAAGCCTCTTCATGTCGCCCCTTACTTGCTAGCCATCTCGGAGATTCTGGTGTACCCATACGTGCAAATAAAATAATTAATGCTGGAATAGCAGAAGAAGCAAGCATCCATTTCCAAGCATCTGGAGAAGCGCTTGTCGCATAAATACCGACAATATTTGCTGCTACGTAACCGAATGTCCAAATAACACTAAACGAACCTAATAAAGGACCGCGATATTTACGCGGTGAAATTTCAGCTAATAATGTATGTCCTACACTGTAATCACCGCCTAGGCCAATACCGATTAAAATGCGGTAAATTACTAATTCTGTTGGAGTTTCAGCGAAAAATTGTAAGACCGATGCAACTGTAATTAAAATAAAGCTAAGCACAAATATTTTTTGTCTTCCGATATGGTCAGAAATCCAGCCTAAAATAAGACTCCCTAAAAAAAGGCCGAATAAAGCTGAACTACCAATTAAGCCAATCCAAAAAGAAGATAACTCCATTTGAGGTGCTAAAAGTGTAAGTGCAAATCCAACAATCCCTAAAATGTATCCATCTGTAAAGTGAGCACCAAAAGTTAATCCTGCAATTTTAATATGAAATTTATTTAATGGTACATCATCGAGCTTAATCTGCTTTGTGTTGTTTATAGTTGTCGTACCCATAGAACGGTAATCCCCCATCTCTTTTGTCATTTTGTCTGTAATGTTTAACCTTTTTCAGCAAAGGTCTTTCATCTCTATAGGTGACGAGATGAATACTAGTATTAAACTGACACCTACAGAAAGAAGTTAGCCTCCGACGAATGTCACAGATTTTGAAAAGAGGCCTGCATAATGTAGGTCAGTTAACCGTTGTCACAGGACGTGACGGCTTGAGTTAACTTGCACTAAGCAAGCTTGAAAAAATCTGAATGCCATTACACCGGGGTGAAATTGATTTAAACGTAGAGGAAAGATATTAATTTCGTTCTTATTGTGAACAAATAATTCATAATGCGAATATTTAAAATATATTTGATGTTCACGTCATTGTCAATTGTTTTTTGAAAACGTTCTCTAAATGAGGAATATTCAGAAAAATAAAAAACCACCCAGAAAGTTAATCTTTCTGGGCAGTCAAAGCTTTTAGATTAACATAATGTTAATCACTCAGTTTAATAAACGCATCCATTTTGCCACCAATAAAGGTGGGGGACTACTGTCCATATACCTTTTGCCTTGCTATCGGCACAAAAATCATTTGCCGAAAGAAGTTAAATTTTGCTCTATTTCCTTTGCCGCTTGAAGTAAAGTCCCCTTTAAATTCAATAAATCCTCCTTCGTTAATCTAAAGCCAGGGCCTCCAATCGTAATAAATGCTACTAAGTTTTGATGCGTGTCGAATATTGGAGCAGACATGGCATTTTCATTTTCACCATATTCACCAATTGAAAGACCTACTTTGTTATGGCGTGTCCAATTAATTTGTTCTATCAGTTGCGCTTTGTCTGTAATGGTGTGCGTGGTTTTTGCAATTAACTCCTTACTTAAATATTGTTCTAACTCATTTTCTGAAAATGTACTCAGCAGTACTTTGCCGTTTGACGTGCAATGATGGAGCGGGGTGATTGTATTTGTGTAGTCCACTAGTCGAACGCTTTGTGATGGGTCGAGCTGATTGATTGTGTATATCCCATCCATTTTAGGGACGCTTAAAATCACTGTTTCATCAATGGTATCTCGCAATGCTTCTAAAGTGTTTTTTGCTCGATGAATTAATGAATTATACGGATTATTTTGCATCGCTAGTCGGTAAAATAAAAAGCCAAGACGATAGCCATTTGTCATAGGGTCTTTTTCAACTAAGCCCTCATTTTCTAAGCTTCCAATCAAGCGCCATACAGTTGTTCGATTTAATCCGCAGCTCGCTACTAAGTCCTTTAAAGATATTGGACTCTTACTTTCTCCTATAAGCTTTAATAGCATCAATGCTCGGTCAACTGCTTGAACAGTTGAACCATCCCTACTATTTTTGTTTGTCGATAAAGTATTTGTATTCATAACTTTATTATACCTATTTCAATTTAAAACATCTAGCAATTGAAAAGAGTAGAGTCAATATCAATTACGCCTCGGCGTAATTGGTCCAGATTTTTTCAAGCTTGCTTGAAAACCCCCCTTCAAAATCTGTGACATCCGCCAGAGGCTTTAACTTCTTCCAGAGGGTGTTTGGACACCCTCTGAAACTGGTTTAACGTCTGCATTCATCTCACCACCTATAGAGGTGGGAGACTTCTGCTGAAAGAAGTTAAAAAATCAGAAAATTTAATATTGACTTTCAAAAAACAGAAATATATACTTGCTTTAAAGTTCTTTATGTGAATAAAGTGTTCGTTATATGAACTTTTGGTGGTGTAGAGGTCATCAATTGTTATGAAAAGGAGGCGAACGTTTATGCGAGTAGAGAAGGACAGTTTTGGAACAGTTGAGATTCCTGATGCCGCTTTGTACGGAATACAAACTGTTCGAACAAAGGAGAATTTATCCTTTTCTAAAAATGTACTAAAAGAGTACAAAGAGTATATTACAAGCTTAGCGCATGTGAAAAAAGCAGCGGCGCTAGCCAATTTTGATGCTAAGACAATTTCTGAAATAGTGAAGGAAAAAATCTTGGGAGCCTGTAACGAATTATTGCAGGGAAAATATTTAGAGCATTTCGTCGTCGATGTGTATCACGGTGGGGGCGGAATAGGGATTAATATGAACGTCAATGAGGTCATTGCAAATTTATGCAATAAGGAAAAAGGCGTTTATTCAGCGGTTCACCCAATTGACCATGTTAATGCATCACAATCGACAGCCGATGTGTGTCATACCGCAATTCGTTTAGCGATTTACGAGGCATATCAGCAATTGCATGGTGAAATTGTCGAGCTGATAGCTGTAATGAACCAAAAGACGAATGAATTCATGCCTGTTGCAACGATTTCACGTACTTGCTTACAAGATGCATCACGTATGCAATTAGGCGAAAAGTTTAGCGGCTTTGAAGCGGTAATAAAAAGAAGGCATATAAAGCTATGTCATGCAGTCGACGAGCTATTAACAGTCAATCTAGGTGGCACTGTTATCGGAAAAGGTGAGGGGGCAAATGAGCTCTACAGGCGGATTATTATGCAGAAATTACAGGAAGTGACCAATCTACCTGTTAAAAGAAGAGAGAATTTATTTGATGCAGCTCAAAATATTGATGATTTAGTAGAGGTTTCGAAGCAATTTAGTTTATTTGCGAGTGCTTTATTAAAAATCGCAAAGGATTTACGATTGCTATCTTCTGGTCCCAAGGCTGGCTTTTCAGAAATATCATTACCAGCTATTCAAGCAGGCTCATCGTTTTTCCCGGGGAAGGTTAATCCTGTTATCCCTGAAACCGTCATCCAATGCTGCGCGGAAATAATCGGTATAGAGCGAATTATTCAAGTTACATTTGAGCATGGTGATTTAGATTTAAACGTATTCGAAAACTTTGCAGGGATTCATCTATTAGATGGGATATATATGATGGTCAACTGTGTTCGTAGTTTTACTGAGCTTTGCTTCCAAGGAATAATGGCAAATGAAGATAGATGTAAGGAGCTTGCGAATTCACGTATACCTCAAATTTGCGACTTGAAAGAAAAATTTGGCTATAGTGAAACGATGCGATTGCTGAAAGGGCAAGCAACTATTAAGGAGGATGAAAATAGATGACACAAAAAATTTTCGAGGGTATTCAACAACCGCAATTACAGTGGGCTGAAAAATGGCTTGAGGAAACGAAAAAAAGCTACATCAATGGAAAATGGGTAAGCAGTGAAAAAACAATTGAATCAATTAACCCAGCCAATGGAAGAGTATTAGGGCAATTTTTCTGCGCTAGTAAAGAAGATGTTGATGAGGCCGTAGTAGCAGCAAAAGTAGGCTTGAAAAATGTGACTTGGAAAAATATGAGCAATAAAGAGCGTGGTCGCGTACTGCGTAAAATTGCTGACTTAATTGCAAAGCATCATGCTGAACTTGCTACTTTAGAGGCACTCGATAACGGCAAGCTTTATACAGAGGCATACAGCGATGATGTACAAGAAGCGCATGATTTATTTGAATATTATTCCGGTTGGACAGACAAGTATTACGGGGAAAACAACCCTGTTGATGGCAATTTTTTAAGTATAACGACGCGTGATCCAATTGGCGTTTGTGGGCAAATAGTGCCATTTAATTTCCCATTACAAATGGCTGTACTAAAAATGGCTCCAGCATTGGCAACTGGTAACACAGTTATTTTAAAGCCTGCTGATAAAACATCTTTTTCAGCTATTCGTTTATTTGAAATTATTGATGAATCAGGCTTATTACCAAAGGGTGTTATTAATTTAGTTCTAGGTAATGGAGAAGTAGGGGCTTATATTAGCAAGCATATGGGGATTGATAAGCTGTCGTTTACTGGAAGCACAAAAATTGGAAAGCAATTAGTGCGTGATTCTGCAGATAGCAATTTAAAGCCAGTAACGCTAGAGCTTGGTGGTAAATCGCCAAATATTATTTTTGATGATGTAAAGGATTTAGATGCTGCAATCGACCGTTCGTTTATTGGTTTATTCACACATAAGGCAGAAAAATGCTCATCTCCAACTCGTTTATTCGTTCAAAAATCAATTTACGATATAGTGGTGAAGAAAATCGCTGAGATGGCGGAAAATTACAAATGTGGAGACCCATTTGACCCGGAAAGCGACCAAGGAGCACAAGTATCAAAAGAGCATATGGAATCCATTTTAGCTTACATTAAAAGCGGTAAGGAGCAAGGAGCACGTATCGTTGCAGGTGGTGAGCGCGATGTAACAGGTACAAATGCTAACGGCTATTTTGTAAAACCAACTATTTTTGCTGATGTGACAAATGATATGAAAATTGCGCAGGAAGAAATTTTTGGTCCAGTGCTTTGTGTCATTCCATTCGAAACAGAGGAAGAGGTTATCGAAATGGCTAACGATACAATTTACGGCTTAGCTGCTGGTTTATGGACGGGAGATACGTCACGTGCTCATCGCGTAGCAAATCAATTAGATGCAGGCATGGTCTTTGTGAATCGTTATGGCTGCTACGATTTTGCAAGCCCATTCGGTGGGGTGAAGCAAAGTGGCTGGGGTAGAGAGTACGCCATCCATTCTTTAGCTGCGTTTACAAAACAACGAGCAATTTGGTTTGCTTATTAATCTGATAAAATAAGGGGAATTATTTATGAAAATGAAAGCTGCTGTAATGACAGAAATCAACAAACCACTATCAATTTTAAATGTGGAATTAGCAGAGCCAAGACATAACGAGGTGCTTGTCAAAATTGCTGCTACAGGCGTATGCCACAGTGACTTAAATGCATTAGGCGATAAAACGACGCCAACACCAACAATTTTAGGGCATGAAGGTGCAGGCATTGTTGTAAAAGTAGGCTCAAACGTAACGAATGTTAAAGTGGGCGATAAAGTAGCATTGAGCTGGGTTCCATATTGTGGTACTTGTGAATTTTGCGTGACAGGTAAAGTTCATTTATGTGAATCAGCTTTCGGTCCAATGTTTGATGGTACTTTATTAGACGGTACATCTCGCCTCAGCATTGATGGCGATAGAGTATACCACAATTCATTGCTATCAACATTTGCTGAATATGCGGTTGTTCCTGAAATGTCATGTGTAAAAATTCCAGATGAAATGCCATTAGCACAAGCGTCGTTAATTGGCTGTGGGGTGGCAACAGGTTACGGTGCTGCAGTAAATGCGGCAGGTGTAAAGCCTGGTTCAACAGTAGCTATTTTCGGTATCGGCGGTGTAGGTGTAAACGCAATTCAAGGTGCAGCAATTGCCGGTGCAGCGAAAATCATTGCAATTGATGTTAAGGATGCAAACCTAGAAATCGCGAAGAAATTCGGTGCAACACATACAGTAAACTCTAGAACGGAAGATTTAAAGGAAATTATTAAAGAGATTACAAACGGCGTAGGTGTACATTATGCAATTGATTGCTCAGGTCATACAATTTGTACGGAAAGCGCTTGGGAAATTACACGTAAAGGTGGCACAATCGTTGTTGTTGGTGCATTTAACCCAGAGCAAAAATTAAGCTTACCAGCTGGCGGATTCCACCGTGTTGGGAAGGTTTTAAAAGGGAGCTTCTATGGCGATACACAGCCGTTCCGTGATTTCCCAATGATTGCACAGCTTTATTTAGACGGCAAATTCAAGTTGGATGAGCTCATATTAGAACGTATTAAATTGGAGGATATTAATAAGGCATTCGATTCATTCCATGATGCTTGCTGTATCAACGTAGGTCGTGCAGTAATTGAATTTGAATAACAGTGACTAATGAAACGAAGGAACGGGATACGAGATGAGAATAGAAAAAGATTTCCTAGGTGAAATGAAGCTTAGCTCTGATGTATATTACGGTATTCAAACGATGCGGTCAATAATTAATTTTCCTATTTCAGGAAAAACAATCGAAGGTTATCCTTATTTAATGAAATCATTAGCATACATTAAAAAAGCAGCGGCGCTTTCCAATTTCGAAGTTGGAGAGCTCGCTGCTTCTCTTAAAGATGCGATTATTACTGCGGCGGATGAAATGATTGATGGAAAGTTTAAAAATCAATTTCCAGTAGATATTTATCAAGGTGGCGGGGGTCTTTCAATTAATATGAATGTCAACGAAGTGCTCGCCAATCGCGCTAATGAAATTATAACAGGAAATAAGGGCTATACGCATGTGCATCCAAATGAACATGTCAATATGTCTCAATCTACAAATGATGTGCTACCAAGTGCGATGAAGCTAGCATGCTTTTTTTATATGCAGGATTTAATTAACTGTTTAACGCAGTTTGAGAAAACCCTTCAGCACAAGGAAGATGAATTTCAACTGCTCGTTAAAGTTTCCAGAACGTGTTTACAAGACGCATTGCCGATTACATTTGGTCAGCAATTTAGCGCATACCGTTCATTTATTGCCAGACAAATAAATGAGTTGAAGAGGTTACAGGAAGGTTGCTTACAGCTTGTTATTGGGGCAACAGCAGTAGGTACGGGCTTAGGTGCTTCGACAGACTATGTCGAGGGGATGTATCGAAATTTATATGATGTAACAGGGCTGACAGTGCGAAAAGTAGAAAATTATTTTGATGGTCTACAGCACGCGGACGAGTATGTTAGAATTTCTAGCTGCTTAAAGGGGTTATGTACAGGACTTTCCAAAATGGCAAGTGATTTTAGAATACTCTCTTCGGGACCAATAGCGGGATTAGGTGAAATTGAGCTTCCAGCAGTTCAATCGGGTTCATCTATTATGCCTGGAAAAATCAATCCATGTATTCCTGAAATGATGATGCAAGTTTGCTTTGATATTTATGGCAAAGATCAGGCAATTACATTTGCGGCAGATAGAGGCGAGCTTGAATTGAATATTTGGGAAGCCATTATTATGAAAAATCTGTTTGAGCAATTTTCATTGTTAATAGCAAGCATTCCAGTGTTTCGAGAGAAGTGTGTAGCAGGAGTTCAAGTGAAAAAAGAAATTAATCAGCTTCGCGCGGAAAGCACCTACGCTCTATCGGTCGCAATTTCAAAACAATTTAGTTACGAAATTGCTAATGAAATAGTAGCGGAAGCGCAAAGCAAAAAAACAACGGTAAAACAGATTGTTGTTGAAAAAGGTTTATTAAGTGTGGACGAAGCTGAAAAATTACTCGATCCAATCCATTTAACCTCTTTAAGCAGAAGTCTTCCATCTCTATAGGTGGCAAAATAAATGCAAGCATTAGACCGATTTCAGCGGGTTTTCAAACACTTGCTGATAAAGAGGAACTCAGTCTAAGAACATCGCATCTTGCGATAATGACTGAGTGACCAACATCCGGATGTCACAGATTTTGAAGGGAGGCTTGCATGATGCAAATCAGTTAACCGTTGTCACAGGACGTGACGGTTTCAGGTTAACTTCCACCAAATAGCTTGAAAGAATCTGGACACAATTACGTCAAGGCGTAATTGATTAAACGTGAAATAATAACTTGATAATCGAGTACTATTATATAGTTATACGATAGCAGAAAAATACCATTATAAAAGATTATGAAAGGTCCTGCGTATGAATAATATTTTATTAATTATTATTTTACAACTTATTTATGTGCCTTTATTAACGCTTCGTACAATCTTTTTAGTAAAAAATATTACGGTTTTAGCATCAATTATAGGTATGGTTGAAGTACTGATTTATGTGTTTGGTTTGTCCCTCGTATTCAGTGGAACTCAGAGCGTATTAGCGATGGTTGTTTATGCAGTTGGCTTTGGGCTAGGTATTTTTTTAGGTACGATGATTGAGCGGAAATTAGCAGTAGGCTATGTTTTTGCTGCGATTAATACGCAAAATAAAAACAATGAACTAGTGGAGTTTTTAAGGAATGAAGGTTTTGCAGTTACAATTTACAAGGGCGAAGGACGCGATAGTGAGCGCTATAAATATGAAATTTTAACGAAGCGTAATCGTGAGCACGAACTGTTTCAAATTGTCGAGCGATTTGAGCCAAATGCCTTTATTATGTCATATGAGCCGAAGTCGTTTAAAGGCGGTTTTTTAGTTACACGTATGAAACAAAAGAAAAATAGATGAAGTGTCAAATAACAGGTATTTATAGGCAGGCAATTTTCTGAGATTTCTTATATAAAAAGCATAATTTTGTTGCAAACAACGCTGGAAATCATCAAAATACGGCTTTTTACGAAAATTATACGTCATTTATAAACATTCACAATTTTTCAAAGCGGATGTAAAATAGCACTAATACCCCGCTAGCATGCTTTTACATATGAATGAACCTCATAGGACATCACGAAAATTTCCAATAATATTCCTCGTTTTTCTCCACAATTAATGATGTGAAAATCATGCTAGCTTTTAAAAAATGAATAGTATATTCAAAGTAAAAAACTGAGCTGTCCCAAAAATCCGGTGCTCAGTTTTTGTATTATTGTATTTTACGATATAGACCGACAACCTGCCCTAAAATCGTTACTTGATTTACTAAAATAGGGTCCATTGAAGAGTTTTCAGGCTGTAAACGAAAATGTGTTTTTTCTTTATAAAAACGCTTTACTGTTGCCTCATCATCTTCTGTCATCGCAACGACAATTTCACCATTGTTTGCAGTTGATTTTTGCTTAACAATTACATAGTCTCCATCTAAAATTCCAGCTTCAATCATTGATTCTCCCATAATTTCTAACATAAATAGCTGATCCTCAGAAGTGCCATATGAGTTTGGAAGAGGAAAGTATTCCTCGATATTCTCGATGGCTGAAATAGGAAGTCCTGCCGTTACTTTGCCAATCAAAGGAACATGGATAACACCTTGTTGTTCTATCTCACTATCATTATTGTTGTCTAAAATTTCAATAGCGCGTGGCTTTGTTGGGTCTCGACGAATAAGTCCCTTGCTTTCTAAACGAGCTAAATGGCCATGTACAGTAGAACTAGATGCTAAACCAACCGCTTCACCGATTTCACGAACTGACGGTGGATAACCTTTTGTTTTAACTTCTTCTTTAATAAAAGCTAAAATTGCTTCTTGGCGTTTTGATACTTTTGTCAACTCATTCACCTCTTTTATCTTGTTTTAGTAAACTACTCTCACCATTCATAGATGATGGGAGGGACGCTATATTGGACCTTGTTCAGCATATGTAAAGTTGCTCGCTAAACAAAGATAAGCCTCCGACGATAATCACAGATTTTTAAAACGAGTTTGAAGGCGCTTCAAAAAACTGAATGTAATTACGCCGAGGCGTAATTGATAGAACAAATTTTCTTATTTTCAGTATAACAAAAGAGAAAAATAAATGCAAACATTAGTTCGAAAATAATTGTTGACAAAAACGTTTGTTCGTTTTAATATGAGAACATACATTCCGAACGAACATTCTATTTCAGGAGGCGTTACTATGAATTGGTTGAAAAAAAATAGTTATATTGCAGTTTTTGTAGCATTTACGGTATTTGTCATTTCAGTGTTAGTTATTACTGATGAGGATATTGAACAATATGAAGAAATAATCATTGAACATGGGGATACGCTTTGGTCTTTAGCCGAACAGTACCGAGGTAAAATGTCAACGGAGCAATGGATTGGCTTTGTGAAAAAATCAAATTACCTTTCTGACGAAAAAATAGTGATTGGACAACAGTTGCTAGTGCCAATTGAAAAACGCTCTATTATTGCCAAGCAAATGACAGAGGATAGCCATTCGCGTGAAGTGGCGAATAACAATTAATGGTTACACAAACTGCGGTCATATATGTGAGGGTAAGCACCGAGAAATCAACCCAATATACATCTCTTGCAAGGCAAAAAGAAGAGCTAAAAGCATATGCAAGCAGCTTGCATTTTCATATAGTTGAAATATTTGAGGACCAACAGAGCGGCTTCGATGTGGAAAGAGATGGCTTGTTAGATATGTTAGATTATATGAAGGAAAATAATATGACAACTTTGTTCGTCCAAGATGAAACACGATTAGGACGAGGCAATGCACGCGTAGCAGTGTTACATCTTTTACAAAAGCAGGGTATCTCGGTCATATCTTTAAATGATGCTGGTCCACTAGCATTAAATGAGATGGATACAATGCTTTTAGAAATTTTAGCAATAGTAGAGGAGTATCAGCGCAAGCTGCACAATGCTAAAATACGACGCGGAATGCGACGCGCAGTAAATAACGGATATCGTCCAGAATACAATTTGAAAAACCGTGGCAATCCAGAGGGGCGCGAGCGAATTGACGTGCCTATCGAAGAAATTTTAAAGTTGCGGGCGAAGGGCTTTACCTTTGAAGAAATTGCCACTACATTAAGAGGCTTAGGATTCAATATTAGCAAAGCAACAGTTCACCGCCGCTTTGTAGAATATCAAAAAGAGAGTAGTATGTAAGCAGTCTATTCAAAACGTAAAGTACAAGATAAATCACTTGCGCTTTACGTTTTTTTCTCATACCTTTGTATTATGGAGTTTTAGAAAGGTGAGAAAAATATGTTATCCAAACAAAAATTAGCTCGAATTAATGCACTAGCAAAAAAAGCGAAGGAAGGTACGCTGACAGAGGCGGAAGCGAAAGAACGTACAGCACTTCGTAAAGAATACTTAGACACATTCCGCGCAACGATGCGCGATACGATTGAGCATGTGAAAATAGTAGATCCGGAAGGCAATGATGTAACGCCAGAAAAACTAAAAGATATAAAAAGACAGAAGGGCTTTCTAAACTAAATTTACACAATTTTATACAATGTGACACATTTAGCATTTAGTATGTGGAATTTCAAAGAAAACACCTGCTAACCATTGTTTTCTTTAACATTCTTGACTACACTATAAAGGTAGACTATATAGCACGAGAAAGGATGTCAAAAATGACTCAAACTCCGGATCAACTTGCAATTAATGCAATCCGTACATTGTCAATTGATGCAATTGAAAAAGCAAATTCTGGCCACCCTGGTTTACCAATGGGGGCAGCTCCAATGGCTTATACGCTATGGACAAAGCATTTACGCCATAACCCACAAAATCCAAATTGGTATAACCGTGATCGTTTTGTGTTATCTGCTGGTCATGGCTCTATGCTACTTTATAGCTTATTACATTTAGGAGGCTATGATTTACCAATGGAAGAAATTAAAAACTTCCGTCAATGGGATTCATTAACGCCTGGTCACCCAGAGTACGGTCATACTGCTGGTGTTGAAGCAACAACAGGACCTCTTGGACAAGGTATCGCCATGACTGTCGGTATGGCGATGGCTGAGGCGCATCTTGCGGCTAAATATAATAAAGATGGGCATAAAATTGTAGATCATTACACATATGCTCTATGTGGTGATGGCGATTTAATGGAAGGTGTAGCTGCAGAAGCAATTTCATTAGCAGGTCATCTGCAATTAGAAAAATTAATTGTGCTTTACGACAGTAATGATATTTCACTAGATGGCGAGCTAGGCATGTCATTCTCTGAAAACGTTCAAAAGCGCTTTGAATCATATGGTTGGAACTATTTACGCGTTGATGATGGGAACGATGTAGCGGATTTAAGTGCTAAAATCGAAGAGGCGAAGCAACTAAAAGGCAAGCCAACATTAATCGAAGTGAAAACTGTCATCGGCTATGGTTCACCGAATAAATCAGGTAAATCAGATTCGCATGGTGCACCTCTTGGAGCAGATGAGGTAGTATTAACAAAAACGCATTACGGTTGGGAGCACGAGCCATTCAGCATCCCACAAGAAGTATATGAAACATTTAAAGAAGCAGCAGAACGTCAAGGTGTTGCAGCGGAAAATGCTTGGAACGAACAATTCGAGGCTTACCGAACTGCATATCCAGAGTTAGCTGCGGAATTTGAAAATGCTATGGAAGGCGATTTACCAGCAGACTTTGCAGCGGAAGTACCAGTATATGAAGCAGGTAAGTCTGTCGCAACACGCTCATCTTCAGGTGATGTAATTAACGCTTTAGCGAAAAAATTACCATCATTCTTCGGAGGTAGTGCTGACTTAGCAAGCTCAAATAAAACGACAATTAAAGGCGCAGGCGATTTCTCAGCAGAAAACTATGCAGGTCGCAATATTTGGTTTGGCGTACGCGAGTTTGCAATGGGTGCAGCATTAAATGGTATGGCATTACACGGTGGGTTAAATGTATTCGGTGCGACATTCTTCGTCTTCTCCGACTATGTTCGTCCGGCGGTGCGTCTATCTGCATTAATGGGCTTACCCGTAACATACGTCTTTACACATGATTCAATTGCTGTTGGTGAAGATGGTCCAACACATGAGCCAATTGAACATTTAGCATCATTACGCGCAATGCCAAACTTAAATGTGATTCGTCCAGCAGATGCAAATGAGTCGGCAGAGGCATGGAAGCAAGCAATATTATCACCGAGTACACCAACTGCTTTAGTATTATCACGTCAAAACTTACCAGTGTTAGACACAACAGCGGAGTTAGCAGCTGAAGGTGTAGCTCGTGGTGGTTATGTAATTTCATCAGCAACAAAAGCAACGCCAGATGCAATTTTAATTGCTGCAGGCTCTGAGGTTGCTTTAGCAGTGGATGCGCAAAAAGCTTTACTTGCTGATGGTATTGACGTATCAGTTGTATCAATGCCATCAACATTTGCATTTGATCAACAGGATGCAGCATATAGAGAAACTGTATTACCAAGGGCTGTTACAAAGCGTTTGGCAATTGAAATGGGAGCTACACAAAGCTGGTATAAATATGTTGGCCTAGACGGTGATGTATTAGGTATCGACACATTCGGCGCATCAGCACCTGGTGACCTAGTAATCGAAAAATTCGGCTTCACAGTTGAGAATGTAGTCAATAAAGTAAAAGCACTATAAGCTTTGCATAAAAGAAGGTGTCTGAAAGCATGCGATTGCATTGCTTTTTAGACACCTTCTTTCTATTTTGTTGAGATAATCACTATAAATAGCTACATTTTATAAATTGTTGAGAGTACTAAATTTACAGCTACTTCTTTTCAACTTTAAATTGAGTAAGTAGCTATGGTAAGGATTAGATAGCCACACAAAAAACCCCGAACCATCTAATGAAACGCTAACTTTTTAGTGATTCGTGATAGTTCGGGGGTTCTATTTAGTTAGTTTATAAATTATATAAATGCAGTCTTCTTATTTTGCTAGCCCATTTTGGAAGGCGTAAACGACTGCTTGTGTACGGTCTTGTACGTCGAGTTTACTTAAAATATTGCTAACATGTGTTTTCACTGTTTTTAATGCGATAAAAAGTTCATCTGCGATTTCTTGGTTTGCCTTGCCTTGTGCCATTAAAAGAAGGACTTCCATTTCGCGCTCAGTTAAGCTTTCATGTAATGGGATAGCAGTGCCACCGCGCATTCTT
This sequence comes from Metasolibacillus sp. FSL H7-0170, assembly GCF_038593115.1. Classification (NCBI taxonomy): domain Bacteria; kingdom Bacillati; phylum Bacillota; class Bacilli; order Caryophanales; family Caryophanaceae; genus Metasolibacillus; species Metasolibacillus sp. FSL H7-0170. Next base: position 1,218,855 of record NZ_CP151964.1, on the reverse strand, counting down.
GAAATCATTTTTGTCGTCACTTCAGGTTCTAAAACCGTTTCGCCATTTATCGTTTTGCGAATAGCGTCTGCGATTTGCTTGGCATTTGATGTTTTCAAAATATAGCTTACAGCGCCTGCTTCAAGGGCAGGATATACTTTGTCATCGTCTAAAAAACTTGTTACCATCATGACCTTGGCAGCAGGCCATTGTTGTAAAATTTTTTCTGTTGCTTCTGCGCCTGTCATAACAGGCATTACATTATCCATTAAAATTAAGTCGGGTCGTAAAGATAATGCTTTTTCGATTGCATCTAAGCCGTTTTCTGCCTCGCCAATAACTTCGATATCAGGCTGCGCAGATAAATAGGCTGCTACACCGATACGCACCATTTCATGGTCATCTACAAGTAATACTTTAATCAAGCTGTTCACCTTTCTTTCTCGGAACTTTTACTTCGACAATTGTCCCTTCATTTGGAACGGAAACAATTTTATATAGGCAGCCAATTTCAACTGCGCGCTCTGCAATATTATTTAAGCCATATGAGGTACTTTTACCGGATTGGTTATCAAAGCCAATACCGTTATCTTGAATACGTAAAATCGCATAATCATCTCTTGCTACAAATAATAGCTCGACTTCCGTTGCTTTCGCATGGCGCAATGTGTTGGAAAGTGCCTCCTGTGCAATGCGGAATAGATGGTCTTCCTCTGCTTTTGTAAGCTCAATTTCTTCTAATTTATAATCTATATGAAAGTACACCTTTTGCTGTAATTCTTGAATTAAATCGTTTAGCCCTTCTGCCAATGTTTTGTTGCGCAATGCGATAGGGCGCAGATGTAAAAGAAGTGCACGCATCTCAAGCTGTGTTTGTTGGACAATTTTTTCAATTTGCCCAATCTGTAGCTTGGATTGCGGATTTTCTTCTTGTTCAGTTAAAGCAGAGAGCAGCATAGAGGCTGCGAAAAGCTGCTGCGATACAGAGTCGTGCAGCTCACGTGCTAAACGCTGGCGCTCTTCAATTAATCTTTCCTGCACAATTTTATCGTTTGTTTCGGCTTTTTCATTTGATAAACGCTGTAATGCTGCGCGCTGAGATTCGATTAAAGCTCCTGCCTCATTGATTGCCTTTTTCATTGGGCGTGAGATGCCGCGTTTTTTTAGCGGCTTAAATTCTGGGTCAATTAATTTATTAATTGTGCGTGTCGTGGAAATTTCACGTGTTTTTGTTAAGACGGACATCCATAGACTAATAAAAAACGAAATTGTAAATATGGCACTTACAATCGTGAAAACAAGGGGTAACTCGCCAAGCTTCTCATCGATAAAGAAGCGCCATTTTTCCTCTGTAGGCTCACCTAAAATAAAAACTAAAAAACTAAAGGTTGTTGATGATAAAAGGGTGAAAAGTACAATAATACGAAAAATAAATCCAATCATGCACGCGTCACCTCCACATCGCCAAACCATGTTGAAACATTGATTACGAGGAGGCGTTTTTCATCGGGCTGACCATCCTCAAATTTTAGGGTTTCGTTTATTAACTGTTTAGGAGGCTCATGCAAGCAACAAGCTTGCCCATAAAATGTCGTATAGTGCAGGCGAAGCGAGACTTCATAAGGTACAATTATATGAACTTTACCGATAGCCTGCTGAATTGTAATAACTGATTTGCCCGCTGGAAGTATCGTCTGTGTCGCATCGACAACAATATCGCCAATAAAACGCTTTAGCAGTATGTCCTCCCATTTATACGGTTCTAAAGCTCCATTCGTTGCTCCAATTAATTGATTTTTAGTTGTAGAGGAAGTCCAGCCTTGATTTGTTATTTCTACAGTTACCTCCTCTTTTGTAAGCTGTTTATAAAGCAAATAACCAATGAGAACAATGAAATAAAGCTTTAAGCTCCATAATGTGAAAAGAGCGATAATAATAAATAATGCACCTGTCCATAGTAAAAATTTGCGCTGTTTTTTCATGCCAAAATACAGAGAGATTATACCGAAAAATAGTACAAAAACCGCTCCATTATGAAATAGCGAAAGCTCAATTAGCATGATTAATAATAAACCTAGAAGAAAATAAGTAAATTGATCGGTTGTTAGCCGTTTCATAGAAGTGGTCTCCTTTCAAAATGTAAACTCTTTTATCTTGATTCAACAGATGTACAAACATCTGTTGAATCAAGATAAAAGGGAGAGGATGTGTACCCTCTCCGACTATGGCTATTCTACTATAGCATGATTTTGCTGTTGTTCGTTAGCTGCAATTGCTTTTTGTTCTTTCTCCAGCTTTGCGAGTCGTGATTCAAATGTTGTTACTTCATATTTATGGTCAATTTTTGCTGCGATATCATCAAAATAGCTAGATAGTTCCTCGAAGCTGCCTGCATCTTGAGTGTTAAGAACTTTATCCATTTGATGGTGTGCTCGTACAACATTTTCTTTGCCCATTAATTGCAACTGACGCACCTTCATATCTTTAATTTTATGTTTCATTGTTTCAAACTTACGCTCTAATTCAAAGTATTCAGTTGTGCATGCATCGATGCTAGAAAGTAACCCAACTTTACGCGCTGTGTATGCTTCCACTTCACCTTGTGCAAAGGCGATTAAGTCGTTCTCGTTGCTCAAGATAGCAAGGTTTAATTGTTGCTCACGTTTTGCTAGCATTGTTTCTGCTTCTTTTAATTGTGCTTCTAGCTCTTGTTTTAGTTGCCCTTGACGCGCTAATAATTTACCTGTTTGCTCGGTTTGCTGCTCTGCCTCACGGATATATTGATTTAAAAGGGCGATTGGATTTTTGCGCTCCTTTTTATCAAAGAAATCATGTAAATCTGCCTGTAATTGATGTTTAAAACGTGTGAATAAGTTTGTCATTATAAATCCGCTCCTTCTTATTATTTAGAGATTTTTGCCCATTCTTTTTCAAAGTTATTGAATGGGTCATCACTTGCTTCCACAACATTTGCTTCTTTTTTCCAATTTTTAGCGATATAATAAAGTGCAATAATCGCAATTAATCCGATAAATGCTGGGATGTTTGATGCAGCGCTAAGGACACCTACTAATGCAACTGTCGCACTCATAATTTTTCCAAATACCGATGTACATTTTGTGTAGTAGTGTAAACCTGCTGCCACAAGTAGTCCTGAGAATAGTAAGCCGAGCATTGGTCCAAGTAACGCTAAGGCAATTAGAAAAGCAATGGAGCCTCCGATAAAGTAAAGAAATTTTTTCATTTTGTTGACCTCCTTTTGTTGATACCTTTATGTTAAAGGAAGTTTGTTTTTTGCATAACGACCTGTAAATGTATCTTTTTCTAGGTCTGGAGGCTGAGGTGAGATGAGACCTATTTAAGGGGCTATCCGAAAAGTACATTTTGTTTTGCCACCGCATTGAAATCAATGTTTTCATCGCTTCACTTTTACTGAAAGCTAACACCGCTAAAGCCAATGTTCATCCCATTTTTAAAAGAGGCGCTTTCTATTTATATGAACCAACATTTTGTGAAACATCATTGCTACTGTCCAAAATGCCGGCTATGCACGGCTTTTTGGACAGCCTCATTTGTATTTATTTTTCATAATGCAATATAGGAGTATTTAGAATATACTTGTGATAGAAATCAAGAGAAATAACAATAGAAAGCGCAAATAAAGTAGTGTATAATGCTTTGTGGAGAGTTTTCTCGTGAGATAGGTAATGGAGGAGGTAGGTTTAACGATGACATGGGCATGGATTCTTGGAATTATTGTTGCTTTAATTGCTGGGGTTGCATTGGGCTTCTTCCTTGCGCGTCAATATATGATGAAGTACTTGAAAGAAAATCCACCGATAAATGAACAAATGATTCGTGTTATGATGGCTCAAATGGGACGTACACCGTCTGAAAAGCAAGTTCGTCAAATGATGGCACAGATGAATAAAATTCAAACTAAATAAGTAAGAGAGAAGATGTCTGTAAAATAAGCGGGCATCTTTTTTTATTGCTGAAATTACTAATTAAAAATGCAGATAAAATATAGTTATTTGTTGTAATTGGGGGAATAATACAAGAAAGAGAGGATAGGATGATTGTTTTGCCACGTGAGAATTTTATCCCGTATTAACAGGCTGTAAGCCCCCCACTTCAAAACAACAGATAAAATCAAGATGTTTAAGTGGGGGATCCAACAGCCTGTAAAAACCCGATTGGTGAAACTACCAATCAGTGGGGGATGAAGAAAACCCCCACTGATTGAAGGTTCACTTTATGAAAGAAGATTTGCTTATAGCTGCGATTCGCAGAGGGTTTTCAGAATTTAAGGATGAACTTATAAATTTGCAACAGAGGAAGAAAGTATTTTATTAAAGTAAAGGGAAATACAAATAAGCCCTAATTAAAAAAACGCAGATAGTCAAAGAAATTCGCAAATACTTCAGATTTGCTTGTGCCCTCTATTTTTAAACCCCTATGTTTCGCATATAAATTTGAGAGGGAATTTGGTAAAATAATTATGTGCAAACAAAAGGTCTGATGAATTTAAGGGGGAAATGTGATGACAAATGAAGTAGTAATTGTAAGTGCTGTGCGAACGGCGATTGGAGCTTTTCAGGGGACTTTAAAGGATATACAGGCACAGCAGTTGGGGAGTATTGTTATAAAGGAAGCGATTAAGCGAGCGAATATTGAGCCGCAATTCGTGGATGAGGTTATAATGGGCAATGTTCTTGCAGCGGGGCTTGGGCAAAACCCAGCGCGTCAGGCTGCGTTAAAGGCTGGTTTGCCTTATGCAGTGCCAGCAATGACGATTAATAAAGTGTGTGGCTCAGGGCTAAAGGCAGTGCATTTAGCAGCGCAAGCAATCGCGCTTGGGGATGCGGAAATCGTTGTTGCGGGTGGCTTTGAAAATATGAGCCAAGCACCATATGTTTTGAAAAATGCACGTGAAGGCTTCCATATGGGCGACCAGAAGATTGTTGATACGATGATTCATGATGGACTATGGTGTGCACAAAATGATTACCATATGGGAATTACCGCAGAAAACTTATGTGATAAATACGAAATTACACGCGGGGAGCAGGATGCTTTTGCAGCGCGTTCACAGGCGAGAGCTGCACAGGCGATTGCTGCTGGCAAATTTGAGGCTGAAATTGTGCCTGTAGAAATACCACAGCGTAAAGGTGAGCCGATTGTTTTCGCACAGGATGAATATGTTAAAGCTAACTCGACAGTGGAAAAGCTTGCAGCGCTCCGCCCAGCATTTAAAAAGGAAGGCTCGGTTACAGCAGGTAATGCATCGGGTATTAATGACGGTGCGGCTGCACTCGTATTAATGTCTAAGAAGCGCGCGCTTGAGCTAGGTTTAACGCCGATGGCAACAATTATTTCTAATGCGAGCGTAGGGGTTGACCCACAAGTGATGGGCACAGGCCCAATTAAAGCGGTGCAAAAGGCGTTAGCGAAAGCTAATAAATCATTGCCAGACATGGATTTGATTGAAGCGAATGAAGCTTTTGCAGCACAGGCAATTGCTGTTGACCGCGAGCTGCAATTTGACCATGATAAACTCAATGTGAATGGGGGCGCAATCGCATTGGGGCATCCAATTGGTGCAAGTGGTGCGCGTATATTAGTAACATTATTACATGAAATGCAAAAACGAGATGTTACACTCGGACTTGCTACATTATGTATCGGTGGCGGGCAAGGTGTTGCGACGATTGTACAACGGTAGGTGAAAAAAATGGCTAAAAAGAAATTTGGTCAAAAGCAGGCAGCACAGCCGAGGCTTGAGCAAGAAAAAGCACCGACATTGCAGGAGCAGCTAGGTGGCGATGTGCTTGCAAAGCTAAAGGCAACGAAGCAGGCGCTTGTAGATAAAGAGCAGGCTGCTGAGGAAGAGCGTCAAGCAAGGCTTGCTTTTGAGCGCAAGCAACGTGAGAAAAATATGAGCTTTGAGGAGCTGCTAGAGCAGTACGGCGATAAAGGCTCGAAATATTAAATAAAAGGCGGAGCGGGGGCATTTAAAAAGTTGAGTTATTCTTTGTTACAGCGAAAAATGGGTTTTCATTATTTTATTTTAAAATGAGTTACCTACTTTTTTATTAAAGACAAACGAAACGTCCCAAAAGCAGGAGAAGTACTGCTTTTGGGACGCTCCTCTCCTTATTTTTTTAAGAGGCGTACAATAATAGCCGTTATAACGACGAAAAATAATGCACCAAAGCTATCGAGCAAAACATCTGAAAAGACACCTGTACGTCCAGGAGAAAAGGCTTGTCTAAGTTCGTCGAGTGAGGCGATTAAAAATACCGTCGCCACTGCCATCATAGCGGGGAAGAACCATGTAAGCTTGCGATAAAGTAAATAAAGAATAACTCCAACAATACCGAAGCCAATAAAATGTGTGGCTTTTCGAATTAAAAATTCTACAAAATAAAAATAACCTCTTGATTCCACGGAAATAATAGTGCCCCAATAAGGAATTTTAAATAGACTTAGCGTTTCTTCAAAGGGCTTATTCGCTAATAACACGCGAAGCTCAGGTACAATTGTTTGTTGCTGATAGCTCATATTGGATGACAATGCAACGATGACGAGCGCAGCAACTAGAAGGAAAATATATTTTTTCATCGATGCTCTGTGTAAATATCCTTCTTTATCTGTTCTGTTATCCCATCAATTGCAGGTAAATCTTTTATTGCATAGTAAGCAGCGATATTTTCCAGCAATTGTTGCTTTGTGCTTGCTCCAATAACGGTTGAAGCGATGGCTTTATGCTGTAAGTTAAAAGCTAGTGCTAAGCTATGTAATGAACCATACCTAGCTTCTAAATCTGCTAGTAGTGTTGCAAGCTCCTGTTGTGAATAACTCATATAATCTTGCAAGCGAGAGCGCCACTCTTTTGTTAATAGGCCTTTGGCAATAGAGCCGCGTGTAACAACAGAAATGCCGCTTGCTGTAAGCGCTGAAAACCATTCTTCTGCCCTTCGATCAAGCAGGCTATATTGCATCATATTACTAAGTGCATACCCTTTTTCGGCGAATGGCATAAAGACATTTGGTCGAATCGAGGAAATACCATAAGCACGAATGAAGCCTTCTTTCTTTAATTCTTCAAATGTATCAATCACTGCATCTAAATCATCTGTTATTGTTCCACCATGTAGCTGATAAATATCAATATAGTCTGTTTGTAGCCGCTTTAAGCTATCTTTTACAGCACTTTTTATATAGCTTGCGGAAGCGTCCCATGACCAGCCCTCTTGCCCTTTTTCAAAACGATTGCCAACTTTCGTAGCGAGAATGACGTTACGGCGATGAGGCTTTAAAATTTCGCCAACAATGCGCTCATTTTCGCCTTGCAAATATAAATCTGCTGTATCAAAATAATTGATGCCTGCATCAAGTGCCGCCTCTATAATAGGCTGGGCTTCACCGATATTTGCTGGCAAGGACATACAGCCTAAGCTAAGCTCAGAAATTTCAATATTACTCGTTCCCACAATTCTTTTTTTCATGGAATACACACCTTTCTATATATAATGTTACAATGGATTTATCTTGTGCGACAAGTGGGGCGAATCAATTTGAATAAATTTGAAGAAAAAACAGTTTTATCACAGCCTATTTTTAAAGGGCGAGTGATTTCGCTGAAAGTAGATGATGTGCTGTTACCAAATGGTGAGATAGCAAAAAGGGAAGTGGTGAATCATCCTGGGGCAGTCGCAATTATTGCGCTGACGGATGCGGGCAAATTATTAGTTGTTGAGCAATATCGCAAGGCATTAGAGCGCTCAATTATAGAAATTCCTGCTGGTAAGCTAGAACCAGGGGAAAAGCCGGAAGTGACAGCGAAGAGAGAGCTTGAAGAAGAAACGGGCTACACATGCGGGGAACTTACATATTTACAAACATTCGCAACCTCGCCTGGCTTTGCGGATGAGATAATTCATTTATTTGTAGCACGTAAGCTTATTCCATTAAAGGAAAAGGCTGCTCTTGATGATGATGAATTTGTGGAATTAATGGAAGTAACGTTAGAGGAAGCAGAGGAAATGATGACGAGTGGCGCTATTTATGATGCGAAAACCGCCTATGCTGTAATGTGGTTAAAAAATCAAAAATAATGCATAGAAAACGATTTTAACATATTTGCATATCAGCCTTGGACTAGCATAAGTTGGTTGTAAAGGAGGCTGAAATTTGCGGACAAGCATTATAATACAATTAACAAGTATGATTGTCGTTGGTTTTTTAAGTGGGGTTGCTTGTTTTTATATATTTAGCTTAGAGCAAGCAATTGCACTCATTCAGCTAATGGACGGGCGTATATTGCAAGAAGAGGCACCTAGCGTCATGCAAACGATATTACCAGTGGGTTTCGCAATTGCGGTTGTACTATTATTTGCAACACATCCTTTTTGCGCATTTGTGGCAAAATGGTTAATTGCGTTACGAGCGACGTTTCTAGGGTTTAGCTCCATGTATTTATTGACGCAACAAAAATCTTTACTTGCATACGGTATATGGTGGTTTCCTTTTCAGTTCATTTATTGTATTTTACTATTAATGATTTGTTTAGGTATTTCGACGAAAAGACCGATGCGTTTTGCGAAAAAAGGTACTGCGACATATAGACGAATGCTAGCAATTATACTATTATTTTGCATACTTGCATTATTAGAAATGCTTGTTATATCGTATGTGTTTAAATAGATTGCAGGCTATAAGATTTCCATATCAAAGCTAGAGTCGCCATATTGGGAATAACAGCCTGTAAAAAAACTCGATTGATGAAGCTAACAATCCATGGGCTGAAAGGTCATTTTATACTGATAGCAAATGAATTATTTAGATAAAGCATCATTAACTTGTCAGTCGTTTTACTCATTTGGTATAATAAGAGGAGTTTAGGAGGGCGTCACATGGAGAGCCGTATTGATCGTATTAAAAAACAACTGCATAGTGCTAGCTATAAGTTGACGCCACAGCGTGAAGCGACAGTGGCCGTTCTGCTTGAACATGAAGAAGATCATTTAAGCGCAGAAGATGTTTTTTTGCTAGTAAAGGAAAAAGCTCCTGAAATAGGCTTAGCGACTGTATACCGTACGTTAGAATTATTAACTGAGCTAAAAATTGTTGATAAAATCAATTTTGGTGACGGTGTATCTCGTTATGACCTGAGACAAGAAGGAGCAGCACATTTTCACCATCATTTAGTTTGTATTGAATGTGGTGCAGTTGATGAAATTCAAGAAGACTTATTAGAAGATGTAGAAGCAGTAGTAGAAAAACGATGGAATTTTATCATTAAAGATCATCGACTAACATTTCATGGTATTTGTTGGCGATGCCAAGACAATGAAGATTCAAGTGAGTAGAAAGAAAGCTGTCTAAAAAGTTATTTTAAGACAGCTTTTTGCACAGAAGTAAATGTTTAACTTTTTTCAGTGTGTGGCAGGACACCTGCTGACAAAGAGGAACTCAGTCTTAGAACACCATGTCCTGTAGTAACGACTGAGTAACCAACCTCAGGCGAATGATATAGATTTTAGGGGATTTTGGACTAAAACTAGCCGGGGCATAATTGATTATAGAAGCGGAGGGTGTTGGAAAAGGTTTTGCCTTTCCTGACAGCCCTTTTTCATTTCTACCTAAATTTTAGGAGGGATTTAATGACGAATGTATTTCAAGATGCGATTGCAGATTATATTCATTTCATTCGCGTAGAGCGTCAATTATCTGACAATACGCTCGTCTCATATGAGCGAGATTTAGCAAGCTATGCTGCATTTATTCAGGCACAGCAGCTACCATCCTTCAACGAAGTAACGCGTGCAATTATTTTATTGCATTTAGAGGCGCTGCGTGCAGCAGGTAAAACACCGCGTACAATTGCGCGTCATATTTCATCAATCAGGTCGTTTCATCAATTTTTATTAAGGGAAAAAGTAACGACAACTGACCCAACTGTGCATCTTGAAATGCCACAATTGGAGCAAAAGCTACCAAAAGTTCTCTCAACACAAGAGATTGATGCACTGATTGCGGCCCCAGACCTTTCAAAGGCACAGGGAGTTCGCGATGTCGCCATGTTAGAGCTGTTATATGCAACAGGGATGCGCATTAGTGAGCTCATTGAGCTTGATATTACCGATATTCATTTAACGATGGGCTTTGTGCGTGTATTTGGTAAAGGCGGGAAGGAAAGAATTATTCCACTCGGTCGCGGTGCGATTGCTGCTTGTGAAAATTATTTAGGGCGAGCACGTTATGAGCTACAGGGCAAATATCCAAAAACTGACGCGTTATTTATTAATCGTAGAGGGAAAAGATTAACTAGACAAGGCTGCTGGAAGCTATTGAAAGAGCATGCACGGCAGGCAAATATTCAACATGAAATTACGCCGCATGTGCTGCGCCATTCCTTTGCAACACATTTAATTGAAAATGGAGCAGATTTACGGGCGGTGCAGGAAATGTTAGGTCATTCAGATATTTCGACAACACAAATTTACACACATGTGAGCAAAACAAGATTATCAGAAGTATATAAGCAATTTCATCCTCGGGCGTAATTGCCTATAACTCTAAGTGAAATAGCTTGGAAAATTAAAAAATTTCACACAGTCGGATGTCTGACCTTTATTTTTAAATTATTTTTGGTAAAATATATAATAGTAAGAAGGAGGTCGTGCAATTAATGAAAGCGTTTAAAAAGATACATGTAATTGTAATGGATTCAGTAGGCATCGGGGAAGCACCGGATGCACATAAATTTGGCGATGTTGGTTCAAATACTTTAGGTCATATTGCAGAAGAAATGAATGGTTTAAAGATGCCTACGATGGAAAGTTTAGGCTTATCAAATATTCGGGAGCTACAAGGTATTGCGAAGGTAGACGAGCCGAAAGCATATTATGGCATGATGCAAGAGGCGTCCGTAGGGAAAGATACAATGACTGGTCATTGGGAAATCATGGGGCTTAACATTGACAAGCCATTTAAAGTGTACCCAGACGGCTTTCCACAGGAGTTAATTGCACAATTAGAGGCGCGTATAGGACGTAAAGTATTGTGTAACAAGCCTGCGAGTGGTACGGCGGTCATTGACGACTTTGGACAAGAGCATATGGAAACAGGCGCAATAATCGTCTATACATCTGCTGACCCTGTGTTACAAATTGCAGCACACGAGGAAATAATCCCTTTAGAGGAGCTTTATAAAATTTGTGAAATTGCTCGCGAATTAACATTGCAGCCTGAATATTTAGTAGGGCGTGTCATTGCACGTCCGTTTGTTGGTCAACCAGGTAACTTTACACGTACGGCTAATCGACACGACTACGCATTGACACCGTTTGGTCGCACAACGATGGCGGAAATGAAGGATGCAGGATTGGATGTCATTGCAATTGGCAAAATTTCTGATATTTTCAACGGCGATGGTGTGACAGAGTCAATTCGTACGAAAAATAACACAGATGGCATGGATAAAATGGTAGAAGTAGCACAGCGTGATTTCCACGGTATGAGCTTTTTAAATTTAGTCGATTTCGATGCCAATTTTGGTCATCGTCGCGACCCAATCGGTTATGGTGAGGCACTAGAGGAATTCGACCGTCGCTTGCCGGAGGTATTATCTAAATTAGGTGAAGATGATTTATTGCTTATTACAGCCGACCACGGCAATGACCCAACATTCCCAGGCACAGACCACACGCGTGAATACGTACCTTTAATCGTTTATTCACCGCGCTTTAATGGTGGGGCAGAGCTACCATTACGCGAAACATTTGCAGATATTGCAGCAACAATTGCTGACAATTTTAAAATCGCTACACCTGAATTTGGCACAAGTTTTTTGCAACGATTGAAATAGGGGGGCTTGACTAATGAGAATGGTAGATATTATAGAGAAAAAACGGGATGGTCAAACATTAACGACAGAAGAAATTCGTTTTTTCATTAACGGCTATACGAATGGTGACGTACCAGACTATCAGGCGAGTGCATTGTTAATGGCGATTTATTTCCAAGGAATGGCTGATCATGAATTAGCTGATTTAACGATGGCAATGGTTGAGTCTGGCGAACAAATCAAGCTAACAGAAATCGATGGCATTAAAGTAGACAAGCATTCGACAGGTGGCGTAGGGGATACGACGACATTGCCATTAGCAGCGATGGTAGCTGCTGTAGGTGTTCCTGTTGCTAAAATGAGTGGTCGAGGCTTAGGACATACAGGTGGTACAATTGATAAATTAGAGGCGATTGCTGGCTTTCATGTTGAGCTAACGAATGAACAATTTGCGCAGCAAGTAAATGATATTAAGATGGCTGTTATTGGGCAAAGTGGCAATTTAACACCTGCTGATAAAAAGCTTTACGCATTGCGTGATGTAACAGCAACGGTATCAAGCATTCCATTAATTGCAAGCTCGATTATGTCGAAAAAAATCGCAGCAGGTGCAGATGCCATCGTACTTGATGTAAAAACAGGTGATGGTGCTTTTATGAAAACAGCCGATGATGCGAAAATGCTTGCTGAAGCGATGGTACGTATCGGCAACAATGTTGGTCGTAATACGATGGCCATTATTTCAGATATGAGCCAGCCGCTTGGATATGCTATTGGCAATGCGCTTGAAATTCAAGAGGCAATTGATACGCTAAAAGGGCATGGACCAGCAGATTTGAACGAGCTTTGTTATACGCTTGGCTCGCAAATGGTCGTGCTTGGTGGTAAAGCAGCAACAATCAAGGAAGCGCGTGCAATGCTGGAGGAAGTTGTGGCAAATGGCGCAGCACTTGAAGTATTGAAAAAATTTATCACAGCACAGGGTGGAGATGCCACTGTTGTTGATGAACCAGCGCAGCTCCCAAAGGCTGCTTATGTAACGGAGCTTGTGGCGAAGGAAGCAGGCTACGTAGCAAAAATCGAAGCAGATGATATTGGCACAGCAGCGATGCTACTTGGCGCAGGGCGTGCAACAAAGGAATCGGAAATCGATTTAGCAGTAGGATTAGTGCTACGCAAAAAAGTTAGTGATTATGTAGAAGCGGGCGAATCACTTGTGACAATCCACGCAAACCGTGAGCAAATCGACGATGTCATCGAAAAAATTTATGCGCATATTCATTTGACACAGGAGCCAGTCGCTGCCCCAAAGTTGATTGAAGCGATTATTACAAAATAGTAGATAATCTAGCCTATAAAATCGGAGCAAATCCGATTTTATAGGCTTTTTATATGCAAACGTGGAATAACCCTAGTAACATAACCCCCTAAAAATAAAGAAAACATCAAAGATTGAAAAGCTCTCTAAAAAAGCTCTTTTATATGTGATAAAAATCAAATTTAATGTTTAAAAATCATGCAGCTTTCCCATACTTTGACGTATAGGCACTAGTTTTAGCGAAGTGGCACTAGTTTTGTCAGATGTGAAGGGAAAAGTTGCTCGTCGTAGAATTAGCGATTAGACGAGGAGGCGAGTATTATGAATTATGAAATTACGGTGTACCCGGAGCAGATTGCCATTATTCGATTATACGGAGAGCTTGGTCATCATGAAACTGAAAAGGTGCGGGCTCAAATTTCGAGAACGATACTGCAGGGACATGTGACAACACTCATTTGGAATTTGGCTGGTCTGCAATTTATGGATAGCTCAGGTGTTGGCCTAATATTGGGAAGAATGCGGGAGCTTAGCATCGTGGGTGGTCAAATTATCATTTTAAACCCTTCATCGACAATGCAGAAAATATTCCAATTTTCTGGACTTGCGCCATATATTATGCATGCAGATGAACAGGCAGCGATTTCACATATAAGGGGGATTGTTCATGGATAACGAAATGACATTATCATTTATTGCAAAAAGTGAGAATGAAAGTTTAGCAAGAATGGCAATTATGAGCTTTATTGCACAGCTTGATCCGACGGTAGACGAGCTGTCTGAATTAAAAACCATTATTTCAGAAGCTGTTTCGAATGCGATTATTCATGGCTACGAGGAGGATGGAAAAAGTGTTGTCACAGTGCGGGCAACATTGACAGGTGATACCGTGCAAGTGAGCATTCAAGATTATGGTAAAGGAATTAGTGATGTTGCGCAGGCGATGGAACCTTTATTTACGACAAAGGCGGCTTTGGAGCGTTCCGGCATGGGCTTTACAATTATGGAAAGCTTCGCGGACGAACTTGTTGTGCAGTCTGTTGTAGGCGAGGGGACAAGCGTCGTTTTTACAAAAAAAATATCATCAGCACATGCGTCAGTCATGTAAAGGGGTGGGGACAATCGAACAGTCTTCAGAAGTGTTGTTGACGCAGGCGGAGATGCGAGCATTAATTGAACGCTCGCAGCAAGGGGATATTGAAGCGAGAAAGCGGATGATTGAAGGTAATACACGACTTGTTTGGTCGATTGTGCAACGTTTTTCCTCGCGAGGTGTTGAACTAGAGGATTTATTTCAAATTGGCTGTATTGGCTTAATGAAATCTATTGATAAATTCGATTTATCCTATGAAGTAAAGTTTTCCACATATGCAGTGCCAATGATTATTGGCGAAATTCAACGCTTTTTACGCGATGATGGTATGGTAAAGGTTAGTCGTTCCATTCGTGAATTAAATTATAAAATTCGCCATGCGACAGAGGAATATATGAAGACGAATGAAAAGCCGCCCTCCATTTCGGAACTAGCAGAGCGCTTAGGTGTGACGCAGGATGACATTTTAATTGCAGCGGATGCGATGCGTGACCCAGCCTCTTTACATGAGCAGCTATTTGAAAATGATGGGGACTCCATTACATTAATGGACCAAATGTATGACGAAAAGTCGCAGCTTCCGTTTGAGTATATTCCGCTGAAGGAAATGCTTACAAAGTTAGATAAACGAGAGCAATCGATTATTTATTTACGCTATTTTGCAGATTTAACACAAACTGAAATAGCAGAGCGTCTTGGCATTTCGCAAGTGCAAGTATCACGTTTAGAGAAAAAAATATTAGCACAGCTGAAGCAATGGATGGACGTGACAACTACGAAAAAGGCAGTGAAAAAATGACGAATCAGCTTTTTACATCTTTAGAGCAGGCACAGCAACATTTAAAGGAGGTTTTAGGGGAGGGCGAATCGTTTGATGTTTGTATAAAGCCGATTTTTGTACGAAATATGGAAGTGCTCTCAGTTTATATTTCCGGGCTAGTTGATAGTGAAACATTATCAAATTTACTAGCGGAATTGCAATTTGAGGAGCGGGAGCATATTGAGGATGAGCCCGCATATTTCGATGCGCATTTTAACCATCATGGAAAAGAGCCTGTAGAAACACTTGAGGACTTTTTGCTAGGAGTATTAAGCGGTCGAGTTGGTCTAGTAACATCACATGGTTATTGTTATTGTGCAGAGTTTCGTAATTATCCGGGGCGCAATCCAGAGGAGCCTGATAACGAGAAGGTCATTCGTGGGTCGCGGGACGGCTTTGCGGAAAATATTATGCAAAATACAGGATTGATTCGACGCAGAATTCGAAGTGGAGATTTGCGCTTTGAGCTTTCACAAATTTCTAAGCTAGGAAAAACCGATGTTGCGCTCTGCTATATGAAGGATTTAGTAAATGAAGAACATCTTCACTGGTTACGGGAACGCTTTCAATTAATCGAGCATGATGGTTTAACGATGGCGGATAAATCTTTAGAGGAGTGGCTGTTTAAGCAAAAATTTCATCCGTTACCATTCGTCCGTTATTCGGAGCGACCGGATATTGTGGCAGCGCATGTATTAGAAGGGCATATTGCGATTGTTGTTGATACATCACCTTCTGTTATGTTGATGCCAGTGACGATGTTCCATTTCTTACAACATGCAGAGGAATATCGACAAGCACCGCTAATTGGCTCGATGATGCGGCTTCTACGTTACTTTGCAGCATTGCTCAGCTTAGTATTACTTCCAATGTGGTATTTATTTGCGAAGGAAAGTCATTTATTACCTGAGACACTTTCCTTTTTAGGTATATCGGAGCCATCTGAAGTACCGCTGTTTTTGCAAATTTTAATTGCAGATTTTGGAATTGAATATTTGCGTATTGCGGCCATTCATACACCGACGCCTCTTTCGACCGCAATGGGGTTAATTGCGGGAATTGTTATTGGACAAATTGCAATTGATGTAGGGCTTTTTTCAAGCGAGGTAGTATTATATACAGCGATTGCTGCAATTTTCACATTCGCCATACCGAATTATGAGTTAAGTATTTCAATTAAAGTTTTCCGTATTTTTTTACTCATTATGACAGCATTGTTTGAGGCTAATGGGTTTTTTATTGCACTATTTATTATATTTTCGTATTTATGTGCATTGCGTCCGATGAAAGTACCATATATGTGGCCACTCATTCCCTTTTTCCCAAAGGCCTTTATGCGTGTTTTTATTCGTTTTCCAATGTCTGATGATGCGCTTAGACCGTATATTGTTGGTGCACAGCAGCGAAAACGAGCATAATGTACATTGCACTTTTGTTCCCTCCTATGGTAAAGTTCTCATATACTATTTTTGAGCGGTAATGGAGGAGAGCAGAGTGCATTTATATGGGACACAGGACATTTCAAGTGATGGGCATTTAACGATTGGTGGCGTAGATACAGTAACGTTAGCAAAGGAATACGGGACACCGCTATTCGTTTATGATACGGCACTAATTCGTGAGCGTGCTAGAGGCTTTATTGATACATTTAAGCAATTAGGTATCAAGGCGGAGGTCGCCTATGCTTCAAAAGCGTTTTCTTGCATTGCGGCATATCAGCTAGCGGCACAGGAGAATTTATCGTTGGACGTTGTATCAGGTGGTGAATTATATACTGCCATTAAAGCTGGATTCCCAGCAGAACGCATTCATTTCCATGGCAATAATAAATCGTATACAGAGTTAGAACTTGCATTTGATACGAAAATTGGTTGCATCGTTGTCGATAATTTTTATGAAATTAGCTTGCTCAAAGAAATTTCAGAGGTAAAGCAGCAGCCGATGCGCATTTTATTACGTGTAACGCCAGGTGTAGAAGCACATACGCATGACTTTATTACGACAGGTCAATCCGACTCGAAATTTGGCTTTGATTTGAATAATGGGCAAGCAGACCGCGCCTTTGAAGAAGTACGTGAGCACAAGTTTTTACAGCTTCTAGGCTTACATTGTCATATAGGCTCACAAATTTTTGAAACAGATGGCTTTAGCCTGGCTGCTGGCAAGCTAATGAAAAAAATTGGTGAATGGAAAGAGCAGCATGGCTTTGAATGCACGGTATTAAATTTGGGCGGAGGCTTTGGCATTCGTTATACTGAGGAAGATAAGCCACTTGCGCCACATATTTATGTAGCTGAAATGATTGACACTGTACAAGCAGAGGCAGCTGCGTTAAAATTAGCGATGCCGGAGATTTGGATTGAGCCAGGTCGCTCGCTTGTCGGTGATGCAGGAACATCACTTTATACGGTTGGTTCACAAAAAACAGTGCCAAATATTCGTGAATATATCGCGGTAGATGGTGGCATGAGCGATAATATTCGCCCAGCACTATACGACGCGAAGTATGAGGCCGTTATTGCAAATAAAGCAAATGCGCCGAAAAGCAGCACTTATACAGTGGCTGGGAAACTTTGTGAATCTGGGGATAAATTGATGGTCGATGCTGCACTACAAAAGGCGGAGTCTGGTGATATTTTAGCTATGTTTTGTACAGGTGCCTACGGTTTTTCAATGGCTTCAAACTATAACCGTGTGCCGCGTCCAGCCGTTGTTTTTGTAGAGGCGGGTGAACACCAGCTAGCGATTCAACGTGAAAGCTATGATAATATTGTGCAAAACGATCTCCCGTTAGTATTGAAAAAGGGTGAGTAGTCGTTGAGAATATCAAAGTGGAAACTATTAATTGGATTAGTATCATTTATACTATTTTGGGGTTTGATTTATATTTTTGTAATCATTCCACTTTTCTTTAGTTAATGAGCATAATCGTTTCGTATAGCAGAAAATGAGGAAATATAAAAATGTTAGTAAAATATAAAAAAGCGTTTGAAAAAATTGCAATGGGTTTAATTTCGTTAATGCCGAACTGCAAAGATTCAAAGCAATTAATGGAAATTGTTCAGCATTATGAGCAGACGCCAGATTGGCAGCTTTATTTATGGAAACAGGACGATGAATTTGTTGGTACAATTGGTGTAGCTGTAGAAAATGGGATAGCTACAATTCAGCATATTTCCATTATCCCTTCTTATCACGGTGAAGGAATTACTGCTGAGATGCTTGATGAATTGCGTGCTTTAGGCTGTTATGATAGCTTGCAGTATAATGATGAAACTGCGCCATTTTTGCAACGCCATTTATTAGATGAGGAATAATGACAGAGAGGGTGTGAATAAGGGCTGTCGAAAAAGGTAGCTTTTTCTTGCGATGCAGTGAAAATTTCACTTTCATTCGGAGGAAAACCTGCTAGACACAGCACTTCTCCCATCTTCAAAGAACCCTCCTGTTATTTTAATCGACGAACACTTAGAAGGAGCACCACAGACAGCGACCAAAAAGCCAGCTATGCACGGCTTTTTGGTCGCCCTGTTTTTCCCCCGGCATGGAAATAAATGTTTCCATCACTTCCCTTTTACTGAAGGAATACACTGCTAAAGCCAATGTTCATCACATTTTTAAAAGAGGCGTTTTCTATTTTTAGGAGTCAACATTTTACGAAAAATCATCGCTACTGTCCAAAATGACGGCTATGCACGGCTTTTTGGACAGCCCCGTTTGCTTTCATTTTATGTTTAGCGCTCAGCTTCTCCAAGCGCTCTGCAACGATATCGGAGCGGTCGCGTAGCTTATGTTTATCACGTAAAAACGTGAGGGGAACTGGCTCTAACTGAGCGATTTGCACCTTAACTAGCTGAGCGAATTGTTCATTTATAATTGTTAGTTGAAATGCTTGAAAAGTCTCGCCTGCTTGAATTGCATAAATTGACTTTGAAAGCTTCTGTAAGACATCAGCTTGATTTACCATGTCAAAAAAAGGTGAATTGCTTTGCAGGCATTTTTTTGCCTTTTGCAATGTGCGCAATGCCCCATTTGTATTGCCACGACGCCAATGATATAAGCCTGTTGCTAGTTGGACGAAGCCTACAAGAATATGCTGTCTATCGCCTGGTGCAATTTCCTTCCAGTATTCCTCTAACACTTCATGGCATTCAAAGTAATCTTCATTGCCATTGAAATAAGCGCAATATTGCACGAATAATGGATGCATAACACTCACCTTTCCTCTTTACGAAATACATATTAAAATAGTATCATAACAATTATGCCTTGGCGAAGCTCAAATATATGCTTACGACTAGGGAGAATACCTCGACATATAACGACAGGTGGTAATTAAATGTCTTATGAAGTAAAGCTTGAAGCATTTTCAGGCCCACTCGATTTATTATTGCATTTAATTAATCGTTTGGAAATTGATATATATGATATTCCGATGGCCGAATTAACAGCGCAATATATTGACCATATCCATGCAATGCAAGTGTTAGAGTTAAATGAGGCAAGTGAATATTTAGTTATGGCAGCAACGTTGCTCGCAATTAAAAGTAGAATGCTGTTGCCTATTCATGAAGGGGAGATGGAGGATGCGGAGTTTGAGCTTGACAGCGCGGACCCGCGTGACGAGCTTGTGGCACGCTTAATTGAGTATAAAAAATATAAAGAAGCGGCAACCCAGCTACAAGTGCTCGAAGGAGAGCGGGCACAGGTGTATACGCGTCCACCTGCAGATTTATCTGTATTTATGCCGGATGAGCAACTGGCATTATTCGATTCGAATGTGAATGTTTATGATATGCTCGCAGCATTCCAAAAGCTACTGCGTCGTAAACAATTAAGAAAACCTTTACAAACGAGAGTAGCAAGGCAAGAAATTTCTATACGGGAAAAAATGCATGCGGTTGTTGCCTCTTTAAAGAAAACAGGTGGACGTGCGCTATTTTCAGAGCTATTCCCTTATGAGGATAAGTCAACCTTAATTGTTACGTTTTTATCGTTGTTAGAATTAATGAAGCGCCAAGTCGTATTAGTGGAACAGCAGCGTAATTTTGAGGATTTGACAGTGCTCTTACAGAAGGAGGAAATCGATGATGAATCGGGAGACGTTGATGAGCAAAATTGAGGCACTCCTTTTCGTTGTTGGAGATGAGGGGATGACGGTACGTCAGTTAGCTAATTATTTAGATGTAGAAGTTATGGATGTTGAAGCAGGACTAAGTGAGCTTGCAACGCAATATAATGAATCAAAGACATCTGCTATAACATTGAAACAATTGGCGGGTACATATCAATTAACAACAAAACCAGAAATGGCAGAAACGATTAAAAAGCTTGTGGATAACCCAACAAGCCAGCTATTAACAGCGGCATCAGTCGAAGTGCTAGCAATTATTGCGTACAAGCAGCCAATTACAAGAATAGAAGTGGAAGATTTGCGAGGAGTTAAAAGTGAAAAACCAATTCAAACACTTGTTTCAAGGGGGCTTATTCAAGATGTCGGACGTGTAGAAGGAACAGGACGCGCCATTTTATATGGTACAACGAAGGAATTTTTAAATTATTTCGGCTTGAAGGACATAGGAGAGCTACCACCTTTACCAGAGGGACATGATATGGAAGAGGAGCAGGAAGCCGATTTATTTTTAACGAAATTCCAAGAAGCATTTAATGACTAAAGGAGTGGATATTTGAAAAAGTGGCTATGTGTCGTATTGCTTTTCGTTTTATTGCAGCCTTCAGCACAGGCAGCAGGACACGCATATGCGGTAATTGATGCACAAACAGGTAGGATGCTAATGGGGGCGAATGAGCATGTGAGATTACCGATTGCAAGCTTAACGAAAATATGGACAGCTTTAATTGTTCTTGAAAACAGCGAGCTGCATGATAAGGTGACAATTTCAGAGCGCGCTGCACTAAGTGAAGGCTCTTCTATTTATTTGGAAAAAGGGCAGACGTATTCAATTGAAACATTGCTTTATGGTCTTATGTTGCGCTCTGGCAATGATGCGGCATATGCGCTTGCCGAGCATGTGGGAGGCTCTGTGGAGGGCTTCGTTTATTTAATGAATGAGCGCGCACAGCTAGCGGGCTTGTCGGCTACAAAGTTTAGCAATCCATCTGGCTTACACAATGAGGAGCATCTTTCCTCAGCTTATGATACCGCGCGTATGCTCCAAATCGCGATGCGCAACGAACAGTTTAAAAAAATCGCCTCAACCGTTATTTTTAATGGCGAGCAAAGCTGGAAAAATAAGCATCGCCTTTTATCAGAAAATAACGGCGCAGTTGCAGGCAAAACAGGCTATACAAAAGTAGCGGGTCGCACGCTTGCCACCTATTTTCAAAAAGAGCAAAAACACTTTATTGTTGTGACATTAAATGAATCAAATGACTGGCGCGTGCACACTGCGCTTGCTGACCATATCGCTAGCAATTACGCCGAGCGCACCTTAGCGAAAAAAGGAATATATACAGTAGCAGGCGAAAAAATAACGGTTAATGAGCCGATAAAAATGCTTGTGACGAAAGCGGAAGTGCGTGATATGCAGCATGTTGTCTATTTGCCAACAGACCCCCATAAAAAGGAAGCGATATGGTATGTATATGATAAGGGGCGCCCTGTACACGCTGTAGCTGTACAAAGAGAATAAGAAAAAGACAAGGGCTGTCTGAAAAGTCATTTTGAGAAAACCTCTTTGCGGTGAGAGCAGTGACAATTGATTGTGAATGCCGTATGAGTGAGTGTTTTTAGCAAATATTTAATATGAGAGATGGGGCTGTCCGAAAAGATATATACTTTTCGGACAGCCTCTTTAATATGGATAGGAACCTGAGAAAATTATAATTAGTTTAGCCATTTAAAACTGTTTCGATAGATGGTAAAGAGCCACCTGCTAACTTTCAGGGGGAAGGATACAATTTCAGTTGAACCGAATCAAATGGTTAAGCACGTTGTAAAATTTAATAATAAAAGGATTTATAATTCTTTACAGCTGTTTTACAGGTAATAGGAAGAAGGGGCAGGCAGAAGTATAAAGGAGAGGGCTCTAGACTAATCAAAAATTATGAGGTAAGACACCTTCAGCATGAAAGTATTTTACTTATGAAATAATTTTCTTATTTCTGCATAATTTTTTCATATTTATTGATTATACTTGTCTTTACATGATTAGCTGGGAGGGAGCAGTTGTGAATAAATTATCTACAAAATTAGCAATTAGCTTCTTTTTAGTTGTGCTAATAATGGAATCCATTCTGATGTACTTCCTTCATAAAAGCACGATTAATACAAGGGTGGAGGAGGAGTTTTCTTTACTATTAGCAAATGGTTCAAATCATCGTGATGTGCTTGTTGGGTATTATTCAGAAACTACTTTGAGGCACATTTCTTTAATGGAGAAGAATGGCAATCGAGAAGTGATGATTACGAATAAACATGGTGATATTATAAGCAGCTCAAACCCTTCACACATGGTACAGGAGGACGATCAATTCTTTATTAAGAATCTTCACACTGAAAAAGACGACATCATTATCTCTGATTGGAGAAGTTCTGCCTATATCGTCAGTGTTCACCCGTATAAAGTGGATGAAGAGCGTTCGGGCTTTGTGATTATGCTGCAAAACACAAACTCGCTTAATCAAATGGTAGATAAAATGAATATGCATTTTGTTTTATCAGGCATTGTAGGCTTTATTGTACTATTTATCATCTATGTCATGCTATCAAAAATTATTACGAGACCTTTAATGCGCATGAAGGAAGCAACAGAAAAATTAAGTAAGGGAAATTTTAAAGTGAGCTTGCCTAATTTGGGAAAGGATGAGCTTGGTGAATTATCGCACTCCATTCATAAGCTAGCGAACGACCTTGAACACTTGCAAAACGATAGAAATGAGTTTTTAGCAACGATTGCACATGAATTAAGTACACCACTTACTTATTTAATAGGTTACTCAAGAATTGCGATGAGAGAGGAAATTAGCGTAAATGAACGTCAACGCTATATTGAAATTATTGGTGAAGAAGCAAATCGTATGAAGGATTTAGTGAAAAATTTATTGGATTTGGCTCGCATGAATGAGACGACATTTGATATATATAAAGAAACTTTTTTTGTCAGACCATTTTTAGAAAATGTTTGTAAACTTGTTGCATCCTCTTACAATTTAAAAGAAATAAAACTAGAGCTAGCTTGTGAGGAGCGGCTTCAAGTTTATTCTGATCAAACACGCTTAGAGCAGATTGTTCTAAACCTATTGGATAATGCATTGAAGTATTCAAATAAAGATTCAATTGTTGTTTTACAGGCTGAAGAAAAAAATGGGAAAATAGTTATTGCTGTAAAGGATACAGGGATTGGCATTCCAGTTGAAGAGGTTGAATATATTTTTGAAAAACTTTATCGAGTGGAGAAGTCACGTTCTCGTTCAAATGGAGGTTCTGGAATAGGCTTAGCGGTAGTGAAGGAACTCGTTGTAGCACTTGGCGGAACGATTGAAGTGAAGAGTAAAGAAGGAAAAGGAAGTACGTTTACAATTACAATTTAAAGGTGGTATTGAAGTACAATGCATACTGTTCTTTTAATTGATGATGAGCAGAGGATGTTAGATTTAGTGGAACTCTTCCTACTACCACAGGGTATGAGATGCTTGAAGGAAACAAGTGGTGAAATAGGACTCGAAATACTGAAAGAAAAAGAGGTTGACCTTGTCCTTTTAGACGTGATGATGCCTTATATGGATGGTTGGCAAGTATGTGCAAAAATTCGCGAATTTTCAAATGTCCCAATTATTATGCTAACAGCACGTGCCGATAAAATTGATTTAGTAAAAGGGTTGAATTTAGGTGCTGATGATTATATTGCTAAGCCTTTTGATGAAAGGGAATTAATAGCAAGAGTGAATGCACAACTACGCCGTGCTTCAGAAAATAGCAAATCCTCAAAAGCTGTTATTCGCTTTGAAAAGTTTATTTTAGATACGGAAATGTACGCCCTACACTACGAGCATTTAACGACACAGCTCACATACAAGGAGTTTGATATCTTAAAAGCACTTATTTCTAGACCTTTTAAAACCTTCGCACGCGAAGAATTATTAAATGTTGCATGGGAATATGAGACTGAAATAGATATCCGAACAGTGGATTCCCATATTCGAAATTTAAGAGAGAAGTTAAAAAAAGCTGGTTTTCCAGCAGATACGTTTTTAAAAACAGCGTGGGGAATAGGGTATAAATGGAATTAAGATGTTGAAAATGGAGGGAAATAAAATGAAGCATAAGCTAATTTTAGCTCTAGTAATGAGTGGGAGTTTATTAACGGCGTGCGCGCAAGAGGAGGAGGCAGTGAAGAAAATTGAAGCAACAGAAATAAAAGAAATGGTGCAATATTATACGGCACGCAATATCACTGCAAAGTCCGCGTCTATTACCGCTACACAGTTAGTTGTGACAAACGATAACGAAGAAAAGGAAGTTTATGAGTTACCAAAAGAGGAGTTTTTTGTGTCCATCGCACCTTACATAAATGAAACACATCCTTGTCATAACCATAGCTTAACAGGTTGTCAAGGAGAGTTAGTCAAGGAAGAATTTGATATTTATATTGAAGACGAAAAGGGCAATGTTGTTGTAAATGAAACATTGCAGACGGGAGTAAATGGATTTATTGACTTATGGTTGCTGCGTAATCAAACATATCAAATTAAAATACAGCATGGTAGTAAACTGGTTGAATCTGAATTTTCTACTTTTGATAAGGATGGTACTTGCATTACTACACTACAATTAACTTAAAGAATTAGGGGGATGAAATGTCGAGTTTTTTGTCTCAAATAGGTCAAATGTTGAGTGAGCCGTTATCTTTATTTTTAAATTCATATAATCATTCGCCAATTATTGCTGCACTGTTACTAGGGCTAATTGGTGCAGTCGCTCCGTGCCAACTTACGGGGAATATTAGTGCCATTACATTGTATGGTAACCGCACGATTCAAAAGAATGCTAGCTTAGGCATTATTACTTCATTTATTGCTGGTAAAGTAGTTGTGTACAGTATAATTGGATTATTTGCTTGGCTATTTGGTCAAGCATTTGAAACAGCATTAACAACATATTTTCCGTTGTTTCGAAAGGGCATTGGTCCATTGTTAATTTTTACTGGACTCGTGCTGATGGGCGTTTTAAAATTAAAGTTTTTAAATCGCATAACAAGTCATATGCCATTGAAACTAATGCAGGGGAAATTCGGCTCATTTTTATTAGGCGCTAGTTTTGCGATTGCATTTTGTCCAACAATGTTCGTCATCTTTTTTGTCTGGCTTATGCCCATCGTTGCTTCAAGCTCTTACGGCTTAGCATTGCCAGCCGTTTTTGGTATTGCAACAACAATTCCATTATTAATTGTTTTATATCTCATCTGGTATTTTGATGTAAAGGGCTTAGTAATGAAAAAAAGCATGAAAATCGGAAGACTACTTCAACAAATAGCAGGGGTATTGCTCATTATTGTTGGTCTTTTCGATACGATTACTTATTGGGGCTAAAGGTACTCAATCAAAGGCATAGATAAATTGCGAAATCTCCAAGTTAACTATAAGTAAGGATAAATTAATTGAAAAAGCGTTAGCCAAATATAGAAAATCAGCATCACCACCACATAAAAGGTGCTGATTTTTTACTTGGAGCTTTATCATGTGACAAATTTGTCACGTCTAAATGTGAAATAAAGCTATTTTTCTTTAATAATGGCGCAAAGTGTGACATAATTTTCAACAGGTTCAGGCGCAAATGAAAGGGTTTTCGAACAATCAATCAATGAGGTGATCTTATGGAACGATTACAAAAAGTGATTGCTTATGCGGGTGTGGCATCCCGTCGTAAAGCAGAGCAACTAATTGTAGAAGGAAAAGTAAAGGTAAACGGTAAAGTTGTCAAGGAGCTGGGTACGAAAGTATCTAACTCTGATACAATTGAGGTAGAAGGTGTAAGGCTTGAGAAGGAAGATAAAGTGTATTTCCTATTATACAAGCCAAGAGGCTATATTTCGGCAGTAACAGACGATAAAGGACGTAAAACGGTAACGGATATTTTTAAAAAACATGTGCATCAACGCATATTCCCAGTAGGTCGCTTAGATTACGATACAACGGGCTTATTGTTGTTAACAAATGATGGGGAGTTTTCTTATTTGTTAACACACCCTAAGTTTAAAATTGATAAAACATATATTGCGCGTGTGAAAGGTGTGCCGACAATCGAAGGCTTAAAAAAGCTACAGCGCGGCATTAAATTGGAGGACGGCAAGACGGCTCCAGCAAAAGTAAGCATGACATCATTTGATGAGCAGGCGAGCAAAGCGATTTGTGAAATCACTATTCATGAGGGGAAAAACCGCCAAGTGCGTAGAATGTTTGAAGCAATAGGAACGCCCGTTGTAAAGCTGAAGCGAGAGCGCTTTGCTTTTTTAGATTTAACAGGTTTAAGCCCAGGAGAGTACCGGGAACTGACAAAGCATGAAGTAAAATTGCTGCGTGTATTGGCTGAAACAGGGAAGATTGAGTAAACGTTCATAATTCATTCAAAAGTGCTTTATATTAAAAATTTGTTATTTGTTATAATAATAGGCGGGAGTAGACTGTGTGAGGAGGGTTATACGCAAATGGAAAAAAAGAAAAAGCGTTCAATTATGCGCGGTATTATTTTAGGTGTATTACTCGCTGCAATTGTTTATACGGTTTATACGACAGCGACAAAAGATAAAGTGGAAATGCTAAAGGAAGGGTCGAAAGCGCCTGACTTCGAGCTTGTTGATTTAAACGGTGAAACACATCGCTTATCAGATTATGAAGGAAAAGGTGTGTTTTTAAACTTCTGGGGTACTTGGTGCCCTCCATGTGAGCGTGAAATGCCAGCGATGGACCGCCAATACGATGCATATAAAAGTCAGGGTGTTGAAATGTTAGCAGTTAATATTGCGCAATCTGATTTTGAAGTGCAAAGGTTCATTTCTAATTTAGGGGTCGATTTCCCTGTTGTTATTGATAAAACGAGAAGTGTGCAAAAAGCATATAACGTAGGAGCAGCTTTGCCTGCGACGATTTTAGTGACACCAGACGGGAAAGTGAAAAAAATTATTACCGGTGAAATGAGTGAGGCAGATATCGCTTCATATATGGAATCCATTAAACCGGAATAGGAGTTTGACAGATGGAAAAAATCATTTGTACTTGTAAGCATGAAAATCCAATTGGCACAAAGCTTTGTGAAAAATGTGGACGACCGTTAACGGTAGAGGAGCAGGAAAAACAAGTAGTTGATATGCGTTATGACGGTATTGCAATTCGCTCTAAAACGCGTAATAAATCGCTTATCGATAAAATTTGGAACTTTTTCTCTAGCGTTAAAGTAGGAGTTACTTTAATTATTATTACGCTTATTGCAGCGTCAATCGGAACGATTTTCCCACAGGAATTTTATGTGAATGTTGCAACAGATGCTGAAAAAGCAGCATATTACAAAGATGTCTATGGAACAATCGGAACGCTTTATTATAGCTTAGGTCTGTCCGATTTATATTCATCTTGGTGGTTCCAAGTAATTGTTGGAATGCTAGCTATTTCGATTATTGTAGCAAGTATTGACCGAGGTATTCCGTTACATCGCTCTTTAACAAATCAGAGAGTAAAGCGTCATACGAGCTTTATGAAACGTCAGCGCGTCGTAGCAGAAGGACAGCCTGCTAAGCAAGCGGATAAAACGCTTGATTTAATTGAACAGCAAATGCAGCAATTAAAATACAAGGTGCGTCGTGAGGACAATGCATTATTTGCAGAAAGAGGACGCTTTGCACGTTATGGTCCGTATATTAATCATCTTGGATTAATTATTTTTCTAGGTGCCGTTATGCTACGCTTATTGCCAGGCTTTTATGTTGATGAGTCGATGTGGCTACGCGAGGGTGAGACACGTGCTATTGATGGAATGGACGGCTATCTTTTATACAGCGATAAATTTATTTTAGAAACGTATGATAACGACCCGCAAGGCGAACAGTTGCGTCAAGGCGTCAATGTTGTTGCGAAAAACTTCCAAACAAACGTAACGCTCTATAAGCAACAAGAAGGTGCCATTCCTGGACAAACAGCGGATTTAGAGGAAGTGAAATCCTATGAAATCCGTGTCAATCATCCATTAAAGCATGATGACTATGCTATCTATCAAATGGACTATCGCCTAAACGAATTAAAAGTTATGAATTTTGAATTGCAAAATAAAGCAACTGAAGCATCGTTAGGTGAAGTAAGTATCGATTTAACGAATCCGCAAAAAGAATATATTATCGATGAGCAAACAAAAGTAGAGCTTGTTTCTTATTTGCCGGATTTCTCAGGCTTTAAGGATGGTGTGCCACAAACGGCTACACCATATCCAAATAATCCGGCATTTATTTTCCGTATGTTTACACCTGAAACGCCAGAGGGTGAAACGAGCTTTGTGGCGATTCGCGAAACATTAGAGCCATTAGGAGATAATCAATATAAAATGAAGTTTGCTAGTGTGGAAACACGCAATATGTCCGGCTTGACGATTCGCAAAGATAAATCGATTCCAATTTTATTTGTTGGGGGCTTCATCTTTATGCTAGGTGTTGTCATCGGTTCATATTGGAGCCACCGTCGTTTATGGGTGGAGCAGTTAGAGGATGGGACAGTGCGTCTTGCTGCACATACAAATAAAAACTGGTTCAGCATGAAAAAAGACTTAGACGCTGTTACAACACACGCTTATTTACCACAATACCTGGACCAAGTAGAAAAAGAACAAGAACAAAAGGAAAAGGAAGGTGACAACTCCTTATGAGTTTACTTCAGTTAAGCGGCTATCTATTATATGCTGCATTCATTTGTTATTTAATCGCTACAATCTTGTTTGGTGGTGCAATTAAACCATCAAAAGTAAAAAATGCACCAGCCTCTGCTGAGAAATGGGGCAAGCTAGCCATTACGATAACTATTATTGGCTTTGTTTCAAATATTGGCTACTTTATTACACGCTGGATGTATACAGGACATGCACCTGTAAGTAATATGTTTGAATTTACGACAGCATTAGGTATGTTTATTGTTGGGGCATTTATCGGAAGCTACTTTATGTACAGAGTAGCTGTAATCGGGGTTGTAGCATTGCCAATTGCTATTATAATTATTGCCTATGCTGCGATGTTCCCAAGAGAGGTTAGTCCATTAGTTCCTTCATTACAAAGTCATTGGCTAACAATTCATGTTATTACGGCTGCTCTTTCTCAAGCTGTATTAGCGATTAGCGCCGTTGCAGGATTAGTTTATTTATTAAAGCATGTAGATGTGAAAAGAGCTTCAAAGGAACGCTTTTTCTTAGAAGCAGTTATGTTTTCTTTAGTGCTTGTCATTGGCTTCGTTGTGTCTTCTGTTACATTTGGTGCAATGGGCTATAGTGCAACATATCAATATGTCGATAAAGAGGGTAACACAAGCCGAGTTGAATATCATAAGCCCGCTATCTTTGGGATGAATAAATATGTAGAAGTAGAGCTAGTTGATGCAGAGAATAAAATATATGAGCCTGTGGCTAAAGAAAATCAATCATTCCAACCATTAGTAGAGATGCCTCCACTTGTGAATGCTAAAAAATTGACAACAGTCTTTTTCTCTCTAATATTTGGTACTGTTATTTACTTGCTTATTCGCTTAATTACACGTCGCTCAATTTCGGCAATACTTCAACCATTAGTGAAAAAGGCAAATTCGCCACTTATGGATGAAATCGGATATCGCTCGATTTTAATTGGCTTCCCAATGTTTACATTAGGCGCATTAGTATTTGCCATGATTTGGGCTCAAGAAGCATGGGGACGCTACTGGGGTTGGGACCCTAAAGAGGTATGGGCTTTAATTACATGGCTATTCTATGCGGCATTTTTACATTTACGCCTATCAAAAGGCTGGGAAGGTAAAAAATCAGCATGGCTTGCTTTAATTGGTTTTACGATAATCATGTTTAATTTGGTGTTCGTTAACCTAATTATCGCTGGCTTACATTCATATGCATAGTAAGGAGCGCCTAAACAGCCGTGCAGTTGCCGGCTGTTTAGACGCTTTTGTTTGCTGTTTAGATAAAATGTTAGTTCGGTGAGGCAGAGAGTACTTTTGGGAATATGAAAACATAGAGGCTAGCAGTAGTTCCTCTAAGTAAAGGGGGTGCTGTTCAAATCTCGCCTTTTTTGGTATTTGAGGAATATATATTTTCAAACCTGTTGATTATGTAAATATTGTCTATTTATTAGCGTGTTTATAGGGGGAAATGCTTTTCAATAGGCATACACTTGTTGATTGGAGTGAAGGGGCGACTCCATTGGAATCAAAGGTAAGGAGGCTAAGGTCGTCACGCACTGTGGCAACGCCTCCATGACCAACATCGTGTTGACCTCGAGCTGAAAATCTATTTATTTCGGCATTCACCGAAATAAATTAATGGAAGCCGCACCCTCCGTAATGGAAATCAATGAATTACTAGGTGATCTCTGTGAAATAAAGGCTAATTAACACGCCTGAGATACTTTCCCTAGAAAAGCTAACCAACTCGCTATTTCTGAAGTATCACCAGAAAAAATAATCATAAAGCGTTTCGCTAAATATGTGATATTATGTCGTATTAGGACATTCCTTTCCTTTTCAATTTGGTGTTGAAACGTTACAATAGAAGATGTAGAAAGTAGGAAAGGGGATACACCAGTGTCTGAAAATATTTCTGTATTAGTAGTAGATGATGAAGATCGTATTCGCCGTCTATTAAAAATGTACTTAGAGCGTGAAGGATATATTGTAGATGAGGCTGAAAATGGGGAAGAGGCAGTTACAAAGGCATTTGAACATGATTACCATTGCATTCTTTTAGATATCATGATGCCTGAAAAAGATGGTCTACAAGTATGTGAAGAAATTCGTGAAAAGAAAACAACACCAATTATTTTACTGACAGCAAAAGGTGAGGAAGCAAACCGTGTACAAGGCTTTGAGCTTGGCGCTGACGATTATATCGTGAAACCATTTAGCCCGCGCGAAGTGGTGCTACGCTTAAAAGCTATTTTACGACGTTCAGCAGCATTTGCACCTGTTTCAAATGGCTCGACTTCCAAAGATTTAGTTGTATTTCCACATCTAACGATTGACCATGATGCCCATCGTGTTACTGCAGACGGTGTAGAAGTAAATTTGACGCCGAAGGAATATGAACTTCTTTATTTTCTAGCTAAATCACCTGATAAAGTATTTGACCGTGAGCAATTATTGAAAGAAGTATGGCATTACGACTTCTTTGGTGATTTACGTACTGTAGATACGCATGTAAAGCGTTTACGTGAAAAGTTAAATCGCGTGTCTGAAAGCGCAGCGAAAATGATTGTAACGGTTTGGGGCGTAGGCTATAAATTTGAGGTTGTGAATGAATAGAATATGGAATAGTATTGTCGGGAAGCTGTGGGGAACCATATTGCTTCTCGTTTCCTTTGTATTATTTATCTTCACGGTGTTCATGCTGGAGTTTTTAGAAAATTATCATAGTGCCAGGGCCGAAGAGACATTGCGCCAAACTGCCTCGACAATTGCGAACATTGTTGATGGTGATTTAACAGATAATTCACCCTATGAAATTATTCGCAGTGTATTACACGAGGGGACAAATGCGCTCATTGTAGAAAATCCTGATGGTGCTGTTTATGCCATTCAAGAAGGAATTAATCAAGAGGGTATACAAGCGCAAATTTTACAGGATAAAGCGTTCGAAAATATTTATGCAAGTAGCCAGCCAATTTTGCAGGAAATGATTTTACCATCACAAAAGAATGAAGATAAGATGGAAACATACGTTGTACTCGCGTTTCCATTAAAGGGTGATGCGGCTTTACATGGTGCAGTGTTTATTTATCAAAATCCAGATGCGATGCATGAAACAAGTAAGGAAACGACAAAAATTGTCTTTATTTCAGCGCTTATTGCTTTTGTCTTAACGACGTTTTTTGCCTTTTTCTTATCAAGTCGTATTACTTATCCTTTAAGAAAGATGCGTGAGTATGCCTTTGAAATTGCAAAAGGCCGCTTCGATTCACAAGTGCCGACAACACAAAATGATGAAATTGGACAGTTAGCTGTTGCTTTCAACCAAATGGGGCGTCAGTTGAAGCATCATTTAGAAGTAATTAACCAAGAAAAAGAGCAGCTATCGAGTATTTTAACATCGATGACAGATGCTGTAATTACGTTTAATCGTGACAGGACGATTTTAGTTAGCAACCCGCCAGCAGAGCGACTTTTGCAAAAATGGTTTGTTGCGAAAGGGGCACAAAGCACAAAGCCTATTCCTGCTGAAATTTATCATATGCTGGACCATGTGCTCGATTTTGAGGATAAAATTGAAGAAGAAATTGAAATGGATGGCTCCTACTATAGCATTGCCATTAGCCCGCTTTATAGTGGGGAGCTTGTGCGTGGTGCAGTAGCTGTAATTCGCGACCAAACAGAGCAGCATCGTTTGGAAAAGCTACGCTCTGATTTTATTGCCAATGTTTCACATGAATTGCGCACGCCCATTGCAATGCTACAAGGCTATTCTGAAGCTATTTTAGATGGCGTAGTTATCGATGAAGATGAGCGCAATGAAATGATTAAAATTATTTATGATGAGTCACAGCGAATGGGACGACTTGTCACAGATTTACTTGATTTAGCACGAATGGAATCAGGACATATGCGCTTATATAAAAATCTCATTCCACTTGTACCTGTGCTTGAGCGCATGACGCAAAAATTCGCACAAGTAGCAAAGGAAAAGCATGTAGATTTGAGCTTCATCACGAATATCGAAGAGGATGTAGTGATTAATATTGACGAAGACCGCATTGAGCAAGTGTTGACAAACTTGGTTGACAATGCACTGCGCCATACACCTGTTGATGGTGCTGTAACAGTGTCCGCAACTTATGAAAAATCCTATGCAAAAATCGAAGTGCGGGATACAGGAATTGGTATTCCAAAAGATGATTTACCATATGTTTTTGAGCGTTTTTATAAAGCAGATAAAGCGCGAACACGCTCCAAAGGCGGTACAGGGCTAGGTTTAGCGATTGCCCGCAATATCGTTGAGGCACATAATGGAAATATTGCGGTAACAAGCGTTGAAAAAGAAGGAACTGCATTTACTTTTTATTTGCCATTGTAATAGAATAAGAGGGTGTGGGAAATCGGATTTTCCCACACCCTTTATCTATTTAAGAAGGTGAACTATGAATTTTTAAAGTTTAAAATAAGAAGAAATTCCCAATATATAAAATGAAACTTTTTTACTGGATGTACGACTAATTTTATGAGGATGGAGGTGGAATGGATGAAAGAGTCCATTTTCCATCGATTATATGATGAATATCACCAAGATGTATTCCAATTCCTAATCTATTTAGTGAAAAACAGATCTATAGCAGAGGATCTTTCACAGGAAGTATATATTCGTGTGTTGAGAGCTTATGACAAATTTGAAGGAAAAAGCTCGGAAAAAACATGGCTCTTTTCTATCGCTAAAAATGTTGCTATCGACTATTTTCGCAAAAATAATGTGCGAGAAAGGCATACGTTTGATGCCTTTGAATGGGAAAGTGAACAGCTCGTTTCTCCAGCTCGTACACCAGAGCAATTTTTAGAAATGAGTGAGGATATGCGTCAGCTACTAGAGGCATTAGAGCTATGCACTGGTGATCAAAAGATGGTCATCGTTATGCGTTATTTTCAAGATTTGTCGATTGGAGAGACGGCTGAAATTTTAAGCTGGACGGAGAGCAAAGTGAAAACGACACAGCATCGCGCAATTAAAACATTGCGGGGTATTTTAGAGCAGGATGGAAGGGAGGTAAATTCGTGATGAAGACGAAATGGGATGAAGAAAATATTGAAAAGCTTTTGATGCAGGCACCAAAAATCCAAGACCACCGTTCCAAAGAGGATGTTTTTGCAAAACTCCAAGCTGCAGGTGCTTTTGAAGAGCAGCAGCCAGTTCAAAAAACTGTGCGTCGTTCATATAAACGTATTACAAGCTTTGTAGCAGCAGCTGCTGTTACGTGTGCAATTGGTATTCCTATGTTTTTAACGATGACTGGAGAAGAAACTGACAAGGGAAGCGATGTTGCGCTACAGGAGATGGAAAATTACGCTAGCGATCGTGCAAATGTTGACAATCATACCAGTGAAGCTGATGCTGCAAAGGAGACAGCTAAGGAAGAGGCAGCAACTACTTTTTCAACAACGGAGGATATGTCCGAAGCACGTGCAATGACTCCGATTGATTCCACTGCTATTTATGATGATGCAGTAGGTGAAGGGGAAGTATTTACTGTTAGTCTGGCAGGGGACGAGGATGTAAGTATCCCATCTGCAATTATTATTCCAAAAGAAAAACTTGTTGAGGATTTTGGTACAGAGGAGCCTACACAAGTTGATATGTATAATTTATATGCACCAAAGCTCGATGAAGAGGCGTACGGATTTGAGGACACTCATCCGATTGAAGGGGAAATTACTGAAAGCGGACAAGAGCTGATAATTGCACTTGAAAATCAAGAGGACTATTCAACTAAAAAAAGCATCAAAACATTAAGAGAAACATTTCCTCAATACGAGGAAGTGCTTTTGGAGCAAAATGCCCATGCTGATAATATAGAAACAGCAACAGTGCCTTTAAATCAAAACTATAGCTATTATTTATTTACACAACAAGGGAAAAAATATTATGTACAGCAGCCCCTTGCGATATATGAACATGTAGACGAGGCGATTTACGGCATGGTTGGATTCAGCACAGAGCAGTATGAATCCGCTATTATTGAGGGGATTAACTTTACCGTAACTGTCACAGATAATGTCCATGTAAAATTTGAAGAGCCATTGGACTTAGAGGTGCTAGATTATAGGCGAGCAAAGCAAATGCTAGAAGCTATTATGCTAACAGCTGCCGCATTCCATCAACAAGTCGTTTTTGAAAATATTATACAAGCAGCATGGGATACCTTTGATTTTACAAAGCCACAGCCAATCCCTGTAGCGCCAAATGAATTACCACTCGATATAATAGAAGGTACCTGAATAGCATGCGAATACGCCGCTTTCAGGCACCTTCTTGCTTTGGATGAAGTGTTCACTATTTATCCCGCATTAACGAGCAGTAAACCTCCGACTTCCAGACTTAAGTGAAAATTGGCTGAAGGATAAGTGGGAGGTCAACTGCCCGTAAAAGCCCGATTGGTTCAACTAACAATCCGTGGAGAAAAGCCTCCACAGATTGAAGTTTCACTTTATCCCGCATTAACGGGCAGTAAACCGCCCACTTCCAGACTTAAGTGAAAAATCGGCTGAAGGATAAGTGGGAGGTCAACTGCCCGTAAAAGCCCGACCGGTTCAACTAACAATCCGTGGAGAAAAGCCTCCACAGATTGAAGTTTCACTTTATCCCGCATTAACGGGCAGTAAACCGCCCACTTCCAGACTTAAGTGAAAAATCGGCTGAAGGATAAGTGGGAGGTCAACTACCCGTAAAAGCCCGACTGGTTCAACTAACAATCTGTGGGAAAGCCCTACTGATTGAAGTTTCACTTTATAAAAGGCTATTTCAATCTTTTTAACTTCTTTCAGCAGGTGTCCAAACACCTGCTGAATTATTGAAACTCGATCTAAGAAAAGACCATATTAAAATAACGACGGAGTGACTAACATCGTGTTGGTTAGATTTGCGGCGGATGTCGCAGATTTTTCTAACGGTAAGGGTATGTATAAAAAGAATTCCAAGCAAAAGGGTTTACTTTTAAAAAGTTTCTTTTATAATAGAGGGTGTAACAACAAATTTAATATTGATTCATCTTCGGGGCAGGGTGTAATTCCCGACCGGCGGTAATTGAAATTGCAATCTCCGACCATTCACTTGGAGGTCATTGCTTTCGTATTTCATAAGCCCGCGAGCCCGCTTTTGCGGTGCAGGATTTGGTGAGATTCCAAAGCCGACAGTATAGTCTGGATGGGAGAAGGTGAAGGCGCAGTCGTCATTTCTCGGAAATGTCGTATTTTGCTTTAAAAAAGTCTGGTAATATAGGCTTGTTTAAATGCGGAAATTTATGACAAAAACGCTTTGGCAACATGCTTTTTAAGCATGGTCGAAATTAGTAATACGACTTTTTTAAGCTTGCCTATTTCTCCCTTATACAATTTATTGTATAAGGGTTTTTTCGTGAATGGCATAGGACTGTCCTTTCTTCTTGCAAGAGTGAATCAGCAAAGAGGAGAGATTTTTTATGCGTAAGCAAAACTTGAAGTTACGTTCAACTGTAACAATCGCAATGCTAAGTAGCATCTCATTTTTATTAATGATGCTCGATTTTCCACTGCCGTGGTTTCCAGTATTTCTAAAAATTGATTTTAGCGATGTACCAGCGTTGATTGCAGCGATTACAATGGGACCAGTTGCTGGTATTGTAGTAGAATTGATTAAAAATATTTTAGATTGGCTGTTTAAAGGAGCCCCAACAGGTGTTCCAGTAGGACATATGGCGAATTTTGTAACAGGTATTTTATTCATTTTGCCAACTTATTATTTTTATAAAAAATTCAAGACGATTCCTGGCTTAGCAGTAGGTTTAGCAGTAGGAACGTTTGTGATGTCTATTGGTATGAGTATACTGAACTATTTTGTGTTTTTACCAATGTATACTTATTTCTTAGGCTGGGGCTCATTTGATATGTATGAGACAATTGTACTTGGTATTTTACCGTTCAATATTATTAAAGGGATTATTATATTAACTGTTGCGCTGCTCCTATTCCGCACGATGAAAACATGGATTGACAAGCAGCAGTCCACCTATTTATCATTAAAATAATCAAAAGCCGAGCTGCTCTATAAGCTCGGCTTTTTATAAGGAAGTGAATAAAAATGATTCGAATGCTCACAGCAAATGAACAACTACCGATGGACTTGCTTTTATTAGCGGATCCATCAGAAGAAATTGTAATTGATTATATAAAACGTGGATACTGTTATGTGGCAGAGCGTGATGGACAAATAGTTGGTGTTTATGTGTTGCTACCAACAAGACCACATACCGTAGAGCTTGTCAATGTAGCAGTAGATGAACAATGGCAAGGGCAGGGAATAGGTAAGCAGCTTGTGCTACATGCGATTGAAAGTGCAAAAATGGCACAATATAAGACAATTCAGCTAGGCACAGGTAATTCTAGCATTAACCAGCTTGCGCTTTATCAAAAATGTGGCTTTCGCATAGTTGGCGTAGATCGCGATTTCTTTATCCAGCATTATGATGAGCCGATTTTTGAAAACGGAATTCAATGTGTAGACATGATGCGGTTAGAAATTGTACTTTAAGTTTGAACAAGCTGTCTAGAGGTGTTTTCATTTTCCGTTTATCTAGTCGTATGGCTTGGACTTTGAGCGATGACGGTAGCTACAATAATTAAAATATTTGTTATTAAAATATTTGTTGACAGCCTCCCGCTATATTTAATTATATAGCGGGAGGCTGTCATCGGATTATTTATAGGCTATTTTCGATATTTTATACACAAAAAGAGGCAAAGCTCGTTATTGCGACGCTACATTTGTTTTTGATAAATTTTGCGATAGTCAATTTTGCCATGTGTATCGAATTGAATATTATAAAATGGACGGTCTTTTCTTATATAAAATACGTGTTGGCGATGTGCTAAAAATTTTAGCGTAAAGGTGTTAATTAAGTGTTCTTCTATTTTATATAACAGATTCATTGCTTGGCTGTCATCTTGGCACATAGTTGCTTGCTGGAGCAATGCTTGCACTTCCGCATTGCTAGAAAAAGCACTAATAGGAGAGCGCTCGCTGTCTAATCCATATAACCAGCCAAGTAGCTTGTCATCCCCAATTGCAATACCACCAACAAAAATATCGTAATGCTGTACACAATAGTCTGCCGATGCATGGAAAGGCATAAGTGTTAATTCGTGTGGGATGTGATGGGCTGTTAAAAATGAGCTTAAAATTTGTGCTTCCCGCAAATGGTTGGCATGTGGCCGAATTTGCTGTACACCGATACGTAAATAAGGAAAATCAAGTGTCGGTAGCGGAAGCGGTGATTGCTGTTGTCTGTTATTTGTCGTTAAAAAGCTAGTGGCTATTATTTCACCTTCTTCTGTTAAGCAGTAGCTTGCCGCATCAATTGCCTCAAATAATGCACGTCGATACTTTTCATCCTGCAATGGCCCACGTGCCGCATTGAATATAATAAAATCGGCTCCCTGCTCTTGAAAAACGATTTTTTGTTGTGCTATATGTGCAGCAAAAGGAAGTGCACTGATGCCAAACTGTTGAATGTTTTCTGTAAAAAGAATATCCACATCATCAATCCATGGTCGCTGCTTAAAATATTTCGGAAATACGGAGAGTCGCATATGTTGCTCATTTTTCTCAGCGATATAAAATGCACCGCAACCAGGCGGGATGCCTTTTGCACCTTCTTCAATCCATTTTACAGGTATAATAGAAAAGCGATAACTACATAGTATACGAGGGAATAGCATTGTTGGCTGTGCAAGCTCTATTGTAAAATGATATGGGCTTGTCACAGTCAATCGCGCCTCTGGTAATAGTTTTCTCATACAAGCGCGCTTTAAGGAAGCAATGACATCCTCGCTTGTGAGCTTTGTTCCATTGTGAAAGTAAATATTTTTACGCAATGTAAAAGTCCATTTTTTTGCGTCGCTTGTGTGATAGCCGTAGACTAAATTAGGTTGCACACGCTCTGTTTCTATACAATAAACAAATAAAGGCTCATGTATTTGATTGTAAAAATGCATATCGTGCCGAGAGTTGCCGTTTAACGGGTCATAATGAAGCTGAATATTTGGATAAGGATAGCGAAAAACATCGCGTTCCTCCTCATTTGAAAAGCCGTAACGTTGCTGTAGCCAATTTTCTACTTGTGGATGTGAAATTACATCGTGCTCTTGTAATAGTGCATAGGCCTCTTTAAATTGTTGCTGCTCCCAATAATGGTCGAATGCTAAATAAATAGCTTCTAGCTTTGTTAGCTGTAAAAGCACTGTAGGCTTTTTCCCACGACCTTGTGTAGTATGCCATTTTAGCCATCCACGTTCCTCACATTTTTTTATAAGCACCTTCGCATAGCGTGCAGAGCAGCTCCATATTTGCGCTAACTCTGCAATAGATGTTGTGCTACTTTGTCCGACTTCAAAACGCCCATATAGTTTTAAAATGTATTGAAACATAGCTCCTCCTTTAAAAGGTGAACAATAAAAATAAAGTACTCACTTTTTGTTCCTCTATTTTTATTTTACACTAAATTGCAGGAGGTGCTTAGATGAATTTATATCATAATCGTAATTTTTTATTGTTGTACATAGGGACAATCGCATCAACGATAGGCTACCAGCTTTATAATTTTATTTTGCCACTTTTTATATATGATTTAACAAAATCGGCACTGGCAATGAGTACGATGCGTATGATTGATTTTTTACCGAATATTTTGCTAGGCATGCTTGCAGGGGTGCTTGTTGACCGTATAAATCGCAATAGGATGCTTAAATATACAGGTTTTATTAAAGCGGTGCTTGCGACATTGTTAACTGTCATTATTTTGTTAGATACCGTGCAGCTTTGGCATATGTATATTTTAGGTTTTTTCATGGCAACTGTTAGCTATACATTTGGGAATGCGCAACATGCGATTGTGCCACAACTCTTTGAGAAGTCGTTGATGACTGAAATTCAGGCTAAATTTTCGTTTATTAATACGCTGTTTTCAATAGTAGGTCCAGCAATTGCAGGGATGTTGCTCGTTTTTATTGCCTATGATTATTTATTTATTGTTTATGCATTCTCGTTAGTTGTTATTTGGTTGAGTGTTTTTTTATTAGACGCGACACCAACACCGGAAAGAGCGCATAAGCAATCTATTTTAGCCGATATGAAAGAGGGATTTATCGAGCTATTCGGTAATAAAACATTATTTTATCCGACGATAGCTATTTTATTTAGCAATTTAGCGACGAGCTTTGTCATTGGGGTGCAAGTTTTTTACGTAGTTGATGTGCTACAGGAAACGAAGGAGCAGCTTGGATTTATGTATTCAATTGCTGCTATAGGAGGTCTTATAGGTGCTAAATTTATTCAGCCTCTACGCAGAAAATGGACACGCGGCAAAATTTTTACGACAATTTATTTAATCGATAGTTTCGTGCTGCTGTTATTCTTTTTTGCGACAACCTGGTGGCAGCTTGGTATGTTATTAGCTATTCGTACATGTACAACAATCATTATCAATATTATTTATTTAGCCATTCGTCAAGAATCAACACCGAATCATTTATTGGGACGTGTTGCAGGCACCTCCTCTATGTTTATGAAGCTTGCACTACCTGCTGGTTTATTTATTGGAGGAGTATGGGCGGAGACGCTACCAATTCCGTATATTTTCCTTCTTTCAGCTTGTATCGTCTTTGCTATTTATATTGTGCTGACAAAACAGCAATTTAGTACAATACAGTAATTTTAGGATTGTCGGGTATATGCTCTGACAATCCTATTTCCTATATATACCACTTGTAAAAACAAACGAATGTTCGTAAAATAAGAACAAACGTTCTTTGGAGGAGTGGTTAATTTGTATGCTAATTGTCCAGACCGCGTAATTGTCTGTATCGATATGAAATGCTTTTATGCAAGCTGTATCGCAATGTTGGAAGGACTTGATGTGGAGCAGGAGCCGATTGCGATTGTTGGAAATCTTCATCAAGCAGGCAGTATTGTACTCGCTGCCTCACCACCGATGAAGCAGCATTTCCATATTAAAACGGGCAATAGACGTTATGACATACCAAATCATCCGAGCATTAAGCTATTTGAGCCGAAAATGGATTTCTTTTTACAAATGTCGATAGAAATTACGAAGTTAATCATGCAATTTGTTCCGCGTGAAGCCATTCATGTGTACAGTGTCGATGAAAGCTTTATTGATTTAACAGGTACTGAGAAGCTATGGGGTGCACCAGAAGAAACAGCGATGACGATTCGGCAAGCAATATACAATCAATTTGGTATTCCGTCCTCTGTTGGCATGGGTCCAAATATGTTAATGGCAAAACTAGCGCTCGATTTAGAGGCGAAAGCAACAGGCTTTGCGAAATGGACTTATAAGGACGTGCCACAAAAGCTTTGGCCCATTGCTCCACTATCGGAAATGTGGGGGATTGGACGACGTATGGAGTATGCTCTAAATAAAAAAGGGATTTTTAGTGTTTATGATTTAGCACATGCGAATCTTAAAATGCTTGAAGATGAGTTTGGCATTATAGGAAACCAATTGTATTATCATGCGTGGGGCATTGATTTATCGACATTTGAGGAGCCAGATATGAAGGAGCCGATGAGCTTTGGCAAAGGGCAAATGCTTATGCGTGACTACCATACGCATGAGGAGATTTTAATTGTTTTACTGGAGATGTGCGAGGATATCGCAAAAAGAGCAAGGATGGCTGGCTATATTGGAGCAACTGTTTCGCTTGGCGTTTCTTATAGCCGCTCGGCGCTGGAAAAAAACTTTTATCGCTCTAAAACAATGATTGAGCCGACGAATGAAACAATGAAAATGTATGAAACTTGTAAAGAGCTATTTAACATTCATTTTGCAGAACAGCCTGTGCGTCAGCTTTCTGTACGTTTATCTAATTTACAGCCACATGGCAGTATTCAGCTCGATTTGTTTGATAAGCAAAAAGAGCAACGGCAAATGCTTGGCTATACCATGGATGCGATTCGCGAGCGTTTTGGCGCTACCTCATTACTGCGAGCTGTATCATTTACGACAAGTGGCACAGCCATGCAGCGTGAGCAACTTGTCGGTGGACATTTCAAATAAAGTAAATTGTTAAATTCAATTATGCCGAGGCTTAATTCATCAGGTTGTTAATATAGGATAAAGGAGTGAACGTGATGTTGCGTGACCGAGGGAATAAAAAATGGTCTGCCATGATGCTGAGCGAGCATATGGAAATGCTGCGCAATTTAGATAAGGAGCAGATGAAAGAGTATCCTTTAGAACGTGCGGAATGGGAGTTAGAGCATTTGCAACAAACTGTGCAATACGCTCTTCAAACAAAGGCAATAATTTGCCTTATTTTATGGCGGGGGTCGTCTTTTCATGAAGTCATCGGTGTTATTACAGCGCACCAGCAGGAAATGCAGGAGCTAGTTGTTACAACATCTACGCAAACGAAGCGAATTGCTATTTCCTCACTTTATTCAGCACAATTAATGGATGAGTATGATGATTCACTGCAATGAGCGTCAGTTGGTCCATAAGTTTATTATTTTAGAGCTGACAATGCGCACATTACAGTATGATTTTTCACTGCTGTCTACATTAAAAATGCATAGATTTTATACACATATTATGGAGAAACTCGTCAAAAAATTGCGCTTAGAATACGAGAAACATAAGCAATTATTGAAGAAACAAGGCATACGCTTTGTGCAACTTGTGAAAGTAAATGAATATTTTTGTGATGTGATACTGGCAACATCAGGTGAGGATTTAACAATACGCTATGCCAATCAAACATTAAAAAAAGAGGTAGAGCGGTTGATTTTACTTTATTTTGAGTAAACTAACGGTTGACTTGTTCTACGAAAATAAACAAACTCTCGCTAGGTAATTGGGCGAGGGTTTTTTATAATGAAAGTAAGGAGGCGGGAGGATGGAGCATTTTCAATTTGCTATAAAGCTAGCTACGAAACGAAAAGAATTAGGCGTGACACAGGAGCAGGTGGCACAGTATGTAGGTGTGTCAAAGGCAGCAGTATCGAAATGGGAAAAGGGGCAGAGCTATCCAGATATTACATTGTTGCCGAAGCTCGCAACTTATTTTAATATGACGATTGATGCATTGTTAGGCTATGAACCACAAATGACAAAGGCACATATGCGAAAAGTGTATGCAACATTAGCCGAAAAATTTAACAAGCATAGCTTTGCTGAAGTACAACAAGAGATGGAGGAATTGCTTGCGGAATATTATGCTTGTTTTCCTTTTCTTCTACAAATGGCACAGCTATATTTGAATTATTATAAGCAGGCAGATGATTCTGTAGCGATTTTACAGCGAGTAGATGAGCTATGTCAGCGCATTATGGAGCATTGTAGTGATGTGAAGGTTATTTATGAAGCAGAGATGCTGTTAGCCTATGTCAAACTGGAGCAGGGGCAATTTGAGCAAGTGCTAGAAATTTTAGGTGAAGAGGCGCGTATGCAATATGGCTCGGAGCATCTTATTGCTATGGCACTATCGATGCGTGGCAATCAAGAGAAGGCAAAGGAAATATTGCAGGTGAGCATGTATCAGCATATGCTTGGCACAATTAGCAGTGCTACAAATTTATTGCAATATGAAGTAGAGAATCCAAGTCATTTTGATGAAACTGTTCAACGAGTTGAGGCAATGTTGCAGTTATTTACAATTCAAAGATTAAATATGAATGCTGGGCTTGTCTTTTATTTACAGGCGGCGGCAGGTTATATACAGCAACAGCGTGAGCAACAGGCAATCGAAATGTTAGAGAAGTATTGTCAAATATGCTTAAATATTAAATTTCCAATCGAGCTACGTGGAGATAGCTATTTTTACCTGCTAGATAATTGGATTGCCAACAATATTCATCTCGGTGCACAAGCGCCACGCGATGAGCAGTCCATTAAGCGTGATTTACTTGCAAGTATTACAAAGCAGCCTGTTTTTGCAAGTGTTGTGCAGCATGTAAGATTACAAAAGATGCTATATAGAGTAGCGCAATATTTACAAATTGAGGAGGAGATTGTGTGAGTGAGCTTCAACAAATACCTTGGGCATTAGTAGCGCCAATTTTAGTCGTGCAGTTCATTTTAATGATTGTTGCATTGATTGATTTAAAGCGTATTTATGCAACTAATGGACCGAAATGGATATGGCTAATACTTATTTTAATTAGTGGTATATTAGGTTCCATTGCTTATTTCATTGTTGGGAGACGACAGGCATGACATTATTACAAGTTGAGCAATTGACAAAAAACTTTGTGGGGAAAAATGTGGTGGACGGCGTAAGCTTTGAATTAGAACCGCTAACCGCCACAGCACTTATCGGTCCAAATGGTGCAGGGAAAACGACGACGATGTCAATGATTGTAGGGTTGTTACAGCAAACGAGCGGTACGGTTACGATGCAAGGAGTACAGGATATACGGG
The DNA here is from genome assembly GCF_038593115.1 of Metasolibacillus sp. FSL H7-0170. Classification (NCBI taxonomy): domain Bacteria; kingdom Bacillati; phylum Bacillota; class Bacilli; order Caryophanales; family Caryophanaceae; genus Metasolibacillus; species Metasolibacillus sp. FSL H7-0170. The sequence goes on along the minus strand of NZ_CP151964.1, from coordinate 1,174,428 downwards.
GGAGCGTCGGCTTTCTACCACAGTATCCACAATTTTATCCTTGGCTATCGGCTTTAGAATATGTAGAAATGGTTGGAAAATTGAGTGGCGTGCCTGCAAGGGGCTTGCGAGAGAAAAGTATCAAAATGCTAGAGTATGTAGGGTTAGGTGATGCACTACATAAAAAAACAGCAACTTTTTCTGGGGGAATGAAGCAGCGTCTCGGTATTGCCCAGGCAATTATTCACGAGCCAAAGCTGTTGCTATTAGATGAGCCTGTATCAGCGCTGGACCCTATTGGACGACAGGAAATAATGAATTTATTAAAAGAATTGCAGCAGCAGACAACGATTTTATACTCAACGCATATTTTGCATGATGCCGAAAAAATGACGGATCAGGTGCTATTTATGAAAAATGGACAGTTAGTAGAGCAAGGTTCATTAGTATCAATTCAGCAAAAGTATGCTGACCCAAGATATCATATACAATTTGTCCGGGAGCAGGAGGCTGCGAATTTCGCAGTGCGTTACGCTGGACAGCTTGATGGTCTTTCTGTTTATTTACCAATACAGCAGACGATGCAGCAAGTACTACAATTATTGGCTACAGAACAATTAGAGATTGTTAAAGTGGAGCGTGTAACAGCAAGCTTAGATGAAATTTTTATTTTGATTCAGCAAATGTCGGATACCCCAAAGGCGTAACAACAAGTATCGAATAGTTAACTGACTATAAAGTGAAACTTCAATCAGTAGGCGCTTTTTCCACTGAATGTTAGTTGAACCAATCGAGCTTTTACGGGCAGTTGAATTCCCATCTATCCTGAAGCTGATTATCACTGAAGTCATGATGTAAGGGGGTTACTGCCCGTTACTGTGGGATAAAAATAGAGTCCTCGACGACTGTTGCAAAGAGCTTGCTGAAAGTGTCGGTAGAGGCATAATTGATGAGAAAGGTGGCGTAGCAATGACACAATTTTCGGTATTGCTGAAAAAAGAGTTTTTAGAAAGCTGGCGTAGCTTTAAATTTTTATGGATACCACTCGTTTTTATATTTTTAGGTGTTACAGAGCCATTAACTAATTATTATATTGAAGATATTTTAGCAGCAGTTGGCAATATGCCGGAAGGCTTTGAAATGCTTTTTCCTGAGTTGACTGCGGCTGATATTTTATTATCAACAACGGGACAATATCAATTGATTGGGCTACTTGTTTTAATTAGTGCATTTATTGGCTCTGTAAGTCGGGAGCGCCATAATGGAACCGCGACATTATTATATGTTCGCCCAATTTCAGCAGCAGTTATTTTTATGAGTAAATGGGTGATGGCTTCCATCGTTAGTATAGTAAGTGCAGTACTAGGCTATTTGGCAAGTATGTATTATACAGTCATTTTATTTGGCTCGGTTGCCGTTGATGATTTTGTAAAAATGCTATTAACCTATTGTGTCTGGTTAGTGCTTGTAATGGCCATTACAATTGCAATGAGCGCAGCATTTCAAACAGGTGTGGCAGCAGCAATTGCTATTATACTTATACCAGTCGGTCTATTTGTTGACTCGGCAATTGGAGGATTTTGGACTTGGACACCTTGGAAACTAGTGAACCATGGGTTAAGCTTTGTGACTGACACAATTATTATCGCTGATTTTCAAATGACATTGCTCTTTACAGTAATTGCAATTATTAGTTTTAGTGGACTCGGCATTTTAGCAACAAAGCGTAACTGGCGTTTAACAAAGGTATGAAGAAATGTCTGAGAGGGCATGTCTGAAAAAATGTTTTGAGACACGCCTTCGCGACGAAAATAGTGACCATTTATCCCGCATTAACTGGCAGTAAGGCGACCACTTTAAGGCTTGAGTGAAAATATGCTAAAGGATAAGTGGGAGAACAACTGCCCGTAAAAGCCCGATTGGTTTAACTAACAATCCGTGGAGAAAAGCATCCACTGATTGAAGTTTCACTTTAGTGTGACAACCACTGGAGCCAGCTTTTTTAGATAACTTTTATTATTGGATAGGCGTTTCATAAATCATCAATGTTTGCCCTTCCTGTAAAGAGCTTGATTGGAGCTTATTCCACTGTTTCAGCGATGTGATGCTCACATTATAGCTTTCTGCAATACTGTTTAAAGAATCATCTGCTGATACAGTGACTGTTGTTTTATTTTCAATTGGATAATCATATTGAGCGAGGTCATATTGTTCAATTAATTGATTTAACTTCTGTTCATAATTTGTATCTGTAGCATAAGTACCTGTTAAATAGCTTGTCACATCACGATAAGAGGAAGTATTACTTTTAAAGGTAGCGTGATAGAATGCTTTATCCCATGACACACCATTGCGTAATAAATTAGCATAATCTCGCAAGGAAGCCTCATAGGAGGGGTATTTCCGAAATTCATCTAAAATCGTTGTTAGATTACCATTTCCATCGTCCTCTTGTGTTTCCAACGTTACAGAGTTATTTTTATATTTGCCCTTAATACCAAATAAATTGTAATTCGGCTCAGTAGCAAGCCCACTTTGTCCTTTATTACTTTCTAAAATTGCCTGTGCAAGCATAACGGATGCATATAAATCATTTTCAGCAGCTAGCTTACGTGCAGTCTCTCCGATTGTGCCAATAAACAGCTCAACGCTTAAATCCTCCTCAATCGTCTTAGGAATGGACTGTTCATATTGATTAGAAGAAAAAATAGTAAGTAATGCATATATTCCAAGCACAAATAGCATAATAACAATGCCAAGCGTGAATAATAGTCTTTTTAATAGTTTCATACGTACGAGCGCCCTCTCTTTTTTATTACTATTAAAAGTTTAGCATGATAAACTTTATCATGCAAAAAAAGGGAGGAGGGAAATTTTTAACTTCTTTCAGTATATTTATTTGCGACGAGTAATCGCAGAAGCGTATGTTTTTATACCGAAAGCGTAGCGACAAATCTGATTTGTACCGATAGCAAGGCGACAGATATAGGTACAGAAGTCTCGCACCTCAATGAACTTCTACCAAGTAGCTTGATAAAGTGAACCTTCAATCAGTGGGGGTTTTCCTACATCCCCCACTGATTGGTAGTTTCACCATTCGGGTTTTTACAGGCTGTTTGATCCCCCACCTAAACATCTTGGTTTTACCTGCTGATTTGAAGTGAGGGTCTTACAGCCTGTTAATACGGGATAAATCTGTCGTATCCACTTGCTAAAAAATACTACATAGTGCTTTAAAAATAAGGGCATTTTTTTGTCGCATCCTACAAATACTATTAATAAAATATTATATAGGATGTGACGTGTTGAAAAAAATATACGTATTCATATCACTAGTGCTTTTGCTGGCTATCATTAGTTTTTTAACAACAAAGGAAGAGGCGGCCGCTAATCGCAGTAGGCAATATTATGAAGAAGCGGGGCAAGTTGTTTGGGATATTCATACAGATCAAAAAGTTTTGGCGCTTACATTTGATGATGGTCCCCATAAAGAATATACATCTGAGATTTTAGATTTGCTTGCATTGCATAAGGCGAAGGCTACATTTTTTATTATTGGTGAAAATGCCAAGAAAAATCCCGAGCTTATAGAGCGTATAGACACAGATGGACACGAAATTGCCAATCATACGTATACGCATCCTTTAAAGACGACAGTACCTAAGTTACTGAAAGAAATCGAACAAACTTCGGAACTTCTATATCAAATTACGGGGAACAGACCTAAGCTATTCCGTCCTGTTGGTGGGCAGTATACGGATGCGATGATTGATGCCATTGCAGATTCAGGCTATAAAGTTGTGATGTGGTCATGGCATTTGGATACGGAGGATTGGAAGGAGCCAGGAGTAGAAAAAATCGTTCGTATAGTGAATAGTGCCAAAGAAGGTGATGTCATCCTATTTCATGATGGAGGAGGCAATCGCGAGCAAACGGTTGAGGCGTTGAGGCAGGTTTTACCAAAACTACAGGAGCAAGGCTATACATTTGTAACGATTTCAGAATTATTAGCAATACAGCAATCTACTATTCAAAAATAAAAAGGAAGCCCCACATGGACAAAAGAAATTTTTAATGTGGGGCGTTTTTACTTTTCTCAATAACCAAATTGCGTAATAATAGAAAAGTAAAAATGAAAGAGGAGTTGGTTTATGGATGGACATAGGTACGAAAGGTGAATTTATTCGCCGTGCAATATTCATTATTATTGGAGCAGCGATTGCTGCTTATGGGCTAGAGGCAGTATTAATTCCAAATGCGGTGATTGATGGTGGCGTAACAGGTGTCGGCATTATGGGGAACTATCTTTTTGGTGTTCCACTAGGTGTTTTACTGTTCGTCTTAAATTTACCTTTTATATATTTAGGCTACAAGCAAGTAGGGAAAACTTTTGCGATACTTAGCTCGATTGGGATTGTAACTTTATCGATTTCAGCAGTATTAATGTCTGGCATGGCGCCTATTTTAGGTGAAAAAGACCCTTTGCTTATCGTATTATCAGGAGGGGTTTTGCTCGGTGTTGGAATTGGTATCGTCTTACGTAATGGTGGCGCACTAGATGGCTCGGAGGTACTTGCTGTACTTATATCACGTAATATACCTTTTTCGGTAGGGGATGTTATTTTATTTATTAATGCCTTTATTTTTACAGGCGCAAGCTTTATTTATGGCTTGGAAAGTGCATTATACTCTGCAGCTACATACTATATTGCAAAAATTGTTATTGATGTGATTCAAGTAGGGCTTGAAAGCTCAAAGTCAGTACAAATTATTAGTAAAAATGCACGAAATATTGGACAAGCACTTCAAGACCGACTAGGACGTGGTATCACATACACGTCAGGTACTGGTGGATTTTCAAATGAACCAGTAGAGTTGATTCATTGTATCATTACTCGAATGGAGGAAAGTAAAGTTTTAACAATTGTCAAAGAACATGACCCGAATGCCTTCATTGTTATTACAGACGTAGCCGAAGTGCGCGGCGGTAGCTTTAAGAAGAGAAATATTCACTAAAAATAGGGGCTGGGGCTGTCCAAAAAGCCGTGCATAGCCGGCATTTTGGACAGTAGCGGTGATGTTTCGCAAAATGTTGATTCCTATAAGCAGAGAACGCCTCTTTTAAAAATGTGATGAACATTGGCTTTAGCAGCGTTATCCTTCAGTAAAAATGAAGCGATGAAAGCATTGATTTCAATGCGGTGCTAAAACAAAATGGACCTTTCGGACAACTCCAGCCCTTTGTTTCTAGATAAAATATTCGCTAAAAACATCTGCTTCTACTTTATTTGTCACTATCCTCATCGCAAAATGGCTTTTCAGACGACCCTACGGTGATGTTTCAGCAAAGTTTTGTTATTGCTTTGTGTACTTTTTAATCGCAGGAATAATTTCGTCCCCAATTAATTCGATATTTTTCATTATTTGATTGAAAGGAACACCGCCGAAGTCAATTTGTGCCATGAAGCGTTGTTGACCGAATAATTCATACTGGTAGAGCATTTTTTCAATAATTTGCTGTGGGCTGCCGACCATGAGAGCATCCTTTGTATTGCTACCAAGCTCAACTTGGTGGCGAGGATAGCCACTACCCCGAATCGCTAGAAAGCCGCTGTGTAAATGCGGATACATTTCGTCGATTGCTTGTTGTGTTGTTTCTGCCACATAAAATAAGCTTGTTGTTGCGATTGGTAGGTTGGCTGGGTCGAAGCCGCTTTCAGTTGCAGCGTCACGATATGCATCGACGGAAACTTTAAAGTTTGCAGCTGGTCCGCCTAATGTTGTGAGCATCATTGGCACACCCATATGTCCCGCTTTAATTGCGCTTGCTGGCGGACCACCAACTGCCCGCCAAATCGGCAATGAGCCTTCCTTTGGCTGTGGATAAATCACCGCATTAATTAAAGGTGGACGGAATTGTCCTTCCCATGTAATTTTTTCTTTTTCGTTAAGTTTCATTAATAGTTCTAGTTTTTCTTCGAATAAATCCTCGTAATAAGCTAAGTCATAGCCGAATAGCTCATAAGCGCCAACGCGAGAGCCACGCCCTGCGACAATTTCAGCACGCCCATTTGAGATTAAGTCAATTGTTGCAAAATCTTCGTATACACGTACAGGGTCAGCTACACTTAAAACAGTAGCAGAGCTCGCGATTTTAATATGCTTTGTAGCCTGTGCGATTGCTCCTAAAATAACCGTATGTGCCTGTGAGGTAAAATGTGTTTGATGACTTTCACCAACAGCAAATACGTCAATACCAGCCTGTTCTGCTAGTGTACTCGCTTCGATTAATTCTTGAATACGCTGCTGTGCTGAAATGCGCTCTCCAGTTAATGGGTTAGCCATATGGTCACCTAGAGAATAAAGTCCAAATTCTATCCCTTTAGTTGGGTCGATGCGGTAATTTTGCATAATTATTCGTCTCCTTCGATTGGCTTTAAGTGCGCTTCAATTTCTGTACGACGCCCTTCTAAAAATGGTGGCAAATCTAATTTTTCGCCTAGTGTTGCTATATCTCCGTCAATTGTAAAGCCTGGGCCGTCAGTTGCAATTTCGAAAAGAATACCATTTGACTCGCGGAAATATAAGCTTTCAAAATAATAACGGTCGATAATGCCTGATGTGGGAAAGCCGAGCTCTTTAACACGCTCATCCCAATAAGCGAGCTCTTCATGATTGCGCACGCGAATGGCTAAATGATGAATGCTGCCACGACCGGGCTTTTCACTAGGACCATCCAGCTCTTTAATGACGATTTCACCAAAGGCTTGCCCTTTAATTGATTGAAAAACTGCTTCATCTTCTGTGCAACTTATTTCTTTGTAATTAAGCATTTGCAATGTGCTTGCGATTTTATCAAGGCGTTTCACTGTTATTTCTACAGTACCCATACCTAAAATTTGATGCTCTGCAGGGACAGGCGATTTAGCCCATGTTTGCCAGTAATCAATCACTTCGCCATTTGCGGCAAGGAGTACTATGCGTAAACCTTCCTCGTCCTCAAAATGGAGGGCAGGGCGGTTGGCATATGTCGTAATTTCACCATGTTTTACATTGTAGTTCGCCAAGCGTTGTTGCCAATAAACTAAGCTGTCTTCTGTAGGGACAAGTAAACCAATTTGTGTGATAGCATTTGTGCCACGGTGTGTTCGTCCAATAAAAGGCATTTCAAAAAATGATAATTCTGTACCTGGGCTACCTGTTGTGTCCCCATAAAAGAGATGGTACATCGATGGGTCATCTTGATTCACAGTTAGTTTTACACGGCGCAACCCTAAAATATGACGATAAAAATGATTATTTTGCTTCGCATCTTTTGTTAGCATAGAAATATGATGATGTCCTGGAATCGTATACATATCAATCGCTCCTTGTATGTTGTTGCTTCCACTTTACTACTTGAAAATTGAATATGCAAGAAAAATATCTCGAATTCAAGATATTTTCTTCTAAGTGATTGACAGCGTTAAATATGTATGGTAAATTTATCTCGAATTCGAGGTAATTTGAGTTTTAGGATTGGTTAGCGGGATTTTTCAGCATATTAGTGGAAAGTTAACAATAATCGACAAAACGGATTATGAACAAATACGATATCGGAGGAATGACAAATGAATCATTTAAAAGGAATCCATCACGTAACAGCAATTACAAGCAGTGCAGAAAAGAACTATGAATTTTTCACATACGTATTAGGGATGCGTTTAGTAAAAAAAACGGTCAATCAAGATGATATTCAAACATATCATTTATTTTTTGCTGATGATAAAGGTTCAGCAGGAACAGATATGACGTTTTTTGATTTCCCAGGTATTCCAAAGGGGGTACATGGTACAAATGAAATTTCAAAAACATCATTCCGTGTACCAACAGATGAGGCACTTAATTATTGGGCAAAGCGTTTTAATCGTTTACAAGTAAAGCATACAGGTATAAAAGAGCAATTTGGTAAAAAAATATTATCTTTTGTCGACTTTGATGAACAGCATTATCAGCTCATTTCCGATGAAACAAATAATGGTGTTGCTTCAGGTACTCCGTGGGAAAAGGGACCGATTCCATTAGAATATGCAATTACAGGATTAGGTCCAATATTTATTCGCATTAGTGATTTTTCTTTCTTCAAGCAAATGTTAGAAAAAGTAATGCTATTTAAAGAAGTTGCACAGGAAGATTCGTTCCATTTATTTGAAGTGGGCGAAGGCGGGAATGGCGCTCAAATTATCGTAGAGCATAATACGGTACTGCCGAATGCACGTCAAGGTTTTGGAACGGTACACCACGCAGCATTTCGTGTGGAGGATCGTGCAATGCTAGATGAATGGCAGACGCATTTTGAAAGCTTTGGTTTGCATACATCAGGCTATGTCAATCGCCATTTCTTTGAGTCGTTATATACTCGTGTTGCACCACAAATTTTATTTGAGCTAGCAACAGATGGTCCAGGCTTTATGGGGGATGAGCCGTATGAAACGCTAGGGGAAAAGCTTTCCTTACCGCCATTTTTAGAGCCAAAGCGTGAGCAAATTGAACGCTTAGTACGACCAATTGATACTATACGTAGCACGAAAAATATCGAAAAAGAGTATGAATAAGGGAGCTAATCATATGGAATTTCAACAACTAATTGAGCAGCGTCGTTCAGCTAATAACTTTTTATTAGATGTCCTGATTACTGAGGCTGATTTAAAAGAAATTTTTGATGACGTGAAATATACGCCAACAGCTTTTAATTTACAGCATGCGCATTATTACGCTGTGATGGATAAGGAGAAGAAGGAGCAAATACGGGAAGCAGCTAACGGTCAATACAAGGTGCATAGTGCCTCCGCTGTTCTTATCGTAACAGGTGATCGCTATGCCTATCGGCAGACAGAGTGCTTGAATCAAGGGATGCGTGACTTAGGCATCATTACAGAAGGAGAGCTACAAGACCTCATTAAGGAAAATACGGTCTTTTACGAAGGTCGAGGAGAGCAGTTTATGAAGGAGGAGGCTATCCGTAACGCCTCGTTATCTGGGATGATGTTTATGCTGGCAGCTAAAAATCGAGGTTGGGATACATGCCCGATGATTGGCTTTGACCAAGAGAAAGTGCGTGAGCTTCTGCAAATTCCTGCTAATCAAGAAGTTGTATTAATGATTACAATTGGCAAGGAAAAGGAAAAAAGTCGCCGTTTAAGAGGCTATCGCAAGCCAGTAAACGAGTTCGTGCAATTTATTTAAGGGGAAAGGCTTCGAAAGAGCAGTGTGGTGGCCTGCTCTTTCGACGCTTTTGATAGTGCTATTTTAAAAAATTCACTCGTTAAAATAGCAAGAAGGTTCTTTGAAAACGAGAGAAACACTGAATTTAGCAGCATTTTTTTGAATTTAAAATAAAATGAGCGTAAAGTGGATTTTTCACTGCGCTGGGGGGAATTTAATCTTTTAAGACAGCCCCACGTGCAAAATGAGATATCTTTTTGATGTTTTCACTTTAATGTAAGGAAACCCCTCTCTGTTTTGCTGAGCAAACAATTTATCCAAAGACCAATAAAAGCGTCCAACAAGCTGGCAACCGCATGGCTTGTTGGACGCTTTTTTATCCCATAATATTGTAGCCAGAGTCTACATATATCGTTTCGCCTGTTACGCCACGCGATAGTGTGCTGAGCATTACAATTGTCATGTCTGCAACTTCCTCTTGGTTTGTGTTGCGCTTTAGTGGCGATTGCTCTTCGATTTTGTGTAAAATTTGGTTGAAGCTTGGTACGCCCTTTGCTGCTAGTGTACGAATGGCACCAGCAGAAATTGCATTGACGCGAATATTATCTGTGCCTAAGTCAGCCGCTAAATAACGCATAGCTGCCTCTAAAGCTGCCTTTGCGACGCCCATTACATTGTAGCCGTCTAATACGCGCTCTGCTCCTAAGTAGCTCATCGTAACGATGGAAGCACCATCCGCTAAATAAGGCTTCGCTGCTTTACTAACAGCAACTAATGAATATGCGCTTGTATCTTGCGCGAAAGCATAGCCTTCACGTGAAGTTTCATGGAAGCGATTTTTTAAATCCTCTGCATGTGCGAAGGCAACTGAATGGACGATGCCATGAATGTCGCCAAACTGTGTGCTAATTTGCTTGAAAGCTTGTGCAATGCTGTCATCGCTATTTACATCACACTCGATAACAGCCGTTTTATAATCTGTATAATCAGCTAGCATTTTTTCAATTTTTCCTTTTGAACGTTCTTTTCGGTACGTGAAAATAACGTTTGCGCCTACTTCAAATAATTTTTTTGCAATGCCCCAAGCGATGCTACGCTCATTCGCAACACCCATCACAACAACATTCTTATTCTTTAATTGTAAAATATCCATCATTTGCACTCCTTTAGTACAATAATATCTGTTATTAGTACCAACTACTAAAAATAACTATAACACGATAAAAAAAAGCACGCAATAGATTTTTCTTCTACTTGCATGCTCTGTAATAACACTTGTCATCATTATTTTGCAAATCTCTATGAAGTTTGAGAGATTCACCAAATATTATTCAAATTTTAATGAGTCACCGTCAAATGTTTCGTCAGCTACTTTAATAGAATCTGTTGGGCAACCTTCAAATGCGTCTTGCATATCTTCTAATAAATCTTCTGGAACAGCACATGTTCCCATATTATCGTCTAAAATAACGAAGGCAATCCCTTCATCATCGTAATCATAAATATCTGGTGCCGCAGCGCCACATGCGCCACAAGCAATACATGTATCTTTATCGACAATTGTATATTTTGGCATTAGATTCTCTCCTTTTTTCCGTTCGCTTTCTGATAAGCTTCTTTCTTATTCTATAGTGGTTCACTATACTTTTCAACAGGCAATACTTGATTGTCATAGAAATGTCTAAGTGCGTAGCAATTGTGTCAGGCATGACAGGGACTTGGAGAAATGATTATAATATGGAGTGAAATGAGAATTTAGAAGGTATTTTAATTAGTACAAATGTAGCGAAAGCTGTGGAGAGAAAGCGTTCAATTCTATTTTGCTTTAAATATTGTTGGAATTAATCCGATACAAATACAGAAAAAAGTTTAGGCAATTAATTTTCGTGTTGACCTAAAAATAGGGGGGTTTTTTTATGGAACATATACACGGATCTCATGATACAATATTAGTCATTTTCTCATATATTGTTGCTGTTGCAGCAGCATATACGGTATTAGATTTGGTTGGAAGAATTAGTAATTTAAAAGGGAGATCTAGACTACTGTGGCTGCTATTTGGAGCGAGTGCTATGGGGCTAGGTATTTGGTCGATGCATTTTGTAGGGATGCTGGCATTTTCACTACCAGTACCTGTTGCCTATAATATTATTATTGTCATTATTTCGGTAATCGCTGCAATTATTGGCTCGTTTATAGCACTGCATTTAGTCAGTCGTAATAGCCGGTTAACATTGCCGCGCTTATTAAGCGCTAGTGCTTCATTAGCTACTGGAATTGTTGCAATGCATTATATTGGTATGGAAGCGATGCAAATTGGTATTTCTTACGATTTATCTTTTGTTGCTTTATCTATAATAATTGCACTTTTAGCATCTTTTGTTGCTCTTTTATTGGCATTCTTTTTTAGAAATGGAGAGGGGAATCCGAAAACATTTGCCAAGCTCGGAAGTGGATTAATTATGGGGGCAGCTATTGCTGGTATGCATTATGTTGGGATGCACGCAGCGCATTTTTACATAGATGAAAATATGAAATCTAGTGCAGGAGTCGTTTTTAATCAACAGTTTCTAGGCTATTTCATTTCAACTGGTACATTGTTTTCATTAATTATCTCTTTGCTTGGTATTTATTTATCGAATAAAATCTCGTTTAAGGATTCCGAAATTGAAGAGAAAACAAAAGAGATATATAAGATGAATGAAGAGCTGAAGGAGCTAAATAGCAATTTGGAGCAATTAGTAAAAGAACGCACAGCGCAGCTTGAACAGGCTCATGATGAAGCGATTAAGGCAAATATGGTAAAAAGTAAATTTTTAGCGAATATGAGCCATGAGTTACGCACGCCTCTTAACGCTATTATTGGTTATAGTGAGATGCTGGCAGAGGAAGCGGAAGATATAGGGGAAACATTATTTGTTGATGATTTAACTAAAATCCGAAATGCAGGAAGCCACTTGCTTTCATTAATAAACGATATATTAGATATTTCAAAAATTGAGGCAGGCAAAATGGAGGTATATTTCGAGAAAGTTGCGATTCAGCAGCTTGTACAAGATGTTATTGCTACAGTTAAGCCACTTGTAGACCAAAATAATAATGAATTAGTAGCGCGAATAAGCGATGGCGAAATGACAACAGACGTGACGAAGCTAAGGCAAATTTTAATTAATTTGATTAGCAATGCAAGTAAATTTACGAAAGATGGCATAGTTACAATTACGGTTGAAGAAGAAACGCGCAAAGCGCAAGCAGGCTATAGCTTCTGTATTCAGGATACGGGAATTGGTATGACTGCTGAGCAAGTAGACAAGCTATTTCAACCATTCACTCAGGCAGATGCTTCCACAACGCGAAAGTATGGTGGCACAGGGCTTGGTTTAGCAATTAGCCAAAGCTTTAGTGAAATATTAGGCGGAGCAATTAGCGTTGAAAGTGAAGTGGGTGTTGGCAGTACGTTTACGTGCTGGCTACCGATGTCAAAAGTAGAAGAATCCATGATAGTCGATAAGGCAGATGTGCATAAGCTTGAAAAGAAAAGCAAGGTAAATGTTTTGCATATTGATGATGAGCCATTGAATCACCAATTAATGAAGCATTATTTAGCAAAGGAGGACTGGACGTTAGCTTATGCCCCAAATGGTCAGGAAGGGCTGGAAATGGCGAGAAAGCTACAGCCTGAAGTGATTTGCCTAGATATTTTAATGCCGAGCATGGACGGTTGGAGTGTGCTAACGGCTTTGAAAAATGATGAGGAGTTACAGCATATACCCGTCATTATTTGGTCGATGGTGAAGGATGAGTCTTTAGGCTATTCCCTTGGCGCATCTGAATATTTAACAAAACCAATTAATAAAGAGTCGCTAGTAAGTGCGTTAGAGCGTTATGTTACAGAGAAGCAGCAATTGCAGGTGCTTGTTGTAGAAGACGACATAATGACAAGTGAATTGATGACTAAATTATTAAATAAAGAAGGTTATGCTGTTACGCAGGCACGCAACGGTCAGCATGCAATTGATTGTGTGAAAAATGAAAAGCCACAACTGATTTTACTTGATTTAATGATGCCTGAAATGGATGGCTTCCAATTTATTGATGAATTAAGGAAAATAACGGAATGGCGTGATATACCTGTTGTTGTCGTAACTGCTAAAACATTGACCGGAGAAGAGCATTTGAAACTGAGTAGCTATGTTGAGAGCATCGTGCAAAAAGGGATGATTAAACATAAAATGCTGCTGGAGAAAATCGAGGAAATTTTAATTAAAGAATAAAAGGATTTGATGAAATGCAAACTATTTTGCTTGTAGAGGATAACGATATGAATCGTGATATGCTGGCAAGAAGATTAACTCGAAAAGGTTTTTTTGTAGTGGCGGCAGAGGATGGACAACAAGGAATTGACTATGCGATAGCGGAGCAGCCAGCATTGATTTTAATGGATTTAAGCTTGCCAGTAGTTGATGGCTGGGAGGCAACGAGGCAATTGAAGGCGAACGAAATGACGAAGCATATTCCCATCATTGTTTTAACAGCACACGCAATGAAAGAGGATGAGGAAAAGGCCTATCAAGCAGGCTGTGATGACTATGATACGAAGCCGATAGTACTAGAGCGTTTACTTGAAAAAATGACGAAAGCGTTAGCAGGTAGATGAATGGAGCGGGAAGAATGGAAGAAATAAAACAAGCAAAAATTTTAGTCGTTGATGATCAAGAATATAATGTCAGCCTATTAGAGCGCATTTTACGTCGTGCAGGATTTGAGCATATATATAGCACAATGGACCCTTTTCAAGCAGGACCTCTCTTTGAGGAGAAAAATCCCGATATTGTTTTACTTGATTTGCATATGCCAGGTTTAGATGGTCTTCAAATACTTCAATCGATTCGTAGTAAAGATGCGGTTTTGCCGGTATTAATGCTGACGGCAGACTTAACACCAGAGGCTAAGAAGCAAGCTTTTCAAGAGGGGATTAGCGATTTTTTAACGAAGCCTATTGATCGAATTGATCTTGTTTTACGCATAACAAATTTATTACAAACACGTGTACTCTACGGTCAGTTACGTATGCAAAATCAATTATTGGAAGAGAAAGTACAGCAAAGAACGCAGGAGCTACAGCAGGCAAAATACGAAATTTTAAATTTATTGGCGAAGGCATCAGAGTATCGTGACGATGAAACGGGCGAGCATACAGAGCGTGTCGGTCATTTATCTGGCTTGATTGCAGAGCGTTTAAATTTACCAAAAGCTGAGATAGAGCTTATTCGTTTAGCAGCCCCTTTACACGACATTGGGAAAATCGGCATTCCAGATCATATATTGCTAAAGCCTGGGCGCTTTGAGGCGGATGAATTTGAACGGATGAAAACACATACGACAATTGGTGCAGATATTTTAGCGAATAGCGTGTTTTCAACGCTGAAAATGGCACGCAAAATTGCGATAGCGCATCATGAGCGCTGGGACGGGACAGGCTATCCAAACGGAATTTCAGGTGAGGCTATTCCAATTGAGGCGCGAATCGTTGCATTAGCAGATTTCTATGATGCACTAACACATGAGCGTCCATATAAAAGGGCATGGACACCTGAAGAAACAATGGTGGAAATTCAAGCGCAAAGGGGCAAGCATTTTGACCCAGCCGTTGTCGATGTGTTTGTGGAGCTTTACAATGAGAAGTTAATCGTCGAATGCGTATAAAAGAAAAGGGCTGTAGGAAAATTGGGCGCTAGCCTGTATTTCTCTACAGCCTTAAATTAAGCTTGTGAATTTACAAGAATTTTAATATGATTTTTTTCCTTCATTAACGCTTCAAAGCCTTCTGTTACTACTTCATCTAATGCAATGTGCTTTGTCACAATTTAAAATGTAAAATAGAGAATTAGCACTTAATAGGTTTTTTCTGTTAGCTGCGCTATACTGGAAGTAAATTGTCGAATGAAGGTGGGAGGCAGCGTTGATTTTTCAACAAATTTTACTAGCAATTTTCTTAAAATTAAATAATGAAAGAACCGTAGCCTCTGCTTATCATTTGCTGCGTGGTAAAAAGTCAGGGCAAACAATACAGGATGCTGGCATTTTTTCCTTGCATGCTTATTTTAGTCTACTGCCAAAACTTTCAAGACAAAAGTTTAATGAATCTGTTCAACTTTTTGTGGAAGCAGACTATTTACATATGGATGAAGCTGGTTATTATACATTGACAGCTAGTGGGATAGAGCAGGCGAAAAAGGGCGTTCCTTGCACCTTTGACGGTTGGCATTATCGAGGCAACGAGCATATTTTTTATGCGCGTCTTTCTCTTATTGTGCAAGCATTATCTCATCAATCAGCGAAGATAAAAGCGTTTATCCCCATTCAACGCGATGAAAAAATACAGTATTTTGCACGTCAATTTTTAAGACGTCACCAATATCAAGCTGGGGCTTTACAAGTGTTGCTGTTGCAGGAAATTACAGATAGCTTGGAATCATTGGCTGTAACAGAAGAGCAGCGAGAGCTATTAATCAATCGTTTAACAGGTGTCGGTATGCCCGGCTTTACATGGCAGCAGCTTGCCTATCATGCAGAGCGTACGGAAATGGATGTCCAGCTCCTTTATATTTCCGCTTTACATAATTGGCTTCAGCATATTACACAGTATCCGTATTTAGCTGATATTGCGCAGCAGCTCCGCATTCGCATGCCACTAACAGACTCGGCCTTTCAAACAGCAAGGCTTTTTGAGCAAGGCTTTTCGCTCCAGCAAATAGCCCATACAAGAAATCTCAAGCAAAGCACGATAGAGGACCATTTAGTTGAGCTAGCGATGCACGATGCCACTTTTCCAATTGAGCATTTTGTTAAGCAGGAGGAGCTTCTACAGGTGCAACATGAGATTTCATCACGGGCTACGAAAAAATTAAAAGTATTGCGTGAGGCTTTACCGCATCTTACTTATTTCCAATTGCGTTTAGTATTAGCGAGAGGGGGCAATTAAATGTTGGAGCAAGCATTGCAAAAGCATTTTGGTTATACGAGCTTTCGACCGGGGCAAAAAGAAGTAATTGAGCAGCTTTTAGCCGGACAAGATGTCATTGCGCTATTACCAACAGGTATGGGGAAATCCATATGCTACCAGCTCCCAGCCTATTTATTAGATGCACCAGTCCTTATTGTTTCCCCGCTATTATCTTTAATGCAAGACCAAGTGGACCAATTGAAGCAATTTGGCGAAAAGCGTGTTATAGCTCTAAATTCATTTTTAACAGCACAGCAAAAGCGCTATGCTCTACATTTCTTACATGAATATCGCTTTATTTTCGCATCCCCAGAAATGCTGATGCAACCTCAAGTAAAGGAGCGGCTTAAGGAGATGAGGCTTGGGCTTATCGTAGCGGATGAGGCACATTGTATTTCGCAATGGGGCTTTGACTTTCGTCCTGATTATTTGCGTTTAAGTGAAATCATTCCAACTAATAATAAACCGCCCATTTTAGCGTTGTCTGCAACGGCAACTAAAACGGTATTGCAAGATATTGAAACCTATTTATCAATACAGTCTCCTTTTTATTTTTTACATTCAGTGAATCGCCCGAATATTCACTTAGCAAAGCGTTTTTTTCAACAGAAGGATGAAAAAATCAAATGGATACTTGAGCATGTTAAAACGACAGAGGGACCAGGCATTATTTATACGCAATCGCGCGGTAAAACAGAGGCGCTTAGCTTAGCGCTTCTCGAGCGTGGGATTGCAGCGGCGGCATATCATGCAGGCAAGGAGGCGGAGGACCGCCAATTTATTCAGCAGCAATTTTTAGGCGGCAAGTTAGATTGGATTGTGGCAACAAATGCATTTGGCATGGGTGTACATAAAGGTAATATTCGTCAGGTGATTCATGAATTTATGCCATCAAATATTGCGAATTATATGCAGGAAATTGGTCGTGCAGGTAGGGACGGACAGCCGGCAGTAGCGACATTGCTCTATGCAGATGGAGATGAGCAATTTTCTCAATTTATCGTGACGGAGGATTTGCCCAAAACGCAGCATATTGAACAATATATGAGCTGCTTGGCAAGCGGACATAATCCGATGCGCATGCTTGAGGCTGGCGGGATTTCTGAAACGGCTTTTCGTGTTTTGCACTATTGGATGCAGCAGGAAAGTAGTGAAGCTGTGCAAATACGCTTGCAGCAAATGGAGCTAGATAAATATAAAGCGGTACAGGAAATGCTGCAAGTCGTACACTCGACTAATTGTATGCGCGAGCAAATTGTTCATTATTTCGGTCAACAACTAACTGAAAAAACGGCGAATTGCTGCCAAAATTGTGGTCTTATTTTTGAAGAAATACTTACTGCACAATTAATTATTGAAGAGCCAGACCAGCAATTAACATGGCAGGAGCGTTTGCAGCGAATACTGCTAGGATGAAGCGCGATTGATTTTTTTGTAGAATTTAGTCATAATATGTTTATAGAATAGTAGTGTAAGGAGGGGTGTGTTGTGACACAAG
This sequence comes from Metasolibacillus sp. FSL H7-0170, assembly GCF_038593115.1. Classification (NCBI taxonomy): domain Bacteria; kingdom Bacillati; phylum Bacillota; class Bacilli; order Caryophanales; family Caryophanaceae; genus Metasolibacillus; species Metasolibacillus sp. FSL H7-0170. The sequence continues at coordinate 1,156,741 of NZ_CP151964.1, read as the reverse complement.
AAAATTATAGAGAAAAAATTGAAGAGCACCGTCAAGAAATCGAATTTGATGGTCGATTAGAAAGAAAGTCACGCACAAGTAAAAAACCTAAAAAACGAAAAAGCCCACTTATTCGAAATATGACGATATTGTTTATATTTATACCTTTACTTGTATTAGGCTATGTACATTTCTTTTATGAGCCGAAAAGTTTAGCAGTGGAAAAGGATGGTTCGGTTACGGTGGAGCCGAACAAGCCATCTATTGAAAATAATGAACAGCAAATAGCGGCAGCCGAAAAAGAGAAGGCTGAGCAAGAGGCAGCGGCACAGGCTGAAAAGGAAGCGGCAGCGAAAGCGCAGGCTGAACAAGAGGCACAAGCAAAGGCGCAAGCCGAAAAGGAAGCGGCGGCGAAAGCACAGGCTGAAAAAGAAGCACAGGCAAAGGCGCAAGCCGAAAAAGAGGCAGCAGCAAAAGCACAAGCTGAAAAACAGGCGAAGGAAGATGCAGAAAAGCTAGCCTCATCTCAAACACATGTCGTTCAGCCAAATGAAAACCTGTATCGTATTTCTTTAAAATATTATAATAATGGAAACGGCGTGCAAAAAATTATGCAAGCGAATAATTTAAGCTCAGAAAATATTGTCGTTGGACAAACACTTATTATTCCGCAATAAGATGAAAAAATAATAAAGCAAATATTAACGAATGACGTGTTTTTTGTAATATACTAAGAGGGCTACCTAGAGGGATTTAACCTTTCTAGGTAGCCCTGTTTCCGTAAGAAATGCCATCGAATAGGGGTTTTAAAGTGTGAAATTCATATTAATAGGAGTAGGAATTATTTGCGTATGTATTTGGTATATGTGGCGTCAAGCATTTGAAAATAATGTGCGTCATCATCCTTTACAACTGCAAGGTCAAACCCCTCAAAGCTTGCGTATTTTTTTTATTTCAGATATTCATTTGCGTCTCATTAACCAACAAATGCTAAAAGCAATCGGAAAAGTAGAGGCGGTCATTATCGGCGGTGATTTATGCGATAGGCGTACACCATTTGAGCGGGTGCGCAGCAATATTGAACAGTTGCAGCAACTCGGTCCTATTTACTTTGTCTGGGGAAATAATGACCATGAAGTAGGAGAGCAACGCTTACGTCAGTTATTTGCTGAAATGGATGTGACAATACTTGAAAATGATGCGCAATTACTCGCAGGGCAAAATCGCATATGGCTTAGCGCCATTCAAGATACATCCACAAAAAAATATAGCTTTGAGCAGGCATTTGCGAAATGCCAAACGGATGATATTACATTTTTTATTTCACATAATCCGCAAGTTTTTTATCGTGTAGAGCGTTATTTTACACCGCAGCTAATGATGGGTGGACATTTGCATGGCGGACAAATTCGTTTTTGGAAATTCGGTGTGCATCCGAAAGGCTCTTATTCTGTGCGAAATGGAGTGCCGACGCTTATAAGCAATGGCTATGGTACGACATTATTGCCATTGCGCTTAGGTGCGAAGCCAGAGTGTCACGTAATCGATGTGACAATTGAAGAAAAGTAAGGAGAATGAAGTATGCATAAAGTAGACGCTTTAATTGTCGGTGGTGGTCCTTGTGGCTTGGCAGCGGCAATTGAGTTACAGGCGATTGGTTTACGTCCTGTTGTGATTGAAAAAGGCAATATCGTTAATTCGCTGTATAATTACCCAACACACCAAACATTTTTCAGCACGAGTGAAAAATTAGCGATTGGTGATGTACCGTTTATTGTGGAGGAACGAAAGCCGAGGCGCAATCAAGCACTCGTTTATTATCGTGAGGTTGTGCGTGCAAAAAAAATTAATATTCACCGCTTCGAGAAGGTTGAAAAGGTAGAAAAAAGTGGCGACAACTTCAAAGTTACAACGAGTAAAGCACTATATGAAACACCATATGTCATCATTGCAACAGGCTATTATGATAACCCAAATTTTATGGGCATTACAGGTGAGGATTTGCCAAAGGTCTATCATTATTTTAAAGAGGCACACCCATTTTTCGATACTAAGGTATTGGTTATTGGTGGTAAAAACTCGGCTGTAGATGCCGCGTTAGAGCTACAAAAGGCTGGGGCACATGTTACAGTCGTTTATCGTGGGAGTGAATATTCGCCGAGTGTCAAGCCATGGGTGCTACCAGAGTTTGATGCTTTAGTTCGCTCAGGTGAAATTGTGATGCATTTTGATAGCGAAGTAAAAGCGATTTATGAAGATGAAGTCGTTATTTCTAAAGCAGGCAAGCATTTGCAAATTGCAAATGATTTCGTCTTTGCAATGACAGGCTATCACCCTGACCATGACTTTATTCACGCAATGGGTGTCGAAATTGACGCGGCAACTGGTCGCCCGCATTTTAATGAGGAGACAATGGAAACGAATGTTGCAAATCTATTTATCGCAGGTGTTATTGCGGCAGGTAATAATGCCAATGAAATCTTTATAGAGAATGGACGCTTCCATGGTGGGATGATTGCGAAGGCGGTTCAGGAGAAATTTAAAGCACCACGACGTCCTTAAATATAGTAAGCTCCTAATTTGATGTGAGGAATTTTTCATTCATCTTATTAGGAGCTTGCTTTTTGTTATAATTATTTATAAAGTAGTTGTCCGAAAAGTTCATTTTGTTTTGATGCCGCATTGAAATAAATGTTTTCATCGCTTGAAGGATAACACTGCTAAAGCCAATGTTCATCCCATTTTTAAAAGAGGCGTTTTCTGTTTATATGAATCAACATTTTGTGAAACATCCTCGCTACTGTCCAAAATACCGGCAACCGCAAGGTTTTTTGGGCGCTTTTATAGTTAGAAAAAGTCCTTCAGCTCGACAGGATGATGCACTTGGTTTAAGCCGATTAATAGCTTTAGGCGAGCTTTTTGACCATTGATGCCTGTAGCGAAAATAACACCTGCATCTTCTAGTTGCTTGCCTCCCCCCTCATAACCGTAAACCCCTTCTGCAATACCGTTAAAGCAACGTGATACAAGAATGACAGGCATACCGTTTGCTACAAGTGTTTTGATACGTTTTGCCACGGCAGGTGTGACATTACCTTGTCCAAAGCCCTCTAACACAAGTCCGTCGTATTGTAATGTAGCCACCGCATCAATTAAATCGGCTTCCATCCCTGCATAAGCTTTTAGGAGAGCGACGCGCTTTTCTATTTTTTCAACTTCTACAAATTGGCGCTTTACAGGCATATGATGGATATGTACTGTCTTTTTTGTAATTAAGCCAATAGGGCCATATTGCGGGCTTTGGAAGGTATTGACGCTAGAAGTCGATGTTTTTGTAATATTAAATGCATGATGAATTTCATCATTCATAACAACAAGTACCCCTTTTTCACGTGCTTCCTTTGAGCAGGCTACACGCACTGCCTCTAATAAATTATATACGCCATCTGCTCCAAGTTCATTGGAAGAACGCATTGCCCCAGTTAGAACGATGGGGAAATTATAGCGTGTTGTCAAATCTAAAAAGTAGGCTGTTTCCTCTAATGTATCTGTACCATGTGTAATCACTACTCCGTCAATTGCATATTTATCAACATGCTCAGCAATACAATTGCGCAGCAGTAGCATTTCGTTTGGCGTAATATGTGGTGACGGCAAATTAAACGCCTCTACTTCGATAATATTAGCGTAGGTCGAGAGCATATGCTTCTCTGCCCTTAGCGGGTTTTGCTCGTTTAGCATAACTGCGCCTGTGTCCGCGCTCATTTTCATTGAAATCGTACCACCCGTATGAATTAATAAAATCGTTTTTTTTGACATAAAAAAATCCCCTTTTGAAATCAGTATGAATGCATTTAATGTTATAATAACAATATCTAAATAAATTGTTAAGGAATGTTTTACCCCGCATTAACGGGCAGTAAGACAAACTTAAGTGAAAATACGCAAATGATAAGTGGGAGGCCCGTAAAAGCCCGATTGGTTCAACTAACAATCAGTGGGGAGGAGGAAAACCTCCACGGATTGAAGTTTCACTTTATCTATATAGAAAAGGAGCTTACAATATGTTCATACTATTATCAGCAGCGATAGCTCCAGCACTAGCTCTTTTAGGCTATTTTTATATGCGCAATCAAATGGCTACAGAGCCACGTAGAACGCTTATTCAAGCATTTTTATACGGGGCAGTGGTGACATTTCCTATTTTATTTATTCAATATGTGGTGGAAGAAGAACGAGCGCTTACCTCTCCATTTATGACCAATGTTGTGTTTACAAGTACGATTGAGGAATTTTTTAAGTGGCTTATTATTTTTATTCTCATTTTTAGACATATTGAGTTTGATGATCCATATGATGGCATTTTATACGGTGCGGCTGTATCACTCGGCTTTGCTACTGTTGAGAATGTGTTATATTTATTATCGTTTGGCTTAGATACAGCCTTTGTGAGAGCATTACTTCCTGTTTCAAGCCATGCATTGTTTGGTGTTGTAATGGGCTATTATTTTGGGAAAAATAAGTTTTCCAATAATGATAAAGAAAAGGAATATTTATTTTTATCGTTATTTATTCCGATTGCGTTGCATTTTAGCTATAATTTGATTTGGACGCTAGGTGGCAATTTTATTTACTTAATGGTGCCGTTTATGCTGTTTTTATGGTGGTTTGGCTTACGTAAAGTAAAGCTTGCCCATCAACATTTAATTGAACATTTAATTGAAAACAATCGACATTAGAAGGTATTTGAAAAGTAGGCAGACACGCCACTTTCCAGATACCTTTTGCTTTTTTGTTAGGAAAGCTCTGCTCCAATTAGAAAAATAAATATCAGATGTATAAATCAAGGCGCACTTCGCATGCTATGAAAAAAGGAGAGGTGTGCATGAGAAAAAAATTATTCATTATTTTCTTGCTAAGTATACTCTTTTTGCAGCCGCAGCAATCCGATGCCTTTTCGGCACAAGTGATTCAGCGCGGTGCTTTTGGAGATGATGTTATTGAGCTGCAAGCCCGTTTGCAGTATATAGGTTATTATCATGGCAAGATTGATGGCAAATTTGGTTATGGCACGTATTGGGCATTGCGTGAATTTCAACAGGACTATGGCTTAGAGGTAGATGGTATTGCGGGTAGCACAACAAAACAAAAGCTAGTTGGACAGTCGAACTATAACGAGAGTTTTGTTAAAGAGCAAATTGCGAAAGGTAGCCATTTTACACACTATGGTGGTATGCCACTTGAACATCAAGTAAAAGGAGGCAGTAGTAGTACGGAAAGTAGTAAAAATAATTCCAATAGTGGTTCTATGCAGCTTCCCCCTAACTATACAGAACGTGATTTGCAACTGATGGCAAATGCCGTTTTTGGAGAAGCACGCGGCGAGCCATATGAAGGACAAGTAGCAGTGGCAGCAGTTATTTTAAACCGACTTGAATCCCCCGATTTCCCAAACAGTATTTCCGATATTATTTTTCAGCCGCTTGCTTTTACAGCAGTGGCAGACGGTCAAATTTGGTTGACGCCAAATGAACGAGCAAAACAAGCTGTGCTTGATGCAATGAATGGTTGGGACCCAACGGAAAATGCACTATACTATTTCAACCCGAAAACAGCGACGAGCAAATGGATTTGGACACGTCCACAAATTAAGCAAATAGGTCAACATATCTTTTGCTATTAGAGGTGAAGTATGAGAAATGCAGTTTATTTATTAGGTATTGTTGTATTGATTTTAGCTGTTTATGCGTACGATGTAACGACAAAGCAGCGTTCATTGGAAAGGGCTGTACATGCCCATTATACGAATGAGTTAACGAATGCGTCAGAAAAGCTCTCTTTATTGCATTCTTCTATTGCCAAATCAATGCTTTTTCAAGATGAAAAGGCATTACACAAAGAGCTTGATACGATTTGGCGTGTAAGTAGTGATATGCGTAATGCAGTTTCACGCCTGCCCTTACATCAGGATGTAGCAAATGATTGGATGCGTTATTTAGGCCGTATTGGAGATGAAGCAAAACGTACTGCGGCAACGAAAGATGCAACAGAATGGCGAAAAAAGATGGAAGCAGTGAATGGCAATTTACATGCCTTAACTGAAGAATGGACTGTTGCTACAGCAAATTACTTTCAGCAAGATGGCGACTATAGAAAATGGTCGAAAATTACATCTGATGAAGTAGGAAATTCAAACTTTGCGAAAGTATCAGCTGATTTGAAAAGTTTTAATGAAACCGACTTTCCTTTAACGGCAAGCGAAAGTGATTATCAGAAAAAGCGTGAGCTACAGCATTTAATGGATGAGCCGTTAACGAAGGCACAAGCACTTGAAAGATTGCAAACAGTATTCCCTTTAATTAGTGATGCAACAATGACTGTTACAAAAAGTCGCGATGATGCCCCGTATCCGTTTTATCATATTCAATTTGTTAGAGGCTCGCGTATAGGTTATGCCGATATTACAGAAAAGGGTGGCCATGTTTTATCATTTTTACTAGAGCGCCCAATGAAAAATACTGCTTTGTCGCATGAGGAAATTGTACAAGCAGCAGAAAAAATAATGGCAGATGCAGGGTTTGAAGATACAGTCATCACAGAAATGAGAGAAAATCATATAGCATGGCATTTTGTTTTCACACGTAAAGTAAATGATGCGCTCGTCTACCCTGATAGTGTGCAAGTGAAAATTGCAAAGGATAGCGGCGAAGTGCTCGGTATTAATGCTATGGAGTATATCCAAAAGGAAACGATTAAAGAGCAGGAGCTAAAGCCAATTGATTGGTCGGCATTTTTTGGTGAAGGCGTTGTAATAGAGGATGAAAAGAAAATTTACACAGAAAATGATGCATATGAACTACGTCTATGCTATGAAGTTATTGCACGACTACCGGATAAACAGTATGATACATTCCGTGTTGTTGTAGATGGCACAACACATGAAGTCATTCAAATTGATACATTAACCTAAGTTGGCATTGAAGAATAATAATATAGATAATTTGGAAACCGCGTGCGATAATAGACATAGAAAATGTAAATGCACGAGGAGAAAATCATGGAATTAAAAATTGGAACGATGTTAATGTTAGAGCCAATGTATACAGAAAGAATGGAGAAATTTAGGTGTAAAGTGGTGGAAAAGGATGACGATCTTATTTACGTGGATTATCCAATCAATGATTTCACGAAAAAAACAGCATTTTTACTGGATGGAGCACAGTTCCATGCCGTATTTTATACGGAGGGTAATAGCTATAGCTTTACAACGAAAGTGATGGGGCGGAAAAACGATCGTATACCGATGGTGATGCTTTCATGTCCGCCAGCCAATGAATTTACAAAAATTCAACGAAGAGAGTTTGTACGGATTGAAACACCAATTGATGTAGCGGTAGAATATGATGGGACTTTCTATCAATTTATCGCGCAAGATATTAGCGCCGGAGGGTTATCTCTGCGTTTAACTCAACCGACCAACTTTAAGGAAAATGATACGGTTCAATTAACAGTTGTACTTCCTTTTGTCAACGGTGAGATAAAGTATGTACAAACAGATGCACGCGTTGTTCGTATTTATGAGGAAAACGGGATGCAAATTGCCTCAATGCAACTGACAGATACGGATGATGTTGATAAGCAGCATATTGTGCGTTTATGCTTTGAGCGCCAATTGCTTCAGCGCAAAAAAGAATTAAACGAATTATAAAGTGAAACTTCAATCAGTGGAAGCATTTCCACGGATTGTTAGTTGAACTAATCGGGCATTTACGGGCAGTGAATCTTAGAACGGAGAGTCATACTGCCCGTTAATGCGGGGTAACACAGAGGCTGTAAGGAGGGGCGTGTCTTAAAAGAAATACTTTTTGGACAGCTCCTGTTCCTTACAGCCTATTTTCAAGTTATTTGGCTAACGATCGTCTCTTATTTCATATATAATGGAATGGTAAGGAAAGTAGGGATATATGAATGACAAAACAAATTCAAATTGCAATTGATGGCCCAGCAGGTGCAGGGAAAAGTACGATTGCGAAAATTGTAGCGGAAAAATTAAATTTTACATACATCGATACAGGAGCGATGTATCGTGCTGTAACGCATAAAGCGCTACAACAAAACATACAATTAGATGATAGCGACGCGCTAGAGAAGATGTTAAGTGCAACAAAAATCGAGTTGGCACCGTCTAATAATGGTCAACTTGTTTACGTAGATGGTATTGATGTATCGGATGTTATTCGTACGAATGAGGTAACAGCGAATGTTTCGCAGCTAGCTGCACATGCTAATATACGTGAAGTTTTAGTTGCGATGCAGCAGCAATTAGCTGCAAGTGGCGGTGTTGTAATGGACGGGCGAGATATTGCTACACATGTTTTAAAAGAAGCGGAGCTAAAAGTATTTATGTCTGCCTCGGTAGAAGAGCGTGCTCGTCGTCGTCACCTTGATAATGAGCGTCGCGGGATTCAATCATCTATTGAGCGTTTACAAGAAGAAATTGCCCTTCGTGATAAGTTGGATAGCGAAAGGGAAGCTTCACCGTTAATTCAAGCTGCTGACGCAGTGTATTTAGATACGACCGACTTAACAATTGATGAAGCGGCAGAGGCAATTTTGAAGTTAGCGCATGACGTTATGTAAGCATAATTGTAAGATTTTTTTATGACAAAAGGGGATTTTTTTGTTTTTATTCATTATTTCGAATAAAATAAAAGTGGAACATGCGAAGGAGGGTTACATATGTCTGAAGAAATGAACTTAGGATTAGAAAAGGAATTTCATGAAGGAGATATTGTGAAAGGTACTGCGGAGCAGGTGGACGATAAATCTGTTACGGTTTCGATTGAGGGTGCCCCGTTTGAAGGGATTATTCCAATTAGCGAGCTTTCAAGCTTACACATTGAAAAGGCATCTGATGCAGTTTCAGTAGGCGATGTGCTTGAATTGATGATTACGAAAGTGGAAGACGAAGCATATGTGTTATCTAAGCGTAAAGTAGACGCATTGAAAGCATGGGATGATTTAATCGCGAAATTTGAATCAGGTGAAACATTTGAAGCTGAAGTAAAGGATGTTGTAAAGGGCGGTCTAGTCGTTGATTTAGGCGTTCGAGGCTTTGTCCCAGCATCGTTAGTAGAGGATTATTTTGTAGAGGATTTTGAAGATTATCGTGGCAAAACGATGCGCTTTAAAATTACTGAGCTTGATAAGGAGAAAGGTCGCTTAATCTTATCTCACCGAGCTGTTGTGGAGCAAGAAAAAGCCGAACAGAAAAAGCAAGTAATTGAAAATATAAAACAGGGTGACGTGCTAGAAGGCAAGGTACAGCGTTTAGCGGCATTTGGCGCATTCATTGATCTTGGCGGTGTAGATGGGCTTGTACACATTTCACAAGTCTCTCATGACCATATAGACGATGTTTCAACTGTTTTAACAGAAGGGCAAGCTGTTAAAGTAAAGGTTCTTTCTGTTGATGCAGACAATGAACGTATTTCATTATCGATTAAAGATACATTACCTGGACCTTGGGAAAATATCGAGGAGCGCGCAGCAAAAGGCTCTATTTTAACAGGTACAGTCCGCCGTCTTGTGTCGTTTGGTGCTTTCGTGGAAGTATTTTCGAATGTAGAAGGACTTGTGCATATTTCACAAATTTCACATAAGCATATTAATACGCCACACGAGGTATTAAAGGAAGGGCAAGAGGTACAAGTGAAAGTGCTAGATGTGAATGCAGCAGAAAAGCGCTTATCACTTAGCATTAAAGAGCTTCTTGAAAACCCAGATAAAGAGGAAGAGTTCGATTACGAATTACCAGAAGAAAACACAGGCTTCTCGTTTAGCGATGTAATCGGTGACCAATTAAAAGGTTTTACGAAAGAATAATAAATGTTTATAGACTGTTGGAATCTTCCAGCAGTCTATTTGTCTTTTTAAATCAAAGAAAAGTTAAGCAACTACAGAAATTTAAGGGCAGCGGATTTTATCCCGTATTAACAGGCTGTAAGACCCCCACTTCAAAACAACAGATAAAATCAAGATGTTTAAGTGGGGGATCCAACAGCCTGTAAAAACCCGATTGGTGAAACTACCAATCAGTGGGGGATGAAGAAAACCCCCACTGATTGAAGGTTCACTTTATTTGATTTTCTTGCACTATCTACGTGTTTTCATCTAGCCTCACTTCTCCTTTTTACTTTACCGCATTACATGCTATAATAGAAAAATTCGTGTATAATTACGTAGAGATTCGAAAGTTGGAAGGATGAAGTACAGATGACAAAACCAGTAATCGCCATCGTAGGTCGTCCGAACGTGGGAAAATCAACAATATTTAATCGCATTGTTGGAGAGCGTGTTTCCATTGTGGAAGATATTCCAGGTGTCACGCGTGACCGTATTTATAGTTCGGCAGAATGGTTAACACATGATTTTAATATTATTGATACAGGTGGAATTGAAATTGGGGATGAGCCGTTTTTAGAGCAAATTCGCCAACAAGCAGAAATCGCTATCGACGAGGCAGATGTTATTATTTTTATGACGAATGGTCGCGAAGGTGTAACGGCTGCCGATGAGCAAGTAGCGAAAATTTTATACAAAACAAAAAAGCCAATTGTACTCGCTGTAAATAAAATTGACAATCCAGATATGCGTGAAATGATTTATGATTTTTATTCATTAGGTTTTGGTGAGCCTTGGCCAATTTCAGGCTCACATGGCTTAGGTTTAGGTGATTTGCTTGATGAGTGTGCAAAGCATTTCCCGCAAGAGGATGAGGCGCAATATGATGATGATGTTATTAAGTTTTCATTAATTGGCCGCCCGAATGTAGGAAAATCCTCTTTAGTAAACGCTTTTTTAGGACATGACCGAGTAATCGTGAGCAATATTGCAGGGACAACACGTGATGCCATTGATACACCGTATACGTATGATGGTCAAGAATACGTTATTATTGACACTGCGGGTATGCGGAAAAAAGGGAAGGTGTACGAGTCTACTGAAAAATATTCCGTATTGCGTGCACTTAGAGCTATTGAGCGCTCCGACGTTGTTTTAGTCGTATTGAATGCGGATGAAGGCATTCAAGAGCAAGATAAAAAAATCGCGGGCTATGCGCATGAGGCTGGGAAAGCAGTAATTATCGTTGTGAATAAATGGGACGCGATTGAAAAAGATGAAAAAACAATGAATTTCTATACACAGCAAATTCGTGAGCATTTCTTATTTTTAGATTATGCACCGATTGTTTTCGTATCTGCGAAAACGAAGCAGCGGGTACATCAAATTTTACCTGTTGTGCAGCGGGTAAGTGAGAATCATTCAATGCGTATCCAGTCATCTATTCTAAATGAAGTGATTGAGGATTCTGTTGCTCGTAATCCAGCACCTGCTGATAAAGGACGTCGTTTGCGCATTTATTATGCAACACAAGTGGCGATTCAGCCACCGACTTTTGTTGTATTTGTAAATGAGCCGGAATTAATGCACTTTTCATATGAACGTTTCCTTGAAAATCGTATACGTGAAACATTTGATTTTGAAGGAACGCCAATTCGCTTAATTACTCGCGCACGCGATTAGTTTTGGAGGGGAAAAGATGGAGCGAATAACGGTTTTAGGAGCTGGCTCTTGGGGGACGGCGCTTGCCATTGTACTTGCAGAAAACGGGCATAACACGCTTCTTTGGACGCACCGAGAAGACCAAGCACAAGAAATTAATAAACAGCATACAAATAAAAAATATTTACCAAATACGATATTGCCGCAAAACTTAGTAGCGACGGCTAATCTTGCACAAGCTGCAGAGCACGCATCAACAATTGTTGTTGCTGTACCAACAAAGGCGATTCGAGAAGTGTGCGGCAATCTAGCTCATTTGCTACAAAAAAAGACGCTATTTGTTCATGTGTCAAAGGGCATTGAACCGGATACTTTACTGCGCATTTCTGAATTGATGCAAGAAAGCATCGGGGACAATTTGATTGAGGATATTGTTGTCTTATCAGGGCCGAGCCATGCGGAGGAAGTTGTTTTACAACATCCAACGACAGTAACCGCCGCATGTGAAAATTCTTTTTCAGCCGAAAAAATACAGGACTTATTTATGAACGGTTACTTCCGCGTTTACACGAGCGAGGATATAACAGGTGTTGAGATTGGTGGGGCCTTAAAAAATGTCATTGCATTAGCAGCAGGAATTACAGATGGCTTAAATTATGGCGACAATGCCAAAGCAGCACTTATTACGCGTGGCTTGGCAGAAATAACTCGACTAGGTGTAAAAATGGGTGGGAATCCGTTTACCTTTGCTGGCCTAACCGGTATGGGCGACTTAATTGTGACATGTACGAGTGTGCATTCACGCAATTGGCGCGCAGGTAATATGCTTGGAAAGGGAATGCCGCTCGCTGAAGTTTTAGAGCAAATGGGTATGGTTGTGGAAGGAATTCGAACAACGAAGGCCGCACATCAGCTTGCTTTGAAATACGATGTTGCAATGCCGATTACTGCTGCCCTTTATGATGTGTTATTTAGCGACAAAACGCCGAAAGAGGCAGTGGATGAATTAATGATTCGTATGAAAAAGCCTGAAATAGACGAGTTCCAATAAAGGGGGACTTTTCCTCAACGCCGACTAAATTGGCAATAGGGGGAAAACCTCATGCCTTGTAGTATTGACCGAAAGTAGCTTTTTACAGGCTATTCACTCCAAGTTTCGCTAACGATTTTGTACAGCCCGTTAATACGAAACAAAGTGTCATAAATTATCCATAAATGGCTTGGGCTTTTAATAATAAAGGGTTGTTCTGAAAAGTTTGTTTATCAACTTTAAGGACAGCCCTATTATTTTGTTTAGCAGCACTATATAATTTACAATGGTGTAGAGATAGGACGGAGTTAAATAGAAAGGCGGTTTTAGTAGTGAATCATCAAATTATGGACGCATCCTACTTATTATTAAATACAGCACGTGGTCCATTAGGACATATACCTGCGCTTGATGTTATGTGGATATCATTTTATTCGATTGGCTTATTGTTTCTTTCTCTTTTAATTATTTCAGCCACTCGTAAATGGGTCAATAATATCGTATTATCGTTTATATTAAAATTAATCGCTTATGTTATGCTAGCTATTGGCTCTTTTTTAATGGTATTAATTATAGCGACATGGCCGAATTAAAAGATTGTAGAGGGGAATTTTTAGAATGAAAACAAGATGGATAATGCTTGCTACCGTATTTTTATCCACGCTTCTACTGACAGCTTGTGCGTACCCAGAAGAACGTAAAGTAGAAAATCAAGTACCTGACGTGGATCAATTAGCATCAGTACAACGTGCAATTACCGAGTATCAAGCAGATACAGGTGTTTTACCAATAAAAACACGTGATATGGATACAGATATTTTTATTAAATATTTAGTTGATTTTGACAAGCTTGTTCCAAAATATTTATCATCTCCGCCAGCTAATTCATTTGAAAAAGGTGGGATTTTTCAATATATCATTTGGAATCCAGAAGAAAACCCAACAATTAAACTTGTCGATTTACGTGTCCCAGAAAGACTTCGAGAAGTAAAAATACGTTTTATTGGTACGAAATACCCGCAATATAAAGATAGTATAACGCCGTATATTTATACAATTGATTTCAAAAAAATAGGTTATAAGGAAGATGTGACAGTGGCTAGTCCATATTCTAATAATCAATTACCAGTAATTGTTTCTACACAAGGAGAACTATATGTCGATTATTCAATCGATTTATATCAATTTATTAAGGAGCAAGGACTGACACCGCAGCAAGGGGACGATATTCGAATGCTATTAGTAGAGCATTATCCTGTTGTACCTGCCTATTCTTTGCCATATACAGTTGATGAAAACAATGAGCCAATCTTTATGTATGAGCCCCAAAAATAATATTATCAAGGGGGATAGTAACAATTTATTGTGACCACCGCAAAAGTAGTGTTTTTAGCGAATATTTAATATAGAAGCAAGGGGCTGTCCGAAAAGATATACATTTTTCAGACAGCCCCTTCAACAATTTTGACAAGCCTGTTAATAAAATATCCCTAAAAACCTTGCAAATAAACAACTTTAAAAGAGATTACAAGAAATCATTTAATAACACGTTATAAGGTCTTTTTCATATTTGCAGCTAGATAGGCATAAGTTTATACAAGTAAAGGAGGAGCGCCTATTAGCGAACAAATTTTTCAGCAGCTTGCAGCACGAACAAATGGGGATGTGTATATCGGGGTTGTTGGTCCCGTCCGTGTAGGAAAATCAACATTTGTAAAAAAGGTAATGGAATCTCTTGTTTTACCGAATATTATGAGTGAAGATGATCGTAAACGCGCCTTGGACGAGCTACCACAAAGCTCACCGGGACCTGTCATTATGACAGCAGAGCCAAAGTTTGTTCCTGCAAATGCAGCACCGATTGCTATCGGTGACAATGGTTTAAGCTTCCGTATTCGCCTTGCAGATTGCGTCGGTTATATTATTGATGGGGCAAAAGGCTATGAGGATGAAAATGGTCCAAAATATGTGCATACACCATGGCATACAGAAGCAATTCCGTTTCAGGATGCTGCTAAAATCGGTACAGATAAAGTAATACGTGACCATGCCAATATTGGAGTAGTCGTAACAACTGATGGTACGGTTAACGGGATAGAGCGTCAAGCTGCTGTCGTAGCAGAAAGAGCGATTATTGAGCAATTAAAGGAAATTGGAAAACCTTTTGTCATTGTTATAAACAGCTCGATGCCAGCGAGAGAGGAAACACGCAATTTACGCAATGAATTATTTGAGACATACGAAGTACCGGTCATTGCAACATCAATTGACCAGCTAACAACCTCTGATATTGCTTATATTTTACAGGAGGCTTTATATGAGTTTCCAATTGAATATATTGAGGTTGAAAAGCCTGACTGGGTAGATGTGCTTGATAGTACACATTATATTAATGAATCATTAGCCGTAGCAGCAAATGAGATGGTAGGGCATGTAGAAAAAATTCGCGATGTTGAAAAGGCGACAAATTTTTTGAAGGCCTTAGATTTCGTAGAAAATTGTGAAGTGGAGCGTGTCGATGCAGGGCTTGGGGTTGTAACGGTACGTTTAACGATACAAAATGATATTTATAAAGCAATCTGTAATGAATGGCTAGAGCATCCAATCGACACGAAAAAAGATTGGCTATTATTTATTAAAGAGGCGTCCGAGGCGAAGAAGGCACAAGCTCGCTTCCGAGATGCGATTGAGCAATCACGTGTAGAGGGCTATGGTGTGACATTACCGACATTAGATGAGTTTGAACCAAATGAACCCGAATTAATTAAGCAAAATAATTTTTATGGTGTTCGTATGAAAGCGACAGCGCCGTCTTATCATATTATTCGTGTCGACATGGAGTCGGAGTTTGCGCCGTTAATTGGTTCAGAATTTCACAGTCAGCAATTGTTAAAAGATTTACAATATGCGTTCGAGCATGACCGAGAATCTTTATGGCAAACCCAATTATTTGGTACGCCATTGCATGAAGTATTAAAGGAAAGTATTCGTTATAAAATGAATACTGTACCAAAAACTGCTAAAAAGAGAATGCGACAAACAATTGAGCGTATGGTAAACGAAGGCGATAGAGGGTTAATTACATTTATTATCTAGTAGTAAAAAGTTCCTTTTCAATAACAGGACGACGCTATTTTTAGGCGTTTTGTCCTGTTATTTGCATTTTCTTAAAAAAAAACGCTAATATTCGGACAAACATAGCTAAATTAAGTTGCGTAGCGGTTTTCTATGTGTTACTCTTTTTACATGATTTAGGTTCAGGACCCTTTGAGAGGAGGTGAATGGTGTGAATAAAACAGAATTAGTAAACTCTGTTGCTGAAGCTGCAGGTCTTTCTAAGAAAGACGCTTCTAAAGCGGTTGAAGCTGTATTTGATACAATTCAAGGTGCTCTTGCAAAGGGTGACAAAGTACAATTAATCGGTTTTGGTAACTTTGAAGTACGTGAGCGTGCGGCTCGTAAAGGTCGTAACCCACAAACTGGTAAAGAAATCGAAATCGCTGCAAGCAAAGTGCCTGCGTTCAAACCGGGTAAAGCGCTTAAAGACGCAGTGAAGTAATTTCCGCGTCTGTGCAGTTACATAGAGCAGCCTTCAGCTTATACTGAAGGCTGCTCTTTTTCGTTCGTAAAAAGATTATAAAACTTTGCATTGCTGATAACGTTTAACTTCTTTGAGCGCATGTTTTTTCGACAAATAATCGCAGGGGTGAATGATTTTTGTACTGAAAGCAAGACGACAGGTACAGAAGTATCCCACCTGTATACGTGGCGAGATGAACGGAAGCATTTAAGATAATGACGGGGTGGCCAATATCATGTTGCCCCAAGCTCAGGCGGATGCCATAGGATGTGACGGTTTTAGGTTAACTTCCACCAAACAGGTTGAAAAAGTCTGGACGCAATTACGACGAGGCGTAATTGATACAAAGGTGAATCCCTGTCGCACAGTTGTTCTTTACAAGATAGCACAGTCTAAAACTTTCGGGGGATAATCAGAGCGAAAAGCGAGCACAAGTATAATTGCTATCTTTCGATAAGTGTTCTTTGAACTTATTGTGAGGATATGCTACGATTCATTTGTTAGAAACGTCAATGTAACTTAATGATGGAGGCCATATATGTCGAATGTTGATTTAGCAAAAATTGAAGAAGCAGTAAAAATGATTTTAGAGGCGGTAGGGGAAGATGCCCAGCGTGAGGGACTTCTTGATACACCAAAGCGTGTAGCCAAAATGTATGCTGAAATGTTTAGCGGCTTAGCGCAAGATCCGCGCGAGTATTTTAGCACTGTATTTCATGAGGAGCATGAGGAGCTTGTGCTTGTAAAGGATATTCCATTTTACTCGATGTGTGAGCACCATCTTGTACCGTTTTATGGTAAGGCACATATCGCATACATACCGAAAGATGGCAAAGTAGCTGGTTTAAGCAAATTAGGGCGTTGTGTCGAAGCTGTAGCACGCAGACCGCAGTTGCAGGAGCGCATCACTTCAACGGTAGCAGATACGATGATGGAAATGCTACAGCCAAAAGGCGTTTATGTTGTAATTGAGGCAGAGCATATGTGCATGACGATGCGCGGCTTAAAAAAGCCAGGCTCAAAAACAGTGACATCTGTAGCGCGTGGAATTTACGAAGAAGACGAGGTAAAGCGTAGAGAGGTTATTTCGTTTATTCAAATGTCTTAATTTCTGTCATTTTGTGATATGATAGATAAAGAAAATCTCGGGTGGGGGAAAAGCAAATGACACAACCAGAATATATTGTTATTGAGGCGCAAGAAGACGGTGTTCATGTAATTGGTTTGACACGTGGTTCGGATACAAAATTTCATCATTCAGAAAAGCTTGATGCAGGGGAAGTGATGATTGCTCAATTTACAGAGCATACATCTGCAATGAAAATTCGTGGCAAGGCAAAAATCCACTCTGCGCATGGAACGATTGAGAGTGGCTCGAAAAAACAATAGGCACCGTATATTGGGGGCTTAGTTACTTTAACGAAATGGAGTAAGAGATCTATGCATGCAACAACTATCCAACAAGCAATACAACAATTAAAAGAGTCTATTTTCGTGCGTGTTCGTCATAGAGCTTTACTGCAATACATAGAGGCCCCAAGCGTTGATGAAACTCAGCTGTTTTTCTTACTTTTACCATCTTTAAACGGAGAATTATGGCATGACGATTTACAGGAGAGTGCAACAACTGTAGGAATCGTTCAAGCCTCTTTGTTTGAACATGATAAAATTAAAGAAAAGGATGCTACATCAAAGGAGCAGCAATTAACTGTATTGTCCGGCGATTACTATAGTGGGCGCTACTATGAAATATTAGCTCGTGCGGGAAATATAGCACTCATTCAAAAATTAGCGCAAGGTATTGTTGAGCGTTGTGAGCAGGAAATTGTTGCATATGAGGATACATATCGAACGATGGAGCAGTGGGTTGACAGTTTATGCTTGATTGAAACGGCGATAATACGTAAATTTTATGAAGCGCATTCCTTTAGTAAATATAGTGCTGTTATGATGCATGCATTAACAATACAGCGTTTACAAAACGAAATGTACACTTTACGTGGGCATGCCCCAACAGCCGTGGGACGAGCGATGGAAAACTGTTTCGGACAACAAGAGCTAACACATTTATTGACAGTTGCAATCGAAACACAGCAAAAATTATTAACAGATGAGCTTGCTACTTTACAATTATCAGAGGCAGTACAGCAATTTATTTGGCAAATCGTAAAAGTTGAAACGAGATAGAAAGGTTTTGAAAAGATGACGAAATCGAAAGAGGAACGTGTGCACGAAGTATTTGAAAGCATTTCAGAAGGCTATGATAAAATGAATTCCGTAATTAGCTTTCAACTGCATGTGAAATGGCGTAAAGACACGATGAAGCGAATGAATGTACAACGCGGGGCAAAATGTTTAGATGTTTGCTGTGGTACAGCAGATTGGACGATTGCACTCGCAGAAGCTGTCGGAGAAACAGGTGTTGTAAAAGGCTTGGACTTTAGCGAAAATATGCTAAAGGTCGGTGCGGAAAAAGTGAAGCCTTATCCACAGGTAGAGCTTTTGCAGGGGAATGCAATGAAGCTGCCATTTGAAGACAATACATTTGATTATGTAACGATAGGCTTTGGACTTCGCAATGTACCTGACTATATGCAGGTACTGCGAGAGATGAACCGTGTATTAAAGCCAGGTGGCATGGCCGTTTGTTTAGAAACCTCACAATCTGAAATTCCAGGTTATCGTCAACTTTTCCGTTTCTATTTCAAATATATTATGCCGTTTTTTGGCAAGCTATTTGCCAAAAGCTACAAAGAATATTCATGGCTACAAGAATCTGCAAATGATTTTCCCGGTATGAGACAGCTTGCGTTTATGTTTAAGAGCGCAGGGTTTGAGCGAATTGGCTACAAAGGATACAGTGGTGGAGCAGCGGCAATGCATCAGGGCTTTAAAAAAGAAATTTAGTGGGAGAAGGTTTGTTCAAGTGGAAAAGATGAAGTTAAAATTACTCTATGCTGACTTAAAATCAGATATAGAAATCATCGAAACAGAATTAGAAAAAGCGTTGAACTCGTCTTCACACTTGCTAAACGAGGCTTCACTACATTTGCTGCAGGCGGGAGGGAAGCGCATCCGCCCAGTATTTGTCTTGCTTAGTGCGAAATTTGGCGATTATCAAATTGAGCGGATGAAGTATATCGCTGTTCCTTTGGAGTTAATCCATATGGCTTCACTCGTACATGATGATGTCATTGATGATTCAAATATGAGAAGAGGCAGAAGCACTGTTAAGGCGCAGTGGAACAATCGTGTCGCGATGTTTACTGGCGACTTTATTTTTGCGCGTGCTTTAGAGTATGTCACAGTAATTGATGACCCACGTGCACATCAAATATTGGCACGTACGATGGTAGAGCTTTGTAATGGGGAAATCATTCAAATCGAAGATAAATTCCGGATGGATCAACATATAAAAGATTATTTCAGACGGATTAAACGAAAAACGGCATTGCTTATCGAATCGAGCTGTGAGCTTGGGGCGGTCGTAGGTGGAGTAGATGAACAAAATACACGCCGTTTAAAGCGCTACGGCTATTTTGTTGGGATGAGCTTTCAAATTATTGATGATATATTGGATTTCACAGCAACGGATAAAGAGCTCGGCAAGCCCGCTGGTAGCGATTTATTACAAGGCAATATTACACTGCCGATGTTGCTTTTAAAAGATGATGTAACAATGCAACCTTACTTGCAAAAGATTATTGCAGGTACGTTAACAGAAGGAGAGCGTATGAAAATGCTACAGTACGTTCGTCACTCTGATGCAATCAAGCAAGCAACAGCAATTAGCGATAAATATTTGCAAAAAGCTTTAAAGGAAGTAGAAGCATTGCCAAACAATCCGATGAAAAAAAAGCTGCGTGACGTAGCGCTCTTTATTGGCAAGCGGAAATTTTAGAAATAGTTGCGTTTACAAGCTTATTTTGGTACTATTTATCGGTAGGTGTAAGCCTGTTTTAGTCAAAACTAAGGAGTGTTTTATGATGGCAATCGAAAGAACTTTTTTAATGGTTAAACCAGACGGCGTTGAGCGTCAAGTAATTGGCGATATCATTGACCGTTTTGAGCGTCGCGGCTTCGAAATGAAAGGCGCTAAATTAATGAACGTATCTCGCGAATTAGCTGAGAAGCACTATGCGGAGCATTCAGAGCGTCCATTCTTTGGCGAGTTAGTAGACTTCATCACTTCTGGTCCAGTATTTGCAATGGTATGGGAAGGCGAGTCTGTAATTTCTTTAGCTCGTATTATGATTGGTGCGACAAAACCATCTGAATCTCAACCAGGTACAATCCGTGGTGACTACGCTGTAACAGTATCACACAACGTAATTCACGGTTCAGATTCATTGGCTTCTGCAGAGCGTGAAATCTCACTTTGGTTCGAAGGCGAGTTAGTTTAATACAAATACAAGAAGAGCGTCCAAAAAGCTGTGCATAGCCGGCTTTTTGGACGCTTTTACTTGGTGTTATAAAATGCGAGCTTCCTTTGAAGCCGTGATGAACACGGAGTTTAACAGTGGTTATCTAAAGTGAAAGGGAAGGGGCTGTGCCACAAGCCCTGCATAGCCGGCATTTTGGATAGTAGCGATGATGTTTCGCAAAATGTTGATTCCTATAAACAGAGAACGCCTCTTTTAAAAATGTGATGAACATTGGCTTTAGCAGCGCTATCCTTCAGTAAAAGGGAAGCGATAAAAACATTTATTTCAATGCGGTGTCAAAACAAAATGGACTTTTCGGTCAATTCCTCGTCAGCCATTTACACTTTCTAAACCACAATAATAGCCCCATTCTACTTTATTCAACTTAAGACGAAATACCTTTAGCCTGAAAAAACTTTCCAACAAATTTACACTAAAATGAAACGTTATTACGAAAATAACGTATAATCAATTAAGAACATTTTCTTAATTACATTATCCGATTGATAGAAAGGAAGAGAAAAAATATGTGGCTTGGAATTGTCGTCATTGTTGTTGCAGGTATGTTGACTGATACATTTCTAAAAAATAAAAAAATGAACTTAAAAAGAATTGAAAAGGAAATTGAACTAGAAAAGCTGCGTCTTGAAACATTTGAAAAAGAAACAGAAAAGCTAAAATTAGAATTACAAAGTGAGAAGCAGGCTTTATTAGAAATGCAGCATGAAAAGTAGAGGAGGGATAGCTTGGTTGAAGAAATGCGATTACTAATTGGCTTTTTTGCAGTTTGTGGAGGTCTTGCGATACCAATAATAGCTATTTTAACGACCCATAAACGGAATGCTATGAATCTGAAAATTCAAATGATTGAAAAAGAGACGGAGCTTGAAAGATTGAAGATGGAAAGCTATGAGATTGAAACGGAAAAGCTACGTTTAGAGCTACAGCAAGAAAAGCAAACTTTATTAGAAATGCAGGATAAGGAAAGGTAGGGGTGATTTTATGATAGCTATTATTATCACGTTAGGAACTATGGGATTGCTGACATCGATACCATTAGTAGCAATTATGACAGCACATAAACGTTCATCGATGAAATTGCAACTTAAAATGATGGAACAAGAAGCAGAGCTTGAAAAATTAAAAATGGAAAGCTATGCAATTGAAACAGAAAAATTGCGCCTAGAGCTTGCACAAGAAAAACAAGCCTTACTTGAAATGGAGCAAAGTAATCGCCTGTCACATAATGATTCTAAATAGTTTCACAATTTCTATTTCAGTTGCATAAAAATTCAGCTATAATAGAGCACAAAGGTTTGTTGGAGGGCGATGTAGCTATGACGGATTATGAGCAGTTTATAGAGGGGATAAAACGAAAAACAGGCATCGATTTAGCGTTATATAAAGAAGCGCAAATGAAGCGTCGTTTAACGTCTTTATATGAGAAAAAAGGGTTCCGTAATTTTGTAGACTTTTTAGCAGCATTAGAAAAGGATCGCGATTTAATGAATGAATTTTTAGATCGTATGACGATAAATGTTTCTGAATTTTACCGCAACGGCAAACGCTGGGAAGTATTGCAAAACAAAATTTTCCCGCTGCTTTTACGCAATAACAAACGTCCGAAAATTTGGAGTGCAGCTTGTTCTACTGGGGAGGAGCCTTATAGTCTGGCAATGGTATTGTCGCATCATATTCCATTAGCACAAATTGGTATATTGGCTACGGATTTAGATGAAAATGTTATCCAGAAGGCAAAGCTTGGCTTATATCCAGAGCGTTCACTAGCGGAAGTGCCAAAAGATGTACAAGCAAAGTACTTTGAAAAAGAAGGGCAATTTTATAAGGTGAAGGATGAGATTAAACGTACTGTAACGTTTAAGAAGCATAATTTGCTAAAAGATTCATACGAATCAAATTTTGATTTGATTGTTTGTCGTAATGTGATGATTTATTTTACCGAGGAAGCGAAGGATGAAATTTATGCGAATTTTAGTAAGGCGCTACGCCCTGGTGGAATTTTATTTGTTGGTTCAACAGAGCAAATTTTCAATCCAGCACGTTATGATTTCGAGGTAGAGGATACATTTTTCTATCGTAAAAAATAATAATCAAGCGAAAGTACATATTTTGGGTGTAGCTTGACAATAGATTAACATCAGCAATTGTGTAATCACGAGGGGTGTCGGGAAAGTAGGCTAATGCCTCCATTTCTCGACACCCATCCGTATATTATCGAAGTATTTCATTAAGTAAGGTTGAGCGAATCAATAAAAAACATGCAAAAGGCTTGATTTCAAAATACTTATCAAATCCAAATGATGGGACGGTACAAGCAAATTATTTTTAGCTAAATTTGGCTATAATTACACGGTGGCGTCATCGATTTTGGAAAACATGCTTTTTTTTTATCGAAAATATGTTATAGTGAAAAATACATATACTTTAGCGAGTTGAAGGGAGAAAGTGTTTTATGCGTTACTTAACAGCAGGAGAGTCACATGGACCACAATTAACAACTATTATTGAAGGGTTACCATCCCTATTACCATTAACAGCAGAGCAAATTAATCATGATTTAAAGCGTCGTCAAGGTGGACATGGTCGCGGTCGTCGTATGCAGATTGAAACGGATACAGTTGAAATCGTAGCAGGCGTACGCCATGGAAAAACACTTGGCTCACCTGTTGCGTTAGTCGTTACAAACGATGATTGGAAGCATTGGACGAAAATTATGGGGGCGGAGCCGTTACCAGAGGATATAGACCCGGATGAAGTGAAGCGCCAAATTTCACGTCCCCGACCAGGTCATGCAGATTTAGTTGGTGGGATGAAATACGGACACCGCGATTTACGCAATGTTTTAGAGCGTTCGAGTGCGCGTGAAACAACTGTACGTGTAGCAGCAGGCTCTGTTGCAAAAGCATTATTAAAGGAGTTAGGCATTTCAATTGTTGCACATGTAACAGAAATTGCAGGGATTAAGGCGGACCCCTCTTTACTTGAAGGCAAAACAGCCGATGAAATTCGAGCAATTGTTGAAGCGGATGCTTGTTATTGTATTGACCCTGTAGCTTCAGCAAAAATGGTTGAAACAATCGATGCAACGAAAAAAGCAGGCGATTCAATTGGTGGCGTTGTAGAGGTTATTGTTGAAGGATTACCAGCAGGTATCGGCTCGTATGTGCATTATGACCGTAAGCTAGATGGGAAATTAGCGGCTGCAATGTTGTCAATCAATGCCTTTAAAGGTGTCGAGTTTGGCATTGGCTTTGAGGCTGCAAGACTACCGGGCTCGCAAGTGCATGATGAGATTGTTTGGGGTGAGAATAACGGCTATACACGTGTAACGAATCGTTTAGGTGGCTTAGAGGGCGGTATGACAACAGGCATGCCAATCGTTGTACGCGGTGTTATGAAGCCAATCCCAACTTTATATAAGCCATTACAAAGTGTTGATATTGAAACAAAAGAGCCATTTAAAGCGAGTGTAGAGCGCTCCGATAGCTGTGCAGTACCAGCAGCATCTATTGTTGCAGAGCATGTTATTGCCTGGGAAATAGCTAAAGCTGTTGTTGAACAATTCCACAGCGACCAGTTGCCACAGCTGAAGGTACAGTTAGATGAAATGAGACGCTATACGAAGGAGTTTTAATATGAATATTTCTGTCAAAACGACGTCGCATACGTATGAAGTGATGATAGGTCATCGTATTTTAGCAGAGGCATTCGCTAAATATCAGCAATTATTTGCTGAAGCAGACCAGATTATTGTGTTAACGGATCAACATGTTTGGCAGGCGCAGGAAAAGTATTTTACAGAAAGTAGCTCATTCGCTTTTAAGTCGTTTATTATGCCAGCAGGCGAAAGCTGTAAAAGCTTTGACAACTATGAGGCTGTGCAAACATTTTTACTTGAGCAAAGATGCACGAGAAAATCGCTTATCATCGCATTTGGTGGCGGGGCTGTCGGGGATTTAGCAGGCTTCGTCGCGGCAACTTATATGCGAGGAATTGCATTTATTCAAGTACCAACAACTATTTTAGCGCATGATTCGGCTGTCGGTGGCAAAACTGCAATCAATCATCCACTAGGGAAAAATATGATTGGTGCATTTTATCAGCCGCAGGCAGTCTTATATGATACAGCACTTCTTTCAAGCTTACCTGAGCGCGAAGTGTTGTCGGGTATGGCTGAAGTGGTGAAGCATGCGATGATTTCGGATGCAAAGTGGCTAGAGGAAATGCTACAAGGCGATTTAATTGAGCTTCCAGAGCAGCTACTAGCCGAGTATTTAGCTTTAGGTATTCGTGTGAAAGCGAATATCGTTGAGCAAGATGAAACGGAGCAATCTGTTCGTAAATATTTGAATTTAGGGCATACGTATGGGCATGCGCTTGAAGCGGCAGCAGGCTATGGTCGACTAGCACATGGAGAAGCTGTGATGATTGGCTTAGTGTATTGCTTATTATTGAGTGAGCGCTACGGTCAAATAACGCGTAATTTTACGAAACAATTTTTCCATTTTGCTGTAGCGAGCGGTTATCCGTTTGCGGCAGTAAAGGATTATTCGTTTGACGAACTGACAACGTATTTAGTAAAGGATAAAAAGGCAGAATATGGTGAGCTACAATTTGTCTTGTTACAGGCAATCGGTGAGCCATTCGTGCAAAAAATAGAGTTAGCTGTCTGCCAAGAGGTAGACAATGAGCTGAGAAATTTAATAGCGGAGGTAGTTTCATGATTCGTGGGGTAAGAGGAGCAACAACGATTGTAGCAGATAAACAAGAGCTTGTATGGGAAGCGACGGCGCAATTAGTGCAAGAAATGGTCAAAGTAAATAATATTGATGTAGAACATATTGCCTCTGTAACGGTTTCAACAACGACTGATATTACATCGGCATTTCCTGCGAAGGCAGTACGCACATTAGAAGGTTGGCAATATGTGCCGATTATGTGTATGCATGAAATGGATGTAGCTGGTGCATTACCGCTTTGTATCAGAGTGTTAATGCTTGTCAATACAACAGTGGCTCAAAAGGACGTCCAACATATTTATTTGAATGAGGCAGTTAGCCTGCGTCCTGACTTAGTACGTTAGAGAGGAGAATGAAACGATGATGAAGTGGAAACAACAAATATTTGATATGAAGCCATACCAACCAGGTAAGCCAATTGAAGAAGTGAAAAGAGAATATGGGCTAGAAGAAGTAGTAAAATTAGCCTCTAATGAAAACCCATTCGGCAGCTCACCAAAAGTAGCTGAATTTTTAAAGACAAACGAAACGAATCATGCCATTTATCCAGACGGCTATGCGCAAAAATTACGTACAGCTGTCGCGAATCATTTAGAAGTAAAAGAAAGCGAGCTTATTTTTGGCAATGGCTCGGATGATTTAATTGCAATTATTACACGTGCACTTTTATATCCTGGGGTCAATACAGTTATGGCTGATCCATCATTCTCCCAATACTGGCACAATGCTGATATTGAAGGGGCGGAAATCCGAAAAGTACCTACAGTTGACGGACGCCACGATTTACCAGCGATGCTTGCCCAAATTGATGAGCAAACTTCTGTCGTCTGGATTTGTAGCCCAAATAACCCAACAGGAACAGTAGTTACAGATGCTGAATTACAGCAATTTTTAGCACAAGTACCAGCACATGTGCTCGTTGTATTAGATGAGGCATATATTGAGTATATTAATGACCCTGCCCATAAGAATACACTGCCGTACTATCGTCAATATAATAATTTGATTTTACTGCGTACATTTTCTAAAGCATATGGTTTAGCAGCATTCCGTGTTGGTTACGGTATTGCGCAGGAGGATATTATCGCGAAGCTTGATGCGATTCGTGGTCCATTTAATAATACGGTGTTAAGCCAAGAGGTGGCGATACTTGCGCTGCAGGATCAAGCATTTATTGAAAACTGTCGTTTGGCAAATGAAAAAGGGAAAGCACAATATGTCGATTTTTGTCAGCGTCATCGCTTAAACTATTACCCGTCACAAACGAATTTCATTTTATTTGAAGTAAAAGCAGATAGCAATCTGGTGTTCCAAGAAATGATGAAACGCGGCTTTATCATTCGTAGCGGTGCGGCGCTTGGTGTGCCTGGTTATATTCGTGTAACAATTGGCACAGAGCAGCAAAATGCCAAGTTTTTAGCATTACTTGAAGAAGTGTTGCAGGAGCAAGGTGTTTTAGTGTGACGAAAAATGTATTAGTTATTGGACTAGGGCTAATTGGAGGTTCTGTTGCCCTTGCCTTACAAAAGGCTCCGCAAGTGAAAGTGTTTGGCTATGATGCTTTTATTCAAACACGTGCGATGGCTAAAACGCTGCAAGTTGTACATGAAGTGGTGGACGACTTACAGCAGGCGGCTGAAAGGGCTGATTTTATCATTTTCGGCACGCCGGTCAATGCAACGCTTGATTGGATGGACAAAATGCAAGCATGGACATTGAAAAAAAATGTGATTGTGACGGATACAGGAAGCACAAAAAGCTTGATTATGGAAAAAGCCCAAGCATTACAAGCCAATGGAGTTACATTTATCGGCGGACATCCAATGGCAGGCTCACATAAAAGCGGTATTACAGCAGCAAAGCCGCATTTATTTGAAAATGCTTATTATATGCTTACACCACAAGCGAATGAGTTAGAGACGAATATAGAAAAGCTCGAAGCTTTGTTAAAATATACACATGGCAAATTAGTACGAGTGGATGCTAAGGAGCATGACCATATGACAGCAGTTGTCAGTCATTTCCCGCATATTGTGGCGGCTTCTCTTGTGCATCAGCTCTATCAAGAAAATGCACAGTTTCCTATGACGAGCTCCATTGCGGCTGGGGGATTTCGCGATATTACTCGCATCGCTTCAAGTAATCCTTTACTTTGGCGAGATATTACAGTGCAAAATCGCGATGAGCTCATCGGACAGTTGAATCAATGGCTGAAGGAAATGGATGCTGTTAAAAATTTATTAGAAGAGGGCGACGTTTCCCTAATCGAGCAATATTTTGCAATGGCCAAGGAAGTACGTGATGAGCTACCGATTTCAGCTGGTGCTTTCTATACAACCTTTGATTTGTACATCGATGTTCCTGATTATCCGGGGGTTATTTCGGAAATAACAGGTTATTTAGCAGAGGATAATATTAGCATTACGAATATTCGTATTGTTGAGGCACGTGAAGATTTATTCGGTATTTTAGTCATTAGCTTCCAAAATGCAGAGGATCGAGAACGCGCAGTGAAATGCATTGCACGCCATGCTAATTTTGAGACATTTATTTCTTAGAGTGGGGACTGTCCAAAAAGCTGTGCATAGCCGGCATTTTGGACAGTAGCGATGATGTTTCATAAAATGTTGATTCCTATAAACAAAAGAACGCCTCTTTTAAAGATGGGATGAACATTGACTTTAGTAGCGTTACCTCTCCCGTAAAAGGGAAGCAACGAAAACATTGATTTCAATGCAGTGTCAAAACAAATTGGACTTTTCGGACAACTCCTATTGGTGGTGTTTTACTGTGGAATTAGCACCTTGAAAATTTGTGAAAAATGGATTTGGCGGTGTTTTTTCCTGAGTGAAAGAGAAGCGCTGAAGTCGGCTTGTTGAACGACCATTTTTAAATAAGGAGGAGTTATGACAATCAAATCTGTGCTGTTTGATTTAGATGGTACATTGCTAGACCGTGATGCTTCATTATTGCATTTTGTTGATGCGCAATACGAGCGCTATCTTCAGGCTTTAGGACATATTCCAAAGCAGAAATACATAGAACGTTTTATAACATTGGACAATCGAGGGTACACTTGGAAAGATAAGGTGTATGAGGAGCTAATTGTTGAGTTTGCTATAACAAATATTAAGGCTGAACAACTTTTAAATGATTATGTGACAAACTTTAGTAATTATTGTGTGCCATTTCCCGCGGTTCATAAAATACTGCAATGGTTGAGAGAGCGATATTATAAATTGGGGATTATTACAAATGGAATAGGTCAATTTCAGCTAAATAATATACGGGAACTTGAAATTGAGCAATATTTTGATGCGATATTAATTTCTGAATGGGAAGGTATTAAAAAGCCATCTGCAGAAATCTTTTTAAGGGCATTACAAAAATTAGATGTGGCAGCTAAGAATAGCATATTTATTGGGGACCATCCTGTAAATGATATAGCAGCAGCTCAGGCAATTGGGATGCTAGGCATTTGGAAAAAAGATGCACATTGGTCTGATGAGGTAAGTGCTGATTTTGTTGTTGAAAATTTATCAGAAGTGACAGACATTATAAATAGGCTAAATCAAAATACTTAGGAGGGCTCTCAATGGAAGCGAAAAAATTAAATTATGAAAAGCCAAGCCTACAAGGGACAATTACGGTGCCTGGTGATAAGTCGGTATCGCATCGCTCGGTGATGTTTGGGGCAATTGCACAAGGAACAACGACAGTTGAAGGCTTTTTATTAGGAGAAGATTGTTTACGAACAATTGACTGCTTCCGAAAGCTTGGTGTAGAAATTGCTGTGGAAGGCACAAATGTGACGATAATTAGTGAGGGTATTGACGCATGGCAAGAGCCAACAGAAGTGCTTTATACGGGTAATTCGGGTACGACAACACGTCTAATGTTAGGCCTCCTTGCAGGGGCAAAGTTACATACAATAATGACAGGTGATGCTTCAATTGCCAAACGTCCAATGCGCCGCGTCGCAGACCCGCTTCGTTTAATGGGGGCGCATATTACTGGACGTGAAAATGGGCAATTTACACCTGTTGCAATTCAAGGCAAGGAGCTTACAGCGATTGATTACACAATGCCTGTTGCAAGCGCGCAAGTAAAGTCAGCTATTTTATTAGCTGGATTGCGCGCACAAGGAACGACGATTGTGCGTGAAAGCGAGGTTTCACGTGACCATACAGAGCGCATGTTACGCCAATTTGGTGCACAGGTAGATGTGGAGGATGGTGTTGTCTCATTTGAGGGTGGTCAAACGCTTACGGCAACACATGTAAAAGTACCTGGTGATATTTCCTCAGCTGCCTTTTTCCTTGCAGCAGGTGCAATTGCTAAAGACAGTCGTATTCTATTGCAAAATGTCGGCATCAATCCAACACGAGATGGCATTATTAGCGTGCTAGCCGAAATGGGTGCGAATATGACTATCAAAGTGGAGGATGAGTTAGCAGCAGAGCCAACTGCGGAGGTGCTAATTGAAAGCTCAGCGCTTAAAGGGATGACAATTGAAGGACAATTAATCCCTCGTTTAATTGATGAAATTCCGATTATTGCCTTGCTTGCGACACAGGCACAGGGGACAACAGTTATTAAAGATGCTGAAGAGCTAAAAGTAAAAGAAACCGACCGTATTAGCGCGGTTGTTACAGAGCTGAAAAAGCTTGGAGCTACTATTGAAGCGACGGAGGATGGCATGATTATTCATGGACCAACACCGCTTCATGGTGCTGCCCTAAAATCTTATGGTGATCATCGTATCGGCATGATGGCAGCAATTGCTGCGCTGATTACAGAGGGAGAAGTACTATTAGATGATGCCGATTGTATTGCCGTATCATACCCAACATTTTTTGAGCATATAGATGCCTTACGTCAAAAATAAAGAAGAGGGTTGTATGAAAGCAGGCTAGCACACAGCTTTCATACAACCTTTTCTTTTTTGCGAAATACGAACCATTAAAAAACAACTAATGGTTGAAAACACTAGTATCGCCGCGATTTCTTTCACACCCAAAGCAATTATAAATTTGTGAATATAACTTATTATTAAGAAGGGGAAAAGGATTGCTTTGAAAAATATACCAGTATATTAGAAGTGACGATGTATGGAAATACTATGAAAAAGTTTAGCTAAGTATTTTTTCTTGTTTGATAGCTGCTTGTCATGTAGCATAGGGAATGACTTAAGAAAGAAAAGGTGAAGTACTGTGGCAAACATCAATCAATTACAACAAGCAATGCAAGAGGGAGATTTGCAGACAATTGAT
Organism: Metasolibacillus sp. FSL H7-0170; assembly: GCF_038593115.1. NCBI lineage: Bacteria > Bacillati > Bacillota > Bacilli > Caryophanales > Caryophanaceae > Metasolibacillus > Metasolibacillus sp. FSL H7-0170. The sequence continues at coordinate 1,126,130 of NZ_CP151964.1, read as the reverse complement.
CAACTGCTAGAGCCATTTTTAATGAATGCGGAGCCAAATGAGCAATATGAAATGACTGAATTGTTTATGCAGTATGGCTATTTACAGCAGGCAAACAGAGCATTAGAGCATTTACAATTTTTATTTCCTGAAGAAGCACAGCTCACAATCGACAGAGCCAATGTGATGATGGAAATTGGCGAGGAGGATCAGGCGCTCGACTTGCTTTTATCAATTGATACAGAGGCAACTGAATATCCTCAAGTGCTACTTACTTTAGCAGACTATTATCAAATGCAGGGGCTATTTGAAGTTGCAGAGAAGCGTATAAATGAAGCAATTGAGTTGCTTCCAAATGAGCCATTGCTACAATTTGCAAAGGCAGAGCTCCTATTTGAGACAGGGCGCTTTACAGAGGCAGCTCGTATTTATGAAGAATTGTATGCCGCGGACAAGGAATTTGCCGGCGTAAAACTTGCTGCACGTCTAGCGGAAGTGTATCGTGCGGGTGCAGGCTATGAAAGAGCACTTGATTATTATATGGAGGCGCTTGAGGACGAAGTTTCACCAGATATGCTATTTGGCTCAGCTTATGCTGCATTCCAAACAGAAAAATATGAACTAGCCACAAAGCAGCTTGAAGATTTAAAGGAGCTTGATCCAGATTATTTTTCTGCGTATTTATTGTTGGCAGAAAGCTATGCTATGTTAGAGGATAATAAGCGCGCATATAAAGCAATTCAAGAGGGACTAGCGCGTGACGAGTATGATAAGACACTCTTTTTATTTGCGGGGAAGATGGCTTTGAAAAATCATCTACCTAATGAAGCGATTGAGCATTTACAGCAGGCAATCGCTTTAGACCCTGAATATATGGAAGCGATTTTAGTACTGATGTCGATTTATAGTACAGAAGAGCAGTATGAGGCGATTATCGATTTGTATGAGCAGCTGGAGCAGGAGCAATTTGATTGGACGGCTTTAGCGCCCTTTGTGGCGGAAGCATACAATCAAGAGGAACAGTTCGAAAAAGCATACGTTATTTACAAGAAAGCATATAATGATTTTAAGGATGATGAAGCATTTTTAGAAGCGTATAGTTATTTTCTAATTGAAGATGGCAAGCGTGATGAAGCCAAAGAAGTTGTGATGAGATTAATGACGTTACAGCCTACAGAACAACAGTGGGTAGATTTATACGATAGCTTTGAGTAAAGGGGGCATTGCAGCATGGTATCATCCGTCCCAATTGCAGATAAAAAGATATTTGTGCGATGGTTTTTAAAAAATTATCAATTGAAGCGCAGGGAATGTGTGTGGATTTTAAATTACTTATTAAGTGATGAGAAATTGTTGGAAAATGTTTGCTTTGTAGAAGAAGCACATTACTGCCCACGCGCGATTGTGATGTCCTCTGTTGAAAGTAACGGCGTACCTTTTCGCTTTTATAAAGGCAATATTATGACAGCAGATGCGGAAAAATCATTTCATGACTTACGGTTAAATCCAGATGAGATGATGTATATTCAAATTAATTTTCCAAATATTCCACCTCACCAAGTATATTTAGCTGTGTTAGAGGAAAATCCTTATATGCCAAAGTATTTGCATATTAGTGAAAAAGATCGCATTTTAGCAGAACAATTATTAAAGGACAGTATGCGTGCCTTTCAAGAGGAGAAGCTTTTAAAGGAAATTGACGAAGCGCTTGACAAAGGAGACAAAAATCGCTTTTTTGAACTATCAAGCTTATTACAAGCATTACAACATGTGCAAAAGTAAGCGCAGACGAACTCTTTGCGCCGAGGATGGTGGCATGTCAATGTGACCACCACAGAAGCATAAGATTTTATCGAAATAATTTAGCAAGGGCAATTTGGATTATCTGAAAAGGCATCACCTTTTCAGATAATCTCCATGCTTCATTTAGGGGGAAATAAAGTGTTTTTTAATGCGAAAGATGTAGAACAATTTCAAGCGCAAAAGCAATTTATCGATACAGCGGTTGTACCACTATTAAATATGGGCTTAGAGCCACAGACAATAAGACATAGCAGTTCGCAGGCGGAATTCCTAATGTCCTTAACCTCATTTATTGAACAGCAGTTTAGAGGAAGATTGATGCTTATTCCACCAATTACTTATTTGGAGCAAACAAAGCAACAGGTAAATCTTGCTGTTTGGAAGGAAGCGCTCGAAAATGTGGGCTTTAAGCATATTTTCTTCGCTACATGTGACCACGGGTGGACGAGCATGCAAGACGACTATAATATTATTTGGTTACCGGCTATCCCTTTAGAATCAATGGATGCAAGTATGAAGAAAAAAATTCTAGAGGATCAGCTAAAGCTCGTCATTCCGAACTTAACCGCTGAGTGGACAAGACAGTAGTTATTTTATTAGAAATAGACTATCTACTCATTCAAAAGAAAGTCTTTAGTGGATATTGCAAATTTTGTAGGATGTTTTTTGGCTAAGTGGTGAAAGAATCAAAAATTGCGTTAACAAGGGTATAAATGTTTTGCTTCATGAAATGTTCACAAAGTGTCGAAATCAACCGAATGCTGTATTGACCAACTTATTTTATTGATATATCATAGATATGTCCTAGTATTACTATTTGTAAAAGTATTGACCTTTTAGTTAGAGGGGGGAAAAGAGTGAGTAATAATCGAGTAACGCGACGTCAATTTTTAAACTACACTTTAACTGGTGTTGGTGGATTTATGGCGGCGGGAATGTTAATGCCAATGGTACGTTTTGCTATTGACCCGGTGTTACAAACAAAAGCAGATGGAGACTTTATTTTAACGAGTCAAAAAGTTGCAGATATTACGGAAGAGCCTATTAGTGTAAACTTTACATTCGAACAGGTAGATGCTTGGTATAAATCGGATGTAACGGAGGCAGCTTGGGTATATAAGAGCGGTGATCAAATTGTCGCACTTTCACCTGTGTGTAAGCATTTAGGTTGTACAGTTAACTGGGCTGGCGATAGTGCACATCCAGACCAATTCTACTGTCCTTGCCACGCTGGTCGCTATGAGAAGAGCGGTAAAAACGTAGCAGGTACACCACCTCTTGGCCCACTTGATCAATATGAAGTGGCAGAAAAAGATGGTTTCTTAATGCTTGGGAAAAAAATCGCAAATAATTTAGGCTAATTAGTTAGGGGGTACGATATCAGTGCTAAACAAAATTTATGATTGGGTCGATGAGCGCTTAGATATTACACCTATTTGGCGTGATATTGCCGACCACGAAGTGCCAGAGCACGTAAACCCTGCCCATCACTTTTCAGCATTCGTTTACTGTTTCGGTGGATTAACATTCTTCATTACAGTAATTCAAGTTTTATCTGGTATGTTCTTAACAATGTATTATGTACCGGACGTAGAAAATGCTTGGAAGTCAGTTTATTATTTACAAAACGAAGTAGCGTTTGGTGAAATCGTTCGTGGTATGCACCACTGGGGAGCTTCATTAGTTATCGTAATGATGTTCTTACATACGCTTCGTGTATTCTTCACAGGCTCATATAAAAAGCCTCGTGAATTAAACTGGATTGTTGGTGTAGGTATTTTTGGTGTAATGCTTGGATTAGGTTTCACGGGTTATTTACTTCCTTGGGACATGAAAGCATTGTTTGCAACAAAGGTAGGTATTGAAATCGCAGCATCTGTACCGTTTATTGGTGAAATAATTAAGATTTTATTAGCAGGTGACGCTGAAATTCTAGGAGCGCAAACGTTAACACGTTTCTTCGCGATTCATGTATTCTTCTTACCTGCTGCGTTATTTGCTTTACTTGCGGCACACTTTATCATGATTCGTCGTCAAGGTATTTCAGGACCACTTTGATTTAACAATGTTTTGATGATTTTTTAAGGAGGGGACACTATGCAACGCGGAAAAGGTATGAAGTTCGTTGGTGATTCGCGAATTAAGTCGAATAACCGTATGCCGAACAAGCCTAAAGATTATTCCGAGTATCCAGGGAAAACAGAAGCTTTCTGGCCTGATTTCTTATTAAAAGAATGGATGGTAGGGGCTGTATTCTTAATCGGTTACCTATTATTAACTGTCGCTCACCCTTCACCACTTGAAGGTCCGGCAGATCCAACTAACGCTTCTTATATTCCGTTACCGGACTGGTACTTCTTATTTATGTACCAATTATTAAAATACACTTATGCTTCAGGTCCATACAATGTGATTGGAGCAATTATTATTCCAGGTTTAGCATTCGGTGCTTTAGCGCTTGTACCATTCTTAGATACAACGCCAGAGCGTCGTCCATCTAAACGTCCATTACCAACAGCATTTATGTTATTAGCTGTTGCGTCAATGATTTATTTAACTTGGGAATCTGTAGCAAACCATGACTGGGAAGCTGCTAAAGCTCAAGGTGTAATTACAGATAAAGATTTAGGATTATTGCCTGATGTAGAGATTGATGAAACCTCTCCAGGTTACGAAATTTTCCAAGCGCAAGCATCTTGTATCGGCTGTCACGGTGGTGACTTAGCTGGTGGAACAGGTGCACCAATGCTTTTAGGTAATGAATTAACTGCTGAAGAAGTAAAGGAAATCGTAACAAATGGTCGTGGTGGTATGCCAGGCGGCACATTTGATGGTACTGACGAAGAACTAGACCAATTAGCAGAATTTATTGCAAGCTTAAAAGAAGCAAAATAATTCGAGAAAAGGCTGTCCAGAAAGAAAACTCTTTCGGGACAGCCTTAATTTTCTATATAAAATAAAAATGGTTGTTAGTGTTATACTAAAGTATAGCGCAGAGTTTTTATCCCGTATTAACAGGCTGTAAGACCCCCACTTCAAAACAACAGATAAAATCAAGATGTTTAAGTGGGGGATCCAACAGCCTGTAAAAACCCGATTGGTGAAACTACCAATCAGTGGGGGATGAAGAAAACCCCCACTGATTGAAGGTTCACTTTATATTGCTGTTCTTTAATACTGAAATCATTAGCGTAAAGGACATATCAAAATTGTTTTTTAAAATTATCTTTTTTCGTTTAAAATAATACATAGTATAACTTAAAGCTATATCTGTTCATTATATAAGTCTGCGTGTTTTTAGCTCTCTATTTCAACACGCCTCGTTTAAAATGAAAGGAGCCACCTATGCAGCAACTATTTTTTCATTGTTGGCACATACTGACAAATAAAGCATTTTTAATTTTATTGCTTATCATTAATATTGCAGGCACCATTTATGGCTATTATTGGTATGGTTATCAATTAGCATCGACTGAGCCCATTTTTTATATTTTTGTTCCTGATAGTCCGACAGCAAGCTTGTTTTTCTGTTTTGCTATTATCGGCTGGTTATTAGGGAAAAATTTTAAATTGATGGAAGTGCTTGCACTTATCACTTTAATAAAATACGGTATTTGGGCTGTTGTTATGAATTTATTAACCTTAGCAGAAACAGGCTCTATTGGACCAGCAGGTTGGATGCTTGTATTTTCACATTTTATGATGGCTGTACAAGCGATGCTTTATTTGCCGAAATATCGTTTTCAATTTTGGCATATTGCGGTAGCTGCCATTTGGACATTGCATAATGATGTAATTGACTATGTATTTGGGCAGATGCCGTATTATCGAGTAATAGATCAGTTCGCAAATCAAATTGGTTATTTCACATTTTGGTTATCCATTGTTTGTATCATAATTGCTTACTTTACATATAAAAGGGGCAATTATTTGCATGAACTGTAAAAACTATTTAGAATAGTACGTGGAAATAAAGTTAGAGGGGAAGAGAATAAAAAATATGGCAATGTATATTGTTTATTTTGCGATTGTGTTAATTTTACCAATTTATGCACAAATGAAAGTAAAAAGCACGTATAGAAAATTTGCACAAGTGCCTGCTGCTAAAGGAATGACTGGTGCTCAAGTAGCACGCATGATTTTAGACCAACATGGCTTGACAGATGTGCGTGTTGTTCCAACGCAAGGTTTTTTATCTGACCACTATAATCCGGCGACAAAAACGGTAGCACTATCTGAGGATAACTACTACAATACTTCTCTCGCTGGTACAGCAGTTGCAGCACACGAAGTAGGGCACGCAATTCAACATAAAGAGGCGTATTCATTCCTAACAATGCGTGCAAAATTAGTACCTGTAGCAAATATTTCATCAAATGCTTCTTGGATATTTGTATTAATAGGTATTGTGGCACAACAATCAGGTTTATTATTACTAGGTATTGCATTATTAGGGGCTGGTGTACTATTCCAAATTGTTACACTTCCAGTAGAATTCGATGCATCGAAACGGGCGATGAACGAGGTCGTTGCACTTGGCATCATTGGAAATAACGAAGAACGCCCTGCGAAAAAGGTTTTAAATGCAGCAGCAATGACATATGTAGCGGCTGCAGCTGTAGCTGTATTAGAGCTATTACGTTTAATATTAATTTATACAGGCATGCGCTCAGATGATTAAATAAAAGGAAACGAGGCTGTCTGAAAAGCGTGCGAAAGCACTGCTTTTCAGACAGCTTTTCTATTTTCGATGTTTTGACAAGATGAGGCGAAATCTATAAATTAAAGAGTAGGGAGTGATACGATGACAACAGAAATAACGATGCAGCATTTACAACAACGTGTGGATGATTATATTGGACAGTTCAAGGAAGGCTATTTTCCACCTTTTGAGCTATTAGCACGATTAACGGAAGAGTTAGGCGAATTGTCGCGCGAGGTACAGGATGTGTATGGTCAAAAAAAGAAAAAGGCAACAGAGGATAGAGGGAGCATTGAAGAAGAGCTTGGGGACTTTTTTTTCGTCCTTGTATGCTTTGCTAATGCACAAGGAATCAAGCTCGATGAAGCACTTTTACGCGTTCTCCATAAATTTGAAACACGCGATAAAGATCGATGGACGAGAAAGGAAGAGCAAGCATGATAAAAGTAGCTATTGCAGGTGCACGTGGAAAAATGGGCATAGAGGCTGTACATACAGTAATGAAGCATAAAGGCTTGATGCTTGTAGCGGCACTTGATTATAAGGAAATAGGCGCAACACTGGGAGAGCTCGAACAGTTTCCGGCAGACTATACAGTGCCAATATTCACAAGTTTTGAGGAGCTTGTTGAACAAACGAGGCCAGATGTATTCATTGATTTAACAAATCCACAATCAGTCTACGAGCATACGAAGCAAGCTTTATTACATAAAGTACGACCTGTTATTGGAACAACAGGGTTTACAGATGAGCAATTAGAGGAATTAACACAGCTGGCGCGAGAACAAAAAATAGGCTGTATTATCGCACCTAATTTTGCTTTAGGGGCAGTCTTAATGATGAAATTTGCAAGAGAGGCAGCTAAATATTTCGATGATGTTGAAATTATTGAAATGCATCATGATAAAAAGCTAGATGCGCCAAGTGGCACAGGTGTAAAAACAGCACAAATGATTGCTGAGGTACGCCAAGGAAAAGTACAGGGACATCCTGAGGAACATGAAACAATTACAGGTGCACGTGGGGGCGATTTTGATGGCATGCGCATCCATTCTGTACGATTACCGGGTCTTGTTGCACATCAGCAAGTTTTATTTGGTGGGGAGGGGCAATTGCTAACAATTCGCCATGATTCTTTAAATCGCCAATCTTTTATGAACGGTATTGTCTTTTGTGTTGAAACCGTAGTAGGTATTGAGCACCTTGTATATGGGCTTGAAAATATACTATAGAATGGACTGACAAAAAATGAAAATCGCATTAATTGCACATGATCGAAAAAAGGATGATTTAGTCCAATTTGCTATTGCATATAGTGATATATTAGCACAGCATGATTTATATGCTACAGGAACAACAGGTACGCGCATTCAAGAGGCGACAGGATTAGCCATTCAGCTATTTCGTTCTGGACCACTCGGTGGTGACCAGCAAATAGGTGCAATGATCGCCAATAACGATATGGATATGGTGTTTTTCTTCCGTGATCCATTAACAGCGCAGCCACATGAGCCAGATGTAACAGCGCTCGTTCGTTTATGCGATGTGTATCATATCCCCCTTGCAACAAATATGGGAACTGCAGAAATTTTATTAAAAGGCTTGCAGGAAGGGCTAGTGGATTGGCGTCTAATTGCAGAGCGTAGAAAATAAGTTTGATATGGAGGGGTACAATGAAAAAGCTGAAAATTGGTATTACATGCTACCCAACAGTTGGTGGTTCGGGTGTTATCGCAACAGAGCTTGGCAAAATGCTTGCGGAGCGTGGCCATGAAATTCATTTTATTACATCGAGCGTACCTTTTCGTTTAAATAAAATTTATTCAAATATTTTTTTTCACGAGGTTGAAGTAAACAATTATTCTGTTTTTCAATATTCACCGTACGATATTGCATTAGCAAGCAAAATGGCAGATGTAATACAGAATGAGGAGCTCGATATTTTGCATGTACATTATGCCGTGCCGCATGCTGTATGTGCCGTACTAGCAAAAGCAATGTCGAAAAAAGATGTGCGCATTATTACAACATTGCATGGGACAGATATTACTGTTTTAGGGCAAGATTCAGGTCTGACGCAGGCAATTAAATATGGCATAGAACAGTCGGACATTGTCACGGCTGTTTCCAACGCTTTAAAGGAGCAAACATATGAGCTAATCGACACGAAAAAGCCAATCGAAACAGTTTATAATTTTGTTGATGAAAATATTTTTAAGCCCTTCAATGCGGAATATTTGAAGGAACAGTTTGGCATTAAGCCATATGAAAAGGTGTTAATTCATGTCTCAAACTTCAGAAAAATTAAAAATTTGCCGGATGTAATTGAATCGTTTATGAAAGTGCGGATGCAAATGGACGCAAAGCTCATCCTAGTAGGAGATGGTCCTGAAAAGCATCGCGTAATGGAGCAAGTAAAAAACACGCCGTATAGTGGAGACGTGTTGTTTTTAGGGAAGCAGGAAAATATTGCGGAGCTATATGCGATTAGCGATTTGAAGCTGCTATTATCTGAAAAAGAGTCATTTGGCTTAGTTTTATTAGAAGCGATGGCTTGTGGAGTCCCTGGCATTGGAACAACAATTGGGGGGATCCCAGAAGTAATTGAGCATGGTCGAAATGGTTATCTTGTTGCACTACACGATACGAATGCGGTAGCAGACTATGCAATTTCGTTGCTACAGGATGAAACAAAGCTTCAACAATTTCGTGATGCCGCTACCCGAACAGCACAGGAAAAATTTCAATCGACAAAAATTATTGAGCAATATGAAAGCTTATATGAGCGCCTATTAGGAATGATGCAATGATGTGGAAAGCAGCAAAACGAGTAATTGAAAAAATAGAGCAGGCGGGCTTTGAAGCGGTTTTTGTCGGAGGAGCAGTTCGAGATTTCATTATTGGGCAGCCAAATAACGATGTCGATATTGCTACAAGTGCTTTGCCAGCAGAAATTAAAGCCATTTTTAGTGAAACAATTGATGTTGGTATTGAGCACGGGACCGTATTAGTGTTAGATGAGGGTGAACCAATTGAGGTAACGACTTATCGTACGGATGGGCTTTACACAGACCATCGCAGGCCAGATACAGTTACATTTGTCCGTAACTTAGAGGATGATTTAGCGCGGCGTGATTTTACGATGAATGCGATGGCAATGACGCGAGATGGTGTAATTATTGATTTGTATAATGGGCAAGAGGATATTCAACATAAAGTGATTCGTGCAGTTGGGCAAGCTGAGCAGCGTTTCAAGGAAGATGCTCTACGTATGATGCGGGCAATTCGTTTTAGCGCACAGCTCGGCTTTACAATTGAATCTACTACATTGTCAGCAATTCAATCATTGGCTGAGCAAATTCAATATGTAGCGAGAGAGCGTATTCATGCTGAATTAAATAAAATATGGACAAGCCGTTTCCCTGTACAAGGAATTGCGATGCTCCGACAAACTACATTAAATCAATTTTTGCAAGGCACATTTGTAGTAGCTGATTGGAAGAGCTTTCAAACAGAAAATCCACTCGTCGGCTGGGCCTATTTTTACGTATTAAATGAACAGGAGGCATTTTTCTCCTACTATAAATGCTCGAATAAGGAAAAAGAATTTGCCAAGCAAGTAGCAGAGGCCTATGGAAAATTGCAGGCTGGCTGGCAAGTGCTTGATTATTTTTATTATGATATCGAAGTGCTAAACACGGCTTTCGATATTGCGCTCTGGCGTGAACATGAAATAGCTTTATCCAAGCATGAAATTGCGCTGAAAAAAGCACAACTGCCAATTGCGACAGCGCAGCAGCTCGCAATTAGTGGACGTGATGTAATTGAATGGGCGCAAAAAAAGGGCGGTCCATGGCTAAAAACAGCGTTAGATGCAGCACTATACGCTGTATTAACAAGGCAAGTAGAAAATAACAAAGAGCAATTAAAGGAATGGTTTTATGACATCTATAAAGGATAAAATATTGCAGCGCTTTTTAGCAGCGGCTGGTGAACCAATAAGCGGCCAGCAGTTAGCCGACGAGCTACTCGTGTCAAGAACGGCTATTTGGAAGCATATGCAAGCGCTCCAACAGGATGGTTATACATTTGAAGTCATTAAGAAAAAGGGCTATAAATTAATTGCTAAATCAAATAGGCTTGATGAGATGCAAATTGCTGCCCATTTGAAGACGGCTTGCTATGGTCAAAAAATTTATCATTTTGATGAGGTAGAGTCAACGCAAATTGTAGCGCACGAATTGATTCGTAATGGCGCGGCAGATGGCACGGTAGTCATTGCAGAAAAGCAAACAGCGGGACGTGGTCGAATGCAGCGCCCGTGGGATTCGGCTGAAGGTCAAGGTGTTTGGATGACAACAATCATCCGCCCGAATATTTTACCGCATCAAGCACCGCAGTTTACACTTGTCGCTGCTGTTGCTCTTACACATGCGATAAGCGAAGTATGCCAAAACTTTAAGCCAGCAATTAAGTGGCCGAATGATATTTTAATTGACGGCAAAAAGTGTGTCGGCATTTTAACGGAAATGGTGGCGGAAGCTGACCGAATACAAGCCCTCTTAATCGGTACAGGTATTAATGTCAATCAACAGCCAGAGGATTTTTCACAGGAGGTACGTGGCGTTGCAACATCGTTAGCCATTGAAGAAGGCAGAAAAATTGATCGAGCCCTTTTTGTTGCAAAATATCTCGGCCATTTGGAACAGTTGAGTGATATCTATGTAAAAGAAGGCTTTGCTCCAATTAAAACACTTTGGGAAGCAGCATCAAACACAATTGGCAAGCATGTGCGTGCAACGACATTACGCGAAATTATTGAAGGTCAAGCAATCGGCATTACAGAAGCGGGTGTTCTTGAAATTCGCACAGCAAATGGCGAAATCAAAAGCGTTTACTCAGCAGATATCGAAATTCAATGAAGCGGCAGATGGATGAGCGGAATTGGCAAATATATTTGAGAAGCTGCAAATAAATTGAGAGAAGCCGCAAATAAACAAAGGCAAGTCGCAAATATATTTTAGAAAACGCAAATAACTTATAAAAAAGCGCAAATAAATCAATGAAATTTGCAGATATTCCGTAAGAAAAGTGCGAATATCTTCAAAATAATAATTAAAATTAATAAAACATTGTACTGTACGTTTTCGACAAAACTTGTTATAGTATGGCTAAGGACAGTATCTGTATAGAACTGTACCGATAGTGCAATTTAACTTGATTCAGCAAAAGTCCCTTACTTTTAAAAATAGCGGGATGAATGCTGGAAAAGTAACTAAGCCAGAGGAGTGCTTAAACCCTAGCTGATTCAAGTTAAGCCTCCGGCGGATGTCACAGATTTTGAAGGGGAGTTTTCGTGTTAACTCGAAAAAATCTGGACACAATTACGTCGGGGCGTAATTGATTGAATAACAGTCTGCCTTGATCTAATTAGACAGGGACGGAAGAAAACGGAGCGTTCATAATTTTTACAGTACAACGCAACCCTTCTGTCCAATTTTGGATAGAAGGGTTTTTTATGTTTTCTTCTCACACTAGAAGGAGGATTCATATGAAAACAACAAGTGAATTTTTGAAAATGAAGCAGCAAGGTGAAAAAATCGTAATGATTACAGCATACGATTATTCGAATGCTAAATTTTCAGAGGATGCAGCAGTGGATATGATTTTAGTTGGTGATTCTTTAGGGATGGTTGTGCTTGGCTATGAGTCAACGATGCGTGTCACAGTCGATGATATGATTCATCATAGTAAAGCTGTGCGACGTGGCGCACCAAACACATTTATCGTCGTTGATATGCCATTCGGTTCTTATCATGGCGATATGAATGACACATTGAAAACGGCTGTGCGTATGATGCAAGAAACAAATGCGAATGCACTGAAGCTTGAAGGCGCGGGCGATGTAATTCCTGTTATTAAAAAGCTAACAGATGCAGGCATTCCTGTCGTAGCGCATTTAGGCTTATTGCCACAATCAGCAGGTGTGCTTGGCGGCTACAAAGTGCAAGGAAAAACAGCGGAGCAAGCGCAGCAATTAATCGCCGATGCGAAGGCTGTTGAGGCAGCAGGTGCAGCGGCAGTTGTTTTAGAATGTATCCCACATCAGCTAACAGAGGCGATTTCACAAGCTTTAACAATCCCGACAATCGGTATTGGGGCAGGCGCGGAGGCAGATGGGCAAGTGCTTGTTTTCCATGATTTAGTGCAGTATGGCAAACATCATATCCCGAAATTTGTTAAAGCTTTTGCGCATGTAGGAGATGAAGTAGAGCATGGCATTACAAGCTATGTGCGTGAAGTGAAGACGGGAACATTCCCAGCAGTGGAGCATCAATTTACAATGAAGGATGAAGAGCTTACCCAGCTTTACGGAGGCGTCAAATAAATGAAAGTTGTAACAACAATTGCGGAATTAAAGCAATATGTTCATCAGGCAAAGAAAGAGCAAAAGTCAATTGGCTTAGTTCCGACGATGGGTTATTTACATGATGGACATTTAACGCTAGCTCGCACAGCAAAGGCAGACAATGATGTAGTCATTATGAGCATATTTGTTAATCCTACCCAGTTTGGACCGAATGAAGACTTTGAATCCTATCCGCGTGATTTACCGCGTGATACAGCGTTAGCTGGGTCAGCAGGTGTCGATTTAGTTTTTGCTCCGAGCGTAGAGGAGATGTACCCAGCGGATGGCGGTATACAGTTACTGGCAGGACGCCAAGCGACAATTTTATGCGGTGCAAGTCGTCCGGGACATTTTGATGGTGTCATACAAGTCGTTGCAAAGCTATTTCATTTAGCTGAGCCGACGCGTGCTTATTTCGGACAAAAAGATGCACAGCAAGTTGCGATTATTGAAACGATGGTACGTGATTTTAATTTTCCGCTAGAAATTCAAACAATTCCCATTGTTCGTGAGGAGGATGGACTTGCAAAATCGAGCCGCAATGTTTATTTGTCGGAGCAAGAACGAGCGCAAGCACCAGCGATTTTTGCGGCATTAAATTTAGCGCAGCAGCATTTTTTACAAACGAAAAATGCTGGGGAAGCAATTGGTATTGCAAAGCAGCATATTACAAAAAATACAGCAGGTCGCATTGATTATTTACAGCTTTTAAGCTATCCTGATTTAGCAATCGTCACACCACAAACGGAAAAATTTTTACTAGCAGTAGCTGTTTATATTGGTAAAACAAGATTAATTGATAATTTAATTTTTTCACTAAAAGGGGAATAAACAATGTTTCGCATGATGATGAATAGTAAAATACATCGCGCACAAGTAACACAGGCAGATTTAAATTATGTTGGCTCTATTACGATTGATGAGGATATTTTAGATGCGGTAGGAATGTTACCGAACGAAAAAGTGCATATCGTCAACAACAATAATGGTGCACGCTTTGAAACGTATATTATCGCAGGTGAGCGAGGAAGTGGCGTTATTTGTGTGAATGGTGCAGCAGCACGACTCGTGCAAAAAGGCGATATCGTAATTATCATTTCATACGTCTATGTAGACGCCAACGAGGCTCGTGACCATAAGCCGACTGTGGCAATTATGGGAGAAAACAATACAATTAAACAAATGATTAGCTACGAGCCAGAAGCAACGGTGATGTAGGAAATAAAAAAGTGAAATCGCATTATGGTTTCACTTTTTTTCATCATATTTTCTTCCACAATTCATTCATTTATGTTACACTATAAGCAATTCTACTAGAACGGGGGTGAAAAAGAATGATTCAAAACGCTATGACTACAGGTGTAAAAGTGGATACTGCAATGTACTTTGCACGTGTAATTACTTTTGATTTTGCGTCTAACGGGACAAGTGTGTCCTTTTTTAAGCAAATCAAAATACGAAACGTAGCGGATTAACCATTCTTTTTCACTATAGTGAGGAAAAGACTGCATGTTAATGTGCAGTCTTTTTTGTTGTTTAAAATGCTTTTTCCGCACGTTCTTGGAGGCATAATGATGCAAATAAAAGCAGAGAAAATCCACAAAACAATTGGTAGCAATGAAATTTTCGTAGGTTTACAGTTAGAAGTTAATGCGGGAGAACATATTGCCATTGTAGGACCAAATGGCTGTGGTAAAACAACCTTGCTACATATATTAGCAGGCGAAGATACAGCGGATGTAGGTCATATTATTAAAAGTAAAGACGCAACAATTGGCTATTTATATCAAATATCAAATTACCCGAACGATACAGTGAGAGGCGTATTAGCGCAAGCCTTTGGGCCAATTTTCGAACTGAAAGAAAAGATGGAGAAGCTAGAGCAGCAAATGCATAATGAGGAAGTTACGCCAAAGCTTTTACAACAATATGGGCAAGTGCAGGAGCAATTTATCCAGCAGGGTGGCTATGAAATAGATTCACAACTAGCAGCAATTGCGAACGGATTAGGAATTGCTACTCTTTTAACACAGCCATTTGAGGCGTTGAGTGGCGGTGAAAAGACGAAGGTGATGCTAGGTCAATTACTATTGCAAAGCCCATCTATTCTGTTATTAGATGAGCCGACCAATCATTTAGATATGGATGCCATTGAATGGCTTGAAAACTATGTGCAAAACTTTGAAGGCATTGTTATCGCTGTCTCACATGACCGCCAATTTATGAATCAATTTGCACATAAAATTATCGAGATTGAGGATGGGCAAGCATTTACTTATCATGGCAATTACGATGCCTTTGTTAAGCAAAAGCAGGAGAAAATTGAACAACAATTTGCCCAATATGAGGAACAGCAGAAAAAAATCAAAAAAATGCAGGAAACGATTAAGCGTTTAAAGCAATGGGCAAATGAGGCTAACCCACCGAGTGATAGCTTACATCGTCGAGCGAAAAGCATGGAAAAGGCATTGGCACGTATAGAGCGTGTAAAAAAACCGACAAGCACGAAAAAAATGAACCTAGCATTAACGATGTCCGAGCGTAGTGGCAAAGAGGTGCTGTCCCTTGAAAATATTACACATAGCTATGGACGTACATTATTTTTAAATAGTCATTTAGCGGTTTATTTTCAAGATAGGCTAGCGATTGTTGGTCAAAATGGCTGTGGCAAATCAACTTTATTAAAAATGGTAACAGGTCAGGTCGTTCCACAGCAAGGACTTTGTAAGCTCGGTAGCAATGTTAAAATAGGCTATCTGTCACAACAATTCGATTACAGTAATATAGAAATACGGGTAGTTGATGCCTTTCGAGATATAGTAGCTGTATCTGAGGCAGAGGCAAGACATAATTTAGCGCAGTTTTTATTTTACGGCTATGATGTTTTCAAAAAAATAAAGGATTTAAGCGGTGGCGAGAAAATGCGCTTACGTCTCGCGCAGCTCATGCATCAGCAAATTAATTTATTATTGCTAGATGAGCCAACGAATCACCTTGATATTGAATCACGTGAGGTGCTAGAGGATACATTAGAAGCCTTTGAAGGTACGATTATCGCTGTCTCACATGACCGCTATTTTTTGCAAAAGCTATTTACGAAAATAGCCTGGATTGAGCAGCAACAGCTCACTGTCTATGAAGGAGACTATGAATGGGCAAAGGCAAAACGTGAAACCACTTGCCAAGTTATTGAAAAAGTCCATGTAGAGAAAGTTCAACGAAAAAAGCAATTCTCTATTTTAGAGCAAATTGAAAAATTAGAAATGAAATTAAAAGAGCCAACACTTCCTACCACTCAGCGCACAAAATTAGAGCAACAGCTAGAGGCATCGTATGAGAAGTGGTTATTAGAAGAATAGGAGGTGAAAACCAGATGTGGTTATTATATTTATAAGCCGATACGAGTTGTAAACAGCTCGTATCGATAGTCACTATCGGTACGAAAAAATATTTTTTCGGAGGTAGTGCAAAATGGAACAATTGCAATTTGAAATAAAACAATTAACACATAATTATTTAGATAAAGAAATTTTAAAGATTCCTTATTTAGCAGTGCATCAACTACAGCGTATTGGCATCGTAGGGAATAACGGTGCTGGCAAAAGTACATTGCTTAAGCTGCTGGCAGGAAGGATTTCCCCGACAATAGGACATATAAATAGCTTTGTTGATGCACTCTATATGGACCAAATTGATTTGCAAGTGGGAAATCATATTGATTATGCATTGCAAGGGAAGCTGAATGTTGGTGCACAGCATGCCCATTTGAGTGGAGGTGAGCAAACTCGATTGAAGCTAGCGGAGCTTTTGTCGACATATGCTCCTTGTTATTTATTAGATGAGCCGACTTCGCATTTAGACCAAGATGGCATTCAGTTTTTGATTGATGAATTGACTTACTATTATGGGACACTTATTATTGTCAGTCATGATAGAGCATTGTTAGATGCTGTTGTCGATACAATTTGGGAAGTGAAGAACGGCGCAGTACATGTTTATACAGGCAATTACAGCGCCTATAAAGAGCAAAAGGAACTAGAGCGTCAAATGCAGCAACAAGCTCATGAGACTTATATCAAAGAGAAAGGTCGATTAGAGGCAGCCGCCGCAGATAAAATGAAGCGCGCGGAGCAAATGGCGCAGGCAAAAAGTATGTCACGCAAAGAGGCGAAGGCAAAGCCAAATCGCATGTTTGAAACAAAGTCGAAAGCCTCTGGACAGAAGGCTTTGCACAGAGCAGCAAAGGCGATGGAGGAGCGCGTGCAGCAGTTACAGGCAGTTGAAAAACCTGAAGCTGAGCGCATATTTCATTTTGCCCATCAGGCAATTACGGAATTGCATAATAAAGTGCCAATTTTGGCAAATGATTTTACGCTAATGGCTGGTGATAAGCTGCTATTACAACGCGTCTCTTTTCAAATTCGCCAAGGTCAAAAAATCGCTATTACAGGCGCTAATGGTAGCGGTAAAAGTACATTGCTGAAGGCCATTGCAGAAGGGGCAGAAGGTATTGATATATCGCCAAAAGTGAAAATCGGTTATTTTAGGCAAATGAGCTATCAATTCGAAGCTTCTGAAACATTGCTGCAATTTGCGAAGTCGCATGCTGTCTACGATGAAGGCTTTTTAAGAAAGGTATTAGCTGCCATGCATTTTACACAAACTGATTTGCGCAAAAGTGTTCGCGATTTAAGTGGTGGTGAAGCGATGCGCCTACAGCTTGCTTTGTTATTTGTTGGGGATTACAATGTATTATTGCTCGATGAGCCAACTAATTTTTTAGATATTACATTACTGGAAGCGTTGGAGCAATTTATTTTAGGCTATCAAGGCACTGTGCTTATTGTGTCGCATGACGCAAGCTTTTTAAAGCAAACAACAACAGTGCGTTACCATTTAGCAAAGCAAAAATTAATTTTGCAATAAATGAAAAGGGCGTCCAAAAGGCCATGCATTTACCGGCTTTTGGGCGCTTTTGTTTGTAGAGAACTGCCATTGTTCACGAGAAATTGCCTTTATGCTCAATGCAAAGGAGAACCCTTAAAATAACTTTTTAGACAGTTATTTCTTTTTTGAGTATGCTTTATATAATACTTTCGCTTTTATAAGAGAATTTTTGAAATATTTAACAAATATAGAACAAATTCTTGAACAACTCAGTAGTTACACATGTTAAAGGGAGCACTGTTTAATATTGTTGTTACAATAGGAGATGAAGTAGATTGGGATATATTAAAGAATTACGAAAAATAGTAGGCAGTCGCCCACTGATTATGGTCGGTGCTTGTATTATTATTATGAATGAACAGAATGAAATTCTTTTACAACATCGTAAAGATAATGATTGCTGGGGATTGATTGGAGGTTCTATGGAACTTGGAGAATCTTTAGAGCAAGTCGCTTATAGAGAGATGTTAGAAGAAACAGGTTTGAATGCGAAACAACTTACTTTGTTTAAAATATATTCAGGTGAAGACTTCTATTATCAGTATCCGCATGGAGATGAAGTTTACTTAGTTGTAGCAGCTTATGAGTGCAAGAGCTATACAGGAATGTTACGACATGATAAGAAAGAAGCGTTTGAAGTGCGATTTTTCCCATTAAATCAATTGCCATCGAAGTTTAATCCAGCAGACCAACCAATATGGATGGAATATTTAAAAAGAGGGCTATCCTAGAAGTCAAACTTCTCCTCAGCGCAGTGAAAACTAACTTTACCTTTATTTTAAATTCAAAAGGAGATGGCTAAATCTAGTGTTTCTCCCATTTTCAAAGAAATACTACTCCATTTTATTTAATGATTTCTTTGATGAAATATCACCGAAGCGTCCCATAAGCAGTGCATTGCCTACTTTTGGGACGCTCTTCATTTTTAACCCTGTGCTTGCATATACACTTCCTCATACGGCTGGACGATGACGAAGCCGTCCCCTTCGAAACGCATTTGGAAGGATTCCCCGCTGCCTCGACCGATAAATGTTTTAAAGGAAATATCTGTTTGGAATTCAGGTTGTAAATTGCCTGACCATGCTACTGTTGCATTTGGGTCGGTAATAACGCGTTTACCGGGCGTTACGCGCAAAGTTAGAGGCTCGTAATGTGTCGTAATCGCAATAAGCCCTGTGCCTTCACAGCGAATATTAAATAAACCACCAGCCATCATACCAGCAACTCTTTTCATTAATTTAATCTCATGCTTAATTGTTGGTTCAAAGGCAAGGAGATCATTACCATTTACGTAAATAGCTTCATTTTGCAAATGCAAAATAATAATTTTCTTCCCGCTATCGGCTAAATAAAGCTTGCCTTTACCTGTTGCCTTCATAAGAGAAGCGCCCTCGCCTGTAAAAGCTTTTTTAAATAAAGTTCCAAGCCCATGCTCTAAAATACCCTCACGCTCAAATTTTATTTTCCCATTGTAGGCAACCATTGAGCCTGCTTTTGCCCAAACAAGATTTTCTAAATTGACTTCTAGCATGCGCGGAGTTTCTAGCTCAAAAAAACCTTCTCCACGATCTAGCTGCTCTGTTTCCTTAATAAATTGTGAAATTGAATATTTATTCATAATGCCACACCCTTCCGTTTTTTACATATACGTATAAATCATATGAGAAGTTTCAAAAATAGATTACGGTTCATGCCATCATCGTGAGGAACGTTTTCCATTAAATATAGATAAATGGCTTGCAGAATACAATATATCAATGACTACAATAATTGCCCAAATCATAGAAGCATGGTATAAAAATTCGCTTGGATAAGGGGAATTTTTGAACTGGTCTGTTGTAAACCATTCACTTATCGTGGAAATATAATAACCAAATTGCGAAAACGATTCCATGCCAATTGCCCAAAAAATAAGCTGTGCGATAACAAAAATAATTACATGTACCGTTGTCATAATAATATCTTTACGCTTCTTATAATGAGGGTTCTTCTCTTTTGCAATTATTTGATGGTCCTTTGCTGTTAATAAATCAATACCGCGATAATTTCCTATTTTTACACGCATCCATCTATCTAATTTTTTGAAATCATTTAAGCCGAAAGTGACAGCATAAAGTACAAATATAGTAATGAGAATTGTAAAGTTAGAAATTTCACCAGTATGGTTATAAACTATCCACGCAATTGCCGCTTCAAAAGCCGTTACCGCAATAAATAATAGGATAAAGAAATTGCTTGTTTTGCGCTTATTAAAGAAATATCTTGTAATACCGAATAACACTAGTGAGACAATGGAGATTACTTCTGCACTTATAAATAATGCCCATTGGTAGGACAGTAAAAATGTCTGCATGATGAACATCCTTTCAATAATTCGTCTTGCTTAACATATACGTACAATGCTGTGACAAGTTTCAAAAAAATACTTGACCTTAGAGTATGCTCCAATGATAGTGTGGGTATAGAGGGGGGAGCAACGGTGTTAATAAAACAATTTGCAGCAAAATATTATCTATCACAAGATACGATTCGCTATTATGAAAAGGAAGGTTTATTAAGCCCGAAGCGCTTAGAAAATGGCTATCGCTTTTATGATGCATCATGCGAAAGAAATATTAAATTCATTCAGGTGATGAAAAAAATAGGCTTTTCCTTACAGGAAATCAAGCTATTGCTCATTTTAGATGGGCAGCCGATGAGTGAGGAGTGCAATCAAGCGTCCTCTAATTTATTTGTAAATAAAATAAATGCTGTGGAAAGACAGCTTGCATTTTTTACAATTGCCTTGCAAGCATTAAAAATGGCAGAAGGCTTAGTGCAAGAAGGAAAATATGAATCAAATAAACAAAAAGTGAATGAGACAATCGAACAAATGTATCGAGAATTAGGGGAGGGCAAAAGGAACGATGACTTTACGTAGCTTAATAAAGTGGGAGTATGGAATCAATTTTTTACTGCTACTCGCAATTTATATTTATCTCGATTTTTCTGTGCTATGGTTTTTCCTCTGTTTGCTTGTGCCCGATATATGCGCTTTAGGCTATGTCATGAATGAGAGAATCGGTGCAATCCTATACAATGTTGGACATAGCTTTATATTGCCCTCTACTTTATTGACGATAGCGCTACTAACAAGCTTCTCATTTTTGCTCCCAATCGCACTGATTTGGCTAGCGCATATTTTCATGGATCGCGCTTTAGGCTATGGCTTGAAATATACGACAGGATTTAAGGACACACATATACAAAGAATTTTATGAAAAGCATTTTCATAAAATTCTTTGTGTAAGCACTATTTTACAATTAATGCAGGGCAGTTGACACGTTTCATTACTTTATGGCTAACGCTGCCTAGTACCATCTCCTGTAAGCCATTTAAACCACGACTACCGATAATAACAAGGTCAACTTGATTGTCGTTCGCATATTGAATAATCTTAGGTGCGGGCTCTCCTTTTAAAATGGTTACCTTATAAGAAATATGATGTTCCTTCAATAGCTGTTCAACTGTTGCTACTTTACGGCGGCGTTCCAATAAAAGGCTTTCGGACGATGCGCTGTGTAAATGCTCAGCCCTTGCATTGTCAAAGCTTGCGACATAGACGATATTAACAACTGTGTTTGCTGAGAGTCGCGCAATTTTTACAGCTTCCTTCGCTGCCCGTAACGCATTATCCGAGCCGTCTGCTGCTAAAACGATGTGCTGATACATAAAAAATCCCCCCCTATGAAAAACTCGTTAATTTTTGATAAAGTGCCTGACTCGCTGGGTTCATGCCGATTACTGTAACAGTTTGTCCCTTTTCCTCTAGCTTGCTAATCACCTTGACAAGTGCGCCGACGCTCGATTCATCCCACAGATGACTGCTCGTTAAATCGATTGTAATATGTGGCTCACGAGCTTGCTCTAGCTGTTCGACAAAGGCTTTTGTTGAAGCGAAGAAGAGCGGACCCTCAATCATATATATGCCATTATTTTGTGTAATATTGACCTTTGAAATTTTTGCAACGAACAGTAGAGCACTAATAATAATGCCTGTTACAACACCGATAGCTAAATTACCCGTATAAAGTACAATGACAATCGTAATGAGCATGACGAAAACCTCTCCTTTTGGAGCAGTTATCGAATATTTCAAGGAGCCCCAATCAAAGGCTGTTATCGCGACCATCACCATAATACCTGCCAGCACAGGCATCGGAATATCTACAACAATGTCACCAAGCACAACAATTAAAAACATGAGAAAGATACCAGAAACAAGTGTCGATAAACGTCCGCGTCCACCTGATTTGACATTAATCATCGATTGTCCAATCATCGCACAGCCCGCCATGCCACCGAAAAAGCCGTTGACGATATTGGCAATACCTTGACCACGTGCCTCCATATTTTTATTCGATTTCGAATCTGTCATATCATCTAAAATTTGTGCAGTTAATAGCGATTCTAACAAGCCTACAACAGCAAGTGCCAATGAATAAGGTAAAATAATTTGCAAGGTTTCGAGTGACAACGGAATATCAGGTAATAAAAATACAGGTAAGCTCGTTGGTACAGCCCCTAAATCGCCGACCGTTTTCAAATCAAGCTGAAACACAAAGGCTGCGGCTGTTAATAACACAACAGCGATGAGAGGTGCAGGAACCGTTTTGAAAACCTTCGGAATAAAATAAACAAGCCCAATCGTAATAAATAAAAATAAGTATGTCATACTATTGCCGCCAATAAAATGGGGTAGCTGTGCCATAAATACTAAAATGGCTAAAGAATTGACGAAACCAATCATGACAGCGTTCGGAATAAAGCGCATAAGCTTGGCAATCCCAAAAACGCCAAAGAAAATTTGAATAATGCCTGTTAAAATAGTTGCCGCAAGTAAATACTGCAAACCATGGTCTGCGACTAAATCGACAACAACAATCGCCATTGCGCCAGTCGCAGCAGAAATCATCGCAGGACGTCCGCCGACAAATGCGATAACTGTAGCAATCGTAAACGAGGCATACAAGCCGACCATTGGGTCAACACCTGCCATAATCGAAAAGGCGATGGCCTCAGGAATTAGTGCAAGTGCAACAACGATTCCTGATAAAATATCCGCACGAATATTGCCAAGCCATTGCTGTTTTACAGTGTGCATATTGCACTTCCTTTCTACTAATAAGTACGCCTAACATCATATCACGAAATGTCACCTTTTGAATGATGAATAAATGCAACGGGAAAAAGAAATTGACTTTCCTTGTTTTCAGCCATACAATAGCAGAAAGTTTTCTAGTGAAAGGACTGTGTCTATGAGCAATATTGTCTTAATTATTATTTTGCAATTGATTTACGTACCTTTTTTAACATTGCGTACCATATTTTTAGTGAAAAACGTCACCTTCCTAGCGGCTATTTTCGGTATGATTGAAATGTTAATTTACGTATTCGGACTTTCACTAGTTTTTAGTGGCGACCAAAGTATTTTAGCGATGGTTGTCTACGCTGTAGGCTTTGGCCTAGGTATTTTTTTAGGCGCAAAGATTGAGCGAAAGCTAGCGATTGGCTATGTTTATGCAACAATCAATACACAGAAGAAAAACGATGAGCTCGTTGCTTTTCTTAGAAATGCAGGCTTTGCAGTGACGATTTATGTCGGCGAAGGACGCGATAGTGAGCGCTATAAATACGAAATTTTAACGAAGCGCAATCGGGAGCCAGAGCTCTTTCAGATTGTGGAGCAATTTGAACCCAATGCCTTCATTATTTCCTATGAGCCAAAATCCTTTAAAGGCGGCTTTTTAGTAGCGCGTATGAAGCGAAGGGATAATAAAAATAAATATTCGTGAAGGCTGTCTAAAGTTTTAGACGGCTTTTTTGTTGTAATGAAATGTTAGTTGATGGATGAGCTAGGAAAACAGCGGGTGATTCTGATACACTGTTAAAATAGTTCTTTCATTCAATTCGATTTTCAGATTAATGAGCGAATTTGAGTAATTTACGAGCGAATTTGGCAGACTTATGAGCGAATTCGTTTAGTTTATGAGCGAATCAGCACTTTCGACCTACTAACTTCGAGTAAATACTTTGTTCTGATTTATTCATACAATGTACCGTATTATTTGTTATATATTTATCAAAAGAAAGGACAAAAAGGATGCCTTATTTCACATGGCGCATAGTGATTTTATTGCTATTAATGGCGCTTTTTCTTATACAGACAAAAGCCTTTTTACTAAGCGCGGCTGTGCTTGCTTTTTATTTTTTAGTTCCGGTATTGAAAAAATGGCGATGCATCTGTTACATTTTTAGCATTTTGCTGCTATGTAGCAGTCCATTTCTGTCATTAGATATAGCCTATGCATTGCCAATAATCGCTTATTTATTAATTGATAGTGCCTTATTATTGGAAACAAAGGGCTATTTGTCGCTGCTAGCTGTTACATTACTGCTTTTAATAGGGCTTGCTATTATGCAATCGCTATCTCTGTTTACACTTTTATTATTATTCACACTCATATGTAGTGCCCTTTTATTGCGCTATTATGTGCAAGCAACTGAAGACAAGCAAGGATTATATGATGAGCTTTTAAGCCAATATCGCTTGTTGAAGAGACATTCTGCTGCACAGGAGCAGCTTGTGCGGGAGGAGGAGCGGACAAATATTGCACGGGATATGCATGACTCGGTTGGGCATCAGCTCACCGCATTGCTAATGCACGCCGAAATGCTGTCAATGCAACAGAATAGCGAGGCATTGCTGGAAATAAAGCATCTTGCTCGGACAAGCCTTGAAGAAACACGCTATGCAGTGCGCCAGCTAAAGACAAGCGATTTGTATGGCATGCAATCTGTGTTACAGCTTATTCGTAAGCTTGAAATGGAAAGTCGTTTACATATTCGTTTTACCATTGAAAAAGGAGTATTATCTTTGCCGCTATCCAATCAGCAAGGCATTGTATTATACCGAATATTACAAGAATGTTTGACGAATGCGATGAAGTATAGTCATTCAAAGGAAGTAGAAATATTGTTAGGCATAAATCCATTGGCGCAAATTCAGTTTGCAGTGAAAAATAAATCCATTGACGAGACAGCGATTGTTGAAGGTTTTGGGCTAGAAAATATGAAAGAGCGCGTGCAACAGGCAGGGGGAACAATACATATTTACAGAACTGCACAGTATTTTGTCGTTGAAGGAGCATTACCAGCAAAGGAGGATATGTAGTGAAAGTACGCATTTTACTCGTGGAAGATCAAGCAATTGTACGTAATGGCTTGAAGATGATTATTGAACAAGATGCTGCATTGTCCGTTGTGGCTGAGGCTAGTAACGGGGTGGAGGCACTCGCTTTATTAGAGCAACAGCCTATTGATCTCGTGCTGTTGGATATTCGTATGCCTGAAATGAATGGAATTGAAGCAACTCAGCATATTCGTACTCGCTTTCCGCCGCTTAAAATATTAATTTTAACGACATTTGATGATGATGAATATGCTTATCAAACATTAAAGGATGGGGCAAATGGCTTTTTAGTAAAATCGTCGGAGCCGCAAAAATTAATCGCAAGCATTCATAGTGTAGTAGCTGGGGGGATGGTGTTGCAGGAAGAGGTAGCGGCAAAATTAGTGCCCAAATTACTGCAGCAAACAATCCAGCGAGAAGAACAATCTACAACATTAACAGCAAGAGAGCTAGAAATTACGAAATTAGTTGGAGAAGGCAAGACGAATAAAGAAATAGCGGCAGCTCTTTTTTTATCTGTTGGGACAGTCAAAAATCATCTAACACATATTTTAAATGAATTGCAGCTAAGAGATCGTACACAGCTCGCTATTTATGCAGTACGCAACGGATTAGTATAAAAAGTGACTTTGGTCATGTCAATAGATGACATGCGCTAGTGGTCGTGCAATGAACTGCTTGCTATAGTATGGGGCAGGGAGGGAATTTAATGATTGAAGCGGTAAATTTAACGAAAACGTTTAAAAACACGAAAGCTGTAGAGAATATAAATTTATATATTGAACAGGGGGAGATTGTTGGCTTACTTGGACCGAATGGGGCGGGCAAGTCGACAACGATTGCACTTATCTCGACATTGATTGAGCCGACAGCAGGTGAGGTGCTTTTTCAGCAGCAAAGCATTATAGATAATCCTAAGCTGCTACGCAATAAATTAGGGGTTGTGCCACAGGAAATTGCTTTATATGGGGACTTGACAGCACGGGAAAATTTGCAGTTTTTCGGTACGATTCAAAAGATCGGTAAAGGCGAACTTAAGGAGCGAATCGATACAATTTTACAGCAGATTGGTTTAGAGGATGATAAGAAAAAGCTTGTCAAATATTATTCAGGTGGGATGAGAAGGCGCTTGAATATTGGGGTAGCTTTATTGCATAAGCCTGCCTATTTAATTTTAGATGAGCCGACAGTCGGCATTGACCCACAATCAAGAAGTTATATTTTACAAGCAATCAAGCGGCTGAATCAAGAGGAAAATACAGCGATTATTTATACGAGCCACTATATGGAGGAAGTGGAGTTTTTATGTGACCGCCTTTACATTATGGACCGTGGAAAAATCATTGCGACAGGCACGAAGGAAGAAATTAAGGCAATTTTAGCTTCAGAAAAGACGGTAGAAATTAAATTGCAAAAGCATTCGAAAGCCTTTGCGGAGGCTTTGCTGACACATGCAATGCTTGCAAATGTACAAATTGCGGAGGCACAAATGACCTTTACAGTAGATAAAAATCTCGATTTTTTAGCGATCATTTTACCGCTATGTGAGCTGCATCAAATTGTATTGAAAGGCTTTCAGGTAAAGGAGCCGACATTGGAGGATGTGTTTTTGCATTTGACAGGTCGCGCCTTGCGTGATTAGGGCATTGCCTATGTTTACAGCATTTATTCGCAAGCAATTAACACTCGTTTGGCGTAGCCCCGCAGAGCTACAACTTTTACTTGGTATGCCCATTATAATGATGATGATTATTCATTTTGCCTTCGGTGGTTTTACGGGAGGTGGACCTGCTCAGGTGCAGGTAGCACTTGTAGAACAGGAGGATGAACAACTTGCTGTACAAACATTTCTAGAAAAGCATAATGTAGCTGTTCCAATTTTGCCCATTACATATTTAAAGCAAGAGCTACTTGCTAATGAGCAATTAATAAAGGTCACAACAATTGATGCAAAATTACTAGAAGAGGCGAAAAAGTCCAATGATTATAGCGCAATCATTGTTATAGGTGAGGGGTTTACGGCACAGTATTTAGCCTCCCTTTTTTCCAAAGCTGAAGCACCCACACTCGCTATTTATTTGAATGATAAAAGGGAGTTCACACCGTTAATTGTGCAAAGTATTATGAATCGCTATCAGCAGCAGTTTACATTGCATAGCACTCTTATGCAGCAAGGGATAATTACGGAAAATATGGCAATCCCGCAGGCGTCATTTACCTCGACAATGGAGACTGTGCACCAGCGCACACCTCTAACACTGAGTGCGTATTATTCTTTTGGTATAAGTGTCATGTTTATATTGTATTGGGTCGGTATTATGGCAGGGCAGGCGCTGTTTGAAAGAGAACGCCATATTTTTAATCGCATCATACTGGCGAATATACAGCCTGCACTCTATTTACTGACGATTGCCTTATCCACGATTGTATTGGCAATAGCGCAAATGTTTATTTTATTTGTCATTGTACATATTGCCTTCGATGTCGTTTTTGAAGGGCTACTTGGCTATGCAGTAACGACGCTATGCATAGCGATTGCAGTGGGTGGTATGGCAGCATTTTATTCGGCGCTTAATTATCGCAATAATTCTTATGAGGCATCCTCCATATTTAATACAACTTTTATAGCAGTTCTCGCATTGCTAGGGGGCTCATTTTTTGATGTAAGTGCTACCGTGCCACAGCTTGCTAAATTAGGGCATTTTACTCCGAATGGCGCAGCATTGCAAAGTTATTTATTATTACAGCAAGGGGTAGAATTTGTGCACATCATTCCCTATTTGGTGACATTGCTTATGCTAGCTATTTTGTTCTTTAGTGCGGCTGTTCGTATTTTCCCTAAAAAAGGAGGGCTAACATGGAGGGCACTGAAAAACTAGAAAGAATCATTTTTTTACAATACAAATCTTGCTTCTTTATTCAATTTGACCATTAAAAAAGTCGATTTATATCACAAAACTTGTGACAAATCGACTTTTTCAGTGCCCTCCTAACATGACGACCATTTTTAAAACAAAATGCTTGTTACTGTTAAGGAATCCTATCAATTATATTGTTTCAACAATAATTATTTGTGTATTCGTCTATTTAATGGGGCATCAACAAAAGGAGTCCATCGCAATCGCATCCTCACTCAATACGCAGACGACAGCGCAAGCAATGGAGGCGCTAGGGAAAATCCCTATTTATGAATATGCATTATATACAGAACAACAGGCATTGCAACTTGTCGAACAAGGGGACGTAAAGGCCGCTATTTTATTATTTGAAGAGCAGTTTAAGTTTGTCGTGGCTAATGATTTTACGGATTTCGCGCTTTTGCAAAATGAGCTTGCGACGTTCTATCATGATAGACTGCAACAAAGAGCGATTTTACAAGTGTTTCCAGTACAGCAACTGGAGGTAGAAAGCAACCCTGCCTTTCAAATAAAATATCAAAATGAGAAAGAGGTAAAGCTTCCTAGGCGCCAGCTATCCGCTTTGTTCTCCTTTTCATTATTTATGATTATTTATACGACTGCATCGGGAGTTAGCTATATTTTAGTAGAAAGAAATAATGGTGTATGGAACCGATTAATCGTATCGAGTATTCATAAATGGCAAGCCTACACCGCTAATTTAGCCTATGCATTTTGTATTAGCTATGCACAAATGGTCATCGTATTTAGCATTTTCCGCTATTTATTGGGCATTGATTTTGCTGGCAATTTTATCGCAGCTTTATTAGTAATCATCCCTTATTTATTATGTGTTGTTGCATTGACTATTTTTATTGCGTCGATTACTAATACAATTAGTCAATTTAATACAATTATTATGGTGATTGCAGTGTCCTCGGCAATGTTAGGAGGTGCATACTGGTCGCTTGAGGCTGTCAGCTCGCCCTTTATTTACGGGATGTCCTATATTTCACCAATAAGATATGGTCTAGAAATATTGAATGCTGTAACATTTAACAACAGTACTTGGAGCGAGCTATTACAGCCAATCGGCATTTTATTATTTATCGCGGTTGTCTTAATGGGCATCGGCATTAATATAATGGAGAAGAAAGCAAATACTTGATTGCTCGCTGTTATTTTTCTAATAGATTCTGAACGACTCCCCCCTCCTTAAAAACTTGTCATATGACAAAAAGATGACACCAGTCACTATTTTCACCCGCTCTCTTTTTGCTACAGTAAATACGAATCTAATAGAGAAAGGAGTAAAATCAATGAAATCAAAAAGTAGTAAACTTCTACTGATTGCAATGCTCGTCGTCAGTATGTGTTTACCTACCCATGCGCTGGCGACTAGCTCGGACTGGGTGATTACCACGATAGCGGGCAATGGGACGGAAGGAAGTGCAGGGGATGGAGATCAAGCAACAGCAGCCGAACTGAAATTTCCAAGTGGTGTAGCAGTAGATGCAGATGGCAATGTCTATATTGCCGATAGGGAAAATCACAAAGTGCGCAAAGTAGACACAGAAGGAATCATCACAACTTTTGCAGGGACTGGAACACGAGGAAATGGAGGGGATGACGGTCTAGCAACAACAACCCAACTGAACTATCCAAGAGGTGTAGCAGTAGATGCAGCAGGCAATGTCTATATTGCCGATAGTAGTAATCACAAAGTGCGCAAAGTAGACACAGCAGGAAACATCAAAACGATAGCAGGAGGTGGCGCTAGTACAGCTGAAGGAGTTTCAGCAACAGCAGCCAAACTGAGCTATCCAGGGGATGTAGCAGTAGATGCAGCAGGCAATGTCTATATTGCCGATAGTAGTAATCACAAAGTGCGCAAAGTAGACACAGAAGGAAATATCACAACTTTTGCAGGGACTGGAGAATACGAAAATGGAGGGGATGACGGTCCAGCAACAGCAGCCCAACTGAGGAATCCAAGTGGTGTAGTAGTAGATGCAGATGGCAATGTCTATATTGCCGATATGCATAATCACAAAGTGCGCAAAGTAGACACAGAAGGAAATATCACAACTTTTGCAGGTACTGGAATGTTCGGAAATAAAGGGGATGGCGGTCTAGCAACAGCAGCCCAACTGTACTATCCAAGAGGTGTAGCAGTAGATGCAGCAGGCAATGTCTATATTGCCGATACGGATAATAACAAAGTGCGCAAAGTAGACACAGATGGAAAAATCACAACTTTTGCAGGGACTGGAACACAAGGAAATGGAGGGGATGGCGGTCTAGCAACAGCAGCCCAACTGAGATCTCCACAGGGTGTAGCGGTAGATGCATCTGGCAATGTCTATATTGCCGATTCGGGTAATCACAAAGTGCGCAAAGTGGCACCACCTATCCCCGCGCTGCCACAAGTAACAGATGTCGCATTAAGTGATTCAGGTGTGGCAACGTGGACTGCGGTAGCCAATGCAAGTTCTTATGATGTGACATTATTGAAGGATAATACAGCCGTAAAAGCAGAAAATGTCACAACAACAACCCATAATTTCCTTGCAGAGATGCGCCAAAGTGCAGGTAGTTATACCGTACAAGTCAAGGCAAAAGGCGATGGCACAAATTATGTAGATGGTCTTTCTTCTACGCCGTCTACAGGGCAAACAGTGAAAAAAGTAGCTACTGCAACCGATTTAACTTGGACGGATCATAAAGCTACATGGACAGCCGTACCTGAGGCAACAAGTTATACCGTCCAATTGTTTAAAGCAGGAACAGCTGTAGGAGCAGAGGTATCTGCGCCGACAAACGAAATGGATTTTGCCGCACAGATGAAAACGAATGGTGTAGGGCGTTACACATATCGAGTGCAAGCCAAAGGAAACGACACACTTTTACTAGATGGTGAGTTTACGAGTGATTCGCCGGAAAAGGATTTCCAGCTTCCACCATTAGGGGCTGTAGGTAGTGTGGTTTTAACGGATAAAGGAATCGCCGAGTGGTCAGCGGTAGAACATGCAACTTCTTATCGTGTGATATTAGTGAAGGATAATGCATCCGCAGCAGCAACAATAAACACAAAAGAAACAACCCATGATTTCCTTGAAGAGATGCGCCAAAGTGCAGGTAGTTATACCGTAGAAGTGACGGCGGAAGGCGATAGAATTGACTTTGTTGATGGTCCACCGTCAGCTCTATCATCACCGCAAATTGTCCAGCCTTTAGCTACACCTGAAAATATGCAAATAAATGGAATGAAAACGACATGGGATGCAGTAGCACAGGCAGTCAATTATGAAGTGTCGATTGCGGGTGCAGCTCCGTCTATCACAAATGTGGCAAGCTATGACTTTTCTGACTACTTGAAAACAGCTGGTGTCGGCTCGTATACGTATACGGTGAAAGCGAAAGCGAGCGAAGAGTCCCTTTGGTTAGATAGTGCAAGCAGTGCAACTCAAACAATCACTTACGGCGCACATACAAAGCCAGCAACTGCAATTACGCAAACAACCGCGCTTGTTAGTGGAGAAGGCTTAGCGAATGTGAATACGGTGACTGCAATTGGTATTGAGTATGCGACGATGGCAGATTTCTCAAATAAAAAAGTCGTAACAATCGCAACTGCCGATGCGACAACGATTGATACAGCGAAAATTAGCTTTTCAACGGAATTAACGGAATTAGCACCGAACACAACTTATTATTATAAAGTGTATATAGAAGAAGGTTCAGCAAGATATGAAGGCTTAGTGGAGCGCTTCACAACATTGCAGGAGGATGGCACGCAACCAGAGCCGACACCAGAACCAAAACCAGAACCGACACCAACGCCAAATCCAGCTCCAACGCCGAGCCCAGGTCCAGGCACGAATCCAGGTGGGGGCGGAGATTCGGGCTCGGGTGGAACAACCCCAAGCCCGACACCAACACCAGAGCAGCCTCAGCCGGCACCTGTAGAACCGACGCCTGAGCCAGCACAACCAATAGAGCCAAAGCCGACGATTTCATTTAGTGATATCGAAAAGAGCTGGGCGAAGGAAGCGATAGAAGAAATGGCGGCACTTGGTGTCATTCAAGGCTATCCAGACGGCACATTCCGTCCGAATGAAGCCGTAAAGCGTAAGCATATTGCGCTAATGCTAAGTCGCTTGCTTGATTTAGAGCCAAAACGTGGCGCAAGTGCATTTCAAGATGTGCCAACAACACATCCGTATTACGAAGTGATTACAAAGCTACAACGTGCAGGCGTAATTGATGGGTCAGACGGTGCCTTCAATCCGGAAGCACCGATGACACGCGCGCAACTGGCGAAAGTGCTTGTACTGGCATTTGATATTCCATTAGATGGCACAACTACATTTCAAGATGTGCCTAGCACACATTGGAGCACGCCATATATTGCGACATTAGCCGATAGAGGAATTGTGTTAGGGGACAATGGCCGCTTCAAGCCAAACGAACCTGTTACGAGAGCGCAATTTGCGGCATTTTTATCACGAACATTAGCACAAAGTAAATAAAAGAAAGCTGTTGGGTGCCATTTACCCAACAGCTTTTTTGTCATATGACAAAAAGATGACAGCAGGCACTAGTAGGGAATGGCTGTTTTTGTTAAGCTGACAATATATATAAACAGGCAGAACAAGGGAGGTGTTCCGATTGAATTCGAAGCATCCTCCTTGTTTACTAATAGATGATAAGTAGGTGAATCCTATGCTGACAATGCAAGGTTATGATACGTTAGAGCAAGTACTGGACCATGAGGAAATAGAGGTTTATCGTGTTCAAAGCGTAGCGAGTGGTCAAATATTGCTAGCAAAAACGGTGAAGACGCAGTATATGGGACAGGAGACGGTAGCGCATTTTCGAAATGAGTTCAAGCAGATGCGCATATTGCAAGGGAAAGGGACCATTGAAGCAATAGCGCTTGAAGTTGTAGGTGAGCGCCCTATTTTACTTTTCCAAAATATAGAGGGCTACAATTTATCAACATTAGCTAGTCGTGACGTATCTTTATTACAAAAAATAAAGTTGGCGATAGCGCTTGTAGAATGTGTACATCAATTACATAGTGCGAATATCGTCTTGAATGAAATATTGCCGTGTTATTTTATCGTTGCTGACCAGATGGACGAGGTAAAGTTGATAGATCTTCGTTTTTCCTATATAAAAGATGAAACAAACAGCTACTCGGTTGCGGGGCGCAAAGTGTCGTCATTGTATACGTATACAGCGCCTGAAAAACTGGAACATGTTGCGATGCAAGAAACGGCGCATATGGATATTTATTCACTAGGTATTCTTTTATATGAGCTGTTTACGGGGCGTGCGCCTTACACATCTACGCAGGTGCTTGATGTGATATATGATCAAGTGTCGACTGTACAGCAACCAATGTATGTTCGAAATGAAGCCATTCCGATTATGTTATCCGCGCTCGTTGATAAATGTATGGAAAAAACACCTAGCATGCGTTACACAAGCGCATATAGCTTGCAGGCGGATTTAGAGGAATGTTATCGCCGCTTCCAGCAAGAGGGGATGATTCAACCATTTCCATTGGCGACATACGAAGTAATTATCCACTGGTTTGAACAACGCATGCCGTTTGGTCGAGATAAGGAACAGCAGCTGTTTACCCATCTATTAACGCAAATTCGACAGGGACGGGTGGGGGCTATTTCGGTCAGTGGGGAAGAAGGGGTAGGCAAAACTTATTTCGTTGAACATACATTGAAAAAATTGCTGCTACCCGATGATGTCTACGTAAGTGTTCTTTCTGAGAAGGCGGAGCAGCAAGTGCCCTATTCTCTATTTAAAAAAGTAGTGGAACAGCTAGTAAAGCAAATACTAGCAAAGCCTAACGAACAGTTTGAGCGTTGGCAATATCAAGTAAAAGCTACGTTAAAAGGGAACGAAAGTTTGTTCGTCTCGCTTGTGCCGAGTTTATCTTTGCTAATTGGAGAGCATCCGAAGCAACCACTATCGCTGGAGCTTGAAGTTGAGGAAATAGTACACGAAGGAATTACCCATCTTTTACAATTATTTATTGAGGATGCCCATCTATTTACTTTATTTATAGATGATTTTCATTTTATAGATGAGCAGTCTCTTCATTTATTGCGCTATCTTTTGCAAATGCAAAGTATGCAGCGCTTATTAGTAATTACGGCATATCGAGTGCATGCGAGGACTTTGTTACCTGCCACACAGCAAACCGTTGTCACACAACATATTCCGTTACGATGTTATACAGAGGAGTCCTTTGCGCAGTTTTTGCAGTTTGGACTTGGGGGGACGCAGAAAGAGCAACGAATGCTACAGCAAATATTGTTTAAAAAAACTTCGGGTAATCCGTTGCGCTTGCGTCAATTTTTACAAGAGGCTTTAGAAAAAGGATTTGTGGAAATTGATTTTTCAAAGGATTTTTGGCAATGGAATTTGCAAGGGATTGCCATGTTGACTAATAGAAAACAGCAAGAACATCCCGCAGCTACTTTTATGAAATATGTCAACCATCCAACGGCACAGCTACTCATACAGGCGGCTTTTTTAGGCAATCAATTCAAGCTACAGCCACTTGCTGAAATGACAGGCTATACACAGCAACAGTTACTTGAAACTTTACAAGCGGCGATGAATTACCAATTAATTTATCGTTTATCGAATGAGCAGCAGCTGTACGCTTTTCAGCATGAGGATATACGACAAATGTTTGAACAGCGAGCGAGTTTACGGGAGCAGGAGATGCTGCGTATTAAGGCAGGGACAATCTTGCTGAAATATTTAGATGAAGATGTAACGGTGGTCGAGGTGCTGCAACATTTTAATCAGGTGCAGGAGCAATTGATCGCACACGGTAGGCGATTGCAGTTGATTGAGCTTAATTTCAAGGCGGCGCAAGAAGTAGCGGCGCATGATGAGGCTGCGGTCTATTTACAAACAGCATTTGATTTGTTGTTAGCAGAGGATTGGCAACAGCATTATGCATTGACATATGCGATTTATAAGTTGCGAGCGGAGTGGGCAATTGTTAGTGAACATTATGAGTTAGCAACGGCGCTGTGTGAGCTACTTCTTAAGCAATCACAAACGCTAGATGATACGATGCAGGTGTATGTTCTATATGTAAAATTGGCACTTTATCAAGATGCATATGATCAGGTATTTCAATTAGGCAAAGAGGCGCTTGCATTGTTGCAGTTACCGATAAAATTGGAAGTTAGCAAGGTGAAAGAGTATTATTATTGGTTGCGTATGAGCAGGAAACTGGGGAAATCACCTCCGAAAGCACTTACCATGTTACCGAAAATGAGCGATGTACGGATAAAAGCAGCGATGCGTATTTTAGTCTATATGGCAAATGCTAGCATGGTATCAAGTAGAGAGGGCTGGTTGATGGCGGTCGTGCTGTTGCTTGATTTGACGTGGCAATATGGCGTAACAGAGGAGTCGGCCTATGGTTTTGCAGGCTATGGATTAATCCAAAATACACTTGCCTTTAATTATGAAACTGCCTATTCTTATGGCAAGTTTGCGAGTGAGCTTGTGCAAAATAATGCAGAAGTAGCGATGCAGGTGAATACGATTATTATGCTCGGACAGGATAGCTGGCGCAAATATGAGCCTGATTTTTTATTATCCATTTCAGATTATGCCAATCAGCACGGTGTACTATCGGACAGTAAAGGGCAAACGAATCATAGTTTTTTAACAAATTGTGGTTTGCTATTTAATTTTAGCTACCCACTAAAAGATTTATATGCCCATCTATTGTCGCGCAGTTCGCTACTACAAAATGATACTAGTCGGGCATTTGCAGAGGTGTTATCGTCATTATTGACAAAATTAACAGGTTACGTAGCGGCACATGATCCATTTTATACGCAAAGCCAACCGATAGAGAAGGGCACTTTTTTATATGAAGGTTCGTTATTGTTTCGCTATATTACAGGCTATTTATTAGGCGATTATGAGGAGGCGTATGAAGCGGTTGTCGAGAGTAAGGAGATTGATCAGGCGCGTAAAAAGAGGAGTTTGCCAAATGGCAGTAATGATTACTACTATATGTTAATTACGAAAGAATTATTTACAAGTGCTACATTCGACAAGCGGCAGACGAGACGTTGTGTGAAAAATTTGCAACGTATGGCGAAGCGCAGCCCGAATAATTATTTGCATAAATATTTGGCGGTTAAGGCGGTGTATGCGCAGATGCGGGGTCAGGCAATGGGCAAAGTGGAGGAATTGTATGAACAGGCGGTGCAGGCTGCTTATCAATACGGACATATTCATGATGTCGGCATTATTGCAGAGTGTTTGGCGAAGTATCATTTAGAAATGAACAAAAAAATACAGGCGAAGGTTTATCTGAATGAGAGTTATGCTGCTTATCAAAGGTGGGGCGCACTAGCAAAAGTCGCACAACTCGAGGCTCAATATGGCCACTTATTATTTTCCAAGAAAACGACAGATTTAGAACAGGTGGATTACTTAACGATTGTATCCTCGGCAAGTGCTTTATCAGAGGAAATTGAAATTGAGCAATTGCTCAATAAGCTGTTGCGCATTATGCTGCAAAATGCAGGGGCAAAGTATGGCGCCCTGTTGTTAGCACAAGAGGAAAATTGGGTGGTAGAAGCATATGGCACATTGGAAAATATAGTTGTGCAATCTATCCCGATACGAGAAGCAGGTGACTTTGTGCCAACATCTATTATTGATTATTCCATAAAAATGAAACAAGAGGTTGTACTACATGATGCGATGAATAGTGGCTTTAGTCAGAGCAATTATATTAAGGAGCATAATTTACGGTCTGTGCTATGTCTACCAATTACACACCAGAACAAATTGCTTGCTATTTTGTATATGGAAAACAATTTATCAGAAGGTGTGTTTACAGAGGAGAGGCTAGATGTGTTGAAGCTACTCTGTTCGCAATGTGCCATTTCCATCACGAACGCACGTCTTTATTCGGATATTCACTACTTAACAAAAAATCTAGAGCATCAAGTTGAAGAACGTACAGAAAGCCTACAAAAGTCTATGCAAATGACATCAGAGGCTTTAACGGAAATGAGTATTTATGCAGAGCGCAACCGCATTGCACAGGAAATTCATGATATTGTCGGGCATACATTGACATCGACGATATTGCAAATCGAGGCGGGGCGGAGGCTGCTAGTAAAGGATACCGATGCGGCAGTGCAACGACTAAAGGATGCCCAGGACCTTGTACGTCATAGTTTAAGTGAGATTCGCAATTCAGTGCATATGCTAAGAGAGGACAAATATTATGATGTGCAACGGGCGCTGTCTGCATTAATAGAAAATACAGAGCGCAATACGGGTGTCAAGATCCATGCGACGATAGACGATGTGGAACATTTACCTGTCATAATGAAAAAATTACTTTATCATGCCTTGCAGGAAGGGCTAACAAATGGTATCCGCCATGGACAGAGTAGTGCGTTTCATTTTACTTTACAGGATGACGGGGAAAAAGTGCAGTTTGAGTTGTTGGATAATGGTAACGGTGCGGAGGATTTACTGTTAGGCTTCGGGCTGAGTATGATGAGGGATCGTGTAGAGCAACTAAAGGGGACATTTTTGATACAATCAGCGCATGGAAATGGTTGCGTAGTGCATATTACATTGCCATATAAGGGGGACGTCGAATGATTACCATTTTGATTGCAGACGATCAAATGTTAATACGTGAAGGGCTAAAAACGATTATTGATCTAGAAGATGATATGCAAATTGTAGCAGTTGCTAGCAACGGTGAAGAAGCAGTGGCACTAACGAAACTTCATCGCCCGCAGCTTGTACTGATGGACATTCAAATGCCGATTATGGACGGTCTTACCGCATTAAAAGCTATCAAGAAGCAATTTCCTGACACATTCATTTTGATTTTATCTACATTTTTGGAAGAGAACTATATTGTCAATGGTTTAGCGAATGGTGCTAGCGGTTATTTATTGAAGGATATGGATACAGACAAAATGCTCGACTCTATTCGTGATACGATACATGGACAATTCATTTTGCCTTCAGCGGTAGCAGTGAAACTGATAGCCAAACTATCGCAGACCAACACGACACAGACAGAGAAAGTGGAACTCACACAAAGAGAGCTAGAAATCGCTAAACTAATTGTAGAGGGTAAAAGTAATAAAGAAATTGCTATTGACCTTTATATTGCAGAAGGCACAGTACGCAATTATGTAAGCAATTTATATAGCAAATTGGAAGTGATTGATCGCGTGCAAGCGATTGTGAAGTTGAAAGGATACTTGTGAAGACGGGTGTCTAAAAAGTGTGCTCCTCGTCGTAGAAAATATGGTTTTAATATTCATTCATTTTTTAATTATAATAGAAGAAACTCTAGATAGCAAAAAGCGGAATTTCGTTTAAAAGTTCAAAATGAAATTACTGACCTAAATCATAATAATGAATAGTGAAAAGCCAATTCGCTGATAAATTAGTGAAAGTCGCTGATATACTCTCAAAAAGCGCTGATATATTTTCAAAACTCACGGATATTCCCTCTTCATAGATAGATTTTCACTATCTTGTGTTCTAATATTATCTACAGAATAATACAAAAATTTGCTATTATAAAGCGAGGAGGGGATTGAAAATGAAGCATTTTATTTCTAAAGAACATGCAATTTATGCCATGAGTGCAGACAATCAACCTGTGTGTATAGTGCAAAGTGGAGACACGGTTGTGTTTGAGGCGTATGATTGCTTCACAGACCAAATTACAAGCGAAGATCAAGTAGTTGAGGCACTTGATTGGAACAAAATTAATCCGGCGACAGGACCTATTTTTGTAGAAGGAGCTAAGCAAGGCGATGTATTAGAAGTGGAAATTCATACAATTGATATTGGTGATACTGTAACCTTAATGACTGGTCCTGAATTAGGCGTACTCGGTGATGAGTTAGATACAATGACGATTAAACGTGCGCCTATTGTCGATGACGAGATACTGTTTACGGAGGATATAAAAATCCCCGTTAACAAAATGATAGGTGTCATTGGCACAGCGCCGGCAAATGGTGCCATAAGCTGCGGTGTACCTGATGCGCATGGGGGCAATATGGATACAACAGCTATTACAGAGGGCGCAAAGCTCTATTTACCGGTTAATGTTGAAGGGGCTTTGCTTGCACTAGGGGATTGCCATGCTGCGATGGGCGATGGCGAAGTATCGGTTTGTGGCGGAGAAGTGCCTGCGCAAGTAACAGTGACAGTGCGCGTTCTGAAAAATCACACTGTGCCAACCCCCTACTTAATTAAGGATGATGCAATTAGCACAATTGCCTCAGCGAAAACATTGGATGAAGCTACGGTGATGGCGACGAAAAATATGGTGCGCGTTGTGAGGCAATCGACCGCTTTAACAGATGCGGAGGCAATCCATTTATTATCGCTTGCAGGACAGCTGCGCATTAGTCAAATTGTTGACCCGAATAAAACAGCACGGATGGAGTTGCCGCTGCGTTATTTGAAAAATTTCCCGTGAGTAGCGATTGAAATGATGAGATTCATTTGCTATGATTGAATGCAAATATTTAATTCGTTGATGTGCCCAAGTAAATAAAGAATTGTGAAACAGAGAGTATAGCAAAAGCTGAGAGCTATATCACCGCTTCTTTATTGAAACCAAGCACGGAGAAGTGCCGACTCGTTGCCGTTATCCAACGTTAGAGGGCTTTAATTGATTAAAGCTAAAAATAGGTGGTACCACGTTTATTATGCATAAAGACGTCCTAATTCAGGATGGCTTTATGCTTTTTTATTTTTGAATTAAAGGAGTGTATTGTTTATGCAACAAGAAAATGAATTTACGAAATGGTATTTGAAAACAATTCAAGATGCGGAGTTAATGGATTATACACCTGTTCGTGGCTGTATTACGTTTCGACCAGATGGCTATGAAATTTGGGAGCATATTCAAGCTGCTATGGACAAGCGTTTTAAAGAAACAGGGCATCGCAATGCTTATTTCCCGATGTTAATTCCTGAATCATTTTTCGAAAAGGAAAAGGACCATATTGAAGGCTTTTCACCTGAGTTGCCATGGGTGACGGAGGCGGCAGGAGAGCCTTTGGAGGAGCGATTAGCTTTGCGACCAACATCTGAAACGATGATTGGGCATCTTTATGCAAAATGGGTGAAAAGCTATCGTGATTTACCACTGCTGTTAAATCAATGGGCGAATGTTTTCCGATGGGAGAAAAAAACATTGCCGTTTATCCGTACATCGGAATTTTTATGGCAGGAGGGACATACTGCACATGAAAATGAGAAGGAGGCGCGTCAGGAAACGATGCAAATGCTCGCTATTTATAAGGAGGTCGTAGAAAATATTTTAGCGATTCCTGTATATGAGGGCACAAAAACAGAGACAGAGCGATTTGCTGGTGCTGTCGATACATTTTCAATTGAAGCGATGATGAAGGATGGCAAGGCGGTACAGGCAGGTACATCTCACTATTTAGGGACAAAGTTTGCAGAGGCCTTTGATATTAAATACCTTAACAAAAATAATGAGCATCAGTATGTGCATACGACTTCTTGGGGTACTTCGACACGGCTAATTGGCTCAGTCATTATGGTGCATGGCGATGAAAAAGGATTGGTTTTACCACCGAAAATTGCCCCAACACAGGTCGTGCTAATGCCAGTCGGTCCATTTAAAAAGCATCCAGAAATTTTAGAGAAGCTTGAGGAAATTCAACTAGCTTTAAAGGGTAAAGGCATCCGTGCGAAGCTAGATGATACAGACCAAACAGCAGGCTT
Organism: Metasolibacillus sp. FSL H7-0170; assembly: GCF_038593115.1. NCBI lineage: Bacteria > Bacillati > Bacillota > Bacilli > Caryophanales > Caryophanaceae > Metasolibacillus > Metasolibacillus sp. FSL H7-0170. The sequence goes on along the minus strand of NZ_CP151964.1, from coordinate 1,085,330 downwards.
TAAATTTAACAAATGGGAGCAAAAAGGCGCTGCTTTGCGTGTTGAGCTTGGCCCTCGTGATTATCAAAATAGGCAAGCGATAGTTAAAACTCGTGATGAAGAGGAGAAACAAACAGTGAGTTTGGCACAATTAATCACAGTCATTGAGGAAGAGCTTGAAGTCATGCAGACACGTCTTTTGACAAAGGCGCGTGCGTTTAGAGATGCCCACTCTCATACGGCAATCGACACAATGACACAGCTTGAGCAGCATATCGAAGCAAACAAAGTGCCAGGTTGGATTTTAGCAGGCTGGTGTGGCAGTGTGGAATGTGAGCAAAAGGTAAAGGAACAAACAAAATTCACAACACGTAATATCCCATTCAATCCGCCTATCGAAAAGAAGACATGCATTTGCTGTGAGCAACCAGCTCAGCACACGGTTTGGTTCGCTAGAGCTTATTGATGATGGTTGAAATTCCCTTTCATTCTTTTTATACTACTTATAAGTGAAATGATAGGGAAAAATATAAAGGCTATCTGTCTAGTAAATATTTGCAGTGAAAGAAACATCTATAGACAGAGGGCGCATTGAAATGTTAAGTACATTTCAATGCGCCTTCATTGTTTTTTATTCCAGACTACAAAAATAAAATGAACTTTCTTGAACTCCCGTTTGTATAGTAAGTAAATAAATGAATAGGGCGTGTTCGAATGAATCTTTCTTTACAAGACATTGTGAAAACATATAATGGGCAGGTAGTTTTAAATCGATTTTCTGCCACATTTTCAGCAGGAGGCTGCTATTTGTTGCTAGGGGAAAATGGCGCAGGGAAATCGACGCTAGCAAAATGCATTGCGGGAGATATTGTTTATGATAGCGGGACAATGCATTATCAACGTAACCGTTTAGTAGCAGAAGATGTAGCGTTACAGTACCAAGCATTTGATAGCTATAGCCATTTGAAAATTGCTGAGGTAATTCGTCTTTTTCAAGCGTTGACAGGGAGTTCAAAGGATTTAACAGAGCTACATAACTTGCTAGAACTTACTACATATAGCCATGTTTTAGTAAAAAATGCCTCGGGTGGTCAACGCAAGGCATTGTCAATTTATTTAGCGTTTTTATTAAATAAACCAATTATTTTGCTGGATGAGCCGTTTGCAGATTTAGATTTAATGAAGAAAAAACAGCTTGCTTCCTTTTTAAAAAAGGAGATTAAACAGTCGCAGTGCATTATCATCGTAATTAGTCATGAAGTAGCAGGCTTTGAATCGCTATTCGATGCGATTTATATTTTACAAAATGGTCAGCTAGCAGATTTCGGTACATTAAATGTTTTGGAGGAAAAATACCCCAATCCTATGTTTAAGGGTATTGAAGGCATCTATTTTGAAATAACAGGAAAAGTATTAGGAGGGCGAGTAGGATGATAAAACAAATTACACATACATTTATGTTAGAAAGCATGCGTAATTATGGAGTAGGCTTTGGCAATGTGTTACCAGCATTTATTTTTTTAATCATGTCCTTTATTATAAAGTCTGTTGTTAATGAGGAAACATTTCAATACATGGTGAAGGGACAGTTTTTGCCAGTCTCAATTTTGCTGCTGCTATTCTCTTTTGCTTTTTCGAGTGCTACGATTTATTTAGCAGATATGAAGGCAAATCGCACATTTGATTGGCTAAAGCGTACAAAAGTTGCACCTTCTACTTATTATATTGGGATGGGTATCGGTGTATTTGCATTAGTAAATATTGCATTAATATTGTTATTAGGTTGCTATAAACTATTAATTGATATTACTTGGAGTAATTTTTTACTAATATTATTAATGTGCAATTTCGTTTTGCTTGCATTATATCCTTTAAGCTTTATTTTGGCAGGGCTTTTTAAAAATGGCAAAGTGGCACAAAGTATGCTTGTGCCAACGATGATTTTATTGATGTTTTCGATAACGATGACAACGATGTTTTTAACGCTTGCGGGCAAGGATCCGCAGCAATATTTTATTTTTTTAGTGTGGAATCCAGTGCTTTATTTGAATGATAGCTTACAATATTATTTAGGCTTAACGACAAATACATGGCTTCCCTTGTATCAGTATTGTATTATTTTGGCAGGTTGGAGCTTAATACTTATGCTGATTGCACGCAAAATTTATCCCGTATGAACAGGCTGTAAGATCCTCCTTCAAAAACACCAGATAAAATTAGGCCGTTGAAGTGGGGGATCAAACAGCCTGTAAAAAACCGATTGGTGAAACTACCAATCAGTGGGGGGATGAGGACCCCCACTGATTGAAGATTCACTTTATCACAGATAGGAGGAAAGAATGATGGGAGCTGGCTGGATTGTTTCGCTAATTGTTGGAGGGCTATGGATAATTATCATTTTAGCAATTATTATACCCTTTGACAGAAAGCATATTGTACGAGAAAATCGCAAAATTAATTATCGTAAAACGACGATCTATTTGCGCTGGAATGTTTTTGATACATTAATATTTGTTTTAGGCATTTATACAATTGTTTGTGTGCAGGCTTTAAATATGTTGATTTCAAGAGGGGAAGATGTAACGAGCCCCTATGTTCAATTTTTTACAAATCAATCACAAGTATGGGTGATTATTATTGTGATTTATTCATTTGTACGTATATCAAGCACTTTAAAATCCATCAAAGCCCATTTGGAGGGTGAGCTAGATGATGACAAGTGAGGATTTGATGCTGGCTTATCAAAAGGGGGATGCTGAGGCGTTTAATAAGCTGTATAATCAATTGTATAAGCCTTTGTACAGCTTTTTATTTCGCTATACAGGTGAGGAACAGTTAAGTATTGATATTGTACAGGATACATTTGAGCAGCTACAAAAAAAGCGGCAAGATTTTGATGTGCAAAAGGGCACTGTAAAATCATACATATTTCAAATTGGCTATCGTTTATTAATTAATAAGCTTAATCGTAGGAAAAAGTGGCGTAGCTTTTTTCCATTTTTAGTACCTATGCAGGTGACTTCTTTTTCAACGGAGGATAAGCTTGCGGTGCAGCAAGCGATTGCCAAGCTACCGGAAAAGCAGCGCGGTGTTATTTTACTTGCGTACTATCATGATTTGCAGCAGGATGATATTGCTAAAATTTTAGCGATACCTGTTGGGACGGTTAAGTCGAGATTACATCAAGCATTAAAGCGTTTAAAAGAGGAGTTAAAGGAGGATTTTCATGCTGAATAAGGAATGGAAAAAGGAGCAAAAGCTACAGCAGCACCTTGACCAATTTGGGGTGCAAATCCCTGAGAAGCTAGCGACCTATAAAAAAAGTCGCTTAGATCGTTTTATTACATATTTAGGTTCACCTGCGAAAGACCCATTGGAGAAATGGAACAGTACATCAGCAGGCTACACAGCACTGCGTATTATGCCGATTGTTTGCGGGTTAGTACTGGCAATTGTGCAGTGGCTAAGCATTGGAATATAAGTTGAAAATAATGAGTAGCCTGCGAGCATTTCAATAGGCTGTATTTATTTTTAATTAAAAGGAAAAGCTACACACCCTAGTGTTTATCATATTTTTTCAGAGAAACTCTTCTTTCTTATCGACAAAAGCGTCCAAAAGCAGGCAATGCACTACTTTTTGGACGCACTCGCCCCATTAGTTTTTATAACGTAACATATTCCAAAAGCCGATATCCTCAAAGCCTAGACGTTTATAAATAGCACCAGCGGCAGGGTTGTCATAAAAAAGGCACAGTGATTTGCCTTCGTCTAGTAGCTCGCTACAAAGCTTTTGCATACATTTTGTGGCGTAGCCTTTTTTCTTATAGTTTTCAAGTGTAGCAACAGCAACAACCATGGCGGATAGGCTGTTTTCAGCTGTCGTCGAAGCTGTTGAAACCATTACACCGTCTTCTCGCATAAAATAAGTGCGTCCTGTTTTGCTTTCTAATACGCGTAGCTTTCCCTCAACTGTAATGGGGCTGCCTTCGAACTCAGGAATGGTCGATAATAATGCAATATTTTCCTCAATTTCGTCGCGTGTAAGGAGTTCAACATGTTGTAACTCTTGCTCTTCATAAATTTTTTGCAACTCCGTACATTTCGCATAATAAAGCTCTTGTTTTTTGAACAATTCTTTATGAATATAGGGCTCAAGCAGGTCTGTAAGATGCTTGAGACCAGATAGCTCAGTCATCTTGTCGTCGCTGTTTATAATAGCTGCAAAGCCTTGTACATCGAAGGCTCCTTGTGCATAAGGGATATAGTTGCTCTCATATTTTAGCAGAACAGCGATTAGCTCCTCTCCTTCAAACTGTCCCCAAATTTTTTGAAATGGCTGGTCGTAGCCAAATGCCTCAATATCTCCAATAATGAAAAGATTTTCAGCGGGCTGCTGTTGGACGAGTGCCATGCAAATGTCGTGGTCTGCTGTAGTCAAAAGTCGTATCATGGTATCTCCTCCTTAAAAGGTAAATTAATGCAATGATAGAGAAAAAGTTTCCATATGTCAACCGTATTTTAACAGAAATTTTGCAAAACGTAGAATAAAAAAGTGAGGGGCAATGCCCTCACTTTCATTCGGAAGAAATCAATTCAAGCTCATCCTTATTTAAGGTTAACACCGCTATAGTTGATGTTTTTCCCTCATTCTCAAAGAAAGTTTATATTTTTTTCATAGGAGCTACCATTTTATCCCACATTAACGGGCAGTAAGCCTGCCACTTCAAGACTTAAATGAAATCGGTATAAGGCTAAGTGGGAGACCAACTGCTCGTAAAAGCCCGAATGGTTCAACTAACATTCAGTGGGGAGAGCGCCCACTGAATGAAGTTTCATTTTATCCAAACAGCGTCCCCAAAGTGGGCAACTGCACGGCTTTTGAGACGCGATTTTACAAAATGCTGCCTAAGCGTTTAATACCTTCCTCAATAATTTCAGGTGTGGAGTTTGTGTAGTTGAGGCGCATTGTATGAACATCGCCCGGATTTATATAAAACGGATTCCCCGGTACAAATGCAACTTTTTGTTCCATCGCTTTATTGAAAACATCCATCGCAGAACGCCCATCATTCATCGTTGCCCAAATAAACATGCCGCCTTGAGGCTTTGTATATGAGACATGGGTAGGGAAATATGTTGCCATTGCTTGTAGCATAGCATCCGACTGTGTTTTATATAAATCTTTAATCTTTTGAATATGCTGCGGTAAATCATTATTTAATAAATAATCTGCAATGATATATTGTGAGAAAATATTTGTATGCAGGTCTGTTGCTTGCTTTGCTGTTTCAATGTGCTGTAATAGCTCTCTATTTTTCGTAATGATAAAGCCGAGACGCATGCCCGGTGTGACAGTTTTTGAGAAAGAGCCAAGCAGCACGCTATTTTCCATTTTTCCTGCGGCGATATAAGGTAAATGGTCACCTTCGAAACGGAGCTCACCGTAAGGATCATCCTCTACAAAAATAACATCATGGCGTGAAACAAGCTCATACACTTGCTGACGTTTTTCAAGCGAGTAAGTAAGACCTGTTGGATTTTGGAAATTGGGTACTGTATAAATTAGCTTTACATTAGGTTGCTGTAATGCTTGCTCAAGCTGCTCTAAATTTAAGCCGTCCTCCTCTAATGTAACAGGATAAAATGCAGGCTCAGTCATTGTAAATGCTTGAATTGCGCCTAAATAGCCGGGCTCTTCAATAATAATGCCATCCCCTTTATTTACAAGTACTTTTGCTAACAGCTCCAATGCTTGTTGCGAGCCTGTTGTTAATAAAATATCATCTGGATGAATTTGCAGGCCATATTGACGATTATATTTATCGGCAATATATTGACGCAAAGGCAAATAGCCTTGGGTTGAGGCATATTGGAATAGTTTGGCACCATGTTGTTTCATTGCACGGTCGATGGATATATGAATATCCTCTAATGGGAATGAAATGGGGTTCGGTAAGCCGCCTGCAAAAGAGATAACATCATTCGCTTCGGTAACTTTTAAAATATTTCGAATAAATGAAGAGGGGGTATTTAAAATTCTGTCTGAGTACTGCATCGTGTAAACAACCTTCTTTGTTTTAATTTTTCGAAAATTATAACACTTTTAAATTAGCTATACAATATAGTTTGTGAAAAAAATTACAAGCAAGCTTTTTTAGCAAAGAAAGTAGAAAATGCTAGCAAAATAGGCGTATAATAAATGAGGTGAATTTAATGTAGAAAGAAGGTTACTATTATGACATTTGCTTTAGTAATAGGTGCTAGTTTTGCTTTGTTAGCGATTGTGCTAGGTGCATTTGGTGCACATGCGTTAAAAGATAAATTTCCAGAGCCGCGCTATGCTGCGATTTGGGAAACAGCTGTACAGTATCATATGTATCATGCATTAGGGCTTGTAGCAGTTGGAATTTTAGGCTTTGATGTCATTCTCGGTACGACAAGTGTTTTACAATGGGCAAGCTACTTAATGGTAGGGGGTATCTTGCTATTTTCTGGTAGTCTTTATGTTTTAGCTGTGACAGGTGTGAAAAAGCTAGGCGCGATTACACCGCTGGGCGGGCTATTATTTATTGGCGCATGGGCATGTGTAATTATTGCAGTTATATAGCTTCTTTTAGCAATGTTTATGTAGTAGTCAAATTATTTTTGTAGCGATAACAAGGCGGTAGGTACAAAAGTTTTTTTACGAATATTTCATATAGAAGCTCGGGCTGTCTGAAAAGGAATACCTTTTTGGGCAGCCTTATTTTTTATTGTGGGATTTTGAGAAATATCAGCAATTTTTTAAAATAGTGCAAGCTAAATTCGTAAAATTACAGTCTAATTTATAGAGAGAGGTGAAAAATGTGAATGAACGGCTATTAAGACAAGCACAAAGGGGGGATGATGCGGCATATATTAAGCTTTTTCAGCAGTATGAGCAAGAACTGTATGCGATGGCCTATGTGTATGCCAAAAATAAGGATGATGCACTCGATATTGTGCAGGAATGTGCTTATCGTTCTTATAAAGCCATCCAACAATTGCGGGAGGAGAATTATTTTAAAACATGGCTTATTCGCATTTTAATCAATTGTGCACATGATTTACTGAAAAAGCGACCACATTATGAGGAATTGCACGATACAGATTTAATAGAAGAGCCAGTCGCACTTGATACACAGTTTACATTGCAAAGTGTAATGGAGCATTTATCAATAGAAGAAAAGCATGTTGTATTACTGAAGTATTATGAGGATTTTACATTTGAGCAAATTGCAGATATTTTACAGTTAAAGCTCGGAACGACGAAAACGATTTTATATCGTGCATTGAAAAAATTAAAGGCAAAGCTAGAGGAGGAGGGCATGACAGATGAAATCTTTGAAAGATGAAATGCGCCAAATTGTGCAGCCAAAAGACTTACATAAACGTGCTATGACAGGTATTCAGCGGGCGGCAAGGGAGCAACGTCGACAAAAGTGGCTACCGACTTTTTTAAGCGTTTCGTTGACAGCCGCAGTCGTTTATTTCATTTGGCTTGTCTCAGCAACCTCGCCTGAACAGCAAAATAGTCAAGCGACGACGCTGCAACATAATTTACTAGGAGCGTACAGCGCTTATTGGATAGCAGGACTTATTACAGCACTACTGCTTATTTTTGTGATACTTATTGCCAAACGTTATAAAAGATGGCGTAAAAAATTGGCACTTATTATGGTCATTATGCTGTCATGGATTTGGAACAATGCTTACTATGAAGAGCAGCAGTTACCGCAACCTTATGTTTATCCATTATCGGTGAATGTGACGGAAGAACAAAATATTAAATCCATTTATGTTCATGCAATTATTAATAAAGGAGAATTTGAAAAAACGATACAGATAATTACTATTAATGATATTAAACTCCACGTAAATGGAATAGGCGGTCTTAGCTTAGGAAGTACAGCACATCATATAACGACTGATGCTACACTTGACTTACAAGGCAATGAATTAAATAGTTTAATGAAGGAACGCACGCCGATTGAAGCATATGCTATTTTTTCAGACGGTCAAAAAATACCTTTCGATATCCAATTTGAACAATTTGAGAGAGGTAAAGAAACAGAGAGTAGTGGATTTGAAATTGACTCAAATCAAAATAATAAGGATTTGTTTAAAACAGAACTTACAACAGTGTTAGACATTATCCCACCCCCAATTATAAGTAATTATAAGTTAGAAAATGATGGTGAAGTAATTAAAAGTGTTGGTATGGGGGAGGAAGAAGAAATCGATTTATTACCATATCCGATGAAACGGGAATTACTTGAGTTATCTTATTGGGTAAACGAAGAGAGAGAGCTGAGAAGCTATCAAAATTTATATTTTATAATTGAGACGCCAGACGGTACTATTAATAAAATGGTAAATATCCTTTTCCCTCCCTTTTCTCGCGATGTCGTCAAAAAAGTACGACAGGAGATGATGCAGCATGAATGAACAATGGCAAATCGCATTGAAATGGCTACTTAGAGGATTGATTTTCTCAGTGTTTACATTTTTTCTACCATATATATATATAGTACCAATATTGATGATTTTCTATGCTGTATTAAAATTCCCTGAAAAAAGCAAACTAAAAACAATTGTTTCTATTGTTTTACTTCTTATGCTTTTGGAGCAATTGAGACCTGAAAAATGGTATACACATGATGTTATTTTTGCAAATCGCCTCAGTTGGATAACACCTGTCTTGCCATATTTACTACTGCTATTTATTGTTTATTTACTTAAACCACTTTCGGAGAAAACAGACAGCATGCGAGAATATAAGAAAATGGAGCACTTTTGCACAGTTGTTGTTGTCACTTCGTTAATCGCATTTTCTTTCGGTATGAACGTAACTGAGAATTCCCAATTGCTAATTATTGTTGGAGCAGGTCTTTTCTATATAGCAGCCTTAATTACAGTTATTCATTTTTTAAGATTTATGCTGCGCACGGGGTTATTGTTTTTGAAAAACTAGCGCTTTGCCCATTCGTACAAAGATAAGGAAAGCACATGAAATCAAGAAATAAACCTCTGATTTCATGTGCTTTTTATCCCGTATTAACAGGCTGTAAGACCCCCACTTCAAAACAACAGATAAAATCAAGATGTTTAAGTGGGGGATCCAACAGCCTGTAAAAACCCGATTGGTGAAACTACCAATCAGTGGGGGATGAAGAAAACCCCACTGATTGAAGGTTCACTTTATTGCCCTTTTTTTGCTTGGCGCTCCCAAATGAGTAGTGATGGAAATGGGTCAAATGCCCATTCATTACGCCCATCAAACTTATACATACCATAATGTAAATGAGGTGGGAATTTACCAGATGTTCCTTCCTTACCATAGCCGGAGCTGCCAACATAGCCTATTACAGTGCCTGGCTCGACAATATCACCAATGGCTAATTCGGGATGGAAGGAGGATAAATGTGCATAATAATGATACGTATTATGCAAATCACGGATGCCAATGCGCCAACCGCCGTATTCATTCCAGCCCATTACTTCAATAACACCGTAGGAGGTAGAGTGAACGGGCGTTCCGTAACTTGCAAATAAATCAGTGCCTTCATGCATTCTCTTGCCACCCCATCCACGGCTTGCTCCCCAAGTACCTTTGTAGCTGTAATTTGTTCGGATAGGAATAGGAAAAGCACGCTCGGCTAAGGCGACGGTGTTGTACTTTTTATAAATAGATGCAATGACATGAATTTGATTAATTGTCTGGTCATTCTCATAATATTCCTCTAATGCTGCTTGAAATGTACCTGCTGTGGTGTGTGCCTTGTGCAAATAGCTAACCAATGTACGCAAAACATCTGCATCTTGTGCTTGATCTGCGATACCGTCATTATTGCCATCTAGTCCATTACCTCCGAAATAAGCGATAGTTGCAGGCGATGTATCTTGCATAGAAGGGTTAAATGGACCAGTCCAAAAATGTGTAGGGAATTGCATAGAAATAATACCTTCACGTGTTGGTAAGTCTTTACGTACGGCTTGGATATTTCGTTCATATTGATCGATCGCAGCAATATAATACCAGGGGACAATTGGGCTTTCGAATTCATAATAATAGGCCATTCTTTGTGCATATATTTCATCTTGTGAAGGTGTTTGCTGTGCACTGCTGGATGGTATTGCGAACAATTGGCTAAGCAGTACGAAACAAAATATTATTTGGAAACGTTCCATTCTACATTCCCTCCATTCTACACGTATAACATAACCAATTTTTTTGATTTTATGAGTGATATTAAGGACTTGTAAATGAATAAGCTTAGGAATGCGGATTAATCGCTTTTATGTAAGAAAAATACATGTAAAATGATTGCCTTTGTTTAAAATCAAATTGTATGAGAATTACTGAATAAATAAACCATCAATATCTGCTGTTTTTTCAGCAAAATCTTATTATAGCTACGTTCAAATAAAGAATTGTTAATGAATGAAGGGGCTGTCCAAAAAGCCATGCATAACCGGCATTTTGGACAGTAGCGATGATGTTTCACAAAATGTTAATTCATATAAACCGAAAACGCCTCTTTTAAAAATGGGATGAACACAGCATTATCCTTCAGTAAAAGGGAAGCGATGAAAACATTTATTTCAATGCGGTGTCAAAAAAAATGGACTTTTCGGACAACTCCTAGTTTTATCCCGTATTAACAGGCTGTAAGACCCCCACTTCAAAACAACAGATAAAATCAAGATGTTTAAGTGGGGGATCCAACAGCCTGTAAAAACCCGATTGGTGAAACTACCAATCAGTGGGGGATGAAGAAAACCCCCACTGATTGAAGGTTCACTTTATTGTGTCCACAAACGTGCATTTGAAAATGTTTTTTAAAAAAGGAGCGTCTTATAAAAATTAATTGAAGCCTGCGTCCTCCGTAGCGGAAATGAACAAATTACTAAGTTTTCTCTATAAAACAATCGCTAATTGACCACTCGATAAAAATTATTTTTTAATTTTAATTTTTTAACCTAATTTTAACCTTTGCATGTTATTTTTTAGTTTATATGTTCTAAAAGAGGGCTTTACTGTAATTCGATAAAATGAGTATGTTCAGTTTTAGTTGAGGTTTCTCCTACATAATTATAAAGAAGATAGTGAGGAATTGCGAAACGAAAAACTAGCTAGCCTAGTCGAATGCTGGCACTCTTCAATTTACAATATAAGGTGCAGTGAATAGCAAAATAGATTTTGAAATACACCCCCAGATGTGTTGATTATGTAAATATTGTCTATTAATTAGCATGTTTTATTTAGAGGAAGCACCTTTTGTTAGGCATACACTCATTGATTGGAGTGGAGGGGCGACTCCATCGGGATCAGTGCGAGCTGAAAATCCATTTATTTCGGCGAATGCCGAAATAAATTAGTTGAAGCCGCACCCCGAGGAAAGCGTCCCCCGCAGCGGAAATTAACGAATGACTAGGTTTTCTCTTTAAAATAAAGGCTAATCAACACACCTGATACACCCCAATAGTATAGGTGTACCCTTTACAGATTACATAGGAACAACGAAAGACGTCATTATCTCCAACATAATTAATGGTAGACCAGTGACGAGTATCATGTATTCTGTCTTTTCTTATGCGCCCTTTCATCCATATGAAGGTTCCTACGGACTGAAGGCTCAATACGTATTGTAACTAAAAGTTTAGACATTATTTTGTGATTATACTCTATTATGGTTAGACTGATTCACGGCTACGAGATAATGTAGAGGGCTTTATATATGGGCATTCCTAAATCACGCTCAATTAATATGGGCACTTGTAAGTAAAAATAAAGAGAATAATAAAAATATATTAATTAATGATATTTTTACGCGTATTTGTATTTTTAAAGGGATATATAGACCTATTTGTATTTAGAAAGCTCAGTCGATATTTAACCATATAGGAAAAAGGGGTGGTTTTTTGAATAAAGAAATATGCAAAGAAGTATTTACTTTAATTGAAAAAATAAAAAATAAAAAAGCAATAATTGGCATTGTTGGACTTGGATATGTAGGTCTTCCTTTAGCATTAGAAGTGACAAAGAACGGATTTTCTACGCTTTGCTTCGATAAGGATTTAACTAAAATTCATCAGCTACAGCAAGGAAGTAGTTATATTACAGATTTACAATCAGCAAGAATACAGGAGGCGATAGCGAGCCAGCGTTTTATTCCAACTAGTCAATTTGAGCTACTTCATCAAGCGGATATTATTGTCATTTGTGTCCCAACGCCACTAGGTGAGCATGGTAATCCAAACATTACTTATATCATTGAAGCTGTTGAACAAATCGGACAGCATATGAAGGAAAATACACTAATTATTTTAGAAAGCACTACGTATCCTGGAACAACAAGGGAGGTTGTGGCTTCAGCAATAGAGAAGCATGGCTTTACAGTGGGGAAAAACAGCTTTGTAGCTTATTCTCCTGAGCGAATAGACCCGGGCAATAGAAATTTCAATGTAACGAATACGCCAAAAGTGATTGGTGGAATGACATCACATTGTCAAGAGATGAGTAAGCTATTTTATGAGGAGGCTTTGCAAACAAAAGTTCATTGTGTATCTACTCCAGAAATTGCTGAGATGGAAAAGCTTTTAGAAAATACATTTCGGCAAGTAAATATCGCATTAATAAATGAACTAAGTAAAGTGTGTTATACGATGGGCATTGATGTATGGGAAGTGATTGATGCGGCTGCAACGAAGCCGTATGGATTTATGCGATTTGCACCGGGACCAGGAGTTGGGGGACATTGTATTCCTGTCGACCCGAAGTATTTATTATGGTCTGGTCAGCAGCATGGTACGACGATTACATTAATTGATGCTGCAGATAAAATTAATGAATCAATGCCTAAATTTGTTGTTGAACGATTGGCAAGCTATTTGCAGTTGCAGAATAAAAAACTTGAAGGTGCAAGGATTGTAGTCGTTGGTGCTGCTTACAAGCCAAATATAAATGATATAAGAGAGTCGCCAGCATTGCCAATTATTCATTTATTGCAAGAACAGCAATGTGAAATTCATATTATTGAACCTTTTATTAACACCGTACAGGGGATTGAAACAGAGCAACTCACTGTGGAATTAATACAGCAAGCCGATGGTGTACTTATTATAACGAATCATTCTTCCATCGATTATCGATTAATTGATAATCATGCGTCTTTAATTTTCGATACGCGTCAAACAGATTTTTCGTTTAACAATGTAAACTATTATAAATTATAAGGAGCTTTTCTATGCGAAGGTTATTATTTTACAGCATTATAGTTTTCTTATTTTTATCAGGCTGTCAATCTGATACAAAAAAGAGCGCAATTGAGGTAGTTGAACCCTCAATTGATGTTGTTCAATCAGATGGAACATTAAGCGAAGTCATTCGCGACTCTAACATATTGCAGCCGAAAATGGCGTTGACCTTTAATGGGCTAGCAGATGAAGAAACGATGTTACATTTGTTAGAGCAGCTCGATGCACTATCAATACATGCTACCTTTTTCATTGAAGGGATGCGTGTAGCGCAAGAGCCAGACCTTGTCAAACGCATTGTAGCACAAGGGCATGAAGTGCAGAGTGGCACATTATCATTTGAGGATATGACGACGCTTAATTATGAGCAGACGTACAAAGATTTGCTTCTGACTAATCAAATTTTTGAACAGCATTTAGGCTTTACTCCCCAATTTGTGCGCAGTCGCTCTGGGGACGCGACAGAAAATATGCAGTCGGCAGCAGCGATGCTTGATATGACAGCGGTCATTGAATCTTCAATTAACCCTCAAGATCGTAATATGCAAAGTGCTGAAGAAATTGTAGCGTATATCGAACGCTTTATAAACAGTGGGGCAATTATTCATTTAAACACATATATTAATCCTGCTATTATTGATGCCATCCCTTTATTAGCGCAGTCTTTAGAGCAAAAGGGTTATACACTGACAACATTAACGGACGTCATTAATAATAAATATACGGTAAAACAATTAGAGGAAATTGATGGTTATGACAAAATTCAATTTAATTTAGATTATGAAAATGTTGAGCCCTTTATTTATTACCGAAAAAACACAGCAAAAAAAGAGATTGCTTTAACATTTGATGATTGGGCAAGTGAAGAGCAAACAAAGAAAATATTAGATGTTTTACGGCAGTACGATATAAAAAGCACATTTTTCTTAATCGGCAGTGGTGTTGAAAAAAATCCACATATAGCAAGGCTAATTATGGATGAGGGACATGAAATAGCTAGTCATTCCTATAACCATTTGGACGTAACGCAAATGACTCCAGAAGAGTTACAGGAAGATTTGATTAAAGCACATCGCGCATTAACGTATGCATTGCAGGAAGCGCCGTTACTTTATTTTAGACCAGCACAAGGTGTAATGGATGAAAGAACGGCAAAAATAATTGCCGCTACAGGGATGGAAGTAACCGCACTATACGATATTGCCTCGTTTGATTGGAATATAGATTATTCTGCTCAAGATATTTATAAACGAATTATGGAACGAGTAGGTCCAGGGAAAATTATTGTGATGCATGTTTTAGATGATACGCAGACAGTAGAGGCGCTGCCATTAGTAATTGAGCAATTACAACAGCAAGGCTACACTTTTGAAAAACTCTCTACATGGATTGAACAAGATTTTGATGAGAAAGTAGATTGATACGGATGAAAAAAACAAAAGAAATATTAATGACACCAAGAGCTGATAGACGTATTTTGTCAAATATCCCTGATCCAGAAAATGTACGAAGCTTAGTTAATCGTCGAGGAGCTGCTTATCAGCAGTCCGAAGTTAATATAACAGATGTGAATGAAATCTTTCGCTTACAATCATTAAGTTTGCGATATATTTCTGCCTTTCCCGTAAAAATTTTGCCAACTCGCAAGCAAAAGAAAATCTCGCATCATTTTTATTCTGAAGATATTTCGGTAACAGGTATTCTTATTTATTCTGATGTACCAAATGCTTTTCAAGTAGATGAAGTAACGACGATGCGCTTTAAAATCCCAGGTGGTGTAATGCCAGAGGGCTATGAAGCGAATGTTAAAATACAAGCAAAAATGATTCGGGCATTTGAAAAAGAAGTAGATGGTAAAACACGCTATTATTATGCATACGAATTTTTACAGCCTTTAAATGAATATATGGTGAAAAAGCGTTGGGGTATGTCAATCTTTGTTGCAAGTTTAGTGCTGTTCGTTGTCGCGCTTATTGTTGTCTTAATGCGTGCAGAGAGCGTTATTTACTTCCAATTCAATAAATTTTTATACTTTTATAGTATTATTGCGGCGACATTTTTATTAAGCCGCTATCTATTCGGCATGCTGTTTCGCAATGTTCCAATTAATCCAGATTATGAGCCTGGTGTATCGATTATTATTCCTGTGTTTAATGAGGAACAATGGATTCACCGTACCATTTTAAGCTGTATTAATCAGTATTACCCTGTCGACAAGCTGGAAGTGATTGTTGTAGATGATTGCTCCACTGATAAAACAGAGGAGAAGGCAAAGGAAATGATTGAGCTTATTAATAACGAGGGAGAACGCTTTAAAACGAAAGAGCGTTTGACATTTTATAAGCTACCTCAAAACGGTGGAAAGCGGGAAGCGCTTGTTGCAGGGGTGCATATGGCGAAGCATGATTTAGTTGTATTTGTTGATTCTGATAGCTTCCTAGAACCAAATGCGATACGCAATATTGTGCAGCCTTTCCAAGACCCTAAAATGGGTGGAGTAGCTGGGCGTACTGAAGTAGAAAATAAATTTACTAATGTTTTAACAAAGCTACAAACGGTCAGATATTATATCGCTTTTCGTATTATGAAAGCAGCAGAATCATGGTTTGATACAGTTACTTGTTTATCAGGACCTTTAGCGTGCTATCGTAAAGACCTTGTCATAAAAAACGAAGAGGCATGGCTAAATCAAAAGTTTCTTGGTCAGCCAGCTACATTTGGGGACGATCGTAGTATGACAAACTATATTTTAAAAACGCATCGCACAGGTTATCAAGATAATGCGGTATGCTCTACGATTGTTCCATCTGATTCGAAATCCTTTTTATCACAGCAAATGCGTTGGAAACGTTCATGGCTAAGAGAGTCATTACGTGCCTTCACATTTATGTGGAAAAAAGAGCCGTTTATGTTTTTATTTTTTATTGTTGGTTTAATTGTGCCGATTGCCGCACCTATTGTCGTCGTTTACAACTTGCTTTGGGTGCCAATAACATATGGTATTTTCCCAACAACGTTTCTTGTAGGGCTACTTTTGATGGCAATGCTAATGAGTTTGGCACATTTATATTTTAGGAAAAGTAAACTATGGGCATTCGGCTTTATCTTCGTTTTGTTTTACGAGTTTATTTTACTATGGCAAATGCCTGTTGCTTGGGTGACATTTTGGAAATCAACTTGGGGTACTCGTGAAACACCGCAGGACGTGTTAGAGCGAGAGAAGAAGCAGGCAAGAAAAGAAGAACGTAAGAAGAAATGGAAAAAGAGAACTATAGGTGAGAATGAATGAGAAAAAATAATACAGTGCTAAATCCACAAAGTAAAAACCGTAAAAAAGTCATTCGTTCCATCATTCAGGCGGTTATTGTAATCTTACTTGCGACCATTTTAATTCGTGCTATCTTTTTAATCAATAAGTTTGAAGAAGAAACGATACCATTGATAAATGAAGATGGCTTTGTTGCTCTATCATACTTTGGGGTTAGTCGAGGGGAATCGCCAAAATATGTATCGAAGGGCAATTTAGACAAACAATTATCATTACTAGAAAAGCAGGGCTATCAAACAATTTCACAGCAGGATATTATCGATTTTTATGAGCAAGGCAAACGATTACCTGAAAAAGCTTTATATTTATCGTTTGAGGATGGACGAACAGATTCGAGTATTTTCGCTCAAAAAATATTAGAAAAATTGAATTACAAAGCAACGATGTATACGTACGCTAACAAAATGGATACGAAAGATACAAAATTTTTAAAGCCTAAGCACTTGAAGTTAATGGAAGATAGTGGATTTTGGGAGCTTGGGTCAAATGGCTATCGCTTAACGTATATTAATGTTTTTAACGATGAAGGGCAATCGTTAGGCGTTATTGATGAAAACGATGTGCCTGACAAAATGATGATTGAATACTATAATCATTATTTAATGGATTTTATTCGTGACGAATATATGATTCCTACAGAAACAAGAGCGGAAATGGAAGCCCGTATTGCAACAGATTATCAGTTAATGCATGATATTTATACAGAAACCTTAGATGAAATGCCAAAAGCATATGCGATTATGCATGCAAATTCACTTTACAATAATATGGATTCGCTCGTGGAAAATGCGAATGATCAGCATATTAAAGAGCTGTACAAAATGCATTTTAATCTGGAGCAGGATGCTTATAACGAGTCAGATGCAGACATTTATAATTTGAGTAGGCTTCAAGTTTCACCGTATTGGTCAACAAACCATCTAATGATGAAAATTCAGCAAGCTAGTAATAAAAATGTTGAATTTGAAATAGGTGATTCGAAGCTTGCAGAACAATGGACACTTGCAAATGGTGCAGCAGAGTTTTTAAATAATGAGATTATTTTGACATCCTTGCCAGCAACAGAGGGCACATTATTTTTAAAGGAAGCAATGCCAGAATCCTATAATTTTGAATTTGATTTTTATGGCAATGTTGTTGGAGAGCAGTCTATTTATATTAATTATGATGCTACGACGAACAGCTATATTCGCGTAATGCTAAAGGATAATGAAATCATTATCTATGAAAGGCAGCCGAATAAACAAGAAAGTGAAATCGAGCGACATATGCTTGCAGAAGTAAAATGGAGTGGAGAGGATTATGCCTTCAATAAGGCGACGGTGTATTCTTATAATGATACGCAGCGAGGCTCACGCATTGATGAAGAGGAATATCCACGCAATTTAAAAAATCGCCGCCATTTATCACTGCAAGTAGGGCGAGGCGAGTTTAAACTAACAGTAGATCAGGAGCTATCAGCAAATATCTCGATTAATGATACAATCCAAGGCGGGCAAATTGGTTTCGGCGCATCGTATTCTAAAAAAGATACGACGCATGAGCAATATGCGGATGATATTTATGATACAGTGATAGAGAATATCAAAATAACAGATGTAGAAGAACAGGTCATATTTACAAACCAATATACAAAATTTGACCGAGTAAAGTATAATATAACTACATGGTTTAATAGTCTAGTAGATTTCTTCATTGAAACCTTCTAAAGCTCTGGAGGGCTTATAAAAATGAAAAATATATTCACTTTTTTTGCTATAGCAATTGTTGTACTAGCTGGATGTAGTAGTAGTGAGGCGAAGAAGAGTCACCAAGAGGAAGCAAATAAACCTAAATTATCAATTTGGCTCCCAGAATGGCAATTAAAATCAACTGTAGAAAATATTGAGAATTCCGCTGAAGGTTTACAAAGTTTACGTGTTTTTGGTGCTTATTTTAATGCGCAAGACCAGCCATTTTTAACGGAAACAGCAGAAAAAATTCACAAGCATATGTATGATAATTTTCGAGATAGCCACTCAATACTTTTAACATTTATTAATGATTATGTTGTAGAGGGTAAACCTTCCGTCCAAAAAGATAGCACGCTGCTGCATCGCCTTGTAAAGGATGAACAGGCGAGAAAAAAGCATATTGACGATATAATTGCTCTGACCGAAAAGTTTCCTGTCGATGGCGTAGAAATTGATTATGAGAAAATAGCTAAAGAAGATACAGCCAATTATATTTTATTTTTGCAGGAGCTTTATGAGGTATTGCAAAAAAGAGGTTTATCAATGCATGTCGTCTTAGTGCCAAGCTTCCCATTTGAAAATCCTTTGCCAGATGGGCCGAGCTATACAGTAATGGCATATAATGTGCATGGTTATCATAGTGGTCCAGGTGCAAAAGCAACATTTGCATTTTTAGATCAGCTGCTTGTAAAAATGGGAAAATCGAACCAGCATTTTAGTATTGCCTTTGCAACAGGTGGTTTCACATGGCCGAAAAATGGTAAAATAATCGCTTTAACAGGGGATGAAGCAGAAAAATTAATTGCTTCAACAAAATCGGCAACAAAGCGTGATAAAGATAGCCATGCTGTATATTTCCAATACAGTGATAAAGGAATGGATTATGAGGCATGGTATGCAGATGCGGAAACTTTACAAAAATGGATTACCTATGTACAAGAAAAAGACGCAAAATACGAGCATTTTGTATTATGGCGTGCAGGTGGCTTAAGTGCGGGTGCTGTTGAATGGATTGCAACACATGAAAACAAGGAATAAGTAGACGAAGGCGTCCAGAGCCCTCTTTTAAAAAGTCGATTTGCCACCAAAATGTGGTGAAAATCGACTTTTTTCTTTAAAAGAAAAGTATAAACTCTTGCTTCAATGTCAAAGCAAGTAGGCGAGGTGACTTTCTGCCGAAAAGTGCCTGTCAAGCCAGCAATGAATCCCCCATGCAAGCCACCACGAAACAGCACGTGGCAGCTAAAAAATAGCGAACCGCCAATAGAACCGGCAAGCGCCAATAGAATCAAGAACCTCGCAAATATATCCGCGAAAGCGCCAATAGAACCGAGAAAACCGCCAATAGAACCGAGAAAACCGCCAATAGTAGACGACAAGTCGCAAATATATTCAAAAAGGGATAAATAGGTTTATGTTTTAGTATTTGAATCGCGGCCCTTGGCACAAAAAAATAGGGAGTGTTGCTATTTCCCTTGAAGGCGCAGCTTGTTAGATGCCTTGCTTCAGTTGTTGATTCAAATAATGCGCCTGCTGAATTGCTTGCAGGTCGCTGCTAATTGTGCCAGGCTTACGTGCTTCTCCAATAAGATAAGAATAAAATTCGATGCCTAAGAAGTCGAATGTGTACTGACATTGCTGAATAAGTGGCAAGCCTTTAATACGTGGTTGGTCGCCACCAACTGCGATAACTACAGCCTTCATCGTTTTTAAATGCGCTGTAACATTTGGATAGCGTGTGTCACGGATGGCATGGCTAAAGCGGTCAATCACATTTTTCATTGTGCCAGACATACTGTACCAATAAATCGGCGTTGCTAAAACAAGCATATCGCTTCTTAAAATTGCCTCCAACACCTTTGTATAATCATCGTCGACAGGATGAAAGCCTTCAGGTGTATGACGCAAATCTTCAATTGGCTTGATGTGAAGGTCTTTTAACTGAATTGCCTCATAAGGTAAATCCTTTAACGCTAAATGAGCCAATTCTTCACTATTGCCATCATTTCTTGTACTGCCTGTTAATAGTAAAATTTTCATCTACATACCCCTTTTTCATGTTATCTGAAAGTAACTATCCTAACAAGCTATAGCTTTTCACATAAATGTAGTATATGCTAAAAAGATTATTGTATTGACGAAATTACTAGGAAATTTCAAATTTAAAGGACATGAAAGGATGCGTCAATGAAACCGTTATATTATTTTCATCCACTGGTGTGGATTATTTTAAGTGGCACTATTTTCACGCGAATTGCTAGCTTTATGACAATGCCATTTTTAGCGATTTATTTACATAATGTGCATCATGCATCGCCGATATTAATTGGTTTTACAATAGGTGTCGCGCCACTCTTTGCGACATTTGGTGGTTTTTTAGGCGGTTACTTAACGGATCGCTTTGGTCGTAAAATTGTTATTATTATAACAATTTTTGTTTGGGGAAGCGTGTTCTTTGGCTTTGCATTAACGACTTTTGCACCAATATTTGTTCTTTTAAATGCCATAAATGGGCTATGTCGCTCCTTTTTTGAGCCTGCAACACAGGCATTAATGATTGATTTCACAGAAAATGAGAAGAAGAGACGGTTATTTTCGGTACGCTATACAGCCATTAATATTGCGGCGGTTATTGGACCGTTAATTGGGGTAATGATTTCGACTTTAGCAAGCCCGGTTATTCCATTTGTTGTGACGGGTGTTATGTACAGTGTCTATGGCTTGTTTTTACTTAGCATACTAAATAAATACGAGATGCGCCAAAAGCGATTGGAGAACGGGAAAAATATTAAGGTCATTTTACATGTTGTTTTCTCTGACTATAAACTATTGTTATTTTTAGCTGGTGGTACATTGATAGGTTTGGGCTATGCCCAGTTTGATTCAACATTACCACAATTTATCCAACTTACATTAGAGGATGGTGTGAAACTTTATTCATTACTCATTTCATTGAATGCAGTTGTTGTTTTAATTTTACAATTACCAATCAGTATATTGATGGAGAAAATTTCAATTTTAACATCGCTTATTATTGGTATCATTTTCTTTGCATTCGGCTTAATGATGTTTGGAATAGCGAATGCGGCTTGGTTATTTATTGTAGCGTTAGTTATTTTTACGATTGGTGAAATCTTCACTTTTCCTATGATGAATGCTGTTATCGAAGAAATTGCACCTGAAACCCAGAAGGCTACTTATTTAGGAGCATCGCAATTAAAAAACATCGGAGGCTTTATAGGGCCTGTGTTAGGGGGCTGGTTATTAACTCATTTTCAAGGTCAGCTATTTTTCATCATCGCATTACTTGTGTTAGTAAGCATCCCATTTTATAAACGTGCATTTCATTTACCAAATAGCTGATAAGTGATTTTAAAATTTCCGTATAATGAGGTTGTCCGAAAGCAGGCTAGTGTGCCGCTCTCAGACAATCTTTTTTATATATTTTCTAACGAGATAACAAAACCAATTGCATACGGGGTCTGCCTGTAAATTAGCAAGCATTCCTTGTAAAATGGCTACGCGTGGATGAGGGGATTGTAACTGCTCAGTAATAATTGTTACTGAGTCTTGCAGCAATTCATCATCTAAATAAGAGCGTAAAATCCCTGCTTCCTGCAAAATGTTCTCTAATGTAACTAGCGGGTCTGCTGTTGTATGCAGGGCAACCATTTCCTTTGTAATAAAAGGCGTTTTTGTATGCATTGCAATAATAGTGGTTTTCTCTACAAGTGTTTTGGCAAGCGCTTGTAAGTCATAAGGATAATCGCTAGCCTTTTGAAACATATGCTCTGCATAGCCAGAGATAAAGCCGCGAACAATGATAGCTAAATCATAAACATGCTGTGCTGATTGGGGATAAAGCTCTAGCAAAATGTTTTCAATTAGCTTGTTCATCATCCGATCGTAATGCGCCATTTTTTGTATCAGCTCTTCACTCATAAACTGCGTATGCTCTTTGAAAAAAACAGAGGCTAATATGATATGCTCCTGGACGATTGAAAATGTATAATAATAGTAATTATAAAGCTTTTGTTCAGGGTTTTGGCCTTCATTGACTGATTGGTCAATTCGCGATGCGACATCTTTCACAAAATAGTCAATAATTGCGATAATAAGCTCATCTTTTGACTTGAATGATAAATAGAAGGCTCCTTTTGATATGCCACAAGCATCTGTTATTTGTTGAACGGAAGTAGCGTCAATCCCTTTAGCAGCAAAGAGTTGTGCGGCCGTTTCTAAAATAAGTTGCTTTTTTGACATAATTTTAACCACCTTTCTTAATTGACAACTGACTGATTAGTCATTATTATAGGATTTGTGAAAAAAAGTGTCAAGGAAGGGTTGGTATAAACGTGCGTTCTTTAGTGAATTTTGTTGTAAAAAACAAATTAGCTGTATGGTTATTAACGATTATTGTTACCGTTTCAGGTATTTATTCAGGAACTAGAATGAAGATGGAGTCAATTCCAGATATTTCGATTCCATATTTAATTGTAGTTGGTGTTTATCCAGGTGCAACACCAGAGCAAGTAATGGATGATTTATCCATTCCATTTGAGAAAAAAGTGGAAAGCTTAGAGGATGTGAAATCGGTATTTTCAACCTCATCATCTAACGTTTCGCAAGTACAAATAGAGTATGATTATGGCGTTGACATGGATGAAAAGAAGCGCCAATTAGAGTCTGCTTTAGATGATGTGGTATTGCCAGAAGGAGCACAAAAACCTTCTATTATGGCAATCAGCATGAATATGATGCCTGTTGCTGCACTATCAGTGAGTAGCTCAAAAGAGGATATTGTAGAGCTTACTTCAACAGTTGAAGATATTTTACTTCCTAAAATCAACAAAATTGAAGGCGTTGCATCAGCTTCAATTACAGGTCAGCATATTGAACAGGTTTCATTCAAGTATGATGAAGCAAAGATGGCTGAGCTAGGCTTGACTGAAGAAACTGTTAAGCAAATGATTCAAGCGAGCGATATGGCATTATCGCTAGGTTTATATGAGTTTACAGTAGGTGAGCAAGCTGTTTCTGTAGATGGTAAAGTAAAATCGGTTGATGAGCTAAAGGAGCTACTTATTCCGGTTACGCCATCAGAAACGAATCCATCTCCATTTGTTCGCTTAGGTGATATTGCGACAATTGAAGTGGAAGGTAAAGTACAATCCATTTCACGCACAAATGGTGAAGATTCTATTGGTCTTCAAATAATTAAAGCACAAGATGCAAATACTGTAACAGTAGTAAATGCAGTAAAAGATTTAATTGAAGAAGAAACGAGCAAAATTGATGGTTTAATTATTGATATATCGCTTGACCAAGGAAAACCAATTGAAGATTCTGTATTTACAATGATTGAAAAAGCGGTATTCGGTGGTGCGATTGCCGTATTAATTATTTTACTATTTTTACGTGATTTCAAATCGACGATTATTTCGATTATTTCAATTCCGGTTTCTGTATTTATGGCATTGCTATTATTGAACTGGATGGATATTACGTTAAATATTATGACTTTAGGTGCGATTACAGTGGCGATTGGGCGAGTGATTGATGACTCCATCGTCGTCGTTGAAAATATTTATCGACGTATTCACTTAAAGCAAGAGAAATTAACAGGTCGCGCTCTTATTCGTGAAGCGACAATTGAAATGTTCAAGCCAATTTTCTCATCTACATTAGTAACCGTAGCGGTATTTGCTCCACTTATTTTTGTAGGTGGTATGATTGGTGAGCTATTTATGCCGTTCGCATTAACGATGACATTTGCTCTAGGGGCTTCACTGCTCGTAGCAATTACAATTGTACCAGCGCTATCTCACTACTTATTCCGCAAAAAAATATATGGTGAGAAAGTAGAAAGCCAACATAAAGAGGCTGGCAAGCTAGCATTATGGTATAAAGGCATATTAGAAAAAGCATTAAATCATAAAATTATTACGTCAACAATTGCAATTTTAATGCTTGTTGGTTCACTAGCATTAACACCATTAATTGGCTTTAGTTTCCTAGGTTCGCAGGAAGAGAAGGTTATGTATTTAACTTACACTCCAGCTACAGGTGAGCTGAAGGATGAAACTGAGGAAAATGTAAAAATTGTTGAACAGGAATTATTGAAGCGCAAGGATGTCGAGATTGTGCAAATTTCGATTACGGATGCTGAAAGTGCTGACCCAGCTACGATGATGATGGGTGGCGCTGGTGGTGGGGCATTAATGTATTTAATTTTTGACCCAGATATGAAGGATTTCCCTGCTGCTCGTACGGAAGTAGAAGATTATGTGTTTAATATCGGGCAGAGCGGTGAATGGAAGTCACAAGATTTTGCTTCAATGAGCATGGGCTCTAATGAAGTAAGCTATACATTGTATAGTGAAAACCTTGATAATTTACGTACATCAGTTCAACAAGTAGAGGACGCATTGCGTACAGTTGATGGCTTGGAAGATATTAAATCAGACAATGAAAACCCTTATGTAGAGCATGTTTTAAAAGTAGAACAGCAAAATGTTCTTCAATATGGCTTGACGACAGCTCAAATTGTGATGGCTCTAGCGCCACAAGGGACAACTGAAACATTAACGACTGTCGAGCATAACGGTAAAGATATTAATGTAATTGTAAAGCGCGAAGCCAAAGCTGCTGCTAAATCAATTGATGATATTTTAGCGACAGAAATTCCAACTGCACTAGGTACAACAATGAAAATTGGTGATTTAGTAGAAGTGGAAGAAGGAACTACTTTAAATTCATTAACTCGTTCAAAAGGTGAATATTTCGCAACAGTCAGCGCGAAAATTACCGACAATGATATTTCAAAGGCTACTACGGCGGCTGATAAAAAAATTGATGAATTAGATTTACCAAAAGGTGTAACAACAGGCGTTTCTGGTGTTGCAGCAGATATGGAAGAAGCGTTTACGCAATTAGGTATTGCGATGCTTGCTGCGATTGCGATTGTCTACTTCATTCTTGTTGTGACATTCGGTGAAGGTTTAGCACCATTTGCGATTTTATTCTCATTACCATTCGCGGTAATTGGCGCATTTGTTGGTTTATTCGTAACAGGTCAAACAATTTCAGTATCAGTTATGATGGGGCTACTCATGTTAATTGGTATCGTTGTCACGAATGCGATTGTCCTAGTTGACCGTATTATCCATATGGAACGCGACGGTATGACGATGCGTGAGGCAATTTTAGAAGCTGGTATGACACGTTTACGCCCAATTTTAATGACAGCAATCGCGACAATCGGTGCAATGTTACCAATGGCATTCGGTAGCGCAGGCGGCGGTCTGATTTCAAAAGATTTAGCAATCACAGTAATCGGTGGTTTACTATCTTCAACATTATTAACATTAGTAGTTGTACCGATTGTGTATGAATTACTTTCAAAAATGCTGAAGAAGAATCGTAAAGATATTGAGACGAATTAAAAGGGGATTGATGTCCAAAAAGCGTGCTGAGGCACTGCTTTTTGGACTTTTTGTTTATGTTTTATGAAAAAATGACTTTCCACCAACTAGTTCGAAAAAACCTGGATTAAAGTTAGTCGAGGTGCAATTTTTGTATGAAAGGTATCTTCCTTTAAGAGGACGGTCTTGATTTTCCATTATATATGCATTTCTTATGGCAACAATAAATAGGAAATGGTATCGTAGTAAAAAAGGAGGAGAGGTTATGGAGCATTATCATATTGCCATTATTGGAGCTGGTCCCGGTGGCTATGTTGCAGCGATTCATGCCGCGAAGAGCGGCTTAAAGGTGGCGCTGATAGAAAAAGATAAAGTCGGTGGTGCTTGTTATAATGTTGGCTGTATTCCTTCAAAAATTATGCTAGAGCATAGTAAATTAGTGCAGGAAATTCGCCGCGGCACGGATTGGGGCATCACAGTGCCGACAATCGATATTGATTTTCCTAAATTAATGCAGCGTAAAGATGCCGTTGTAGCAGAGCTATTAGATAATATCGAAGGCTTTATTGAAAGCGCCCAAATTACGATGTATCGTGGGGAGGCAAGTGTGACAGCGGAGCGTAAAGTGATGGTAGGTGAGCAAGCGCTTACAGCTGACAATGTGATTTTAGCAACAGGTAGTCGTCCATTTGTGCCGCCTTTTAAGGGAATCGAAACCGCAAGTTATTATACGACGGACACATTTTTCGGAGTGAAGGAGCTACCTAAGCAACTAACAATCGTTGGCGGTGGTGTCATCGCAATTGAAATGGCCTTTGCATTAGCGCCAATGGGAACGAAAGTGACTGTATTAAATCATAGTAAAGATATTTTACAAACAGAGGAACCTGATGCGCGACCTTTAATTCGTCAACGTATGGCACAGCTAGGCATTGAACTTGTCACAGATTTCACATTTGAAGAAATTCGCAGCAATGAAATACATACATCTATAGGAACATACGTATATGACCACCTTTTATTTGCCACAGGTCGCCGTCCAAATACACAAATTGCAGAAGCTTTGGAATTAAAAATGGACGGTCGCTTAATTGCGGTTAACAATCATTACGAGACGAGCATTCCAGGCATTTTTGCGATTGGTGATTTAGTTGGTGGCTTCCAATTAGCGCATTCTGCAAGTGCGGAAGGTGCGCATGCAGTAGATTATATTTTAGGCAAGCATCCGCGCGCTATTAACCAACAGGAAATTCCGCGCTGTGTCTACACACACCCTGAAATTGCAACATTTGGAATGCTAGAGCACGAAGCACCAGCAGACGCAATCGTTACAAAAATGTACTTGCCGACAAATGCTAAAGCATTGCTTGAGGGAAATATACAAGGCTTTATGAAATTTGTAGCAAGCCCTGAAGGTGATATTTATGGAGCCTGTGTCGTTGGAGATGGCGCTACGGAAATGATTAATGCTATGCTTGCATGTAAAATTACAGGTGGCTCTGTCAAAGATTTAGCCCGCATGATTTTCCCACATCCAACAGTAAGCGAGCACATCGGTGATGCGGCACGCGCTGTCTTTGGTAAAGCAATTCATTTGAAATAATAATAATAGTTTGGTATATTGAAATTTAGGTGCCAAACCTATGTAAAGCTCAGGCTTTACAACAGAAGCCTCCACTAACAGCACGGATTTGCTGGGAAGCTTCTGCAAGAGAGCAGGGAGATGAGCCCCTGCTCGTTTTTATTTCTCCTCAAAATCTTGGCCTAGTGAAATAGGTCACTACAGCCATCATGTAAAAGAAGAAATTCGACATGATTAGTACAACTAAAAAATCATATTGCAAAAAGAATGCCTGTATTAAAATTGTGAAGGAAATGGCTAAAATTAAAGCATGTTTAAGTTTCCCTTTCTTGCTAAAATAAGTTTGGAAAATAATAAAAGTAAAAGTCAGAAAAATCGGGAAATAAAAATTCGCTAAGTCTTGAAGAAAAGCCATCTAATTCCTCCCCTTCATCTTTAATTTAACTTCTTTAAGGGAAACATTTTTCACAGGAAAGCTCACTTTGTCATGAGCATTCTCTGCTTTAACTACAATTAAAGTGTGTATGCCTAATAAAAAAATGTTTCTTTCTGTAAAAAGCTAATGAACAACCGTTGTTTATGTAATTAACATACTTGTAATTTACTGTAATTATAAGTGTGTTTATTTTAATTGTCCAATCAAATTCTTTCGTTTTGGCAGCGCATTAAAATAAAGCTCCTCTATCGCAAAAGGAGAAACACCGTTAAAGTTGGTGTTTCTCTCATTCTCAAAGAAGGCCTACACTCTTTTCATCCGAGTTAACCCTGTACCAAAACACCATCAAAAGCGTTAAATAAGTCGGCAATTGCACGGCTTATTTAACGCTTCGAAATGATTTAAGTTTCTCGTAAATCCCCGCCATGCGCTTTTCTTCCCCAGCAATAACAGGCTTATAAAATTCTGTGCCAACAAGTTCATCAGGTAAATATTGCTGATTGACCCAGCCTCCAAATGTGCCAATCGGTGTGTCGTGCGGATATTGATAGCCGACATGTCCAAGTGCTTGAGCCCCTGCGTAATGAGCATCTTTCAAATGGTTTGGGATTTCCCCCGTTTTCCCTTCATGAATGGCTGCTGTGGCAGCATCAAGTGCTTGATAGGCAGAATTTGATTTATCGCTTAAGCACATTTCGACGACAGCGGCAGCGAGCGGGATACGTGCCTCGGGTAGCCCAAGCTTCCCAGCGGCGTCTGTGGCAGCGTTAATATGTGCACCGACTGCTGGATTAGCAAGCCCAATATCCTCATAGGCAATGACAAGCAAACGACGACAAACAGCTACTAAATCACCAGACTCTAATAGATGCGCTAAATAATACAATGCGGCATTTGTATCGCTCCCGCGAATGGATTTTTGCAAGGCGGATAATAAATTATAAAAATGAGAGCCGCCCTTATCCCCATAGACACCGATGCGTTTTGCTAAATGTTCTATTGCGCGGTCGTTTAGCACTGTTACCCCATCCGTTTCATCGGAGGCGTAATAAACCGATTCCAATAAGGTTAATGCTTTACGCGCATCGCCGTTACTTGCTTCTGCTATTTTTTGTAGCTGCTCGTTCGTAGCGGAAACGCCAAGCTTTCCGAGACCCCGCTCCTCATCTGTTAGCGCTTGTTGCAATAATGCACTGACATCCTCAATTGTTAAGCGTGTGAGCTGTAAAATTTCTCCACAGCGTGAACGGATAGCGGGGTTGACACTATGAAAAGGATTTTCGGTTGTCGCTCCAATTAAAACGATGGAGCCATTTTCAACATGAGGAAGTAATGCATCTTGCTGCAATTTATTAAAGCGATGGATTTCATCTAAAAATAAAATAACCTTGCCTGACATTCTGGCATCCATCACTACTTGCTCGATATCGCTTTTTCCTGCTTGAGTGGCATTTAAAGCGAAAAATGGCAGCTTTGAGCTACCTGCAATTGCGCTAGCAATGGATGTTTTGCCTACACCAGGTGGTCCATATAGCAGTATGGATGGCACGTGACCATTTGCAATCATTTTATAAAGGGCACTTCCCTTGCCAATAATGTCCTGTTGTCCTACAATTTCGTCTAAATTACGTGGTCGCATTTTATAAGCTAAAGGTTCATTGTGCATGTATACCACCAACTTTCTACGTCTATCATCATTTTATCACGTACGGATTGAAGCTTCACTTTATAATAGTGTATTTTCAATTGGAAGGAAAGTAGATACTTCAAATAGAATTTGTATGAATGAAGTCGAAATTTGGATGCATTTCCGAGTGGAATAACAGGAAATGTGTTATAATTAACCGAATGAATGGACTAGAAAATTAGAGGTGTTATTATATGAAGATTTCTACAAAAGGTCGATATGGCTTGACAATTATGATTGAATTAGCGAAGCATCACGGAGAGGGACCGATACCACTTCGTCAAATTGCGGCTGAAAAAGATTTATCTGAAGCATACTTGGAGCAGCTTGTTTCGCCGTTACGCAATGCAGGTCTAGTAAAAAGTGTGCGAGGCGCATATGGCGGCTATATGTTAGCAAGCCCACCAGTTGAAATCTCCGCTGCGGATGTGATACGTGTGCTTGAAGGGCCAATCCAACCAGTAGAAGGTATTGAAGATGAGGAAGCACCACAACGCGAGCTGTGGATGCGTATTCGTGATGCAGTGAAAAATGTGCTTGATACGACAAGTTTAGAAGACTTAGCACAATATACAGAGGTATCCCCTACAGACGGCTATATGTTTTATATTTAAGGAGTTTACAAAATGACAACAATTTATCTAGATTATGCTGCAACGACACCGATGCTAAAAGAAGTGATTGTTGAAATGAATGCTGCAATGGAAACGGTGTACGGCAATGCATCAAGCATACATACCGCTGGCCGTGAAGCGCGCAAAGCATTAGATGCAGCAAGGGCTATTTTAGCTCAACAGCTAGGTGCAACGGCAAATGAAATTATTTTGACGAGCGGTGGAACAGAGGCGGATAATATGGCAATCTTTGGTGTGGCCTATGCACGTCAGCACGAAGGAAAACATATTATTACGACAGAAATTGAACATCACGCTGTACTACATGCGTGCGAAAAATTAGAGCGTCAAGGCTTTAATATAACTTATTTGCCTGTTGACGAAACAGGACGCGTTGCCGTTAGCGATGTTGAAAAGGCGTTGACAGATGAGACGATTTTAGTAACAATCATGTATGGCAATAATGAGGTTGGTACATTGCAACCGATTGCCGAAATTGGTAAGCTACTAAAGCAGCATTCTGCGACTTTTCATACAGATGCTGTACAAGCATTCGGCTTAGAGAAAATCAATGTTGAGCAATTACAAGTTGATTTATTAAGTGCCTCTAGTCATAAAATCGGTGGACCTAAAGGGATTGGTTTGCTTTATGCAAGAGCAGGTACGAAAATGGACAGCTTGATTTATGGCGGCTCGCAGGAGAAAAAGCGCCGAGCGGGAACTGAAAATATTCCAGCAGTTATCGGCTTTGCCAAGGCAACACAGCTAGTAGTGGAAACGCAGCAGCAAACACGACAAGCATATAACCGTTATAAAGAGCTATTAATTGAAGAGTTTACGAAGGCAAATATTGGATTTACAGTAAATGGTCATTCGGAATATATGTTACCGCATATTTTCAATGTAACATTGCCAGGCACAGATGTAGAATCATTTTTAGTCAATTTAGATATGGCAGGTGTTTTTGTGTCGAGTGGCTCAGCATGCACAGCTGGTTCCATCGACCCATCCCATGTGCTTGTTGCAATGTATGGCAAAGATTCAGCAACACTTCGTAGCTCCATCCGTTTTAGCTTTGGTCATAACTTGAATGATGAGCTTGTACGTGAGGCTGGCAAACGCACAGTAAATATTGTCAAACGACTTGTGAAATAATAAATGCTTCGCGCCTTTTACGCGACAGGGTTTTAAATGAAAAGGTGATATCAATGACAGAAACAAGGAATCCGTCTGAAATTCGAGTAGTAGTTGGGATGTCAGGAGGGGTCGATTCATCAGTTGCTGCTTATTTATTAAAACAGCAGGGCTATGATGTAATCGGTATTTTTATGAAAAACTGGGATGACACAGATGAAAACGGTGTATGTACAGCTACCGAGGATTATGAAGATGTTATTGCTGTATGTAACCAAATTGGCATTCCATATTATGCAGTGAATTTTGAGAAGCAATATTGGGACAAGGTATTTACCTACTTCCTTGAAGAATATAAGGCAGGGCGTACGCCAAATCCAGATGTGATGTGTAATAAAGAAATTAAGTTTAAGGCGTTTTTAGAACATGCGATGAACTTAGGGGCAGATTATTTAGCGACAGGTCACTATGCGCGTGTTGAGCGGCGTGATGGAGAAGCGGTAATGCTGCGCGGTGTTGATAGCAATAAAGACCAAACTTATTTCTTAAATCAATTATCGCAAGAGCAGTTAGAGCATGTGATGTTCCCAATTGGTCATTTACCGAAGCCAGAAGTGCGTAAAATTGCGGAGGAAGCAGGACTTGCAACGGCGAAAAAGAAGGATTCTACAGGTATTTGTTTTATCGGGGAGCGCAATTTCAAGGAATTTTTAGGTCAATATTTACCCGCACAGCCCGGGAAAATGGAAACATTTGATGGTCAAGTGATGGGGCAACATGATGGATTAATGTACTATACATTAGGTCAGCGTCACGGTTTAGGTATTGGCGGTGACGGGGAACCTTGGTTTGTATTAGGGAAAGACTTGCAACGCAATGTATTATATGTTGGGCAAGGCTTCCATCATGAGGCTCTTTATTCAACGGCATTATCTGCTGTAAAAATGAATTTTACATCACAAAAAGGGTTGGCAAAAGAATTTACTTGTACAGCAAAATTCCGCTATCGTCAGGACGATTCACCTGTAAAGGTGGAGCTGCGTCAGGATGGCACTGCTTATATCGAGTTTGCGGAGCCGGTACGTGCTATTACACCGGGACAAGCGGTTGTCTTGTACGATGGAGATGTATGCCTAGGTGGCGGAACAATTGACGAAGTATTTAAAAATAGTGAAAAACTAACATTTGTAGGGTAAAGGCTGCTGTTAAAGCGGTCTTTTCCCTTTGGGGGAGATAGGCAATGAATTTTAACGAGCAAGGCATTCAAGCCTTTCAGGAAAAAAAATATGAGGAAGCGGCACAGTTTTTTACACAGGCGATTGAGACAGAGCCAAATGATGCACTTGGCTACGTCAATTTTGGCAATTTATTAGCCGTATTGAACGATATAGAACGAGCAGAGCGATTTTTTCAAAAAGCGATTACGGTTGATGAAAAATCAGCTACCGCTTATTATGGCTTAGCAAATTTATATTATAATGCAGGGCGTTATATTGAAGCAGCAAAGCTTTATCAAAAAGCGATTGAGCATGGCATTGAAGGGGCAGATGCTTTTTATATGCTTGCTAAATCATTTGAGCGTGAAGAACAGCCTAAGCTGGCATTGCCGTATATGCAGCGTGCTGCGGAGCTTGCGCCAACAGACTTGCAAATTCGCTTATCTTACGGTATTTTACTATGCACGCTAGAAATGTTCGATTTAGCAAAAAATGAATTGCAGTTTGTGATTGACGAGGATTGGAATAATGCAGATGCGCATTATAATTTAGGTGTGCTATATGCGGTTTCGACAGAGCAAACCGAGGATGCGCTCTATCACTTAAAGCAAGCGTTCACATTGCAGCCTGAATTTGACCAAGCGAAATATATTTATGATATGGTTAGCCAGCGCTTTAATTAAATGAATAGCACCCGCTCTTTTTCAGCATACTACTCGAAAAAGGGCGGGTTTTGTTATGTTAACAGAAAAACAGCTATTAAAATTGCGCAAAATGCTACTTGTACAAAAAGATGAGGTAATGAAACATTTACTTGCTAATGAGCAAACGAGCTTGCGTGATTCTGTAGATGAATTATCTACGCTAGCGAATCATCCAGCTGATTTGGGAACGGAATTATTTGAGCGTGAAAAAGATATTAGCCTTCATGCCCACCGCCATGATGAGCTTGAGCAAATTGAAAAAGCGCTTGCTCAAATGGAGGAAGGAACATACGGCGTTTGTGTCATTTGCAAGCAGCCGATTGACTACGACAGATTATGTGCAATTCCTTTTACCAATGTTTGTATCGAGCACAGTGAAGCTGTCGAAAAAATAACAGCACAGCCTGTTTTACATCCTTTTCACGATGAAGGAGTAAATGCTCTTGAAATTGCGATGGAACAAGGTAATTTGGATGCATATGACAATCAGGAAGTAGCAGATTATATTGATGTGGAAGAGCTAGCTATAGAGAAGAACGTGGAATAAAATGAAATTAATTTAGAGAGATAAGAAAATCATTTTAAAATTTAGGAGGTTTTTTTACCTTTTCAAGAACGATAATATTTCTAACTAACAGCAAGTAGGGGCGACCAAAAGGCGGTGCTATGCACGCTTTTTAGTCGCCCTATTTTATTATGGTTGGCTAATGACCGCATCCAATTTATAGCGCTTATTAAATTCGTCAACGAAAACCTCTAAATCGATGGCCACAATAATGTACGGCTCACTTTGATAGTCGCGCAAATAGCTGCATGTTGCTTTCAATGATTTCGAAAACTCTAGAAGCATTAATTCATTTTCTAGGTGAACACGTATTTCCTGTGTTTTATTGCGTAAATTAATTTTGAAGTAGCGCTCTTCAACAATGCGCTCTAAGTTTGTATCATCAAATGGAAAAATTAAATTTTGATATCGAATATACATATTTGTTAGGCTTCCTTTCAATTTTACTTATTACAATATTGTACAACCTCTTGATATGCTAAGTTGCCACCGAAAATATCAAGTGCTGAGCCGATTGTAATATGGAGTTTCCCATTTGTAATGGCTTCGAATTTTTGCAAATCTGCCAGTGAACGAATACCGCCTGCATAGGTTGTAGGGATTGTTGTCCATTCAGCTAAATCACGCACTAAATCTTCCTGCATACCTCCGCGTTTTCCTTCTACATCTACCGCATGAATAAGCAGCTCATCACAATAGTTTTCAATCATCTGGATGGATGCAGCATTTACTTCAAAATCGCTAAATTTTGTCCATTTATCCGTCACTACAAACCATCTCCCATTTCGGCTTCGACAGCTTAAATCTATGACTAAATGCTTCTTACCGACAGCTATGACAAGCTCGTTTAATCGTTCTAAGTCGAGTTTACCATCATGAAAAATATAAGAAGTAACAATCACATGGGAGGCGCCTGCCTCAATAAAGTGAGCAGCGTTTTGCGCTGTAATGCCGCCACCAATTTGCAGTGCATTTGGGTAAGCCTGCAATGCTTGTAATGCGGCCGCTTCATTGCCTGGACCTAGCATTATTACGTGCCCGCCAATTAAATTGTCTTGTTGAAATTGCTTGGCAAAATAGCCAGCATCATACTCTGAAACGAAATTCTCGATAACACTTTGGTCGGCATAACCGAGTGTACTGCCGACAATTTGTTTTACTTTCCCATCGTGTAAATCAATGCACGGTCGAAACTCCACCGTCATCACAGTCCTTCCCAAAAAAATTCTATATGTCTATCATACCATTGGAGAGGAATTGAACATAGTTAAAGATAGAATGTTCGTGCGGTAGAATATGAAAAAAATGAAGTATAAGGTGAATAGGAACGAGCAATAAATTATGCTAAACTAACGATATAAAGTGAAAGTGTAATTAATGGCAATGCTACATATTTGTTAGTTTTCATCAATCGAACGCATTTTGCAGTTAAACTTCCGCTTGTGTTTTTCAATTGATTCCGCATTGACGGACAGTAAGCCTCCCGCTCCAAGACTTAAGTGAAAATATGCTAAAGGATAAGTGAGGGATTAACTGCCCGTAAAAGCCCGATTGGCTCAACTAACAATCAGTGGAGGATGAGGAAACTCCCCACCGATTGAAGCTTTACTTTATTTAAGCCCTGAGATGGGGCTTTTGGGTTGAGATAATAATTTCAACAATCAATATTAATGCAGAGGAAAGGGGCGCAAACTGGTGGAGAACTTAAATTTATTTGAGCTAGAAAAACGCTTTGTACTAGGTCGCCCAATCGTCTCTATTTTTCATAATGCTACAAATATGTATTCTATCATACGTGTGAAAATTCAAGAAACAAATTTAGCTTATGA
Organism: Metasolibacillus sp. FSL H7-0170; assembly: GCF_038593115.1. Classification (NCBI taxonomy): domain Bacteria; kingdom Bacillati; phylum Bacillota; class Bacilli; order Caryophanales; family Caryophanaceae; genus Metasolibacillus; species Metasolibacillus sp. FSL H7-0170. The sequence continues at coordinate 1,049,820 of NZ_CP151964.1, read as the reverse complement.
AGAAAAGGAGATTATCGTTGTTGGCTATTTTCCGCCGCTGTCAGAGGATGAGCTTTATCGCTTCACAGGCAATATAAAAACACATCCCAAATACGGAGTACAGTTTCAAATTGAGACATTTGAAAAGGAAGTACCTGCTACGGAACAGGGTGTTATTCAATATTTATCAAGCGATTTATTTATAGGGATTGGTCGTAAAACGGCTGAAACAATTGTTGAAAAGCTTGGTGTCGATGCATTGAAAATAATTATGGATAATCCGAGTGCACTCGATGTGATTCCGAGATTATCTGACGAAAAAAAGCAAACAATCGTTGACGTAATCGAACAAAATTTAGGCTTAGAGCGTGTGATGATTCAATTAAATGAGTGGGGGTTCGGACCGCAGCTCGGCATGAAAATTTATCAAACATATCGCGAGGACACAATCACTCTATTGACAGAAAATCCGTATCGTTTAATCGAGGAAATAGAGGGAATTGGCTTTGGACGTGCCGACGATTTAGGCTCAAAGCTCGGCATTACAGGCAATCACCCTGACCGCATTAAAGCAGCTATTTTTCATGTTTTAACAGCAGCCGCATTATCCGATGGGCATGTTTATTTAGAGGCGGAGCAGGTGCTGCCGACAGTTAAGTCAATGCTAGAACAAAGCCAGCGAGTTGAAATCCCATTTGAGGCAATTTCGCAGGCTTGCATTGAAATGCGTGAGGAGAGCAAAATTTGTGGTGAGGAAACGCGCATGTACTTACCATCACTCTATTTTAGTGAGGTGGGCATCGCCTCGAAAATCTTAGAGCTTGTAGCGAACAATAAGAAGCAGTCGCATTTTTCTAAGGATGAAATTTTAAAGGCAATTGGCGAGCTAGAGGAGCGTGATGGGGTACAATATGCACCTTCGCAAGTCGCAGCAATTGAGTGCGCTTTGCAAAATGCGGTAATGATTTTAACAGGTGGACCGGGTACAGGTAAAACGACTGTTGTGAAAGGGCTTGTAGAAGTATATGCAGAGCTACACGGCCTGTCGCTTGACCCAAAAACATATGCTAAAAAAGAAGAGCCATTTCCTATTATATTAGTAGCACCGACAGGACGAGCCGCCAAGCGTTTGGCTGAATCTACCAGCTTACCTGCAATGACAATTCATCGTTTATTAGGATTCACAGGTCAGGAAAAAGAAGAGGAAACAGAGCGTGAAATCACAGGACGTCTTGTCATTGTAGATGAAATGTCAATGGTCGATACATGGCTTGCGCACCAGCTACTCAAAAGCTTAGCAAAAGATGTCCAAGTGGTTTTTGTTGGTGACCAAGACCAGTTACCGCCAGTTGGGCCGGGGCAAGTATTGAAGGACTTATTAACATCAAAGCAAGTGCCAACTGTGGAATTAACAGATGTTTACAGGCAAGCAGAGGGCTCAACGATTATTGATATTGCCCATCAAATTAAGCAAGGTACAGTTCCGCCCACAATAACTCAAAAAACAGCAGACCGCTCCTTTATCCAAGCATCGACTGAGCAAATTGTGAGCGTTGTCACACAAATTGTCAAAAGTGCAACGGCAAAGGGTCAGGCGATACGTGATATTCAAGTGTTAGCACCAATGTACAAGGGACCAGCAGGCATTGATGCATTAAATAAGCAAATTCAAGAGCTTGTTAACCCGAATGACGGCACGCGTAAGGAGTTAGCATTTGGCGATACCGTTTATCGCATTGGTGATAAGGTGCTACAGCTTGTCAATCAACCAGATAGCAACGTATTCAATGGTGATATGGGGGAGGTTGTTGCGATAATAAAGGCAAAAGAAACGGTGGAAAAGCAAGATTTGCTCGTTGTCTCATATGACGGGATTGAAGTAACGTATCAGCGCGGTGACTTAAATCAAATAACATTAGCATACTGCTGCTCCATTCATAAATCACAAGGCTCTGAATTCCAAACGGTTATTATGCCAATTGTACGCGGTTACTCGAAAATGCTGCGTCGCAATTTATTGTATACAGGCATTACGCGAGCAAAAAACTTTTTAATTTTGTGCGGAGAGCCAGATGTGTTAGCACAGGGCTTAATGAAAACGGATGATTTACAGCGTTTTACAAGCCTGACTGCCCGATTAAATCCAATGGATGAAGAAATTGTTGAAGTAATTGCTGAAGCACAAGAAAGCTATACAACATCTACGCCACCTATTTTAAATGCAGAAACAGCTCCCTATATTCATCCGTTGATTGGTATGGAGGGCATCGCACCATCAGATTTTATGAAATAGGGAATACTTGTCTTGGACGTAACGACATACTCGAATGAATCACTAAAAAATCTAGTCAATGCGTTGACAGCATATCAACTATTGCATATAATTTAGGCATAATAAAAACAAAACGATGATGGAACAAGTAGGCTTTAATGAATGTTTAGAAAGAGATTTCCAGGCTGCAAAAATCTCCATACATTATCGCTGAACAGCTACTCCAGAGTGCAACTAATCCTTGCCGTTTGCTTACGTTACAGGCACTTGAGATATAAATTGCTGCTAAGTAGTTTATAAATTAGGGTGGTACCGCGAAATAATGTCTTCGTCCCTTTTTGGGATGAGGGCTTTTTTTATGTTCATTCAGCAGAAAGCTCCCAGCTCCACAGATGTGAGATGAAAGCATTTAATTCAGTATGTGGTACGAAACTCACTGATAAAGAAGAGCCCAATCTAAGAACATCGCATACCAAGATAACGACTAAGTGACCAACTTCATGTAGGCTTAAGCCTTCGGTGGATGTTAGGGGGGAAAAGGAATAAATTGTGCAAGTACAATTCAAAATCCCGATGCGTAATTGGTTTAAATTGAGTAAATCATTGATTGTCCATCATTCACTATTTTTAATATTAGGAGGAATTTTAGCTATGAAAGCAACAGAAATTCGACGCTTATTTTTAGAGTTTTTTAAAGAAAAAGGGCATCATCATGAGCCATCAGCGCCTCTTGTGCCTATTAATGACCCGACATTATTATGGATTAACTCGGGTGTAGCGACATTAAAGCCGTATTTTGATGGTCGTATTATTCCAGAAAACCCACGTATTACAAATGCCCAAAAGTCAATTCGCACAAATGATATTGAAAATGTCGGTAAAACAGCGCGTCATCATACGTTTTTTGAAATGCTAGGGAACTTCTCGATTGGTGATTATTTCAAAAAAGAATCGATTCATTATGCTTGGGAGTTTTTAACGGATAAAAAATGGATGGGCTTTGACCCTGAGCTTCTGTCTATTACAGTGCATCCAGAGGATGAAGAAGCTTATAATGTTTGGCGTAATGAAATTGGCATTCCAGAGGAGCGCATCATTCGTTTAGAGGGCAACTTCTGGGATATCGGGGAAGGCCCATCTGGTCCGAACTCTGAAATTTTCTATGACCGTGGTGAAGCATATGGTGTTAACACGCCAGAGGAAGAAATGTATCCGGGTGGGGAAAATGAGCGTTATTTAGAGGTTTGGAACCTTGTATTTTCTCAATTTAACCATAATCCAGACCATACGTATACACCATTACCAAAGCAAAACATTGATACCGGGATGGGCTTAGAGCGTATCGTTTCAGTGGTCCAAAATGTACCAACAAACTTCGATACAGATTTATTTATGCCGATTATCGAAAAAATCGAGGAATTTGCAAACCGCTCGTATAAACGTCCGCATGAAGTAAATTTAAGTGAGATTTTTGGTTCACAGGAAGATATTAATACACCATTTAAAGTAATTGCAGACCATATTCGTACAGTTGCCTTCGCTATCGGCGATGGTGCATTACCATCGAATGAGGGACGCGGCTATGTATTACGACGTTTATTGCGTCGCGCTGTGCGTTATGCAAAGCAAATCGGTATTGAAAAGCCATTTATGTTTGAGCTCGTGCCGACAGTTGGAGCAATTATGCATGACTTTTACCCAGAAGTACAAGATAAGCAAGAATTTATTCAACGCGTTATTAAAAATGAGGAGGTACGCTTCCACGAAACATTGGATGGCGGCTTAGCTATTTTTAATGAAGTAGTCGCAACACAAAAAGCAGCGGGAGAAACATTTATTCCTGGTGCTGACGCATTCCGGCTATATGATACGTATGGCTTCCCGATTGAGCTAACAGAGGAATATGCGGAAGAGGTAGGAATGACTGTTGACGATAAAGGCTTTGAAGTAGCGATGGAGGAGCAACGTGAGCGCGCACGTGCAGCACGCCAAGATGTTGACTCAATGCAAGTGCAAAATGAAGTATTAGCAAATTTAACAGCGCCAAGTCAATTTATCGGCTTTGATACATTAACAGCAGAGACAAAGGTGACAGCGATTGTGATAGATGGTCAAACAGCAAACGTTGCATCAGAAGGTCAAGAAGCGTTAGTAATGCTTGCTGAAACACCATTTTATGCAGAAATGGGTGGTCAAATTGCGGACCATGGCTCTATTTCTAATGATAATTTTACAGCTTTCGTTAAAGATGTGCAGAAAGCACCTAACGGACAGCCATTACACACAATTATTGTGGAATCTGGTGAGCTACATCTAGATGATGCAGTACACGCGGCAGTAAACCGCGCAGAGCGCAATTTAACAATTAAAAACCATACGGCGACACATATTATGCATCGTGCATTAAAGGATATTTTAGGTGAGCATGTTAACCAAGCGGGTTCTTATGTAGGTCCAGACCGCCTACGCTTCGATTTTTCTCATTTCGGGCAAGTGACGAAGGAAGAGCTGGCACAAATTGAGCGCAAAGTAAATGAAATTGTTTGGGATGATATTGCGGTAGTCATTGCTGAAATGTCGATTGATGATGCAAAAGCAATGGGAGCAATGGCTTTATTCGGTGAGAAATACGGCGAGGTTGTACGCGTTGTATCTGTAGGAGATTATTCAATTGAGCTATGTGGTGGTATTCACGTGCAACGTACTTCAGAAATTGGCTTCTTTAAAATACTTTCTGAGGGCGGTATTGGGGCAGGTACAAGACGTATTGAGGCTGTCACAGGGAAGGGTGCTTATTTCGCTACGAAGGAAGAGGAAGCTGTTTTAGTAGAGGCGGCAGCACAATTTAAAGCAAATCCAAAGGATTTAGTAGCGCGCGTAACAGGTCTGCAAGCTGATTATAAAGAATTGCAGCGTGAAAACGAATCGTTGTCACAAAAAATAGCGAACGCACAAGCTGGTGCAATTTTAGATGCGGCACAAAAAGTGGGCGATGTAACAGTTTTAGCGACAAAGGTAGATGCAAAAGACAATAATCAATTGCGTCAAATGATGGACGATTTGAAATCGAAAATGGAAAAGGCAGTCATTGTTTTAGGGGCTGTTGACGGTGAAAAAGTCATGCTTTGTGCGGGGGTAACGAAAGATTTAGTAGGTGGAAGCTACCATGCTGGAAATATCGTAAAACTTGTTGCGGAGGCTTGTGGTGGTAAAGGTGGCGGTCGTCCAGATATGGCTATGGCTGGCGCGAAAGACGGCTCAAAACTTGAACAAGCGTTAGATTCTGTGTATGATTATGTAAAAGGCATTTAATTTTTCCTGTGGGCATCTGCATGCTCTCTGAAAGAAATGAATGCCTCCGGCGGATATCATAGATTTTCAGAGTGAGTTTGGGAAAATCTAGATTAGAGTTAGTCGAGGCGTAATTGAACTTGTATTTATAATCAAGTATAATGAAGAAAAAGTGGAGATGGGCAAAATCCATCTCCTTACTTTCTGAAAGCGGGGTGCTGGTCTTGAGTTCGTTTGATCAAACAATGAAATTTAATTTTCCAGAAGAATCAATGGAACAAGAAGTAAAGCAAGTGATGTTAAAAGTATACGCATCATTAGAAGAAAAAGGCTATAATCCAACAAATCAAATTGTTGGTTATTTGTTATCTGGTGATCCGGCATACATCCCTCGCCACCAGGACGCACGAAATTTAATCCGTAAGCTTGAGCGAGATGAGATTTTAGAGGAACTCGTGAAATTTTACATTAGGAAGAATAATGAGGCGACAAAATGAGAATTATGGGATTAGACGTCGGCACAAAAACTGTCGGCGTCGCAATTAGCGATGCGCTTGGCTGGACAGCACAGGGGATTGAAACGGTAAAAATTGATGAGGAGCAAGGCCAATTTGGTCTTGAACGCATTAAAGAGCTTGTAAAGGAATATGCTGTAACGGAGTTCGTTGTTGGCTATCCGAAAAACATGAATAATACTGTTGGTCCACGAGGCGAGGCTAGTGAGAGGTACAAAGCGCTTCTAGAGGAAGTCTTTGCATTCCCCGTCACATTATGGGACGAACGCTTGACAACAATGGCTGCGGAGCGCATGTTAATCGAAGCGGATGTCAGCCGTAAAAAGCGTAAGCAAGTGATTGATAAAATGGCAGCTGTCATGATTCTGCAAGGATACTTGGACAGTAAAGGGACTGTCTAAAGATCACTTCTTTGCTAAAGAAGCATCAAAAGTAAAATTTCTTTACTTTGATGTGTAAAATAATATTCATTTTGTATAATGAATAGATAATAAGAATGAGGCTATGCCTAAATAACATGAAGAGGTGACTGGTAATGGAACAAGAACAACGTCATATTACAATCATTGATGAAAATGGTAATGAACAACTTTGCGAAGTGTTACACACATTTGATTCAGAAGAATTCGGTAAATCGTACGTTTTATATTCTTTAGTAGGTGCAGAAGAGGATGATGAAGGGCAAGTTGAAATTTTTGCGTCATCATTTACACCATCTGAAAACGGTGAAGATGGCGAGTTAGAGCCAATCGAAACAGAAGCTGAATGGGATTTAATTGAAGACGTATTAAATGCATTAGAGGATGAGTTCGACGACGAGGAATAGCAGTCAGTCACTTCATGGATAGCAGGGGAGGCGGTATGCCAACTCTGCTTTCTTTTTGAGCATTAAAGCAAGGCTAATAATCTAGTTTTGACAGGCTGTTGCCACCTTTTTAAGTTAGATGTTGGAATCTACAGTCGATTAATACGGAATAAAGGAGGAAATGATAATGGACGAACAGTTTTTTAAATTATTGAATGATGCTGGTGAGGAAGTGGTGTGCCGTGTCATCTTTACATTTGATGCAGAAGAGCATTCATATGTGCTTTATACAATTGAAGGTGAAGATGATGGTGAAATTTCGGCACTGCGCTGCGAATTAAATGATGCTGGTGAAGTAAGTGATTTTGCTCCACTTGAAACAGAAGCTGAATGGGAAATGGTACAGGAAGTGTTAAACACACTAGTTGATGAATTTTCGGAGGATCAAGCGAACTATATGACATTAACAAATGAGGACGGCGAGGATATTTATTGCCGCATTCTACATCGTTTCGATGTAGAAGGGAAAGCCTATTTATTTTACGCAGTTGATGAAGAAGGAGAAGAGCCTTCTGAAGTATTTGCTTCTGCCTATATCGCAGGTGAGAATGGTGAAGTGACAGAGCTATTACCAATTGAATCGGAGGCTGAATGGGCAATGATTGAAAAAGTACTTGCTTCATTGGCAGAGGTTGCGGAATAAAGAAAGAGATAAGGGGGCGTCTGAAAAGACATTTTGAGATGCCCCTTTTGTGACTACTGGAAAAAGTAAGCAAATATTTAATATGGAAGATGGGGCTGTGGGAAAAGGTATATCCTTTTCCTACAGCCCTAATTTTATGTTAAAGTATTTTAAAATGTAGTGGGTTTCAGTAGCCTTGAAATATGTCCAAAAAGGTAAAATTACTTATTTCGTCATTAACATCTGTTCATACATGTAAAGGAAGCGTTTGAAGACTTGTTAAAAAAGTGAACACCTTTCTAAAGGAAGCGATATGTTAAAAGCAGCCTCCTATTTCAGTTGTCACCTTTTGTATTATCTTGTATGATATGAAAGAGAAATTAAAGTGAAACTTCAATCAGTGGGGGATCATCCCTCACTGATTATTAGCTTTCACCAATCGGGTTTTTACAGGCAGTTTATCAGATGCTTAAAATTTGCTAGCGATATACAAAAGAAATGCTCCTGCGGTCACTCATCGCAGAGCAAATTACTGCCTGTTAATACGGGATAAGGGGGTTGACCCGTGGATAATGAATCAAAAAAGCAACAAATGTTTAACAGCATGAAACGCAAGAAAAAAGAAGTAAAAATTGTTCGCCGTATCGTGATGATTATTACTTTAATTGCACTTATCGTAATCGGAGTAGGTGGCTACTCTGGCTATAAATATGTAAACTCTGCGTTGCAGCCAGTTGATCCAAATGCAACTGCTGAAATTGCGGTTGAAATTCCGATGGGCTCTGGTGTTACATTAATTTCAAAAACACTAGAAAAAAATGGAATTATAAAAAATGCACAAATTTTTAAATACTATGCGAAATTTAAAAATGAATCACAGTTCCAAGCTGGTAATTACAAGCTAACAAAGGCTATGACATTAGATGAAATTATTGAAAGCTTGAAAACAGGGAAAGTTTATCGCGAGCCAGTATTTACGATGACGATTCCAGAAGGTTTAACCTTGGAGCAAATTGCAACGGTCATAGAAAAAAATACAAATTTCACTGCACAGCAATTTATGGATAAAGTTACAGACGCTACTTATATTGAGAGCTTAATCGGATTATATCCAAACTTACTAACAGAAGATATTTATAATGAAAATATTCGCTATGCGCTAGAAGGCTATTTATATCCTGCGACATATCCATTTTATGAGGAACAGCCTTCGCTTGCAGTTATTATTGATACGATGCTGAAGGCGACGAATGATATTGTCATGGAGTATCGCTCTATTATAGAAGAGAAAGAAATGACGATACATGAGCTATTGACATTTGCTTCACTGTTGGAGGAAGAGGCTACTGCACAAACCGACCGTGAAACAATTGCGAGTGTTTTTTACAATCGTTTAGCAATTGATATGCCATTGCAAACAGACCCAACTGTCTTGTATTCACTCGGCTCGCATAAGGATCGCGTGTTATACGAGGATTTAGAGGTAGACAACCCTTACAATACGTATAAGAATAAAGGTTTACCACCAGGACCAATTGCTGGAGCAGGTAAAGTCTCAATTGAAGCGGCATTGAACCCATCTCAGACGGATTATTTATACTTTTTAGCCGATAAAGATGGGGTAAATCATTTTGCGAAAACATATGAGGAGCATTTAGCGAATATTGAGCAGTATTTACGCTAAGATGAGGGGCTGTAGAAAGAGTAAAGTATCCTTTAATAATTTAGACTATATAGTCAAATGAGAATAGGAAAACATTATTCGCATTCTTTCGCCATTCGTGCTATCATAGATGTTGTTTTTTAAAGAATATATTGAAATACTAATAAGGCTGTCCGAAAAGTCGTGGAATATGGATTTTTCGGACACCCTTCTATTCATATGGAGTTACATGATAGGCGACAGGCGTAAACACATCGTTTCGCTTTTTCTTTTTGTTAAAAGGACGCCTGTCTAAAAGGAGTATAAACAAATGGAACTATCAGATACGTATATTGCATCTTTTATACAGCCGCGTAATGTGCTACTACAGGAGATGGAGAAGTTTGCTCAGGAGCATCATGTTCCAATTATGCAGCTTATTGGCATTGATGCATTAAATCAATTGCTACGTATTCAAAACCCAGCAAAAATTTTAGAAATCGGTACAGCTATTGGTTATTCGGCGATTCGAATGGCACTTGCTTTACCGAATAGCCATATTACGACAATTGAACGTGATGTTGAGCGAGTACAGCACGCTCGTAATTTTATTGCTCGTTCAGAAGTAGCAGAGCGTATTAAAGTTATTGAGGGGGATGCGTTAGAAGTAGATGTTGCTTCGTTAGCCTCACCGTTCGATGCTGTATTTATTGATGCGGCAAAGGGGCAATATCAAAAGTTTTTTGAAAAATATTCTCCACTTGTACCATCAGGTGGTGTACTTTACATTGATAATATGTACATGCATGGCTTATCAGATTTAGAGATGAAGGAAGTACCAAGAAGAAAGCGAACGATGATTCGCAATTTACACAGCTTTACTAATTGGATTTTACAGCACCCAGATTATACAAGTGCGTTTTTCCCGATTGGTGATGGTCTATTAATTTGTTTGAAGAGGTGAACAAGGTGAAAAAACCTGAATTATTAGTAACGCCGCAATCAATTATGCATATTAAAGCATTAATCGAGGCAGGTGCGGATGCATTTGTGATTGGTGAGCAACAGTTTGGCTTACGATTGGCTGGAGAGTTTCCCGTAGCCGAAGTGGAAGAGGCGACAAAAATCATTCACGCTGCAGGTAAAAAAGTGTATGTGTCAGTCAATGCGCTATTCCATAATGACCGCATCGAGGCATTAGAGGCGTATTTACAAGAAATGCAGCGTATCGGTGTAGATGCTCTATTATTTGGAGACCCAGCTGTCGTTATGGTTGTGCGAGAGTTAAATATTACGATACCTTTACATTGGAGCCCTGAAACAATTGCGACAAACTGGTTCCAAGTGAATTATTGGGGAGAGCGTGGTGCGAAGCGAGCTGTTCTAGCACGCGAGCTTTCGCTAGATGAAGTAGTTGAAATTAAGGAAAATACGACGCATGAAATTGAAGTGCAAGTACATGGAATGACATGCATGTTCCAATCGAAACGAAAGCTGCTAGGCAATTACTTCCTATACCGAAATGAAGTAATGGCAATTGAAAATCGTAAAGATAGTAAAAATATGTTTTTACATGATAAAGAGCGTAAAAATAAATATCCGATTTATGAAGATATAAATGGCACTCATATTTTTTCGCCAAACGATATGTGTATTATTGATGAATTAACGGAGCTTTTTGAAGCGGGTATTGATTCATTAAAATTTGATGGGATATTGCAAAGTTTCGACTATGTTGTAACAGTAACGAATTTATACCGTCAAGCAATTGATGCCTATTTCGAGCAGGGTGAAGAGGCATATGAAGATTTGAAGGACGAGCTTCTAGCGAAAATTGAGGAAATTCAGCCAGAGCTACGCCCATTAGATACAGGCTTTATTTATAAAGAAACAGTATATTAAGAAAGGGGAGCTTATGTCATGCTGCAGTTAATTCAAAATGATAGAATAAGCGAAATAATCGATGGCAAACGTGTCATTACAAAAAAGCCAGAGCTATTGGCCCCTGCTGGTAGTCTAGAAAAATTAAAAGTTGCGGTTCATTATGGAGCAGATGCAGTATTTATCGGCGGTCAGGAGTTTGGTTTACGCTCAAATGCGGGCAATTTTTCAATTGAGGAAATGGCTGAAGGTGTCCGCTTCGCAAATAAATATGGTGCTGTTGTTTACGTTACAACAAATATTTTTGCACATAATGAAAATATGAATGGACTTGAAGAGTATTTGCAGGCAATTGAAGGGGTTGGTGTGCGCGGTATTATCGTAGCAGACCCACTAATTATTGAAACTTGTCGTCGTGTTGCACCAAAGTTAGAAATTCATCTTTCTACACAGCAATCACTATCCAACTGGAAGGCGGTCAAGTACTGGAAGGATGAAGGTCTACATCGCGTCGTATTAGCGCGCGAGGTTGGGGCAATTGAAATGCAAAAGATGAAGGAAGAAGTCGATATTGAAATCGAAGCCTTCGTACATGGGGCAATGTGCATAGCTTATTCAGGTCGCTGTACACTGTCTAACCATATGACCGCACGTGATTCTAACCGCGGGGGATGCTGTCAGTCTTGTCGTTGGGATTATGATTTATATGAGCAAGTAGATGGTGAGGAACAGCCGTTATTTAAAGATGGCGAAGCACCGTTTGCGATGAGTCCGAAAGATTTGAAATTAATCGAATCTATTCCGCATATGGTTGAGCTAGGCATTGATTCATTAAAAATTGAAGGGCGGATGAAATCAATTCACTATGTGGCGACAGTTGTGTCGGTATATCGTAAAGTGATTGACGCCTATTGTGCAGACCCAGAAAACTTTGAAATAAAAAAAGAATGGCTGGAGGAACTATCCCGCTGTGCCAATCGTGCAGCTGCTTCTTCATTCTTTGAAGGGGAGCCTAGCTATAAGCAGCAAATGTTTGGTTTCCATGCAGGCAAAGTGAAATGGGATTTTGCAGGGCTTGTGCTTGATTATGATAAAGAGACAGAAATGGTGACGATGGAGCAACGCAATTATTTCAAGCCAGGAGATACGGTTGAATTTTTTGGTCCAAATATTGAGACATTCCAAATGACAGTTGGACAAATTTGGGATGAGGATGGCAATGAATTAGATGTTGCACGTCATCCACTACAAATTTTAAAATTCAAAGTGGATCGTCCATTAACAAAACTAAATATGATGCGCAAGGAGAATGACTAGATGGCAAAGCGACCTGTAGTTATTGGTATTGCTGGTGGCTCTTGTTCAGGGAAAACAAGTGTTACACGTGCCATTTATGAAGTTTTTAAAGACCATTCTGTTGTAGTAATAGAGCAGGATTATTATTATAAAGATCAAAGTCATATGACGTTTGAGGAGCGTTTGCAAACGAATTATGACCATCCTTTAGCGTTTGACACAGAGCTTTTAATTGAACACACGAATATGCTTCTAGAGCGTCAGCCAATTAATAAACCAGTTTATGATTATGTTGAGCATACACGTGCGAGCGAAGTGATTTGTGTCGAGCCAAAGGATGTTATTATTGTTGAAGGTATTTTAGTGCTTGAGGATGAGCGTTTACGTGACTTAATGGACATTAAATTATTTGTTGATACGGATGCTGATTTACGCATTATTCGTCGAATGCAGCGCGATATTAAGGAGCGTGGTCGTACAGCTGATTCCGTTATCGAACAATATTTAACAGCAGTGCGCCCAATGCACAATATGTTTATCGAACCGACGAAGCGCTATGCAGATGTCATTATTCCAGAAGGTGGGGATAATGGGGTTGCAATTGATTTAATGGTAACAAAAATCAAAACAATTCTTGAAACTGAATCAAATGTATAATATGATAGGGAAGTATTTACATTTAAAGATGCAGTTTCACTGTATTGCAATAGAGAAAAAACAGTTTAAACCGTAAATTTCAGATTAATTACGCCGAGGCTAACTTTTGTTCAAACTTTCTACTTAAAGTAAGTGAGGGAAGTCATTTTAAAATCTGTGACATCCGCCAAGTCGAGATAACTAACTGAAAATATGGTAGATACAAATAGAATGGGCGGGCAGCTTCTAATGGAGCCCGCTCATTCATACATTTACTAGCAACATACTTTATCTAAAATACAACAGGTGGCGTAAAGCCCGTTAAAATAAGAGGAACACCATCTAAAAGAGCGAAAATGATGAAGAAACTCTAATAGATGTGGCTTTAGGTTAACTTTCCCCATTAAGCTTGAGAAAATGTGGACGACATGTAATTGATTAAAGTATGATTTCTAAAAAGTAAACGATTGCATAAAATATGAAAAAAACAAATGTACAGTTTTAGAACAATGGAGGAATGAGTATTATGTCAAATGAAAAACAATACCCAATGACTTTAGCGGGGAAAGCTAAATTAGAGGAAGAATTAGAGCACTTAAAAACAGTAAAGCGTAAAGAGGTAGTAGAGCGCATTAAAATTGCTCGTAGCTTCGGTGATTTATCTGAAAACTCAGAGTATGATTCAGCAAAAGAAGAGCAGGGCTTTGTTGAAGGCCGTATCTCAACAATTGAATCAATGTTACGCAATGCTTTAATTATTACAGAGGACGAGTCAGCAGCAAGCGACACAGTCACTTTAGGAAAAACAGTGACGTTCGACGAATTAATCGACGGGAAGCGTGCTGATTTTGAAGAATCATATACAATTGTAGGTTCAGCTGAGGCAGACCCGTTAGAGGGGCTTATTTCAAACGATTCACCAATTGCCAAAGCATTAATGGGGCACCGAGTGGGCGACAAAGTAAAATTAACAACTCCAGGTGGAGATATGGAAGTAGAAATTTTAAAAATTGGCTAATTGATTGAGCAAGATTTTCATAGCTATTTGAAGGCAGTTCAGCAGCTTGTTTTAAAATAAATACGGAATAGAAAGTCCGAAAAGTAATGACTACTTTTTGGGCTTTTTCATACATATTCGTGCAACATTCTGGTGGATTGTTTATTAGCATCGGAACTTTGTTTACAAGTAGCGCGTCATGCTATCATAAGTAAAGAGGCGAAAATGACAGCTAAACATAAAGGAGCGAAATGTATGGCAGATTATGAACAAAATAACTATTCCCGTTCACAACGTCGTCAACAAAAGAATAATAGTATGAATCGTTTACTAAACTATTTAATTGCGCTCGTTATCGTATTAATAGGTATCGCGAGCTATATTATTTTTTTCACAGGCGACGATCAAGCGGCTGAGCAAGAGCCAAATGAACAGCAAACAGATGAACATGCAAATGATGTAAATACAAATGATAGAAATGAGCAAGATACGGATGCGAATGACGTTTCTCAAAATCAATCAGATGATTTTAATGAGAGTAGTGCATCACATGAAACGGATGATTCGAATTTATCAAACGATTCGCAGCAAACAGGGCATTCTTCAGAAGATTCTACACAAGAAAATATAGCAATGCCATCTACGGACCCACTTGTAGATGAAGTGATAGTTAATCCTAATTGGCAGCCAACAAAAACGGCGCAAACAGAGCCGCATACGTCTGTTTTTAAAGAGGGGCATATCGATTATGAGGAAAAGTTAGCGACTGTTTTTGCAGCTACATCGCTATCAGCGGATGATAGTATTGTTTGGAATTTTAAAAATAATGGAAGTGCAAATACAGCAATCGCAGTTGTTTCTTCAGCCGACAAAACAGAGAAATACCGTGTAAGTATTGAATGGGTTGCAAATGAGGGCTGGAAGCCTGTAAAATTAGAAAAGCTTAACACAATTGAAGGGTCATGGTAAAAGGTGACTTATTGTAGGAGGAAACATAAATGAAAATTGCAGTTATTGGTGCAATGGAGCAGGAAGTAGAACTACTGCGCGCGGCACTAACGAATACTACTGTGACAACAATCGCAGGTTGTGAGTATACGGCAGGTACATATGAAGGAAAAGAAGTTGTACTATTAAAAAGTGGTATCGGAAAAGTGAATGCTGCAATGTCAACTACATTATTGCTACAGCAATTTAAACCGGATGTTGTTATTAATACAGGCTCCGCTGGTGGTTTTGATGCCACACTTGAAGTGGGGGCGGTTGTTATTTCGGATGAAGTGCGCCATCATGATGTCGATGTCACAGCTTTCGGCTATGAAATAGGGCAAATGGCAGGAATGCCCGCTGCCTTTCAGGCGGATGAACGTTTAGTAAATATTGCCAAGGAAGCAGTTGCTGAAGTGGGTGAGCATGCATCGGCAGTAGGGTTAATTTGCTCAGGAGATGTATTTATGCATAATCCGGCTCGCGTCGAACAAGTGCGTCAGCATTTCCCTCAAATGAAGGCGGTGGAAATGGAGGCAGCGGCTGTTGCACAAGTTTGTTATCAATTTGTAACTCCATTCGTTGTTATTCGAGCATTATCTGATATTGCTGGAAAAGAATCGAATATTACCTTTGATGAATTTTTACCAACTGCTGCTAAGCATTCGACAGAGGTCGTACTAAAGGCAATTACAAAGCTTTAGCTTTTTTACATGGGAAGTGTTAAAAAAGTCACAGTCAGACTATTGTTAAAAATGATACGATAAAGCTATAATAAATGACTAGTCGTGAGGAGAAGATATTTATGGTATTTATTGCGACAGCAGCAATTATGGCGACAGTAGTATTAATGCTTATTATTTCAGCAGATATACATGATAATGCTGCATAAAGAGAGCGTCCAAAAAGCCGTGCGGTTGCCGGCGTTTTGGACGCTTTTGCTAATGTTTGCTTATGAAAATAAAGAAGGTTTACTTTGAAAACGAGAAAAACAACAGCTTTTGAGGTATTTGCCATAAAGAAAAGAAAGCCTTTCTTTCAATGCGTTGCCAAAACAAACTTGCCGTATCAAACAGCCGATTCATTTAAAAACACGATGAGCGCTCAATAAACTTGCAACGGAGCTACTCAATTTAACTAAAAGGCAATACGGCTCACCTTAATGTTTTAAAAGCCTATCGCTTTTTAATGAGTGCTTCATTTTAAAAAGCATCACTGTTTGCGTCCAACAAGTCGGCAACTGTACAGCCTGTTAGACGCCATCCCTAATCTTTCTGATTATGTTTAAATTGCTGATAAAGTTTAATCAAGGCTCTTTTTTCAATGCGTGATACATAGCTTCTCGATATATTGAGTTTTTTTGCAATCTCCTTTTGCGTTAATGGCTCTTGGTGCTGCAATCCATAGCGATACGTAATAATTTCCAGTTCTCGTTCATCTAATGTATTTAAATAGGCGTACAGCTGCGCAAAGCGCTCCTGCTGCTCTAAAATATCGATTGCGGGCTGTTCATCTAACTGTAATAAGTCACGAATTTGTAATGATTGCCCTTCGTAGTCAACGCCAATGGATTCAAAAAGTGAAATATCCTTTTGAACCTTTTTTTGTGCGCGTAAATGCATTAGTATTTCATTTTCAATACATCTTGCCGCATATGTGGCGAGCCTTGTTTTTTTGTCAGGCGTATAACTAGCGACCGCCTTCATTAAACCGATTGTACCAATGGAAATATAATCATCGAGCTGTTCGTGAGGAGGATGGAATTTTTTAACGACATGTGCAACAAGTCGCATATTGCGCTCAATTAAATCAAGGCGCGCTTGTTCATCCCCAGCTAAATATTTTTCTAGTACTTCTGCTTCTTCTTCACGAGAAAATGGCTTAGAAAACGCCTGCCCCTTTAAATAGCCGAGCAATGAAGGGAATTCTAACCATAGTTGAATGAGCGAAAAAAATATACCGCTCAAAATGCTTCATCCTTCCGCCTTTTTAGCAGTATATGTCGATTTTTAGCACTTCATGAAAAGGATCGTCTGAAAATTCATTTTGAGATGCTCCTTTTGCGTCGAGGATGGTGGCATGGAATGCGACCACCGCAGAAGCACAATGTAGTGAAAATGTAATTGATAGGCTAGCGATATCCGAAGTGGTCTATTTGCATCGAATAATAAAAAGCAAAGGCTATCTGAAAAAGTAGTAACTTTTTCAGATAGCCTTTATGTTGTTAAACTTTTTTTAATGTAAATGTGCTAATCATTAACAACGCTAGTAATGGTGACACGATTAAATAAAAGACAGGTGAAAAAATTGGCACTAAGAAAAATGTAATCGTTAATAATGTGCCTGCTGCTGTAATCGGTAGTCCTACAAAGTAACCAGATGTTTCCGTGCAATTAAAGCGCGCTAAGCGGAAGGCGCCACATGTAATGTAAAAGACTGTGATAAACATACCTGGGAGACCAAAATTCGAGAAAATAATTTCATACATTAAAATTGCAGGTGCGACACCGAATGAAATGATATCTCCCATTGAATCGAGCTGTTTGCCAAGCGCGGATTCCTGATTGTATTTTCGAGCGACTTTACCGTCGTAACGATCTAAAAATGCTGCAATAAAAATAAATAGTACACTATAGTTATATGCTTCGTTTAACGATGCCATAATAGATGCACCACCAAACGATAAATTTAGAAGCGTAATTAAATTGGCAGCGTTCGATTTTATTTTCTTCACAGTTAAATCAACTTTTTGGAGAAGAAACATTAGAAACACTCCTTCGACTGAATATTTTTCTATTATACTGTTTTAAGCGCTAAAATGATAGAGCTTTAAAATATATCTACTTTTCTAATAAGCTGTTAAACTATATAATAGCATAGCATTATTTTGATGTATTCAACTAAATTACTTACTTCCCACTAAAAATAGGTAGTAAAGGCTTTCCAATACGCTAAGTTACGAGCGGGCTTTGGCGGATTGTTAGCTTCACTAATCGATTTTTACAGGTTTGTTATCTCTTACTCAAACAAGCCTGCTATATGGAATAAATGCAACGGAGGATTCATGATGAAAGAAAAAATTTATCAACAACTTATTGAATTGACGAATGGTCAGACAAGTTCTAGCATCTTAATGAAATTTGCAAAATCGGGCTATAGTAAAAATTTTATTCGAAGCTATAGTAAATTATACGATATTAATATAGAAGAAGTTTCAAAAAAAATGGAGCAATTTCAAAGCTTGCATGATTTTTTTACACGCGAGCTAAAAGTAGATGCTCGCCCAATCAATCAAGATGCCTCACTACTCGCTAGTCCTGTTGATGCAAAAATAGAGGCATTTGGAGAAATCAAGGAACAACTCATTTTAACAGTAAAGGAAAAGCCCTATTCGCTTGTGGATTTATTAGGTAATGAAGAGGCAGCGCGGCGCTACGATAAAGGACAATATATCGTGTTTTATCTAAGTCCAGCAGATTATCATCGCATGCACAGCCCTGTTGATGCCTATGTGGAGAAGCAATATGTTCTCGGTCGAAAATCATATCCCGTCAATCAAGTTGGCTTGCAATATGGTAAAAAGCCAATTAGCCATAATTATCGTATGGTAAGTGAGCTTGTCTATGGCAATGACGCACACGCCGCATTTATTAAAGTAGGTGCGACATTTGTCAATTCCATCGTTTTAACGAATACGACAAAGACATGGAAAAAGGGAGAAGAAGTCGGTTATTTCTCATTTGGTTCAACTGTTGTGATGCTGTTTGAAAATGCAACGATTTCTTTTCACGAAAATATCGTGCAAGGGCATGCGATTAGAATGGGAGAAGCCTTTGCAACTATGTTATAATAGCGAAAGAATATGTAGGGTTTCACAGCTTTAAAAAGCAATCTCAAGTTGTCGCATAAAACATTTTTTGTTATCCAAATAAAGTGAAACTTCAATCAGTGAGGGTTTTCCTCATCTCCACTGATTGTTGATAGAGGAACACAAGCTAAGACCTTCGCATCCTGCGAAAATGCTTGTGTGACCAACATCGTGTTGGCCTCAATCGGGCATTTGCGGGCAGTTGATTCTTAAGTCGATTTTCACTTAAGTCTTGAAGTAGGTGTCTTACTGCCCGTGAATGCTGGATAAAAAAGCATAGATGCTGTGAGAGAAGCAAATGGCTGTCTGGAAAGTGGTGCGTTAGCCTACTTTTTGGACAGCCCTTACATTCGCAATATATTTAAAGGAGTAAAGATATTGTATAATTTTTTATTACCAGATGCTTATGTGAATAGCGTGCATGAAATTACACCAGAAATCTTAAATGAGCTGGGCATTAAAGGGATTATTACCGACTTAGATAATACGCTTGTGGAGTGGAATCGAGCAGACGCGACGGAGGAAATAATGACATGGCTTGAGCAATTACAGGCTGCGGGTATTCGTGTTATTATCGTATCTAATAATAATGAAGAGCGCGTGCAGCATTTTGCTAAACCGCTCGGTATCCCTTATATCCATCGTGCTAGAAAACCGCTTGGTTCCGCATATTATGCGGGTCTATTACAGCTACGTTTACGCCGTAATGAGGTTGCGATGGTTGGAGATCAGCTATTGACGGATATTTTTGGTGGTAAACGTCAAAAGCTATATACATTTTTAGTGCGCCCAGTGGCTGAATCAGATGGGGTAGTTACATTATTTAATCGCTTTATTGAGCGTAGAATTTTTAATGATTTAAAACGTAAAGGAATTACAACTTGGGAGGAAAAATAATGGTCGAAATGCCACAATGCATAGGCTGTGGAGCAGTGATTCAAACAGAGCATAAAGATAAGCTAGGCTATGCCCCCGCCTCGTCTTTAGAAAAGGAGACAATTATTTGTCAGCGCTGCTTCCGCTTAAAAAACTATAATGAAATTCAGCCTGTTAACTTAACAGATGATGATTTCTTACGCATTTTAAACGGCTTAGGAGAGCAGCAAGGGCTCATCGTCAAAATTGTCGATATTTTTGATTTCAACGGTAGCTGGCTGCCTGGGCTTCATCGCTTCGTTGGTAAAAATCCAGTATTGCTCGTTGCAAACAAAGTGGATTTATTGCCAAAGTCGGTGAAACCGCAAAAGGTCATTAATTGGTTAAAGCGAGAGGCGAAGGCACTTGGCTTAAAGCCTGTTGATGTAATGCTTGTTTCTGCGCATAAAGGAAAAGGTATGGCAGAGGTTGTCGAGGCGATTGAATCGCACCGTGCAGGCAAGGATGTTTTCGTTGTCGGCTGTACGAATGTAGGAAAGTCAACCTTTATTAACCGTATTATTAAGCAGGCAACAGGTGAAGGAGAAGTCATTACAACCTCTCATTTCCCAGGTACAACATTAGATATGATTGAAATTCCGCTGGACGATGGTGCGGCGCTTTATGATACACCGGGCATTATAAATCATCATCAGATGGCGCATTATTTAGATGCTAGCGAATTGAAATATATTATGCCGAAAAAGGAAATTAAACCAAAGGTCTATCAGCAAAATGCTGGTCAAACATTATTTATTGGTGCGCTTGCTCGCTTTGATTTTATTAGAGGAGAGCGCTCTGCCTTTACTGTGCATGTAGCAAATGATTTACCAATTCATCGCACAAAGCTTGAAAAGGCTGATGATTTATATGCGGAGCACAAAGGAGAGCTATTAGCACCACCGACAAAAGAATTTATTGGGCAATTGCCTGAGCTTGTGCGTCATGAATTTTCAATTAAAGAAGCAAAAACGGATATCGTCTTTTCTGGGCTTGGCTGGATTACAGCACAACATGCCAATGTAGTTATAGCAGCATATGCCCCAAAAGGAGTGCAAGTATTTATTCGCCCGTCATTAATTTAACGTTAGAGGATGAGTAGAGATGAAGAAATGGTTTGCAGTAATTGGTGACCCGATTAGTCATTCAAAGTCACCAACAATGCACAATGCTTGGTATCATGAAATGAATGTCGATGCAGCATATATACCGATTCATGTGGAGGCTAGCCAGCTACAGCAAGCGGTTGCCTCGCTGAAGCAGTTAGGTGCATCGGGTTGGAATGTAACGATACCGCATAAAGAAGCAATAATTCCGCTATTAGATGAGCTAGATGAGCAAGCTGAAAAAATGGGCGCTGTTAATACGGTTGTAAAAACAGCTGAAGGGAAATATAAAGGCTATAATACGGACGGCGCAGGATTTGTTCGTTCATTAGAAGATGCCGTTAGTACAGCGCATAAAGAAAAAGAAATTTTGTTAATCGGTGCTGGTGGTGCTGCGAGAGGCATCGCCTTTGCACTATTTGCAGCAGGCTATAAGCAGATAACAATTGCGAATCGTACCATTGCTAAAGCAGAGTCGATTATAGAGCAGCTCGGCTGTGGTCAAGCGATTTCTTTAGAGCAGGCTGAGAATGAGCTACACGAGTATGCGATTTTTATTCAAACAACTCCTGCTGGCATGACAAGTGGCACACTTACATTACCTTTTTCCTTAGACAAGTTTCCACAAGGCGCTATTGCAGCTGATATTGTCTATAATCCGTTAATGACACCTTTTTTACAGGCTGCAAAGAGCAAAGGTGCAACGATTGTCAATGGATTGGGGATGTTTGTGCATCAAGGGGCGATTGCCTACAATTATTGGCTAGGGCATTATCCAAATACAGCGAATATGATGGCTGAATTAACAGCACAATTAAAATAAAATATGGAATTGGGGCAGTGAATTTAATATTTTTAACCCTTCAAAAAAACACAAACGCCCGATTCCACAGGAGGATTTATATATATATGTTAACTGGTAAACAAAAGCGCTTTTTACGTGCTGAGGCACATCATTTAGACCCGATTTTTCAAGTAGGGAAGGGCGGCGTCAATGATGCGATGCTTGCACAATTGCGCGATGTATTAGAAGTACGCGAGCTTATTAAAGTGCGTATTTTAGATAATTGTGAGGACGATAAACATGAAGTAGCTGAAGCGCTAGCACAAGGTACAAGAGCGGAGTTAGTTCAATTAATTGGCTTAACAGTTATTTTGTATAAGGAATCGCGTCAAAATAAAAAAATTATATTACCGAAGGCGACAAAAAAGTAAGGTGAGTAGTTAATGAAACGAGTGGGAATTTTAGGGGGCACATTCAATCCACCACATAACGGTCATTTGCTAATGGCGAATGAAGCTTTTCATGCGTTAAAGTTAGATGAGGTGCGCTTTATGCCGAATGCCATACCGCCACATAAAGAGGTACAGCTACTTGCAACAGATGAGCAGCGAATACAAATGCTTCAATTAGCAATTTCAGATGTACCTTATTTCAAGGTAGAGAAGAGCGAGCTGGAAAGTGGCGGCATATCCTATACGTATAATACAATGCACTTATTGCAGGAGCGCGAGCCTAATACGCGGTTTTATTTTATTATAGGTGGCGATATGATTGACAGCTTGCATACATGGTATCATATTGAGGAGCTTGTCACTTTTGTACAATTTGTAGGGATTAAACGACCAGGAACAGAAGCAACAACAACGTATCCAGTACAATTACTAGAGACACCTGAAATGAATTTGTCTTCTACAGTTATTCGCCAGCGCTGTCAAAATGATGGGCCATTAAAGTATATTGTACCAGAGGCAGTAGAGGCATATATTCGAAAGGAAGGTCTTTATGGAGCGCGAAAAACTACTTGATGCAATAAAACCACGTATGCCAAAAAAACGTTATATTCATACAATTGGTGTAATGGAAACTGCGATTCAGCTAGCGAAGCGTTATAATGAAGATGCAAAAAAAGCAGAAGTAGCAGCGATTTTACATGATGTTGTAAAATATGCTGATGAGGAATGGATGAGAGAAATTGTTCGTACACATCAGCTAGGAAATGAATTGATTGCTTGGGGCACTGAAATTTTACATGGACCTGTCGGTGCGTGGATAGCGCAAACGGAATTTCAAATTGCAGATGCAACGATTTTAAATGCCATTCGCTACCATACAACAGGGCGCGCGAATATGACGAAGTTAGAAAAAATACTTTTTATAGCAGATATGATTGAGCCAAATCGCAAGTTTCCGGGTGTTGATGATTTACGTAAAATCGCACAGAAAGATTTAACAATCGCGATGCGTACATGTATTCATCATTCAGTGGCACATTTAATAAAGATGGAATTGGCGATTTATCCACAATCAATCGAATGCTATAACTACTATATAAGAGAGGATTAAATAATTAATGAATGAAACATTATTACAATTAGCATATAAAGCGGCAGATGATAAACATGCGGAGGATATTGTTGTATTAAATATGCACAGCATTTCCTTACTGGCGGATTATTTTATTATTTGCCACGGTAATTCAGATCGCCAAGTGCAGGCGATTGCACGTGAGCTTCAAGAAAAGGCACACGAGAATGGCTTTGAAGTGAAGCGCGTTGAAGGCTTTGATACAGCTCGCTGGATTTTAGTTGATATAGGCGATGTTGTTGTTCATATATTCCATAAAGATGAGCGTGCCTATTATAATTTAGAGCGCCTATGGGGAGATGCACCTCAATTGGACGCACCTGAACTGTAATGGCTAGCTACGAACGATTTGCGCAGGTTTATGATGCATTAATGACAGATATCCCATATGACGAATATGTAGAGTGGATAAAAGCCTATGCACCACAAGCCAAATACCCAACTCTATTAGACATTGGCTGTGGCACAGGTGTGCTTGCGGCGCTATTAGATGAGGCTGGCTATCAAGTAAGCGGTATCGATTTGTCTGAGGAGATGCTGATGGTAGCTAGCGCACGATTTGCAGCAGCGAATAAATCAATTCCATTAATCTCGATGTCGATGGAGCAACTAGAAGGCTTTCATGAGCTAGATATCGCTATTATCCCAATAGATTCGATAAATTATTTGCGTGAGGAGCAGGCTGTTATTGAAACATTGCAGCGTATTTATGATAGCTTGCGCCAAGGTGGACAATTGTTTTTCGATGTCCACTCGCTTTATAAAATGGATGAAATTTTTCTAGAAAGCCCGTTCACTTATGATGATGGAGAAATTACTTATGTTTGGCATACAGAGCAAGGAAAAGAGCCGCATTCGATTTATCATTACATGACTTTTTTTGCAGAGGCGACTGAGGGCTTATATGAACGCTTTGATGAGGAGCACTACCAACGCACATTTGCCCCAGAAAAGTACGAAGCATGGCTTTATGTAGCCGGCTTTAGCGAGGTGCATATAACAGCCGACTGGTCGACTGAACAGCCTGAGGAGGAAAGCGAGCGCATTTTTATTCGCGCGATAAAATAGGTAAGGTGCTATTTAATTTCTTTCAGCGGGTGTCCAAACCACCCGCTGATAAAGAGAATCCCCCGACATACTGGGTGACCAATATCGTGTTGACATATGCCTCCGGCGGACGTCACAGCTTGGAAAAATCCGAGCGTAACTGATAAAGTTATTTAGCTTGATTTAGCAGAAATCCTACACTTCTATAAAGTGGTGAGAGGAATGCTCTATTTCAGTGGCTGGACAAGCAGCATCATATTGATTCGGATAGGAGAGATTTTCTTCGCATGCTGGTTCGAGGTGAAATTGCTTATGATGTTTGCAAAGCTATTTTAGACAGCCTCGCCTTTTTACATAAAATAAAAGGGCTTTTCATCATTGGTAAAATCTTGTATAGTGAGGGTAGCTCCATATGAATTTACCTCCTTCTTAGAGAGGTGTGGTATGCAACGATACCTTCAAAAATACGGTAAAAGGGTGCTACTCCCCAGTGCTCTTATCATTGGACTCCTCTATTTTTTTCTTCAACAAAACCATTCAGCAACAGTAGAAATCATTCCTGCGACTGTGCAGCTCGAACAAGCTAGCGAAAATGATTTGGAAGAGGTAATAAGCGTTTTAGCCGTAGTTGTCGATGTAAAAGGGCAAGTTAAATTTCCTGGCGTATACGAATTAACGGAAGAACATCGCATTATTGATGCCATTCAATTAGCCGGTGGTTATACGGAGCAAGCAGACACGAAAATGATTAATCATGCCCAGCGCCTACAGGATGAAATGGTGATTTATGTGCCTTTTCAAGGAGAAGAGATGGCAGAAATAAATTTTGTTTCACATCCAAATGGTCAAAACAAAACCCCGACAAAGGTAAATATTAATACTGCAGATGAAGCATTGCTAATGACTATACCCGGCATTGGGCCAGCTAAGGCACAGGCGATTATTAGCTATCGCAATGAAGCTGGGAAATTTCAAATGATTGATGATATAAAAAAAGTGTCTGGTATTGGCGAAAAATCCTTTGAGCGAATAAAAGATTTAATTAAAGTGAACTAATTCTACAACCCCGTTGCGCCAATTACACGAAAAGACTAAACTAAAGTTAAGAAATTTTGGAGGTTGTCATATGGAGCGTATTACGTGGGATCAATTTTTCATGGCACAAAGCCATTTATTAGCATTAAGAAGCACATGTACAAGGCTTGCGGTTGGCGCCACAATCGTAAGGGAAAAACGCATTATTGCAGGTGGCTATAACGGCTCCATTTCCGGAGACGAACATTGCATTGAGAAAGGTTGCTATGTTGTTGACAATCATTGTGTGCGTACAGTACATGCCGAAACGAATGCTTTATTGCAATGTGCTAAATATGGTACACCTGCGAATGGAGCAGATTTGTATGTAACCCATTTTCCATGTCTGCCTTGTACAAAAACGATTATTCAAGCAGGTATAAAAAATGTTTATTATGCAAAGGATTATAAAAATAATCCCTATGCATTAGAGTTATTAGCGAAAGCCGATGTCAATGTCAAGCATATTCCATTCGACGAAGCAAAAATTGACTTTTTGCAGGAGGAAAAATTGCAACTATTATTGACGATGCTTGAAAAATTGCGTAGTTACGGTGCTTCTCAAGAGGAATTGCATCCTTTAGAAGAGAAGGTGAATGCGCTTTTTGGTCAATTACTTAAAAAATAAATGGTTATACTATGCCATAGTAGTTCTCATTGCAGTAGGTGCAGCATTTGAGTCACTATGGCTTTTTTTATGGCTAGCTGTGCTTTTTGCTTTTTGTAAATATAAGCGACTACCACACATGCATTTAATGTGGTTAACAATTGTTTGTGTTGCTGTTTATTGCTATACAATCTGGCAAATAAATAAGTTAGATAAGCCCTTCGAAATGCCTATAACGCTTAGTTGGACAGGCGACTATAAAATTGATGGTGCATCATTGCGCGGCTTCATGAAGGCAGATAATGGGCGGAAGTTTTATGTGCATTATGAAATGAATAACGAGCAGGAAAAGAAATATTATAGCGAATATTCCTTAGCAGGTCAAAGTTTTCTAGTAAAGGGGGAATTAGTAATTCCTGAAATGCCAGCACATCCTTATAGCTTTGCTATGACTGAGTATTTAAAGGGTAAGCATGCGCGCGGGGTTTTAGAAATTTCCTCTATGGGCATTATTGAAAAGGAGCATTTTATCACAAGCCTTTTAGCCCAACAACGCTTTCAAATGCTGCATCATATAGAAAAAAGTTTTCCTGCGAATCTTGTTGCAGAAGCGCAAGCTTTATTAATCGGCTCGCAGGAGCAAGTTGATGTCGAATTGAATAGGGCTTATCAAAAGCTTGGCATTACACATTTATTTGCCATTTCTGGGTTGCATGTCGCGCTCCTTTCCAAGCTATTTTTTGAGACGCTTTTACGTATGCGCATTCGCAAGGAGCTAGCGACGCTTTTACTATTAATTCTTTTACCTACCTATGCAATAGTGGCAGGTGGAGCACCTTCTATTTGGAGAGCTGTTCTTGTCGTGGAAATTGTTATGTTAGCGCGCTATTTTAAATGGCGACTGTCTGCTTTGGACGCAATGGCAATTAGCTTTATTGTTTTTGTTATTTGGCAGCCTGCTGTCTTGTATCAAATTGGCTTTCAATTATCTTATTTGGCAGCGCTTAGTTTAATTTTATCATCAAAGCTACTAGCAGCCTTGCAAGGTATACTCGCCCAAACATTTATGATGACATGCGTATGTCAAGTGCTTGTTTATCCATTGTTATTACTGCATTTTTATGAAATTAGCTTATCCTCTTTTATCGCCAATGTTGTGTTTGTCCCTTTATTTTCTTTCGTGATTTTACCGCTGAATTTATTATTTCTGTTATTGACCTATATATGTAAGCCGCTTGCGGAAATGGCGTTTTTCTTGTATGAGCCGTGTCGTTTGCTGTTAACGGAGTTTATTCTTTTTGTACAGAGCATCCCTTATCAAATGTGGGTTGCTGGCAAGCCCACAACAATTGTTCTGTTATTGCTATTTAGCAGTTCCTGCATAGCGTTGTATTTTTTACAACGACAAAAATGGCATCTTGCTATCGCAGTGCTTATTGTACCAGCGTTTATTGTGCAACTGCTCCCTTATACAAATAAGCAATTGCTCATTTCCTTTGTTGATGTGGGACAAGGTGACTGTATTGTGATTGAGTTGCCTTATCGCAGGGCAGTCTATGTTATAGATACAGGCGGCTTGCTACGCTTTGAGCAAGAGGAGTGGAAGCGGCGTCATAATAAATATGAGGTGGGACGTCAAATTGTTGTGCCATTTTTAAAAGGCAAAGGAATCGGAAAAATCGATAAATTAATTTTGAGTCATGCCGATGCCGACCATGTAGAAGGTGCTGAAGAAATATTGCGTGAAATAGCAGTACGTGAAGTACATGTATCGCCTCGTTCGTTAGAAAAGGCTGTTATGTTTGATTTTTTACGAGAGGCAGAGAAACAGAAATTAATCATCCGAGAACAACTGGTAGGTGATGCTTGGGAAACAGAAAATATCCAATTTCGCTATTTATGGCCAAAAGATATTGAATACGAGGGCAATAATGATTCGCTCGTCTTATTAATGGAAGCAGATGCACTAAAAGTATTATTAATGGGTGATTTAGAGCGCGAAGGAGAAATAGCGCTGCTACAAACCGCTTATGAGGACATTCGCGATGTCAGTATATTAAAGCTTGGGCATCACGGGAGTAAAACATCAAGTATTGATGAATTTGTTGAGGCAACGAATCCACAGTTAGCCATCATTATGGCTGGGAAAAACAATCGCTATAACCATCCGCATCTCGAAGTAGTTGCACGTTTACAGAACAACAATATTTTTTATTTAGTAACAGGCGAAGTAGGAACGATAACCGTCAAATGGGATGGTAATAAGCTAACATATGAGACAATGGCAATGCATTTTGAATGACGAGACAGGTATCTAAAAGACGAAAGCATCATGAGATACAAATGAAAACACATTTTGATTTATTCATTTTAAAGCTAATAGCAAAGGCTTTAAAATCATTGTATGTATACTTTGGAAAATAAAATATATTAAACTAAACGGAAATTAATTCAACAAAAAAATTGTCCGAAAAGCATTGCGTTCGCATGCCTTTCAGACAATTTTTTTTTTCAAAAATTAGCGAGTAGCTACTTCTACAATCATTGCGATGATGAACATTATTGTAAATACCCCAAAAGGTACGACGAAGCCAATACCAGCATCGATAGCATCATTGCGTTGAGAAGCGCGACCGCGGCCTTCAAATGGGTTTTCTGTTACGTAATTTGGATCGTTATGACCTGCCATATATATCCCTCCTACTCTTTTTCAATTATAAGTCAAGCCATTGCAAAAATCCATATGCAATCGAACTTTCCTCGCCATAGTATGTGCTAAATTGTCGCAATTTTGTCGGTGCCAGGCACGCAAACAATTCTGACAATTTTGTGCGCCCCATTGCATGAAGAGAAATGTTATACTAGGAGCGATGAAGTAAAAGAGGGGTTTCGTGATGATTACAAAAATTTGGCAAGATATAAAAAAAGGGGATATTGCACCTGTTTATTTGATTGTTGGCGAGGAAACGTATTTTATAGATGAGACGATAAAACGTTTGAAGGAAGCGTTAAGCGAGCAGGAGGAAGTCGAGATGATTCCTTTTGATTTAGCTGAGCAGCCTGTAGATATTGTAATAGATGAAGCAGACACATTGCCTTTTTTTACAGACAAAAAATTGATTATTGCTAAAAATGCTTCTTTTTTAAAGGCGACAGAAAAAGGGAAGGAAAAAATAGAGCATGATTTAAAGCGTTTGGAAACTTGGTTGTCTTATCCTACCGATACCGCAGTAACTGTTTTTATAGCGCCGTATGAAAAGTTAGATGAGCGTAAAAAAATAACAAAGTTAATGAAGGAGCATTCGGTTTTAATTGCGGCTGAAACACCGAAGGAGCAAGATTTGTATGTGTGGATTAAGCTTGAAATCGAGGCTTCGGGAAAAGCGATTGAGGACGGAGCCGCAGTGAGATTAGTGGAAACGGTAGGTGCCAATATGTTGCAGCTAAAAATGGAGCTAGAAAAAATGGCGCTTTATTTAGGGCAAGAGCATGAAATAACGGAAGCGCTTGTGGAGGAGCTTGTCGCGAAAACTTTGGAGCATGATGCCTTTAAAATGTTGAATGCTTATTTAGGCAATCGACAGGCGGAGGCGTTAACGATTTATCATGATTTATTACGCCAAAAAGAGGAGCCAATTATGCTCGTTGGCTTGCTAGCTTCAAATATTCGTACAATGAGCCAGGCGTTTTATTTATTAACAAAAGGCTATCATCCACAGCAAATTGCTAAACAGCTAAAAGTCCATCCATATCGCATAAAAATGATACTTGAACAGCGCAATCGCCCATCAGCGGAGCGATTATTACAGGCGCTCAACGCACTTGCCACTGTAGATTTACAATTAAAATCAGCAAGTAACAACCGAGCACGTATTTTAGAGCTATTTTTAATGAAACCTCTCCTTTAAAAGGAGGGGTTTTTTGACGAACTAGAAGATGAAAACTATAAAATTCAAATCCAAGAAAGCGATAGAGCTGTTTGAGAGATTATTTCGGAACAGCCGCTATAGTTTTCATCTAAAAACTTTTTTCATAAACAATATTCTAATTATACAGATGGAATATGAAAATTTGATGAAAATAAAATATTGTTCTATATCATTCTTAGAACTTTGGCAATCTAATGGAAAATGATACAAAAGCCATTTTTTCCTATTCCTTTCTAGTATGCTGTAGGTAAAGGAGGAGGAACGATTATGAGAATATTTCAAGTAGTATTAATTGGGCTCGGTGTCATTATTTCAATTGGAATTGGTTCTTATGTTAATCAAAAGTTTGTTTCAGAAACACCAGAACTAATAGTGGAAACTCCCATACTAGTAAGTACAAATCAAGTAACTACAGCAAGTAACTTATTTCCTAAAATTAGTATGGATGACGTGCCAGACAATAAAATGAAAGAAGATATTATTTATGGCTTTAATCTTTTTAACGAAACACATATTTATGCGGAAGAGAAGGTTGGGGCCAATTTGTCTTGTACGAGTTGTCACGCAGGGGCTGGCTTAGATGAAAATGTAGCATCCCTTGTAGGTGTAATGGCAGATTATCCAAAATATATCGCTCGCTCAGGTGATATTGTAACAATTGAAGAACGGATTAATGGCTGTATGGTTCGAAGCATGAATGGTGAAAAATTTGAAGTAAACAGTGATGAGCTTGAAGCAATGGTTGCCTATTTTAAATATATTTCTGAAGGTGTGACAATTGGTCAGGAACGACCATGGGCAAAATCAGCAGATATGAAAAAGGTGCCGACACCAAGCGTGACAGATGGGGAAAAGCTATATCAACAATCATGTGTTGCTTGTCATGCAGTAGATGGGACCGGAAATGGTGCGAACACAGGCCCGGCCTTATGGGGACCAGAATCATTTAATGATGGGGCAGGTTTAGGGCGTATGTCAAAAATGGCTGGCTATATTCAAGCATATATGCCTATAGGTGCGGCTGGCTCTCTATCTGATCAAGATGCAGCAGATTTAGCCGCTTATATTTTATCTCAAGACCGCCCAGAGTGGACGGGTCATGATAAAGATTGGCCACAAGGTGGAAAACCTTCTGATATTATGACGAAGGAGCGACGTGACCAAGTAAAAGATGGTACGATTAATTGGGAAGAAGTATTAGCAGATTTTAAATAAACTGACTTAAGGAGGCGTCCAAAAAGCTTTGTCTAACTGGCATTTTGGACGCTGACAATGGTGTTTTGGCAGTAAAGAAACGAAATTCTTCCTTTTCATGTACTTACAAAACAAATGACTTTTTTAACTTGCCACCCCAATTAATTTTGTTTGCCAAAAAAGTAACTTGTGACACTGTTTATAATACGACCTATTATTGTACCTACGAGAATAGAGGCCCCAATAAGCCCATAACCCATACCACTCCAACCACCTATAAACAAGCCGATAATAACAATACCTATGCTTATTATTAGTAGCCCATAAAAACTAATACTAAGATACGTATCTTTCTTCTCTGGAATAAATTTTTTCAAAAGTATCGATGCGACAACCAAAAGCACAGTTGCTCCGAACGCAATATAAATAAAAACTTCAAAACCTTCCATCAATCTAACCCCCTTACTGTATTCTACCACAGTAATATCTGTCAAAAAGCAACAAGGTTTACGAAAATAGACTTGCTTAAACATTATCGAAAATGTCTTAAAGGCAGGCGGTGCAATGCTTTTGGGACAATCGCTTTTTTATTAACATCAAAAGAGCAAAGTATAAATTCAAGAAAGCTTATTTTATTTGATTGCCGTCAAGATATTTATAACCTAAGCCTCGAACAGTTATAATTCGAGTTGGATTTTTAGGGTCATTTTCAATTTTAAGTCTTAATTTTTTGATATGTGCATCAATAGTGCGGTCTAATACTTCTCGTTCAATATTTGGGTATAAATGTGTAATTAAATCCTCGCGAGAAAGGATAATATTAGGATGATTCATGAAATAATATAGCATCATAAACTCATGTTTTGTCAAACTGATTTGTTTACCGTTTAGTAAAACCTCACCTTTTCGTGGTTTAATACAAAGCCCTTTATTTATTATCTTTTGACAAAATAATCCTGTTCTACGTAATACAGCTTCAATATGGGCAAGTAGTTCCTCTAAATTGATAGGCTTTACTAAATAGTCATCTGCGCCCATTTTTAAACCGTTAATTTTATCTTCTATAGTATGTTTGCTACTCATCATAATAATAGATATATCATGCATGTGATGATTTCTGACCCATTCGCAAAAAGCTTCTCCACTCATTCCAGGTAACAGTAAATCAAGTAAAATCATACATGGATAATCTGTATCTAGCTTTTCCATGGCTTCTTCAGCACTGTTTGCAATGGTAATATCATATTGATGATTTTGTAAAAAATCACTAACGATAGAGCACCATAATAAATCATCTTCTACAATTAAAATTTTTTGATTCATTTCAATCACCTTAAGTTAATAATAAAGTCTGTTCTGGAAAGAAATCGAATGATAAAAAATACCCCAAAAGTTAGATTTTTTCTAACCTTTGGGGTGCAGCATCATCATAATATATGACTTAAGCTTTTTTAGCTAAACGAGATTTTGTACGAGCAGCTGCGTTTTTGTGGATAAGACCTTTACCAACAGCAGTATCAACTGCTTTAGAAGCAGCAACTACTAATTCTTGTGCATTTTCAGCACCAGCAACTAAAGCTTGCTCAGCTTTTTTAACTGCAGTACGCATAGCAGATTTTGCTTGAGAGTTTGCTTCGTTTGCTTTTGCGTTAACTTTAACACGTTTAATAGCTGATTTAATATTTGGCATAACTTTCACCTCCTAAATATTAGGTACGAGATGAGTATCTTCTCACTTATTTCATGTGTCAATACAACAAAAATCATTCTACCAAACCCCAAGCTTAATTGCAATACATAAATGCAAAGAATATTTACTTGACAGTTTGACCACACTAAAAAATGAGGTGAAAATATGGAACAAGTAAATTGGGGTAGAACGGATTTAGTAGATGAAACAGATGAAGTGTTAACGTATGAATCCCAGCAACAGAAGGAAAGAACAGCGCGACAAAGCGGGGTTTTGATGGAAGAACTGCGTGAGCAGCGCGTTGAGATTACGAAGGTAACTGTATCAAAAGAAGGAGAACAGCAGATTGGCAAAAAGCAAGGAACATATATAACACTGTCGATTCCAACGCTTTACCCAAGTGATACGGATGGCTTTACACAATTGCAGCAAGTTTTGCAAAAGTATATTGCCATGCTGTTAAAAGATATTCATTACCAATCTCCAAATAAAATACTTATTGTAGGGCTAGGTAATAAAACGATTACACCAGATGCAATTGGACCGATAGCAATTGATGAGTTACAAAGCGCATTTTCAGAAAATCCGAATGAACAGTTCATCATGTATGCGCCGGGGGTAACGGGGCAAACGGGCTTTGAAACGAGTGAATTTGTAAAAGCCTTAGCGGAAAAAATTAAGCCAGCTGCCGTTATTGTTATTGATGCACTTGCGACAAGGAGCAGTAAGCGACTATGCCGTACGATTCAATTAACGGATACAGGCATTCATCCGGGTTCTGGTGTTGGCAATCAGCGTGCAGAAATATCAAAAGAGGTGCTTGGGATTCCTGTATTAGCTATCGGTATTCCGACTGTCGTGGAGGCGACTGTGCTAATAGCCGATGCAGTTGATATGGTATTTCGTTCGATAGCGGCGCGTATTAGCGAGCGTGAGAAGCCCTCTGGTAAACTTTCTGTAACAGGCTGGCGCTCAGATACGCAGAATGCCGATTTATCATTAGTGAAGCCGATTTTTGGTGAATGGTCGACATGGTCAATTGATGATAAAAGACAGTTATTTGAAGAAGCATTTCATGCACAGGAGCGCTTTATCGTCACACCAAAGGAAGTCGATATATGGCTTATGCAATATGCGCTATTAATTTCAAACAGTTTATTCCATTTAACTACAGCGGATTCATAAGTTCTAAACATTCTTCTCCTTCCATAGAGTAGTGGAAGGAGGGGATGCAAGCTATGAAAGTGATGCAACGCTTTTTTCTGCTGCTCTTTGTTTTATTTTTACTACCAATTATTATGGGACAGCTTCCTTTTCCGAATAACCATGTGGCTATAAAGGAAACTGAATCTGAATCTGTACCAGAAAAAAAGGTCGTTTATGCTGCTGCAACAACTATCAATCCTAGTCCTGTAAATGCCACGCCTAAACCTTTGGAAATTCTGTTTGTTTACACGCATTCTCATGAGGCATATAAGCCTGTTGTAGAAAGTAAAACAGGTATGCAGGCAGTGTATGATGAGCAAACGAATATTTTTACAATGCAACAGGCAATGCTTAATCATTTCCAATTAAATAATTTGCAAGGAACTGTGCTGGACGTTGATGTGATGAATGTAATGAAGCAGCAAGGGGCAGATTTTCACCAAGCATATCGAGTTGTGCGTCCGTATATTCAAGAGGAGCTGGCAACAAATTTATACGATTTAGTAATCGATTTTCATCGTGACGCAGTTGGAAGAAAGGTGACAACATTAGAAACACCTGAAATGAACTTTGCAAAAGTCGCGTTCGTTGTTGGGTTAGACCACCCAGGCTATGAAGGGAATTTGACGTATGCTGAAGCACTGCATACAGCAATGAACAATATTGTACCCGGAATTTCAAGAGGTGTGATGAAAAAGTCTGGTGTAGGTGTAGATGGTGTGTATAATCAAGATTTATTTCATAAAATGCTGTTAGTAGAGCTTGGCGGCATTGATAATACCGAAGAAGAAATTTTGCGTACAGTAGCAGTATTGGCACAGGCTATTGCAAAAATTAATGCGAATGAGAAAATATAGTAAGAAGGCATATCGTCATACTGCTGAGGTAGATTATTTTATCAAGATTCAGCAATTTTTTCTATGAAGTTGGTTACCTCAAAGCAAATGATTCTGTTACACGCACACAATTTATAGCGATTATGTATTGAGCAATGTATATTATTAAAAAATAAAAATTCTGTCGAGAAAATAGTTAGTAGCTTTCTCGGCAGTTTTTTTGCATTTTCCCATCGCTGAAATGCTTGATATTCTAGCATGTATCTAGCACTTGTCGTATACTAAAATAGGAAAATAATCATGTGGAGGAATTATGAAAAGAAAACATAGTAAATGGAAATTTGTTAGTTTAGTCTTGATAATTTTTATTTTATGCCTATCAACAGTTGCTGTTAATCCAGTGTCAGCAAGCACTGAACAACCGAAGACGGAAATGCGTGCTGTCTGGATTTCAACAGTTCTTAACATCGATATGAAAGCGGGCATGACGAAGGAGCAATACATAGCTTGGGTACGTCAAACATTAGATAAATTAAAAGCAAGCAAGTTAAATACGGTTATTTATCAAGTAAGACCAACAAATGATGCGATGTATCCATCGAAGCTTGCACCGTGGTCTTCTTATATAACAGGGAAAAAGCAAGGAACAAATCCGGGTTACGACCCACTGGCGATTATGGTAGAGGAAGCACATAGACGGGGGATGGAGTTACATGCATGGATGAACCCGTATCGTGTCACAATGCCTAGCCAAAAATTATCAGACCTCGCTTCAAATAATGTGGCAAGAACAAATCCGGGCTGGGTTGTTAAATATGGTAAGCAATACTATCTAAATCCCGGTTTACCAGAAGTACAAAACTATTTAGTAGAAACAGTAAAAGAGCTAGTAGCCAATTACGATATTGATGCAGTTCATATGGATGATTATTTTTATCCATACAAAATTGCGAAAGAAGCCTTTCCAGACCAATCTGCCTATAAAAAATATGGCGGCTCCTTTAAAAAGGTGGAGGACTGGCGACGAGATAATGTCAATCAGCTTGTAAAAAAGCTATATATAGCTATTAAAGAGACAAAGCCACATGTACAGTTCGGTATTTCACCATTCGGTGTATGGCGTAATAAATCGGTAGATAAAACAGGAAGTGATACGAAAGCGGGCGTCAATAATTATGATGATTTATACGCGGACGTAAGAACATGGATTAAAAATGGCACGATTGATTACATTGCACCACAAATTTATTGGTCAAGAACATTATCTGTTGCCAAATACGGAACGTTGTTAGATTGGTGGAGCCATGAAGTACAAACATATACAAAAACGCATCCCGTTCATCTATATATTGGACTTGCTGATTACAAGGTTGGCAATGATAGTGATGCAGCATGGAAAAATAAAATGGAGCTACCAAATCAAATACTTGCTAATCGCTCAGAAAAAACAGCGGCTATGGGGCAAATGCATTTTTCTTTAAAAAGTATGGAAAGCAATAAATTAGGCTATGCAACGATTGTTAATCAGCAGCTATATAACTATACAGCATTGACACCGGGTACGGTTTGGGATAATACGACAGCGCCTGCCGAACCAACTTTTGTACAAGTGACGAAGGAAGCAAGTGGTCGTAAAATTGAAATTATAGATGAAAATGCGATACAGCCACGCAAATATGTAATCTATCGTTTTGTAGGAAACAGTGAAGGCTCCTATGATAATCCCAAAAACATAGTGGATGTTGTTTATAATATGAATGGTATTACCGCATTTGTGGATAAGACAGCTCTTGCTAAACATAGCTATACATATGGTATTACTGCTATATCTGCCACAGGTGTGGAAAGCAAAAATGCTTTTGTGGTGAAAGAAGGCAAATGACCAGCCTATTTTAGGCTCTTCATCTCGAATCACCCGCCCATTTGCAATGGATACAGGAATAGGTAAAAACTTTAGATGTTAACAAAGAAAAACTATCCTTCCTGTATTTTTTTATTTTGTTGCTTAATTCAGTAGATGCCTAAAGAGCTTCCTGTAAAAACATTATAATAACTAGGAGATAAACGTTATGTTGACTTAAAACCGCAGGCGTGAGAAATTCTACTTGTTTGCTCAAAAAAATCTGAACTAGTATTAGTTAAAGCACACACGAATATGTCTTATTTTACATAATCAAAAAACAATCTAAATGTGCTGAGTTGTTGATACAATCGCATTCCCATTTAGTCTAATGTTGTGCTTTATGTATTGTTCATAGTATAATTTAATATAGTTTACATTTAGGAGAGAACATATACATGAACCGAGAAGAACGTTTGAAACGACAACAGAATATCCGAAATTTCTCGATTATTGCCCATATCGACCATGGGAAATCGACATTAGCGGACCGACTTTTAGAATCAACACAAACAGTAACACAGCGCGAAATGAAGTCGCAGCTACTTGATTCCATGGACTTAGAGCGTGAGCGCGGCATCACGATTAAATTAAATGCTGTCCAATTAAAATATTTGGCGAAAGATGGAGAAACGTATACATTCCATTTAATTGATACACCGGGGCACGTCGATTTTACGTATGAAGTATCGCGTTCCTTAGCGGCATGTGAAGGAGCTATTTTAGTTGTTGATGCGGCGCAAGGGATTGAAGCGCAGACATTAGCAAATGTTTATTTAGCTTTGGATAATGACCTAGAAATTCTACCAGTTATTAATAAAATCGATTTGCCTGCTGCTGACCCAGAGCGCGTCAAGCAGGAAATTGAAGATGTTATTGGTTTAGATGCATCAGAGGCAGTTTTAGCATCAGCTAAGGCCGGTATTGGGATTCAGGATATTTTAGAGCAAGTTGTAGAAAAAGTGCCTGCGCCAGCGGGTGACCCTGAAGCGCCGTTGCAAGCCTTAATTTTTGACTCTGTTTATGATGCATATAAAGGTGTTATTATTTCAATCCGAATCGTGAATGGTACAGTGAAACCTGGCGATAAAATCCGCATGATGGCTACTGGTGCAGAATTCGAGGTAATTGAAGTAGGGATTCATACACCAAAATCAGTGCCACAAGCAGAGTTAACAGTTGGGGATGTTGGTTATTTAACGGCTTCTATTAAAAATGTTCAAGATACACGTGTTGGTGATACGGTAACATTTGCAGGCAGTAAAGGCGCAACAGAAGCATTACCGGGCTACCGTAAATTAAACCCAATGGTATTCTGTGGCTTATATCCGATTGATACAGCAAAATATAATGATTTACGTGAGGCGTTGGAGAAATTAGAGTTAAATGACTCTGCATTACAGTATGAGCCAGAAACTTCACAAGCACTTGGCTTCGGCTTCCGCTGTGGCTTCTTAGGCTTACTGCATATGGAAATTATTCAAGAGCGCATCGAGCGTGAATTCAATATTGACTTGATTACAACAGCACCATCTGTTATTTATGAAGTATTTATGACGGATGACACGTCACTTCGTGTTGATAACCCATCGATGATGCCAGACCCACAAAAAATTGATCGCATCGAGGAGCCTTATGTAAAGGCGACAATTATGGTTCCGAATGATTATGTTGGCGCAGTAATGGAGCTATGTCAAATGAAGCGCGGTAATTTCATGGGCATGGATTATATCGATACGACACGCGTTAGCATTCAATATGAAATCCCACTTTCGGAAATTGTTTACGATTTCTTTGATTATTTAAAATCAAATACGAAAGGCTACGCATCATTTGACTATGAGCTTATTGGCTATAAGCCATCAAAGCTTGTAAAAATGGATATTTTATTAAACAGCGAACATGTCGATGCACTAAGCTTCATCGTCCACCGTGATTTTGCTTACGAGCGCGGTAAAGTAATTGTAGAAAAGCTGAAAGAATTAATTCCTAGACAGCAATTCGAAGTGCCTGTACAAGCGGCAATCGGACAAAAAATCGTCGCGCGTTCTACAATTAAAGCCATCCGCAAAAACGTTCTAGCAAAATGTTACGGTGGAGATATTTCTCGTAAACGCAAGCTTCTTGATAAACAAAAAGAAGGTAAGAAGCGCATGAAGCAAGTAGGTTCTGTAGAAGTTCCTCAGGAAGCATTCATGGCTGTGCTGAAGATGGACGACCAGAAATAACTAATAATCGAACATTTTATTATCGACAAAGTCTGCCAATTAATTTCTGTTATTGGCAGATTTTTTCTTGATTTAGTTAAACATTTTTCTTCAACTTGATAGAATTAGCTTAGGTGAAAATAAAGAGGAGGCATGCAAAATGAAACAAATAATTGCGATGGGTGGCGGTGGTTTTTCAATGGAGCCGAATAATCAGTTGCTAGACCAA
Source organism: Metasolibacillus sp. FSL H7-0170 (assembly GCF_038593115.1). Taxonomy (NCBI): domain Bacteria; kingdom Bacillati; phylum Bacillota; class Bacilli; order Caryophanales; family Caryophanaceae; genus Metasolibacillus; species Metasolibacillus sp. FSL H7-0170. The sequence continues at coordinate 1,010,661 of NZ_CP151964.1, read as the reverse complement.
TATATTTTGAAGCAAAGTGGGAAAGTATGCCCTAAAATTTGCTTTTTAGCAACCGCAAGTGGAGATTCGCAAGATTATATTGCACATTTTTATCAATTTTTTGAGCAACAATCATGCCAGCCTAGTCATTTGTCTATAATGAATACAAATGATATAGAGTCATTTTTACTTGCTCAGGATATTATTTATGTCGGCGGTGGCAATACGAAAAATATGTTAATGCTTTGGAAAGAGCATGAGATAGATAAAATTTTACATAAAGCTTGGTCGCAAGGAATTGTGTTAGCTGGTATTAGCGCAGGGGCTATTTGTTGGTTCGAACAAGGTGTAACGGATTCTTATGGGGGAGACTTGGCAGCGTTACAATGTTTAGGTTTTCTACGCGGGAGTAATTGCCCACATTATGACGGAGAAGTGGTGCGTAGACGGAGTTATCATCAACTAATTACACGAGGAGAAATTCAACCGGGTTACGCGTTGGATGATGGTGTGGCAATTCATTTTATAGAACAAAATGTGCAGGCAATCGTTAGCTCAAGACCGCATGCAAAAGCATATCAAGTAATATGCGATAAGCAAATAACCGAAATAGAGCTTAAGCCAGCCTATCTAGGTGCTGAATGGGAGGAATAAAATGGAGAGTAAAGCAGCTGAAAATATTAGGGGAAATTTAAAAGCGGATTGTACGAAATGCTTTGGGCTGTGCTGTACAGCGCTTAATATTGTTGCATCGAGTGATTTCGCTATGAATAAGCCTGCTGAAACACCTTGTTCTAATTTGCAAAAAGATTTTCGTTGTAAAATACATAAAAATTTAAGGGCAGAAGGATTTAAAGGATGTACAGTATTCGATTGTTTAGGGGCTGGACAAAAAGTCTCTCAACATACGTTTGATGGACAAAACTGGCAGGATTATCCTGAGGTTTCTCAAAAAATGTTCCGTGTATTTCCGATTATGCAACAACTTTATGAAATGATTGCCTTTGTGGCTGAAGCATTGACATATCCAATTTCACATTCAATGAGAAATCAGTTAGACAAACAGTTGGGCAAGTTGCAGAGCCTAACAAATATGGACGCTGACTACTTATTAGCATTAGATATTATCGGCTGTCGGCAACCAATCAATGAACTGCTTTTAGAAACAAGTGAGTATATCCGTAGTGAGCTAAGTTCAAACGTTTTTAAAATAAAAAAAGGAAAACAATGTCGAGGTATAGATTGGGTTGGCAAAAATCTGAAAGGGAAAGATTTAAGAACGACCGATTTAAGAGGAGCTTATTTAATTGCGGCAAATTTGCAGGATTCGGATTTAAGGGGCGCTGATTTTATTGGAGCCGATTTACGCGATGCCAATTTAAGAGGGGCGAATCTTTCTACGGCTATGTTTTTAACGCAAATGCAAATTAATTCAGCGCATGGTGACAATCGAACGAAATTACCAGCCCATATTCAGTCTCCATTGCACTGGCTGTCTGAAAAATAGCATAGTCGCTCATTTTCTAGACAGCCTTACTTGCTAATTTACTAAATAAATGAGTAATGATAATAATGCTGCAAAGAAGAAAACAATACTAATAATAATCAAATGACGTTTTTTGCCCATCACAACAATTGCAACATACTCGCGAATCATAGCATTCGGCCAATAGTAAAAGGCCGTTTTTGCGCCGATTCCTTGGCTGTTTAAACCTGCTTGCCGCGCATACAAGCCTGCTCGAAATAAATGAAAATTATTCGTAGTGAAAATGCTGTTATACTTAGGCTTTAATGAATCCATAATTCGCTTAGAAAAAAGCATATTTTCATACGTATTGACAGATTTATTTTCCTGCATAGTGTGCTCAAGCGGAATTCCTTTTTCGAGCGCATATTTTTGCATTGCCTCCGCCTCTGGAAGCCCTTCATTTGGACCTTGACCACCAGAAAAAATAATTATCGGAGGCGTTGTCACCTTAGCCTGTTTATGATAAAAATCAATTGCCTTATTAATCCTACTTGCCAAAAGTGGCGGTACTTTATCATTGATTAAACCGCTGCCTAATACGATAATGAAATCCTGGTGTAGGCGTGGGCGATTAAATTGATATAAAAAATAAGCAGATAGAAAGTTTGACACATGGAATAAAAAATACATAATAACAAAAGAAGTTGCTGCAAAGAATGGTTGAAATTCTAATGGAAATCGACCTGTTAAGTTGAATGACCCTATAATAAAATAGGCAACAATAGCAAGACCTAACAGCAATGTTAAGGAATTGGCAAAACGTCGCCCTTCTCTACGCATTAAAGTGCGGGCATTCAAAAATAATGCGACAGTGAAAGCTACTATTGCAAAAGGAATTAATAGGAGCAAGGCAGCGACAGGTATAATAATAGCGAGCTTCAATATATACTGCTCAGACGATAATGAGACCGCTAAGCAAAATGTTAAAAAAGTAATAAGGAAAAAGTTAAATAGAAAGCCATTGATTATTTTTCTAGGGTCTATTAAATATGAAATAAGAAAAATAATAAACAGGGAAAGCGGGATAATTCCGAGATATAAATACAAAGTGAGACACCTCCACCAATTATGATGAAGGCTAAAGAACAATTCGTCAATGCTCTATGTAATTCGCCGTAGCGTAATGAATCAGTTTTATCAGCGCTGTTTTTTCGTTATAATTGTAGGAACTCAAGTTGTAATTTGCACAACCGACTTAAAAAAGGGAAGTGATTTTAATGGCTAGAGGTGTTTATATTCATATTCCCTTCTGTCATCAAATTTGTCATTACTGTGATTTTAATAAAGTATTTTTTAAAAATCAGCCAGTAGATGAATATATTGAGGCACTTGGACAAGAAATAGCGATGGTTGTAGAGCAGCATCCAGAGGCATTTCAACAAATTGAAACGATTTTTTTAGGTGGAGGAACTCCAACCTCCTTATCTGCAACACAAATTAGTCGATTACTTGAAATTATTCGAAACTTTATCCCGATGCAATACGTAAAAGAGTTTACATCGGAAGCAAATCCAGACGAGTTGACGCGAGATAAGTTGCAAGCATTGTATGCTGGTGGTGTGAACCGATTAAGTATGGGTGTACAGTCCTTTGATGCCGAACTGCTAACGAAAATCGGACGTACACATAGCAATTCGCATGTATATGAGGCGATTAAAACAGCGAAGCAAGTAGGTTTTGACAACATAAGCATCGATTTAATGTATGGTCTACCTGGACAAACGATGGAGCAGTGGGAGCAAACATTGCAAGCAGCCTTAGCGCTGCAGCTACCACATTTTTCAGCCTATTCATTAATCGTTGAGCCAAAAACTGTCTTTTACATTCAATACGCAAAAGGCAAATTGCATTTACCGACGCAAGATTTAGAGGCAGATATGTATGATATGTTATTGCGTGAAATGGAGGCAGCAGGCTTAGCGCAATATGAAATTAGCAATTTTGCACGTGATGGCTTTGCCTCTGTGCATAATAAAATTTATTGGGATAACGATGAGTATGCTGGCTTCGGTGCAGGTGCACATGGCTATTTGGCGGGGGTGCGTTATTCCAATCATGGTCCAATTAAGAAATATATTGAAACAGTGCAATCAGGTGTGCGTCCAATTATTCATGAGCATGTCGTTTCATTAGAAGAAAAAATGGAGGAGCAAATGTTTTTAGGTCTACGTAAAGTAGAAGGTGTAACATTTGAGTCATATGAAAGGAAAATGCATGAATCGATGCAAAAACGCTATGGTGACGTAATTGAGCAGCTTGTGAAAGAAGGGCTTTTACAACAGGACGAGCATGGAATTCGTCTAACTCGAAAAGGGCGCTTTGTAGGCAACGAGGTATTCCAACAGTTTTTAGTTTGATGATTGGAAGCATTAGCTATAAAAAACGCTTAAATGGAGGGCTACTCTATCTTGCAATAATAACAAATAACTGCCTCAAAATTACTTTTCAGACAGCGGCTTGTTAAATCGAGCGATATGGTTGACATCAATTTAGAGATTTGTTAATTTATTAGTAGTATTAGCACTCCATTAAAACGAGTGCTAACAGAGGTGATCAAAGTGCTAACAAATCGTCAGTTGCAAATTTTACAAGTAATTGTAGATGATTTTGTAACTTCTGCTCAGCCTGTTGGTTCACGTCAAATATCGAAGAGAGAGGGTATTATGTATAGCCCCGCAACGATTCGCAACGAAATGGCGGATCTTGAGGAGCTTGGCTTTTTAGAAAAAACCCATACTTCTTCAGGACGTGTGCCGTCTGAAAAGGGCTATCGTTTTTATGTCGATCATTTATTACAGCCTCATATGATTCGTGATGAAGAAATAAGTCAAATTCAATCTGTTTTCAATCACCGCATTGGTGAAATGGAGGAGCTTATTCGAGAATCAGCTAACATTTTGTCGGAATTAACGACATATACAGCGATTTTACTTGGTCCAGATGTGCAGCAGCATAAAGTGAGAAAATTTCAAATTGTGCCGCTCTCAGAGCAAACAGCTGTTGCAATCGTTGTAACAGACAATGGTCATGTGGAAAATCGTGTTCTAACTTTACCGCAAGGATTTAGTCCTTCGGATATTGAAAAAATGGTCAATATTTTAAATGACCGCTTAATCGGTGTGCCGCTGCATGAGCTACACATCAAACTCGAGGCTGAAGTGCTAAGCTTATTAAAGCAACATATTGCCGCAGCAGATTCAATCGTTCAATCATTAGTAGATGTTTCAATAAGTCAAAAAGAAGGAAAAATCTATTATGGTGGTAAAACGAATATGTTAAACCAGCCGGAGTTTCATGATTTGAATAAAATTCGTATGCTAATGGATTTGATGGATAAAGAAAGCCAACTGCAAACTTTATTCCAGCCAAATCAAGTAGGTATTCAAATTCGCATTGGCTCTGAAAATAATCTTTTAGCAATGGAAAACTGTAGTGTGATTACGACGGCCTTTTCAACTGGTGAAGAGCAACATGGTGCCATTGCGATTATCGGACCAACACGGATGGACTATCGACGTGTCGTCACTTTATTAGAGATGATGCGTAGTGGTCTAACGAGCGCCTTAACGAAACATTAGCAACGATTGAAGGAGGATATAGGGTGTCAGAAAAAGTGGAAAATCAAGAACTAGAGCAACAAATTGCTGAAGAAGTAGAGGTAGAGGAAGCCGCTACCCCACTAGATGAAAACGAGCAAAAAATCGCAGAGCTTGAAGCAAAATTGGCAGAGCAAGAGGATCGTTATTTACGATTGCGAGCTGACTATGACAATATGCTACGTCGCAATAAATTGGATAGAGAGGCGGCAGAAAAATTCCGTGCACAAAGCTTGTTAACGGATTTAATTGCTGTACTAGATAATTTAGAGCGTGCCCTACAAGTGGAAGTTACATCAGAAGAAGCGACGTCATTATATACAGGGGTTGAAATGGTGTACCGTCAATTCATAGAGGCAACAGCGAAAGAGGGATTAGAGGCAATTCCTGCTGAAGGGGAGCAATTTGATCCGAATTTCCATCAAGCTGTTATGCAAGAGCAGGATAGCGAGAAGGAATCGGGCATTGTTTTACGCGAGTTGCAAAAAGGCTATAAATTAAAAGACCGCGTATTAAGAGCGGCGATGGTTTCTGTAAACGAATAATTGATAACTTCATTTACAGCGCATAATTGTCAGTAAAACACTGCATATCCTATGCGTTCATAATAAATTAATTATACTTGTGTTTAATTATTAGGAGGAAAATTTCAAATGAGCAAAATTATCGGTATTGACTTAGGTACAACTAACTCTTGTGTATCTGTATTAGAAGGCGGAGAACCAAAAGTAATTCCAAACCCAGAAGGTAACCGTACATCACCATCTGTTGTGGCGTTTAAAAACGGTGAGCGTCAAGTTGGTGAAGTGGCAAAACGTCAATCTGTAACAAATCCAAACACAATTATGTCAATTAAATCAAAAATGGGAACTGCTGACAAAGTAACTATTGAGGACAATGATTATACACCGCAAGAAATTTCTGCGATGATTCTTCAATATTTAAAAGGCTATGCTGAAGATTACTTAGGTGAAAAGGTAACGAAGGCTGTTATTACAGTTCCTGCTTACTTCAATGATGCACAGCGTCAAGCAACAAAAGACGCTGGTAAAATTGCGGGACTTGAAGTAGAGCGTATCATTAATGAGCCTACAGCAGCAGCGCTTGCTTACGGTTTAGATAAACAAGATGAAGACCAAAAAGTACTAGTATTTGACCTTGGTGGTGGTACGTTTGACGTATCGATTCTTGAACTAGGCGATGGTGTATTCGAAGTATTAGCGACAGCGGGTGACAACAAGCTTGGTGGCGATGACTTCGACGACAAAATTATCGCTTTCCTAGTGGAAGAATTCAGAAAAGAAAATGCGATTGATTTATCAAAAGATAAAATGGCTATGCAACGTTTAAAAGATGCTGCTGAAAAAGCGAAAAAAGATTTGTCTGGTGTAACATCAACACAAATTTCATTACCATTCATCACAGCAGGTGCTGATGGCCCACTACACTTAGAAGTAACATTAACTCGTGCGAAATTCGATGATTTAACTCGCGATTTAGTAGAGCGTACAATTATTCCAACACGTCAAGCATTATCTGATGCAGGTCTTTCAGCTTCTGAGCTAGATAAAGTAATTCTTGTTGGTGGTTCTACTCGTATTCCTGCTGTAGTGGAAGCAATTAAAAATGCAACAGGTAAAGAGCCACATAAAGGTGTAAACCCAGACGAAGTAGTAGCAATGGGGGCGGCTGTACAAGGCGGCGTTTTAACTGGTGATGTAAAAGATATCGTGTTATTAGACGTAACACCGCTATCATTAGGTATTGAAACAATGGGTGGCGTGTTTACAAAATTAATCGACCGCAACACAACGATTCCTACATCGAAATCACAAGTATTCTCTACAGCTGCGGACAACCAACCAGCAGTAGATATTCACGTATTACAAGGGGAACGCCCAATGGCAGCAGACAATAAAACATTAGGTCGCTTCCAACTAGCTGATATTCCACCAGCACCACGTGGCATTCCACAAATTGAAGTAACATTTGATATCGATAAAAACGGTATCGTATCTGTTAAAGCGAAAGATTTAGGCACGAATAAAGAACAAACAATTGTAATTCAATCTGACTCTGGCTTAACGGATGAAGAGGTTGAGCGTATGGTGAAAGACGCTGAAGCAAATGCTGAGGCAGATGCAAAGCGCAAGGAAGAAGCAGAGCTACGCAATGAAGCGGATCAACTTGTATTCCAAGTGGATAAAACAGTAACGGATTTAGGAGAGCAAATTTCTGAGGATGAGAAGAAATCTGTGGAAGACGCTCGCGATGAATTAAAGGCAGCTTTAGAAGCTGGCGAATTTGAAGGAATTAAAGCAGCGAAAGAAAAATTAGAAGGTATTTTACAACCGCTAGTTATGAAAGTTTATGAACAAGCTGCTGCAGCAGCTCAGGCTGCACAAGGTGATGCAGATGCAAACACAGACAAAAAAGATGACGGTGTTGTAGATGCTGACTTTGAAGAAGTAAAAGACGATAAATAATCGTAAAAAAAGCCAAAGACCGCTTGCGGCTTTGGCTTTTCACTGTTCAAAAACTGCCCCGTATGGATGGATGATTTTTTCATTTGCATAGTATAAATTTAGAGCAGTTTTTGTCGTCACATGGTAAAATAAACTTTATGCAAAAAAGATCGGAGTGTAATTAGATGAGTAAGCGCGATTATTATGAAGTGCTAGGCCTTGCAAAAGGTGCCAGTAAGGATGAGATAAAAAAAGCATATCGAAAACTGTCGAAGCAGTATCACCCAGACATTAATAAAGAGCCAGGTGCTGACGAAAAATTTAAAGAAATCGCAGAAGCATATGAAGTGTTATCTGATGAGCAGAAGAAAGCACGCTATGATCAGTTTGGTCATGAGGACCCGAATGCTGGCTTTGGCGGTGGCGGATTTAGCGGCGGCTTTGGCGGCTTCGAAGATATTTTTAGCTCATTTTTCGGTGGCGGTCGACGTCAAGATCCAAACGCACCGCGCAAAGGTGACGACCTGCAATATCGCATGAATATTAATTTTGAGGAAGCGGTATTTGGCAAGGAGGCAGAAATTGAAATTCCAAAAGATGAGCCTTGTGACACATGTCATGGCTCAGGGGCTAAACCGGGTACAACACCTCAAAAATGTTCTCAATGTAACGGGGCAGGGCAAATTAATCAAACAGTTGATACGCCATTAGGTCGTATGGTAAATAAGCGAAGCTGTCCAAGTTGCCGTGGCGCAGGTAAAATTATTGTAGATAAATGTACAACGTGTCGTGGTGCAGGTACAGTTCAAAAACGCAAGAAAATTAAAGTAACAATTCCTGCTGGTGTAGATGATGGACAGCAATTACGTGTTGCAGGTCAAGGGGAGCCAGGTGTTAATGGCGGTCCCGCGGGGGATTTATATATCGTGTTCTACGTGCGCAACCACGAATATTTTGAGCGTGATGGTGACGATATTTATTACGAATTAAAGCTAACATTCCCTCAAGCAGCATTAGGCGATGAAATTGAAGTGCCTACAGTCCATGGAAAAGTGAAGCTGAAAATTCCTGCGGGCACGCAATCTGGTGCACAATTCCGCATTAAGGACAAAGGAATTAAAAATGTGCATGGCTATGGAACAGGTCATCAATATGTCGTTGTAAAAGTGATTACACCAACAAAGTTGACAGAAAAGCAAAAGCAATTATTGCGTGATTTTGCAGAAATTAGCGGTGATATTCCAGAAGAACATGGTAGCTCCTTATGGGATCAGCTAAAGAAAAAATTTAAGGGTGAATAATTTTAAGAGGAGTGGTTGCAAGTGAAGTGGACAGAGTTGTCAGTTTTAACAACACATGAGGCAGTAGACGCTGTATCAAATATATTGCATGAGGCAGGTGCGAGTGGTGTTGTTATAGAGGATTCAATCGAATTAACGAAGGAAAGAATTGATCAATTTGGTGAGATTTATGCATTAAATCCAGATGATTTCCCGAAAAATGGTGTAGTAGTAAAAGCATATTTATCTGCCACAAGCTTTTTAGCTGAAACGGTTGAAGAAATCCGACTTGCAATCGCGAATCTTGTTAATTTCGACATAAATATAGGTGAAAATTTACTAACGACAAATGAAGTGCAGGAGGAAGACTGGGCAACAGCTTGGAAACAATACTATCACCCAGTAAAAATCTCAGAGCGCTTTACAATCGTCCCAACATGGGAGGAATACACGCCTGTTTCAACAGACGAGTTAATCATTGAGCTTGACCCCGGTATGGCTTTTGGTACAGGGACACATCCAACAACGGTCATGTGCTTACAGGCTCTTGAAAAAGTTGTCCAGCAGGGGCAAACGGTTGTTGATGTTGGTACAGGGTCAGGTGTCCTATCAATAGGTGCAGCAATGCTTGGTGCAGAAAAAGTGCATGCACTTGACTTAGATGAAGTCGCTGTAAAGTCTGCTCAGGAAAACACGCAATTAAATAAAGTTGAGCATATTGTTAAAGTATTCCACGGCAACTTATTAGACACAGTGAAAGAGCCAGCAGATGTTATCGTTGCCAATATTTTAGCTGAAATTATTATGAGCTTCACAGATGATGCTTTTTCTATCGTAAAGCCGGGCGGTGTTTACGTAACATCTGGTATTATTGGTGCGAAAAAAGATGATGTTAAAGCGGCTCTTGAAGCATCAGGCTTCCAAGTGGAAGAAATTTTAATGATGGAAGATTGGGTAGCGATTATTTCTCGTAGACCTTAATGCGAGTAGGAACGCAAATATAGAAACAATCTGGGGTTTTGGCTGTCGGGAAAGATGAAATCTTTCTTGGCAGCCACTTTTCTCTTCATAATTAAGGAGCGATTATATGCAACGATATTTTATTAATGAACAGTTTGACGACAAGGCACAGCTAGAAATTATTGGGGAGAGTGCCAAGCATATAAGCAAAGTCATGCGTATGCAAATTGGTGATGAATTAATTGTTGTAACAAATGGGGAAGCGTATATTTGTACAATTGTTGTTTTGGATACAACAATTATTGTAGAAAATACTGGTCGCACAGTTGCATCACCAGAAATGCCAATTAAAGTTGATATTGCATGCGGTTTACCTAAAGGTGATAAACTTGAACTCATTACGCAAAAAGCGACAGAACTAGGTATGCACGCGTTAATTCCATTTGCTGCGGAACGTTCCATCGTCAAATGGGATGATAAAAAAGGAGAGAAAAAGACTGAGCGCCTGCAAAAAATTGCGCAGGAGGCAGCCGAGCAATCGCACCGTACATATGTCCCTAGCATTTCTCAGCCTATCTCATTCAAGCAATTGCTTGAGCTAATACCTAAATACGATGCCGTTTTCATTGCAGATGAAGAAGATGCAAAGCAATTACAACGTACAAAGTTTGCGGATAAGCTAAAAAAGGTGTATGATAATAAATTGGAATCAATATTATGTATTTTTGGTCCAGAAGGAGGCATATCGCGTCAAGAATCTGCTAGCTTATTAAAAGCAGGTGCTGAAACGATGTCGCTTGGTCCTAGAATTTTACGTGCAGAAACCGCACCATTATATGCGCTTTCTGCCATTTCATATGAATTTGAATGAAAGAAAGAGGTGTCGAAGCCTTGAGAACAGTAGCATTTCAAACTTTGGGATGTGCGGTAGTGAAGAGACTTACGATTGCGTAGGAATGTAGATGTATCAAGGGTTCAATAGCTTGGAAAAAATCACTTGAAATTTGGAGTTTCAAGTGATTTTCTCGTTATACAATGATTTTTTCAATAATAATTTGCTTGAAATCAGACAACATCTCTCTGCCCATAGCATCCGAAAGTTCTCGATAATCAACAAGCCTAGAATTTTGCATTTGTTACAAAAAATGATTAAACGGCTTGAGTCCTTTAGAATACAGGGCTGAAGCCGCATAAAGCATCTTTATTATTTTCCCTGACTACTTGATAGGGAGCAGTTCATTAGCAGTATTTGTGGACTTTTATGTATTTCCAAACAAGCTCTAGTTAACTTAATAAGAAACTGTTCCACAACGTTTCATCAACCATAAAAAACCCCTCGTGTGAACAGCCAGCCAACAAACACTTATCATTTTGATAAAACATTAAGTCTTCTGGTAATTTTGGGTTATGCCACTCAAAAAGAGAATTGCTCTTTTCTTTTAAAAATTCACTTGTAGCATCGTTTATCTCAAAATAAAAAACATATGCTGTATTACCCGCACCAAGTGCTGTTGTCTCCCATTTTGATTGTATATTGGTTTTGATTAAATTTCCTTGAATTTTAGTAATCAGATTAGTGATATAATCAAGGCGCTCCTTTTCATTTTTCATCATTTGTCTATTTTCGACAAAAGCAAAGTAATCGCAATGTTCAGATAATATGTTTATTAATTTTTTATACTCTTCACCTATTACATTTTTGTTTATCATTAACATATGAATGCCTCCAGCGTATAACTTTTTTTATAGCAATTTTTATCTTTTGATAATTATTAAACTCTTCTACTCTTTTAATTAAAAGTATAACATTTCCAAACCTTTGTTTGGTAATTTTATTTAAATCCGCGTTTTTCTGATATTACTCTTTTTGTATAATCGCTTGAGCAACTTTAACTTCCCCCTAGATGAATTGGAGTAGACTTGCGTTCAAGTGTATTAAATATTCTAAATAACTCTGAAATCACTTTAAATATGTGTGCTTGAGTCCGCTTTAAATTTCCGCTAGCAAAAAAATCCCAAACTATGTATAAACCAATTAGGGTTGACGTTTACAATAGTTCGGATATTTCTATAAAAGATACATTGTTATGTTAAATTTTTAAATTGAAATTTTTTAGAATCGGTGGCTCCCAAATAAAATCATATATTTGTTTAAAACTAAATTTAACTACTTGTCTTTAACAAACTTATAAGTGAATATACTAAAAAACATCTAAGTTTAGAATATGTTAGTTTTTCCAAATATTACCCATGTACCATGAATGACCATTTCCGTTTACAAAAATCCCTCGTTCTGCATCAAATACTTCTCCGTGATAATGCGGTAAATATCTAGGGAAAGGCCCATGTTGTTCAGGACCTCTTACAATAGTTCTAAAAATACTTTTTGCATAGGTCTCGGTTCTACCAAAAACACTTTCACCCAAAGCCAATCGAGCTCGAGCCTCAGCTTCAGATATTCCAGGACCAATTACTACTATACTCTGTTTAGCATCACCGTTTGGTAAGTGGGTCCAAGCAGCATGATATTTATGATTTGGATACTTATTTGTTATTTCAGCGATGTTAGTAGGAATAGTATATTCTAACCCACTAATATAAATCAATGTACCGGCTAATAAGAGTAATTCAATACCTTTTGCTATATATGGTAACGCTAATGGTACAGCAAAACCAAAGTAAGGCGTAATATTACCATTGTCTATTTTTTGATTTAAATCTTGAAAATTAATAATACTTCCATCTGCAATGTTAATTAGATAACCTTGCATTTCGTTTGAATCACCTTCTATATTTTCTAATACAATTTCGTATTTAACAAGACCAGTTTCCATATACATCTTCTTAGATAATTTATCAACGGAAACGGTATATCTTTTTCCATCTTCAAAATAACTTACCTTTGTAAGATTATCAGTAGTAATTACTTCGGTTCCAGGAGGTAAGAGGTTATCTTCTGGGTTTTCAGCATTTGCTACATTATGTAATGGAAAAAGTGTAGTAAACACCATAGCCATCACTAAAATATTAATAAAAAAGTTCTTTAATTTAATTTTTCCTATCATTTTATTTATCTCCTTATTATAATTTAGATTCTAAGAGCCACCAGGTAAATTATACCAATAAAACAAATAAGAAGTAAATAAGTAATTTAAAATATTTTTTTAATTATAAAGGTAAAATAGGTGTTATATATATTATAATTTATATAACGGAATTAGAGTTTTTTTAACATTTATTTTTTCGTTATATTAAGATGTTAGGGTAATTGCTTTTAATAACTTACTTTTCCCTCTATTATTTTCGCCAATAGAGATGACTAATTTATTTAAATTCAGTTCGATATTTTTAAATTTCTATAACCCCTAATATAAGGACTTAAAAGTAACATTTTTTCTCTCTGTTCTTCCATATTTACAATTAATAATCGCTCTGCCCTATAATTAACATATTTCTTCCTCTGCCTGAAATTAATGTATCCTCAAAAAACATTGGATAAAATATATCTATAAATTTCAAACTTATTAAAAATCATATTCTAAAAAATAGCTGATTTTTGTTTCAAAATCATTACTGCCTATTCCATGTTTGAATCCAGAACTTATCCTTAAAGAATAAAGTAAAATTTTCTAGAGTTTTTTCTGATTGACTTTTTGAAATTCTGAAACTGTATTTAATACCGCCCTTAGATTTCTTATACTTACTGATTCCAAGAAAGCCATTCAATAACGTAAAACACCTAGATTCAAATCAGATACATATACTAACCGTTCATCTTTTGAATAAACAAATTTATAATTTATACTCTCATGTCCTAATAATTCTATAGGACCAGCATATAAAATCTCTTCGATAAACAATTCATGATCAAAATATGGTTGGTATTATAAATCTAGTAAATTATTTTCATCATGTGATTTTATTTTAATCCTGAATTTTACCTTCCCAACCTTTTTTCATTCCCTACCAACTTGCTTATTTTTCAGATAAGATAAGTGGGACAGGTAATGCCCATTCAGTCAATTCTGTTTTATCAACTGAATCAAACGACTTACGAAAAGAAGCTAGAGATGTAGTTAAAGATTCCAGCGAACATGCTTTGGCGAGATATCCCAATTGAACCGAAATGGGATATCAAGAAAAATAGTGACGGTTAAAACGCGTTCTGGTATGGCTTCAAGGGACATTTAGCTGTCTCCACAAAAAGCCAATACATTTTGGCTCGATTAATGTCATCCAGCAATTTAAGTTATAGTAAAGCGGTAATTTCCTTACTGAAAAAGGTAGTTGAATTAATATCGAACCATACTTATGTTTCCTTTGGCTTTTCTCGCACGTGAGCTAGAAGAAATCAGAACTATTCTCAGTGAAAGTATTTGAGGCTTTATGAAGCTTATTTTATAATGGAGGATGGAACAAAGAAATAATATTGTCATATTCAGATGGGATATATAAATAGGAAGAAAATAAAAAAAGAAACGAGCGAAATTAAAAACTAGGCTCATTTCATTTTTTTATGCTATTATAAAACACGTTGATAATTTGAACATATAAAGCAATTTCGAAAGGATGATATATATGAGTAACAAGCTTCGAAAAACCGTGGCTATGTCTACATTAGGTTGTAAAGTTAATCACTACGAAACTGAGGCCATATGGCAATTATTTAAAGAGCAAGAATATAATCGCATCGACTTCGAACAGCAGGCAGACGTTTATGTCATTAACACTTGTACAGTAACGAATACAGGGGATAAAAAATCACGTCAAGTTATACGTCGTGCGGTACGTCGTAACCCTGATGCAGTTATTTGTGTAACCGGCTGTTATGCTCAAACATCGCCAGCGGAAATTATGGCAATACCGGGTGTTGATATCGTCGTTGGTACACAAGACCGTCATAAAATGCTCGGCTTAATTAAGCAATATCGTGAAGAGCGTGAGCCAATTAATGCAGTGCGTAATATTATGAAAAATCGCGTCTATGAGGAATTAGATGTACCCGCATTTACAGACCGTACACGTGCATCTTTAAAAATTCAAGAGGGCTGTAATAACTTCTGTACATTTTGTATTATTCCATGGGCGCGTGGCTTAATGCGTTCACGTGATCCGCAGGAAGTTATTCGCCAAGCGCAGCAATTAGTTGATGCAGGCTATTTAGAAATTGTTTTAACGGGCATCCATACAGGTGGATATGGACAAGACTTTAAAGACTATAATTTAGCGCAATTATTACGTGATTTGGAATCGCAAGTGAAGGGTTTAAAGCGTCTACGTATTTCTTCAATAGAAGCATCACAGTTAACAGATGAGGTAATTGAAGTGCTGCGCAATTCAAAAATTGTTGTCAATCATCTTCATATACCAATACAGTCAGGCTCAGATACTGTTTTAAAGCGTATGCGTCGTAAATATACGATGGAATTTTTCGCAGAGCGCATTACAAAATTGGCTGAAGCATTGCCAAATCTAGCGGTGACATCTGATGTTATCGTTGGCTTCCCAGGCGAAACAGAGGAAGAGTTTATGGAAACATATAATTTTATTCGTGATCATAAATTTTCGGAATTACATGTATTCCCATACTCTAAACGTACAGGCACACCTGCAGCACGTATGGAGGATCAAGTGGATGAGGAAATTAAAAATGAGCGTGTACATCGCTTAATCGAGTTAAACAATCAACTCGCAAAAGAATATGCATCTCGCTTTGAGGGGGAAGTAATGGACATCATCCCTGAGGAGCGCTTCAAAGAAACAGACAACGAAAATTTATATGTTGGCTATACAGATAACTATTTAAAAGTTATTTTTGAAGGTGCAGAAGAGATGATTGGTAAGCTTGTCAAATTAAAAATTACAAAAGCGGGCTATCCATATAATGAAGGACAATTTGTCCGCGTACTAGAAGAACAAATACAATAACAATGAGAGATTGAAGGCGTCCAAAATGCCGTGCAGTTGCCGGCTTTTTGGACGCTTTTGTTGATGTTTCTTCAAAAAATTCACTCGGATAGAATAGCAGAAGATTCATTGGAAAGGAGTTGTCCGAAAAGTCCATTTTGTTTTGCCACTGCATTGAAATCAATGTTTTCATTGCTTCCCTTTTACTGAAGGAGTACACTGCTAAAGCCAATGTTCATCCCACTTTTAAAAGAGGCATTTTCTGTTTATATGAATCAACATTTTGTGAAGCATCACCGCTCCTGTCCAAAATGCCGGCTATGCACGACTTTTTGGACAGCCCTATGAACGTGAATAAGTGAAAATTGACATTTCATTGATTACGCAAGACGAGGCTATCTTTTAGATAACTCGAGTTTTCCATTTTTCACTTGAAATGAAAATCACTTAGAAGGACGTGTGCTTTCGATATATTTCAAGGTTGCCAAAATCCTCCATATATTTTATAGCGCACCATCCACACAAAATCTAAAGCTCTAGTTCTTATCTTGCCATCTACTTAAACTTACGATAAAGTTAGAAAGCGATTAATCAATTATGCCTCGACTAACTCTAGTTCAGGTCTTTTCGAGCTTGCTCGGAAACTGCTTTTGGAAATTTATGACATCCGCTGGGGCTATAGGCAACAAGATGTTGGTCACTCAGTCGTTATCTTAGTATGCGATGTTCTTAGACTGAGTTCTTATGATGAGGTTGTCCGAAAAGCTTTTTTATTTCACCTCCGCATTTAAATAAAGGTTTTTATTGCTTTATTTTTATTGAAGGTGAACACCGTTAAAGCCAATGTTCACCTCACTTTCAAAAGATTTCTTCTCTATTTAGTTGAGTCAATCTTTTGTCAAACATCATCGCCGCTATCCAAAATGCCGGCTATGCACGGCTTTTTGGACAGCCTTAAGAAGTTAAATTTAAAGGAGGAACTTCCATGGAGCAAACTTATATTGAAATTGTCAATGCAAGAGAAAACAATTTGAAAAATGTCAGCCTACAAATTCCGAAAGGGCAGATTACTGTTTTCACAGGAGTTTCAGGCTCTGGGAAATCATCAATCGTTTTTGATACAGTTGCTCAAGAGGCTGGTCGCCAATTGAATGAAACGTATAGCAGCTTTGTGCGCACATTTTTACCGAAATATCGTCGCCCAGAGGCAGATGCAATTCATAATTTATCAACGGCGATTGTTGTGGACCAAAAGCGCTTTGGTGGCAATGCGCGTTCGACATTAGGTACGGCTACAGATATTAATTCGCTGCTGCGACTGCTATTTTCACGCTTTGCAAAACCGAGCGTTGGCTATGGAAATGCTTATTCCTTTAATGACCCAAGTGGAATGTGCTTACAATGTGAAGGGATTGGGAAAATCATTACATTGAATATAGACACAACATTAGATAAAGAAAAATCATTAAATGAAGGGGCGATTTTACTGCCAGGCTTTGGACCGGGAACATGGCAATGGAAGGCATATGCTGACTCGGGCTTTTTCGATAATGATAAAAAAATTAATGATTACACAGATGAAGAGCTACATCAATTAATGTATGCGGAGCCACAAAAAGTTGTTGTTACCTATCAAAATAGTGAAATAAATGCAACGTACGAAGGCGTTGCTGTGAAATTTATGCGTCAAAATGTCAAGACAGATAAAGATACGACAAAGGCTGCGGCGAGTAAGTTAGAGCAATTTACGACGATGTGTAGCTGTCCTACATGTGATGGAAAGCGCTATAACGAAAAAGTGCTATCCTCGAAAATTTTAGGCTTGTCCATTTATGATATGACAGCGATGCAGCTTGATGAGTTAATGGCTACTTTGCAAAAAATTGAGGAACCACTCGCACAGCAATTAGTCGGAGGTATAACGGAAAGATTGCAAAGCTTATGCGATATTGGTCTTGGCTATATGACGTTAACGCGGGAAATGCCGACATTATCAGGTGGGGAATCACAACGAGTCAAAATGGTTAAATATTTATCGAGTAATTTAACAGGTTTGATTTATATATTTGATGAGCCGAGCACAGGTCTGCATCCACATGATGTTTATCGCTTAAATGATTTACTTATTAAATTGCGTGATAAAGGCAATACCGTCCTCGTAGTAGAGCATGACCCTGATGTTATCCAAATTGCAGACCATGTTATTGATGTTGGTCCTGCTGCTGGCTCCAAAGGTGGACAAATTATGTTTAGCGGTAGCTATGAAGAGCTTTTAACATCCGATACATTAACAGCGCAATATTTAAAATCAGCAGCAACAGTCAAGGCAAATCCGCGTCCTGCAGCAGAATTTTTAGAGAGCGAGGCAAGCTCTTTACACAATTTGAAAAACGTTAGTCTACGTGTGCCAGTAGGGGTATTGACTGCTGTGACAGGGGTAGCTGGTTCTGGTAAAAGTACGCTAGTGCATGAAGTGTTTGCTAAAAAATATCCTGAAGCGATACGCATTGACCAAAGTGCTGTACATGCCAACAGTCGCTCGAATCCTGTTACTTATACAGGTGTTATGAATTCAATTCGCAAAGCCTTTTCGGATGAAAACGCTGTTGAGGCAGGCTTGTTCAGTTATAATTCAACGGGGGGCTGTGAGGGCTGTGGTGGTACTGGAACAGTTGAATTGAATTTGTCATTTATGGATAAAGCAGAAGTAATTTGCTCTGAATGTGATGGCACACGCTACAAAAAGGAAGTACTTCAATATACGTATAAGGACAAAAATATTGTAGAAGTAATGGATATGACAGTGGCAGAGGCAGTAGAATTTTTTGAGGCGAAGGATATTAAGCGCAAATTAACAAGCTTAAATACAGTTGGTTTGTCTTATTTAACTTTAGGGCAGCCGCTAAATACATTATCTGGTGGAGAATGCCAACGCTTAAAGCTGGCAAAGGAAATGTCGACAAAAGGGAATCTATACATTTTAGATGAGCCTACAACAGGCTTACATATGTCTGATGTTGCGACAATTTTAACGATTATGAACAAGCTTGTAGACAAAGGAAACACAGTAATTGTTATTGAGCATAATTTGGATGTAATTCGCCACAGTGATTGGATTATTGATATAGGTCCTGAAGGGGGAATCGGTGGCGGAGAAATTTTATATGAGGGTCCACCCGCTGACATTGTGAGCTGTGAACGCTCGATTACGGCTAAACATTTGACGCAAGAATAATAGAACTAGAACGGTGCTTGTACAGTGAGCTAAAATACCACTGTGCAAGCATCTTTTGTATTTTTATTGAGCTAATTTTAATGCCCTTTTTTTAACTTTAAAATGAATAAATGATTATGCATTAAAACGAATTTTCCCGTGAGACTTAGTATGTGAAAAGAAATTCACGCTTTTTTATTTAACATTTCTCTTTCAAGGGTAAACTATGATATAGTTGTACGTACAACATATATTTTAAAGGAGCTATCATCATGACTCAAAATTATGCAAAAATGATTGACCATACTTTATTAAAGGCGGATGCTACACGGGGGCAAATTGCGGAAATTTGCGTGGAGGCAAAGCAATATGATTTTGCCTCAGTTTGTGTTAATCCAACATGGGTTAAGTACAGTGCGGAGCTTTTAGCAGGTACTGATGTGAAAGTATGTACAGTAATCGGCTTCCCATTAGGCGCTACGACTTCAGCGGTCAAAGCATTTGAAACGAAGGATGCCATTGCGAATGGTGCTGGTGAGATTGATATGGTTATTAATATTGGCGCACTCAAAAATGGTGAGTATGATATTGTGTTGAATGATATTAAAGCGGTTGTAGAGGCTGCAAATGGAACGCTTGTGAAGGTGATTATTGAAACATGCTTCTTAACAGACGAAGAGAAGGTGAAAGCATGCCAATTATCTGTTGAAGCAGGTGCAGACTTTGTAAAAACATCAACTGGCTTTGGAACAGCAGGTGCAACAGCGGAAGATATTGCTTTAATGCGCAAAACAGTAGGACCAGATTTAGGTGTAAAAGCTTCTGGTGGTGTTCGTAGTTTAGAAGATATGAAAAAAATGGTTGAGCACGGAGCAACGCGTATTGGAGCGAGCTCTGGCGTTGCAATTATGAATGGTTTAACTTCTGAAACTAACTATTAAGCGCCCTGCCGCACGCTGAAAAGAGGGTAGATATCACAGATTTTGAAGCGAGATCTGCGTGATGCAGGTCAGTTAACCGGTGTCATAGGACATGACGGTTTTAGGTTGTTAGCTCGAAAAAATCTGGGTATAATTATGCCGAGACGTAATTGAAATGTGATAGTTTTTATTGACTGACTGCTAATCTTGCGTTATAATTTTTTAGTACACACTAAGGATTTTATTAGTGTTGTATTGACGTGTGTTCGGAGGGAGGGAAAGAGAGATGTCAAAAACTGTCGTTCGAAAAAACGAATCGCTTGAAGATGCTCTTCGCCGCTTCAAACGTACTGTATCAAAAAGTGGTACAATTCAAGAAGTTAGAAAGCGCGAGTTCTACGAAAAACCTAGCGTAAAACGTAAAAAGAAATCAGAAGCTGCACGTAAACGTAAGTGGTAATTTTTTCCTAAAATCCCTACGTTCAAAACACGCAATTTTATGATTCACTGAGCAGACAACAATGATACACCCCAATTTTTACATTGTAAAAATTGGGGTGTTTTGCTTTCGAAAAAAGTAATTTTATTGTTAGATAAATCTATAAATTTCTTAAAAATGCACAATTTTTGCTCGTAAAAAATAAATTATTATTGAAAAATGTATAGTATTATGGTTATAATAATGACAAAAATTCAGCACAATTTTGTGTATTTTGTAACAGGGGGTTTTGGGCCTGTCAAATATCGAAAAGCTTTGCAAAAAATATACGAGTCTATCAACGGCAGATATTGCAAAGTTGCAGCAACTAGAAACGACACTAGCGTATTATGCTGAATTGGCAGAATGCTATATGTTCATCGATTGTCTCGTTGAGGAGCAGTCACACGCAATTGTCGTGGCAGAGGCATTCCCTAAAAAGCAAAATAATTTATATGAGCAATCGGTCATTGGCAAGCTTGTTTTTGAAAGCTTTGAACCCGCGGTATTTTCTGCTTTTAGAAAAGGTGAAAGGGCTTCTGTGTCTAGGGCAATTACACAGGAAGGAATTACGGTTGAGCAACACGTCATTCCCATTTTTAATGATGATGAGCAAGTGATTGCTGTCTTAATTAAGGAAAAGCGGATGGCAGTAAAGGAGCAAAACGATGAAGTTGTGCAGCAAATGCCTTTTGCATTGATTGAGCATATTGTGAAGCCTGATTTTCAACCAGTTCCTGTCGTTTCAGACTTGCTAGTAGAATCAATTATTTTAACGAATCATGAAAATAAAGTGATTTATACAAATCCTGCTGGCTATCGTTTTATATCCGAGTTATCAGGACGCGATTCGTTTGATAATATTGCGTTAAATGAGATTTTTCCATTTCTTCAAGAAATATATGATAAAGACGACGATGTCTTTTTCATTGAAATTACGATTGATGGAAAATCATTTATTGTCAAGAAAATTCCTATTCGCAATCAAAGTGAAAAGGTGACGCTCTTAATCATTCATGATTTGACCGAGCTGAAATTGAAAGAAAATGAGCTAATGATGAAAACTTTCGCCATTCGTGAAATTCATCATCGTGTGAAAAATAATTTGCAAACGGTCACAAGCTTACTCCGTCTGCAAATGCGCAATGCGGTATCAGCATCACATACAGTGGCCTTTCAAGAAGCTTTAAATCGGATCTATAGCATTTCCTCTGTCTATGAACTCATTTTAGAAAATGAGGACAATGCAGAAGAAAAGGTAGATGTCATTGCACTAGCTAGAAAAATTGGTGACAAAATGATTGACACAGCACATAGCGCTGATATTCAATTAAGAGTGCATCATAATGATTTACAACTGTTTTGTCACTCTAAAAAAGCGGTATCGCTTGCACTAATTATTAGCGAGTTATTGCAAAATGCATTGAAATATGCTTTTATAGGTCGTAAGGAAGGTTTAATAAATATTCACTTTTATCAAGATAATTCGGTTATTTCGCTCCATATTTCCGACAACGGCGTCGGTATGCATGAAGCGAAGCCATCATTAGGAATGGAAATTATTACGCGGCTTGTCGAATATGACCTAGCGGGTACATTTACGATTATCCCTAGCGATAGAGGTACACATACTCAAATTCAGTTTCCTGTATGTGAGGAGGTATTTATTCTAAATGACTAGGAAAGTAATGATTGTTGAAGATGAATCGCTTATTGCAATTGACCTACAATATATTTTAGAAGATAATGGCTATGAGGTTGTAGCACATGCGAAAAATGGAGAAATAGCGATTGAGTTAGCCTATCTCCACAAACCGCACCTCATACTGATGGATATTAAAATGCCAAAACTAGATGGTCTAAAAGCAAGTAAAATTATTGAGCAGCAGTTTGGAATACCAATTCTTTTTATCTCGGCATATAGTGAAAAAGAATTGCTATCATACATGAAGCAAGATAATGTACTTGGCTATGTGATGAAACCTTTCTCAGAGAAAAATGTACTACCAGCGTTGGAAGTCGCTTTTCATCAAATTGAGAAGTTTGACCGTTTAAGTGGGCAACTACAGCAGGTTCAAAATCAGATGGAAAAACGTAAAGTCATTGAGCGAGCTAAGGGATTGCTCATGCAGCTAGAAAATATTAGCGAAGAAGAGGCTTACAAAAAAATCCGCAATGAGAGTATGCGGACACAGCAGGAAATGGTGCATATCGCACAGCAAATTATCAATACCCAACAAGTAAATAGCTAAGCAAAGGCGCTTAAAGAAAAAGTATTTTTCTTTAAGCGCCTTTTTTATATAGATAAAACAATAAAGGGGTGTATGAGTCTATGGAAATGATAGGAACGGTCATCGTTTATATTATTATGATTTGTGCAGTATTAGGCGCAATCGGAGCAATCCGAGATGCGGAGTATGGGATTGGAAAAGAGTTCATGAATGGTATGCATACGGTAGGTCACATTTTCGTGCCTGCAGCGGGTATTATGGCGTCCATTCCATATTTAACTTGGTTTATTAGTAATTTTATTAGCCCCATTTTCGAAATGATTGGTGCGGATCCAGCGATTGCAGCAACAACCATTTTAGCCTCAGATATGGGAGGTTATCAGCTAGCAAATGCCTTGAAAACATCCTATGAAGGCTGGGTAATGGCATTAGTTGTTGGTTTTATGTCAGGGGCGACGATTGTATTCTCCATTCCGATGGGACTAGCAATGTTAGACAAACGTGACCATAAGTATATGGCGTTAGGTATTATGGCTGGAGTTTTAACGATACCGATTGGTGCATTTATTTCGTCTATTATGATTGTGACATTCAATACGGAAGTTCGTGAAATTATTAGCACAACAGAGGCACCTACATATGTGTTTGCAATTTCTGTGTTACAAATTTTAATTAATTTACTGCCGTTATTTATTTTCGTTATTTTAATTGCACTTGGTTTAAAGCTTGTTCCAAATGCGATGATTACAGGCTTTATGTTATTTGGACGCATTATGGATGCTGGAATTAAATTAGTGCTTGTGTTCTCAATTGTCGAAATTTTCACAGGTCTTTTCTCAACAATCTTTGGCGCATGGGGCTTTGACCCAATTATGGCGGACGAAGCTGACCAATTCCGAGCATTAGAAACAGCCGGTTATATAGGAATTATGTTAGCGGGTGCATTCCCAATGGTTTATTTGATTCGAAAATATGCATCAAAACCATTGGAAGCTGTTGGAGGCAAGCTTGGTTTATCATCAGCGGGAAGCGCGGGTCTTTTAGCAACAGTAGCTAATATTTTAGCGATGTTTACACTTGTGCGTGATATGCCGCCAAAAGATAAAGTTATTAATATCGCATTTGGTGTTTGTTCCGCATTCCTACTAGGTGACCATTTATCGTTTACGGCAAACTTCCAGCCGACAATTATTTTACCAGTTATCGTTGGTAAATTATTAGCGGGTATTATCGCGATTTACTTAGCGTACAAGCTATCAGTACCAACTGCTTTAAAACTAGAGCAGGAAGACCGTAAAGCTGGCGTAATTAAAGAAAATGAGTATTTAACTTAAGTAAAAAATAGTAAGGAGTGAGTGGTGTGGGCGAGGAGAAAAAACGATTTATACAGGAGTTTGTGCCTGGTAAACAACTAACATTGAGTCATTTAATTGCGAACCCAGATCCTGATATGTTTCAAAAATTAGGTATACAGGAGGCAGGTGCTTTAGGCATTATGACTTGTACACCAAGTGAAACAGTGATTATTGCAGGAGATTTGGCAACGAAATCTGCCAATGTCCGTCTTGGCTTTCTAGACCGTTTTACAGGGAGTCTTGTTATTGTTGGCAGCGTATCAGAAGTGGAAATGGCGATGATTGAAATCAATCGATTTTTATCTGAAAGCTTAGGCTACACACCATCACGAATTACGAAATCATAGGAGTGCCCATATGAAAAATCGCGTGATGATTATAGGTGGCGTTCAAGCTGGAAAGTCGACGCTAATGAATGCGTTATTAGGAAAAAATAGCTCAGCAAATAAGACGCAGGCACTTGTCTACGAGGATTGGATTGTAGATACACCGGGGGAATATATTGAAAATCCATTGTATTACAGGAATATTATGGCGACATCGTTAGAGGTAACACATGTAATTTATTTGCAAGATGCGACCTCCTCTCGCACTGTTTTTCCGCCACAATTTAGCTTGGGTATTCCAAAAATACAAATCGGTGTCATTACAAAAATTGACCATCCACAGGCTGATGCGGAGCGAGCAACAAGCTTATTGAAAAATGTAATGATGCGAGGGCCGATTGTTAAAACATCTGCACTAGAAAAACGAGGAATTGAGTTTATTGCACCGCTAATTGAATTAAATGACACAGCAGCAATTAAACAATTTGTGTTAGATAGTGCAAGTCCTTATCTCGAATATTGCGAACCGTGAATGGGGGGAAGGGTGAATTGACAACAGAAGAAATTTTGAGTGCAGGTATCGATATTGGTACGAGTACAACAAAAATGGTCGTTAGCCGCTTCTTATTACGCAATGTAGCAGGGTTAACACATGTGCCACGTATTGAAATTATTGAGAAAAAGCTCGTACATCAAAGTCCCATCATTAAAACGCCCTTTAAAAGCAAAGATGTAATTGATATGGAAAAAATACAACAATTTATTTTTCAGCAATACCAACTAGCAAATGTGTTGCCAGAAAACATTTCAACAGGTGCAATTATTATTACAGGTGAATCGGCAACGAAACACAATGCGAGTGAGGTAGTGCATACTATTTCAGATAGTGCAGGAAATTTTCTAGTAGCTACTGCTGGTCCAGACTTAGAAGGCATTATTGCGGCAAAGGGCTCGGGTACCGTACAGCAATCAAAGAAAACGGGAAAAGTGATAGCCAATATTGATATTGGTGGGGGTACTGCAAATATTGCAGTCGTTCAGTATGGAGAAGTAATAGGCACATGTACAATGCATATCGGTGGCAGATTATTAGAGTTTCAAAATGGCGTCATCCACTCTATCTCACCACCTTTAGAACGTTTGATGCAGCGCTGGGATAACCCTTTAAAAATTGGTGATGCAGCAAATGACCCGCGCATTGCCAAGTGTATAGAGGAAATGGTCACAGTGCTTGCACATGTGCTAACAGGTCAATTAACTAATGCGCAACATCCGTTATTATTAGGGCATTTACCAAATTGGTCAAAGCAAGTAGAGGCTGTCGTTTTTTCAGGTGGTGTAGCCGCTTGTATTTACGAGGATAATTGCTCCATGCGCCAATATGACGATATCGGTGAAAGATTAGCAAAAGCGTTGCAACAGCATGTAGGGCTGCAATCATTTTTATGGATAAAGCCAGAAGAAACGGCACGAGCTACTGTGACGGGAGCAGGTACACAAACAACCGATATTAGTGGGGCGACAATTCAGGTTGATGCGGCTGTCTTACCATTAAAAAATGTGCCTGTTTTCCAGTGTAATATGCATGCGTCAATGGCTAATATTAACAGCATTGTTGCAAATGCAGTCGCACAGGCAAATACGCTTTTTTCTGTGCAAGAAAGCCCCATGCCTTATGCGCTCTATTTTAGCCAGCTACCATATTTGAGCTTTCAAGATGTGCATGAGCTATGCCAAGTCATTTTGCAGCAATTCACCTCAAGGAGCACGATACCGATTATTTTAATTATTCAATCGGATTACGCTAAAGTAATTGGTCAGACGATTCAATCAATTAATAAGGAAGTGCCAATTATTTGCATTGACCAAATTAAGGTAGAAACAGGTGATTATATCGACATCGGGGAAGTGCTGCCATCTGGCGTAGTACCTGTTGTTGTCAAAACACTTGCATTCCACTCACAGTAAAGGAGGATGGACGTGAATTTATCAGTTATATTGGGTGGAGAAAAATATAATTTTAAATCGCTGAAAGATGTGATGGCGAAGGCCAATGAAGAAAAATCAGGCGACCGTCTTGCGGGAATCGCAGCCGAGACGGTGCAGGAGCGCATCGCAGCGAAGGCTGTATTAAGCGAATTATTAATAAAGGATATTCGAGAAAACCCACTTATTCCAGAGGATGATGAAGTATCACGCATTATCGAGCAGGATGTCAATGAGCAAATTTATGGAGAAATTAAAAATTGGAGCATTGAGCAACTGCGTGAATATATTTTATCGAATGATACAGGCGACCGAGAGTTAAAGCGTCTGAGCAAAGGAATGAATTCCGAAATCATTGCGGCTGTGACAAAGCTTATGTCCAATTTAGACCTTGTACATGCAGCCAATAAAGTAGAAGTTTTATCAACATGTAATATTACAATCGGGCATAAGGGGACATTGGCATCACGCCTACAGCCGAACCATCCAACAGACAATATCGATGGAATTATCGCCTCCTTGAAGGAAGGTTTGTCTTACGGAATTGGTGATGCAGTTATCGGTATTAACCCTGTAGATGATTCAGTCGAAAGTGTAAAAAAAGTATTGCATGCAACAAAAAACTTTATCAATGAATGGGACATTCCAACACAAAACTGTGTGCTAGCACATATTACGACACAGATGAAGGCCATTCAGCAAGGTGCACCAGCAGATATGATTTTCCAAAGTATTGCCGGCACAGAAATCGCAAACCGTTCCTTCGGTATTTCCGCTGATTTGATTCGTGAGGCTGAGGCATTAATTAAAAAGCAGGGCACAGGCACTGGTCCGAATTTATTTTATTTCGAAACAGGGCAAGGCTCCGAGCTTTCAGCCGAGGCGCATTACGGTGTTGACCAACTAACGCTTGAATCGCGTAACTACGGCTTTGCTCGTCATTTTAATCCATACATCGTCAATACGGTTGTAGGATTTATTGGTCCGGAATATTTATACAACAATAAGCAAGTAATTCGAGCAGGGCTTGAAGACCATTTCATGGGTAAAATGCATTGTTTACCGATGGGTGTGGATATTTGCTACACGAACCATATTAAAGCAGACCAAAATGATGTTGAGGATTTAAGTGTGCTATTAACTGCTGCTGGCGTCAATTTTATTATTGCTGCGCCAATGGGAGATGATGTCATGCTGAATTATCAATCGATGAGCTATCATGATGTAGCGACATTGCTGCAAACTTTAGGGAAAACACCCGCACCAGCCTATTTAGCTTGGCTAGAGAAAATGGGCATTTATGAAAACGGTCGTCTTTCTTCAAGAGCAGGCGATATATCGCTGTTTGAAAGGTAGGTGGATCACTTGAATGAGGAATTAGTAACCAAAATCACACAGCTTGTGATGGAGAAAATGAATGGCAAAACAGTAACACAGCAAGTAGCTGAAGCAGCGCAAAATAATGCAACATTTCGTCTTCTTGAAACGCCTGAAACGATTGAGACATCGCCGGTTGATAGTTCGTTAATCAAGCTGTACAACAACGCGCCGGCAAGAGAACAAGTATTGCCAATGGATAATGAAGAAGGAAATTTAACAAATGCGCAAGCAAAAGTCTTTCAATTTGAAGCAGATAGCCCTTCTGAAAGTGTGCTGGCAGCCCGCAAGCATACACCTGCAAGAATTGGTGTCGGCAGAGCGGGGACAAGGCCAAAAACGAAAACATGGTTAAAATTCCGCCTCGACCATGCAGCGGCAGTCGACGCTGTTTACGGTGAAGTATCTGAGGAGCTACTGCAAAAATTAAATGTATCTACAGTAACTACGAGAGTAACAGATAAAGAGGAATATATTACGCGACCTGATTTAGGACGAAGACTGTCCGATGAATCGAAAGAATTTATTCAAGCGAATTGTAAAAGCAACCCACAAGTACAAATTATTATTTCCAACGGTTTAAGTGCAAGTGCTGTTGAGGAAAACGTCATGGATGTCTATTTATCATTACAGCAAAGCTTGACTAATTTGAATATCGAAATTGGTACGACGTTTTACATTGATAAAGGGCGTGTAGCCTTAATGGATGAAATCGGCGAAATTTTACAGCCTGAAGTAATTGTGTACTTAATTGGTGAGCGGCCAGGGCTTGTCTCTGCAGAGTCGATGAGTGCTTATTTATGCTATAAGCCACGAATCGGTACTGTTGAAGCAGAGCGTATGGTTATTTCTAATATTCACAAAGGGGGCATCCCGCCTTTGGAGGCTGGCGCTTATTTAGGAACAGTTGTGCAAAGAATTTTACAACACAAGGCAAGTGGTGTAGCGCTTGTCGAGAAAGAAAGCTAGGAGGTAAGCAGATGAATCCTCAAAAAATAATGGCTGAAATTTTGGCGCTACAAATTATTCCACGCGTCAATCAGGAGCTTGCTGAACAGTTCTCACTAAAGCCCCATCAAAAAAGCTTAGGGCTTGTGACATTAACAATTGATGATGTTGGCTATGTAGCATTTGATGAAGCGACGAAAAAAGCAGATGTCGATGTTGTCTACGCAAAAAGCTTTTATGCAGGAGCAGCTCATGCCTCGGGTCCGTTATCAGGAGAGGTGATTGGCATCATTGCTGGTAGCTCCCCAGATGAGGTGCGAAGTGGGCTTGATGCGATTGAACAAAAAGTACAATTCGACACCTATTTTGAAGCTATTTTAGGAAATGACGGACATACCCTATTTGCGCATACGGTAGCAAGCTGTGGCACATATCTTGCGGAGCAGGCAGGAGTGGAGGTTGGCACAGCAATTGCTTACTTGATTGCCCCGCCACTTGAAGCAGTAGTAGGTCTAGATGCAGCTTTAAAGGCGGCAGATGTTGAGCTAAAAGTATTTTTCGGACCTCCGTCTGAAACAAACTTTGGGGGCGGCTTATTAAGTGGCTCACAATCATCTTGCCAAGCAGCAGCCGATGCATTTAAAGAAGCCATCGAAAACTTGGCAAGAAATCCAATAAGCTAGAAAGGAGGCGACGTGAGTGCCTACATTAGACAAAGATTTATTAGCAATACAGGAAATGCGTGATGCGGTGAAAAAAGCAAGTGAAGCACAGGCAGCCTATATGCAATTTTCACAGCAGCAAGTAGACCAAATTGTCAAAGCGGTAGCCGATGCAGCTTTTAAAGAGGCGGACCGACTTGCGAAAATGGCTGTCAGAGAAACAGGCATGGGCGTTCCTAACCATAAAAAAATAAAAAATGAAGTAGCTTCAAGAGACCTTTATGAAGATATTAAAGACTTAAAAACAGTAGGTATCGTTGGCTATGACCGTGCTGCAAAGGTTACTGAAATCGCAAGTCCATTCGGCGTAATTGCAGGTATCGTACCAACTACGAATCCCACATCAACGGCTATTTTCAAGGCGATGATTTCATTAAAAACGAGAAATGCACTTGTCTTAAGCCCACATCCGTATGCTGTGAAATGTACAGCCGAGGCTTTAGATGTTTGCCGAATCGCGGCTGAGCAAGCGGGTGCACCAGAGGGCTTGTTACAATGCTTAACGATGGCCTCCATGGACGCAACACAGCAATTATTAAAGCATCCACAAATCAATTTAATTTTAGCAACAGGTGGCGGGGCATTAGTGAAGGCTGCCTATAGCTCAGGTAAGCCCGCATATGGTGTTGGACCAGGAAACGTACCAGCCTACGTTGAAAAATCAGCCAATATTGCTAAGGCAGCACAGCATTTAGTGCAAAGTAAATCATTTGATAACGGAACGATTTGTGCAACGGAGCAAGCGATTATTGTTGATGAATCAGTTTCGGAGCGATTACTTACAGAGCTTCAGAAAAAGGGAGCCTATATTTTAACAGCGGAAGAAAAGCAAAAAATGGAGAAGCTCATTTCTCCTACACCGGGCAAGGTCAACCCTAAAATTGTTGGAAAATCAGCCGCTTGTTTGGCTGACTTATTAGACATTACAGTGCCAGCCGGTACGAAGGTGCTTATCGGTTTAGAAACAAAAGTAGGAAAAGAAATTCCGTTTTCACTTGAAAAATTATCGCCAATTTTTGCCCTTTATACTGTAAAGGATAGTGTAGCGGCAAAGCAAGTAATGATTGATTTGTTAAATATTGGTGGACGTGGACATACATGCTCAATTCATACTGAAAATGCAGCGTTGGCGGAGCAGTTCGCAGTTGAACTGCCAGTATCACGCATTGTTATTAACACTCTATCATCTATTGGCGCAGTGGGAGGAACAACAGGATTAGCTCCATCCTTCACGCTAGGCTGTGGGACGTTTGGTGGCAATATTACATCAGACAATGTCACAGCAAGGCATTTAATCAATATTAAACGTATGGCTTACGGCACGAAAGATGTAACTGTGCCAGAACCACAGTACGAGCCGCTAGAGGCGATTGTAGAAAAGCAGGTTGCCCAAGCAGGAGAAGTTAATGCTGATATGGTGCAGCAAATTGTTGATCAAGTATTAAAACAAATTACATTACAAAACAACTAATTGGAGGAATGACAAATGAACAGAGAAGGTACAGCTTTAGGAATGGTAGAAACAAAAGGACTTGTAGGAGCAATTGAAGCAGCAGACGCAATGGTAAAGGCGGCAAGCGTTAATTTAGTAGGGAAAGTACATGTTGGGGGTGGAATTGTTACGGTATTAGTGCGTGGTGATGTTGGTGCAGTAAAAGCGGCTACAGATGCGGGTGCGGCGGCTGCAGAGCGCGTTGGCGAATTATTATCAGTACACGTAATTCCACGTCCACATAATGAATTAGAATTAATTTTACCAAAGCTCGACGCATAGTTCATTCAACGATACAGGCTGGGGCTGTCTAGAAAGCGGACGAAAGCAAAACTTTCCAGACAGCCTTTATTAGCTGGTTTAACGTCTTTCAGCAATGTTTACTGTGAAGAGTAACCGCAGGAACACACGTTTTTGTACCGATAGCGTAATGACAGGTACAGAATTCATCACCTCTAGAGGTGGTGAGATGAATGCAAGTATTAGACCGATTTCAGCGAGTGTTCAAACACCCGCTGAATCATAGGAACTCAGTCAAAGTATATCGCATACCTGAGTGACCAACATCGTGTTGACCTAAGCTCTGGTGGATGTCATAGGACGTGACAGTTTTAGGTTAACTTCCACTGGTTAGCGTGAAAAAATCTAGACGCAATTACGCCTTGGCGCGTATTAGTATAAATGAATTGAGGTGACTCGCGTGAGCCTAGTGACAAAAGCAATCCCAGTAGCGATTTCGGCACGTCATATACATGTGTGTGAAGAGGATTTACAAGCACTTTTCGGACCCGATGCCACATTAACAAAAGATTTTGACCTTTCACAGCCGGGGCAATATGCTGCGAAGGAAAGAATATCGATTGAAGGACCAAAAGGAGCTATTCATAATGTGCGTATACTTGGACCTGTCAGACCAGCAACACAAGTAGAAATTAGCCAAACGGATGCGGTGAAATTGGGTTTAAATCCGCCTTTAAGACAGTCAGGCGATATCGAAAATTCAGCAAGTATAAAAATTAGCAATGGCGACAAATCCATTACAATAAAGCAAGGTGCCATTATTGCACAAGCACATATCCATATGACAGAGCAAGACGCGCAGGAATTTAATGTAGAAAACAATGAAGTTGTTACCGTTGAGGTTGAAAGCAAGCGCCCTATTACATTGCGTGGTGTGGTCGTTCGCGTCTCAAAGGATTTCAGCCTTGAAATGCATATTGATACAGATGAAGCAAATGCAGGCTTTATTGAGCAGCAAGCAAAAGGAACAATTATAAAAACAATGAAGTAAGGAGGAGGAGGTTGGATGCAGGAAAATTTAGTGCAAAAAATTGTGGAAGAAGTGCTACAGCAAGTGTTGAAAAATCAGCCTTCCCTTCAGCAGCACGATGATAAAATTCCAGTTGGCGTATCAGCACGACATGTTCATCTAGCACAGGCTGAGGTTGAGCAGCTATTTGGCAAGAGCTATCAGCTTACACCGAAATTCGAGCTTTCGCAGCCAGGTCAGTTTGCAGCAGAGGAAACAGTTGTTATTGCTGGACCAAAGGGCTCGATTGAAAGGGTAAGAATTTTAGGTCCGGCTCGCTCTTTATCTCAAGTAGAGGTTAGCTTTACTGATGCTATTAAACTAGGCTTAACACCTCCCCTGCGCATTTCTGGTGATATAAAGGGTTCAAGTCCCATTACCTTAATCGGTCCAAAAGGAAGTGTGGTGTTGAAGGAAGGGCTAATTGTTGCGAAAGCTCATATTCATATGACGCCAACTGATAGCGTTCGCCTCGGCGTGACGGACGGACAAAGCGTGCAAATAAAGCTTGCGGGCATTCGACCAATTATTTTATCGGATGTGATGATTCGCGTGTCGGAGCGTTACCGTTTGGAAATGCATATTGATACGGATGAGGCAAATGCAGGCTTCATAAAGCAAGGAGCTTTAGCTGAAATCGTTCAAGGCCCAACGCTTGAGCGAGGGGAGACGCAGGTTGCTCAGCCAGTTAACCAAATACCTGAACAGCAGTCAGCCTATCACTTCACGAAAAGGTTATTATCGCAAGTAGATGTAGCTGCAATAACAGAGCAAGAAATCATTGTTTCTAAAAAGACGATTGTGACAGCATTGGCATATGACAAAATTCGGGAATTAAATAAAACGTTAACGATTCATAAAGAATAAATGGCTTAGCTAATGCAGAATAGAGGGTGAGCAAATGCAAATGGGAAGAGTGATTGGGAATGTTTGGGCTACACGTAAGGAAGAAGGGTTAAATGGCTTAAAATTATTAATCGTTCAACCAATCGATTCAAACCAACAGCCAATACGAACTGAACTTGTAGCTGCAGACCGCATTGGCGCAGGTATAGGTGATGATGTTCTTATTACAAGTGGAGGGTCGTCACGCTATATTATGAAGGATAATCCACTGCCAATTGATGCGGTCATAATTGGAATTATAGACTCTACAGAAGTAATGCGAGGTGAAGACAATGAGTAGTGCAATCGGTATGATTGAAACAAAAGGGCTAGTCGGCTCTATAGAAGCAGCAGATGCTATGATTAAAGCTTCAGATGTTACGATTGTGAAGCAGGAATTTGTAGATGGTGGTATTGTCACAGTCGTTGTCCAAGGAGATGTTGGCTCTGTACAAGCAGCAGTTGATGCGGGCAAGGCAGCAGCGATGCGTGTTGGTGAGTTGTTATCCGCACACGTTATTCCACGACCAGATGTGGATGTATTCCAAATGATTAAAGGGGCAGAGACACCGAAAAAAAAGCCAACGCCAGCACGCGCAAAAAAAGCATCAGAGGTAGCTCCTAGCGAAAATGGCGGTGAAGTATAATGCCATTTCAAAAACATAAAATTGCAGTAATTGGAGCCGGGCACACAGGGGCAACACTTAGTTTGTTTTTAGCTCAAAAGGAATTAGGCGATGTTGTACTTTTAGATATTCCTGATGCTGAAAATCCAACAAAGGGAAAGGCGCTCGACTTGCTACAAACAGGTCCAATAGAGAAATTTAATGTGTCTGTTAAAGGGACAAGCAACTATGAGGATATAGCAGGTGCTAGCATCGTTGTTATAACTGCCGGCATTCCGCGTAAACCGGGTATGAGCCGCGATGACTTAGTAACAACAAATGCTAATATTATAAAGCAAGTATCTGCGCAAATTAAGCGTTATGCACCGAATAGTATCGTGCTTGTATTGAGCAATCCTGTCGATGCGATGACATATGTTTGCTATAAGGAAACTGGCTTCCCGAAAAACCGCGTAATTGGGCAATCTGGTGTGCTCGATACCGCACGCTTTAATGCGTTTGTTGCACAAGAGCTACAAATTGCACCAGAGGATGTGTCAGGTTTTGTGTTAGGTGGACATGGAGATGAGATGGTGCCATTAATTCGCTATTCATATGCGGGTGGCATTCCCCTTGAGAAGCTAATTCCCGCACAGCGCTTAGCGCAAATTGTGGAGCGCACACGCAAAGGTGGCGGTGAAATCGTCGGCTTACTTGGCAACGGGAGTGCTTATTATGCACCCGCTGCTGCCTGTGCGCAAATGGTTGAAATTATCATGAAAGACCAGCGTAAAATCATCCCATCAATCGCCCTATTAGAAGGTGAGTATGGCTACAACGATTTATTTTTAGGCGTACCAACAATATTAGGTGGCAATGGGATTGAATCCGTTATTGAGTTACAGCTTACAGCAGAAGAAAAGCAGGCACTTCAACATTCAGCAGAAGCTGTGGAGCAAGTGCTTGAGATTTGTCGTAATATTTAAGTGATTGCCTGAAAAGTAGCGTGTTCGCACTGCTTTTCAGGCATTTTTTGCTTGTTGCCAAAATATCGAGGAATCTTTGAGGAAATAGGGCAAGCGCAAAAAGAACCTGAAAACCCCTCTTCAAAAAATAAGGGTTCACTTTAGGCTTATTAATATGAAATAAGTTATACTTAAATTAAAGTAATGCTTTTATACTTTTTTTGAAACTTTTATGCATACTAATCGTATAAACAGTTAATCAAATTTTTAGAAAGGAGAGACGTCATGAAAAGGACACGAATACTGAGCTGGTTAGTACTTCTTATGCTGTCAATTGTCCTAGCTTTCCCTACGCAAACATTTGCTAAGAGCAAAGTATATCATGTGCCAGTTGAAAATAATGTTGAAAAAGGTTTAACAGCTTTTTTACAACGTGCATTCCAAGATGCAAAAGAACATGGTGCGGAAGCGATTGTGCTTGAAATACATACACCAGGTGGCTTCACAGACGCAGCAGAAGATATTGCAAAAATCATTAAGCAATCCGAAGATATGAAAGTCATTGCCTTTATTAATACGAAAGCGCATTCAGCAGGGGCGCTTATCGCGTTAAATGCAGACAGTATTTATATGACGCCTGATGCAACAATTGGTGCAGCAGGTGTTGTGGATAGCGCTGGCAACGCGGCAGAATTAAAGGCGCAAAGTGCTTGGATTAAACAAATGATTGCAGCAGCAGAAAGCTCAAATCGAGATCCGCAATATGCACAGGCGATGGCAGATTCATCGCTAGATATGAGTGAGTATGGGGCACCGAAGGGAGACTTCCTTACTTTATCTGCTGAGGAAGCGCTTAAAGTAGAATACTCAAACGGCACTGTGAAAAATTTGCAGGAAGTGTTAGAGCGGGAAAATTTAGCGGACAGTGTAGTCATTGATTTAGAACCAACTGTTGCTGAGCAAATTGCTCGTATCGTGACAAATCCAATTGTTATACCAATACTTTTATCGATTGCCAGTCTCGGTTTAGTTATTGAGCTCTATTCACCGGGCTTTGGCGTAGCAGGCGTGATGGGCTTGTCCGCACTTGGATTATTTTTCTTCGGTCATTTAATTGCTGGTATTGCAGGCTATGAATCGATTTTACTACTAATTATTGGTATAATTCTTATAGTTGCGGAATTTTTCGTCCCCGGTGGCATTGTTGGTATTATTGGAGGTGCTTCAATAGTATTAAGTTTGCTTTTAGCAGGTGCTAATTTTGTCCAGATGGGGTATTCAATTTTAATTGCGCTGTTAATCGCAGTTATAGGAATGGTGATACTTATGAAATTCTTTGGCAAAAAATTGCATATGTTTAACAAGCTTGTGTTAAAGGATGCAACGACGACGGAGGAAGGCTATGTGTCCAATGTCAATCGACTTGAGCTTATCGGCAAAAAAGGTAAAACGCTGACACCGTTTAGACCAGCAGGTGTTGTTTCCATCGATGGGGAGCGCGTTGATGCAGTGTCAGACGGCAGTTATATTGATGCTGGTAAGCATGTAGAAATTATTAAGGTAGAAGGCTCACGCATTGTTGTGAGAGCAGTATCAGAAGAAACGGAGGAATAATAGTATGTTTGTTGAAGCAGGTGTAATTGGTTTAACGATAATTATCGTTGCTATTTTTATCGTCCTAGCTATCTTTTTCACATTCGTTCCAGTAACGCTGTGGATTAGTGCGTTAGCAGCAGGTGTTCGTGTAAGTATTTTCACATTAATCGGGATGCGACTACGTCGAGTAATTCCATCGCGTATTGTTAACCCTTTAATTAAAGCGCATAAAGCAGGAATTGAAGTAACAATTAATCAGTTAGAATCACATTATTTAGCAGGTGGTAATGTTGACCGCGTAGTTAATGCGTTAATTGCTGCGCACCGTGCGAATATTGAATTATCTTTTGAGCGTGCCGCTGCGATTGATTTAGCAGGTCGTGACGTTTTAGAGGCAGTACAAATGTCGGTTAACCCGAAAGTAATTGAAACACCATTTATCGCGGGTGTGGCAATTAACGGGATTGAAGTAAAAGCAAAGGCACGTATTACAGTACGTACAAACCTTGACCGTTTAGTCGGTGGTGCTGGTGAGGATACAATTATTGCCCGTGTCGGGGAAGGGATTGTATCGACAATCGGTTCTTCAGCATCGCACTCTGTTGTATTAGAAAATCCGGATTTGATTTCACAAACTGTATTAGCGAAGGGCTTGGACTCCGGTACAGCCTTTGAAATTCTATCGATTGATATCGCGGATGTTGATGTAGGTAAAAACATCGGTGCTGAATTACAAATTGAGCAAGCACAGGCGGACAAAAATATTGCACAGGCGAAAGCGGAAGAACGTCGTGCGATGGCCGTAGCAACAGAACAAGAAATGGTAGCTAAAGTTCAAGAGATGAAAGCAAAAGTTGTTGAAGCTGAGGCTGAAGTACCAATGGCAATGGCAGAAGCTTTACGTTCAGGTAACCTTGGTATTATGGATTATATGAACTATAAAAACATTCAAGCGGATACTATGATGCGTGATTCAATTGCGAAATCAACAAATGATGATAATACGCAGAACAAATAGTGTATCGTCTAAGTTAGAAGGGAGGTTGCTTAAGTGGAGTCTTTAATTATCCTTATTGTGCTTGGGATTATTTCCTCATTGCTCGGTAAAAAAGATAAGTCCAAAAACACGAAAAGCATGCCACCATTTAATGAGCAATCAAAACCTAATCGTGAGCCACGCCAAGCCAAGACAACACCAACTAGGTCTTTAGAGGATTTCGCGAGTGAAATCTTTGGGCAGCTTGAACAAAAAAAGGCTGAGGTAGAGCAGCAATGGAAAGAAATTAAGCCCGTTGTGCCAGTGCGAACTGAGCGAACTGAGCGAAAAATAGAGCCGATTGTTGAAACGGTAGAGGTACCAAAAGTAACCTATGAGAAGACGGTAGCACGTCCAAATATTGAACAATCACTACGTGTGACGCAAATGAAGGAGCGAGAAACAGCTGTTTTTACAGCTCCTACGACAAAGAAAGCACTTGTTCAGGCAATTGTTGCCGCGGAAATTTTAGGTCCGCCAAGAGCAAAGCGACGACAAGTACGTTAACTTCTTTTAGAAGAAATTCCTTATCTCTATAAATGGCGAGATGAATGCTTGCCTTAGGCCTTTTCAGCGAGTGCCAAAACACATCTTGATACAAGGAGCTCAGTCTAAGTATGCTACTTTCTGTGGCAACGATTGAATGTCTAACATCATGTGGTTTAAGCTCCAACGGATGTCACGTGATGTGCCAATTTTAGATTCACTTCTACCAATTAGCTCGAAGAAAATCTGGACGCAATTACGTTGATGCCTAATTAATCTTATACATGCCTCCTTTTTCTAATGCATATAGTATGAGAAAGGGAGGCTGTTTTTTATGAAAAAATTATTTCAAATGGCTGCAATATTTGAAATGACCAATTTTAAATTGCTTAAATGGCATGGGAATTATCGCATACTAGCTGCATCTGATGCGAGTTGCTCGTGTATGATAGAAGATTATGTTGTGCATATTAAGGGAGAGCAAATTACTGTAACTGTATTGGCGACAAATGGTTTTACCGTATCATGTGAAAAATTACATGCACTACAAATTGAAAAGCATGCGTAATATTGATTATCGCCGTGTTCGCGTATCGGTGCAAAAAAATCAAAAAACAAATGATTTACTACAATATTTACATAGCCATCATGTACCGATTTATCATGTGCGTACGACAAAAGAAGTGCTACAATTTGAATTGGCTCGCCAGCATATCGCTATATTGCGCAAAGCACGCAGTAAGCATCGTGTCAAATTGAAGTTACACTATTTAACGACAGACGAGCTACTTCCAAAGCGATTGATGACAATTGTTAGTTTACTTTGTCTATGGCTCATACCGTTACTTTGCAATTATTGGATATGGGAAATTGATATACAAGGAGATACACCAGAACAAAAGGCTGCAATCGAGCGTTTAGTGCAAAAGGAATTTGCTGCACCTATTCTAAAAAAACGCTTACCGACAGATCAAGAGGTACGAGAGTTCATTATGCAAAACTTTCGCGAGTATTCATGGGTGCATGTTGCGAAAGTAGGAAGTAAAATGACCATCCGTCCACAGCTCGCACCGAAAAATGAAATGAAGGAAAATAAAGATGGCTATTATCATCTTATTGCTGGTAGCAGTGGTGTCATCACCCATTTTGATATAAAAAGTGGTGAGCGTAAAGTAACGCCAAATACGACAGTATATAAAGGGGATACACTTGTATCTGGGCTGATGCTAGTAGGGGAAAGACAGCTTTTAATTGGTGCAGTTGGTGACGTTTATGCAGATTATTGGCTAGAGAGCGAGTTTACAATTCCGCAAGAAGTGCAATACGAAGTTGTAACAGCAGAGGCTTGGCATTTTACGTTTACTCCTGAAGGGCTACCAACAGAAATAAAAGCACTGCCATTGCCTGAATGGTTAGCGCGTTATATACGTGTTGCTAAAATAGAGACGAGAGAAAAAATAGTTGAAACGTTGACAGAAGAACAGATTGAATCGCGAATTATGCCATTGCTGCATGAAAAAATGGTACAATCATTACCAACGAAGAGCATTATTAAAAAAGAAAACCTTTTACACATTCAATTTGTAGATGGTAAAGTAAAGGGGAAGGTTCTATATTTAATCAATGAAAATATTGCCAAACCTTATCCTATTAATTAAGGAGCGTTAGGATGTCAGAAAAAATTTCACAATTACAGTTAGATAATCCGAATGAAGCAGTTATGTTATTAGGCATGTCGGATGCAAATATTAAATTAATTGAAGAAACGTATAAAGTACAAGTTATTACACGTGGGGAAGTAGTACAAATTGCGGGCGATGATGAGGCACAGAAGGAGCAGGCTAAATCCGTGCTACATGCGCTACTACAGGTGATTCGTAAAGGGATTAATGTTGACCAACGGGACGCATCAACAGCAATTGAAATGGCAAACAAAGGTACAATCGAATATTTTGCAGAGCTTTATGAGGAAGAAATTGCACGTAATACAAAGGGCAAGCCGATTCGTGCGAAAACGATTGGACAGCGAGAATATATACGTGCCATTCGCCATCGTGACTTGATTTTCGGCATCGGCCCAGCCGGTACAGGTAAAACCTATTTAGCTGTTGTTATGGCAACACAAGCTTTAAAAAACGGTCATGTGAAGCGCATTATTTTAACAAGACCTGCTGTTGAAGCTGGTGAGTCGTTAGGCTTTTTGCCAGGTGATTTAAAGGAAAAAGTTGACCCTTATTTACGCCCGCTTTATGATGCACTACATGATATTTACGGCGTAGAACAAACGCAGCGTTTAATTGAGCGTGGTACAATTGAAATTGCGCCATTAGCGTATATGCGCGGTCGTACATTAGATGATGCCTTCGTTATATTAGACGAGGCACAAAATACAACGCATCAGCAAATGAAAATGTTTTTAACACGCCTTGGCTTTGGTTCTAAAATGGTTATTACTGGGGATAAAACCCAAATTGACCTTCCGAAAAATACGGAATCTGGTCTGATTATTGCGGAACGTACACTGAAATATGTCAAGGACATACATTTCCAAATTCTTGAGCAAGGGGATGTTGTGCGTCACCCACTCGTAGCAAAAGTAATTCAAGCATATGCGGAGCAGGAGCTGTAAGGAGTAAGCTGTGCACCGATTTTTGAAAGCAACTTAACGACATAAATTGCTAAGGGCTGCTAGAAAGTCAGGGAGAGTTGTGACTTACTAGCAGTCTCTTTTTAGCTATTCCACTCAATTATGCCTTGGCTAGCTCTCGTCCAGATTTTTCACGCTAACCAGTGGAAAATAAACTGACCTGCATCAGGTAGACCTCCCTTCAAAATCTGTGACATCCGTCGAAGGCATAACTTTTTAGCGGTTATTTGAACACCTGCTGAAAATCGGTTTAATACTTGCATTCATCTTACTACCTAGAAAGGTATGAAAGTTTTTACGCTATCTGTACAAAATATGTGCTCCTGCGATTACTCGCCGCAGAAAACATTGCTAAAAGAAGTTAAAATGACACGAAATAAGCATGAAATCACGCTCAAAAATTGGTAAAATAATAAGTGGAGGTGTGCAATGAGAAAACAATTAAAAAACATAATGCAAATCATTCAATTTCGTTATTTTTTAATATTAGTCCTCTTAATTACAGCAACTATTCAATTTTTGTTTATGGCAGGCAATGTAAGGGGCATTACATACGATATACAGTTGCTGCAGCTAGCACCCGAAACAATTCGTTCTGTGAAAACTGTAGAAGATTCGGTGAAAACGGAAAGGGAACGTGATAATGCGGAGAAATCTGTTGAGCCTGTCTACGTCTTCAATGAGGAAGTAGCAGACCATCGTACAGCCATTATTACATCTGTTTTTGATATCGTGCTTGATGTACGAGAAGAGACAAAGGATGATTCAATTGAATCAAGAGTAGAGCAATTAAAAACAAGTTTAAAAGATATTACGGAATCACAAACTTCAATAAGTATTAGCAATACACAGCTTGAAGTATTGTTAACGATTGACGAGGAGCTATTGATTAATACGCGTGATAGTTTAGCACAGCTCGTAACAAATGCGTTAGACCGACCATTCCGTAAAGAGCAAATCTTAACAATTCGCAATGAAATTGATAGTAAAATACGTCAGCAATCAGCAATAGCGGAGCCGTTACTTAATACAGTTATTACACTTGGACGAGCTGCTATTGTCGAAACAGAAGTGCTAGATGAAGAAAAGACCGAGTTGCGCGTTCGACAAGCACGCGAAATGGTTGAAGCAACACGTATTTTACAAGGTCAAATTATCGTGCAAGAAGGGGAGCTTATAGACCGTGAAGTATACCGACAATTAGAGTTGCTAGGTATGCTAGATACGAAGGAATCTTTAAAGCCGATTTTTGGGTTACTCATTTTAATTTTCTTGCAGATGGCCTTTATTTATATCGTTTTTGACCGTTCAAAAAAGCCGATAGCCAAACGTCGAAACGAGCTGCTTGTTACAACAATAGTTTATACAATATGTCTTATTATTATGAAATTAATTAGCATTGTAGCGGATAATTTTGATGTGATGATTGCCTTTTTATTCCCAGTTGCTTTAGCGACAATGCTTGTTCGCTTGCTTGTGGATGACCGAGTGGCATCAATTGTAACGGTTATGACGGCGACATCAGCAGGTGTCATGTTCCATAGTGGCTATGCTGCTGTGTTACAAATGGATATTGCCTTGTACATAATGTTTGGCGGTTTTGCGACGCTATTTTTCATGCGCAATCTTGAAAAGCGCTCATCATTATTGCAGGCATGTGGCATTCTCTCAGTTATTAATATTTTATTTATTAGTTTTTATTTATTAATGTCTCAGTCGGGCTATGGTATCACCGAAATAGGCTTCTATTTGACGGCGGCTATCATTTCAGCAGTGCTTTCCGGTGCGTTGACGATGGGGTTATTACCGTTCTTTGAGTCGGCATTTGGCATTTTATCAACAATGCGCTTGATTGAGCTATCGAATCCAAACCATCCGTTACTTCGCAAATTATTAACGGAAACGCCGGGTACTTACCACCATAGCATTATGGTAGCAAATTTGGCAGAAACAGCTTGTGAAGCAATTGGTGCGGACGGGCTATTAGCGCGCGTCGGCTGTTATTACCATGATGTTGGGAAGACGAGAAGACCTTCCTTCTTCATTGAAAATCAGATGACAGGTATTAACCCGCATGATACATTACCTCCACAATCGAGTGCAGATATTATTATTGCACATACGACGGACGGCGCAGAGCTCCTGCATAAGCATCGCATGCCACAGGAGATTATTGATATTGCGTTACAGCATCATGGCACAAGCTTATTGAAATTTTTTGTATTTAAAGCGAAGGAAGAGGGCATGAATGTTGATGAGGCAGCGTTCCGTTACCCAGGACCAAAGCCGCAAACGAAGGAAATTGCTGTTATTAGCATTGCAGATAGTGTAGAAGCTGCGGTACGATCCATGAAGGAGCCGACTGCTGACAAAATTAAAAAGCTAGTACAGTCCATTATTCAGGACCGCGTGCAGGATGACCAATTTGATGAATGCGATATATCGTTGAAGGAATTAAAAATTATT
Source organism: Metasolibacillus sp. FSL H7-0170 (assembly GCF_038593115.1). Taxonomy (NCBI): domain Bacteria; kingdom Bacillati; phylum Bacillota; class Bacilli; order Caryophanales; family Caryophanaceae; genus Metasolibacillus; species Metasolibacillus sp. FSL H7-0170. The sequence continues at coordinate 967,902 of NZ_CP151964.1, read as the reverse complement.
GAAGATGTGTTATGTGAAACATTAAACGGTACATTCCATTCACGCATCGAATATCCAAAATAGGGGGTTTGCAAATGGCGTTAGAAATCGATTTTTTAGATGAAACGGATTCGGTTCAAAAAGCGCATATCGATTTAGTCGAGCGCTTATTGCAGTATGCGGCAAAAGAAGAGCAGGTTGATGATGGTAGCGAACTATCAATTACATTCGTTACGAATGAAGCCATACATGAAATCAATCGAGAGTACCGCGATAAAGACCAGCCAACAGATGTTATTTCCTTTGCTTTAGAGGAGCTAGGTGAAGGAGAAACAGAAATTATTGGTGAAGGTCTACCACGTGTTTTAGGAGATATTATTATTTCGGTCGAGCGTACACAGGAACAGGCGGAGGAGTATGGACATTCTTTTGAGCGAGAGCTAGGCTTTTTAGCACTCCATGGATTTTTGCATTTATTGGGATATGACCATATGAATGAACAAGATGAAAAAGAAATGTTTGATAAACAAAATGCAATTTTGTCGTCCTTCGGGCTAGGGCGCGAGGCATAATGGATATCCGTAAATTTTTACGCTCCTTTGTCTATGCCTTTCAAGGAATACTGGAGGCGGTAAAGGAGCAAAATATGCGCTTTCATGTAGCAAGTGCCTGTATCGTCATCGTTGCAGGCTTATTAACAGGCTTGAGCGTGATAGAGTGGCTAATTATCGTTTTAGTCATTATTTTAGTTATTGGTGCGGAAATGATGAATTGTGCAATCGAACGAGTTGTCGATTTAGCAACATCAGAAATCCACCCTTTAGCAAAGGCTGCAAAGGACGCAGCAGCAGGCGCGGTACTTGTATTTGCGATTGGCAGTGTTATAATCGGAGTACTCATTTTTTTCCCGAAATGGTTTTAATGTGATATAGGAGGCAAAAAGAATGGATAAACATACATTAATGGAGCAATCAAAGATAGCGCGTGAAAAGGCGTATGTACCTTATTCGAAATTTCCAGTAGGCGCAGCACTTTTAGCAGAGGATGGTACAGTTTATTTAGGCTGTAATATCGAGAACGCCGCATATAGCATGGCAAACTGTGCAGAGCGAACGGCAATTTTTAAAGCGGTATCTGAAGGTGTGATGAAATTTAAGGCGATTGCTGTAGTAGCAGATACGGACAAGCCTTGCTCACCATGCGGGGCATGCCGTCAAGTGATGAGCGAGTTTTTCCCAGCAAGTATGCCAGTTTATTTAACAAACTTAAAAGGTGATGTACAAGAAACGACAGTAGGTGAACTGTTACCTGGTGCATTCACAACGGAGGATTTAGATTATGCAGCAAGCAAACAGTCCCTATAAATCGGGCTTTATTTCCATTATTGGTCGACCGAATGTAGGGAAATCAACATTTTTAAATCGTGTTATCGGACAAAAAATTGCGATTATGTCAGATAAACCACAAACGACACGTAATAAAGTGCAAGGTGTATTGACACTTGAAAATTCGCAAATGATTTTTATTGATACACCAGGTATTCATAAGCCGAAGCATAAATTAGGCGAATTTATGTTGAAAGTATCTAAAAATACATTGCGTGAAGTGGATGTTATTTTATTTATGGTCAATGCAGAGCAAAAAATCGGTAAAGGTGATGAATTTATTTTAGACCTTTTAGCTGGTAATAAAACGCCTGTCTTTTTAGTCATTAATAAGATTGACCAAGTTCATCCAGATGAGCTTATTACAATTATTGAATCCTATAAAGATAAATACCCGTTCAGCGAAATCGTGCCGATTTCCGCGCTACAAGGAAATAATGTCGAAAATTTATTAGCAAAGCTCGGTGAGTATTTACCTGAAGGACCGCAATATTATCCTGCAGATCAAGTGACCGATCATCCAGAGCGCTTTATTATTTCAGAGCTGATTCGTGAAAAGGTTTTGCATTTAACACGTGAGGAAATTCCCCATTCGATTGCAGTTGTCATTGATAAAATTAAGCGTGATGAAGAGCATGAACATATGATTCGTGTACAAGCAACAATCATGGTTGAGCGCGATTCGCAAAAGGGCATTGTCATTGGCAAGCGCGGCGCATTACTAAAGGAAATCGGTACACTGGCACGTAAAGATATCGAAATGCTTCTTGGCTCAAAGGTATACTTGGAGCTTTGGGTAAAGGTGCAAAAGGATTGGCGCAACAAACAAACACATTTACGTGACTTCGGCTTCCGTGAGGATGAGTATTAAAATGAAAAATTACGATATTATTTATTTCGATATCGATGATACACTTTTTGATTTTACTATATCGGAGCAAGAAGCTTTTAAAAAAGTTTTTAGCAAATATAATTTGTTAAATAACTTAAAATTGTATGAAAAGAGTTATCGAGAAATTAACAAAGTGTTATGGGAAGATTTAGAACGAGGAAAAATAAGCTTAGTGGAGCTAGGTTCAGAAAGATTTAGGAGATTATTTTTAGAACACGAACTTGAAATGGACGCAGTTGTATTCAATCAAGACTATTTGAAATTTCTTGGCCAACAAACCTATCTCGTTCAAGGAGCCGAAAAAGTTATTGAAGCTTTGTCGCATAAGCGATTAGCCATTATTACGAACGGTTACACAGATGTACAAACATCTAGAATTAATCATTCCTTTTTAGAAGGTACATTTGAGCATATTATTATCTCTGAATCCACAGGATTTCAAAAGCCACAAGCTGAAATTTTTGATTATGCTTTTAATAAGCTGCAAATTACAGAAAAATCAAATGTCCTAATGGTAGGTGACTCGTTGACTTCTGATATTCAAGGTGGAATTAACTACGGTATTGATACATGTTGGTTCAATCCTAAATATAAAGAAAATACTACAAATTTAAAGCCTACTTATGAAATAAATCAGCTAGAACACCTGTTGCAAATTGTGAAATAAGTGTATAGTATTTTAGGCGATAATATTGAAATTTCTGTAGCGTTATCATTTCCTAATTTTGAGTCAGCTTATGTTTCCTGTGATAAGTGTTTAATAGGGGAGCAGCGGGTGTAGGAAACGCCTGTCGCTAAATGAATTGGGAGGTAATATCGGCATGAATATTGAACAAAAACTCTATCAATCAGCAATAGACTTGATAGAAAAAAGATACCCTTCTGGTTGGGGTGGGGCTTCGGCAATGTACACTGAAGATGGTCAAATTTTAACTAGTGTAGCACCAGATATTATCAATGCTTCTACTGAATTGTGTATTGAAACGGGTGCAATTCTTGAGGCACATAAACTTAATACAAAGGTTACTCATACTATCTGTATTGTAAGAGAAAATGAAGAATCCGAATTTACAATTTTAACCCCTTGTGGTGTATGTCAGGAAAGACTTTTTTATTGGGGAGAGAGTGTAAAAGCAGCTATAACTAACCAAGATGGTAGACTGGAGTATAAAACATTAAAGGAAATCCAACCATATCATTGGTATAAAGCTTATGAAAAGTGATTGCTAAACTAGCTCATAGAAGCTTGTATAGAGACATCTCTTATAAGATAAACATAACCTTTTATTAAGACATACCAAATTATAAACAAATATTGATTAAACATATAAAGGGTGTTGGGAAATTTTTAGTTTTCTCGACACCTATTCTCATTATCTTAAGAAAAGTATTATATAAGAAATGAATGTTTCAAAATCAATCTATTTTTACGTGAAACATAGATTAATCTAGTCATTCACCAAAATGAAGTGGAGGTGTGTTATAAATGTTGCATAAATGGGAGGGAATTGTTCTCAAGGCTAGAGCATACGGAGAATCCAATAAAATCGTCACATTGCTGACACGTGAAGCAGGTAAGGTAGCCGTTATGGCACGTGGTGCGAAAAAACCGACTAGCCGTTTAGCAGGTATTACTCAACCTTTTATGTACGGCCTGTATTTAGTGCAGCGAACAACGGGGATGGGCACTTTGCAGCAGGGGGAGCATTTGAATGCGATGCGCACAATGCAAACTGATATTCATGCAACAGCCTATGCAAGCTATGTCGGTGAGCTGGTCGACCGTTTAGTAGAAGAGGGCGAGCCTCAGCCATTTGCCTTTGAAGTAGTAAGGCAAGCATTACTTGCTATAGATGAAGGCTATGACCCTGAGGCGATTGCTTTATTCGTTGATTGGAAAATGCTGCCCTATGCAGGCGTCCAGCCAATTTTACAAGCTTGTGCAAGCTGCGCATCAACAGACGGTGAATTTGCCTTCTCCTTTTCACACGGAGGTTTTTTATGCCATCGCTGCTTCCATCATGACCAATATATTATCCGACTCTCGCCAACGCAGCTCAAGCTTATTCGGATGTTTTATATGATGCCAATTGAGCAAGTCGGCAAGCTAGATTTAAAGCCCCAAACGAAGATGTTTATTAAAAAAATTGTGACAACAATTTACGAAGAACAGACAGGGATTCGCTTGAAGTCACGTAGCTTCATTGAGCAACTCGGTGCCTGGCACGCAAACAATTCTGAAAATTAAATACAATTCGAAATTGTTAGACATCTATGTGTAGCAAGCGATAAAATAAGGGGGAAGCATGACAAAAGGGGATGGGAGAAATGAAATTACCAGTTGTGCATTTTACGCAAGAGCAGGAGCAGTTTCGGTTAGAGGTGCGTGCTTTTTTACAGCGTCACCTCAAGGAAGGGACATTTCGAACGAAGTGTGATTCATGGTTAAGTGGAAGTGACCCTGTTTTTTCTAAATTAGTAGCAGAACAGGGCTGGATTGGGATGACTTGGCCGCAGGAGTATGGTGGGGGCGAGCGTAGTACGATTGAACGCTATATATTGACAGAGGAGTTTTTGGCTGCGGGTGCACCAGTTGCAGCCCATTGGTTTGCAGATAGGCAGACAGGTCCTTTGCTGTTGCGCTTTGGTACGGAGGAGCAGCGTCAATTGTTTTTGCCTAAAATTATTCGAGGGGATTGTTTTTTTGCGATTGGCTTAAGTGAGCCGAATAGTGGCTCTGATTTAGCATCTGTCCGTACAAAAGCAGAGAAGGTAGAGGGTGGCTGGCTTGTGAATGGGGCGAAGACGTGGACGAGTAACGCTCATGATGCGCATTATATGGTGACACTTGTGCGTACTGCACCCTATGACCAAGTGTCTAAGCACAGCGGCTTAAGCCAGTTAATTATTGATTTGCATGCGCCCGGTGTGACGATTACTCCGATTCCTTATTTAACGGGAGAGCGACATTTTAACGATGTATTTTTTGAAAATGTGTTTGTGCCAGATGCAATGGTTGTTGGCACGATTGGTAATGGTTGGGCACAGGGGTTAGCGGAGCTTGCCTTTGAGCGCAGCGGTCCAGAGCGTATTTTAAGCACATTTCCGTTATTGAATGAACTAATTATTGAATTAAAACAGGCATATGACACTGTTGGTTTAGCTACTGCTTCCAAGCTATTAGCAGAAATGTGGAGCTTACGTAATTTATCAATTGGCGTAGCGCAAGTATTGGAGGAAGGCGGTGAGGTGGCAATTCCAGCAGCGCTTGTAAAAAGCATTGGAACGAAGTTTGAACAGAAAATACCCGAAATTGCACGCCTACTTGTCGCAACATACCCACGCTTGCAGGCAGAACGCGCCTTTGACCGCTATATGGCGGAATCAATTCTACATGCACCCGGCTTTACAATTAGAGGTGGCACATCAGAAGTGCTATATGGCATTGTCGCAAAGGGGGTTGTTGCACAATGAGTGAAATGCTGGAATTTGTAACAGAGGTCGTTGAGAAAATATATAACGACCTTATTACAAAGGAAACTGTTGACTTACTAGAGGAAGGTAAATGGGCTACTACATTATGGCAACAGCTAGTTGACAATGAACTATTGAAAGTCGCGATAACAGAGCAGTACGGAGGAGCAAATGGGGATATAGCTGATTTACTAGCACTCTATCAACTAACTGGCTATTATGCCGTACCTGCACCCGTACTTGAGCATACGCTCGCTAATTTTATTTTGGAATACGTAAGGCTTACACCGTTTGAATCTATTACAACGATTTCTTTTAACGACAAGCAGATGCTAACAATGACAAATGGCAAACTTGATGGCAACATTCCCAATGTGCCGTGGGCGAGAAGTGCACAGCAGCTCGTAACTTTTGCTCAAGAGGGAGAGGTGCTGAAGCTAATTGCCGTAGGTCTAGCACAAGCAAGCATTGTACAGGCAACAAATTTAGCAGCCGAGCCGCGTGATACAGTGAACTTCCAGCAAGCTGAAATCATTGCACAAACGGAAATCAACGAGCAGCAACTTCAAAAGCTAATCAAATATACGACAGCCGCAAAGCTAGCTGCACTGAGTGGTGCTCTCGATAAAGCCTTTCAGTTATCAATAAGATATTCAAAGGAACGTGAACAGTTCGGTCGCCCGATTCATCGCTTTCAGCTTGTGCAGCAGCACTTGGCTAATCTTGCAGGAGAGGCAGCAATTGCGACGGCGGCGATTGAAAATATGGCAGGGGCATTAGTAAATGAGACCGAGCGCTATGAAGTAGCTTTCACAAGCATTCGTTTAGACGAGGCAAGCAAAATCGTAGCAACTTCTGCTCACCAAGTTCATGCGGCAATTGGTGTAACCTATGAGCATAGCCTACAGCATTACACGCGTCGCTTATGGGCATGGCGTGAGGAAGGCCTTACAACGCATTACTGGCAAAAGCAACTGGCAGATGATTTGCTACAAGTAGAGAATGTTTGGTCATGGATGACAACGAAATAAGGGGGACTTGAAAATGGCTGACTTATTATTCGATGTACAGGACGGAGTTGCGACAATTACGCTCAATCGCCCTGAAGCAATGAACGCTTTTAGTGAGGATATGCTAACGAGATGGATTCGGGCACTTGAAACGGTGCGCGACGATGAGGCAATTCGTGTGCTAGTCGTTAAGGGCAATGGCAAATGCTTCTGCGCAGGTGGTGATATTAAAGCGATGGCAGCAGGCAAAGGCTTTTTTGACAGTGAGGACGACATTACATCGACAGCGCTCGCCCGCAAAAATTCTTTATGGAAGCGCGTACAGCGTGTGCCACTACTTTTAGAGGAAATTGATAAGCCAGTCATTGCCCAAGTGCATGGCTTTGCATTTGGTGCAGGGCTTGATATGGCTTTAATGTGTGACATTCGTATTGTCGCACAGTCGACGAAATTTTCGGAGAGCTATGTCAATGTTGGGATTGTGCCGGGAGACGGTGGCGCGTACTTTTTACCAAAGTTAGTAGGGATTGATAAAGCATTAGATATGTTATGGACAGCACGTGTACTGTCAGCGTATGAGGCAAAGGAGGCGGGACTTGTCACATTCGTTGTGCCAGATGAAGAACTTGAACAATATACGCGAAGCTATGCAGAAAAGCTTGCGAATGGACCGACAACCGCCATTCAATTTATTAAGCGCGCAGTATACCAAAGCCAAACAATGTCCTTACGCTCATCTCTAGACTATATTTCCTCGCAAATGGGGCTCGTTACAGAGCTTGCTGATTTTAAGGAGGGCGTGCAGGCCGTTGTGGAGAAGCGCAAGCCAAAGTTTATAGAGTGAGGAGGAAGGGCTGTAGGATTATCCTATAGCCTTTATATGAATGAAGTTTATAATCAATAATCAAGCAAATCGAGTCGTTGTCGTACTCCATGAAATATATGGTATTAATCGTCATATCCAATCATATGCACAGCGTTTAAGCCAGATGGGCTTTGATGTAGTATGCCCGAATATGTTGCAAGACGACAATGTTTTTCCATATGAACAGGAACAACAAGCTTACTACAATTTTATGGAGCATATAGGCATTGAGCAAGCAGCACAGCAAATTAAAATACTATTAGAGGAACTCATGCAAAAATATGAAGCAGTATATATAATGGGTTTTAGTATCGGGGCGACAGTGGCATGGTTATGTAGCGAATTAAACGGAATTCAGCATATTATCGGTTATTATGGCTCACGTATCCGCAGTTACCTAGATATCACACCACATTGTCCAGTGACATTATTTTACGGAAATGAAGAAAAATCATTTGATGTAAAGATTTTGATTGAAGCTTTACGGAAAAAAGAAGTGCGGGTGTTTGTGTTTGAAGGAGCACATGGCTTTGCGGATAAATGTGCGGATGCTTATAATGAAAATTCTAGTCAGCAAGCATCGCAGAAGACAGCATATATTTTAGATAAGGCCTAAAGATAATAGTAAAAACAGCTATTGAAAATAATGTTTTCAATAGCTGTTTTGGATACATCATTCATTTTATCAAACCGTCTTCTATTATATTTTATATAATAATGTATCTGTCTGGAAGCAGCTTGATTCGAATACCGCTTTACTTTTGTTATCTAAATTTAATAAAATCGAATGAGAGTTTTGTAATATAGTTCGAGCTTTGTAGATAAAATTCGCTATTTATTAAGCAAATTATCCTTCACCTCTAGTCCCGAATGGAATTTCTACACAAAAGGCAGCCATCTTCTATAATTTATAATTGAGTTTCCAAATATTCCTCCATATCAAGCACCTCAATAACATTCGACCAATGCAATACAGTTCCGACGAAATCTCGGATATCTAAGCCAGTCATTTCATAGGTGTTGGCGTTGTTTACTGTATTTGTAGCATCCTCGATAAATGTTGTGCGGAACCCGCGGTCATAAGCCGCAATCGCTGTAAATTGACAGCAAAACTCCGTATTAAAGCCTGAGATATATACATGCTCAATATTTAAACTTGCTAACAGCTCTTGCAAGTTTGTTTGATAAAAAGCACTTGGTGTTTGCTTAACAACAAGATGCTCAATATATGGCTGAAAGCGTGCAATAATATCAGCCCCTTTTCCTGCATGGTGGAGCACACTTTCTTTGGCATTATCGGTATGCTGAATGAAAATAACAGGTTTTTGCTGTTCTTGAAATGCTTGAATCAATTTTTCGATATTCGCTAATGTATCATCACAGTGTGTGAGATTAACCAATCCATTTTGTACATCAATTACTAATAAAGCTTGCATATTGTTTCCTCCTCAAAATTGAATTTAAAATGAGGATGTAGTAAATGGTGGTGTTTTCATATAGTTGTTCTCTCCTTTATTAAGCAAAATATTGATAATAGACGCTTTTTGCCTGTTGTATGTCGGCAGTGCCGTGCACGAAAACGCGCCCATCCTTAAATGCGGTGAGCTGATAATTTTCTACATTGAAGCTAATGAGAAAATCATTGAAATGTGTTATTTTCTCGGAAGTTAGCTGCTTTTTTAACGCATATAAATCACGCATTTTATAAACAGGGCGAATTTGAACTGTGTCGCGACCACATAGTGAGGCAAATTTTGTTGTGGCATTGGGCTGCAAAAATGGATATGTTGGTTTTTCTCCGCATGTTGGGCAGATTTGCTTTTTTAGTGCATCCACCTTGATAGAGGAGAAGGTGTTTAGCCACACATCAATTGAAAAAACGCTTCCGCGCATCGCGGTTTCATTATTTGTTAAATATTTCAATGCCTCTGCTACTTGTAGGGCTGCTGTTACTTGTGAGGCAGAGGCTAAAATCCCTGCCATGTCACAAGTTGGTCCTGTAGTAGGTAATCCACCCATTATACAGTGCAGGCAAGCAGTTTTTCCTGGCTTAATGAAAAAGGAAAGGCTGCTTGATGCAACGCACGCACCATAAATCCATGGAATCCTGTATTTATGAGCAATATCATTGATGATAAAACGAATATCGAAATTATCTGTACCGTCAATTATCAAATCAATAGATTGTGTTGCTAGTATATGCTCAAAAAGTTCGACATTGGCTTCCTCGTTATAAGCATGGATTGTCAATGTATGATTAATTTTCTGTAAGCGTCTTTTAGCGGCGGTCGCTTTTGGTAAACGGGCGGTCACATCGGCTTCACTGTATAGCATTTGACGCTGCAAATTAGATAAGTCGACGAAATCTCGGTCAATCAGCGAAATCTCACCAATCCCTGCCCGCACTAGCAAATCAGCAATTGTTGCACCAAGTGCTCCGACACCAACGATGAGGACATGCTTTTCAGCAAGAAGAGCTTGTCCAGTAGTGCCAATTGGGAGAAAGCGCTCCTGTCTTGAATAACGGCTCACCTGCTTATACCTTCTAATGGACTAGATGCTGTTGCATACATTTTTTTCGGTATGCGTCCAGCTTCAAAGCTTTCGCGTCCAGCAATAATTGCATGCTTCATAGCTGAAGCCATTTTTACAGGGTCTTTAGCTCCTGAGACAGCGGTATTTAATAATACGGCATCCGCGCCAAGCTCCATTGCCTGAGCCGCATCTGCAGCGGAACCAATACCAGCATCAACAATAACGGGCACCTTTGCTTGCTCGATAATAAAGGATAAATTAAGTGGATTGACGATTCCCATACCTGACCCGATAGGAGAAGCACCTGGCATAATAGCGTGACAGCCTAAATCTTGTAGGCGCTTTGCTAGCAACACATCATCGGAAGTGTATGGTAAGACGATAAAGCCTTGCTCCAATAGCATTTCTGTAGCACGTAATGTTTCTACAGGGTCCGGTAGTAATGTTTGATTACAACCGATGATTTCGACCTTAACCATATCACATAAACCAGAGGCTTTCGCAAGGTTAGCGATGCGCACAGCCTCCTCTGCATTTTTCGCGCCTGCTGTATTTGGTAAGAGTGTATAGTTTTGTACATCGATTTTTTCTAAAAAATTTGGCTGTGTTGGCTCAAAAATATTCATACGACGCACAGCAAATGTTAAAATTTCTGTTTCAGATACTTCCACCGCTTCTTTCTGTGTAGCAAAATCTTTAAATTTCCCTGTGCCTAATAAGAGGCGTGAATTAAATTGATATGGTCCGATATGTAGCATGATTATCCTCCTCCTACAAATTGTACAATTTCGATATGGTCATCTGCTTTAATTTCCTTGCTGTCACGTTCCGCAGGCTGTAAGATTTCCGCGTTTACTTCAACAATGGCAAGCTCTTTATTGAGCTGTAAATGTTCTAGTAATTGGACAACAGTTGTAATAGATTGTGGTACTTCCATATTGTGACCGTTGACGTATAAGCGCAAAATGCACACCTCCTTTAAATCGTAAAGCGTTGCAATGAAAAAGGCGCTAACCGTTGCTTTGCTACGCTATCACCCAATAAGAATTGACTAAACAAAAGCCCAGTAATGGCACTTAATAAAATACCGTTGCGATAATGTCCTGTGCATATAAATAAATTGCTATATTGCGTAGTACCCATAATTGGAAGTCCGTCTATTGTTTGTGGCCGCACACCACACCAAGTTTCGACAATCTCAGCCTTCGTTAGTGATGGCATCATATGAATAGCTCGGGATAATAAAGAATAAATGCCACCGACAGTTACTGCATCATCTTCTAGCAGAGGATAGCTCGTAGCACCAATCAATAAACGATTATTGTGCTTTGGTACGATATAACAGCCATCTGTTGAAAAAATGGTTGCCTTCGGTAGCTGTGCCGCTTTTACCATTAAGCATTCCCCTTTTACTGGGTGCACCGGGCAAGTAATATGAAGTTTGGCTGCAAGCTTCGCTGTCCAGGCACCCGCAGTCAAAACAGCTTGCTGAACAGCGTAGTGCTTAGAGGCTGTCTGGATATGTGTAACTTGTTGTTGCTCTTTCTCTATCGCAATAACTTCCTCTTCAATTATATTTGCGCCAAGCTTCTGTACAGCGAGTGCTAAAGCCTTTGTTAAATTTCTTGCATTTACTTGATGGTCCTCGTATATATGGAAGCCCTCTGTAATAGAATGACCCAATAAAGGTTCGCATTGCTGTAACTCTGTTTGATTTAGCCATTGTACAGAGGTAGGGTGGTCCCGATATAAAAATTGATACTGCTGCTGCAAATTTACTCTAACTTCCTCAGCAGCTGCAATTTTAATTAGCCCGGAAGGTAATAAACCAACTTCTTGCCCAGTTAAATGTAATAGCTCCTCGGCGAGTGATTTGTGTAGCTCTCGACTTTCCAGCGCTAAATGATAAAGGGGCGAAGGGGTGTGAAATTCATTTTGACCACCAAGCATACCCCCAGCAGCGAGTGATGCTGTCGTTGTTTTTTCTGTATGGAAAATCGTCACAGGCTGTTGCTGTTTTAATAATTGATAGGCGATAGATAATCCAATAACCCCACCACCGATAATCGTAAAGCCTTGACACTTCATAAATTGCTCCCCTTAGTTAAAAAACATTGATATTGCGGCATAGCCCTGTGCGCCGACCTGCATCACTTGTTGTGCATTGCTGCTTGTTATACCACCGAGTGCAAGCACGGGTATTTTGACAGTACGGCATGTTTCAGCAAGTGCCTGAAGCCCTAGCGCTGGTACACTTGGTTTACAGGTTGTTGGAAAGACAGGAGAAAAGTATAAATAATGCATACCTCTTTCAGCACTTTGTAACGCTTCAGCCTTTGTATGCGTAGATTGCCCACATATAAAAGGATGCTGTGTCACATTTACAGCCTGATTTGCTGCAAAATGACAGCCAAGTAAGTCGTATTTGTAAGCGAGCTCCACATATGTATGAATGATTAATTGCTTTGCACTTATACCAGCCTGTAAAAGTGCGGCAATTGCGTTATCGATTTCAGTAAGTGAGAGCTGCTTTTCGCGAATAATAATGGCATCAACACGAGTAGCGACATCCTTTATTTGGTCAATTGTTTGTGGTGTAAAGCCTTGACCACTCGTAATAGCATGAATCATTTTAGTTTCCTCCAATAAAAAAACGTTACTTCTCCCATAGGAAAAGTAACGCTTACTTAAAAAATCGTAACAAATAATAGGCGACCACTTTCCTACGCTAGTATCAACTAGATCAGGTTCCAGGAATCCCAAAGTTTACTTTGATCTCAGCCGTTCACAACGGCACCTCCAGTGGATGGCTATGCAATTAGTTAACAATATAGCATATGTTTTCTAGAATGTCACGATGGAATTATCAGTTAATTCATTACTATTGAAATGTGTGATTCTTGATAGCCCGTGCTTATACGAGGAAATGATTGAAAAGGGAATAAAATTAGCTCAAAAATATGATGCAGAATATAAATATATTGAATGCTACCTTGATGATTTTGAGGAAATCAATCATCGTTTAAAAAGCAGAGAAAAGATGCTCAGTCAAATTAGTGAAATTCGTTCGAAGGAAGGCTTTTATGCTACGCTTAACAGTGCAAAAAAGCCAATCGATTTCAAATGTTTAGTAGTTGATACAAGTCAGCCGATAGAAAGATATATAGAAAATGTCATTCGTTATATTAAATTTCGTATGCCAAGGGGAATTAAATGGAATTAAAGTAATTTATCCCTAAGACGCTTACGGTTAAGTGGGAGCTCCACTGCGCATAAAAGCCCAATTGGTTCAACTAACAATCAGTGAGGATGAGGAAAACCCCCGCTGATTAAATTTTCTCTTTATACGATAATCATGGTTGTGAGATTATAAATGTGGATGAAAAATTACATAAAAAGCTATTAGATTTTTTCAAAGAATGGAGGCATCAATCAAAACCATGATGAAGGCGAAAAGGCGAGGAATAATACGAAAACTGAAGCTTTTAATTATTGGGCTACTAGTTGCTGCGCTGTTCTCAGGCATTATCTTTCCATATTCAATTTTTAGTGTATATCCGACTGTCGCAGTAGAGACTAATGAAATGCGTCAGCAGAAATATAAGGAGGATTTAGCGGTTTTGCAATCGCTATATGAGGAAAAAGCGCTGCAACCAGATTATGTTGTGTCTTATTCGATTTCCTTATTGGCATTGTATGAGATGAGCTGGCTGACAGATTTCAATAGACCTATGAAACGTGCGCAGTGGGGACAAATTTTAACAAATGTTCAATCTGCCAAAAATGCTCTTATTCATTTAGGTTTTCAAGAGTCGATGCTTTCAACTGAGGCGAAAATGTATTTAGAACAAATGGTCGATTTATTAATGCACATGGAGGAAACAGTAGCTTATCATATAAATAAGCAGGGTACTTATTCGCGCAAACGTATAAATATTGCGATTAGCAATTTACAAAATGATATCGCCTTTTCATTAGGGCTCTATACTCGTTTTTGGCAAGAATATTATAATGATAAATAGGACTAAGTGATTGGGTGAGGAGCAACTATTTTACTAATTTTAATGTTTATTTTACAATGATAGTAGATTTACATAGGAATGGGGAGCAGCTATGGTAAAAGAAAAATTATTTTCTCGTGAAATAAAATTTTGGAAAAGTTTAATATTTAAAATGATTTTAGCTGTAGGGCTAAGTTTATTTATTAGCTCACATATTTCACAATTTATTAGTTTACAAGTTAGTAAAGTAATTGAATTAGATGGTATTGCGGGCGTTGTAATTAATACATTCATTTCATTATTTATCGGAACAGTAATTATTGCGCTATGTACACGCTATATTATTTTAAAGCGAATGAATCGAGTACTAAAGGCAATGGCACAGGCAGCTGATGGTGATTTAACAGTACGTATTGACGATAAATACAAAGATGAAATAGGGCAATTGTCAACAGAGTTTAATCATATGCTAGAGCAAATCGGAACAGTGATTGAAAAAGCAAATAAAGCCTCGACAGATGTAACAGCTTATACTCGAGAGTTTGCGGCGATTACAGAGCAAAGTAGCACATCTGTCGAAACGATTTCTAACTCTATTCAAAGTATGGTCGTTGGCGCAGCGGGGCAGTTAGAGCAGATGCAAAAATTATCAGAATCATCGGATTTAATTAGCAAAGAAATGGGTCAGGTATCCTCTGTCGTCCAAGATGTAGCAGATGTAGCGGCTGAAACGAACCAAAAAGCAGATTTAGGAATAGAGCTAATTGAGCAAACCATTGAAAAGATGAATACAATTAAGAAGTCTGTGAATGAATCGACAGAAGTTGTCAATGCATTAGGCGAGAAATCGAAGGAAATTAGTTCGATTTTAGCGTTAATCACAAGCATTACAGATCAAACTAACTTATTAGCTTTAAATGCTTCAATTGAGGCAGCACGTGCTGGAGATGCCGGAAAAGGGTTTGCAGTTGTCGCAGATGAAGTAAGAAAATTAGCAGAGGAATCGGGTAGAGCAGCTGATGATATTCGTACATTAGTTGATGATATTTTAAGCCAAACATCCAGCGCAGTAACAGCAATTAATAGTGGTACAAAGTATGTGGAAGAAGGGCGAGCATCGGTTGAACAAACTGGGGAAGCCTTTAAAAATATCGTAGAATATGTAGCTAATATTAGTACACGTACAAATGATGTAACAGACATTGTGCGTACAGTAAATAATAAAACAAATGAAACGAGCCATGTAGCGAACGATATTGCGGAAATTGCAAATGGTATTACGCTAAGCTTACATAATATTATGCGTTCTGCTGAACAACAAACAGCAGCTAATGAGGAAATTGCAAGCTCTGCAAATGTATTGGAAACGATGGCGAATGACTTACAGTCGGAGATTAGTCAGTTTAAGGTGCAATCGTAATAAAGGATGGCGTCTGAAAAGCTATTTTGAAACGGTCTCTTTGCAACGAGTCAATGTTTTATGTGTCGAAAGTGAAGCAGCAGGTACAAAAATGTTTAGCAAATATTTAGTATAAAAGCTTAGGCTGTCCGAAAAGGAATACTTTTCGGACAGCCTTTTTGGTAATTTAGTAAAAGCTTACTCCACCTATAGACGATGGATAATCAATGGAATTATTATGCATAAAAAATTTTCCGTTTATTATTTTAAAATATTTTATTGAATAGAGAGGGTAATGATTTTTATTTTCTGCATAAGAGAAAGAAGTTGTGTATTAAGTGATATTGTAGAGAATTTTTGATTGTTTATCAGAGTGGGGAATTTAAGTTCTTTATTTTTCTAATAAAAAAATTATATTTATAAAAATAAAAATTGAATAAAAATTTAGAATATTCATTGAAATATTCTATTAACAATGGTAGCATTTAGTTTGAATTCCTTAAAAATAATAGGGAAGTAAAAATGGAGGTATACTAATGGGAAAATTGAAAGGATTACTATTTTTGGTATTAATGCTACTTTCCATAATTCTTGTTGCTTGTAATAGTGACGATGTGGAAAATAGCGAAGTTAATACAGATGCAAATACTTCGGGTGAGCAAACAGAAGCGGTTACTGGTGGCGACCTAGTATTGGCGACACTATCAGATGCGGCAAATCTTGACCCACATTTATCAACAGACGTGCCATCTGCCTCCGTGTTGTCCAATATTACAGAAGGACTTGTAAAGAAAAATCAAAACGATGAAATTGTAGGGAGTCTAGCGGAAAGCTGGGAAGCAATTGATGATGTAACTTGGGAGTTTAAGCTTGTAGAAGGTGTTAAATTCCATGATGGGGAAGATTTTAATGCGGAAGTTGTAAAGAAAAACTTTGAACGTTTATTAGATCCAGAGATTGCAGCACCACGTGCGTTTTTATTTGAATCTATTAAAGAAGTTGAAGTTGTTGATGAATATGTAGTGCGCATTCATACGCATTATCCATTCGCTCCACTTATTAACCACTTGAATCATCCAGTAGGTGTAATGATTTCACCGGCACAAATTGACGCAGATTATGAGTCGATGGCTGCTGGTAATAGCCCGGGGCAATTAGTAAATATGGAAGGGCCAGTTGGTACAGGCTTTATGAAGTTTGATTACTGGACAGCAGGGGCGGAAATCAAGCTTGTTAATAACACAGAATATTGGGGGCAAAAGGCATTTGTCGATTCTGTAACAATTAAAGTTATTCCAGAAAGTGCGACACGTGTTGCGGAGCTAGAAACAGGAAATGCGCATATTATCGAACCAATTCAACCGAATGAAGTGGCACTTGTTGAATCTTCTCCGAACAGTGTAGATGTTGCACCAGGTTCGTCTTTGTCATATGTTGGATTCAATGTAGAAAAAGAGCCGTTTAATGATGTTCGAGTACGTCAAGCAATTTCGATGTTAGTTGATCAACAAATGATTATTGATGGTATTTATGATGGCTTTGGGGAGGCAGCAATCGGTCCTTTAGCGCCAAATGTATTTGGCTATGATTCTACTTTACAGCCGTTAACATACAATCTTGAAAAAGCGCAACAATTGCTGACAGAAGCAGGATTTGCAGATGGTTTTAAAACAACAATCTGGACGAATGACAATCCACAGCGTCAGAACATTGCGATTATGCTGCAAGAAGAGTTAAGAAAAGTTAATATTGATGCTGCTATAGAAGTTGTGGAATGGGGAGCATATTTAGCAAAAACAGGCGCAGGTGAGCATGATATGTTTATTTTAGGCTTATCTAACCCAGTTGGAGATGCGGATTACTTCCTAACACAATTATTCCACTCTAAAAATAAGGGAGACCCGGGTAACCGTACTTTCTATGAAAATGCAGAAATTGATTCACTATTAGATCAAGCGCGCGAAGAAATTGATACAACAAAACGTTTAGCGTTATATAAAGAGTTGCAAGAGCGCTTAATCGAAGAAGCTCCAATGGTTTATGTGCACCACCAAGCCTATTTATCTGGCGTGAGTGAACAAATTGAAGGCTATTGGATTAACGATTCTGGTCACCATAAATTACAAAATGTGAAGTTCGTAAAATAAAACGAAAAGCGCATGAAATCAAAGTGTTTGAATTTGATTTCATGCGTTTTTTATTTAGCCACAAATTAATGACTTGTAGAGAAGAAAAACCTTATTTATTAGGTCTAAAGTACTAATTCGCTCATAAACAAGTGACTTTCGCTCGTAAAGTAGGAGAACTCGCTCGTAAAATCCACAAATTCGCTCATAAAATGCAGAGAGGGGAAGCGCGCCGCTTCCCCTCAACCCATATTAAAATAGCAGGTGCTTTTCGATATAAGCTTTAACTTCTGTTATCGGCATACGGATTTGGTCCATGCTGTCGCGGTGGCGTACTGTTACTTGGCCATCTTCTTTAGAGTCGAAGTCGTATGTGATGCAGAAAGGTGTGCCGATTTCATCTTGGCGGCGGTAGCGTTTACCGATTGATTGGGATTCATCGAAATCCACAGGGAATGCTTTGCGTAAGTTTGCCCATACTTCGCCTGCTTCCTCTGATAGTTTTTTCGATAATGGTAAAACAGCCGCTTTGAATGGTGCTAGAGCAGGGTGGAAGCGTAGAACTGTACGCTTATCATCACCTTCTAGCTGCTCCTCATCGTAAGCGTCACATAGGAATGCTAGTGTTACACGGTCAGCGCCTAATGATGGCTCGATGCAGTATGGCACATAACGTTCATTCGTTACAGGGTCGATATATGTGAAGTCCTCACCAGAGTGCTCCATATGCTGTTTTAAATCGTAGTCTGTACGGTCAGCCACACCCCATAGCTCGCCCCAGCCAAATGGGAAGCGGAATTCGATGTCTGTCGTTGCGTTTGAATAGTGAGAAAGCTCATCTGCTTCATGGTCGCGTAGACGCATAGATTCCTCTTTCATGCCAAGGTTTAGGAGCCAGTTTTTGCAAAACTCTTTCCAATAAGCATGCCATTCTAGGTCTTCACCTGGCTTGCAGAAAAATTCTAGCTCCATTTGCTCGAATTCGCGTGTACGGAATGTGAAGTTACCCGGTGTAATTTCATTACGGAATGATTTGCCGACTTGCGCGATACCGAATGGTGTACGTTTACGCATTGAGCGCTGTACGTTTTTAAAGTTAACGAAAATACCTTGTGCTGTTTCAGGGCGTAAATAGATTTCATTCGATGAAGATTCTGTTACACCTTGATGTGTTTTAAACATTAAGTTGAATTGACGGATATCTGTGAAGTCGATTTTACCGCAATCTGGACAAGCTACCTCTAGCTCCTCCATCTTTGCCTTCATTTGCTCAAAGCTCATACCGTCAACGATAATTTCCTTACCTGTTTTTTCTAAAGAAGCATCTTCGATTAATTTATCGGCACGATGACGTGCTTTACATGCCTTACAATCAATCATTGGGTCGTTGAAGTTTCCAACGTGACCAGAAGCAACCCATGCCTTTGGATTCATTAAAATAGCTGCATCTAAGCCAACGTTATGTTCAGACTCTTGAACGAACTTTTGCCACCAAGCTTTTTTAATATTGTTTTTTAACTCCACTCCAAGTGGACCGTAATCCCAAGTGTTTGCTAAGCCTCCGTAAATTTCAGAGCCTGGGAAGACAAATCCACGATGCTTTGCAAGTGATACGATTGTTTCCATTGATTTTTGTGTCATGAAAATACCTCCTATTGTCATGCCCGTTGGAACGAAAAAAAGCATTCGTCTCCGGGCGTATTATGCCCAGGGACGAATGCTGTCATGTACAGAATCCGCGGTTCCACCCTGATTGCTCAAACATCGCTGCTTGAACCTCTTTCGAAAAAATAGCTCCTGAGTGCCGTTTCTCTTTTCGGCGTAGGCTTGCACCAATCCCTACTCGCTAAGGTGAAAAGATACTTATAGCTCAATCATCGCTTAATATATATGGTTTAGTATACAACAAAATTTTTTTTGTGCAAGTGCTATAGCCCCAATTCTTTTCTTCGCAATCCACTTTGAAATAGTATATAATAATAACGTAATCAGTATAACATTATTAAAAGCAGGTGAGTCAAAATCGAACTCAATAAACGTCAAGACGCTATTTTGCAAATTGTAAAGGAAAACGGTCCAATCACAGGAGAGCAAATTGCAGAGCGTTTAAGCTTAACGAGAGCAACATTGAGACCAGACTTAGCAATATTAACGATGGCTGGTTTTTTAGATGCAAGACCACGTGTTGGTTATTTTTATGCAGGCAAAAAGAACACAAAGACATTAACAGACTCCCTTATGAATTTAAAAGTAAAGGATTTTCAATCTGTACCAGTCATTGTTTCTGAAAATATGACCGTTTATGACGCTATTTGTCATATGTTTTTAGAAGATGTAGGTACGTTATTTGTAGCGGATCAAAATAATTGTTTACAAGGTGTTTTATCACGTAAAGATTTATTGCGTACGAGCATCGGCTCACAAGACTTGAATAAAATTCCTGTACATATTATTATGACGCGCATGCCAAATATTGCGTATTGTACAAAAAGTGATTTTTTAATTGAAGCTGCTAAAAAATTAATTGATCGTGAAATCGACTCTTTACCTGTAGTAAATGAAACGGTGAATGGCATTGAGATTATTGGTCGATTAACGAAAACAAATGTGACAAAAGCCTTCATTTCACTTGCACAAATTCATGAATTGTAGGTGATGTTTTGGATAATCTGATTTTTTTTGTGGTCTCAGATTCTGTAGGTGAAACAGGGGAATTATCAGTTAGAGCGGCGGTTAGTCAATTTAGACCGACCTTTCAAAATGTAGAAATTCGCCGTTTTCCACGTATTAAAAGCTTTGAAGAGCTTCACGAAGTTGTGCAACTCGCTATACAGGAAAAGGCAATCATTGTTTATACATTAGTAGAAAAAGAGATGCGGCAAAAGCTCTATGCCACTGCTTTAGCACAACATGTCGCAGCGATTGATTTGCTCGGTCCGATGATAGAGCTATTGGAGAATTCAATCAAACAGGCACCATTAGAGCGACCGGGGCTTATGCATAAATTAGATGATGATTATTTTAAGCGGATTGAGGCAATTGAATTTGCGGTAAAGTATGATGACGGTCGAGACCCGCGCGGTGTGCTACTTGCTGATGTCGTTTTAATAGGTGTTTCAAGAACATCCAAAACGCCTTTATCACAATATTTAGCACATAAAAGCTTAAAAGTAGCAAATGTGCCACTCGTACCAGAAGTCGACCCACCAGCTGAGCTTTTTGCAGTAGACCCTAAAAAATGCTTCGGTTTAATTATTTCACCTGAAAACCTCAATGGCATACGAAAAGAGCGCTTAAAAACGCTCGGCTTAAATGATGATGCGATTTATGCACAGCATAATCGCATTCAACAGGAAATTGAACATTTCACTCGTGTTGCTAACCGTATTGGCTGTGAGGTAATCGACGTGACAAACACAGCAGTGGAAGAAACAGCAAATGTTATTTTGGATAAAATACGTGCAAGGGCATAAGCTACCTCTATCCGAAAAGGATGAGGTTTTTTAGTGTGCTAACAAAAATGTATGGCTAAAATGAAATAATTGTTTTATAATAATAAAATTGTGGTAAAAATATTTAGAAGTAGAGATATTTATCTTGATTTAGTGAAAAATGCCCATCTTAAAAGATAAGTCAGATGAATGCTCCATTGGGTATTTGATTTACGTGAATGGTAGGACACTCACTAAATTCAAATAAAGCCTCCGGCAGATGTCACAAATTTTGAAGAAGAGTTTTCGAACTTACTCAAAAAATCTGAACTAGAGTTAGTTGGGGCATAATTGGCTGTACAACCCTTGCGATTATTTTTTGTCGTATAATAGAGGATTTTCAAGATATATCTCGAATTATGTTTATGTAACAACTGAAAATGGTGATGGAATGACCAAAAAAATACCTGAACAATTAATTGAACAAATTCGTTCACAGTCGGATATAGTTGATGTTATTAGCGATTATATGCAGCTGACGAAAAGAGGACGTAACTGGTTTGGTTTATGTCCGTTTCACGGGGAGCAAACGCCCTCCTTCTCCGTTTCGCAAGATAAGCAAATATTCCATTGCTTTGGTTGTGGGGCAGGTGGGAATGCAATTACATTTGTGATGGATATTGAAAATATAACATTCCCAGATGCTGTTGTGAAACTTGGTGAACGAGCAGGCGTCCAATTAGATGCAGAGCTAACGACTAGTGCACAGCCTGCAAAAACCATTTCAAAAGCTGAAGCAAATATGCGACAGGCACATGATTTTGCAATGGAGTTTTACCATCATTTATTAATGAATACCGAGGATGGGGAAGAAGCTTTACAATATTTATTGAATCGCGGCTTCACCGAGGAGTTAATTGAAAGCCATAAAATTGGCTGGGCATTGCCTTCATGGGATTCACTTACTACATTTCTAGAAAGAAAAGAATTTTCATTAGAAGAAATGGCTGAATGTGGACTTGTGATTCGACGGGAAAGTGATGGTTCTTATTTCGATCGCTTTAGGGGACGAATTATGTTTCCAATTCGCGACGATAATGGGAAGGTGATTGCGTTTTCAGGGCGAATTTTAAATACAGATGCTGAAGAAGCAAAATATATGAACAGTCCTGAATCACCAATTTTTCATAAAAGCGAAATACTATACAACTTAGATAAAGCGCGGGCTACAATTCGAAAAACACGTCAGGTTGTTCTAATGGAAGGATTTGTCGATGTATTAGCAGCGACAAATGCAGGCGTTACGAATGCAGTTGCGACGATGGGCACATCGCTTACACCACAGCATATCCAAAGGCTCAAACGCTTAGTGGAGCAAATTACGGTTTGCTATGATGGGGATTCTGCTGGAATGGAGGGAGCGCGTCGCTCAAGTCAGTTGCTCAAGGCTGAACGCTTAAAAGTAGAGGTGGCTGTTTTACCGGACAAGCTCGACCCAGATGACTATATACGTCAATATGGTGCTGAAGCGTTTAAAACACAAATAATTGACAAGCCCCATGCTTATATTGCTTTTATGATGATGTATGCAAGGCGCAATAAAAATTTTCAATTTGAAAATGATGTGCTGCAATACGTACAAGAAGTGCTAGAAGAGCTTGTTGGGGTATCTTCACCAATAGAGCGTGATTTATATATAACGCAGCTTGCGAATGAAACATCTATTTCTCAAGAAGCTATTTATGCACAATATCGAAAACTAGAGGCAACAAAGTCAAAACGCTATAAAGATGAACAAATACCGCTGCATGAAGTTGCTCCAGTACCATTGACGCAGAAGCCGTTAACTGCAACGGAGCGCGCAGAACGACTACTGCTTTCACACATGCTTCACAATGTGCATGTAGTCGATAAGGTTTTGCAGAGTGGCGAGGAGCCCTTTGTAAGAGATGAGTATATGGCTGTTTTTGTTCGACTAATCGGCTTTTACGAGGAGTTTAGTACAGCCGATTATCAACGGTTTGTAGAGGTAATTGAAGATTCAGAGTTACGTAAAATTGTCATGGAAGCTGCATTAGCAGAACGAGCTCCAGATTATGCAGAGGCAGAAATTGCAGATTGCTTAAAGCATATTAAAAAACATCGCATCCAGCTTGAAATTGACACATTACGTCAAAATCAGTCGGAAGCAGAAAAGATGCATGAATATAAACAAGCAATGGAGATTATGCAAAAGATTGTCCATTTAAGAAGAACTTTAGCGACGATGTAACTCGATTCGTTTTTTTAGAAGGAGGAAGGTTTATGGCGGACAAATCAGAACGCTCAAAAGAAACAGTAAATGAACTATCGTTAGAGGAAGTAAAGGCGCTTCTTCAAAGTAAAGCAAAGACAGAAGGCGAAATTTCGATGAAAGAAATTTCTGATAGACTAGCTGCTTTTGAGCTAGAAAGCGAAGAAATCTTCCATTTTGCGGAAAATATCGAAAGTCACGGTATTACGGTAGAAGGTAAAGAGGAATTCGAAGAAGATGCGTTGTCTAAGCAAGAAGCGAATGAAGAAACATTTGACTTAAACGATTTGAGCGTGCCACCGGGTGTTAAAATTAATGACCCTGTGCGCATGTACTTAAAGGAAATAGGTCGTGTTGATTTACTTTCTGCTGAAGAAGAGATTCGTTTAGCGGAGCGTATTGAGCAGGGCGATGAAGAAGCGCGTAAACGTTTAGCGGAAGCGAACTTGCGTCTCGTTGTATCGATTGCAAAGCGCTATGTTGGTCGCGGCATGTTATTCCTGGATTTAATCCAAGAAGGAAATATGGGGCTTATTAAAGCGGTTGAAAAATTCGACCATCGCAAAGGCTTTAAATTTTCTACTTATGCAACATGGTGGATACGCCAAGCGATTACACGTGCAATTGCTGACCAAGCTCGTACAATCCGTATTCCTGTGCATATGGTTGAAACCATTAATAAACTGATTCGTGTACAGCGTCAATTGCTACAAGATTTAGGACGTGAGCCGTCCCCAGAAGAAATTGGCGAGGAAATGGACTTAACACCTGAAAAAGTGCGCGAAATTTTAAAAATTGCTCAAGAGCCTGTTTCACTTGAAACGCCAATTGGTGAAGAAGATGATTCACATTTAGGCGATTTTATCGAAGATTCTGAGGCACAATCACCTTCAGACCATGCAGCTTATGAGCTTTTAAAGGAACAGCTTGAAGATGTGCTTGATACGTTAACTGACCGTGAAGAAAACGTACTTCGCTTACGTTTTGGATTAGATGATGGACGTACAAGAACACTTGAGGAAGTGGGAAAAGTGTTTGGCGTTACACGTGAGCGTATTCGTCAAATCGAGGCGAAGGCACTGCGTAAGCTACGTCATCCGTCCCGTTCAAAACGCTTAAAAGACTTTTTAGAATAAAATAAAGGGCGCTCAAAAAGCCGTGCAGTAGCTGGCATTTTGGGCGCTTTTGCTGGTATTTTAGCAAAAAAGTCCGCCTATGAAAATAGTAAGCGCTAACTTTGAAAATGATAGGACATTAGATGCTTGCTCTAAGTAAAAAGAATGACTAGCCTCAAAGCTCTTTGCACTCTCTAACCAAACACAAGCACCGACGCAAAGAATGTCGGCAACCGTACGGCATTTTTCCGCCACCTCCCACAAATATTTACTAAAACTATGAGTGAAATTTAGTGTAGATGTTACTTTTTGCCGATGTTAGAATAGGAATGTTTTCATTATGATAGAACTATACATAACAAAATGGTTTGGAGAGAATAAGGATGTCGAACCAACGAAAGCAAATAATTATTAATGAAATAACATTTTGGAAGCAAAATAAGCTACTGCCTGAGCATTATTGTGATTTTTTAACGACGCTTTACACTGAAGGAGAGAAGCAAACAGAAATACAGGGCAAGCCCTCTCAATCTGTAATAGCACAAGAAAAAAGAAAGGCATTAGCTAAATATTCAATAATGCCGATAATTGCTATTATTTTTATTATACTTCTTTTCACGATGAATGCTGTTTGGCTAGTTGCTATTTTTACAGCAGTCTTGGCTATAGGTTGCTTGATTGGTGCTTTTTACGTAGCTAAAAAAAATCAATTGCTATCACCATTGCTACATTTAACGGGTGCGTTATTGCTATTAGCGGTGACGGTGCAAGTTTGCATTACCTATTTCCCACATAATATTACCGTCCTATATATAGCATTATTAGGAAATTGCCTGCTATGGTTTATTTCAGGTTTAGCCTTGAAAATTGTCTATTTTACAGTATCAGGTGTTTTAGGAATGCTAGCTATCGGGATTTATTTCTTTTTATAATGGTTCAGTAGAAAACGCCCACCTCTATAGGTGGTGTGATGAATACTTAAATTGCCTTTTATAGAGGCGTCCAAAAAGCTGTGCATAGCTTTTGGACGTTGATGCTGGCGTTTTGGCAAAAAAATTGCTCCTATAAAATAGAGAGAGCTTTCTTTGAAAATGCTAGAAACACAGGGTTTAGCAGTGTTTCTCTAAAATGAAAGAGAAGAAGAAAAATTTCCCTTTCTATGCGATTGCTATACAAAATCATTTTTTTGCCAGCTCCATCCTAGTAAGCCTCCAGGGGATGTTAGGGATTTTGAAAGGAGTAAATTATGCGAGCGCAATTCAAAATCTCGACGCAATTACGCCGAGGTGTAATTGGTAATATTTTTAAACCTAAAAATCAGTTTTTCATATGATGAAAGCTGATTTTCTTCTTTTTAGTTCGAAAATGCTGTTAAAATGCAGCTATTTCTTATAGAATAAAAGTGTAAACATACAAAGGGGTGGACATAATGTTTTTTGATTTAACAGATGAGCAACGTATGATTCAACGCACAATGAAAGAATTTGCAGATGAGGTAGTGGCACCGGGCGCTATTGATCGCGACAGAAAGAAAGCGTTTCCAAAAGAGGTATTTGAGCAATTAAGCAAGATGGGGATTATGGGATTGCCATTCCCAGAAGAGTACGGTGGTGCTGGAGCAGATACAATTAGCTTTGCCATTGTGACGGAGGAGTTAAGCCGCGTATGTGCTTCGACAGGCATTACATATTCCGCTCATATTTCTTTAGGAGGAGCACCTCTTCATTTATTTGGCACGAAAGAACAAAAAGAGCGTTATTTAACGCCAATTTGTACGGGAGAATCCTTCGGTGCTTTTGGTTTAACAGAGGCGAATGCGGGTTCTGATGCAGGTGGTACTGAAACTCGAGCGGTACTTGCAGATAATCAATTTACGATTAATGGCTCAAAAATGTTTATTACAAATGCTAGCTACGCCAAGCATTTAGCATTAACGGCCATCACAGATATGAAGGATGGAAAAAAGGAAATAAGTGCGATTATTGTACCGACAGATGCTAAAGGATTCACGATTAAGGATGAATATGAAAAAATGGGCTTAAATGCCTCTAATACGACAGAGCTTATTTTAGAAAACGTTGTTGTACCAGAGGAAAATTTACTTGGTACAAAGGGGAATGGCTTTAAGCAATTTTTACAAACATTAGACGGTGGACGTATCGGTATTGCGGCAATGGCTGTAGGTATAGCACAAGGTGCTTTGAATAAAGCTGTACAATATGCTAAGGAACGTAAGCAATTCGGCAAAGCGATTGCTGATTTTCAGGCGACACAATTTAAACTAGCGGATATGGCAGTAAAGGTGGAAATTGCACGTACATATGTGTACAAAGCGGCTTGGTTAAAGGATCAAGGACGTCCTTTCAGCAAAGAAGCAGCAATTGCTAAATATTACGCATCCGAGATGGCAATGGAAGTGTGTGATGAAGCAATCCAAATACATGGCGGTTATGGCTATATGCGCGAATATGAGGTAGAGCGATATATGCGTGATGCCAAGTTATTAGAAATCGGTGAGGGAACTTCTGAGGTACAGAAGCTAGTAATTGCAAGACATATTTTGACTGATTAATAGTTAGATGGCGAAATTGTTACAAACAAAGTAAAACTTATGCTTTAGGGCTTTCCGTTTTCAACTGAATGCAGTACAATGATTATTGTTGAATAGATTCTATCATATAGAACCAAAATGACTAACAAGGGAGGTAAATCGAATGAAAAACAATCCAGTTTTTCCGTACATCTTAATTTTAGCATTCGGTATCGGACTTATTTTCTTCATGTCAATAAACGGTGCTGGAGGCAACGAAGAGGCTGAAGGCGGCGAAACAACTGAACAAACAGATGGCGCAGCATTAACGGCTGGTTGTATTGGTTGTCACGGTGGCGATTTAACAGGTGGTATGGGACCAAATTTACATGGCATAGCACTATCTAAAGAGGAAATCGTTGATATTTTAACGAATGGTAAAGGCGCAATGCCTGCAGGTACTGCAAAAGGTAACGAGGAAGCAGTAGCTGAATACATTTTATCTTTAGAATAATAGGTGTAGTTGTGTCCTATTCATGAAACAATATGAATAACGCAAAATGATTAATCGACTTAACCCCAGTTACTTAGGGTTGAGTCGATTATTTTTTTCTTTAACTCGGCAAATGATAAGCTTTTCTACTATAATAGAGTGGAGATATTGCAGAAAAGAGGTATTTTATGAACGCGCAAAAGCTATCTAAACGATTAGAAACAGTAGCCTCCTTCGTACCAACAGGTGCAATTGTAGCAGATATCGGGAGCGATCATGCTTATTTACCGTGCTATTTAGTGCAGCAAGGCATCGTTTCAGGCGCAATAGCAGGTGAGGTTGTGAAAGGTCCATATGAGTCTGCGCTACGTCAAGTGCGTGCGGAAGGGTTAACAAATAATATTAAGGTGCGATTAGCTGATGGTTTAGCCGCTGTTGAACAGGGGGATGAGGTTGATACGATTACAATTGCAGGAATGGGTGGTCCTTTAATTGTCTCGATATTAGAAAAACATCCGGAAGTGCTACGTTCAGTGACCCGCTTAATTTTACAACCAAATATTCATGCAAAAGTTATACGTGAATGGGCATTAGCACATGGCTGGGCAATTTTAGATGAAGTAATTTTAGAGGAGGATGATAAAATCTATGAAATACTCGTATTACAGCGCGGAGCAATGCATTTAACATCTGCTGAAATTTTACTGGGAAATCATTTAATTGCACAGCGTTCAGCTACCTTTGTGAAGAAATGGACGAAGGAAATAGATAATTGGCAAAGAATTTTACAGGATTTGAATAAAGCAGAAACAACGCCTGAAATACAAGCGAAGAAAGAGGAGCTACAGATATTAATTCAACTTGTCGAAGGGGTGCTATCATCATGAAATTAGTGAATGGAAATGAAATTATTCAATTGTTCGAAAGCTGGTCACCGAAAAAGCTTGCATGTATGCCAAATGACCCAATCGGACTAGCTATTGGGACAGTGAATAAAACGGTAACGAAAGTGCTTGTTACTCTAGATGTAACGATGGCAGTAGTGGAGGAGGCAATCGAGCAAGGCTGTGAGCTAATTATTGCCCATCATCCACCTATTTTTCGTAAGCTAAGTCATTTACGAACAGATACACCAGCTGGACAGCTTTACGAAAAATGCTTAAAGCACGATATTGCAGTTTATGCAGCCCATACGAATTTAGATGTTGTAGAGGGTGGTGTGAATGATTTACTGGCGGATGCGTTACAGCTTGAAAATCGCAAAATTTTAGAGCATACATATAGTGAGCAGCTCATAAAGCTAGCTGTATATGTGCCTGCTGAATATGCAACGACAGTAAGAACAGCCCTAGCTAATGCGGGAGCAGGGCAAATAGGTGCTTATGATACATGCAGCTTTACGACGGCTGGTGAAGGGCGTTTTCGTGCTTTAGAGGGAGCCAATCCATTTGTAGGTGAAATAGGTGAAGTAAATATAGAGCCAGAGCAAAAAATCGAGGTTGTCTTCCCAAGCAGTCAAAAAAATCGTGTATTAAAAGCGATGCTTAATGCACATCCATATGAGGAGCCAGCTTATGATGTATGGGCAATGGCACTCACGACAAACGAGGCGGGCTTAGGTCGTATCGGCACGTTACAGGAGCCCTTAACATTGCAGCAGTTTGCAGAATTTGTGAAAGTACAGTTAAATGTTCCTTGCTTACGGGTGGTAGGTGATTTACAGCAAACTGTGGCAAAAGTAGCTGTCGTAGGCGGCGATGGTAATAGTTATATTGCAGCCGCAAAACGTGCAGGTGCAGATGTCTTTGTCACAGGAGATATCGGCTTCCATATGGCGCAAGATGCGGAGGTCAATGGGTTAAGCATTGTAGATCCAGGACATCATGTGGAAAAGGTTATGATTAAAGGTGTTACGGAGAAAATGACAGCGCTATGCAAGGAGAAAAAACTGCCTGTACAATTTATCGAGTCGACAATTCATACAGAGCCGTTCCAATTTATTTAAAAAATTGGGCTAAGGGAGAGCAGATGTGCATCTGTCTTTTCTTTAGCCCTTTACATATTGATGTCTACAGGATAATCACTTAATGATGTTACATTGCAATTTCAAGACGAGCACGATAAAATTTGACTTGAGGTGAAAAACATGAGTATCGGTTTAGCGGGTTATTTAGTATCAATTTCTGGTTTATTTGTTGTGTTAACGACGATTTTTAATGTCCTACCTACTACATCAGTAGCGATGCGTGTTATCTTTATTAGCATCGGTATGATTTTTGCAATTGGAGGCAGTGTATTGCGTTATACGGAATATCGAAAAGAGCGTAAGCGAGCACAGCAATAAGTTTACTTGCTACGAAGCTCTTTTTAAGTATATGTTGAGTAATGTATCTAATTGCTGGCTGGATTCAACTACTTTTGGATGTGTGTAGCCTAAGTCCTTGGCTATTTTATACATTTGCTTTCTTTTTAATTCGATTCTATATTTCAGAATCGTTTTCTCGAAAAAGTGTTTCAACATGATGATAGAACTCCTTAAATTTGATTGATATATGTATTGTATATTACTTTAAATGAAAATAATGTCACATTGTGTGCGGAATTTGAAGTTCACAAATTTGTCAAAATTACGTCGAAAATGAATGGTTACTTGTTTTGTTATGAAAGTGTACAGAATTTTTTAGCAAGAAATGTCGAAGAATTTTGTCGAAGGTACAAAATAATAAGAAAGCAGTCCAGAATGTGTAACATTTTCTGGACTGCTTTATTTTTAACTTCTTTCAATAAGCGGTGAGACACCTGCTAAGATTACTGCGATATGTGCGTAACGACTGAGTGACCAACATCGTGTTGATTCAAGTGGCATAATTGATTAATATACGCTAAACCGTGTGCTCTTGTAGCTGCTGGTTTTTGTTATACTGAAAAGATGATTTTTTGCATCCTCATTTTAAATTGAAAAAACGTCTGAAAAGTAGCGCTTTTCAGACGTCCTCGTCTATTAATAGGGCATTATTTTTTCTACAGGCTTAGGCTCTTTAATTTTTGGTAATATTTTATCAAGTGTTACAGTGCGAGTAAGCTCGTGAGTTGACGTATCTGCAGGGTCGTATTTTTCTAAAAAAGCAATAACTTCTTTAACGATTGGCGTCGGTGTAGAGGCACCTGCTGTTACAGCAACTGTTTC
This sequence comes from Metasolibacillus sp. FSL H7-0170, assembly GCF_038593115.1. Taxonomy (NCBI): domain Bacteria; kingdom Bacillati; phylum Bacillota; class Bacilli; order Caryophanales; family Caryophanaceae; genus Metasolibacillus; species Metasolibacillus sp. FSL H7-0170. The sequence goes on along the minus strand of NZ_CP151964.1, from coordinate 937,187 downwards.
AATCCCTTCTAGCCATTCTATCTTGAGCTCACTAATATCGGCAATGCGGTATGATTTCGTATTGGCAATTTCCTCCGACACCTGTGTTAAGCGGTTGGAGTTGTTTGACATAGGGTCCCCAACAACGATTAGTAATTCCGCTGCCCCTGCTTGCTCTGCTACTGCCTCTTGTCGCACTTGTGTAGCAAGGCAAATTTCTTTATGCACCTCGATATGAGGGAATTTTTGCTGTAGGCTGTCCATTAGTGTGGAAACATCCCACTGGCTCATCGTTGTTTGGTTGGTTACGAGCAATTTTTCATTTGTAATATTTAACTGCTCAACATCTTTAACAGATTGAACAAGATGAACATGTTCAGGAGCTACGCCAATTGCCCCTTCTGGTTCGGGATGTCCCTTTTTCCCAATATAAATAATGTCGTAGCCTAATGCCGATTTTTCACGAATTAAATCATGTGTTACGGTTACATCAGGGCAAGTCGCATCGATTGAAATAAGCCCTTTTCGTTTTGCAATCTCGCGAATTTCAGGCGAAACACCGTGCGCGGTAAAAATAACAGTGCCTTGCTCCACTTGTTCAATAATTTCTTTACGGTTTTCCCCGTCCAGTGTAATAATACCGTCCTTCTCAAAAGCATCCGTAACGTGTTTATTATGAACAATCATCCCTAAAATATAAATAGGTCTTGGTAAAGATTTATCTAATGCAGCATTGCGCGCGATGACCATTGCGTCAACAACGCCATAGCAATAACCACGTGGATTTATTTTAATTACTTTCATTGTTCAAACTCCTTTCGCTTCACTGCCTCTATTATAGCAAATGACGCATAGCGAATACAAAAGTTCGTGTTTTTAAGTCATTTATTGAATGGAAGGAGCTTGTACACCTATAATAATAGATTTAAACATCTATATAGAAAGCTTATATTTCAAAGGTTTTTGTAAACAAAAATTAATTTGAAGCTGCTCTGCTCTATTAGATATTTGCTAAAAAATCAGTCCAAATAACTTCCACGTTATAAAGGGAGTTGTCCAAAAGCCCATTTTGTTTTGCCACCGCATTGAAATCAATGTTTTCATCGCTTCCCTTTTACTGAAGGATACCGCTGCTAAAGCCAATGTTCATCCTTTTTTAAAAGAGGCGTTCTCTGTTTATCCCGTATTAACAAATTTGTTTGCGACGAGTAACCGCAGGAGCACAGACCCCCACTTCAAAATAGCAGATAAAATCAAGATGTTTAAGTGGGGGATCAAACAGCCTGTAAAAACTAAGAATGAGGCCAACACGATGTTGGTCACACAAGCGTTTTCGCAGGATGCGAAGATCCTAGCTTGTGTACCTCTATCACCAATCAGTGGGGGATGTGCGAAAACCCCCACTGATTGAAGGTTCACTTTATATGAATCAACATTTTGTGAAATATCATCGCTCCTGTCCAAAATGCCGGCTATTCACGGCTTTTTGGACGGCCCCCTGCTTTCTCATGTACAACGTATTTAATATAAAAAATTGAGCACTTCAGAAAGAAAGTTCTTTCCAGACAGTGCCCCTCAATCAATATTCAAGATTTTATAGCAGTGAGACAACTCCTTTAAATTCTCCTTTAAGGCTCGAAGGGTGGCTGATAAATTCTTGGTACAGACGGACGTGTTTGACGCTCAAGTGGTCTACTAGAGCTTTCTGCATTCCTGCCTTTAATATCCTTATGCGGCGCATGAATCGTGCTGGATTCATTTGGTGAATTGCGGAAGCCTCGATACATTCGCCAAAGGGCTGGTAAATTTTTAATCATTGGTGCAGCTTGTTGCACATAAGGTGTGAATTTTTGTGCATTATTCATAAAGCTATTAGCAGTTTGCAAAAAGGTTTCCCATTTTGGTGTGGCGGCGGCTGCTTGAGCTGCCTGTGCCGCCTGCATAGGCATCCCCATTCCCATTGGTGGGGCAAATGCATTAGCACGCATAAATGGTGCAAAGCCTCTTGGCATGAAACCATACGGGGGAGCAGAATAAGGCATAGGCATTTGAAAATACGGTAACGGGCGCATAAAACTCTCCTTTCTATCTGCACATCAAATGGACACTATGGTGGATTTACAACTATCATATGCAAAGAATGTCACATGGGTTCTGAATGAAAAAGTTTACAACATCGTTGCTTGATTAGGCACGTAAAACAGTATTTCATGGTACAATAATAAAGATTTAAGGAGGAGCGATTATGTCGAAATATACAGATTATCAATTAAAACCTTTTTTGCAGGACGCTATTGCAAAATTAGGCTTTGTTGAACCAACACCGATTCAAAAAGAAATGATTCCACTGGTGCTAAAAGGCAAGAGTGCTATTGGACAAGCGCATACGGGAACAGGGAAAACGCATAGCTTTTTAATTCCGATTGTGCAGCGTTTAGATGAAAGCAAGCAAGAAGTACAAGCCGTTATTACTTCACCAACACGTGAGCTTGCACAGCAAATTTTCGATGCATTGCAGCAATTAATCGAAGGAACAGAAATCCAAGCAAAATTATTTATTGGTGGTACGGATAAACAGCGTTCAATTGATAAATTAAAAACACAGCCGCACATCATTGTCGGCACACCAGGCCGTATAAAAGATTTAGTGAAGGAAAATGCGCTGCTTGTGCATACAGCAAATATCCTTGTTGTAGATGAAGCTGACTTAGCATTTGATATGGGCTTTATTGAAGAGATTGATGGCTTTGCTAGTCATATGCCTGAAAGCTTAGAAATGTTTGTATTTTCAGCAACAATTCCAGAAAAACTGCAACCATTTTTAAAGAAATATATGGAATCACCTGTTCATATCCATATGAATGATAAACGACCAGTGGCTGAAAATATTGATTTTTACTTAGTGCCTGTTCGCTCAAAGTCACGTGATGCGCGCTTGTTAGATGTTATTAAAAGTATCAATCCTTATTTAGCCGTTATTTTCTGTAATACGCGTAAAACAGCGGAGCACGTAGCTGGCTATCTAGCTGAGCAAGGTATTCGCGCTGGGCAAATTCACGGTGATTTGAGCCCACGTGATCGCAAAAAAATGATGAAGCAAATTCGTGATTTAGAATACCAATTTATCGTTGCGACTGATTTAGCTGCGCGTGGTATTGATATTCAAGGTATTTCACATGTTATTAATTATGAGATACCAGAGGATTTGGAATTCTTTATTCATCGAGTAGGTCGTACAGCGCGTGCCGGCAATAAAGGGACGGCGATTACACTATTCAAACCAGAAGATGAGGACGCATTAGTTCGCGTCGAAAAAATGGGTATTCCATTCGAGCAAAAAGATGTGAAAAATGGTGAATGGATTGAGCTAAAGGATCGTCACCAACGCCAAAATCGCGTGAAGCATGAAAATGAAATTGATGCGAAAGCAAAGGCACTTGTGCGTAAGCCGAAAAAAGTAAAGCCAGGTTATAAGCGCAATATGAAATGGGAAATGGAAAAAATAAAAAAACGTGAACGCCGTTTGAAAAATAGAGGTCGTAAATAGGGGGATTGAAGTATGTTATTAGGTTCGCACGTATCTATGAATGGGAAGAAAATGCTGCTAGGTGCTAGTGAAGAGGCATTAAGCTACGGTGCTAATACGTTTATGATTTATACTGGTGCGCCACAAAATACGCGTCGCAAGCCTATTGAAGAGCTAAATATTGAGGCAGGGCTAGCACATATGCAGGAGCATGGCATGCAAAATATTGTAGTCCATGCACCATATATCATTAATCTTGGAAATACGACAAAGCCAGAAACATTTCGCCTTGGCGTAGACTTTTTACAAGAGGAAATTAGGCGCACAGCAGCAATCGGGGCAACACAAATTGTTCTGCATCCAGGTGCACATGTTGGGGCGGGGGCAGACGCGGGTATTGCTAAAATTGTGGAAGGCTTAAATGAAGTATTATCTGAGGAGCATCCCGTGCAAATCGCACTGGAAACGATGGCTGGCAAAGGGAGTGAATGTGGTCGTACATTTGAGGAGCTCGCGCAAATTATTAGCGGCGTAACAAATAATGAGCGCCTTTCAGTTTGCTTCGATACTTGCCACGTCCATGATGCTGGCTACAATATTGTCGATGATTTTGATGGGGTTTTAAATGAGTTTGATAAAATAATTGGCTTAGACCGTTTAAAAGTGTTGCATATTAATGATTCGAAAAATGTGCGTGGTGCAGCAAAAGACCGCCATGAAAATATCGGCTTTGGCGAGATTGGCTTCAATGTATTGAACTATATTGTGCATCATAACCAATTAATGCACATACCGAAAATACTTGAAACACCTTTTGTTGGGGCAGATGCAAAAACGAAAGCAGCACCATATTTATATGAAATTTCCATGCTACGTGATGCAGAATTCCGACCAGCGTTAATAGATGCAATGCGAGGCTAAATAATCAACGCTGTCCGGGCTGTCTAGCAAGTACATTATTGCTAGGCAGCCCTAAATATTTGCTCACCGATACCCCTATCTATGACTGTTAAGGAAATAAGAGATATTACAGATGGTTTGTGTGATTCGCAGATAATCCGTAAGAATGTGCAGATAGCTCATAAAGTGAACCTTCAATCAGTGGGGGTTTTCTTCATCCCCCACTGATTGGTAGTTTCACCAATCGGGTTTTTACAGGCTGTTGGATCCCCCACTTAAACATCTTGATTTTATCTGTTGTTTTGAAGTGGGGGTCTTACAGCCTGTTAATACGGGATAAAAAATCGCAGTACACTTAAAATAAGTAATATGAAAGGGGGAGGGCGAGTTATTCTCGCTAAATAATAGATGAAAAAAATAACGCAAATGCTTCTTGTTTGTTTACTTTTGATAGGGCTACCTATTACAGCGAACGCATATATGCTTGACCAAGCGATAACGAAAAATATTGGAAAATCACATACAAGTGTGTCATTGCGCTCTTTAACAACTGGTAATGTTTTATATGAGCATAATGGGCAAGCGTTGATGAAGCCTGCCTCCACATTAAAGCTCTTAACAGGAAGTGCCGCCTTGCATGTACTAGGGCGTGATTATACATTTTCAACAGAGCTATTTATAGATGGTGTAATTGCAGATGCAACATTATATGGTGATGTGTACATAAAGGGTGGCGGGGATCCTACATTACAGCAGCAGGATTTTCTCACTTTTGCAAAAATATTAAAGCGCCATGGCATCCGCAAGATACAAGGCAATTTGTATGGAGATGATAGCGCATTTAGCGGCAATGCATTGACGCCGGGAATCGCTAAGGAAGATGAAACAGAATATTATGCGGCAAGAATATCTGCCCTAACAATGTCTCCGAACACAGATTATGATGCTGGGACGGTTATTGTACAAATAACAGGTGATAAGACTACACAGCCCCCAAGCTTTAGGGTTTTACCAAATGCGAGTGGAATGAAGTTTGTCAATCAAGCAAGGACAGTTGCCAAAACAGGCAAAAATACATTAACAGTGAAAAGGCAATACAGCTCTAACACAGTTATTATTGCAGGTAATATCCCACAAGGGAGCACTGTGAAGGAATGGGTAACATTACAAGACCCAACGATTAATACGTTGCACGCTATTAAAAATACTTGGCAATCAACAGGTTTAAACATTTCACAAGTAACAGTTGGACGCAAAGTTATACCTGCAACAGCATCAAAATTATATACAAAAGAATCTTTGCCATTACATAAGCTTTATCCTGTTTTTATGAAGCTAAGCAATAACAGCATTGCAGATATACTAGTGAAAACATTAGGATTAGAAATGTACGGTGAAGGCAATACAGAAAATGGAGTAGCTGCTTTACGCGATTATGCGTATTCTTTAGGCTTAAACACGAAGCAATGGCGTTTGGAAGATGGTTCAGGTATGTCACATGCTAATCGGGTTTCTGCCAATGAATTGACAGCCTTACTAGCAAAAATACAGCAGCAGTCAATTTACACTAATTTTTATCAAGGCTTACCAATTGGTGGGCAGGAGGAGCGCTTTGTCGGAGGTACTCTGCGCAAGCGCTTTGATACAAATGCACTTAGAGGACGTGTTGTCGCTAAAACAGGTAGCATTACAAATGTTTACACATTATCGGGTTATGTAACAGCTAAAAGTGGACGCCAATATGCATTTGCCATAATGACTGACAAGAAAAATGCGCAGGCTTTGAAGCAAATAGACCAGCTAGTAGAGGTTATTATTCAGCATTATTAATGAGAGAGGCGAGGCTGTCCAAAAAGCCGGGCATAGCCGGTATTTTGGACAGTGGAGATGATGTTTGACAAACTATTGAATCAACTAAATAGACAAGACATCTTTTAAAAACATGATGAACATTAGCTTTAGCAGTGTTGATTTTCAATAAAAGTGGAACAATGAAAATCATTATTTTATGCGGCATCAAAATAAAATAGGCTTTTCAGACAACCCCGCATTTCAATGATGTTACATTAAAATAATGGCTATTGAAAATAGAAAAGATTTTTTTGCATTTGAAATAATTTACTATGCCGATGAGAAGCATACAGCCTCGTTCTTTTAATTAAGCAATTGCATTAAATTTTTTCTTTTCTCTTTCCCAATAATTTTATCGACGCTTTTTAAAACATCTTTTGGAATGCCGCTAAAAAGCCAGCTCATATTGGCGCGCGCTAGCAGTGGGCGTAATTGCTTAATTTCTTTGGTGGACAGCTCGATGCCACTTTGTTTCTTTATAAAGGCTTGCACCTGTTGGTCATTCGCATCCATAAAAAAACGCATTAATTCCATTTGATTCATTTATTCATCCTTTCAAGCGTTTTACCTTTACAAATCACAAAAAGTCTACTATACTTTCAAATTGTAAATCGTAATGATTTTGAATTAGAAAGAAGAGAATGAATATGACAAAACCGATTATCCAATTACGCAATGTGTCATTTCAATATGATGGTACACAAGCTTTGAATAATATCTCCTTTCAAGTAGAGCAGGGAGACTTTTTAGCACTATTAGGTCCGAATGGGTCAGGTAAATCAACATTGTTAAAGCTTATACTTGGTTTATTAAAGCCAGCAAACGGTGAAATCGAACTGTTTGGTCAGCCGATACAAGCATTTAAACAGCGACAATGGATTGGCTATGTATCGCAAAAATCAAATGCCTTTAATTCAGGCTTTCCCGCAACAGTTGCAGAAGTTGTCAGAAGTGGCTTGACGAAGAAAATGGGTTTATTTAAGCGTTTTCCAAAAGATGTTGATACACGTGTAGTAGAAGCATTAAGAGCAGTGGGAATGGAAAATTTTGCGATGCGTAATATCGGACAACTATCTGGTGGGCAACAGCAGCGCGTTTTTATTGCACGAGCGCTTATTGCCGAACCGAGGCTACTTATACTTGATGAGCCGACAGTTGGTATCGACCATGAAAATGTGCAATCGTTTTATGATATGCTCGTTAAACTAAATGAGGAACGACAAATTACAATGATTTTAGTTACGCATGATGTGGATATTGTATCAGAACATATTAGCCATGTGGCATGCTTAAATAAAACGATTCATTTTCATGGTTATAAAGATGACTTTGACCATATCTCACAGCAAAAGCTTGATGCGTGGTATGGCCATAAAGTACGAAAGATCCACTAGGAGAGGTAGCAGGATGATAGAAGCAATTTTACGTTACGAATTTTTACAAAATGCCTTTTTTTCAGGGCTAATTATCGGCATTATTGCACCTTTACTTGGCGTATTTATTGTTGTGCGTAGGCTATCGCTTATTGCGGATGCACTTTCACATGTTACGCTTGCAGGGATTGCAGGTAGCTTATATATAAGTCAAAGCTTTGCGGCAATGGCTTTATTGAACCCAATCTATTTGGGCATTGTCGCTTCTGTTAGTGGCTCGATTTTAATAGAGCGTCTACGCCGCCTGTATAAGCATTATGAGGAGCTGGCAATTCCGATTATTATGTCGGGAGGAATCGGCTTAAGTGCAATTTTTATATCATTGGCAAGCGGCTTTAATACGGATTTAATGAGCTATTTATTTGGCTCAGTATCCGCTGTGTCGCGGCAAGATTTATGGATTGTTTTAGCGATTGCAGCAGTTGTTGTTGTCTTTTTACTGTTATTTTTCAAGGAATTATTTGTCCTTTCTTTTGATGAGGAATACGCAAAGGCAAGTGGACTGCCGGCAAAGTGGATTCATTTATTATTTATGGTAGTTGTGGCGCTTGTGATTGCGGCAAGTATGCGCATTGTAGGCATTTTGCTTGTATCGAGCTTGATGACATTGCCTGTTGCTGCAGCGATGCGTCTGGCCAAAGGCTTTAAGCAAGCAATCATTTACGCGATTCTTTTTGGCGAACTAGCGGTAATTATAGGACTTGTTAGCGCCTTTTACTTAAATTTAGCACCGGGTGGAACAATTGTTGTCACATCCATAGTCATATTATTATGTGTGATACTTGCAAAAAAATTTAAAACACAAGCAAAGGAGGCAGCGCTATGAATTTGACACGTGCATTGGAAATTTTAAAGGATAATGGCTATAAAAAAACGGATAAGCGGGAGCTCATCTTGAAAATGTTTGAAGAGACGGATAAATATTTAACGGCTCGCGATTTATTAGATGTTTTGAAAAAGGATTTTCCTGGGATGAGCTTTGATACAATTTATCGTAATTTAGCAACATTTGTCGAGCTCGGCATTTTGGACGAAACAGAGATGCAAGGGGAACGAAACTTCAGAATGCATTGTGAATCAGAGCACCATCATCATCACTTTATTTGTCGTGAATGTGGTAGTGTGAAAGAATTGCCTTTATGTCCGATGGAATTTCTTGGTGGGAGCTTGCCGAATTTCGAAGTTGAAGCACATAAATTTGAAGTGTATGGCAAATGCCCAGATTGTGTTATCGTGCAGTAATAAATATGTTATAATGACTGAAAAAGGACCGTCTGAAAAGTCATTTCACTTTTTTCACGATGTTTACTGCACCGATCGTGTAACAACAGGCACAGAAGTCTTCCACCTCGTGTAGATGGCTGAATCATAGGAACTTAGTCTAAGAATATCGCATACTAAGATAACGACTGAGTGACCAACATCGTGTTGACCTAAGCTTCGGTGGATATTACAGATTTTAAGAGGTGTTTTTGGGCAAGCTTGAAAAAATCTGACCTAAAGTTAGCCGAGGCGTCATTGATAGATGATTCCTTTGCGATGGAGTATTGTGGCTACCGCAGAGGCAGGGGATTTTTTGTGGGTATTCAATACATCAGTGGGGCTGTCCGAAAAGATATTAGCTTTTCGGGCAGCCCCCTTTTTAGCATTAACTATTTTGGTGGTGGAATGATGGGACATTTAATATTTGTGACAGGCGGTGTTCGCAGTGGAAAAAGCGCATTCGCGGAGCAATATGCACAGCAGCTTGCGGCAACTAATGATAGCCGTTCTTTGACTTATATTGCGTCAGGAGTAGCCTTTGATGCGGAAATGCAAGCAAGAATTGCCAGACACCAAGCAGACCGAGAAGCTAGCGAGGCTATTTGGCATACGCTCGAAATACCAGATGTATTAGAAGAAGAGCTATTCGTATTTGGGAATGCTGAGGTTGTGCTATGGGATTGCTTAACAACATGGCTAGGGAATGTGATATATAAAACAAGCTCAGATAATAAACAAGCTCATGCCATTTCACATTACATTAAATCATTCAAGCAATATATTGAAAAGTGGAAAGAACAAGATATAAGTATTTTACTTGTTTCTAATGAGGTATTAGACGAGCCAGCATCGCAATATGAAGAAACAGAATTATATAAGCAATTATTAGGCGAGCTTCATCAATGGATTGTGGCACAATGTGATGAAGCCTATGAAATAGACCATCGATTAAGTAAGCGTTGGAAGTAAGAGGAGGTAAAAATGAAGCATTTCTTAACAGGGCTACTCCTTAGCTTGCAGTTTTTTAGCGTGCTGCCAATTAAGCGAGAACTATCTTTAACGAAAAAAAATGTGACAGCCATGTATATACTTATGCCTCTTCTTAGCTTATTGACGGGTGGAGCGCTTATAGGATTTTTGACTATAAATAATTACTGGCTACAATTATCGCCATTATTAACAGCCGCCATTTTAGTCGTAGGTATGATTGTCATAACAGGTGGTATACATACAGATGGGTTTATCGACACAAGCGATGCTTTTTTTTCCTATCGTGATACAGAAAAGCGTTTAACAATTTTAGAGGACCCAAGGGTAGGAGCCTTTGGTGTTTTAGCAGTTGTCTGTTTATTATTGCTAAAAGTGGGATTTCTCTATGAGGCTTTATTGCGTGAAATTAATCTTTTTTACTTTATTGCAATTCCTCTTTTAGCACGTGTTGCGATGCTACTTTATTTCATTACAATGAAAAACGCAAAAACAACAGGATTAGCTGCTTATTTTAAGGAGCGAGTGCAGACAAAAGCAGTAATTGTAGCCTGTGTTTTTTATAGCCTGCTTGTCATCACCTTTGCACTGTATATGGGCGACTGGTCACTACTTGCTTTATATATTATCATGCTATGTAGCCTGCTTTTCTATCGCCATTGGTCAAATAAAAACTTTGCAGGAATGACAGGGGACTTACTTGGTGCACTTTATGAAGGGATGGAGCTTGTGCTATGGGGGACGCTATTACTATTCATTTAATTCGTCACGGTAAAACGCAGGCGAATACTGAACGAAAATATATTGGGCATACGGATGAACCAATTTTGCCATTGCAGCCGGTGCACATTGCCGTACAGCCTACCATTGTTTATGGAAGTGACTTAAAACGCTGTCAGCAGACGGCAGCCTGCTATTTTCCGCAAGTACCTTATGAGGCGAGCGCGGATTTACGTGAGCTTGACTTTGGGCAGTTTGAAATGAAAACATATGAGCAATTAAAAGACGACCCACACTATAGAAAATGGTTAGCAAATCCTGCGCAAGTAACACCGCCATCTGGTGAAAGCTTTCAAGCGTTTAAAGAACGAGTAGGGCATGCTGTACAACAAATTATTACAGGGCCAGGTCAGTATACCTTCGTTGTACATGGAGGGGTGATTCGTTTATTGTTGGCACAGTTTTCACAGCAGCCATTTGAAGGCCTACATGCAGAGCATCATCTATTATATAGCTGCTATTGGTCGCATTTTTCTGCATGGAAGGAGGGAGAGCGATGCACGTCTATATCGGAGGTGCCTATAATGGTAAACGACAGTATGTAAGGCAGCATTATAAACAGCAGCATATTTTTGAGGGACATTTACCAGAGCCGACTACTTTTAGGCAGCAAGATGTTGTAATCCTAGGACGCTTTGAAGAAATGGTCAAGCAGCTTGCCCATTTAACAGAGGATGAAATTGTAGCTATATTAATGGAGAAATTGCGACAGCTAGATGCTCAGGCAACAGTAGTATGTATTTGTACAGATATGGGAAGAGGCATTGTCCCACTAGAGAGAGAGCAGCGATTTCTACGAGATACTTGTGGTAGATTGTATCAAGCGATGTTTGCATATAGCGAGCAAGTGACACGCATTTGGTACGGTATTCCGCAAATAGTAAAGGAGAAGGGACTATGACGAGAGAAAATTTACGTTTTATCGTTTTAACGGCATTATTAGCAGCCTTATGCGCAATAGGAGGGCTTGTTAAAATACCTGTTTTTATCGCGTCAGCCGCGCTTGATTCGGCTCCAGCATTATTAGCCGCCTTTGTGCTGCCGCCTATTTATGCAGGCTTTGTGGGTGCTTTAGGACATCTGGCAACAGCGCTAAGCTCAGGAATGCCGTTCGGCTCATTTCATGCCATTATTGGATTTGAAATGTTCACGATTATTTGGATTTTTGCACGTTTACATAAAGCGGGCTTTGCTAAAACGAAATGGGCTTGGATGCTTGTCGCAAATGGTTTTATAGCTGCATTACCATTTTATTTTTTAATTTCACCAGCCTTTTACATCGGTGCATTGCCGGGTTTATTGCTTGCTACAGTCATTAATATTGGAGTGGCTATTGCCTGTGCTCCTGTACTCCAACGTGTGAAAAAAATGGCGAAATGGGAGGGGTAAGCAATGCGAAACGCTATCCGGCTTGATTCCACAACCATTTTAACAATAGACAATTCAGGGTGTATCGGTGAAAAAGATGCTGACTATGTTCAAGTGCCGAATGAAATTGTCGCTTATTTTGCAACGCGAGTGGCACTTTTAGAGCAATGGTGCGCTGGAGCCGAGCCAAGTCATTTAGTATTAGCGAACTTTACAGGAGAAACTGCTTGGGCTGACTATGTGAGGGGCTGTCAGCGACAATTTGAAGAAATCGGAAAAGACTTACCACCAATTGTAGGCTCAACAGAATCCAATTTTTCTGCGTTGCAATCAGGCTTAAGCTTAACGATGATTGGAAAAAGGAAGTTTACACCAACAATTGTAAATTGCCACTACTTTGTAATTGGGCGACCTTTAGTAGGGCAGCAAGTAATGGAGCATAGACAAGATGTGGCAAATTTATGCGAGCTTTATACACTGTTACAGGCAGATGTTATTAAAGCATTATGGCCCTGTGGCTCTAAAGGAATCGGTGTGGAAATCACTGCGTTTACAGGGCAACGATTTGACTGCACTGTAGATATGAAGAGCTCCGCTGGTCCCGCAACAGCTATTCTTGTTGCTGTCGAAGAAACTAATATTGAGCAGTTATATCAAGCGATATCGGCGCCGATTTATCGTTTAGAAAAAATCGAGGCTTTCTAAAACGAATGAATTATATTTAGTACGATGAAAATATAATTTTACTTATTCATTATAAACGGAAGGGTGAAGATGTTAGATTTACTGTTTACACTCTTTTGAAACGAGCTACTGTACTTTTTTAAGTTTAATAAAACGTCCGAGAAGCAGTGCTCCGCACGTTTTTCGGACGTCCCTCATGGATAAAAGACTTTTGACTAGCATACAATGTCAAAAATGAGAAAAGAGTTGGTTTTTTTGTCTTTTACATTTCCAGTGACAACGCAAACGCATACTGTCCAAAATACGCCACAGCAAATTATTTACTATCCTCAAGCAATACAAATGCATAATCCTTCATTACAATTTTTTATTAATCAAACAATCGTCCATGAAACGCAGCAATTAATAAATAAACAAGCAGGTAGTATGCCTTCTACAATCGAGCAAATGCTAGGCACATATGAGCTGAAAAATAATCAGCGCGATGTGCTCAGCTTAACGCTATCGAACTATGTTTATTTTTATCATGCCGCACACGGGATGACGGTTGTTCAACCGCTGACATTTGACTTGAAAAAAGGAGAGCTATGTCAGTTGAAAGATTTATTTAAACCAAATAGCGATTATGTCAACGTCATATCTCGGCATATTAAGGAGCAAATAAAAGAGCGCAATATCCCAGTAATTGAGCCATTTACGACCATTTCACCAAATCAATTTTTCTATATTGCAGATAAAACACTCGTTATTTTCTTCCAATTATACGATTTAGCACCGTATTATTATGGCTTACCAATGTTCCCAATTTCGGTGTATGAACTTGCCGATATCGTAGTAGAAGATGGACCACTTGGGAGAATGATGTAAGTTATATTTTCGCTTTATGAAAGCCTTTATAAATATCAATACAAGTTGTAATGATAATTGTAATTATTGTCAAAATAACGATGTAGCTTAGACTTTGCTCGATTTTTATAGTAGCGATATTCATTAAATTAGCTAAATAAGGAGCAAGCTCAGCATTTATTAAATTTGTGTTGCGAATGATAATAATAAAAATGACAACACTAATTAATTTAATTATAAGATTTGCTATGGCCATATTCATTGTCCATACCCGATGCTTCAGTTTGTATAAAAGTAGCACAATTTCCAATGCAATAGCTAGTAGAAAAAATGGGGCGAATGCCAACAAAGTTTGTTGCTGGAAAATAGGCATAACGAACAGCAAATTACCACTGTCAGTAGTTTGGTGTATACCAATAAAATGCCCTGCTGTGAAATAACAAATCGTAAAAATAATAAACCAGCCAAATTCAAATAATATTTCACCGATAGAAATTCCTTTTTTATCAGGAATTATTTGTACTTTGTCTAACTCCTCTACTGTCCATTCTTCATTCACCGTTAAATTTCTAACACCACTACGCTCTAAAATAACAAAAGTGATTGTTATCCAAAACAACACATGCAATGCCACCATGATTAAATCTACAATACTAAAACTCACAAATTTAATTAAAATTGCTAGAATAGATTGTACTTCATTAAGTAATAAAATATTTTGGACGACTTGCACAATAAGCGTTATTAATAGTGCCCATGGCAATATCAATTTAATTGTATCGACGTATGAATCATACAGCGAAGGTCCAATTAAATAACGCGCTTCATCACGATAATTTGCAGCAAGATGAGCAGGGCTACCAAGCTTTTCTAAAGCAAGCTTAATATCGTCTGCACTGTAATTGTCTGGTAGCATATCTTCAATTGTTGATGTCAGCTCAAGTGCAATATCATTTCGGCTTTTTTTAGGTAATCTACGTGTTACCTCATACACATACGCTTCAATTAACTTCATTATTTATCATCTCCTTGTAACAAAGTATTTAATTCACTTGCTAAAGTTAGCCATTCTGTTTTTAGCTGCTCAAAAATCTCATTGCCATAATTGCTAATTACGTAATATTTACGTGGTCTGCTTTCAGTTGTATCCCAACTACTTGTGACAAGTTCTTGCTTTTCTAAACGTCTTAGCAGGGGATATAGCGTGTTTTGTTCAATACTAACGCCTGCTTGTTCTAAGCGCTGAACAAGTGAATAGCCATACTGAGGTGTTTGTAATTGGCTTAAGACGGCTAAAGTCAACGTGCCGCGTCTCAATTCAATTGTGAAAGAATCAATTAACGAGCTCATATAATCCACTCCTTATATACTGTGTATAGTACAGTATAGTGTATTGTATGTCAATGTATGTTATCTTGATTACAGTTTTGCAAATTTCTTTAAAAAAACCGCCTAAAATCGGAATTTTGATTTCAGGCGGCTTTTCTATTTTATTTACGTACAACAAAAATCATATGTCTACCACAAGTTTTTTGTTGGCGGTAGGAGAAGCCATGTGCTGCGTCGTATGTACATGTTCGGTCGAGCTGTATATTTTCTGTTGGCACACCAGCTAGTAGACATTGCTGTCGTACAGTGAATTGATTGTCGATATGATATTTTTTTGTTGGCTTATGAAAGTACATAAAATCATCAGCATAGCCAAGCGCTTGAAACTGCTTATATACATCTGCATCTACTTCAAAGCGTTGCTGGCTTAACGCCATGCCAATTTGCACGTGAAAATCAGTAGGGTTGTTTCCTTCCTCCATTAATTTTTGTAGCAATTTTGCTGTAATTTCTTTCACAGTTCCTTGCCAGCCACTATGAATTACGGCACATAAACCTGTTGTGGCATTCGTTATGATAACAGGCACGCAATCTGCTGTAAAAATCGCGAGTACAACTCCTTGCTCATACGTATACAGGGCATCCGTTTGCGGGATGGCAGATGCTTGATTTTCTGCGCCGTTACCTTTTTGGGATTTCGTTATCTTTTGGAAGTTTGCACTATGTGTTTGTTCTGGGCAAACAAAATCTTTTAGTAAATAGCCAATTTCGTTAGCAAGTTGCTGGCGATTTTGAAGAACAGTCAGTGGGCTTTCAGATGTGTAAAATGCCATATTATTGGATTCCATGCTATCGTTCTTCAGTGTTATTCCAGCTAAAAAATGCTCGTTATTCATATAAAGTTGAAGCATTAGCGTACAACCCCTTTAAATTCTCTCAATAAATTCATTTGTGTTTTTTTCCAATGATTCAGCAGTTTGGGCAATATATTGAAAGTGATTTACTGTTTTTTCAATTTGCTCTGTGCTGCCCTGCACACTTTTTGTTATAGCATCAATACTAGTCGTGACGGAATTTATTCTATCAATAATACGGTCAACATTATCCTTTACTTCGCCAATCGACTGTGAAACCTTTGTTGATAGATTGCGTACTTCCTGAGCGACAACATTGAATCCTTTGCCATGCTCACCTGCACGAGCGGCCTCAATTGCCGCATTTAGCGCAAGTAAATTTGTTTGTGCAGCAATATCGCGAATGGTTTTGACGACATTGGTAATGGACTCCGCTTCTCGCTGTAAAGCTTGCAAATTTTGTTGATTTATTGTTGACTCTTCCTCGATATGCTCAATGTTGCTCAGCAAAGTGATGCTATCATTATGGCCGATTTGGGATTTTTCATTTAATGTTTCCGACATATCTTTTAGTTGATTTGCTAAAGAATTCACATTTTCCATTCTTTCTGTAATGTTTAAAGCGATTTTACTAACACCAATCACTTGACGACCATTATCAGAGAAAATAGGCATATAAGTTACTTCTAGCCATATTTTTTCTCCAGAAACATGTTTTCGTATAACTTTGTCTTTATAAGAGTTCCCTTGTTCTATATGTCTCCAAAATTCTTTATATGAAGGGCTTTCAGAAAATTCAGGGAAGCAAAATTGGCTATGATTTACCCCGATTAATTGTGCTGCTTTGTAGCCGAGCATCGCAGCAAACTGCTCATTTACATATTCAACATCATGATTTAGATTAAAGCGGACAATTGCTAGATTTTTTTCTAAAGATTTTACAACATGTTGGTCTGTCACTTGTTCAATTTGTTTGTTTATCATATATAGCCTCCTCTTTGTAGCCTATAAAAATAATGCTCGTTATAGTTTAGTGTAATGAAAAAGCATGCATCTGACTAGTAATTTTTTCTTATACATATTAAAACTTTAATCAATTACGCCTTGGCGTAATTGCGTTGGGATTTTGAACGGTGCTTGCACAATTCAAAGTCCCTGACATCCGCCGGAGGCTTAAATTTCAGCGAGTGTTTGGACACCCGCTGAAATTGGTCTCATACCTGTGTACCTGTCGCTACGCTTTCGGTACAAAAAATATTGCTGAGAGACGTTAAAAAAACTACATAAATCATAATTGATTCCATGTAGTTCCATTGACATATATAGTTTAATTTTCCACCACAATATTTTTTTTATGGAAGTGCGTTGAAGCCTCATCGTAGCTATTTTTAATAAGGCGCTCTAGCGTGTTTTCTTTCGTCAAAATCGGCATGATGATTTTGACGATGGCTGCTTGATCTTCCACGAATTGACGTACCTCTTCGTCGCTGCCTTTGTGTGCCTCAAAATAGGAGCGACGTCTATTGCGAATAATAATATCCTCGCGGTTTTCTACTAATAATACTTCTGCTAGCCATTGGCTTAAAGCTTCTGCAAGATAAAGTGCTGTAATGAATAGTAACTCGGTAGCTATATCAGGATGTGTTTTAATAAATTTGAAATAATGATCATTTTTTAATTCATCTAAAATGATAAAATTGCTTGAATAATAGAGTGTTTTTTCTACTGATTCCAAAATGAGATATTCATCTGGTTGCAAGAGTAGCCAAATATTAAATGCAGCAACCCAAACATCGTTTGAGCTAATGGTTCCCGCTTGTGGAATTGAATGATATTGCGGTAATTTTCTTGCTAACGCTTTAAACTCATTTACTAATAAATCATCTTCTAGAAATAATAAACTTTTTTCAGCTGTAACTGTCTCAAACATCCTTGCTCACCTCACTCGGCTTACTAATCTTTACCACTATTGTATCGTTTCCAATTTTTTATGCAATATATTTACCTGAATTTAGTACAAGAGTTGCAGTTTAGCGTTCAAAAGACCGTGTGTTAGTCGTCCTTTTGAACGCTTTTGATGGGATTTTGTCAAAATGCTCACTTGGTAGAATAGTGAGGGGATTCTTTGAAAATGGATGATTTAGTAATGTTTCTTCTAAGCGTAAGAGAAGAAATGAAAAACTTACTTTCCAGAAGCTTCATTAAAACAAAAATGGGGCTGTCTAATGAGTCGCATAGTTGCAGACTTATTAGACGCTCCCATTTTTTCGTCTACAATAAAAATTCAATTTTTACTTCTTCATTTTATACGAAGGAAATTTGTTATACTTAATATTTTCCTATTTTCATAGAAACCTTTGTTATTTTATCGAGCGAGCGCTTTGGAGAAGCACCGCCGACAACTGCACGGCTATTTTGGACGCTTTTATTATGCGTCGATTAGCTGCTTTGTAGCGGAAGGTGTATCATAGACTTCTTTATCAAGTTCTCCTGTTACACGAGCTGTAGCGACACCTGCTGTCATCGAACCACTTACGTTTAATGCTGTACGACCCATATCAATTAATGGTTCAACCGAAATTAAAACACCTGCAAGGGCAATTGGTAAATCAAGTGCAGATAGTACTAAAATAGCGGCAAATGTTGCTCCACCACCAACGCCTGCAACACCGAATGAACTAATTGCTACAACGATAATAACTGTTGCAATAAAGACTGGACTGAGCGGATTAATACCGACAGTCGGTGCAATCATAATAGCTAGCATAGCAGGGTACACACCAGCACAACCGTTTTGTCCGATCGATAGACCGAAAGAAGCGGAGAAGTTTGCAATTCCTTCTGGAACCCCTAAGCGGCCTGTTTGTGTTTGAATATTTAATGGCAAAGCACCTGCGCTCGTACGAGATGTAAAAGCGAATAATAGCGTTTCCGCTGCTTTTTTCACATATGTGAATGGGTTTAAACCTGTTAATGTAATAATCAACAAATGAATGATAAACACAATAATTAATGCAACGTATGAGGCAATAACGAATTTACCTAAATTGAAAATTGCCCCAAAATCACTTGTAGCAACAGTGCGTGCCATAATTGCTAAAATACCATATGGCGTTAAGCGAAGTACAATGCGCACAACCCCCATAATAAGGGCATAAATAGCGTCAATACCTTTTTTTATTGTTGCTGCAGTTTCCTGATCTCTACGTGACACTGATAAATAAGCGAAGCCTAAAAATGCAGAGAAAATAACGACAGCAATTGTTGAAGTTGAACGAGACCCTGTTAAATCAGCGAATGGATTGGCTGGGAATAATTCCACAATTTGCTGTGGTAGCGATGCCGCAGCTAAAGATTCAGAGCGTTCTACGAGTGATTCACCACGTGCAACTTCTGCATCACCTTGTAATATTTGTGTTGCATCTAGATTAAAAACGGCTGTTGTTGTAATACCAACCGCTGCTGAAATTGCTGTAGTGCCAATTAAAATAGCTAAAATGAGTGCAGCCATTTTTCCGAAGTTTTTACCAACCTTCATTTTTGTGAATGCTACTAAAATAGAAATAAAAATAAGTGGCATAGCAATCATTTGCAATAATTTGACATAGCCTGTTCCGATAATATTATACCAAGGAACTGTATTTACTACTTCCTCAGCACCGGAGCCATAAATAAACTGTAACACTGCCCCAAGCAAAATACCTAAACCTAATGCGATAAAGACACGTGTTGAAAATTTAATATTCTTTTTCTTTAAAGCATATAAAATACCGATTAACACAAGTAATGCGATAATATTTATCAGTACAATGAAATTCATTAATAATAACCTCCTAGTTATATTTACTTAGCATATTGTATTCTATTCCTATAAAGTGTATTAGTCAAGTAGGGATTAATAATTTTATTAAAAAATTTTTGCTTGAATCATGTATACTAAAAAGATAGGGAGTGAAAAGTATTGAAACTGGAGCAATTATTTTATAATGGACAATTACATGCCTGCTTTCAAAAGGCGCAGTTGCAGCAAGATTCACCATTTGCACAGCAGGTGATTGCATTGTATGAACGTTATCAATTAGCAAATATTCCTCGCTATACAATGCGTGAAGAGCAAGCAATCGAGAGGGCAGATGAGACATATGTCGAGCAGGACGAAGTATTAGCTATTCGCGAAATTACTGAGGAAGAGCAGTTTGTAGCAAGAACACGTCAACTTGAAGAACGCGCGCGTACTGGAACAGACCAAGAGCGGGCGCAATCCTTTTTTACACAAGCACAGCTTTTTTTATTTGCACATCATTATGAGGAAAGTGTGCATTGCTTTTTACAGGCTGTTAAATATAATCCAAATAAAGCTGTTTATTATGGTTTAGCAGCGCAAACAATGCAGCGCTTAGATTACACACCGTTTGAGATATTAGGCTATTTGGAGCGAGCGATTGACTTAGATGAACAAAATGCTCGCTGGCATTGGAATCGGGCACTTATTTTAGTAGAGCTATATAAAAGCTTGCAACATGATGCGTTTTTAGAGCAAGCACTTATTGCATTGGAAGATGCATTGGCCTGTTGTCGTCAGGAACAAAAGTCATTAAAGGGTGCGATTGAAAACACACTTGAAAATATGAGACAATATATTTTTTAACGTAAAAGGGAGTGTAGAGTTTGCGAACACAGCAAGAAGTAAACCATTATATTGAAGAATTAATGTTTCTGCTAACACAAAAAGCAGATGTAGCACAATTCGAAAAAACAATTAAACAAAATATTGCTACTAAAAAAGAGTCCGCGGCAAATGAGCAAGACTTTTTTGACCGTTTAATGTTAAATATTACGTACTTTGTTGAAAATAAAGCGGCATGGATAAAAATTTTACGCGCTACATATGGACAAGGACAAGTGCCAGCAGTGTCCTATATTGAAAGCGAATCGCTCGCACAGCAGATGCGCATCCGCCAATTTGTTTCTGAAAAAATGGAGGATTATACAAAATTATTCCATAGCCAATATAAGGCCTTAAATGTCACAGAGGAAGCAGTTATCTATGATTATGCGTATGCATCAGTAGAGCACTCGCTGCGCTATGATTTTTTAACCTATTTAACAATACAGCCACAGGCAAACGTAGTGTTAGAGGGAGATTTTGAGGAAACATTAAAAATTATTGAGGGCTATGTAGCCTATTATGCTGATCAGTTTGTCAATCGCATGGAATTAACAGAATAGGAGAAAGTAGCGATGAAATCACCATATATATTTACACATATAGCACCAAAGGAAACGGGCGAAAAGCCTGCTATCTTTTTATTGCACGGCTTAGGTAGCAATGAGCAAGATTTATTACAACTTGTTGAAAATATGCCGTTTGACTGTCATATTTTTAGCTTGCGCGGTCCGATTACGCATCCGCCAGGCTACGCCTTTTATACATTTGAAGAGGAAGGTCTACCGAATCAGGATGTCTTTGACCAAGTTGTACAATTCACAAAACAATTTATTGAAGAAGCAGTCGTAGAGTTTTCATTGAAAAAGGAAGCGCTATATCTCATGGGCTTCAACCAAGGCGCAGCACTTGTTCAGGCTTTAACTGTTATAATGGGCGATACGCTTCACGGGGCTGTAGTTTTAAGCGGCTTTGTCCCTCAATTTGTAGTAGAGGAATATCGCAAACTACCATTAGGCAATGTCAAAATGTTTATTGCGCATGGGGAGTATGATTATGTTTACCCACTTGCATGGGGCAAAGCTAGTGCAGAATTCTTCGAGGAATACGGCGCACAAATAACCTTTAAAACATACGCGGATGGGCATGGAGTAATCGCGGAAGAATTGAACGATTTGATGGCTTGGTTTTCAGAGGTAAGCAAGTGAATTGTCTAGGCTGTCATTTAGCAAACAAAAAAGCACCCGTTTATGTAATATTTGAAAACGAGCATGTATGCTGCATTTTAGATTGCGCCCCTTATAATGAAGGACATGTGTTAATCTTGCCTAAAAAACATGTATGTTATTTCGATGAGCTTAATAGAAACATGGCAGCTGCAGTAATGGAAGCGACACAGCTTATATCAAAGACAATCAAAACGTTGTTTCAGCCAGATGGCATTACTGTATGTCAAAACGGTGGCGCTTTTGATGAATTAACACATTTCCATATGCATGTTGTGCCAAGATATGAAGGACAACATTTTGCAGATTTCTTTAGGGAAGGCGAAGAAGTTCACGTAGATGAACAAAAGCTAGTGAAAACGCAAACACATATGGTTAATATGATTAAAAGCTTAGAAAAAACAATTTAAAACCTAATTAAGCACAGGAATCTTGTTAAAATTCGAGAGTTCCTGTGCTTTTGTTATTTGCGGCGAATAAATAATAAAGTTGTTTAATGGAGTCATTTAGAAATGTTAGCCATGCTATTCTATAAACAGCCCATAATATTCAATAGCATTTGTATGAAAAGCAACCAAACACCGCTTTAGGTGCATTTTCCAACAAGGAGTAGTGAAAAAATAAATCAACTTTTTTAACCTAATTTTAACCTTCGCACTATATAATGTGTCTACGAGATAACAAAATCAAGCGAAAGGAGCAACAAATATGCAACGAAAAACAAAGCTAACTCTTGTACTTATAGCGATTGTTGTTTTGTTTATGCAAACGTTATTTGGTAGTTTACCAACAATGGCAATTGAGAATTTGTCTAGTCAGCCTTATTATGCAGGGAAAACGGCGAAAAGCCCTATAGTAGAACAATTGGTAACGGCTTCCCCTGATAGTGCTACCATCCAAATGATACAAACGACAGCGGATAGTACGGTTATTTATGTCGATGCAGCAAAGGAAAACGGTGGCGATGGCATAGATTGGGCAACCGCCTATAACGATTTACAGTCAGCACTTGATGAAGCATCCAGTAAATTAAATGCAGGGGCAACGGCAGTAGAAATTTGGCTAGCACAAGGTACGTATAAACCGACAAAAAAAGTTGGGGGGACAGATAATCGTTATAAAACCTTCCAAATGCAAAATAATGTAGCCATTTACGGAGGTTTTAGTGGTACAGAAACCGAGCGAACAGCACGCGATTGGGAGCAGTATCCAACGATTTTAAGTGGTGATATTGATAACACACCAACCGATAATGAAGGAAATAGTTACCATGTATTCTATCATCCAGATGGCTTGCAGTTAAACGCTACAGCCATTTTAGACGGTGTAACGATTAAGGGAGGAAATGCAATAAATCGTAGGGGAGGCGGCATGCATAATTATAATAGTAGCCCCACGCTAACAAATGTTACTTTTGAGGGCAACACAGCATCTGATGGAGGCGGCATGCATAATTATAATAGTAGCCCCGCGCTAACGCATGTGACATTCAGTAGCAACACAGCACCATATTCTAGAGGAGGCGGCATGTACAATATTGGTGGTAGCCCCACGCTAACACATGTCATATTTGAAAGTAACACAGCATCTTATGGAGGCGGCATGTATAATAATAATAGTAGCCCCACGCTAACGCGTGTGACATTCAGTAGCAACACAGCACCATATTCTGAAGGAGGCGGCATGTACAATATTGGTGGTAGCCCCAGGTTAACAAATGTCATATTTGATAGTAACACAGCAAAAACTGCTGGAGGCGGCATGTCTAATAGTAGTAGTAGCCCCACGCTAACACATGTGACATTCAGCAGCAACACAGCAACATATTATGGAGGCGGCATGTCCAATAGTAGTAGTAGCCCCACGCTAACACATGTGACATTCAGCAGCAACACAGCAACATATTATGGAGGCGGCATGTACAATAGTAGTAGCAGTCCCACGCTAACAAATGTCACTTTTGAGCGCAACACAGCATCTTCTGGAGGCGGCATGTCCAATAGTAGTAGTAGCAGTCCCACGCTAACAAATGTCACTTTTGAGCGCAACACAGCATCTGATGGAGGTGGCATGTACAATTATAATAGTAGCCCCACGCTAACAAATGTGACATTCAGCAGCAACGAAGCGCATTCTGGAGGCGGCATGTTCAATAATAGTAGTAGCCCCACGCTAAAAAATGTCACAATGAGTGGTAATGAAACAACACTGAATAAAGGAGCCATCTATGGTGGCAGTCCAAAAATAGACAATAGTATCATTGCTGGCAACAATGGCGAGCCAGCGCTTCATTCAAGTGTTAACGCGATGATTGAAAACAGTTTACTGGATGTAGAGGAAAGTGGGAATATTTTAGCTAAGTTCCATCAGTCAACAACGGATATACAATCCGTTGCGTATACACCAGAAGCTATTTTTATAGACTCAAGTCAACACAACTATCAATTACGGGCAGGGTCGCCGGCCATTAATAAAGGAAATAATGCGTTAAATACACAATCAACTGACCTTTTAAACAATCCACGTATTCAAGGTAGTTTCATCGATTTAGGTGCATATGAGTCGGAATTTGCTTATCATGTATTCTATGATGCAAACGGCGCGACAGGTAATAGACCAGTTGATCAAATGACTTATAAACAGGGCGACACTGTAACTGTACAAAATAATAGTGGCATTTTAGAAAGAACAGGCTATACATTCGAAGGCTGGAATACTGAGGCGGATGGTCAAGGACTCGACTATGCTGAAAATACTACTTTCATAATGGGTACCCAAAATCAACTACTCTATGCGAAATGGACAGTGGAAACCTATCTAGTAACCTTTGAATCAAACGGTGGCAGTGCTGTAATCGCACAGCAAATACCGTACAATACGCAGATAAGTGAACCCACTCCACCAAGCAAACAAGGGCATGCATTTGTTGGATGGTATAAGGATGCGGCATTCACTGATGAATGGGGTTTTGCGACGAATGTCGTAACCGAGGCGATTACACTGTATGCGAAATGGACAATGAATCCAACATATACAGTGATTTATGATAGAAACGGGGCAACAGGTGGTACTGTGCCACAGGATTATCAAGCATATGAAGAAAATGCTAGCGCAACAGTGCAGGGCAATAGTGGTCAGCTTGTTCGAACGAACTATACGTTCAAGGGCTGGAATACGCAAGCAGACGGCAAAGGGATATCTTATGCTGAAAATGCAATTTTCCAAATGGGGCAAGGGAATGTCACACTTTATGCCGAGTGGACAGCAAATCCACCAACAACAGGTGGAGGTAGCAATCCAGCCCCTACATTAAACAACAATTATTACTCGCCACCAACAAAGGTGAGAATCACATTGCATGCGAACGGTGGCACAGCGATAGCACCAATCGACATAAGCTCTCATACAAAAGTTGGCGATTTACCTGTACCAATAAGGGAGGGCTATCGCTTTGAAGGTTGGTATCAAGATGAGGCATTGACAAAACGATGGGAAGAGGAAACGATTTTGCGAGAAAATATTTCGCTCTATGCAAAATGGACAGCAATACCTATAGAGGAACCTGAACCCTCACAGCCAGCACAGCCAATCATACCATTTCATGATGTAGAAAAACATTGGGCAAAAGAGATGATTGAGGAACTAACAGCTCTCGGTATTATCCAAGGCTTTGAAGATGGTACTTTCCGTCCGAATGCTCCGATTAGTCGTATGCATGTGGCAGTGCTACTAACAAGAGCATTTTCACTAGATGCAGTGAGAGAAGCAGATGGTTTCTCGGATGTACCGTCCACACACCCTCATTATGAGGCGATTCAAACATTGCAACAAGCAGGCATTATAGACGGGGCAAGTGGTGCGTTTCTCCCAGCAGAAAATATGACGAGAGCGCAATTAGCTAAAGTGCTTGTGGGCGTGCTTGAGCTAACACCAGAAGGCACAAGTTCCTTTGTAGATGTGGCAGGCTCCCACTGGAGTGCTGGTTATATTGCGACGCTAGAGCGCGAAGGGATTACACTCGGTGATAACGGCCAATTCAGACCAAACGAGCCTGTCACAAGAGCGCAATTTGTCGCATTTTTATATCGAATTATGCAAAAATAATAAAAAGAAAAAGGGGCTGTCCAAAAAGAGGGTTTTGTCTAGAAATCGCATGTGAAGGAGGACTTTTGCTACTTCTCTTTCATTTTGGAGAAGCACCGCTAAACCCTATTTTTCTAACATTTTCAAAGAAAGCTCTCTATTTTAGATGAGCAAACATTTTGCTAAAACACCATCATTAGCGTCCAAAATGCCGGCTATGCACGGCTTTTTGGACGCCCCCTTTTTTGTGCAAAATACAATGTAAGACTTCTGACGATGTCGCTTCTATCGTTTTATCGTCCCTCACATACAATTTGACCTATGGATCTCCACAGCCACACGTTTTGATTATCTAAAATCATCCAGTATATTAAACGACTTTATTGTTACAGCCATTGATTCTTATTTAGTGACCTTGCAAAAAACTAAGCAACTATATTACTTGACCGCCCAGTAATGTAGTTGGTGTAATGTGTTTTCAGGGCTTCAACATGAAACAATTATATTATGGAGTATCAATAATAATGATTTTCACGGGAATTGGGAGAATAATTACTTTAGGACTATAATTGCGTTCCTTTAGCTAGTTTTTTCATATTAGCCAGTCCCAGCACGTATGCTAGTTTTAGAAAGGGTAGGGGTGTATGCGCATTGATGATGAGCTACTAGAAAGGCTCGGTGTTTATTTTGTTTATCACGAAATTTATAATCAATATGGCATTACATTTGAAAGCTTTGTGGACAGGTGGTTGCGCGGGATTTTGGACATCTAAAAAAAGCTGCTGTCTAAAAAGAGGGTTTTGTCTAGAAATCGCATGTTAAGGAGGACTTTTGCCACTTCTCTTTCATTTTGGAGAAGCACCGCTAACCCCTGTGTTTCTAGCGTTTTCAAAGAAAGCTCTCTATTTTAGAGACGCAAACATTTTGCTAAAATACCAGCATTAGCGTCCAAAATGCCGGCTATGCACGGCTTTTTGGACGCCCCCTTTTTAGGTCATTAAAAATTTCTACGAATCCAATCGTTTGCTTCAATCCAATTGTTAACACGAATCACTTTGTTAGGGATTGCAAGCCTATTATAAGGTGTATCGAATAGAATAACGGGAATGTCTAATTCTTCTGCAAGCATCACAGCATTGTCATGCTTATCCTCGAAAAATACATCGACACCATGTTGCTTCGCTGTAGACAACTTATCGTGGCTGCCAATCAATTCGATATGGTCATATGGAATGGCATGTGTATGAAACCAATTTTTTGTTATATCAAGAACGTTTTCACCACGTGCAGAAATGTAAAATAGCTCGTAGCGATTTTTCCAGTCATTTAAAATGGATTTAGCATTGTCTGCAAGCTCGCTCGCTGCATAAAGCTGAGGCTCATTTGTCGCAAACCAATGGGCAAATTCATCCCGGTCGACAGGATGCGGGAATGCACTTAAAAAATCATATTCTACGACATCGTCAAGCGTAATATGAACATTGTATTGTTTATTAATATGTGGAATTAACGTTGCTGGACAAGTAACAGTGCCATCAATATCAATGCCGAATCTCGTTTTTTTTGTCATTGTCATCACGCCTTATTAAGCACGAGCTTCTTCCGCTGCTCGTTTTTCTGCCATTTCGGCAGCAAGCTTATCGATTTCTTTTTTCAATTCCTCAACCATCGTCTCTTCAGGAACTTTGCGGACTGTTTTGCCTTTCATAAATAGCAAGCCTTCACCGCGGGCACCTGCGATACCGATATCAGCCTCACGCGCTTCACCCGGACCATTTACTGCGCAGCCAAGCACTGCAACCTTTAATGGAACATTTAGCGTGGAAATATATTCCTCCACTTCATTAGCGATGGATATTAAATCAATTTCAATGCGTCCACATGTTGGACATGAAATAAGTGTCGCCATATTAGAAGCAAGACCAAATGATTTTAATAGCTCACGTGCTACTTTTACTTCCTCTACTGGGTCAGCAGATAAGGAAATACGCAATGTGTTACCAATACCTCTTGATAAAATAGCACCAAGACCAGCCGCTGATTTTACAGTACCTGCAAATAATGTACCCGATTCTGTAATCCCTAAATGTAATGGGTAATCGAATGCTTTTGCTGCTTTTTCATATGCCTCGATTGCAAGGTTTACGTCAGATGCTTTCATCGATACGATAATATCGTGGAAATCTAAGTCTTCTAAAATTTTAATATGATGTAGTGCAGATTCAACCATCCCATCTGCTGTAGGATAGCCGTATTTTTCTAAAATATGGCGCTCCAATGAACCAGCATTTACACCGATACGAATAGGAATATTTTTTGCTTTTGCTGCATTTACAACCGCCTCTACTTTTTCACGACGACCGATATTACCTGGATTAATACGTACTTTATCTATACCATTTTCAATTGCCTTCAATGCGAGCTTATAGTCGAAATGAATATCTGCAACAAGTGGAATATGGATGCGCTTTTTAATTTCTGCGATTGCATCCGCCGCACGTTCATCTGGTACAGCAACACGTACGATTTGGCAGCCTGCTTCCTCTAAACGTAAAATTTCTGCTACAGTTGCCTCCACATCATGTGTTTTTGTTGTACACATGCTTTGGATGAATAATTCATTGCTGCCACCAATTGTTAAGTTTCCTACGCGTACGGGGCGTGTATTGGAACGGTGAACGATTTCACTCATATAAATTCTCTCCTTTTTGGGCTTACAAAAATCAATTGCACGATTGTGCAATTGCCTTCAAGTTTTCGTAATATGACGCAACATAATGATTTGTAGTTGCATGACAAAACGAATGCTCGAAAAAATACTCTCACAGTCACTATTTTAGCAGTGAAAATAAGCAAGGACAAGAATTAACTACGGCGTTTCAGAAAGAGAGCGCTTTAAAGACATTTATTTTCCTTTTGTTTGCGAATTGGTAATTTTATCAACTCACCCGGAACAAGCGATTGCTGTTGTAAATGTGGGTTTGCCTTATAAAATTCAGCAAGGCGTTCAGGTGATGGAGCATCAGAAGGAGTTGCTGCAAATAAGCTGTAAATCGTATCGCGATGCTGTACTCGAACGATAACATTATGCCATTCGTAGTCGATTTGTTCCTCGCAATCTTCTTGAGCATAAAAGGAAGCAAGGGGCAGTGTCCCTTCCTGTAAATCTATTTTGACGACTGTCGCAATAATAAAAAATAATATTGTAAAAATAATATAACGCATAGTAAACCTCCTAAAAAATAGAGTAGCGATACTATTTCATGTCTAATTGGTGTATTCTATTCTTGACAATCGACATTTATTAATTTTTGGAGGGAAATAAGAGATGCAACAATTACAGCAATTTCTTCATGATGCACAGCCATTTTATAAAGAAGGGCATGTTGCTACATATATACCAGCATTAAGTAATGTTGACCCAAAGCTATTAGCGGTTTCATTAATTGATGGGAATGGTAGAGCATTTCAAGAAGGAGATTATGAGCATTTTTTTACTTTACAGAGCATTTCAAAGGTCATTAGCTTTATTTTTGTTTGTGAAACATACGGTATTGAACAAGTCCTAAAATATGTTGATGTGGAGCCAACAGGCGATCCTTTCAATTCAATTATTCGCCTAGAAAGTCATCAGCCAGGCAAACCCTTTAATCCAATGATTAATGCGGGCGCTATTACAATTTCATCGATGCTTCCGGGTGAGCAGGTAGAGGAAAAAGTGAGCAATTTGCAAAGCTTTATCCAAAAAATTACGAATGAACGATGTGAGGTGAGTGAAGAAGTCTTTACTTCTGAATGGGAAACAGCCTACCGTAACCGAGCGATTGCCTATTATTTAAAGGCAAACGGCTATTTGCAGGGCGATGTAGAAATGGCTTTAGAAGCCTATTTAAGGCAATGCGCTTTATTGATTAATGTAAAGCAGCTCGCAATGATTGCCTTAGTTATTGCAAACGATGGTTATCACCCGCTATTAAAGCAGCAAATTTTTGATGTTAAAATCGCTAAAATCGCGAAAGCACTTATGCTTACTTGCGGTATGTACAATGCATCTGGCAAATTTGCAGCATTTGTTGGCTTACCAGCAAAAAGCGGTGTTTCTGGTGGCATTTTATGTGTTGCAATGGATGCGCAAATTGAACAATTACAGGGGACGATTGGTATCGGGATTTTTGGCCCAGCAATTGATGCTGTAGGAAATAGCGTAGCTGGTATGAGGTTTTTAGAGGAACTATCAAAGCATTATCATTTAAGTATTTTTTAGTGGTGGCGAGGCTGTCCCAAAAGCCGTGCATAGCCGGCTTTTGGGACAGTAGCGATTATCTTTCACAAAAATATTCACTTATAGAAATAGAGAGGGCCTCCTTTAAAGCTATGATAAACACGGGCTTCAACGATTTTTACCTTCGATAAAAGAGAAGCTTTAATTCAATGCTTTGACAAGATAAAAGGGACTTTTCAGACAGTCCCGTGGCGTTTATGTTTCAGCCGCATTATAAAGGGAAATCATTTATTAAAAGGTTGCAAATAGTGAATCAAGCAGTTTTTTGAATTTGAAAAAAATCTCGTTTTCGTTGTCTTTAACACTCATTACACTCGAGGCATTTTCGGGTATTTCGTTATTGCCATTAACAGCATTGTCATCGTCACAACAATAAATAATAACATCGAGATAACTGAAGGGATGACGAAGAAGCTTAAAACGATGGATAAAATTACTTCCCATGTAATGGCAAAGGCGGCTGTGCGCCATACTTGTCGATACTCACCGCGCCGTTTCAACGGCTTTAAAAATAGTTTTCCTGCATAAGCATAAATGCTAATTTTAGCAAATAAAATAAGCGTGTTCATAACGAATAAAAAAACAATTGAAATTATGTAAACGAGCCACTTTAAATCACTGGCAAACTCCTCTATCTCTTTATAAGAGAAAATTTGTTCCACCTCGGTATTAAAAAACTTTCCTAGTGAAAAAGCAGTCATTGCTGTAATGAGCAAAAAAACGTATTGAATCACTTTTCCAATCGGCATAATTCTATAGGCAGCAAGCTTTTTCGGCTCGTACAAGCTTGCAAGAAAAAGCTGTGAATGTTTTAATTTCATTTTATACTCTCCTCCAACAGTCAGTGTATCATGAAAAGTATAACAGGAAAATAGAAAGCGCCATCTTGAAACCATTCAATCAATATAGACGTAGATAAAGTGAAACTTCAATCAGTGGAGGTTTTCCTCATCCTCCACTGATTGTTGATAGAGGAACACAAACTAAGATCTTCGCATCCTGCGAAAATGCTTGTGTGACCAACATCGTGTTGGCCTCAATCGGGCTTTTACGGGCTGTTGATCTCCTACTTATCCTTTGTGTATTTTCACTTAAGTCTTGAAGTGGGCGTCTTACTGCCCGTTAATGCGGGATAAATAATGATAAGGAGTTGAATTCATGGATATAATCGCATGGGTATTAATAATTGCATGTTTCATCACTAGTTTTATTGGGCTTGTTTATCCAATTATTCCATCTGTTTTATTTATTGCGGCAGGCTTTATTGTTTATGGCGTGTTTTACACATTCTCCTTGCCGTGGTGGTTCTGGGTAATTGAAGTGCTGTTTGTCGCTTTATTATTTGCAGCTGATACGATTGCCAATTTAATCAGCGTTAAAAAATTTGGGGGCTCAAAAGCAGGGATGTGGGGAAGCACAATTGGATTGCTTATAGGGCCATTTGTAATTCCCTTTGCAGGTATTTTAATCGGTCCATTTTTAGGGGCAGTCATTGGTGAAATAGTTGTTGAGAGAACGACATTGAAGCAGGCAGTTCGTACGGGTGTTGGCTCAGTTATAGGTTTTTTAACGTCCGTCGCAGCAAAAGGTACAATTCAAGCAATTATGATTATTATTTTTGTTTTTGCGATTTAGTTCCGTCAAAAGACCGAAATATTTGTTCTTAAGTTTTTTTCATTGAAGGACTGTACCAATTTTGATAACCTTATACATGAAGGATGATTTTTCAACTTGAGGAGGAATTTATAATGGCTTACGAATTACCAAAATTACCTTACGCATATGATGCATTAGAACCACATATTGATGCGCGTACAATGGAAATCCACCATTCAAAGCATCATCAAACGTACATTACGAATGTAAACGCTGCATTAGAGGGTACTGAATTTGCAGGTAAAGATGTAAACGAATTAATTGCAAATTTAGATGCACTTCCAGCTGACAAACAAACGGCTGTACGCAACAACGGTGGTGGACATGCTAACCACACATTATTCTGGGAAGTAATCGCACCAGGCGGTTCAAATACACCAGTTGGTGAAGTAGCAGCTGCAATTGACGCAAAGTTTGGTTCATTCGATGCGTTCAAGGAAGAGTTTGCAAAAGCAGCTACAACTCGTTTCGGCTCAGGTTGGGCTTGGTTAATCGTTGATGGAGATGGCGTTGCTGTAACATCTACACCTAACCAAGATTCACCTGTAATGGAAGGCAAAACGCCTATTTTAGGCTTAGACGTTTGGGAGCATGCATACTACTTAAACTACCAAAACCGCCGTCCAGACTACATCGGTGCATTCTGGAACGTAGTAAACTGGGATGTCGTAGAAGCTAAATTCCAAGCGGCAAAATAATCGTTATCTTTTCAATACTAAATCCCCCTCTGTAAAAGAGTTGGTACTAGCGTAGGAAGATAAATGAAATTAAAAATCAAAAGAGAATCAGAAACATACAATTCGTATGTTTCCCTGATTCTCTTTTATTTTCCCTAACATATCGGTATAGCAAGGTTTACATGCCTTTAAAACCACAAACAGTATGAAAAAATTATAGAGAATGTAATTGCGGGTGTATTTTCTTTAAAATATCTTCGGTATTTGACATGATTTCATGAAATGTTTGCTCTTTGAAGTTAAAATGCCACTTATAGAGAGAATTGTATATGCCGTATGTATTTTTTGTTTTCTTCCCCGTTTTAATAGGAGAAATTTCGCAAATGGTTGCTATCTTCGTTCTAAAATCAGCTAAAGCCTCTCTCGGTATTGGGTTTGTATTATCGACTTTTACTTTTAGTACGAGTTCTTCATAATTGAATTCCCAATAAAGTGAAAGTGGCTTATCGTTATAGACAATCGATTTCCAACCGGGCGTCCAATTCATTACAGGGTTATTACTACCACTGTAAATCTCCCATTCCTCAGGCATATTCGACTCCATCTTGAGTTGATTATAAAGATAATAAAATAGCGAGAACCAGATTCTATATCCATTTTCTAACCAATAATTTGTATCCCAAAGATTATCTGTTGCAAGTAGGAATTCACTTATTTTTTCTAATCGTGCTTTTTCTTCAATTAGAGATTCAATCCAATCGAAATATATTGTATTTTGTATTTGCAAATGATTGAAAAAGTGAATAATCTCCTTAATTCGGCAAACGAAAAAGTTCTTATTTGGTGGTACTGTGCATACTTGTGAAGACCCGAAAAGAAATAACATAAAACATGTGTCCTTATCGCTATTAATTGTGCTCACAAAATCTTGGAATGTGCCATCAAGTTGTTTATCATAAGGAATTGAATCGACTTTCATTTCGATAACAATGTATTTCGATTGACCAGAAAATAAATTCACTTTGATAACCAAATCAATTTTTCTTTTACGCCCAAAAGAAAATTCAGGTGTGCAAATAATAGATTCGATATCCTGTTTATTAAATGTTATTGATTTGCCGCAAAATGCAAATAATTTTTTTAAGACAGCGTATTTATTATCGAGTGAAACAGAATTATTTTGGGAATCCATTATCCATTTAATCACGCCTGTATGTACTTTTTCTAATTGGTAACCTACTACATTTACAAAGTTGTTTTTATTCAATTTGAAATCACTCCATCTCCAATGCTTCTATCATTATACCGCTTGTTGCCTCTATAATGTTTACAATTAATCAATCAACATGTATAGTAAGAAAAAACTGACAGGAAAAGGGGATGGAGTATGGGGAGATTAATTCATTTTGAAATTCATGTTAGCGAGATGGAAAGAGCAAAATCATTTTATGGGGAAGTGTTTGGCTGGACGTTTCAAGACTGGAGCGATTATGCAGGGATGCCCTATTTTGGTGCAGTGACTGGAAGTGAGGAAGAACCCGGCATTAACGGCGCATTAATGCAGCGTCAAGGCGCAGAGCCAGAAGAGAATCAACCAGCAAATGGTTATATAAGCACAATGATTGTAGCGGATTATGATGCAACTGAATCCAAAATCTTAGCAAATGGCGGTAAAGTAGCGAAGGCGAAGCATGCGCTTCCGGGTATGGCATGGCAAGGATATTACAAGGATACAGAAGGCAATATATTCGGTATTCATCAAACCGATGAAAATGCGAAATAGAACTTGATGAAGCTGCCTGAAAAGTTATTACTTTTCAGGCAGCTTCTTTGTCGTCTAGCTAACATCTAATGCGAAAAGGAATGAGTTGCAACTTTTTCTTATTGTTAGCGTCACAAAATAGCGGTAATTCTCTTTTTTCTAGCGTATACAGATGGTATACTAAATCTTATGGAGTAAAGGAGGGGAGGCATTTCAGATGCGAAAAGTACAAAAGACAAAAAATAATCAAAATCCTAAAGCAAAGCAACGAGCTAATCTTACATTTCGAATGAATGTCCTTTTCTTTTCAATTTTTATTCTGTTCTCAGCACTTATTTTTCGATTAGGTTATTTGCAAATTGTTAAGGGCGAGGAATATGTGATGGAACTTGAACGCAAAGAGGAAGTGCGAGTAAATACGAGTGTACCACGTGGACGCATTTACGATCGTTACGGTCGAATTTTAGTAGATAATCAGCCAGAAAATGCGATTACATATACAAAAATGCAAACGACAAAACAAAAAGATATGCTTGAGGTAGCGATTGAACTAGCAAAATTAATAGAACAGCCGACAAAACGTGTTACTTACCGTGATAAGCAGGATTTTTGGATTTTACTAAAAAATGAAGATGCGTTAGCTAAAGTAACAAAGGAAGAAATGGATGCGTATCGTGCTTCTGATGAAACGCTTGATGAGAAGCAGGTGAATGCAGAAATGGATCGCCGTATTCGTGAGCGTATCACTGATGAAGAATTAGCACAGCTGACAGATTTTGATTTAGAGGTGCTTGCTATTTATAGAGAAATGGCATCAGGCTACAATTTATCACCGCAAATTATTAAAAGTGAAGGCGTAACAGACGATGAATTTGCTCGTGTTTCGGAGCGTTTAGCTGATTTACCAGGCGTCAATACAACGACAGATTGGAAGCGTGTTAGGTTATCGCCGCTTGCACTTTTAGGTCGAACAACTGTACCGAGCAAAGGGATACCCAAAAATAAGCTTGATTTTTATTTAGCTCGTGATTATTCACGCAATGATCGCGTTGGTGAAAGTTATTTTGAAGCGCAATATGAGGAAATATTGCAGGGTGAAAAATCCGTCGTTAAAAATATGACGAATAAAAAAGGGCAAGTTGTTGAAATTCAAACGACATATGCTGGTGAGCCGGGAAAAGACTTAATTACAACGCTTGATATGGAACTACAGGCAGAGGCGGAGCGCATTGTTGAGGAAAAACTGCTTGAGTTAAAGTCGCTAGGCTCTTCAAGTCTATTAGACCGTGCATTTTTTGTAATGATGGACCCGAATACGGGAGAGCTTTTATCCGTTGTAGGTAAAAAAATCGAAAAGGACCCTGAAACAGGTGAAAGCTACATTATTGATTATTCATACGGTGCATTTACAACTGCCTACGAGGCAGGCTCTAGCATAAAGGCTGCAACTGTATTAACCGGCTATTCAGAAAATGTGTTGAGCTTAAATACGACAATGATAGATGAACCGATTAAGCTATTAAACACAGACCCGAAAAGCTCCATTTTTAACCGTGGCAGCCGTATTGCAATGAATGAGCTTAAAGCATTAGAGCGCTCATCGAACTCGTATATGTTTAAAATTGCAATGGCAATTGGTGGAAAAAGCTATACGTATAATATGGGACTTAACTTGCGTGATGATACATTACAAAGAATGCGCAATGGCTACTCGCAATTCGGTTTAGGTGTGCCAACTGGCATCGATTTACCGGGAGAATTTGCTGGTTATCAAGGGATAATGGATACGCCGGGTAAAATTTTAGACTTAGCTATCGGACAATTTGATACGTATACACCATTGCAGTTAGCACAATATATTTCGACAGTTGCCAATGGTGGCTACCGCGTACAGCCTCGTATGTTAAAGGAGATTCGTAAACCTTCTACAGACGGGGAAACATTAGGCGCACTCGTTCAGGAAGTAGAGCCAACAATTTTAAACCGTATTTCGAATACAGATGCTGAAATCGAGCAAGTGAAAAAAGGTTTGCGACAAGTTTATGTTGGTTCCCAAGGGACTGCATATAGATCATTCCATGATGCGCCATATACGGCAGCAGGTAAAACTGGTACGGCAGAGGTAGTATATTATGGACCGCAGCGTGATAAATTTGGGACGAATACAACGACTTTAACACATGTTGGCTTTGCGCCATACGATAACCCACAAATCGCATATGCGGTTGTCATTCCGTGGGTAACGACAGATTTCAGTGTGTATTTAACGCAAAATAATGAAATCGCACGTGAAATCGCAGATTACTACTTTGAACTACAAAAAAAATATGAGCAAAATGGAATAAAAGAAAGCTCAGCAACACAAAAAATTCTTGCGCCATTTTCTGAAGAGCGTCTTGATGAAGATGAGGAGCAGAAAACAGCAACAGAATAGCGTTATAATAGCATAAGGGGCTACTCAAAAAAGAAAATCCTTTTTGGGTGGCCCCATAGTTAATTAATCAGTACATAACAGAGTATTTTAAATAGCTATTTTCTATATTAAACATTGCCGAAAATCGGATATAAACTACTGCTTAATTAAAAGAAGAAAGGATTTTACTATGCGAAAAATTTTATATCACATTATTGTGTTTTTAGGGGCGATAAGCAATGCATTTATGATGGCACGCTTAAATGTAGGACCTGCTATATTAATTGGTACGACAGTTGCTTATGTTGTTGTATTAGAAGGGCTCTTTTTATTTTTAGAGCCACGTTTAGCTGTTGCTGCACGTAAACGCAATTTAACAACATATCCATTTTTGAAAAATTTAATTGATGCAAAAAAAGCAACTGTTACACTTAAAACAGGCGAAGTTATTTATAATGCTTCATTTAATGGCTACAGTAACCCGAAAGACGCTAACACAATTAAGCTAGATATTACACAGCCAAAAACTAAAAAACAGCCAGAGAAGATAGAAACGCGAGATGTCTTATTAACACATATTAAAGAAGTGAAAAAAGTATTATAGGAGGCATTTTAACTTGGTGAAAAAGCTTCTATAATAGTAAGGACGTTGTTCTCATCTTTCTTGAGGAAACTTTTACATTAAATAAAAGACAATTATAGACTTCATTTACTAGTGTATATAAATAAAATGAAATCAGTTCTTTTAGATGATGATTGATTATCTATTTTCAAGTAATTATAGAAATCTAACTTCTTTCAACAGGTGTTCAGACACCCGCTGAACGCAATTACATTTCAGCGTAATTGACTATAAGGTTGCTATAACAAGCGAAGGGCTCTACTATACAAGATATTTTGTATAGAGGAGTCTTTTTCTATTTACAAAACTTCTACACTACTTTACACAGCCTTAACATTGTATTTAAATTCACTCAACAAAAAGTCTTTATAGTAATGAATGTAACAACAACTGACTACGAAAGTTATTGGAGGACTAGACAAATGAGTAAATGGAAGTACGCAGGCAAGGCAGCAGTATTAAGTGCAGCATTATTATTAGCAGCATGTGGCGGAGATGATTCTGAATCAACACCAAACACTGATAATGCAGAAAATGTAGAAACTGGTGGAGCACAAAACGCAGAAGCTGGTGACGCACAATTAACAGGAACGGTTGTTGGTGATGGTTCATCAACAGTTGCACCGATTACTGAGGCACTTGTTGAGGAGTACGCTGCAGTACAAGGGAAAGTTCAAGTATCTGTAGGGGTTTCTGGTACTGGTGGAGGTTTTGAAAAATTCATTAATGGAGAGACAGACTTCTCGAATGCTTCTCGTCCGATTAAAGATACAGAAGTAGAGAAATTAGCAGAAGCAGGTATTGAATATACAGAGCTTGCTGTAGCATATGACGGATTATCTGTTGTTATTCACCCTGAAAATACATGGGCGAAAGACTTAACAGTTGACCAACTAAAGCAATTATGGATTGAAGACGGTACAACGAAAAAATGGTCTGATATTGACCCATCTTGGCCAGCTGAAGAGGTAGTCTTCTACGCACCAGGAACAGATTCAGGTACTTACGATTATTTTGATGAAGTAATTTTAGACGGTGAAGATTTAGTGAAATCAGCTACTTTATCTGAAGATGACAACGTATTAGTACAAGGTGTTATTGCAGATAAAAATGCCATCGCATTCTTTGGTTACTCATACTATATTGCGAATGAAGGTAAATTACACGCTGTTTCTGTAAATGGTGTAGAGCCAAACAGCGACACAATTGAATCAGGAGAATATTCACCATTATCTCGTCCATTATTTGTTTATGTGAAAAATGAAGCAATGGCAACTAACGAAGCAGCTTATGATTTCTTACGCTTTACATTAGAAAATGCTGGCGATATGGCTGAAGAAACAGGCTATGTACGCTTACCGGCTGAAGAGTATACAAAAGGCTTAGCTGCTTTAGAAGCATTAAAAAAATAATGCATCAAGCAACATTTAAGAATGTGTGCGTAAAGCACACATTCTTTCCTTAAACGGAAAGGAGTTTATCGACAAATGACCGGAAAAGCAAGTGAGCAATCCGTACAACAAATGATTGCAAAATCCCGTGAAAGAAAGGGTAAAAAACTAGTAGAAAAAACAATGCCTATATTGCTTTTAGTAGCGGCAGCATTATCTGTACTAACGACTTTTGGTATTGTTTTTACACTTATTTTTGAAACGTTTGAGTTTTTTCAGAGAGTATCAATAACTGATTATTTATTCGGTACAGAATGGCTTCCATTCTCAGGGAAAGAGCCTTTATATGGCATATTACCACTTGTTTTTGGGACATTAAAGGTTACTGGCATCGCTGTATTAGTAGCAGTACCATTTGGTCTTGGTGCGGCGATTTATTTAAGTGAATATGCATCTGATAAAACGCGCCGTATTATTAAGCCAATTTTAGAAGTACTTGCTGGTGTTCCAACAATTGTCTATGGATTCTTTGCATTGACATTTGTCACACCGCTTTTACAGCAATTGATACCATCGCTGAAAATATTCAATGCGCTTAGCCCGGGGATTGTTGTAGGGATTATGGTTTTGCCGATGATTGCATCACTGTCAGAGGATGCGATGAGCTCTGTACCGAACTCTATTCGTGAAGGTGCACTTGGACTTGGTGCAACAAAATTTGAGGTAGCGATTAAGGTAGTCTTACCAGCCGCATTATCGGGGATTATTGCCTCTATCGTTTTAGCGATTTCACGTGCTATCGGTGAAACGATGATTGTATCGCTGGCAGGTGGGTCAACACCTAAATTTGATTTTGCGGTAACAGATTCAATTCAAACAATGACAGCATACATCGTACAAGTATCAACAGGTGATGCTGGCTATGGTACAACAATTTATTATTCTATTTATGCAGTAGGCTTCACATTATTTATTTTCACACTGATTATGAACCTGCTTGCACAATATATTTCAAAACGCTTCAGAGAGGAGTATTAAAATGAAATATTTGAATGATACTGCTGTAATGAAGCGCATGAGCATGCGACTAAAGATGAATAAAGTATGGAAAACTATTTTTATTGTCGCAACAACTTTTGCTTTAGTAGCTTTATTAATATTATTAGCGCGAATTCTTTCACAAGGATTAAGTCATTTAAACTTTGGCTTCCTAACGAATTTTGCCTCACGTGTACCTGAAAAAGCGGGAATTAAAGCGGCACTTATCGGTTCTTTATGGCTAATGGCTGTTGTCGCACCAGTTTCCATTATTTTAGGTGTAAGTTCAGCGATTTATTTAGAGGAA
The DNA here is from genome assembly GCF_038593115.1 of Metasolibacillus sp. FSL H7-0170. Taxonomy (NCBI): domain Bacteria; kingdom Bacillati; phylum Bacillota; class Bacilli; order Caryophanales; family Caryophanaceae; genus Metasolibacillus; species Metasolibacillus sp. FSL H7-0170. Next base: position 897,264 of record NZ_CP151964.1, on the reverse strand, counting down.
TATGCGAAAAAAAATCGTTTCAATGATTTCATTCGCATTAATATTTCCAACTTAGCGGGTGTACCTTCCATTGTATTCGGTCTATTAGGATTAACGATTTTCGTTCGCTTATTAGACTTAGGAAAAAGCATTTTAGCAGCAGGCTTTACGATGAGCTTATTAATTTTGCCAATTATTATCGTTTCTGCACAGGAAGCAATTCGAGCTGTCCCGCAGGAGCAACGCGAAGCCTCATATGGTATGGGTGCTACTAAATGGCAAACAATTGTGAAGGTTGTTTTGCCCGCGGCGATTCCGGGTATATTGACAGGGAGTATTTTAGCCCTATCACGTGCAATTGGTGAAACTGCGCCATTAGTAGTTATTGGTATTCCTGTTATTTTACAATTCTTACCTGAGAATTTATTAAGTACATTTACAGCATTACCGATGCAAATTTTTGACTGGGCAAAGCGTCCACAAGAAGAGTTCCAATATGTTGCAGCAGCAGGGATTATCGTTTTAATGATATTGCTAGTATTCATGAACTCAATTGCCATTTATATTCGCAATAAATTCCAAAAACGATACTAACGGAGGGAAATTATGATACAAGTTCAAGAGCAAGTGCAAAATGTGCAAAGCAATGACACTGTACAGTCTGCGCAAGTAAATAGTAAAAATACAGTATTTGAAACAAGAAATTTCGATTTATGGTATGGGCAGCATCATGCGTTAAAAAATATTAATCTTGAAATAAAAGAAAATGAAGTCACTGCGATTATCGGGCCATCTGGCTGTGGTAAATCGACATATGTTAAAACATTGAACCGTATGATTGAGCTTGTGCCAATCGTTAGAACATCGGGGGAAATTAATTACCGTGGGCGCAATATTTTTGGTGGAGATTACGAGGTTGAGGAATTGCGTACACAAGTAGGTATGGTGTTCCAAAAGCCAAACCCATTCCCAAAATCAATCTATGACAATATTGCCTATGGACCACGAATCCATGGCATTAAAAACAAAAAAATATTAGATGAGATTGTAGAAAAATCATTGCGCGGTGCAGCAGTTTGGGACGATGTAAAGGATCGCCTTAACCAAAATGCCTATGGCTTATCTGGTGGTCAGCAGCAACGTATTTGTATCGCTCGATGCTTAGCTGTTGAGCCTGATGTTATTTTAATGGATGAGCCAACATCGGCACTTGACCCAATCTCTACATTGAAAGTAGAGGAGCTTGTACAAGAGTTAAAAACGCAATACTCAATCATCATCGTGACACATAATATGCAGCAAGCAGCACGCATTTCTGATAAAACAGCATTTTTCCTAAATGGTGAAGTGATTGAATTTGATCAAACAGATAAAATTTTCTCAACACCAGCAGATGGGCGCACAGAAGATTACATTTCTGGTCGTTTCGGATAAGGAGGAGCTTATAGTATGATGGCGGTACGTGAACGATTTGAGCACGATATGAAAACGGTGCAAGAGGATTTATTAGATTTATGTAATAAAAGCATTGAAGCTTTAGAAATTTCATTCAAAGCATTTGTTAATAAAGATATTGATAGGGCATTATCAGTGATTGATAATGACATTCATATTAATCGTTTAGAGGAAATGATTAATGACCGTGTTATTTTATTAATTGCGAAGCAACAGCCTGTGGCAACAGATTTACGTCGCTTAATGACGATTGTTAAGGCGGCAAGCGATATGGAGCGTGTAGGTGACTACGCTGTGAATATTGCGAAGGATACAATTCGCATCGGCAAGGATGAATTCATTACAAATATCGAGATATTAGAAGAAATGTCTAAGAAAACAGTTTCGATGCTACGCCAAATTGTAGATGCATTCATTCATGAAAATACATCACAGGCAAAAGAAATAGCGGAGCTTGACGATAAAATTGACGGCTTGTACGGTCAAGCTATTACCGGCTTTATGCAGCTATCTAGCAAGCATCCTGATAACATTTCACAATTTATGTATTTATCCTTTGTTAGTCGCTATTTAGAGCGCTCAGCAGACCATGCAACAAATGTCGCAGAGCATTTATTCTATTTAGTAAAAGGTCAGCACTACGAATTAAATAACTAGAAAAGGGCGTCCAAAAAACCGCGCAGTTGCCGGTATTTTGGACGCTTTTTGTATGACTAAAGCGGTGATTCGCTCGTTAAATCTTTAAATTCGCTCGTAAAGTCGCGGGATTCGCTCACAAAACATAGAAATTCGCTCATATAACACCGAAATTCGCTCATAAAATTAACCATAAACAATTTGCCCGTGAACGACCGTTTTGACTACTTGTAATTGAGGGATTTGCTCGACATCTACTTTAAAAATATCTTCATTTAATATCGTAAAATCTGCTTCAAAGCCTGCCGCGATTTGTCCGCGGCTATGCGCTTTATCAATAACTTTGGCTGGTGCAGTCGTGTAAAGTGCAACAGCCTCATAGCGAGAAATGCACTCGGCAGCATTTAAAACTTGTGCATCACCCATTTTTTTACGTGCTATTGCAGCATAAATACCGTATAGCGGATTCGGGTGCTCGATTGGGGCATCAGAGCCTCCCGCACATACGATGCCTCGCTTTAATAATGATTGTATAGGATGTGCATAATGTAGGCGCTCCGTCCCTAATCTTGCCTGTAAAATATTCATATCTGACTGAATAAATTGCGGCTGCACATCAACAATAATCGGCAGTTTTGCAAGCCTTTCAAGCAGCTCATCATTAATTAAGCTACAATGAATAATACGATCCTTTTGGCCTGCTAAAGGTGGATATTGCTCAAGCAATCCGACAATTGCTGAAATGGCGGCATCACCAATTACATGAACCGCAATCGTTGCGTTTGCAGCACGCGCTTTACGAACGAGCTGTGCTAAATCTTCATTAGAATGAATAAATAAACCACTGTTCATAGGGTCATCGGCATACGGAGATGAAAGTGCCGCTGTCCTTCCTCCAAATGCACCATCAATAAAGATTTTCATCGCACCAAGCTCCAGCCAAGTGGAAGGTGTAAAATCAATTTGCTGTAAATCATCCCATGCATCATGATGCTGTAATAAATGTGCCTTGAAATTTTTATTTTTAATAATATATTCATAGCTTTGTAAAGGTATGGAAGGATGTCCATAATAGCTTAAGTCCTCGGAGTGCCCACCTACAATACCTAATGAATGCAATGATGCAATTGATTTTTCCAAAGCATCATCAACATAGCCTTGGGTAGTTGTTGGTATGCGATGGACGACTAAATATAAAGCACTATCCTTCAAAATCCCTGTTAAATGCCCATTCCTTTTATCAATTAAACCACCAGTAGGATTTGCCGTAGTTTCATCAATATTGACATAGGCAAGTACCAGATGATTCACCATAATTAAATGATGACAACTACGCTTAATGACAACATGGCAGTTCAAGGCATCTAATTCCTCAATCGTAGGAAATGTTAATTGCTCACTAGCGCCTTCATTATAGCCAATTGCAACAAGCCAATCCTCTTCCTTCAATAGTGCAGCTCGTTGCTGCAAAGCCATCATCAGCTCATCTTTAGATGATATATTGCTCGCATCTAAATTTTTCAGCTTTTCTCCATAGCCAATAATATGCAAATGACTGTCGACAAAGCCCGGATATAACACATTTCCTTTTAGGTCAATTAAATGCTGTGCCTTTCCTTGCAAATCAGCAAATGCCCCAGCTTCTAAAATGATACCATCATGTTCTAAAACGGCTTCTACAGTATGCCCTTCCTGCTGCATCGTATAAATTGTCCCACCATACCATAAATTCATATTCATCCTCCATTTTTTGAGTGCCAGGCACACAAACAATTCTGACAATTTAGGCCTGCACGTATTCTAAAAAAATAATAACAAAAATGATTGAATATGCATATCGTTTTATGTTAACTTATATTTATATTAGGTTTACTAAAGCTTGGGGGAAATAGTGATGAATGTTAAAAATTATGTATTAGCAGCATTTGGTGCGGCGATTATTGCGGTGTTAGCACAAGTAACAATTCCGTTGCCGCTTGTACCAATTACAGGACAAACATTAGCAGTAGGACTTGTAGCTACAATTTTAGGTCCGCGGCTTGGCACATTAGCAGTGGCTGTTTATTTATTATTGGGTGCGGCAGGATTACCTGTTTTTGCAATGTTTACAGGGGGGCTTGCTAAGTTAGTTGGGCCAACAGGTGGTTATTTGGTTGGGTTTTTGCCAGCCGCGTATTTAATGGGGCTGTACCTAGAAAAAACTTCTTATACGTATGTACAAGCAGCGGTGGCGAATGTTATTGGCATGTTTGTTACTTTACTATTTGGAACAATCTGGCTGAAGATTGCCAATGACTTGTCATGGACAGGTGCTATGATGGGAGGAACAATACCATTTATCATTCCAGGCTTATTAAAAGCTGGAGTTGCTACATGGCTCGGTATTTTCGTGCGCAATCGTTTGAAGCAAGCAAAATTAATCGCTGCAACAAGTTAAAAATGTTTGAATTATGAAAAAAATCACGTTACAATTACGTATAAAGCGATAATGAAAAAATAGTAGCTTATGTTCGTTTTAGAAGAGAGCTAGCGGTTGGTGAGAGCTAGTAGACAGCATAAGTGAATGGATTTTCTAGCTACAAGGAGGAAATGCCTTGTCGTAGTTGCTGACGTTACAAGCAATCGAGTGGGCTAAGCAATTAGCCAATGAAGGTGGTACCACGGCTCTCCGTCCTTTACAGTACGGAGGGCCTTTTTGTGTACAAATGAGCAGAGATAGGGGAGCAGAGCATGACAGAGATGAAGTACGTAATGAAAACATTGCAGGGGGATACTTACACCCCCATCGGCATTTATTCATGCCTACAAGGGCAAAATAAAATGCTATTTGAATCGAATACTAAATATGCTGAAAGTGGTCGTTATTCATTTATTATGGTCAATCCAGTAGGAGAGCTAATAGGCGATGAGAAAACCTCGACTTTTAATGGAGAAATGAAAAGCATTTCAGTAACCGAGCGTTTAAAAGACGTGCTACCAATTGTCGGAGGGCACTATCCATTTGCTTTTTTTGGTGGAGCGATTGGTTATTTTAGCTATGAAACAGCCTTTCATTTTGAAGCAATTGGGCAAATCGTGAACGATGTCTACAATATGCCGGATGTTCATCTTTATTTTTACGATACATTTATCGTAATCGACCATATTGAGCAAAAGCTATCGTTAGTTGCGGTTGATTTATTTGGAGGCCGCACAGAGCAGCAAATGCAGCAAGCAATTCAGCAGCTTGAGCAGCAAATCGAGCAGCAAATAACGCAAACAATAAATACAGCTGTAGACATTCATTTTTCAGCGACAATGACTGAAGAACAGTTTACAACAATGGTCGAAACTGCGCAGCAACATATTCAGCGTGGGGATATTTTCCAAGTCGTACTATCGCAAACATTTGAAGCGAGCTTTCAGGGAGATGCATTTGCACTGTATCGCAAGCTGCGTGCAACAAATCCCTCGCCTTATATGTTTTACATGAATTTTGATGATGTCATTGTGCTTGGTACTTCGCCAGAAAGCTTAGTAAAGGTACAGGGCGGTGTTGTCACAACAAATCCGATAGCTGGTACGAAGCCACGTGGTGTAACACAGGAGGAAGATGAGCAGCTCGCACAAACATTGTTGAATGATGAAAAAGAGTTAGCCGAACATCGCATGCTCGTTGATTTAGGACGCAATGATATTGGGCGTGTATGTGAGGTGGGCTCCGTACAAGTGAAGCGCTATATGCATATTGAGAAATATAAATATGTGATGCATATTGTGTCAGAGGTGGCTGGTCAGCTAAAAGAAGGGGCACATGTAGTCGATGTACTCGCTTCAAGCTTACCAGCTGGTACGGTATCAGGCGCACCGAAAATACGAGCGATGCAAATTATTCACGCACTTGAGCAAAAAAAGCGCGGCATCTATGCGGGGGCTGTTGGCTATATTTCTGCTTCTGGCAATATGGATTTAACATTAGCCATCCGTACAATGCTTGTAAAGGATGGAAAAGCTTATGTACAGGCAGGGGCGGGAATTGTTTATGATTCTGTTCCAAGCTTGGAATATGAGGAAACGTTAAATAAAGCGCGCGCATTATTGGAGGTGCGAAAATGATTTTATTAATCGATAACTACGACTCATTTACTTATAACTTATACCATCAAATTGCTGCGTTTGAACAAGAAGTGCGTGTAGTGCGTAATGATAAAATAACACTTGAAGAAATCCATGCAATGCAACCAAAGGCAATCGTTGTTTCACCTGGGCCAGGTGTGCCAAGTGAGGCGGGGAATGTTATAGATATTATTTTAGAGTTTCACGGGCAGGTACCGATACTAGGAATTTGCTTAGGTCACCAAGCAATAGGTGAGGCATTCGGTGCAAAAATTGTACGTGCAAAAAACATTATTCATGGTAAAATGAGCCCTTTGACACATCAACAGCAAGGCTTATTACAAGGCATAGCACCAAATGAGGAAGTAATGCGTTATCACTCATTAGTCATTGAACAAAATACACTACCAAGCGATTTTATTGTGACAGCTCGTGCGGCAGATGATGGAGAAATTATGGCTATTCAGCATAAAAATTATCCGTTATATGGTCTACAGTTTCATCCAGAGTCTATCGGCACAAAAACTGGGAATCGAATGATTGAGGCATTTTTGAATGTAGTAAAAGAATAATGAACTGTTCGCGGGCATAGGAATCTCCTTATTAAAGCCCGCGAGAAGCTTATATTTGCTTATAAAACTGGTGCAGCAAATACTATTTGTCAGAAGGCGACATCCCCTCTACGTTTTTTTGCTATAATAAAAATAAAAAGGAGGACTATAAAATGACTAATTCCTATAAACAAATTGCAGTTGGTGTTGATTTTTCTGAGCAATCTTTACAAGCACTCCAACGTGCGATAGAAATAGCAAAGCAAAATGAGGCTATTTTACATATTGTAAGCGTAGTCGACACATATTCTTTTGGCTCAGTACAAGCATACGATATAACATACGCACAGCAAGTAAAAGAGGACCGCGAAAAGCAAATAGAGCAACTAAAAAATGAGGCAATAGCAGCAGGCGTTGCGGCTGTTCAGACAACTGTTGAACTCGGCTCACCAAAGGTAATTTTAACGAATTTAAAAGATATCGACCTCGTTATTATTAGTGCAACCGGCTTAAATCGCTTTGAAAAAATGATTATCGGCTCGAATGCAGAACGTATTGTACGAAATGCTAAGTGTGATGTGATGGTAGTGAGAGGATAATTTAAGTATAGATTTTCTAATAAAAAATGAGTGTCTACTAAAAGGACACTCATTTTTTTGTTAAGGCCGATCAGGGATATTTATCGAAGGGGATTCTTCAGAACAATTACTTATCCACAGTTTATTTATTGTTAAACTTCCAGCTTCATATTGCGGAGTAAAAGTAAATACTACTAGTAATGCTAAACATAAAGATAGTAAATTTATTAAATTATTTTTCATAAATAACACCCTTTATTAGAAAATTAAGTAACAACCTTTTATAATTTACCATTTAATATAAAAGATATCAATCAAATAATTACTAATTAAGGTAATTTATTTTCAAATCCTCTATGATTTTCAAGTAATCATATTTGTTTTGTAAAGAATAGATTGTTTTTGCCTGTTCTAAATAAATAGCTGCATTTGTTTTGTCCTGCATAGAGATAAGACAATGAGCTGTTTGGAAAAGTAAATCCCCTAATAAATACAGTGTTTCATGCTCAATGCATAATTGGATACCTTGTTTTGACAAGAACAATGCTTCTGTAAATTTCTTGGAGTGTTGGAAGGTACGAGAAGCGCCAAAAAAAACTCGAATTTTCACTAAATAAGATATTGTTGCATGTTCTTCAATTAAAGGGAGGCATTTTTCATAATAAGCTAATGATTTTTCATAATGCTTTGCCCCGAAATAAACAACTGCAATACTATTCATAATTGCTATTTCTTGTTCAATATTGGATTTGTCGTTTGCATGTAAGGCCTCCTCGAGTGTTTGGATTGCTGTATCAAGCTGTTGGTGTAAGAACCATTGGCAAATGCCTTTATGCCATAATAAAAATTGTCTGTGCTCTGGTGCTAGCAAAGCCTCTTGTACAAGCTCATTTTGCACAATAAAATACGCAGACTCATAATCATGCTGATGAATTAGCTTACGAATAATATTTTGTGCATCTGATGAATTAAACGAGGCGTTATCAGTGCTAGCCATATCAAAAAAATAATTCATATCAACGCCCAGCCTCTGTGCAATTGCGTATAGTGTAAGACTTGAAGGAATCATTTCTCCTTTCTCAAAATTACTTACCATCGCCTGTGTACAAATACCATCTGCCAACTCTTTCTGTGTAAGTCCTCTCTTTTTTCGTAATTCCTTTATTTTTTGTGAAATCATATGATTCATAATGGATTTTCCCCTATCCTAAGTATACATATGAATTATTATAACTTATGATAAATGTATTAGGGGATTAATATGCTTATTAATAGATGAATAATAGAAGCGATTTTTGTTTTTCTACAATAAAAATGTATAAATATGAGAGGTGTTATAAAACTATATGACTAATTTGGAGTTTTTCTCTTTTTTGAAAGAATTTTATGTCATCAAAAATTTAGTGAAAATAGGTAATTTGTCTATTGTCTATCTGGCAGAGGATATGAGGACGAATCAAGTACATATTATAAAAGAATTTTATCCACGTGAAATTGCAATTCGGGATATGGACAATCAAACAGTATTAAGTCGTCTTCCATCCAACAAAACAAAATTTAATCAGTTAAAGGAACTGTTTATACAAGAAGCAATCATTTTACAAAAATTAAATTGCCCATATGCTGTAAAATATATTGAGCATTTTGAGGAGAACGGAACAGTTTATATTGTAATGCAGCATTTTGAAGGTATACCATTGAATCAATATAATAATACGAATGATACATACACAACTATATTTTTGTCTTTAATTGAGGCGTTAAATGCGATGCATCAAAAGGGAATAATCCATCGAGATATTAAACCTAGTAATATTTTAATTGCTAGTGATGGTACACCATGTTTAATCGATTTTGGCTCAGCAATGGATTATCGTGTAGCTAAAAATGTACCGATTTTTACTAGTAGACATTATTCTCCTTTAGAGCTTTATTCCAGTAAATCGAAACAAAGTATTCGTGCAGATATATATAGTCTTAGTGCAACACTGTATTATGTCCTCGCCAAAAAGCCTCCTATTGATATATCAGAGCGTCTACTAGAGGACAAGCTAGTAGACATTAAAAAATATAATCCAAATCTCAATTATTTTTTAAGAAAAACAATTATGTGGGCGCTTGCTATAGAGCAGAAAAAGCGATGTTTTTCGTTAAAGTTTATAAAACTTGCCTTACTATATGAACATTTAATAAAAAAATAGCGATGAAAGGGGCATACAGAAATCATCTATTTGTGCGAAGCTGTTTTAGGGGCAATTTTGTATTTTAATAGCTTATAAGCCATCTTATTTAAAGAAAAGTTGACTAGAAAAAATCTGGTCAGCTTTTTTTATTGAGTGGGGAATATGAAAATTAAAATATTTATAAACGTATTTCGTTAATCTAAATTTACGCATTATTAAATATATGATTTGCGTTATTTTATAAAAATATTTATTGAAAAATAAATATTAGGTATAAAAGTTATATTATTTATGTACTAATATACTTTTGGTTATATTATTTTGGTATATACATTTTATTAAAATATAGATATAAATATATTGTGATTAAATATATTTGTAGTCCAACGATTAGTTGAGCTGCCAATTTATACATAAAAGGAGGGAAGGCTGTGATTGAAGCAGCCGAATCTAATGGAGATTATTAATCAGACAAATCGCACAATGCTTTTTGAAGAAATTAATCCAGAAAAGCTCGATTTGCTTACATTAGTTGGAGATGTAAAAGGAATTGACAGCTTGAGTGACGAGAAAATTAAAGAAATTAATGAAAAGCTACTTGTAAAAAGCTTCGATGAATTTTTAGATAAATTTTCGCCTACTGTTTATTCCTTCTATAATGCGGCTAATCAAAAGGTAATGTACACGTTGAAAAAGCCAGAAGGAATTCAGGATGATTGTATTTCTGAAATAGCTATTGACCAAAACAATGACTTTTTAAAAATGCTATTCACGTTAATTGATACGAAGCGTAGCCAAGGGATTACAAATGTTGATTTCAAATTCGAAAACTTACTAGATATGATTTCGCCGAAAAAGGTCATGGATGATATTCGACAAGTTCGTAAGGAAATTCATTATCTTTACGATGAGTACGACAAGCTAGATGAAGGTGACCCGAAAAAATTAGATACAGGCGATAAGCTAAATATTTTATTTGAGGTTGCAAGCAAAAATTATAACAATGTTATGGCGATGCTGCCGTTAGCTATTGAGGATATTAAAACGAGATTATTGCTTGGCAATAGTCAAGAGGATGGCGAGACGGAAAAGCTACAAATCGGAACATTAACAATCGGTGAGGCGGGAGAGCTAAAAATTATTGAGGCCCCTCAAACAACGGGCACAGATGTCATGTTACTTGAAGAAAATAGTCAGTATGGGTTGAGTACGGTATTTGAAGAAGATTATCAAGCAATTACGGATTCGCCTTCTGCCTATGTCAAGGATTTGGTTGTTCGCACATTTGCACCACTGCCAGCAATAAAAACCGATTTCAATATTGAAACAGAGGTGCAAAATTACAACACATACCTAGAATTTTATAAAGATGCGAAGGATGAGTTTGTAAAAACGGTGAAGCCTTTAGTTGAAAAGCTGCTAGGAGTCAAAATGTACTTTGACCAATACACAACGAAAAATAGAGGGATGCAGCCATCCTTACTTATTACAAACACGAAGCTAGATATGCTTGTGAAAAGCAATAATATTCCTCGACTTAGTGCTTATTTGAATACAGTGAATGGCAAAAACGATTTTACAGATACCATTTGGTATGGAATCGTGCCGGGTATTGAGCTTGAGGAAACAGGTAGCACGAAAGTAAGCCGAGCGCGCTTTAAAGGAAATGAAAAAACTGCAAAGCAAGAGGGCAATACGATGGAATCACTTTCTATGCTACTTGATACAGTGAAGGAGCATAAAGTGCAAGTTTTCTTCAACTTTATGGCGGAGGTTGAAACGACATTTAATGGAATTGCGACAACTGGTATTGACCGTTTAATTGATAAATGTGCGGTGTTAACAAGAAAAGATTATAGCGAATTTGCTATTCCATGTTTACCGAACTTTACAATTATTCCTAAAGACAAATCAGGTGTCATTATTGATACACGGATGCATGCGACAGAAAACGGTGCACAGCTATCGAAGGAAAAAGAAGATATTTTAAAACTTTGGATTGAAGGCGTCTATGTAGGTGCTAGCTATGTTGCAGCAGGTATTGTATCAGCTTATCAATGTCCAGAGTATTTAAAGGAAGCGTCCTTCAGGCAAGTACAAAGAAATTATCCGGGTGTCCGATTTGACATTGAAGCTGGTGACCATGCTTTAAGAGCAGTAACAACGATGGCGAAAGAGATTTCAGGATTTACTAACAATATTAAGGACGCGATTAATAGTAGAAGCTTTGGCTTTGTATTCTCCTCGGAAAATGCACAGCTTCAAGATAAGGATATTAAGCGAATCACGGTATACAAGGCAAGAAGCTTAGCGATGGATGATAATGGATTTGACTCCATTTATAAAACACAGGTGAGCACATATATTGAGCGTATTTTACGTTTTCAATCCGGGGATTTCAAACATGATAATATCGTCAAATTTTTCAGTAATAACCCAAATAGCCAAAAGAGCAAATGGCTTAATGATAAAGGCTATGTAAACTCTATTATTCAAGAGGGAGATGATATTGGCTATGTCATTGATGAAAAAACAAGTCTATGTCAAATCGACCTTGTGTTTAATGGCAATGTGAAAAATCTTGAAGTGACGATTACAAAGGGAACAAGTGCTGTCAAAGCATAATTAAATGAAATGGGATGTTGAAGATTTATTTTGATTCAGCAAGTATTTTTGTATCGAAAGCAAAACGTAAGATACAGAAAGCTCCTATCTTCACAGGTGGCGAGATGAATGCTTAGCAGGTTTTTATTCAAAATGAATCTTTTAAAATAAATTATGAGCAGTTTTCTCTCTGAAATGGCACTATTACATAATTTTTGGTGTCAGATGATGAGGAAATTGTTCACAAAAACATAATTAGGAGGAATGAAGAATGGGTTTTGTATTAAAGATTGAAGGGTCAGAGGCAATTGAATTGGGCTTAGACAGCATTATGACGGTGGAGTATGAAACAGATACACCAAATGATTCAAATGCACGCTCTACAGATGTAGGCTCAACTTTAAAAGTGAAGGGGAAAATTTTAACTGCTACAGATGGTGATAATGCAGATGACACGATGAAGCTAGCGCTTTGGTCATTAGTACCAGCTGAAAAAGCAGATTGTTACCGCAAAGTAACATTAGAAGTTATTTCTGCTGATCAAGTAGTGCGAAAAATTCATTTCCCGAACGCGTTTGTAGTTGATTATCAAGAGCGCTTTGGTGATACAGAAGGTGTTGGTGAGTTTTTCTTATTCATCAAGCAGAAAAAAGACAAAACAGACTTAGCGAAAATTGAAGGAGGCTACGCTGTATAACATACAGCAGTAGTTCTGGACTAGCGTTAGTTGAGGCGTAATTGATAGCTGTTTACCAACAAGGATAGCATGTTAGAAATTTTTCTAGCATGCTAGCTTTTTCATATGTACATAAAGTGAAATTTCAATCAGTGTGGTTTTTGGCGCACAGGACGCAGATTGTTCGCTTTCAACAGGGCTTTAATAAGCAGTTAAACTACAATTTATGCGGTTTTAAGGTAGGAATTATACTGTCCATTAATGCTAGCGTAATAGGTAGATTTATAAGGAGGAGCAGATGGCTACACATTATGAAACATTAGGTTTAGGGCACAATGCAACGGCAGAGCAAATAAAACTTGCCTATCGTCAACTATCTAAAAAGCATCACCCAGATAGAAATGGAGGCAGCAAAGAATCAGAAAAGCTATTTTTGGAAGTACAAGAAGCTTATAAAGTTTTGAAAGACCCTGCATTGAAGGAAGCATATGATGCTAAGTTAGCCAAGGGGGGGCAAAGCTTTTCACAGCAGCAGGCATCAGCAAAAGACAGGACTAAAGCCGAGTGGCAGCAAGCGGATTTCAATATGGAAAATATTCAAAAAAACTTTGAGCAATTTTTTGGCTTCAACCCTCAAACGAAGGAGGTTTCCTCAAGTCTAGAAAATAAAAAAAATCCGCTTGATACAACAGAGCTGTTTGAACGGTTTTTCCGAAAATAAAAAAGGAGCATTGCAATGGAGAAATGGACGAGTTTAACAAATACATATAAAAAGCGTCAGCAAGCCTATGTCATGATAAAAGTGATTGATATTTTATTGCTCGTTGTTAGTGCGTTTCTACTATTATATATATTCATTTTAAATAGAGATACTTTATTGCAAATGATTTTAATCATATTCATTATAGCTAGTGCTGCTATTTTTCTTATTTATCACTATGTAGCTACTAAAAAACAAGCACTCGCTCAAACAACTGCTATAGAAAAGCTAGTGCTACTAAATGAGCAAGGGCAGGAAGTGCAGGAATGGTCATTAACAGATGAAACTTCCTTGTTAATTGGAAAAAAGACGGTAGATTACCAGCCAGAAATTGATTTGAGCCATGCGGAGTATGCAGCATTAATTAATACAGAGCATGCCTTATTAAATTGTGTGGATGGTATTTGGTATGTTGAGGATATTGATTCAGTGAATGGCGTTGGAATACGCAAGCCCTATCGCCATCTAACACAAAAGCTAAAGCAAGAAAACCCTTGTGCTATTGGCTATGGGGACATACTTTATATTGCCAATACAAAAATAATTGCAAAATAATCGCGAGTAGGAGATGTACAAATGAGTTTAATTAGATGCACAAACGGCCATATGTTTAGTTCAAGAAGACATAAAAATGTTTGCCCCTATTGCCACGTATTAGTGGAGCAGGAGCCGCGCGCGGTAACGTCAGTATCACCAACAGAGGTGGATGATAAAACAATGCCCTATCTTGGAGAAATGGACGGAATTGACCCTGTAACAGGCTGGTTAGTTTGTATTGAAGGACCACAAATGGGAAGGGATTATCGCATACTGTCTGAGAAAAACTTTATCGGGCGAGATGAGGATATGCATATTCGAATTATTGGGGACAATACGATTGCTAAGCGCAATCATGCAGTCATTGTTTATGACCCAAAAAAGCGTAATTTCTTTCTCCTACCAGGCGATGCCTCGGGCTTAGCTTACTTGAATAATGAGGCAGTATATACACCGACAGAATTAACTGCATACGATGTCATTCAATTAGGAGTGAGCATGTTCCTATTCCTGCCACTTTGTGGTGTGCACTTTGAATGGGAAAATAATCAAAGCGAAGGATGATTAGAAATGGCTACAGCATTACATCCATATATAATAACGCTACTCTTTTTAACCGTGCTACTCATTCTTGTAGCAGTAAGAAGACAGCTTGTATATAAAATTGCTGATAAACGGATTGAGCTTGGTAACGGACAAACGATAGGAAGGCGCGAAGAGCAAGATGATTATTTTGCTACAGTTGAAACGGCTTACGGAACAGTTGCGGTGCTGGCTGATGGAATCAGCGGCTTAGCGAATGGGCGGATAGCGAGCACAATAGCAGTCTCGACCTTCATAGAGGAATTGAAAAAGTTAACAAATGTACAACAAATCAGTGACTATTTCAAAGCAGCGGCAACGAAAAGCAATCAGATGATTGTTGAAAATTTACAGGGCTCTAATGGTGGGACAACGCTTGTCGCAGCATTTATTGATGAGCAGGGCTTGCTACATTGGGGCGCAGTTGGGGATAGTATCGTTACGATTTTTCGAAACGGGGAATTTATAGAAGTGAACGAAAAACATATTTTTGAATCTATCTTAACAGAGCGCTATTTGAACGGTGAAATTTCTCAATTAGAAATACAGGAAAATCCGTTTAAAAAGAGGCTAGTCAACTATTTGGGCTATGAAGGTTTTAAAAAAATTGATATTGGTCAGACGCCTATTCCGCTACGTAAGGGAGACAAAGTATGCCTATTGAGTGATGGCGTATACGGCACGCTGACGGAAGTTGAGCTAGAAAAGCTTCTTTCGGAAAATATTCCACCTCATTATATCGCACAAAATATAATCAATGCGGTTGATAATAAGCGCTTAAAAAATCAGGATAATGCAACAATTATTATTTTAGAGAAAACGTGGTAAGAAATCGTGCTGTAGAAGGAGGACGCATATGAGAAAGGAAAATAGCGATTTCCAAACGAGCTTCTTATCTGAAGCAGGCTCCTTTTTGCGAAATAGAGATTATTTTGCGTATACGACATTGGATGACTACTCTTGCTGGGTAGCTGTGAAAGGGCTTGATTCAGATCAGGAGGTAGATAGTGCAAAAATCGCTGTACAAGCCGTATTGGAAAGCTTTATCGCTAAGCCCTCAATGGCGAAGCGCAGCTTGGCAAACTATATGCGGCAAGCACATAAAGTTTTGCAGCAGCAAAGCTTACGTGTGCGATTAAAGGCTAGCATCGTTATCGTCGTTTCGGATTATAGACGAATACGATGTGCTGTTGCAGGGAATACGCGGCTCTATCATTTTAGAAATGGTATTACGCTATTTAAGAGCAATGACCAAAGCTTGGCACAGGAAATATTTGAGCGCCAGCAGCAGGTAGTCGATACAAGACAGCATGAGGAACGTGACAATTTATTAACCTATTTAGGGCAGCCATCGAATTTTAATCCCTCTATATCACCTAAAATGAAGCTGCATGAGGGAGACGTTCTGCTACTATGCTCAGCAGGTTTTTGGAAGCATGTGGAGGATGTTGAAATGATTGATGCGTTGGAGCTAGCTAAGGAGCCAGCACAATACGTTGATGTCTTAGAGGAAGTGCTATTAAGCAGACAAAGGAAGGTCGTAGATAATTACACAATTGCGGCTATCTTTATTAATAAAGTGTATCAAGAATCTAATAAGAAAAAAATGAAATATATAAAATGGCTCGCCGCAGCGCTTATTACATTGTTATTAGTCGGTGGAGGTGCAGCTTTTTATCAGGCAAAACAAGTGAAAAAAATAGCAGAGTTGACAGTTGATATGAAGGAACATGAGAAAAATGGTAACCTCTATTTCCAAGATGGCAATTATGGCGAGGCTGTAATGGAGTATAGCGAAGGGAGAAATGTAGCGAAAAAATTGAAGGACCCTGTACATAGAAATCTATTAGCAACAAAGCTACGCATTACCCAGCTTATTGTTCAAGGAGATGAGGCAGCAGAAGCGGGCGAATTTGCGAAAGCAATGGAGCACTATGAAAAAGCGAATAAAGAGGGCAAGCTACTTCAAAGCTTTGGGAAGGAAGAGATTGAAAAGCGCATGGCCAATATGGATTCAATTGTTGCAATTGTAGAGGAAACGAAAGAAGGAGACGCACTTTTTAACGCAGAGGATTACAACGGGGCATTAGACATTTATCAAAAGGCTAGAAAAAAGGCAATTGCCATTTCATTTACAGGTGAGCCACAAATTAAAACGAAAATAGAGGAAGCAGAGGGGAAAGTTGCAGAGCTAACAAAGGCACAGCAAGAGCTTCGCGCAGAGGGCTTAGAGAAAAACGGCGACAAACACTATGCGATGCAGGAATATACAAAGGCAATCGAATCGTACACAGTTGCACAAGAAATCTATCAGGAAACGGGACTAATTGCAAAAGTGTTAGGATTAGAGCGCAAAATTATGAACAGCAATGATAAATTACATCCTGTACCATCTACTATCGAGGTGTCAAATAATGAAATAGACGACTTAGAGCAAAGTCTCGAAAGTGAAATGTTTAAGGAAGGAAAATAATGTCGATGAAAGAGCTTATGTTGGAACGCCTTAAAAAGATTGAAAACTTAGAACAACGTCAATTATTAAAGGATATGATAAGCGGCGTTTTTACTAATTTAATCGATTATCAGCAGCAAATGAATGATCGCTTAGAGCAACGCTTATTGGATGAGCTGAAGCCAGATGAGCAACAGTTTGCTATTTACGGCACGGTTATCGCGAAAGAACAATATGACCCAATTCATGAATATTTATTTCCTATAATCCCTACAGACCCAGAGCGCAAAGTTATCTCGATGGAGGAAATAAAGCTTGCTTTCTTGCATCAGCAGCCTGCTGTCGTATGCACAGTATTTTTGCAATGTGACAGCTTGCAAATACAGCAACTATTATCAGAAAATAGGCAGTTTCATGGCAAGCTTCATACGACAGCAGGAGATATAGATATTCAAGTTTACTTAAGGAAGCAGCAAATATATAGCAAGGAGATTGAGGAGCTTTACAATACGTTTCAAGTAAATGGTATCCCTTGGAAAACAATTAATCACCCATATATCCATAAATTTTTGGATGTTCATTTGACTTTTCAACCTTTACCACAGGATGAAATAGAAATTATCGATATGACAATCGATTTAGAAGAATATGAGCCTTATAAAAAAATGAATATGCTACCGCTCTGGAATATCGAAAGGCATAAGGTGAAAAATGCAGGCTTCCCAGTTCCAGCAATCGACAAGGTCAATTTTGAGCATATGCTTTCCATTAGAAAGCTAGGAGCGGAACATAGTTATTTAGTGGTAGGGGATGAGGCGACGATTCGTTATGTGAAGCGCTCTGAAAATGCAATAACGGTTGTCTGTCCACAGGATAAAGCGGGCATATGGCAGCTTATTAAAGTAGCCAATGTACAGCAGGACAAAATTGGTACACTTGCTTACGAGCTATTTTCGAATCGTCCGCTTGATTGTTTTATGCAAAGGCTATCGGCGAGCCATCCTGTAGCCATTCATACAGCAGGTGAATTGGTGCGACTTATTCATTCTTTCAATTTAGCGGAGCGTTTAGCTTTTATTGACTTTGAAATTATAGAAAATGAAGCGGTGAGCAGCTATAGCTATGCACTAAACCCTTTTTTAACAGAGATTATTAGCAAGCCTCATCATAAAAAAACGATGGTATTGCAGTTCAAAGCATTCAAGCAGGATTTTATTGCAAATGATTTATTAAGCTTTGTTGTATCAGAGGTGCAGCGCCATTTCTATGAATACAACTGCATAGGGGTGTGGCAATGAATTATATTTGGGATTTATTGATTCGTGCTGAGGAGCAAGGTTTTGCTCGCAACGATATTCATTTCATATGCGCGACGAGCTACTCCCCCTATATGGAGCTAAGTCCGCAAGTATTGAATACAACAACAATAGAGCAAACGATAGAAATTAATCCTTATTATCGTTATTCAGAAGTTTTTAAACATTTATTCCAACCTGATAATGTGACGGACATGGAAATACAGGAATATTTGCTTGATATCGTCATTCATTTTTTAGGAGATATAGACCGTATGCAGGGAATGAATCGCAAGGAATATTTCATGCGCTTTTTATTGCAGGAATTCGCCGCCCATACATTTGGTCAAGCCGTTCACTCTTATTGTCAAGCGTTGACAAAGGCGGAGCAGGAAATAGTAGCACTCAATATGATTCGCATGTATCAAACGGGGGATGTCATTTACAACTTTAAGAATACATTGAAAAAGCTGTTTCCTCATTGTGCCGTATATATAAATTCAGAGAACAAGGATGAGGTACTGCTTTATATCGGACAGCGCCAAACAGCGCAGCGGGAGATGAAAATTCAATTGATACGTACTTTATTCATGCCAATCGGCTTTACGCTTGATATTTATTGGACACAGCATTTCGGCATTGTCGATGTAGAGGACACGATGAAGATTGATTATATTGCGCTGTATTAAATACAAAGGAGGATGGCAAGATGAAAGCTAATTATTCCTATAAATTACATACAAATCGACGTTATACAGAGCGCTATATGGTGACATATACACGCGCTGAATTAATGGAAATGACAACTTTTCAGCTACGCAATATTTGCTACAAGGAAAAGCTTGTAAAAGGACTTGTCAATACATTAACAAGAGACCAACTTGTGCAAATGATTTTACGTTATCGTGGCGCGGAGGAGCATTTGTTAATTGAGGAATATGCAGAAGGGGGCTTTGCACGAGTTGAGGCCGCTATGCAAAGCTATTTAAAAACGCCGCTTGCTGATAATGGCAATATTAAAGTCCCTGCTAAAATGAGTATTTATCGAGAGATGAAAATAGATGCAACAGATAAATATATTGTAGAAACAGCTGGGCTAGTTGAAGAATCGAATGTACTACTTGTAAATGAGCAGCAAGCGCTATGTGCGATTTTGACATTGCAAAAGGACAAGCAGCAGCCAAATCGCTACTACTTCGTAACAGATACCGCAATGAATATGCAAAATACAAAAAATAAAAACTATAGCTTTATTTTTTTGAGAAAGCAAGATTCGGATTATTTATACAAAACCTATTACCAAGAGGTTCCGCAGCCACCAACAAATTTGCACTATTATAAAGTACCTATATTAGATTTAGAAATTAAGGAGCTTGAAACGACAAATGCGATTTTAGCGATTGATTTTGGCACAACGAATACAACAGCAGGTGCCTATTTAGCGCATGACTATGTCGCATCGCCCTGCTCGCAAGACTTACTTAATAATCGCATCCAGCTGAATCAAATTAATTTTGTCACCTTTCCAGATATGCTTCATCAACAATGGACAGCGGTTGTTCCGACGATTATTAGCGTAGCCGATTGCGCTGACGGAGACCATATTCATTATCACTTTGGCTATGACGCCTTGCAGGTAATGAAAAAAAATAATTACACAACGCTTGCAACGAAATTTCAAGGCATGAAGCGCTGGGTCAATCATTATAACAAAAGCGAAGAAATTATGGATGTTAACGGCAATACAGCGATTGTCCCGCGCAGTCAAATGCTCAGAGAATTTTTGCTCTATATTATACGGACTGCGGAGCATCAATTTAAGTGCCGTTTTCAGCATTTACATATTTCCAGCCCTGTAAAGCTGAAAACGCAATTTTTAGATATGTTTCAGGCAATTCTACCTGAATATCATATTGAAACAACATATGCGCTTGATGAAGGCATGGCCGTTCTTTACAATACAATCGCCAATCAAATAGAAAACAATAGCTTTTTGGATGGCAAAACTTATAAAGCATTAGTTATTGATTGTGGTGGTGGTACAACAGACCTTTCCTCCTGTCAATTTCGCATTGAAGATGGGCGTATCTCTTATAAGATTGATATCCATACAACCTATGAAAATGGAGATACTAATTTTGGCGGCAACAATATTACATATCGAATTTTCCAATTTATGAAAATTGTTTTTGCCAATTACTACAATCGCGGCAAGCGAGCCTATGATATTGATGCCTTAATTGATATTCCAGGCAAAGATATTTATCGTTATGTGGATGAATTTGGTGTGGAGGCAGTCTATGCTCAGTTCGAGCAGGCTTTTTTAGAGGCAGAGCACATCATTCCAACCCGTTTCAAAGAATATGAAAACCGCACGCGCGACGAATATTTACGTGTGCGTAATAATTATTATTTCTTGTGGGAAATGGCGGAGGAAATGAAGAAGGAATTTTTCCGTAAAACGGGCATTTTACGCAGTCGTTTCCACTCGACAATTGATGCAGAGCAAGAGAGCGACCTCAATGTTACCGCGGTCGAGCGCTGGTGTTTATCAATAAAGGAAAACGAACAATTCCAAGACGTATATGACTATCCGAACGTTTACTTCAATATTAAAGAAATTAACCATTTAATCAAGGCAGATATTTACGATATTGTCCGCAAATTTTTAGAGGACTTTTATGAAACAGGTGTGTTAAATGAATACTCCATTATTAAATTAACAGGGCAATCGTGTAAAATTGATGCCTTTCGGGAGGCTTTAAAGGAATTTGTGCCGGGACGTAGCATTGAGTTTAAACAAAAGGCTGAAAGCGTCGGCAATGTACCAGAGCTAAAGCTTGCCTGTCTGCGAGGGGCGCTACGCTACTTAAATGCAAAAAAAATCGGCATGATTGAGACAAATGTGACAAATGATGCACCTGTTGTACCATATGCCGTAAGTGCATTGACACATAACAAGCAAGAAAAGCTATTAATTAGCAGCCTAGAAAGACTTAATCAAATACACGGGACGATTTCACGTCCGTTAGGTGTAATCGATGTAGAGTTTTACTTGCATAACCATGAGGATAAATCCTCCTATAAATATGTTTACACAAATCATGCGGAAGATTTTGTTCCAGTGCTGTATGAGCAAATTGCTACATATTACGGTGAGCATATTCCGCAAAATGAAACAGACTCAATTGTCAATGGTGAGGTAAAGTTTTTTGTCTTTGCTAGTCAAGACCATTGGGGCTTCCATGTCGTTCCTGTTGCTCGTCAAAACGAGCAATTATTGCTAGGGAAAAAGCACTTCTTTGCCTTTGAAACAGACTTATCAGAGCTCGATTTCTTTGATGGCTTGAAGTAGTAAGAAACGAGGTGAACCAACATGGTCACAAATAAATACCCCCATTTTCAAAAGGGAAGGATTTTAAAGCGGGGAATGCTAGAAAGCTTGCGCGATTATCCGAGGGACATTGTCGATTTATATTTTCAAAATTATTCAGATGGCATTATTACTGGACTGGATATAACAGTGGATGGCACAAATTTAATAATCGCAAAAGGCATTGTAAAGCAGCAAGGCACTATTTATACGCTAACGACAGATTATACGCTATCCTACACGGCAACTGAGCGGGAAACAGCACTGCTACTGGAATTCGATGAGCCACAACTGACGCCTGATTATACGGAGTACACAGCAAGGCCATTATTAGTAGATGCTACAGCCGTAATGGATAATACGCTCGAATTGGCACGCTTTAAATTAAAGGCAGGAGCGATGCTACGTGCAAGCTACACAGATTTTGCAGACTTAGCAACAGAGTACAACACGCTTAATTATTTGTATTGCCAATATGCAGGCTTACAGCAAAGCACCTATCATCCAATGCTGTTGAAGTACTATGCGCGAGAGCTGCTTGAAAGCCGTAGCACAAACCCCTACGATATCAGCTTTGCGCTCCAATGCTTAAATCAAGAGCGTATCGAGCGAGAAGTAGTAGATTGGTATATTAGCAGCCGATTAGAGGTAGCCTACCAACCATTATCAAATAAGCAAGCCCATCATTATTTAACGCGCATTTTAAGCAATGGACAAAACAGTAGACGCAGAGCGGATGCACATACAGGTCGTCCTGTACGCATGCTTGTGGATTAAAAGGAGGCTGAATCAAAATGGAATTTTTAGACGAGAAAATACTCGCACTAAGAAATGAAATGCGTGAGCAAGAAAGGCATGAGGAGGCGGTACAAGCAGAGGCCGTATATCCAATTGACTTAACGCAAGATTTTATTGTTATCAATAATAAAACGGTCAAAATTCAAACAACTACAATGCTAAACAGTAGCATGACACTACGCATGCCTGCATCGTTTTTTGAAATGTCAAAGGAGCTTGCTGCATTGAAATATCCATCAGAGCACAGGCCGAATATTATTTTCACGGATGAAACGACGACTGTTAATTTAGCCTTTAGCCATACGACAATGGAGTTAATGGATGATGAGGTAGAGCAATTTCGAGACGAGATGGTGGAAGGGATGGAGGAAATGCAGCCAAATGCACAATGGCTGGATTCAGGGACATCTATCATACAAGAGAAGCCGATAAGCTATTTTTCTGTTATTACGCCAGCGATTGATGGAAGGCTGTTTAATTTAATGTTCTTTTGCGCTCTCAATAATTATGCATTCATAGGCACTTTTAATTGTTTAGAGGGAGATTTTGATACATGGCAGCCGATTGCATTAGGAATCATCGATAGCATCCAATTTATGCAACGACAAGATAAAGGAGGGATTGTGCAATGACAGGGGTAACGACCTATCACCAGTTGCAGGTAGAGCCATTTCAGCTTGTAAGTCTGCAAGAACTCACATTAACGAAGAAAATAAATGAGCATGCACATTTATATATGACGGCAATTGTCCCAGATGAAATGCGTGACCAATATGTAGAAATGGCAGAAAAGCAAACGACGATAGAGGTAAATCAGCTTACTGAACAGGGCACATCAACTCCGCTTTTTAAAGGCATGATTTTAGACATAAAAATACAAATGGTGCGCGGTATTTATTATATGGAGATGGGAGCAGTATCTAGCACCTACCAGCTTGATATTAAACAAAATACACGCTCCTACCAAGACAAAGAGATGGTATTTGCAACCTTATTTAAACAGCTAAGTACCACATATACAGGGCTTGATGTAATCGATAAGGCAACAAATAGTGCGAACCTTGAAAAATTTACATTGCAATACCGAGAAACAGACTGGCAATTTTTAAAGCGCCTTGCTTCACGCTTTCAAACAGGCTTAGTACCTGCCTCTACTTTTGAGCAGCCAAAATTTTATTTTGGTATACCGAATGGGCAGGAGCGAGGCAAGTTAGAGGATTATCATTATACAACGCGCAAAAATCTAGCAGACTATTTACGCTATACAGAAAATGGTCAACAAGGCATGACAGAACAGGACTTTTTATATTATGAGATTGAAACAGACGATGTTTTTGCGCTAGGCGATACAGTAACTTTTAATGGGCAGAAGCTCTATGTATATGAAATTTATACAACAATGAAAGATGGTCTATTAAAGCATTTATATACCTTAACGACGGAAAACGGTATGCAGCAAAAGGAAGTTTTTAACGAAGCAATTCCCGGATTGTCGTTAGAGGGCAAAGTGTTAGAGGTGGCAAAGGACCAGATGAAGGTGCATCTTACAATTGATGAACAGCAAGATAAAAGCAAGGCACATTGGTTTCTCTATAGCACACCATATACAGCAGAGAGCAGCAGTGGCTGGTATGCAATGCCAGAAATCAATGATTTTGTTCATGTTTATTTCCCAACACATCAAGAGGAGGAAGGAGTAGCGAGCCATTCGATTCGTAAAAACCGAGAAACAAGCGCTACAAACAAGCTCGATGATCCTGCAACAAAATATTATCGTACCGCCTTTGGTAAGGAAATAAAAATGAGTCCAGATGAAATTGTGATTACAGCACAGGATGGCAGTGTCTTTATTCGCTTAAATGAAGCAAGTGGTATTGAGCTCTATAGTAAAGGGGCTATCCAATTGACTTCACAGGCAGATATTTCAGTGAATGCGAGTAAGAAAATCATTGTCTCTGCTGACGAGGAAATTTCATTAACATGTCAAGGGAGCAGTATCACAATGGATGGGAATGTCCAAATCTTTGGTCAAGAGGTCAAGGCGAATTAGGGGGGAGAACGATGCAAACAACGGTTATGTCACAGCTTTCTTATGAACAGGAAGTTGCGCAAATGCGATTACGCTATTTGCTTGCATTAGAAGATTATTTCCAAGGAAATAGGGAGCAGCTTATTAGGCAATTTCAGCAGGCTTTTCAACAAATTTGCGAGCAGCTTGTAGCGCAACAAATTCTTCAGCATAAAGAGCCGCTTGGAAATATCACGATTTCGCTGCTGCGTACGGAATTGCTAGAGGGCAAATTTCGCTATGTAGTGGAAGGAACAACAGGCAAATGGTTTTTTGATGCTGCCCCAATTATCACGATTTATGATGCGAGCTGGGCATTACAATTTTTAGCGCAATATATAGTGGAGCTCGAAAAATATAGCAAAGTGTTTGCAGGGACGATTTCCCAGCTAGAAATAGATGGCTTGAAATTACAGGATGTAAAGTATTTTCACCAATATATTGCTAGTCTCGCACGCCTTGCACTTAGAGATGGAGCAGTAAGTACAGCCTATGAACAACTAGAGCGAGAGGCAAACCTTGAAGTGCGCATAGGGGAATTTTTCGATTACAGTGAAACAGTTTATCGTGAAGGAACCCCCACTAAAACCGCAGATGAAATAAAAGCATGGCTAGGTGAAAAATTGCCCAATGTCTATGCCTACGAGAACTTTCGTCAGCTTGACCTATCCAACGGTATGTACAATGACATAGATTTGCGCTATGCGTTTTTTGAAAATAGCCATCTAGCAAATAGCGAGCTATGTCGTTGTGCATTAATAGGGACGGATTTTGCAAAGGGGAATTTAATGAACGCTAATTTAAGTGCAAGTATGATACATGAGGCAAATTTTAGCCTCTGTCAACTACAAGGTGCAAATTTTCAACAAGTACAGGGGGCAGTGGGTCTGGAAAGTCGCCAACAATGGGACATGCCAGGCTATTACCCCGTTCAATTTACAGGTGCTAATTTAGAAAGAGCCAATTTTGAGCGAGCTGATTTACGAGGTGCTAATTTTCTAGGTGCTAATTTATATAATACTCATTTTGCGGGTGCTAATTTAGAAGGCGCAATTTTTTCAAAGGCAGCACAGCCATCGATACAGCTTACAGCAAAGCAAGCAGCCGAAGCTATTTGGCAATAAAGGAGTAGAGGCGATGAACTATTTTATTGTAAGACAGGACCAACGCAACCTACAGGCAGTGGAACCAATAGGAATAACAAAAGTACTCACAAAAGAGCTGTTAACGGCCGAGCGACTAGAAGAACTAGAGCTAGTCAACCGACAGTTTTCCATAACGACTAAAAAAGAGCCTGATTATATCGACTTTATTGAAAGACCAATTGCATTATTTTCTGACACACTCAAACAGCTTATTGAAAAATATGATACGAGCTTACCTTGGAAATCTGTTGTCTTGGCTGATATTCCAAATGTCCAGCAAACGCTTTACTGGCTAATGATTCCACCTAAAATAGCTTGTTTATCGCCACAAACAGAATTCCATCTCGATGGCACGCTCAAAAAGCTAGTCATTGATGAAGAAAAAGCTAAGCCCTACAGCATTTTTCAAATCGAAGGAATTCATGAGCCATTTATTTTAATCAATATCGAACTGGCTGAAAGCTTATTGCGCAGACAATTTCGCGGTATCCAGCTACAAAGAGTGCAAACAGAAGGCAGATGGCAGGAGTTATTTAACTAATTACTTAAAGAAAGAGGCGAATGAGCATGGCAGAACAACCATTACAAAACAAAGGTGCCGTACAGCTTAGTTATGTTGTAGCAGGTGCAACCTTATCCTGTTCTGAGGGAGACCAAACAAGTACATTGCAATTGCCTGTTAGTCATGGGGTTTTTCTAAAAAATAAGGCGAAAATGAATGAAATGGACTTTCAACCGAACGTTCATGTCCAGCCTTTTGGGCTATGTCAAACATTGGCAAATCCAGCCGTCGCTGCGGCTACAGCAGCTAATAACGGTGTTTTAAAGCCTATGCCCTGCACACCTGTCCTAACAATGCCTTGGATTAACGGTAAAAGTGACCAATTAATTGAAAACTCCCCTGCTTTAACGACGCAATCAACGAATATGTGCTTATATTGTGGAACAATTCGTGTGGAGGATGACGGGCAGGAATAATGGAAAGGAGGAAGGCAGATGAGCAAGCATGAAGCTATTGGATACGGTGAACTAACGCTTGTATCCCCTTATGATGTGCAGACATTACAGGATATACGCCTTAGCCAAGCAGTGAATGACCATGCAAGGCTGGTCTTAACTGGAATCATCCCTGCAGAACAAAAAGACCGATGTATGCAGGAGGCAACGAGTATGGACCAAGTTGAGCTATACCAGCTGAGTAAAGGTAAGCGCGTGCGTCCATTGTTTCGAGGGCAAGTAACAAAGTTAGTTGTTCGGATGGTCAGAGGGATTTATCAAATCGAATTAGAGGCAATATCTGCTACAGCGCAGCTTGATTATAAGCAGCAATCCCGCTCCTTTCAAAATGGGCAAATGACCTATGAAGCCATGCTGCGTGAAATCATAAAAAGCTATGCAGGTGCAGATATTATCGACCAAGCATCCAAGGGTGCAAAAACACAAGCATTTATATTACAATATAGGGAAACAGACTGGCAATTTCTCCAAAGATTAGCGAGTCATTTCCGCACAGTACTTGTGCCAGCAGTTGACAGCGCACAGCCTAAATTATGGTTTGGTTTACCGGAAGGGAATATCGTACAGCTTGCGGCGAATCATTATAGTGTAAGCAAAAATCGCATGCTATATTTACAAGCGAAACAAAATGATACAAGCCACCCACTAGCGGAGGAGGATATACTGCATTATAGCGTGACTTCCACACAGCCAGCCGCTTTAGGCGACCGCGTGCATTTCCAAGGCAAGGAGCTCGTCATCGCCAAGTCCATTGCTCGTATGGAGCAAGGAGTATGGACGTATGACTATCATCTCGTCCCCAAAACAGGTATTTACCAAGCGAAACAAACACTCTCGGCTCATACAGGGATTGCACTACAGGGGAAAGTGTTGGAAGTCAAAAAAGACCAAGTACGTCTTCATTTGTTGATGGATGAAAAGCAAAAGAAAGAGGAGGCGACATGGTTTTCGCTGGCAACCCCTTATAGTGCAGAGGGACATAGTGGCTTCTATAGCCCGCCAGAGGAAGGGGACAGTGTTCAACTCATTGTTCCTTCCATTGAAGAAAGATCAGCTTTTGTGCGACAGAGCTTACGCCAAGATGGCGACAAGAATCCAAAAACGGCTGAGGCTGACACCGCTTACTGGGGCAATGCAAACGGCAAGGAAATTAAGCTTGAACCGCAAGCAGTGACCTTGACAGCGACGGAAGGTGCTGTCTATATCAGCGTACACCAAGACAGTGGAATCGAGGTACAGAGCCAGCATCCTTTAGCCGTGACAGCAGGCGGCAATCTCGTCCTCACAGGCAACACCATCTCGTGGACAGCGACCGAATCCATCCACTTCACCTGTCGCTCAAGCAGCCTCGTGCTCGATGGCATTGCTGATATTCAAGGACAAGTCGTATACATGACAGGTAGCTCGAAAGCCCCTGTTCCATTAGGGGGTGCCTAATGGGGAAGTTCTGGAAATCGATAGGCAAAGCCATTGCCAGCATTCCTGTCGTAGGAAATGCCATCAAAAGTGCGAAAAAAACCGCACAAAAAGTGAAAACAGAAGTCAAAAAAGTTGCTGAAAAGGTAGAAGCGAAGCTAACCGAATTAAAGGAGAGCGTGGAGGAGCTCCTCGAGGAATTAGAGGAATCCGTAGAAGAAGCACTCGGCAAAGTCACCACCTACGCCCGCAAGCTGCAAAACAACCTAGATGAGCTCGCACTAGTCCAGTGGGTGAAGAATGATGCCAAAAGCTTCGTATTAGCTGCCTATAAAAAAACGAAAAAATGGGTAAAAGGTGGCTGGCGTGAAGGTCTCTCCATCGGCGTCGATTTCATCCCCGTTGTCGGCAATCTAAAAGCCGGCATTGAGGCGGTTATCGGTATCGACCCCATTACCGGACGCAAGCTCAGCACCGCGGAACGCGCCATCGCAGGCGCCGCCATCATCGGCGGTCCACTCGTCAAAGGGGCGAAGCATGTCGGCAAAGGCGCAATGAAAATCATCCCGAATAGCAATAAACTCGTCAACAGCCTCTCGAAACCGCTTGCCAAGCTCAAAGAGGGCGGTCAAAAAGTAGCAGAGAAAGCCGCTGCGAAGGCAACGGAGCTGAAAGCCCAAGCCAATGCGATGATGGCCCAAGCGAAGCAAGGCATGCGAGAGAGTATGGATAACGTTGGTCGTGCGTTGCGGGGGAATGAGCCGCAGCTGGCGATGGCGGGTGCGAATGGCGCGAAGGTTAACGGTTCGACAATTCAGATAGATATAAATAAAGGCGGTTCCGGAGTAATTGGGGCCAAAACATTAGTGGAAACAGGGCAACAATTTACAAATGGTAGAAAAAATAAATTGAAACCTGACGTTAGATATAAAACCGGAGAGTACAATTATTTTTATGAAACAGATAATTTAGGTAGGATTGCTAAATTTGAAACAGATAATTTACAATTAACAAAAAGAGAGGAGAGGTTATCTCATAGTAAAAATACGCCTGGTAAAGTGAAAGGTCAAGATCATGCTGGCCATTTAGTGGCTGATAGATTTGGGGGTTCTCCTAAAATTGACAATTTAGTTTCGCAATTATCAAATGTTAATTTGAGTCAATATAAGAAGATTGAGAATAAATGGGCAGCAGCTTTAAACGAAACACCTCCTAAAAAAGTGACGATTGATATTGAAGTTATTTACTCGGGTGATAATAAACGCCCGGAGAAATTTAAAGTTAACTATACTATTGATGGTGAACCAGAATTCGAAATTCTCATAAATTAATCGAGGAGTGAAAAATAGGATGAAAGAATTCGAAGAACAATTTAGTGAATTACAAGCAGATATGATATCCATATGTATGGAGTATGTAGAAGATAGAGCTGATAAAGTATATATCTATGCTTCATGTGAAGAGAGTGTTATTTCAGGTAGGTTTTTTTATCAGATTAATAATAAATATGTAAAATGCCATAAAGTGAATGAGGCATTGAAGGAAGGAGATGCGAGATATGATGTGTCTCCAAAACGGATGTTTGAGGTATTACATATAATAGGAGACGATATTGAAAAAATTAAAGTACTGTGTGAAGAACACGGAAGAGATATGCCAACGGAGATGAAATTAATATATGATGTTAAGAGTGGAAATTTCAAAGCTGAATATAAGTATGAGTTAATCTATTTTAATGATGATGTTAAAACGGCTGGTGATATCGCGGATGAGTGGTTTGAAGAAGTGAAAAGTAATAATCTTTAATTGTTTGTATGAATAAGCAGCTAAGAGTATGAGGCGATGATTAACTACTTCTAATTGAATTGAACATTGACAGTATAGATTAAAAGAAGATGAAAGAAGTTCGTTAACGTAGGAAGTAAGAGATATTATACGGCTAGAAGAACTAGATTAAAAACACTTGTCTGTTATAAAGAATGGCAAGTGTTTTTATACATAGATGAAGCCTATAGATAATCTCTTTCACTGGCAACCCCTATAGTGCAGAAGAACATAGTGGCTTCTATAGCCCGCCAGAGCAAGGGGACAGTGTTCAACTCATTGTTCCCTCCCTTGAAGAA
Organism: Metasolibacillus sp. FSL H7-0170; assembly: GCF_038593115.1. Lineage (NCBI taxonomy): Bacteria > Bacillati > Bacillota > Bacilli > Caryophanales > Caryophanaceae > Metasolibacillus > Metasolibacillus sp. FSL H7-0170. Next base: position 866,941 of record NZ_CP151964.1, on the reverse strand, counting down.
AGGTCAGCTTTTGTGCGACAGAGCTTACGCCAAGATGGCGACAAGAATCCAAAAACGGCTGAGGCTGACACCGCTTACTGGGGCAATGCAAACGGCAAGGAAATTAAGCTTGACCCGCAAGCAGTGACCTTGACTGCGACGGAAAGTGCTGTCTATATCAGCGTACACCAAGACAGTGGAATCGAGGTGCAGAGCCAGCATCCTTTAGCCGTGACAGCAGGCGGCAATCTCGTCCTCACAGGCAACACCATCTCGTGGACAGCGACCGAATCCATCCACTTCACGTGTCGCTCAAGCAGCCTCGTGCTCGATGGCATTGCTGATATTCAAGGACAAGTCGTATACATGACAGGTAGCTCGAAAGCCCCTGTTCCATTAGGGGGTGCCTAATGGGGAAGTTCTGGAAATCGATAGGCAAAGCCATTGCCAGCATTCCTGTCGTAGGAAATGCCATCAAAAGTGCGAAAAAAACCGCACAAAAAGTGAAAACAGAAGTCAAAAAAGTTGCTGAAAAGGTAGAAGCGAAGCTAACCGAGTTAAAGGAGAGCGTGGAGGAGCTCCTCGAGGAATTAGAGGAATCCGTAGAAGAAGCACTCGGCAAAGTCACCACCTACGCCCGCAAGCTGCAAAACAACCTAGATGAGCTCGCACTAGTCCAGTGGGTGAAGAATGATGCGAAAAGCTTTGTGCTAGCTGCCTATAAAAAAACAAAAAAATGGGTAAAAGGTGGCTGGCGTGAAGGTCTCTCCATCGGCGTCGATTTCATCCCCATTGTCGGCAATCTAAAAGCCGGCATTGAGGCGGTTATCGGCATCGACCCGATTACCGGACGCAAGCTCAGCACCGCCGAACGCGCCATCGCAGGTGCCGCCATCATCGGCGGTCCACTCGTCAAAGGGGCAAAGCATGTCGGCAAAGGCGCAATGAAAATCATCCCAAATAGCAATAAACTCGTCAACAGCCTTTCGGAACCGCTTGCCAAGCTCAAAGAGGGCGGTCAAAAAATAGCAGAGAAAGCCGCTGCGAAGGCAACGGAACTGAAAGCCCAAGCCAATACGATGATGGTCCAAGCGAAGCAAGGCATGCGAGAAAGTATGGATAACGCTGGTCGTGCGTTGCGGGGGAATGAGCCTACATTGGCGACAGTAGGTGGTTCATCATCGCATAACAGTGTATGGAGAATGGAGGATCGTCGTTCAAGTACCTCTCCATCCTCAGGAAAAAAAGAGAAAGAGCCGCAGTCAAGTAAGAAGCCGACCCCAGTGGAATATGGTGAGCATTTCACAAAGGATGGTAGAAAAAAAGTTTTAAAACCGAATGTAGAATATAAATCACCAGATGGGTATACGTACCGTACAGATTACAATGGACGTATTGTTGAGTGTGAAGGAACGCTCGTATTAGGGAAAGCAGACCGAAGCCCTTATGCACAAAGAACGGTAGGAGGTAAGGATAGATTACCAGATGATGACGGAGGCCATTTAATCGGAGCTCAGTTTAAAGGACCAAAGGATATTGATAACCTAGTACCACAAAATAGCCAAATTAATCGTTCGGGTGGAGAATGGTTCGATATGGAGACAGAATGGGCGAATGCACTGAAAGAAACACCGCCGAAAAAAGTGACGGTACAAATCAATCCGACATATTCTGGAGATTCAATGCGGCCAGATTCCTTTTTGGTTGAATATGTAATTGAAGGGGAATTTCCAGTAATTCGTGAGATTGCAAATAAAAAAGGGGGTTAAAATTGATGAGTTTTGAAATAGAATTGAATAAACTATATAAAGAAATAGCACAGCAAGTTAATGTGATTATACCTATTGAATGGAGTAATTTCTATTTTAATGGTGAAGTTAAGGATAAGGAAGGGGGAGTTTTTTTCTTTTTTAGACCTAAAGATAAAGAAGAGGAGTACTTGTTTTCGCATTTTATTCCAAAATTATACGGTGTAGATAAAAAGATTTATAATAAAGAACTGCATAAATTGTTTGAACTAATTGTTAAACTTCAAGATGTATTTATTAAAAACGAGCAAGAACCTTGGTTCTCAGTGACGTTATTGCTGAGCGATAAAGGTAAATTAAACGTACATTTTGATTATACAAATTGGCACAAAAGTGAATTTGGTCCAACAGCAAGGATTAAGTATTTTGAGTATAAGTATGTAAGTTATAACAAAGAAGAGCTAGATGTAGATTTAATAGAAAGAATGAAGAAATTTGAAGAAAATAAAATATAAAATCCCTTTAAATCATGAACTTTAAACTTCAGACCTTGATTGGCTCAATGCCTTTCGAGGTTTTTAAACTTTAAGAGTTTTATGGTTAAAACAATAATATGATCTTGAAACAAAAACTATGAGAGTTAAATGAACAAATAATATGACACCTGAACAACTCCAAAGTACATATTTAAATGTAAAGTTCACGCATTAGAAGGGGAGAATAAATTGAATATCTATTGGGCTGATGCTCCAAGAAAATATAAATTTTTAGGAGGAAAGTAATTTATGAGGTTTGATTTTATTAAAAACCAAGTTGGTAATCAGTTTTTCCCTGTAAGTGAAAAAGAAATTGAAGAGGTTGAATTAACTTTGGGACTAAAAATTCCTTACGATTTAAGAGAACTCCTTCTAGAAGTTGGTTATGGTTTTCTTAGGAAATCTGAATATAATGTCAATCGAATTATGGGTCCTGCTTCTATAAGAGATGCCAGATTAAAAGTTAATGATTTTGAATTTTATCCTGACATAGAAGTATATGAAGAGCTTGAAGAGGGGAAATTAATTTTTTTTGAAGCAAATGAAAGTGCGTTATTACTAATTAACTTGAGTGAAGAAAAAGAGAATTCTATTTATTACGATGAGATAAAAATAGCTGATTCTTTAGAAGAATTTTTAAGAAAAGTAATGTATGATGATAAATATTATATTGATTTTGAATAATATATGAGTTAATTTCATAATTCTAACCCCTTGTCTCCCAAGGGTTTCAAGACAATAAGAAACGGGCACCTCCCCATTTTGGTATAATTCAAGTGACCAAACCAAAATCAACCAAGAGGTGAATGCCCTTTGACTATTGTAAAACAAATGAGCCTTTTTGACATCCATGAATTATTGAAAATGGAAAGTTCTCGTCGTTTTGATGCGATTTTAGCCACTTTCGATGTGCAGCCAATCTTTCAGCTATTTCGAAAGAAGACAATGAGGATTTATCAGAGGCATGCGACTACGATCGTGCAATTGTCTGGGAATATAAATATTTGGGTATTTTACCAGATGAAGGTGATGCATATAATCAAAAAGTTTTAGTGGAATATTTACAATCAATAAAGGATGAACAAGAGGGAGGTGCAGGTGGAAATTAGTTAAAGTAAATATTTAACCACTGTACTAAGAGCAGTGGTATTGAAGGATATAAAAAGTACTTGTTGAATATAACAACAAGTGCTTTTGATACATAGATGAAAAGCTTTTAAAAATGTATTTCCAGTCATTAAGCGTGCTGTCTATATCAGCGTACACCAAGACAGTGGAATCGAGGTGCAGAGCCAGCATCCTTTAGCCGTGACAGCAGGCGGCAATCTCGTCCTCACAGGCAACACCATCTCGTGGACAGCGACCGAATCCATCCACTTCACCTGTCGCTCAAGCAGCCTCGTGCTCGATGGCATTGCTGATATTCAAGGACAAGTCGTATACATGACAGGTAGCTCGAAAGCCCCTGTTCCATTAGGGGGTGCCTAATGGGGAAGTTCTGGAAATCGATAGGCAAAGCCATTGCCAGCATTCCTGTCGTAGGAAATGCCATCAAAAGTGCGAAAAAAACCGCACAAAAAGTGAAAACAGAAGTCAAAAAAGTCGCTGAAAAGGTAGAAGCGAAGCTAACCGAATTAAAGGAGAGCGTGGAGGAGCTCCTCGAGGAAGTAGAGGAATCCGTAGAAGAAGCACTCGGCAAAGTCACCACCTACGCCCGCAAGCTGCAAAACAACCTAGATGAGCTCGCACTAGTCCAGTGGGTGAAGAATGATGCGAAAAGCTTTGTGCTAGCTGCCTATAAAAAAACGAAAAAATGGGTAAAAGGTGGCTGGCGCGAGGGTCTCTCCATCGGCGTCGATTTCATCCCCATTGTCGGCAATCTAAAAGCTGGCATTGAAGCGGTCATCGGCATCGACCCCATTACCGGTCGCAAGCTCAGCACCGCCGAACGAGCCATCGTAGGCGCCGCCATCATCGGTGGTCCACTCGTCAAAGGGGCGAAGCATGTCGGCAAAGGCGCAATGAAAATCATCCCAAATAGCAATAAACTCGTCAACAGCCTCTCGAAACTACTTGCCAAGCTCAAAGAGGGCGGTCAAAAAGTAGCAGAGAAAGCCGCTGCGAAGGCAGCGGAGCTGAAAGCCCAAGCCAATGCGATGATGGCCCAAGCGAAGCAAGGCATGCGAGAGAGTATGGATAACGTTGGGCGTGCGTTGCGAGGGAATGAGCCTGCATTGGCGACAGCAGGTGGTCCTCCTGTGAAGAATAGTCCTGTGAGGGATTGGGATTCAACTGTGCAGAGGAGTACGGAGAATTCTTCGGGGGCTGGTAAACTTGATAAAGATTTAGCAAAGGCATATTTAAGAGATATAGAAATGAAGACTGGACGAAAGGTTCATAAAGAACAGATTGACTATATAAAAGAAGCTTTGAGAAACAATAAATTTGAAAAATTAACACCAAAAGAAACAGCTAAACATAGGAGAAAATTTACAACAAGCTTGAAAGATAGATTAATTATAGAATGGGAAGAAAAAACAAATCAAAAATGGCCTAGGTATACTGAAGAGGTGTTCGATAAGAATGGAGAAGTTGCTCGAAGTATTGGTCAACCATATGATGCTCATCATATCATAGAAAATAACTTTGGTGGTCCTCATGAATGGTGGAACATTCATCCAGCAAAATACCCTGATGAACATCAGGCTGGAATACATGGAAAAGGGTCACCGTCAGGAAAACTATTTCCAAGGAGGTAATAAGATATGGCTGATTTTAAATTTATTAGTAGCATAGAAAATAAAATTTATAAGGTATCTAAAGAAGATGTTTTAAAAGCTGAGCAAAGGATGGACATGGATTTGCCAGAAGATTTAAAACAATTATATCTAGAAGTAGGTTATGGTTTTATTAAAGGTCAAAGTGCTAATGCAATAAATAGATTACTGGGACCAGGAGCTGTAGCAGATATTAGGCTTAGAGAAGGCGTTTTTGAATTTGATCCAGATTTAGATGAATTATACGACGATGAGAATAAACTTATTTTTTTTGAATTAAACGAAGGTATATATATATCGTTAGAGTTGCAATTAGTAAATAATCCAGTATTTTATTTTGACATTCAGATAGCAGCATCGTTAGAGGAATTCTTTAAAAAGTTTATCAATGATAACGAATATTATATAGATTTAATTGAAGAATAGATTTGTAATGAGGAATTGTTAACCTTGATTAGCTAACTACGGTACTGTCAATATTTTTGTGTAAATGACTTTTCAATCCTTCAAGGTAGATTGTCACTTTTGTATTCAAATACATTTGTTCGGAGCTTTGATTTGGGTGTGTAGGAAAGGGCTAGCCCTTTCCTACACACCCAAATTTCGCGTTGGCGAGTCCCCGCTAATTTACTGGTTCGTGCAGCTGTTCAAACATCTCTTCCAGTGGGGCACGGGCCTGATTGAAGCCGATGTGACAACGAGTTGCGAAACGTTGGTTGTAGTCTTCGAATTGCGTTACTAAGAAGCGTTCCATCGACTTTTCGTTCGGAAACTGCTCCTTGCGCTTCGTATATTTCTTAATTTGTTTATTAAACGCTTCAACCGTTTCTGAGCCAGCTTTTATCATGTTTGAAATCGTTTGTGGCGTATAATGATGCCCATGCATTTTCTCGATTAAGTGCGCAATTTCAGACATGGTAATCTCTTTTTTAAATAGGTGAATCACCGTATCTTCTAACGTATCATTTGAGCGCTTATACGGAGCGACTGTCTGTTGTTTGAACTCACCATTACGATCATGTGGAATTTGAATGGCTAAATCACCGTACTCCGTGTGAAGTGTACGCGAATAAGACCCATTACGAGAATTGCCTGAGTTAAAGCCAATGCGATCATATTTTTCGTAATACAAAAATTCCGTCAGATCCGTCGCCAGCAGCGAAATAATCGCCATTTCTAAATGCGAACGAAAAACCTCGGTAATATCTGGTTTTTTCACTAGTGCATCGACAATTTCTGTTGTAAACTGATTCATAGGGAAGACCTCTTTTCTAGGATTGGTTGTGGTGACTTAATTCTACCAAGAAAGGGTCTTCTTTTTTCTATTGAAATTTTCATTTACACAAAATATTTTATACTCTCATATAACAGGCACCAAGTGCTTTATACATATTTAAGCATGTAAATTAAAAGATTGCGATTATTTAAATGATATATTAAGCCCGAAAGATTAGCATACTACATATGCAGAAATACGGTGATGTAATATTCATCTATTAAAGGGGATTTTCAAAGAAGAAGGGAATTACTCACAAGTATACAAAAACACAATTATTTATATTAAGATATAGGGAAATACGCTGGTAACTTCTGTTAAAATCATCTGATTATTTCTGTTTAATTCAATGCTTATGCCAGTAGTTGATATCGCACCGTTAAATTTGTGGTTTGGCTTTTACCTGAAATGAATGGTATATAGCTTACGGCTAGTCACTATAGCATAAATAAAAATTGCATGTTGTATATACAGATTCACCTTCGCTCAAGCTGTATAATCTTTGGGGGAAGTTCTGGAAATCGACAGGCGAAGCCATTGCCAGCATTCCTGTCGTAGGAAATGCCATCAAAAGTGCGAAAAAAACCGCATAAAAAGTGAAAACAGAAGTCAAAAAAGTCGCTGAAAAGGTAGAGGCGAAGCTAACCGAATTAAAGGAGAGCGTGGAGGAGCTCCTCGAGGAAGTAGAGGAATCCGTAGAAGAAGCACTCGGCAAAGTCACCACCTACGCCCGCAAGCTGCAAAACAATCTAGATGAGCTCGCACTAGTCCAGTGGATGAAGAATGATGCGAAAAGCTTCGTATTAGCTGCCTATAAAAAAACGAAAAAATGGGTAAAAGGTGGCTGGCGCGAGGGTCTCTCCATCGGCGTCGATTTCATTCCCATTGTCGGCAATCTAAAAGCCGGTATTGAAGCGGTCATCGGCATCGACCCCATTACCGGACGCAAGCTCAGCACCACCGAACGCGCCATCGCAGGTGTCGCCATCATCGGCGGTCCACTCGTCAAAGGGGCGAAGCATGTCGGCAAAGGCGCAATGAAAATCATCCCAAATAGCAATAAACTCGTCAACAGCCTCTCGAAACCGCTTGCCAAGCTCAAAGAGGGCGGTCAAAAAGTAGCAGAGAAAGCCGCTGCGAAGGCAACGGAGCTGAAAACCCAAGCGAATGCGATGATAGCCTAAGCGAAGCAAGGCATGCGAGAGAGTATGGATAATGTTGGTCGTGCGTTGCGAGGGAATGAGCCTCAGCTGGCGATGGCGGGTGCGAATGGCGCGAAGGTTGGAACTGTGAAGGGTAGTGATTCAATTGTTCGGATGAGTAAGGGGGAAAGTGTTGGTTCGGGGGGAACTTCTAAGGGTACGGGTAAATTTGTCAAATTCAAAGGTGATGAAGCTATAATACATTATGAAAAGCATAGTAAAGAGATAATGGACGCCATGGGTAAAAGTAAATACAATTTAAAGACTTACCTTGAAGATGCTAACCATGTTATTCAGACAGGGCAATACGTACCAGAAATGAATGGATATGTGAAAATTGTTGGTGGAAAAGGCAGTGCGAAATATGGATTTGTTGGACTAGATAGAAATACAGGAAATATAACTACGTTCCATATAAAGTCGGTTAAAGAACTTTCTAAAAAAGCACCAAGTTTAGGCATTGAAACAAGGAAATAAGGAAAGAGGGGACATAATGAAAATAAAAAAAATAAATTGGATTTCACAAGAAGCTTTAGAGGCTGAAGTAATTGTAACAGATGGAGAGTTTGAAATAATGTGTTTTGCACAACCATTAAATTATTTAGAAGAAAGTGAATTAATAGAGCCAATTTATTGTTTAAATGTCTCAAATCTTGTAAGAGCTGAAAAAGCAGAGTATAGTATTGAAAAATTAGATGACCCTTTTGCCTATAGGGTAATAGGAAAATTAATTGATAAGAATTATGAAAAAGTAAAATTAGGTGAACTATTACTAGAGTTGGAGAACAATTTGTTGCCAGGAGATATAAATGAAGGGGATTTTATAAGTTTTTGTTGTCAACGGTTAGATATCTATAATATAAAATAAAATCTTCAATGAAACCTTGTTAGGCTACATCTTTCAAGGTTTTTTGTTATAGTTAAAGCAATCTGGCTTTAGAAAGATAACTCATATTTACTCCTGTATACAGAAAAGTAGAAAGAAAAATTAGAATTTGTTGATAAAATGAAGCCATGCCATGTCCAGAATCAAATATCATGAAGGCACTGCCATCATGAGTATTACTAAAAAATAAAAAACGTGAGAAGTAAGCGAGATGACATTTTACATGGCGAGAGTAGTAATGCTCGTGGCGATAAACAATAAGAAGTACAAAAAGGTACTCTTGCCCTACGCTAACCAAGCAGGGTGAAAGGGGTTTTAACAAAAGGTTATACACAATTTTATTAATAATGACGATAAAAAAAGTCGCTTCTTCCAATAACGGAGGCGACTTTTTTAATCTTCCATGTCTATGAGGTCAATAATTTCTCGAATATCTTCAATCTCTAATGTTTCTGCAATTTTTTCGATATGATGGAAATTAATATTTTGCCTTTTTTGGTTGGCTAGCTCACTTAAAGCGGCATGACGTATATCTGTTAATCGAGACAATTCTCGCAGGGAGATCCCTTTTTGTTTAGTTAATTGTTGGGTGTTCACTTTAATCTTTTTCGCCATAGCCCTCCTTACAATCAAATTATATTGACTGCAAAGAAAAAGTTAGCGGTTTAGATGAATTTCTTAAGTTGAAATAGAGGTAGCGTCTACCACGGTGCAGTTGAATTGTAAGCGGTTACGTACTATACAGGTGCAAATGCCATCGTACAATCCATCCAAGGATACAAAAACAGAACCAATTATAATACAATATAGGGAGAATATATTGGTAAATCCTTCTAACATTCCTCAGTTGTATATTAGCTACCTATAAAAAACGAAAAAATGGGTAAAAGGTGGCTGGCGCGAGGGTCTCTCCATCGGCGTCGATTTCATTCCCATTGTCGGCAATCTAAAAGCCGGCATTGAGGCGGTCATCGGCATCGACCCAATTACCGGACGCAAGCTCAGCACCGCGGAACGCGCCATCGCAGGCGCCGCCATCATCGGCGGTCCACTCGTCAAAGGGGCGAAGCATGTCGGCAAAGGCGCAATGAAAATCATCCCAAATAGCAATAAACTCGTTAACAGCCTCTCGAAACCACTTGCCAAGCTCAAAGAGGGCGGTCAAAAAGTAGCAGAGAAAGCCGTTGCGAAGGCAACGGAGCTGAAAGCCCAAGCCAATGCGATGATGGCCCAAGCGAAGCAAGGCATGCGAGAGAGTATGGATAACGTTGGTCGTGCGCTGCGGGGGAATGAGCCGCAGCTTGCCACAGTTGGTGGGAATAGTGCGAGGAATAGTGATTCGGTTGTGCAGATGAGTAAGGGGGAAAGTGTTAATTCGGGGGGAACTTCCAAGGGTACGGGTAATAATAGTAAGAATGTTAGCAGAATGAATTTTGGAAGTACTGAAAAATTAGAATCACATTTTGGAAAACATGGTGGTGAATTCGGAGGGGTATACTCTAATGCTAATGAGTACCTAATAGGAGCAAATAATGTAATAGAGAATGGAATAAAAGTTCAATACGAATATAAGGGAGAACTAAGAACAGGTTATGTTAAATTTATGAAAAATAGTGGCTTAACTAATGCTGCTGGTGTTCCTATAAAAAGTTATGCTAAGTTTGAATTTGTAGGAACAAATAATTTGGGGGAAATTACAACATATCATGTTGAAAGTGGTAAAACTTTTTGGAAAATGATGAATAATGGAGAGAATATTCCTGTTATTAACCCTGTTGAATAGAGGAGAAATTATGAATAATAAAATAGAAATATGTAAATTTAACTCTCTTATTGAGGAAGAATTATATTTTTTGGTTAACAATCAAAAAATTATAGGATTTAATGTGTCTCCCCAACAACAAGAAATAGGCAAAATATATGAGGCTGAAATAGATATATTTGTAAATGATGTTTTAGAGATAAAGGAACAAAAGAATCAATATTTGAAAAAAATTGAACACATTAATAATTATAGTTATGCACTTTGGGGAAAAATGTTAGGGGATAATATTTTAGATGTAGGCTTTTTTATTACGAGTGATTTACTTGAAGATTACCGATATTTAGTGGGACGATATGTCTATTTGAAAGTTGATAGATTGCAAGTTTATTGTGAAGATAAAGTATGATGAGTGACAGCAGGCAGCAATCTCGTCCTCACAGGCAACACCATCTCGTGGACAGCGACCGAATCCATCCACTTCACCTGTCGCTCAAGCAGCCTCGTGCTCGATGGCATTGCGGATATTCAAGGACAAGTCGTATACATGACAGGTAGCTCGAAAGCCCCTGTTCCATTAGGGGGTGCCTAATGGGGAAGTTCTGGAAATCGATAGGCAAAGCCATTGCCAGCATTCCTGTCGTAGGAAATGCCATCAAAAGTGCGAAAAAAACCGCACAAAAAGTGAAAACAGAAGTCAAGAAAGTCGCTGAAAAGGTAGAAGCGAAGCTAACCGAATTAAAGGAGAGCGTGGAGGAGCTCCTCGAGGAAGTAGAGGAATCCGTAGAAGAAGCACTCGGCAAAGTCACCACCTACGCCCGCAAGCTGCAAAACAACCTAGATGAGCTCGCACTAGTCCAGTGGGTGAAGAATGATGCGAAAAGCTTTGTGCTAGCTGCCTATAAAAAAACAAAAAAATGGGTAAAAGGTGGCTGGCGTGAAGGTCTCTCCATCGGCGTCGATTTCATCCCCATTGTCGGCAATCTAAAAGCCGGCATTGAGGCGGTTATCGGCATCGACCCGATTACCGGACGCAAGCTCAGCACCGCCGAACGAGCCATCGCAGGTGCCGCCATCATCGGCGGTCCACTCGTCAAAGGGGCAAAGCATGTCGGCAAAGGCGCAATGAAAATCATCCCAAATAGCAATAAACTCGTCACCAGCCTCTCGAAACCACTTGCCAAGCTCAAAGAGGGCGGTCAAAAAGTAGCAGAGAAAGCCGCTGCGAAGGCAACGGAGCTGAAAGCCCAAGCCAATGCGATGATGGCCCAAGCGAAGCAAGGCATGCGAGAGAGTATGGATAACGTTGGTCGTGCGTTGCGGGGGAATGAGCTTCAGCTGGCGATGGCGGGTGCGAATGGTGCGAAGGTTGGAACTGTGAAGAGTAGTGATTCGGTTGTGCAGATGAGTAAGGGGGAAAGTGTTGGTTCGGGGGGAACTTCTAAGGGTACGGGTAATCTAGTTTTCAAATCAGATTATGATAACCACCTAATAAATGTACAAGGTTTTAATCGTGATGCTTCTAAAGGTATTACAGGTGGTCACAATATGGATGAGTTCTACAATTATTTTAGAAATGTTGAGAAGTTAGATGATAAAGATTTTATCCATAAAGTAACACCCCATCCTACAATTGATGGAATCATACAAATTAATTACAAGATACCTAAACTTGATAATAAGGGTAATCTAACTGGGGAGTATAAGCACTTCAAGAATCCAAAAACAGTGTATGATCCATCCAAAATATCGGATGCAACCATAATCGAATGGGGTAAAGACGCAATGCAACAAGGAATTGATGCTGGTAGTATTGTCGGAAGAAAAATAACTGGTATTAATCCGAACGGATTGAAATTTGAAGGGTATATGGATGCAAATGGTACTATTACAAACTTCTATCCAAAACTAGACTAAAGGAGATAAACAATGAAAATAAATAAGAATTTTGATGAATTAACTGCAATGGAACTATATTTCCTCTATCTTGATGAAGATAAATTTGTAAATGCTCTTGAGGATTTTTCAAACTCCATAGGATATGGTATCTCAGAGTTTATCAGTTGTGCATTTCCATCTGAATATGAATCGTGGGAAGAAGGGTATTTTGGAGATAATGGTGTGAAATTTGAAGTTGAACCACCAGCAGTTGATGAGATTAAATATGAAATAGTATCAAATACAGACTTCATTGATTTTCTAGATAATTTAACAGATCAGTACCTTGGCTCATATCCTATGGAGGAATCTAAAGTTGTACTTCTATTAAACCAAATTAAAACTACATTAATTTAATAAGTGGGGCTATACAATGCCGAATGAAACAATAATGAATATAATCCATGGAATATTCATATAAAAGTTTCGTCATTTCGTTTGTATGCACATAAATGCTTAAATTTCATACCTTAAATAACGCTATGCTGTTATATTGGACAGGTCGATTATGGTCAGATAGCCCATGATTGGCCTGTTTTTGCCTCGATGGCACAGATAAAGCAAAAGATACAGACTGGCATGGATAAGCTTGGAGATATGTTAAACGGAAATAAACCTCAGCTTGCAACAGCAAGTACGAATGGTATGAAGACGGGAGCGAAGAAAGAAAGTGACTCGCTCGTTCAGATGAGTACCAATAAATCTGGTGGTTCAGAGAAGGATGTTAAGTGGTATGTTAGAACATGAGAAGAATATATTAGAAGAAGCATTGAAATAAAGTATTATGAAATATAAGGAAATTGAACCTTGATTGGCTAACCATCTTTCAAGGTTTTTTGTTGTGGTTAAAACAATAAGAATATAGAATTACGGCTCATAACAGGAGAGTAAAAGAGAAATTAGAATTTGTTGATAAAATAAAGCCATGCCATGTCCAGAATCAAATATCATGAAGGCAGTGCCATCAATGAGTATTACTAAACAATAAAAAGCGTGAGAAGTATGCGAGATGACTTTTTACATGGCGATGGTAGTAAGAGTAGGAAATAATAAAAAACAAATGATACTGACAACGCTCGTGGCGATAAACAATAAGAAAGACAAAAAAGGTACTCTTGCTCTACGCTAACCACATAGAGGGAACGGAGTTTGAACAAAAGGCGTACACAATTTTATTAATAATTACGATAAAAAAGTCGCTTTTTCCAACAACGGAGGTGACTTTTTTAATCTTCTATGCCTATAAGGTAAATAATTTCTCGAATATCTTCAATCTCTAACGTTTCTGTAATTTTTTAGATATGATGGAAATTAATATTTTGCCTTTGTTGATTGGCTAGCTCACTTAAATCGGCATGACGTATATCTTTTAATCGAGATAATTTCCTCAGTGAAATACCGTTTTGTTTAGTTAATTCATGGATGTTCACTTTAATTTTTTCGCCATAGCCCTCCTTACAGTCGAATTATATTGACTGCAAAGAAAAAGTTAGCCGTTTGGATGGATTTCTCAAGTTGAAATAGGGGTAGCGTCTACCACGGTGCAGTTAAATTGTGAGCGATTACATACTATGTAGGTGCAAATGCCATCGTACAATCCATCCAAGGATACAAAAACAGAACCAATTATAATACAATATAGGGAGAATATATTGGTAAATCCTTCTAACATTCCTCAGTTGTGTATTAGCTGCCTATAAAAAAACAAAAAAATGCGTAAAAGGTGGCTGGCGCGAAGGTCTCTCCATCGGCGTCGATTTCATCCCCATTGTCGGCAATCTAAAAGCCGGCATTGAGGCGGTCATCGGCATCGCCCCGATTACCGGACGCAAGCTCAGCACCGCGGAACGCGCCATCGCAGGCGCCGCCATCATCGGCGGTTCACTCGTCAAAGGGGCGAAGCATGTCGGCAAAGGCGCAATGAAAATCATCTCGAATAGCAATAAACTCGTCAACAGCCTCTCGAAACTACTTGCCAAGCTCAAAGAGGGCGGTCAAAAAGTAGCAGAGAAAGCCGCTGCGAAGGCAGCGGAGCTGAAAGCCCAAGCCAATGCGATGATGGCCCAAGCGAAGCAAGGCATGCGAGAAAGTATGGATAACGTTGGTCGTGCGTTGCGGGGGAATGAACCGCAGCTGGCGATGGCGGGTGCGAATGGCGCGAAGGCAGGAACTGTGAAGAACAGTGATTCGATTGTGCAGATGAGTAGGGGTGAGTCTGTTGGTTCGGGGGGGAGCGCTAAGGGTAAGGATAATCTTAAATATGATGACAGAGTTTTAAAAAGGATGAAAGAAGACGCAGGTACACATCATAACTTCCCTACATCCTTTGACAAAACGATTTTATCTAATAAGCCATCAATTGTTAGACCTGATGGACGTGCAGAATATTTACACACAGGAACAATTAACGGTCAACAAGGTGTGTACCATATAACACTTAAAGACGGTGTTGTAACTCATCGTTCGTTTATTCCACAGAGCGATTGGAAAAGATATTCTAACCGTTGGGAGTTACCATCTCAAGTTACTCCATAAAATAGGAGGTTGAAAGCATTTGAAAAAACTTGATTTTAAAACTTATGGAGAATTTACAAATGAATTGTTAAATCTCAAGTACGACTCACAAATAATTTATGAGGGATATACAGATAACCTAATAACTTCAGCAGCAGGTGATTTAGAGCTAAAACTAAATTATGGTATGAGTAATACTTCTTCAGTAATCGCTAGAAAATATGGTGACCATATAGTATGGATACCAAAAGTTCCTTTAGACTCAGATTATAGATACGAAACCATTATTTTTAATTCAAAGCAGTTTGCAGAATTATGGACATTCTTAAAATATAAGGCAGAAGATGACTTAGAAACAATAAAAAATATAAGTGCCGATGAATTAAAACTAATGTGGATGATTAGAGCTAGAGGGACAGAACGAATTGATGATATATCAAGTCTAATAAAATCAGTTAAAAAAAATACCATTGCACTTTCTACAAGTTTAGAACGCGAGGAAACAATCTTTTATAATCTTATTGAAAACCAGTGGGAATTAAAAAAAGATAAGATAATAGAAGGTCAAGACTATTGGAAAAGTTTTATTTCCTATCTTGATAAGGGAGTATATGAGGAGTGGGAGGTTTTTAAAAAAGATAATAAAGATAATCTATATATTCACTTAGGTAATGGATATTGTTTACCAATTTAACACTTGTGATGGCTATCATTCGATAGCCGTCTTTTTGTTAGAGTACGGAGTGCCGAATAAACTCCTTTTTATTTAAAGAACAATAAGACCTATATGATGTTTTAACAAATTTTATAGTACGTACAACACCTTTTAAACGTATGCTCTATTTATTCTTTATTTTGTTAAGCAAATAACCGTAATTTCATTAGTTACCACCATTTGTATTTGTTAAACTAAAACTGAGCCACCAACGCAATTGAAATGAGAGCCACTTTCTATCAAAATAATCCTAACGATTAAAAGTTAGGAGGATATAGAGGTGATCAGTTTGGAGAAGAAGTAATTAGTGCTGCTTGAGTACTACCAGCACAATACAAGCCAACGTCAAATTGCGGCTAAGCTAAAAATATCACGCAATACAGTAAAAAGATATATCGAGCAGGATCTCGCCGCAAGACAACAAGATACAAGGAATTTATCGGTTACGGACAATTACGTAACGCCTCCAGCATATAAAAAGCGAAACGGTAAAAAGGTTGCCTTAATCAATATGATTATGAAACGTCTTCGTCAGATGATGAAGCAGAATGAACAGAAGCGTGAATTAAATATGCATAAGCAGCAGTTGAAGATTATTGATATGCATGAAAAGCTTTTGGATGAAGGATTTAAAATCAGCTATACGACTGGTTAAGATAAGAAAAGGGTTAGAAGGTTCGGTAAAGAACCCGAACTCAGACGCTGAAACAAAAAAATATTACAAGATGGTTTGGATAAGGCTAATAAAAATATAAAAAAATAGAAGACTTATTTGAACCTTTTGGAGGGATATAAAAATGAAATTAAGGGATATTTATCAATTGCCACAGGGAGAAGTACAAGAAGACTATGCATTGGATGAATGGTATAATACCTTAATAAATAAAGATATTACAGAATTAGATATTAATGATTTATGTAGAATGATTAAACAGAATATTTTTATTGAATTAGCAATAGATAAAGCAATAGGGTTTCTTAAGCTTAATCCTCTAGAAGGTGATGTTTATTATGGGCAGTTATTAGAGGTACTATTTTCTGTTGATATGGAAAAAATTACAGAACAAAAGGAACTACTTAAAGAAGTACTTATGGACGTAAAAGAAAATATAGAAATGGATAATTTTATGAGTGATGAGGACTTTAATGAATATAAAGACCTAGTAGATAAATTTTTAACTAAAATAAACTTATACTATTACCTTGATTGGCTATATGCCTTTCAAGGCTTCTTTTTTGGTGGATACCTAGTGTCGAATAAAGCGAATATTATATTTGGGGTGTAGATAACACCTCTATAATGTTTTAACAACTTTTTAGTACGTACAACATCTTTGAATTGTATGCCATATTTAATAAATTTCACTTCGTGTAAATAACCTAAAAATCATCAGATACTATCATCCTCATCCTACGCCCGCAAGCTGCAAAACAACCTAGATGAGCTCGCACTAGTCCAGTGGGTGAAGAATGATGCGGAAGGCTTTGTGCTAGCTGCCTATAAAAAAACGAAAAAATGGGTAAAAGATGGCTGACGCGAGGGTCTCTCCGTCGGCGTCGATTTCATCCCCGTTGTCGGCAATCTAAAAGCCGGCATTGAGGCGGTCATCGGCATCGACCCGATTACCGGACGCAAGCTCAGCACCGCGGAACGCGCCATCGCAGGCGTCGCCATCATCGGCGGTCCACTCGTCAAAGGGGCGAAGCATGTCGGCAAAGGCGCAATGAAAATCATCCCAAATAGCAATAAACTCGTCAACAGCCTCTCGAAACCGCTTGCCAAGCTCAAAGGGGGCGGTCAAAAAGTAGCACAGAAAGCCGCTGCGAAGGCAACGGAACTGAAAGCCCAAGCCAATGCGATGATGGCCCAAGCGAAGCAAGGCATGCGAGAGAGTATGGATAACGTTGGGCGTGTGTTGCTGGGGAATGAGCCGCAGCTGGCGAAGGCTGGTGCGAAGGCTGGAGCTGCGAAGAATAGTGATTTGGTTGTGCAGGTGAGTAAGGGTGAGTTTGCTGGTTCGGGCGGAGCTATTAAGGGTACGGGTAGTACACCAAAAGGTTTTGAAAAGCAAGCTAAATCAGCAAATGATATTAGTAAAAAAGTCAATGAAGGAAAAATTAAATATGCAAGTAACTATCATGGTAGACTTGGAAAAGAAAAAGAATTGGAAATATTATCGAATCCTGATTCAGTTTATGTTGCAGGTAATAATTCACAGAACCTAATTTATATGAAGGGAGGAAATGTAGTAATAGTTGAAAGCAAGGGCAGTTCAAAAGGAAATACAATTACAAGTTATGGACCTGATGGAGCAAGGGGAGAAAGTGGTGCTGCAATCTTTGGTGGTAAGCCCACAGACCCGGGAAAGCCCGTCACACATGACGCAATTGTAAATGGAACTATTCCAACTCCAAGTGGGGGGACCATGCCACCTGCTACGCAAATATTACCATGAAAATATGAAAATAAATATTAATAATAATCAAATTATAAGTAATACGGATGTAAGATGGTACTTATCGAGTCAAATTATATGGATTGGTAAAGAGAAAAATTACGATGAAATTGAAGAATTAAAAAATAAAAGTTATGGAAGTTTTGAATGGCTATGGTCTGATTCAGATACTATATTATTTAATAAGGAAGATTTGAATTTTATTGGGGCAGTAATAAAGTTAAGCGAACCGATAATTTCTAAAAACGGAAAATTAGATAAAGTCTTATTAGAAGAGAGAGAAGGGAACATCCAAATAAGTGAGGAAAGGAATTTCAAATGTCATTTATCGGATTTTACCGAGTACTATATTGAAGAGGATAATTTACTATCCTATTCTGAAAAATGGGACAGAGCGAGCCTCTCCATTGAGGTAAAGATAACCCCAGATTTCTCTGTTTTTTTACAAAATAATGAAATGGTGGGGATTTTGATTTACAATGCCAAAAACCATTTATTGCCAGATGCAATTTACCAAGTCGATGCAAATGAAAATATTGATTCGAACTTATGTATAAAGCTAGGTAAATTTTTTGAATTAATTGAAAGAATCGATAACGATGATTTAACTCAACATGAAGAATTAAAATTAAAAAAAGCATTTTTAGAAATTTATGAAGAAGTATTGCCCTATAATGAACTAAGTTATGTTGCATTAAAAGACACTATAGTAAATGTAGTTGACTATTTATAGGATTTTAAAATTACCATAACACTCTATTGGATGAGCTGTAAGTCCCTGTATTTGAATTAATAACTCATGAAGGCTAGACCATCAAGGAGTGCTAGCGCTATTTTAGGTAGCAAACATACTACTTTGAAAATCCTTATATATTAATTATTTGGGACATATTCTTTAAGAACATGCCCCTTTTTTTGTCCCAATATTTCTTTCAGTACATGTCCATATGTTGTATGAATCATTTGAGTAGTATTCCCTAACCTTTCGGCAATCTAAAAGCCGGCATTGAGGCGGTTATCGGCATCGACCCGATTACCGGACGCAAGCTCAGCACCGCCGAACGAGCCATCGCAGGTGCCGCCATCATCGGCGGTCCACTCGTCAAAGGGGCAAAGCATGTCGGCAAAGGCGCAATGAAAATCATCCCAAATAGCAATAAACTCGTTAACAGCCTCTCGAAGCCACTTGCCAAGCTCAAAGAGGGCGGTCAAAAAGTAGCAGAGAAAGCCGCTGCGAAGGCAAGGGAGCTGAAAGCTCAAGCTAATGCGATGATGGCCCAAGCGAAGCAGGGGACACAGGAGCAGATGGATAAGCTGGGGGGTGTGTTGCGGGGGAATGAGCCGCAGCTGGCGATGGCGGGTGCGAAGGCTGGAGCTGCGAAGAATAGTGATTTGGTTGTGCAGGTGAGTGGGGGGACTGTTAGTTCGAGGGTGGCTTCCAAGGGGACTGATAAGAGTCGAATAGAATATTTACAGGATAAATATGGAAAATTCACTTCAGAAGAATTGAATTATAGGATTAATTTGCGTGGTGAAACACTTTCGGAGTTGCAAAGATTAAAAGATACGGGGATAAGTAATAAAAAAATAGGACCAGCATTTGCTGGAGTGTATGATAAGATAACTGGTAAAATTCATTATGCAATAAATGACTACCATGGGAAAGTACCTGATTTCCACCCTTTAATAAGATCTAGATATGATTTTATGCCACAAGAAGTTATTGATTCATACACATTTACGAAAGGTGCGGGTTCACACACTGAAGTAATTGCATTAAATAAAGCATTAAAGGCGAATCCTAATGCCAACATGGATAATTTTGTTGTAAATGTAATTCGGACGGGTCAAAATAAAAATAGACCTGCTGGAATGATGTTTCCTAGATGCTTGCATTGTGCTTATCTTACAGATGAATTTGAAATAATTGCGGAGGTAAAAAAATGCTAAATGATATATTAACAAAGGAATATATAATGCAGAATGGTGTTGAATTTGAAAAATATCTTGGTTACGGCGGTCCTCATGATTTAGGGATAGTGGAGTATACTGATGATGGCAAGGAAAAATTATTTACGGGTATGGCTTACGATCTCTATGAAAATGGAAATATAGAAAGTTATTTTTATGTAGTAGACGGTGTTAAGCAAGGTAAGTATGTAGAGTTTTATCCGAATAGTAATATAAAGCTGCTTGGAAATATGGACAAAAGTTCAGCAGAAGGCTATCAGGTTGAATTCTTTGAAAACGGTATGAAAAAGTATGAATCTGAGTGTATTGCTGGTCGTGAGATGACCTTTAAAAAATATGATAGTCAAGGAAATATAATAAATCAAAAAACAGAACCAACTGAATCTGATTTATTATATGCAAAAAAATTTGGTAGTGATTTAAAAATCTAATTATAAATTAATAAAAATTAGTTGAGAATATGTTGAATTATGCTTTGGAGTATAATTAGAATGTATAAAGGAATTATGTCCCGAATAGGGTATATGAGTGGAGAGGGAATTATGAACTGGGGCCTAAAGGTGGAAATATGTAAATGGAAGATTGAATGTAGTCAACAAGTAAATGAACTAACCCGAAATTTGGAATTGTTCAAAGCGAATTTAATAAATACTCGTATAATATCACAATGTGATTTTTATGGATAATTCTAAATTAAATAGCTTAATCGAAGAATTTAAAAATGAGCAGCGGATACTCGTGCCAAAGATATATCTAAGAATTACTCATGTGGTAAGGTCGGGGAAAAAATTAAAACCAACTGGTATGATGATGCCAACATGCCCACATTGTAATTTCATTACTGATGGATTTGAGTTTAGTTCAGAGGTGAGAAAAGTTGGAAAATAAGATGGATATACTAAGTAAAAAATATGTATTAGAACATGGTATAGATTTTGATGAGGAATTATGGTTTACTTCATACAGCGATGAAGTGCTAGATAACCCAGAAGAGGAGGGTGGAAAGCCTTTTACAGGTTTAACCTATGAATTGTATGATAATGGGAATATAGCGTATTACTGTTATTATAAAAATGGCTTTAAAGAAGGTCATTATATTAAATTTCACTATAATGGAAAAGTGAGATCCACCGATTACATGATAAAAGGACAAACAAGGGGGATAAGGAAAATTTGGTATGAAGATGGAGAACTCAAATATGAAGGAGAATTTAAGTTTGGCATTTGTTTAAAGTATACTGAATGGGATAAGCAAGGAAATATAATTGGACAAAAAAATACTACGACAAAAGATGAATTAGAGCTAATTAGTCGACTCTCTAAACGTGATGATAATGAATAATTTATATGGGAATAAGTTGAAGGAGGAGTTTTTGAAAATTCAAAATGAATTATTTCCTAGAATTAAATTAGAAAATAATTTTCAAATAAAGAATATACAATTTATTGCAGGAGTAGACTTGTCTTACTGGGATATGAATGAAAAAAATATGGTACATGCTGCATTGTAATCATTGATTGTAGTACAAAGAGAATTGTCGAGAAAGTGTACAGTTATGGGGAAATACTAATCCCTTACATTCCAGGCTTCCTTGCATTTCGAGAATTGCCTTTAGTAATAGAGGCAGTAAAAAAACTAACGAAGCAGCCGGATGTATATATGTTTGATGGCAATGGTTATTTACATTATCGACACATGGGTATTGCTACACATGCTTCTTTTTATTTAGATAAACCAACAATTGGTGTAGCTAAAAGTTACTTGAAGATTGAAAATGTAGATTTTACCATGCCTGATAATGAATTGGGAGCATACACAGATATAATTATAAATAACGAAATATACGGTCGAGCTTTGAGAACGACTAAAAATGTAAAACCTATTTTCGTATCTTGTGGAAACTGGATTGATCTAGATACAAGTACCGAAATTGTGATGAACTGTATTAATAATAAGAGTCGTCTGCCTATTCCGATTAGATTAGCAGATATAGAAACACATAAGATAAGAAAGCAGTTAATGAATGATGAAACAAAGAGATAAAATATTAGAAGAACATAAAAGGTTATATTTATATGTTTATGAATATAAAAATGAAATAGATATTTTAAGTAAGGTATAATTGGTTGTATAGAAACCATAATATTCTGTAGTTCGCTATTACAAAAAATAAATAAATTTAAGCACTTGCTTGTTTTAATATAGGCATCAAGTGCTTTTTTACATCTTTACATATTGAAAAGTTAGAAGCGAAGCTAACCGAATTAAAGGAGAGCGTGGAGGAGCTCCTCGAGGAATTAGAGGAATCCGTAGAAGAAGCACTCGGCAAAGTCACCACCTACGCCCGCAAGCTGCAAAACAACCTAGATGAGCTCGCACTAGTCCAGTGGGTGAAGAATGATGCGAAAAGCTTTGTGCTAGCTGCCTATAAAAAAACGAAAAAATGGGTAAAAGGTGGCTGGCGCGAGGGTCTCTCCATCGGCGTCGATTTCATCCCCATTGTCGGCAATCTAAAAGCCGGCATTGAGGCGGTTATCGGCATCGACCCGATTACCGGACGCAAGCTCAGCACCGCCGAACGCGCCATGGCAGGCGCCGCCATCATCGGCGGTCCACTCGTCAAAGGGACGAAGCATGTCGGCAAAGGCGCAATGAAAATCATCCCAAATAGCAATAAACTCGTTAACAGCCTCTCGAAGCCACTTGCCAAGCTCAAAGAGGGCGGTCAAAAAGTAGCAGAGAAAGCCGCTGCGAAGGCAACGGAGCTGAAAGCTCAAGCAAATGCGATGGTGGCCCAAGCGAAGCAGGGCATGCGAGACAGTATGGATAACGTTGGTCGTGCGTTGCGGGGGAATGAGCCTCAGCTTGCCACAGTTGGTGGGAATGGTGCGAGGAATAGTGATTCGGTTGTTCAGATGAGTAAGGGTGAACCTACTAGTTCGGGTAAGAATAATTCTCTTAAGATAGAAAGCATGGATCCGTGGAAAATTAGATTTAGTCAAACTTCAGTAAATGGTTCAGAGGAAATAATAAATAGTATGAAGGCTAATGGGTGGAAAGGAGAACCTATTGATGTAGTAAAAATGCATGATGGGAATTATACTACTATTGATAATACTAGAGTGGCAGCAGCTAGAGAAGTTGGCATTAATGTTAATGTCATCATAAGAGATTTTAATGAACCTTTACCGTAAGCCCGTAATATAAAAATAGCGCACCTTTACGGTACGCACGACGAACGGCCAACTAGCTGAGAATTTTTTCGGCTAGTTGGCTATTTTGCACATGTGGCTTGAATATTTTCCGACCAAGGTAGGTAATTATGTAAAATTTTAGGCTGTTGATGAAACGGTAAATTTGGTAACTCCGTCATCAACTTCACCAGGTACTGATAAAAATCAATTCCGTTTGCTTTGGCCGTTTCAGCTAAGCTTAAACAAATGGCATTTGCTTTTGCACCAGCTTCACTTACAGAGAAAAGCCAGTTTTTTCGACCAATGACATTTGGACGAATCGCGTTTTCAGCTGGATTATTATCGATGGCAACGTTTCCGTTTTCAAGAAACACCATTAACTCTTCTTTACGGCTTAATGTATATTCAGATGCTTTCGCAATGGCATTTTTACCGAAGAAAGGCGAGCGATCAATCCATTCGAAAAACTCATCGACAATCGGCTTTGCCTCTTGTTGACGAACTTGCACACGCTCTTCTAGTGAAAGATGTTTAATTTTACGCTCAATATGAAACAACTGATCGCAATATTCCACACCGATTCGTCCGTTTTTACTGTCGGCTTTCAGCCAATAACGGCGTACGTGCGCCCAGCAGTTGGCGAACTGTACATAGGGTAATTGCCCATAAGCGGAATACCCATCACAGATGACAGTACCTTTAAAACCCTTGATTAAATCTTCCAAGATTGCCCGTCCACGAGAAAGAGCGCTCTTAAATAAAACGATAATAGGGCCTTCGCTTTGGACACTGCGACATACCCAATTATAAGCGTTTGATTGAGCTGGCTTTCCATCAGAACGTTTGATAATTTGTGCATAGGTTTCATCTATATGAAGCACAGATTTTGCCGTTAATAGTTGCTTCATCAAATTGTAAAGTGGTTGAAGCCAATCTTCTGCCACACGTATTACCCAATTGGACAAATTTTTATCGTTTGTCTGTAAGCCATGGCGTTCCCATTCATTTACCTGACGGTATAGAGGCAAGTACTGGATAAACTTATCGTAAATAAGTTTCGCCAAAACAGTGGGACCGGCAATACTTCTTTGAATCGCGCCCTGCGGGGCTTTGCCACGTTTAATTTGTGCTTTTTGGAGGGCATCTTTTTTACATGCCTTACACTCGTATACATGTTCAAAATGCTGCACACGTTTCATCGTAGCTGGAATGAACTTTGCTTCTTCACGTACCAGTATCGAACTGAACTCTACCATCTCTCCACGACAACAGTCGCAAGCTAAGTTAGATGGGTGATGATGAATTTCTTCCACTTCAATATCCTCACGAAACGAATCATTTCGTTTTTTATTTGTCTTTTTACGAGTCACAGTATAACTAACCGTTTCTGTGCTTTGTTCTCCTGTCTGCTCAGGTTCGCTAAAAGATGGGTCATCTTCAAATAAAGACCCTTGTCCATTTGGTGCTTGATATTTCGATTTCTCTGACTTAGAACCATATAATGCTTTCGTTAATTGACGAACTTGTTCCGTCAACGCTTCTATTTGTCGATTTGATTGAGCTAACTGCTCCTCCAGTAATCGAATGATTCGTTCATTTTGTTCTTCTTGCTTTTGATTAACAGGCGTCAAATCGTTCACCACATTTCCGTTCAAGTTTATATGTGGTTGATTATATCATTTAATATACGATGATTAAAAGATACCTTTTGCAGATTTTGCAATGGCTTTTGGCTGTTGGAGGGATAGTCCTTCCAACAACCAACGAAGTTCTTGTTGCGAAAGATTATGTACTTCATTTTCGTCTTTTGGCCATTGTAATTTTCCATTATCTAATCGTTTATAAAGCACGGCGAAGCCATCCCCGTCAAAATACAAGCATTTATAACGGTCCTTGCTCCATCCAGAAAACAGAAAGATCGAATCACTATAAGGATCCAACTCGAAAGAATCTTGAATGAGCGTTGCGAGACCATCAATGCCTTTACGCATATCAGTCTTGCCACATATTATGTAGATGTTTTGCACGCTCGTAAAATCCTGTTTCATCAACCATGCAGCTCCTTTATAATGGTTTGGATAATGCGCTCATCTACACCATTGAAGAAGGAGATTTCAGCCGCAGCTGTTTTAATGACACAACTTGGCTCAGCAGTGCATTGGCTAGAATGGAACGAAGAAATTTCGATTGGAAGGGGATCGAGTTTGACGGGAACAATAGTTAATTTGTTTGTTGGCATAAGAATGGCACCTCCTTTGATTGATATGTTTATCGTACCGGAGGTGCCGGGTTATTTATATGCGTTATTTGATTACGGGCTTACCCTTTACCTTATAATATGATAGATAGATTTACAACTAAAAAAGGTGTGCCTGAAACATGGGGAGAAGCTCTAGAGCTTCGTGTTCAAAAAGAAAAAGCTAGTTTTAGGAATAATAATCCAATGGGATCATATGAATTAGAAAAAATGAAATAGAAAGAAGTGAACAAAAAATTGGTATCTTATTATATAAGTTCTGATATTTTTAGATATCCAGATTCCTACAAAAAAATTGTGGAATTAAATTTAGTCGATTTTGATGTATGGTACTTGATAGAATCTGGTCAAGCTACAAGAAGGTATTTTGATTTGAAAGAGAGATATCCTACTAGGAAATTAATACCTTTTGCTAGGCAGGATGATACGGACGATATTGCATGTTTTGAGATAGGAAAAGGAACCAAAGTTCAATTAATTCATGATTTTGCAACTGAGGGTTTTGAACAGAAATATGAATTTTCGGATTTCTGGTCATGGTTGGAATTTGCTATAAAAGAAATGGTCTTTTATAGTAGGAGTGAAGAAATTGAATAATAAAGAATATTATACCGAATTAAGTAAAGAAATTTCTTATGCTTTACGTCATGCTCCTTGGAAATATGAATTGGAATTGGATGAAGAAGGATGGGTACCAGTAGATCAACTATTGTCTGCACTTTATCAATCGGAGAAATGGATTAATATAACATTAGATGATGTGCAAAAAATGATTTCTTTAACTAAGAAGAAGCGCCATGAATTACTTGGTAATAAAATTAGAGCTCTGTATGGACACTCTACCCCTGTGAAAATTAGTAAGAAAGAAGCTGTACCACCTAAATTTTTATATCATGGAACTTCGATAGAATTTATAAATCTTATTATTGAAAAAGGACTACTGCCAATGTCTAGACAATACGTCCACTTATCGGAAGATACTGAAACTGCCTCCTTAGTTGGGAGACGTAAGGCTATAGAACCAATAATCTTAATTATCAATACTGAAGAATCAAGAAAAAATGGAGTTAAATTTTATCGAGGAAATGAAAAAGTATGGTTATCTGATTATATACCTACTGATTTTATTTCAATTAAGAATTTTTAAAGATGGGAAACTTATCAAACAAAAAAGAATCAACAGCCATTTTGGTTAAAAATGGTTGTTGAATTTTTCATTGTTGTTAAGGAAATTATAAAATTTCATTCTGTGGATAACTTTTATTGTAAAATAGTGTGAAGGAGGTTGTTGGAAATCCAATTTAATCATCGAGGAATTATTAAAAGAATTCTAAAGGATCATTTTGATGGGTTTCGGCAATTTCACCAAAATCTATTTCCAGCAGCTTATCGAAAAGATATAGAAGAAACAGTCCTAAAGGCAATGCGTTGTGGATCATCCGATTTAGGCCATATACGTTATGAATGTTTAGGTTGTCCATGGGAAACAAAGCCAGTATTTATCTACTTTTCATGCAAAAGTCGATTCTGTAATAAGTGTGGAAAGAAATATACAGACGAATGGTCAAAGAAACAACAGGATCTTATTTTTAATGTCTTACATCGCCATATGGTTTTCACGATACCTGAAGAACTTCGTCAGGTCTTTTTTCAAGACCGAAAAAAGCTGAATGAATTAAGTCAGTTAGTAGCGCAAGTCTTTGAGTATTATTTTCAACGTCGTCATAAAAAACTAGAATTAAAACCAAGAATTATTACAGTAATCCATACATTTGGACGAGATTTAAAGTTTAACCCACATATCCATGTGTTAGTAACAGAAGGGGCAATGGATTGTCATCGTGAATGGCATCCATTAGAATACATATCTTATGAATACTTACGTAAATCCTTGCAGAAGATTGTCATGGATTCCATGAAGAAATGGTTCCCCGATAATCTAAAAATAAAAGCACTTATTGATGATTTATATAGACGCTATCCAAAAGGGTTTTATGTAAATGCAGAAAAGAAAATGAAAAACGCAAAAGGAGCAGCGAAATATATCGGTCGTTATTTGTCACGCCCAGCTATAGCGGAGCATCGCATTCTTGGTTATGATCGTGAACATGTGACATTTTGGTATGAAGATCATCAAACGAGAAAGCGAATCGTCAAAAAGCAAACTGTCTACCGTTTTCCCTACAATTTAATCCAACACATCCCTCCCAAGCATTTTCGAATGGTTGGTCGTTTTGGGTTATACAGCCGAAGAAGTTATGAAAGAGCGAGTCAGGCGATGAACCTATATGAATTTGTTCGAACGAAACAACTTTCATTAAATCTACCAAAAATGCCGAAAAGAAAAAAATCTTATCGGGAAAGAATGATAGAAGCGTTTAATGAAGATCCGTTTTGGTGTCCACATTACCATCGCAAGATGGATTTAGTAGAAGTATGGCATGCCGAACATGGACTCTTGTATCATTATATGATGGATGCAAAATCCATTTACAAAACGTAAGGAGAGAAAATAATGACAAAGAAGAAAAGCGAAGAATTAGTTGAAGATGACTTAGCTTGGTTAGACGGAGACGATCCATTCGGATTAAATGAAACCATCGAGCTAGTTTCTTTTGTCTGCGTTGATTGTAAAGGAATAGATGATGTGCCTGCCTATATTATTGGAGAATTCATGGTAGATAAAAAGCCTGGTGAGCCAGTGTCATTAGAGTGTCCGTATTGTAACGGTGAAATGTTTAAAGCGAAAAACGACCCAAGCGAATAAATTCACTTGGGTCGTGCATAAAGACGCGCTAGCGTTTTTGTTCTTTGTGTAAGAAATTTTCATAAGATTAATTTATTAAAGTAGATTTTTAGTAATGTCCTCAGCGTAAGAAGTGTGGAAAATATATGAAAATTAATAAAAAATGTTAGTTTAGAAAAGAATGCCGAGAGAAACTGGGAATCAAGAGGAAATTGAAATTATGAAAGCAATTTTCTAGCGGGGAGAATACGCTGCATTATAGCGTGACATCACACAGCCAGCCGCTTTAAGCGACCGCGTGCACTTTCAAGGCGAGGAGCTCCTCGAGGAATTAGAGGAATCCGTAGAAGAAGCACTCGGCAAAGTCACCACCTACGCCCGCAAGCTGCAAAACAACCTAGATGAGCTCGCACTAGTCCAATGGGTGAAGAATGATGCGAAAAGCTTTGTGCTAGCTGCCTATAAAAAAACGAAAAAATGGGTAAAAGGTGGCTGGCGCGAGGGTCTCTCCATCGGCGTCGATTTCATCCCCGTTGTCGGCAATCTAAAAGCCGGCATCGAGGCGGTCATCGGCATCGACCCGATTACCGGACGCAAGCTCAGCACCGCCGAACGAGCCATCGCAGGCGCCGCCATCATCGGCGGTCCACTCGTCAAAGGGGCGAAGCATGTCGGCAAAGGCGCAATGAAAATCATCCCAAATAGCAATAAACTCGTCAACAGCCTTTCGGAACCGCTTGCCAAGCTCAAAGAGGGCGGTCAAAAAATAGCAGAGAAAGCCGCTGCGAAGGCAACGGAACTGAAAGCCCAAGCCAATACGATGATGGCCCAAGCGAAGCAAGGCATGCGAGAGAGTATGGATAACGTTGGTCGTGCGTTGCGGGGGAATGAGCCTGCATTGGCGATAGCGGGTGTGAAGGCTGGAACTGTAAAGAACAGTGATTCGGTTGTGCAGATGAGTAGCAATAATTCTTCGGGTTTAGGCACAACTGGGCAAAAGCGACTTGGAAATACAGATATAAGTGAGGCACCACCTAGATATGGAGAAAGAAGAATTTCGGATGAGTTATATAAAGAATTAAGAAAAAAAACGCCTTCTTCAACAATACAAAAACAGGTTAATGAGAATCTTGAGGATAAACTGGGTACTCCTGATCCAGCCCTACCTGGCAAGTATATTACGGATACATTACAAGCTGATCACATAGTTTCGATGAATAATATAGCTCGAATGGAGAATTTTGATTTGTTAACGAAAGAGCAGCAAGTTAAAGTGTTAAATAACCCCGAGAATTTTATAGGCTTAAGTGAAACGGCTAATAAATCAAAGGGTTCTAAATCTTATTCAGAATGGACAATTTATAAGAAGGAAAATATTGAGGTAGATTCTGAATTTAGAGAAGGGATGATAAAAAGGGAACAGGAGTTGGAAAAGAAATTACAAAAACAGATTGATAATTTTATTGAAGAAAATAAAAGAAACCAAATATAAATGAAGGAGAAGAAATAATAGCATGGAGCAAAAACTTGATTTCCTAAGAAAATATAAAAGGAACGTGCAATTTTTATCATATGACGAAATCAATCAACTTGATTTAGAAATACCTGACTTTTGGAAAGAAATATTCCTAGAAAAAAATCTAAAAAAACGAATTAATAATATTTTATTAATATGGAA
Organism: Metasolibacillus sp. FSL H7-0170; assembly: GCF_038593115.1. Lineage (NCBI taxonomy): Bacteria > Bacillati > Bacillota > Bacilli > Caryophanales > Caryophanaceae > Metasolibacillus > Metasolibacillus sp. FSL H7-0170. Next base: position 837,305 of record NZ_CP151964.1, on the reverse strand, counting down.
AGAACATATAGGGGTGGAATTAAGAAATACTATCTCTTATTTATCGCATCATTTAGAAGAAATAGATTTGATCAATACAAACGGTCAATATTCAATTTTGTACACTATTAAAACAAGGGATGGTGAAATTCAATATTACGAAGGTAGAAATCCTAAGGGAAAATTTAACAATGAAGAATTAGAGAAGTGTTGGAGTAACTTTCCCCCGTCATTACGTAACTTTTATCAAAATGTTCATAATGGTTTTTGTTTTTATGCAAGTCAATCGATGGGTTTAGTTCCCTTGGAAAGTGTAACTTATTTTGATGACGATGAATGGGGAATTATTGACGAGTTAGAGGTGCCTTTACAAATAGATTTAAAAACAACTTTTGGCTTCTTTAAAAGTGGTATGGGTGGCTATGTTGCAATCGATTATAATAATTGTGATGAAGACAATGCGGTATTATGGTGGACGAATGATGAACCCAGATATAATATAAAGTTTTGGGATGTGGTTGATGAATGGATAGTAATAGGCTTCGAATCTTAATTTGAATAAAGATAGAAAATTAATGTAACTTTAAAAGTATTGAATTTTATTGTTTCTCCTTTAATAACTAGATAGATTTAAAAATAGGTATTATTGAAATTTGATGTCTTAGGATGAAGCGGGGAAAAACAGAAAGTTAGTTGAAAACGAAAGTAGCACTCCACAATTCAGACCAAATAGCAGATGATAATCTCTTGAATACTGCTGGTGTGGGAGGTATGAGAATAAATCCTTCAATTTGAGTACACTAAAAACCACTTATTGCCAGATGTAATTTACCAAGTCGATGCAAATGAAAATATTGATTCGAACTTATGTATAAAGCTAGGTAAATTTTTTGAATTAATTGAAAGAATCGATAACGATGATTTAACTCAACATGAAGAATTAAAATTAAAAAAAGCATTTTTAGGAATTTATGAAGAAGCATTGCCCTATAATGAACTAAGTTATGTTGCATTAAAAGACACTATAGTAAATGTAGTTGACTATTTATAGGATTTGAAAATTACCATAACACTCTATTGGATGAACTGTAAGTCCCTGTATTTGAATTAATAACTCATGAAGGCTAGACCATCAAGGAGTGCTAGCGCTATTTTAGGTAGCAAACATACTACTTTGAAAATCCTTATATATTAATTATTTGGGACATATTCTTTAAGAACATGCCCCTTTTTTTGTCCCAATATTTCTTTCAGTACATGTCCATATGTTGTATGAATCATTTGAGTAGTATTCCCTAACCTTTCGGCAATCTAAAAGCCGGCATTGAAGCGGTCATCGGTATCGACCCGATTACCGGACGCAAGCTCAGCACCGCCGAACGAGCCATCGCAGGCGCCGCCATCATCGGCGGTCCACTCGTCAAAGGGGCAAAGCATGTCGGCAAAGGCGCAATGAAAATCATCCCAAATAGCAATAAACTCGTCAACAGCCTCTCGAAACCACTTGCCAAGCTCAAAGAGGGCGGTCAAAAAGTAGCAGAGAAAGCCGTTGCGAAGGCAACGGAGCTGAAAGCCCAAGCCAATGCGATGATGGCCCAAGCGAAGCAAGGCATGCGAGAGAGTATGGATAACGTTGGGCGTGCGTTGCGGGGGAATGAGCCGCAGTTGGCGATAGCGGGTGCGAAGGCTGGAGCTGTGAAGAGTAGTGATTCGGTTGTTCGGATGAGTAAGGGGGAAAGTGTTAGTTCGGGGGGAACTTCTAAGGGTATAGATAATGCTAATCATCCTATAAGAACTTATAGAAATGCGGATTTGAAAAAATTGGAAGAAAAATATACTGCCGACCCAAGAATTACAGTAGAAATGCCCTATGTGGGTAAGGGTAAACCAGGAACCAATGCAGAAGGTTGGTTACGTGACAAAGACTTTTATTGGAAAGAAATAATGAATAAACATCCAGAAAGTTTAAGTAAAGCAAATAAACAAAAAATTGATTTAGGTTTCGCTCCTATAAATGATAAAACATTTAGAGAACATTTCCCTCAATATGATATGAAGGAATTATATAATGATAAATTAATCCATCATCACGTAGGTGGGGGCGGCCAAGCAGTTGCAGTGCCTTCAAAGTTACACCCAGGAACAGGTGGTATTCATAATGCCGAAAAAGCTGCAGGTGTTTGGGGAAATGATAGTGAGTATGCTAAATTACTTGAAAAATTTTTAAATAAGTAAAGGGTGATAACTTTGTCAACAAAAGAAGCAATGCAGATATACTTTCAGATGAGGAAAAAGGTAGCTGCAGAAGGTTTAGACTTTTTATTAAAAACACCAGTTAGTAGTGATGATAATCTAATAATTTATGAAGGTGAAGCTGATGAGGATGAATATATCTCATGGAAACCTGTAGAAATGGCTGTTTCACAAGATTTTACAAGATTAGAAGATGAATTTGATATAAATTTGCATAAATCAATAGTTGATTATTTTAACTCATATTGGTTTGCAGACTTAGATGGATTTTTTAAGGAGCACTATATTACATTAGAACCTGTCCTACCGAGCACTGGGATAAGTTCCTTCCGAGAGTCTTTGAAAGGATATAAAAAAAATCACGGTGATAGTTTAGAGAAGGTACCTATTGGAATTGAGGGAAATGGTTTGTTAGTGGTTATTGAGAACAAGAGTGGAATAATTCAATTAGAAGATTTTGAAAGAGGCTCATTTGAGTATATTGCTGAGAATATTCAAGAATTAATAGGAAATTTAAGCTTAAAAAGCTAACATTTTATTTATCGTCAATTTGTTTCACCAAGGATGAGTGTATAATTATAGATAAAAAGCTAACTTTTAAGGAATTAGTTGAACTAATAAATAAAATATGTAATCCTAAGCTGTCTGATGAAGAAGTAAGCAAATATATAGAAATTTTAGAAGACAATGTTCCTCATCCAGCCCCTAGTGTCTTAATTTTTTGGAATGAAGAGGATTTATCACCAGAAGAAGTAGTGGAGATTGCCTTAGCGTATGGAGAAGAAAAATAATTGTATTTAGATACACGTATTAGGAGGACCTTGATTGGCTATATGCCTTTCAAGGTTTCTTTTCGTGGGGCTACCTAGTGCCGAATAAACCACTTTTTATTCAGATAGTAGTGAGATATCCCTTGTAACCCCTATATGATGTTAGATGAAATTATATAGTGCGTACAAATTACTTTAAAATATATGTCCTAATTACTTCTTATCACTATTAGTAAATATCCAAAATATCATCAGATACCACCATTTATATCTTAGAAGACTCTACTCTCGTTTTCTCCCGACTGTTTAAAAATTTTCGCAACTTTTACCGTACATAGAACGATTACTATTATGAAGGGGCTACTCCACCTCTCTGTGTATACGGAAGACACCAATTTACAGTTGGAAATATTGGGAAAATAACGAAATAAGATGGAAAATGATAGTGCAGAAGAACATAGTGGCTTCTACAGTCCGCCAGAGGAAGGTGACAGTGTTCAACTCATTGTTCCTTCCATTGAAGAAAGATCAGCTTTTGTGCGACAGAGCTTACGCCAAGATGGCGACAAGAATCCAAAAACGGCTGAGGCTGACACCGCTTACTGGGGCAATGCAAACGGCAAGGAAATTAAGCTTGAACCGCAAGCAGTGACCTTGACAGCGACGGAAGGTGCTGTCTATATCAGCGTACACCAAGACAGTGGAATCGAGGTACAGAGCCAGCATCCTTTAGCCGTGACAGCAGGCGGCAATCTCGTCCTCACAGGCAACACCATCTCGTGGACAGCGACCGAATCCATCCACTTCACCTGTCGCTCAAGCAGCCTCGTGCTCGATGGCATATCTGATATTCAAGGACAAGTCGTATACATGACAGGTAGCTCGAAAGCCCCTGTTCCATTAGGGGGTGCCTAATGGGGAAGTTCTGGAAATCGATAGGCAAAGCCATTGCCAGCATTCCTGTCGTAGGAAATGCCATCAAAAGTGCGAAAAAAACCGCACAAAAAGTGAAAACAGAAGTCAAAAAAGTTGCTGAAAAGGTAGAAGCGAAGCTAACCGAGTTAAAGGAGAGCGTGGAGGAGCTCCTCGAGGAATTAGAGGAATCCGTAGAAGAAGCACTCGGCAAAGTCACCACCTACGCCCGCAAGCTGCAAAACAACCTAGATGAGCTCGCACTAGTCCAGTGGGTGAAGAATGATGCGAAAAGCTTTGTGCTAGCTGCCTATAAAAAAACGAAAAAATGGGTAAAAGGTGGCTGGCGCGAGGGTCTCTCCATCGGCGTCGATTTCATCCCCGTTGTCGGCAATCTAAAAGCTGGCATTGAAGCGGTCATCGGCATCGATCCGATTACCGGACGCAAGCTCAGCACCGCCGAACGAGCCATCGCAGGCGCCGCCATCATCGGCGGTCCACTCGTCAAAGGGGCGAAGCATGTCGGCAAAGGCGCAATGAAAATCATCCCAAATAGCAATAAACTCGTCAACAGCCTCTCGAAACCACTTGCCAAGCTCAAAGAGGGCGGTCAAAAAGTAGCAGAGAAAGCCGCTGCGAAGGCAACGGAGCTGAAAGCCCAAGCCAATGCGATGATGGCCCAAGCGAAGCAAGGCATGCGAGAGAGTATGGATAACGCTGGTCGTGCGTTGCGAGGGAATGAGCCGCAGCTGGCGATGGCGGGTGCGAATGGCGCGAAGGTTGGAACTGTGAAGGGTAGTGATTCAATTGTTCGGATGAGTAAGGGGGAAAGTGTTGGTTCGGGGGGGACTTCTAAGGGTACGGATAAAGTTAATAGACAAAAGCAAGTTGAGGTTGCCAAAGATTTTGCAAGAGAGCAATTAGATGAACATGTTAAGTTTCTTAAGAACGGCGGAATCAAAAAACCTATAGATGAAAATGGATTTGGTGGAGGGAAATATAAACCGGATGTAATAAGTGCCGCTGTAGACATAACAAGGGTAGATGGTAAAAAAACTAAAATAACATTTGGTTATAATGGGGCTAGAGAAGGACAATTCAATCCAAGTGTAATGGAACTGCATCCAGACTTAAGTAGGATAGCACAAGGAACAAGGAAGAAAGCCAAAAATGACCCCAAAAATCCTTATAAGGATGATGAGAGTTTCGAAATTTGGCATGTTGAAAATTGTGCTGAGATTCAAGCAGTCAACCAACTATTATGGTCAGGTTCAAAAATAGATGATATATTAATAAGCACGATTAATGGTAATGGGAAATATAAAGCGCCATGTAAAAATTGTCAAGAGACATTTTTAGATTTCATTAATGATTTTCGTGAATAGAACTTTTGAATAAATAGGGAGGATACTTATGCAAAATTTATCAGATGAAACGAGAGATATATTGCTACAAGCGGGATGGAATCCAAATAATAAGGTTGAATTAACCGAAACGGTAAAATTTTTAGAGGCGATGGGATATCAAGTGTTTAACCCAGTGGTGGATGCATTAAGTCAATTTGGTGGGGTTGAATATAAATTTAAGCATCCGGATGGAAGTTTGGAAACCTTTCATTTTAGCCCAGAAGAAGTTGTTGGCGATTACTATGAAAAAGAAGACTTTGAGGAATTTGAGGTACGAGTAAAAGAGCCGCTCGTAGTAATTGGAGAAGCATATCGTGGGAATTTAGTAATGTTTATCTCAAAATCGGGTAAGGTCTTTGGGAAAAATGGTTATTCATTATTTAAGTTTGGAGATGACATATTTGAGGCACTAGATACTCTTTGCTTATTTAGAAAACCAGAAGAAATAAAATAATAAAATTCAGTCATTCTATGAATTGTTTTGGCAACAGGAAAGAGGCTAGTCAGTGTTGAATGAAATATATCATCTTTAATATTTTCCAGAATTAAGATGGGTGTACAGAATGTCTCGGAAATTTAGCGTAATAGCGTTACATGAAACAAGTTAATTATGTTGAATTGTTTTATGGAAGGATTTTTGCGTATCGATTATGATAATATAAATCTAGGTATATTATTTTAGGTAAATATTAATGATAATAAGAGCTATACTCTACGTACAAAGCTTACTTCCAAGTATGAAATTTTTAGGTTAAGTGCAGTATGATATAGAATTACTACGTGGCGATAAATACAAGGTATAATATGACAGAGTTATTTAAAACTTGTTTACGGTTAAAGATTCCTTGAATTCGAATTAATAACTCATGAAGGCTAGACCATCAAGGTGTGTTATTTTAACAATTAAGCAATAAGAGCGAGAATAGGCGAGATGGCAATTTATTTACAAGGACCACTTATGGATGGCATAAGCAACAAACACACGAGATTAAACAAGCTAAAGGGTTTAAACGTTACACTTGCCATGTAGTAAAGCAGATGTCATACTGTCAATACTAAACTAACTTATAAAACTTGCAAATATTATTAAATTTAGAGAATTTATAAACTTAAAGCACTTGATTGTCTATAACAGGCGACAAGTGCTTTTTTGCATGTTTAAATACCTATTTCGTAAATAATATTTCACTAATGTGAATTTTCAGCCTCTTCATGCTATTTATTTTCAATATAATGATATAATTGCAGAAAATAAGAGATGGAAGGGGGATTTCAATGAAGCTTACGAAAGAAGAAAAGTCTTGGATATTGTATGATTGTGGGAATTCGGCATATTCAATGGCTATTACTACTGCGTTGTTTCCGATTGTGTTTGGGATGTTTAATGGAGTTAACAATATGGATTTAGGTTATTTTAATTCACTTGCTAGTATATTTGTTGCTGTACTTAGTCCTATTTTAGGGGCATTTGCAGATTATAAAGATAAGAAGAAACGCTACTTTACATTTTTTGCCCTTGTCGGGATTTTATCAACTCTTTCTTTTACATTTATTTCGCCTGCAAGCGGACAATGGCAATTACTAATTGTGATGTATATACTTTCGTGTATTGGTTTTGCCGGAGCAAATATTTTCTATGATTCATTTTTAGTGGATGTGACAACGGACGAAAAAATGGATAAGGTTTCCTCGTCTGGATTTGCGTTTGGCTATATATCGAGTGTTATTCCTTTTGGTATTAGCTTAGTTGTTATTTTAATCATGGGAATGGATGCGGCAATTGGCTATCAAATTGGCTTTTTCATTACAGCACTATGGTGGGGATTATTAACAATTCCGATGATTAAGGATGTGAAACAACGCCATTATATTGAGCCAGAGCCAAATCCAATAGGTCAAAGCTTTAAGCGTTTAGGGCAAACATTTCTACAAATTAAAGATTATAAAATTGTCTTTATTTTTTTAATCGCCTACTTCTGTTACATAGATGGGGTCGACACAATCATAAAAATGGTCGTACCGTATGCAACAAGTATTTTAGGTGAGAACGCACTTGATACATTTATGCTATTAGCTATTTTGCTAGTCATTCAAATTGTCGCATTTCCATGTGCGCTTTTATATGGTTCACTTGCTAAAAAATATTCAACGCGCACGATGATTATAGCCGGTATTACGACATATATCATTTCATGTATTGCTGCGTTTTTCATTTCCGAAATGTGGCATATTTTCGTGCTTGGTATTTTAATTGGCTCTGCACAAGGAGGCATTCAAGCACTTAGCCGGTCTTACTATGGGAAAATCATACCAAAGGAACGGTCAAATGAGTTTTTTGGATTTTATAATATTTTCGGTAAATTCGCAGCTATTATTGGTCCGTTTTTAATGGCTCTTACTACGACGCTGACTGGTGAGGCGAGATATAGCATTTTATCGATTATTCCATTATTTATTATTGGTCTTATTGTCTTTTTAATGCTTCCAAAAGATGCACACTATCAAACAACAAAAGCAAGGTGATTTTATGCAAATACAAAACAAGTATGTCATAGTCGTTTCGTATGATGCTTTTTCAAAGGATAACTGGGAAAGTGCAAAATCGAAACCTAATTTAGCAAAGTTAATCGAGAACGGTGCTTCAACGGATTTAGTACAAAGCGTATACCCCACCCTTACATATGTTATTCATAGCTCTTATGTAACGGGTGTGTATCCAGATAAACATGGTGTTTTCCATAACAATCCGCTTCAACCGTTTGTACCAGAAAACGATCAAAATTGGCACTGGTTTAGAAGTGATATTCAAGTACCAACTATTTATGAGGTTGCTCATAAAAAAGGGTTGAAAACAGCAGGTTTATTATGGCCAGTTTCAGGAAAGGCGAAAATTGATTATAATATCCCGGAAATTAAAGCTGTAAAGAACGAAAATCAAGCATTAAAAATTTTAAAAAGCGGCAGTAAGCTATTTACATTGGCAATGGAATTAAAGTATGGCAAAGTGCGTCAAGGGATTGAACAGCCTTATTTAGATGACTTTACGACATTATGTGCTGTCGATACGATTAAAAACAAAAAACCAAATTTATTGCTTATGCACCTAATAGATTTAGATGATGCTAAACATCTACATGGTACAAAAAGCCCCGAAATTGAAAAGGTCATTGAGCGCATGGATCGTCGAATTGGTGATTTAGTGCAGGCAACGAAAGAGGCAGGCATTTATGAGGAGACGACTTTTATTATTGTTGGTGACCATAGCCAGCTAGATGTTCAATATAAAGTGTACCTAAATCGTTTATTCTATGATGAGGGCCTAATCTATGAGCACAATGGAAAGTTACAGTGGCGAGCATACATACAAAGTGCTGGTGGCTCCGCTTATTTATATATCCAGCCAGGTGATATGGAAGCAGGGAAATTGGCACTAGCCATTTTAGACAAGGCGTTGCAACAAGGTGATTATGGGATTGAAGCCATTTTAAGCACAACTGAACTGAAGGAGCTTCATGTAAGTAGCCAATTTGCTTATATGATTGAAGCGAAGGAAGGCTATGCTTTTGAAGATGACCATTTACAGGAGGCCATCGTTGATTTATATGCGTTGGGTAAAAAATATGCGACACATGGCTATTTACCGAATAAGCCAAATTATACAAGCAATTTAATTATTTCTGGTAATCATGTGATAGCTGGCTCGGATATTGGGGAGGTGAGTGTCGTAGATATTGGACCGACGATTGCCTATCTATTAAACTTAGATTTCCCTAATACAGATGGGAGAGCGTTAACGGAAATATTAAAGTAATCGCTAGATTTAATATAAGAAACAAAATGGGGCTGTCCAAAAAGCCGTGCATAGCCGGCATTTTGGACAGTAGCGATGATGTTCGCAAAATATTGATTCCTATAAGCAGAGAACGCCTCTTTTAAAAATGGGATGAACATTGAAATCCTTCCGTAAAAGGGAAGTGATGAAAATATTGATTTCAATGCAGCGTCAAAACAAAATGGACTTTTCGGACAACTCCACTCTTATAAATAACTTGCAATCTCTTGTTCCAATTTCAATGGCTTGTCTGTTGGGGCGAAGCGTTTAATAATTTGTCCGTTACGGTCAACTAGAAATTTTGTGAAATTCCATTTTACATTTTTTCCGAGCAAGCCTTTTGTTTCCTCCGTTAATCGTTTGAAGAGAGGATGTGCTGCCTCGCCATTGACTGTAATAATTTCGTGCATTGGAAATGTAACGCCGTATGTTAGGCGACAGGCTTCTGAGGCCTCCTTAGCACTATCTAACTCTTGCTTAAATTGATTGGAAGGGAAGCCTAATATAACAAGCCCTTGCTCAGCGTATTTGTCATATAGTGCTTGAAGCTCCTCGAATTGTCCTGTCAATCCGCATTTAGAGGCAGTGTTAACAATTAATAGTACCTTTCCTTCGTAGCGTGCTAATGGATAAACTTCTCCAGTGTCAGTCGTTACATCAATATCGTAAATTGTCATATGCAAACTTCCTCCATTCTTATTGCTGAGCTATTTTTCCAGTTAAAATGCGTGCCATTTGTTCTATTGTCATAGAGGAGTTTAGTTCGAATTGTCCTTTTTGGATAGAGCGTGAATACTCACGTTTGGATAAAAATAGCTCTAATTCACGTCCGTTCGTTAAAATACCTAAATCCTCGACTTGCTTGCCGATATCATAAATAGAGACACCTTCATAAATATAGACAGTTCCACTGACAATGGAATCAACCTTATCTTCTTCCTCGTTTGCCACATCGTTCTTTTTAGCAGTCGAATTGTTCACTTCTTTCTCTGCTTGCTCTTGTGCAGCTATTGTTTGCTGTAATTCAGTAATTTGCGCATTGGCATTTGCGAGCTGCTGCTCGAGCTTTTGAATATGTGCCGCTTGTTCTTTTTTGTCGTCATTTGTTGTTGTATTGCTAAGCATGGGAAGCTGTAGCTGTTTTCCTACAACTAGGAGAGCGCCAACTAAAAATAAGGCAATTCCAAATCCTCTTAAAAAGGTTTTCATAGCTTGCCCCCCGTTGCGAGAATTTGGTGTATTTGCTCCTCTGATAATGTTGAGAGTTTGCTAATTTCAGAAACAGCTAGCCCCTGCTTGTTGAGCTCAAGCACTTGGCTTACTAAAATGCTGTTGATAGGCTGTGCGGCATATGTTTGGCTAGGTGCTGTATAGTGCGCTTGCTTTTTTTTCGCTACTTGGAAATTTGGCTCAAGCATTAGTTCCTCTTCAACAATTTTTAAGCGACGCTTTAATTGATTTGTTTCTTGGAAAATGCTAATTGACAATTCTTCTACTTCTTTTTCTACTTTCTTTGCTGAATCTCGTAAAAATAGAGAAATGATAATAAAGAAAATCCCAATAATCATTAAAATAATTGACAATTCCATGTTGAACGCTCCAATCGAGGCTGCTCAAAAGGGTATTCCTTTTCTGACAGCCTGAACTATTATTATCAATATTTAATAAAACCAATGCTCCTGCGGTTACTCGTCTCAAAATGACTTTTCAGACAACCTCTTGCAATTGTCTTTCATTTTACCATAGAGCAACTTAATATGAAATGATACTAGCTTTTTTTTCGCTTTATGTTATAATGGGAAAGTCGTATAAATCATGCTCAATTTTTATTCTTAATTAGAGTGGGAGGGTTAATAATGCGCGTAAACATTACTTTAGCTTGCACAGATTGCGGCGAACGTAACTACATTTCTAAAAAGAACAAGCGTAACAATCCAGAGCGTCTTGAACTGAAAAAATATTGCTCTCGCGAGAAGAAATACACTCTTCACCGTGAAACGAAGTAATTGCTCAATTAGCCAAAGCCCCGAGTGGTTTTGGCTTTTTACTTTAAATATAGAAGATAATTTCCATAAGTGAGGAATGACAATGGATAAAAAACAAATACGTCAGGAAGTACGTAGCAAGCTAAATGCCATTTCAGATATAGATTACCGGGAGCGTTCTTTCGCAATCGGCAAGCAGTTAATGCAGCAGCCTTCTATTATAGAAGGAAAGACGATTGCTGTTACAATTTCAACGAAGCCTGAAGTCGATACAATTGCTATTATTGAGGCGTTATGGCAACAAGGCAAGACAGTTGCTGTGCCTAAATGTCATCCGAAAACGAGAGAGATGACATTTTACGCAATCGAGGGCTTTTTTCAATTAGAAACCGTTTATATGGATTTAAGAGAGCCGATTCCAACTATAACTGAGCTTATTGAACGAGATACAATTGATGCGATTATTGTGCCAGGAATCGTTTTTGATAAAAAGGGCTATCGCATAGGCTATGGAGGAGGCTATTACGACCGCTACTTGCCAGGCTATCAAGGGACTTTGCTTGCACTCGCTTTCAGCGAGCAATTAGCGGAGCACGTACCTACCGAGGCTCACGATGTTCCTGTCCATACAATCATTACAGAAACAGGCTATATTCATTGTACAGCAAATCGAGAGGAGCCAATGAGATGAAATCGATGATCGATATTTATGAGCTATTAAAGCAATATGGCACATATATTTATACGACAGATCGTCTTGGCGATTTAATGCTGATGGAAGATGAGATACGTGAGCTATATAAAGCAGGTATAATAGAGCCTCGTGACTTCCAAACGGCACTTTTATTAATGCGTCAAGAGGCATCTAGAATACAAATGGAACAAAAAGGGTGAAACCTTTTTGCTGAAAAGACGTACTAATATAGGACAATGGAAAATCGTGTATATGACTACAATATTCTGTCTATTGAATAATGCGCGATTTTGTATTGCGAAATTTTATAAAAAGCTTTAAGATAGATTTTGTTTCATTTTAGTAGAAAAAGGGAAATAGATATGAAAGTTTTTGCTCATTAGTGGTGTGGCTGATGAAATGAAGGTGAACAAAAAAATCTTAAAGTAAAGGTTTGGAAATAAAGAAAGGATGTTGAGGAATGAGTTCTATTAGTAAATGGCCTAAACATTCAATTTTAGCTTTTGCAATTATTGCTACATGGATTAAAACAGTGATTGTGTATCAAACAAGCTTTGATATGAAAATTGAAAATGCGATGCAATATTTTATTTTATGGATTAATCCAATTAGCTTTTTATTAATTGCCTACGGATTATCACTATTTTTTAAGAAATCGACTACTCGTAATCGTTATATTTTAATTATGAGTTTAATCTTGTCGATTGTGTTGTACGGAAACGTTGCATTTTACCGTTTCTACAATGACTTTATTACATTACCAGTATTGTTCCAGACGAGCAATTTTGGTGATTTAGGAACATCTGCATTAGCTATTATTAATGTTTGGGATATTTTCTACTTTATCGACGTTATTTTTATTGCTATTTTATTGAAATTTGCCCCGAAATTAAACGGGCAATTAACTATTCGTAAAGATGTGCGCCATGCTTACTTTGTGCTAGCGGCAGCAATGCTTTTATTAAATTTAGGACTTGCTGAAACAGAGCGCCCGCAGCTTTTAACACGCAGCTTTGACCGCGAATTATTAGTGAAAAATATCGGTACGTATAACTATCATTTATATGATATTTATATTCAATCAAAGTCTTCGGCACAGCGAGCGCTAGCTGATGGCAGTGAGCTTGTTGAAGTAAACAACTATGTACGTGCAAATCAGGCAGAACCAAACCCTGAGATGTTTGGTAAATATGCTGGGCGCAATTTAATTGTTGTGTCGCTTGAATCATTGCAAAACTTTGTTATTAATAATGATATGAATGGCCAAGAAGTCACACCATTTTTAAACTCGTTGACGCGAGATAAGGATACGTATTATTTTAATAATTTCTATCATCAAACAGGGTTAGGGAAAACATCTGACTCGGAGTTTATTTTAGAAAACTCCTTATTTGGTCTAGGACGAGGTGCAGTATTCTTTACACATGGTGGTAACACGTATAATTCAATGGCAGAACGCCTAGGAGATAACGGTTACTTTACAAATGTCATGCATCCAAATAATAAATCATTTTGGAATCGTGATATGATTTACCAGTCATTAAATATTCAAAAGTTTTATGATGTCAATTCGTATGAGGTTGGCGAAGGTGAGGCAGTAAACTGGGGGATGAAGGATGTTCCGTTCTTCCAACAATCAGTACAGCATATGACTGAAATGCCACAGCCGTTTTATTCACGTCTAATTACATTGACAAACCATTACCCATTCTATCTTGATCCAGAAGATATAATGATTGATGAGTATACGTCCAATTCGGGTACATTAAACCGCTATTTCCAGACGGTTCGTTATATGGATGAGGCATTAAAGGTATTTTTCGATGATTTAAAGGAAAAAGGCTTATATGATAATTCCATTATCGTCATGTATGGTGATCACTACGGTATTTCGGAAAACCATAATAAAGCGATGGCTATGTATTTAGAAAAGGAAGAGATTACGCCTTACGACAGCGCATTATTACAATCTGTTCCATTATTTATTCATATTCCAGGTGCAAATGATGGGCAGGTAATGGAAACGGCTGCGGGTCAAATTGATTTACGTCCTACGATTTTACACTTACTAGGTATTGATACGTCGAAGGATATGCAACTTGGTGCAGACCTATTCTCAGAGGACCATGAGGACTTTGTGATTTTCCGTGATGGTCGCTTTATTACAGACAAAGTAGTCTATGCAAGTGATGTATGCTATGACAAAGCTACTGGCGAGCAAATTGATATCACCGCTTGTGAGCCATTAATAGAGAGCGCGGCAACTGAATTAGGTTATTCTGATGCGATTATTAATGGAGATTTATTGCGTTTTTATGATGCACAGACAGGTAATTTGATACGAGACTCAGTGAAGTAAAGATAAGTGGGGCGTCCCAAAAGCAGTGTATTACCTGCTTTTAGGACGCCTTTATTGATGTTCATTAAAGGATTAGCTAGACAAAATAGAAAAGGATTTCTTTGGAGATAGAATAAACGCCAGGGTTAGCGACCTTCTTTTGAATCTAATTTCTTTCAGCAACGGCTTTAAGTTAGCTTGATAAATCGGAAAATAAATAAAAAGACGAGCTATACCGTTGTGAAACGGCAGCTCGTCCTCTTATTAGCTATTAGTGAAGTTTTGGTGGGTATCCAGCGTTAAGAACAGTCATGACAACAAACCATCCGAAGATTGCTGCTGCACCTAGGTTGAAAACAATACCTAGAAGATTTTTTTCTTTAATTGCTTGGAATGTACCAACTACGGCAAAAATAGCTACTAAACCGAAAATAACCATTAATAAGTTCATTAAAAAGACACTCCTTTCGACATCAGAAAATGAATGTCGCAAACAATATTCCTCTTCTATTGTAAATCTTATTATAGCTTTTGTCGAGCGGAAAAAGTGACGTTTGTTTGAACTTCGTATACAATTTAGAATGAATCGAATGGAGGTTTTGTATTATGAAGTTAAGTACTCGTACATATCCGCTTGGTCCTATTCAAACAAATTGTTATATTGTGAGCAATAGCGAGAAGCAATGCCTAATTTTTGACCCAGGTGAAGAGGGGGAGCGCTTAATTGGTGAAATTAAAGCAAACCAATTAAAACCAGTAGCCATTTTTTTAACACATACACATTTTGACCATATTGGCGCAGTTAATGAGGTGCGTGATGCATTTAATATACCTGTTTACGTCCATGAAAAAGAGGTAGATTGGCTAGCTGATCCGATGAAAAATGGCTCAGGTAAATATGCTGAATTACCGAACTATGTTGTAAATGCACCGAAAGAGGAACATATTATTCGACAAGAGCAAGTGTTTAATATTGCAGACTTTACATTCAAGGCAGTATTTACACCAGGGCATTCCCCAGGCAGTATCTCCTATATATTTGAAGAGGATGGCTTTGCGATTGTAGGAGACACATTATTTGAGGGCAGCATTGGACGTACGGATTTAATTGCTGGTTCAATGCCAGTGCTGTTAAAGTCTATTCATGATAAGCTACTCACATTGGCGGAGGACACGATTATTTATCCGGGTCATGGAAATTATACGACACCTGCTGCCGAAATGGAAATGAACCCATTTTTGAATGGCTTTTAAATAATAAAAAAGCGTGGACGAAGTAATTTTACTTTGCCCACGCTTAAATGTTGTGATTAATGTCCTCCACCAGGTACGTGCATAAATGTTGTGTAATATGTGAAACCTGCGAAGAAAATAGTTAAATAAGCACCGAAAATGTACATATACATGCGCTCTGAAAGGTTTAAAAAGCCTAATAATAAGAATAAACCAGTATTACCTACGAATAATAGCGAAACCTCGTACATTCCACCTAAGTAGAACATAATAGCGAAAACACCCGTCCAGAATGCCATAACTTTATACATATTGCTCATGTGTAATTCCCCTCCTTCTATATACAAATACAATCTTCTCCAATCCATTATAAATGATTTCACTGAAGAAAGTAAACTGGAACTTCCACTTTCTTTGTGACAAAGCAGTGTACATTTTTTCTAAAATGCAAAAGTAATTGTAATAGTTAATTTTTTTAAAAAAAGATTAATGGAAACGTTGTTTTTTTCTAAATAAATGAAGGACAACGTTAGTTTGCCAATGTTTTTCCTCGATTCAAACATATAGTGAAAAAGTCGATTACACCTCGGCTAACTCTAGTTCAGTTTTTTTGAGCTGTTTGGTGTAGGTTAACCTAAAATCGTCATGACATGCGTCGACGGTTATTTGACCCGTATCACACAGGCTTTTCTTCAAAACTGTGACATCCGCGGGAGTATGATGTTGGCGTGGTCTTTGGATTACCAGCGTGCGTCCTGCCACCCATACATTTATCTTTCCATCAATAGAGGTGGGAGACTTCTGTACTTGTCACTTCGCTTTCGATACAAAAATTTGCTCCTACAATAAACTATCACCATCCTCGTCGCAAAAAACATAAAGAAGTTAAACCTTTAATAAAAAATAGCGAAATTTGAAATATTGCTATAAAAAAATAGGTCAAAAATTTATTTTGCTCAAACCGCTTTTCGAATGTATTTTCTCCTACTATAATTGCGCTAAGATAGCTAGTTAGTGAAAAATCGAAAGAGAGGTGTGTTGTATAGAAACAGAATCGATTGTTGTGAGAAAAAGTGAGCAATTGATAGAAGAAGCATTGGCATTTAGCGCATCCGATATTCATTTATCCCCAACAAATGACCGCTACAGCGTAGTATTTCGCAAATATGGCAAAATGCATGTAAAAGGTGAGTTACCTCAAGAAATAGCTACAAGAATTATTACGTACTATAAATTTTTATCTGCACTTGATATAAGTGAAAAGCGCAAACCTCAAAGTGGCGCATTTCAAAAAGAATTTGAACAAACCGTTTTTGCGTTTCGAATATCGACATTGCCTTCCGTGCTAGGGAAGGAGAGCTTAGTTATTCGTATTTTAAAACAGAATATGACATTACCACTTGCAGAGCTAAGCTATGACATAAAGATGGCTAGAAAAATTGAACAGCTTGTGCAAAATAGACAAGGGCTCCTGCTTTTTTGTGGTGCGACAGGAACAGGTAAATCGACATCTCTCTACTCTTTAATTCATTATTGCTGTACTGAGTTAAAACGTCATGTCATTTCATTGGAGGACCCAGTCGAGAAAAATCATGAACAAATTATCCAAATACAGGTGAATGAACGTGCAGGGGTAACCTATGCGGAAGGGTTGCGAGCAATTTTGCGGCACTCTCCTGATGTCATTATGATAGGTGAAATTCGCGATGCTGAAACAGCGGAAATTGCTATTCAAGCCGCACTTAGTGGTCATTTAGTATTATCAACTGTTCATGCTAAAAATACAGTTAACTGCCTATATCGGTTAATGGATTTAGGTGTATCGCTAGATGAATTGCGACAAGCTACGATTGGCATTATCGCCCAAACGCTCGTTGAAACAAAAGTAGAGGATGGCCGCAAAGCAATTTTCGAGCTTTTAAGCGATGTTCATTTATACGAGGCATTTGTTGCTATTGCACATGGGGAGGCTTATTCACTCCACTATCATCACACGCTCGAACATCAAAGATACCAAGTGGAAGGGTCGCCCTATGCACGTTTCACGCATTAATCATCGCTTCATGCAATGTGCTATTCGTCCGAAATTTCAAGTGAAGCGGTTGCCTGAGCTAATCGAACGAATGAGTCAGCTACTTCAAGAAGGCTATACTTTTGCGGATTGTATTACAATGTTACTTCCTTATCATGTAAAGGATTGTGCGTACTGGCAAGAGCTAGTAGATGACTGTTTTCAAAAGGGGCAAAGTGTCACATTTATTTTACGTCAATTAGGTGTAAAGTCACGGTTTTTAATAGCGATTCAGTTGGCAGAAGCGACAGGTCAGCTTGCAAATACCCTTCAAATTATTGCGCAACAAATGCGATTTCAAGAAAAAATGAAGCTACGTTTTACGAAAATATTATTATACCCCGCACTGCTCTTTACTTTTATCATTTCATTATTCATAGCATTTCGGCTCTATTTTTTGCCCACAATTGAACAAATGCTATACTCAAGAACAATAAAAACTGAAAATACCACAATACAATGGACAAGATTTTTTCTTCATGTCCCAGATTACATTATAATTAGCGCATTTTGCCTCATTGTAATAACGGTCATTGCCTCGATTTATATCCGTCACAAGAGAGTAGATTTACAATTGTATATATTAGTAAAAATACCAATATTAAGCTATTTTTGGACCTTACTGATGACGAGGCGGTTTGCACGCTCATTAGGTGATTTATTAGTAAGTGGCATGTCATTACAGCAATCACTCCATTATTTGGAGCAACAAGACCTGCAACCACAGCTCAGCTATATTGCCAAATGTATTGGCGCACGAATCATTTATGGCGATAGTTTAGCACAAACTGTTTTATTAATTGGTTTTTTCTTACCTCGATTCGAGCAATTTATCGAGCATGGCGAAAAAAGTGGGCTGCTCGGTCGAGAGTTGTTAATTTACGCTGAATTGCTTGATCAAAAGCTAGAAAATATTATACACAATACAATGCAGCTTATTCAGCCAATATTATTTTTAATCATTGCTGCATGCATTATCGCCGCCTATTTAAGCATTTTATTGCCGATGTATAAAATGCTCGAAGTTATTTGATTACACTAGGAGGGATGAAAAATTGAAAAATGAAAAGGGCTTTACTTTAGTGGAAATGTTAGTTGTGCTGCTAATTGTTTCGATTCTTATTTTGGTAACTATACCAAATGTAACGAAGCATTTTGCGACCATTGATAGCAAGGGTTGTTCAGCTTATATGACGATGCTACAAGGGCAAGTTGAGGCGTATAAGATTGATCATATGACAACACCAACTGTTACTGATTTGTTCAACGAGGAATACATCGAAAGTGAGGAGGCGAAATGTCCGAATGGCGAGCTTGTCACAATTAATGGGGAAGGGAAAGTAATACTTGTAGGAAATAGTGAGGAAGGATGAGACGAAATGAGGATGGTTTTACTTTTATAGAAATGTTACTCGTCTTAGCAATTATATCCTTGCTTAGCTTTTTAACGCTTACTTTTTCTCTTCGACAAATGAAGCTTGATATTTATGAAAAAACGGTACAGCAGTTTGAGCTTGATTTGCTGGAAATGCAAGCGTTGTCAATCAAAAATGGTTTGGCTACGAGGTGCTGGGTTAGGGAAGGAGAAGAATTACAATGCTTTCAACATTATGGTGAATTGCTTATTTCCCGCCACTTTCCAGAGGGGATTACTGCAAATATTTACACGACTAATACGCGAATTGAGTTTACTGGTTATGGAACAATTGTTAATTTTGGAAGAATAGAGTTTTTAATGGGAGAGAGGCGAATGATATTTTCAATTAATTTAGGAAAGGGGAGAATGCGTCTTCTTTCGCAATAATCAAGGATTTTCAGTTGTTGATAGTTTGTTTGGTTTAGTTATTATTTTTTGTTTAGCTAGCACGTTGTTGCCTATGTTAACTCATTTACAGGGGAATTTAACTAATAAAAAAACAGAGCTCCATGCGAGTGAGGTTGCATTAAATGGCGCTCGTATTGTACAGCTATACGGTATTACAAGTGGCGAAATGACCATTCAAAAAATACTTTATGCTTGGCATTATAGCGCTGGGGAAATATGTGTTGATTTTGATAATGTAAAGGGGCGTCGACAAAAATGTGTCGGCTTGTAAAGCATATATCCACTCAGAAGGGCTTTACTTTTATGGAGGCTATATTTCAGCTTGGTGCTTTGCTTCTATTCGCCAAGCTTTTATTGTTCATTATCATATATATGTCGCCTCTTTATAAACATAATGCTACACAGGAAGCTAGATGGGAAATGTTTATTGCAGATTTACGAAATTACATTGTGGCAGCCGATGAGGTTCACATACGCAATGGAGGGGCAGAAATACAAGTTGTCCAGGGAAGTTTAAACCATTATATTAGCAAATCAAGTGAGACAATTCGTGTGCGCTTAAATTCAGGGAATGAAATTTTATTTGTAGGTGTTAGCTCTGTGCATTTTCAAAAAATAAATAGCTATCTTGTGCTAAATGCACAATTGATGGATGGCTCAAAAGAGGAGCGAATATTTATTGTTCCACCTGAAAAATGAACGAGGGGCATTGTTTCCGATAGCGATTATACTGCTATTTCTTATCGCAGGATTATGTATAACATATGCAGCAAATTATCAATCTAAGCTAAAAATTTATAATTCGTTGGAATTCGTCAATGTTCGTGCTACGATAAACATACTAACGAAAATTGGTGAATAGATTGAACTTGATTTTGATGTGATAAGAAGGTGAAGCAATGCGCAAAATTTATTTAGTGGGCTTTATGGGCTGTGGTAAAAGCGCAATAGGTCGAAGGTTAAGCTTTTATTTGAAAATGCCTTACTATGATATGGACAAAGAAATTGTCAGACAGCAGGGGATGACGATACCAGAAATCTTCGAGAAGTATGGGGAGGCACACTTTCGGCGGTTGGAAACTGAATTTTTAGAGAACTTCCGCGATGAAGCGTGCATTATTGCAACAGGTGGGGGCGTAGCTGTAAATGCGGAAAATCGTAAAATTATGCGTCGTACAGGCCTTGTATTCTTCCTTGATGCAACCTTTGAAGATATATATATGCGCATAAAAAATGATAAAAATCGTCCGATTGTACAAAGTTCTACAAAGGAACAGCTGCATCAGCTATATTTAGAGCGTCGGAAATTTTACAGAGAAGTAGGGCATATACAAGTATTAACTGCTGGGAGAACACTTCGTCTCATTGTGGAATATATAGGATTTCAAGTAAATCGCTTAAAAGGCGAACGAAATAATTTATATGTTCAATAATGTTCGTGTCTGGTTATAAAATTAAAAAATGATTGCGTTTTTATCACATCTAATGTTAGGATATGGCTTAGATAGTGTCTATTCTTTCAAAAAGATATGACGAAGTAGTTTGTAGTTGACAATCTATTTTAAAACATCATTACTGCGGATGATTGTACGGGGAGAGAACGTGATGTGGCGTCGCCGAAGGAGCAAGTAGCAAAGCTATGAATCTCTCAGGCAAAAAGACTCGTACAGGACGCAACTCTGGAGAGTGCTTCTTATTTACCTAAGTAGCCACCAAAGGGGAAAGCCTATTATGTGAAATGATTCAATAATAGGTGTAACTTTCAGGTGCAAGGACAGAGAATTCCAAATACAAGGGATTCGTCTGTCTTTTTTGATGTAATTAATGTGAGGAGGAACGTGGAATGACAGAATTAAAACGCACACCGCTATTTGATGCATATGCACAATATGGTGGGAAAACAATCGACTTTGGTGGATGGGAATTACCAGTGCAATTTTCATCGATTAAAGACGAGCACGATGCGGTACGAAATCGCGCAGGTTTATTCGATGTATCGCATATGGGAGAGATTTTTGTAGAAGGTAACGATGCGCTTGCATTTTTGCAAAAAATCTTATCGAATGATATTTCCAAAATAGCAATTGGCGGTGCACAGTACAGTGCAATGTGCTATGAATCTGGCGGTGTTGTTGATGATTTATTAACGTATCGTTTATCTGAAAATAACTACTTACTATGCGTGAACGCTGCAAATATCGAAAAGGATTTCGAGTGGATGCTACAGCATGTAGAAGGTGATGTAACGATTGTAAATCGTTCAAGCGAGTTCGCACAAATTGCATTACAAGGACCTTTAGCAGAAGAAGTACTACAAACTTTAACAGCAACAGACCTAAAAGAAATTAAATATTTCAAATTCCAAGAAAATGTAGAAATTGCGGGACATAAAGTGCTTGTATCACGCAGTGGTTATACTGGTGAAGATGGTTTTGAGCTTTACGGCACACCTGAGGCAATTATTGCGCAATGGCATAAAATTCTAGAAGCTGGAAAAGAACAGGGCGTCGTGCCAGCGGGTCTTGGTGCACGTGATACACTTCGTTTTGAAGCTGGCTTGCCGCTTTATGGTCAAGAGCTATCAAAAGATATTTCTCCATTAGAGGCAGGGATTGGCTTTGCAATAAAGCTTCAGAAAGAACCGAAATTTATCGGTCAAGAAGCGTTAATCGCACAAAAAGAAGCGGGGCTGACACGTAAATCTGTAGGTCTAGAAATGGTTGGCAAAGGTATTCCTCGACACGGTTATAAAGTGTTTAAAGATGGTGTAGAAATTGGTGAAGTAACAACAGGCACGCAATCGCCATTAACAAAACGTAATATTGGTGTCGCTTTATTAAATACAGCTTTTACTGAAGTAGGAACAGAAATTGAAATCGAAGTTCGCGGTAAGTTAGTGCCAGCAGTAATAGTGGCAACACCTTTTTATAAGCGATCAAAATAATAGTTGAAAAGAGGGTTCTCATGAAACATCGTTATTTACCAATGACGGAACAGGACAAACAAGAAATGTTAGCAACAATTGGCGTTGATTCAATTGATGCACTATTCTCAGATATTCCAGAGGAAGTTCGTTTCCAAGGGCAATATGACATTAAAGAAGCAAAATCAGAAGCAGCATTAATGAAAGAGCTAGCAGCATTAGCAGCGAAAAACAAGGATACAGCAGCAAACGTATCATTTTTAGGTGCGGGCGTTTATAACCACTACAAGCCTGTAATTGTTGACCATGTTATTTCTCGTTCAGAGTTTTACACTGCTTACACACCATATCAACCAGAAATTTCACAAGGTGAGCTACAAGCGATTTTTGAGTTCCAAACGATGATTGCAGAATTAACAGGCATGGATTTAGCGAACTCATCAATGTATGATGGCGGTACATCACTTGCTGAAGCAGGTATGCTAGCAGCGGGTCATACGCGTCGTAAAAAAATTCTTGTATCGGGTGCGATACATCCAGAATATAAAGATGTTGTGGCAACATACGCATACGGTCAATCAATCGAAATCGTTGCAGTGCCAACGAAGGATGGCGTAACGGATATTGAAGCACTAAAAGGCTTAGTGGATGATCAAACAGCGGCTGTAATGGTACAATATCCAAACTTCTTTGGTCAAATTGAAGATTTAAAAACAATTGGCGAAATTACGCATGAAGCAAAAGGTTTATTTATCGTATCAGCAAACCCATTAGCACTTGGGGTATTAACACCTCCAGGTAAGCTTGGTGCTGATATTGCAGTAGGTGATGCACAAGTATTCGGTATTGCAGAAGGCTTCGGTGGTCCTCACTGTGGTTATTTTGCAGTAACATCAAAATTAATGCGTAAAGTACCTGGTCGTTTAGTTGGTGAAACAGTTGACGAGCAAGGTCGCCGTGGTTATGTATTAACATTACAAGCGCGTGAACAGCATATCCGTCGTGATAAAGCGACATCAAATATTTGTTCGAACCAAGCATTACTAGCACTTGCAGCTTCTGTTGCAATGACGGCATTTGGTAAGCAAGGAATTCAGGAAGTGGCAAAGCAAAATATCGTTAAAACACGCTATGCAAAAAATGCTTTTGAAGCTGCTGGCTTTGAAGTTGCTTACCAAGGTGCACACTTCAATGAAATTGTTGTGAAAACGAAAAAATCTGTTACTGAAATTAATAAAGGCTTAATTGACAAAGGCATTATCGGTGGTTTTGATTTAGGTCGTGTATATCCTGAGCTAGAAAACCATGCGTTAATCGCTGTAACAGAGCTACGTACTAAAGAAGAAATTGACGCATTCGTTGCAGAGATGGGGGCTTACAATGCATAACGAAAACCAATCACTCATTTTTGAAATTACAAAACCTGGTCGTGTTGGCTATAACTTAGAGCCGCTTGATGTGCCAGAATACGATTTAGCAGACTTATTACCAGAAGGCTATGTGCGCGAAGAGGCTGCTGAGCTACCAGAAGTATCTGAATTAGATATTATGCGCCATTACACAGCCCTGTCTCGCCGTAACCATGGTGTAGACTCAGGCTTCTATCCACTCGGTTCATGTACAATGAAGTACAATCCAAAAATTAACGAAGCTGTAGCGCGTTTTAGTGGCTTCGCGAATGTGCACCCATTACAGGACGAATCAACGGTACAAGGTGCAATGGAGCTATTATATGATTTACAAACCTCTCTAGAAGAAATTACAGGTATGGATGAAGTAACATTACAACCAGCAGCAGGTGCGCACGGTGAGTGGACAGCGTTATTGATGATTCGCGCATTCCACGAGGCAAATGGTGAAGGTCACCGTAATAAAGTGATTGTTCCTGACTCAGCGCACGGTACTAACCCAGCATCTGCAACAGTTGCGGGCTTTGAAACAATTACAATTAAATCAGGTGAGGACGGTCTTGTGGACTTAGAGGATTTACGCCGTGTTGTAGGTCCTGATACAGCAGCATTAATGCTAACAAACCCAAATACAGTTGGTTTATTCGAAGAAAACATCATTGATATGGCAAAAATCATCCATGAAGTAGGCGGGAAAGTTTATTATGATGGTGCTAACTTAAACGCAGTTATGTCAAAAGCACGCCCTGGCGATATGGGCTTTGACTGCGTGCACTTAAACTTACACAAAACATTCACAGGTCCACACGGTGGCGGTGGCCCGGGGTCGGGTCCAGTTGGGGTAAAAGCAGATTTAATTCCGTTCTTACCAAAGCCAGTCTTAGTGAAAAAAGAAGATGGTACATTCCACTTCGATTACAATCGCCCGCAATCAATCGGTCGCGTGAAGCCTTACTACGGTAACTTCGGTATTAATGTACGTGCATATACGTATATTCGCACAATGGGTCCAGACGGCTTAAAAGCGGTGACAGAATATGCGGTATTAAACGCTAACTATATGATGCGTCGCTTAGAAGAATTTTATGATTTACCGTATAACCGTCATTGTAAGCATGAATTCGTTTTATCTGGTCGCCGTCAAAAGAAACTTGGCGTACGTACGCTTGATATTGCGAAACGTTTACTTGACTTTGGCTATCATCCACCAACAGTATACTTCCCGCTTAATGTGGAAGAAGGTATTATGATTGAGCCAACTGAAACGGAATCAAAAGAAACGTTGGATGCATTCTGTGATGTAATGATTGCAATTGCAAAAGAAGCAGAAGAAAACCCGACAATCGTACAAGAAGCACCACATACGACAGTTGTATCGCGCTTAGATGAAGCCCGCGCAGCTCGTACACCTGTGCTACGTTATACAAAATAATGGTAAGGGACGTCCCTAAAGCTGTGCAGTTGCCGGCTTTAGGGGCGTTTTTATATTAGTAGGCGGAAAGTACCGATTCGCTCATAAGATGGCTAAATTCGCTCATAAACCGAACGAATTCGCTCATAAATCATCTGAATCCGCTCATAAACTACTCAAAATCGTATTTGAAGGCGTTGTCAAAATAAAACGTCGAAAAATGTTTTTGTTATTTTCTTCGGGGTGAACTCTTTAAAGAAACACAAACAATAGCGTCTAAAATGTCGGCAACCGCACGACATTTTAGACGCTATTTTATGCCTTTGATTTAATCTTGCCTGTCCAAGTTCTGAAGCCGCCTTGGAGCTGATAGATTTGATTAAAGCCGCGCTTTTTTAGCATGAGTGCTGCACGTGCGCTACGGCCTGTGTTTTGGCAGTATAAGTATACTGGTAAGTCTGGACGAATTTCTTTGTAGCGTGTGTTGAGCTGTGTTGATGGGATATTACGAGCGCCTAAAATATGTCCAGCATCAAACTCTTTTGCTTCACGCAAGTCGATTAATTGTGCTTTGCGGTAGCCTTGAATAAATTCATCCTGTGTTAAATTCGTTACCGCCTTTTTCAACCGCATTGAGCTAATTAAAATATATACAGCGATGACTGCAATAACGATAAGTAGTGTAATCAAAATTTTCACTGCGAGTAAACCCCTTTCTATTTCTAAAATACATTATAAAAGATTATAGATTAAATGTACAGCGAACGTTGATATAACAGGGTTTTTTATATACTTTTTGCGGAGTTAAAATATTTTATTTCGATTTAGTGATTGCAGTGATAAGTAACCGCAAAATACAAAGTAATTCATCGAGAAGCTACTAAATCCTACCATTACACAAGATGATGACAACTTTTTTTATTGATAATTAAAGTTTTGAAATAAGAGGATATTCCACATTTTCCTAATAGACTCTCATTATGCATAAGTTGTTTAATTTTTCAGTAAATATTTTTGTGTTTAAAGTAAATAACTATGAAGAAATTCAATTGCAGAGGGGGACTTATAATGTTTAAAAAGCCAAAATCCATTACATCACCTAAAAAATTTATAGTCGGTCAAAATTTATTAAAAACATTACCAAATTATACAAAGATATATGGTGACCACGCTTATGTAATATGTGATGAGTTTATTCTTGAACGTGCCAAGGAAGAAGCTGGTAAGTCTTTTGAAAGTGAAGGCTATAAAAGTGAATTTGTAAAATTTAATTATGAAATTACGCAGGGAGAAATTGATAAACACCGTGAATTAGTCAAACAATCTGGAGCAAACGTAATTGTTGGTATCGGTGGCGGAAAAACATTAGACACAGCTAAAGCAACTGCTTATTATGAGCACTTACCTGTAGTAATTTTTCCGACCATTGCTTCAACTGATGCACCATGTACAGCCCTTGCAGTTATTTATAATTCTGATGGTTCATTCGACCGTTATTTGTTTTTACCATCAAATCCAGATGTTGTATTGGCGGATACTACGATATTAGCTGCGGCACCGACACGTTTTTTTGTAGCTGGGATTGGAGATGCCCTTGCTACTTTTTTTGAAGCACGTGCATGTTACCATAAAAATGGTGATAATTTGGTGAATTTAAAACCAACTTTATCAGGGTTAGGAATTGCTAAAATGTGCTATGACACCATTATAGAATATGGTCTTCAAGCGAAAATCGCAGTTGATCAAGGTATATCCACACTAGCAGTTGAAAATATAATTGAAGCGACCATTTATTTAAGTGGTGTAGGCGCTGAAGCTGGTGGCTTAGCTGCTGCCCATGCTATTCATAATGGAATGACTGCTGTTCCATCACTTCATGGTGCACAACATGGTGAAAAAGTAGTATTTGGTGTTTTAACACAGCTTGTCTTAGAAAGTGCACCAAAAGAGGAAATTGAAGATGTAATTCAATTTATTAAAGAGATTGGTTTACCATTAACTTTAAATGATCTTGGACTAGATGAATTCCGAGAAGAGGAGTGGAGAAAGGTAGCGGAAACTGCCTGTGCCGAAGGAGATACCATGAAAAATATGCCGCACCCAGTTACTCCTGATGATGTGTATCAAGCAATTATTGCTGCAAATGCATTAGCAGAACATTATCAAAATTAGTATCCTCTATATAGCGTTATATATACACAAGCAACCGCAGAAATGTGGTTGCTTTTTATCGTTATTTAGCGGTATTTTCTCCTTTATGAAATTAATAAAAAGCGTATTTATTTTGCTAGCTATTGAGAGGATTTTCTAATGAATTGTTTCGTAGAATACTTGGCACAAAAATTTTTTTAATATTTTAGCTTGCAATTTCTTTCGTTATAGCATATATTTTTCCTTAGGGAAACATATTAGCTCTACTGAAAGATAGTGGTCATTGCGAAAAATGTTCTAATGATTGCTTATGTATTTATAACAAAATTAGTAAGAATCGCGATATTACTTGCTGTTATATAGATAAGCTAATGCTATATGCTTCGGAAAATTTAACTTCTTTCAGTTGATGTCCAAACACCCACTGATAAAGAAGAGCACAGTCTAAGAGTGCCACTACACGCACACAATGGTTGAGTGACCAACATCGTGTTGGCCCAAGCTCCGGTGGATGTCACAGGACGTGACAGTTTTAGGTTAATTTCCGCTGGGGCAAAATTGATAAATAGAAAGGGAGTTTAGTTGATAATGAAACGGTTTTTAGCAGTTATGGGATTAATTTTATTGTTGGCCGCATGTAGTGATGGAGGAGAGGAAAGAGAAGGAAATGTTGTGGCGACTACAGGACAAATTGGGGATGCGATTAAAATAATAGGTGGGGAGCATTTACAAGTGACGACATTAATGGGGCCGGGTGTAGACCCCCATTTATACAAAGCAACGCAAAGTGATTTAACAAAGCTAGATAGAGCGGAAGTGATTTTTTATAACGGCTTATATTTAGAAGGGCAGATGCAGGATATTTTTAATCAAATGGCTGAGGAAAAAACGGTATTGGCAGTAGGTGAGCAGCTAGATAAAGGTGCATTATTAGCTGATGATGAGGATG
Organism: Metasolibacillus sp. FSL H7-0170; assembly: GCF_038593115.1. Taxonomy (NCBI): domain Bacteria; kingdom Bacillati; phylum Bacillota; class Bacilli; order Caryophanales; family Caryophanaceae; genus Metasolibacillus; species Metasolibacillus sp. FSL H7-0170. The sequence continues at coordinate 809,164 of NZ_CP151964.1, read as the reverse complement.
CTGCATTACATGACCCGCATATTTGGTTTGATATTGATTTATGGAAAGAGGTCGTAGCTGCGATTGGAGCTACATTAGTTGGGGAGTATCCCGAGTACAAGGATGATTTTGAAGCAAATGAAGCGGCATACTTGGCGCAATTAGATGAACTAAAGGAATATGTGACTAGTCGTGTGGAGGAAATTCCAGCACAGCAAAGAATCTTAGTTACTGCTCATGATGCCTTTAATTATTTTGGTGAAAGCTTAGGCTTTGATGTAAGAGGGTTGCAAGGCTTGAGCACAGATTCGGAATATGGGGTAAAGGATGTGCAAAATATGGTTGATTATTTAGTAGAAAATAATATTAAAGCTATTTTCATAGAGTCTAGCGTATCGGATAAGGCAATGAAGGCAGTTATTGAAGGTGCAAAGGAGAAAGGGCATGCTGTCATTATTGGTGGCGAATTATTCTCGGATGCAATGGGTGCTGAAGGAACGGAAGAGGGCACGTATTTAGGTATGTATAAATATAATGTCGACACAATTGTCGATTCATTGAAGTAGGTGGAGTAGATGGAAGCTTTAACTGTTGAAAATTTATCGGTTGCTTATGATAAAAAAAAGGTGCTTGAAAATGTCAATGTGTCAGTACCAACTGGGCATTTAGCTGCGATTATTGGACCAAATGGCGCTGGCAAATCGACTTTTTTAAAAGCGATATTGAACCAGCTGCCAAATAAAATTGGCAAGGTGGAGATTTTAGGAAAGTCCTTTTCGCCGAAGAGCTTAGTTGTTGGCTATGTGCCCCAACGCAATGCTGTGGATTGGGATTTTCCAACGACAGCGATTGATGTAGTGTTAATGGGGCGCTACGGACACCGTGGGTTATTTAAGCGCCCAACAAAGCATGATAGAGTGCTTGCCATGCAGGCGTTAACGAGTGTTGGAATGCAGGATTTTGCAGAGCGCTCAATCGGTCAGCTATCAGGAGGACAACAACAGCGTGTGTTCCTAGCAAGGGCATTAGCGCAAAATGCAGAGATTTATTTTTTAGATGAGCCGTTTGCAGGGGTTGATGCCGCAACGGAAAAAACAATTATTGAGATTTTAAAAAATCTAAAGGCACAAGGAAAAAGTATTTTTGTTGTTCATCATGATTTGCAAACTGTAACAGAGTATTTTGACTACACTATTTTATTAAATAAAACAATCTTAGCTGCGGGAAAAACAGATGAAATATTTACGAGAGAGAAGCTACAGCAAACGTATGGTGGCAAATTATTAATGATGGAAGCGATGTAAGGAGGGGTAAAATGCTAGCAGGAAATTTACTTTGGGTTTTAATTGGAACATCGCTTCTTGGTATAGCAGCAGGTATTACAGGAACGTTTTCCTTTCTACAAAAGCAAAGCCTAGTCGGTGATGCTGCCGCACATGCTACATTACCGGGAATAGCTATCGCCTTTTTATTGACAGGACAAAAGGAGCTACCTGTTTTAATGCTTGGTGCAGCCATTACCTCAGCTCTTTCGATTTACTGCATCCAATGGATTGTCACATATTCCAAGCTTAAGGCAGATGCGGCAATTGGGCTAGTGCTTGCTGTGTTTTTTGGCGTAGGCATTGTACTATTAACAATTGTCAATCGCAGCCCGCTCGGTAATCAAAGTGGCCTAAATGATTTTATTTTTGGCAAAGCAGCAGCGATGACAAAATCGGATTTAACTTGGTTATTTATGAGTGCGATAATTATTATAGCAGTGAGCCTTTTCATGTATAAAGAGTGGAAGCTTATTATTTTTGACCCAGTCTATGCAAAGGGAATTGGTTTACCAGTAGAAGCATTGAAAGCTTGTTTAACAGCACTTATTGTGATGACGATTGTCACAGGGATTCAGGCGGTCGGTGTAATTTTAATGTCAGCATTGCTTATAATTCCAGCAGCAAGTGCTAAGTTGTGGATGAAAAGGCTTCATACAATGCTATTGTTTAGTGGTATTGCTGGAGGCTTGGCAGGTATTGTAGGTACATTTATTAGCTCACTACGTGTGGGGTTATCTACAGGGCCGATTATCGTTTTATGTGCTGCAAGCATCTTTTTCATTTCCTATTTATTTAGCCCAAAGTCTGGTCAGCTAAGTAAATATAGAAGAAAAAACAAATTTCAGCAAGGTGAAGTATGATGATTGAATTTTGGGTTATTTTAACAGGTGTTTTAGTTGGAGCTACTTGTGGCATTGCAGGTGTCTTTTTAATTCTTCGTAAAATGTCGATGATTGCAGATGCAATTAGTCATACAGTATTATTCGGAATAGTGATGGCCTTTATCATTACACAATCATTAAACGGCTTGTGGATGTTAGTTGGTGCAGCAATCGCAGGGATTTTGACTGCTTATTTAGTGCAGTTACTGCAATCCTCTGGCATTCAAGAGGATGCGGCAATTGGTGTGACGTTTACGACTTTATTCGCCCTAGGCGTTTTACTTATTACATTATTTGCAGGTAATGTTCATTTAGATGTAGAGCATGTATTAATGGGCGAAATTTCCTTTGTTCCATGGGATAAATGGACAATTTTATCCATCACAATGCCAAAAGCAGTTTGGATGCTGCTACTTGTCCTAGTAATTAATGTGGCATTTCTTATGTTATTTTATAAAGAAATGAAGCTTTCAACATTTGATTATGTTTATGCGGCGACAATCGGCTTGCCGGTAATTTTATTGCATTATGCTTTTATGACAACAATTTCCTTAACAACAGTTGCTGCATTTGATAGCGTTGGAGCGATTTTAGTTGTAGCAATGTTAATTGGCCCTGCTGCAACTGCGTATTTAATTAGTAAATCGATTAAGGAAATGTTTGTCTGGAGTGTGAGCTTTGGTGTTGTTTCAGCCCTTGTTGGCTACTATGCAGCAAAATGGCTCGATACATCCATCGCAGGGATGATGGCTAGCGTTGTCGGAATATTTTTTATTGTGATATTTATAGTGGATAAATGTCAGCAGCGCTTAAATAAAAAAGCAGTTGCAAATAAAAGGTCTTTTTAGAAATCGGAGGCTGCTTTTGATGCTAGTACTATAATGCTTCAAAAAAGCAATCGCTGTCTAGAAAGTGGTGCGTTAGCCACTTTTCAGGCAGCGCTTTTTTATATTTTTAAACAAATTGTTTACTCATAGTCTATTATCTATGGTAATTTAGAAGAGGAAAGTTTCGTCAAGGAGATGACAGCAGTGGAAAAGTGGTATTTTATTAATTCAGGACCTTGTTCGCCATCCTTTAATATGGCTTTGGATGAGGCATTACTTGATTGGCATAGCGAGGGAAGCATCCCGCCGGTAATTCGCTTTTACGAATGGAACCCAGCGACATTGTCGATTGGTTATTTCCAGCAGGCAGAGCGCGATATTGATTTGGAAGCTGTAAGGCGTCAAAATTTAGGATTTGTACGTCGGCCTACTGGCGGACGAGCAGTGCTTCATGACCAAGAGCTTACGTATTCAATTATTGTGACAGAGGAATACCCAAATATGCCGAAAACGGTAACAGAGGCTTATCGTGTATTAAGTGAGGGTATTTTATTAGGCTTTAAAAATTTAGGGTTGAATGCCTATTTTAGCGTACCAGATACAGAGGAAAAGCAAGAAGATTTAAAGAAGCCTAGAAGTGCCGTATGCTTTGATGCACCTAGTTGGTATGAGCTCGTAGTAGAGGGCAAAAAAGTAGCAGGTAGTGCGCAAACACGTCAAAAGGGTGTTATTTTACAGCATGGAGCCATTTTACTAGAGCTAGATGAGGAAAAGCTATTATCTGTTTTTAAGTTTTCTTCTGACAAAGTGAGGCAAAAAATGCGTGAAAAACTGCCTGAAAAAGCTGTAGCGATGAACCGATTTGTAGACACGCCATTTACAATTCCGCAATGTGTTGAAGCATTTAAGGCAGGCTTTGAAACGTCGCTACAAATTGAACTCGTTCCTCATACATTAACAGAGGAGCAGTTAGCTTATGTGAAGGAGCTAGAAGCAAAGAAATACGCCAATGATGAGTGGAATTTTAGAAAATAATGGAGTGTGCGTATGGAGTATTTAGCTATTTTTATAATTGTTATCCTTTATCAATGGCTGTTCATCCCGATTTTAAAGCGAAAAATAGGTTATATTCGCACCAAAGACACACTGTTTTATCAATATAAAACAAAATGGCAGCTCCCGTTTGAATTAGCTATTATTGCACTTGTTGTGCTATGTATCCTATTATTTACGCCGAAGCTTGCGCTGTGGTCTGTTGTCTTTGTGCCAATTGGCTTTGTCGTGATTTTCGTGGTGCGCGGCATGTTAGAGAAGAAATATGCTGCTGATTTACGCCACCATATTATTTCATTTGTCCAAGCATTTGCGATTATGATTGCGTTTACAAGCATTTTTATTTATAGCATGTTGATGAAGTGAGAGCTGTCCATATTAAATGTTTGCTAAAAGTATGTGCTAAGGGCGCGTCCCAAAAACGGTAATTCTTCAAAAAGCTAATTTCTTAATAACAAGAGGGTTCTTTGAAAAAGTGAAAAATACTGCGTCTAGCAGATTTTCGTCCGAATATAAATAAATGGGTGGAGTTGGCGTTTTCATTGCATCGTAAGCAGGGTCACCTCGGCATAGGATAAAAGTCGAACCTCTTCTCGGCGTAGTGAAAAATTAGCTTTACGCTCAATATAAATTCAAAAGAAAGCTGCTAAACTAGGTGTTTATCGTATACGCAAAGACATGTTCCTCTATTTTATCTAGAGATTCCTTTGATGAAACATCACCGAAAGCGTCCCAAAGGCAGAAGATGTACTGCTTTTGGGACGCCCTTTCTTTTGTAGTAGTAATCTAGGATTGCTAACAGAGCTACCAAACGTATTACTACAAGAGAAAGGCGGTTTTTTTCGATGAATTATCGAAAAATTTACTTAATCTGTGGGGAAAGCGCAGTGATTTCTCCTTTTTCTGCTATTATGGAACAGTGAGGAGGAACGGAAGTGAAAAAGTATATTGGAGATGCCATGATGCTCACAACAGCAATTGTTTGGGGGAGTGGCTTCGTTGTAACAGCGATTGCATTAAAATATTTAACTGCCTACCAAGTAATGGCAGGGCGTTTTATATTGGCGGCACTTATTTTGTTATTATTATTTGGTTATAAATTGAAGGGGCTACGTTGGTCAGTTGTTTGGAAAGGAGCGGTATTAGGGACAATTTTATATGTTGCTTTTGCTTTTCAAACAGTAGGATTAGAATATACAACCGCATCGAAAAATGCCTTTTTAACAGCAGTAAATGTTGTTATTGTGCCTTTAATTGCATTTGTTTTCTATAAAAGAAAAATTGATGGCTATGAGATGTTTGGTTCAGTTTTCGCTTTAGTGGGGATTGGCTTATTGTCGCTGCAAGGCTCTTTAATGATGAATATAGGCGATATATTAACACTAATTTGTGCTGTAGGCTTTGCGTTTGATATTTTTTATACGAATTATTTTGTGCAAAAAGAGGATGCGCTGCTGTTAACGATTGTGCAATTTGTGACAGCCGCCGCTATCGGTACATTTGTGGTCATTGGGCAAGGAGATATCCCAACGACAATCGCAAAAGAGGGGATGTATTCAATTATTTATTTAGCCGTTTTCTCAACGACGCTCGCTTATGTCTTTCAAAATGTTGCGCATAAATATACGACCGCAACGAAGGCGGCCATTATTTTATCAACGGAAGCTTTATTTGGTACATTGTTTTCCATCTTATTTTTACATGAAATATTGACGTTTAAAATGACGATGGGTGCATTATTAATTATGGTAGCGATTTTAATCGCGGAGCTGAAGCCAGCCTATTTCAAAAAGAGGATGATGGACAAGCTACAGCGACGGTGATGCGTTTTTACATAATAATGAGAAGAAGGGGGCTGTCCGATTTTTGGACAAGCCCCCTTTTTCACTCAATCGTGATGTAAAGTTGCAGCCATCTCTGGGTTCTGCTCTACTTCATGTAATTTTTTAAATGAAGCAATAGCTACTTCGACTTGGTCGTCCTTCGGCTCCTTTGTTGTTAAAAGCTGTAGCCAAAGGCCTGGATAGCCTAAAAAGCGTAATACAGGCACACCTCGTAAAGCATTTGTCGCCTGTAGCACTTCGAAGGAAATACCTAATACGACAGGAATTAATAAAATACGGTTGACGATGCGTAGCCATAGTGGGTCTGTTGGTACGAAAAAGTAGACGAACATGCCGACAATGACCGTAAATAAAATAAAGCTAGAGCCGCATCGATAATGCAGACGTGATTGCTTTTGTACATTTTCTACTGTTAGCTCTAAGCCAGCTTCATGACAATTAATCACCTTATGTTCAGCACCGTGATATTGGAATACGCGTTTAATAATCGGTGTCATCGCAATAAGCTGTAAATAGCTCAGTAATAAAATAAGCTTAATTGCTGTTTCTAAAAAGATTTGCCCTGTTTTATTCGGCACCCAAACGGTAAAGAAGTCAGCTAAAATCGCTGGCAGTAATGTGAAAACTAGTTTTCCAAATAAGAATGACAGTACTCCAACAACTGCTACGCCTAAAATCATTTGTAGCTTTGATGGCTCCTCGCCATTTTCCTCTTCCTCTCCGGGCGTTACATCGTAGCGCTCGCTTGCAAATTGTAAATGGCGTGAGCCGAAGCCAGCCGATTCAATTAATGCAACAACACCTCGCACGAAAGGAATCTTTTTTAATTTTTGATACAACGGTTTTTTCTTTTTTTCTACATGAAAATAATCAATCGACTGATCATTGCGGCGTATCGCAGTAATCATATGCTCTTTTCCAGCGAACATAACGCCTTCTAATAGCGCCTGTCCACCATATACGGGTACTTCCTTGCTCACTATGTACACCACTCTCTTAAATAGATTCTAAATTATTGTACTAAATTTTTTCGTAAACGACTACGAAAATGCATACGGCTTGTGAATTTTGGTGAAAATACAAAGAAAGGGAGGCATTTCTATGTTATTGGCGATGATTACAAGTATTGTCGGTGCAATTGGTTTTTCATGCATGTTAAAGCTTTTACATTATTTTAATTTCATTTCTTGGCATCCAATCGGCTTTGTGAAAAAGTGGGAGCTAGCAATCGCACCGTTTACTGCATGGTTTTTGCTAGGGCTATCACTATTTATTTTATTTTTCATTATCTATATTTTACTTCAATATGCTTGGCGTGTACCAGCATTTTTCACTTCTTTAGTTATCGGGCTAGCATTTGCCTTTTTAGCAGAATGGATTATCTATGATTTACCAGCGGAAAAAGCATCCTTTAAAAAATTATCGATTCCATTTATTGTTATAACGATAGCGACATGTCGTTTTGTCATCGAAACAGCACAATTTCATTATTATAATAGAAAATTCGCCTATCGAAATAAGTTGATGTATAAAAACACTATGATAAAATAAAATTATGTCATCAATTAAAGGGGGGATATAGAGTGAAATTGCTCGTATTAAATGGACCAAATTTGAATCGTCTAGGCAAGCGCGAGCCTGAGATTTACGGAACGGAAACTTTAGCTGATATTGAGGCAAGATTGCAGTCACTGGCGGCAAGCTTTCAATGTGAAATTGATTTTCGTCAATCCAATCATGAAGGGCAGTTGATTGATTGGATTCATGAGGCTGAAGATTATAAAATGGCGGGCATTGTTTTCAACCCGGGAGCTTATACACATACAAGTGTTGCTTTACGCGATGCAATTGCATCTGTTAGTGTCCCTGTCATTGAAGTACATATTTCAAACATTCATAAGCGTGAGCCATTCCGCCATCATTCGATGCTAGCAGCTGAATGTGTCGGCCAAATTTGCGGTCTTGGCACAATCGGCTATGATTTAGCTGTACGCAAATTTTTACAACAATAAAAAAGGGGAATAACTTCATGAAATTAACAAAATTACGTCAAGCATTAATCGACGAAAAAATCGATGCTTTATTAATTACAAATGGCTATAACCGCCGCTATATGACAGGCTTTACGGGTACTGCAGGTGTAGCAATCGTGTCAAAAGACGATGCGGTATTTATAACGGATTTCCGTTATACTGAGCAAGCAGCAGAGCAAGTGAAAGATTTCCGCATTGTTCAACATAGTGGCTTAATTGTTGATGAAGTGGCGAATCAGGCTGCACTAATGGGCGTTCAAACGATTGGATTTGAAAAAGAGGCGCTTACATATAGCGCATACGCACAGTACAAAAATGCAATTAAAGCAGAATTTGTACCAACTGCGGGTTTAATTGAAAAAATTCGCTTGATTAAGACAGAGCAAGAGATTAATATTATTAAGGCTGCATGTGAAATTGCAGATCATGCATTTACACATATTTTAGGCTATATTGAGCCGGGGAAAACAGAGCTTGATGTGTCGAATGAGCTTGAATTTTTCATGCGTAAGCAAGGTGCGACAAGCTCGTCATTTGATATTATCGTAGCAAGTGGTGTGCGCTCCGCATTGCCACATGGTGTTGCGACAAACAAAGTAATCGAAAAGGGCGATTTTGTCACACTTGACTTCGGTGCACTATACAATGGCTATATTTCTGATATTACACGTACAATCGCAGTAGGGCAGCCATCCGAAAAGCTTGTAGAAATGTATAATGTCGTATTAGAATCACAGCTACTTGCTTTAGAAAAAGTAGGACCAGGTATGACAGGCATCGAGGCGGATGCAGTAGCACGCGATTATTTAACAGCAAAGGGCTACGGTGAGGCATTTGGTCATTCCACAGGGCATGGAATCGGTTTAGAAGTGCATGAGGGGCCGGGGCTATCGTTCCGTTCAGAAACAGTGTTAGAGCCGGGAATGGCTGTTACAATTGAGCCAGGTGTCTATTTACCTGGAATTGGTGGCGTACGTATCGAGGACGATATACTAATTACGGCAACAGGTAATGAAAAATTAACTCATTCTACAAAAGATTTAATTATTTTATAATTTGGAGGAAAATGAAGATGATTTCAGTAAACGATTTTCGCACAGGCCTAACAATTATCGTTGATGGCCAATTATACCGTGTTCTGGATTTCCAACACGTAAAGCCAGGTAAAGGTGCTGCATTTGTGCGTTCAAAACTACGTAACCTTCGTAACGGTAACGTCAACGAGAAAACGTTCCGTGCGGGTGAAAAAGTGGAGAAAGCGATGATTGATAATCGCAAAATGCAATATTTATATGCGCAAGGGGATGCTCATGTATTTATGGATATGGAATCATATGAGCAAACTGAATTAGCAGCAACGCAAATTGAGGATGAGTTATTCTATTTATTAGAAAATATGGAAGTTCACATTCAATCATACCAAGGCGAAATGCTAGGGATTGAGTTACCGAATACTGTTGTATTAGAAGTTGCTGAAACAGAGCCTGGTATTAAAGGCGATACAGCTTCAGGTGGCTCAAAGCCAGCTAAAATGGAGACAGGTTTAATGGTAAACGTACCATTCTTCGTTAATGCTGGTGATAAATTAATTATCAACACAACTGATGGCTCGTATGTTTCACGTGCATAATGAGTGAAATAGCAGGCTGGTTTGTAGGCGTTAAGCTTACGAGCCAGCTTTTTTCTATAGTAACAATAAGTCAAAAGTATTACAATAAGATGGAAGGAGTGATGAGAAATGTTACAGCAATTTCAAATTAATAAACCAATTATTCAAGCACCAATGGCTGGTGTAACAACGCCGCAGCTTGTAATCGCTAGCTGTGAGGCAGGCATATTAGGCTCGATTGGTGCAGGCTATTTAGATGGTGCTGCAACAAGAGAATTTATTCAAGCTGTAAAAAAGGGGACTAATAAGCCTTTCGCTGTAAATTTATTTGTACAAGAAGAGCCGAAAATAGATGTTGCGGTGTTACAGGAGGCACGTGTAGCATTGCAGCCAATATATGATGAACTAAATATTGCCCCTGTACAAACAGTTATTTCGAAGGATGTGTACTCAGAGCAATTGCAGGTTGTCATTGATGAGCAAGTGCCGATTTGTTCATTTACATTCGGTATCCCGAGCGCTACGGATATTGAGCGTTTAAAGGCAGCGAATATTTACATAATTGGTACGGCAACTACGCTACAGGAGGCGCAGGCTGTGGAAGCGGCTGGATTTGATGCAGTCGTACTACAGGGCAGCGAGGCTGGCGGTCACCGAGGTACTTTTACAGAGCCTTTAGAATTAATCAGCATAGACGATATATTAGCACAAGTAATCGGTCAAGTGACAATTCCTGTTATTTTAGCAGGCGGCATCGCCACGGCAAGACAGGTGAAGGAAGCTTTAGCACAGGGTGCAACAGCGGTGCAAGTGGGGACAGCATTTTTAGTCGCTGTTGAAAGTGAAGTATCTTCATTGTATAAGCAAGCCATTTTACAGTCAGAAGGTGGCGCGACGACATTGACGAAAGCATTTACAGGCAAATATGCGCGCGGCTTAAAAAACGACTTCACAGAGCGTTTAAAGGATGCGATTGTTGCACCATATCCTATACAGCATCATTTAACGACGGCTATTCGCAAAGAAAGTACAGCACAAGGTCGCCCCGAATTTTTATCGTTATGGATGGGCGCAAACGGCCATCTAGCGAAAGAAGCAACGGTTGCGGATATTGTGGAGGAGTTGTTGCGGGAAGTCAATTAAATAAAGGGAGCAATGATTAAGAGTACAATAATACTACAAATCAATGACGTGCTGACAAGCTTAGGTAGTTTTTTTCGCTGTGCCCCATGATAAAAGCCCGAAAATTGCCATTTGTTTCTGTAAAGAACAAATAATAACAGGAGTAGGCTAACGCTAACGCATACATTTCCTATATTGCTTAAAGATAGGCTCAATGATGAATAAATTTTATTTAATAAATAGCTGGAGACTACACCAAACACGATAAAAATAGCGATGATTCTAACTAATTCTAGTAATATGCGCATATAAAGACTCCTTTCATGAAGAGAACTAATATATTAACGTAAGTTTAAGCTATTATAACAAATGAATAATAAAGGTAAGCTAGAGGCTGCTCATTATGAGTGGCCTCTATTTATTATGTTATTGAAGGGTCTGTGATACAGAAATTCCTTGAGCTTCTGATTTTGCAGTCCCAATAAATATACCATAAGCTGTTACACCAAAGTAATCGTCTTTATGTTGGACGCTAGAGCTTTTTCCAGACTTTGTTTTAGTAAATGTTTTATCATAAGATTTAATCAAAAACCCACCAGTACCTAATCCGTAACCGATATGTTGAAGTTCAGCCGTTGTATCCCCGCTATATTTACTTACAGCATAAACTGTACAATCATATTTATTACTTATAGGAGAACCCCAAAAATTATATGTGCATGAGCCAGTTACTTTTAATCCTGAATTTTCGTAATTAAATGATTTAGTTCCACTAACTAGCCCAAAAGGTTGTATAACATTTGTATTCTGAGTTTTATCGCCATATGTTTTAATAAATTCAGAATCTTCTATATTAAGTGTTTCACCGACCTCATACCGATTAGCAATATCAATTAAATGATTTTGTATTTCCTCTTTACTTAAGTTATTCGAATCTGAGAGAATCGATGCTTCAGTATTATTACTGAATACTAGAGTAAAGAATAAAATTAGAAAGCAATTAAGATAAAATTTAGTTTTTTTCAAAATGAAAAACCTCCTGATATGTTTTGAAGCACTAGAGGATATAGTGAATTAAAATTCCTATTTTATCAATCTTATAATAAATTACATAGGATAAACTTATAATATATTCCTCTTTTGCATCATGTATATTCCTTAAAATATTTTATTGTTCCCTCGAGGTAACTTAATCCTAACACTCAATATACCGCATAATCAATTGCGTGTTTCCGTAGTAAGTAATTGCGGAAACACGCAATTGACTATATCGGTATACATCATGTAGATGGAAGTAGTATCACTCAATTTCACTGACTTGTAGTTCTATCACACTTTTCATCCACATATAATGCGGTACGTAAGGAGGCTAGGCTTTGGAGCTTCAAGATGTACTTCGTGTTGCAGGGGTAGGGCTTGTGATTGCCTTGCTGCATGTATTTTTTGAGCAGACAGGAAAAAAGGAGTTTTCATTTTTTCTATTTTTTATTGCTTATTTGTATATGACAGCAGAGCTCATTCGTTTTTTACGTTTGTTTTTCAATGAAATACTTATTTTCTTTCAATGGCTTACTTCTTCGGGGTGACGATGACAACGATATTTGCTGTGGTAATTTTACTTTTGCTCCTGCAATTAATTAAACAAGCAATCCCTTCACTACATTCTTTATTCACCATTATTTTTACATTCATTTTTCTGCAATTCGTTTTTGTACAATCTATCATACCGTGGGCTCGTCATTTTGTAACCATTATCCAGCATGTTCCCTATGCACTATCCTTACTTTATACAGCTATCGTGTTTTTATTGAGTGAGTTTATGTTTACGTTACTCGTGGACCATGAATATGAAGCGTTAGGGGAGGTGATGCGTATCGCTGTTCGTATCGCACTCGTCACATATTGGATGACCGAGCTAGAACCAGCGATACAAGCATTGTCAAATTTACTCAAAAGGGTGTAGTAAATGGACACGCTTATCAACGTCTTTCGTGAACCAATTTCAAATATTATATTCCTTATTGCAGTTGTCTCATTATACACATTAGTTTTTTTAATTATCGAAGCATTTGTACCTAGTGCAAAATCATGGCTAGAATCTTTATTTATTATTTTGCTTGTTTTGACAATAGGGGAGCTTGTCATAGAAGCTTTTCGAATCATGCGAGAGTTTGCTGAAATTTTATCTGCCTTTTTTTTAGCACTTATTCCCGTACTGACATCCGCAATGATTGTTCTTCAATCCATTTTAGCATTTGTTGCTTGGAGTCCGCTCGTCCTATTTTTATTGCAAATGCTTATGCATATTACGAATAAAGTGATGATCCCTGCGTTACTCGCTGCACTGTTATTTGACTTTTGCAGTCGTTTTGTACAAGGTATTTCTTTTAAAAAGCTAGCTGATTTGTTACGTATGACGTCGATGAGCTTAATTGCAGCATCATCATTAGCACTTTCACTCATCCTAACGATTTCTGGAGTCGCTTTCTTTGCGGTCGATTCTTCTGTCACAACCCCGTTAAAAAAGGTGGTAGAGCAAGCGATTCCCTTAGTAGGATCAATCGTTGTGCAAGGCTTTTCAATGTTTCAAAAATTTCAAGGAACAGCGACAACAATTACTGGCTTTACAATGATTAGCGCTTTTTCAGTTGCCTCCTTTTATCCAGCAGGCACACTTTTGTTATATGCATTTAGCTGTAAATTGCTTGCCGCAATTACAGAGCCATTTACGAGTTCCAATGTCAGCGGTCTCATTGATGATATAGGAAATACACTATTTGTTTTATGCGCTATTGCGATATTGCTAGCTATTACTTTTATTTTCATTTGGTTATTATTATTTGTCATTATGCAGTTAGGGGTGGGCAAAAATTTGTGATGACGATATTAGCACTCGTTGTAGTTGGACAATGCTTATTATTGATTGCAGATGAGCAAAGATTTATTGTTTATGTTCGCTTGGCTCTCTTCCTTTGTTTTTATGCTTATATCGCAGATTTCTTGCGCATATAAAGGAAAGGCATCTCATATAATGTGGTAATTTTCCCCTAGGGAGCTGTGAAATGGTTGATAAAAAAGGGGGTAAGTTCAAGTATGTGGAGAAGCGATTAAATCTACCATTGATTATTATACCGATACTTTTAGTAGCAATTTTTCTCTTTACGAATCAAAAGACACCTGCAACAAATGGGCAAAATGAAAGTTCACTAGAGCAGACGTTACAAGAAATGGCTGGAGTAGGACAAGTAAAGGTGTATGTGCATTATGAGGGACAAAGCGATGCCATACTAAGCGATTATTTTCGTGCAAAGGAAGGGCGAGTGACAGGCGTATTAATTGTAAGTGAGGGTGCGGTAAAGCCAGCAGTACAGCGGGAGCTATTGCAAGTTGTAAGTAGAGTAATGGAAATACCTGTGCACCGCATAATGATTGTACCGATGCGAAACAAAGGAGATGGACAATGAAGGTAAAGCGTAGAACAGTTTGGTTTTTAACACTTTTTAGTTTAGCGGCAGTTATTGCTGTTTATTATGTATTTGAAAATGATAGAAATCTAAATTTGATGGCGATTTTCTCAGATAGCACAATGCAGGAAACGACATTAACTGGTTTACAAGAAGAAACGAGAGCGGTACAATCTGAAAGCTATTTATTTGAGCAAATGCGGATGGAAGTAGACCATGAGCGCAGTCAATTACGAGAGCAATACACGCAGAAAATTGCCTCAGATCAATATACGGCAGAGGAAAAAAATGAAGCATACAATGAAATGAATGCATTAATCAAGCAGGAATCGGCTGAGGCAATGCTTGAAATGCTAATAAAATCATTAGGCTACTCTGATGCTTTCGTTCGTGTAGAGGATGAGAAAGTAGCAGTAACCGTCATGTCAGATGAAATTTCCAAAGAGGAAGCGAATGAGATTATTTATATCGTCATGTCTGAGCAAGGTGAAGGCGTACAAGTAACAGTAAACGTGCAATCAAATTATTATTGAAATAATAATGTTTATGTGAGGTTTTTTTTAGGCGCTTTTCATAGAAGCCGCTTAATAAAAGCTTCACTTTTATTTTTTAGTTTGCATTATTTAGTCATTAGTCATTTGATGTCTTACAACTACTATAGTAGAAAAATAATTGTCGGAAAAAACAGTAATTTTGTCTTAGATGTGCTGTGTTACGCTAGTTTCTTGGAAATTTACAAATAACTATTTCAAAATGTCCTAATAAATTATAAAATAGTTATCGTAGTTATAATATTAAGCAATAAGGGAGAGTTTATAATGTTCAAAATTCAAGAGATTCGCGAAATTATTAAACTAGTAGATGCTTCATCAATTGACGAGTTCGTATATGAAGAAAACGGAGCAAAAGTAAAACTAAAGAAAAAAGGCAATGTAACAGAAGTTATCGCACCGAAAGAAATAGTTGCGGCTGTAGCACCAGCAGCACCAGTTGTAGAGGCGGCACCAGCACCTGTAGCAACTCCAGCAGCATCAGCGCCTGTTGAAAAAACACCTGTAAAGGAAGATACTGAGCTACACAAAATTACTTCACCGATGGTTGGTACGTTCTATCAAGCGCCAAATCCAGAAGCAGCGCCATATGTAAAAGTAGGGGATAAAGTAGGCGAAGAGTCAATCGTATGTATCGTTGAAGCGATGAAATTATTCAACGAAATCGAAGCTGAAGTGAAGGGCGAAATTGTTGAAATTCTTGTAAAAGATGGCCAGTTAGTTGAATATGGTCAACCATTGTTCTTAGTAAAAGCTGAATAAGAGGGGTGCTTTTCATGAAAAAAGTATTAATTGCCAATCGTGGCGAAATTGCAGTGCGTATTATTCGTGCATGTAAAGAGTTAGGTATTGAAACAGTTGCGGTTTATTCTGAGGCTGACGCAGAGGCGTTACATGTGAAGCTAGCGGACGAAGCATATTGCATTGGTCCACGTTTATCTAAAGATTCTTATTTGAGCTTCCCGGCAATACTTGGCGTAGCGCAAAAAACAGGTGCAGATGGCATCCATCCAGGCTACGGCTTCGTAGCGGAAAATGCCGATTTCGCAGAAGCATGTGAAAATGCAGGCATTAAATTTATTGGTCCATCTTCTGATTCAATTAAAATTATGGGTATTAAAGATGTGGCACGTGCAACGATGGAGAAGGCTGATGTACCACTTGTACCGGGAACAGGTATCGTACCAGATATCGAAACAGGTAAGGAATGGGCTGCTAAAATCGGCTATCCTGTTATTATTAAAGCAACAGCAGGTGGTGGCGGTAAAGGTATTCGCGTCGCTCGCACAGAGGAAGAGCTTGTAAAAGGAATTGATATTACACAAAAAGAGGCTGCTGCAGCATTCGGCAACCCAGGTGTTTATTTAGAGAAATTTATTGAATATTTCCGTCACTGTGAAATTCAAGTGTTAGCGGATGGACATGGCAACGTGGTGCACTTAGGCGAGCGTGATTGCACTGTGCAACGCCGCATGCAAAAATTAGTAGAAGAAGCGCCATCACCAGCATTATCTGAGGAACGCCGCGCAGAAATGGGTGAAGCAGCGGTCAAAGCAGCAAAAGCATGTAACTATGAGGGCGCAGGCACAATCGAATTTATTTACGATTACCAAGCAGATAAATTCTATTTCATGGAAATGAACACGCGTATTCAAGTAGAGCACCCAGTAACAGAAATGATTACAGGTGTTGACCTTGTTCAACAACAACTAAAAATTGCCGCTGGTGAGAAATTGCCGTTCAAACAAGAGGATATCAAAATTAATGGTTGGTCAATTGAATGCCGTATCAATGCTGAAAACGCATACAAAAACTTTATGCCATCTGCCGGTAAAGTAACAGACTATTTAGCACCAGGTGGCTACGGTGTACGCGTAGACTCAGCTGTTTACCCAGGCTACACAATTCCACCATACTACGATTCAATGGTAGCAAAACTAATCGTTCACGCGGATACTCGTGAGGAAGCAATCGCTAAAATGAACCGCGCATTAAGCGAGTTCATGGTAGAAGGTGTTCATACAACAATCCCATTCCACCAAGCTTTGATGAACAACGATGTTTTCAAATCAGCGAAATTCAATACGAAGTTCTTGGAAGAGAATGATGTGTTGGGTGTGGCTGAGAAGGCGAAGTAAGTGTTTGGGGAATAAAGCTTGAAATAAAATAAATCGGAATATCCGAAATTTTTTACCTCTAACTAAATTTATTTAGGTTGGAGGTTTTTTATTATATTATGTAGTTTAATAAAAAAATGTAATCGTATTGTATATGACAATGAAGAGTGTTTTCTATGAAAAAGTTAAAGGAGAAAAAGGTGAACTATTTATATAACAAAGAACAAAAATTACAAGAAAAATTTAATGATTTTATAAGTACAAAAATCACAAATGAGAGTAGAGATTACTACTCAGAACTAAGTATAGAAGATTTTTTGAGCTAAAAACTACCTTGCAAGATATTAATAATATCATCACATACAAAACAACGGTTAATTTTATGAATTGGTTGAATGATACTTTTCCAATTTTAGCGCCATATTATGAGAGTTCATTAGAACAAGTATTAGCTACTAAGCCTAGCGATAATGGGTTTGATATAGTAGTAAATGGAGAAATGAAAATTTTAGCAGAAGTGAAATGTAATAAACCAATTAACAACGGGTTTAAATTTGGTTCAGCACAACGCAATGGTATTATCAAGGATATTAAGTGTTTATTAGAAGGAAAACCGAAGATGAAATCAATTGACGTTAAAAAGTATTATAAGTTCTTGGTAATATATGATTTTGGAGAATATACTTTGAAAGCAACAGAGCATCTACTGAAGAATTTACAAAATGAATACAAAAGAAAAGTTAAAATTTTTGAATATGAGAATGCAATGGAATTGGATATGGTATATATAGTGTTTATAAAATAAAACTTACTATTACATTAAAGGTAAATTTATGTTTCCGTTTTCTATAAATCCCTTATTATTTGACCGAGCAGCCCCTTTGAAGAAACATCACTGCCAGCATCCCCAAAAACGGCAACTGCACGGCCTTTGGGATGCCCCACAAAATTGCTATGCAATTGCTAAGCATTTTCCATAAGGAATGTAGTATAATATAAAAAGTGGAAGATGGCTATAGTTAAGTAGCAATGCGAGAGAAAGAGAGGATGGCTGAACATGGCTGAAAAACAACCAACATCATTTGTACAACCAACGCCGACAGGAAAAGAAGAGCTAGGGCAAATTGAGGTAGCGCCTGAGGTAATTGAGGTTATAGCGGGTATTGCTGCAACAGAGGTAGAAGGTGTAGCTGCGACGCGCGGAAATTTTGCATCGGGTGTGGTAGAAAAATTCGGTAAAAAAGTGCATTCAAAAGGTATCAAATCTGCGATGTCGGAGGATGGTCGTATTGTTATTGATGTATTTTGCTCAGTGAAATATGGCTTTACAGTACCTAAAGTAGCTAAAGATATTCAAGCATCAATTCGCCAAGCGATTTTTAATATGACAGCAATTGAGACGAGCGAAGTGAATGTGCATATTACAGCAATCCAATTTGATAATGCTAGTGCAAATAAGGCTTAATCAAAAAAGCTATCTGAAAGTAGTGTAAGGTAATGGCACGCTGTCAGATAGCTTTTTTTGTCAATTAGACGGTGTAATAAAAATTGCGGTAGCGCCCAAGAAAACCTGCTTAACAGGCATTTTGAACGCTACCGATATTATAAATAGCGATGATTTTAATAAAACATCACCGAAACGTCTGGAAAGCAGTCTTTAAAACTGCCTTTTGTACGTCTTAATAAGCTGTCCAGCCGCCGTCAGCTGCGATGACTTGACCATTGATAAAGCTTGCATCGTCAGAGCCTAAAAATACGGCTAATGCAGCGATTTCTGAAGGTTGGCCAATGCGAGGATTAATAGCCATACCAAGCTGTTGACGCTGCATACCTGTTTGGCTAACGCTCGTCATGGAAGAAGCGATATTTGTTGCTACACCTCCTGGTGCGATGCCGTTGCAGCGAATGTTTTTGTCGGCATACATAAAGGCTGTATTTTTCGTAAGCCCGACTACTGCGTGCTTAGAAGCAGTGTATGCTGCCCCTGCACGTGCCCCGTATAAGCCCCCCGCTGAAATATTATTCACAAATACCCCGTGACCTTGCTTGAGGAAAATATCAGTTGCAAGTCGCATCGCCTGCATAACCGCTGTCGTGTTGACAGCGAATACTTTTGCCCAACGTTCATTTACGACCTCACCAACAGGCTCCATTCCATCCATAATGCCGGCATTGTTGACTAAAATATCAAGCTGACCGTATGTTTCTATTGCTTTATCGAATAAGCGTTGTAAATCTTCTTCAGAAGTGACATCTGTGTTAATCGCAAAAGCTTCGCCGCCCACCGCTTTAATTTGTGCTACGACTTCTTCAGCACCTGCCAAATTCAAGTCAGAAACGACTACCTTTGCGCCTTCCTTCGCATAGCTCTCAGCAATTGCTAAACCCATGCCTGATGCTGCCCCTGTAACGATTGCTACTTTTCCTTGTAATTTCATGTCTAATTCCTCCTAATGTTAGATGAGTGGATAAACAAAAAATATTGAACATCTGTTCATTAAAAATTATAATCTATAGGTGATAACGCTTTCAATACGCAATAAAACGTAGGATGTTCATTAAGCGACGTTTTATGAAAAAATGTTGAATAGGAGTGTTGGAAATGTCAGTGGATTTGCGAATTATTAAAACGAAAGAGCGGCTGCATGAATCATTAATCGCATTATTAAAAGAAATGCCACTTGAGAAAATAAAAATATCGGTGCTGTGCCAAAGAGCACAAATTAATCGTGGGACATTTTATTTGCACTATGAAAGTGTAGATGCTCTTTTTGCTGATTTTTTTGAGCAAATCATTGCCGATTTGCGGGAAGCTTATTTAGAGCCGTTGCGTACAAAATCACAGTTGAAAATAAAAGAGCTTGACCCGAAAACGGTTCGCATTTTTCATCATATTAAAAAATATGAAAGCTTTTATCGAATCGTATTTTCTAAAAATGTGCCACTAGCTTATTATTATATGCTGCTAGAGCAAATTACATTAAATTTGCAGCAAAGCACGAACGTCTCTAGCTATGATGAGGCGCTGCGTGAATATTTCGTTACATATCAAGCAAATGCCATTATAGGCTTAGCAGTAAAGTGGGCACAGCGTGATTTTCAGGAAACGGCTGAGGAATTAAGCGAGATTCTCGTAAAAATTTTACGCAGTAAAAGTGAGTAAAATTTTTATGTCATCCGTCTAATTAAATAAGGGGGGATGCGCATGCTTCGTATTGAGGAGCACTACGATACATATAGCGAGGAAATATTTCAATTTATTTATTTTTTAGTCGGCCATAAGGAAACAGCTGAAGATTTGACACAGGATACATTTGTTAAAGCATTGAAAAGTAGCATCACCTTTCGCGGGGATGCCAATATTAAAACATGGCTTGTTACCATTGCGCGTAATAGCGTTTACGATTACTATAGGCGCAAACGTTTGATTCAGTTTATTCCGTTTATTGTAAACTATGAAGGAACCGAGGAAACATATACACCGGAGGCTTGGTTGCTGAAGCAAGCGGCTGATGCCGAGCTATATGCTGCACTAGGGCAATTAAAATTAGCGTATAGGGAATGCATTGTTCTACGGAAAATTGAAGGTTACTCCATCAAAGAAACAGCAAAAATTTTAAGGTGCAGTGAAACACAAGTGCGCAATCGGACAGAGCGCGGCATGAAGGCATTACAAAAGCTGCTTGGGGGTGAAATAGATGAAATTAGATGAACGTTTGCAGCAAATAACGAGAGTGGAATGGGATGAAAAGCAGCGCCAACGGCAAAAGGAATCTATTAAAGCACAGCATTTGCGAACAACTCGCAAGCAATTATTCGCGCGTCAATTGGCGATTGCCTCCATTGCCTGTATTTTATTGCTGTTCTATTTCATTGATGTAAAACATGAGGAGCAAGTGCAACAGCAAATACAGTTAACGGATGAATTACAGCAATTAACAGTGCTATCTACAACGAAGCCCGAGCGTAATTTGAATTTGAATTCAGTTATGTATATGAATAAAAGGTCGACGAATGACCCTCAGCTATTGAAAGATTTTCAACGCATTATAACAGATGTGACGGTTATTGAGCAGGCTTGGGATGGGCAACTGCCCCAGCAAATACAATTGTATCAGCTACTTTTGACCTTTCAAAACGGTCAGCAGCTTTATTTAAAGTTTGCTAGCAACTATGGGGAGCGTTTTGAATTATACGACGTTTATGGTGGCAAGAAATATGTATTAACGAATGAAGAGGATGTGTCCGCTCTTTATATATTATTTGAGAGAATTTTGAATCAAACGGTATCGACTAGTTGGAAAAAATACGCGTGGATTGCCTTTTTCAGCATATTAATTATTGATGCCGCCTTCATTAGTAAAAATCGCTATACTCGAGATGAGGATGGTAAAAAGAAAAGCTTACATTGGTCATGGAAAATCATGTATTCCGTTATTTTTGTGACCCCTTTAATTGTTTCTAGCTACTATTTAGGGACGGTGCATATTGGTTTGATTGCTGGTGGCTTAGTACTATCATTATTATTAGCTGAGTATTTTGAGGTGAAAAAAGGAATTAAGCGTGCGAATTGGCTTTGGGCGTTCATGACAATGTTTTTTGTCATATCGGCGATTGTACTTATCTTAATTTGATGCTTTCATTCCGAATCTCGAACTAATATAATAGAGAGGAAAGGGAGGCTTACAAATGACAGTTGAACAACAATTTGTAGATTATGTGAAGAAAATGCAAAACTATGGTGAGGCGTTGTCTGTAATTTATTGGGATATGCGCACAGGTGCACCGAAAAAGGGGTTAGCGCAGCGAGCAGAGGTTGTCGGGACATTATCTGCGGAGCTATTTGCATTGCAAACAGCAGAAGAGCTAGGCAATATGCTTGCAGAGCTCGAAGCAAAGCAAAATGAGCTTGATTTTGTGACAAAGCGTTTGTTTGAAGAAGTGAAAAAAGATTACGATGAATCTAAGAAAATTCCTGCTGCTGAGTATAAGGAATATGTGATTTTGCAGGCAAAGGCAGAAAATGCATGGGAAGAGGCAAAAGCAAAATCTGATTTCTCTTTATTCTTACCGCATTTAAAAGACATTGTAGCTTATCAAAAGAAATTTATTGGTTATTGGGGCATTAAAAATGGCTCAGCTTACAACACATTGCTAGATAAATATGAGCCAGACATGACGACAGATATTTTAGACAAAGTGTTTGGTGAGCTACGCGAAACGATTGTGCCATTAGTTCAGGCGATTCAAGCATCTCCAAATAAACCAGATACAGCGATGCTCTTTAAGCACTTCCCGAAAGAGGGACAACGTGCAGCATCATTAGAATTATTGGAAAAGCTAGGCTATGATTTTGATGCAGGACGCTTAGATGAAACGGTGCATCCATTTATGATCGGTCTGAATAGTGGTGATATTCGTGTGACAACAAAGTATGATGAAAATGATTTCCGCTCTGCTGTTTTTGGAACAATTCATGAATGTGGTCATGCTTTATACGAGCAAAATATTGATCCAAAACTAATGGGCTTACCACTCGCTAGCGGTACATCAATGGGGATACATGAATCACAATCGCTATTTTATGAAAATTTCGTAGGACGCAATGTAGACTTCTGGAAGCGTCATTTTGAAGTGCTACAAAGGCATTCACCAGCTCAATTTGGTGATGTAGCGGTAGAAGATTTCTTAGCGGCAATTAATTTTGTAGAGCCTTCATTAATTCGTATTGAAGCAGACGAGCTAACATATCCATTGCATATTATGATTCGCTATGAAATCGAGCGAGAGCTATTTAACGGCGATTTGCAAGTGGAAGATTTACCACAAGTATGGAACGATAAGTACGAGGAATATTTAGGTGTTCGCCCAGCAAATGATGCAGAAGGTGTGTTACAGGATACACATTGGAGCGGCGGCAGCTTTGGTTACTTCCCATCCTATGCATTAGGCTATATGTACGCTGCTCAATGGAAGCATGCGATGGATAAGGATATACCAAACTTTGATGAGCTATGCGGGAAAGGCGAGCTATTACCAATCCGTGAATGGTTAACAGACAAGGTGCATCAATATGGTGCGCTGAAAAAGCCTTTTGAGCTATTATATGAAGCGACAGGTGAAGGCTTAAATGCACAATATTTAGCAGATTATTTAAAAGAAAAATATACAAAGCTTTACCAGCTATAATAATAAAAGAGGCGTTCGGAAAATCATTTTCCGATGCCTCTTTTCTATTCCATTAGCACAATAAAAACCTTATTGCTTAAAGCTTCAGTTTATTTCAACATGTTTTTTTAGTTGGATATACTGTATGATAAAAATGTTGACTGTCAAATTAAACTAGCATATCATTAACGTGACTTATAATCTACATTGAAAGTAAGGGGTCTATAAAAAATGGTAGTACAAGAGAAAGAATTGGAATCAAGGATTATGGATTCTTTAAAGTTTAAAAAAGTGTTTAATGAATATTATGCGTTTTTTAAACATACGAAATCAGTAAATATAGTTTCATTATTACCTACAAATATAGTTTTGGACGATTCGCAAACAACTTCAGATAAAAATATTTTAGAGTTTTTCATACGAATTTCATTAGAAATTAATTCTACCTATACTATTGATGAATTAAAGCAAAAAGGGCAATTTTTCACAAGCAATATAGATGTTGTAAAGCTAATAATCAATAATATAATTGATTTTAAATCTGATTCGATTATTGATAAGAAAATTCTTGAACCTTCGTGTGGTACAGGAATTTTCATACTGATGATTATTCAAAGCCTATTTGATAATGGCTACTCGAAAAATGAAATTATAAAATTTGTGAATAACAATATTATTGGTTTCGATATTTCAAATGAAATGGTTTTTTTCACAAAGCTTAATATTTATTGTTTGATGTCATATTTATTTGAAGATTCGAAGCTAATAAACGAATTAAATCCGAAAGTTTTTGTAACTGATACAACTTTTAAGCCTGAAAATAAAATTGAACAGATGGAGATGTTTAATAGTAATTTATATTTTGTAGAAACAGAAGAGGCTAAAAATATTAAAATTAATTGTCTTGCTGATGATGCTTATAAATTTGATTATGTTTTAGGAAATCCACCGTATATTACATTATATGGTAGGAGAAGTGTGAAAAAATCAGAAGAAAAAAGAAATTATTATATTGATAATTATAAATTTGTCCCATCTCATGTGAAGAATGGTAAGTTTAATATGACGATGTTTTTCTTTGAACAATCAATAGACTGGTTAAAGGAAAATGGCTCTATATCATTTATTGTTGATGTCAGTTTATTTGAAACAGCGTATAAATATTTGAGAAAATACATTATAGAAAAGACTAAAATAAAATATTTAATAATTGATTTATCGACATTCGATGGCGTAGGAAGCGGACAAGTGATAATATCTTTACAAAAAAATAGCAATTTAGCTGAAAACCTAGAAAATAAAGTTACTGTTTTAAATTACGAAACAGGCGAAAAACAAATAATACTTCAGAAAAATTGGTATGAAGAGGAAGAGAATAAATTTTCAATTATCGATCATCGGGCTAGTGAAATTTTAAAGAAGATAGAGGAGAAGTCCGTGCCACTCCTCTCTATTTTCCCCGGTAAATCATTGAGAACGTGTACAATGTTATTGGATATGGAGGATAGATTTACCTATAAGGAAAAAATTGAAACACCTCATGAAATTATGCCTTATTATGTAGGTTCAAAGAGCTTAAAAGGACCCTTTAGCGAACTTAGCTTTGATAAATATTTCGTGTATAACAAACCGTTACAAGACAGAATCAATGATGAATTAAAAGAACAGCTTGAGAAACAAGGAATTAAAAATAAGAAAAGAATTGGGTTGGGCCAGATAGAAGTATATAAATCACCTAAAATTTTTATTAGGCAATCTGCAAAGCAATTAATTGCAACATTATCCTTTGAAACAGCAGCTGCAAATAATAGTCTATACTGCTTATCTGAGATGAAGGATGATGAAATCTCAGTAAATAAATTAAAAGTTACTTGCGCTCAACTCAATTCCACTATACTTACTTTTTACTCTTTATGTAAAAGAATTATTCGAATTTCAAAAGGGAAACAACCGCAAATTAAGGTTGGTGATTTGAAACAAATTCGACTAACCTTTGACGAAAACATTGTGAATCAACTTTTAGAAATTACCGATGAAATCATTTCAAATACGATTGAAACATCACTTGGTATAGAGCAAATTAACAATGTACTTTTTGATTACTACGGAATAAATGAGGCTGAGAAAAAGTTTATCTTTGAGCATATTGAAATGTATTAAACTACTGTTTTTCCGAGTCCCTATTCGAATTGATAAGTTGGATATAAATATCATCTAGCTTATCAATTTTTTGATTTAAGGCAATGATATTTCTATTATAACTTTCCCTATGCTTTTGGATTAATAATTCAATAAATTGTTCTCTCGTTCTATATTCAGGTTCAGCAGACATATTCACTTGCAGCTGTGGTTTAGGGTTTAATCGAAAAGTATGGTTGACATCTTTCAATGGATAAACCTTTGTATATTTCCCGGAGTGTTCGACGAACTTTAATCCTTCACCATCTTCCTCATAGTAGGCTAGCACAAATATTAAATAGAAATGCCCTTCCTTAATAAATTTAATTACTTTATTTGGCGTTCCAATATCAGGATTACTATCTAATGAAGATGTTTTAAAAGCTTTAAAGTCTATCCAAATTAGCTCTTTTCTTCCCATATAATCAAAATAACATTTGGCGTCATATGGATTTTTAGTTGCTCCTCTAGGTGCTTGTTCGGCATCAGTTAAATACGGATGATTATTGTTATTAATAGAAATCACAAAGTGTTCCTCTAAATAATCGCTTATTTCAGCACCAGCCCTTGCTTTTGCACGGATATTTAAGTGTAGGTTAGATTGTATAATTTTTTCAACTTCTTGCTCTATGCTTTTACATAATTGTTTTTCATATGCTTTAAAATCCACTATTTTATTCCCCCTTAAAAAAATTAGTATTGAAGAATTCATAAATATTCATATCAAAACCATTGGCGATTTTTTCTAAAGTTTCTATTGTCACATTTCTTCTTCCATTCTCCACACTATTTATATATGTTCTATCTAGACCCGTTTTATATGCTAAGCCTTCTTGACTAATTTCATTTTGCTTTCTTAATTCCTTGATTCTCAGCCCAATTTTATCTTTAATATTCATTTAACCCATCCTTTATGCAAATCTTACCAAGAAAATTTTAGTTAAATGTTGACTTTGAGTCAACAGACTTTGAGTCACATTCCTGAAGTTTGTGAAATAAAAAGACTGAGATTTTCTGTACGTCTAACAGATTAAACATTTAGACATGATATACCGATATGGTAAGATTATCATGTGAAATTATCGAATTATGTAACAAATAAACCTCTAAGTCGTCTACTTCTATAAAAGGAGGGAGCAGCGGTGAAATTGCTTTCAATTATAGGGTTAACAATGCTACTCACAGCTTGTGGAGTCACACAGTCGCAACAGGAGGAGCCATCCATGTCAATCTTCAATCAAGCAACAGCGCAAGTAGAGGAGGAGCCGTTTATATTAAAGCTCATCTCAGATAAGGAGCAATATAAAGTGGGGGAAAAATTGGCCATTCGGGCGGAGCTTATTTATGAAGGGGAGGAGTCAGCTATCAATATAGCACATGGTGGCTCGTGGTTATTTTTAGAGACGACAAATTTAACGGAAGATTATCATTTTGGTGCTGCCATGAATGAACCGCTTATTTATACAAAAATAACGAAGGGACAACCTTTAGTAGAGGATTACGGCTTTTCTGGAGGTGCGTATATAGAAGGACAGGGCGGTAAGCCGTATAGTGAGGAGCTATTTCAACAAATGGCAAAGATGAACTTTCCACCAGGACAGTATGAAATTAAAGCAATTACCCATTTTGGGATAGATGAAATAATAGGGGATATATATAAATTAGAAGCAAAAATAATTTTTGAAGTGATTGAGTAAAGAAAGCTGCTCCATTTTGCGAATGCAAATTCAATTTTCATTTGTTTACTTTAGTTCAAAAGACAATCCGCTTATTGATCCAATTTTCCAAAAAGCCCCTCTCTGACTTTAAGGGCAAACACTTTGGAGTTGTATCATCAAAAGCGTCCGTCAAGCAGTGCTTGGCGGACGCTTTTTCTACATTACCAAAGATTGTTGAAGCCTTTTGAGCCAGGTGGCGCGTTTTGAATAATATCAATGATTGGAACTGTATAAGCGAAAAGAATAATCGCTAATAAAATAACGCCCCATACTTTAAAGTTTTCAAGTATAGCAGGTGTTTTTTCTGCGCCAGGTGCTAATTCTGCAAGAGGGAAATCTTGCTCGCCCTTTGGTGCAAAAAAGGCTAACTGAATAACTAGATACGTAATTAGGATGATGGCGATAAAGAGAATCGTGCCACCAACAGCCTGGGCAATTTGGTATGGAATCCATTCCATTGCTTGTGTTGCACCACCATACTCAGAGTATTCTGAGCGGCGAGGTGCACCACCAAGTAAGCCAACAATATGCATTGCGCTCGACATGATGAACATACCTGTAGCCCATAAAATACCGACAATTACACCTAAGAAGTTTAGCTTTTTTGTTAGTACACGTCCTGTTAAGTGTGGAATTAACCAGAAGGCAACCCCGAAAAATGTTAAGGCAACAGTTGTTGCTGCTGTTAAATGGAAGTGACCAGTAATCCAAATTGTATTATGAACAAGCTGGTTCATTTGGTGTGATGCATTGACAATACCGCCTGCACCACCAGGAATGAAAGCAACCATTCCGATGAAAGGTAGTAAAAATCGACTATCCTTCCATGGCAAAGCTTTAAACCAGCCTAAAAGCCCTTTACTACCTAGCTCACGCCCGCGCAACTCGAACGTCGCAAACATGGCGAATGCTGTTAATAATGATGGCACGGTTACGAAGAATGTTAAAACAACTTGAATGAACTTCCATAGTCCATCGATACCCGGCTCTGTTAATTGGTGGTGAATACCAATTGGAACAGAGAAGATGAGAAATAGTAAAAATGCTAAGCGAGCTAATGCGTCAGAGAAAATCTTTGCACCGATAATTTTCGGTACAATTGTGTACCATGCCATATAAGCAGGTAGTAACCAGAAATACGTAAGCGCATGCCCGAAATACCAGAAAAATGTACGGCTTAAAAGCACATCTACGCGCTCAACCAAACCTAATGACCATGGTAAAAGCATGAATAATACTTCAATAGCAACGCCTAATGTTGCGACAATCCAAAGAAAGTTATTTACCGTCACCATAAATGCTAAGAGGGGAGAAGTTTCACCCTTATTCTCTTTGCGCCAAGCGAAAAAGCGCATAATTTGAGGTGCGATTAATGTCCAAGAACCTACTACTACGAATGTTAAGCCTAAATAGAAAATCCAGTGCGCTTTTAATGGTGCATAGAAAGTAAATAATACAGTGGCTTTGTTTAAAAGTACCATGACAGAAGCTGCTACAGTACCAGCAGTCATAAGCCAGAAGCCTAACCAACCAATTTTGCGTTGTCCGTCCGTAAGAGGTCCTACTGTGCGGCTAATTGCAGCGACTTGGAAGCCTAAAATAAAGAATGTTGTTAAAATAAGACCGAGTAATACACCGTGAACTGTTAAAACCTGATAATAACCAATGCCCCAAGGTAACTTAAATTGACCTGAACGAACTAATACTTGTAATAAACCAGCTAAACCGCCGACAAGCAATGCGATAAATGCAACATAAAAGTTTGCCATGGCTAACTTTGCATCGCGCGGGTCAACCTTCATAATTTTATTCACCATCGTTTGTTGCATTTGGGTCCACCACCTTTAATGTAGAATACATGAATGCATGCCCTGTACCGCAGTATTCATTACATACGATTAAGTATTCACCTGTTTTATTAACGACTGTTGTATATTCAGATATATAACCAGGTTCAAGCATCATATTAATATTTGTTCCTGCTGCTTGGAATCCATGAATAACATCCTTCGTCGTTGCGATAAATTTCACTTTTGCATTTACCGGTAATTCAATGACGCCGGGATTATAATTGAATGCTGAAGCAATTAGTACGACTTCATAATCCCAATCCTTGCCCTCAACTTTATGGACACCGGGATTGTCAAATGGCTTGAAATCTTCAACTCTCTCATAATCGATAGTTTTTTTAGAGTCATTTGGATGTGAGCCACTGTGGAAAGCACCGATACCTAAAATAATTAAGAAAGCTACTAGCGTACCAGCACCAAACACCATCCACCATTTTTCATACTTATGTAGATGCATTGTTTTCAACTCCTTTAACGTTTAATGTCTTTAAAAACGATCCATAAATAGGCTGAAGCAATAGGCCCATATTAAAATAATGATTCCGCCAAGGGTTAAGGTCATAACAAGCGTTCCTTTTAAGTTTTCTTCCGTCTTCTTCTTTTTCGCCATCATTGTCCCTCCTATTATTAGATGTATATTTCGTACTTGTTTTAATCATATAGAAAACACATACGTGACGATGTGATAAAAATCACAGTTGCTACGAAATTTTGTGAAGAAAATGTGAAGTATGAAAAGAGTAATATTTTCATAAAATGAAGGACGAGTTTTCCTCATAAAAACAGCTAGTAGGCATATGCCTACTAGCTGTTTTCGCAGTAATTATTCCTCATCATCAATTGTTAGTAAAATTGTAATGTCGCCAATACCGCCAAGTGTTGCAGGGAGACGGAAAGCATGTTGGAAACCGTAAAGTTTTGTATGACCAACCATTACTGTAGGAGGTGTGATATCTAGCTCTAAATTTTCAGTGCCTACATGTGTACAGAGATTGCCAGCAATCATATTGCCAAGCTCGCCTGTAAATGATTCTAGCATTGCCCCCTCTAGTGGCATACCAAACATAGCAGCTCCGATTGACCCAAATGCCTCAGGTGTACTATCAATAATAATACGCCCCTTTAAATCGCCAATTAAACCAATGAGTACGCCCATTTCTTGCTGTATGTATGGCTCGGTAGTAAGAGAGGGGGATTTAACATCTATGTCCATTGGTAAAATAGTTTTTAATGAGTGTATTGTCCCATTTAAAATCGTTTGTACATGCTTCGAAGTGCTCATAATATACCACATCCTTTTAGCTAATTTATTCAATAGTATCATGAAAGCATCTAAAAATATAGAATACAATGTGGATTGACGACAAAGAAAAAATATTAGTATAATAGATATGAAAATGATTCTCAGTATCAAATTAAGTGAGGTGTCCCGTATGATTTTTGCGATGACTGGCATCGTAGTTGTTGTATATGCAGCAATAGGCTCATACGTGTTAAAAAATACAATTAAATCGAGTTGACGAAAGGGGGCTGTCCGAAAAGTTTATATCTTTTCGGGCAGCCTTCTGCTTCTCCATTAAATATTTGCTAAATTCTTTGAAAAAGCATTAACGAGAGCGTCTAAATAGCAGACAGTGTACTGTTTTTTAGACATCACCCTCGTTTTTTTCAATTA
Organism: Metasolibacillus sp. FSL H7-0170; assembly: GCF_038593115.1. Taxonomy (NCBI): domain Bacteria; kingdom Bacillati; phylum Bacillota; class Bacilli; order Caryophanales; family Caryophanaceae; genus Metasolibacillus; species Metasolibacillus sp. FSL H7-0170. The sequence continues at coordinate 778,770 of NZ_CP151964.1, read as the reverse complement.
TATAGCGAAATTTTCGAACAAAGCGTGGTACTATATAAAGTGAAACTTCAATCGGTGCTCACACTGTTTGCAAGTAGCGTTTATGGGCGTTCATCGCGCTCAAAATGCAGAAACAATAAGAATAAAGGGGTATTACAGTATAATGGAAGTTTTTGAACAACAATTGCAGGAGCTGCTACAGCAATCAGCAATCCAATACATAATTTATAAAAATAATGAAGATATAGAGCGTATGGAGAAGCTGAATTTATTTGCACGTAAAATTTTACAAAAAGAATATGTTATCGGTTTTGCTGGACATTTCTCGGCTGGGAAGTCGAGCATGATTAATGCTTTATCAGGTGAAGATATTTTAGCAGCAAGCCCGATTCCGACAAGTGCTAATATTGTAAAAGTACATAAAGCAGAAGAAGATTATGCAATTGTTTATATGCATCACGATAAGCCAGTCAAATTTGAGGCAGGCTATGATTTTAAAACAGTAAAAGAGCTTAGCAAAAACGGAGAGCTCGTATCACAAATTGAAATTGGCCATAGCGGCTCTAATTTACCATTAGGTGTAACGGTAATGGATACGCCGGGGGTAGACTCAACAGATGATGCTCATGCGATGAGTACAGAATCAGCGCTGCATATTGCAGATATTGTTTTTTATACGATGGACTATAACCATGTCCAATCCGAGTTGAATTTCCAATTTACGAAGCAATTGATGAAATATAATCCGAATGTCTATTTAATTGTTAACCAAATCGATAAGCACCGAGATGCTGAATTATCTTTCGAGGATTTCCGTAAATCAGTTCATCAATCATTCGCAGCATGGGGCGTAGAGCCGAAAGATATTTTCTTTACTTCATTAAAGGATAAGGAGCATCCGCATAATGATTTTACAAAAGTAAAAAAAATCGTTATGGACTCGATGAAGGATTGGCAGGAGCAGCTTGTCCTGACAGCGAAAAACACGCTGCAAAAGCTACATCATGAGCACGAGGCTTTTTTAGCGCAACAAAAGGAAGAAAGCCTTGAGGAATTTGCGGAGGTGCTGCAGGCAGAAGATTGGGACACTCGCGCAGATATTTTAGAGCAATACGAATATTTAGCTCGTCAAACGACGTTATTCTCATATGAAGAATGGCAGCAAACATTTGATGAAAAGCGTAAAGATTTATTAGCAAATGTAGCTATTATTCCAGCAGATTTCCGTGAGAAGCTACGCAGCTACTTAGAGAGTAAGCAGGAAAACTTTAAAGTAGGTGGCTTATTTAGTGCGAAGCGCAAAACAGCGGAGGAACGAGAGCGTCGTATTGAAGAGGCGAATGCTGCCTACCAAGCGATAGTACAGTCGCAAATTATTGGGCATATAAAAGCATTAATGAAAGAAGCGCTAAGAAATGTTGGTGCTTTAAATGAGGAGCGTGCTACGGCCATTGACCAGCACAGCTTTGCTTTGCCATTTTCCATTATTGAGGAGCAAGTACAGTCTGGTGCACTTGTGACAGGCGATGCTTTATTGAACTTTGCCAACCGTGTGGCAGAAGCTACAAAACGATTTTTCATCCGCACAACGAATGCATGGCTTGAGGAGCAGAAGCCATTATTATCACAAGTAGCAACAGAGGCGAGTGCACCAGTGAAATTAAAAACAGCAGCACTTCAGCCGAAAGTAGATGCGATTCGTCAAATTCAGCAATTTGATGAACAGAAAGCATATAGCGATAAAGAAATGAAGCAGGCGAAAAATGAAACACGCGCATTGGCTAAATCACAAACAGCAAAATGGCAAAGCGATTTTGAACGAGCGTTAGCAGAAATTCGCCCATTTAGTGAAGAGATGTTAGCTAAAGATGAGGAACAGCAAATTGTCGAACATTTTGAGCAGCAACAAGTAGCGAACGCAAACTACCAAACAGAAGAGGTCATTAGGCAAGCATTTAAAACTGCAAATGCGATTGGTAATGTGCAAGGTTTTGCGGAAGTCGCAAGCTTCTTACAGAAAAAAGTCGAGCGTTTACAAAAGAAGGATTTTACCATTGCATTATTCGGGGCGTTTAGCGCTGGGAAATCGAGCTTTTCAAATGCGCTGATGGGCTCAAAAGTGTTGCCTGTGTCACCAAACCCAACGACAGCCGCTATTAATAAAATTCGTCCAGTAACTGCGGAGCATCCACATGAAACAGCAGATGTAAAGCTAAAAACAGCAGAGCAACTGCTAGAAGATATTCAAGGTTCGTATGCCGCGATTGGTTTAACGGTTTCCTCTTTAAAGGAAGCTTATACACGTGCTGAAGAAGGCTTGGCAGTGAAGCTAGTAGATGAACGATTGAATATTCATAAGTCATTTATTCGTGCATATGCAGAAGGCTATAACGAATTTAAAGAGCAACTTGGTCAAGTGCTACGTGTCAATCGTGAGCAGTTTGAGCAATTTGTTGCACAGGAAAATAAATCGTGCTTCGTTGATAATATTGATTTTTATTATGATTCACCAATTACTAAAATGGGTGTCACACTCGTTGATACACCTGGGGCAGATTCAATTAATGCGCGCCATACAGGTGTAGCATTCGAATATATCCGCAATGCCGATGCGATTTTATTTATTACCTATTATAATCATGCTTTTGCCAAAGCAGACCGTGAGTTTTTAATTCAGCTTGGACGTGTCAAAGATGCATTTGAGCTTGATAAAATGTTCTTTGTCGTTAATGCTATCGATTTAGCAAACACGAAAGAGGAAGAGGAAGATGTAAAAAATTATGTGCGTAGCGAATTGCAACGCTTTGGTATTCGTTTCCCTCGCCTTTATGGTGTATCGAGTTTGCAGGCATTGCGTGAAAAGCAGCAGGCACAAGACTTAGCTTCAGGTATGCCGGCGTTTGAGGAGGCATTCCAGCACTTCTTAAATGACGAATTACAAGCACTTGCGGTTCAAGCGTTGCAAGAGGAAGTCGAGAAGGCGCATGCGCGTTTACATGATTTAATCGTGCAAACGGAGGCGAATCTTTTACGTAAAGATGACCGTTTAGAGGAGCTCACACAGCTGGAGCAGCATATTGAAAAAGCATATACAAGCGTGCAAACCGCGATGTTGGAATCAGACGCAAATCAAGAGCTAGATGAGCTATTATATTATGTAATGCAGCGCGTATACTATCGTTATCCGGATTTCTTCCGCGAAAGCTATAATCCATCGCAATTTGCCGCAATGCCTGCTGCCGCTGCTTTAGAAACATCATTAAAGGAAGTGCTGCAAGCATTAAGCTTCGACTTTACACAGGAGCTACGTGTGACGAACTTCCGCTTAACGCAATTTGTTGAAAAACGCATTGCTGAGCGCTTTAAAGAGGAAGCGCGTAGCTTGAAAGAAATAAACAATAGCTTTGCCTTTCTTGCGTATGAGCCAACAAAGCCGACAATTTTAGAATTTGCCGGCCCATTTACAGAGCATAGTAAATATGCTTCTGTTAAATCGCATTTTAAAAACGTTAAAGCATTTTTCGAAAAAAATGAAAAAGAGCATTTAAAAGATGCATTAGAGCAATTAACGAAGCCTGATGCACAGTTGTATTTAGATGCCGAAAAAGCAAGATTACGTGAATGGGTAGCAGGCTATGTAGCAGATGAAGCAAATGCATTATCTCAATATATACGTGCACAGGCACTAGAGCAAATTGCTACGGAGCGCCGCCTGCTACAGGAGGAAAGTGCATTAGGCGAGTGGAAAGAGATTTACGCTCAGCTTAAATAAAGTGAAACTTCAATCAGTGGGGGGTTTTCCTCATCCCCACTGATTGTTAGTTGAACCAATCGGGCTTTTACGGGCAGTTGAACTTCCACTTAACCTTTAGTGTATTTTCAATCATTGGCATATCCCAGATTAGTGATAGCGGAACACAAGGGTTTTCACAGAATGTGAAAACCCTTGTGTGACCAATGTCGTGTTGGTCGAAAATAGATTTTACAGTCTAATAATACGGAGAAAAGGGAGAGATATTTATGGCTAAAGTATTTGTCACAGTGGATGAAATAAAGGAAGAATCGCGTTTTATTGATACGCGTTTTTCTTTGACAAATGCAGATGAAGGGCTGCAATTGTATAAAGAAGGTCATATGAACGGAGCAGTGTACTGGGATCTAAATCGTGATTTATCTGATATGACGAGTAAAGAAGGACGTCATCCAATGCCTAAAAAAGAGCAATTGCAATCATTATTTGAGCGCACTGGCTTGCGTTATGAAGATATCATCTATATTTATGACCAAGGTGGAATGCCGTTTGCGGCACGTGCTTGGTATATGTTGAAGTTTGCAGGTTTCCCAAATGTATATATTGTCAATGGTGGCTTTTCTGCATTAGCAGAGAAGTTTGAAGTAACGACAGCACAAAAAGAATATGCACAAACAACCCTAACTTTGCAATGGCAAGAGCAAATGTATGCAGCGCGTGAGGATGTGAAAAATATAGCTGACGGCAAAGAACAAGCAACATTACTTGACGCACGTGCAGCGAATCGTTATCGCGGAGAGCATGAGCCACTTGATCCAGTTGCTGGTCATATTCCAACGGCGAAAAACTTTGATTGGGAGCAGGTGAAGAAAGGCGCTTCGCTTGCCCCCACAGAAGAGCTACTTGCAAAAGTAAAAAAGGATGAGGAAGTTGTTGTATATTGCGGCTCTGGTGTCACAGCGTCACCATTATTTGCAGTACTAACAGAGGCGGGCTATGAGCAATTGCGTCTATATGTGGGTAGTTATAGTGATTGGATTACAGCCTATGAAGTAGAAACAGGGGAAAATAAGTAAGAAATGAATATAGAAGTCTTGGTTGTCTAGTGGGGAAGCCCTTTTGGACAACCGCTTCTTTTACGCTTTAAATGAATACTCATTCATAATGGGGGAGAAAAAGATGCTTTTAAAAAAACAGTTTGAGCAAGGGGAATTTAATGGCGTTACTTACGGAAATGGGACAGTAGCCCTTCAAGGCGTTCAGTTAAATGTTTATAGCTATATTGTTGATGGTATATGCATTGATACAGGGGCCTATTCTCTACGTAAGCTATTTCAGCAATTTTTTAAGGAGCAGCAGTTCGAGCAAGTTGTCTTAACGCACCATCATGAGGATCATTCAGGTAATGCTGCCTTTCTACAACAGCAAGGCTATCCTGTTTATATTGAACGAACATTGCTAAAAGAATGCGCAGAAAAAGCAGCGTATCCATTTTATCGTAAAGTATTTTGGGGGGCGCGCAAAGCGTTTCAAGCACAGCCAATTGCAAGCACATTTAGCTCGAAAACGGCTGAATGGGATGTCATTCAAACGCCGGGGCATGCGATTGACCACGTTGCATTCCTAAATAAAGAAACAGGTCAGCTATTTACGGGTGATTTATATGTGACAACAAAAACGAGACTTATTTTAAGTGATGAAAGTATACCAACAATCATTCAGTCATTGCAAAAGGTATTAGCATATGATTTTCAGGATGTTTTTTGTAGTCATGGTGGCTTATTGAAAAATGGACGTAAAGCACTGCAAGCGAAAGAGGAATATTTATTAACATTGCAAGAGAAAATACTCTCCCTACATAAGCAAGGTCTCACCGCTAGGGAAATCAATAAACAGCTATTCACGAAAAACTATCCTATTACCCGTTTTTCACGTGGTGAGTGGGATTCGCTGCATATTGTAACATCCATTTTAAAAGAAAAAAATTAAATTAAGTTTTTTGTAACCTTTTTGCGTATACTACGACTAATACTGTGAAACGTGCTTAAAGGAGAGAAATAGATGATGAAAAAAGCAATGACAATGGTACTAACAGCTACGTTAGCAACATCTGCAGTTACAGCACCCCTTGCTTTCGCGCAAGACAAAGCAGAGCCAATTTCGAATGAAGTGAAGGAAGAAGTAGCAACAAACTTCATCCAACTAAAAGGTAAATTAGGTAAAATTGAAAAACGTGATAACGGTGCTCTATTCACGACAATTGAACAAGGTGAAAACATTTTCTCATTAGTTATCCAAGAAGACACATTAGTTTTAGATAACACTGGTAAAAAAGCGGATTTAAAAGAGGGTATGTCATTTACAGCATTCGTTAATAAAAATAAGCCAATGCTTATGATTTATCCACCACAGTATAATCCAGAGGTAGTAGTCATAGAAACAAGTGATATGGGTACTGTAGAAGTAGGAATATTTGATGAAAACTTTGTCAATAAAGAAAATACATTAAAGTTAAATTTATCAGAGGAATCACAAATTACAAACTTAGCTGGTGAAAAATTAACGCAAGAGGATATCGTTGGCAAAGAAGCGATTGTTTTTTATGGTCCAGCAACATTCAGCATTCCAGCGCAAACAAGTCCGTATCATGTAGTCGTTTTAGAGACAGTAGAGGCTGAGGTTGTTCAGCCGGAGGAAGAAGTAGCAGACTTTATTGAATTTACAGGTGTCATTGGCGATATTAATACGCGTGAGAATGGTTCACAATTATTAACAAATGAAGACAAAGAAAATCCATTCAATTTAGCAATCGACGAAGACACAATTGTATTAGATAATACAGGCAAAAAAGTAGAATTGAAAAAAGGCATGAAATTTACAGCCTATGTAGATAGCAGTAAGCCGGTTATTTTAATTTATCCACCACAATATGCACCAGAAGTAATTATTGTTGAAACAGAAGAGGTAGGCTTCGTAAATGTAAGTACATTCGATGAAAACTTCATCAATAAAGAAAATACATTAAAGCTAAACATTGCGGAGGATACTGTTATCACAAACAGAGCGGGTGAAAAATTAACGCAGGCTGATGTGATTAATAAAGAGGCTGTCGTATTTTATACAATTTCAACTCGTAGCATTCCAGCTCAAACGACACCATCAAAAATAGTTGTACTTGATAGCGAGGAACAATCTACAACACCGCCGCCAATTATTGAAGTGGAAGACATCATATCAGAAATCATTGCACATGACCACTATGAAATTGCTGGTGTAAAAATGGTGCCATTACGCATTTTAGCTGAAGAACTAGGTTATACAGTGAAGTCAACTGGTAATGGGGCAATTTTAACAAAAGGTAATGCTTCATATGAAATTACGCGTGGGCAAAAGGAATATGCTCATAATCGTGCGATTAAACAACTGGAAGCAGCCCCTGCATTACTTGAGAAAAATAAAACATATGTACCACAAGCATTTATTTATAGCTTACGTGGTGAGTAAAAAACCTTTCATCTAGGGCTACCAACCACAATGAAAGGGCGAGGGCTGTCTGAAAAGGCAGCCCTTTTTTAATGCAATAAAATCTGATTTAACTTATTCATTTTAATTTAGAAAAAAAGCCATTAAACCTATATCATGTTTCCAAAGAACATCTTTTTTATTTGGATAATTACACCTTTGATGAGATACTATCGAAACGTTCAAAAAGTCGCCAAAGCACTGTTTTTTTGGACGCCTCCGAATATCTTTTTTAGTATAATAGCATTAGAAGAAAGGATGGTTGACATGGCGAAGCATTATGTAGTAATTGGCGGGGGGATTTTAGGCACATCTACTGCCCTTCATTTAGCTTTGAACAAAGCGCAAGTGACATTGATTGACCGCAACGATATTGGCAAAGCGACAAATGTAGCGGCAGGCATTATTAGTCCATGGCTATCACAGCGTCGTAATAAAGATTGGTATTTTTTGGCGAGCCACGGCGCAGCCTATTATCCACAGTTAGTTGAAACATTGGTGGATTTAGGTGAAACGGATGTTGGTTATAAGCAGGTGGGGGCATTGCATATTCATCAAGAAGAAAAGCGCATCGAGCAAATTTTAGCATTAGCAGAAAAACGTAAAATAGATGCACCTGAAATTGGTGAGACGAGCAAATTAACAGCGAGCGAAATTGAACAATTATTTCCATATATAACGGAGCCGTTATATGCAGCATACGCAGGCGGAGGTGCACGTGTGGATGGGTGCAAGCTAACGGAAGCGATGCAAAAAGCAGCCATCAAATTAGGTGCGAATTACATAGAGGGAAGTGCTTCTTTACAGATTGGGAATAGAGATGCTATTTCTGTCACTGTAAATGGCACTCATATTGCGGCAGATGAAATTATTGTAACGACAGGTGCATGGGGTAATGAAACATTACAGCCACTGCAAATTGATATGCAAGTAAAGCCACAGAAGGCACAAATTTTAGAGCTACAGCTAAAAGACAATGAGTCTGAGCATTGGCCTGTTGTGATGGCACCTTCGACATTGTATATGCTAGCATTCGAGGCTGGTCGGATGATGATTGGTACAACGCATGAGGATGATAAAGGCTTTGATGCGCGACCGACTGTAGGAGCAGCCTATGAGATGCTGGAAAAAGCCTTTCAAATAGCGCCGACTTTACAGGAAGCAATGTTTGCTGACATTAAAGTAGGATTTCGACCAGTTGTCCCAAATGCTTTGCCGGTTATAGGGAGATTACCAAATACACCAAATGTGCTTGTTGCCAATGGATTAGGTTCAAGTGGTTTAACAGTAGGACCATATTTGGGAAGAGAATTAGCGAAGCTTGCCCAAGGGCTGCCAACTGAAATTCAGGTGGAAAATTATTGTTTAGCGAATGTCCTGAAGTAGGAATGGCGTCCAAAAAGCCGTGGGGAGTGCTTTGATAAAAGAGCGAATAGGGTAAGCTTTCTATGAAAATGAGAGAAACAAAGAGGGGAGTGGTATTTCTCCTCTTGCGAAAGGGATGAAACAAAAATTTCCCTTTTGCCAATACGATTCGGGCAGCTACACTTTTTCTTAAGAAAAGCACTGTTAAACCTTTTGTTTTCTCGTTTTCAAAGAGAACACCTCCTTGAAAACGAGCTAATTTTTCGCTAAAAAAACCATCGTCAATTGGAGTTGTCCCATAGCCATCAAGTTAAGAAAATAGGTTTAAAAATTTGCAAAAAGCGCTATTTAATTAGTACTAACTAAGAAAGGTGGCGCTTTTTATGATGCCCTTAGACCAAGAAATGAAATTACTTTATCAAGAGCTTTTTACTCAATTTTCGGCTGATTCAATTACACAACTCGCAACGGAGACAGGTTTTATTCGAAGGAAACGGAAATTAACAGCGATGGATAGTTTATTTTTATTCGTGTTTACAACGGCACATCTGAGCGATTCATCCCTTGAAGATCTGTGTACCTATTTACAAGATCAAACGGGCAAAGTTTTATCCGCAGAAGGGTTAAATCAACGTTTTAATTGGCGGACCATTGTTTTCCTTCAGGCCATTTTTGAACGACTCCTTCAAACAAAATTTCGACATTCTTTTCAAAAACTAATGAAATATTCAGCGATTTTTGAAAGGATTCGTGTGCTCGATTCCACTGCCTTTCAAATTCCAGACGCTTTTGCCAAGTGGTTTCCGGGAACAGGCTGTACATCGGTTAAATTTCAAATTGAATTTGAACTGTTAAGTGGTCAATTTACACATGCCCATTTTGAACCGGGGCGTATTCATGATGCGAAAACAGGCAATTCACTTTGTCAAACGGTCCAATCAAAAGAATTAATCCTTCGTGATTTAGGCTATTTGAATTTGGCAGAATATGAGAAGTTGACCAAACAGACGCAACGCTATTTTATTTCACGCTTACGAAATAATGCCCTGGTCTATCAAAAAAACCCTTCTCCGTCCTATTGCCTCAATGGAAAATTAAAGGTGTCAACCGTCTATACACAGCACGCCATTCAAGAATTAGCAAACACCGTGAAAAGAGGAGACACAAAGGAATTTGAAGGATTCTATGTAGGAAAAAATAAAGTGAAAATGCCGATTCGGTTGGTGATTTGTCATTTTTCTGTTGCCCAACAAGAAAAACGAATCGCTCGCATGAAAGAAATTGAACGAGTGAGGGGCATTCGTTATCAGGAGAAAACAAAAGCGATGAGTGCTTATGGAATTTACATGACAAATTTGCCAGAGGCAATTACGAAAGAGGATATTTACCAAATCTATTCCCTTCGCTGGCAAATCGAACTCCTGTTTAAAGTATGGAAATCGACAATGGCACTCACCCACTGCAAACCAATGAAAATGGAGCGTTTCATCTGTTATTTTTATAGTCAATTGATTCGATTGATTTTGTGTACGATGGTGACGTATCAAATGCGTTATTTATTATGGATCAAATCGCGAAAGGAGTTGAGCGAGATGAAAGGAATCGAGATGTTATTTGATAAATTAAAGACGCTTTATTTAGCGATAAAAGAAGGTGCCGCATCTGTCGTTCAAACGCTCCTCTATATTTTCAGTCAAATGGAACGGCATGGCCTGAAATCGAGGAAAAAAGGAAAACCAACTTTCCAGCAACTCATCGGCACCCTCGAATAACTATTGAATCTATACCCATTATTCGAATGACAAAAACACATCTATAAATGTAAAATAATAACATTGTAGGTGTTTTTCGAGGTGCCCAAAATAAAAAGACCTACCCCATTTATTTTGAAGAAATAAATGGGGTAGGTAAACTTGATGGCTATGGGAGTTGTCCGAAAAGTCCATTTTGTTTTGCCACCGCATTAAAATCAATGTTTTCATCGCTTCCCTTTTGCTGAAGGATAACACTGCTAAAGCCAATGTTCATCCCATTTTTAAAAGAGGCGTTTTCTGTTTATCGCGTATTAACAAATTTTGTTTGCGACGAGTAACCGCAGGAGCAGGCTGTAATACCCCCACTTCAAAACAGCAGATAAAAACAAGATGTTTAAGTGGGGGATCAAACAGCCTGTAAAAACTAAGAATGAGGCCAACACGATGTTGGTCACACAAGCGTTTTCGCAGGATGCGAAGATTCTAGCTTGTGTTCCTCTATCACCAATCAGTGGGGGGCAAAGCCCCCACTGATTGAAGGTTCACTTTATAGGAATCACCATTTTGTGAAACATCATCGCTACTGTCCAAAATGCCGACTATGCGCGGCTTTTTGGACAGCCTCACTTCAAAGCGGCTGTAATTCCTTATGTACAAGCTCAATTGGCACGAACAGACCGACGCGACCATGCTTGTCATGCTTTGTTGTCGCAAAGACGACACCTACTACTTGTCCATCCTCAGTTAAAACAGGACTTCCGCTATTCCCTTTATAAATTGGCGCTTGAAGCATCATAACCTGCTCCTGCCAATCCTCTAGCAGCAACGGCTCGAGCACTGTTCCTTCATTGGCGATGCCAGTGAAATAAAGTGGATTACCGATTACATAAACATGCTGAGCGTCTGGCTGAAAAGTATCAGCTAATGGTAAATAGGGTAGTTCCTCTTTCGCTTCAACTTTTAAAATGGCTAAATCAACTGTTGGATTACTTGCCACAATTTGTGCTTGATATAGGCCGTTGTCAGGAAAGATGACAGTAAGCGATAGCGCGTCATCGATTACATGTTCATTTGTAATAATATAGCCGTCTGCCGAAATCGCAAAGCCTGTCCCTTTACTATTTTCGGATGAAATTTCGACAACAGCCTTTTTATATTGTTGGATATTTTCCTGCTGAGATAGCTTTGTTGAAACTTTAATAAATTCAATCGCAGGAATTGAATAAATTTGAAAAACAATCGCAAACGTATTAAATATTAATGCGAAGGCCATTAAATAAACGATAAGACGAATGATAGGGCGTTGCTGTCGCTTTTTTGGTTGCCCATTTAATCGTTGTTGTCTTTCTTCCTCCAAAGCTTTTTCTTGCTCTGCTAGCACAAGCTCCAAAAAATCTTCTTCTGTTAACGGTTCTTCTTGGGGCTGTTGTTGCTTATCCATTTGCTACCTCCTCGTATATTAGTAGTAAGAGCTCTTTCCGATAGAATTTCCAGTTGATCCGGACAGCTGGGGGATCTGTTGGATTTCCTATAGGAAGTGGTCGCCGATTGGCTCCCTCACTCTTGTTTTATGTTTTACCTGTTTGACCCCTGCTTTACCGAGGGAGCCAAAAGGAAATCATCATTTTTTGTTAAATACTATTTTAAGTATTGCCTACAGGTGCTTACCTGTTTATTTGTCATACACTTTTTTAACCTAATTTTATAGCACATGGGCGAAGGATGGAGGAAGCTCCATTTCAGTACTTCGTCCTTTTTTATTCATCCAAAATAGTTCACTCAGCCCTGTGTCCATGCGACAATGGAACAGACAAGGTATTCGCAGGAAATAGCTTTCCCTCCTTGCAGACATCCATTGTACTGCTTAATAAGCCTGCTACCCATCGTTCATTATTGAAGGTCTAACCACTGGCTGCGACGCAAGGTTTAGAAGAGAGTGTAGCGCTCATTTATGGTCTTCTGCTTGCGATTGCTGATAACGAGGCAGACATCGATGATTCGGGTGGGCACCCAGGTCTGAGTGTATCTTGATTAATTCCCCCTTAGGAGGTGATTGGCATGTCACAAATGCTAGTCGGTATTGACGTGAGTTTGCGCTCCCATCATGTCCATTTCATGCATGGAGAGGGACACACACTCGCTGATTTTTCTGTTCAAAATGATGTTATAGGTGCGGACACCTTGATTCATAAAATTGTACGAACAGCGGAAAAAAATCAAACAGATCAATTAAAAATTGGGATGGAAGCCACGGATCAATATAGTTGGCACCTTGCCCATTACTTAAAAGCACAATGTAAGAAAGTCTTACCCCATCTTCAAACAGCGATTTATATGCTCAACGCCCGTAAAGTAGCTCGTTTTAAGAAGGGCTATGATACGTTACCGAAGAACGACAAAGTAGACGCCTGGGTTATTGCGGATCATCTACGCTTTGGACGATTGCCACATGAAATGCAAGAAACCTTAATCTATGATGCACTGCGTCGTTTAACACGCACACGATTCCATTTAGTCCATGAAATTGCGCGTAATAAAACGTACATGTTAAATCAACTGTACTTAAAATTTAGTGGCTTACGCCAAGACAATCCGTTCTCCGATACATTCGGTGCGACAAGCATTGCGGTCATTGAAGAACTGGACCCTGGCATCATTGCCGATATGCCTTTGGAGGAACTGGTCGAATTCCTTCAAGAGAAAGGCAAAAATCGTTTTGCAGAGCCGGAAGAGATTGCGAAATATCTCAAGCAGCTCGCACGTAATTCGTACCGTTTAGATAAAGTGATGGCCGATCCGGTTAATCTCTCTTTATCCGTGATTTTAAGCACCATTCAACACATCGAAAGCCAAGTGAAGCGTCTTGATAAGGAAATCGAGCGCATTATGAAAGGCATTCCACAAACATTAACATCGGTAAAAGGCATCGGTCCCGTGTACGCAGCGGGCTTAATCGCTGAGATTGGGGATATTCATCGTTTTGATGATCATCACGCTTTAGCGAAATATGCAGGTTTAGTATGGACACAGTATCAGTCAGGCGAGTATGAAGCCGAGGATACCAGCCGAATGCGAACCGGTAATAAGTATTTACGCTATTATCTTGTGCAAGCATCAGACGCCATACGAAAACATGACACCGAATATAAAGCCTTTTATCAAAAGAAATACCATGAAGTAACCAAGCATCAACACAAACGCGCTCTCGTCTTAACCGCTAGAAAACTTGTACGACTCGTGCATTCGCTACTACGCACGAAACAGTTGTACATTCCGAAAGAAGAAAGGAGAGAATAACCAACAATTTCTCACTTTTCTTTAGCCGTTTTCCAAACTTCCATTTTTTAACTATTTTTAGTTGGAAAACGCGAGGTTTATTTGAGTGCGCCTAAAAATGGTCATTTAGCAGTTACAGCACTTAAGAATTTCCAATTTTACTGTTTTTAATGGTTGACATTACACCACTGTGCTTTACGATAACACAAGTAAATCATAAGCCAGTTGTATAATTAAAATAACCGTAATGATGCGCAGTAAATGGCTTGCCAACTTATTGCTAACTTTTCGTGAGAGCAATAGGCCAATTTGCGCACCGATAATGGCACCTGTCATTAATGCCAATGTTTCCATCCATAAAATTTGTCCAGTTATTATGTATGTAATAGCTGCACCAAAGCATGTAGCAAAGACACCTACACGACCTAATACAACAGCTTTCATATAGCTTAAGCCAGCATTGGCATAAATATATAATAGCAATGTTCCACTACCGGGTCCAAACATCCCATCATAAATTCCCACACTAATTAACAGTGCACGTGTGCGATGCTTTAGCTCAAGAACGATTTTTTCACCGAAATTTGTTCTGCCTAAAAATGATAAGGTAAAGGCAAAAATTAGTAAGCATAATGCAATAATCGTTAGCACCTTGCTTGATAATAGCGAGGCAATTAACCCCCCAAGTAAACCACCGATAAAGCAAAGTAAGGCAATTGGGCGTGCCTCTGTAAAAGTAACTTCTTTGTGACGCAAGGCAGAATAGAAATTTGATAATGCACTAACTGCACTAGCAACTTTGTTCGCACCAATTGCAGAGTGGACGGGCATGCCGATTAACAGCATTGTCGGTAATGTAATCAGTCCGCCACCACCAGCAAGTGTGCCAATAATATTGCCTAAAAAGCCAATTAAAAATAATAACAGTAACAAAAAATCGCCTTCTTTCTATATGCTTCACTTTACACTATTTTTCAAGGGATGAAAATGTACGTACAAAATAAGGAGATAGGGATAGAAATGTGTCCAAAATGTGACGGATGAATTGAGGGTTTTAGTAAGGACTTTGTGAAGTTTTTCATAATTTCCCTATGAAAATGAATCGTGCATGTTTTCACAAAAAATGCTGTACATAGACGCGAGCTAAAAAATGTAAGTGGTATCTTATTGTTATTTTAAGAAAATAATTTTTTCGTTTAGAAATGCTGTTTTTTATATGTGAAAAATTGAGCAAGATGTTGAAATATATGATTTACCGAGAAAAAAAGTGTATATTCGAAAGGAAATGAAACATTATTATTGACTTAATAATTTCAGGGCGATATGATACGTAACTATAAAGAAAATTCAGATTATTCGAAGGAGAAATGATAATGGATATAATGCAAAAAGGTTTGGAATTACATGAAGAGTATTGCGGAAAAATGGAAATAAAGGCAAAGGTTCCACTTGCTGACCAATATGATTTAAGCTTAGCTTATTCACCAGGTGTAGCAGCACCTTGCATAGAAATTGAAAGGAATCCCTCCCTTGTCTATGACTATACAGTGAAGGGGAATTTTGTTGCTGTCGTAACAGATGGTACGGCTGTGCTTGGGCTTGGAGATATCGGACCAGAAGCGGCGTTGCCAGTAATGGAAGGAAAGGCATTGTTATTAAAACGATTTGCCAATGTGGACGCTGTCCCAATTTGCTTGAATACGAAAAATGTTGACGAAATAGTACAAACTGTAAAGCTTCTTGCACCGACATTTGGTGGCATTAATTTAGAGGACATTTCCGCTCCGCGCTGCTTTGAAATTGAGGATCGTCTCCGTGCGGAGTGCGGGATTCCAGTGTTCCACGACGATCAACATGGGACAGCAATTGTTGTAGGTGCTGGTTTGATAAATGCATTGAAAATTGTTGGTAAGAAGTTTAATGAGGTGAAGATTGTTATTAATGGTGCAGGTGCAGCAGGTATTGCAATTTTACGTATTTTAGTACAGATGGGCTTTACGAATATTTTAATGTGTGACACGACAGGAATTATTTATAAAGGACGTCAAGAGGGAATGAATTCAATTAAAGAAAGCATTGCCCATTTAACAAACCATAAGCTACAGCAGGGTGATTTAAGCGATGCTTTAGTGGGGGCTGATGTATTTATTGGTGTATCCGTTGCTAATTTACTAACGAAGGAACATATTGATTCCATGAATAATGAGCCGATTGTATTTGCTTTAGCTAATCCAAATCCAGAAATCACATACGACAATGCAAAAGCATGGGGTGTACGTGTGATTGGAACAGGGCGCTCCGACTATCCAAACCAAATCAATAATGTGTTAGCATTTCCCGGCGTCTTCCGAGGAGCGTTAGATGTTAGAGCAACAGATATTAATGAGGCGATGAAAATAGCTGCGGTTGAGGCGATTGCCTCACTCGTAACAGATGAAGAATTGAATGAGGAATATATCGTGCCGAAAGCATTTGATGAGCGAGTTGTCGGTGTAGTAGCGAAGGCTGTCGGCAGTGCAGCCATTGACTCAGGTGTCTCTGTACTATTTCAGCAGCCAATAATAGCAGGGCAGGTGTAGCAAAGAGTACAAATAAAAGAAAAGCTCACATGAATGGATAAAATAGGGCAAGTTGCAAATATATCAAAAATTTATAAATAGGAGAGGCTGTCTAAAAAGTAAACCATTCTTTTTACCAGAGAAATTTGATTTTTATTTTTTTGCATTGATTTCAGCAGAAATCTTTTACTTTTCTAAACAGTTATACCTTTCATGAAACACAATTGAAACGTCCCAAAAGCAGTGCCACAGCACGCTTTTGGGACGTTTCCAGAAGATTCACTTTATTCGCCAAGCTCTTCTGTAAGCTTCTCGAGCTCATCAATTAAGCTACCGATGTAGGCGATAGTATTGCGCAAGGGCTCTTCTGTCGTAATATCGACACCTGCCATTTTTGCAAGCTCAACAGGCGTTTTAGTGCCACCTGCTTTTAACATATTAAGCCAGTCTGTTACTGCTGCCTCGCCTTCAGTTAAAATGCGCTGTGAGGCCTCTGTTGCGATAGTTAAGCCTGCAGAGTAAGTATATGGATACAAGCCTTTATAATAGTGTAGCTGGCGCATCCAAGTTAATTCAGCACCGTCTGTTATTTCAATGGCATCGCCCCAAAATTCTTCAAGCACACTGCGCTTTAATTCATTAAGCTTTAATGCATTGACAGAGCCGCCAGCATCGATAATTTCATATACTTTTCGCTGATAAGCACCCTCGAGTAAATGGGTAACGAAGTTATGGTAATAGGTGCGTGAAATCATTTTTGCGATAACCCAGCGTTTAAAGCGTGCATCGCTAGCATTTTGTAATAAATGGTGTGCCATAAGCATTTCATTCATCGTCGATGGCGCTTCTATAAAGTACATGGATGGGCGAGCACCGAAAATATTTTGATGTGTATTTGCCAAATGGAAATGCCCCGCATGTCCAAGCTCATGCGCCAAAACAAATACTTGCTTCATCCGGCTTGTCCATGAAATCAAAACATATGGATGGTAGCCGAATGGGCTAGAGCAAAAGGCTCCATTTGATTTGCCAATGTTTTGTGCAAAATCAATCCAGCGTTCATCGAAGGAGCGGTCAAGCATTTCTGCATAATCAGCTCCTAAAATAGCGAGACCATCCTTGACATATTGACGCGCTTCCTCGATAGAAACTACTGGTTCATATGCGGGGTCTAAAGAAATTTTTAAATCAGCAAAGGTCATTTGCTCTAAGCCATGAACCTTTTGTAGCAGTTTTGCATAACGACGCATATGCGGGGCAAGTTCAGACATAATTAAGTCGATTTGACGGTCATACAATGTGCGGTCTACTTCCTGGGACTGTAACAAGAAGTCAAAAACTGAATGATAGCCACGTAAATCAGCCTCCGATTTTTCTCGTTGAATATGCGTAGCGTAAGTTTTTGCTGTTGTATGCTGGTAATCACGTAATTTATTGTGGAATGCATGAAAGGCTGTACGGCGAATAGCAGCATCATTTTCGAATTCCCAGTCACCTTCAAATAAGTTATAGCTAAGAGGGTAGGTTTTACCGTTCACCTCGAAATCTGGAAATTGCAAATCTACTAACTTTGTAATGTAGTACAGCTCAAAGGCAGCCCCGAATGTTGTACCGAATGAAGCGAGCGCTTTTTCTGCCTCTGGATGTAGTTGATGTGGCTTTTGCTGCAAAAGTTTATTGATAAAATATGCGTACTGTGGTGCAAGCTGGCTTGCCCCGTGTAAAATGTCCTCATCAAGCTGTAAAAGCTCACTTTGAATGAATGATAGCTTGGAGTTTAAGGAAGAGGTTAGCTGCGATACTTTTGCTGAGCGCAATTGTGATTCGCCATTCGTTTGGTCTACACTTTGTGCAAGAAAGGCGTATGTTGTAATAGGCATCATTTTTTCTAAATATGCTTCATATGCAGCAATGACTTCAATTGCTTTTTCCGCATTTGTAATTTGCCCTTTATATTTTGCTTCAGTAGCGGCTGCGTATTGTTTGGCACTTTCAATTGTCTCCTCGAACTGTTGCTCTGTTTCAAATAAATCCTCAAGGTTCCATGTTTCTGCAAGCTTTACTTCATTTCGTTTTAATATTGCCATATAAACTAGCCTCCCATCTTTTTCGTTCAAAAAGCTGACTCGTCCTAGATACAACGAAAATAAGATTTTTAATAAATAAATCGGGGCTGTCCGAAAAGTACATTTTGTTTTGCCACCGCATTGAAATAAATGTTTTCATCGCTTCACTTTTACTGAAAGCTAACACTGCTAAAGCCAACGTTCATCCCATTTTTAAAAGAGGCGCTTTCTGTTTATCGCGTATTAACAGGCTGTAAGACCCCCACTTCAAAACAGCAGATAAAAACAAGATGTTTAAGTGGGGGATCAAACAGCCTGTAAAAACCCGAATGGTGAAACTACCAATCAGTGGGGGTGTGCGAAGCCCCCCACTGATTGAAGGTTCACTTTATATGAATCAACATTTTGTGAAACATCATTGCTACTGTCCAAAATGCCGGCTATGCACGGCTTTTTGGACAGCCCCTCTCTTGTTGTAATGATTAAATTTCACCAAGCTCAACTGTTAACTTTTCTAGCTCATCAATTAAGCTACCGATGTAAGCGATTGTGTTGCGAAGTGGCTCCTCTGTTGTAATATCAACACCCGCCATTTTTGCAAGCTCGACAGGTGATTTTGTACCACCCGATTTTAAAACATTAATCCAATCTGCTACAGCAGGCTCGCCTTCCTCTAAAATGCGCTTCGATACTTGTGTAGAAATCGTTAAGCCAGCAGAATACGTATATGGATATAAGCCCATATAGTAGTGTGGTTGGCGCATCCAAGTTAATTCAGCACCATCTAAAATATCTACTGTATCGCCCCAGAATTCTTCAAGTACACCGAGTTTTAATTCATTTAATTTCGCTGCGTTGACAGAGCCGCCAGCATCAATAATTTCATATACTTTACGCTGATACGCAGCCTCTAATAAATGTGTAACAAAGTTATGATAGTAAGTGCGTGACACGATTGTTGAGATTACCCAACGTTTGAAGCGCGCATCGCTTGAGTTTTGCAATAGGTGATTTGCCATTAGCATTTCATTCATTGTCGATGGTGCCTCGATAAAGTATAGAGAAGGACGCGCATTGTAAATATTTTGGTTAGCATTTGCTAAATAGAAGTGACCCGCGTGTCCAAGCTCATGCGCTAATACAAACACTTCGTTCATTTTACTTGTCCAAGAAATCAAAATATATGGGTGATAGCCGAATGGGCTAGAGCAAAATGCACCTGTTGATTTACCCGCATTGTTTGCAAAATCTGTCCAGCGTTCATCGAACGAACGGTCAAGCATTTCTGCATAGTCAGCTCCCATAACAGCTAAGCCTTCCTTCATATATTTGCGGGATTCTTCCGTTGTGATTTTTGGCTCATAGGATGGGTCAAGTGAAATTTTTAAGTCTGCAAAAGTCATTTGCTCTAGCTTATGAACTTTTTGTAGTAATTTTGCATAGCGGCGCATATGTGGCGCTAACTCGGACATAATTAAGTTAATTTGTCGATCATAAAGTGTGCGATCGACTTCCTGTGGTTGTAATAAGTAATCGAAAACAGAGTTATAACCGCGCAAATCTGCTTCTGTCTTTTCTGTTTTTAAATGTGTATCATATGTTTTTGCTGTTGTATGCTGATATTCGCGTAGTTTGCTATGGAATGCATTAAATGCAGCGTGACGAATTTCTTTATCATTTTCTGGCTCCCAGTCTCCTTCGAATAAATTGTAGCTAAGTGGATAGCTTTCACCATTTGCTTCGAAATTAGGGAACTGCATATCTACTAATTTAGTCGTATTGTACAAGCCATACGCAGCATCAAAAGTTGTTCCAAATGCCGCTAATGCTTTTTCGGCTTCTGGGTGTAGCTGGTAAGGCTTTTGGCGTAATAGCTTGCGAATATAGTTGGCATATTGTGGCGCTTGTTCACTAGCTTGCACTAATACCTTTTCATCAAGCTGTAGAAGCTCACTTTGGATGAAGGATAACTGGGCGCTAATTGCTGAATTCATTTGCCCGATTCTTGCTGCGCGCATTTGTGCCTCACCATTTGTTTGCTCAACGCTAAGGGAAAGGTTTGCGTATGTACCAATCGGCACTAATTTTTCATATAACTTTTCGTATGCAGCGATAACATTGACTGCACTTTCTGCATCTAAAATTTTACCTTTATATGTTTCTGCAATTGCTGCTGCGACAGATTGTGCTTCAACAATTGCCTCCTCAAATTGCTGTTCTGTAGCAAATAAATCTGCTAAGTTCCAAGTTTCCTCGATATTCACTTCACTACGTTTTAATGTTGACATAAAAAGCCTCCTCGTATTCCGATATTCGAAATAAATTGTACCATCATTTACGGAATTGCGCAAAAATTATGACGTCTAATTATCAATTGTAAACAATTTTAAAAGAATATAAATATTGCGTAATACCATTTACATTGTATGCAAAAAAGGAAATAATATTGTTGAATTTGGAAGGTAGTGCTTGCTAATGTCGGTAGAAAGGGATTGTTCATAATATGAGGAAGTATTTCGAGGTGTTTTGGACAGCCTTCAAGCTGGGCTGTACATCTTTTGGTGGACCAAGTGCGCATCTTAGCTATTTTTACGATACATATGTGCAACGTAAGCAATGGCTAAACGATAAGGCATATGCCAATATTGTAACACTATCGCAATTTCTCCCTGGACCAGCTAGCAGTCAAGTAGGGATTGCCATTGGCTTAGCCAAAGCAGGCTTGTTCGGTGGTATTTTATCGTTTTTAGGATTTACATTGCCATCTGCTGTCATTTTATTGTTGTTTTCCTTGTTTTTCGTGCAGGAGGATTATGGGCTAAGCTTGTTACATAGCTTGAAACTTGTCGCTGTAGCAATTGTAATTCATGCAGTTATCGGCATGGGAAAATCATTTGTTACTGAGTCGAAAGAGAAAATTGTAACACTACTTGCACTAGCAGGAGTGCTGTTGATTGATAATGCATGGTCACATATTATAGTGATAGCAGGTAGCGGAATATTGAGCTATATGCTGTTTCGGGATAGTGCAATTACGCGAGAGGGGGAGCGCTTCAAGCTTGCTTTATCAAAGCGTCTAGGTGCTGCTTGTTTAATTATATATATCGGTTTACTCGCTTTATTACCTATCATGAGTCAATTGACAAAATGGCAATGGCTTGACTGGTTCGAAAGGTTTTACCGTGCAGGCGCACTAGTCTTTGGGGGAGGGCATGTTGTTTTGCCCTTGTTGGAGCGCGAATTTGTTGCTACAGACATAATGACGGAGGCGAGCTTTTTTGCAGGCTACGGGCTAACACAGGCAGTTCCAGGCCCGCTTTTTACATTTGCAACTTATATAGGGGCAGATATTGGCGGACTATTTGGTGCAGTGTTGGCAACCGTTGCTATTTTTCTTCCAGCCTTTTTGCTTATCATCGGTGCTTTGCCCTTTTGGTTACAGTTTAGTCAAAATCCGAAGCTTGGAGCTATTGTGAAAGGGATGAATGCGGCAGTAGTTGGTATTTTACTTGCTACATTATTTGACCCATTATGGGTAACGACTGTCCTAACTACTAAAGATTTTATCGTTGTATCCATATTGTTTAGTCTATTAATGTTTTGGAAGAAACCGTCTTGGTTAGTTGTTTTACTAGGTATTGTAATGGGGTTTGTCTCTACGCTGTAGCATGTTTGATTAGCTGTTTAATAAAAAATAAAACGTCCAAAAAGTAGTGCCACGCACGCTTTTTGGACGTTTTTTGTTTTAAGCAAGCATTATTTTTTCTAATTGTAGAGGTTCAATGTATTCTGTGCCTTTATATACACGCATATTCCCACCTGAAATTTCATCGATTAAGAGGATTTCATTCGTTTTGGCATCGCGACCAAATTCTAGTTTAATATCGTATAAAGTTAAATCTTTTTTAGCAAGCTCGGCTGCAACAAATTTAGAAATTTCAATTGTGCGTTGCTTTAAAATATCGTATTCCTCTAATGATAAAATGCCAAGCATATCAAGTGCGTCCGCTGAAATAGGTGGGTCTTGACGCTCATCGTCTTTAATTGTCACTTCCACAAATGCATTGAGGTCTTGACCTTCCTTTGCATATGCACCATAGCGACGTAAAAAAGAGCCGACAGCTTTAAAACGGCAAATAACTTCTAAGCCATTGCCAAATACTGAAGCAGGCTTGACCGTCATTGTTGCGTCAGTGAAGTTTGCATCTACATAGTGTGTTGGTACACCTTGTTCATTTAGCTTTGAATAGAAAAATGCAGTAAGGCGAAGTCCTGCTAAGCCAGCACCGTCGATTGTTAAACCAACTGTATTCGCGCCCGGGTCGAATACACCATTTTCACCTGTCACATCATCTTTAAACTTCAATAAATAGTGTCCATCTGCTTGTTTAAAGACATCTTTTGTTTTACCTGTGTAAACTAATTCCACAAGAAACCCTCCATTTCACAAAATATAGCTATATTGTAACACGAACGATTATAAACTTGTCTATAGAAAATGTTCGTTTTTGTTACAAATACGTTAAAGAGGGCATTTGAAAAGGCGATTTTTATTTATTCAACCTAAATTTCAAGAAAAGCTACTAGATTTACTGTTTATAACCTTTTAAAATAAATTAACTATTTAAAAAATACTAATAAAACATCCGAAAAGCAGTGCTTCTGCGCGCTTTTCGGACGTCCCTACAGCTTCTTAATAAACACCCTCTGCAATCATACCATTCGCTACTTTCTTAAAGCCTGCGATGTTTGAGCCGACTACTAAATTATTTTGATAGCCATATTTTTCAGCAGCTTCCTTGCTTTCTGCATAAATGGATTTCATAATGTCATGTAATTTCGCATCTACCTCGTTAAATGTCCAACTGTTACGGCTTGAGTTTTGTGCCATTTCAAGTGCTGAAACAGCTACACCACCTGCATTCGCAGCTTTTCCAGGTCCAAATAGGATACCAGCATCTAAAAAGACGTTAATTGCCTCTAAATCGGATGGCATATTTGCTCCTTCAGCAACTAATTTGACACCATTTTCAACAAGAGTACGTGCCGCCTCTCCATTAATCTCATTTTGAGTCGCGCAAGGGAGGGCAATATCGCAAGGAATCGTCCAAATTTTAGAGCAATCCTCGTGGTATTCTGCATCAGGATGATAGTTTAAATATGTGCTAATACGTGCGCCTTTTACTTCTTTAATTTCTTTAATTGCTTTTAAATCTAGCCCCTTTGGATCATAAATATAGCCGTTAGAATCTGAGCATGCAACAACTTTTGCGCCGAAGTGCTTTGCCTTTTCGATTGCATATATCGCGACATTGCCAGAGCCAGATACAATAACCGTTTTATTAATAAACATTAATTTCGCATCATGTAGCATTTCGCTGACAAAATAGACTAAGCCATAGCCTGTTGCTTCTTTACGTCCTAGTGAGCCACCGTATTCAGGTTTTTTACCAGTTAACACACCTTGCTCGAATTGCCCGCGAATGCGCTTATATTGACCCCACATATAGCCAATTTCACGAGCGCCAACACCAATATCACCTGCTGGTACATCTCGGTCAGGGCCAATATATCGATACATCTCTGTCATAAAGGCTTGGCAAAAACGCATAATTTCAGCATCGGATTTTCCTTTAGGGTCAAAATCGGAGCCGCCTTTCGCACCGCCAATCGGCTGACCTGTTAAAGCATTTTTGAAAATCTGCTCAAATGCTAAAAACTTCATTATTGACTCATTTACTGTTGGGTGGAAACGGAAGCCACCTTTATATGGGCCTAGCACATTATTAAATTGCACACGATAGCCTCTGTTCACTTGTACATTGTTTTCATCATCCTGCCATGCTACACGAAAAGAAATTATGCGGTCAGGCTCGACAATACGTGCTAAAATATTATGGTGAATATATTCTGGATTTTGTGCAAATACAGGTACTAGTGATAAAAAGATTTCTTCAGCTGCTTGTAAAAACTCTGATTCAAAGGCATATTTCTTTTTTAATCTTTCGAACACACCATCGACATATGCTTTTGCTAATTGTTCATTGTGAATTAAATCTGTCATCATAATTTATTCCTCCCTCAAAATACTGTTAGATGTTATAGTATTATGATTTTTCTTGCAATTCAATCAATTTTTATTCGTTTGTGAGTAAATGGCTGAAAAAAAGCCGGCAAAAAATTATATGGAGATAATAAAATACAAGTAAAAAATGCTTTTTTTTGAAAGGGGAAATAATCGTTGATTCAATTATTAATTGATGCAGATGCATGCCCAGTTATTGATTTGGCGCTATCTGTTTCATCTCAATATAAGATAAAACCAATCTTGTTTTGCGATACTTCCCATCGCATTGAACGTGATAATGTTATAACAATTATTGTGCCAAAGGGACCTGATTCAGTTGATTTTAAGCTAGTGAATACGCTTTCGAAAAATGATATTGTGATTACAGGTGATTACGGCCTAGCAGCAATGTGTTTAGCAAAAGGTGCTTTTGTAGTTGACCATAATGGAAGAGAAATGACAGCAGAAAATATAGACCAGTTGCTAGCTTTTCGTTATGAAAGTGCAAAATTTAGGCGAGCAGGTGGAAGAACAAAAGGACCGAAAAAGCGTACAGAGGAAAACAATATTGCCTTCAAAAAATTTTTTCAACAAATTTGTGAACGCGCCGAAAAATTGAAAGGAGAAATGAATAATAATGCATAATTCATTAACGAATCTAATCGAAAAATTCCCTTTAATTCCATATTTACAGCGAGCTGAACCTGTTTTTTGGCTCAACAATCAAGTAAATGCTACACAAGAATTCCCATTTACGATGGATATTGTATATGACGCAGAGGCAAGGCTAAAACGCTTTGCCCCATATTTTAAGGCTGCTTTTTCAGAAATACGTGATTGGGAGGGAATTATCGAATCACCAATTATCGAATCACAGGTGATGCAGACCTATTTAGAAAGTGCTTTTCAAATGAAAATAGAAGGAAATCTTCTATTAAAATGTGATCATATGCTACCAATTGCAGGTTCGGTAAAGGCACGCGGTGGTATTTACGAAATTATTAAGCATGCGGAGCATTTAGCAATCAGACATGGGCTATTGTCGTTAGAGGACGATTATCGTAAATTAAATGATGAAAGCTTCCGTCAGTTTTTTAAAAACTATAAAATTGCCGTCGGCTCAACAGGTAATTTAGGATTGAGTATCGGCATAATTAGTGCCAAATTAGGATTTAATGTGACCGTGCATATGTCAGCGGATGCAAAAGAGTGGAAAAAGCAATTACTGCGAAATTTAGGTGTGACAGTTATTGAGTATGAGGCAGATTATAGCGAAGCGGTAAAGCAGGGGCGTTTGGAAGCAGAGCAAGATGAGACATGCCATTTTGTCGATGATGAAAATTCTCTTGATTTATTTGCGGGCTATGCGGTTGCCGCACTACGTGTGAAGGAGCAGCTTGAGGCACAAAAAATTAATGTTGATCAGGAGCATCCGTTATTCGTTTATATTCCATGTGGTGTCGGTGGTGCACCGGGAGGAATAAGCTATGGCTTGAAGCAGCTATATGGCCCGCATGTGCATATTTTCTTTGCTGAGCCAACGCAGTCACCTTGTATGTTACTTGGCATGATGACGGGGTTACATGATGAGATTGATGTTAAGCAAATTGGTTTAACGAATGTGACGGAGGCTGATGGACTCGCTGTAGGGCGTGCATCAAAATTTGTTGGCGCACAGATGGAAACAATTGTGAGTGGTTGTTATACTGTAGAGGATTCATTTTTATTTACAAGCTTGCGACAAATGTATTGCAGAGAGCATATTTTTATGGAGCCATCCGCACATGCAGGCTTTT
The DNA here is from genome assembly GCF_038593115.1 of Metasolibacillus sp. FSL H7-0170. NCBI lineage: Bacteria > Bacillati > Bacillota > Bacilli > Caryophanales > Caryophanaceae > Metasolibacillus > Metasolibacillus sp. FSL H7-0170. The sequence goes on along the minus strand of NZ_CP151964.1, from coordinate 752,636 downwards.
TTGGACCGATACAGCTTGCTCGTATTGGTGCAGCGTATATAGATAGTAACGGTTTAAAGCCATTTATGCAAAACGCGCACCATCTTGTTTGGTCAACAGGGGGAGATTTAGTCCCGAATGAATGGCGCGATAAATATTTACAAAAATAATGTATTTGAGGAAGGTATAAAGCTGTGATAATTACTGTTTTAATTGTAGGCTTTTTGCTCGCTGGTCTACTCGATTTGAAATTGAGAAAGAAATTTAATATTAAAAAGAATGAAAAGTTTATGGATCAATATGTACACAAAGCTCATTTTGTATTAGAAATGTTATTATGCGCATTTTTTATCGCAAATATTGCGATGCAAGGCTTTAGTGGGAAATATTTGTACTTCCTGTTATTTTTGTTTTTCGCGCTCGTATTTGCTATTCGTGTCGCGCTTGAATATATTTTTATGAAGGAACAACGAAAATATATTATTTCCATCGCCTATGTAGTCGTTTGTTTAGCTTGCGCTACAACCATTTTATTGTTTCTATAATTGCTTTACTGTAAATGAAAGAAGGTTATGTTTTGAGAAAGAAACTTGATAGACGTAAAAGTATGATAGCGGCGGCAACTGAATTATTTGCAAGAAGTGGCTTTGAAAACACAACAATGCAAAATATAGCAGACCAAGCTGAAGTAGGCATCGCCACTTTATTTCGCTATTTTCCCAAAAAAGAAGATTTAATTATTGCGGTTATACAAGAAATTATTGAACAGCAAGTACCTTACTTTGAGAAAATTAGCCAATCGAATAAAAATGGAATAGAGAAAGTTGATGAAGTACTTACTACTTATATTCATTATATTTCAGAGGAAAATCGTGAAACTTCTAAATTATTAGAGGCGTTTGAGCTTTATATTTCTTTTAATTTCGTTGATAAAAGTATGATAGAAATTATTGAGAAATCCTACGATAAAGTGAGTACTATTATTAAGGAAATTATCGCAGAGGGGAAGTGCGATGGCAGTATACATCTATCAAACAGTGATGAACAAGCATGGGAAACCATTTTTAATTTGTTTGGTACAGCGATAAAAAAATACGCTCTTTATACGTTTCTTCCTAATTCGATATTGTCTGTACCAAAACCTCAGGAGTTAATCGTAATAAAGGAAATGATGCTTACATTTTTAAGTAAACCAACTAAAATGCAATAGTTGGAGTAGGTGCTTTAAAATCTTATGTTTTCAGCCTTCAATAGTTGATATTTTCGATAAAAAGGTAAAGGGTTGTCAGAAAGCGGCACGCTAGTTTGCTTTCTGACAACCCTATTTCTTATTTTACTGAATTAATCTCTAATAATTCGTTGACAATTGCATCTGTTAAATCTTTGGCAGTTTGTGGGACGAATTTTACTAAAATTTGATTAATCATAGCGCCCATCATTCCGCCAGCAGTAATATCGAGATTGCCGTGCATCATTGTTGTATTTTCATCAATTGCTTCCGCACGGAAATAGCCTCCGCCTTTAAAATTATCAGATAAACCTTTTAAATCGAAAATGACTTCAGAGGGTTCATTCCACTCTTTAATATCGATTTGAAGCTTCACTGTTTTTTTCATAAAGCCTAAATCGCCTTTGAAAGCCCATGTCGATTGGTTTTCACTTAAAATTTCATGCTCGATATAACCTGGTACTAGCGGCGCCCAATTATTCATATCGTGTACGAATTCCCATATTTTTTGAATGTTTAATGGTACTTTTACTGAATGTGTTCCTTGTGGCATATTATGCACCTTCCCAATTGTATTCGATTTGATTGATTATTGCTTTGCGGCATGCTGACCTGCTAAGAAGCCAAACACCATTGCTGGTCCAATTGTTCCGCCAGCACTTGGATAAATAGGACCAAGTGGGTTGCCTGAAGCATTTCCAGCAGCGTATAAGCCTTTAATCGGCTCGCCTTGGAAGTTAACTACTTGTCCATCTTCATTGATTTTAGGTCCACCATTTGTACCAAGTGCACCTAAATAGATTGGTAAAGCATAAAATGGTCCTTTTTCAATTTTACCTAAATTATTGGCAGGGCTACCGCCGCCAGTTGTTAATGCTTCAAATTGAATTGTGCCTCTATGGAAATCTTTATCCTTCTGTTGCTCGCAATATTCATTCCATTTGCGTACTTCATCCTCTAAACCATCTGGGTCTACGCCAATTTTTATAGCAAGCTCACGCAGGGAATCAGCTTGATCTACCCATTCAGGTGCAGGGTCACCGGGTGTCATCGTAATAATTAATTCGCGATCTTTTAATTGTTGATCAAAAATCATCCAGTTCGGTCCTTTATTCGGGAAATCAACTTTCACTGGGTCGTAATTGAAAAATGCTCTTGGCATATCATTATATGTAGTGCCTTCGTGTACAAAGCGACGCCCATACTTATTTACAACGATAGAGTTTGGTCCCATACGACCGCCACCTAATTGTGCCATTACATTATCTTCATATTCAAAAGTTGGGTCCACCATTGCAGGGTACCACCAAGCCTCACTCATATTTTCTAGCGCAGCACCGGCCTTCATTGCCATCATAAGTGCATCACCTTCGTTGCCCGGCGGTGTTACAGGATGGGTAAATTCAGCTTTTAAAAATGCTTTTACTAGCTGCTTGTTCCATTCGAAACCACCTGAAGCTAGGATTACTCCTTTACGTGCACGGAAGTAAAGGGTTTGGCCATCTTTCGTTTCCGCTTTTAGACCGATTATTTCTTCGTTTTCACCGATAATTAAATCTTTACCAGCAGTCTCTATCAAAGTTTCAACGCCACGGTCTAAGCATGCTTTAAATAAAGAAGCAATCAATGCTCTACCCATTGTGACAACATTATTTTGCATACGCTCTGCAACTACTTGGAAGTCAATACCGCCAATTGCGCCGCCTTCTTCTAAAGTTAGCGGAGGGAAAATAGGGTTTTGACGTAGCAGATTGCCCCATTCTCCGATTTCATTCATATTAAATGGCACAGGGTCCAAAGAACGTGTGCCTTTTTTCAGTGCTTCATCCATATGCGCATAGTATTCTGGATATTTTTCTGGAGTTTTGAATTTAACCGGTGTATGGTCATGTAAAAATCGAATTATTTCATGTCCTTTATCAACGAAAGTTTCAATCATTTTCTCATCAGCTCTACCAAGTGCAAGGCGCTTAATGTATTGAATTGCTGCTTCACGATTATCTTCAAAACCTTGCTCCTTCATATAATGATTGAGTGGAATCCATGGAATTCCTCCTGAAAAAGCTGTTGTACCCCCAATTTGATGTGTTTTTTCTAAGACAAGAACATCAGCATCATTTTCCGCTGCTGCTATTGCCGCAGTTAATGCTGCTCCTCCTGTACCTAAAACGATGACATCAACCTCTTTGTCCCAATTCATGGGAATTGAATATGACATAAAAATCATCTCCCTTCATTTTGATAGTGTCACTATCATTATTTAGATTATATAGAAAATTGATTTTTATTTCAATGCGAAATTAAAGATTCAATAGAGTACGTGAAAATACGCTAAAGGATAAGCGAGAGATGAAGTGCCCGAAAAAGCCCGATTGATTCAACTAACAATCCGTGGAGAAAAACATCTGCTGATTGAAGTTTCATTTTATAAGTATTACAAATGATAGAGGGCGGTATGCTAAAATAACAAGGAGGTGAAAAAATGCTAACAATCAAAAGACACGATGAGCAGCTCTTTATGATGAAAAGTGAGCAGCCGTTAAAAGTAATCAGCTCAGCAATGATTAATCCTGGTATTGGCTATTATCAATATTTTGTCAATCGAACAGTGGATAAGGACTATTATCCGGACGATGCAAAGCTAGAATATGAGCAATTTTTAAAGCAATATAAAATACCAATGTCAGCAACTGTTGCGATGATGACTGCTGTGCCACAGCATTTTATTATGCAGGATACATACACAGACGAGGCAACAGCTATCACCGTGTTTATTACAGCGGGTTTAGGCAATGCGGTAGATGTGACAAAATCTTATCAATATACATACAGACCGACAGTTGGGACAATTAATATTTTCGTATTCATAGAGGGCGATATAAGCGATGAAGCTTTTATCCAAGCTTATAATTGTATTATTGAGGCGAAAGTAAAGGTGCTGCATGAGTGCCATATAATGGATAGACAAAGCGCTACGATTGCAACTGGAACCTCGACAGATTGTGTAGCCCTCATCGCAACAGAGCGAGGGGAGTTTCATGAATATGGAGGTTCGATTACACGTTTAGGAGCACTTATAGGCAAAGGGGTAGCTGCTACATTGCGGAAAGCGATTGATAGTTATGAGGCGTATCAAAGGGGCGAGCTACAATGAATATCATTATTGTTTGTGTTGCCATTATACTTGACCGAATAATCGGAGATCCGAAAACATGGCCGCATCCTGTTATTTGGATAGGGAAGCTCATTTCATTTTTGGAGCGCCGCTGTAATGGTGGGGCAGCACGCTATCTAAAAGGAGCCGTAACAGCGCTAATTGTCATTATTGTTACAGGGCTTATCGTTTGGCTCATCATTTATTTGGCTGGGCTTGTGTCGCTATGGCTGGCTGCGGTGCTTGAAGTTATTTTTATCGCCATTGCCATTGCACAAAAGAGTTTGAAGGATGCAGCGTTAGTCGTTTATCATGCATTGCAGCGAGGAGATATAGCAGAGGCACGAGTGAAGCTTAGTTGGATTGTCGGGCGTGATACAGAACATTTAGAGGAGCCTGATATTGTTCGTGGTGTTGTTGAAACAGTTTCTGAAAATACAAGTGACGGTATTACGGCACCGATTTTTTATGCGCTGTTCTTTGGTGCGACAGGTGTGTGGGTCTATAAGGCAATCAATACACTCGATTCAATGGTTGGCTATCGTAACGAGCGCTACTGCCAGTTTGGATGCTTTGCTGCAAAGCTTGATGATGTGGCGAACTTTATACCAAGCCGTATAACAGGATTTTTTATTTTACTATGTACGAAAAACGAAGGTCCTTTTTCAATGCAAACGCGACTTCGCTACTGGCTACGCGATGCTAAGAAGCATCCAAGCCCAAATAGCGGCTATTTAGAAGCTGCAACTGCTTTACAGCTAGGCATTCGTCTCGGTGGTGAAAATATGTATCAAGGTAAAACAACGTTTCGTGCGTATATGGGGGAGCCGACCGTAGAATTAAATAAACAGCATATTTTGCACACTATACAGCATCTATACACAGTGACGATTATTTTTACGTTATTAATAGGAGGTGTTATTTATGCGATATCCAGCACATGGAGCTAATCCAAGTACATTGTATCGAGAGTTAGAGCTTGAAATGCCGGAGCAAATCATTGATTTAAGTGAAAACGTTAACTTCTTAGGACCACCAGCAAGCTTTGGGGCTATTTGGACATCGTTATTTCAAGAAATCGCCGCCTACCCGCATGAGGATGCAGAGCCACTACGAAGTCAGTTGGCATACCGACATAATGTAGCGACAGAATATATCGTTATAGGAAATGGTGCGGCAGAAATTTTAATGGCTTTAGCGAGATGTTATGCACGCGAAAAAATTGTCATTGTGCAGCCTTCCTTCTCTGAATATGCACGCACATTGGAGCAGCAGCAGGCTATTATTCAATCAATTGAAGTAGAGGAGCTAACGAACTATTCTTTGCCGATGGAACGATTAAAGGAGGCAATGTGCGGCGCGAAAGCTTTATATATTTGTAATCCAAACAATCCGACGGGTGTTGTAACGCCTAAAAAGCAATTGATTGAACTATTGCAATATGGAGAGCGAGTGGACTGTGACCTTGTTATAGATGAGGCATTTATGGATTGGACAGATGAGACAGAGTCCATGGCGGAGCTGGTAGCTAGCTCTAATCGTTTAATTATCCTTCGTTCTATGACAAAAATGTATAGTATGGCAGGTGTGAGACTTGGCTATGCACTTACACAGCATGCCTTCAAAATAAAGCAAGAGCTACCCCACTGGAATGTCAGTGCAATCTCGATTGCACTTGGTATGCAAGCATTGCAGGAAGAGGATTTCTGTGCAAAATCAAGGCAGCAGGCAGCACAAAATCGTGCAGTAATTATTCCATTTTTGATGGAAAAAGGCTGCATTGTGACGAAGAGTAAAACGAACTATGTAGCCTTCCGTTTGCCGTCTACATATGATGCGACAAAATTTTATTTCTCACTATTACAAAAAGGAATTGTCCTGCGGCATACACAAAATTTTATTGGTATGGATGGCGAGTGGTTCCGCCTTGCGCTGAAAGAACAGCATAAAATGACAGCATTTCAGCAAGCATTGGAACATTTTTTTAGGTGCAAATAAAGCCATCTTATTTAGCACGAATTACTTGCAGTGTGGAATTTGAAAATTCCCTAAAAAAACGAAAGTAATTTCATACTTTACTCACATTTCTTGGCTATACTGAAAAAGCAGATAGATAATGGGAGGAAAAAGTATGAAAAAAATATTTGCATTTTTAGGGCTATGCTTTTTAATAGCTGCTCAAAGCGTTTCGGCGCATACTATGACAGAGAAAAACATCTATGAGGACGTTGAACCAACTGCTGAAAATGCGCAAAAAATACTATTGTTAAATAGTTTAGGGTTGCTTGGTTATAATGGACAGGATATGAAGCTAGCGCAAGAAAAAAACTTATCACGTATGGAATTTGCAGCATGGGTTGCGGGCTTTTACCAATTAGAGGGGGAAGATTTTGAGCAGCAAGCAAATGCTAGTTTGCAGGAGGAATATGTATCCTCGTTAGAGGGTGATATTACATATAAGGAGCTAAATACAGCGCTTTTCCATAAGGCATTAAATCTTGATGAGCCAGACGCAACAATGACAAAGGCACAATATATCGATTTTATTTTTGCGCATTTGAATGATGATATGGGCGGTCATACATTGCCACAAATGGGCGGCTTCGTTACTGGTCCTACAGGTGTGATTGAAGAAGTAAAAATGGAAGATAAAACAACGATTCTAGTCATCGCTGGTCATGAATATCCTTTATCTGGACATCCGCGTATTTCTGCAACTTCTGACAAGGCAGAGGATTGGATAGGTAGCACTGTTGAGCTGTCTTATTTTACAACAGCAAGTGGCGGTCATAGTCACAGTCATGGTCATGACGACCATCATGCGGAAGAGAATTCTGTAGAAGATATGGCATTGCATTATGTACAGCTACAGCAAACAGCGGCTAATGCAGCAGAGGAAGCAAGCACTAAAAGCGGCTGGCTTATGTCAGCAATTATTGTTGTGATATTAGCTGGATTAGCATTACTGTTTTTAAAGCGTAAATAAAGAGGCTCTTTGCTAATGGAAAATCAAATTGTTGAGAGCAGTGGGGAAGGGTGTGTCTGAAAATTCATTTTGAGACACGCCTTTTTACAGCTTTTTTTAAAACATACTAAAGAAATAAAAATATTAAGAAAAGATAGCACATTTAGATAAAAGTATGATAAAGTAATAGCACAATTGAATAATGTGTAAGAGTTGGTGCCAAGCGAAGGTTTGGCTTAAAAGGGAAGTCGGTGCAAATCCGACGCTGTCCCGCAACTGTAAGTCGGAGCAAATCACAAATGCCACTGGTGGGAAACTGGGAAGGCTGTGAGGCGCTGTGATGACAAGCCAGGAGACCTGCCAATATCTAGTACACACCAAATACCTACGTGGAAATAGGTGGTGAAAAGTAACGATAAATGTTACAAGTACGAGCGATAAAACAAGAGCGAATGGAATACCATTACGTGTTTTTTTGCGATATATAAATTAATTAGCCATTTTCCAATGAGGGAAAATGGTTTTTTGTTGTAAAAAACTAATTTTGAAAGGTTGGTTTGTGAAATGGCATATGTAACAACAACGATTGGCTATCCATATATTGGGGAAAATCGCCAATGGAAAAAGTCTTTAGAAAAGTTTTGGAAACACGAAATAACAGAAGAGGATTTTCTAGCACAGCAAAAGGAAATTCGTTTAAGTCGCATCGAAAAACAATTGCAGCTAGGATTGAATGTAGTATCAGTTGGCGATTTTACCAATTATGACCGCGTGCTGGATATGGCTGTTATGTTTGGACTTGTACCAAAGCGCTTTAATTGGCAAGGTGGGAAAGTTGATTTGCAAACTTATTATGCTATGGCACGTGGCAATAAAGAGGCAGTCGCAAGTGAAATGACGAAATGGTTTAATACGAATTATCACTATATTGTGCCTGAATACGAAGGGCAACCACTACAGTTAACAGAAAATACAGTGCTAAAGCATTTTATAGAAGCAAAGGCTGCATTTGATATTACCGCAAAGCCGACACTTATTGGCCCTTATACATTTATAAAACTAACAAAGGGCTATGACCGCGTATCTCAAGCGTCATTCGTTTTAGCCATTTTACCTTTATATGCACAAATAATAAAGGAGCTAACTGAGGTTGGCGCGGAATGGATACAGCTTGAGGAGCCGGCGCTTGTTACTTCATTAGATAAGGAAGAAATTCAACTTGTGCAGGAAATATATGCACAGCTCTCTGCATCTGTACCAGAAGCGAAATTGATGTTACAAACATATTTTGAATCCTTATCAGCATACGAGCAGCTTACACAGCTCCCAGTTCATGGTATTGGGCTAGATTTCATACATGGCTATACGCATAATATGAATGCACTACGTCAGCATGGTTTCCCAGGAGACAAAGTTTTAGCTATTGGTATCATCAATGGACGAGATATTTGGCGGGCAAATTTAGCGGAAGTATATTCGACGGTGAAGGCAATTGAGCAACTTTCAGGTGCTAAGGAGCTATGGATTCAGCCTTCGTGCCATTTACAGCATACACCTATTACGACGAAGTTTGAAGCAAGGCTCGATTCGACCTTGCGAGATGCGCTTGCTTTTGCAGATGAAAAAATAGTTGAAATTGTGGAAGTAACAGCTTATTTGAATGGACAGGACACATCAACTAATAGCGCCATATCAACAAGCATGAAGGCGATAGAAGCGTTGAAAAACCATCCTATTCGCAACAATAAGGGAGTACAACAGGCAGTTCAAATGATTCAGCAAGCAGATTTTGAGCGCAAAACATCCTATAAAGAGCGTGTGGCAATTCAACAGAAGGCGCTACAATTACCGTTATTTCCTACAACGACGATTGGTAGCTTCCCGCAATCAGATGAAGTAAAGCAAAAGCGCAATGCATGGCGCAAAGGTGATGTAACAACTGAAGTGTACAATGAATTTTTAAAGCGAGAAACAGCACGCTGGATTGCAATCCAGGAGGAGCTGGATATTGATGTTCTAGTGCATGGTGAGTTTGAGCGGACAGACATGGTAGAATATTTTGGCGAAAAGCTAGCAGGTTTTGCATTTACTGAAAATGCATGGGTAGTATCTTACGGCTCACGCTGTGTAAAGCCACCAATTATTTACGGAGATGTAGCGTGGGAAGCGCCGATGACTGTGAAGGAAACACTTTATGCACAAAGCTTAACAAAGCGTCGTGTGAAAGGAATGTTAACAGGTCCTGTAACAATTCTGAATTGGTCATTTGTGCGTGATGATATAGAGCGTAAAGACGTGACATATCAAATTGCATTAGCATTGCGTCAGGAAATCGAGGCACTTGAGCAAGCAGGTATTTCCATTATTCAGGTAGACGAGCCCGCATTAAGAGAAGGCTTACCGCTTCGCAAAGAGCAGTGGGATGCTTATTTACAATGGGCTGTAGGAGGCTTTAAGCTGGCGACAGCCAGCGTAAAGAATGAAACGCAAATTCATACACATATGTGTTACTGCGAATTCAATGATTTCATTGAGCCAATTAGTGCCTTGGATGCGGATGTAATTTCAATCGAAACGTCTAGAAGTCATGGAGAGCTCATTCGCTCACTACAGAATAACCCTTACGACAAAGGCATCGGCTTAGGTGTTTATGATATTCATAGCCCACGCGTGCCAAGTGAGGAAGAAATGCTGACAATTATGGAAGATAGCCTACAAGTATTAGCACGTAACCAATTTTGGGTAAATCCAGATTGCGGCTTAAAAACGCGTAAGGAGCCAGAAACGGTGGCAGCGTTAGCAAATATGGTAGCAGCAGCGAAAACATTGCGTCAGCAAATCGAGCAAGTAATTTAAAGAGGTGCACAAAATGGATAGACAGGTAGTAAAACATTATGAGCAATTATTAAAATCAAATATTATGCAAAATCAGCTAAATGGTGTTTCAAAAACTTTGCATGAACAAGTGGCGCAGTTAATTGCAAATGATAAAGATGATAAGATTGAAATTCAACTAGCCTATAATAATGTAATACGAGAGATAGTGGGGGAAGAGCATTAACTTCTTTCAGCATTCAAGGGATGTCCCAAAAGCCGTGCATAGCCTGCATTTTGGGACATCCCTGTCCTTTTTTTTTCAAATATCATCGCTATTAGTTCAAAAAGCGGGATTATTTCATCGTATATTTGTGTAATGAACCATTTGTTATTTTCCTTCCCAGTTATCTTGATATTAGCATAGCAATAATAGTAAAGTTAATGGAGGGCTGTTGGAAAAGGCAAATTTGTTTTGGAAGTGCATTGAAAGAGGAATTTCATTCTTTTCTCTTTTACTTTGAGGAACCCTATGTTACTCTCGTTTTCAATCAGTAAGTTTTTGTCAAAAACTCATGGATACCCCATATGAATGAAAGTGAATAATGGAGGGGAAATATATGAACATCCGACAAGAGGATGATTATGTCATAATTAATGGCTTTAAAATTGAAGGAAGAATTTTAGAAGAGCGTTGTCAACAATGTCGCAGTCAAAAAATTCGAGATGACCAGTATGATGCTTATTTTTGTGCAACATGCAATAAATGGCTTGAGGAAAAATGTAATGACTCAGACTGTCACTATTGCTCACAAAGACCAAATAAACCAATCCCAGAGCAGTACAGGAGATAGGCGATGAATACAATTTATTTCGTGCGCCATGCACACTCATACTACACACCAGACGAATACAACAGACCTTTATCAAAAGAAGGCTGGGTGGAGGCGCAGAAATTAGTAAAAGTGTTTGGAGCATTAGAAATTCACGCAATATATGCCAGTAATTATAAACGTGCCATTGAAACAATTCAGCCGATAGCAAGTGAGAAAAACTTAACGATTATTCAAAAAGAAACATTGAATGAACGCATTTTAGCAACGGAAACGATTTCTGATTTTTTAAGTGGCATTGCCAAAGTATGGGCTGAACCGACTTTCTCTTTTGCAGGAGGCGAGTCAAACATAACCGCCCAAAAACGTGTTATTCCAACTATTGCAAAATTGCTGAACTGCCATAAAAATGAAAACATCGTCGTTGGCACACATGGCAATATTTTAACCTTATTATTGAACTATTTCGATAAACAATATGATATAGAGTTTTGGCAAAGCTTAAAAATGCCAGATATTATCGTAGCAAAATTCGCAAATAATAAATTGATTTCAGTAGAACGGTTAATCTATTAACTTAAGGAGATTACATGCAAACGAAAAATCATGGATATACTTTTTTGAAGTTACTACAGCTTCAAGAAAATGAGCTAGTAAGGCTTGAACCATTAGCAGGCTCGTATGCTATTATTCAAATGAAAGGAAAATGGTTAATTTGTTATAATCGTTGGCGCAATCAATGGGAATTACCAGCAGGAAAACGTGAAGTAAGAGAAACACCAAGGCAATGCGCGATGCGGGAGCTATATGAGGAAACGGGACAAGTGGTCAAAAAGTTACTGTTTGTTGGTGTAGCGCAAAGTCAAAATATAGAAACTGGTAAAAGCAAATACAACCCCATATACTATGGGGAACTGGAGCAATTAATGCCTTTTACAGTAAATGAAGAAATGTCGCATATTCATTTATGGGATATGGTTGGACAGATAGATGTAATAGATGAACTTGATTTTGCTCTATTACAGTGCTTATCTAAATTTTATTTTAAATAAAAAAACAAGCCACTAAATCTAGTATTTCCCTATTTTCAAAGGCATATATTTTGCCGAAACACCAAACAAAAGCGTCCAAAATGCCTACTACCGCACGGCATTTTGGACGCCCTTTACCCCAACTTCCCAAATAAACCTTTTCGTGCATCTAGTTCAACTTTGTGACTACAATCATCACATGCAAACCTACCATTCATATTTTGCTTGTACAACTGATACTTGCGAGAGCCTTCTACAATTTTAAAATCTTTTTTGCAACAAATGCAATTTGCTACGTAATAAAACAATTTGCTTCTCCTCGCTTTCCGAAAGATTCCATCCAATTATAACATGTAAATTAATGAAATATTGTGACATAAAATGAAATGATTTTAGGAAAAAGCTTATTTAAGGCACAATTCCGTCGTCATATTGCTGACAAAGTTGTGGCAACAGGTAAAGAGGTAAAGGAAGGTGCATACAGACCATCACAGCTTTACCGTTACAATCATCGCTGGGTCTTTGGCTCATTATAAAGACCCTAAAATCAAATATATAGGAATAATCATCATAATTCATAGTTAGCCTTCCACTCCATACCATTATTCGATAGACTAATAAATAGGTGGGTGATATTTAATGAAAGCAATTCATTTACAATCATTGCTTGACGCATATAAGGATTTATCCGAATCTGCCTTTCTACAATATACGCAGCAGTTTGATATGGATAAAATGCGGACGAACGAGCTAGATGATTTGAATATGCTTATTACAGAGTTAGCTAGCGCTGGTGCAGCACAGCTACATCAATTTTTTGTTGGCTATCGAATTAAGCAAATTAGCAAGGAATTCGATTTATTACGTATTGGGAAAAACTATATTGTAAATATTGAGTTGAAGAGTGAAAGTACAGAGCATCGCATACTTAAGCAATTAAAGCAAAATGTCTATTACTTAAAGTTTTTAGAAGTTGATATTTTAAGCTTTACATTTGTTTCATCAACGAAAACACTGTATCAGTTAAAAGATGAGAAGCTAATCAAAGTATCGTTTTTACATCTGCTGCAAGTGTTAGAAAATCAGCAAGCCCGAATGCTGACGAATATTGATGATGTATTCGACCCAATTAATTATCTTGTTTCACCATTTGAGCTACCACATGCATTTATTAATGGGGAATATTTTTTAACCTCTCCACAAATGACATTTAAAAGAGAAATACTTGATTTAGTAGAGCAAAATACATCTGTTGTCATTGATGGAGCACCAGGAACAGGCAAAACATTACTGACATATGATTTAGTAAAAACGTGGAAAAAAGCAGGGAAAAGGGTTGTACTCGTGCATGGCAATGTGTTAAATCGCGGACAGCGTATTTTAAATGAGCAATATGGTTGGGATATTCAAACAGTAAGTGTCATGTCTTTAACAAATATTGATATCGTCGTAATAGATGAGGCTCAAAAGCTAAGCTATGAGCAGCTCCAGCATATTCGAGCAAAGCTTATGCAAAGCAATACACCTGCTGTTTTTTCGCTTGATGCAGGGCATTATTTATTTGGAAAAGGGAAACGAATTGACGTGCTTGGCTATATTGAGAAGCATTTTGATACAAAAATTTATGAGCTTAAAATGGTGATGCGTTACAACAAGGAAATGCAATCATTTGTGCAACAGCTTTTTGACCAACGCTTAGTTATAGGTAAACAACATTTTCCAAATATTAGCGTTCATTATTTTTCGACAAAAGATGCCTTTATCCAACATATCGAAGAATGTAAAAGAACGAAATGGCTTGTTGTAGATTGCTATCACTTCGAGCGACCGACGACACGTGATATTTTAGGGCATGAATTTAATCGCGTATGTGTCATTATTGATAATCATTTCACCTATAAGGCAAATGGTCGTTTGTCAGCTGCTAGAAAAAGTGCGGCAATTGACCCATTGCAAGTGCTTTACCATACAATTATTCGTACACGCAAAAAATTGCAATTAGTTGTAGTGGAAAATGTCACAATACTACAAACGATTATCCATTTATTGAAAAATGAGCATTAAAGGTACAAATTTTAGATGTAGTAACAGAGCTTGTCGAGCACTATAAACTAACTGCTGATTATTTAGAAAAGCATTTCACTCGAAATTAGGAGCATTTTTTGGGGGATTTTACTTAATAGAGAGCAAAAAACGTAAAATGCGTTATGGAAGCATTCAATGCGATTGCAAGAAATGCAAAATATGGCGCTAACGATGCCAAATTTAATCAAATAAATTGCATATTTTTACGAAACAACATACCATGTTCAATTCACACAAAATATTCGATTGCTTGTAGGGATTTATGGTAGTAATGCCTTTACTTATCACTGCGTCTAAAAGCGAATTGAAAAATATGGTGAAATTACAACGGTTACACTTTGGAACATATCTGCTTTTCAAGAGTGAATACAAAAGTAGCTAGAAAGCTTAAAATTTGAACTAGATAATGGATTATAGAAGCTAAAGTTGGGGCTGTCCAAAAGCCGTGCATAGCCAGCCTTTTGGACAGTAGCGATGATGTTTCACAAAATGTTGATTCGTCGCCTCTTTTAACAATGGGATGAACATGGGCTTTAGCAGTGTTGTCCTTCAGTAAAAGGGAAGCGATGAAAACATTGATTTCACTGCGGTGGCAAAACAAAATGGACTTTTCGCACAACTCCGATTGCTTAAAAAACTAGGCTTGCTCTAGTGCAGCAATTGCTTGTTGCACTTGCTCCTCTGATAAAGCATGTCTAACAATGTAACGATTGCGCTCATGCTTCGTACATTCAATTGTACAGCCACCTAAATGCTTTGCTTCATTTTCTTCAGATGTTAAAATTTGCTTATTACACTCGGGGTTAGCGCAGTTAATATAGCGCTCGCAAGGCGTGCCATCAAAATGGTCTTTTCCTACAACAACATGCTCTACTTGGTTAATTGGCACAGTTAATCGTTCATCGAACACATACATTTGACCGTCCCAAAGCTGACCTTTTGTTTCAGGGTCTTTGCCATAAGTCGCGATGCCGCCGTGTAATTGCCCTACATCCTCAAAGCCTTCCCGCTTTAGCCAGCCAGAAAATTTCTCGCAGCGAATGCCGCCAGTACAATAAGTTAATACGCGCTTCCCATCAAATAATTCGCGATTTTCACGCACCCATTGTGGCGTATCACGGAAATTTTCGACTTCTGGGCGTATGGCACCACGGAAGTGCCCGACATCATATTCATACGTGTTGCGCACATCTAAAACAACCGTATTTTCATCTTGCATTTGCTCTAAAAATTGTGCAGGGGATAGGTATTCACCTGTAATTTCATGCGGATTAATATCATCCTCTAAGCTTAAATTTACTAATTCAGGGCGAGGGCGTACATGCATTTTTTTGAATGCGTGACCTTCTACCTCATCAATTTTAAAGACAATTCCCTTGAATAATGGATTATTTTTCATTAATTCCATATAGGCATTTGTCGCTTCAACTGTACCGGAAACTGTACCGTTAATACCTTCTGTCGCAACTAAAATACGACCTTTTAGTTCAAGGTCCTTACACTGTTGTAAATGCTCTTCAGCAAATAGCGCAGGGTCCTCAATCGTTGTGTAAAAATAATACAATAAAACTCTGTAATTCATAATAGATATTCCACCTTATTCGTGTTTGCAGGACACGTTTTTTTGAAACCGTCTATTAGCATAACAAAAATAAACAAAGTACTCCATCGGTAATTAGGCTGAAATTGATGCTATAATAATTCCAAAAGTACATAGGAAGGGAGTGGGACATTTGAAAATTGTCATTAGCCCCGATTCATTTAAAGGAACATTATCCGCATTTGAGGCTGCAAAAAGTATTGAACAAGGAATAAAAAAACTGAAGCCTAATGCCACAACAGTGCTTCTTCCAATTGCAGACGGTGGGGAAGGGACGCTCGCAACGCTAATTCAATGTACAAATGGTCAATTGAAAACAGCACAAGTCTTAGATCCATTAGGCAGGGAAATTAAAGCGAGCTACGGAATTTTAGGGGATGGTAAAACATGCATCATCGAAATGGCACAAGCTTCTGGCTTAACATTACTTGGCGAGGATGAAAGAAACCCTAAAATTGCTTCAAGCTTTGGTACAGGACAGTTGATTCAAGAGGCATTAGCTCAAGGCTATAGGGAATTTATTATTTGCATTGGTGGGAGTGCAACAAACGACGGTGGTGTAGGGATGTTACGTGCACTAGGCTTGCGTTTACTTGATGTAGCAGGATTGGAGATTGAAACAACAATAGATGGATTACAGCGAATTCATCATTTAGACTTTACAAATTGGGATAAGCGAATTGCGCATGCTTATTTTTCAATTGCCTGTGATGTGGATAATCCGCTTATTGGTGAGAAAGGAGCTACGGCAATTTTCGGCAAACAAAAAGGTGTGCCAGCACATGAAATCGAATATTTTGACAAGGCTTTAACAAAATGGGCTGATGTTATAGAGAGAGAAATGGGAATACAATTACATCATTACAAAGGTGCTGGTGCTGCTGGAGGAATGGGCGGTGCATTAATCGCTTTTTTGAATGGTCAGTTTAATCAAGGGGTAGAGCTTGTATTAAAGCACTTGCAGTTTGAGCAAGCAATTGAAAATGCCGATTTGATTATTACTGGTGAAGGACAATCTGACCAACAAACATTACACGGCAAAGCACCGTTTGGTGTACTTACATATGCCAGAAAGCACGATATACCTGTTGCTTTATTGTCAGGCACAATTGCGGAAGAGGACAAACAGATATTAACACAACATTTTCACTATTGTGGCACAGTCGTTCATCATTCTATTACGACAGAGATGGCGATGAAAGAGCCTGCAAAATATTTAACAAAGGCCTCTTTTGAATTAATTAGGTCCATTTATCCTAATGAAGTATCCAATTAAAAAATTAATGCTAACATTGTGCAGTCATTCTCTATGAAAAAATAATAAATGATTAAAAAAGTAAAAAGTGGGTAAAGTATAGTGTACTAAAATACAAAGGAGTTTTTATCTATGTCTAAAAATTTAAACACAAAATTAAACGAGCTTGTATCAACGTATTCTGTACTGTATACGAAATTACACAATTATCATTGGTATGTAAGTGGTCCATCTTTCTTTACGCTACATGAAAAATTTGAAGAATTATATAACGAAACAACATTAAACTTAGATGAATTGGCAGAGCGTATTTTGTCAAAAGATGCCAAGCCTGTCGCAACATTGCAAGAACATTTAGCTCAATCTTTAATTGAAGAAGCAGAAGGTAAGGAAACGGCGGAACAAATGGTTGCTACAATTGTCGCCGATTTTAAAACAATTATGCAGGCACTTAATGAAACGATGTCAATTGCAGCAGAGGAAGGCGACGACCGTACAGAGGATATGTTAAATGCAATGTATCAAAGTATTGAGAAACATACGTGGATGTTAAATGCATATTTAGGTGAAAGTGTGAGCGCTAATTAACAATGTAAGGAATGTTTTTATGCTATAAATTATAAATTTTCATATTAAATTACAGCAGCTTAGAAGGCGTTTGTTTTCTAAGTTGCTTTTTTTGCTAGGCTGTTTTCGCAAAGATTGTTGCTTTTTTATAAATTTCAATGATGTGTAGTATATTAGAAATAGATTATATCAGGTGTGTTGATTAGCCTTTATTTTACAGAGAAAACCTAGTTATTCGTTAATTTCCGCTGCGGGGGACGCTTTCCTCGGGGGGCGGCTTCAACTAATTTATTTCGGCATTCGCCAAAATAAATGGATTTTCAGCTCGCACTGATCCCGATGGAGTCGCCCCCTCCACTCCAATCAACGAGTGTATGCCTAACAAAAGGTGCTTCCTCTAAATAAAACATGCTAATTAATAGACAATATTTACATAATCAACACATCTGAGATTATATAAAAAAGGAGATTGAAATACCATATTTGATAACATTTTAAAGATAAAGGAAGGAATGATGACAATGACAAAATTATCTTATAGTGGTTTAAAATATGGAGAAAGTGATGTGGAAATAAAATTATTGGTGGATATACAAAATGATTGGTGTGAGATAATGCATACTAAGGAAGTATCACAAGTAATGAATAAATCAACAGGTAAATATATCACAGTAAATCGAAATACCTTGAAATGTGAGATTATTTCATAATACAAAATAAATAAACTTTATGCGACTGACTAGATTAGTTGCATTTTTTGAACTTCTAAGCGTCCCGACAGTTGTATAACTTTATGTACAGCCTGAAATAGAAGTTGCTTCACATGTTTCTTGTGAGCAGCTTTTTTAATTTGTTCTCAATATTCGAACCAAAATATGTAAGGGAGGAATTAGAAAAATAAGAGAAAGAATTGTCCGAAAAGTCCATTTTGTTTTGCCACCGCATTGAAATCAATGTTTTCATCGCTTCCCTTTTACTGAAGGAGTACACTGCTAAAGCCCATGTTCATCCCATTGTTTAAAGAGGCGATGAATCAATATTTTGTGAAACATCATCGCTACTGTCCAAAATGCCGGCTATGCACGGCTTTTTGGACAGCCCCTTCCGGGATTAACAGTAAAAATCTGTTTATTCAATTAAAGAATTGGTGTTAATTCTGAGTTTACAAGTCTTTGAGCATCAATGATAACACCTGAAGCTGTTCGCCCATAAACACTATATAATCCACCAGTTTGATTTGGGGCAATTTCAACTTCATATTGGAACGCGCCCCCTACACCTGGAGTTACAAAGGTAGAAGCATTAGCCGCAGCTGCAAAAGGAGTTGTTGACAATAATTGTCTTGAACCGTTAAGTCTATAAACTCGGACTACTCCAGTTAGTAAACCACCAGTGAGATTGAGAACTTTTACACGAACACTAGTCGCATTAGCAGGTAAGTTTCCTGTATTTTCAATTGGGCCAGTAGTTAAAGGCATGTAATTTTCACCTCCCAAAAATAATGATTTATAATCTGCAGATTACATTTCCATAGTATGAAGTAGCTGACATGTTCTCTAGTCGTATTCATCATATTTTTATAAATAAATAATATGTGTGAATTAATTAGTAGATATTTTCCCAAAAAAACATGTAAACAAAGGTGAATTTATATATCAAGGCTTAATGCCCTAATAGAAATACCTAGTAAGTAAATAATATGCCAAATTCGTGTTGTTCCCCCTATCTTTGGAAGGCTTTTGTAGTTCGTTGCCGCATTTGAACGTAACAAAGTAGAAATATTGATATTCGCCCCAAGACGTTTTTAATATCAGTTGATTTAACGTCTTTCAGCAATGTTTTTTGTACAGAAAGCATAGCGATAGGTACAGAAGTCTCCCACCACTATAGGTGACGAAATGAATGCAAGTATAAGACCGATTTCAGCGGATGTCCAAACACTCGCTAATAAAGAGGAACTCACTCTAAGAAGATAACGACTGAGTGACTAATATCGTGATGACCTAAACCTCCAGCGTATGTCATGGGTCGTGATGGTTTTAGGTTAACTCCCACCAATTAGCTCAGAAAAATCTGGATGAGAGTTAATCCAGTGGCAATTAATAAATATAGATTATAAAAAACTATTGACTAAAATTTAATCCTTCATTTATATTTATGTTAACCTTATTTTTTATTTGGTTAACGTAAGTGGAGGTGTAATTAATGGAAGTAGTATCAAAAAGAACAGCTTGGCGTACTTTGGATTTACTTTATTGCAGTGCGTTTGCAACATTAATGATGGTTGGAGCGAATATCACTTCTTTTGTGCCGTTTTTAGTTGCGGGTGGGGTACCTATCACATTGCAAACCTTTTTTGGAGTTTTAGCTGGGCTTGTGCTAGGGCGAGTGAAAGGTGCAGTTGCTTGTACAGTTTATATGTGTATTGGACTAGCTGGCGCACCTGTTTTCGCAAAATTTTCTGGGGGGCCTTCAGCACTTGTATCTCCTACATTCGGCTTTATTGTTAGCTTTATCATTTGCGCTTATATTGCGGGCGCAATTGTTGAGCGCTACCAATCAAGAAAGGCTTATGTAGTAAGCGGCTTAATAACGATGACCTTGATTTATATTTTAGGTACGAATTGGATGTATTTTGCCTATCAGCTTTGGGCTGCTGCGCCGGATGGCTTTAGTTATAAAATGGCATGGGCATGGATGGTTCCGCCGATGCCGAAAGATTTTGTTTTAGCAATCTTTGCAGGATTACTTGCCTATCGTTTACAAAAGACATTGCGAATTTTACCAATCAAGTAGGGAGTGGGGAGCAGAATGAGCTGGCAGCAATTAGCGAATGAAGTGATTGAAGGAAGACTTTTAACGAATGATGAAGCCTTGGCGATTTTGAGTGTGCCAGATGAGGAATTATTGCCTTTGCTACATGGAGCATATACTATTCGCAAGCACTATTACGGCAATAAAGTGAAGCTTAATATGATTATGAATGCCAAAAGTGGCTACTGCCCTGAAAACTGTGGTTATTGCTCGCAATCATCGATATCAAGTGCACCAATTGAGAAATATCCATTTATCACGAAAGAGGAAATTTTAGCAGGAGCGAAGCAGGCATTTGACAATCAAATTGGTACATTTTGCATTGTTGCGAGTGGTCGAGGACCTACGCGCAAGGATGTTCGTATTGTGAGTGAAGCGGTTAGGGAAATTAAAGAAAAGTATGGCTTAAAGGTATGCGCTTGTTTAGGATTACTTAAGGAGGAGCAGGCGGAGCAGTTAAAAGAGGCTGGTGTTGACCGCTATAACCATAACTTGAATACATCTGCAAGACACCATGATTTTATTACGACCTCCCATACGTATCAAGACCGTGTTAATACAGTGGAGATTGCTAAAAAGCATGGGCTGTCACCGTGTTCAGGTGCGATTGTGGGCATGAAGGAAACGAAGCAAGATGTTGTAGATATTGCATATGCACTGCATGCACTTGATGCGGATTCGATTCCTGTTAATTTTTTAAATGCGATTGCTGGCACGAAGCTTGAAGGAACAAAGGAATTAAATCCTCGTTACTGCTTAAAAGTGCTCGCGTTATTCCGTTTTATCAATCCGACCAAGGAAATTCGAATTTCTGGCGGGCGAGAGGTTAATTTAGGCGCACTGCAACCGCTAGGACTTTATGCGGCAAATAGTATTTTTGTTGGCGATTATTTAACGACAGCGGGGCAGGAAAAAAATAAAGATTATAAGATGCTAGAAGATTTAGGTTTTGAAATCGAACTGACGGCCAAGCAGCAAGAGCTATGCCATAGTTAAAATCTAATAGGCATCTGTAAAATAAGCTAAAAGGCTATTGGGTGTTCTTGATTTCCCGATAGCCTTAAAATTATGCTTCCTCTATATCATAAACAACAATTTTATGTTTATTTAATAGCATAATGACGGACATTTTTTGATTTGGGTCGAACGCTACTTCAATAAATGTACCGCTATCTTTGCCCTCATAGCCTTCTTCCTTTAATGCAGTGAGCGCTTGTGAAATATTCGTTACATAAATTTTATATGTTTGCATAAAACCCCTCCTCTATTTTTAATCGTAGCATTTTATAAAAAAATTTACAATTTCCCGAAAGCAATTAATAGCAGCAATCAATTATTATATTTATGTAATTTAAAAATAAAAAATAGGAGCAACACTGACTTTAGTGGTGTTGCTCCTTAGTAGGAAAATCTTTCTGTTAATGCAGCGCTAAAATTGAGCAATCTTTTAGCATGAATTAGTCTGCTTGAATTTCTTCGACAGTTTGCTCGACTTCGGCACGCGACATTTTCTCGCGACCATCATGCATTGCTTTTAAAGTTTTATGCGCTAAAGCGAGTGGTAAGCGACAAAACAGCAGGACAGTACGTTTATTAATGCTCTTCATATATTCATCTGCTTTAGCTAAGTTCTCCTCAGCATAAGCAAATAACTCTTGGCGTCCCCAGCCGTCCGGTACGAAGCTTACGCCACGCTCGTTCAAGTCTTCCTGCTCATTGCGTAAAATATTAACAGCCTGTAAGCCTCGACCATAGCCGATTGCTAGCTCTCTGTCTGTTTCAATCCCCTCAAACTCCAGCCACAGATTAGACAGCATTACCCCGACAAGTCCAGCGACGTAATATGTATAATCGTCTAAATCTTCACGCGTTTTCACTTGCCAATTAGCTTTGGCCCATTTCGCCATACCCATCGCCATTTCGCTTGTTGCGGCTGTAACAAGCGGTAACGCTCTCGCTGGGCATGCCTCTAGCCAATCTGCTAGACGCACCGTCACCTCAGGCCATTTATCCTGCTGAGGGGCAAGAAGTGCTGTGTAGGCTTCCGTATCGAAGGGCTTTTTTAAAAGCTCGCCTGTCGCCATCAACAGCTCCTGCTTTGTCGTATTATCAATATCCTCGTGGTCCTCAATTTCATCAATGGCACGCATTGCAAGATAAGCAGTCGCAACAGCCATCTTTAATTCTTTTTGTAAAAATGTTATCGGAATATAAAAAGTGCGGCTCGTTTCCTTTAAAACGCGCATTGCATCTTTTTGAAGCACTTTATTTGTCATACCGACTCCTCCTCAAATATATACACCCTCTATCGTAACGCAAAATGTATGAAAGATAAATTAGTAACTGCTGAAATTGTTATTTTATTTTAGTAGATGGGGTTTTCCTCATTCTCATTCTAAGTTAGAATAGTAGAAGCAATACGACAATGGTAGGTGACTATATGACACGTGATAAAACGTACATATTCATTGATATCGAGGCTGCGCTCATACGGGGGAGACAGTGTATTATTGAAATTGGGGCGGTAAAATGGCTTCCAAACGGTACACAAACGACCTTTACGCAACTAATTCAGCCTTATAAATTTAAAAAATTGAATAATCATATTCAAAAGCTGACAGGCATTACAACAGAAGAATTGCTAGGAGCGCCATCATTTAGAGAGGCGATTCAAAAGTTTAAGCGCTGGTGTGAGGGACACTACGTATTATTTACTTTTGGAGAGTTTGATCGCAAAGTTTTAGAAGAGGAGATGGAGCGCCATCATCTAAGCAGCGATTTTTTATTTCCGATGGTCGATTATCAGCAAAAATATATGATTGCTCATAGTTTACGCGAGCAGCCAAGCCTCCAAAAATTAATGGCAGAGTTAAATTTAAAGGCGAGCATACAGCATCGAGCGTTAGCAGATGCACAGAGCCTTCAGCAAATTTTTGTCGAAACGAATGGGGAAGCATTGATGGAGGGGCAGCAAACAAATGATATGCTTGTGCTTTTTGCCTATTCAAGACAGTTGGAAACAGCCTTTGATATTATGGTGACTTACGTAAATTGCAAAGTACAGCATGACCGTATTGATATCGTCAAACAGACAACCCATCGCGAAAAGTTGCCTTTTTCTATACAGGAAAAAGAGCAAGTAGCAGAGGATGGAGAAGTTTATACGAAGCAATTAATAAAAATGAAGCCTTCCAGCAAGCTTAAAAACACATTGCAAGACATTAGCACGCAATCTGTTGGAAAAGTGATTTTAACATATGCAGGTTTAAAATCGATTTCTAAGTGGATGCGCCTACATCAATGTACGATGCCAAAAACAGAAAACTTGAAATGGCAAAGTCTGTTAAAAGAAGAGGAGCTCGCACTCGAGAAGTTAACGGAAGTTCCATCAATTAAAGCGTATGAAGAAACGATTTGTCAATTACTAAAAAAATATGAATATGTCATTATTGAGGAGTATAGAAAACGTAATCTATTCCCACAAGAGGTAGTAGGCATATAATTTAAAGGGGATTTTTATGTTGAAATCGATAGGAATTGATGCAGGAGGAACATTAACAAAAATGGCTTATTTTAATGAGCATGGCCAGTTAATGCTAGAAAGCTTCCCATCGAATGATTTACAACTTGTAAAAGAATGGTTAAAGCAGCATCCGAATGTTGAAGAAATCGGGCTAACAGGTGGACGCACAGAACAGCTACGAGAGCAGCTTGAAACGATGAAATCCATTGAATATATCGTGGAGTTTGAGGCGACATTAAAAGGTGTGCAATATTTGCTTGTTAAGGAAGGACATCAAATTGACAATGCGATTATTACAAATATCGGCACGGGGACCTCGATTCATTATATGGAAAATGGACAGCACGTGCGTGTTGGAGGTACTGGTGTAGGTGGAGGTACATTAGTTGGTCTTGCCACACTGCTAACAGGACATAGCGATTTTAAAGAAATTACAAAGCTTGCCTCAGCGGGTGTGCGTGAAAATATTGATTTGCTCGTACGCGATATTTATCAAGGGATGGATACACCTATCGCAGGAGATTTAACAGCGAGCAATTTTGGTAAGGTCGGCATTACAGCTACTACAGAGCATCCACAGGCAGATGTTTTAGCCACTGTGCAAGGTCTTGTTGGTGAAGTGATTACGACATTAAGCATCCAATTTGCTGAGCAAAAGGAAACTGCATATATCGTTTATATTGGCTCGACATTGACAGATAACGAAGATTTACAAAAAGTGATTGCCAATTATACGATTTTAAAAAAGCATAATCCAATTTTCTTACAGGACAGAGGCTACGCTGGTGCAGTTGGGGCTTTGTTGAATATGAATAAATAAAAGCACTAGAGCGTCCAAAAAGCGTGCGGGGCACTATTTTTCGGACGCTTTATTCGTGTTTAAAGTGAAGTAGCATAATCCAAAAGCTTGCAAACCGCGATATTAAAGCTCTTCCTTCTGTAATTAAAGAAATAAATAAAGCCCATTTTGGCATCTAATCCGATTTTATAAGCTTAAAAACATAGGTTGTAATAAATCGCTAATAAAGCAGCTCAAGTCGCAAATAAATTAGGATAAGCCGTTAGATTTCGTATTTATAACCTTCTGAAATAAGCTACTTTCTTAAAAAACGGCTATTTTTCTACGTTCTGATTTCAAATGCCATCTTTTCTACGATTTGCTTTTGTTTGAATGGCTTCGCGGGCAAGAGCATCGGCAGCACGATTTTCCTTTTCTGGAATCCATTTAATGAAAAAGAGCTCAAATGTTTCGATTAATTCCTCTGCACGTGCTAAGTAAGGCTTAAACTCTTCATTTTTGACATAGGATTTTTCAATGGAGGCGACAACAATTTTGGAATCGGAGCGTAAAGAAACCAATGTTGCACCTAATTGCTGTGCTTCCTCTAGGCCACGTATAAGGGCTGTAAATTCAGCGATATGATTATTCGTTTCACCGATGTATTCACTAATTAATAGATGATGTCCCTCACCTTTTAAAAACAAACCGATGCCACTTGGACCAGGATAGCCTGCGCTTGCACCATCAATATAAACTTCTAACATATCAATCCCTCATTTTCCGTCTTTTACTGAATATAATTATAAGCCGAAACGATGAATAATGGACAAAATAATTTGTAAAGAAGTATAATAAGGAAATGCAAAAAGGGGGGAGCGAAATTGAATAAAGTATCTGTTATGCAAGAGATTGATTTTATTACGGATACGTATTGTGTCGACTGCCCTATTATTCGTGAGTTGCGACAAAAGCGTGGGAAGCCAGGTGCACATAAGTTTTGTATTGAATCTTGCACAGTGGGGGAACAGCTACAATTTTTAGGGCAAGAATTGATGAAAATTAATGATAAATAATTAAATTAAAGGAGATGGCTCAGCCATCTCCTTATTTTTTCATTATGCAGTTGCGAGCTGGTAGGCAAGCATATCTTGATAATATTTATTAAGTGATGTGGCAGAAATGCCGAATTGCTCAGCTATTTCTTTCACTGTAAAGGAAGCCTCAAATAAAGCACGCTCTTGACCAAAACGAATTGCTCCTGCCGCAATTGCAGCAGCTTTGCGCGCTGCTGGCTGCTGCTCTACTAAATAATCCTCTAAAATAGGTATTAGTTGCGCATCGTTTAATGTATGCAATTGTAAGAATTGCTTTACTTGCGCTAACACATCTGCTTCAAAGGAAGTAAATTCCTCTCCTACATAGCCATTTTCCACAAGCAATTGCCAAAAGGCAAGATGATTCTTTTGTAAAAATTGCGCTGCTTGTTCAGAGCTTGGGCAGCTATTTACAAAAGTTTGGAAAACTTTCTCGTATTCAGAAGAGAAGAAAATAAGCGTAGAGACTGCTAGGAAATGGTTTTCCTGCTCTGACCCGTCCGGTAACAAGAAGGTAAAGATTTGCATACCTTCAGGAATCGGTTTTTTGTTTTCACGGCGGATTTTATAGCTTTCTTTTGTCATTGCATGTGTTGCATGAATATATTGCTCATCTACATGCGAAATCGCTCCGATAAACATTGCTGGTGATGTCCAATTATCTAATAAGCGAACCGTTGCAGGACGAACTGTTTTCTTGCTCACCTTTTTTAAATAGCCTGTCCAAATATCAGGTCTAACGTGGAAGAAAAACTCATCTAAAGCAACCGCTTCAATTAGCTCTTGTTGTAGGTAATCTTGTAGCTTAGGGCTCCAAGCTTGTACAAGTTCAATATATTGCAAAGTATCTTTACGCTGTGGGTAAGTTTCATAAAAGCTTTGTAAAATCATCTCTATTTCTTCGTTAAATAGTGAGGCAGATGTTACCTGTGCTTTTCCTTCACAGCATTTTTTATATTTTTTGCCGCTACCACAAAGGCATGGATCATTACGTCCAATCATTTTTTTACACGTCCTTTATATGTTGTTTCATCGTTTACGACATTGCGTAATTACGGTTCAGATTA
This sequence comes from Metasolibacillus sp. FSL H7-0170, assembly GCF_038593115.1. Lineage (NCBI taxonomy): Bacteria > Bacillati > Bacillota > Bacilli > Caryophanales > Caryophanaceae > Metasolibacillus > Metasolibacillus sp. FSL H7-0170. Next base: position 725,846 of record NZ_CP151964.1, on the reverse strand, counting down.
TTTTCCACTTGCGAAAAAATCACATTTTCTATCATACAATGTGTTTTATTTCTTGAAAACTAATTGTATATTTCGAACTGTCAGAATAAGGCGCGCCTATTAGTATATATTCCGCTATGTAAAAAAATAGAACAGGTTGTTTAAAAAGAAGGGAACTGAAAAGTAGATTTGCCACATAAATTGTGATTCAAACTAATTTTTAAATTTATTGAATCTAATAAAAGGTAGGAATAATATTATCAGAAATTAACATGCGTGTTGATTAGCCTTTATTTTGCAGGGAATACTTAACAATTCATGATTTTCGCTTCAAAGAATTCTCTTGTTATTTTAATGAATGAGCCCTTTAAAGAAGCACTGCCGAAAGCGTCCAAAAAGTCGGCTATGCACGGCTTTTTGGACGCTCCTCCATTTTAGTATGATTTTTCCTCAATTGCTTGTTGTCGCATAAAGCGGAGCTGATGAAGTTGCTCAAACTGCGCAACGATATTACCTGCCAAAATAAACAGCCCACCAATTAATAATTGCATCGTTAATACTTCACCTAAGAACACAAGGGCAAAAATAGCCGCAAAAATAGGCTCTAAAGAGAAAATTAGACCGGTATGTGTGGGGGAAGTATATTGCTGTACGACGGATTGCCCAATAAAGCAGAATGCACTACATATGATACCTAAACCAAGAATTGCAATCCAGCCAGATGTTGTTGTTGGGATTTGAGGTATTTCGAAAAATAAACAAAAAATAGCACCGAAAATACCTGCAAAGCCTAATTGGTAAACACCATAGGCAATCGAGTCAACATTTTTCGTAAATTTGCTGTTTAAAATTAAATAGATAGCGTAGCAAACCGCAGCAATAGCTACTAAAATATCACCTATTTGGAACGACATAGATTCCTTTAAAGTTAAAATTGAAATACCAATCATTGTCATCACGATTGCAAAGCTTACGGCACGTGACGGTAGCTTTCTTTCTAAAAGGCTTACAAAAATAGGGACAAGCACGACCGTCAAGCTTAAAATAAAGCCTGCGTTGGATGCTGAAGTTGTTTGCAAACCAAACAATGATAGTGAAAATACAATGAATAAAAGAAAGCCTTGAATACCTGCATAAAAACAAGTTTTCTTGTTTATTTTCAACATTTTTTTATAAAAAATAAGACCGGCCACTGCAAATGCAATGATACATCTGAGGGCAACGATATTATATGTTTCGAGCGCATCCAAGCCCATGACCATGAACGTATATGACAATCCCCAAAACATCGTCACAATCACCATTAATATATTTGCCTTACTTTGTATGCTCAAAACATTCACCCCATCCTCGCCAAACAAATTGCTATAGAAAACAATATAAACTGTCCTTTACGATTAGTAAAACGAATGTTTATAATATGTAATATGAATAATTTTCATGTATAAAAAATTGGACGTTTTCTCCAATAATGAAAGCATTATGATATTTGCAATGAAAAAACAACTGCTAGAGGTGTAATAGAGTTTAATTGAGGGAATAGGGAGGCAGCTATGAGCTTAGTAAAATATGAAATTTTAAATAAAGTAGCAGAGGTGCAAAGCTTCACAGAGGCTGCACAGCTACTCGGATTAACGCAATCGGCTGTTAGCCATGCAATTTCAAGTTTAGAAAAGGAATTTGGGTTTGCTTTAATTCATCGCAATCGCAATGGAGTGAGGCTGACAACAGAGGGACAAACGATGCTGCTCGCGATGCGGCAAGTATTGCAGGCGGAGGAATTATTGCAGCAGGAGGCCGCGAATATTGTCGGTGTAACAAAAGGAACAGTACGCATTGGGCTGATTTCGAGTATTTCTACACAGTGGATGCCGAATATTATTCATTCCATTGATGACCAATATCCAGGTATTAAAATAGAATTACGGGAAGGCGATTATTATGAAATTGAGCAGTGGCTGATTAACGGGGAAATAGATTGTGGCTTTCTAAATCGAACAAGCTCAAAGCGATTTAATTTTATGCCATTAAAAAAAGATTATTTATTTTGTATCGTATCTTCGAAAAGTCACCTATATAATAAAAAGGAGATTGATTTATTTGAAATTGCGCAAGAGCCATTTATTATGCCGTCTTACCGTGGCATGAATGATGTAATGACGACATTTGAAAAGCACGGCATTAAGCCAAATATCCGCTTTGAGCTTTTTGATGATTGGGGAATTATGTCGATGGTTGGACAGCATGTAGGTGTGTCGATTATGCCAAAGCTTGTCTTATCACAGCTACCGCAAAACGTTCGAGTTATCCCGCTAAAGCAGGAAAGTTTTCGAACGATAGGAATCGCTACAAAGCAAACATTATCACCAGCTGCGAAAAAATTTGTAGAAGTATTAAAGCAATGGCTAGAGGAAAATGAAGAAAATTTAACAGATAAAGAAAAGCTGTAAGAGGGGCTGTTTTGATACAGTTCTTTACGGATGGCTAGTATTCACTACAATGAATAAGGAGAGGGAAAAATGCTACGAGGAAAAAAAATTGTGATAACAAGTGGCGGTACGCTTGAGAAATGGGATCAAGTGCGCGGACATACGAATTTATCAAAGGGTATTATGGGCTGCTATTTAGCTGAAGATGCGCTAGATTATGGTGCGGAAGTAATTTATATGCATGGCTATTTTGCCAAATTGCCTGAGCGTATAGAACAAATGCGTAAAATCGGCTTTGAAGGCATTGAGGATTTAGCGGGCAAATTACAAAAGCTATTACAGGAGGAATCAATTGATATCGTCATCATGGCTGTTGCGGGCTCGGATTGGGTTGTAGACCAAGTATTTGACCAAGCGGGAAATGCTTTAGCAGCCCATGGAAAGATGCCTTCTGATGAACCACCGACAATTCGCTTTAAAAAAGCGCCAAAAATATTGCCACAAATTAAAGGCTGGGCTCCCAATGTGACATTGGTCGGCTTTAAGCTAGAAGCAACGACAGAACCTGAGTATTTAATCGAGCGTGCAAAACTGCGCATGGCGACATCAAGTGCACAGTACACAGTAGCGAATAGCTCACAATCATTATACGGCAACGATGCATTACATTTAATCGTTCATCAAAATGGACAAGTAACTGAGGCAAATGGCAAAAAAGAAGCAAGCAAAAAACTAATCGCTTTATTAGCAGAGCTTGAATAGGGGGAAAACAAATGGCAAGCGAGCGTGTGCATACATATTTGCAAACACATCAATATGCTGAACAAATTTTAACATTTTCTGAATCAACGGCGACAGTCGAGCAAGCAGCAAAAGCTTTAAATGTTATTCCAGCGAGAATCGCAAAAACATTAGCCTTTTACACGTCAGAAGGTACGGCATTTTTAGTAGTCGCAGCTGGAGACGCAAAAATTGATAATGCAGCTTTTAAGATAGCTTTTCATGTAAAAGCAAAAATGCTTAGTCCTGATGATGTTTTAACATATACAGGACATCCAGTAGGAGGCGTATGCCCATTCGCGTTAGCAACAAATATACCTGTCTATTTGGATATTTCATTGCAGCGTTTTACAACTGTTTTTCCTGCATGTGGCACAGCAAATTCAGCGATTGAACTAACATGCGAGCAGCTACAGCAACTTTCAAATGCGAAAGATTGGGTGAATGTTTGTAAAGCATGGGATTCGGAAGTAAATCAATAACCTTCGAGCATTTAACTGTTGATGCTTTTAAGATTAGGATGAAAGTGTAATTGATGATACAGTTAAAAAACTACTTGTTAATATAGGAAAAGGGGGATTACTATGTATGAGTTAGACCATATTGTTCATTTTGTAGATAAGCCAGAACGGACAATGGAAGAGATGCAGGCACACGGTTTTCACGCAGTACAAGGTGGACAGCATAAGCAATGGGGAACATACAATACGTTAAGCTATTTCGATTTAACATATATTGAGTGGATTGGTATTAATGATGAGTCACAGTTTGCCATTGCTGCACAAAAACCTTATACATTGCATGAAACATATGAGAAAAAGGGACGGAAAAATGGCTTTGCTCGCATTGCTATTCGAACAACAACAATTGAGCGAGATGCGGAGATGTTTCGCAAGGCAGGACTAGAGGTAAATGGTCCTGAACATTTTTCACGTACAAGACCAGATGGTACGGTGATTGGTTGGCAGTTACTTCATATCGGTCATCCTGAGCAACGTTTTGACTTCCCATTTTTCATTCAATGGGATTTGGCGAACGAGGAGCGTCGTGCTGAATATAGAGAGCAAAATATTATCGCTCCACATCCTAAAGGTGATATGAAACTAACAGAGGTCGCTTATTTAGTGAATCGTCTCGATTTTATCAAGCAGCTACAGCAATTAGGTCAATTGCAGGCAGAAGAACAGTTTGATGAGCAACTGAATGCAATCAAATATACACTTTATTTACAAAATGCAAGCATTGTTTGCTACTGCGCGCAAGGCGAAGGAGTCATTTGGGATGCTATGTTAGCCGACGGATTAGGCATTCATACGGTTCTCTTTGAAGGAGCTACAGAGCAGCAAACGATTGTTTGTGAAAATGCAACGTATGTTATGAAATAAATTTATAATATAAAAAAATGTAGACAAAGGTAATGCGTCTTTGTCTACATTTTCTTATAATTTAGAGACGTTTGCTGCTTGCGGTCCTCGGTTGCCTTCTACAATTTCAAATGCTACGTCTTGTCCTTCTTCTAATTGACGGAAGCCTTCTCCGATGATGCCGGTGAAATGAACGAAAACATCCTCACCGTTCGTACATTCAATAAAGCCATAACCTTTTTCGTTATTAAACCATTTGACCTTTCCTTGATGCATGAGCGTTCGCCTCCCATACTTGCGGATTAAATTTCAAAATGTCGAAAAATTAAGACAATTATGCATTATAATATACGTTATTGATGCTTTATTGTCAATAATTTGGCGAATTTTGACGCTTTTTCCCCGATTTTTTTTTACTAAATGCTTTATAATAAGAGTAACATCATTCAGCGGATGTCACTGATTTTTCGAGCTTGCTCGAAAGAATTTGGACTAAAGTTAGCTGAGGCGTAATTGACTAAGGATAGAAAGCAGGGAATAATATGACACTGACAAAGTATTTATCCGATTTAGAAATTGCTAATAACGCAAAAATGCAACCTATTACTGATATTGCGAAGAAAGCTGGCATCCCAGAGCAGGCGATTGAGCAATATGGTCGCTACAAGGCAAAAATCGACGTAAATCATATTGCGTCTACGAAAACAGGGAAGGTTGTGCTTGTGACAGCAACAAGTCCAACGCCTGCTGGAGAAGGGAAGTCTACTGTGACAGTTGGACTAGCAGATGCGTTGCAGCAATTAAGTAAAAATGTGATGGTCGCATTGCGTGAGCCCTCATTAGGACCTGTAATGGGTGTAAAAGGAGGCGCGACAGGTGGCGGTTATGCACAAGTTGTACCAATGGAAGATATTAACTTGCACTTTACTGGCGACCTGCATGCAATTACAACAGCAAACAATGCGCTCGCAGCATTTATCGATAATCATATCCATCAAGGAAATGAATTAAACATTGACCCACGTCGTATTATTTGGAAGCGCGTGTTAGATTTAAACGACCGCGCGTTACGCAAAGTGACAATTGGCTTAGGCGGACCATTACAAGGTGTTCCGCGTGAGGACGGATTTGATATTACAGTGGCATCTGAGATAATGGCTATTTTTTGTCTAGCAACGAGCATTGATGATTTGAAAAAGAGATTGGCTAATATTGTTATTGGCTACACATATAAGCGCGAGCCTGTATTTGTCCATCAATTAGGTGTGGAAGGTGCGCTAACATTATTATTAAAGGAAGCATTTAAGCCGAATTTAGTGCAAACACTTGGCGGTACACCTGCTTTAATTCATGGTGGGCCATTTGCCAATATTGCGCATGGCTGTAACTCTGTTATCGCAACACAAACAGCGCGTAAACTAGCTGATATCGTCGTAACAGAGGCTGGTTTTGGAGCGGATTTAGGTGCGGAAAAATTTATGAACATTAAAGCACGTCAAAGTGGTATCTCACCAGATGCGGTTGTTATCGTTACAACTATTCGTGCATTAAAAATGCATGGCGGTGTCGCAAAAGCGGATTTACAAACGGAAAATGCACAGGCAGTATCACAAGGAATTGCCAACTTAGCTCGTCATATTGAAAGCGTTCGTGCATTTGGTGTAGAGCCTGTTATTGCGTTAAATCGCTTCGTAACAGATTCAGAGGCTGAATTAGCCGTCGTTCTAACTTGGGCGAAGGACAATGCCGTGCGCATCGCTCGGACAAATGTTTGGGAGGAAGGCGGAGAAGGTGGTATCGAGCTCGCGAATGAAGTATTGCAAGTGCTTGAAACAACCCAAAACTTCCATCATTTATATGATTTATCTGAAACAGTGGAACAAAAAATTACAACAATCGTACAAAAAGTATATGGTGGTGTCGGTGTTCAATTAACGGATAGCGCCAAAAAGCAGCTTGTACAAATTGAAAAACTTGGTTGGGATGTACTACCTATCTGCATGGCGAAAACACAGTATTCGCTATCAGACCAACCGACTTTACTAGGACGACCGGAAAACTTTATGATTACCATTCGCGAAATCGTGCCAAAATTAGGTGCGGGCTTCTTAGTATGTCTAACAGGCGAAATTATGACGATGCCGGGCTTACCAAAAGAGCCAGCAGCGTTAAAAATGAATGTAGCAGCAGATGGGCATGCAGAAGGATTGTTTTAAATGAGTGTGATTGTAAAGTGTAAAGAGCTCGTACAGCAAATATATGAGCAAATGGATGCAAGCCATGATTTTCAGCATATCGAGCGGGTTATGATGAATGCGGAAGCCATTTTGCAAACAGAGAGGGCTGCGGATGCAAAAATCGTCAAGTTAGCCGTGTATCTACACGATGTAAGCGATGCAAAATATGCTAAGGATAAATCGGCGCAAAATGCTATTTTAGAGCAGCTGTCTATAACAGCTACTGAACGCAAGCATATCGAGGATATTATTGAATCAGTGTCATTTAGCGGTGGGAATTCACTTGAAGCAAAAACAATTGAGGCAAAAATTGTGCGTGATGCCGACCGTTTAGACGCGATTGGCGCTGTCGGCATCGCTCGCACATTTGCCTATGGCGGTGCAAAAGGGCGCAAGCTGTACGACGATGCAGAGCAAGCGCGCATCCACATGACAGCGGATGAATATCGTGCAAAATCAACAGCATCTGTCACCCATTTTTATGAAAAGCTGTTGTTATTAAAAGATTTAATGGTAACCGCAAAAGGTCGTGAAATGGCTGAGGCCCGCCATCGTTTTATGGAGCAATTTTTACAGCAGCTAACGAAAGAAAAAAACGGAGATGCCTAAAACGAGGCACTCCGTTTTTTTATTCGAATCGAATATTTTCCGAGAGCGTTTGTATTGCTTGCCAATTAGTGATTTTGATAGAATTATGATTTCTTTCAATGATATGCTGTTCTGCCCATTGATGGAGAACGCGATTAATATGGCGATTCGTTGTACCGATTAAAGCGGCAATTTCCTGAAGGCTTTGCACCTTCAAATAGTCATTTGAGGCCTCTGCTGATTCAATTGTACATAAATACGCAGCAAGCTTTACCGCAACAGAAGAGAGCGCATTAACACGCGATAACGTCGTGCATGTTTTCAATTTGAATGTTAGCTCTTCAAGCAGTAGCTGTGTAAAGCTTGCATCAAATTTAAAAGTTTGTTCATATGATTGCTGAGAGATAAATAAAAAAATACAATTGTCATTTGCAATACAATTTGATTGAATACGACAGTTTTGAAATAGCTCAATATCACCTGCAATAGAGGGAGGAGTACATTTTCGGAGTAACAGCTCTTTTCCATTAATCTCTGGGCTCAATACGTTATAGCTTCCAGAAATCAAAAAATAGAGGCCATCTACTTCTTCACCAGCCAGTAATATCGCTCCCCCCTTTTCAAATGTTCGGAATTCAGTTTTATTTAGGCTTTCAATTGGAATTGATTCATTGTAAAGTATAGAAAATTGTTTAAACAGATTATGCATGCTTGGGACACCTGTCCTTTATTAAATATTTCATCTTATTATACTAAAGAGCAGAGGTGAAGTAAGATGTATTTTGTATTTGATGTAGATGGAACGATTTCCTTTGATGGAGAAACGATTAGTGAAGAAATCCAGCAGGCGATTTTGCTGTTAATGGAGGCAGGCCATAACGTTGTATTTGCCTCCGCGCGTCCGATTCGCGACCTTTTACCTATACTGCCTAAAAACTTTCATAAATGTCGTTTAATTGGTGGAAATGGTGCATTTATAAAAGCTCAGGAAAAGGTGGAAGCCATCTATTTTGAACAAATGACGACAGAGAAGCTTCTACAAATAATTAGACGCTATCAATTAACGTATTTAGCAGATGGCGATTGGGATTTTGCTTATACGGGGGATGTAGCTCATCCAATTTACAAACGAATTCATTTTCAAGCAGCAAAGAATTTAAGGCTTGATGAATTACGGCAAATTTGCAAGCTCGTTTTATTTGATGCACCAGATGAGGCAAAGCATATGCTATTAAAACTGCCTTTATCTGTTTCGCAATATGTGTCAGAAAACATTCTTGATGTTAGCCCTTTAGGTGTACATAAAGCAAGAGGTTTGCGGCAACTTGGCATTGATAGTTTTATAGCATTCGGTAACGATATGAATGATCGCACCTTATTTGAGGCGGCGCAGTATAGCGTTTGCGTAGGGGAGGGGGAAGTATCAAAATTTGCTTCAATCGTTATAACTAAAAATCAGGTAGCAAATACAATTCGACAATTTGCTAATAAAGAAATGAATGGGGGAATTGAGCAATGATAATACCAGAGAAATTGAAAATTGGGGATGAAATTCGTGTGATTGCGCCTAGTAGAAGCATGAAAATATTAGGTGATGAAGGGGTAAGAAGGGCTGTGCATACACTAGAAAGTATGGGCTTTAAGGTGAGCTTTGGGGAGCATACGAATGCCTGTGATTCTCAAAATTCTTCTTCCATTGCGCAGCGGGTGGCTGATATTCATTCGGCATTTGCTAATAAAAATATTAAAGCTATTTTGACCGCAATTGGCGGTTTTAATAGCAATGAGCTACTACCGTATTTAGATTATGAATTAATTGCGGAAAACCCAAAAATATTATGTGGCTACAGTGATATTACAGCACTTGCAACTGCAATACATAAAAGATGCCAATTTATCACTTATTCAGGCCCACATTTTTCAAGCTTTCAAATGAAAGGCTTACAAGCATATCAAACGAAGTATTTTGAACAATGTTTTATGAATGAGGAGGCTTATGACATTGTTCCATCTGGAAAATGGAGCGATGATTTATGGTTTTTAGACCAAGACAATCGCCAATATGAGGAAACAGAATGGAAGGTATACACAGAGGGACAAGCACAAGGTAAATTATATGGGGGCAATCTTTGTACACTCAATTTGCTGCAAGGCACACAGTATATGCCTGACTTAAATGATTGTATTTTATTTATTGAAGATGATGAAATGACAATTCCAGAAACTTTTGCGCGCGATTTAACTTCGCTGTTACAAGTGTCAAAGAATGTAAACGCATTGTTAATTGGTCGTTTCCAAAGGGAAAGTAAAATAACAAAGGAGCAGCTTCATTTTATTTTAGATAAGCACCCGTTATTGCAGGGGATTCCTGTTATGTATGATGTCGATTTCGGACACACACAGCCAATTATGACCTTGCCAATTGGCGGAGAAGTTGCCATTGATACGATGAATAAAAAAATCTCAGTCATGCGTTTTTAATATAGAGGAGTTGTTCGAAAAATCCATTTTGTTTTGTCACCGCATTGAAATCAATGTTTTCATCACTTCCCTTTTACTGAAAGCTAACACTGCTAAAGCCAATGTTCATCCCATTTTTAAAAGAGGCGCTTTCTGTTTATCCCGTATTAACAGGCTGTAAGACCCCCATCTCAAAACAGCAGGTGAAATCAAAATGTTTAAGAGGGGGTCAAACAGTCTGTAAAAACCCGAATGGTGAAACTACCAATCAGTGGGGATAAGACCCCCCCACTGATTGAAGGTTCACTTTATATGAATCAACATTTTGTGAAACATCATCGTTACTGTCCGAAATGCCGGCTATGCACGGCTTTTTGGACAGCCCCTTTCGCAATAATTAATCTAGATAACTTAAAGAAAAGGATAGATAATATCAATATCTTTCGAAAAATGCTTATTATTTTTTTAGCTAAGAAAGAGAACCATCTACAAAATAATCTCAACTTGTGCAATTCATATATAAATCATCTATAATTAAAAGATAAGTAATTGATTGATGAAAGAGATGAGAACAAATGAGTCATTTAATCGTATCGAATTTAACGAAAACGGTAGGCGATAAAACTTTATTTAACAATATTGAATTCACTATATACGAAGGGGAGCGTGCGGGGTTAATTGGCATTAATGGTACAGGGAAATCGACGCTGCTATCCATTTTGGCGCAGGTGCAAGAGGCAGACCAAATGGAGCTTGACCATCCGAATAAATACCGCATTGCATACTTACAGCAAGACCCGACGTTTGCACAAGGTGAAACCGTTTTACAGGCAGTGTTTGCTGGCGATTCTCCAGTGCTTCAATTAAATCGTACATATGAGGAGGCTCTTGCTAAATTAGCCGCAGAGCCAACAAATGAAACACTGCAAAAGCAACTGTTCCACTTGCAGCAGCGCATGGATGCTGAGGGGGCATGGGATGTCAATGCGCTTGCCAAGCAAGCATTGACGAAATTAGGAATTGATATGTTTGAGCGTGCTGTGACAGAGCTATCGGGAGGTCAGCAGAAGCGTGTGGCACTTGCACGCGTCCTAATTGAGCCGGCTGATTTATATTTACTTGACGAGCCGACGAACCATTTAGATATTGAATCGACTGAATGGCTACAGGAAATGGTAACACGTTTAAAGGGAGCGGTGATTTTCATTACCCATGACCGCTACTTTTTAGATGAGGTAGCAACGCATATTTATGAGCTAGCTGACCAAACACTGTATCGTCATACAGGGAATTATGCCGATTATCTAGAGGCGAAAGCATTGCGTGAGGAAATGTCAGCAGCGACGCAGGCAAAATTGCGTAACCGCTATCGCAATGAGCTGAAATGGATTCGCCGTGGTGCAAAAGCTAGAACGACAAAGCAAAAGGCTCGTATTCAGCGATTTGAGGAGCTTGATGAAAAAATCGACCGCACGCAAGAGGATGCTAATTTAGAAATGGCACTTGCGACAACACGTTTAGGTAAAAAAGTATTAGAGGCGGAAAGTATTTCGAAGCAGTTTGCTGAGCGCGTTATTTTACAGGACTTTAGCTTTTTAATCCAACAAGGTGACCGCATTGGAATAATCGGTGCTAACGGTCATGGTAAATCGACATTGCTCAATATTTTAGCAGGGGAGCTTGAGCCAGATAAAGGCGAGGTTGTTGTAGGCACTACTGTTAAGCGACTCCATTTTAAACAGGCGTTACCGAAAATGAACGAGCAGCAACGAATGATTGAATATGTGCGTGAAGCATCTAATGATATTACTGATGCGGATGGTGTTCGCTTTAGCGCGGTACAAATGTTAGAGCGCTTTTTATTCCCTCTCCATACGCATGGTACGCCAATTGGCAAGCTTTCAGGTGGAGAGCGTAAACGTCTACATTTGCTACGTCTTTTAATGGAACAGCCAAATGTCCTTTTACTCGATGAGCCAACAAATGATTTAGACATTGAAACGCTCGGCGTGCTCGAGGACTTTATTGAGCAATTCCCTGGCGTAGTCATTACAATTTCTCATGACCGCTTTTTCTTAGATCGCATTGCTAAAAAGCTGTGGATTTTAGATGGTAAAGGGCAAGTCGAAGAAAGCTTAATGCTTTATTCGGAGTACTTAATACACAGTGCAAAAGAGCAGCAGCAAGCGCAAAAAGAAGTGAAGCAGGATAAAACGAAGCAAGAAAAAGTGAAGCAGGAAAAGAAAAAACTAAGCTTTAAAGAGCAAAAAGAATGGGAAACAATTGCCGCAAATATTGAAAAGATAGAGCAGCAAATTATGGAGACGGAAGATGGTATTGCGACAGCAGGTGCTGATTTTACGAAATTGCAGGAGCTCACGCAAAAGCTAGATGAATTAAATGCAATATATGAGCAATTAATTGAACGCTGGAGTTACTTAGATGAAATTGTCAATGGATAGGAGAAGTGAATGATGAAAATTGTTACGATTGAACCAACACCAAGTCCCAATTCAATGAAAATTGTAATTGACCAAGAGCTACCATTTGGTAAAAGCTTTAACTATACGAAGGATAATATTGCAGAAGCACCAGCTTATATTCAGGCTATTTTTGCTGTTGATGGCGTGAAGGGGATTTACCATGTGGCGGATTTTTTAGCAATAGAGCGCAATGCTAAATTTGCTTGGGAAAATATTTTATCGAGTATTCGTATTGCATTAGGCGAAAACGATACGACAAATACTGTAGAAAATCAAGCGGTCAGCCATTTTGGAGAAGTATATGTCCATGTACAAATGTTTAAAGGGTTGCCATTGCAAGTAAAGGCCTTTGATAGCGAAGGTGAGGTGCGCCTTTCTACAGGGGATGCTTACTCAGCAGCTTTTCAGCATATCCAAACAAAGGATAGTGATGAAAACTATATTTTCTTGCGTAAATGGGTAGATTATGGTGTGCGTTACGGCGATAAACAAGAAGTAGCGGAAAATGTGCTACAAGAAGTATGGGCGACATATCCGACAGAGCGTATTGATGAAATTGTAGAGGCTGCAAACAATAAGGCGAACTATACACCAGCACCTCGCGAAAAGATAACTTTGGCACAACTACAGCAAACAGAGGATTGGCAACAACGCTTTCAATTGCTTGACCAAATGCCAGACCCCAATGTGGAAGATATCGAAATGCTGAGCTTTGCATTAAAGGATGACCAAATGGCCATCCGACGTTTAGCAACGGTCTATCTTGGCATGATTGAAGATGTGGCTGTCGTACCAGCACTTGAGCAGGCTTTGCAAGATAAAAGTGCTGCAGTGCGACGCACAGCGGGAGATTGCATGAGTGATTTAGGCTTTGTTGAATTTGAACAAGCAATGATTACCGCTCTACAAGATAAAAACAAGCTAGTGCGCTGGCGTGCAGCAATGTTCTTATATGAAACAGGTACAACAAGCTCATTGCAGGCATTACAAAATGCAGCAAACGATGTGGAATTTGAAGTGAAGCTTCAAGTGAAAATGGCAATTGCACGAATTGAGCAAGGTGAAGAAGCGAAAGGCTCTGTTTGGAAACAAATGACGGAGATTCGTTCAAATGATTAAAAAAGAAGCATGTGAGATTTTTCTTTCTCTCACATGCTTCTTTTGCTTGAATCGAAATCAGAAAAGTTATAATTTTATAATTTTTAACAAAAAGATGTTATAGGGAATTGTTTCGTATATAATTATACTCATATTTGTAATGAGAAGAAGGTGAATAAGATGTCTATACGCACGAAAATTTTTCTTAGTTTCGCGGCTATTTTACTACTAGTATTAATTGCATCTAGTATAAACTATACACAGCTTCAAAGAGTTCAGTCAATGTATGAAAGAATGATTGAAGAGGAGCAAGCAAATGTCTTAACGATTGCCGATATTCGTAATAATATGAGCACACAAGGCATGCTTGTTCGACAGTACGTAATCTCAGGTGATTTAAGCATCTTACCTGAAATAATTGAGCAACGAGAGCAAATGACTGAATTAATTGAGTCATTAGAAATAAATAATCGAGATTCATATGTGAGCGAGGAGCTTGTCGCTATCGATGGTGCTACGGGGGAATTTAATCTGGCGATGGCTGATGCAATCGCACAGACGAAGGCACTGAATTACGAGAAAGCTAAAGCAATCATTAACAATAATTTGCGCCCACCAAACCAAAATTTAATTAAAAGTGCAGCAAATTTAAAAGAGCATTATGAGGCAAACTTAGAAAAAATACAGCAGGAAGCTAAAAGTACAGCTAATACGGCATCGCTACTTAGCATCATTGTACTTGTATTAAGTATTGTAGCTTCATTGATTATAAGTTTCGTGATGAGCAAAAGCTTTTTAAGACCTATTAAGCAATTGCAGTCTGCTTTGACAGTCGTCGCACAAGGTAATCTACAGCAGGAGAATGTAGAAGTTAAATCAAAGGATGAATTTCGCGATTTGGCAAATTCATTTAATACGATGAAAACAGAGCTGAAATCGATTATCGTTTCCGTAGCAAAAAATACGACAAAGCTATCGCAGTCTAGTGAGCAGCTAACAAAAAATACAGATGAAGTGGCATCCTCAGTGCAACAAACTTCAGAAGTAGCAGATAAACTAGCAAAGGGTTCCCATAATTCAGCAACTGCTGCGAATGAAAGTGCGACAGCAATGGACGCGACAGCAGAGGCGGTGCAAAAAATTGTTCATTCAACAGTAGCATTGCATACAAACGCATTGACTACACAAACATTGGCAAACGAGGGTGGCAGCAATATAGAGGTTGCCGAAAAGCAAATGCAGGCGATTCAGCAATCCACTTCATTAACGAACAATTTAATCAATCAACTTATTGAACGCTCGAATGAGATTGATAAAATTACTGCTGCAATTACTGAAATTACCGAGCAAACAAATTTATTAGCCTTGAATGCGGCGATTGAGGCGGCACGTGCTGGTGAGCATGGGAAAGGTTTCTCTATCGTAGCAGATGAAGTTCGTCGATTAGCGGAACAATCCAAGCATTCTGCTGCAGCGATTGTGCAAGTAACAACAGCAATTCGTCAAGACACAGAGCATGTGGCTCAGGCGATACAGGAAAGCGTTCAAAACGCTGTGACCGGGGTAGCGGTCGTACAAACTGCTGGTGAAACATTTAATAAAATTCACACAGCGATTGAAGAGATGACAGAAGAAATCGGCGAAGTATCGTCATTGACTGAGCATATTTCAGCAACGGCAGAGGAGGTAGCCGCCTCTGTTGCTCATATAGCTTCTGATGCGAATGATGCAGCAAGCTACACGCAAGAGGTGGCGAGCACAATCGAGCAGCAAGTAAATGTTTTACAAGAATTAAACTCGATTTCCGTAGAATTAAAAAACCAATCCTTACATTTGCAAAATATTGTTGAAAAATTTGATTGTTGAGGGCATCCGAAAAGCGTGCTAAAGCACTGCTTTTCGGGCGTTTTATATGTTTTATTGTCGCTTTAAACGCTGAAGTTCGAAGCTTTTTGACAGCCAATTCTTCTCTATAAAGGCTCAGAAGCTTTTTTATTTTGTCTGATTACTGTAGGTGGTGGCATAAAAATAATATAAATAATGCTACCGAAAATAAGGATAATACCAAGTATTTGCAATAAATCTGGTCTAAAGGACAAAATGATAATATCTAGTAAAATAGCTACGACAGGATCAACAAAAACGAGTACGGAAACGATAATTGTTGATAAATTGCGTATGCTATCAAAAAATAAATAATACACAAAGCCTGTATGTATAATGCCTGTCCCTAAAATAAATAACCAATTTGTCGTTGTTAGTCCCTCAAATACCTCAAAATTGCAAAATGGCATGAGCATCACAATTCCAACAGTCGTTTGAATAAATGTTAATGCATAAGAGGAAAGACCGCTAATATTTTTACTTGTAAACATTGTGAGGGCATAAAAAATGGCTGATAATAGCGCCCAGACAAAGCCTGAATTAAATAGTTGGTCGAGTGATTGAAAATGCTCAATCCCGACGATTAGCACACTACCAAAAAAGCAGACAGTTGTTGCTAAAATCGCTGGTAAGGACATTTTTTCTGCAAGTAAAATCGCACCGAGCAACAGTACGAAAATCGGAGCCAAATTGTAAATAGAAATAGCAACAGAAATCGACATTTCCTCAAATGCCTTAAATAAAAATACCCAGTTTAAAACTAAAAAAACACCACATAAAACGGTTGTAATAAGCTGTTTTTTATTCCACTTTTCAGTTTTTAACCCTCCTGTAATTAACCATAAGCCACCCAAAAACAATGTGGCAAAAATACAACGGATAAAGACCAGCTCGACCGCAGGAATGCCAGTTTGCTTTGTAAAAAAGCCAATCGAGCCAAAGATGGCCATTGAAATTGTAAGGTTAATCATGGCACGCATTTGCATATGGCGGTCACTCCTTTCAAAATAACTGTATTATATCACATGTTCAGAATTTTGAAACAATTAATCATCTTAAAGTAACGTTGTATAATATTACATATGTTATGCAAGGGGGATAATAGATGGCGAATAATATGCCGTATCGTTATGCATTTTTTGTAATAGGTATATGCCTATTCATTTTTTCACCATTAATCATTTTTTTAATACCAAGAATGATTCCAATGACATTTTACTTTGTGAAGTATACTTGGGTGTACTATGTTCCAACAGAAGCATATACGGTGTTCGCTGTTGGGATAGCTATTTTAATTATTTGCTGTGCTTTTTTATTTTTTGGCAAAATGAAAAAATGGGCAATAATTAGTAGCAGTATTTTATTTTTAACATCGATTGTTATTTTCTACGGAAGCTCTAGATGCTATATTGCAATGGATGATAACGGCTTTACATACAGGGGCCTTTTTGAGCAACAAAAACAATATGTAGGCTGGGAAAATGTGACACAAATAGAGCGTATAGAAGTACCGGCTGGTAAGGGTGGGAACGCGACATATATTGTTTCGCTGGATAACGGTGATGCTTTAACCTTCAAAGAAACAGCACATGTGCAGGAATATCGTAGTAAAATGCGGGGCAAATACGGTAAATATAATATTCCTGTCATTTATACGAATTAGGGGAGGAGGCGTTCCAAACTTCATGTAGCTGTCAGCGCTTGGAACGCTCTCGGTGGTGCTTTTTGAAAGATTTTGTGTATTAAAAGAGTAAGGGGATTCCTTGAAAATAGGAGAAACATGGGGTTTAGCGGATGTTCTTTTTGAGAAAAGTTAAATTTTCGTTTCTTGCGCTTAGAAGTAAATCCTGCTAAAATTAGTGTTTTTCATTTTCAGAAAACCCCCTTCGCTATTTTATTGAGCAAATATTTCGCCGAAACACCATCGCAAATGTTCCGCAAGCCAGCTACTGCACGCCTTATGAAACGCTCTTTAGTTTCTTACTTGCCCATTACCGTAAATCCAGTATTTTGTTGATGTTAAGGCAGCTAACCCCATTGGACCACGCGCATGTAGCTTTTGTGTGGAAATGCCTACTTCAGCACCGTAACCAAATTCAAAACCATCTGTAAAGCGAGTAGAAGCATTATGGTAAACAGCAGCAGCATCCACCATTGTTAAAAATAAATCCGCATGCTGTTGGGTCGTCGTAATAATCGCTTCTGAATGCCTCGTACTATATTTCTGAATATGCCGGATAGCCTCTTGCACAGAATCAACGGTTTTCACACTTAATGCGAGACTTAAAAATTCCTCAGCAAAATGCGCCTCATCAGCGAGAATGGCACTTCCTACGAATTGACAAATCGTTTCATCCCCATAGATTGAAATTTCTAATGATTGTAGAAAATTAAATAGCTCCTTACCGTATTTGATTAAAAAACTACGATGAATGACTAAGCTTTCCACAGTATTGCAGACGGAAGGACGCTGCGTTTTCGCATTTTTAATAATATTACATACCATATCGAACGGGGCACTATCATCAATATAAATATGGCAGTTGCCTGCACCTGTCTCTAGCACAGGTACGCTTGCTTCACGCACAACAGTATCGATTAAACCTTTGCCACCGCGCGGAATAAGAACGTCTAAAAACTCACTTAAATGAAAGAGTTCTTTTGCTGTTTCTCGGCTTGTGTCTTCAACTAAGAGCACAGCATCTAATGGGAAATTTGCATGATGCAATGCTTTATGAATAGATGCAATAAGTGCGATATTTGAATTTTGAGCAGAGGAGCTACCTCTTAATATAGCAGCATTACTTGTTTTTAATGCTAGTGTTGCTGCATCAACAGTAACATTTGGACGTGCCTCATAAATCATACCAATAACACCAAGTGGCACACGTCTTTTAACAATATGCAATCCATTTTCTTTTTGAATATTTTCAAGTTCCTCGCCAATTGGGTCGGGTAACTCAATTAATAATTGAATCGCCTCGCTCATTGCTTGGATACGTCCTTCATTCAGCATAATGCGGTCGAGTGTTGCAGCAGATAGTCCATTTTTTGCTCCAAGCTGTAAATCCAACTGATTTGCTTCTACAATTGTCGCTGTATCCATTTGCAACTGCTCTGCAATACAGGCAAGGGCCTTATTTTTTTCAGCAGTTGTTTTCATATTCATGATGATGCTTGCACTTTTTGCTCGTTGTCCCTTTTCCCTTACTTCGTTAGCCATCTATTTAAACCTCCTTCATTTGAACCCAATAATCACGATGAATTACTTCTGTTGCTTGTTTGAATAATTCAGTCGTGCGCTTTCCCATTGCTTGCTCGAGCTCCTCCTTGGAATATTTTATTTCACCACGTCCGATACAATGATGCTGGTAAAACACTTCAACGACATCACCTCGTTTAAAATGACCTTCCAATGCGTAAACACCTGCTGGTAATAAGCTTTTGCCTCCAGTCGTCAAAGCTTTGACAGCCCCTTCATCAATGAATATTTTTCCTGTAACTGTAGATAATCGAAGCCATTGTCTACGGCTTGATAAAGTGGAGGGTTCCTCGCTAGAAATATACGTACCATCCCCATTGCCAGCTAAAACTTCCAGTAATTTTTTTGCTCCTGTTCCTTTTCCGATAAAAACATTAATGCCTGCTTCAAGAGCACAGCGCGCAGCTAATAGCTTTGACTCCATCCCCCCTGTGCCGACTTTGGAGCTGCTGCCCGATGTGTTAGCAAGTAGCTCATCCGATATAACAGTTAAAAAATCTAAGCGTTTGGCATTAGGATTTTTTGTGGGATTCACTGTATATAGCCCATTGATATCCGTCAAAATAATTAGTTGGTCTGCATGAACAAGCCCTGCTACTAATGCAGAGAGCATATCATTGTCTCCAAATGTCAGCTCGGCAACAGATATTGTATCGTTCTCATTAATAATCGGAATTACAGAGCGTTCTAGTAGCTCAGAAAATGTGGCAGAGGCATTTTTGTAACGTTCTTTTTCGCTAAAATCTGTACGAGTCAGCAAGACCTGTGCTGAAATAATATTGTATTTGATAAATGCCTCATTGTAGAGCTGAATTAGTAGGCTTTGTCCAACAGCCGCCGCTGCCTGTCTGCCTTTCATCGTGACGGGACGTGTTGGATAGCCGAGCTTGCGGAAACCAGCAGCGACAGCGCCAGATGAAACGAGTAACACCTCGTGCCCTGAAAGCTTCAACTGTACGAGAGCTTCGATATGGTCATTAAATTTTTCAAAATCAATTTCTCCTTTATTATTTGTTAAAGAGCTACTGCCAATTTTTACGACAATCCGTTTTCGTTCCATATTTCTCCTCCCAGTAGATGCAATGAAAAAAAGCCCATTTCCTCCTAATTGATATAGGACGAAAGGGACTTCCGTGGTACCACCTAAATTGAATGCATACAATGCATTCCACTTATCTCATAACGCTGAGTGAGCGCTTAGTTTGGCTAAGGGCAAGTTGAAGGAGGTTGGGCGGCTTGTACTATGCGAATTTTTCAGCCAAAGCATTCGCTCTCTGTTATAGTCAGTGACCGCTTACTAGTCTTCAATAAGCTAAATATATTTTACATAGCATGCACGATGAAGTGTATTTTGTCAATTATAATTTCGAATATTCCGATAATAAAAATGGCGAAAAATACTATTATTAAACGCTAAAATGCATAAATATAATGTTTTGTGTATAAAAAATTTGATTTTCTCCTTATTTTATAATAAAAATATGCTATTTTTGTTTTTGATAGATTGATTCCGAATGACTATATTTAAGCCACCTAGGAATAAGCAGCTTGTGCACAATGCAAAAGGAATCTTCAATGAACTTTGAACAATGCTACGAACAGTATAAACCGTTAATTCAAAAGGCGTTATATCGTTGCCGCGTTTATGGCAATTTTGATGAATATCGACATATAGCGATGATTGCTTTATGGGAGGCGACGCAAACATATGACGAAAATAAAGGAACCTTCGAAACATATGCCTATTTTATGATGCGCTATCAAATTATTGCTGAGATGCGCAAGCAAAACAATCATCGAAATCGCAACATGCTAGTTGGTGATGAAGCTTTGCAAGTTTTTATAGATGATGGACGAAATGCCATTGTGATTGAAACACCAGCACTCGCAATATTGTGGGAAGAGTTAACGACAGATGAGCGCTATATTTTGACTAGCTATTATGTCCTGCAAAATAGTGACAAAGAAATTGCGCAAGCTTTGCAACTCAAAGTGGAAACGTTGAAAAAAAGAAGACAGCGCCTATTAAAGCGCTTGAACAAACAGCTTACTGAGTGCGGTAACATGCTGTTGTAAAAAAGATAAAATCTCTTTCATCTAAATTCAAAATAATACCACTAAACTCAATATTTCTTACTTTGCCAAACAAGCTAGCACCCTTTGACTTAATAAAACAAAAACGAAAAGGGCTGTCCAAAAAGCCGTGCATAGCCGGCGTTTTGGACAGTAGCAATGATGTTTCGCAAAATGTTGATTCCTATAAACATAGAACACCTCTTTTAAAAATGGAATGAACATTTGCTTTAGCAGCGTACTCCTTCAGTAAAAGGGAAGCGATGAAAACATTGATTTCAATGCGGTGTCAAAACAAAATAGACTTTTCGCACAACTCCTTTCTGAATTTACAAATTTTCATATAAATGCTGAATAAAATGTGTGCGCTCTTCGGGGGATTGCTGAAAATTATTAATGAGCAATGCTCCAAGCGTAAAATCGTCATCATTGATTAAAAACTGCATATTCACAGGCTGTTCTTGCTCGTTAATTGTACATTGACCTTTAAATTCTACAACAGCCTGCTCACGCTGAGTTTTAAAATAGACCCATTTGCTTTCATCACAATAATGATTAAACACATCCTCGATTGTTGTTGTATTCGTTTCACTTAATGATATTTGCTTTATTTCATCTATGTATTGATTATCTGTAATATCATCCTTTGGTCCATAAAAATAAATGAAAATACCGATAATACAAAGCGGCACTAGCCAAAAAATCGTACGTTTTCCAAACCCCATAAGTCCCCTCCTCATTTACACTAGTAGCATTATAGCATTTGATGATACAGTTGGAACAGTGAAATTGTATACTAAAAGAAAATATAGAGAGAGGAAGACACCAATGAATCAACTAAAAATTATAAAGTTAAATGAGCAAAATTTACAAACTGAAGGTTGCTATTGCTTGCGAAGTGATAAGTGAGCTGCAGGTTATCAGCATAAAAATGAATGGTTACAGCAGCAATTTCAGCAAGGCTTGCGATATATTAAAGCAATAGAAGGGGAAAAGCAGGCAGGCTTTATCTGATTTACAAACATATGTACGTTTAATATACTAGTTATATAGAAAGGGGCGATGTATAAAGTGAGAGCGCTGCTCATTGCCGAAAAGCCATCGCTAATGCGAGATATTGAAAAAGTTTATAAGCGCATGCAATTGCCATATACAATTGACTTTGCTTCATTTATAGGACATGTTGTGGAGCTAAAGGAGCCACACGAATATAAAAAGGAATGGAAAAAATGGGATTTAGCAGTGCTACCGATGATGCCGGAGCGCTATGAATTTCGTGTAAAAAAAACTGCCTATAAAGTGTATAGGGAGCTAGAGCAAAAGCTAAAAACAGGGCACTATGATTTTATTATAAATGCGTGTGATGCGGGGATGGAAGGGGAAAACATCTTTTATTCCTTTTATAAAAAAGTGGGCTGCAGGCTACCCGTAAAGCGCTTTTGGACATCACAAACAACGGATAATGCAATACATAAAGCATTGACCCATTTGCTAGATGAAAATGATTACCTCATTCGCAATCTGCGCAATGCTGCCATGTATCGCATGATATTTGACTGGCTAATTGGCTTAAACTTAACGCGTGTTGCTACGGTAAAAGGTGGGCGTACGATTAAAGTTGGTCGTGTAATGACGCCAACCCTCGCCATTGTAGTCAAACGTGAGCTTGAAATAAAACAATTCCAGCCAGAGCCATATGCGCAAATTGAATTACAGCTACCAGAAATGACGGCGCTATGGTTTGACCCAGTCCAAAACACAAATAAAATACAATCTGGCGAAGTGAAGGCCATTGCTGCACGTATTACAGAAACAGCGATTGTCAAAGAGCTGAAAACTGAGCGCAAAGCATTGCCTGCCCCACCATTGCATTCATTGCTGGAACTGCAAAAGGAAGCGAATAAATTTTATGGCTTTACATCTGCAAACACATTAAAAATTGCTCAAAGCTTGTATGAAAAAAAGTTAATTACTTATCCACGTACCGAATCTAAGCATTTACCGACAGCATTTGCTGAAAATATTACAGCACATATTAAAGCGCTTTGTTCATTAGAAGAATACCAAGCTATTGCAGGGGAAATTATGCGTAATCACTCGAATATAGCTCGTGTCACCTCCTCTAAACGCTACGTAGATGATAAAAAATTAACGGACCATCATGCTATTACAGTAACGGATGTAGCTGTAGGGCGCAAAAAGCTAACTGAGGCGGAATGGAAAGTGTACCATCTTATTTGTAAACGTCTTTTAGCTATCTTTTTACCAGCCTATCAATTCGATAAAACGACTATTATTTTACAATCTGGTGGGGAGCTTTTTAAGCAAACAGGTAATCGTATTGTAGAAAAAGGCTACACAGTATTATATGAAACATTTCGTAGAAAGGGGGAACTTCCTCTCCCTTTATTAAAGGTAGACGATATATTACCAATTAAGGAGTTAAATATTTTATCTAAAATGACTGAACCGCCATCACGTTACACAGATAGTACATTGCTTGATGCGATGTTCCATGCAGGGCGCTTTATAGAGGATGCAGAACTGCAAAAAATTTTAAAGGACGCAGAAGGTATTGGTACATCGGCAACACGTGCAGAAATTATAGAAAAATTGATAACGATTGGTATGCTAGAACGACAAGGGAAATCATTAGCTGCTACTAATTTTGGAATCGATGTTATTGCTAGCTTAGGCAATCATGATGTCGTTTCTCCAATTTTAACAGCAATTTGGAGCAAAAAGCTAAAGGACATTGTCGATGGTCAATTAAATGCATCTGCATTTTATAAGGAAATGCTTGCCTTTGTAGAAGAAACAACAGCGCGTATGAAAGCGTTGGAAATGCAAGTGGCTGAAAAGGAGATTGTCGTTGTCGGGAGCTGCCCATTATGTCGTAATGCAGTAGTAGAAGGGTTCCGAGCATATACATGTCAAAACAAAGCATGTAAATTTGCTATTAGCAAAGTATTAATGAAAGGTAAAGTAACAGCAATTGATGCGAAGAAGTTACTTTCTGGCAAAGAAACTCGTGAAATCCGCTTTACATGGAAAAGCGGTAAAAAAGGTAAAGCTCGCCTGAAGTTACAAGGGGAGAAGTTGGAGTTTGTTTTTTAGGATTTACCATAGTAATCAGGGCTATCGGAAAAGATAATTTCTTTTCTGATAGCCCTTCATGCTATATTCAAAATTTCCTACAAGTATATTTTATGATAGTTACAATTAAAAAGACTGTCACTTTCCAGTAGCTGAATAAGCTGGGACTTTTAAGTTGTTGATAAGCAATCATTTCATATGCGAAAAAGAGAGGATGCCATACTATTTTTCCTAAATTCCTAGTTAAAATTAGATATAGCAATTTTATCTTTAGAAACTTTAGTAATCTGGTAAGATTTCTATTGTTTTTTAGGGAATATGCGTATACAATAATGCTCTGTAAAGTAATTTGTGAATACTTGTCTGAATTGTTTTTCAACTAGGAAATTCGCACTTTTTCGCATGAAAAACCATATAATAAGTGCAAATGTTTTGAAAAATGTTCATCTTTTATAAAAAAACGTCAAACTTATTACAAATTGTCTTGACGTATTTGTAATAAGTTTGTACACTGTGTAAAATCAAATGTTTTTTGGGGAAGTACAATAATATTATAAGGTAAGGATTTGGTAAAATGATTGTATGTAAATTTGGTGGAACTTCTGTTGCGAATGCGCAGCAAATTAAAAAAGTTGCGAATATTGTAAAAGCTAATCCAGCAAGAAAAATTATTGCAGTATCTGCTCCAGGAAAGCGCACGAATGATGATATTAAAGTAACGGATTTATTAATTGAACTTGCAAACAGTGCATTGCAAGGTGGAGATACTGAGTTAAAATTAAACATAGTAATTGAACGTTATGCTGATATTGCAGCAGAGCTAGGATTAGATGATACGATTATCCAAATCATCACAGATGACTTGCGCGAACGTCTGGAAGCAGACAAGTCACAACAGGCATTATTTATGGATAACATAAAGGCCAGTGGTGAGGATAATAATGCAAAGCTTATCGCAGCTTATTTTAATTCAATCGGAATGCCCGCCAAGTACGTGAGTCCAAAAGGGGGCTTAGTTGTGAACGATTTACCAGAGCGAACTTTTGCTTTGCCTGAAACATATGAGAATCTAAGCAAGCTTGCGAATGTCGAGGAAATCATTGTGTTCCCGGGCTTCTTTGGTTATACAAAGACGGGCGTGCTGCGTACGTTTGACCGCGGTGGCTCAGATATAACAGGTTCGATTCTAGCCTCCGCAGTTAATGCAGAACTTTATGAAAACTTTACTGACGTTGACTGCGTCTTTTCAGCAAATCCGAAAGTGGTGAATTGTCCAGTGGAAATCAAGGAAATCACATATCGTGAAATGCGTGAACTTTCCTATGCGGGGTTCTCAGTATTTCATGATGAAGCGTTAATGCCTGTATATAAACAAGGGATTCCAGTAAATATTAAAAACACAAATAATCCTGCTGCATCTGGTACACGTATTGTACCAAAGCGCCCGGCAACAGGTAGCCCTGTTACAGGTATTGCGACGGATAGCGGATTTTCTATTTTATATGTATCGAAATATTTAATGAATCGTGAAGTAGGCTTCGGTAGACGTTTACTGCAAATTATCGAGGAAGAAAATATTTCATATGAGCATACACCATCTGGACTAGATGATATTTCAGTTATTATGCGTTCCCATCAATTGAACGATGAGATTGAGGCGCGTATTATGAAGCGGGTGAAAGAGGAATTACAAGCGGAGGACGTGCATTTCCGTCATGATTTCTCAATGGTTGTAATCGTAGGTGAAGGTATGCGAAATAACACGGGCTTAGCAGCGCGCGCAGCGACGGCTATTTCAAATACAGGCGCTAATATTGAAATGATTAATCAAGGTTCTTCAGAAGTAAGTCTTGTATTTGGCGTACTAAGCCAATATGAGAATCAAATTTTAAAGGCGCTTTATGAGGAGTTTTTTGCTCATACAACTGTGTAAAAGTAAAGCTACTGTAATTATTAGAGAAAATCTAATTTTACAGTAGCTTTTTATTGAGCGAAACCAATTAATTGTTATGATATATTAATTGTACAACGCCAGATGAAAATGTTCTTGTGTTAACAAGCTTTAAATTTATTTTTTCTGTAACATTTGTGAATAATGGCTTACCTTCCCCTAAAACAACAGGATGAATGGATAATCGAAATTCATCTATAAGCCCTAAATCAATGAATGTTGTAATGAGACTTGCTCCACCATAGAGCCAAATATTTTTGCCAGTTTTCTTTTTTAATGCCTGCATTTCCTCGGCAATATTTTCTTGAATAAAAACAGCTTTGCTATGGTCTTGTTGTTTCGTTTTTGAAAAAACGTATTTTTCTTTACTATGAACAAGTGCCCAAAATTGCTTCTCTTCATCATCATTTGTATCAGGCGTATAGTGTCCCCACAAATCATAGCTTTTTCTACCATACAAAATTGTGTCGATATTGCTTAAAAAGTGTAAGAACTCCATATCGGAATCCATAATACACCAATCTATTTCTCCATTTTTTCCTTCAATGAAGCCATCTAATGTGATTGCTAAATCTAAAATAATTTTTCTTTCATTGTTTTGCATGACCTTTCTCCTTTCGTTTTGCAGTGAAGGGTTTGATTTTACCATTGTGAAGCGAAAGAAACAATTTAGTAAACTGAGCTTTCCTGCATACAATTTGTCGGTTTTTGCGTAAAATAGAACACGGGGGTGGGTGAATGGAGCGCATTTTACGCGTAATTCGACTTGTTTTTCGCAATATTTATACGTACCGAGTAGATTATATTCGGGTCTTTTTAGGGATTCGGCTATTTCAATTACTCATTGCATTGCCGTCGATTTCACTGCTGTTGACTGCAACATTGCATCTTTTAAATATAGATAGTATTACAGAGGAAAACATTATCCAGCTATTTGCTCATCCATTATTTTTATTAGTCATAGTATTAATGATTTTAATTGTTTTATTGTTTATTTATTATGAAATGGGTTTGCTTATTTTGCTTGCCTACCATCAGCAAAGAGGAATACCGTATACATTACGGCAGCTATGGCGTCGATTAAACAAAAAGGTTGTTTATTTTATTAGCTTTGAAACAGGCTTACTATTTCTATATGTGGTACTCGTCATGCCACTCATTTCTTCTATACTACCATCTACGATTACACAAAGTTTAAGTATCCCAGATTTTATCGTGGATGAATTAATGACATCTTCACAGGGGCGGCTTTTATATATAGTTGGAATCGCATTATTATTTTTAATTAGTTTGCGCTTTATTTTGACGATGCCGTATTTTACAGTATATCAATGGACAACAATTTTACAGGCTGTAAAATTAAGCTGGCAATTTTCGCAACGCAGATTGGTTGAACTTGTCGGCATGCTCGGGTTGATACTTATAATGCATTTAAGCTTAACTGTTATTTTATTAGGGTTAACCTTTGTGCCTTTATTTGTTATTGAGCGATTAATCCCAGACCTGGCACTTGTCACAGCCGCCTTTACATTAACTTTTGCACAGGGCTTACTATTGCTTTTATTTACTTTATTACAAGCGCTTTTTTCACAGCTCGTTGTTGTCGTTGGCTTTCGTCTAACACGTGATAAACCAGTGGCGCTGCATAACGAATCATTTCGTGAAACGATTATGCATTGGACGATTGTTTGTACTATTTTTGTTTATTTTTTAATGAGTGGTGTGCAAGTAATTAATTTAGAAAAAACACTCTACGAGCCAGAGACGAAGGTTATTGCGCATCGGGGCTTTATGGAGCAGGGTGTGGAAAATACAATGAGTTCCCTTATTGCATCTGTGGAAGCAGGGGCAGATATAGTGGAAATTGATATACAGCAAACAAAGGATGGAAAGTTTGTCGTTTTTCATGACCCTACATTGATGAGAATGGCTGGTCGGAAGGAAGCAGTATACCAAATGGCGTTAGATGAGCTAACGAATACGACTGTAAGAGCGGGTAAATTGCATGATAAAATTCCCTCTTTAGAAGAAATGTTGCAAAAAAGTGAGGAGCTTAATATTCAATTATTAATTGAAATAAAGCCACATGGACATGAAACAGATGATTATTTACAGCAGTTCATTGAGCTCCTTTTATATTATGACGCATTGGAAAAGCATTATGTCCAATCAATTGATAGCGCGGTTATTTGGAGATTAAACGAATTAGAGCCACGCTTAAAAGTGGGGCTTGTCTTTGCGCTTTATATTGGAAAAATCCCGCCTGTGAAAGCAGATTTTATTGCATTACAGCAGGATGTGGCATCAGGTCGCATGATGGAGCAAGTTAAGCGTAATGAAATGGAATTGTTTATTTGGACAGTTAATGCTGAGCGTGATATTCAATATTTTTTAGAGCATGGTGTTGATGGAATCATTACAAATCATCCAGATAAAGCAAAAAATAGCCGTACAATGCTAAGTAACGAAACATATTTTTTAAAACGAATTTATAATAAATTAACGATATTATTTTAAGGAGCTTACAATGAATCAATATATGTACCAATTATCAGGAAATATTGCATCGACAGAAAAAAATCCGATAGTTAGCGCAAATGGTGAGCAAGTAGCTTATGTCGCACGCATCTATAGCAACCGATTAAAGCGATTACTGGATGGCTATTTTGATTATCGTTATTTTTTAACGTATGAAATCATCGATTTAAGCGGCAATGTAACATTTCGTATTTCCAAAAAATTTCGCCGTGGTAAACTATGGTTTGAGGCGTTTTCTTATAGTAAGCAGGAACGTTATACAATAACGTACGAAAATTGGCGTGTTGGTCTGCCAGAGCTAGCTATTCATTGGCCCGGTGGCATAATGAAAATTGATAAGCAAATGGAAGGTTGGTCGACCTTTACAGTAAATGACGAGATTATTGCCCGCTGGCAGGCAGTCTATGTAGAAGCAGAGGACGTTTTTCAAGTAGTGCTGCAAATTGAGCCAGATAGTCCTGTGCAGCAGATGGATTTTTTTGTCGCAATTAGCCAAGCCGCATTATTTATAGGTTCTTAAGGAGAGAGAAGAAATGAATGTTATTTTTGCATTAACAGCAACAGGGGAACAGCTTTTAGAAACGATATCAACAGATGTTGCAGGGCTCTTAGCAGCCGTTCAAGGAGAGAGCGTAACATTTCCCTTCGGTAGCTATCAGTATGATTTTCATGCATTAGACCATTATGAGGAGGATGGTGCATATCGTCAGGAGCTTGTGATTTATCTAAAATGAGTGCCAGGCACGCACACAATTTCCACACAATTTAGGCGAAGCCCACTGTCACGAGGCAGGCATTTGACATATGGTAAGTGTACAGATGCTTTTGCGCGGGAGGAGAGGGGTGTGTTGGACGAACAACAAAATTGTTTATGTGACGTGCTAAAGGAAATATTGCATTTTCAAAATTTAATCGAGCATACTTGGACAAAGCATTTTAATTATTTATTATTGAAAATTGTCGGTAGCGATACAATTCCAATTGCGCTATTGACGAGGCGAGGTACGCATTTGCAGCTAACGGATTATGAAAGTGGCTTTACGACCTGTTATTTTCGCATCGAAAATATTGATGTTTCAAGTAACCTATTAACTGTTTCTTTTTTATGCCCAATGTCAATAGAGGGTGAACCGATTATGCGGTCTGAAGAAATGGTCACGCTAAAAAAGACGAACAGGGAAGCAACGATTAATATTACGACACTTTCAGGTGTTCAGCTTCTTTCTACTTCATTGCTAAGTGCGAATATTTTCGTTGAATCAAAGTGGTGATAATTACTTGAAAAGCCGAAAATCAACTCTATCTATTCGCTTTAATTTAAAAGCAAAGACGTTGTATCCTACGTTTTCACTCCTTTAAAAGAGGATAACCACCTTAACGCAATAACAAAATAACAAGATGTCTGAAAAATGGTACGCTAAGCATGTTTTCTGTGTAGAGTAATCGCAGAATCATGCTTTTTAGCAATTGAGGTGAAAAGTATTTTGATAATTAAAGATTAGAACAACATCAGGCGTGTTGATTATGAAAATATTGGATATGGATGCGTGTGTTTAAGGTAGAGAATGCACTGTTAATAAAGGGTTTACTTGTTGATTGGAGTGAAGGGGGCGAGTGCTCCTGCGATTACTCGTCGCAAAGCAAAGCCTTCCAGCAGGACAAAGTGAAGGGAGGCTAAAATCGCCGCGTCCCCTGCAACGGAAATCAACAAATTTCCTAGGCTTTTTTTGTAAAATAAAGGATAATCAACACACCTGCTATTTTTATTATTTTGAGGAGTACTCGTTAAAGGAGATTGCCGCAATTTTCCCATCTAATGGAAATACAGTAAAAACCCGGATGCGTAAAGGTAAGGCATTACTTAAAAAAGATTGGAAGCGTTAAAATGGACGAGCGATTAAAAAATTTAAAGCGGGCAATGAAAAAGAATATATTTGCTGATTTGCATTTCAATGAGGAGCATCGTGCAACAATTCGCGATAAAATGCAGACAAATGTTGAAAAGGAATTTTTTACTCTTTTAACAGAGCGTAAAACAGCGACGGAGCTCATTCAGCTTTTACACGTAAAAGGAGTGAAAAGCATATGGCAAAATGAAGGTATCGTTTTTATTAAGCTACATCAAGCAGAGTTAGAGGGTGATGCGGATAGTATTTCGAATGAGCAAGATGAAAAATCCTATAACCCTACGAAAAAGGGGCTGCAAAAATATGGAGTGGCGATGCAATCAATTTTAGAAAAATTTATTGCGTGAGGTGAGCGTAAATGAATCTTAGTCGATTTTTACGGCAGGTCACATCCTTTATCCACTCAAGGCTGCAAAACAGCATGTTGGATAATAAGAAGGCGGAAAGGCTTGCAAAACATCATATAGGTAACCCTCTAACACTTGGAAGGGAGCTTGGTCAGGTACATAAGCCGAAAATGGATTGGCTTATGCTTGGGCTTGGTATTTATCGTAGAAAATCGTATATTTTTTGCAGTTAAACGAAGGGGCTATTCCAACCTAACTGCTTAATAGGGTTAATTTACTTTGGTGAAAACAGCTATGTTTTCTATGTCGTTTAAGCTTCTGTCCTTACTATTTTAGTTTTACTTGAATCTAATAAATAGAGATAGTAGAAGGAGGGATATTTTTGACGACGATTGGCATGCTACACCATCGGAAAGACCCAACAACGGTGTTAAAATCATATGCCTTTGCTGCTGTGGCAAAGGTAGAAGGTGTTGACTTTTTTTATTTCACACCGAAAAGCGTTAATTTTACGAGGAAAACTATATTGGCCCAAGTGTATGAAAATGGCGCATGGCATGAAAAGGAATGCCCTTTTCCAGACGTTATTTACAATGCAGGAAGCCCAGAAAAACTTGCTGTGTCAAAGGATATAATAGGGAAGCTGCGCAAGGAAATTCCTTTTACAACGAATTCTATCGGCAATAAGTGGAATGTGGCAAAGCGTTTACTTGCGTATAAGGATTTTGCTAAATACATTATCCCAACAGAAATTATTCAGAAGACGGAAACTGTTCATCAGCATTTGGCGAAATATCCGACTATTGCTTTTAAGCCAATAGATGGGCGTAAAGGAAAGGGAATTTATTTCATTTCAAAAGAAGGTACGAGTTACACAGTTAAACATAATAGTACAGTAACGAAATATACAAAAACACAGCTTGATGCATTATTAGCACAACAGCTAGCAACAGGCACATTTATTGTTCAGCCTTATATCCGCTCAGTTACAAAATCAGGCTTAGTGTTTGATTTTCGCTTGCATGTCCAAAAAAATGGGGATGGCAATTGGGTAGTGACAACGGTTTATCCACGCGTAGCTCCGGCAGGTAGTTTAATTCCTAACATTAATAATGGTGGCTATACAAATTATTTAGAGCCTTTTTTACAGCAGGAGTTTGCGGAGCAAGCCTATGATTTAAAGCGCACATTAGAGCATTTTTCATTATCGTTAGCCAGACACTTAGAGCACATTCAAATACAGGAGTTTGGTGAACTCATCGATGAAATTGGGGTTGATGTCGGTTTAGACCAAAATATGAGGCTTTGGATTTATGAAGTGAATTGGCGTCCCGGCTGTCCACCAACGTTCTATTTAGAGCTTGATGTTGTGAAAAATACGATTCGTTATGCTAAATATTTAGCGGACAACAAGCAAGTTTTAGCAAAGGCAAGACAGGCGAAGCGGGTGCATAAAGCACAGCAACAGGAGCCATTAGTGACAAAGCCAATTGCAAAATCGCAGGTGCGTCCTAGCGATATGCCGATTATTGCGATTACAGGGAGTGCAGGTAAAACAACAACAAAGGCATTCCTATCCTCTATTTTACGAACAAAATGGTCGACCTTTGAATCAAAGGATTATTGGAATACGACAGAGCATACAAAAAAGCACGCAATGGAGCTAGCGAATGGCTATGAGGCAGCCGTTTTAGAGTATGGAATGGCGTACAAAGGTGTTATTACTGAGCATTGTCGCATACTTAAGCCTACAATGAGTATTGTAACAAATGTTGGCTTAGCGCATGTCGGGAATTTTGATGGCGATGTAAAGCAAGTGGCACTCGCTAAATCCGAATTAATTCAAGGAATGGATCAGCATGGGGTGCTCGTTATTAATAAAGATGATTTCAATTCTAACTATTTAACACTAAAGCAATTTAAAGGAAAAATAATAACTGTAGGCATTCATTCTGATGCGGATTATAGGGCGTATAATGTGCGCTATAAAGAGGATGGCATGACGTTTAAAATCAAGCTACGCGGTAAGGAAATCTCACTCTTTATTCCAATTTTAGGGGAGCACCATGTATACAATGCATTGAATGCTATTGCACTTGCTGATTATTTGCAGTTTAGCCCTCAGGAAATTAAGCAAGGCTTGGTCTTCAAAAAACCACCTCGCCGCTTGACGCTTTATCATTGCAAGCGGGCGATTACGCTTATTGATGATACGGTGCACTCGCACCCACAAGGGGTAAAGGCAGCAATTGATGTATTGTCGTCCATTGCAAAACGTCGAAAAGTTGCCATTATTGGTCAAATGCGAGAGCTTGGTGATTTGCGAGAGGCGGAGTATAAAAAGGTGGGAGAATATATAACAGAGCAAGGCATCGATATTTTTATTACGTATGGCTTCCGCACGGAGGAAATGAATGCAGCAGCGAAGGCAAAAGGCTTTAATCCCAAAAATATGTATCATTTTACAAACAAAGAGCAGTTACATGATTTGTTAGAAAAAATTATTAAGCAAGGTGACACAATCCTCATTAAAGGGGCTAGTAAAACAAATATGTTTGAAACCGTCAAGTTTTTAGCGGATTTATACGAGGGGAAATAGGAAATCGCAGATAACTAAACAAACAGCATCTCCGGCCAAAGGAGATGCTGTTTGTTTATTGTATGCTTTTCAAATGGAAATGAATTTTTTTTGCGGCGGAATAGGCATTTCTTTTTGCTTCGTGCTTAGTACGACCTGTTGCGATGACATAGGCATAACGATGCCCCATGGAAAGTGGTGGGATTAAAACGGTT
Organism: Metasolibacillus sp. FSL H7-0170; assembly: GCF_038593115.1. Classification (NCBI taxonomy): domain Bacteria; kingdom Bacillati; phylum Bacillota; class Bacilli; order Caryophanales; family Caryophanaceae; genus Metasolibacillus; species Metasolibacillus sp. FSL H7-0170. Next base: position 692,577 of record NZ_CP151964.1, on the reverse strand, counting down.
CCTCTCCGTGGCTTAATATAGACGTCGACAACACCCGGGCTGCTTTTGGCTTTATTTCGACCTGTTACTCTTTCTAGTACACCTTTGCGTTCAACAACTAAGTATTTCGTATAGACGAAGTGATGATGAAGTGGCTCAATATTAGGCTTTTCACCTATTAAAAGCTTTAAGGTCTCCTGTACTAAACTAAAACCGAAGGCTGCTTGTAGCATATGGTTCATCGCACCGCCTGAAATGCGTGGGTTAATTTCAATCAGCTTCCAACCAGCTTTTGTATGGCGTAGTTCCAAATGCATCGCACCGTTCTTTAACTGAAAGGCAGTTGTGATTGACTCGACAATGTTTTGCAAATCTTCCTGCATTTTCGCTGGGATATGAGCAAGCACGGTATAGCCTGTAATGATAAAACGTTTGCCTTGTGTAATATCTTGTTCAATAACCGCAATTAAATGTGGCTGACCATTATGAATAATTGTTTCGACTAAATATTGGGGGCCATCGATATACTCTTCAATCATAATTGTGTCCTTCGGATATTTTTCTTGCAGCGCTGTGATGTGCTGATTTAATTGCTTTTTGTTTAGTGCGTAAAGAACATCCTTCGAACCAGTCGATTTGGGGGATTTGACGATAAGAGGGAAGCTCATTTTAGGAAGCTCACTCATATTATCTGCCTGTAATATTGTAAATTTCGGTGTAAATTCGAACTTTTGTAAGTACTGTCTTGTCGCCTCTTTGTTTTCCATCGTTGCAATTGCTTCCGATTGCGCATAGTTTTGACAAAATTCATCGCATAATAGAGAGGCTGTGTGCACGTAAGGGTCTGTAAAGCTGACGATGCTAATAATCGTTAGCTGGGTTTGCTGTAAAGTGAGTATCGCCTTTCTCATGGCATTCATATTTGTGATATCGACTAACACCATTTTATGCACATCAGCATATTCCTTTCTTTGCAGGAATTGCTTTTCATTATTTGTAAAAAGAACGGTAAAATAGCCGAGACTTTCAGCAGCTTTAATTGCTTCACGACTCGAGCCACTTTTGTTTGTTCCAATAAAAACAATCGTTTTCACATCATCACTCCTCATTTTAGCTATATACGATTTCTATCTTTCTATATGTATGAGCATAATAGGGCTTCATATAGTTGACTATCACGTGCGACTTATAAAAATAAGAGAACATTCATCCAAATGTGTTTGTCTTGCTGGCATATGCTACTAGCAGAAGGGGGGAGTGTATGAAGCCTATACCTGTTGGTGCTGTAGTAGAAATTATCGGTGGAGAACTTGTAAAAGGGTCATCTGATCTTTTAATTGAACATGGTGCATATCGTTTAAGGCAAATAAAGCATAAAAGGACAGCGTTTTTTACGAATACGAAAATTGTCAATTGGCAAAGCTTATCGACTTTTTTTCCGTTAGTTATTGTGACGGAATGGGCATATCGTTTAAAGGAAGTGCCTGATGGAGTAACGATTGTGAAAGTGGATGATATGACAAGTGCTTATTGGAAATTTGTTGAATATTATCGCAGTCAATTTAAAATTCCGATTGTTGCCATTACAGGAACGGCTGGAAAAACGACAACAAAGGAAATGGTGAAGCATATACTGTCAAGTGACTATGAGGTTGTAGCGACACATTTAAGCAATAATTCTCGTACAGAGCTGCTGCAAAATTTATTGCGTATCAGCGAAATGACAAATGCAGCGGTTTTTGAAACGGCGGTTGGTGCTCCGGGAGATGTGCTTGGTGCAGGGCGTTATTTTAAGCCATCTATCGGCGTCATTACAAATATAGGGTCGCATCATTTAAACTATTGTAAAACACAAGAAGGATATATCGAGGCAAAGGCTGAAATGCTGCAAATAGTAGGAAAAGGTACACTTATTATTAATGCGGATGATATAAATACAAAAAAAATCAACTTTCATGGTTTTCAAGGAAAAATCATTCGCTTTGGGAAAAGCAATGCAGATTATTTAGTAAGTAGCATTACGTATACAGAACGTGGAATGCGCTTTATTTTGCATCATCAACAAAAGCAATATGTTGTGAAAATGCCCGGCCACGGAGAGCATCAAGTGTATAACGCATTAGCTGCATTAGCTGTTGTACATGAAATCGGAATGCCTTTACAAAAGGCCATTACACAGCTTGCTACGTTTCGCAAATTAAATAAGCAGCTACAAATTTTGAGAGGGATTAACGGCTCTATGTTAATTGATGATACGTGGAGCATTACAACGACATCCCTTGATGCAGCTTTACATGTTTTAAATAAGCTAGGACATGGTAAAAAGAAAATTGCCGTGATTGGGACAATTACGGATTTAGGTTCATGGGGCTATAGCATTCACAAGCAAGCAGGTGAAATTATTTATAAGCATGGTGTTGACGTACTCATTACGATTGGTGAACATGCAAGCATTATGGCATCAAAGGCGCAGCAATTAGGTCTTGATGCGGATATTTATAGCTTTAAAAATAATGTGTTAGCACGCAGTCTTCTTAAAAAAATTGTTGACAGTAATACGGTGATTTTAATTAAAGGCGATATGTACAGCGAGGCAATACATGAATTAGCAGCACAATTACGTCGAGGGGAGGAGCAAGCTTGATAGCAGTGTCGCTAAAAGACCTTCGAGCCTTGTTGAATGCCCAGTTAATACAAGGCGCTACCAACTTTTCAGTAAAGCAGGCCCTACACTATCAGCAGCTAGATAGTATAAAGCGTGATGCGCTCATCTTCCTTCGTAAAAATGAAATCGTCGACTGGAAGAGGCTAGCGCAGCACGCACCAATTGTGATTGTGTCTGATAAGGCAGAAGAGGAATTACGAAAGGCTCCTATCGCCATTACGATATTGCAGGTGAAAAATATGCACCGCGCGTTTTGGCAATTTGTTGACTATTATCGCGAGCTCTTTACGATTCCAGTCGTTGCTTTAACAGGCACATGTGGCAAGACGACAACAAAGGAAATGATTCGTCATATTTTATTAGAGGATTGGCAAGTACAGGCGACAGTGAGCAGCATTAATGAGCCAAGGCAGTCGCTTAATTATTTAACGATGGTTGACCGAAAGACACAGGCGGCTGTTTTCGAGCTAGGGCTAGGAAATTTAGGGAATATTAAACATCAATGCTTAATTTACAAGCCGACAATTGGGATTATTACCAATATCGGTGTACATCATTTAGATGGCTGTAAAAGCTTGCAAGGCTATATTCAAGCAAAGGCAGAAATTGTAGACGGGATTCAGGAAAACGGAACATTAATAATGAATGCGGATGATGAAAATAGCAAAAAAATTTCTTTGACAGCTTTTAAAGGGAAAATTGTGACGTTTAGTGTCAAACAAAATGCAAACTATAAAGCAAGCAATATTCAATATGTTGCAGGAGGAATGCGCTTCTCCTTACTAAAGGAAAAAGAGCGCTACGAATGTTTTGTACCAGGCTACGGAGAGCATCAAGTGTACAATGCTTTAGCAGCATTTGCGGCAACAACTGAAATGGGCTTTCCATTGCGTAAAGCAATTGCTAAGCTTCGAACATTTAAAAACATGGAGCGCCATTTACAATTTTCAAGTGGCTTAGCAGGGAGCACAATTATTGACGATACATGGACGAATAATCCAACCTCAATTGAAGCAGCTTTAAAGGTGCTTCAAGCAGTAGGGAAGGAGAAAAAACGAGTTGTAATTTTAGGTGATATCAAACGATTAGGTAAGTATGAGCGCCAATATCATCGTGAAATAGGCACGCTCATTGCTAAGCAATCTATTGATACATTAATAACAATTGGAAACAGTGCCAAGGAAATAGCGCTACAGGCGAAGGCAGATGGTACGACAGCACGAGTGCATAGCTTTACAGATGTCACAGGGGTAATGGATTTACTGAAGAAAATTTTAACGAAAGATGCGATTGTTTTAATAAAAGGCCCGATGTCGAGCAGGTCAATGATTGGGTTTGCAAGTGAATTAAAGGGCAAGAACTAGCAAAGCGAAGACTATCTGGAAGGGTAATTTTGTTTTTTCTCTTTTACTCTGGAGAAACACTGCTAATCCCTGTGTTTCTCCTATTTTCAAAGAGATTGTTATGAGTAAGATTTTTGTTAAAACACCATCAAAAGCGTCCAAAAAGCCGGCAATTGCACGGCTTTTTGGACGCCCATTCATACATTTATTTTGTAATGCGCTTTGCTGTAATAAAACGATCCTTGTAGTAATCCACAAGTAAGACACGCGTAATGACACCATCTTTAGTTGGCACAATAATGCGATGCTCACCTGCATAAACGGCAACGAGTGTTGGGTTTTTAGAGCCCTTTGCACTACTGAAAAAGACGATATCCCCTTTTTGTAAATTGTTGCGTGAAACAGTCGTTCCAAGCTTCATTTGCTGTGATAAAACAGTTGTATTAATTTTCACACCGCTTTGCCCTAATACATATTGCACATAGCCACCAGCAGTAAAGCGTTTTTGCGCGGCTGCGTTAATAGAGCCAATAACGGCACTATTTTTATGAAGAAAGGCTTTTTCAACAATTTTATCCCCTGTTGATGCTGGGTTTGAAGCCATTAAGGATGGCAGCACACGACGGGCAGCATAATAATTATCTTTATAATATGGCTTGCTATTCATATCAGTAATCACAATATTCTGTTTTGAATCTGCCATATGTAGTAACTTGTTATTGCCAATATAAATTCCTACATGGTCAGGGTCTGTTCCTGTTTTTTTACTTTTGAAAAAGACTAAATCACCTTTCTGCAATTGGCTTTTAGCCACCGCTTTCCCTTGCTGAAGCATATAATCCTCGTTATATGTGCCTAAATCAACGCCGTTTTTCTCAAAAATATACATTAAAAATGAGGCACAAGAAAATTTATAAGGTGCTGTCGCTTTGTATTGTGTGTTGCTATATGTTGCTTTGCCAATTAAGCTTTTCCCCGTTGCGATAATTTGGTCTGCCTTTTGATTTACTGCTTGCTGACTAACGCTAGCAGTGGCAGCCGCTACTTCAGTAGTTTGAAAAGTAGCAGGTAATAATGGAATTGAGCTGCAGCTAATAGTTAGTGCTAATGCTGCTGTGAATATTTGTTTTTTCATCATGGTCCCTCCTTGATTTCAAGCTCGCCATGATTGTAGCATGCATAAATTGTGCATTTGTTAGGTAAGTTTATCCAATGGGAAATGTGACAATTTTAAACCATTGCTACATAGGTATCGAGTAAGGTAATTTACAGTTGTGTAACAAATATGACGGGAGGGGGTTATTGGAAAAGGAGGATAGCATCTGCATTTATTCGTAGGAAAAAGCGGTATTTGATAATGTACGAAGCCACAGCTTTAATTGGAATGATTCGTTGCTAAAAGATAAAAGGTTGCCCTAAAGTTTCTTTAAAATAAACAAATCAAACTCCATTTTCAGTTGCGTCAAAAATGTCTGAGTCGCCCGATTCAATTACTGTTTAGAGTTACTCGCTGCTTTTAATATCTGAATTGCGGACAATATTTCATCAGTATGAATCATTTGTAAATTATTTATGAAATTTCAGTTATTTTTTTATAGTAAAATGGTAATATAAAGTGAACCTTCAGTCCAACGGAGACTGTTAATAGAAGTACATAAGTTAGTAATCTGACATTCTGTAAAAAATGCTCAATCCCTTATTCACTGAAAAAGCTTCTTCAACTTTAAAGAAGAATGCTTACAGTCTGTCAAGAATCTATTTATCCCGCATTAGCGGGCAGTTAGACGCCCACTTCAAGAGATAAGTGAGAAATCCACTGCACGTAAATGCTCGATTGGTTCAACTAACAATCAGTGGGGATGGGGGAAACCCCCACTGATTGTAGTTTCACTTTATCTATAAAATTGAATCATTATTTCTTTGGTGGTGAATGTATGCTGACGATTTTCGGCGGAATCGGACTGTTTTTGCTCGGCATGTCCATGCTAACGAACGGTCTGAAAGAAATCGCAGGAGAGGCATTAAAGCGCTGGTTAAATAAGTTCACAAGAGGAACCTTTAGCTCTATGCTATCAGGCATTCTTATGACTGTTTTAGTGCAATCTTCTACAGCAACGACGCTTCTAACAATTGGCTTTGTTAGTGCCGGCTTGCTAACCTTTGTCCAATCCATCGGTGTGATTATCGGTGCGAATATTGGTAGTACATCTACAGGTTGGATTATATCATTAATTGGCTTTAAAATTAGCCTACAAGCAATGGCATTACCGATTATTGGTTTCGGGGTATTTATGTCATTTATTGCACCGCGCGATATTAAAAAATTTGGTGGTGTACTAGCCGGGTTCGGTTTACTGTTTTTGGGAATTGATATGCTACAGCAAGGGATGGGGGATGCACAAAATTTAATTGCCTTCGATAAAATCCCAGCAAATTCGTTTTTCTCTGTCTTATTATTAATTATTATCGGGATTGTTATGACGATTATTATGCAAGCCTCTAGTGCGGCGATGGCGGCGACTTTAGCGGCATTATTTACCGGTGCCATTGATTTTGAGCAAGCCGCATATTTAGTAATCGGGCAGAATATCGGAACAACGGCGACTGCTTTATTTGCAGCAATTGGGGCATCGGTATCAGCGAAGCGTACAGCAATGACCCATTTACTATTCAATGTAGTAACGGCACTTCTCGTTACAATCTCATTCCCGTATTTCTTACAATTGGTAAAATGGCTAACAGAAGCGATTGCGGGTAGCTTTGATGAAACGATGGCACTAGCTATTTTTCACACTTTGTTTAGCGTCCTTGGGGCAATTATCTTCATGCCATTTATTAAGCAATTTGCAAAGCTTCTAAAGAAAATCGTTCCTGAACGCGAAAATGTGCTTACACGCAATTTAGATACGAAGCTATTAGAAGTGCCTTCAGTTGCGCTCGATGTTTCCTTTAAAACAATACGTGATATTATGGCAGTATTAACGACTGCTCAAAGTGCCTTAATGGCAACGAAAAAAATTACAGCAGACTATGAACGGAAAATTGATGAGGTAGAGGAAGCAATTAAAATTACACATGACTATCTGAATGCTATACAGTCGACTTCGCAAAGGGAGCGCAACAAGCATATTGCCATTTTACACACGCAGGACCATTTAGTAAGATTAGTAAAAGTATTGCGAGAACAGCAGCAATTAGAGGCACTTGTATTACAGCCGCAATTAATGACAGAGTGGCAAGAAATATTAGCCTCCGTACAGCAAAGCTTAGGGAGTGAAGAGCCTCTGAGTGCAATGGCTAAAACATTAGAAGAGCATTCACAGATGATGGCACAAGCGCGTCGCAATAAGCGCAATGAATACTTCGAGCGTTCCGTTGCGAACGAAACAGAGCTGGGCGTTGCTGTTTCTAAAGTAGGGGCATTACTTTGGATTGACCGTCTTGTCTATCATTATTGGCGTGCAACTGCCCGCATGGCTGAATTCCAGCAAATTGACGAGGAGAAGCGCCTCAAAGCCTCAGCAGAGAAATCGAATATTGCTTAATAGGAGTCGTCTGAAAAGCGTGCAAAGCACTGTTTTTCAGACGATTTTTGCTGAGAAGCCGCTCCTATAGTTGATAAAATCACTAATAGAACTGGACAAGTCGCAAATAAATCAAAATTTTGCATGTTCAAAATGGTACAAGGCAATCCATTATAAGGGCTAGGGAATAATATATAGAGAAGGCGGAATCTTCAAATTCACTGTTTAAGGAAAATTTGATTTTCACTTTTGAGCATTTATTAAAGCTACTAATGCAAGGCGTTGAATTTCATCAGCATGTTCTAAAATGCTAGCGCTAATTTTGGAAATAGCTTTAATTGCTTCACCAATATCGGAGAAATTGTGGCGTATAGATGTAACCTGATGCGCTAATTCATTAAATACAAACCTTGCTAGTCTTTCATTTGCACGATTTGTTTCCTCATGGATAGATGCAATAACCGTTTTAATTTCTTGCTGCATATCATTTAAACTAACAGCTAGCGTTAATCGGTTTACCAATTGTCTTCTAAATGTGAAAAAATAATAAACGCACTAATTGTTGTTATAACAATTAAAAAAATGCTCACTATAATAATATGTGTTTATACATCCTTAGTGCTCTGTTGAACTCGTTGCAATTCAAGGGTGTGGTTGAATAATTTTTCACCAAATACTTGAGGATTAATATAATTTTAAAAATTTATTCACAGACGAATTTAATTATGAACGATTACTAATTTAGCTCCATATGTAAAAAACCTGTTAATATGATAATAAAGATTGACTTAAAAGGGAGAAATGTAAGTGAATATACGAATCGAATGGGAATATAAGGCGAAAAATGGTGCGCAAACGGTTTTCACTTCTGAGCAATTACCAGCAGCACAAGTATTAATGATTGTGGAAGATTTAATGCTGACAGGTCGAGCAAAAAATATTGTACTGACAGATGCATATGACAGCACGTGGACAGTAAAGGAGCTAAAGAAGTATGTGAAGGAAATTGCTTCTGAGCCCCAAAATATTACGATTTATTTTGATGGTGGCTTTCATAAGAGCGCAAGACAGGCCGGCTTAGGTTATGTTGTCTACTTTGAACAAAATGAAAAGCAATATCGAATTCGTAAAAACGCTTTTGTAGATGGTTTATTATCCAATAATGAAGCGGAGTATGCGGCGTTGCATTTGAGCATTAGTGAGCTAGAGGAGCTAGGTGTGCATCATAGCACGGTTTATTTTAAAGGTGATTCGCAAGTGGTAATCCAGCAAATGGCTGGTGATTGGCCTGTTTATGAGAAGGAATTGGCTGAATGGGCGAGTAAAATTGATGCAAGGCTAGCAAAATTAAATATTACACCTATTTATGAGCATGTATCGAGGAAGCAAAATGAGGAGGCAGACCGACTAGCAACACAGGCATTAAATGGAATTGAAATAGATGGTAAAAAAGAGCTAAGTTAAATTTCTTAATACACCATGAAACAATACGCCTAGGGAAAAATGGGAGGCGCTTTTGCCATACTAAAAATAATCGACATAGCAGAGAATACATGCTTGTTTGTAGTAAATACAGCAAAAATCATGGCATATTATTGAGCACAAATAGAGGAGAAAAAAATGATTCATTTCCAAAACGAACAGCTAACTATTTATATGAGCCAGCTGTTTAAAACAACTTCCACAGTAATAGAAACAGAGGATTGTATAGTGCTTGTAGACCCAAATTGGCTTCCGCAGGAAATCGAAACAATTCAAGCACATATTGCTAAAATACAAAGCGACCGCCCTTTATATATCCTGTTTACGCATTCGGATTGGGACCATATTATAGGCTATGGCGCGTTTCCAGAGGCAATCGTTATCGCAAGCGAAACTTTTCAAAAACGTTCTGATAAGGAGCAAATTATAGAGCAAATCCGTACATTTGATGATGGTTATTATATAGACCGTGCATATTCAGTAAGTTACCCAAAGGTCGATATCGTCATTCGACATGATGCACAAACACTAATAATAGGAAAAACAAAACTGACTTTTTATTTGGCAAACGGACATACCAATGACGGATTATTTATTGTTGTTGAGCCTCAAGGTATTTGGATTGCAGGCGATTATTTATCAGACGTGGAATTTCCATATATTTATGATAATAGCTATGCGTATGAGGAAACACTCAAAAAAGTTGATGTCATATTGCAGCAGCATGAAATCCGTTTTCTGATTCCGGGACATGGAAATATGACGACAGAGATGGAAGAAATCAAGAAACGTCAACGCGATGCTACGACTTATATTAAGGAATTGCGTAGATGTATTGCACAGGGGGAAGATAGTGCCCATTTAATTGCCAATTATGCCTATCCACGCAATATGCGCGAATTCCATAAAGGGAATATTCGATTAATGGAAGAGGAAAAATAAGCTTGCACGAAAGGGCGTGTCTGAAAAGCCATTTTGAGACACGCCCTTTGCGACGAGTAACCGCAGGAGCAAATGTTTAGCCACAGAAACTAAGGCAGTCCAAAAAAGGCGGACTACCTCATTCTCATAAGTTTTTTGAATTTGGATTTTCTAAAGAATAAATTGCTTGCTCCGCACCAAAGCGTTCAACTTTTTCTTTTACAGTCATCCCTAAGCGCTCTAATAGTTTACAAGAAGCAATATTAGCAGTTTGTGTTTCAGCGACAACATATGGTAACTGTAACTCTTTAAAAGCAAACTGTAAGACTACCTGCAAAATTTCTGTTGCATAGCCGTCTCCCCACCAAGTAGGGGATAGTTGATAAGATAGCTCAATAGATTGTCCATCATGATATAAATCAAGTGATACAAGTCCAATAAATTGCTGTGAGCCTAGCTCTCTAGCAACCAAGTGGTATCCTGCATTGGGCGTTGTTAGAAGTATCTCTACATTTTCTTTAACAATAGAAGGCACTACAACGCCACCTAAATATTTCCTTACCTCATGCTGTTGGTATAAATGTTGAATATCTGCTAAATCTTCCTTAGTTAATTTTTTTATTATACATCTTGCTGTTTGAAACATTATTTTCCCCCTTAGTTTAACCAAAGCTGCATTTATATTTTAGATTGAATAGATATTAAAAGTGTTTAAAATCCATAGCGAGCGGATTGTAGTTTCACTTTATTCTCCCATATACACCACCGCCACCGGCTGCGAATTGAATTTGTCCGGTGCGAGCGAGTATTATTTTCTCTGCTAACGGCTCAGGTACAATTGTTGTGAGCTGCTCAAGCGTTGTTCGATGCAAAATATCCATTTCTGTACCGAAAGCCACCAATAGCTTGTCCAACGTTTTTTTACCTAGACCAGGAATAAATTCTAAAGGTACTTGATGGACATAAGGAGGGCGCTCGACCTTATTAATAGCAGGGCTAGAAAGCTGCTTGATACGTGTTGCAACACCGCGAACAATCTGCTTACTTTGACAAAATGGGCAAATATCTGCATCGTCTGCAACCATTTTGCCACATGTTGCGCAAACCGTTTCATGATACTTTCCTAATAAAGGGTGCAGACCGTAATTTGCTGCAATATACCGACCATTCTCGCGATGTAGGGCTTGACGTAATTCCTCAAAATTAACAGCCTCCATATGTATCTTTTGATACTCTCGCGCTATTTTTCCAAGAGAATGTGCATCGGAATTTGTCACAAAAGTATACGAGGCTAATTCTTCAATACCAAATACCATATCAGTATCTGAACTTAAGCCAAGCTCAATGGCATCAATTATGGCAGGGTCAAAAACTTCCGTTAAGCTCTTTTTGACCCCTTTGCCATACAAGCTTTTAAAGGGGGTGAAAACATGCGCGGGAATAAATAAACCATTTAATTCGGCAACCTTTCGCTGCAAAATTTGTGCATCACAATAAATGCGCTGTGAGCTGAGATGAATATTTTTCATCTGCTCACTTAGCCATGTTGAAAAAGCCTGCATGGATTGTAATGTAGGCAAATAAGCAAGTACATGAATAGGTCCTTGGCAATTGCTATCGTATATTTCCAACTCTGAGCCCATAATAAGCGTTGTTTTTTCGTATAATAGGCCACCTTGCTGTAATTCGGTCATTTCTCCCCTAAGTACATATTGCTCAAGCTCCTGCAATACCTCTGGACTATGACAATCAATAATTCCAATCATATCAAGCCCTTTATGGACACTAGACGTATGTAGTATATTTGAAAGGGTTAATGTGCGACTACCTGTAATTTTAACAGCGCGCCCACTGTTTGTGCGACCAATATGAATATGTAAATCTGCATAATAATCGTTCAATTGAAGTGCCTCCTTCTACGAATTGCTATTATTATTTCCATACATGTTATTACTTATTCTAATATAGCATAGTTAACGTAGCATTCTCCGTAACTGGCGTACTTCCTTTGTGAGCTCATCAATTTGCTCATGCAATTTTGTAAACTCCGCTGATGAAAAATCTTCCCCTTTTTGCTGTTCTATCGCCTTTAATTCAAGCCCCTCTGCAATGGCAGATAAAGCATAGCCTAATACTGTTATGACTGTGCCGAGATATGCAAGTCGGTCAATTGAAATATCCGTATTATCTGTAGATTGCCCGGATTTTTTCTCTTTGCTACTCATCCCCATCACCCTTTCTACACTAGCCTATGAATAGTAAGAAGAAAAAGTGAATACATACATAAAAGGAAAGAAATTTTTGCTGAGCAAGCAATAGTAGAAATGGAGGAAATAGCATGACAAAATTATTAACAGCGATGCAAGAGCATTTAGAGGCAGCGAAATACCATCTTCACTGTATGGAAGTGGAGCAGCATAAGCAAAATAGAAAGCGTTTTTTGTACGAGCTACAAGCTTTTCAATCTTCAATAACAGCTATGCTAAGCACTGCAAAAGATTATAATAAAAGCATTTATAAAAAGCAGGCGATGAAATTGCAGCATAAAGCATTTTTTCAAGCGATAAAAAAGAAGCACATTATTGAGCGACCAATTATTGAGAAAATTGAAATTGTAAATAACAATGAAATGCAAACGATTTACGCTCTTAAAAGAAATAATAAATTTGATTGTCGAAAAGGTTTTTATCATAAAGAAAGACCAAATGATTCAATTATTAAGCTAGGCAGCTCCTATGTACAGGAAGTTCAGCAGCTTGCACAGAAGCTAAGTGCTAAATGATTTTTGTATAAATAGTTCAATAATAGGTTGAAAATTAAAATTTCAACTATTTTTTCTCAAAATTGTACATGCTATACTATCTAAAAGGAGATGAGTGGCATGAAAAAAATGATGCAAAGCATTTTGACGATTTTGCTTTTAACAGCAATGATTACATCATCTGCACATGCGGCGGAAGCACGAGAAATTAAAGCTGAAATTGTTACAACAGATAGTATAGCAATGCGCAACGCTCCTGCAAAGACAGGAAAGACATTGGCGATTATATCTAAAAATACAAAGCTAAACGCGACCGCTCGTAGTGGTGACTGGTACAAAGTATCCTACCAAAAGCAGATAGGGTGGGTGCATATTGATTATGTGACAAAATATGTAGCGCCTAAGGCAAGCACGAAAAAAACAGCACCAACACCAGCTCCAAAAGGCAGCGGTGCATATATAGACCCAAAAGCACCAACATCCTTTAAAAACTGCACAGAGCTTCGTGTTTATTATCCGAAAGGTGTAGCAAAAGGGCATCCTGCATATGCCCCTAAGCATGACCGTGATAAAGATGGTTGGGCTTGTGAAAGATAATAAAATGAGGGCTGCTCAGAAAATGGGCAGCCCTATTTACTCTGTCTATAAGCACGCCATGTTGTTTTTAATGATGCATAGCTTCCGATTGCAGCGTAACCATAAAACCAACCCATAAAAATGCCCGCAATTAAATGATGCTTGTGGCTTATAAAAATAGAAATCAGTAAACCAATGACTAATGCAACTGTCGGAACCCAAAAAGCCTTTATATGAAAGAGCTTTTTACAAAGCTGTGTCACAAGCATTGTTGCGGGGACAGCAATGACCGCATCCCAAAAGTTTGTATGTATTATAGGAAAAGGCTCCATTTCGTTCACCTCATCTGAATTGTTTTACTATCTAGTATGCATTGATATGTAATTTCTATACGAGGCAACTTATATGCTAGTGAAAGCGTCCGTAGCATTAAAACATATAGGGGGACAAAATGGTTGGGGTCACGTATTATGCATTTAATTATTGCACAGCAAATTGCTGAACGTTTAGCTATTAAGGATAAGACAAGCTTTTTAGCAGGAGGTATCGCACCAGATGCAGCAACGGCCAAAGAGCGCGCTCATTTTTTCATAGGAAGCGAGCAAGACTATACGAGAAGTATTGATTATGGGGGTTTTTTAGAAAAATATAATGAGCAGAAAGAAAATCCATACATAATGGGCTACTTCACACATTTAATTGCGGATGATTTATGGTTGAAAGGCTTTTATTTACCATGGCTTCGAAACCGAATTGCAAATGATTCTAGTGTGCTGGCGTTATACCATCAAGATTTTCGATTATTGAATAGTAAATTGCTTGATTACTATCAATTGACTTACACATTGCAATCTGCATTTAACAATAAAGCAACAATCACTCACTTACAGGAAGTAACGGAACAAGAAGTGGTACAATTTTTTCCTTATGTGCTAGAAGATATGGTCTATAACGAGGATATGTTACAACAAAAATTGCAGATATTCACATTGCAACAAATTATCGGCTATATCGAAACATCGATTGATAAAGGACTACAGCATTGTTTAACTTACGTTTAATTTTTTTAGCAATTTTTTTGCGACGCGTAACCGTTTTTGTACCGAAAGCGTAGCAATAAATTTGAATTCAGCTTTTAATGGAATTTTAGAAGGGTGGGGAAAATCAAGCGCTAATAATTTTAGAAATTTACGGTTTATCGTTTGCGAAATTCTTTAGATATATTACGGCATGAACAAATAGTAAGATGCTTGAAATCTGCTTCGACTATTGCTGATATATGTAGAAAAGCGCTAAAAATTATTGTTTAAGCTTAATAAAAAAACCGGCAAAAAATTGCCGGTTAGGGAGAATAAACGACTTATTTCATCCCATTTTGATTACGGTTATTTGCATATTTACCTGATGCGTATTGCTTATTAGATTCTGCTTTTTGAATTTGTTTTTTAACCTCGTTTACATCAGTCTCAGTCCCAAATTCTTCGTTCATTGGATTAGGAACCTTTTGGTTAAAGTTTTGGTTGTTGTTATTTTTCGCCATGAATCTCACCTCCTCAAATTTTAGTCTGTTCAAAGGATTTTTAATTATGCATAAATTTTTTCTAATGAAACATAGAAGCAGTAAAGAAACGGTGGACGTTATGTACGCAAGAAACAATGGGGAAAGGAAATTACCTAAGCATTTATAAAATAACAGAGCAAGCTAAACTATTTTACAAATAATCAATTCACGTTAAAATAGGTAACAGGGTTATGAAAAAATATAACTAAAAAAACTCACAAAAAACTCACATTTTTCCTGAAAGTATACGAAAAACGGTGAAAGTGAATAGGTGGGAAATCAGTGAAAAGCCTTATACATTAGGGCTTTACGAATAAATACGAAAGTAGGTAAAAAGATGAACGCGTACGATGAATACATGAGACAAGTAACACAACCAATGCGACAAGAGTTAGTGGATGCAGGCTTTCTACAATTAACAACTGCGGATGAAGTAAATGAATTTATGGCTGAACAAAAAGGAACTGCGCTTGTTGTTATTAACTCTGTTTGTGGCTGTGCAGCGGGGTTGGCACGACCAGCAGCGCGTGAAGCAATTGAAGAGGTGAAACCTGACCAATTAGTTACTGTATTTGCCGGGCAGGACCCTGAAGCAACTACGACAATGCGTGCGTTTTTTGATGAGGTGCCACCAAGCTCACCGTCGATGGCAATTTTAAAGGACGGGCAGCTAGCTTATTTTATACCGCGTGAAAATATTGAAGGCTTCCCGATGGAGCAAGTGCGTGACCATTTGGCAGATGTATTAAAGCAAGTATGTGCGGAGTAACGGTTGTTACAACTGCTGGTCGACCTGATGCACTGTCAGAGAAGCTAGCACAATTTGTATGTGAAGTATTGCAAATTGAATTTATTCCACGTCAAAAGCGCTCGGTAATGACGATTAGCCATGAGCTACAGGCTAATGTGATTGTAGCGGGGAAAAATCGTTATGAGTACTATGTGAAAGGTGCAAATGCGCCTTTCTTTTTTCATCCCAATTCCGCCGCATTTCGCTTAAAGCGAGTTGCGCGTGGGGAGATGGAACCGTTGCTTGAGGTCTGCCAGCTAACAAAGGGCGATTCCTTTTTAGATTGCACGCTTGGCATGGGGGCGGATAGTATGCTTGCGGCGTTTGTAGTTGGTGAGCAAGGAAAGGTAGTTGGGCTTGAAGCCAATCGCAATATTGCTTTTATGGTGAAGCATGGGATGCAGACATATGATACGGCGAAATTGCCTCTGACCGCTTGTATGCGACAAATTAAAGTAGTACATGCAGAGGCGATTGAATTTTTGCGTCAGCAGCCAGCATGTTCATTTGACGTCGTCTATATGGACCCAATGTTTGAGGAAACGATTGAAGAAGCGAATAATTTTGCGGCATTACGTCAGGCAGGAAGCCATTTAGCATTAACATCTGAGTGGATGCAAGAGGCATTGCGCGTCGCAAAAAAACGCGTTGTGTTAAAGGCGCATTATCAGTCTCCTTATTTTGAACAGTATGGTTTTCAGCGCTTCGCAAGACAGACGGCAAAATTTCATTATGGCGTGGTTGAGAAGACATAGATTTGTTAAGCAATAATTTTGATTACGTTTTTTGTTAACGTAGTAATTTTTGGAAAATAGAGTGAGAAAGTCCAAACAATGCAGTTTTCATCATTGTTTGGACTTTTTATTATTCAACCCAGTCTGTCTATTTCTTTTAGCCTGATTCTTTTCTCTCTGACTCTTGTAATGCTGCTATCCCTTTTTTCTCGGCCTCAATTTCCTTCCTATAATTAGTTATATCAACTTCTGCTTTTTTACGATACTCGGCTACTTCAGCTTCTGTTTCACTGTCAACGCCATCATCAGAGGTAGCTGCGTCTTCGTTATTAGTAGGTTTAAAAATAGCTTCTAATTCGTTCATTAACTTTTCACGAATATTACGGTCTAAATTCATATAGCCACGCATAATTGCAATCTCTAGTTCTGTTAGATTGCTTTTTTTGGCTTGCTCATCTAAAGAAAAAGTTTCTATTGCAAGAAACATCTTTCCTTCGCCAGTACGCAACCAATTTTCATTGATATTAAATTCAGAACAAATTTGTGCAACATGTATATCCCGAATAGCCCTTTGCCCTTTTTCCATTAAGGCGAGCGTAGGCTGAGAAATATTTATCCGTGCACTAAATTCCCTTTGATTAAGAGCTAAATGCTCTCTTAAGAGTTTGATTCTCTCTTTCATTTTGGCACCTCCTTCATAAGTAAGTTTATTCTTTATTTGATTACATTGCAATATTACAAGTGAGATAGGTTGAAATTTTGATTATTTTATAATATATTTTGATTATAAAATAATAACAGGAGATGGTATATAATGAATATGATGCTAAATATTAAAGATAAACCTTCATGGGAGCGCATGGAACGTTTATTGAAAAACTTAACAGAAGAGCAGCAGCGTTCAATTGAAAATTATATAAGGGGCTATGAATCGGGTGTTCAAGCAGGTATTCGAATGGGGAAAGCTCTAGCTGAAGCGTCAACTAAATCAAATTAGCAAAAGAATAAATGACAAACATAATAAGATATGGAACATATTGCATCCCCTGTATTGCTTGAACATATAGCATTGAAATAACAAGCAGAACATGTAGTTACATGGAATATTATTTAACAAAAAAATTTATCCGGCAATATATCCAAAAAGCTATCGGAAAGGATCTGAAGGGTAGTGAAGAATGAGCAGCAAAAAAAGAAGCAAAAAACTTTGTACTTGCGACAAGATACAATCGAAAAAATCACACTTTTAGTAGAAGAAGAAAATTTTAATAGTGATGGGGAAGTGATTGACTTTTTAGTAGAGTCCTATTTTGAAAGCCGCTTTGGGGGGAAACCATTATTGGCAGAAATTGAAGGATTACTACAGCAACGTTTGCTTGAGACAGTCATAGATGATTTAAAGCATTTGCGTGCTACTGTCAACACTATTGATTGTAATACAAAAATGATGATGGAATTCTGGAATCATTATTTTCTTATGTCAGGTGCAAATACATTGGACTCAACTGAAAAAATAGTTAGCACACCCTTTGAGGAAGCAAAGCAACTTGTAAGAGAGCGTAACGCACATAATCGACAAAAGAAACTGGAAAAAGAAATGGAAGGAACCCCCTACCAATAGCCAATTATCGAAATGTGATGAAAGCTATTTAAGCACTTAAATTCAAAACTTTCCTTAGTAGCCTTTTTGAAAGCAGGAAGGTGAGGAATTAACAACTAAATTTATAGAAAATACTGAATACAATCTGATATGACCTTCACTAACTTAAGTTCAAGAAACACTTCGTCCTCAAAATTGAATAGCATTTAGTGTAAAAAGAGTACTTCGCTCCACATAACGCATGTTGATTAGCTAAAAAAGTTTGCTATCTCTCGTGTCAATAGGTATATGTTATGTCATGTTTTAAACGGCTTGCTAGACGACTTTCTAGATAAGCCTTTTTTAGATTCTGAAGTATCTTGTAAAAGAAGTATTTTACAATTAGTATATCGCTACCAAAGTCCCTCAGACCTAAGATACAACATTATCGTAATTGTAATATTGTAAATTCATATTTTTTTGCAATTTAATATAGAAGGCATAAAATTACAATTTTTTATTCCCTCATGATATAGCAACGAGCCTATTTTTATTATTGCTTAAACTATATTAGCAAAAGTTAAGGTGCTTTATTATCATGTTTTAGTAAAGGGTATCTATCTAGTATATGAATAGTGATTTTACTTTTACCATACACTATGTTACAATGTATTTATGCTATTTTAGGTAGCATGTAGATAAATTGGCATTCTGCTAGTGATTTTTGAAGATACTTATTCACACTGGCGCACGCTAAAGGGCTGCAAGGACGTAGTAGCAGGTTGGGGCTACGTTGCTTAGGTTAGAAAGTTTTAGTGGGATTTTACCGCGGTTACGGATAGAAGAAATAAATCACTTCTACAATTATATAAGATTCCCCAGACGATTGGGTTGAGACATATTTATTTTACAAGTTACCTATTAAATACTAAAGGGGCATCTTCTATTTGAGGATGTCCCTTGTCTAATTTACAGAAAAAGCCACGCAAAATTTGCGTAGCTCTTGAAAAAATTAGTCGGTGATGCAAAGAGATGTTAAGTAACCTAACATTAATAATAAGCCGATACCGATGGCGATTGTACCCATAAGAATGTGCCTCCTTTAACTACAATGCATATTTACACTATTTATTGTACAATGAATAACAAAAAGATGGAACCTTTTTAGCGATAAAACGTACAGATAAGTATAGATGAAAACATGATTTATACATAATTTGAGGGTGATAACAATGAAAAAGTGGTTGCAAAAAATATTTGTTGTATCTGTTGCATTTTTAACTTTTGGGGTAATTAACCCGAACCATGAAATTTGGAATAACTTCGAAGATGATTTAAAGCCTAATCGTTTACAAGAGCCTAGTGCCAATGATATTTCTTCTGCAATCCAGCTCGATACATTACTTTATGAGGAAAACTCCTCGCTTGCACAATCGTTAAAAGGTGCTGCTAAAACGCAATCTTACATAAAGTTTGGCCCACGCATTGCTGAAAAAATTGGGGATGAGTTTGAGGCACGTATTTTCCCTAAAATAGAAGAAGCCATTGACATGACTCTGGCACGCTTAGATGATGACAAAATCCAATACTTAATGATTACAGAAAATCCGAGTGGTGATTATGCAGAGCGAATTTTTAATATTCGTGAGCGGGGAAGTAGAGTCGATTTAATTCGCTTCCATGTACGCACTGAAAATCGCCCAAATGAGGGCTTCTACTATAATTTCCACTACCATACAAAAGAGGATAATTTTATTGTGCATTATAATTTAGGGGAAATTTACTGGTCGAAGGACACGCCGCCTAAATGGTTGGCTTAATATTTGTAAAGGATGTGTCTGAAGATTTGTTTTGAGACATTCCCTTTACCACAAGCTCAATATTTTATGTGCCGAAAGCGAAGCGACAGGTACAAGAGTTTTTTAATAAATACTTAATATAGAAGCTAGAGCTATCCTAGAAGGTATACCTTTTAGGATGGCTCTCTTTAATTGGTCGGTTATTTGATAAATATGGACCGCGCGCAGTAATTACGCCAGGAACGGTGCTGGCATCTGCTCAAACGAACACATTAAATGCTTAGTACTATCCAGATGGTATTACAATCACACAAACATCACAGCAAGTGTCAGGTGCAATAGGTATTGCTGTTATAGTTGCTCTGTTTTCCGCAAAACAAAATAGTCTCTTATCAAATATTGGCTTATCAAAAGCTACTGCGGCTGGTTCATCCTTTGTCTTTAAAATTAGCCGTAATCAATAAGGTTCTTTCATTATTTATCAAGAAAACATAGTGAAAATCTGTTAGAAATATGCAAAAAGCTTTCTAGGACTAAAGGTTTCCTTTATTAATAATTGCTTTTTCTTTATAATAGAAAACGAATAAATAAAGAAAAGAGGCTTAGCTATGCAACAGTATTTACAACTATGCCAACATATTTTAGAACATGGTCATAAAAAAGAAGACCGCACAGGCACAGGGACAATTAGTGTTTTTGGTTATCAAATGCGTTTTGATTTACAGAAAGGTTTTCCTTTAATGACGACGAAGCGTACATTATTTCGTTTAATTGCGTCAGAGCTTCTTTGGTTTTTAAAAGGCGATACAAATGTTCGTACATTGATTGCTGAGCGCAATTATATTTGGAACGAGTGGGCATTTGAAAAATGGGTAAAATCGCCTGAGTATGAAGGACCTGATATGGGGAATTTTGGCTTGCGAGCAGCGAAAGATGAGGACTTTGCGAAGATTTTACAGGAGCAAATGAGTATATTTAATACGCGTATGCTTGAAGATGAGGACTTTGCTGAAAAATATGGTGATTTAGGGCCGGTTTATGGTAAACAATGGCGTTCATGGCCAGCTGCTAATGGAGAGACGATTGACCAAATTGCTAATGTTATCCAGCAAATTAAAAACAATCCTGATTCACGTCGACTAATTGTGACGGCATGGAATCCTGCTGAAGTTGACCATATGGCGTTACCACCATGTCATGCATTTTTCCAATTTTACGTAGCTGACGGAAGGTTATCTTGCCAGCTTTATCAGCGGAGTGCGGATGTATTTTTAGGTGTACCCTTTAATATCGCTTCTTATGCATTATTAAC
This sequence comes from Metasolibacillus sp. FSL H7-0170, assembly GCF_038593115.1. Taxonomy (NCBI): domain Bacteria; kingdom Bacillati; phylum Bacillota; class Bacilli; order Caryophanales; family Caryophanaceae; genus Metasolibacillus; species Metasolibacillus sp. FSL H7-0170. The sequence continues at coordinate 671,551 of NZ_CP151964.1, read as the reverse complement.
ACATTTGATTGCAAATGAGTGTGGACTAGAGGTAGGAGAGTTTGTACATACTTTAGGTGATGCACATATTTATAGCAATCATTTAGAGCAGGTGAATGAACAATTATCCCGTGAGCCACGTCCGCTACCAACATTGCATATAGCGGCTGGAAAATCAATTTTTGATATGACACTTGCAGATATTACTTTAGAGGGCTATGACCCGCACCCAACAATTAAAGCGCCAATCGCAGTGTAATAAAACATGAGGGCTGTCCGAAAAGGCAGCTCTCATTTTCAATTTAATTTGAACGAGCAATTTTTATTCGCAACACAATAGAGCTATGAGGCTCTCAAATATTTGGAAGTCGTAAATAAATCATGACAAAACGCTAAAATGAAACTTCAATCAGTGGGGCTTTCCTTTTCCCCACTGATTGTTAGTTGACACACTCGGGCTTTTTACGGGCAGTTAATTTTGCACCTATCCTTTAGTATAGTTTCACTTAAATCTTAAAGTGGGTGTCTTGTCTTACTGCCCCCGTTAATGCGAGATTAATTCTACAAATCCAATTCGTCTATTGCTCTAAGTCGTCAGATAATACGGCTAATTGCTGCTCTACTTCCTGCAGTAAGGCTAATTTTGCTTGTAGCTGTTTTTCGACATAGACAGATTGAGCGAAAAGCTGTTGCATATCGTTTTCGATTGTGGAGAGTGTCTCAATTGTTGGTTCCTCGGAAGAAGGGGGAGGTTGTTCTGATTCATATTTGAGTAGCTGGTTTTGTAAGCTACTAGTTGTTCGCTCGAGCTTATTTGTTGTAGCAGTTAGCTGACGTGATGTTTGTTCAATAAATAAATTTAGCTTTTGTTCGATTTTCGCAATTGTTGAATCTTTAACAGTGGAGGCTTGTTGAAATTGATTTTTGGTTGCGGCTAATTGTTTATTAAGTATACGAAGTTTATTTTTTTCGTCTAATAACGAGGAGATTTGTCTAATTTTCTTTCTTCGCTCCATTTTTAATGCTTGGATTGTTTGTTTATAATGTAAAGCTTGCTGCTGCCAATCCTTTTCTTTTTTGCGTAATTCAAGCGCTAGCTCCTTTTTCTCTTCTTGTAATTGCTTATTTTCCTGCTCTACTATTGAAATAGCTTCATTTACACCTTGATATGTTGCTAATTCTTCCTTTAACAAAAGAATAGTTTGCTTCAGCTCGGCTATATTTTCATTGTCCATAATCTACCTCCTTTTCCGGTAAATTAGCTAATTGCTGTAACAACAGCTCAAATTGCTGCTGCTGCTGGTCGATGAGCAAATCAAACTTGGCGATAATATCCGAAATTTCTAATGAGGGCGAGGGGGCACTTTGCAAAAGATGCTGCAGCACAGTCTGCAATGTTTCCTTTTCCAAATACATAAAACTGGCGTCTCCCCGTTGCTGTACTTTTTCAGTAATTATTTTTTTCATATTATGTTGGCTCATTGTGTGCATCTGCTCCTTCCTCTGCATATCCTACACTACAAATATGTAGCGGATTGATTACTGGACTTCCTTCAGGTATTTCATCGCAGTATGTCCAACCTTCTAAAAGTCCAAAATATGGTGTTTGGTGTGTCCATGTAAGCTGAAAATGTGGGAAAACAATCATCTCATTAGGTGCGATAATACTTTGATTAACTGGCTTAAACCAAAGCTCGTGCTTGCTTTTGACATCATTAAAGCGTTCCCAAATAAGCTGTTCATGAAATGTTTGTTTCATTTGACCGATAATATACTTCCCAGAAAAAGAGAAAGGTGCGTGTTTATGTAGTCGTAAATGGATAGAGGGGTTCGTTATCGGCTGTGTACCAACATTCAAAATGTGATAAGAAGCTAAGCAAAAGTTTTCCTCCTCTCGCTCATGTGACACAGTCATAGAGCTTGTAAAATAGCTAATTAACTGCGTTTCTTTAGAAAATACTTTTTGCTCGAGCTGCTGTTGAATGGTTTTTACATAGTTAGTCGTTTGTTGCTCTAGCTGTTTCATTTTTTCGATAATTTGCGAATGAATTTGCAAATCATTACCTCCTTACGAAAAAGAAAGAGAGGACAGTGCCTCTCTTTACATTATGTTGAAGCTAGTTGGAATAGCACCATTAACAGTTGCTTGGGAAGACATTTCCACATTTTTGTGGGCGAGCTGCTGGTGAGCAAGAGATTGGGAAATCTGCACGAGGCTCACAGTATTCAGCTAAAAATTCTACTGTTACTGGGAAAGTAGATTGAATGCTTTGGCAAACCGTCACAGTTACAGACAAGTTAGTGAATGTAATTGTTGGTGTACCACCTGTAGGGAATTCTGGCGTAATAGCACCTGTTGAGCAGACGAAGCAGTCTAAGTCTGTGTATGTTACTTTAACATCTGTTCCTTTAGGTGCACATAATGTAATTTGCTCGCAGCGAGAAATGTTAAATGACTCACTTTCATACATCATATTGTTCGCTGTTTTCACTACAATTGTCACAATGAAGTTTTTTTGCACTGTTAATTGCTGTAGTTTAACCGACCTTCCTGAAAGTGTAAATTGGCGATTTTCACGGCTCAAAATAACGACAGGATTTGTTGGATCTGGTACTACTTTACATTGGATTGATGCATGCGTTAAATCAACACCTGCTGGCAGCGTTGGAAAAGCAACCGCACCTTGTGGTGTAAGCTCAAAAGTAAGCTCTTTAACGATCCAATCGTATACTTTGTCGACATTGATACAAATTAGCTCGCGCACTTGCGATTGATTTATTTCTTGCATATTTTGTTGACACCTCCATAAAAGTTTTTTTCTTTCGTTTGTATCATATGACGCAGTAACAGTCGTATTTAGGCATTCAAAATGGGCGCTACTAGTCTTGCTGAAAACATGATGTGCTACTGTCACATCTAAGCATGGTCGCAATAAACTACGGTATAAAGTAAAACTGCTATTAGTGAGTTTCCACTAATTGTAGTCTTTACAAATGGACATTTGCAGGAAGGTTTTTATGCCTATGTCAGCAAATGCGAGATAAATGGAAAGGAGGATAGAATATGAGCAATTCCAAACAATATACAACTCATGATTTTGAGGCGTTACGTATGCAAGTTGCAGCATGTAAGGAAAAGCTAGAAAAGGCACAAAATAATAATGCCAAGGCGCAATTATTACAAATGAAACAGCGAATTTCTACTATAAAAAATCAATTGCAGCAGCCTGAAAAATTAGTTGAAGCAGAGGAATATAAGCCAGAGCATGAGGAGCAATTAATGATGGAAAAAAGAAGAGAACAGCGAATAGACGATGGCTTAGAGCTTTCTTATCGGCAATTGCAACAATTATTGCATTCTAGAAAAGTGAAAGAAACGAACATTACGGAAACGAGGCATTTAGAAAGTAGGGTAGCGGGCCCAAGACATTTTAACGAGCATTATTTCCAATCGGTTTACACATATCCAAGCCATGTGCATAATGGCTTATATCGCAATGCGCATAAGCCCATTGTTTTAAGAGATATAGATTCCATACAAAAAAATGAACATGTGCCACAACAACAAACGGTACCCCCAAAGATAAGACATGAAATAATAGAAAATGCTGAGATACCACAGGTGGAAATGCAACAAACTATGAATGAGGAAACAGTCTCTTTTGAGGAGTTAGAGGTGCGACAGGAAAGTCCCCAAATGGAAATACTTGCTACTGAAAACGAGGATTTAAAGGAGGAGCCACTGGACTTTATAACGTCCACTGTAGCACTTGAATCAATAAATGAGGAAACAACGTATAGGCAGAAAAAGGAAAAGTATACCTCATGGTGGAATTTTTTTAGGAAAAAATGATTGAAATAAAGCACTCCAAGCAAAACATCAAAAGTAGCGTAGTTGTTAGCCCTTCACTCCTTTCTCTCTATGAATAGGATAAAGACGAAAGGAGGTGGAACAATGACAAATAAATATTTTAAGTTTCATAGAGACTGTGGCTGTTCATCAGGCTCAAACAATTGCACATCAAGCGGACCATTTCAAGCAATCGATGCAGCTTGTGTTGTAACACCACCGAATAATGGTGTTACAGGTGGCTCAATTATTCCATTTTCTTCTGGTACAGTACCAGCAGTGTTAACAACAATTGGAGGCGGTTTAGTTGGCACAGGGAGCTTGATTGGCTTTGGTACGTCTGTGCCTAGTATTTCCTTGGCTGGTGGTTTAATTGAATTGCCGCTTGGTTCGGCTGCTGTCCCGTTAACGGAAGCTTTTTCTATGCCACGCGCAGGTAGATTAACAGCGATTTCAGCATCCTTTACAGCAACGGTCGGTGTTGCACTTGGTAGCTATACAGTCAACGCACAAATTTACCGAGCAGCTGCTGGCACTACAGCATTCACGCCATTAGCTGGTGCAACAGTTGATTTAAGCCCAGCAATCGTTAACCCTATAACGCTGGCACAAACAGTACAAGGTACAGCAACATTACCATCTATTCCAGTAGCAGCAGGTGATTTACTCATTATGGTATTCTCTGTGACGGGCTCAGGTGCATTATTAGAGGCTGCAACGATTACAGGTACAGCAAGTGCAGGCCTGAATATCGCATAATGAATAGACGCATGGGCAAATGACGTATATTTTTATGCTATACAGCTGATAATGTATGATAAAGTTAAACTTCAACAGGCTGTCGGGAAAGTAGGCTAGTACCTACATTTCCCAACAGTCATTTATGTTTTTCCATATTGCTGTGTTGATTTTTTCAGTATATGCTTAGTACAGGATTGAAGGAGTGATGAAATGATTTCATTAATAGTAGCACATGATAAAAATCGAGTAATAGGCTATGAAAATCAGATGCCATGGCATTTACCTGGGGAGTTAAAGTATTTCAAGGAAATGACGATGGGGAAGCCGATTATTATGGGGCGTAAAACATTTGAATCAATTGGAAGGGCTTTACCGGGAAGGCGAAATATTATCATTACACGCAATGCATCATATAAAGCAGATAATATCGAAGTAGTGACGAGCTTAGACGAAGCGCTGCAGTTAGTGAAGGACGAGCCTGAAATTATGATTATTGGTGGAGAACAAATTTTCAAGCTAGCATTAGAAGTGGCAGACCGATTATATATTACAGAAATCGACTATGCTTTCGCTGGAGATACATATTTTCCTGCATATGAAGATTGGAAGCTAATAAGCAAAAGAGAGCCTGTCCAAGCTAAAGAGGGCTTTTATTTTACTTATTGTATTTTTGAAAAATAAAATTGGAGAAGCGTTCAAAAGCAGGGGAAGCACTGCCTTTGAACGCTTTATTTGTTTTTTATTAAAATAATAATCGTTTAAAAGGAATGTAAGCTGTTTTAAAAGATTGTAAACGGTGAAATTAGCGATTTTCCTTTGAATTTGAGATGAAATAAGTATAGTTCTAAAAAGAGGAATGTATCTTTTAAACAGCTCTTTTTACATATCAATAGTGCGCCTAACATGTGATTTGCCATAATTTCTTCACGATTATTACTAATTCCTTGAACAATTTGTGAAAATGAAAAAAAGGACTTTTCTTTTTTGAAAAAAGGTGTAGAATAATAATTAAGAAGTTGTTATAAAACAGTTTTGTATATAACGAAACTGTTATAATACTAAATGAACTGAATGGAGGGTTTTAATATGTGGGTAATTACAGTATTTGAGCAACAGGACGTTCGTATTTTTGAGTACACAAGCAAAGATGAGGCAACAGAAGCATTACAGAAATTTAACAAAAATGCAGTATTGTCGTATACAAAATAAAACAGTAGTCACTTTAAAATTTTCAAAAGGAGTAGGGGAAAGCAAGCGTTTAATTGCTTTCCTGTTACTTCTTTTTTTATTTGCTTTTTTTATAATATGAGTGTACTATTTACCTATTACACTATGACGCGAGGTGATATAAATGAAAAGCTTCATCGCATTACTGCAAAAAGAGTGGCTAGTTGTGCGCGGAAACATCCTTTTTTTATTCGTTATTGGGCTGCTGTTAATTTTTGGCGTACCATATATTATTAATAAAAACGCAGAGACGTCTATTACAATAGGCGAACTAGTGATGATTTTTCTTGTGTTTTCAGTTTTATTAGGGACGATTGCTTCGCCCGTTCAATTTGTAACGAGCTTACGCACAGATGTTAATCGCAAGGAGATATGGTTACATTCTCCCCAATCAATTTATAAGCTAGTAGGCGCAAAAGCGTTATTTAGTATTTGTCTGTTTATTGTTTTTACATTTGTTGTTTTATGCAGCGCATTTATTATTATTTCAACACAATTGGAGTGGACATTGCTCAAAGCGTTGATTGCAAGCATCGTGATGACAATAGGCTTAGCATGCTTACAGCTTTTAATTTTGACATACACGCAAGTTTTTTACACTTTCTATTTGCAGCTCAAGCGTTATATTGGCAAATTCTCCATGGCAGTGACAGTTCCTCTAGCTATTTTTGTAGGCTTTCTGTTAACAAAAATAGAAAATAGCACATTGTATCGTGCAATATTGCAGAAGGGCTATATATCTTTAGAGTCGCTTGAAAATTATTTACAGCCATCTAATCAATCTGTTTTCTTTTATGTTGGGTCCATTTATATAGTCCAAATATTGTTTTATGCATGCTGTGTCATCATTTTGTTTATATTGAGCTCGAAATGGCTTGAAAAGGTGGTATCGCAATCATGAATGATTTTACGCGAGATAAACCAATTTATAGTCAGTTAGTTGATAGAATTTGTGGCGATATTATTAAAGAACATTTACGTTTAGGTGATAAGCTACCGTCTGTGCGCGAATATGCGGTGCAAAGTGGCGTCAATGTCAATACAGTACAACGTGTTTATAAGGAGTTGGAATTGATGCAATTAACGGAAACAAAAAGAGGGCAAGGAACTTTTATTACGTCAAATGAACAGCGGCTACTTGAGCTGCGAGATAGCATGAAGGAGCAGCTTGCTGAGAGCTTTTTAGCGTCGATTGCATCGTTCGGTTTTTCGAAAGAGGAGATGCTACAACTGTTACAACGAAAGGGATGAGAATATGCTACAGCTTTCAAATATTAGTTTTTCCTATATGAAAAAACCTGTTTTACAAAATATATCATGCCAATTCGAGCTTGGTAAAATAGTAGGTGTTGTCGGTGGAAATGGTGCGGGAAAATCCACATTATTAAAGCTAATAACAGGTATTTTGCGACCGGTGCAAGGAGAAATTAAGCTAAATGGCCAATGTGTTACAAGAACAAGTGCCGATAAAATAGCCTTTTTGCCAGATATGGATTTATTTTATGATTTTTATACTGTAGAACAATTATTTCACTTTTATCAAACACAGTTTACAGATTTTTCTTATGAAAAGGCCTCAATAATTGGTGAGTTTTTGGAAATTGAGCGTGGTCGCAAGCTGCGCCAATTATCAAAAGGGCAGCGCGGTCGCGTGAAAATGGCGGCTACTCTAGGGCGTGAAGTGCCACTTTATGTGATGGATGAGCCTTTTGCTGGATTAGACCCAATGGTGAAGGATTCTTTAATTAAAGGACTAATTCAATTTACAGATATGGAAACACAAACAATTATTTTATCAACACATGAATTATACGAGGTAGAACCTGTTTTAGATGAGGTATTGCTACTGCGTGATGGGCGTATTGCTGCACATGAGCAGCTAGAAGTTATTCGAGATGAGCATAATCAAGATGCAGTGCAGTGGATGAAAGCATTACATGCGGAGAGGATGGGGTAATATGGCACAACAGCCAATTGTACAATTGCGCAATTTAACGAAAATAATTCGTGGGAAAAAGCTTATTGATAGCCTTAATTTAGATTTATATGCGGGGCAAATTACTGGATTTTTAGGACCGAATGGCGCGGGGAAAACGACAACAATTCGTATGATGACAGGCTTAATGCACCCGACAGAGGGAGAGGTGCTAATTGAGGGACAATCGCTAAAAGAGCATTATGAAGAAGCGATTAGTAAAATTGGCGTAATCGTTGAAAATCCTGAAATGTATAAATATATGTCAGGCTATAAAAATTTATTGCATTTTGCGCGTATGCATCAGCATGTTAATAAAGAACGTATTGATGAGGTAGTACATCAAGTCGGGCTAGAGAAGCGTATTCATGAAAAAGTTTCAACTTATTCCTTAGGGATGCGTCAGCGCTTAGGCTTAGCTCAAGCGTTATTACATCGTCCAAAGTTTTTAATATTAGATGAGCCTACGAATGGTTTAGACCCTGCTGGCATTCGAGAATTCCGCACATATTTGCGTAAAATTGCTGCGGAGGATGGCGTTTCTGTTTTTGTATCGAGCCATTTACTTTCTGAAATGGAGCTGATGTGTGACCGCATTGCCATTATCCAAAATGGCCAGCTTATTGATATTCGAGAGGTGCATGATGAGGTTGAAACAATTTATTATGTTGAGGCTGAGCCTTTAGCGAAAGTACAGGAAGTGATAGAGAAGCTACAAATTGAATTTATGACAAAGGCGAAAGGCTTGGAGCTTCATATACAAAAAGAGCAAGTACCGCAACTTATAAGTCAGCTTGTGGCACAGCAAGTAAATATTTTTGTTGTTCAGCCACAGCAAAAAACATTAGAAGAACAGTTTTTAGAAATGACAGGAGGCGGACAAATTGCTGAAACTCATACAAAATGAATGGATGAAATTATGGCATCAAAAAGCCACATGGACAATGCTTGGCATTTTAGTAGCAGTTATTGTTGGGGCTGGTGCTTTAAATAAATATTATGAGGAGCCAGACACACGTGATTGGCATGCGGTGGAAAAAGAGAATATTGAAACATCAAAGCAAATACTCGCAGAAGAAGACAATGCAGCAAATACTTACTGGCAGGATGCAATAGCTATTTCTGAATACCGGTTAGCTCATGATATTGCACCGCCGACAGGTATGACGGTGGCCAGCTTTATGGATTTTGGCGTGCAGCTCATATCTATTGTGACATTGTTTACTGTAATCGTAGGAGCAAGTATCGTGTCGAGTGAATTTTCAACAGGTACAATCAAAATGCTATTAACTCGCCCTGTTACACGTGCCAAAATTTTAACTTCAAAACTTATCGCAACATTCGTTTATGGGCTTTTTATGCTTGCTGTTAATTTTGCTTTAGCTTGGATTGTTGCTCTTATTTTATATAGTGGAAATACAGGTACTGTACTAGAAGTTGTTAACGGTCTAGTGCAGGAGGTAGATGTTTGGAAAAACATAATTGAACTTTCGACTTTATCGGCAGGCAATTTTATCATGTCTATTCTTTTTGCCTTTTTAATTGGCTCTGTGTTTAGGTCAAGTGCTTTAGCAATTGGTCTGACAATGTTCTTAACCTTTATGGGTGGGGCAATTATAATGGTTATTAGCAGATATTCATTTACAAAATATGTTTGGCTTGCACATACAGATTTAACTCAATATTATGGTGAAGGCCAGCATATGATAGCAGGTGTAACAATGCCATTTTCTCTGGCGGTGTTAGCGATATACGCAATTATTTTCCTTGTGATTAGCTATTGGTCCTTTACAAAGCGTGATGTCACAGCTTAAGTAAAGAGACGGTTACAGACATCTATTATCAGTTTGTCGAGTTTTGCTGTTGAGCAAAAAAATTGTCATAGGTCTGCATCATCAAGTAAGCTAATTTATAATAATGATTTGTTTGAAATATGCTATTTTCGGATACATTATTATCATTATAGAAGCAATCAAGATGGAGGCAAATTTATGAACATTGTAGCAATTGTAGGAAGTTTACGTGCAGCATCATACAATATGATGTTAGCAAAATTTATTCAAAATCGTTATGCAGAAAAAGTAACGGTTGATATTTTAACATTACATGATATTCCAATGTATAACCAAGATGAAGAGAACAATCCAACGCAAGCAGTTGTTGATTTTAAAGCGAGAGTGAAGGCTGCTGATGCAGTGCTTTGGCTTACGCCAGAATATAATTCGTCTATCCCGGGGGTTTTAGGGAATGCGATTGATTGGCTATCACGAGTTGATAAAGTGATGATTGGCAAGCCGTCATTTATTATGGGAGCATCAATGGGCAATTTAGGAACAGTAAAGGCACAAATGCATTTACGTGATATTTTATTTGCCTCAGGCTTAGGTTCACCTGTATTACAGGGAAATGAAGTGTATATTGGTGCAGCCCATACGAAATTTGATGCAGCTGGTAATTTAACAGATGAAGCAACAATTCAATTTTTAGATAAAGTTATGAATAATTTTATCGAGTGGGTACAGTAAAATAGAAAAAGGCTAACGGAAAAGAATTTTTAAAGTGTAGCTTTTATATTAAATATATACTTAAAATCTATTTGTAATATTCACGATGATTTATCATTAAACACTTTACAAAGAGGGTGTCCCCAAATGGTTTTTGGACGCCCTCTATTTTTTATGTTATATTTAGTAGAAAAGAACTAAAGGTGTTGTAAATGCACTCTTTGCTAACAAAGATAAAAGAGTTTTTTCATCAAATAAATCATTACATAAAAAATAGGTCTGTCCCAAAAGCTGTGCATAGCCAGCATTTTGGACAGTAGCGATGATGTTTCACAAAATATTGATTTATATAAACAGAGAACGCCTTCTTTAAAAATGTGATAAACATTGGCTTAAGCAGTGTTATCCTTCAGTAAAAGGGAAGGGATGAAAACCTTTATTTCAATGCGGTGTCAAAACAAAATGGACTTTTCAGACAACCCCCGAAGAATGCCAGATTTGCGCAATTATCGAAATGAGGTAAATAAGCGCATCAAAGTGTGTTATCAATGCGTTGAATACGCGGAGCGACGTGCCTATCGCAAGTAATATACGTCTTTATCGCTTAAATATATATGTTTTTAATAGCGCGAGTCGCTCGCGCATTCTTGATTTCACTTCTACGGATGTTGGTGTTTTAGCTACAAGCACGTCCGCTTCTAACCCAATAATTTCCGCTAAAAATTTAGCGCGTTGCAAATGGTAGTCGTTAGATACAATCGTAATTGTTGTAATGTCCTCTGGTAATAGCTCCTTTGAAAAAAGTAAATTTTCATATGTAGAAGTGGAGTCTTCTTCAAGTAATATACGCTCTGCTGAGATACCGTGACTTATTAAATAGTCTGCCATTATAGACGCTTCTGTTGCGGGCTCATCATCTCCTTGACCGCCTGAAACGATGACTTGTACATGCGGGTGTTTTTGTAAATAATCGTTTGCCGCTTCAAGTCGATATTGCAAGGATAAGGAAGGCTCACCAGTTGGTCGTACCTTTGCACCTAAAATAATTAAAAAATCATTTGTGCCATTTGCTTTTGGGGAAGTACCTTTATTTATTTCGTTGTCAAGAAAGTAATAGCCCACGCCATAAAAAACAGCAATAGCTGCTGCGATGGAAAGCCATTTTTTCATATAATCACCTCTTGCTATAATATAACGAGTGGTAGGAGAAAAAGATTCAAATTATATCTCTTTAGCAAGAAAAATAGATTATCTATTGGAAAAATTCGCAACTAGTGCTACGATAATGAATGACAACAATTTGCAGGGGGACGCTTTTGGCGTTGAGAAGGTTAAAACCTGACCCTTAGAACCTGTTCAGTTAACACTGGCGTAGGGAGCAAAGTACACGGTAGTAATTTTCCCTTGTATTTGACGCTCTCTATGTTTAGAGGGCTTTTTTTGTCGACTATTATCGAATGCTAATTTTAGATTTCATTTTTCGGCTAGGTTTGAAAAAGAAATGAGCTTCAAATTAGTCGATAGAGCTTTCCGGAAAATAAAAAACTTGGAGAAAGAGGTTGCAAACGATGACGATAAGCAAAATTCGACAACAGCATCCACTTATTCACTGTATAACAAATTACGTAGTAGCAAATTTTACAGCGAATGGACTTTTAGCAATTGGTGCTTCACCAGTTATGGCTGATGAAGTGAGTGAGGTGGAGGAAATGACCTCCATTTCGAACGGCTTATTAATTAATATCGGCACATTAAACCAATCTAAAGTTCCTGCGATGCTTGCGGCAGGAAAAACGGCGAATAAGCACGAGATACCTGTTGTGCTAGACCCTGTAGGGGTTGGTGCAACGAACTATCGCAAGCAAGTAATCCAAAGTTTATTGCAGCAAGTGCAGTTCCAATTAATTCGCTGCAATGAAGGGGAGCTTGCTGCCATAGCTGGTGTAGAATGGCAAGCAAAAGGAGTCGATAGTGGGCAAGGAAATATTGATACCATTTCTGTTGCGCAAGAAATAGCCAAAAAATATGCTACAATTGTTATTGTAACAGGTGCGACAGATATTGTGACAGATGGAAAAATTATAGAAAAAGTAACGGGTGGTCATGAGCGCATGACATTCGTTACAGGTTCAGGCTGTTTATTAAGTGCACTATGTACTGCGGCGCTAACACTTGAAGGAGGACCGGTAGCCAATTTGGCATCGCTTTTACAAACGTATAAGCTAATAGCTGAAGAAGCGGAGCACAATTCAACATATATCGGCTCGTTCCAGGTAGAAGTATTAAATGGCTTAGAAAAATATGCGAAAGGCTGATGAATGTGAATATTGTTATGACAATTGCTGGCTCAGATAGTAGTGGTGGAGCAGGCATACAGGCAGATTTAAAAACATTTCAGGAGCTAGGCGTTTATGGCACATCTGCGATTACAGCGTTAACAGCTCAAAATACCCTTGGTGTATCGGATATTTTAGCTGCTTCCCCTGAATTTATCATTGCCCAAATGAACGCGGTGTTTGAGGATTTACAAGTAACTGCTGTAAAAACGGGTATGCTATTTTCCGCAGAAATTATTGAAGCCGTAGCGGTAGAGCTACGCAAGCAAAGTGTGCAGCTTGTTGTAGACCCTGTTATGATTGCAAAGGGTGGCGCAAGCTTGTTACAGCAAGAGGCGATTTATGCATTAAAAACGAAGTTACTACCTATTGCAACCGTCCTTACACCGAATATTCCAGAGGCTGAGGAAATTACAGGCATTACAATTACAACAGTTGCGGATATTGAAATAGCGGCAAAGAAAATTTTAGAACTCGGTGTGCAATGTGTGGTGATGAAGGGCGGTCATTTAGAGGGTGAGGAAGCTGTTGATATGGTATATTTTGCTGACGGCTCCTTCTTTGCGATGAGCAGTGAACGCATTGATACACCGCATACACATGGGACAGGCTGTACATTTTCCGCAGCTTTAACAGCATTTTTAGGAAAGGACTATGCTTTGCGTGATGCTATTATAGAAGCAAAGCATTTCATTCAAGCAGCGATTTCACACCCATTAAATATTGGAAATGGACATGGGCCAACGAATCATTTTGCGTATCGTAAAGCGCAAATGAAAGGGCAGGTGAAGCTGCATTGAAACGTGAGAAGCTAGCCGTTTATTTTATTATGGGTACTATAAATTGTCAGCGTGAGCCGCTTCATATTTTAGAGGAAGCATTACAGGCTGGTGTAACCATTTTTCAATTGCGTGAAAAGGGAGAAGGGGCACTTAAAGGTGCTGCGCTACTAGAGTTTGCAAAGCGCTGTCAGGCACTTTGCCTTGCATATGATGTTCCCTTTATTATTAATGACGATATTGAGCTAGCACTAGCTATTGATGCTGATGGTGTTCATGTTGGACAGGATGATATGAAGTTAGTGAAAATTCGCCAGCAGCTACCCGATAAAATAATCGGTGTATCCGTTCACAATGAGGACGAAATGCAGGCTGCTGTAGCAGGTGGAGCTGATTATGTTGGCATTGGGCCAATTTTCGCAACTATTTCAAAGGCAGATGCAAACGAGCCAGCAGGCGTTGCATTTTTAGCAAAGGCGAGAGCGACATATCCTACATTTCCAATTGTTGCAATTGGTGGTATTACAGCGGAGCGTGCTGAACAGGTGCTGACAGCAGGGGCGGATGGCGTCGCGGTTATTTCCGCGATTTGTCAAAGTGAAAATATAGAGGAAACGGTTAAAAAATTTTCATCTCTTCAGCAAAAAAACTAAATGAATAAAAGTTTTAATAGCTATGTCACAACTCCTCCTTGTTATTCATTGTATGGATAAAAGGAGGAGTTTTTATAATGAAAACAATTGTTATCGTCGGTGGAGGATATGCAGGGCTTCATTTAATTGAAGTGCTGAAAAAAGAACTGAAAAGCCTGCTTGGAAAAACGATAAAAATTATTTGTATAGATAAAAACCCATACTACTCATGTTAAATTGTTTAGCACTCTATTTAAAGTAGAGTATTCTTTCTACTGTAATTATATTAAAATGGAAATATTATTTAGAAATAAGGAAAGGTAGCCATATTTCAAGGAGCAGGGAAAATGAGACTGAGAGAAGCAGCAGTGGAGACGCACAGCAAGTCGCGACATTAGCCCAAAAATTTTGGCAAAACAGGTGATTGGCTTTACAGCGTTTTGATTATGTTGAAGGAACGGAGACGAATCCTGTCTACTTAGAAGGTTTATTCCGCATAAACGGGCAGCAAGACACCCAATTCAAGACTTGAGTGAAAATCGACTTAAGGATAAGTGGGAGATTCACTGCCCAATTGGTTCAACTAACAATCAGTGGGGATGAGGAAACCCCTCTACTTATTGAAATTTCACTTTTATGTGGAGGCGAATGCCCGCATGCAATGTATTGTGAAAAAATTAGTTGCTACATATGGAGAATGGGCTCGTCTGCAAGGCTGTGTGGAGTTTGTAAGTGATTGTGAATTAAAACAATGAAAAGAGCTTGAGAACGCATGTATAGCTAAGCTTTATCGAAGCAAACTGCATTATTTGTTTTACGAAAAAACTGTAGGAGGAACTTGTGATGGTATGGCACTATATTTCATCAAAGCTAACAGCGGCTGGCTTTGCCCTTTCAATTATTTTTGGCTATTTACTTGTAATCACGAATTTTAATTTATATGAGTTTAGTGAAGCGGCACGTTCATGGACGCTTTGGGCAATACTTTTTGGCTATGGAATTATTATAACTTGCATTATTGATGCAGTGACAGAAAAATGGCAGCAAATTACCCGTTATAAAAATGCTTTATATATTTTAGCGGGCTTTCTCTTCTTCTTACCATTTGGCTTATCGATATTTACTTTTATTGCGGGTGTTACAGGTGCTTTAGTAGCAGGTATTTTTTTAGGCGGACAAACAATTGCTAAAAATTCTAAAGCATTTAACATTGCATTCATCGCACTACCTTTACTTTTGCTAATTATGATTCAGTTCGATTTCACAACAAAAAAAGACTGGCAAGAAACGATAACTGAAAATACATTTGATGTAACGTATCAGTATTTCAATGGTCAGCATAAAATTCCTTTAAAGCTGGAAAAGGGCGATATTGTTACTTTTGAAGTTGTTATTCATTTTGGAAATGGTGGGGGAGGGTACAGTTTCCAAAATGCGCAAGGTCATCCTATTGGTCAAGAGGAGCTCGGTGCAAATCGTTATCAAGTAGAAATCCAAAAGGACGGTACATATTATATTGTTCTTACAGGAAATAGGGCAGCTGGAGAAGCCACGGTGGAGTGGGAAATTAAATAGGAGCGTCCCAGAAATGCTAGACGCCCATTAACCATCCACCTGCAAATGCAAGTAATATACCTAGGAGACAGCTCGCACTCATATAAAGCACGGCTGCGAGCAGCCCTTTATTTTCATAAAGCTTCACGCTCTCGACAGAGAAAGTAGAAAATGTCGTAAATGCACCTAAAAAGCCTGTACCAAATAGTAGCTGCCATGATGAATTAGGTGAAAGTACAATGCATACACCTAATAAAAACGAGCCAAGTAAATTAATACAAAACGTAGCGAGCGGGAAATATGTGTGAACATGCTGCTTTACCCAATTGCTGATGGCAAAGCGACTAATAGCTCCAAAAAAACCACCAATTGCGACGTAAATCATAAATTACCCTCCTTTGTACCGAGACGTAAGCCAACAAATGCACAAATAAAGCCACCAACTAAACTTAGAGTGATATAGCTAAAAGCGACAATCGCTTGTCCATTCGTTAATAATGCTACACACTCTACACTAAAGGCGGAGAAGGTAGTAAATGCACCAAGAAATCCTGTTGTTATCGCTGTTGAAATATTCGGGTTGATATTTGGAAAGCGTGGTAAAAAGCTAGTAAGCCAGCCAAGTAATAAAGAACCAACTAAATTAATGGACAATGTGGCAAGCGGAAAATCGCTATTAAACTGCTCACCGAAATAAATGCTAATAGCGTAGCGTAAAGATGCTCCAAGAGCTCCAGCAAGACCAACTAGTAAGTAACGCATCAAATCACTTCCTTTTGAAGTTATATTTTATCATACTCATAAAAGATGGAGGGGTAATATGTTGGGGATTCGTAGTGCAGTTGTCATAGAAGAAAATAATAATGTCTTATTAATTAAACGTATAAAAAATGGACAAACCTATTTTGTTTTTCCAGGAGGTCAGGTAGAACAGGATGAAACAATTGAACAAGCAGCTATTCGCGAGGCATTAGAAGAAGTAGGTGTCGTTGTTGAGCTATTGGAGTTACTATGCAAGGTTCAATTCAACGGCCAACAATTTTACTATCGCGCAAAAATAGTTGATGGAAAAGTTGGTACAGGTAAGGGCCCTGAATATAGCAATCCAGAAATATATACAGGGATATTTGAGCCAATTTGGCTAGCAAAAAGTGAATTAAAATCATTAGATGTAAGACCAGCAGAAGTAGTAAATGTAATTATTTATTATTAGGAAAGGAAATTAATTATTCATGATGTAAAACAATCATCGTGAATTAATAGCATCATTCAAATAAGCTTTCAAGTAATTTTTAATTTGCTATAATAAATTATAAGTTTAAAGTGCGAATGTGAAGCAAACACACTTTTCCAAGGAGATTCGCACCTACCAGCTATTCAATTTTGGATTTATATGGTAGGTAGAGTGCGACAATATTCCTTTCGTTATTTATTTTTTAGTGAAAATCGATGTGAATTAGCAATTTTCCTTTGTTTTTCGCTGTCTCTCTCTGTATTGAGAGAGTGGATTGAAATTTTTAACGTAAGCTCTATATGGTGTCCTCCATTAGTCTCTCTCTGTATTGAGAGAGTGGATTGAAATCTCTCCATCTATCATAGATACCGCTGATAAACCGGTCTCTCTCTGTATTGAGAGAGTGGATTGAAATCCGGAGCAATTATTGAGTGAGATAACACAGCAGCGGTCTCTCTCTGTATTGAGAGAGTGGATTGAAATACCACTTTTCCGTCACTTTTCCCCTCCCCCTGTCGTCTCTCTCTGTATGGAGAGAATGGATTGAAATAACGCATCATCTTGTGTAGCACCTTTCTTTCGGTTGTTTCTCTCTGTATGGAGAGAATGAATTAAAATTGTCATCATTTTCATACATGTTACTTTCCTTTTTCTCACTCTTTATAAAGAGTGGCTAGTATAATAGTGAAAATTTAATTTGCAACAATAACTAAAAAAATCCTAATAAAAAAGAAAACGAAACCTTCTACGTGTTTTTTTCGTATATGAAGTATGACAAAATAATGTACAATATAAGTAGTATGATAAGAATTGGGGGATGAATATGTCTGAATATAAAAATCCATTATTTGAAGACTTAGATGCAAAAAAAGAAACGACAACCGAATTAGTAGAGGTGGAGCCTAAGCAGCTTGTTTCAAATGAGGAATATTCGCAAATTCGTAAGCGTCAAATTGCTTTGAAAACGGAGCCACAAGTTATAGCATTAGCTGATAAAATTGATGTCAATAATCAAATTGCCGTATTGGAGTTCGGGAAAGAAACGGCTCACGGCATTTCTACATTTTCAGATCGCATGCTGTCGACAATTAAAACGAGCAAATTGGAGCGTTCAAGTGAGCTTCTGCGCAACTTAAATACAATTATGGATCGTTTTGATCCGAAAGATTTTGATAAAGAAGAGAAAAAAGGCGGTCTAATTAAGCGCTTGTTTTCTAAAAGCAAGGAGCAGCTAGAAAGGCTGTTGTCAAAATATGATACGATGAATAAAGAAGTTGACGTCGTTTATAATGAAATACAAAAATACGAAGTTGAAATGAAACGTAATACAATGGAGCTTGAGCAAATGTATGATGAAAACTTAAACTACTTCCATAGTTTAAGTGAACATATTGCGGCTGTAGAGGTAAAGGTAGAGCAGCTAAACAGCCAGCTACCAACACTTGAAGCACAAGCAAATACAGGGGATCAAGTAGCTGTTTTAGAATATGAAACGGTGCAACGTGCGGTGGAGCTATTAGAGCAGCGCCGCTACGATTTAGAAATGGCTCAGCAAGTGTCGTTTCAATCTGCACCTCAAATTCGTTTAATGCAGCAAGGAAACAACCATTTAATTGCTAAAATTAACTCAGCCTTTGTTACGACAATACCGATTTTTAAGCAAGGGCTTGTACATGCTGTTACAATGCAGCGACAAAAGCTTGTAGCAGACTCAATGATTGAGCTTGATAAGCGAACGAATGAAATGCTTGTGCGCAACGCACAAAATATTCGCCAAAATTCTGTTACGATTGCTCGTTCAGCTGGTAGCCCAAGTATTACTATCGATACGATTGAAACGACATGGCAAACAATTATGGCTGGTATCGAGGAAACAAAACAAATTCAAGAGGAAACAATTCGCAACCGTGAAGAAGGTCGCAAACGCATTGAGCAGCTACAACTTGAATATGAAAAGCTAAAGAAAATGTAGTGTATTTAAGCTATTAGAATAGGGCTATCTAAAAACGCATTTGTGTGGCAGCCCTATTTCCTAATAGCTTTTTTATGTTAAAATAAATAAAAATATTAAATGAGGTTCTTTATGATAAAAGAAATTGGTCGAAAAAGTGTGATTGCGGCAATTGCAACATTATTATTTAGTCTGTTATTTGCTTATGCAGGCTTTACACCTGAAGTTGATTTATTTCCATTTTCGAAGCTTTTTCAAATGTTTTTGTTGTTAAGTGCACCTGCCTATTTTGTAGGGGGAATTGCGGTTTCGATATTGCTTGATCGCTTTTGGAAGCTGCCTTCACTCGAAATTTTAGCTTATGCAGCATTTGGAGCATTCTTCATGTTGCCGTATTATTTTTTATTTTTTACTGCATCTGGTGGGCCATTAGGCGTTATTATGTTGTTCGGTGCGAGTGCCGCTATTATTTTTTATTTTGTCAAAGCACTGCTTCATAAGCTTTTCAAAAAATACGGTTTTTAGTATAGGGGGAATTAACGTTGAAAAAATTATTATTAACAGGGTTTGAGCCATTTTTACAATTTACATTAAATCCTACTGAGGAAGTTATTAAAACTTTAAACGGAGAGGAAATAGGGGCATATCAAATTGTAGGAAAGGTGTTGCCAGTAGAATTTGCCGAAGCACAGCAACAGATTCGTCAGCTTTTAATAGATGAAAAGCCTGACGCTGTAATAGCGCTTGGACTTGCAGGCGGGCGTAGTAAAATTACACCTGAGCGTATCGCAATTAATGTGATGGATGGAGCAAAGGATAATTCAGGCCACACGCCGACAGATGAAGTGATTGCGCCGGACGGGGCAGATGGCTATTTCTCTACATTGCCAATTCGAGAAATGGTTAATCGTTTAACAGCATCGGGTTATCCTGCCGCAATATCCGATACGGCAGGTACATATGTGTGTAATTTATTAATGTATACATTGTTATATGAAACAAAAGGCTCTATCCAAGCAGGATTTATTCATATTCCAGCATCACACCAGCTAGCAATTGAGCACGGCAAAGTGCCAAGCTGGTCACAAACAGATTTAACGATGGCTATTAAGCTTTGTATTGAAACATTAGTTTAAATTAATCGGGATATGTAGAGAGAAATGCTCTATCTGTCCCTTTTTTATATGCCCTTTTCTATCTAAATAAAAAGGGGGGATGGTAATGAATTTAAGTGCAGGGCATTGGCATGTAGGAACAGGAGCAGTGGGCATTATTGATGAAGTGACGGAGGCGAGGCGCGTTGTAAAATGTGTGGCGGGTTTGCTTCAGAATAAGGGAATGAATGTACGGATTATTTTAGATGATCGTTCGACAAATCAGCGGCAAAATTTAAACTATTTAATTGCAGCACATCAAAAAGGCAAGGGGCTGCATGTCAGTGTGCATTTTAATGCAGTTGCACAGACGACGAATAATGGGTTAGGAACCGAGGTGCTTTATAGACGGAAAGAAATGGAACTGCTTGCATCTAAAATAAGTGCGGCAATTAGTCAGGTGAGTGGGTTGCGCAATCGTGGAGCAAAACATCGAACAGATTTAGCTTTTTTAAATGCTTTACCACAAGCAATACTTATTGAAGTGTGCTTCGTTAATTCAAAATATGATGTCGCATGCTATCAACGACACTTTTCCTTAATCTGTAAGGCGATTGCCGCTTGTTTTTAGGTCTAAAGTATTAAATCGCTCAATTGAGGGCAAAATTCGCTCATAAACAGTACAAATCCGCTCGTAAAACCTCTAAATTCGCCCGTAAATAAAGTGATTGCCTGAAAAGTCCATTTTTTTTGACATCGTATTGAAATAAAGGTTTTCAACGCTCTGTTTTTGTTGGAGGGTAACACTGCTAAAGTCAATATTCATCGAATTTTTAAAAGGGAAGCTCCCTATTTTTATGTAGTAATATTTGTGAAATTTCATCGAGACTGTTCAAAATGCCGGCTATGCACGACTTTTTGAACAGTTTTTTGCGCTTTTTTCTTTGCATTGAATGGAAATTTCATGTAGTAACACCGATAAATTTTCCTCATCATCATAGAGCCTCATTAATGTCGTTAAATTGCTTATTTCTTCGTTGTTTTGGCGGTCTAAATGAAACAGGCAAATGGCTTTATATGTGTAAATATAGCTGAGTATTTGGTAAGAGAGCTTTCTTTTAAATTGTTTATAGACACGCTCGAGCATTGTAAGGCATATGGCGTATTTCTTGTTTTCCAAATAAATAATGCACAAGTTCAAATGAAAATAAATTTTTAAATAGGTTAAGTCTTTATAATAATCGTTATACATATCCAGACGTTTGATAGCTACTTTTACAATTTCCACAGCTGAGTCAAGCGGAAACAAAAATAAGATAGAATTTAAAAGCTCTAGGTCATTAATATACCAATAATCTAATCTTTGCATATTTACCCAAATACCTTCTGCAATGAGACGGGCTTTCTGCAAGTCGTCTTGCTCTACTAAAACAAGTAGTGCTTGGTAAGCATCAACGAGCATTTCGATATAATCGTCTGCATGCTGCTCGAGATAATGCTGTGCAATTTTCAACTGCTTTTTAATTGCCATTGGGGTTGTCAAATCCATGTCTGCAAAAGCTCTCGTTATTTTTTCACGCTCGCTAATTTGATGTTGGAGATGGATATAAATAAACTCATTTACCGTCATATTAAGCTTGTCAGCAAACTGCACAAGTTGTTTGGCACTCATTGCGAGTTGTCCGCGCTCAATACGCGAGTATGTACCTTGTTGGGCAATGCCGCATGCTAGCTGATTTTGCGTTAGTTGTCGATTTTTGCGTATTTTCTGTAATGTTGTTCCAAAGTTCATTGTTTCACCTTCTAATATTCCGATTCGTATATTTTGTTATGTAACGATGTTATTCTATTATACTGAAAAAGAACATGTTGAATAAAAAGTTTTGAGAATTTATGAAACATTTTTACAATCCAGCCGTATATTGATTATCGGAGTTAAAGAAAGGAGATGGCTTAGTTGCTAGTATTACAAAATGTAACGAAGCGTTATAAGGACTTTACAGCGGTTCAAAGCTTGGATTTTTCAATTTCACCTGGTGAGATTTTTGGATTAATAGGCCAAAATGGTGCAGGGAAAACGACGACGTTTCGCATGATTTTAGATTTACAGGAGACGACGGAGGGAGAGATTACGTGGGAAGGGGTCCCAATCAAGAGCGTTAATCGTGATTTGCTTGGTTATTTACCTGAAGAGCGTGGTATTTTTCCGCAAATGAAGGTAGAGGAGCAATTGATTTATTTTGGACAGCTGCGTGGCATGACAAAGGATGATTGCAAGAAAGAGGCAGATTTTTGGATTAAGCGTTTTGAGCTTGAGGAAAAGCGCAATGATAAGGCTGAAACATTATCCAAAGGAAATCAGCAAAAGGTACAGTTAATTGCTAGCTTCATTCATCGACCAAAGTTTTTAATTTTAGACGAGCCGTTTAGTGGTCTTGACCCAGTGAATAAAGATTTACTAAAAAATTCGATTTTATTTTTAAAAGAGCAAGGGATGACTATTTTATTTTCAAGTCACCAAATGGATAATGTCGAGGAGCTATGCGATCATTTATGTTTGTTAAAGCGTGGAGTCTCCCTGTTTTCAGGCTCACTCTTAGATTTGAAAAAGCAGTACGGCAAAACGAAATTAACGGTTCGTACACAGATGTCAAAAGAGGCACTTGCCGGCTTGCGTGGTGTTCTATCTGTGAAGGAAGAGCGAGATCAATATGTACTGACTTTAGAAAATGAACATTATGCGAAGGATATTTTTGAAATCGTGTCAGCAGGTACATATATTGAGAAATTCAGTTTAGATTATTTGTCACTAGACGAAATTTTCAAAGACAAGGTAGGTGGCAATCATGTCTAAGTTTTTCATTTTATTAAAGGAAAACTATAAGCAGAAGTTAAAAGCGAAATCATTTATTATTACTACAGTTCTTTATATTTTAGGGATTTCATTAATTTTCTTCTGGTCTGATATAAAAGAAGCACTCTTTTCAAGCCAGCCAGATGAAATTATTTATGTTAATACAACAAGCTTTGAGGTAGGCAAGATGCTGGAGGATGGAGATATTGTTTGGACCCAATTTGCTTCTACCCCCGATGCGGAACAAGCGTTGAAAAATGAAGGATATGATGCAGCGGTAGTTTTTTCGGCAGCAAATGCGACGTTAGAGGTAGAACTTTTATCGCTTAACCCACTGCCGCTAACAATGCAGCAAAAATTATCTACTACTGCACATACAATTGGGCAGTTTTATGCAATGGACCAATTGAATTTAACGGCTGAGCAATCGGCACAATTATTAAATGCCGCGCCACAAATCTCCATGAAAACGTTAAATGAAGCGGCTACGGATGGAAAGTCAGAGGAGCAAAAATCAGCAGGGATGTTCGTATCATATGTTGCTGGCTTCCTTGTGTATATATTTGTTATTTCATTTTTATCAATTGTTACTTCTGATGTAGCGTCAGAAAAGGGTTCACGCGCATTAGAAATGTTACTTGTTAGCGTAAAAGCAGAAACGCATTTTAAAGCGAAGGTAACAAGCATCTTTTTAGTTGCATTATCACAATTTGCATTGTTATTTGGAACGCTGTTTATCTTATTGAAAACAACAGATGGCGGCGCGAAATGGACGATGGTTAGTGAAATTTTAGCAGAGCTACATGGTCAATATTTACTCTATGTCGCAGCTTTTTTACTTGTCACAATTTTCTTGTTTTTAATTATTGGTGCATTGCTTGGCTCACTCGTATCCAAGCCAGAGGAAGCTTCACAGGCGATGATGCCTGCAATGATTTTAGTCATTGTCGCTTTCTTTATTATGGTGACAGCTACATCTAATCCTGATACATTATTAGTAAAAATAGGTTCATATGTACCTTTTACATCTGGTATGGTTATGCCAATGCGCATCGGTGCAACAGATTTAGGGGTCCTTGAGCCGCTACTATCTTTAGCTATTTTAGTCGCTTCGACATTTGCAATGTATTTAGTAAGCATCTCCTTCTATAAACGCAGTGTGTTAACATACTCGACAGGTGGCTTAATTCAAAAAATTAAAACGGTCTTTAAAGTAACAACATAAAGGGCGTCCAGTAAGCCGTGTGATAGCCGGCTTTGAAAATGAGAGGAAAACACTGCTTTTAGCGGTGTTTTTTTATGTGAAAAGAATGAGACGTATTTCTTTTAGAACGTGACCGAAATGCCGTATGGTAGCTGGGGTTAGGGAAAATATAGCGAGAGTTATCTTTGAATACGAGGCGTTCTTTTTAAAATCAAGGTTAATCAATTCGCCTGATAGTAACTTAAATAGAAGATGTCAGGATTGTCGGAAAAGCTCATTTTATTTTGAGAGCGCATTGAAATAAAGATTTTCATCGCCCTACTTTTATTGAAGGGTAACACTGCTAAAGCCAGTGTTCATCCCATTTTAAAAGACGCCTTCTCTATTTAGTTGAGTCAATATTTTGTAAAACATTATCGCCACTGTCCACAATGCCGGTTATGCACGGCTTTTTGGACAGTCCCTTCAGCCCTTCGACTGAAATATTTCAAAAATCGAAACAAATAATTGAAATACTATTCAATAATGTTCGAATATTTGTTAAAATAGGCAGGTCAAAATATAAAGGTGGGGGAAACAATGAAAGTATTTCGAAAGCTCGGCTGGTTTTTTAAAGAGCGCCGTCGCGAGTATTTTATCGGTCTTTTCATGTTAACGCTTGTAGCGATTTTACAGCTTGTTCCACCGAAAGTAATTGGTTATACAATTGATGAAATCGGTGATGGGACGTTAACAGCAGGCTCTTTAACAAAATGGGTAGGGGTAATTGTTGCGGTAGCAATATTGATGTATGTACTGCGCTATTACTGGCGTAAAATGATTTTTGGCTCGTCTAACTATTTAGCAAAAAATTTGCGGGAAAAATTGTTTCGTCATTTTACAAAGATGTCGCCTTCCTTTTATCAACAACGACGTGTTGGAGACTTAATGGCACACGCCACGAATGATATTTCCGCTGTACAGCAGACGGCAGGTGGGGGTGTACTCACATTATTTGATTCGATTACGACAGGTACTTTTGTTATTTTAGCGATGGCGATTACGATTGATTGGCGCTTAACGCTAATCGCATTAATACCGATGCCATTTATGGCCTTGCTGACAAACTATTACGGCAAGCTATTACATGAGCGCTTTCGCCATGCACAAGCAGCCTTTTCTGATTTAAACGATAAAACGCAAGAAAGCATTTCAGGTATGAAGGTTATTAAAACATTTGGGCAGCAGGGTGATGATATCGAGGACTTTACACGTTTATCTGATGATGTTGTGGAGAAAAATATGCGTGTTGCAAAAATTGATTCACTTTTTGACCCAACGATTAGCCTTGTTATTGGCGTTAGCTTTTTCTTGAGTTTAGCTTTTGGTGCTAAATTTATTATGGAAGAGGCAATGACAATTGGTGATTTAATTGCCTTTACTACATATTTAGGCTTGCTTGTTTGGCCGATGCTAGCGATTGGCATGTTATTTAATATTGTGGAACGAGGCTCTGCTTCCTATGACCGCATCGAGCAGTTATTGAATGAGCCGATTGAAATTAAAGATAAAACGGGTGCATATGATGTGCGACCAAAAGGACATTTATCTTTCCATGTTGATTCCTTTACATTCCCGGGGGATGCAAGGCCATCTTTAACGAATGTGCATTTTGATTTACAGCAGGGGCAGACACTTGGCATTGTCGGTAAGACAGGCTCTGGAAAAACAGCGATATTAAAGTTGCTCTTACGTGAATTTGAAGGCTATAAAGGGCATATTACGTACGGTGATATTTCAATTGATGATTATACGATGCTGGCACTGCGCGAGGCTATTGGTTATGTACCACAGGATCATTTTTTATTTTCATCAACGATTTACAAAAATATTGCCTTTACAAACCCGCAGGCAGCAAAAGAAAAGGTGGAGCATGCAGCTACCTTAGCTTATATTCATGAGGATATTTTACAATTTACAGAAGGCTACGACACGATTGTCGGTGAACGTGGCGTTTCTTTGTCAGGGGGGCAAAAGCAACGTATTTCCATTGCCCGTGCATTGATGATGGAGCCTGAGCTATTAATTTTAGACGATTCACTGTCGGCTGTAGATGCGAAAACGGAGGAAGCGATTTTACAAGCATTAAAGACTTCACGTGAAAACGAAACAACGATTATTACGTCTCACCGCCTAAGTGCCATCCAGCATGCACATATCATTATCGTTATGCATGAAGGAACGGTTGTGGAGAAAGGGACACATGAGGAGTTAATGAGCTTACGAGGTCGTTATTATGAAATGTATGAATTACAGCAGCTAGAACAGCAAGTAGAGAAAGGGGGAATGTAGCATGGAAAAACAGCCAACCTTTTCACGGAAAGAGCAAGCTGCTATTTTAAAACGTTTATTGCGCTACTTAATTCCTCATAAAAAAGCGGTTGTTATTGCACTTGCTTTACTCGTTTTAACGGTTACTGGGGATGTGCTCGGACCGTATCTGATTAAAATCTTTTTAGATGACCATGTAGCGATTGGCAATTTTGAAACGAAGCCAATACTCATTTTAGCGATTAGCTATGCGGTAATTCAAATTCTAAATGTAATTATTAGCTATTTGCAGCTAGTGAAATTCCAGGAAATTGCGCTGAAAATTATTCAGCAACTACGCATTGATGTATTTACGAAAATTCATCAGCTAGGCATGCGTTATTTTGACCGTGTACCAGCTGGTTCCATTGTTTCAAGGGCGACAAACGATACCGAAGCAATTAAGGATATGTTTGTTGGTGTATTAATTAGCTTTGTACAGGCAGGGTTTTTAATTGTCGGTGTCTATATCGCAATGTTTTTAATGAATCCTGTACTTGCTTTATTTGCTTTAGTGCTGCTACCAATCGTTATTTATATTATTTATTTATATCGCAAATATAGTTCAGTCGTTTATATGGAAATGCGTGAAAAGCTGAGTGAATTGAATGCTAAACTTGCGGAATCTTTATCTGGCATGAGCATTGTGCAGGCATTCCGCCAAGAAAAGCGCTTTAATGACGAGTTTGACGATATTAATGAAAAGCACTATAAGGCAATGATGGACAATACAAAGCTAAACAGCTTGTTGCTACGTCCTGTTGTCGATTTGGTTTATTTTGCAGCCATCGTGCTACTGCTTTTGTATTTTGGTAAAACATCGCTAGAAACAGCTGTTGAGATAGGGGTTGTGTATGCGTTTATTACGTATATTAACCGCTTCTTTGAGCCGATTAATCAAGTGATGGAGCGTTTAGCCATTTTCCAGCAGGCGCTCGTTGCAGCTTCTCGTGTGTTTATCTTATTAGATGAAGAGGAGCTTGAGCCAATGCAGCAAAATCTAGCTGGCAAAATTTCAGATGGTCGCATTGAATTTAAAGATGTGACATTTAGCTATGATGGGCAAAAGGATGTGTTAAAAAATATTTCCTTTACAGTTAATCCGGGTGAAACAGTAGCACTTGTAGGACATACAGGTAGCGGTAAAAGCTCGATTATCAATTTATTAATGCGTTTTTACGAGTTTGAAAAAGGTGATATTTGCATTGATGGTCAGTCAATTAAAGCTTTTAGCCAAGAGGAAATTCGCCATAAATTAGGGCTTGTCCTACAAGATCCGTTTTTATTTTATGGAACGATTGAAAGTAATATCCGTTTATATAATAAGGAGTTAACTGATATTGATGTGGAGAAGGCTGCAGAATTTGTGCAGGCAGACCAGTTCATTAATACGCTACCTGATAAATATAAGCAAAAGGTGACGGAGCGCGGCTCGACATTTTCAAGTGGGCAGCGTCAATTGCTTGCATTTGCACGAACAATTGCGACGAATCCAAAAGTGCTTGTCTTGGATGAAGCAACTGCTGCTATTGATACGGAAACTGAGGTTGCCATTCAGCATTCTTTAGAGAAAATGCGAAAAGGGCGTACAACAATTGCGATTGCCCACCGCTTATCAACGATTCAAGATGCTGAACAAATTTTAGTGCTGCATCAAGGAGAAATTAAAGAGCGCGGCACACACCAAGAGCTACTTGCACAACAAGGCTTGTATTATAAAATGTATTTATTACAAAACGGTATAACAAGCTTATAGAAATAAAAAACAAACACCAAGGCGCGATAGCTTTGGTGTTTTACTTATGGTCGTTCTATTGGGGACTTTTCATTTTCTATAGTGAAAACCTATCATACAACCTTCGCATATTTAGTTAACGATAGCCATCAAAGTAAGTTGATAAATATCGGGTTTCGTTGAATTTTCCCAAAAGTCATACCCGATGAAACTATTAAAATAATTCAATATGCAAGTCATGATATTTCTATGTGTACCTAAGGCAATATTTTTATACTGATTGTTGTCCAAAAGTCCTTTGATTACAGATAGCATTGTGATGGAAATGATGAATGGGCGTGAATGGTTGTGATGGAACTTCTATTTTTGTTTCAACCGAAAAACCACTCACGCGCAACAAATGAGTGACCAATATCATGCTTCCTAGGGAGGTATGTTTAGATGTGTGAATTACGGCTTTTAAACTAAGAGGAGCTCGAGGATGATAAGCGCGGATGAGGAGAGAAACAGCTCCCCCACATCCGTTTTGTTATTACGAATGCTTTAAAAAAGTTTCTCTTTGTTGAAGTGGAGGAAATATATTTTATGTTATTATAGGAGCGTGAGAGAAGATAGGAGATGCCTGAGATGAGTGAAGAGAGAAAAGGAATAGTGTATACATTTTTAGCGTATGCGATGTGGGGTGTGTTGCCTCTTTTTTGGAAGCTACTAGAGCATGTTGATAGTGTAGAAGTGTTAGTGGCGCGTGTTGTTTGGTCGTTTATTTTTACAGTGCTTGCCATTTTGATGATTGGGCAAAGGAGCGCATTGTTTGGCGATTTACAGTATTTATGGCAGCATAAAAAGCAGCTCGTTTCGTTAGTAGCCGCTTCATTTATGATTACGGTCAATTGGTTTGTTTTTATTTATGCGGTGAATAGTCATCAAATGCTTGAAACGAGCCTCGGCTATTATATTAATCCGTTGATTTCGGTTTTGTTTGGGATGCTTTTTTTCAAGGAGCGATTGACGCGTGTACAGCTTGGTGCTGTGCTGATTGCGCTAGTAGGTGTGCTTATTATGACAATCAATTATGCACGACTTCCTTGGATTGCCCTTTGTTTAGCTTTTAGCTTTGCGACTTATGGGGTATTGAAGAAAAGGGTTGTGCTAGATGCACTACGTGGTTTGGCAATTGAAACATTATTTACATTGCCGATTGCCCTTATTTTATATGCCTATTTATTCCAAAAAGGAACCGCTTCGTTTTTACATATTAGCTTATCGACAGACGTATTGCTGATGGCAAGTGGTGTTGTGACGGCAATTCCCTTGATTTGCTTTGCGAAAGGAGCGCAGCGCATTCCGCTTTATTTAATTGGCTTTTTACAATATATTGCGCCGACAACGATGTTAATAATAGGCGTTGTTTTGTATAAGGAGCCGTTTACAAAGATGGAGATATTGGCATTTTCCGCTATTTGGTTAGCCCTCGCGCTTTTCTCCCTTTCTACGTTGCGAGAGCAGCTCATGAAAAAGCGCAAACTAGCATAAAGCCGAAAGTAAGTCCATTACATATGAAAGGCTGTTTCACTATTTTGCCATAAAAGTTTCACAGTCGAAACAAGCGCATTTTCTTGTACAATTTGAT
This sequence comes from Metasolibacillus sp. FSL H7-0170, assembly GCF_038593115.1. Taxonomy (NCBI): domain Bacteria; kingdom Bacillati; phylum Bacillota; class Bacilli; order Caryophanales; family Caryophanaceae; genus Metasolibacillus; species Metasolibacillus sp. FSL H7-0170. Next base: position 641,923 of record NZ_CP151964.1, on the reverse strand, counting down.
ACGATGAGAGCATGACAGTAAGGGAGCGAAAAAAGAAATATGAATACAGGTGTGGATCTAAATATACTATTAGCATTTGGTGCGGGTTTTTTAAGCTTTATTTCACCATGTACACTGCCGCTCTATCCAGCATTTTTATCGTACATAACAGGAATGAGCTTGACGGAATTAACAAAAGAAAAAGGCATGATGCAAAAGCAGGCGGTTTTACATACGTTAAGCTTTTTAATCGGTTTTTCGATTATTTTTATTGCCATTGGCTTCGGTACAACATTTGTCAATGAATTTTTCTTGCAATATCAAGAGCTATTGCGCCAAGTTGGTGCGATTTTAATTGTTTTATTCGGTTTAATGATTGTCGGCTGGCTACAAATTGACTTTTTAGCGAAGGACCATAAATTCCAATTTAAAAATCGTCCAGCAGGTTATTTTGGTTCAGGTGTAATTGGCTTAGCCTTTGCGGCAGGCTGGACACCTTGTACAGGACCGATTTTAGCCTCTATCATTTTATTGGCGAGTACGAAGCCTGATGCTGGGCTATGGTATATGCTTGCCTATTATTTTGGTTTTGCGATTCCGTTCTTTGTGTTATCATTCTTTATAACGAGAATGAATTGGATTCGTAAAAATAGCCAAAAAATCGTTAAAGTTGGCGGATATATTATGATTGCTGTCGGTATTTTACTCTTCTTTAACGGTTTAGAATATATTATTCGTATATTCTCTGGACTGTTTGGCGGTTTCACAGGATTCTAACTAAAGGGGAGGAGTGCTATGCCAACAGTTATGGTCGTTGATGATGCGCTTTTTATGCGCTCATTTATTAGTAACTTGTTTGAAAACTGGGGTTTTACAGTTGTAGCGCAAGCGGCAAATGGTAAAAAGGCTATAGCACTTTTTCAAGAATTGCAGCCTGATTTAGTGACGATGGATTTAACGATGCCTCTCATGACAGGGTTAGAGGCTTCGAAGCATATTATTGAGGAATTTCCAGAGGCCCGTATTATTATGATTACTGCTTTAGGGCAGCAGAGGCATGTGAAGGAAGCGTTAATGTATGGTGTAAAAGATTTTATCGTTAAGCCATTTAAACCTGAGGAATTAAAACAAATTGTGGATACATTATTTGAAAATAAGAGTTAATTGATTAAAGCAGGAGGGAAACAATGCTTAATACTATCCCCTCTCAATATTTAATAATAGGCTCATCTGTGATGGCGGTTTTAATGGGGACCTTTGTTATGTTTATTCGTATGCGTGCACAGAAGAAACCTGTAAATGCCCGAAAAATCATTATTCCACCAATCGCCATGTCGACAGGGGCACTTATGTTTATTTTTGAGGAATTTCGTGTTGCGCCACTACAAATTGTAGAAGCAGCCGCAATCGGTTTAATTTTTTCGACCGTATTAATTGCTACATCTAAATTCGAAGTGCGTCAAGGGGCGATTTTTTTAAAGCGTTCAAAGGCCTTTTTCTTTATTTTAATTGGCTTACTTATACTTCGAATCATATTAAAATTAATCTTTTCAAATAGCTTAGATATAGGTGAGCTTGGCGGCATGTTTTGGATTTTAGCGTTTGCAATGATTGTGCCGTGGCGCATTGCGATGCTATGGCAATTTAAAAAGCTAGAAAAAACACTGGATGTATAAATAAATAGCTAAGGCGGGGTCTTATCAATCCCTCCTTAGCTATTTTTTTTAAAAATGGTTATTCTTACAATAAAAAGCCGTGTGTAAGCACGTTTTTTGAACGCCTCTGTTAAAACAAATGCTCGTATGGTGCTATATCAATCTCCATTTCATCCAGCTTTTTGCGTAAAAACTTATGGTCGCGTTTTGGTGTTGCGATAATATAGCCACGAATAAGCAGGTCTTGATCAATGGCAGTAGCATGCTCCTGCAATGCCAGTTCGCCAATTTTCCCTGCAATTTTCTCCTTCGCTACTTGGCGAAACAGCTCAGGGACTGGGGAAGTAAGTTCATTCAGTAATTTTTTTGCGTCCTCTCCCCATAAATGAATTGTTTTATCTAAATAAAATTCCTGCCAATCTAAATCCGATTTACCATCCTCTTTCGGCATCCGCTTTAAAAACTTACGGAACATGAAAAAGCCGCCAATTGCTAGCAAGCTTATCATGACAATAACCCAAAAAGCGATAAATAATAAAAACCAGCCACTAAGCAAAATAATTCACCTCTTTACAATCTCTTTCTCTATTATAAAAGCTTTTGCCTTATTTAGCATCCGAAATGTTTCAAGTAATTCCTATGATTTGCTAGGAAACTTGTCAAAAAGCATAGCCATTTTCAAATACTGAAAAATAACTTTTTAAAGCTTGTCCCTTTTTTCCCTTCAAAATGCCATATAAGTTAGTGAAAGGAGGGAGCGAGATGACAGCATATGAATTTGAGCAAGCAACAGTAACGCTTCAATTTGAAGTTGGTATGAATGCAGACGGGAAAGCACTTTATAAAACAGCTTCATACCGCAATATTCAATCTACTGCAACGGCAGAACAGCTTGCAGCTGTAGCAACTGCAATAGCTAGCTTAAGCATTTATCCGTTAGTAACAATTACACGCTCGGATAAACAACGCATTGTAGTAGCTTAGGGGCAGGCTAGAAATTCGTGTAGAAAGGAGGAGAAATGAATGACAAATACATTACAGCTTATTTTTCAACTTGCAGATGAAAAAACACTCACATTGTCTGTAGCACAGCCGAAAGCTAACTTAACGGATGCACAGGTGGTTGCTGCAATGCAAACAATTATCGAGCAAAATGTGTTTATGCGCGATAATGTAACTATTGTAGCAAAAAAAGCAGCACGTATCGTAAGTCGTACAGTAAAGGAATTTAATGTGTTGTAACAGCAATAAAGTACTGACTATTTAGAAGGTGAGCCGTCTGAAAAGTAATTTAAGGGCGGCTCCCTGCGTCGTAGAGATGAAAAGCACATATTTGTTAGGACTGTCCCAAATATACGCCATTTTAAACAGTTTTTTCTTTTCTCAAGAAGGAGGGGCTAAAAATAGAGCAATGGGTAACGATGATACAAGATTTAGGATTTCCGATACTTGTCTCTTTTTATTTATTGTATCGTATTGAAAGCAAGCTTGAGGCGATTCATGAAGTGCTGACTTCGATAAAATTGCTCAATCAATAATAGGGAGGGAGCTGTCTGAAAAGAGCAACTAATAAATCTATGGCTAGCATTGTGTTGGGCTAAGCATAGGATGTGACGATTTTAGGTTAACTTCTACTGGTTAGATAGGAAAAACCAAAGCGAGATGCAATTGATAACAGGCATCTTGCTTTTTTAAACGGCTGTTATTTCAATAAAACGTAAACGAAAAAAGCAGTGCTATGCACGCTTTTAGGACGCCATTGTTTGTGAAATGCTGATTCACAAATTCGTCAGAAAGTCTTCACTGTCAAAGCTATTGTATTCGCTTTCTGAATTCGATAAGATAAAGTGAACCTTCAATCAGTGGGGGTTTTCGTACATCCCCCACTGATTGGTAGTTTCACCAGTCGGGTTTTTACAGGCTGTTTGATCCCCCACTTCAACATCTTGGTTTTACCTGCTGTTTTGAAGTGGGGGTCTTACAGCCTGTTAATACGGGATAAAATTAACGATTAGAGAGTGGAGCGAGAGATGATGAAGAAAAGAAAACATATTGTGGTGCTATTGTTATTAACGATGATTTTAGCGGCATGTAGCAATTATAAATTTAAGCCAACGACATCATATGAGGTTTCTGATTTTACAGCAACGAATCATCGCGGTGAAGAAGTGACATTGGACAGCTTGAAAGGAAAGCCTTGGCTTGCAATGTTTATTTTCACAAACTGTACGACGATATGTTCACCGATGACAAATAATATGGCTGAAATTCAAGATCGTTTAGTAGAAGAGGGCGTTGAGGATTATAATATCGTAGCATTTTCAGTTGATCCTGAAAATGATTCGCCAGAAGTACTAACGGAGTATTTAAGTCGCTACGGGGTTGCGGATGAGTCAAAATGGCAGCTTGTTACGGGCTATGATCAAAAATTTATTGAGCAATTCGGTTTGAAATCCTTTAAAACCCTTATTAAGAAAGTAGAGGGTGATGATCAAATTATGCATATGAATACTTTTTATTTAGTTGATGAAACAGGAATTGCAGTGAAAAACTATTCTGGCTACTCGGAAACCGTAGACGGTGTTTCCTATGATACAATTGCTATTGATTTAGAGACGTTAATTGAAGAACGTAAGTAAGGGCGTTCAGCAAGCCGTGCGGTGGCAGGCTTGCTGAACGCTTTTTAGGTGTTTGCATGTGGAGAATAGATGGTGCTTACTTTGAAAATATGATGGACACAGGATTTAATGGTGTTATCCTTTAGTAAAAGAGAGGCAATGGAAATGCTAAAATAGGGTTTTCATCTGTATTTTAGTATAGGAGCGTTTGGAAAGCCGTGCAGTGGCAGGCTTTCCAAATGCTTTATTTTTGTGTTTTGATAAAGTGTTTGCTTATGGAGAAGTGGTGCTGGAAAGCTTTTAGCCACAAAAGACATTCATAACGCATCTTTTGTGGCTAATTCCGATGATTTATTTATTTTCAGCTTTTCTTTATTGTGCAGCTTTTTCCAATGCTTGGGCAAAGTCTGCAAGCAAATCTTCTTCATTTTCCAAGCCAACGGAAAAGCGGAGAAGGCCGTCTGTAATGCCACGTTTTAAACGTTCCTCGGGCTCCATTGCCGCATGGCTCATTTTGGCAGGATACGATAAAATTGATTCAACGCCACCGAGGCTTACTGCAAAGACAGGGATTTTCATCGCCTCGACAAATTTCTTTGCTACTTCATAGCTAGGTAGGGTGAATGAAAGAACCGCACCAGCAGAAGTACTTTGTGCCGCATGAACGGCGTAGCCAGGATGTGTTTCTAGACCCGGGTAATATACTTGCTTAACAAGTGGATGCGCCTGTAAGTAGTGCGCAATTTTCATCGCCACACGACTCGATTCATTGTAGCGGACGGCTGTCGTTTTCATATTTTGGATTAAAGTATAACTATCTTGTACACCTAAAACAGAGCCAAATGAGTTTTGAATAAAGTATAGCTTTTCGCTTAACTCAGTAGTTTTAGTCACCGCAAGCCCTGCAACAATATCGGAGTGCCCTGATAAAAATTTAGTTGCACTGTGTATGACAATATCCACGCCTAAATCTAAAGGTCGCTGATGTAATGGTGTCATAAATGTATTATCTAAAAAGGATAATGCCCCATGCTCCTTGGCAATTTCTACAACCGCTCGAATATCGGTAATGCCGAGTGTTGGATTGGAAGGTGTTTCAATATAAAGGAGCTTTGTTTCGGGCTTTACAGCAGCTCGCACAGCCTCTAAATCTGTGAAATCAACAAATGTGTGTGTAATGCCAAAGCGCGGCAGCACCTTTGTGACGAAACGGTAAGTGCCGCCATAAACGTCCTCTGTAATAACAATATGGTCACCGCTCGATAACAGCATTAAACTAGCAGTAACCGCCGCCATACCTGTAGCAAAGGCAAAACCTCGGTCGCCGCCCTCTAATTCTGCAATTGCACGTTCTAAAGCATCACGTGTCGGATTGCCTGAGCGTGCATAGTCAAATTCACCGAATTCATCAATTGATTCTTGATGGAAGGTAGAAGCTAAATAGATTGGCACATTGACAGCACCTTTTTTATCTGCGTAGCCTTCCCGAATCGCCCCATGAATAAGCGTCGTTTCAAGATTCGTCATTAAAACCCTCCCTCTCTAAGTAAATCAAATACTTGCTGTAAATCTGCGATTAAATCTTCCGCTTCCTCCACGCCAACGGAGAAGCGTAATAGGCGGTCACAAACGCCGCGTGCTACTCGTTCTTCGTATGGAATATCTGCATGTGTTTGCGTTGCTGGATACGTAATGAAGCTTTCCACACCGCCAAGGCTTTCAGCAAATGTAATAAGCTTAATATTTTGCAAGAATGGATCAATCATTGCAGCATCTTTTACACGGAATGAAAGCATGCCACCTTTCCCTGTGTAAAGCACATCTGTTACTAATGGTTCCTGCTCTAAATAAGCTGCAATTTTCTTGGCATTTGCATCATGCTGCTTTAAACGTAAATGCAATGTTTTTAATCCGCGAATTAATAACCATGCATCCATTGGTCCTAATGTCATACCGACCCCGTTATGGAAAAAGCTAAGGCGTTCACATAGCTCTTGTCCTTTCGCTACAACAAGCCCTGCCAAAACATCATTATGCCCACCGATGTATTTTGTAGCACTATGTAGTACGATATCTGCACCAAGCTCGATTGGACGCTGGAAATAAGGCGTGTAGAACGTATTGTCAACAATTAATAGTAAGTTATGTGCTTTGGCAAGTTCCGCATATGCAATTAAATCAATTTCCTGCATTAATGGGTTTGTAGGTGTTTCAATGAATAAAGCACGTGTGTTTTCGTTAATTAGTGCCTTTACTTCCTCAAGAGAGGTAAATGTAGCATAGACAGGTTTAATATTATAGCTTTCTGAAAACGTTTTTAGCAGACGATATGTACCGCCATATAAATCTTCAGGTAAAATCAATTCATCATTTGGTTTAAATAATGACAAGACGAGTTGAATTGCAGCCATACCAGAGCTACAAGCAAATCCTGCATCGCCACCTTCAAGCTTTGCAATCCCATCTTCTAAAATTGTACGTGTTGGATTTTTTGTACGCGTATAATCGTAGCCAGTAGATTTTCCGATTCCATCATGTTTATATGCTGTTGAGAAATAAAGTGGGGGATTGACAGCTCCTGTTTTCGGGTCGCTATGATTACCTAGTTGCACTAATGTTGTTTCAATACGCTGCTTTGTCATAAACTCACTCTTTCTATCAATAGTATTTCTCGAAACATAAGAATGTTCCGACTATTAAACCAATTTATCATTTATAACGTATCGTATCAATAGCTTTTCTATGAATTTAATTATACAAGAAAATGAGAGCGTCCAAAAAGCCGTGCATAGCTGGCATTTTGCACGCTGTTGCAGAGCGCTTCGTCAAGGAATGTGTTTGTTAAAATAGCGAGACACTTCTTTGAAAACGAGAGAAACTTTAGGGGTAGCGGGGATTTCTTTGACATGGTGAGAATCAAGCTTTCATTAAGCTTGTAAAACGAAGCCGCCCGATTTGTAAATTTTTTAACTGCTTTCAGCACAATCTTTTTGTAACGAAAACGTCAGACAAGTAGTGCATTATCTACTTGTCTGACGCCACCTCATTGCTTTTCTTTTAATAAATCGCGGATTTCTTTTAAAAGTTCTTCTTTTGAGTCGACTTCTGGTGCTGCTTCTACAGCCGCCTCTTCTTTTTTACGGCTTAATTTATTCATTAAGCGTATTGCGATAAAGATGGCAAAGGCGATTAATGTGAAGTCGATAATGGATTGTAAAAATGCACCGATTTTTACTTGTGCATCTCCACTACCAAATGCAAAGCTTTCTGAAAAATTGATGCCACCTGTTAATACACCAATCAATGGCATAATAATATCGTCTACTAATGATGAGACGATTTTACCGAATGCAGCACCTATCACAACCGCTACTGCTAAATCGATCACATTACCGCGCATAGCAAATTCTTTAAAATCCTTCCACATGACACAACACTCCTCTTATGTATTATCCAAAAAAGTATTTTATATGCTTTTATTTTATTTCGCAACCTAAATAAATGAAATAGTAGAATATAATTAAATTACCACTTAAAATGAAATTAAACAAATTTCATATTTTATCGATAATAAGCTTGTAACAAAATTAAGCGATAAACTCGCGTGTTGTTAAAATGGGGGATAAGAAAAATGGGGAAAAAGAAGAAGGGGAAGAAGGACCCGCTACTTTCTCAAAAAATTCAAATATGGATTATCGTGCTGTTAGTACCTGTTGCGATAACAGTTTATTTTTTTGTCTATTTAGCATGGAAGGAATTGCAGCCAATACCAGCTTTTGAAGCAGCTATTGAAGAGGAAAAACCCCCCCAGTTGCAAGTGAGTTTTGATTTAGAAATACCTATTGAGTATATTCCCATTTATATGGCTGCTGGTGAAAAATATAGTGTTCCTTGGACGTTGTTGGCAGCACATCATCGAGTAGAAACACGCTTTTCCACGATGTCGACACTTGAATCCCCCGTTGGAGCAGAAGGGCATATGCAATTTATGCCATGCACATTTGTTGGGTGGCAGCATCCAACATGTACGGGCTTAGGACAAGGTAATATAAAGCAGGAGGAAAAAACAAATCCTAAAATAATAAAGAAATACGGTGGCTATGGTGTGGATGCGAATGATGATGGCATTGCAGACCCTTACGACTTAGAAGATGCCGTATACTCAGCCGCTAATTTTTTATCGAAAGCAGGTGTGGCAAAAGGCGAGCTGAAAAAAGCTATCTATCAATATAATCATAGTCAAAAATATGTGGAAGATATTTTATTTTATTATAAGCAATATCGTGCACATAGCGAGGAGCTAGAGCGCGTGGCTCTTCAGCAGGCAAGCACACAAAAATAAACGAAAACTCATAGCCATATTGCGAAAGGCGCTGAGTTTTCGTTTCTATAAAGGGTTGCTTTGCTGTGTAAACTAGACAATTTACATTGCTTTGCGCATCGATTTCATGATGAAGCTTACAATGAATATTAAAACAATAGCTCCAATTAGTGCTGGGAAGACGTAAAAGTCAGAAACTCTCCAGCCCCAATTCCCAAGAATCATACTGCCAATCCAAGAGCCGATAATACCTGCGATAATATTACCGATAACGCCCCCAGGGACATCCTTACCTAAAATTACCCCAGCTAACCAACCTAAAAGACCGCCAATAATAAGATACCAAATAAAGCTAATCATAGATGTTCATCTCCTTTGTGATCATTAAAGTTATAATAGCGCTTAATTAGTTATAACCAAATTAAACGGAATTTAAACATCTATTTTTTTCTTCATTATATGCTGTACAAAATTCGTTGAATTAAAATGAGTTTTTTTATCTCTCCTTGGACACAACCCTTGCCCCGAGTGAGCCTGTAAAATGCTTTAGTGCCCATGTATGCCCTTCAGGATTAAAGCTCGCCACGGCATCTTCATGAACGACGATATCAAAGCCTAAATTGTAGGCATCCATCGCCGTATGCAGTACGCAAATATCAGTACAGACCCCCGTTAAATGAACTTCTTGAATTTTACGTTCTCGCAATAAAATGGCTAAATTAGTGCCAGCGAAAGCACTGTAGCGCGTTTTGTCGAAGGAAATGCAATTTTTCTTATTTGCTTCATAAATTGTTTTTACAGCACCGTAAAGCTCACGCCCATTAGTACCTTCTATATTATGAGGTGGGAATAATTTTGTTTCCGGATGGAAAGTATCACCTTCATAATGAATATCATTGGCGAAAATTACCACATTGCCATTTTTTAAAAAGCTGTCAATCAACTCGACCATTCTGCCTTCAATTTGCTGTCCTGGCTCACCGCATGTTAATTTGCCATCAGCTGCTACGAAATCATGCGTATAATCAATAATGAGTAATGCTTTTGTCAATTTTATTAGCCTCCTTTAATGCTATAGCTAATATTATGCCATGTGTCATGACAACTGTAAAATAAGGAGGACGGGTTTGCTCGAAATCGTGTCTTTCTCTTACGGTGCAATGGAAATTCAGATTACATCTATTCACTTTCATTCTGAAGAAAGTCCACTAAACCTTGTGTTTCTCCCGTTTTCAAAGAATTTTTTGATGGGTGAGCTTTTTGAGAAGCACTACCGACAGTATCCAACATGCCGGCCACGCATGAATTTTTGAATTGTTTGTATTTTAAAGAATTACGCCAAAGGCTTTAACTTCCTCTTGCAGGGGGCAGTATTTTTCCGACTATTCGAAATATTTTGCTAATTTAATATTTTTACAGTATACTAAAAGAAAAGCAACGGAGTGATGAATATGGATGTACAATTAATGAAGAAACTTGATCGACAAGGCTTGCTATTCGCGTTGGTTCACACCATTGTACTGTTAAACGTTGCTGTTGATTTTATTTTCTTATCATAAAAAATTATAGATGAAAAAGTTGGTGAAAAGTGATTGTTATTGAAGCTTTTCATCAACTTTTTTTGTCGGTAGGATTTTTCTCCATTAAAGTCGAATCTACATTTAAAAGGGGGATGAATTTATTGGAGAAATATGAAAATGTGTTCCAACATATTGAGCGTCCATTTGCTTGGTTAGATTATGATGCACTTGACCAAAATATTGATTTCGTTAATCGATTGGCAACAAAGCCAGTAAGAATTGCAACAAAATCTGTACGTTCCGTTAGCGTTTTAAAATACATTCAGGAGAAATTAGTAAATTATGCAGGTTTAATGACATTTACAGCAGCAGAAAGCGTTTATTTAATTGAACAAGGATTCAATCATTTGTTGCTAGGTTACCCAACCTTTGAAGAAAATAATATAAAAAAATTACTGGCCTACAGTAGAGCTGGAAAAGATATTACCTTTATGGTTGATGCATACGAGCAAGTTCAGCTTTTACAAAATTGTGCTGAGCAGATGCAGACGATGGCAAAAATATGTATCGATATTAATATCTCTACAAATTTTAAATGGATTTATTTTGGGACTAAGCGTTCGCCACTCGATTCACTGCAAAAATTAAAAAATTTTACAGATAAATTAACAGATTATCCGAATATTTGTATTCATGCACTCATGGGTTATGAGGCACAAATAGCCGGTGTGCCAGATTTATCATTGGCAAACTCTCGAAAAATGCGTGCGAAAGGTTTAGTAGTGCGTCAGCTAAAAAAGCAATCAATAGAGAAAATCACTTCTTTTAGGCGGCTTGCTGTTGCACATGTGAAATCAATTGCGCCAGTGGCTTTTGTCAATGGTGGTGGCTCAGGAAGCATTACCTATACCTGCGAGCAGCAGGAAATTACTGAAGCAACAGTCGGCTCTGCCTTTTTTGCACCTGTGTTATTTGATCATTATGATACATTAAATTTGCAACCCGCTGTCGGCTTTGCCTTGCGTGTTACACGCCAATTTGATGCACATACCTTTGTTTGCCAAGGAGGAGGCTATATCGCTTCAGGCGCTATCGGTGAAGATCGTGCACCAGTATTTTTAAATGAAAATTATCAGCTATTGCCATTGGAGGGTGCTGGGGAAGTACAAACACCCTTTATTGATTCAACCGGTTCTTTAACAATTGGTGATACAGTTTATTTAAGACATGCTAAAGCGGGCGAGCTATGTGAACGATTTACTGTTTTGCACGGTACACGTAACATGTGCTATGCAGGACCTATACTGACATATCGAGGTGAGCGACAATGTTTTCTATGAATAATTGGCAGCAGGGAAAAAGATGGACGAATTGGGCGAATAATATCGTTTCATATCCATCTACATATCATGCACCTGCATCAATCGAGGCAATTCAGCAAATTATAAAAAATATGAAGAAACAACAAACATTGCGCGTTACAGGTGCTGCTCATTCCTTCAGCCCTGTCGCAATGCCTGAAGAGACAGCGCTAACATTACATAATTTGCGCGGTTTACTATCTGTTGATACTAAAAATTTAACGGCTACATTTTATGCCGGTACTTATTTATATGAAATAGGACCATTACTAGCAAAGCACCAGCTCGCATTAATTAATATGGGCGACATTCAAGCGCAAACATTAGCAGGTGTAATTGCAACAGGCACACATGGTACAGGTGTAACACTTGGTTCCTTCTCTTCAATGGTAACAAAATGGGGTTTTATCAATGGCTTAGGAGAATATATTGAACATGAGCGAGGTACTGATGATTTATCGGAGGCACTGCATGTATCAATAGGCTTACTCGGTATTTTAGTTACTGTCACAATACAAGTTATGCCACTTTATAGTCTGCATTATGTATCGGAAAAAACGAATTTAGAGGATGCGTTGAAAAATTTTCAACAAACTATTCGAACACATCGTCATGTAGAATGGTTTTATTTCCCCGGCAGCGACCTTATCCAAGTGAAAAAAATGGATAAAGTTGCACCAGTTGAGCAAAATAAGTGGCAGCGCCATCTGAATGAAATGAATTTACAACTCGTTGAAAATGGCTTATTTTACGTTATATCGGAGCTTTGCAAATGGCAGCCTCGAGCAAGCAGCTCTGTCAGTAAGCTTAGCTCAAAGCTCGTGTCTGAAGGTGTGCGCACAGATTTAAGCTACCGTATGTTTCCTTCACCGCGTAGCGTCAAATTTACTGAAACGGAGTATGCAATACCATTACAGCATTTTGAAGCTTGTATGGAAGAAATACATGCAGTATTAAAGAAGGGGAAATTTACTGTTCATTTCCCGATTGAGTGTCGCACAACAAAAGGAGAGCAAGGGATGTTAAGCCCCACACAAGGAGAGGAAAGCGCTTTTTTAGCTTTCCATATGTATAAAGGAATGAATGAAACGCCGTATTTTGATTGGGTTCGAGTATTAATGAGAAAGTATAACGGTAGACCGCATTGGGGAAAAGTAAATGATTACGACGCAACTAATATACGTGATTACTATCCAAAATTTGCTGCGTTCAATGAGCTAAGAAATGAGCATGACCCAAACAATATTTTTGTCACAAGTTATTTCTGCCGCATTTTTAATTAAATATCTCCGTATTAAGAACATATTAACGAATGTTGGGAAATGTAGTAGTAGCCTACTTTTTCCCAACATCTCCAAAAGCAATCAGACCCAACAAACAATTGTCTTTATTTTGTCATAATTACGAAAAAATTATTGGAATACAATAAAACGCATCGTTATCACAATGAAAACGCTTACTAGTTATTTGATTTTTTTGAATTGTTTAAAAAATTAAAAAAAGCCTGTTGACGTCCCTATTTTTTCGTACTATGATAGCGACAATCAAATAAATCAATAACATTTGAATCAAAATAACCAAATGGAAAAACGTGAGGGGCGTTTCAAAAATGAGAAGTGATATGATTAAGCTAGGAGTAGACCGTGCTCCTCATCGTAGTTTGCTTTATGCTACGGGGAAAGTGAAGGCGAAAGATTTAGATAAGCCTTTTATCGGTGTTTGTAATTCCTATATTGATATCATTCCAGGACATGTGCATCTACGTGAATTTGCTGATGTCGTCAAGGAAGCGATTATCGAGGCAGGCGGCATTCCATTTGAATTTAATACAATTGGTGTTGACGATGGAATTGCGATGGGACATATTGGGATGCGTTATTCGCTACCAAGTCGAGAAATTATCGCAGATGCTGCTGAAACAGTAATAAATGCGCACTGGTTTGATGGAGTATTTTATATTCCAAACTGCGATAAAATTACACCAGGAATGCTAATGGCAGCTGTCCGCACAAATGTACCATCGGTTTTTGTATCAGGTGGTCCGATGGAAGCAGGAACTTCAGCAAGTGGTAAACAGCTTTCGCTAACTTCTGTTTTCGAGGGTGTCGGCGCACATAAGTCTGGCAAAATGTCAGCAGAAGAGTTGCTCGATATCGAAAACAATGCATGTCCAACATGCGGCTCATGCTCAGGCATGTTTACAGCCAATTCGATGAACTGCTTAATGGAAATGCTCGGTGTAGCACTACCAGGCAATGGAACAATCGTCGCAACAAGCGAGGAGCGTCACCGTTTAATTAAAGAAGCAGCGCACCATTTAGTGCGAATGATAAAAGAGGATATAAAGCCACGCGATATTATTACGAAGGAAGCGATTGATGATGCATTTGCATTAGATATGGCAATGGGTGGTTCAACAAATACAGTTTTACACACATTGGCAATTGCAAATGAAGCGGAAATTGACTATAACATCGAGGATATTAACAAAGTGGCAGAGCGTGTACCTTACCTAGCAAAAATTATGCCTGCGAGCGATATTTCGATGGATGATATTAATAAAGCGGGTGGCGTACAAGCGATTATTAATGAGCTAACAAAAATCCCAGGTGCCATTCATCCAAATCGTTTAACAATTACTGGTTTAACGATGGGTGAGCTCGTTAAAAACGACCATATTACGGATGAGCAAGTCATTCGTACAAAGGATAATCCATATTCACCTGTTGGTGGGTTATCTGTCTTATTCGGCAATATTGCACCAGAGGGCTCCGTCATTAAAGTCGGCGCTGTAGACCCTTCCATTAAAGAATTTACTGGTGAAGCAATCGTCTTTGATTCTCAGGAAGAGGCACAAGCTGCTATTGATAGTGGAACAGTGAAGGAAGGGCATGTTGTAGTAATTCGCTATGAAGGGCCGAAGGGTGGTCCGGGTATGCCAGAAATGTTAGCACCGACTTCTGCAATTCAAGGCAGAGGCTTAGGAACAAAAGTGGCACTTATTACAGATGGACGTTTTTCAGGTGCATCACGCGGCATTTCAATCGGTCACATTTCACCAGAGGCTGCAGAAGGCGGGCCAATTGCTTTAGTAGAAAATGGCGATATAATCGTCATTGATTTACCAAATCGCACAATCAATTTGCAAGTGTCAGATGAAGTATTAGCAGAAAGAAGGCAAAAATTACAGCCATTTGAACCAAAAATTAAGCGCGGCTGGTTAGCACGTTACTCAGCATTAGTAACAAATGCTTCCCAAGGCGGCGTCATGAAAATATGATAAATCGTTGATGAGGTTAAAGGAATTAGAGACTTGTATCTACCAGAGAGTCGGTGCTGCTGGAAGCCGACGATACAACTAATTCCGACATCCCCTCGGAGTGAGCTATTAAACGCATTTGCCATTAGATAGCTCCGGGCATAATCAAAGTGCTCGTTATGAATGAATAGTGTCCCTGCATTTAGTTGCATACAATTTTGTGAAATGAAGGGAACTCACACTATTCTTGAGGTAGCATGAGTTTGTCATGCTATAAATAAGGGTGGTACCATGGAAAGTCTTTTTCATCCCTACGTAAAGAGTAATTCTTTTGCGTGTGGAGAAAGAAGGCTTTTTTATTTATTTAAAAATCATTAGGAGGCGTTTATTATGACGGCAAATGTTTCGCTAAGCGATACGGGGCATGAGGAAACACAAGTTGAAGAAATAAAAAAACCAAAAGATGGTGCAGATATTTTAATTCAAGCATTACATGACCAAGGTGTTGAAATTGTATTTGGCTATCCAGGTGGTGCGGTATTACAAATTTATGATGCAATGTACCGCAATCCTATTCGTCACATTTTAACACGTCATGAGCAAGGGGCTATTCATGCAGCAGAGGGGTATGCGCGTGTAACGAATAAAGCAGGTGTTGTTATTGCAACAAGTGGACCGGGTGCAACAAACCTCGTAACAGGTATTGCAGATGCAATGATGGATTCTTTACCACTCGTTATTTTTACAGGGCAGGTGGCGACATCTGTCATTGGCACAGATGCCTTCCAAGAAGCAGATATTATGGGCATTACGACACCGATTACGAAGCATAACTATCAGGTGCAAGATATTCGTGATATACCACGCATTGTTAAAGAGGCGTTTCATATTGCTAATACAGGGCGAAAAGGACCAGTTGTTATCGATTTCCCAAAAAATGTGTCACAAGCGATTTTCACAGAAGGTGATATGCCAAAGGCTCCTGAAGAAATTTATTTGCCAGGCTACCAGCCAACATATAAGCCGAATTATTTACAAATTCAAAAGGCAATTCAAGCTATTTCCAATGCTAAAAAGCCACTTGTGTTAGCAGGGGCTGGCGTACTTTTTGCAGATGCACGCGAAGAATTAACAGAATTCATTGAAAAGTACCAATTGCCAATCGTTAACACATTGCTAGGCTTAGGCGGCATTCATGGTCAGCATGAACTGTTTTACGGTATGGCAGGTATGCATGGGACATTTACAGCGAACGATGCGATTACAAATTGCGACTTACTCATTAATATTGGCGCTCGCTTTGATGATCGTCTAACAGGAAATTTAGCAACATTCGCACCGAATGCGACGGTTGTTCATATCGATATTGATCCTGCTGAAATCGGTAAAAATGTGCCGACAGACATTCCGATTGTGGCGGATGCAAAAGAGGCGCTAAACGCGCTACTGAAAAAAGATTTTGATGCACCGAATACGACAGAATGGATTGCTTATTTAGAAAGCAATAAACAAGCATATCCATTATGGTATGAGGAAGCTGGTGAGGAGGTATTGCCACAGCAAGCAATTGAAATGATTCATCGTATTACGGAGGGCGATGCCATTGTTACGACGGATGTTGGACAGCATCAAATGTGGGCGGCGCAGTACTATGCTTTAAACAATGGGCATAGCTGGATTACATCGGGGGGGCTTGGGACGATGGGCTTCGGCTTCCCGGCAGCAATTGGTGCACAGTTTGCCGAGCCTGATAAAAAGGTTATTGCCATTTGCGGCGATGCAGGCTTCCAAATGACAGCACAGGAGCTTTCTTTATTAAAGGAATTTGAATTACCTGTGAAAATCGTCATTTTAAATAATAGCTGCTTAGGGATGGTGCGACAATGGCAGCAAACATTTTATGAGGAGCGTTATTCCTCATCATTAATGCCTGTTCAGCCAGATTTCGTTAAGTTAGCGGATGCATACGGCATTAAAGGATATCGCATCGACACATTAGAAGAGGCGGAGCGCATTTTTGCAGAAGCAATCAACTCAGACGAACCAGCATTGATTGATTGCCGAGTAAAGCAAATTGAAAATGTGTATCCGATGGTAGCACCGGGCAAAGGGCTGCATGAAATGATTGGAGTGAAAAAAGGATGAGACGTGTTATTACTGTAACCGTAATTAATCAAAGTGGTGTGTTAAACCGCATCACCGGACTTTTAATGAAGCGTCAATTTAATATTGAGTCCATTACAGTTGGCCACACTGAGCAGCCAAATTTTTCAAAAATGACATTTGTCGTACATGTGGAGGATGAAAGTAAAATCGAGCAACTGATTAAGCAAGTATCAAAGCAAATCGATGTGCTAAAGGTTAATGATATTACAGAAAAAGCCATTATCGTACGCGAGCTCGCTTTAGTAAAAGTCATCTCACCAGCAAATTTGCGAGCAGAGATGAATGCGATTGTTGAACCATTTCGACCACAAGTAGTTGATACAGCGAAAAATGTAGTGACCTATCAAGTTGTCGGTGACCCAGAAAAGATTGATGCCTTTATCGAATTAATTCGACCGTACGGCATTAAAGAATTAACGCGTACTGGAGCATCTGCTGCTGTACGTGAAATTCAAAAAACAGATATACCGCAGCTCTCTATTTTGAAATAACAAAATAGTTTAGCATATAAAAAACAATTAAATTTCAGGAGGAATTTCCCATGTCAAAAATGTACTATGAACAAAATATCAATGATGCAGTATTAAAAGGTAAAAAAATCGCGATTATCGGCTATGGTTCACAAGGTCATGCGCACGCGTTAAACTTGAAAGAATCGGGATTTGATGTAGTTGTAGGAGTTCGCCCAGGTAAGTCATTTGACCAAGCAAAAGAAGATGGTGTAGCTGTAACATCTGTTGCAGAAGCAGCGAAGGCGGCAGATATTATCCAAATTCTATTACCAGACGAGCGTCAAAAGGCTGTTTATGAAGCAGAAATCGCACCACACTTAACAGCTGGTAAAGCATTAATGTTTGCACATGGCTTTAACATTCACTTTGAGCAAATTACACCGCCAGCGGATGTCGACGTATTTTTAGTAGCTCCAAAGGGCCCAGGTCATTTAGTGCGTCGTCAATATACAGAAGGAGCAGGCGTACCCGGCTTATTTGCAATCCATCAAGATGCGACAGGCCAAGCGAAGGATTTAGCACTTGCCTATGGTAAAGGCATCGGCTCTGCACGTGGTGGTTTACTAGAAACAACATTTGCTGAAGAAACAGTTACTGATTTATTCGGTGAGCAAGCAGTACTTTGTGGTGGGGCAACAGCATTAGTTCAAGCAGGCTTTGAAACGTTAGTTGAAGCAGGTTACCAACCAGAATTAGCTTATTTCGAAACATTGCATGAGCTAAAGCTAATTGTTGACTTAATGTTTGAAGGCGGAATGGAAACAATGCGCTACTCTGTTTCAGATACTGCGGAATGGGGCGATTATGTGAGTGGCCCACGCATTATTACGGATGAAGTAAAAGCAAGCATGAAAGATGTATTAAAAGATATTCAAGACGGTACATTCGCAAAAGATTGGATTAAAGAAAATGAAACAGGTCGTCCACGCTATACAAAATATAAGGAAGCAGGCGCGAATCATCAAATCGAAGAAGTGGGGCGTAAGCTGCGTGCAATGATGCCATTCATTCAAGCAGGTAAAGAGAAGGTAGTGGTGAAATAGTGCGAAAGATTGATATTTTTGATACAACGCTGCGAGACGGAGAGCAGTCAGCGGGTATTAATTTAAACACAGCAGAAAAAATTGAAATCGCGAAGCAACTAGAGCGGTTAGGTGTAACAATTATTGAAGCAGGGTTTCCTGCTTCTTCACCCGGCGATTTTGATGCGGTGCATCGCATTGCTAGCACGGTAAAAAATTCAATTGTAACAGGTTTAGCGCGCTGTGTTCAAAAGGATATTGACGCTACTTGGGAAGCGATTAAAGTAGCGGAACAACCACATATTCACGTATTTTTAGCAACATCGCCTATTCATATGGAATACAAACTGAAAAAATCGCCTGAGCAAGTTGTGGAGCAAGCAGTAGAAGCTGTGAAATATGCGAAGAAGTTTTTCCCGCTCGTCCAATGGTCAGCAGAGGATGGCTTCCGTTCAGAGCGCGACTTCCTTGTGAAAATTATTAACGAGGTTGTTGCAGCAGGAGCAACGACAATTAATGTACCAGATACTGTTGGCTATGCATCGCCACAGGAATATGGTGAACTATTTAAATTTTTACGTGAAAATGTGCGGGGGGCGGACAATGTAAAGTTTTCTGCACATTGTCATGATGATTTAGGCATGGCAACCGCAAACTCGATTGCAGCAATTCAAAACGGTGCAGACCAAGTGGAGTGTACAATAAACGGTATCGGAGAACGAGCTGGTAACGCATCGCTTGAGGAAATAGGCGTAGCGTTACATATTCGCAAAGATATTTATCCATTTGAAACAGGCTTAAACTTAAAGGAAATTAAACGAACATCACAAATGGTGAGCCGTTTAACAGGTGTCGTTATCCAGCCAAATAAAGCGGTAGTTGGTCGCAATGCTTTCGCGCATGAATCGGGCATTCACCAAGATGGCGTGCTGAAAAACCCTGAAACCTATGAAATCATTTCACCTGCATTAATCGGTGAGGATGAAGTGCCATTAGTATTAGGGAAGCATTCGGGACGTGCAGCCTTCCGCGACCGTGCAGTGAAAATGGGCTATGAGCTATCGGACGAAAAGCTAAACAAAGCATTTGCTGAGTTCAAAAAATTAGCGGACCGTAAAAAAGAGGTTACAGAAGAGGATTTAGTTACTTTATTAACAGAGCAGCAAGTTTTAGTGGAGGATGTTCCGTTATATGTGTTGAAAAGTGTACAAGTGCAATACGGAACAGAAAATATTCCAACTGCAACTGTTGTTGTTGCTACACCAAATGGCGACCTTGCAACAGGCGCTTCAACTGGCTCCGGCTCGGTCGAAGCAATTTTCAACACATTAGAGCAATTAGTAGGTGGCACAGTCAATGTTTTAGATTATCGTGTTACATCTGTTGGCAAAGGGCGCGATGCTCTAGGGGAGGCAGTCATTAATTTACGCTATCACGGCTATACAACAACTGGGCGCGATGCTGCTCAGGATGTTTTAGAAGCATCTGCAAAGGCCTACTTAAATGCAATTAATCGACAATTGATTCAGCAAAGTATTCGCGCACACCAATCGACCGTGTAACAAATGCCATGGGGATGCATTTGTAGGAACACGGGTTTGACAAACCATCCCCATGTAACTTCAAAGAATAACGCGACGATATACGCGAGAAGGATAGGTGTTTTTTATGGAAAAGAAAATTACGGTATTACCTGGAGACGGCATTGGACCTGAAGTAATTGCTTCAGCAGTTCGAGTATTACAAGTGATTGGCAAGCGTTTCAATCATACATTTCATTTAGGCTACGGCGCAATTGGTGGTGCAGCAATTGATCAGTTTAATAACCCACTGCCAAATGAAACAATTTTAATGTGCGAGCAAAGCGACGCAATTTTATTAGGTGCAGTCGGTGGACCGAAATGGGATAATAATCCACCACATTTACGACCAGAAAAAGGCCTGCTACAAATTCGTAAGCATTTCGACTTATTCGCTAACCTCCGTCCAGTGAAGGCGTTCCCTAGTTTACTAGCTTCTTCTCCATTAAAGCGTGAGGTTGCGGAAAATGTTGATTTAATGATTGTACGGGAGCTAACTGGCGGCATTTATTTCGGTGAACCACGTAAAAAAACAGAGCTAGCTGCTGTTGATACATGCGTGTATTCACGTGAGGAAATTGAACGTATTGTGGAGAATGCGTTTGAGCTAGCGAGATTGCGTCGAGGTAAGCTTTGCTCTGTAGATAAAGCGAATGTATTAGATACTTCACGTTTATGGCGTGAAATTGTAGAAGAAAAGAAGAAAAATTACCCTGATGTGCAAGTGGAGCACAATTTAGTCGACTCCGTAGCGATGAAGCTTATTACAAATCCAAGTCAATATGATGTTGTTGTAACAGAAAATATGTTCGGTGATATTTTAAGCGATGAAGCGTCTGTTATTACAGGTTCTTTAGGTGTATTACCATCCGCTTCGATTCGCGGTGATAATTTTGGTTTATATGAGCCTGTACACGGCTCTGCACCAGAAATTGCAGGGCAAGGAATTGCTAATCCAGCGGCAACTATTTTATCTGTTGCGATGATGCTGCAATATTCTTTCGGCTTAAAAGAAGAGGCTGCAGAAATTGAGCGTGCGGTAAGTGCCGTGTTTGATGACGGTTATTTCACAGCTGATTTAGCACAGGATGGTACACGCGTTTTATCTACAGATGAATGGACAGATAAAGTGATTAATGAAATTGATACGAGCTTCGTGTCAGAAAGCATTATGATTTCGTATATTTAAGGATTGGTGACTACAATGGCAAAAAATATTATTGAAAAAATTTGGGAATCACATATCGTACATCGTGAAGAAGGCAAGCCTGATTTACTTTATATTGATTTACATTTAATTCATGAAGTAACAAGCCCGCAGGCATTTGAAGGGCTACGTTTAAATAATCGTCAAGTGCGTCGTACAGATCTATGTTTCGCAACGATGGATCACAATGTACCAACGAAAAATTTGTCGACGATTAACGACCCTATTGCAAAAAAGCAGATTACCACACTAGCGGATAATGCGAAGGAATTTGGTGTACAGCTTGCAGATATGGGGCATCCAGATCAAGGGATTGTCCATGTAATTGGGCCTGAGCTAGGCTTAACACAGCCAGGCAAAACAATTGTTTGTGGAGACTCGCATACATCTACCCATGGAGCATTTGGTGCAATCGCCTTTGGTATAGGGACATCGGAGGTAGAGCATGTCTTGTCGACGCAAACACTGTGGCAGACGAAGCCACCAACAATGGAAATTCGCGTGACAGGTGAGCTTGGTGCTGGTGTAACCGCAAAGGACATTATTTTAGCGATTATTGCGAAATGGGGAATTGGTGTAGGAACAGGGCATATCGTGGAATACACTGGTGAGGCGATTCGCGCATTATCAATGGAAGAGCGCATGACGATTTGTAATATGTCGATTGAAGCCGGTGCAAAAGCGGGCTTAATTTCACCCGATGAAAAGACAGTTGAGTTTTTACGCGGACGTCGCTTTGCACCACAAAAGCAATTTGAGGAGGCAGCAGCCTATTGGCTAAGCCTCGCATCAGATGCGAATTGTAGCTATGATGTTGTATTGGAAATTGATGCGAATGAAATTGAGCCTGTTGTCACTTGGGGAACGAATCCAGCAATGGGAACAGGGGTATCAAAAACTGTACCAACAACTGCTGACTACGCGAGCGAATCCGATAAACAGGCGCTGAAAAAAGCGCTTGCTTATATGGGCTTAGAGGAAGGTCAGCCAATTACATCTATTGCCATCCAGCATGTCTTTATCGGCTCTTGTACGAACTCCCGTCTATCGGACTTACGTGCAGCAGCAAGTATTGTCCAAGGCAATAAGCTTCATCCGAATGTAAAGGGTATTGTCGTTCCAGGCTCCCATTCAACGAAAAAGGCAGCAGAAGCAGAGGGACTGGATAAAATATTCACAGCGGCTGGCTTTGAATGGCGTGAATCAGGTTGCTCCGCATGCTTGGGCATGAATGAAGATATTATTCCGTTTGGCGAGCGCTGTGCTTCTACCTCAAACCGTAACTTTGAAGGGCGTCAAGGCACCGGGGCGCGCACCCATTTAGTAAGCCCTGCAATGGCAGCGGCAGCAGGCATTTATGGACATTTCGTAGATGTGCGACAACTAGAGAAGCAAGAAGCGTAGGGGAGAGAAGACGATGGAACCAATTAATATTGTGAAAAGCGTATATGCACCGCTTGATCGAAAAAATGTAGATACAGACCAAATTATTTCAAAGGAATTTTTAAAGCGCATCGAGCGCACAGGCTTTGGCCAATTTTTGTTTTACCATTGGCGCTTTGACAATGAGGGCAATGAAATAGCCGATTTTGTGTTAAATAAAGCACAATACAAGGATGCAGAAATTTTAGTTGCGCAGGACAACTTCGGCTGTGGTTCCTCACGTGAGCACGCACCTTGGGCAATTTTAGATTATGGTTTCCGTGTTGTCATAGCACCAAGTTTTGCAGATATTTTCCATAATAACTGCTTTAAAAACGGCATTTTACCAATTAAATTAACGGAAGCAGAATGCGATGAGCTACTAGCGCAAGGCTTGCAAGAGGCACAGTCAATCGAAGTGAATTTAGAGGCACAAACTGTCACGACACCTTCAAAAGTATATCGCTTCAATATTGACCCTTACTACAAAGAAATGCTATTAAATGGCTGGGATGAAATTGCTTTAACATTTAAGTATGAAGATGCAATTGCAGCCTATGAAGCGAAGCGTGTTGTGTTTGAATAAAAGAAAACCTGAAATGATATGAGCTTGATGGTAACGTCAAGCTCATTTTTTTGTGGATAAAAGAGGAGAGCAAAAATATAATAGCATCAAGAATATTGAATTGATATAATTTAGCGAAAGATAGTTGGAGGTAGTGTCAATATTTTCATATCAATGAATTTATATAGCATCTTTATTGGAATACATATTCATATGAACAGAACAATGATACCTCTTTTGAAAGATAGGTCGTATCTGGCGTTTTATATGCGTTGTTTGATTATAAATTCACATAAAAAATCCTTTATATTGGTTTGTGATAGAAAATTATCCCAATCCATTATAAAGGACAAATCGTATGGATAAATGTAGATGGAAACCAAAAAACATTTATTTACGAAAAAAATTAATAATTAAAATTATCAAACCTGCTATACCAATGAGTACTGCCATAAAACTATAATCTAAAGACATGAGTGAGATATAGAACAGCCCAATTATACCTAGTAAAATTGGATTTTTTAAGACCTTTTGCTCTTTATTTCTTTCACGATATGCATATATAAATAGTAATAAAGAAGAGAGCAACAAGGGTAGGTATTTTAAATCCAAGAACTTCACCCCACTTTTTATAAATTAGTATGGTTTACTACTAAACCACCAATTACCGATTTGTGCACTTTGGTATGACCATTGGGGTGAAGTATAATTACCAACACGGAAGCGTGCTGTCATTTTGGCATCTTGATAACGATAAGCAATTTGATTGGAACCATATCCAGTTGGAATAGGACTAGTAGTTCTATATATCGAGTAAGACCATACGACATCGGCTAAATCACCAATTAAAGTTGTAGTAAGAGATAGCCCATAACTTGCAGCCGCAGTTTTTGCAGTTGCTAAAATTGCTGGAGCAGTTATACCCAGTTGCGATAAAATTGCTATTCCTACAATTATTATAGCAGCAAGATAGACGGCAGCTTTTGCTATATCACCAGCTAAATCTTTAGCAGTTGTTGTAATTGTTGTAACTTTTACTGGAGTATATGCAGAAAAAGAAGTTACAGCGGATATATCGTTGTGATGTTCAATTTCAGTTTCAGCTACAACACCTAGACTTTCTCCATTTAGTGTCAACTCATAAGTATCCGTATTAATTACATATGTTAAACCTTCAGAAATTATTTCAATTTCATTATCAGATAGAACATTAAAATCAATTACTTCACCAGTTTCATTAAAAATCGCTTCTTTTTGGCTGTTTAGTATTGCTTCGAGATCAGGTTCGCTATAAGCTGCTTGCATCGTACTAGCGGAAACATTTTTTGCAAATGGCAAAGAAGCAAATACTAAAATACAAGAAGTGAATACAAATAAAAATTTCAACATTTTCTTTTTCAAAAAAACCACTCCTTAATTTTACTTTTTTTACTTGTGTTACATATATAAGAGTATATTACTTTAATATAAATGTAAATACATTTTTGGTTTTTTTATACTTTTTTAGTATAATATTACTATAATTGAATATTGCGCCATATTCATTTCGAGAGTTATTAGAGGTGTTTTTGTAAGTAAATAGTGAGAGACAATAATCGAAATAAAGATTTTAAGTGTTTGTATTTCGTATATGCGAAATGTAGTAGTATGATTTTGGTAGGCTTTACTTGGAATCTCTATAGGCATAATTCGCAAACAAAAGACATTATATCAGCCGGCATTGAGGTGTTTTTCTTGAAGAGAGATAGTGCCAAGTGGTTCGTTGGCTCAGTTAACAATTGTCTTAGAATTGGTTAGTTCTACATTTAGACCCGCCTCTTGGAAAATTTCTATTGGCAATTTTCCTTTGTCATTTTCAGCGATGAAATGATGTTTGAATTCATCTGTACACGTAATTGTTTTCTCGCTAACTGCTTGTACATTTGGATTATGTTTTAGCTGTTTCTGTTCTTCTTTAGTAAATAATTTTTTTGTCATCTCTCATCCGCTCCAACATCTTTTTTTCATTATAAAGAAAAATACCCTATACGATAGTCTTTTTTCAAAGTGTCTATCGTATAGGGTACATTTTAGAAAAGAAGTGGCTTCTTTTTATTATTGAATCACAACCGCATGCGCCCCAAGTGCCTCATAGCTTGAAAAGAAGACATTTATATCAATCGTTTCATAGCCGTAGAGCGGATTCATAATTGTCACGCTATTATGGTCATAGCCTGTTAAAACGACAGCGTGTAAATTGCTGTAAATAGGGTGCTTTTCACCTGTTTCTTCAACAATCCAAAAGCGATTTGTTCGCGGTGGTTGCCAATCAATTGTAACCCATGTTAAAACAGGGTAGCCTTGATCTATAAGCGCTAAAACTTCCTTTTTCGTGGCATTAGTAATATTCGCCGCACGTAAATTGGAGGATTGCTCAGCTAATACAATATTAGCTGCTTCTGCAATAGGATTTGCAAAGACATAAAAGCCATCTGTTGCACTAGCTGGGTTACCAGCATATGCAAGCTCTGGGTCGGGTCCGTATCTTATACCATCGCGAATTTCTGTAATTTCTCTTGGCAAGTATTCACGCTTCATCGTCATTTTATCTTTTTCGACACCGAAATAATTGAGCATAGCCGTTAAAGAGGTGATTTCACAGCCATTTGGCAGCTCTGGATTTTGGAACACGGTTGGAACTGCTAAGCCTACCTCAGAATGCGGATAAAATGTTTCGATAATAAGATTAGGTTTACTTTTATCAAAAGTAAAAGCTCGACGTGACTGTTCGCGCCCATTGGGATGATAAACGACAGCCTCAAAGCGTTCATGCTCCTGTAGCTGCTCAAAAGCAGCAACTCCATCTGTAGATGCTACAGTACGCGCAATTTCTTCACCAGTTGACTCACTTTCTATCGCAACTATCACTTCAGGAACAGCTACACGACTATAAAATTCTACCGTATAAACAACTAACTCATCAGAAAAATTTGCTGCCTCATGATTTTTTACAGCTCTAAATAGAGGTTCGGCATTTTGGCAGCTAGCAAGGATGACTAGAGCGAAAAGTAACATCACTAATAATAATCGTTTCAATTCGTAGTCATCCTTTCAAAAGATTATTGCTTTACAAAATATTCGTTATACCAAACAAGGAACATATAAATCGACCAAATTTTGCGCTGGCTATTCGTTGTACCTGTTACATGGGAGTCAAGTAGCGCTAAAATTTTATCACGGTTGAAAAATTGTGCTGCTTCTTCACTGCTAAATAGCGCTCGCACTTGTGCTACATATTTTTCGTCGCGCAGCCAATGGCGAATTGGCACAGGGAAACCGATTTTTTTACGGTTCGCCCATTCTTCAGGTAGCGCCTCACGTGCCGCTTGACGGAATGCATATTTTGTATTTTCTTCATTCACGCGGTAGCGTGTTGGTACAGATGCCGCGACATCCATCATTTCACGGTCAAGAAGCGGTACACGCAGTTCAATTGAATGAGCCATTGCCATTTTATCTGCTTTTAATAAAATATCATCTACTAACCATAAATTTAAGTCTAAAAGCTGCTTTTTCGTTACATCATCATGACCTTGGAACTTTTTGTAGTAAGGACCTACGATATCTGCCACAGAAGGAGCCTTATTAAAGTCAGATGTTAAAATCGCTGTAGATTCGTACTCTTCAAAAATACGAGCTTGACCGATAAATGTTTGCTCAACTGGAAGCTTAGCACGTCTTGCCAAACCACCAATTTTGCTATTTGGCATAATCGTTCCCGCAATATTGGCTAAAGCGCGGATTGGGGAAGGCAGGCTTTTAAACTTCTTCATATTCGGTGTGTCCGTATATTCATCATAGCCACCGAATAATTCATCAGCGCCTTCACCAGAAAGAACGACTGTTACATGCTTGCTCGCGAGACGTGCTAAATAGTAAAGAGGAACAATCGATGGATTTGAATGCGGCTCATCCATCATATATTGAATTTTTCCTAAATCCGCAAAGCATTCATCGGAGTTTAAAATTTCATTAACATTTTCAATGCCGAGCTCCTTTGAAAGCTGCACGGCATTGTCAATTTCAGAGAAATTTTCAGCGCTAAAGCCTACCGTAAATGTTTTATCTGGGCGAAGGACACTTGCTACGTAGCTAGAGTCAACACCACTTGATAAAAATGAGCCTACTTTTACATCGGCAATCGTATGTGCCGCCACAGATTCACGGACAGCATCATCAATATCCTCAATAATTTTTTCGAGCGGACGCTCTTCGGGAGCATATGTTGGCTCCCAGTAACGCTCAATTGTTAAATGACCATTTTCATACGTCATATGATGTGCTGCAGGCAATTTAAAAATGCCTTTAAAAAATGTTTCATTTAATACAGGGTATTGAAATGTTAAATAAGGCTTTAATGCTTCCTTATTTAGCTCCTTCACAAAATGCGGATGCGGTAAAAAGCTTTTAATTTCCGACCCGAAAAATAGCGTACCATTCATTTGTCCGTAATAGAATGGCTTAATGCCAAAATGGTCGCGTGCCGCAAATAATTTTTGGTTTTCACGATCCCAAATGATGAAGGCAAACATCCCACGTAGCTTTTGCACAAGCTTTGAACCATATTCCTCATAGCCATGGAGTAAAATTTCGCTATCCGTTTGGGTTTTAAACACATGTCCCTTAGCAATTAAATCTTCACGAATCATTTGGTAATTATAAATTTCCCCATTAAAAATTAAAACGAGTGACTCGTCCTCATTAAATAAAGGCTGTGAGCCATGCTCTAAATCGATAATGCTTAGACGGCGAAAGCCAAGGTGAGCTATGCCTTCATTAAATTGACCACCGCTATCAGGACCGCGATGGATAATTTGATTCATCATATTTTCTAAAACGGCTGAGGCTCCTTCAACCTCACCGATAAATCCAGTAAATCCACACATAAATACTAATTCTCCCTTAATGTTTATTGTTGTCAGTCATCGTATATTGCAAGCCGTATCGTTTCAAACAAATTTTCGCAATCTATAAAAATAATCGTTCCAAGTTAATTTTGAAATTTTATAGTTTAATCAATTTTTTATTTTTAAAAGCTTACTTTAAGTATTATGCCTAAAAACTATGCTATTGGTCAACTGCTTGATATGTAAGGGTTTTATTATGCATTAGTCCCACTTTCCATTTAGAACAAGTGTGAAAGCATTTACAATGGCATCTTTAGTTTTTTAGTACCGTGTGAATCATTTCAGATGTATTACCTAATCGCTCTGCAGTAGCTTTCTCTAGAAAGCTATTATTCATTAGTATTGTTGCGTGAGTATTTCTTAACTAATGAATTATACAGTAAAGTATTGGCTCTCGGGAAAATAGAGAGGAGTTGTCCGAAAAGTCCATTTTGTTTTGACACCGTATTGAAATCAATGTTTTCATCGCTTCCCTTTTACTGAAGCATAACGCTGCTAAAGCCAATGTTCATCCCATTTTTAAAAGAGGCGTTCTCTGCTTATATGAATCAACATTTTACGAAACATCATCGCTACTGTCCAAAATGCCGGCTATGTACTGCTTTTTGGACAGCCCTATGCTTTTTATTTTTTTGTGAAATAACAATATACTTTTGGATTCTTATTTGATTTAAAAATCTTCATTTTCCCATTTTTTCTTTCAAGCTTGGTGCTATGTAATAGGAAAAAAATAGTTTTATGAAGTTTGGCAACAACCATTTTAGATATGTTGTTACTTAGTATTATAGATAAAAGAGCGCGTATAAGAAATGGTTTTCTTATAACAAGTAGGAATTAGAAGATTTAATGACAATGTTAAATCGTTGAGATAAAGCTAAAAAGTTTTTATCAGAAAAATTACTTAGAAAATATATCTAGATATGCTAAAGCTCATCTTGTTGTTGATGCCAACTTTGTAGTCTGCAATATCCTCGAAACACTGCCATGGCTAAGAAATCAACTTGCGCTAGTGTTCCATATACCTTTTCAAACCAAATCCACGGAAATAAAGTTATTTAATTTTAAATGCTTCCTTTTAAATTAACGGGGCAGGTTAATTCAATAAGATATTTATGGATTTAATACACATTGAAATATTTGGATGAATCCTAAAAAAGTGTATAATATAATAATAATCTATAGAAAGTGAGTGATTTAATATGATAGTCAGCTCTTTACCTACATCAAAAAACAAACTTGAGGTGCGGAAGCTTTAATAATCTCAATAAAATTCTTCCGCATATACTATTGGAGGAAATGAAATGTTTAGTTATTATGGTGCATTAAGTACGGAAGTATATGATTTTACCAAACCTGTGGGGTATTCAATTGGCGGTGACATTGAATATTATCTTGAAAGATTAAAAGGAACGAAAGGGAAAATACTTGAAGCTGCTGTCGGTTCAGGCCGATTCTTAATTCCCCTACTTGAAAATGGATTTATTGTTGATGGTATTGACTATTCAACTGAAATGTTAGATTCTTGTCGAAAACGATGCAAAGAAAGAGGCTTAAATCCGAAGCTATATGAAGAGAACTTACGTAGTTTTTCTTTGGAATCAAAATATGAGGCGATCGTTATACCTACTGGCTCCTTTTGTTTAATCGACAATTTTACGGATGCTAAAGACGCTCTGAAATGCTTTTATAATCATCTAATGCCCGAAGGACGTCTAATAGTTGATTTGCTATTACCGAGTAATTGGCGTACAGAAGAAATTACTACTGCAACCTTTCCTCTTTCTAATGAAGAAGGCATTACATTAGAAAGCAAGTCAATTGAAATCAACTGGATTGACCAATATACCTTATCTTATTTAAAATACGAAAAATGGAGAGATGGTAAGCTCGTAGACACAGAATTACAGAAGTTTGCAATGAGATGGTATGGAATCGAAGAATTCAAACTGATTTTAGAAAGCATTGGTTTTTCTGATATTACTTGTTCTGCCGATTATTCTTTCAAAAGGCAACCATCAAAAGATTGCCAACTCATTACATTTGAGGCTGTACGAAAATAATCTAATCGTACATTTCTGAAATGGGATGTTTGCAAAAGAACTGAGCGTTATTTTTTCGCTCTGTGAACTAGATGAGAATAATAAAATGAGGGACTCACCAAAGATGATGAGTCCCTTTTAATATTCTAAGGAGAGTGAAAAATTGATTTTAAAGAACGTGAATGATTACACAAACTTATTTGAAGATGTACGTACTCATGTGATGGAAAGTGCTGAAAAGTTGGGTGCTAGCGGTGGTGCTCTATTTATTATCCAGAACGATAAAATCGCAAAAGAATCTTATTTTGGTAAGCAGTCTAATGCAAAACTTGCTCGAGATGTTCAAGTAGACACTCAATTCCATATTGCATCTGTAAGAAAAGCTTATATTGGTTTTGCTGCGGCTTATGCTATATACAATGGTTACTTTTCCATGGATGATACAGTTCAGCAGTTTGTTGAAGATTCGAATTTAGCTGCATATGAGGGGGTAACTATTCGTCACTTATTAACCCATACACATGGATTAAAAATTGTTGACGGCAATAAACTAGTAAGTGAATATAAACCTGGTGAATCATGGGCATATAGAGGTCCAAGCATTGATTTATTGACAATGATTATCCGAAAAACAACGGGACAGTCTGTTGCTGAAATTATTAAATCACAGGTTATTGAACCACTAGGCTTTCAATCAACAGAATGGATTAAGATGAGTAAGCCTCATTCAAAAATTGCAAACGCTATTCGAGATGCAGATAACCCATTTTGGACGAAGACGGATGTAGTAGATGGTTCTGGAATGAATATGTATGTGTCTGCACAGGAGCTTGCTTTATGGGGTTACATTCATTTAACAGAAGGGAAATGGGGAGGAAAACAGATTATTCCTAGAGAAATCATTCAAATGGCTACATCCATTCAAACTCCCAACCTAACACTTCCTATTCAGAAGAATGGATTTTTATGGTTTGTAAAAGACACAAACCATAGTTTTAACCAAATAGGCGATACAGTTCCACAAGGTTCCTATCAATTATTTGGCTACACCAATGTAGCTTTGCTCGTCATTCCAGAGGAAAACGTAGTAGCAGTAAGAATGCTCAACCGTTACGGCTCACCTAAAGGATACGATTATTTAAGCGACATTCGGTCTTTTGGAGATACTGTTTATAAATGTTCTATAAAATTAACAATGCAATAGCATTATAATTAAAAGGTGTTGCAGAGATACTCAAATGCATATGAAATTCCACAAAGAGGAACGATTGCTAAGCAACACCATTACGAAATAATTCAACTTTTTTTGTAAAAGCAAAACTAAGATTTGCTGAGAAAGAATCCATTTTGATTAATCTTTTTTTCAAGCTGTATTCTTTCTGTTTATTGTTAAATACTAGATTGTAGGATTTTTTTAATCAAACTTTAGCATAAGTAATTATCGAAATATTCGGATTTCATAATGGTTAAGTCCAAGCTTCTTTTAAAAGCCGAATACCTAACTGAATTTCTTCACACGAGAGATTGCTAAATCCAAGCTTTATAGCTGGTTCAACTATATGATTTTGTACTGAATAAATGGAAGTAGGATACACTTTCACCCCTAGTAAAGATGCGCGGTTAATTAAACATTCTTCAGTAAGGTTTAAGTGTATTTTCACTAATACAAACAAACCAGATTGCTCTCCTATAATTGAAATCGTATCTTTGAAATGTTTTCTTAATTCCGTAGTAATGCATTGCATTTTTCGCTTATAAACGAGGCGCATTCGCTTAATATGTCGATTCCATTCACCTTCCTGCATAAAATTAGCCATCGCAAGTTGGTGTAGAAGGGAGGCAGTGCATTCGAAAGCTGACCACTGTTTTTTATAGTTCGATAGCAGCATTTCTGGAAGTACCATATAACTAATACGTATTCCAGGAAGAAATGATTTAGAAAAATTACCTAAATAAATAACTCTTGTTGAGTCAATAGAGGCAAGAGCCGGAAATGGTTGCTGCGTATAGCGAAATTCACTATCATAATCATCCTCTATTACATAACCTTCTCTACTATTAGCCCACTGGATGAGCTCTAACCTTTCCTTTATCGACATACTAACACCAAGAGGGCTTTGATGGGAGGGAGTAACATAAATGAGGTGAGACAACAGTTCATTTAATTTTGAGAAATCGACACCTGATTTAAAGACGGGGATTGTTTCAATGGACAAATTATGGAATTTAAAAGCTTCTCTTGCACCATCATAGCCTGGGTCTTCAACAATAATACTAGAAAATTCCCTTTTTAAAATTTCGATGAGATTGATTAACATTTGTTGTGTTCCACTACCAATAATTATCGAATCAACACTTGTCCTCACACCACGAGATTGAAATAAATAGGTGGCAATTTGTTCACGTAAACAATGTTCACCAAAAGGGTTTCCATAATAATAGCTTTGCTGTGTATATAAAACTTGATTCGTCATTCTTCGCCAAATTTTCAGGGGGAAATGCTGTTGGTCTACTGTTCCCGCACGAAAATCAATCAGAATATGTTTACTTTCTTTTAATTCAAGCTCTTTATTATTGATGTTCATCAAATTATTTTGAAACAAAGATGAATCTACTTTATTTACAAAATACCCTTTGCGACCTTCGCTGCGAATATAGCCTTCAGCCATAAGCTGTTCATAGGCTGTAAGTGTAGTATTCCTACTTACTGAAAGTGAATTTGCGAGTTCACGAATAGAAGGTAGCTGGTCATTAATTGAAATGTCACCATTCTCAATATACAACTTGAACTGCTCATAAATTTGTTTATATTTAGGTGAAGTATTATTAAAGATAAATATAGTATTTTTCATTTATATAATAACCCCTGACATGCATATTTGTTTATAATTGTACCTTTTTTTATGTCAGTGAACAATGTATGATTTTTTTAATAGCTTAGATTAAATAGATAAAGGGGATAATAAAGCATGTTTATACCAAAGTATTATAAGGTTACGGATTTTAAAGAAATTACAAATTTTATTAATGAAAATTCATTTGGAACTTTAGTTACAATAAAAAATGAAATACCAATAGCGACACATATTCCTTTATTGCTAAATCAGGAAGGGGAAGATTATTTTATTACTGGCCATATGGCTTATGGAAATCCCGCGTGGAGAACTTTTGAAGCATGCAAGGAAGTGCTTGTTATGTTCCAAGGGCCTCATGCGTATATTTCTTCCTCTTGGTATGGACATGAAAATGTTCCTACTTGGAATTACCAAGCGGTCCATGTATATGGAAAGGCGAGTATTTTAGACAAAGAAGAGCTAGTACAGGACTTAACATTATTGCTTGAAAAATACGAGGCTAATCGAGAAAATCCGATTTTATGGGATACACTTTCCCCTGAGTTATTAGCAGCTGAACTTAAAGGGATTGTTGGCTTTAAAATTAAAATAAGAGAAGTTCAAGCTTCGTATAAAATGAGCCAGAATCGCAATGAAGTGGATTATCGAAATATTGTAGCGCAACTACAAAATGAGCCGAACGCTGATTCACACCGTATGGCAGAAGCAATGAAGAAAAGAGAGGAATTTAGAGGCAATAAAAATGCTGCTCAGAAAGAACAGTGAAAACTAATATGTCATATAGGGGCTGTCAGAAAAGGAATACCCTTTCTGACAGCCCCTACTCAATGTAAGTTTTTTGAATATAAAAAGTGAATTTGGGGAAAATAGAATAGGTATAATTTTTTAACTTCTATCAGCACTATTTTTGTGCTAATAGCAAAGTGGCATGTATAGGAAGTACGCTCACTGTTATAGGGTCTTTTGACGTAGGAGAGGCGTTGTTTATCGGGTTTTTAGCCAAATTTTTCGTTTCAAAACATGAGGAGGAGCAAGCAATGACAGCATTAAATATTGGTATTATTATTGGTTCAACACGTGAAGGACGTGTAAGCCCACAGGTAGCACAATGGGTAAAGGAAATTGCAAATCAACGAAATGATGCAAACTATACAGTAATCGATATTGCTAATTACAAATTGCCTTTATTAGGTGAGCCGGGGCAGGATGCATCTGGGGCAAAGGGCTGGTCAGAAATTATTGCAAAACAAGATGGGTTTGTATTTATCGTTCAAGAGTACAATCATTCTATTACAGGCGCTTTGAAAAATGCGATTGATTATTTAAGAGTAGAATGGAATAACAAGGCAGCAGGAATTGTCTCCTATGGCTCTGTAGGTGGTGCTCGTGCTGCGGAGCATTTGCGCGGTATTATGGGAGAGCTGTTAGTAGCAGATGTGCGTGTTCATCCAGCTCTTTCATTATTTACAGATTTCGAAAACGGAACAGATTTCAAACCGAAAGATGTTCAGGCAGATTCAGTAAATCAGATGTTAGACCAATTAATTTCATGGTCAAAAGCATTATCTACAATTCGGTAGGTCTGCTATGAGGGGAACGTTAGCGTAATACATTGCTGTTTTTTGAAATATAATCTTTTTATAGAGAAGCGCATGCATTTTCTTCGACTAAAAACATTTTTTAAATCTTTCTTTTAATATTTCATAAAATAAAAAACGTTTCTTTTGATAGACTAGATTTTTTGCATTATTGCTGTATAATTAAAGCCAACATAAATATCACCTTCGGGGTCGGGTGCAAATCCCAATCGGCGGTATAGCCCGCGAGCTTTATTAAGCAGGATTCGGTGAAATTCCGAAGCCGACAGTAACAGTCTGGATGAGAGAAGGTAGGCAAAAAAGCGACATTCGTGTGGCTTTATTTGAAGATGCCTTTTAACGACCCCACATTTCAAAGTGGGGTCTTTTTAATTGAATAAATTCCTTCGGGGTCGGGTGCAAGTCCCAATCGGCGGTATAGCCCGCGAGCTTTATGAAGCAGGATTCGGTGAAATTCCGAAGCCGACAGTAATAGTCTGGATGAGAGAAGGTAGGCAAAAAAGCGACATTCGTGTGGCTTTATTTGAAGATGCCTTTTAACGACCCCGCATTTCAAAGTGGGGTCTTTTTAATTGAATAAATTCCTTCGGGGTCGGGTGCAAGTCCCAATCGGCGGTATAGCCCGCGAGCTTTTTTTAAGCAGGATTCGGTGAAATTCCGGAGCCGACAGTAATAGTCTGGATGAGAGAAGGTAGGCAAAAAAAGCGACATTCGTGTGGCTTTTTTTGAAGATGCCTCTTAACGACCCCACATTTCTAAGTGAGGTCTTTTTAATTGAATAAATACCTTCGGGGTCGGGTGCAAGTCCCAATCGGCGGTATAGCCCGCGAGCTTTATGAAGCAGGATTCGGTGAAATTCCGGAGCCGACAGTAATAGTCTGGATGAGAGAAGGTAGGCGAAAAAAATTAGCTATGGTGCTAGTTTATTTAGTGACGCCTTCTTCGTAAAAGCCCCCTATTTAAGGGGGCTTTTTATTTTTCAAAGGGAGGTGACTGAATGAGTGACGAACAAGTTATGCAATTTGCTTTGAGCTTGGCAAAATCAGGTAGTAATCAAACTTCTCCTAATCCACTTGTTGGGTGTGTTATTACAAAAAATGAGGAGATTATAGGTTTTGGTGCTCATCTTAAATTCGGAGAGGCACACGCGGAAATTAATGCCTTAAAAATTGCAGGTGAGAGAGCGGAGGGTTCGAAGGTTTACGTTACACTTGAGCCATGTAGCCATGTTGGGCAAACAGGTCCATGTGTTGAGGCACTAATTAGAGCGCAGGTTGCACATGTTTTTATTGCGACGCTGGATCCGAACCCACTTGTAGCTGGACGGGGAGTTCGAAGGTTGGAGGAGGCGGGCATTACGGTAAGTATAGGATTATGTGAAGAAGAGGCAAAAGCATTAAATGAAGCATTTTTTTATTATATTTCACATCGTTTACCTTACGTTACATTAAAGCAAGCCATTTCGTTGGACGGTAAAATTACTGCTGAGATAGGGAAGCAAACTGCAATCACGGGTAGGCTTGTTCAAAAGGATGTGCATTATACAAGGTCAACACATGATGCTATTTTAGTAGGCTCAAATACGATTTGCATTGATGACCCAAGCTTAACGAATCGTTGTAGTACCTCAAACAAACAACCGATTCGAATTGTTATTGATCGTGATGGAAAAGTACCAAATTCAGCGAAAGTTTTTAATGATAAAACGGCTCTAACTTGGCTTTTTACAACAAAATCTCGTAAATTAGCAGGTGTTCGTACGTTTGTGATAGAGGATTGTTCCTTGCGAAATGTATTAAGAAAGCTAGCAGATGAAGGGATTATGACTTTATATGTTGAGGCTGGCTGTAAAATGGCGGATGCCTTTTTACAACAGCAATTCGTACAAAAAATGATTATATACATTGCGCCTAAGCTATTAGGAACAAATGCGCTTTCAATGACAACAATTGCTTTGCAAGAAGCGTTTACTTTTACTAAAGTTGAAAAAATTGGTGAAGATATTAAATTAACGATGATGATGAAATGAGGTGTACAGTTGTTTACTGGAATTATTGAAGAGCTTGGTACGATTGAGAAAATGGCAAAAGGGCAGGAATCAATCGCTCTTACAATTGGCGCTAAAAAAGTTATAGTAGATTTGAAAGTTGGCGATAGCATTGCTGTAAATGGAGTATGTTTAACTGTAACAAGCTTTACAAATACGAAATTCACGACAGATGTTATGCCTGAGACGGTCCATGCAACCTCACTATCGCAATTGCAAATAGGTTCCGTTGTTAACTTAGAGCGTGCTATGGCTGCTAATGGGCGTTTTGGGGGGCATTTCGTATCGGGGCATATTGATGAGGTAGGGACTATTTTACGTAAACGTTCGTTCGCGAATGCAGTTTATTTTAATATAAAAACATCTCATGAATCAACTGCACTTTGTATACCACGTGGGTCAATCGCAATTGATGGTATTAGTTTAACAATATTTGATTTACAAAAAGAAATGGTTACGATTTCGATTATTCCACATACATTTAATCAGACAACACTTGGATTTAAACGTGAAGGTGACCTAGTCAATATAGAAACAGATTTATTAGGAAAATACATTGCCAAGCAGCTACAAACAAAATCAACAACGTTAACGGAGGATTTTTTACAACAAAATGGATTTTAAAGGCGGGATAATATTATGTTTAATACGATAGAAGAGGCAATTGCTGACTTAAAGCAGGGGAAAGTGATTATTGTTGTAGATGATGAGAATCGTGAGAATGAAGGCGATTTTGTTGCATTAGCTGAATATGCCACGCCCGATGTGGTTAATTTTATGGCAACGTATGGAAAAGGGTTAATTTGTACACCGATTGATTTACAAATAGCGCAAACTCTTCAGCTTGAGCCAATGGTTACAAATAATACGGATAAGCATCAAACGGCATTTACTGTAAGTATTGATTATATTGATACTACAACAGGAATTAGTGCTTTTCAAAGAGCATTAACTATCGAAAAAATGCTTGATGATAAGGCGGAGCCACAGCACTTCCGTCGTCCGGGGCATGTTTTTCCTTTAATCGCAAAAAAGAATGGGGTACTCGAAAGACCTGGACATACAGAGGCAGCGGTAGATTTAGCAATACTTAGTGAAAGTAAAAAGGCTGCGGTTATCTGTGAAATAATGAATGAGGATGGCACGATGGCTCGTCTACCCCAATTAAAAAAAATGGCCTTAGATTTTAATATGAAGCTTATTACGATAGAAAGCTTAATTCAATACCGTCTTAAAAAAGAGCTAATTATCTCACGTGAAGCAGCAATTCAACTGCCATCACATTATGGTGATTTTACAATGATTGGCTATGCTAATCCAATTGATTTTAAGGAGCATGTTGCTGTTGTTAAAGGGGATTTGTCCAATGTAGAAGCACCGCTAATACGTGTTCACTCTGAATGTTTAACAGGCGATATTTTTAATTCAAAACGCTGTGATTGCGGAGCTCAGTTACAACAGGCACTTGCTAAAATCGAGCAGGAAGGAGTAGGGGCCATCCTTTATATGCGGCAAGAGGGGCGAGGAATAGGGTTATTAAATAAATTAAAAGCATACGAATTACAAGAAAAAGGCTTTGACACAGTAGAAGCTAATGAAATGCTTGGCTTTGCTTGTGAACTACGCAATTACAGTTTATGTGCGCAAATGCTAATAGAATTGGGGGTAACACAAATTCGTTTATTAACGAATAATCCAGATAAAGTAGCGCAGCTGGAGCGATACGGTATAAAAGTAGTAGAACGTGTACCCCTTATTACGGGGTCAGTAGAAGAAAATGCTAATTATCTAAATACAAAAAAAGAGAAGATGGCACATTTATTATAAAAGGAGGAATTATTGATGGTAAAAACATTTGAAGCACAGCTTGTAGGTACAGGATTAAAGATAGGTATTGTTGTTGGACGCTTTAACGAATTTATTAATGATAAACTATTAGCCGGTGCAATTGACGGTTTAAAACGCCATGGCGTAGAGGAAGATGCTATTGATGTGGCTTGGGTACCGGGAGCGTTTGAAGTACCCTTTATAGCAAAAAAGATGGCAGAATCTCAAAAATATGATGCTGTCATCGGACTTGGTACAGTTATTCGTGGAGCTACAACGCACTATGATTACGTTTGCAACGAGTCCGCAAAAGGAATTGCTAGTGTAGGTCTGCAAACGGGTGTTCCAACTATTTTTGGAATTGTTACAACCGAAACAATCGAACAAGCAATTGAGAGAGCTGGAACGAAAGCTGGTAATAAAGGCTATGATGCTGCAGTTGCTGCAATTGAGATGGCTAATTTATCAAAAATGTTTTAAGCTGGGATAACTTCAATATGTAAGCGTTGTGTCTCTAATTCTCTGAATTACCAAGCGGTAAGGCTGTCTAAAAAGTAAGTTAGGACACTACTTTTTAGACAGCCTAATAAATTTCATTTTAATCTGTTTTTAAGAGCGAGTAAATATTGATGTCTATAAAGCTTGCTTTAGATTTTTCGTATTGTCTAAGCGTTCCTTCAAATGTGAAATTAAGTTTTTGTAGTACTTTGATTGAATTGGCATTGCTAGGCTCTACCTTTGCTTCGATTCTGTTCAACCCTAAGTTTTCAAAAGCATAATGAACCAATGCTTTAATACCTTCAGGAGCATAACCCATGCCCCAATAGGCTTTAGCAATATCATAACCGATTTCTGCTTTCGAGTTTTCGAAGTCTATTGAATTAAATCCGCAAGTACCAATTATTTCATGGGATTTAATTTCAATCATACTGAAGCGAATTGCTTTATTAGCCTGAGCTAAATTTTCTAGGAGCTCAATCATTTCTTTTGCTTGTGTTTCGTCTGTGAAATTAGAAATGTTCATAAATTTAGTTACATCCGGGTCAGACCAAATTTTAAATAAGCTGTGTGAGTCTGAAACTTGCATTCTTCTTAAATGCAGTCTTTTGGTGTTTAATTCTTTTATCAATACTTTTACCTCCAATATTTTTTATAGGTTGAATAAAAAATATTGTCATCCGCGCATAGTTCAGTCCCTTCAAATTGGAATAATTGTATTATAGCAAAAAATAAAATTTTTTTTAGCCTTTAATTAAAATTGCTTTTGCTGCATTCTTTTTAAGCTGGCAAACAATGAATGATTATCAAAATTTGTACATTTATGCGTATTGTCCTACTAAAATTTTATTATTATCATTTACGTGGTTCATATTTAGGTCTTTTTGCTTTTCATCTTTAAGCAAATTAGACTTATCATTAAAAGTAGCCATAAATAATAGTAACTAGAGGGGCTACGTCACCGCACTAAAAAGAGATGGGAGAGTGGAGCGAAATATGGAAACAAATTCATTACATCAACTTATTGAGCGCATGAAGCCACTGCATGTTATGTTAGAACAAAATACATATATAACTGATACAACGAAGCGCCTAAAGCTAATTATTGAGGACGCTCGCGAGAAAGAAGCATTGCTTTTTTTAGGAAAAGAGCGTGTTGGAAAGACGACACTTATTAATGCTTTATTAGGGAGAGAATTACTGTCTGTAAGTACGAAAAATCCAACTAGTGTTAATACATTGATTAAGTACGGTGAGCGTGAATGTGTCAAGGCATATTTTTATGATGGCATGATTGCGACATTCGATATTGATAAAATCCAGCTACTAACAACAGGCGACACTTTTAGTGCTCAAATTATTCGAGAGCATTTAGATTATATTGAAGTTTATATTCAGCATGAGTTATTGCAGCATGCAACAATTGTGGATACGGTTGCGTTGCAAGTAGGCGCGGATAATACTGCTTATTTTTCCAACGTCATGTTGGAGCGGGTGCAAGAAGTATTTTGGGTATTGCGCAATGGCTCTGCTGCAACCTTAGATGAATATAATTTATTAGTTAAAATGAATGAACAAAATATAAAGCCATACTTTATTGTTAATGCTGTCGATGAGCGTGCGGCGACCACTAGCAATTTTATGAAAGAGGAGCTAGCGCGATACGGAGAGCTGTGTAAGGAAATGCTTAGTGTTTCTGCTTTGCAGGCAATTGAGGCGAAAAAAACGAATAATACACAGCTTCTTATTGATTCAAATATTACACAGCTTGCTCAACTAGTGAAAGAGGTTGCTCACAATCCTGCAAAAAAAATGCAGCATACGGCAGAGCGCTTTAGTAGATGGTTAACTCGATTGTATAGTGAATTCGCAATGATTCCAGAGCGGGAGCCTTATTTATCTGCATTTGAAAGCATAAAGAAATACGTAGAGGAAGCGAATGTAGAGTTTTCATTGCAACAGCGAGATATGGCGATTTTAGCTGAATTTGAAGAGGAGTACAAGCAAGCTAGTCAAGTGTTAAAATCAGTCCAAACTTTATATCAGTTATTACAAGTTTTAGCAACTGAATTGTATTTACGTGATGACAGGATTGAACAATTTGAGGGGCAGGCTATTGCTTATCAAGAGGCGGTTCGTGATTATCGAAAATGCCATGCAGAATATGCGCAGTTACTTGCACAGGTCGATAAGCAATTTGAAAAAACATACAGTGTACCTCTTGTAGAAGGGCTGCATAACGCTAATAGTCTAACTGATTATTTTACAGAGCAGATTGGCCGACTTGATGAGCTACAGCAGCAATGTGCCACGCTATTTGAAATAATTAAAGAAAAGGAAAAGGATATTTTCCGTCAATTATACACAGTGCAAAATCATATTACTGCACTAGCAGGTGGGCGATTACAAGCAATTTTGCAGCAAGTGAATGATTTAAGCAGGCAACAGCTAAGAGAGCGCACATTTATGCAGTCCTATTCCGATAAATTAAATGAATTTACTTGCATTGTTGAGGCACAAAACTTTGTGCGCGATGCGATTCGTCCATTTTTACAGAGCGAGGATATTTTGCTATCAGCAGAGCAGCTTGAAAGCACACTAGCAACAATTGATGCCATTGCGGCACTATCATTACCTCATCAGCAGCTTAACGAGCAAATGCCAACATTATTGAATGAGCATACAATTATAAAATGTGATTTTGATTCAAAGTATAAATTGCAGCCATTGCATTTAACGGAGGCGGATGTCGTATCAGCGGAGCTACCAGAGCTTCCCGAAAAACTACTATAAGGCGTAATTGATAAACTCCCTAAACTATGCGAAAATCGTATATGTAGAAAGGGAGTTTTTTATGAATACATTGTATAAACCTCATGATCAATGGGAGAGTTATCATGATATTGATCGCTATGGCAAATTAACCTTATCAAATATTGAGTTCACAACGACGAACTTATGCAATATGCGCTGTGCTCATTGTGCTGTTGGCTACACGCTACAAACAAAGGAAGCACCTGCAATTCCTAGTGAGATTATTATTAAACAACTTGACCGTGTTGAAACACTACGTGTGATGAGCTTTACAGGTGGTGAACCTCTTTTAACAAAACGAGGCATTCGAGATAATTTATTACCGCTTCTAAAATATGCCAAAAACCGCGGC
Source organism: Metasolibacillus sp. FSL H7-0170 (assembly GCF_038593115.1). Lineage (NCBI taxonomy): Bacteria > Bacillati > Bacillota > Bacilli > Caryophanales > Caryophanaceae > Metasolibacillus > Metasolibacillus sp. FSL H7-0170. Next base: position 599,760 of record NZ_CP151964.1, on the reverse strand, counting down.
ATCAAAACGCAAATCAATTCTAATTTAACATTACCGATGTCGCATTATGAGCTAGTAGCACCTTATTTGGATGTGATGCACATTTCACATAATTGGTGCGATGAAAAGGAATTTGTAGAAACAGGCTTTGCGATGATGCAACAAAAGCCACCTGTTGAAAAAAGAGCCGAGCTATATCGTAATATTTTTGATAATGCCCGTGAATTATCAAAGGGCGGGTTATTCGTATCAGCAGAAACGATGCTAAATCGCAATACATTACCATTTATCGAGAAAATTCATGATGAAGTGGCAAATGAAATGCTTTGTAAGCGCCACGAAATACATCCAATGTATGCAAGCGATTTTGCAAGCGCACTCGATGTGATTAATTTGAATGAGTACCGGGCTGCAGTCAATCAAATTCTAGATTTCCGCAATGAAGATATTTGGATTTTATTTGGCACATTGCCGTTTTATCCATGTAGTACAGATGAGCTTGACCAAGCTTTGCTGGCACGTATCCGCAATGCGTCAAATATTACGATTCGTAATGATGTAGACGGTCGTTCACGTATGAATTTGAACATTTTCACAGGTGATGTATCGGTATCAGACTTTGCTGATGATGGCTCCGCATTAGGCAATATTCAAACTGCCTCATTGGAAGATATTTATGAGAAATGGCTAAGCACGAATATTTCATCCAGTATTAATTGCCATTGCCCAGCAGTAAAATGCTTAGGGCCAAATATTATTGTAAAAAATATGTACTATCCAACAAAAGAATTTACAAGTGGAACAGTGCGAGCTGTAGGTGTTGGTCACTAATAAATTTCAACGCTATTGAAGGGAGAGAATTGTATGCATGAAAAATTTATGGCACAAGCGATTCAGCTTGCAGAAGACAATGCCGCACAAGGCAAGCAACCTTATGGGGCGGTGCTTGTCAAGGATGGAGAAGTAATTGCAGTAGGGGTAAATGAGGTAGAAGCAACATTTGATCCGACAGCACATGCAGAAACATTGGCAGTGAAGGAGGCTTGCCAAAAGCTAAAAACATTCGACTTATCGGGCTATATTATGTATGCGAGCGGAGAGCCTTGCCCAATGTGTCTTGGTACAATGTACTTAACAAATATTTCAGAAGTATATTATGCAACTCCTTGCGTTCCAGGTGGCCTATCTGCCGCTATTTATGAGGAGCTAAAGCTTCCCCAAGCAAAGCGGACAATGATGCAAATTCGTAAGCTATAGGGCTAAGAGGCAAGTCGCACATAGCTAGTTTTTGACCACCAATTTAGCTTATTGAAATAGAGAAGACTAGGCGCTGTCCAATGGAGTTGTCCGAAAAGTCCATTTTGTTTTTCCACCGCATTGAAATGAATGTTTTCATTGCTTCCCTTTTACTGAAGGATAACACTGCTAAAGCCAATGTTCATCCCATTTTTAAAAGAGGCGTTTTCTGTTTATATGAATCTCCATTTTGCGAAACATCATCGCTACTATCCAAAATGCCGGCTATGCACGGCTTTTTGGACAGCCCCTCGGACAGTAGCGATAGTGTTGTAGCAAAAAGAAAGAAATAAAAAACCTTACCGTCAATACACTGTCAAAACAAAGATTTCCTTTTTAGTTTACGAAAGCTGGAAATCCGCATATACATCCTGCAATGTAAAAAATCGCTGTTAGCGTTTTTTTTTTATCTTTCCTCTTTCATTTTCTCCTTAAAATTGTTAATGTATGACATGCAGGAAAGGTAAAGGTGACAAAATGAATAAAGTATTTATCGCATTGCTACTCGTAACAGCATTAGCGGCAATTGAAGGAACAATTGTTAGTACAGCCATTCCGAGTATAACCGCTGATTTATTAGGCGTTGATTTAATAAGTTGGATTTATTCTGCCTATTTATTAGCTTCAGCAATTGCAGCAATTATATTTGGTAAGCTGGCCGATTTATTTGGACGTAAACGAATGATTATTATCGGTATTATTATTTTCTTAGTTGGCTCCATTTTATGTGGGTTAGCGCAAACGATGGAGCAATTAATTGTTTTCCGCGCCGTTCAAGGGATTGGGGCTGGCTCCATTTTACCAATTACATTAACGATGGTTGGGGAGTTATTTAAAACGGAAAAAGAGCGCGCTAAAGGGCAAAGCTATTTAAGCATGGTATGGGGCGTATCTGGGGTTATCGGTCCTTTATGTGGAGGCTTTATCGTCGATCAAGTTTCATGGCATTTTATTTTCTTCATCAATGTGCCGTTTGGGTTAGCTTCTATTTATTTAATTGCCAAGCATTACAGTGAGCAATTGGAGGTAGTGAAGCGGAAAATTGATTATTTAGGTGCTGTCTTATTTACAATTGGGATGGTTGCGCTTTTATATGTGATTATCGACAACAGTAAAACGCAGGCTTGGTTCGAGAGTAGCTCACTTATTATGTATGCAGTAGCACTTGGATTTTTAGCCGCTTTTATAAGAGTGGAGTTGAAGGCAGAGGAGCCAATCATTCCATTAACATTGTTTAAAAATGGGCGTTTAATGGTTATTAACGGTTTAACGCTCTGTGCGATGTCAATTGTGATTGGAGTTACAGTATATATTCCGATATTCGCCCAAAGTGTACTCGGTAAAAATGCCACACAGGCTGGTTTATTATTAACGCCGATGTCAATATTCTGGACCGTCAATTCGATTATGGCAGGTCATTTAATCGGGCGCTTAACGAATAAACGTATTATCCAAATGGGAACGATATTGCTTACTATTGGTACAATATTACTTGCCAGATTAACTGCCGGCTCTAGCGATTTGAGCGTTTATATCGGCTCCTCATTAGTCGGACTTGGGATGGGCTTTATTATGCCTATGCTAATGATTTCCATTCAAAAAGTGGCTGATCCGAGGCAGCTTGGTACATCAATTGGATTGAATTCCTTTACAAATACATTTAGCCAAGCTATCGGTGCAGCTTTTTTCGGGATGATTTTTAACCTGATTACAAGTGATAAGATGGCCTCGTTAGGAAAAGGGGAAATTCAATTAAATGGTGAATTTGCAAAGGGCGGCTTTAGTGCAGATGAAGTTAGCTTTTTACAGCAAACAATTGCTGGGGGGGTTAGCTATATTTATATAGCGGCTCTATTATTCGCCGTATGCGCATTTATTTTCTCGTTCTTTATTGCGACAAAGTCAAAAATGCGGATTTAAAATAAAGGCTGTTCAGAAAATGTATTATTTTTCTGGCAGCCATTTTTAATTTCTTTCAGTAATTTTTTCTGAGACGGGTAACCGCAGGAGCACATTGTTTTCGTACCGATAGCAAGGAGACAGGTATAGAACCCCCTCCCTCATATAGATGACAAGACCTCTAATAAATGCATACGGTGAAAGAAAATCCATCAACTATTAACCTAGCCACAGAATGTGTACCTAAAGCTAAATTTAGAAAAGGGTTAGATAAGGCGTAGCTGACGAATAAATACAGAACGAATATTCATATTTAATTTCCACTAGCCTCATCAATGAAAAGATGCTGACTATCTTTATTGTTAATCCTTGAATGCTGAATGGTCATTTCAGAAAAATGTCTTGCTTGCACATTTGCTAATTGCTTATTATTCGTTATCTTGCAGTGCTCAATAGAAGCTTTAGAATAGTGGGAAATAGCTATATTTATTGTGTTTTTGTTTAACAGCTGTGTTTGCAGCAGCTTAATCTTAGTGTGTAGCGTCGCGATAATTTGTGTGTCTTTATGCTCTGTAATTTGACAATTTTCAATGCGAGCATCGCAAGAATCCGTAAGCGTAAGTGCATTTCGGAGCCCCTTTTCAATGGTACTATCAAGCATGACAAGTGAGCTATGATGAAGCACAATTTGTTGCAAAAGGTGCGCCGATATGATGCTACGTGTAATGTGGACGAAGCAATTATTAGCCGCTTTAATGGCTTCAAAACGTCCATTTTTAAGCTTGGAGTCGACAATATAAATTTTTGTCGAATTATTTCCTATAATTTGTGTATGATTTTCGTCATAAACTGTACTTTTTGTCATATATAATAGAGAGGAATCTGCGATATACATACCTTTACCACGAATGAATTTACTTTTATGAATAGTAATACTTGATTTTTGCGTTGCATTAATATGTGATAGGTTGTTATCTGAAAAGTGGTTATTTTCAATCATAACCGCCGCTTCTTGCTGCGCTGTTAAGCCATGGCCGTCATTTCTTATGAATTGATTGTCGAATGCAATAAGCTCGCTATTGTCAATTGTTATGGCTGATTGAATATGACCGCTGACAACGCTACGTAGCAAAGTGCAATGTGAATGTTGCTGTGCTACGATACCTAGCTGTCCGGTGCAAAATGTACATTGTTCAACGGAAACGCTTGACCGTTCTGACAATAATAATTGGATAAGCTCGTTATGTTTAAACGCTGTACGAGAAAAATGAGCAACAGCTTGTTTATGTAGCTCCACACCAATTTTTGAAGAACCATGTAAAGTACTCGTTTGAATGAATAATGCAGATTGGTCATTACCATAAATATGCGCATTATAATTTTGTGAAAAATGACAATTATAAATAGCGGCCTCAGAAAACAAAGCGAGTTGTATGCCGTACTTTTGACCGTATTGGATTTTACAATTGTCCATATGCAATACACTGCCCTGTAACCCAATTTGTGAAGCGCGATGATGTTGTATGGTTGTATTTTGTAGCTTTATTTGACAGCAATCCTTAGCATCTATAGCGCTGTTTCCACCATGCTCAATCGTACTATCATTTATAATAAGCTCACTCGTGCTTTCAATAAGTAACTGTGTACAGCGCTGTTTCGTAAAATGACTGTGTTGAATACTCGCCTTGGCACTTTCTTTTAGTACAATTGCATGTTGCGCATCTTTAAGCTGACATGAGACAAGCTCTAGATGGGCGTTTGTTGCAGTAATATGTGTGGCAGGACATGCTGTTAAGTGACAGTGACTCAAACTCGCTTCACTGCCCTTTTTTAATAAAATAGGCGTATTTGCTAAAGTGCATTCCGTCATTTTCAACAATCCATGACAGACGATTATACCTTCGTTAAGTGTGTCTCCTTCAAAGTAGCATTGTTGAAACAGAACAGCGCCCTCAACGATAATTTTAATATCATGTCGAAAGGTTAACTTTTCAAAGTGAACGATAACCCCTTTAGGAATGTTTATAGTTCCTGATAGAATGGCGGTCGAATCTTTTTTTCCTTTTAAAGTTAATGACTGGTCAATCCATAGCGGCGTATTATATTGACCGGGCATTAAAATTAAACTATCGTTATGTTGTGCCTTTTTTAAAGTAGTGGATAGTGATTTAAAAAAAGCAAATTTTGAAGCAGACACTTTATGTATCATTGTAACGAAACCTCATTTCATCTAATTGTCTTGTCAGTATGACCAAAAATAGTAAAGAATTTTCAAGTGAATAATGAAAAGTTTCAAGTGTGATTAGTCAAAAAACAAAAAATCTAAAAATTCTTAAAAAACAAACTTTTATTTGATTAATGCTATGAAAATAATTGGGCATCTATTACAATAGAAGTAGATATACACGGAGGCGCAAGTATGACAACGATTTACGAACCATTGCTGCAAATGGATTACGAGCAAAGAAAACAATATATGCAACAGCATAGTGAGAAAGTATTAAGCGAGTTATTACAGCATATAGGCTATGCAAATGAAGAGCATCACGATAAAATCGTGTATCGGCTTTTTGGGGAGCTGTTAACCGAGCGACTTTGGTCGAAAGAACAGCTAGTGAGGACGGCACTTATATTGCCAACAAATGATTATTTATTTAAAAACATGACAAATAGCGATCAGGAGAGCGTTTTTACACGTTCATTTTCAGCACTTTGGCTCGTTTATTTATTATATTTTGATCGCGAGCGTTCATTTTTAACAAAAGAGGAAGCGCAGTTTGTTATGGTGGAAGCGAGCCGTTATTTAGAGCAGGAGCAAGATGTTCGAGGCTTTGTCCAAGGCAAGGGCTGGGCACATAGCGTGGCGCATGGCGCTGATTTACTTGCTACGATGCTGGCACACCCACATTTTCCACCTCATTTAGTTCCTGTAATTTTACAAGGGATTAAGGCAACATTTTGGAAAGGGACAGCTTTTCTTGATGATGAGGAAGAGCGCCTAGCGCAAGTTTTTGAGCAATTAATCACAACTGATTTTCCAGAAGAAGTATGTATTGAATGGGTGGAACAAGTATTTGATAAATTAGCTTTTCAACGTAATAACGAAGGCTATACTGCACAGTTTTTCCATGCAAGAACAAATATTTTACGCTTTATGCGTACATTGTACTTCACATTGAAATTTTCGCATAAAATGCCCCAATTACAAGGCGTTGTCTCAATTTTCATCGGTAAGTGGACGAAATTGTGATGCAAAAGAAAAGCATATTTCGAAAGAGAAAGGGTGTGCCAAATGAAACGTAATTCTATTCAAAATTATCATACAATTTTTTCAATCGAAGAAGGACAAATCGATGAGTTTTTTCAAGTATATGATACCTTTCAATATTTATTACCATTAATAGAACATCAGCCTACAGAAAATGTGGAATGGCGCATGGTGTTCAGTAATTGGCTATTTCTCTCTACTGAAAATACAGAGCTGCGTATTTGCCCTTCAAAAAGCAATATCTATCATCCAACAAGTGCGCTGTTCAGGGAGCTACTGAAACGTCCGCTAATGCAAAATTGCAAGGAGGAAGTAATGCATAGCGAACAGTATACGTATATTGCCGCAATTACAATAGCGATGGAAGTACTAAACTGGTACAAGCAAAGCCTTCATATTAAAAAAGATGAATTTCAAATGATTTCAATGTTGCTGACGAACTGTACTGCAGGTATACAAAAGGGACAAGAGTATATGCTATTAAAAATGTCCTCAGATTTAGTGGAGCAAATGACGAATGGCTCAAATTTATCATTGGAGCTTGACTACTGTTTAATGAATGCAATGCAAAAAGCTAAAAAATTGTATGAGCTGTTTTATGAGCAAGAAGAAATATACTATTGCAAAGAGCTGTATTATAGCAAGCTTTGCTAATGCCGGTATTACTTTCTAATGGGGGCTCTAAAATAGTAAACTAGCGCAAGTATGTTGATTATGTGAAGCTTGCCCATTTATTGGCATGTTTTAATAGGGAGAATATTTTTTATTAGGCAAATGCTCGTTGATGGCAGTGAAGGAGGCGACTCCATTGGGATTAAAGGTAGGGAGGCTAAGGTCGCCATGTCCTGTGGCAACGCCTTCTTGACCAACATCGTATAGGCTTCAAACTGAGAATCCATTTATTTCGGCGTTCAGCGAAATAAATTAGTTGAGGCTGCACCCCAAGGAAAGCATTCTCCGTAACGGAAATCAATAAATTTTAGGTGTTCTTTGTAAAATAAAGGATAATCAATACACTTGACGCTATTGCATAGGGTCATAAAAAAAACTTATCGCAAAACATAATATTAATGTATTTTACTTATGTATAAAAATAAGTTATTATAAGAACTGGAGAAAAGAAGCTTTATAAATATCTTTTCAAATAAGAAAATATAGGGGGAACAACAATGGCACAAGAGAATTTACACAACAGCCGCGCTTCGTTCGAAGTAAATGGTAAAACATATAATTACTACCGTTTATCTGCAATTGAAGAAGCGGGTATTGCAAACGTTTCACGCCTACCTTATTCAATTAAAGTATTATTAGAATCTGTTTTACGTCAATATGACAACTATGTAATCAAAGAAGAGCATGTTAATGAGTTAGCAAAATGGGGCAAAGATGTTAATACGGAAGCTGAAGTTCCATTCAAGCCATCGCGTGTAGTTTTACAGGACTTCACTGGTGTACCAGTAGTTGTTGACCTTGCATCATTGCGTTCAGCAATGAAAGAAATGGGCGGTGACCCTGCAAAGATTAACCCTGCAATTCCAGTTGATCTTGTAATCGACCACTCTGTACAAGTTGACAAATACGGAAATGCTAACGCTTTAAAAGCGAATATGGACTTAGAATTCGAGCGTAACGCTGAGCGTTATAACTTCTTGAAATGGGCACAAACTGCCTATGACAACTTCCGTGCTGTACCACCAGCAACAGGGATTGTTCACCAAGTAAACTTAGAATACTTAGCACCAGTTGTACACGTAAAAGAAAATACAGATGGTACATTTGAAACTTACCCAGACTCAGTAGTAGGTACTGACTCTCATACAACAATGATTAACGGTCTTGGCGTTCTTGGATGGGGTGTTGGTGGTATCGAGGCAGAAGCAGGTATGCTTGGCCAACCTTCATACTTCCCAATTCCAGAAGTTATTGGTGTGAAATTAATTGGTGAATTACCAAACGGTGCAACAGCAACTGACTTAGCATTAAAAGTAACACAAGTCTTACGTCAACGTGGCGTTGTAGGTAAATTTGTAGAATTCTTCGGTTCAGGTATTACAAAATTACCATTAGCTGACCGTGCAACAATTTCAAACATGGCGCCAGAATACGGTGCAACATGTGGGTTCTTCGCAATTGATGAAGAATCATTAAACTATATGCGTTTAACTGGTCGTGATGAAGAGCATATCGCTGTAGTTGAAGCTTACTTAAAAGCAAACGATATGTGGTTTAACCCTGAGCTTGACCCAGTTTACACAGATGTAATTGAGTTAAACTTGGCGGACATCGAACCAAACTTATCAGGTCCAAAACGTCCACAAGACTTAATTCCTTTATCAAAAATGAAGGAAACTTACCGTAGCTCTGTAGTAGCACCACAAGGTACTCAAGGCTTCGGCTTAACTGAAGATGAGTTTGCTAAAACTTCTGTAGCGAAATTTGCAGAAGGTGATGTTGAAATTCCAACAGGTGCGGTAGCAATCGCAGCTATTACATCTTGTACAAATACATCTAACCCATACGTTTTAATCGCAGCTGGTTTAGTAGCGAAAAAAGCAGTAGAGCGCGGTATCAAACCTGCAAAATGGGTTAAAACATCTTTAGCACCAGGTTCTAAAGTAGTAACAGGCTATTTAGAAGCATCTGGCTTACAAAAATACTTTGACGAAATCGGCTTTAACACAGTTGGATACGGCTGTACAACATGTATCGGTAACTCAGGTCCATTATTACCTGAAATTGAAGATGCAATTAAAGATAATGACTTATTTGTTACTTCTGTACTTTCTGGTAACCGTAACTTTGAAGGACGCGTTCACCCATTAGTAAAAGCAAACTTCTTAGCTTCACCACCATTAGTAGTAGCTTATGCATTAGCTGGTACAGTTGATATCGACTTACAAAAAGATGCAATCGCAAAAGATAAAGATGGCAACGATGTATTCTTCGCAGATATTTGGCCATCAACTGAAGAAGTAAATGCAGTATTAGGCGAAGTTGTAACACGTGAGCTATTCCAAAAAGAATACGAAACTGTGTTTACAGCGAACGAAGCTTGGAATGCAATTGAAACTTCTACTGAATCATTATATACATTTGATGAAAAATCAACTTATATCCAAAACCCACCATTCTTCACGGGTCTATCAAAAGAACCTGGTGCAATCCAAGGTCTTAATGACTTACGTGTAATGGCGAAATTTGGCGATTCAATTACGACTGACCATATTTCTCCAGCTGGTGCAATCGGTAAAGATACACCTGCAGGTAAATATTTAATCGAAAACGGTGTGGCAATTCGCGACTTCAACTCTTACGGTTCTCGTCGTGGTAACCATGAAGTAATGATGCGCGGTACATTCGCGAACATCCGTATTCGCAACCAAATCGCTCCAGGTACAGAAGGTGGTTTCACTACGTACTGGCCAACAGGTGAAGTAGAGTACATTTATGATGCATGTATGAAATACCAAGAGCAAGGCACTGGCTTAGTGGTTCTTGCTGGTAACGACTACGGTATGGGCTCTTCTCGTGACTGGGCAGCGAAAGGTACATTCCTACTTGGTATTAAAACAGTTATCGCACAAAGCTATGAGCGTATTCACCGTTCTAACTTAGTAATGATGGGTGTGTTACCATTACAATTCTTAAATGGTGATTCTGCTGATTCATTAGGCTTAACTGGTGAAGAAACAATTTCTGTAAACATTACAGATGCAGTGAAGCCACGTGATATTTTAACAGTTACAGCTACATCTCCAGATGGTACTGTTAAAACATTCGATGCATTAGCTCGCTTCGACTCAGAAGTAGAAGTAGATTACTACCGTCATGGTGGTATCCTACAAATGGTACTTCGCGCAAAAGCAGCTGAGTAATAAAATGAAACATTAAGAAAGCTGTCTGAAATGCATGCGAAAGCACTGCTTTTCAGACAGCTTTTATGATTTTATAAAAATGCCTGCTAGTTAAAGAGGGAGCATATAACGTTTTCGATTGTGTGTGGGAAAAAATCAATTGTGCTTTGATTATTTTTATAAAGTTTTATGTTAAAATAAATAGGATGAATTAGTGCTTTTTTGCAAATAAAACTAAAAAGATTTAAGGAGGGACTGTTATAATTTATTGGTTTCGGCACTTACCACAAACAGATATGAATTTTTCAGATTGGACTCCGTTCATACAAAATAATTGGTATCGTAAACATTATATGAAGTTTGTATATCTACTTCAGCTCATCATTTTTCTAATACCTTTTTTCTTCGAAACAGATTTCACTCAGATTAATATTTTTACTCTCATTATAATCGGTATTTTTGTCTTCATCATTCACGAATGTCTTCATATTATTACAATAAACAAAAAGGGCGATATTAGTTTAACTTTTAGTGGGATATTTTTTTGGCTCAATACAAACGCAATTCTATCCAAAACGAGGTTTTGGCTCTTTATGAGTTTGCCTTTTATTGGATTAACAGTAATTCCAGCCATTATGTCATTATATGTCCCAAGTAATATCAAATCAATCGTATTATTTGTAAGCTGGATAAACGCATGGATTTCCTCCTCAGATATAATTAATTCTTTTTTGATTACAATTAAGCCGAAAAACGCTATTTTTTGCAGAGGCTATTATCGAGTTAAAGAGTATTAAAATCGTTACATAAATATAAACCCATGAAACAAAAAAATAAAAACCTTAAACCTATCCATATATTAAGACAGGCTTGAAGTTTCTTAATTAAGCTAATCTGCTAACTTAGTTAAAGAAGGGCTTTAAACAGTATATTTTTATAAAATTATATTTCTGATTAATAGTTGGAGCTGTCCAAAAAACCGTGCATAGCCGGCATTTTGGACAGGAGCGATGATGTTTCACAAAATGTTGATTCATATAAACAGAAAACACCTCTTTTAAAAATGGGATGAACATTGGCTTTAGCAGTGTTATCTTTCAGTAAAAGGGAAGCGATGAAAACATTGATTTCAATGCGGCGGCAAAACAAAATGGACTTTTCGGACACCTCCGTTTCAAGGCATCAGCTATGAATGGATACACTTTCTCACTAAATCAAATTCTGTCGAAACGAGCCATAATTTTAAGAAATTTGTCGAAATTGTAAAAAACAATTCCAAACTTCTGGATTTATGCACAATATTTATGTAAAATGAAAGTTATACGATTTAATTAATAAATAGCTTTGTACAGTGAAATTGTACTACTAAGTACATATGAAACACCTTCATCTAATAATTTAATAGATGAAAGCTTATTTTGTTTCTTATTCAGTAGCCGTGTCAAACAGCTACTAAATTAAGATATAGACTTTGGCGACTTTATGTATAATCTATGTAAGGTTAGCTAAGGTAGAATTGATTTGAGGAGGATATATTAGAATGAAAAAGAAGTTTTACACAGTAGCGGTTGCTTCATTAGCAGCGACAGCAGTGGCAGTAGCACCAGCTTCAGCAGCGGGGTCTTTTACAGATGTTGCTAAAGATAATGCACATTTCGAGGCGATTACAGCATTGCAAACGGCTGGAGTTATTAGCGGTTATCCAGACGGTACATTCAAACCAGCACAGGACGTAACACGTGGACAAGCAGCAAAAATGCTTGCTGGAGCACTTGGTCTTGATACAAAAAATGTAGAAAACCCTAACTTTGCAGATATTCCAGTATCACATCAATACTACGGTCCTATCGCAGCATTAGCAGCGCTTGGTGGTATCGAATATTATGAAGATAATACAGTAGAGCCGAATGAAGCGATTACACGTGAAGAATTTGTGTTTATGTTAGCAGCAGGGCTTGGTGTTGATGCAGAGGACGAAATTGAAAATGCAGAAAACACAATTACACGTGGTGAAGTTGCAACATTGATTTATGAAGTGTTAAGCCATGACGTAGATGAAGAAGAGCAAACAACAACTGAAGATACAGCTACTGTTGAGCAAACAACGGCTGATACAGCGCTACTAGAAACTGTTTTCACAAAAGCGATTGAGAAACAACAAGCTACAACTAGCATGAAAGCAACAATGACAATGACACAATCGATGGATATTCAAGAAGGTGAAGAACGAGTAAAAGTCGATGCTACTGGAAAAATGAATATGTCAATTGTTAACAAACCTATGCAGTTCTTCGTTGAAGGAACGATGTCTATGGTTGAGCCAACAACAGGTGAAACAATTGATATGCCATTAAAGATGTACATGACTGAAAAAGATGGCATGTATATGTATGAAGGCATGACAGGAACTTGGATTAAATATCCATCTGACATGTTTGAAGAAATCTTGGCACAAGCTGGTACGCAAATCAATGCTGCTGAGCAATTAGAAATGTTACAACAATTTGCAACTGATTTCACAATTAAAGAAGCTGATGATTACTATGTTTTATCATTAACAGGTACTGGTGATAAGTTTACTGAGCTAGTTCAAGAGCAAATGTCAGCAATGAACTTAGGGCTAGATGAGGAAGTACTAGCTGAAATGCAAAACTTAAAGTTCGATAAATTCTCTTATGAAATCAAAATTAATAAAGAAACTTTTGATATTGAAGAAATGGTAATGGACTTCGGTATCGGCATGAATATTGAAGGTGTTGTAATGAATATTAAAAACAAATCAACAATGAAATATTCAGATTTCAATGCAGTAACAACAATTACAATTCCTAGTGAAGCATTAGAAAATGCAAAGTCACTGGATGAATTAGATTTATCTGCGGTTGAAGAAGCAGAATAATACATCTAAAAGAAGCGTAGGAGATTTCCTATGCTTCTTCTTTACGTTGTCATTTCACCTCTATAAATATTAAAATAAAGAAGTCACAGTCCACTATTTTGACGGAAAATTTTAATTATTGTAAGGAGTGTTTTCTATGAAAAGCAAAATGTTTTTAGCTATAATGATAGCAGCAGCTATTTCAATTGCAGCACCTGCATCAGCAGCAAATGCGTTCCTAGATGTTTCAGAAAAACATACCCATTACATTTCAATTAAAGCACTTGCTAAAGCAAAAATTATTGGCGGTTATCCGGACGGCACATTTAAGCCAGCTCATTATATAACACGTGGTCAAGCGGCAAATATAATTACAAAAGTACTTGCTATTGATACCAAAAACGTAAAAGAACCATTCTTTTCTGATTTACCAAAAACACATCAATATTATGGAGCGATTGCGGCACTTGCGGAGCGCAAAGCTATTAAACTAGAAGATTTTTTGTTCTATACAGTAAAGCCAAATGAAACAATCACACGTGGTGAAGTCGCGTTCATGCTTGCGCAAGCGTTAGAATTGGAAGCACAAGGTACAAGTCCATTTACTGATGATAAATACATCAATATTACATACGACGACTTTGAAGACATATCGCTTGAGCAATGCATTGCAGCCATTTATGAAAATAATATCGCTAAAGGCATTTCATCAAAGGAATTTGGTGTCGAGCAAAATGTAACACGCGGTCAATTCTCAACAATGATTTACAATGTTATGATACTACTTGATAAAGAAAAATAAAGAGATGTTGAAAGCTTATCTGTAGTAATAACTACAAACGCCATTAAATTAATGTAAAAATACATTTATACAACATGCTAATATGACGGGCATGTTGTTTTTTTGTTAAGAATACTGTGAATTATCTAGTATTCTACAACGCTTTCATGTAAAATTTAAATGTACTGATTATTTAGTAATCTAAAAATGGAGGTAGTTTGCCCAATGAAAAACAAACGAAACAAATTTTATGCAGCAACGGCAGCCGTTGCGGTTACAGCTACTGTTGTCGCTGTAACACCAGCACTAGCAGCGAGTACTTTTTCTGATGTAAAAGCGGGAGATGCTCATTATGAAGGAATTACAGCATTGCATGGAGCAGGTATCATTAGCGGTTATCCTGACGGTACATTTAAGCCGAATCAAAATGTAACACGTGGACAAGCTGCAAAAATTATTGCGGGTGTATTAGGTCTTGATACGAAAAACGTAGAAAACCCTAACTTTGCAGATATTCCAACATCACACCAATATTACGGTCCTGTTGCAGCATTGGCAGCGCTTGATGCTATGGAAATCTATGAAGACAGCACAATCGAACCAAATGAGGCAATTACACGTGGCGAATTGGCTTACATGATTGCACAAGCATTAGGTTTAGAAGCAGAAGGCGATAGCCCATTTACAGATGTACCAGCAGACAATGATTACGCATATTTTGTCACAGCATTATATGAAGCAGGCATTGCACAAGGTATTTCTGAAACGGAATTCGGTGTTGACAGCAATGTAAAACGTGGTCAGCTGGCAACATTTATTTTAAATGCAGTAGGCACTTTGACTGAAGCACCTGAGGAAACACCAGAAGTAACAACAGGTGATACTTTTAATTTATCAATTTTACATGTTAACGATACACATTCTCATACAGATAAACTACCTAAATTAGCAACAGCAGTAAAAGAACAACGTGCGAAGAAGGAAAATGTTTTAACATTGCATGCGGGTGATGCGTTAACAGGCACTTTATACTTTAGCGAATTTAAAGGGAAGGCTGATATTGATTTATTAAATGAAATTGGCTTCGATGCAATGGTTCTTGGTAACCATGAATTTGATTTAGGGGCATCGCCGGAAGGACATCAAGCATTAGTTGATTTTATTAAAGCTGCGAAGTTCCCGATTGTCGATGCCAATGTTGACTTCTCTAATGATGATAAGTTTACTGGTTTGTTTACAGATTTAATCTCAAGTGAGCCTGAAAACGGTAAAATATATCATGGAATTGTAAAAGAAATCAATGGTGAAAAAATTGGGATTTTTGGTCTTACGACAGAAGAGACAAAAGGAATCTCTTCACCGGATGAAGTAACATTCTCAAACTATATTGAAGAGGCAAAGAAAGCAGTAGCTGCATTTGAAGGTATGGGCATAAACAAAATTATTGCCTTAACACATATTGGGTATAGAGACAGTGCTTTGATTGATAATGATATTGTATTAGCGCAAAATGTACCTGGTATCGATATTATTGTAGGGGCACATGATCATACAGAATTATTAACTCCAGATGCTGAGCATTCTGCAAGTGATGCACCGACATTAATTGTTCAAGCGCATGAATACGTAAACTATTTAGGAACGCTTGACGTAACTTTCGATGAAAACGGTGTAATTACAAAATATGACGGTGAGTTAATTAAGCTTGGTGAAGTTGCCGATGACGAGAAATTAGTTGAATTATTAGCACCATATAAAGCCAAAGTCGATGAAGTAATGAATGATAAAATTGGTGTATCAATTACAGAAGATTTAGTAGGGGAGCGCGAAGTAACACGTACTAGTGAAACAGCGCTTGGCAATATTATTACAGACGGTATGCTGGCAAAGGCACAACAATACACAGATAAAACGGTTGTAATGGCATTACAAAATAGCGGTGGTATTCGTGCAACAATTCCAGCAGGTGACATTAGTGTAGGTCATGTTATTGAAGTGTTACCTTTTGGGAATACATTGGCGATTATGGATTTAACAGGTGCTGAATTGAAAGAGGCATTTGAATGGTCTGTCAAGGATATACCAGGTGCAAACGGTGCTTTCTTACACATTGCAGGTGCGAAATTACAATATGATTCATCAAAAGAAGCGGGTTCACGTGTTGTATCAATTGAGTACTTCGATCAAGCAACAGGCGAATATGTCGCACTAGAAGATGATAAAACATATACTATCGCAACAAACGCATACACTGCCAAAGGTGGAGATAGCTATGCGGTATTTGAGAAAGCGTACAATGAAGGGCGTGCGACAGAGCTAGGTTTATCCGACTGGGAAAACTTCCGCGAGCAATTACTTTCATTAAAAGAAATTAAAACAACAACTGAGGGACGCATTATTGACCTTGGGAAACCAGTTGAAGAATAATTAAAATATAAATAAAAAATTGTCTGAGAAGTGTGCGAAGGCACTGCTTTTCAGACAATTTTTTTATTTGCCCTATTTAAGAGAGCAAATCATGAATTCAATGCTTTATTCAAACAAGTAAAACAACAATTTCAATCGCAACAAAAATTGTTCCATCTTCTTAACTATTAAATACCTTTATTGATTTTTCTTAATTGTCGATAAAATTATCAGAATTCTATATTTCGAACTATTATAAAGAGTATAAAGTCATATAATTTTCGAAATGGTTACATGTCCATATTGCTAGAAAATTTACAACTTTCGAATAGCAACATTGACATAGTATAAAAGAAATGAATATAATGGTATTGTGCGCAAAAAGGGGGTATTTTTGTTTGAGTATTGGGAAAAAATTATACATATCTTTAGGTACATTAATCGTAATTATATTTGGTATTTCGGTGTTTAGCTATTTACAAATATCGAATGTAAACAATAGATATAATGAACTAATAGATAGTCGTTTAGAGCAAATCTATTTGGCAGCAGAGGTCGAATCAAGCGTTGGCGGCCAAGGTGCTTTTTTACGACAATATGTATTAGCGAAGGGCTCGGATGCGTTATCAAGCTTGGAAAAAGAGCAGACCGCAATTGCAACTTCTTTACAAAGATTAGAAGAGATTGCCTCGCCAGGGACGATGCAAGATTTACTAGCTGAGCTAATTGAAGCAAATGCTAATTATAGTGATGCAGTTGCACGTGTAATAAGCTTAGTTGACGATGGAAAAGTTGATAGTGCAATTCCAATACTAAATATTGAGGTTCGTAATGTTCATAATAAACTAAGTACAGCAGCGAATGAAATGCTTGTTTATAATAAGGAACGATTTACAGAAACTCAACTCGAAACTGGTAAGCAAGTAGAGCAAGTGACAATTATTTTAATGGCAATTTCAATTATTAGTATAGTAATAGGTATTGTAAGTGTTATTATTATTATTCGAGTAGTAATTATGCCGTTAAAGAAATTAGCGGGCGCTGTTGACCAAATTGCAACAGGTGATTTAACCGTTGATGATGTCGTAGTTAAATCAAAAGATGAGGTAGCGACGATTGCCACATCCTTTAATGTGATGAAATCCTCATTGCGTGAATTAATTTCTGTAGCCAATCAAAACGCTGCGCAGCTTTCCGTTATTTCGAGAGAACTGACAACAAGTACAGCACAAGTATCATCAACATCGACAACTGTTGCCAGCAGTATTGAACAGATTACAGAAAGCACACAAGGATCATCACAAATTGCAATAGATACCTCTGTAGCAATGGATGAAACTGCGTTTGGAATTCAGAATATTGCTGAATCTACGCAAACTGTACACAATGAAGCACAAAATACACAAGCGGTTGCAAGCAAGGGGCTTGTAACAATTGCGGATGCGAAGGAGCAAATGCAAGATATTTATAGTTCAACAAAGCTGACGACAGAATTGATTTCTAAATTAATTGCACATTCTGAGCAAATTCAAAGTATTTCAAATGTAATAACAGATATTACAGATCAAACGAACTTATTAGCATTAAATGCAGCAATTGAAGCGGCTCGAGCTGGAGAGCATGGAAAAGGCTTTGCAGTCGTTGCAGACGAGGTGCGTAAACTAGCAGAGCAATCCAAATCCTCAGCTAATTTAATTGTTAATTTAACATCTGAAATTTTACATGAAACGAAAAATGTAGAGGGCGCTGTTGCGGAAAGTTTGCAGCGCGTTGAAGCAGGAGTGAAAGTAATTGAAGTAGCCGGTGATTCGTTTAATCAAATTACAGGTGCTGTAGAAAATATGACAATGCGTATTGCAGATGCATCTGCTGTCACAGAGCAAATTTCTGCCGCGACTGAGGAAGTATCGGCATCTGTATCAGAGCTAGCATCAAATGTAAGTGGCGTGGCTGGAAATACAGAAGAAATCGCGCAGCAAATCGGTGAGCAGGTAGCGTCAATTCAGGAGATTAATGCTGTATCGACAGAGCTTGAAATTAAAGCTGAGGAACTTGCGCAAGCAATTGCGAAATTCAAAATATAAAAAATTAAAGTGAAAATTGTTTGAAAAGTGTGCAATGACACTGCTTTTCAAACAATTTTTGCTTTTTATTGATAGTATCAGCATTTTTTAGTAAAGAGGAAGTTATCCTTGAAACAATAGGAATATGATTTTTATAAAACAGGATAAATATAAAAGAACGTCTGAAAAGCATTGCTTTTCAGACGTTCCCTATAAGATTACCATGAAACGTTAGCAATCATACCTTCTTCTTCGTCAATATCGAGGGTAATTCTAGCGCTGATTGAATCGCGTTGTAGCTCCTCGTCAATATAGAGGCGCAGTGCGGTAACGAAATTTACTGAATTATAAAGCTCCATTTGTCCGTTGACATAGGCCTCAGCCGTATAGCCTGCTAAATCGTCATACATTAACTCTACTTCTACATTTTCAGGCTGCGTATTTTTAAAGCGTGCATGGAAAAGGCAAATGGCATTGATTAAATCTTGCTCAAACAATGTTAGTTGTTCCATGTTTTTGATGTCTCTTCTTTCTTTTTACGCGTCATTACTTGATAAATTTTAATACATAGGAAAACAATTACTGCGATTGCTGCGGCATTAACCATAAAGCCTAAAATAGAGCCTAAAATACCTAAGTCACCGAATAAACTACCAAATAATAGACCTGCTAAACCACCGATGAATAACCCTTTCATTAAGCCACCAGATGTAAAGCCACCTTTTTTCGTTTGTGTTGTATCATTATTTGAGTTATTTTTATTGTTTTGATTTGTAACTGTTGAGTTATTTTCTTGGTCTTTCTTCTGAATATTTGATTGATTATTATTATTAGTTTTGAAGCCTTTTTTACCTGATTTATAGGACTTTGCTTCTACTTGATGATCCCCACCAAAAAATAATGTTGTGCCTACACTCGAAAAGACAAGTGTAAATGCTAAAAATACTGCTGCAAGTTTTTTCATGTTTTTCCTCCGTTATTCTAACAATAAAATTTTCTACAGAAATAGTATATCAAAATTACGATTAGAAGAAAAATAAATGCGCTAACAATTTCATTCAGCTCTATGCTCACGCTGAGAAATATGGTATCGTTGTACAATATGTCTACCATTTTTAAGGGGGAATTGAGATGTCAGCACAGCAGCAATACAATGGTCTTATACTTTTAACATCCTACATACAACGTATTTATATAGCGGAAAAAATCAACGAACGCATTGGTGTGCAGACAAATCCAAGTCGTTTACAAGCAGCAAAAAACTATTTGGATGAATTGAATATGATAATGCCTTTATTCGAGCAAACACGTGAATTAACAGATACGCAGTTAAAGCGAGTGAAAGAAATAACGATGAGTACAAAGCATTTAATGGATGGGTATTTCCCACAACCGCCGTTTAGCTTTGCACAAAAGCTTTCGATTGTCGGCTCTTCTTTATACGGTGAGCAATTAATGAATACCGGAGTACTTCGCCTAGGACAGCTATTTCAAAAAGAAGTTGGAAAGGATTTTGAAATGCGCGTAAAATTTTATAAGGAGCGTACCGAATTCATTGATGCTGTAGTACATACGCTATACAGTAAGGAAGAGATAGAACTGAGCTTGCAGCAAATTATTGCAAATTGGTTTGAAGGCATTATGGCAAATCGTAAAAATGTGTTACAGGATATGGAGAAAATCAATCCTTTTTTTGCTTGACGGATAATTTTTTAGTTGCTAGAATGAATCCTAACTTTAATATTCATATTCGATGAAAAAGACAGTAGCTATTTGGCAATGCGAAGCGAGTTAGGGACGGTGTGAGCCTAATGCAAGAAGAATAGCGAAGCGCACTTTGGAGAAATTGCCTGAAAGACTAGTAGGGTAAATCGGGGAGGCTACCCCGTTATTAACAAGAAAGCGGTCACTTCATGTGACAACTAGAGTGGTACCACGGGATTAATAGCTCTCGTCTCTATTTTATAGAGACGAGGGCTTTTTTTATGTAGAAAAGGAGAGACACAAATGAAAGAACAGTTAGCAGCTTTATTAAGTGCAGCATCGCAGGGAGATTTATCTGTGCAGGAGGTAATGACATTACTTGAAAAGCCGAAGCATGAGCATTTAGGTGATATTGCTTTTCCCTGCTTTTCACTAGCAAAAAAATATAAAAAGGCACCGACGCTTATTGCGACGGAGCTGGCTCAGCACATTCAGGCAGACTTTATTCAAGAGGTAAGGGTGGAGGGCGCCTATATAAACTTTTATTTGCAACAACTACCAATTGCACAGCAAATTGTCACACAAATACTTGCAGAGCAGCAAAAATACGGCTCACGCGCAATAAATAACGAAACAATTGCACTTGATTTTTCCTCGCCAAATATAGCTAAGCCATTTTCGATGGGCCATTTACGTTCAACAGTTATTGGTCATGCGCTTGCCAATATTGCTGAAAAAATGGGCTATCAAACAGAGCGCATTAACCACTTAGGCGATTGGGGAACACAATTTGGCAAGCTCATTGTCGCTTATAAGCTATGGGGAAATAAAGCTGCAATTGAGGCCAATCCCATTGAGGAATTATTAAAAATCTATGTCCGTTTCCATCAGGAGGCGGAGCAAAATGAAGCATTAAATGAACAGGCACGCCAGGCATTTAAGGCATTAGAAGATGGTGATGCAAAGACGCATGCATTATGGCGCTGGTTTAGAGAGGCTTCTTTGAAGGAATTCCAATCAATATATGAGTTGCTCGGTGTAGCGTTTGATAGCTATAATGGCGAAGCATTTTATAATGATAAAATGGCAAGTGTTGTTGTCGAGCTCGAAGCAAAGCAGCTATTAATAGAATCGGATGGTGCTATGGTCGTATCGTTAGAAGATATGCCCCCATGCTTGATTACTAAAAATGACGGTGCAACACTTTATGCCACACGTGATTTAGCAGCAGCTATTTATCGTCAGGAAACATATAAGCCAGCGAAGGTTTTTTATGTCGTAGGTAATGAGCAATCATTACATTTTAAACAACTATTTACAGTGTTAAAGAAAATGGGGCATCAGTGGGCAGAAAATTATCAGCATATTCCTTTTGGAATGATGCTCGTTGCTGGTAAAAAGATGTCGACGCGAAAAGGCAAAGTTGTACTGCTCGCCGATGTATTAAAGGAAGCGATGGACGCAGCATTACACAATATCGAGGAGAAAAACCCAACACTTGCAAATAAAGAGCAGGTCGCAAAGCAAGTCGGTATTGGTGCAGTGATTTTTAATGATTTGAAAAATGACCGGATGCATGATATTGATTTTGACATCGAGCACATGGTCACATTTGAAGGAGAAACAGGTCCATATGTACAATATACATATGCGCGTATCCAAACATTATTAAAGAAAGGTGCTTATATAGCGCAACAGCCAACGCTAGGCTATCTAGATGAGACTGCTTGGCCACTAATTAAACAATTGCAAGATTTCCCTGCTTACTTGGAAAAGGCATTCAATGATGCTGATCCATCACAAATTGCCAAATATAGCTTGCTATTAGCTCGCAACTTTAATAAATACTATGCCCAAACGAAATTGCTGAGTGGCGACGATTTGCAGCAAGCCCGCTTAGCCGTTGTAGATTGTGTAGCGATTGTGTTACGCGAAAGCTTGCGTCTACTAGGTATTGAAAGTCCTGAAGAGATGTAAGGAGGCAGTACACCAATGCAATTTGCACTTTTGACAGATATTCATGGCAACGCTCAAGCTTTACAAGCAGTCTTACAAAATATTGCAGAGCGCGGGATAGAGAAAATTTATTGCACAGGGGACCTCATAGGTATCGGTCATCAAACAAATGAAGTGTTGCAGCTATTATCTATGCTGCCTCATTGTGAGATTGTCAGTGGTAATCATGATGAGGGGGTGTTAGCTATAGCAAGAAAACAGCCATATCCTAAAAGCCATGCAGCGATTCGGGAGCATCATGAATGGATTGCACAACAGCTAGATACGGCATTCATTCCGTTTTTACAGCAGCTGCCAAGGACACTTGACCGAATGCTAAATTCACAGCGCTTTTTATTTACGCACTATGCCTTAAAAGGAGCAAATATTCCTTTTCATCATGACCCATTTGCATCAATTCACGAGCCGTCACTCGAAAATATGGAAAAAATGTTTTCGGGTTATCCAATATATAATTGTATTTGCTTTGGACATCACCATCCACAGCACTATTTTAAAAATAATAAAACAATATACATTAACCCTGGTGCGCTAGGGTGTAGCAATAAAAATAAAGCTAAATATGCAATTTGTACTATTGATACAAGTATTCATTGGGATTTTATCGAAGTTGCCTATGATTATGCTCAATATATAGAGGATTTTAAGCAAACAAATATACCTGATAAAGAATTTATTTTACAAGCATTTTATCAGCAGTGATTAATTACTTCATCCGTAAGCTTATAAAAATAAGAAATATCCCACTGAATAGGCAGAGCATTTTCGGAAGTGAAATTTTATCCTGCATGCCAGCTAAGCCAATTCCTGTTGTAATGATGAAAATAATAGGACCAACTAGTGCAAGTGATGTGTTGACAATAAAAGCCTTTTCTAAATTATCAAGCTTGTACATGATAAGTGCGGCAAAGATATCAACGCTACCAGATAAAATGCGTAGCCAAATCATATAGAGTAGTGCCAGTTCCACAGTTGTTCCACCTTTCACTTAGATGCTCTACTATATGATAGAAGATAAGCATTTATCATAATAAGATTTTCAACTTATTAAAAAAGCCTCTGCCATGTATAGAGCACAGCAGAGGCTTTTCACTTAAAAGAAAACTTTTTCTGTATTATATTTAGCACGCAATGTATTAATCGCATACGTTTCGTAAATTTCACGTTCCATCGGATCTTCGATTTCGTACACTTCAATTTTAAAAATTTCATCACGGTGTTTTTTCATCGGTGAAACATTGTCCTCAAAATGCTTTTTAATACGCTGGCGAATTTTACGTGCTTTCCCGACAAATAAAAGCTCATTTTTTTCATTATAGAAAAAGAAAATACCGCCCTTATCGCGTGTGATTTTGTGGAAATCAATGAAGCCATGGAATGGTGTAATTTCTACATCGCCTGGTTTTAATACTTGTTCACGCTGACGAATAACAAGGTCTGGTTTTGGTAATTCAATTTTAATCAAAAAATTCACGTCCCTTACTGTATTGAAGCTTTATTTTATCACTAATTAATGGATTTGACTATTAGAAGATAAATTCATTATAGTATAAGAGGTGATATGCCATTATTAATCTACATATTATACGACACTACATAGAAGAATTTACTTTTTTACTCACGTCTATTATTCATACAAAAACGATATTTATTTCTCGCATAATTAATAACATTAAATGAGAGTTAATATAATTGCAAACAATATTCGTCTACGAGTATACTAAAACTATCACGTGATAGTTTGGAGGGGATTTATTTGGGATCGAGATGCTGAAAATTGGTGAGCTAGCTGAAATGACAGGAATTACAAAACGTACAATTGATTACTATACGAATTTAGGCTTACTAAAGGCCCATCGTTCGAGCTCCAATTATCGCTATTACAATGAAAATTCGATTGCACAATTAAAATTCATTGAGTTAAAGAAAAGAGAAGGGCTATCATTAGAGCAAATTAAAGCACTAGTTCAAACAGAAATGGCTGACGCTGACATTGCCAATCTATGTATGCATATTCAGCAGCTTGAAAAGGAAGTAACGCTACTTGTTACACGATTATCAAAAGAAAATCCATTAATATGGCAGCATATTAAAAAGAATATGCAGGATGATAGCAAGGCGTTAATTCAATCTTTACAATTTTTAATTACGTAGGAGGTGAAGTCTTACGCTACACTGCGTAGGACAATTTATTGACGACAGGTGTTAATTTAACCATTTTCATTATTTTACTAGCACTAACCGCATTTTTCGTTGCAACTGAATTTGCGATTGTTAAAGTACGCCAATCACGCATTGACCAGCTCGTTGCTGAAGGTGTGAAAAGCGCTCAATCTGCAAAACAAGTAACCACTCATTTAGACGAATATTTATCAGCTTGTCAATTAGGTATTACAGTGACAGCACTTGGTATCGGTATGGTTGGAGAAAAAACATTCGAGTTTTTCTTACATCCTTTTTTCGAGTTTCTTGGCATTGGTACAAATTATATTCAAGCGTTTACAATTGGAGGCGCTTTCGTAATTGCAACATTTTTACACGTAGTCGTAGGAGAGTTAGCACCAAAAACGATGGCGATTCAAAAGGCAGAGCAAATTACGCTACTTTGCGCCAAACCTATTATGCTTTTTTATAAAATTTTATATCCATTCATTTGGTTCTTAAATGGCTCCGCTCGTATTTTAGTTAGCCTGTTTGGCATGAAGCCCGCAAGCGAGCATGAGCTGTCACATACTGAAGAAGAGCTACGATTACTGCTAGCGGAAAGCTTTAAAAGTGGTGAAATTAATAAAAACGAACTGAAATATGTAAATAACGTTTTCGAATTTGACGATACAATTGCCCGCGAAATTATGGTTCCTCGTACAGAAATCATTGGCTTTGATATTTCTGCCAATTTACAGGAGGTCATTACCCGAATTTCAGAGGAACGTTACACACGTTATCCTGTCTTTGATGGCGATCGAGATAATATTATTGGCTTTTTCAATATTAAAGAAATTTTAACATTAGGCATTAACAATCGTATTAGAGAAGAAACATTTAAAATTGAGGATTTCGTTAACCCTATCATTAAAACGATTGAAACAATTCCTATTCAAGATTTATTAACAAAAATGCAAAAAGAGCGCATTCATATGGCTGTTTTATTAGATGAATATGGAGGTACATCTGGCTTAGTAACTGTCGAAGATATTTTAGAGCAGCTTGTTGGTGAAATACGCGATGAATTTGACGGAGATGAAGTTCCTAATATTCGGAAAATAGGAGAAAATCATTACATTTTATATGCAAAAATGCTATTAGACGACGTCGCAAATCTATTACATATCGAGCTGGAAAACCCAGATATTGATACAATTGGTGGTTGGTATTTTTCGCAAAATACAGATTTAATCGATGATATCGTAATCGAATACGAAAATTATGCCTTTTCCATCTATGAAAAAGAAGATATTTATTTACGCTATATCGAAGTGAAAAAATTAGAGAATGAGCAACCTGCTGAAGATGTAATAGAATAATTGCAAATTATCACGCAGTTACGAGCAGTAAGATACCCACTTCAAGAAAAATAAAGGTGCGAGATTTACTGCCAGTAAAAGCCCTGATTGGTTCAAATTCAATCTGAGGGAAACTGAAGTTTCACTTTATGAGAAAATCCTTTTAAACAAGCTGTTTAAAGGGACTTTTTTTGGCTACACTCCATAGCAAGGAGGTAGATATTATGTTATTGTTAGAAACGGCAATTGTAGGACGTGAAGCGAAGTACGGCTTACTACGCAACCAAATTTGCAAATATGGCTTTTCGATTGGTGGCAATTGGGATTATGACCGAGGGAGTTTTGATGTAGCGCTATGGCGTGGAGGAGGTACAACAATTTATTTACGTGCCCCATTCGTTGTAGTAGAAGGTGAAATGGATTGTTATGATTGCATCATTCGCTTTCAGAAGCCATTTATTATTAAACATATTGTAAATGTGGGACTCGATTATGATGAAAGCTCCTGGTTAGATGCAACGGGTGCGAGCCAATTTCAATCACCGGTCGAAAAAGATGCAGAAATCTTTCAAAAAGGAAGATGGATTGCCACAGGACAGGAAGTTGTTCAAAATCATATAATGCCGTATATTCATTAATATTGTTTAGTTTTTGTCTAGGGCTGTTATGCTACATTATAAAAGAACGCGCATAATGTTTTTTCTAAAGGAAGGCTGTCCGAAAAGTGTGTATCTTTTCGGACAGCCTTTTGTTGCATTATTATGCCAAAGTCCAATGCGTGCGAGACAATGAAAATTCAATTTTCGGTTTCATTCGGAACTCAGTGTTTCTCGCTTTTTCAAAGACTTTTGAAGGAGCATCACCGACAATGAAGTTATCCGAAAAGTCCATTTTGTTTTGTCACCGCATTGAAATCAATGTTTTCATCGCTTCCCTTTTACTGAAGGATAACACTGCTAAAGCCAATGTTCATCAGATTGTTAAAAAAGATGTTTTCTGTTTTTGTGAATCAACATTTTGCGTAACATCATCGCTACTGTCCAAAATGCCAGCTATGCTCGGCTTTTTGGACTTTTCTATTTTCTAATATAATTCGCACAATTAACAGTGAAGATACAGCATAAAAATAGAAAGAAAGAAGGTGATATGAATGAGTGTAGAAGCAACAATTAGAGATTTAACCGAGCTACTGCCAGTAGGGCAAACCGCATGCCGACTATTATTTCAGGAGTGCTACAAAGCAGGTATTCGAAATATTTTCATCACCGAAACATACCGCTCACAGGAACGCCAAAATTATCTTTACGCACAAGGACGTACAAGACCTGGTCCCATTGTCACTTGGACGTTAAATAGTAACCATACATCACGTCTGGCATGGGATATTGCTGTTAGTCCACCTAATGTTTTATATGATGCAGTAATATTAAATAAAGTAGGTGCGATTGCTCGAAAGTTGAACATTACGTGGGGTGGCGATTGGCTAGGAAGTGTGGATAGAGTACATTTTGAAATCAAGTCTACGTGGCAAATGCCCTCTGGCTATAAACTAGAAGGTACTGTCATTGTTCCATCGAATAGTAAGCTACAAGTTCAGTTAATTGTAGCGGATCCAAAGGAGGGAATACCAATGTCTCAAATATGGAATCCGGGAAGTCCAGCCATGCAAACAGCTGCAGAAGCCTTTTTAGCCCAAGCAACCAAAGATGGCATCATCCAAGACTCGCATTTAAAAGATTTGCAAAATAAACAAATGACAACAGACCGATTGTTAGGGCTATACGTAACGATTGAGCAGCGACGCAGTGCAACGAAATAAATTTGAGCCCAGCTAGTAAAGTGGGCTTTTAAACTTACTTATTAAATTTAAGTCTTTATCATCTTTCAGCAGGTGCAGGATTCACGCTGAAATCCAAGCGACTAAATAGCCTTGTCCCAACCTCCAACGGATATTTCTAGACAAAAGCAAGCGGGGGATATATCGCTATTTTTTTACAAAATTCATAGTAGTATGTCTTTAAATTATGTATAGTAATAGATAAGCACAGTGGTGTAATGTCAACCATTAAAAACAGTAAAATTGGAAATTCTTAAGTGCTGTAACTGCTAAATGACCATTTTTAGGCGCACTCAAATAAACCTCGCGTTTTCCAACTAAAAATAGTTAAAAAATGGAAGTTTGGAAAACGGCTAAAGAAAAGTGAGAAATTGTTGGTTATTCTCTCCTTTCTTCTTTCGGAATGTACAACTGTTTCGTGCGTAGTAGCGAATGCACGAGTCGTACAAGTTTTCTAGCGGTTAAGACGAGAGCGCGTTTGTGTTGATGCTTGGTTACTTCATGGTATTTCTTTTGATAAAAGGCTTTATATTCGGTGTCATGTTTTCGTATGGCGTCTGATGCTTGCACAAGATAATAGCGTAAATACTTATTACCGGTTCGCATTCGGCTGGTATCCTCGGCTTCATACTCGCCTGACTGATACTGTGTCCATACTAAACCTGCATATTTCGCTAAAGCGTGATGATCATCAAAACGATGAATATCCCCAATCTCAGCGATTAAGCCCGCTGCGTACACGGGACCGATGCCTTTTACCGATGTTAATGTTTGTGGAATGCCTTTCATAATGCGCTCGATTTCCTTATCAAGACGCTTCACTTGGCTTTCGATGTGTTGAATGGTGCTTAAAATCACGGATAAAGAGAGATTAACCGGATCGGCCATCACTTTATCTAAACGGTACGAATTACGTGCGAGCTGCTTGAGATATTTCGCAATCTCTTCCGGCTCTGCAAAACGATTTTTGCCTTTCTCTTGAAGGAATTCGACCAGTTCCTCCAAAGGCATATCGGCAATGATGCCAGGGTCCAGTTCTTCAATGACCGCAATGCTTGTCGCACCGAATGTATCGGAGAACGGATTGTCTTGGCGTAAGCCACTAAATTTTAAGTACAGTTGATTTAACATGTACGTTTTATTACGCGCAATTTCATGGACTAAATGGAATCGTGTGCGTGTTAAACGACGCAGTGCATCATAGATTAAGGTTTCTTGCATTTCATGTGGCAATCGTCCAAAGCGTAGATGATCCGCAATAACCCAGGCGTCTACTTTGTCGTTCTTCGGTAACGTATCATAGCCCTTCTTAAAACGAGCTACTTTACGGGCGTTGAGCATATAAATCGCTGTTTGAAGATGGGGTAAGACTTTCTTACATTGTGCTTTTAAGTAATGGGCAAGGTGCCAACTATATTGATCCGTGGCTTCCATCCCAATTTTTAATTGATCTGTTTGATTTTTTTCCGCTGTTCGTACAATTTTATGAATCAAGGTGTCCGCACCTATAACATCATTTTGAACAGAAAAATCAGCGAGTGTGTGTCCCTCTCCATGCATGAAATGGACATGATGGGAGCGCAAACTCACGTCAATACCGACTAGCATTTGTGACATGCCAATCACCTCCTAAGGGGGAATTAATCAAGATACACTCAGACCTGGGTGCCCACCCGAATCATCGATGTCTGCCTCGTTATCAGCAATCGCAAGCAGAAGACCATAAATGAGCGCTACACTCTCTTCTAAACCTTGCGTCGCAGCCAGTGGTTAGACCTTCAATAATGAACGATGGGTAGCAGGCTTATTAAGCAGTACAATGGATGTCTGCAAGGAGGGAAAGCTATTTCCTGCGAATACCTTGTCTGTTCCATTGTCGCATGGACACAGGGCTGAGTGAACTATTTTGGATGAATAAAAAAGGACGAAGTACTGAAATGGAGCTTCCTCCATCCTTCGCCCATGTGCTATAAAATTAGGTTAAAAAAGTGTATGACAAATAAACAGGTAAGCACCTGTAGGCAATACTTAAAATAGTATTTAACAAAAAATGATGATTTCCTTTTGGCTCCCTCGGTAAAGCAGGGGTCAAACAGGTAAAACATAAAACAAGAGTGAGGGAGCCAATCGGCGACCACTTCCTATAGGAAATCCAACAGATCCCCCAGCTGTCCGGATCAACTGGAAATTCTATCGGAAAGAGCTCTTACTACTAATATACGAGGAGGAGAATTTATGAAAAAAATATTGCCATTCCTATTAGCGTTATCTTTTATTTTAGTAGCTTGTAATCAAAATGTGGAAATCAAGTTACCTGCATCTTTTCTAGAAGGTCAAAATGTAGAGGATGTAATTGCAAATGCTAAGGAAGAAGGAATCAGTGAAGTAACGAAAAATGAGGACGGCTCATTGACATATAAAATGTCAAAGGACAAGCATAAAGAAATGATGCAAGAATTGGAGGATGGGATACTAGAATCAATTGAAGAAATTAAAAGTACGGATAACTTCCCATCAATCAAAGATGTAGACTACGATAAAAAATATACTGAATTTACACTAACAGTTGAAAAAGAAAAGTTTGAAGGAAGCTTTGATGCTATTGCTTCATTTGGACTAGCGATTGCAGGCATGTACCACCAAATCTTTAGCGGTGCAAATGCGGAAGATTATAAAGTAACAATCCATTATAAAGACGAAGCGAACGGCGAAATTTTTGATACAACTGTTTATCCAGATGATTTGAAATAAGGAATGGGGCGTCCCAAAAGCGTGCGTAGCACTTCTTTTCGGACGTTTCAGTTGTGCTTCATTAAAAAAATAAGAATTTTATATGCAAAAGTTATAAATACTGAATTTAGAATGAATAAGTAAAAATCAACTTTTTATTTTGTCAAAGAGGAGATGTTTTAAAGTAAACCACAATTTATTATATTTTCTTGCAGTAACTGTTTAGCTATGATGGCAGGTTTTTATATTTATTTAATCAACTTTTTCAAATTTAAAATGGTTTGAAAATGTATACCTTCATGGAAAATTGTTCTAATTAATACTTGTTCAATTGTATTCATTCCCATTTCAGTAGGGGAGTATTTAATTTCTAGTTTACTAGCATATTTTTCTTTGATATCTTCTATTTGATTTTCTAAAAGTACTTTTAATTCTTCATAAGATGGTGTCTTAGAGGTGAAACTTGTTGGGGATGTACCATATCCAAACCAAGAATTGAATTCTGATGGGACATTTATTCTTTCTTTTGTTTGCGTTTCTATCCACAAATATTGATCAAGATAAATATGTCCCATATTCCAACGAATATTATTATTGAACTTATTTGGAATGATTTCTGCATCTTCTGCTGTAACATCTTTCAATAAACTAAGAGTGGTATTTCGATAACTTGCCAACTGATTGAATAATATTTCATGTCTTTCCTTCATTAATAAATCCCTTCCTTCATCATATTTTTCGGTTAGAAAATCTTTCCCCTTACTCGCTAACAAGAAGCAAGTTTTGATAACGGAATAAGAATAGACCCTTTACACAATAAATAATCTTTCTCTTTTTCTATTTACAAAAAGTTATTTGAAACAAAAGAATTGATCGTAAACGGGAAGTAGTGAGACGTAAGTTGAAATATCGTAAGGTCAAAAGGAGTTTAAATTACCGTTGCACGTAAATATGTAAGATCCTCACTATTTTTAACGACTAGATGTGTCACTGTATCAATCTTCGAATCAATTGATTCAACTTTTTTTAGTATAGCTTCAAGAAATTCACGGTCTGTCAAATATTACACCTTCTTTCGTAGGTTCGACTATTTCTCAAGGAGAGGATTGTACAAAAGCTTGTGATTCTAATTCGGTTTTTTCTTGTGCAATCTCTTATGATAAAAGCACAATAATATTTATTATATCATATAGCAGATTGCTTAGGAAGAAAGCAACAATTAACAGAAATGAAAGTCAAAAAGAAAAAACCACTAAAAAAATCCCCCAAAAACAACCTTCCTAAAATAACACTTCTGAACTGACAAACCCCCACCAATCGCGGTATGATAGTACCTGAGGTGAAGAAAATGTATATATCAGAAAAACAAATTGAAATCCGCTATGCGGAGACCGACCAGATGGGTGTTGTCTACCATGCGAATTATGTCATTTGGTTGGAAATTGGACGGGCACAATTAATTAAAGATTTAGGTTTTGAATATGCAAAATTAGAGCAGGATGGCTTTTTATCGCCTGTTTTAGATGTTTCGATTCAATATAAGGCAGCGCTTCGCTATGGGCAAGTAGCTACAGTTCGTACATGGATTGAATCGCATTCTCGTTTACGAACAACGTATGGCTACGAAATACTTCATGAGGATGGTACATTAGCAGCAACTGCAACGTCTGTACATACATTAGTGCGTAAAGAAAACTTCCGACCGATTGCTTTAAGTAAAGTAAATCCTAAATGGGAAGCGGCGTATATTGAGCATATGCGAATGAAGAAGTAATTAACTTCTATATTTTATGATTCGCTAAAACCATGTGTTCCTGTCGCTTTGCTTTCAGCATAAAAGAGCCGTCTCTTAGACTGCTCTTTTTTCGCGTATAGGAGCTATCGGCATACGCTGTTTCTTGGTATAATTATTTTTGTGTCAAATTTGCATGGGAGGTATGTTCATGGTACAGAAGGTTGCCATTGAAACGGTTCGTTGTCATATATTATTAACGAATACGGCACGTGAAGCCATTCAGCAGCATGTTCAAGATGAACAGGCCTTTTTTCGTTTGCAAAAAAACTTTATTGTTTATATTGAAAAACTCGCAATAGAGCAAACACAGCTTGCACTTACACTTTATTTTGATAATGAGAAAAACCGCGCCTTAAAGAATAAGTTTCAGGAGCGCGTTGTCATAATGGATTGCGTTTTTGATTTGAAAAATGGACTTGTCGCAAAAAGCTTTCGTACAAGAGGAAAAGGAACCCCTGTTGCTACAAATCGTCGTGAAAGGCTACTCATTCATTTTGTGCCGTCGCGAATTAGCGGTCATACATATCCGGATAAATTTATTGAAACGCTAGCCGCGCTACCTGTTGCTCAGGAGCGTTTTGATTATGTAAACAAGCGCATCACCTCGTGGGAAGGTTATTTGAAGGTGCTCAATCAAAATGCTGACATTGAAGATATTGAAGCAAAATTCACAACGCACACATTGAATAGCGATTTTACCCATATTACGTTTACTTGTAGTGAAATACCTGATAAAGCTTGGAAGCAATTAAAGGGGCTGAGTGCACGAGTACGTGGTTTTAAAATGGACTTAGGTGAGGTTGTAAAGGTGAATCGCAGTGCTCACATAATCGAAATCGCCTTAAAGCCTGAAGCAATCCGGTTAGCAAGAAATAATGAGCTTCATTTTGAAATGGGCTTTATAGATTTCAGTAATGCTTCTACCAAATCACAGCTTAATCGTTTGCTAAAAGGCTTTGAGCGTTTAAAGGAAGGGCTTGCGGCAAACGCTAATTTAGAAAATATTTTATTTGAGGATAAGCCTGTTATCGCGACTCACACAACAGCTATTGAACCCGATTTTTATAATCAATTAAATGAATTTCAGCGTAAAGCTGTGGCAGGGGCTATGAGCGCCGAGGATTTATATGTGATACAAGGTCCTCCAGGCACAGGCAAAACAACTGTTATTTCCGAAATATGCTATCAAAATGCAAAAGCGGGCTTAAAAACACTTGTTGCCTCACAGTCTAATTTAGCTGTTGATAATGCTTTGAGCCGCTTATTATCGAATAAGGATATTCGAATTTTGCGCTATGGGCGTACTGAAAGTATTGAAGAGGAAGGCAAAAAGTTTATTGAGGAGAATGTAGGCACGTATTGGCAGGAGCAAACATTTGAGGCAATTACCCATGAAGTTTCACAGCAGGATAAAAAGCAGCAGCTACTTGAACAGGAAATCGCAACAACCGAAAAGCAGCTTGAACAATTGCAGGAAGAAAAAAACGAGCTTCAGCAGGCAATTGCGAGAAAAAAGCAAGCTGAAGAACAACTAAAAATAGTAATTGAAAAAATAGCAGCACTGAAAAAACAGCTGGCGCCATTAAAAAAAGAGCTTGAGCAAACTGAGCAACAGCTAGAGCAGCTTGAGGCAAAGAAAGTGGAGCTTGTTGAGGTTATTGCAATAAGTGAACAACAACTTGTTGCGCTTCCTACAAAGGAGGAAATCAGTGCCCAAGAGGTCACAAATCAGCAGCAGCTCGTACAGCTTACTGCTGCCATACAAGCAGCTACTATAAAAGCAGAAGAACTGCTGTTAGAACAACAGTTAATGAATATAACGGCACAGCTACAGCGTATCTCGCCAGAGGGCAATGTAATTGAGCAATTAACAACAAAAATTACGGAGCTAAAAAAAGTACAGGATGTTGAAGATTTTATCGTAGCACATAATATACGGCGCAGCTTCGTCATCGACCGATTGCTTGCCTCATTAGCAAAATTGCAGCCTGAAATTGTCGCTTACAAACCGCTAAAGGAATTAAGTGAAAGGCTAGAAAAAGCACTTGCCTATAGTGAAAAAACGCTGCAAATCCATGTAACAGCGCCAGCTTTACCAGTGAATCATACGTATTCGCTAGCGGAGGTCAATGAATTTTTAACAAAGCTAAGCCGCGCTTTTGCTGAGAAAAAAATCAATGTAGAAAATGGTACACGCTCTATTCAAGGTGTGCTACTACGTATTGCATACATTGAACAGTTACAGGTGAAATATCAAGATTTAATGCGCGAGGTTATGCTAATTTTCACGAAACTTAAGGAGGAGTTAGTTGATTTATATAAAGAGCAGCTTGGACATAGTGAAGTGCAGCTACAGCAATTGCGCAGTACAGAGCAGCAATATCAACAGAAGCTTCAAGCTATTCAGCTAGAGTTGCAAAGTTTGCCAGAAATAACTGCAACTGCTGAGCAATTACAGCAGCAGCGTACTGAGTTAGAGCAAAGCCAACAGAAGCTTGAACAACAAAAGATAACTCGTATAAACTTAACAGCAGCTTATGAAACAACAACAGCAGACTTGCAGCAACTTAATGAGCAGTTAACAAATGGTAACGAGAAATTGCAATTATTGAAAGAGCAGCTAAAAGAAATTAATAGCACAGGCTTAGCATTAGAAAAAGAGCGTGAAGAGCTTGAACAACTAACAAGGCAAAATCTCGAGGCAGCTTTAAATGCAATAGAGGGGCGTATAGCAGTCAACCGAGCCACGATTGAAAAAATCGAGCAGCAGCTTGAACTTCTGCCAATCACACAACAATTACAAAGCGAATGGCAAACGATGCTAGCGAAGGCAAGTGAGCATGACTTAGAGGAAATTCGTAAGCTCTATGTTAAGCATGCAAACGTCATTGGGACAACCTGTGTGGCCTCTGCGAATAAAGAGTTTATGGATAATTATCCAATATTTGATGTTGTGATTATTGATGAAGTATCGAAGGCTACACCGCCAGAGCTACTGCTACCGATGTTAAAAGGCAAGAAAATTATTTTAGTTGGTGACCATCATCAGCTTCCACCACTAATTGGGGATGAAACATTTGAAGAGACGCTAGAGCAGGTAATCAAAAATAGCGACACATTTGAGGAAAAGCGGGAGCTTGAAAAGCTACTTGAGGAATCATTGTTTGAGCGCTTATACAAAAATCTGCCCCAGTCGAATAAAACAATGCTAGCAATCCAATATCGAATGCATACCAATATTATGGAAACGATTGTGCCGTTTTATCAAAACGAGCAAGATACCTTGCAATGCGGTTTAATTGATTCTGACGCAGCACGCGATCATCTTTTGGAAACGCCATTATTCAATCGTCAGCATCATTTATTATGGCTCGATATCCCTCATACAACAAGCTGTTTTGAAGAACGGATGAAAGAGGGGGCTAGCTTATTTAATCGGGCTGAATTAGATAAGGTGAAGGAGCTCCTTATATCGCTAAATGATGCAACAGCGCAAGCAAAGGAACAGGGCTTGATAGCACAGGATGCGCAAAAATCAGTTGGTGTTATTAGCTTTTATGCGGAGCAAGTGAAGCGTATTAATGATATGACACAATATCAATTCCCACATTTGCATATTCGCACAGGCTCGGTCGATAAGTTTCAAGGAATGGAGATGGATGTCATTATTGTCAGCATGGTGCGAAACAATGACGGGCATGGTAGCATTGGCTTTGCACAGGATTATCGCCGCTTAAATGTCGCACTATCACGTGCTCGTGAATTATTAATTATGGTTGGTAGCACGGAAATGTTTACGCAGCGTCCGAAAAAACAGGAAACGCGCCGTATGTATCAGCATGTGCTGGATGTAGTGAAAGCACAGGACGGCTACCGCACATAGGAGTGAATTATGGAATTACAACAGCTTGAAAGACAAATAAAACAGCAACTGCCGCTTCCTAGTTCAGCGGAAATTGTTAGCACGAAGCATTTTTCAATACCGATTCATACGCTCTTAACGAAATACACACCAATTCGTCGCATACCGATGGATATTTTAATGAAAATGATGTTGCGTGCCTTTCAAACAGGGCGTTTTCAAGATGCCGAAACGGTGGCAGATGTCCTGCTTGTCGAATCATTATTTATTGAGGATTTACTGCAAAAAATGAAGAAAACAGGACTGCTAACAATGGAGGAAGCGATTCAATTAACTGAAAAAGGGGAGGCACAGCTGGCTGCAGGTATTTTTGAGGAGCAGCTTGAGGAAATGGAGCAGGAATTATTTTATAGTCCTTTGCACGCAAGCTTTTTACAAGGTGAACTAGAGGAATTCGATGAATTTCCTGACGAGCTACAATATATAGAGCAACTATCCGTGACGTGGAATGAGCAACAAATTGTGGACGCATTGCAAAATGGCGCGACAAATGACCACGCAGAGCCAACATTTATTACCTCAATAAATAGCGTCGAAGAGCTACAAATCCATGATGTACCATGCTTGCAATTTGTATTACATAATACAAGCAAAGATAGTTTTGATATACGTGTCTTTAATACATTGACCAACGCTTGGGATGCACATTTAGAGCTGGTGATAAAGGAGCGGGAGCAAGCATGACAAATACAAGCTCAATACTAGAGGGTGGGACATTTCGCCCAATCTATACCATCGGCTTATTAGATGCCCTTTAGAGCATAAGCTACATCTGGTGCTATTAATGTAACGAAGCAAAAAGAGCGTATTTTGCGTGCTTTTACGAAGTTTCGTCATGATAATTGAAAGAAATTAAATGGAAAGCATATTGCAAGCATCTTTTTTCCACTTTCGTTATAGTAACTAGTGAGGTGATAATCATGTTGAAAAATATACCGATCTCTGTGTTAGATTTAGTGTCTGTGAGTGAAGGTCAAACTACAACCCAAGCATTTGAACGCTCTCGTCGTTTAGCTATTTTAGCCGAGCAGTTAGGCTATAAACGTTTTTGGGTGGCTGAGCATCATAATAGCCGTTCCATCGCAAGCTCAGCCACTTCTGTTGTCATGAGTTATTTGGCTAGTGCAACAAAGGAAATTCGAATCGGTTCCGGTGGAATTATGCTACCTAACCATGCACCATTAATTATTGCCGAGCAATTTGGAACACTTGATGCAATGTTCCCAGGTCGAATCGATTTAGGCTTAGGTCGTGCACCCGGTACAGACCATTTTACAGCAAGGGCACTACGTCGCCGTGATGCTGAGGACTTTGAAGATAATATTGAGGAGCTAGAGCGCTTTTTAGCAAAAGCACAGGAATCAGATTACATTAAGGCTTATCCTGGATTTGGTGCAAATGTGCCAATGTGGGTGTTAGGCTCAAGTTTATTTAGTGCAGAACTAGCTGCTCGCCGTGGTATGCCATATGCCTTTGCAAGTCATTTTGCCCCTGACTATTTAATGCAGGCAATTGATATTTATCGTACACAATTCCAGCCTTCTGAGCATTTACAGAAGCCGAAAATGCTCGCTTGTGTCAATGTGATGATTGCCGATACCGATGAAGAAGCTCAAAAATTGGCAACAACTTACTATCAGCTTTTCTTAAGCATTATTCGTCGCACACATGATTTACTTCAGCCACCTGTAGACAATATGGATGAAATATGGACACCATTTGAAAAGCAGGCAATTATGCAGCAACGTCAATATATGTTCGTTGGTGACCAGCAATCAGTCAAAGCACAATTAGAAAAATTCGTTGCAGACACAAAAATAGATGAATTAATGGTAACTGCTTCTATTTATGATGAAGAGGCTCGGACAAAGTCATTTACATTGTTGAAGGAGCTTTTTTAAACCCTATTGTCAAACCGCAACACACATGCTACAATATATGAAAATTAATAAATCTTATCAAGAGAAGCCGAGGGACATGGCCCGTTGACGCTTCAGCAACCTCTAATATTTATTAGAAAGGTGCTAATTCCAGCGGGGATTGTCCCCGAGAGATAAGAGTGAACGGATTTGATTACGAAAACCCTCTCATTCTCTTTACTGGAATGAGAGGGTTTTTGCATTACCTTCTCTAGCTGATTCAACCATGCTTCAAAAGATAATTGATTTGTTAATTCAAGAAATGGGGGAAGCGAAGTGCCAATTAATATTCCGAAGCAATTGCCAGCAGGCGAGCTATTAAGACAAGAGAAAATTTTCGTAATGGAGGAGGACCGTGCGAGAACACAGCAAATCCGTCCGTTAAATATTTTAGTTTGTAACCTAATGCCAGAAAAAGAGAAAACGGAGTTGCAATTATTACGTTTGTTAGGAAATACACCATTACAAGTGAATGTGACATTTTTAAATACAGCGACATATGAGTCAAAAAATGTTTCAAAATCGCATTTACAATCGTTTTATACGACATTTAACGAAATCAAACACCGCCGATTTGATGGGATGATAATTACAGGCGCACCAATTGAACGAATGGAGTTTGAGGACGTTATTTATTGGAAAGAAATAACGGATATTATGGAATGGGCAAAATTAAACGTCACATCGATTATGAATATATGTTGGGGCGCTCAGGCTGCCCTCTACCATCATTATGGCATTGGAAAATTCGAGTTACCGAAAAAATGCTCTGGTGTCTATTCGCACGTCATTACAGATTTAACTGTCGATTTAGTGCGTGGCTTTAGTGACGAATACGTAGCACCACATTCAAGACATACATCGGTATCGATAGAGGAAGTTCGCGCGCATCCAGATTTACGCTTACTTAGCTATTCTGATGATGCTGGTGTCTTCATTGTACAGTCTAAAGACAACAAGCAAATTATGATTACAGGTCATTTAGAATATGACGCGACAACGCTTGCAGATGAGTATGAGCGAGATGTGGCAAAGGGAGATAATGTAGAAGTACCGATTAATTACTTTCCAAATGATGATCCTACTAAAGCGCCGAAAAACACGTGGCGTGCACATTCACATTTATTGTTCTACAATTGGCTGAACTATTACGTATACCAAGAAACACCATATAAATGGGATTTTGTTGAGGAAGAAATCGAATATCATATTTAACAAGCTAGTTGAATGCTAGAGGACGTAATTTAATTTAGCATTTATATTAAAGCGATGGAGCCGTCTCAAAATGAATTTTCAGACGAATTCCATCGCTATTTATCTTGATTTAGGCTTTTTTATACTCATAAGCTAATTCATCGAGCTGTTCATCCACACTTACATATAAATCATGCTCATTGAAAAACCATTCATCATTGCGTTCGATATAATAATGAACACCTTCAACAACTGTGTCTACGCCAATTTCATGAGGGAATTCGCGGTTCATACCGAGTGAAAAGCCTTCATGAAAAGGGGAAGAACCACCGTATCTTGCATAAAATCGTACATAATCTCCTTGTTGTACTTCCATTTCTTTTTGAAACCAATTAATCGCTGCATCTGTTAATACTATTTTCATGACAATAGCCTCCGACATACATTTATACTTATATTTTAGCGGATTTCACAGGGTAGTAACAGTAAATTGCTTTGAGAGTCATTGCAAGCGAAGATTAATTACATGCATGAGAGGTGGACTAAGGCATCTTTAGCACAATATTTTACTCGTTCGTTTTAAAAACAAAAATTGTCTGAAAGCAACACGTTATTCCGCTTTCAGACAACTCTATTGTAGTTTAAATCCATTTCACTTTCGGCTCTGTACCTGCCTTAATCCGTTTAATATTTTCTCTGTGACGATAAACGATAAACGTAAATAAAATGGCAATTAAAATAAATAAGGCAAAATCACCTGTTAATACTAAGTAAACTATGCTATAAATAAGGGCGATGAGTGCAACAATCATAGATGTGAGGCTGACCATTTTTGTAAGCTTTAGCGTAATGAAAAATACGACAAAAAGTAGTAAAAATAATGGCCAT
This sequence comes from Metasolibacillus sp. FSL H7-0170, assembly GCF_038593115.1. Classification (NCBI taxonomy): domain Bacteria; kingdom Bacillati; phylum Bacillota; class Bacilli; order Caryophanales; family Caryophanaceae; genus Metasolibacillus; species Metasolibacillus sp. FSL H7-0170. The sequence goes on along the minus strand of NZ_CP151964.1, from coordinate 559,828 downwards.
GCATATCCTAGCACAACACCTGCAGAAGTTGCTACGGCTTTGCCACCACGGAAACGCGCAAAAATAGGGAAGATATGACCTAGTACAGCGGCAACACCTAAAATTAATATGTGAATTTGCACGTCTTGGAAAAATGGCAATAAAGGTAATAGAACAGCAGCTGTGCCCTTTAAAACATCAATAATTGTCACGATTAAGCCTGCTTTTTTACCGAGAACACGAAAAGTATTCGTTGCACCTAAATTTCCGCTTCCTTGCTTTCTAATATCTGTATTATAAAAAAGCTTACCAATCCATAATGCCGAAGGGATGGAGCCAATTAAATAAGCACAAATCAATATAATGGCAGTTGACATACATGTGCTCCTTTCAAAATTGATAGTTGGTACTAATATGTTGTAATAATGATTATACACTGATTGCCTAGCAATTGAATAGTAGATTGACGATTTTTTTTGTTTTTGCAAGAATAGGCGTGTCAAAAACGTTTTTGAGACATACCTATTGAAATGAGGATAGTGACCATTTATCCCGTATTAACGGTCAGTAAGCCTCCTACTTCAAGACTTTAGTAAAATTGGGCAAAGGATAAGTGGGAGACCAACTGCCCGTAAAAGCCCGAATGGTTCAACTAACTTTCAGTAGGAAAGAGCGTCCACTGAATGAAGTTTCACTTTATTGTAACCGCCGGAGAAGCAAGCCTTATTTGTAACGAAAGCAAAGAGACAGGTACAGATTTTCTTAGCAAATATTTAATATAAAAGCTGAGATTATCCTGAAGATATGGGCTCTGAAATAAAGCATTCATTGAAAAATAGCTTGCTTAAATGGTACAATGACTATCTGTGTAGAGGTTTAGCGCCTTGACAGCTAAACTTATTCTTTGTACGATAAAAGAAAAGAACGTATGTTTGTTTTAGGGGGTATTTGTTTGGTGAAGGAACAACCAATCGCATATAATGATGATGCGATTCAAGTGTTAGAGGGCTTAGATGCAGTTCGTAAACGACCAGGTATGTATATCGGTTCAACAGACGGACGTGGGCTTCATCACTTAGTTTATGAAATAGTGGATAATGCGGTGGACGAAGCGCTCGCAGGCTTTGGTGCACACATTATCGTGAGAATACATGAAGATAACAGTATTAGCGTGCGTGACTTTGGGCGAGGTATGCCAACAGGTATGCATAAAATGGGGAAACCAACATCGGAAATTATTTTCACTGTTTTACATGCCGGTGGAAAATTTGGACAAGGTGGCTATAAAACAAGCGGTGGCTTACATGGCGTAGGTTCATCTGTTGTGAATGCGTTAAGCAGCTTTTTAGAGGTGACGATTCATCGAGATGGGCAAGTGTATCGTCAACGCTTTGAAAATGGTGGCAAGCCAGTCACATCCCTTGAGATTATCGGAAAATCAAAAGAAACAGGGACACTCGTTCATTTCTTACCAGATGCAACGATTTTTTCTGTGACGAAATTTAATTACGATACGTTAGCTGAGCGTTTACGTGAATCCGCCTTTTTATTAAAAAATTTGAAAATTGAATTAATCGATGAACGCCCAGAAGGACAGCACGAAGTATTTCATTATGAAAACGGTATAGAAGCATTTGTTGCTTACCTAAACGAAGAAAAAGATGTTTTGCATCCTGTTAAATATGTGGAGGGCATGCAGCAAGAGATTGAGGTTGAGTTTGCTCTGCAATTTAATGATGGTTATTCGGAAACAGTCTTATCCTTCGTTAATAATGTGCGTACACGTGATGGTGGGACGCACGAAACTGGGGCAAAGGCAGCAATGACAAGAGTTTTTAATGATTATGCACGAAAAATCGGTTTATTAAAGGAAAAGGATAAAAACCTAGATGGTGCAGATGTTCGAGAAGGCTTGACAGCAATTGTTTCCGTTCGTATTCCCGAGCACTTGTTGCAATTCGAAGGGCAAACGAAAGGCAAGCTTGGTACAAGTGAAGCGCGCTCTGCAGTGGATGCTGTTGTATCAGAGCAGCTTCTTTATGTACTAGAAGAAAATGCTGAATTGTCAGCATCGCTCGTGCGTAAAGCGATTCGTGCGCAGCAGGTGCGAGAGGCAGCAAGAAAAGCGCGTGAAGATGCAAGAAACGGCAAAAAAAGCAAAAAGGGCAGCACGCTTTTATCAGGTAAATTAACGCCTGCACAGTCACGCAACGCGGCGAGAAATGAGCTTTATTTAGTCGAAGGTGACTCGGCAGGTGGCTCAGCAAAGCAAGGACGCGATCGCTCCTTCCAAGCCATTTTACCACTTAGAGGGAAAGTGATTAATACAGAAAAGGCGAAGCTTCAGGACATTATGAAAAATGAGGAAATCGCTACGATTATTCATGCGATTGGTGCAGGTGTTGGTGCTGACTTCTCTGTAGAGGATGCAGCATATGATAAAGTTGTTATTATGACGGATGCTGATACAGATGGTGCACATATTCAAGTACTGTTATTAACATTTTTCTATCGTTATATGAAGCCACTTGTAGAGGCAGGAAAAGTATATATTGCATTACCACCGCTTTATAAAGTTTCAAGAGGGGCGGGCAAAAAAGAAGTAATTGAGTACGCTTGGACAGAAAATGAATTGGATGCTGCTATAAAAAAAGTAGGTAAGGGTTATATTATTCAACGTTATAAAGGGCTAGGAGAAATGAACGCGGACCAACTTTGGGATACAACAATGAATCCAGAAACGCGCACATTAATTCGCGTAACAATAGAGGACGGAGCACGTGCTGAGCGTCGTGTGACAACATTGATGGGTGATAAAGTAGAGCCTCGTCGTAAATGGATTGAAACACATGTCGACTTCGGGATGGAGGATGAGGTAAATATTTTAGAAAATGAATTCATCCATCAAGAGGGGGACTAATTAATGACAACAGAAAGATTTCAAGATTTACCTTTAGAAGAAGTAATGGGAGACCGCTTTGGTCGCTATTCAAAATATATCATTCAAGACCGCGCATTACCTGATGCACGCGACGGGTTGAAACCCGTACAGCGCCGTATTTTATATGCAATGTTTAATGAAGGCAATACACATGATAAACCATTCCGAAAATCAGCAAAAACGGTCGGGAATGTAATTGGTAACTTCCATCCGCATGGGGATTCCTCTGTTTATGATGCAATGGTTCGTATGAGTCAAGATTGGAAAGCTCGCCATATGCTCATTGAAATGCATGGAAATAACGGCTCTGTTGATGGTGACCCTGCTGCTGCGATGCGTTATACAGAGGCACGTTTATCAAAGGTGGCGGCTGAAATGCTGCGTGATATTGGTAAACGTACAGTAGATTTCGTCCCGAATTTTGATGATCAAGACATGGAGCCGACTGTTTTACCAGCGCGCTTCCCAAACTTGCTCGTAAATGGCTCTACAGGGATTTCAGCAGGTTACGCAACCGATATTCCACCGCATAACTTGCAGGAGTCGCTTGATGCGGTTTTAATGCGCTTAGACAAGCCTGAATGTACAATAGATGATTTAATGACGGTTATAAAAGGACCTGATTTCCCAACAGGTGGCATTATTCAAGGTGTAGATGGTATAAAAAAGGCATATGAAACAGGTAAAGGTAAAATTATTATTCGGGCAGCTTCTGAAATAGAGGCAATTAAGGGAAACAAAGAGCAAATTGTTATTACCGAGCTACCATACGATGTCAATAAAGCAAACTTAATAAAAAAAATAGATGAGCAGCGTTCTGATAAGCGTTTAGAAGGCATTGCTGATGTACGCGACGAATCAGACCGCAATGGTTTGCGCATCGTTATCGAAATGAAAAAAGATGTGCAAGCACAAGGTATTTTAAACTATTTATTAAAATCAACGGATTTACAAATTACGTATAACTTTAATATGATTGCTATCCATAACAGACGTCCAACATTAATGACGCTACCGCTTATGCTTGATGCCTATATTACCCATCAAAAGGAAATTGTGAGTAAACGTACAGCCTTTGATTTGGAAAAAGCAAAAGACCGCCTACATATTGTGGAAGGCTTAATGAAGGCGTTGTCAATTTTAGATGAAGTCATTCAAACTATTCGTTCTTCAGCAGATAAGCGTGACGCAAAAATGAATTTACAGCAAAAATTCAATTTCACTGAGATACAATCAGAAGCCATCGTTAGCTTACAGCTATATCGTTTAACGAACACAGATATTACCGAGTTACGAGCAGAGCAAGAAGAGTTAACACAGCTTATTGAAAAACTAACAGATATTTTAAATGATGATAAAAAGCTAGCACGCGTTATTAAAAATGAGCTACTTGATGTACGTAAACGCTTTGCAGAGCCACGTCGCTCTGTTATCCAAGCAGAAATTGAGGAAATCAAGTTAACTTTGGATGTGCTTGTCCCAAGTGAGGAAGTGGTCGTAACTGTAACGAAGGATGGTTATATCAAGCGTACAAGCCTTCGCTCACACAGTGCATCCAATGGTCTGGATTTCGCAATGAAGGAATCCGATTATTTATTGTATGAAGAAATTTTAAATACACAGCACCATTTATTGTTGTTCACGAATAAGGGGAACTATATTTATCAGCCGATACATGAGCTGCCAGACATTCGTTGGAAGGACCTCGGTCAGCATATTTCAAGCATTGTACCGCTTGATGCAGAGGAATTTATTATTGAAGTAATTGGTATCGAGTCATTCCAACAAGAAGATGTATATGTATTTACAGCTACAAAAGACGGACAAATTAAGCGTTCAGCACTTGCTGATTATGTTGTCACACGTTATTCAAAGCCTGTAAAAACGATGAACTTAAAAAATGGTGATGAAATGATTTACGCATCGCTCCAAAAGCCTGGGCAGGAAATTTTATTAACGAGCAATACGAGCTACACAATTCGCTTTGCTGCGGAAGAGCTGCCGATTACTGGTGTGAGAACGGGCGGTGTGAAAGGGATTATATTGAAGAATGGAGAATACTTAGCGGCTGCAAATTTACTGGAAGGCAATCAAGAGCTCGTCATCGTGACACAGCGTGGCGCAATAAAGCGCATGGCCATTCACGAAGTAGAAATTGGCAATCGTGCAAAGCGTGGCGTTGTTATTTTAAAAGAGCTAAAAGCAAATCCACATCGTATTTATGCTGTCTTGCCTGTCACTTCACAGGACGAGATATTGCTTGAAACGGAACGCGGCGTCCAAGAAACAATTCAAGTAGCAAGCTTATCGCGAGCGGATCGTTACTCAAATGGGTCATTAAGAATTGACACAGTAGGCGACGGGGCTTTAGTAAGAGCGACAATCATAAAAAAAGAGGCGCAATAAAGTGAATGGGGACGTCTTAGTCCCTTGTTAAAAAACCATCATCGCAAACGAATGCGGTGGTGGTTTTATCTTGATTCAAATTTTTTCAGCGTGTAAAACCAAAAGCAGGGCATTGCCCTGCTTTTAAGACATTTTCAATGATGTTTTATCAAAGAAATACCTCGATAAAATAGGAAGGAGTTTCTTTAAAATTTGATAACACTAGATTTAGTAACTTACTCTTGAATTTAAAATAAAGTATAGGACAAGATTTTTTCTTTTTAAACTGTCATTACTTTAAGAAAACTTGACGCTTTGCCCTCTCGTAAACTCTATTGACTTTTCCCCTAGATTGCTATATCATTCAATTTATTTCGGTTTTCGTTATATTGTGGAAAGGACGATAATAAATGTGGAAAAATAAAAATGTATGGATTGTGCTAATTGGCGAATTTGTCGTTGGCTTAGGCCTTTGGGCAGGAATTATCGGCAACTTAGCATTTATGCAGGACACAGTGCCCTCTGATTTTCATAAATCGCTCATATTAGCAATCGGTATGATTGCTGGCGTTGCAGTTGGTCCATTAGCAGGTCGTCTTATTGATTCAACTAGCAAAAAGAAAGTATTAATTATTGCGAGTGCAGGACGAGTTGTCGCTGTTATATTTATGTTTATTGCACTTGCTACAAACTCGGTCATATGGATGCTGTTCTTTTTAATTAGCTTGCAATTGGCAGCGGCATTTTATATGCCGGCATTACAAGCCGTGATACCGATGATAGTTAAGGATAAAGATTTAATTACCTTAAACGGCTGGCATATGAATGCACGCACAATATCAAGAATTATAGGAACGGCCGCTGCTGGTTTAATGTTAAGCTATTTAGACGTTAAATGGCTGTATATCGCCTCAATGGTTATGTATGTAGTTATGCTAGCCATTACGTTTACATTTGATTTACAGGAGCAGAACAAAGCCTTACAGGCGAAAGACAAGAGCAAGGGTAGCTTTAAAGAAGTATACCCGATGCTAAAGGAACATCCAGTTGTGTTAATGACACTTGTATTAATGGTTATTCCGATATTATTTTTAGGCTCCTTTAATTTGGTCATTATGAAAATTACAGAAATACACCAGTCGCAAAGTTTGTCAGGAATGATTTATGCAGTGGAAGGCACGGCTTTCATGCTAGGTGCTGTATTTATTAAACATTTAACAAAAATCGCGAAAACTGGCACAATTTTATTTCTTTCAGTTTTTATAATCGGACTTATGGAGCTTATGCTATTTTTATCTGATATAAAACTATTTGCTTTATTAACATTTGCTTTATTCGGCTTTACAGTAGGGTGCTTCTTCCCAACAACGATGACTATTTTTCAACGACAAGTGCCAAAAGATTATCACGGTCGTTTCTTCTCCTTCCGTAATATGATTGACCAAGTGCTATTTCAGGTTGTCTTGCTGTCAACAGGGGCGTTACTTGATTTAATTGGCCTTCAGTGGATGGGAATTACATTTGGTGTATTTAGCTTACTATTAAGCTCTTATTTCCTTATTGTGATTCGTAATAAAAAGATTGAAATGGCTATGTAAAGCACAGTAAAAAGCTTATACTTATAATACATGTAAAATCGTTAGAGGAGAAATGGCATTATGGCATTAGAAAACCGCGGGAAGGGAATTGCACTTGTTCTCCTCGCCGCATTATTTTGGGGCATTTCTGGAACTGTATCTCAATATTTATTCCAAACGCTACATATGAGTACAGAATGGCTTACAACAATACGTTTACTATGTGGAGGTATTATTTTATTAACGGTAGCTTATCGCCAGCAAGGAACTCGTATTTTTCATATTTGGCGGCAAAAAGCAGATATTCTTGCATTAATTATTTTCGGTGTTATAGGTATGATTGGTGTGCAGTATACATATTTAGCAGCCATTAATCATGGAAATGCAGCAACTGCCACAGTGTTACAATATTTGGGTCCAGCAATTGTCACAGCCTATTTCATCGCTCTGGCAAAACGCCTTCCGACAATAAAGGAGCTTTTAGCTGTAGGTTTTGCATTATTCGGTACATTTTTGCTCGTTACACATGGCAATATTCATTCTTTATCTATTTCTAAGGACGCATTTATTTGGGGAATATTATCTGCATTTGGCCTAGCCTTTTATACGATTCAGCCAATTCAAGTATTGCGTCGTTGGGGCTCTATGCTCGTAGTAGGGTGGGGGATGATTATTGGTGGCATTGCATTTAGCTTCGTTCATCCACCTTGGCATTTTGAAGGGGAATGGCAATTCTCAGCACCTTTTGCTCTATTATTTGTTATTGTATGTGGAACCGTCATAGCTTTTTACAGCTATTTAGAAAGCATGAAATATTTAACACCTACAGAAACAAGCCTACTTGCTTGTGCAGAACCACTATCAGCAGCAGTAACATCTGTGCTATTTTTAGGTGTTGCATTTGGCTGGATTGATTGGTTAGGAACATTTTTCATTTTAGGCACAATTGCGATACTCGCTATACAAAAGAAGAAAACCATTTCCTAGAGATTACTCATGGAAATGGTTTTTATATTTTTTATAAGATTGATCGATTGTTTCTTGCCTTGTTTTTGTTTTGCGTTCATGCGTGGAGAAGGCGGTAATGCCACGCTGCTTCGTCACATCCGCAGCACCTGCACGCTGCTTTGCTAAGCGTTTCTTTTTCGCTTTTGATTGTGTCATGTTATCACCTCATTTAACTTCTTTCAGCGGGTGTCACAGATTTTGAAAAATCGGACGCAATTACACCTCGACGTAATTGATTATCACCTTAAATAAAAAGTTGATATGGAACAGCACCAAATATTAAAAATGTGTAATGAGCTAGCTTATTTCATTTTTTATATTAATTTGGCAAAAAGCTACTAAAAGCCATTTTCAAATAGTATACCACTAATTTCAGCAATTTAATAAAACAAAAAAACTGCCTGAAAAGCGGCGTTTTCGCATGCTTTTCAGACAACTTCATTGTTTTTAGTGAGAAACATCCTGCACAGAAATACCAGTGTTTGCTTTTACATCAACTTCGCGGTATTTCGCTTCGTCTGCTTTTTCTTTCGATAGAAGTGTACCAATCCAACCGCCGATGAAGCCTAATGGAACAGAAATTAATGCAGGGTTTGATAACATAATTAATGGTTCACCTACAAAAATAGCTTTACCTTCTGGACCCCAAACGTTTGGTGATACAGCTACTAATACAAGGGCAGAAATTAAACCTGTTAGCATTGCTGTAACTGCACCTGACGTATTAAAGCGTTTCCAATAAATTGTGTAAATAATTACTGGTAAGTTTGCAGAAGCTGCAATACAGAACGCTAACGATACTAAGAATGCCACGTTTAATGTTTGTGCACCTAAAGCTAAAACAATTGATACGATAGAAATTGTAATCGAACCGATACGAGCAGCAAGAACTTGCTCTTTTTCAGTAATTTTACCTTTTTTAATAATTTGACCATAAATATCATGTGACAGGGCAGATGCACCTGAAAGTACTAAACCAGCAACTACCGCTAAAATTGTCGCGAATGCTACCGCGCAGACAAATGAGAATAAAATATCGCCACCTAATGCTTCCGCAAGAAGTGGAGCAGCCATATTACCTGCTGCGTTTGCTGCAACGATTTTCTCTTTACCTACGAATGCTGCCGCACCGAATCCTAAGAAAATTGTTAAAACATAGAAAAGTCCAACAATCCAAGTAGCCCAAATTACTGAAGAACGTGCTGTTTGAGCATCTTTTACTGTGAAGAAACGCATTAAAATATGAGGAAGACCTGCTGTACCTAATACTAACGCAATCATCATAGAAATAGTATCAAGACCATCTGTGTAACGTAAACCTGGGTTTAAGTATGCTTCGCCATGCTCTGTAGCAGTAGCCATATCTGAGAACATTTTAGCAATACTGAAATCGAATTTCGCTAATACTAAGAATGAAATAATTACCGTACCAAGCATTAATAAACAAGCTTTAATAATTTGTACCCAGCTTGTTGCTGTCATACCACCGAATAATACGTAGATTGTCATCATGAAACCTACTAAAAGAACTGCTACCCAGTAATCAATACCAAGTAATAATTGAATAAGTGCCCCCGCACCAACAAGCTGTGCAATCATATAGAATAATACAATTGTAATTGTACTTAGTGCAGCCGTTCCACGAACTTTTGATTGATTGAAACGAGCTGTAATCATATCAGCTAATGTGAATCGACCTAAGTTACGTAAAGGCTCTGCCACGATATAAAGTACTACTAAGTAAGCAACTAAATAGCCTAGAGAGAAGAAGAAGCCGTCAAAACCGAAAAGGGCAACTGAACCAGCAATTCCTAAGAATGATGCAGCCGATAAATAGTCACCAGCAATAGCTAGTCCATTTTGCCAGCCTGTTAAACCTCCACCAGCTGTATAGAAATCACTTGCTGAAGAAGTACGTTTTGAAGCCCACCAAGTAATAACTAATGTTAAACCTACAATACCTACGAAAAACGAAATGGCCGTTAAGCTCATACCCTCCATCAGCTATTCCCCCTTTCATATTCCTCAATGATTGCCTTCGCATCTTTATCAAATTTCGATGCTTTAGAGATATATAAGTGTGCTAGACCCCATGTCATAATGAAGAGGCCTGCTGAGTATACCCATACCCATGTAATATCTCCAATCGCTTTTGCGTGTAAGATTTTTGTGTACGAAGTTAGCACTGGTAATGTCATATACGCAATTAAGAAAATGACTGCTAATGTCCATACGAATGAATTCTTTTTCTTTACTAGTTGTTTAAAAGAGTCAAGTTGCGCAATTTTGTCATAGTCAATGTGCTTTTGTTGATTTCCCATAAATCTTATCCCCCCAATTTCGTCTAAAATTACTGCTTATTGTATGTAAATTTCTCTATCAAGAATTTACAATTTTCATTCTATTTTACCGTTCACAAAATTGCAATAGTTTTTGAAAAAATTATGCGAAAAAAATTTTTAGAAAAATAACTTGAGCGAGAAAATTTATAAAGTGAGGGGAGAAAAAAATGAATTTCCGAGGAAGACATTATTTTAAAAATGTTGATATATCAAGGTTAATATAGAACTTGACAAACAATATCTTTTCGTAAAAGAGAATATTTTTGTGTTTTCGACCGATTTTTAACCCTTTTAAAAAGGTGGTTTTCGAAAGCGATTTACCTAAAATTAATATAGTCTAATAAGTTTTTTTGTCAATTTATATACTAAAAAAATAACAAGTCATCTTTTAATAAAAAAAGATGACTTGACAAATTAATGTGTCACATTTGACACGGATATTCCTGTATTTGCCTTAACTCGTATTTCCTTGAAAATAATTTCTGACTCTTTCTGTTTTTGCTTAGTCGTTGATAAAATTGTCCCTAAATAACCCGCAAGAAAACCTAATGGAATCGTAATAATAGCTGGTACAGCTAAATTAACTAAAGGTTTCCCAACAAAAATCGCCGTACCTGCCTCACTCCAAACATTCGGACCTAATGCACCAAGTATTAAGCAAGAAACCAAACCTGTTACAATGGATGCTACTGCACCTGTAGAATTAAACTTCTTCCAGTAAATTGTGTACAAAATCACAGGTAAATTTGCCGAAGCACCAATGCAGAAGGCAAATGACACTAAGAAGGAAACATTCAAGCTTTGCGCGAACAGCGCCAGAATAATTGAAACAATTGCGATTGAAATAGAACCAAGGCGAGCTGCAATGACTTGTTGCTTTTCTGTTAGCTTACCATCTTTAATAATTTCACCATAAATATCGTGTGAAATAGCGGAAGCACCTGTTAATACTAGCCCTGATACAACCGCTAAAATTGTAGCAAATGCTACAGCACTAATAAATGATAATAAAATATTGCCACCTAAAAACTCTGCAAGTAGCGGAGCAGCCGTATTTCCAGCAGCGCTAGCAGCCTTAATTGCGTCAAAACCGACAAAATGCATCGCACCAAAGCCTAAGAAAATTGTCAGCGAGAAGAAAATCGCTGTAATCCAAGTAGCAAATGAAATAGAAGTTCTTGCTGTTCTTGCATCTTTTACTGTAAAGAAGCGCATTAAAATATGCGGTAAGCCAGATGTTCCTAATACAAGGGCCATCATCATCGATACAGAATCAATTGTTGATGTATATTTTATACCTGGCACTAAATATTCCTTGCCATGATCCTGTGCAATCGTATCAAACATTTTTACTAGATTAAAATCAAACTTATAGAATACTAAAATTGCAAGAAGGGCAGTACCGAATAGCAATAAGCCAGCTTTAATAATTTGCACCCAGCTTGTTGCCGTCATGCCACCAAACAATACGTATGTTGTCATCATCACACCAACAATTAACACAGCAATCCAATATTCGATACCAAATAATAGCTTGATTAATGCACCAGCACCTACAAGCTGGGCAATCATATAGAAAATAACGATAATAATCGTTCCCGTTGCTGCAACTCCACGCACCCGTTTTTCATTAAAGCGGGCTGTAAGCATATCTGCTAATGTATAGCGTCCTAAATTACGCATTGGCTCTGCGATGACATATAGCAATACTAGATTTGCCACAACATAACCAACAGAAAAGAAGAAGCCATCAAAGCCAGTTAAAGCAATCGCACCAGATACGCCTAAAAACGCTGCAGCGGATAAATAGTCACCTGCAATTGCAAAGCCATTTTGCCAGCCAGTTAGACCGCCACCAGCCGTATAAAAATCACTAGCAGAGGAAGTTCTTTTCGCCGCAATATACGTAATAATTAATGTTAATCCAACAATCCCAAGAAAAAAGCCGGTTGATACTAAATTCATGATTATTTTCCTCCTTTATATTCAGCTAATACTGCCTGTGCTTGACGATCAAACTTTGCAGCGATTTTTCCATAAACCGTGCATAGCACAACAGTCATAATAAAGAGGGCAGCAGAGTATACCCATACCCAAGTAATTGAGCCAACTGCATTCTGTTGTAGAACAGTAGTGAAGGCTAATATCGGTAAAAAGATATAAATTGTTAAAAATACTGCAGTAATCGTGAATAACAGCTTATTCTTTTTCTTCACAAACGTGTTAAAGGACTCCATTTGATTAATTTTCTCATAGTTAATCTCATTGCTTTTGTTACTTTTTGTTGCTAAAACAGTGCTCATAAATATCCCCCTAATTTTTAATTTCACTAAGCTGGCATAAGCCAAATTCATGTTAGAAGTTATTTTAGGAGAAATTTATTTTGTTTGCAATACCATTTTTCTAATATTCAGAAATTAAAGTAATTGAAATAACCATAGAATTATCAAGGTTTATAGACTAAAACACAAATGAGTAAATCTTTAAAAATATTTTATAATGCTATAATAAAGACAATATTATTTATTTAAGCGCAGAAAATTTATACATAAAGCACAAAATAATATTTCGTTATGCTAAAGGTCGAAAGCAGAACTGAAATTACATTTGTTATATAACACCAATGAAAATGATAAAAATTTGCTATGAAAAAATTTTTATTTTTTAGGGAAAAAGAAGCTATTCGATTTATTTGTATGAGTAGACTAAAATAAAGGTAGGAGGGCCTATAATACAACCAAAAAATGTGGAACGTAGGAGGTTGCGTTATGTTTTATTACGAGATAACATGTTCTAGCTGTAAAAATAAATTCAAAGTATATGAAGATTCATTAAGGTTTCGACAGTTAAAAGAAAGAACGCATAGCATTTTTCGCTGCGATGAATGCTACAGCAAAATACGGATGGACGCGATTAAAAACTTCTTTAGGTAGCAGCTATAAAATAAATGGCTCACTAAAAAGCATTAGTAATTAAAATTGAAATTTTTTGTTTCATCTCAATATTAAAAGTATACTTTATACTGACACGTAACTTCCTATAATTTATATTATGTAAACTAAAAAACTGATTTGATACTTGCACAAGATTAAGCTATTTTTTCTCTTCTTATAAATGTACACTTCTGTACATGGACAAGACTTTCTTGTCTTAACTTATGTATAAAATAGCTAAACCTAAACCTGCTCATTTAACTATGAACAGGTTTAGGTTTAGATTTAAATTAACTGCAGTATTGAACTCTTTTATAGTAGCTAAAAACTCACTTATATTATTTGAGATACATCTGTTGAAGCTGCCTGGTGTTTTATATGCGTTATTTGATTGCGGGCTTACTTTTTATTTTTCACAATTAGTTGTATTTATTGGAATGATTTTAATAATAGTTCTTCATCTATTTTATTAGCTTTTAAATATTGGGGGTTTTCAATCATTATAGAGATAGCTAATCTAAGGTATTCAATTGCCCGCTCAACAGCTGGAATAGGCTCCACTCCTTCAAACTTTATCTCTCTTTTATTATTAGCTTTAGGATTCCCATGTACTATAGCTGATCGATAATCGTATATTTTTTTAACAGTTGTAAAAATCTCTATAGGTGTTTGAGTTACCTCTTTTGAAAGTGGTAACAAAGCTGCCATTCTTAGAGCAAGCTTATGATTCAATTCTGATTTTTCACCATCAGATAACAGTGTTTCAAGTGCAATCATTGCGTCGATAATTGCATCTTGTTCATTATCTCTCAAATAGCAATACTTGAGCCTTTGAGTGGCAATTATCATTTTTGAATTTGGTTCTTTTTGGATTTTTAAGAACATATCCCCAACACTTTGCATTTGTTCTATTGTAACCGTAGGAATTTCTGTATTAAGCCAATAAAACCTATCAAACTTCGATGGAAACGCCCTAATTAATGTCCCATAAATTGGTCTTAAGTTAGCATCATACGAATTACACCAATCGTATGGTCTTGAAATTAATTGTCCATATCCTGTTTCTAACCCTAACGATATTCTTAAACAATTAATAAAAGTGTCAATAATATCTAACGGATACGCATTTTTCTGACTTAATAATTCACTTACGCCCCACTTCGAGGTATTTTTAAAACTGTAGTTTTTTAACACTAGTGCATGTGTAGTTGCGTTAATTACTGTTTCATTTACTGGAACAGCATAGTTAGATATACGTGTTCTAGATAATTGCATAACTTCATCCATTTGTTCAATATATGTATTCTCATCTATTTCTAATGATTCAAAGTCAAATTTTACAAACAATAAAGGTACCACTATTTCAATATGTAGTATCTCATTAAATATTGAATTTTCTATAGGAATGTATATCTTTTTAAATTTATCAAAATCAAAGTTTTCATTGCAATCGTACATGTGAAAGTAACGTTCTACTAATGATTCTACTATCGACTTAATGCTAATACTAAACAAACTGTTATCTTCTCCGTTAGGGGTCAAGAGATACTTTTCTTTAAAATACTGATTTTCCATTGCATATTTTTCGTATTCCTTGTATCCATTCAAATCTGTAATCTCAATTCTAGGATTTCCTTGCCAACGGGCAAAGAAATCCTTATATTTTACTGGACGTTCTTCTGAATACGAGTCCTCTGAAAAAGAAGGCAGGCCATTGTTGAAATTTAGAGATCTTTTGGGCCATTTATAATATCTTGGAAGATAATATATCTTTTCATTTCTCATATAAGAATTTATTTTTTCAAATGCACTGTATGTAACAGTATATAAAAGATTGCATAATTCTTCATTTTTCACTAATAACATATATCGCCAATCTCCTTTTCTTAACTCTACCTGGCGTTTCAACACCAAATTTGGAATGGCAACACTTTTGGATAACTTTTATAAGGGGCTTTTTTAAGCAGCAAGGGCGCATAAGTTGCTTAACATGGAGCCTCTATGGGTATGATTCCTTGCGTCAGAAAGCGAGCTAAATCAGGCTGACTTAGCCAAACGAGGCTATCATGCCCATTGTTCCACGTAAAGCTCTTCTTCGTTGATCGGCTTGGGATTTGCCCTCTATACCTTATAAAAAGTATCTAACTAAATGTAGCCTATCCACCTCTATTTACAAATCTATTTTTATTGTCCTAAATCACAATACACCATATACTTCTATAGCTGTTTTTATAGTCTTATCCCCAACACCTTTTATCTCTTTCAAATCTTTAATAGTTAGACTGTTATTAATAGCTCTATACTTTACAATCTCTTTAGCAACATTCTTGGATATATTTAAAAAGCTTTGTAGTTCGTCTAGGGTTGCTGTCATTATATCTAAGCCTCGTTTCTTTTCTAAATCCAACTCTAAATATTCTAAAATATCGGCAACCATTAAATAAGTGTGAAAAACTGATTTTACAGCTTCAGTTCTCGTTAGTGCTGAATGTACTCCCTTATTAGTTTGTTTATGAATTTTTTGTAAATAAGCACCTAATATATCGACGTGTGCCTTTGCTAATTCTTTATTTGTACTACTTGCAATATTCTCATCCATAAATGCCCATAGACGATTAATATATTGAGTTACACCTAATTTCCGTCCGTTAATTTCTTTTGGAGAAGGAGGATAAAGAGTGTCTGCTAGCTCTTCTATAAAACGTCTACAAGTTGTTAAGGCTTGTGACCATTCTTCATTACTCTCACTAGATATTCTTTTAAATGCTACCATTAGTTTTTCAGCTAACTCAGGATTTATATCTAATAATTTATCGTCTACAGCTTCTTTTAGAACATCAAAACTAGTCTTTGGGGCCTCAGTTAGAACTACCTTACTATGTAGAGTTGTGGAAAATTCATATGTTTTATTCGCTACATACTTAAGATGTTTACTTAGTTCATTTTTATAATGGGTCCCATCATTACCATTTTTTAATCGAACTAAGTCATTATATCTTTCTTCTATAAATCCAATTCCTTTATAACCACCGCTGCTATCATTAATCTTTATTTCTAAATCTTCTATTGGAAAATGTTTATCCATATTCAAACCTTTTTCTTCCAATGATTGAATGATTTTCTCTACATTTGATTTTTCTTCTCGAAATGCTCTTAGAAGCTTTTTTAATTCATGGATGTGTTCACTATTTCCTAATTGAATATCACACCAATCAACTATTTCCTTCTCATTCAGAATTTTAGCAGCTCTTAATAATTTGCGAACCGCAATTTCAACAGATCCCTTAGGTGATTCCAGTTCATTAAGGGATTCTAAAATTATTTTTTCTACCTCTTTTATAGACTTATTACTCATAAATATCACCTCTCTATTTAATTCTCCAGATTAAATGTATAAGGAGCTAACCACGTTACTTTTTTTACACTTCTTTCTTCAAACGTCAATATATAATTAAATTCCAATCTTTTTGAAACATAACCTTTATCATTAAAAATTTGCTTCTCTCCACCTATAAACCAAATCACTTGTAAGTCATTTTCCCCCAACCATTGTTCAAATTGCACTGACTCAATCAATGCTGCCGATGGACCATTTTCTAATTCACTTGGGTCCATAAAGATTATTTTGCCGTCGGAATTCTCCCATGTACTAAAATTCCCTAATGACCAATTTAAATTTAAGTCTTTAATTAATTGTTGATTAGGTAAATAGAGAGAAATATATTGGTCAATGGATTTATCTCTTTCACCTGTTTCCCATTCATATTCGTTAACTGGTACTAAATGTTGAATATTTAAAGTTCGAGAATCTTCATCATTACGCCAAATATCGAAATCTTTATAGTAAGAATGCCATGGATATTCTCGTAAAAAACCTTGATGTGAGGAACCTCGTGGTGCAAAAGTAGAAGGGTCAAATAAAGCTTTATCTTTCATTTTTTCAAGTACAATATTTACATCAGCTTTTGGTACAATGCATGTATTGATTCTATACCACAACTCTTCTTTAGATTTACCATCAAGTGTTTTATTCGTCCATTTTCTAAAGCCTCTCAAGTTATGCCACTTTTCACCTTTACTATCAGCTACTATTAATAAATTCTTGAAATCAGGAATCGTCTCTTCATCGAACACCCAATTCTCCGATTCATTGACACTAAAACTCGGTGTATACGGTGACCACCAAACCTTTCCAAACTCATCCCAGTTTGAATCATTAGTAGCTCTCAGCCATATAGTAGGATCAATGTCACGTTTCCAAAGCTGCCATGGACCTTTATATTCTGTTTCATCTTCATATTTGTTGGCCCAATATAAATTATCTGCCATTCTAGCTAAAAGTTCATAAAATGCAATCCATTGATATTTCTTACCAATTCGTTCAATTTTTGAACCTTCTCTACCGTAAGTATTACTATGTCTTCTTTCAAACTCACCAAACATTTTTGAAGTCCAGCCCAATTCATATGCTCTCTTACATACCCATCGTTGCGCCCATTTCCTACTAAAAATTGCAACTCTATTATTAACTCCTAAACCTGTTAACCATCTAAAATATTCTTTGTCCTCGTCTGATAAAGATGTATTGATACGTTGCTTTAAAGAATCCCAATTATCACTTGGACTATCAATATTTTTAGTAACAATTGAAATTTCCCAAGGCATTTCATCAGCCTCTTTAAATAACTCTTCAAGGTCATCAAGGTCATACTCTGAATCATTTAAAATATCATCTATAATATTAACTGTCATAGGTTTACCGTATGATTCAATTCTTTGGTTAATTTCTTTTAAGTACTCTTCCCTTAGGTCACTTGGCACTTTCTCAGCGAATTCTAAGTGTAATTCATATGCTGTTTTAGGATGACTTTCCGTAAGCGATGTTGCTGACCAGTCATGTACGCAGGACATAGTATAGTTACCAAAATCACCTGGGAATCCCATAAGAGAACTTTTAATCGAAGAATACTCATCTTCATCTAAAGCTTTAATGTCCGATTTAGTAGGATTTTCAATTGGCCATTCACTTATATATGGAGGTCTAAAATTACTGCTCATTTCTTCAGCGATTAAATTTTTATACAAGGCGTATTCCATTATCCCACGAGCATAATCCCTTAAAAGGAGATGTGATTCTGGCTTCTTCTTTGCAAATTGCAACTCATAAACCTTCTCTGCAATTTCTCTTACTTCATCTAAATCGTTAATATTGCAGACTACACCATAACTAGCTGCATACAATCTTTCTTTTAAATATAAATCATCTATATCATTAAATTCAGTTAATAATTCTTTAATGACATACGGATGATAACTTAAAATTCGAACTAATGATTTAGTAGCTTGATCCCTTACTCTTCTATTTGAAGTCGTTGTCATCCATAAAAGTGCGTAACTCAATAATCTTATACGCTCGTCTTCTACATCACTTAAATCCGCATACAATGTCCAATCAATTAAAGTTCGAGTTACCGTTTCAGGTTGCTCGTCATCTTCCTCATAATCGCTTACAGCTATATGAGTTGACCAAAAACGGTCCCTTTCCACTAAATTTCTTCTTTGTAAATTTTCATGTAAAAATAAAGCATTTAATGGATGATTAGGCTCTGTAGAAAAAGCTAATACCTTATCTAGAGACTCATTAAAAAAACCATAATTAGAAATTTTATTTAGTAATGCAACCGTTCTATCATTAATCGAATCTTTGCTACGTAATAAAAGAACTTTCGTGAAGGATTTATCAAAAATCGAATTATAATGTGTACTATCTTCAGATACAAAATCAATAAATTCTAAGTTGAATTTTTCTGGGAAAACTATGCCTAGTGCTTCAATAATGCCTGAATACTTATATGGATTCTTTATTATTCCTTCTAATTTCCCATTAGTTCCAAACTCCACTTCAAGATTTTCTGCGTTCAGATTATTAATAATGTTTTCTGCAATGAAATAATCACTGAATCTTTCATATGTAAACCTAACAACTTCAATTGCATTTCCATTATCATCAGTAATCATATCTAATGCTAGTAAACCTTCTGAAATAAGTATATCGATTAAGTCATCGTCAAAATTAGGTTTAGGATCCACTTCTCTAATAATGTCCGTTGCTAAATTTATTTCAACACCAAACAAATTATCAGGATATATTAGTTCAATCAATTTAGATAAAATTCTATTAGAAACATTTCTATTCCCAATATATTTTTTTCTACGTTTAATAACATTTTCAATACTTTCCAAATAAAAATTAAAGATTGCAGTCTGGCCTTCAAGACCTTTAGGGAAAGAAGTCAATCTTTTTGATTTTATTGCTTTACAACATGTTTTTAAAAACAACGGATTACTAAATTCCGGAGATAATAATGGTACAGAAGGCTTGTCTATCCCTTGTTTTGACAAATACTTCATAGCTGCCCGGTGTTCATATCCTTTAAAACCTGCATGAAAAATCTCCACTATGTTCCCATTAATTTCTTCAGGCAATATGAAATCCTTATAAGTTAATCTACAGCTTATAAGTAATGCGATATGAGGATAATTTTTTAATTCAGCTATAAATGACATTAGTTGATCTTGCCAATCAAAACGATTATTACCTTCATTTAAGGCATCAATAATAATTAATGTTCTAGTTTTCTTTGCCTCTCCAGCCGCATCCAAAGCCCCTAATAACTGTTTAAAACTTACGCCTCTCAAATCAAGTTCTTCAGCTATAAAATTAAGTGGATTACCTCCAAAATACCTTTGCCCTAATAGAAAGACAGTAGGTAAATCCTCAGCTATACGCTTTTGTGCTATATCACATAATAAATGTGATTTTCCTATTCCAGCCTCTCCTAATATGACTACACTTTTTGTTTCATACGCTTCCGTAGCAATACTAAATATAAATTCCTCAATATTATCTAGTGCCTCAATAATTCCTCTAAATTGATATCTAATGTCTTTCCATCGTTCATTCTTATCATCAATATTATCCCAAATAAAACTATTGAATTTAGCAGCTAAGCCTCTTAAACCTTTAAAATCTACCCTGAGATTTGTAAATTCAAGGTCATCGTACTTAGTAAATAAAATTTCTAAATAAGTTTCTTTAAATTTAATTGCATTCTCTTTGAATACAGTCCAGTTTGGTCCTTTATTCAAATTTTTATTTTCAAAGCAATCTAACTTGTCTATCCTTTGTAGCAAATCGAATACAATCTTTTTTTGATTATTAATTGCTTCTTTCCATTCAGGAGATATACCTAGTCCCTCTATCTTTTTCTGTATAGGTAAATCAATATGATATTTCTCTGAAAATCGCTCCCCTAAAGAAATTTTCGATTTATTAGCTAATTCCGCAAAAGTTCCGATACTCAATACCGGCTCATTAAACCAGTATAATGTTCTACCAATATAATTACTTTCGTCTCTTTGTAGCATCATACTTAATTCGTGGCGACCCCAATATTCAAACTCAACGTCCATTCCCTTATCTTTGGCTATTTCCGTCCAACTTTGGACATATTGGTTCCATTTATTTAAGGAAGATATAACTTGTTTCCCACCACGACCCGATTTTCGACTATCATTTAAATCCTTCGGCACACTTACATAATATTTAGTTAATCTAGGATGTTTATCAATCGCTGTTCTAACTGAAGCATCTATTTGGCTCCATTGACTACCTTCGAGCCTGTCAGTAAAATATTTAGCTTGCCAAGCATGCTCTGAACCATCTTCAAAGATCCAATAACATTCAACTCCACCATCTCCGCCAGCCCCATCTTTTCTAATAAAATTCTTACCCTGATCAGGTTTATTTAAATGGGCTAATTGACAAACTAATTCTTCAAACCCGCCATCTTTACTACCATCAAAAGATCTTATACGAGTAAAATCCAGTTCCATCATAAATTTAACCTCACAATCTTATGATAAAATTTAAAATATGTGCGTTAGAAATATTTATAACGCATGGTATCTATTAATATAAAATATTCACTTTTCATTTTACCTTATTAGTAAAAATAAGTAATGAAATTAACAGAATGTTTGATATAAAAAGTAAATTGTTTATTTTAAAAGGCTTATACCATTGTATATACAATAAACTGCAACTCTTTTTGTGTTGCTGCATTAATAGCAATACAAAATTTAAATTGCTTTTTAAATTTCATTTTATTTTCGAAGTTGAGAAAATATCAAGAGATGGAACTAACGCAATGTCTTTACGCCGGTAATAAAAATCCCAATCTGTAGTTAATTGTTCTAGTTCCATCCTCAATTTAATGTAAGCGCAGCATTTCGAGCATAATTTTGTAATCATCCCCATTTTAAAGTGTTTTTTAAAACACTTTCGTTTGCATTCTTTACGCAAACGTCGCAACAAACATTTATAAACGCGTAGGAGGTCATCTGTTGCATTTTTTGAAGATGAATTATTAATTGTATAGGAAATTTGATAGTCAGCTCCTGGGCGAATTTGAGCGTTATTAAAACAATTATCCGAATAGCGGTCTGCGTCTTGTTGAATGACCTCTATTTTCGTCCCATGATCAGCGCTGCTTGCTTTAAAATATCGTTCTCCATACGCAACTGCCCCACTTCTTTACGTAATTGAAGTAGCTCGTTTTCTTCTGCAGAGCGATTGTCTTCTGCTTTAAATGAACCTGTTTCTTTCTGATTTTTAATCCAGCGATCCAAAGCAGATGGTGTAATGTCATAGTCTCTGGTAATATCTGCACGAGATTTCCCATTTTCATAAAGTTTAACCAGTTGTAGTTTGAATTCAGGGGTATAAGTTCGACGTTCTCTTTTCATAAGGTACACGCTCCTAAGGGTTCTCATATTTTTAGTATACCCCTTATGGAAGTTGTTTAGTTAAGTGTAGACTATCCATTTCCCTTAGTTTCTAGGTGTTTTAAAACGTCCTTATTTTCTAATACAGCATAATTTGTTCCCTATTGTAAAAAATTTTTGTGGTTTAAATACAAAGTGTTTTTAGTTTATAAGTCAGCATTTTTGAGGGGAATGATGCATTTAAAAACACTGCTATTTAAAGGTTTTAGGAAGATTAGCCCTACTTGTCCGTCAGATAGGGACAATAGGGAACGATTTTCAAGGAATATAATAGTGAGGTTTTCAGATTTTAAAGAAAAATTTTTAAAAATGGTCTTAATCTATATGCTGTATTTTCTATGGAATATAGAATTGTCAGGTATAAATTATTTGAGATTTTATAGCCGCGAATATTTAATTGCTCTCGTATGTAAGACCAACATAATTTTGGGCCTTTTAAGAATTAACTGTTGTCGATTCGGCGGATCATATATAGTTCGTGTATATATGAAGCTGCTAATATAATATCGCGAATGGATCATTAAATTATATGATGCCGAAACAATAGTAACCTACATCTAGAGAAAATAATCAATTTTTATGATTTGTATTAATTGAAGATTTATTTCAACATTCAGCTGCAACTAGATGTCTATGATTGTATGTAAATTTAAGCGATTATTAATAGAAATCTTGTTTTAGTCTGCTTTCATTCCCAAAATAAGAAGATTTTCTTTACTTTATTTATGTTAAATAAAAGTAACTAAAGGAAAACTAAATAAATTCTATAAACTATTAAACATAATTTTACTTTTTATCGAAAAGTCATTTTTAATTATTAATTGAAATTTATCATTCCTAAAATTACTAAATAATTGTAAAATTATATTTAACTAAATGTTTGGAGGGATGTTAGCATGGAGATTATTTTAGGGCATTGGCTTGACTCTAAGGCCTACCCGGATGAATTTACAAGTTGTACGGCTAGTATTGGTAAAGTAATTACAGGGTTTCGTGGTCTTATTAACATTTTAGAAGTTCAACTTGGACAATCGAATCCTACTATATCCGAAAGTGTCCGTATAGCTGAATGGCAGACAACTATAGCTAAACTTGATGATGGTAATAAACCTTATTCTCGTTCTTTTAAAACTGATTCGTGGAATACAGCACGAGAACTGAAAAAGAAACGTGACGAATTAGTCTTAGCTGGATGGAACCCAAATATTCATATAGGTGGTGGAAAATGGATTGAATCAATTGCAGAAATCGAACTTTCAAATCACCATCATAGCAAAGGTTTCTCAGATCGAGTACGTATATTATTTGAATTATTAAACCAAAAATATTTACCACTCAATATAAAGAAAATAAGTCTTGTAGATGAGGACGATTCAATTTGGGAGAACTGGGAGAAAGAACTCGTTTTGATATTAAAACAAATTGGTATACAGTTCGAACAGATTGAATTACAACTACCAGTAGTTTCTGACCAGCCTACAAATGACCTTGAGCGTATTAAATTGGCTTTATATGATGCTAATTCAACTTTTAATTTTAATCTGAGTGGTGATGGTTCGTTTATTATTGTACGTTCTGAACAAGAATGGGATGCTGCGGATTTCCTTATAAGCTGGTTAGAAGTAAATGGTGACGATCAAACAGTATTAATTAATAACACTAATAACTTATTATTAACAGAATTATTTCATAGACGTGGTCTGCCATCGAGTGAAATAAATGAATTTTCGAAGTGGCGATCTGCTTTACAAGTACTACCTCTTACATTAGATACGTATTGGCAACCTATACGTATAGACCGAATTATGGAATTACTTACATTACCTATATCCCCACTCCCTAAAAAGCTGTGCTATAAATTAGCTCGAGTTATTTCAGAAGAACCAGGTATCGGTGGAGATAGATGGCACGCTGCAATTGGTGAAGCTGTTTCTGAAATTGAAACAACATGGTTGGAACAGGGTTTCGATTCTAAGAAACTAAATAAGAAAAAACAAGAGCTCTTTGAACAAATTGATGTCTGGATAAATCACGAGTATTACGATACATCAGATGGTATACCATGTTCAGTCATTGAAAGTATTTGTAGAAAAATTAGTAAATGGGCATTTAATAAAAATTTATATACTCCCAACCCAGTTTTCGCTCAAGCCCACTCTTCTGCTATGGAATTAATTGAAGGTATCAGAGTTTTAAATATTGAGAAAATAGACCAACTTCAATTAGCCAATATATTAGGTTCGATTTTAGGTGATGGTATTAAGTTACCTAATTATATTGAGGAATTAGCACCTTGGTCGAATGTGCAGCAACCTGGCGCTATTTGGGGAGCAGTTGATAATATTCTTTGGTGGGAATTTACTCAAAATACAACATCGCAATTAAATAAATTGACTGATGCTGAACGTGCTTTTTTAAAATCCCATAATGTCCATTTAGTTTCACCAGAACTAATTAGAAAACGTGAAAATGAGTCTTGGCATAACGCAATCCGATTTGCAAATAAACGAGTTATATTATTTATACCTTCAAAGGTACGCGCTGAGGATGTAAAAGCTCATCCATTATTAGATGAAATCCGCTTTGCCTTATCGAAAATAGAACAAAATGAACATCAGATTACTATTAACCCATCCATTTTATATAAACAAGAGAAAGTAACTATTATTGAGAACGAATTTAAAAGAGTTGGATTAGCTAACAAAGAGATTCCTAGCCCAATACAACAATGGAAACTACCTGAACACAAGGTTAAATTACGTGAAATTGAATCTGCAACCAGTTTTGAAACGGTGTTAAGTTGTCCATTGAAATGGACACTTCAATATAGTGCTAAAGTTCAGCCGAGTAATGCCCTTTCTTTACCAAACGAATCAATCATGTTAGGTAACTTAGGACATGCCATTTTAGAACGTTTGATAGACGCACAGGTATTTACAACTGATTCGGATATTCAAGAAATGACCGGATCTCTGTATGATGAGTTAGTCCCGAAGTTGGCGGCCCCCCTGTTACTACCTGAGAATCAATCATTGCGTAGTAGAGTTCGTAATGATTTACAAAAATCCATGCGCCAATTCGCCAATTTCTTAGATGTGTCGAAAATAGTGATTACAGAAACAGAAAGTTCACATCAGAAAATTTGGCAGGATGAGATTGAATTTGAAGGCCGTTTAGATTTAATCGGTAAAACTCCCTCTAATCGAACTGTTATCTTAGATGCGAAATGGTCACGTCGTCCTGCTAACTATAAACAAAAATTAATAGATGGATCAATTCAGTTAGCATTATATCAATGGCTTATGTCCACTAGTGATGACGAAGTATTACCAGTTGCGTATTTTATGTTATCTAGTGGTGATATTTATTCTGTTAAAAATGCTGAAATACCGGAGCAATATCATATTGATAGTGTGGCTTTAAATGATACTGTACAGCTTATACGCCATAGTTTAGGTGAAATTCAAGGCTCATTAGATTCTGGGATAGCAATTGCTACAGGTATTGAATTAGATGAAGCAGCGGCATTTAAACCATTATGTTCATTTTGTGATTATCAAGATCTATGTGGGATTAGGAGGAATCAATTATGACAGGTTCTTTAAAAATTATTAGTGCAGGTGCAGGTGCGGGTAAAACAACTAGTTTATCTAAAGAAATTATTTCTGCTGTTATACAGCAAGTTGCTCCCGAAAAAATTATGGCAACTACATTCACGAAAAAAGCTGGGGAAGAGTTAATAGAACGAATTAGATTAGAGCTTCTTAAGTCGGGCAAGACAGATGAAGCATCTAGAATACTTGATGGATATGTAGGAACAATGAATAGTGTATTTGGTCGATTAATTAAAGAATTTGCTCTTGAAATTGGATTATCACCAGAACAAAATATTTTAGAAGATTCGGAAGCGCTATTGTTATTTAATTCTATTGCATATAAAACGATTGAAAAATACGAACGTCAGCACTATACAGCCCTTCAACGCTTTCAATTAATTGGTGGAGACTATCCATGGAATAAGTATGTATTGGACGTATTAAAACTTGCACGTGAAAACGGACTTTTGGCAAAAGATGTTGAAGTTTGTGCAACATTTTCGTGGGAAACAATGGAAAAATGGCTTCCATCCCCGACTGGTGATAGCGAGCAATTAACAAGTAATTTAATTGTTGCGTTAAAAAATGCAAGTATAACTTTGCCTGGTACAGATTCAACAAAGACTACACAGACTGTAGTAGAGTCTATACGATCAATGCTTTCCTATTATGAACGGAACGGATATTTAACATGGGATCACTGGGCAAAAGCTAGCAAGTTAAAACCAGCTAAAGCAAGTCAGGAAGAAGTATTACCCATTCATAATGCTGCTTGTATTCATACACAGCATCCACTGCTTCATAAAGATATTAAAGGAATTATTCAAGCAGTATTTAATTGTGCAGCTGAAGCGATTGAACAATATGAAAAGGAAAAAAGCTTGCGCGGCTTAATCGACTTTACAGATCAAGAATATTTGGCATTAAAGATGCTTGAAACCCCAGAGTATATAGCTGCGTTAAAGGAACGAATAGAAGCAGTCTTTGTTGATGAGTTTCAGGATTCAAGTCCGTTACAAATTGCATTGAATATGAAACTACTTGAAGTTGCTAAAAAAGCTACGTGGGTTGGCGATACAAAGCAAGCAATTTACGGTTTCCGTGGAACAGATCCAGAATTAATGAAAATAGCGATGAACAGTATAAATGATATTACTAAAGAAATATTAAGCGATTCTTATCGTTCAAGAAAATCCCTAGTGGAATTTGTAAATGCCTTATTTATACCTGTATTCGAAGTAACAGGATTACCTAAAGAGCTTGTGGAATTAAATCCTAAGCGATTAGATTTAGACAAACAACAACCCTCAATAGAGGCTTGGACTTTTATAGATTCTAAAAATGTAAAAACAGATGCAAAATCTGTTGCTCAAGGCATTTATGATGTTATTCAACAAAAAGAAGAGTACATTGTAATCGATAAAGAAACTCGCTTAGAAAGAACACTAAAACCAAATGACATTGCAATACTTTGCCGGTCAAATGATGAATGCTCCGATATAGCAAGTGCTTTAGCAAACATTGGTATTCAAGCAACTATCGGTGGTAGTGGTTTAATGGATACTGAAGAAGTTGTCTATACAATTGCTACATTGTGTTATCTAATTAATAAGCGAGATACATTAGCATTAGCAAAAATAATTCACTTTTCATCTGACTTTTGGCAAAATGGAGAGTGGCTTGAAGAGTGGTTAAAAGTTGAAAACCCTGATGAGTTAGTTGAAAACGATCCGATTATTAAACAATTATCTGAGGCACGCGAGAACATTTATAAAATGAGTCCTTCAGAAACGTTAGATTTAGCAATTGTGAAGGCAAAAGTAGATGAACAGGTAATGCGTTGGGGGAACGCTAAACAGCGATTAGCTAATATTGATAACCTTCGTTCCCTCGTCAAGCAGTATGAACATGGTGCAGAAACAAATGGTTATGCCGCAACAGTAAATGGGCTACTCTTTTATCTAGAAGATGTTAAGAAAGATAAAGAACTTAATCGTGTTGCAGAATCAACTAACGAAAATGCTGTGAAAATATTAACGTATCACCGTTCAAAAGGTCTAGAATGGCCATTTGTTATACTATACTCATTGAATAAATCAGCCATTGGTAGTGGTAAACCACCAGTTTTTGATCGGATCCTTGCGACAAGTACTCAACCTTTTGATGTTGAAAAACCATTAAATGGGCGTACGCTTTATTACTGGCCATGGCCATATGGAAAGAGTTATAAAGGTGTTGGTTTTGATGCTTACGTGGAAAATACGCCTCAATTAGATTTACGTAAAAAGCAACTCTTTGAAGAAAGTCAACGCTTGTTGTATGTTGGTATGACTCGTGCAAGAGATTACTTAGTGTTAGCAACACGTGATTTTTCAAAAGCTTCATGGTTAAAAGAACAAAAAGACGCTAACGACAATGAAATCATAACTTCTATTTCAAGTGACTTTATTAATGTTAACGGTAAATCATTTAACATTAAAACTCGTAACCTAAAACTACCAGAACAACCTATTGAAATAGTAACTGCTAGTGATCAAATTATGTATGTAGGTATTACTAATAACTCAGTAGATTTTAAATCTGCTAATTTTATACCGAGCATGACAACCTTTATCGAAATCGAGGATGAAGATGTTTTAAAAGCGGAAACATTAAATGTTCCAGTTCATTCAATCGGCTCGCGTTTACCTATTATAGGTAGTCCTGAGATGGATGTTTTGGGAACAATGGTGCATACATTTTTAGCAGCTGATTCTGGAACATTACAGCAAATTAAACGTGAACAACTCGCACAAAGTATTTTGCAAAACTATAATATAACTGCTTTAAAGGTTAACGATCTAATTGAATCTTCTAATAGGTTACATCGTTTTATAGAGCAAACATATACAGATAAATTAGAAATTTCTAAGGAATTCCCTATTCATTTAAGGTTAAATAATCAAAAAGCATTTGGCTTAATTGATTATTTAATAGAGCTGCCAAATGGCTGGGTAATCATTGATCATAAAACATTCCCAGGCCGCGAAGAATTATGGGTTGACCGCGCTGTGTCATACTTACCACAACTTCAAATTTATGCTCATGCTTTAGAAATTGCTAGCTCGAAGCCAGTTTTAGAAGCTTGGATTCATATGCCGATTGTTGGTAGGATGGTGCAGTTTAGTCAGTCGAATTTAGTTCTTACGGAAAATAGTTTACATCTGAGTATCAAATAACACTTTTAATTTTTATAAAATTAAAATAGCGTCCCTTTTTCAAGGGCGCTATTCTTATGCTATCTTGGTGAATTATATGTTAATTTAATTCAATTATTCTAAAAAATATGCCTTCATGTTTATTTAAGTGTAATTTTATTGAATGAATCTACCATCAAACAAACGGTAAATGAGTTAAATTCGTTGATCTCGGACTTACTTGACCTCGTTGATATGCCGTAGAGCTTAAATCTGCATAATGAACTGTCGCAGGTAAACGCATTTTATTAAGTGCATGAATATGCATAAATGATAAACGATACACATCCTCAATTATTTGGTTAATTGATAATGTATTCGTTTTTTGAACAACTTTAATTGGTTGTGCCATACCTACATTTTCCCGTGGATCAGTAGCACAAAGATATGCTTCATTTAAACGTAAATAATAAACACCTTGCTTTGTTAGGAACTTTCCTTTGCCATAATCTGCTACTGAATCAAATAAGGCCATTCTTCTGTTAGGCTTTTTAATGACCTCGACTATATCGTAAGAAATGTTTTTATCACCTAGCAGTTGGTCGACAAGCTTTGAATCCTCACGCCAAAAACCATCTCTGTGAATTGTAACGTGCTTTGGAAAATCTCCAAATTGTTGCTTATATGATCCAAGGATATCGACCATTATTTCTTTAAGCGTTTCGTTGTCTATTTTTTCACCAGCTAATACGCCATTAATAGCAGTTTGTTTAATGAGATGGCCATTACAACCGATTACATTCATAATTCCAGCTGCACTTTTGCCATCCTCATGACTTACGTCTAAGCCGATAAAACAATCCGAATATGTTCGCTCAGCAAGCACCCATGGTTGCATACCGCTTTTTACATATAATCCAAGTAAAATGTTAAATATAGTGAAAGATAACGCTGAATTTTTCACAGTATTCGCTACTTTTTGGCACGCTAAATTGTCATGTACATTAAAATCCTCAAGTTTATGTTGCTTTAAAATATTTTTGAATGATTGAATACTCTTTTCTGTTAACACTTGCGAAGATAAATCCCATTTTCCACCAAACTGTCTTTTGAATTCTGAATAAATTTTTATAGGCATTTTAGAAAGGTGTTCTTCCGTAATAAATGCTAAGACGGTAGTCCCTTTAAAAATCGACTCTAAGTTACCGATTTCCCATGAAAATTGTTGGAAAAACTCTTCAGTAAACTTCCCTCTTGTTTCTTGAGTTTTAGTATTAATGTCAAATTCAACACCATGTTGAATTGCAATACTTTCAATTATCTTAATAAATTGATATACAGTTGTTTTTGTAATCCCAAGCTTCTTATTAAAATCTTCATCTAGAAATATAGATAGTCTTATTGTTCCACCTTTAAAAATTCGACCATTTTTTAAACCATGCAATGGTTTTTTGTAAATTTTATCTAAATGAATAGTTGGATCCTCAAGTTTAATCATCTTATAATCATTATGTTCTATTAAAAATGGATTATGTTCAAATTCTAAATAAGGATATCTTTTTATAATTTCCATCATTTGTCGAAGCATTTTTTTCATACGTTCGTCAGGCTTGAGCTTTAATGCATCCATAACACGTTTTCTTTCATGAGGTTTCATTGTTTCAAAGGAACAAAGCGGTTTCAATACACTTGCTGCATAACTTAAACTTGCTTGATCTTGTGTTTTGGCATAAATAACTTTAACGTTCGGGTGAAGTGTTTTTATGACTGCTTGTTTACCTTTATCTACATAGTATTGATAAATTGATTTTTTTAACAATGGACAGATATCCATTACAGAATAATCAGCAATTCTATCGAATTCATATGTAAAGTTGGTTGTAGGATCACTATGAATGATTTTCATTCCCTCACTAGGTGTGTTTCCTTGCTCAATCATTTGTTGTAACGTGAAACTATATTCAAATTTATGAGTCATATTGAATCCAATACAAACACGATTATTTATAATATTTACATGAATCGAGAGTGCTGGATATATTAATACATCTCCAATCTTTCTTGCCTGCCATTCTTGTAAATCCGAACCGACACGCTTTAAATATAGAGATTGCTGACCCACAACTAAAAAGCTATCTTTTATTAATTTTTCTAGTAATGTTCTTTCAAAACTATTCGATGAATCTATTGTTCTTTGTTGATAAGATATTGGTTGAAAACCATCCATCTCTAAGATTGGTTGAAATGAAGCTATTGTACTTTGATGAAAACCAATCGGTATATACTGATTTGCCCTTTTCCAAGACCAATAAATATTTGCTACACCTTGATATTTTCTTGTTTGATCTTCCACAGCAAATTCATAGATATGTATTGGTATTTCAATTACCAATTGTTTAGCCATAGCTTCAGAAATATATGCTTCCAACACGAACACCTCCAAAAATAGGGATATTATCTATTTAAGTATATCATTGCATTCGATTTATTTGAATTAATTATCTGATTCTATGCTACTATTCACATTTTTGTTATATTTAATATACGTATAATAAAGGAGGAGAGTCGATTGAGTAACAAGTTACATACTACAAAAATGTTTTCTTCTTTAGATGACCAAGTATTATTATTAAAAAGTCGTGGATTGATTATTCAAGATGAACAGTACGCAAAAAAAGTGCTACTAGAGAAAAATTATTTTGACTTAATAAATGGCTTTGAGACATTAATGCTAGTGGATTCTAAAGCTGCAGATAAAAAATATAATCAATTTTATTTTGAGGATTTTTTGTTTTTATACAATCTTGACAAAAATATGAATGTATTGCTATTGAAATCGTTGGATAGGTTTGAAACAAGGTTAAAGACATCTATGGCCTATCGTTTTTGTGAAAAACATTATACATCACCATCAAAAGCGAGATGTTACATTGATATTTCACTCTATTCTAATCCAATAAGTTCTTCACATCATCTGAGTCTCCCATCTGATATTAGAAAAAATGTTTCTGGTCATAAAATGTTTAACTTGAGAAATTTACGCGAATATAGTGATTTTATTGATTTCTGTAAATCGAAATATAGTTTTTTTAATACATATGATGATCCACCATTTTGGATGACTATAAAGGTTTTAGAGTTTGGTCCCCCATTCCAACTACTTCTTGCCTATGAAAAAAAGATTTTTGAAAAGGTCATAATGGATATGGGAATTGAATATGCTACGGATAAAGAAAAATTTATTAATTCTATTCGTATTTTCATAGAATTGAGAAATACTTGTGCGCACTTTCAACTAGTTAACAGATATAGAACACCTTCCAATTTGAAAATCGATTCGGCAATCAGTTGGATTATGAACTAAAACTATTTGATACATTGCTCGTTTTAGCTCAATTTGAAAATTTATCTGAAATTAGTATGCTTATAAAAACAACCTATAGAAATTGTAATTCGAAAAGAAAACGTGAGTTATTTTTAAAAATCCTTGAAAGAATGGGTAGAAAGAAAATTACAGATTGGCAAAAATTAAAGCATTAAATAGTTACAACTAATGTTGCCTGATTCAATGTTTCAACGTCAATTAAGTTTGATGTCTGATTTGATATATCAATATCTACCTCCGCCATCGCTTGAACAGCCTTCAGATTGACCCCATGTGCTTCAATGCCAGCGCTTTTTACCGTCCAATCGGAGGGCAATAATTTTCTAGCCCAGCCTTCCGCCATTTGGCTACGGCAAGAATTCCCTGTACATAAGAAATAAAGTGTTTTTGTCATGTTCATTGCTCCTTATCAATTATTAGTTTTAAAGTATTTTTTCTGCCAACGTAAGGCAACCCATACAAGCCCGATGAGAACAGGTACTTCAACAAGCGGTCCAATAACTGTCGCAAACGCCACACCACTGTGAAGCCCAAACACACCTACGGCTACGGCAATTGCTAGTTCAAAGTTGTTACTTGCAGCTGTAAATGAAAGCGCTGCTGTAACAGGATAGGATGCGCCAGCTTTGCGTGAAGAAAAGAATGAAACAATAAACATAATGACAAAATAAATGAATAATGGAATTGCGATACGCACTACATCAAATGGGAGCTCGACTAGTTTCTCACCTTTTAAAGCAAACATCATCACAATCGTAAATAGCAGTGCAATTAAAGTAAGTGGTGAAATCTTTGATAAGAACTTTTCCTCATACCACTCTTTCCCTTTTGTTTTGATACCAATCCAACGTGTGAGGAAACCCGCAGCAAACGGAAGCCCTAAATAAATCAACACGCTCTTTGTAATTTCCCACATGGAAATGGATACGTGGAAGTTTTTTAAACCAAACCAACCAGGCAATACATTTAAGAAAAAGTACGCAAATATCGAATAGGTTACGATTTGGAAAATAGAATTAAAGGCAACTAGACCAGCGACGTATTCGCGATCCCCTCTTGCTAAATCATTCCACACAATGACCATCGCAATACATCGAGCTAGCCCAATCATAATGAGTCCAGCCATATACTCTGGATAATCATGCAAGAAAATAATCGCCAAAAAGAACATTAAGAATGGGCCAAGTAACCAATTCTGAAAAAGCGATAGTAAAAGCACTTTCCAGTCTTTAAATACACGCCACATTTCCTCATATTTTACTTTTGCTAATGGTGGATACATCATCACAATAAGTCCTAGAGCAATCGGTATTGATGTTGTACCAATCGACATAGCTTCTAGTGCTTCCCCAATATCGGGTATTGTCACACTTAATACAACACCTATGCCCATCGCAACAAATATCCAAAGAGTAAGGTAACGATCAAGAAAGGACAATTGTTTTACTAAAGAATCATTACTCATTAATATTTCCTCCTACATGACAACAATCAGAAATACAATTGCAGCTAGTTAAAGGTTGGATTTGTTCTAAAATGCCTCTCATCAATGGCGTTTGTTCCTCCACTAAACGATAATGTTTCCAAGTTCCCACTTTTCGTTCCGTAATAATGCCTGCCTCCTTTAATTTCCGTAAATGTTGACTCACAGCAGGTTGCGAAATCTCTAAAATATCCACAAAATCACATACACATACCTCCCCATTCTTCATGCATGCAAGCAATTTGATACGATTCAAGTCGGCTGCTGCTTTTAATTGTTTTTCAATTAATGTGTTTTCCATGAATTTGCCCTCCCTATATAAGTATTTACTTATATATAATTTTAAATAAAATCACCCAGATGAATAGGTGATTACATTTGTATATAACTATATACTTATATTATGAGAACTCAAAAATAAATACAAGGACTATTTCCTATTTATGCAATTACTCCAAAGTTTTTCGTATGATGCTTGTATTCATCTTGCCTCCTATAGAGGTAGAAGATTTCTGTATCTGTTGCTACGTTTTCGAAACAAAAAGCGATTAAAACAATGAAACTACAGAAGTGACACCCTCACATTTTATTTTGTATAAAAAAATTAAAGGAAACGTCCCTCCAAATTTTTTTACTAGCACAAGCATTGAAATTTTGTAATTTCAGCATAAAAATAGCTTAGTTCGTCAAATAAAACTAAGCCATTTTATCATTTTCTTCATTTTAAAATTTTCAACAAAAGCAACCACCAACACAATAATATTTAACTAATCCAAATCATTTTCACATCTTTAAATAGCCACTTATTATCTTTATAATGAACTGTAAGTTTTATTCCAACAGCCCCAAGACCGGAGCGATATTTGGAACCTTCAAAAAGGATTTCGTTGTTTGCTTTAAAATCAACTTTTTCAATTTTTAGAAGTACACCGTTCAAAGCCAGTGTATCCGCATCATATAATCCTTGTTCTTTCAGTTGCTCAAAGGTAGCATCCATTACTTCAACTTTGTATTTTTTCTTAAAATAACTTAAAATTGCTTCTTTATCACTTTCACCCACTTCATCAAAGTTGCTCATATCAATCGCTATATATTTTATCGCATCGCTTAATGCTGCATCGTGCTCCATAATGGTGTCCAGTGCAATGCTATATATTTCTGCTAGATGCTCCATTGGCTTTACCTCATTGCTACAAGCAGAAAGAAATAATGTTAGGGCAAACAAAATGCTACAATATTTTAACTTCAACTCCCCCTCTTTTTTGTTATAATTTCCCCTATTTCAATATAAATGATAACTCATTACAATCAGCTCGCCCTTTTCCCCCATTTTTCGGACACCTTCATCAACAAAGCCACATTTTTTGTACAGTTCCTGTGCCGGTATATTTTTAAGATTAACAGCTAATACGATTTCATTTACTTCACCAAAGTTCTTTTTAATAAATTCAGGTAAAAGTATTAATGCATTTTTCGCATAGCCTTTTCCTTGGTGGCGGAAATCAGTTGAAAATGCCCTGACTAATATGGCATGATGATTATTGGAATAGGGTTTTACGCCTTCATTTTTATGTAAATCGAAAAAAGTGACAAGTTCTTTATCTTCTATCGCTAAGATTGAATATCTATCGGAATCTTCATTGGATAATTTGATGCATTCTTTAGGATGACTAGTGTAATGAAGCTGTTCCTCAGTCAATTCATAGTGGTCGATATTATTTTTGAATCTGTCCTCGTAAAAATAAAGTTGCATTGCTATATCCCCCTTTCAGAACGTTTGTTTCTATACTTTAGCACTTTTATTTGTATTGTTCAATTAAAGGATTTGCTTTTAATCTAAATCAAAAAAACTTTCCCCATTCGATTTTGTACAGTTTCTACATAATGTACTGCCTCTTTTACATTTATTAAATTAAACTCGGCTACTGCTGGCATTAAAGTTAGTTGTTGTCGCTCTATTAACGCGGTAATTTGCTGAAAAGTGTTTTGCCAATGTGCGACGGATATGCTTTTATTCCAATGACGCAAATGGAATATTTTGGCGTTCACCTGTGCTTCCTTAGCAATTTTTGCCCAATCAACTTGAATGCCTGATAGCAAACCAATCGTTAAAAATTGACTTTGAGGTCGCAAGCAAAACGCAAGCTCTGTTCCGGGACTACCACCGATGGAATCGATAGCAGCATTTGCTCCCGCACCATTTGTCAACGTCATAACAGTTTCCTGTAAGCTATTTTCTGTTGTATTAATAACATGAGATGCACCTAATTTTAATAACTGCTCTGTGTACGTATTACTACGAGTAATGGCAATTAAGCGAAAACCTAATACCTTTGATAATTGTGCAAAAATATGACCAATTGCAGAGCCGCAAGCATTAACGAGCAGCACGTCTGTTGGCTTCAGCATTAATATTTCTGTACAAATAACCCATGCTGTTATTGGATTTATATACATTTGAGCAGCTGTAAAATTGTCTATCGTATGTGGTACTGGAATAGCAAGGTTTGCGGGTGCTTTCACATATTCCTGCCATGTGCCTTCTCCTCTTAAAGGTAAAACCCGTTTACCAATAAGACTTTTGCAGGCGGAAGCTCCAACCTTCTCTACGATTCCAACACCTTCATAGCCTGGTATCGCGGGTAAAGAAATTCGATGCGCATAAGACCCTCTAATCGGTATTAAATCAGAGGGATTAATGGGTCTAGCTAACATACGTACTAACACTTCATCACTTGCCAGTGGTTGAATCATTGTTTCGTCAACTACTAATACATCTTCAGGACTGCCAAATTTCTTGAAAGAAATATATTTTCTATTCATAACTGTTCCTCCTCGTATATTAGTAGTAAGAGCTCTTTCCGATAGAATTTCCAGTTGATCCGGACAGCTGGGGGATCTGTTGGATTTCCTATAGGAAGTGGTCGCCGATTGGCTCCCTCACTCTTGTTTTATGTTTTACCTGTTTGACCCCTGCTTTACCGAGGGAGCCAAAAGGAAATCATCATTTTTTGTTAAATACTATTTTAAGTATTGCCTACAGGTGCTTACCTGTTTATTTGTCATACACTTTTTTAACCTAATTTTATAGCACATGGGCGAAGGATGGAGGAAGCTCCATTTCAGTACTTCGTCCTTTTTTATTCATCCAAAATAGTTCACTCAGCCCTGTGTCCATGCGACAATGGAACAGACAAGGTATTCGCAGGAAATAGCTTTCCCTCCTTGCAGACATCCATTGTACTGCTTAATAAGCCTGCTACCCATCGTTCATTATTGAAGGTCTAACCACTGGCTGCGACGCAAGGTTTAGAAGAGAGTGTAGCGCTCATTTATGGTCTTCTGCTTGCGATTGCTGATAACGAGGCAGACATCGATGATTCGGGTGGGCACCCAGGTCTGAGTGTATCTTGATTAATTCCCCCTTAGGAGGTGATTGGCATGTCACAAATGCTAGTCGGTATTGACGTGAGTTTGCGCTCCCATCATGTCCATTTCATGCATGGAGAGGGACACACACTCGCTGATTTTTCTGTTCAAAATGATGTTATAGGTGCGGACACCTTGATTCATAAAATTGTACGAACAGCGGAAAAAAATCAAACAGATCAATTAAAAATTGGGATGGAAGCCACGGATCAATATAGTTGGCACCTTGCCCATTACTTAAAAGCACAATGTAAGAAAGTCTTACCCCATCTTCAAACAGCGATTTATATGCTCAACGCCCGTAAAGTAGCTCGTTTTAAGAAGGGCTATGATACGTTACCGAAGAACGACAAAGTAGACGCCTGGGTTATTGCGGATCATCTACGCTTTGGACGATTGCCACATGAAATGCAAGAAACCTTAATCTATGATGCACTGCGTCGTTTAACACGCACACGATTCCATTTAGTCCATGAAATTGCGCGTAATAAAACGTACATGTTAAA
The DNA here is from genome assembly GCF_038593115.1 of Metasolibacillus sp. FSL H7-0170. NCBI lineage: Bacteria > Bacillati > Bacillota > Bacilli > Caryophanales > Caryophanaceae > Metasolibacillus > Metasolibacillus sp. FSL H7-0170. Next base: position 522,241 of record NZ_CP151964.1, on the reverse strand, counting down.
TCAACTGTACTTAAAATTTAGTGGCTTACGCCAAGACAATCCGTTCTCCGATACATTCGGTGCGACAAGCATTGCGGTCATTGAAGAACTGGACCCTGGCATCATTGCCGATATGCCTTTGGAGGAACTGGTCGAATTCCTTCAAGAGAAAGGCAAAAATCGTTTTGCAGAGCCGGAAGAGATTGCGAAATATCTCAAGCAGCTCGCACGTAATTCGTACCGTTTAGATAAAGTGATGGCCGATCCGGTTAATCTCTCTTTATCCGTGATTTTAAGCACCATTCAACACATCGAAAGCCAAGTGAAGCGTCTTGATAAGGAAATCGAGCGCATTATGAAAGGCATTCCACAAACATTAACATCGGTAAAAGGCATCGGTCCCGTGTACGCAGCGGGCTTAATCGCTGAGATTGGGGATATTCATCGTTTTGATGATCATCACGCTTTAGCGAAATATGCAGGTTTAGTATGGACACAGTATCAGTCAGGCGAGTATGAAGCCGAGGATACCAGCCGAATGCGAACCGGTAATAAGTATTTACGCTATTATCTTGTGCAAGCATCAGACGCCATACGAAAACATGACACCGAATATAAAGCCTTTTATCAAAAGAAATACCATGAAGTAACCAAGCATCAACACAAACGCGCTCTCGTCTTAACCGCTAGAAAACTTGTACGACTCGTGCATTCGCTACTACGCACGAAACAGTTGTACATTCCGAAAGAAGAAAGGAGAGAATAACCAACAATTTCTCACTTTTCTTTAGCCGTTTTCCAAACTTCCATTTTTTAACTATTTTTAGTTGGAAAACGCGAGGTTTATTTGAGTGCGCCTAAAAATGGTCATTTAGCAGTTACAGCACTTAAGAATTTCCAATTTTACTGTTTTTAATGGTTGACATTACACCACTGTGCTTTGTTAAAAGCGTAGCATTTTTATCTTTTCTAGTAAATTTTCAAAAAATAAATTGGATCTAAGCAAGAAACTGTCTTAAAACCGAAGACACCTTACTTTTCCAATTGATTCTTTAAAGACTAAAATTGTATAATTTTAAATGCATTCTAAATTAACCATATATGGGAAGGTGAATAATAAATGAATCACCTTATAAACATACAAGGATTATTGGAAGCTATTTTTCATACCTATTTTAATATTTTTTCTATTACTATAAATTAAAGCAATTTCTCAAACGAATTTAAAAAGGCTCATTAATAGCGAAAATTTTATATAGTCGCTTTGGTATTGCTCAAAACCACTGCTATGCGGCGCTTTCCTACACATTTAGATTATTACGGTATATAATAGCTTAGGGGGTTCGATATGCTAAAAATTAAACAAATTGATTTTATAAAAGCTGTTTATGATGACTCGATGTCACATAATATTTTTTCTATCGCTAATATTACTTTTTCAAATTATGAGCCTATTCATGGTGCATTGTTATATTGGTGTCGCAATTCGACAAACGGCGAGTACACTGCGGAAGGCGACTATAAGTTTTTTTATGATATGGCCAACGTCACGTACTTTGCTTCAGTAAAGTTTCCAAAGCATGTACGCTTGACGAGAGACCAAAAACAGGAGCTTGCTTATATATTATTAGAGGAACGAGGCTCAATTGGTTCATATAGCTTCCCTACTCATATAAACCGTCGTAAATATGATATTGAAAAGGAATATAATGCACTAACTTTCCCGGAAAATTTTAATCCGGCAACGATTGAACCGATACTTAAGCAAGTATCGATGAAGCAGGTGCTCGAAATTCAACAACAGCACCCACATTTGAGTAAACGCTTTATTAGACAATATATTAGCTGGCGCTCGCGTGCAGCGCAAATGCATATCAATGATTTAGAGCCGTACTTACACATGATAAGCTTTGAGCATCTCTGCTTAACAAATCCATATTTAACAGAGCAGTATTTAATCGAGCATTTAGAGCAGCTTGCACCAACTTTGCAATATAATTATCCTGTGCTAAATCGTTTGTCTAGCTCATTTAAGCAGTATTTGATTGATTTTTTACAGCAGCAACAAATCCCATTTAACGAGGATTTTGCACATAAACTAGAGCAGTTTATTGCAGACGACCATTTCTATATGGATAAAGAAGTTACGTATTTTGAATTTGAAGAATTTGAAGAGGAAATGGAGCTACAATTTTTTGAATATGATGTAGGACCAAATAAATGGAGTGGTAGTGAGCATTTAGTAAAGGGGATTCCATCATTAGCTTGTCAAAAATATGATCAATATGGCTTTAAAAGAAAGACAAATAAAGAAATGGATACGCTGATTGCTACGGTTAGTCAGACTCAATTAGACTTACTATGTGCGGTTTTAGAGCCACATTGGTTGCATCGTTATCGCAATAAATTAAACTGGACGAAAATTTGCCGCTATAATCGCTATTTGGCTGAGGATTTTATTTTAGCGCATCTCAAGTTTATTGATTTTGAAGCACTTGGCGAGCATACGAGCTGCCAATTGTCCGAGGAATTTATGCTGAAATATATGAAGCGCTTCAACCATAAAAATCCTGTACCAGTTGTGCTGCGAAATTTAACAGTCCCTCTTTATGAGGCTTATAAGGATACGATTAAAATAAACTTGCAACTACTGCATAAATACAGCACCTCTATTGCAAAGGAAGAGCTTATACAGCTTGAAAAATTGCTGTCGGAATAGAACGAAGGCTAACAATCGAGCACATGTCAGTAGTTAATACGGAATAAAATAACTTTACACAGAAAAAGGCTGTTGGGAAATGGAGCTTTCCCAGCAGCCTTTTATTCTACATTACGTGTTTCTTCAATCAATTTCGTTAATTTATCCACAGGCAACGGTTTGCTAAAGAAATAGCCCTGTACAGATTTACAATTATGCTTTTTTAGGACATCTAATTCTTCAGATTGTTCAACGCCTTCAGCAACTACATTTAAGTTCAATGCGTGTGCTAGTGAAATGATAGCAGCGACCATTGATTCACCTGAAGATGTTGTGCGGATGTTTTGAATAAATGTACGATCGATTTTTAATGCATCGAATGGGAATTGGCGTAAATAGCTTAATGATGCATAGCCTGTTCCAAAGTCATCTAGCGATATTTCAATGCCCATTTTTTTCATCTCTTTAATTTTTTCGATTAACTCATCCGTATAGTCCATCATCGACATTTCTGTAATTTCAATTTCTAAATGCTGTGGATTCGCCTGAGTTTCTTCTAATATTTCTTCTAGGCGTGAAATAAAAGATGTTTCTGCAATATGAATTGGAGAAATATTAACCGCAACACGTAAATCACTATTATATGCCTCATTCCATTTTTTTATTTGAGCCGTCGCTTTGCGTAATACCCACTCCCCAATCGCGGATATTAAACCACATTGCTCTGCGAATGGAATGAATTGATCCGGTGGCATAATACCTAATTCTTGATCATTCCAGCGAATTAATGCCTCCATCCCCGTCATTACATTATCCTGAATATTATATTTAGGCTGATAATGAAGCTCGAAGCTGTCATCTCGTATTGCTTGATGAATTTTTGTCTCAAGATGAAGCAAACGATCATCAATACCTTTCATATTTGCTTCAAATACGACATAACTATTTCTGCTTTTTTGTTTTGCGGCATACATGGCAATGTCTGCACAGCGTAGTAGTTTCGATATTGTATTGCCGTGGTCTGGGAATATGCTAATCCCCATGCTGACACTAATATAAAATTCATAGTCGTAAAAATTAAAACTTTCTTTGCATAGATTAACGATATTTTGTGCTGCTGCTCTAATTTGTGAAACGTCCTTTAAAACATAGACAAATTCATCACCATTTAGTCGGAAAACAGCATTTCTTTCATCATCGATACTCATCAAACGTTTGGCAAAGACTTGTAAAAACATATCGCCAACCTTATGCCCAAGGCCATCATTAATATTTTTAAAACGGTTTATATCAATAAAAAACAAAGCAAATTTTGATTGTTTTTTTCGGGCGTTTTCCATTTCCTTTTCCAAGGTTTTCAATAGACTTCGGCGGTTTGGTAATCCTGTTAAATCATCATGGAAAGCAAAATGCGTATATTTTTTTATATTTTTTTGAGCCGTTATATCCGTGCGTATAGAAATATATTGAAACGGCTTCCCTTTGTCATTTAAAAATGGAACGATTGTCGTTTGTACCCAATAAAGCGAGCCATCCTTTGCGCGGTTACAAACCTCCCCACTCCATGTTTCCCCTTTGCCAATTGTGCGCCATAGTTCTTTAAAAAAAGCTTTCGAATGATGTCCAGAATTTAAAATGCGGTGATCTTGTCCAATTAATTCAGCACGACTATACTTGGAAATTTGGCAAAATCGTTCATTTACATTTGTAATAATGCCTTTGCCATCTGTAACCGCAAGAATTGCTGATTGATCTAATGCCGCTTTTATATCTTTAAGCTCCTCATAAGTAAGCTCCATATTCGTTAAAATATGAGAGTCATTCGTCATTATAAGTTTCTCCCCGTTCATAAGTTACTCAATAATTGAGATTTAGACAAAAATACACTATATATAAGTATAATCTATTGCCTTTCTACTATTCAATAGTGATTTAAAGACTATCAATATTAATATAGTACTAGACTTCTCAGTTTTGTAACAATTTGTTGATTGTCCATACTGTGATAACAGTTAACCGACCTACGTCACTTCGGCATTTCTTCAAAATTTGTGACATGCACTGAAGCTTAGGCCAACACGACTGAGTTCTTTTTTATTAGCAGGTGTTTGGACACCGACTGAAGTTTATAGAACAATAATTATATTATGTAAACTATTTTAATGTAAGAATTTTCTGAAACAAACTATTGACACGTATCTTTTTCTGTACTATATTAAATACAGATAAATAATACTGTTATAATACAAAGGAGTGTTTTTAATGTCAATGTATCGTGAAGGCTATGAGCATTATTTAGAAAAATGTGAGCAGTTTGGGATTGAGCCTGTTAATTTTCATTTTTACTTAATACAGTTATCTCAAGAGCAGCTAGTATCATTCACAGAACAGGCACGCACATTGCGAGCGGGTATTTAAGTATGAATAATCCTGCCGTCATAGAACGTAAATAAAACAAACTTTATGACTTTGAAATGTCCATAAAGTTTGTTTTTTGCATCAATCATTTAATGGGTGATTTTTCATAACCTCTTGAATTTGTTCATCCTCAATATGCGTATAAATTTGTGTTGTTGCAACACTTGAATGCCCTAATATATGCTGTAGGCTACGAATATCTGCCCCCGCTCGGTACATTAATGTTGCGGATGTATGGCGCAGCTTGTGTGGCGATAGCTTTTCCTTATTCAATGTTGCTGTATTCAATTGCTTTATAATTTTGGCGATGGACTGTCTTGCAAAGCGCGTCCCCTTCTGTGAAACAAAAAGCGGCTCTGCTCCATCCCCTTTATATGTATGGCGCGTCGGTAAATATTGCTGCAATGCATCATAGCAACGCTCATTCATAAAGACTGTTCTTTCCTTATTCCCCTTCCCAATAACTGTAATATGCTGCCCCTGAATCGATTGTAAATTTAGTGAGCATAGCTCGGTTACACGGATGCCGAGGTTTAAGAAAAACATCACAATGCAATAATCACGTTTGCTATAAGGCTGTGTTGTCGTTGCAGCAATGAGTTGCTGAGCCTCTTGTAAACTTAAATATACTGGTGTTTTTTTGCCGATTTTTGGTGTTTCTAGTTCTTCTGCTGGATTTTCCTCAATTAAGCGGCGCTTGCCTTTTAAATATTTGAAAAATGATTTTAATGTCGCTACTTTGCGTGCGCGTGCAGCCGATGAATTTCCTCGCTGTACCTCGCAATACTCCATAAACAAATATAAATCCTCCAGCGTAATTTCCCTAATCGTTTCAATTGTAACGTCAGAAATATCTATCTTTTGTAAATTTTTTATCGTAATATCCTGTTCAATTGCCTTTAAAAATCTGAAAAATAATACTAAATCATATTCATATTCTTTGCGTGTTCTCTGTGATTTTCCTGTAATTGTCGTTAAATACACTAAAAAATCCTTTAAAATTTTCGGAAGCACAACATTCACCTCTCCCTTAGTATACAGCACTTCCATTGCCCTTTCGATACTTGATATAATAAGCTCCATATAACAATGTCAGCATCCATAATAAACAAGTACCAAACAGCACGAGTGCGCGTAATGCGAAAATTTGTGTACCTATAGTAAATAGTAGTAATACAGCAATTGTAGTCATTGCCTCAATCAAGCTAAAAATAGCAATAAATCTCCCTAAAATCGCCAATGGCAATACTTTTTGAATATATGTCGTAAAACCAACATTCACAAAGCTAATAGCAAAGGACAATATAAAAAATCCGACTGCTGCTAGCCACCAATTATTAGCTAATCCATAGAGTAAATAGCCAATACTGCAAAATAACACACCATAAAACATTGCTGTTATTGGTTTTACTAGCCATTTTATATTACAAATTGAGCCAATAATAAATCCTGCACCAGCTACGCTGACAAGCAACCCATAGGAGCCTTCTGTTAGTTGTAATGTCGCTGTTGCAAAGGCGGCTTCTAGCGAATCAATTGCTGTTAAACATAAGATAAAAAAGCCATTCATAATAAAAATCGAGCAAACATAAAGATGCTTCCTTGCATATGAACTTACGTCAATCCAATCTGATTTAATCAACTTAAAAGTAATGCGTTCGCCAATTATTATGTTGCTCGTAATATTATTTGGACATTTGCTAAAGAATAACATCGCAATCATTAAAGCTATTATATTTATAATAATAGCTAGTTTGGCTGTACCAATAAAGAAAAGTAGTCCAGCTATCATGGGACCTAATATAAATCCTGCTGACTGTGTCATGCTTCTCCATCCATTAAAGCGTTGTTGCTCATTTTGGACAATCACTTTTGTTGAATAAACAAATACAGCATTTGTATAAATGGCTGTAAATATTGAAATGAAAAAGGTTAGTAAATAAATGGTGAACAGATGAGTAGTAATTACTAAAATAAGCATCAATACGACTCTTGAAAGATATAAATAAATAATCAGCCTTTTTATATTCACTCGGTCAACAATAGAGCCTGCCCAACTATTTGTTAATAGCGTGGCAATTGGTGCAAACAAATAAAGAATAGTAACGCTTGCTGGCGAATTTGTAATTGCCAGGACAATTAAGTTTAATGCGATAAAGTAAATCCACTCACCAATATTAGCCATGAATAAACTGATGATTAAATAAATTTTTACCCGTGTCATAAAGTCTCCTCCTTATTTGAGCAATAAAAAAATCCCATCTCCTAAGATATTTATCTTAGGGACGGAATCGACTTTGCGACACGTGTTGCCACCCTATTTCACATAATTATCGCTAATTATGCCTCTATCAGTACAATCATACTGCGCCTCTATAACGGGAGAGACCCGTCACATCATCATGCACCCAATCCGATGTGCTACTCCAAGCCTTGCTTCAGCTTCCATCCACCTGCCCGCTTGCACCATCCCGAGCTCTCTGTTAAGGCTTCCAAAAACTTACTCTTCTCTTCAATGTATTTTATTGATTTTAGCATAATGCTATTCTGGTTGTCTATATGATTTTCTAAAACCATAATAAAGTTCCCAAATTCATATTTGGGAACTTTATTATTACTCAACATTTAATGATTCTCTTTATTTGTCCCATATGATGCAAATCATGCTCCATTAGCCCCTTAAAATAGCTAGATAAAGTGAGCGTAGATTGATTAATTTTGATTTCAGCAAACCAGAGCTCCCGCGGTATTTCCCTTAGCCATTCCACTAATTGAATACGACCATTTAAAAATGCATCAATAACAAAAATCACTTCTATTTCCCTAGCTGTTAAAGCAGCTTGTTCATTAAAAATAACAACATCAGGCCCAGCAGGAAAAGCATTTCTCCTAAAGAAATATGGGATTCTATCACGTAGCACAAATTCATCCCACGCAGCAAGGTGACCTATAATTTCTACGGAAGACCACTTCCCTTCAGAAATAGGTTTTCGCAATAGCCACTTATCTAACGTAAGCAAAAAACAGGCAAATTCCATAAAATCAAGATGATGCTTAATAATTTCTGCTTTAACCAACAATACTCCCCCTAAAAGGAACGCTTGTTCTCTATTTGTAAAATCGCATTCTAACGAAGTGAGAATCGTTCGAATGTATAATGGTACACTTCACTTCGTCTAAAGGCATTATGAAATATGCTCTCTTCTCCATATTTTACATGATAAATTTGTATGATAAAATAGAAAAAGCTGGACGTTGAAAGGAGCTTTCGGAATGTCAAAACGAAAGATTGTGACTTTGGGTGCTGTCATCATTTTATGTATTGCAACAATACTCGACATTGTATATAAAGGATTATTTTATCAATTCATTACGAAAATTTTTAGGTGAGAAAGCTTGAATCGAAAAAGCCAAACTTCTCAGTAAATTGAGAGGTTTGGCTTTTTCCTTTATTATTCAGAAAGTTATATTTCTCCTTTTGATAATCTCGTACATTCTCTAAAGGCGAAATGCTGGCAGCCGATGCATTTATTTTTATCTAAAAAACCAAGTGCTACATCAATCGCCTGCCCTGTATGCTCAAAAAAGTTTTCACTGCCAATTTCATTAAACAAGCCACTTTTCTTCATTACGGTTGTTAAGCGCGGCTGTAACCCCGTTAAGAGAAGTGTACCTCCTTGTAGCTTAAACTGCTGTACGATTTGACTAAAGTAGGCTTCCCCAGTTGTATCCATAAAGGGAACTTTGCTCATGCGTAAAATTAATACTTTCGGTCTTGTAGTTAAGTTTGTTAAAATCGTTTGTTCAAATTCCTGTGCTGCACCAAAAAATAACGGTCCCTCAATTGTATATATACTAATTTGCGGACAATCACGCTCTCTATTGACAACATGCGGCTGTACTTTAGCATTTTTTCTTGAATGATCAGGCAAAACTTTATAAATTGCAGGTACATCAATCATTTGCTTTGTAAATAGAATAAGAGCTAGCACTAACCCTACCTCAACAGCTATTGTTAAACTTGTAAATACCGTCAATAAAAATGTGACAATTAAAACAAGTGAATCCGCTGATTTTAGCTTCAAAATATGGATAAAATGATGGCGCTCACTCATATTCCATGCTACAACCATTAAAATAGGTGCCATGCTTGCAAGCGGAATATGCGAGGCGTATGGTGCAAATAATAAAAGCACTAACAGTACAAAAATTCCATGCACTACACCCGATATTGGCGAAGTAGCGCCACTTTTAATATTCGTAGCAGTTCGCGCAATCGCCCCTGTCGCAGGTATACCACCAAACAGCGGTGTTACGATATTTGCCAATCCTTGACCTAAAAGCTCCTTATTGCTGTTATGCCTTGTATTTGTCATACCATCTGCAACAACTGCTGATAAAAGTGACTCAATCCCACCTAACATTGCAATGACAAAGGCTGGCCCAATAAGTCGTTCGATGCGCTCCCATGTTATTTCAAGCATTTGAAATTGTGGTAGCGTATTTGGTATTGCACCATACGCCGAGCCAATTGTAGGTACTTGCCCTGAAAAAAAGATTAGTGCCACAATTGTCGAAATGATGATACCCGCTAATGAAGCAGGTACTTTCGGCAAAACTTTTGGCGTGATTAAAATGATTGCCAAACAAAGAACAGCGATGACAAGATTATAAATATTGAGCGTATGAATATGGCTGAATAGCTCCTTCATATTTGCTATAAATTTTTCATGCTTTTCGATGCCTGTCAGCCCTAAAAAGCTGGCAATTTGCCCTGTGAAAATAATAACTGCAATACCCGAGGTAAAGCCGATTGTCACAGGACGCGGAATGAATTGTATTAAAGAACCTAATTTAAGCAGACCCATTAAGCAAAGAAGAATACCTGCCATTAAGCCCGCGAGCAATAAATCCTCATAGCCATAACTAATAACTATTCCTAATAAAATAGGAACAAAAGCACCCGTTGGACCACCAATTTGATATTTAGAACCACCGAACAATGCAATAATAATACCAGCGATACACGTTGTATAAATACCGTATTCTGGCTTTACTCCTGATGCAATCGCAAAGGACATTGCAAGTGGAATCGCCACTATACCTACAATAAGTCCAGATAAAAGATCTTTTCGAAAACGCGCTAACGAATATCCTTTAAACCTTCCTTTTTGCAGCTTCTCCATTTCCAAACCCTTCTTTTCATTTTAATTTATTAGCTTTCGCTATCGGCATCCTCTAATTCCTCTAGCATTGAAATTGTATCAATTAAATGATTATTGAAAATCCTTTTTGTCACGTTGAGTAAATCTAAAATCATTGGGTCTCTAAGAGAATACAAAACTCGTTTGCCATCCTTTGTACCGACAACGATATTTTTCGCTCGCAGTACACTGAGTTGCTGCGAAATAGCCGAGCCTTCTTTATTTAAGGCTTCTTGAATTTCCTGTACACTTTTCTCTCCCTCTGATAAAAGTTCAAGTATATGTATACGTAAAGGATGTGCTAATGCTTTGAAAAAATCTGCTTTAAATTGCTGTAGCTCCCCTCCCATTGTATCCCTCCATTTCATCTCACCAATATACATATTCAAACTTTTGAATATGTATATATGATACCTCTTAATCTCTTAATTTTCAATGTAAAAAGCGCTAAACTCCTTCTTTGTAAGGAAATTTAGCGCTGCAGTTTATATTTTTTTCTTTAAATAAAATGACAGGAATAACGCTGGTACTGTACAAATAATCATTCCTAAAAAGGCAAAGCGCGGTTCTATTTCATATAAATAGCCACCGAGCAATGTTAAAATAGCGGTGCTCCAGCTCATAGCAAAGGCATTGTACATCCCTTGTGCATTCGGAATTTGCTCTCTTCGTAAATGCTGTGTGAAAAATAAAATAACTGCATAATGCGCAAGGGCAAATGATACTGCATGCAATGATTGCGACAAAATAAAAATAGGTATTGATGGGATAAGCGATACCATTAACCAGCGCACCGTTGAACCAATTGCTGCTATAACAAGCAGGTTTGCAGGCTTCCAATGACCGAATAACCGATCAGATTTAGCAAAAAAGATAATTTCGAAAAACACACCGATATTAATAATCAGCCCGATATAATATTTTGAAACACCTAGCTCCTGCAAATAAATATAGCCATAATTATAATAAGAGGCATGTGCTCCTTGTAATAAAATTGCAATAATCAACACAATTAAAAAATTAGGTGTTTGCAATAGTTGCTTGATTGAAAATTTGCTAGCTCGACTTTCATTCGGCTTTTCTAATAATATCATCGGTGCTTGGCGCGTATTTAAAACAACAAAGAGCAGCAATCCTCCAAGCAACAGCCATACAATTGTTGTATCACCAAACTTCCCTGTGAGCAAGCTAACGATTAAAACCATTACAACAAATCCTAGGGAGCCATATGAGCGACTTTTACCATAGTGTAGTTGTCCATGCTGCACTAATACGCCTGCAACGCTATCCAAAGCCGGCATTAAAGCTGGATAAAAGAAACTAAACAATGATGTAACAATAAACAGGCTTGTAAAAGAGTTGGCTGGAACAAAAAGTAAAGCTGCTATCAACGATACAACAGCTAATACATTTAACACTCGTTTACTGCTCCATCTACTTGCAATATAAGGGAAAGCAAACATTGTTGAAAGCCCTCTAATCACTAAGCCAAAGCTCATAATCAAGCTTGCCTCAGGTACAGTTAGCCCCTTTGCTGAAACTAAAAACCCTGTCCAATATGGTAAAAAGATGCCCCATGTCATGTAAAAAGTAAAGAATTTTTGCGACATCCAGCGCTGATTATTCATTTCAAATCCCTCCATCTGTCTTGCATCATAGCACGCTTTCTTTTAAAATAATGTGAGATATCTCATGTTTAGGTGGTTTTCTATGCAAAATTTACAAAATGAAGAGCAAAAATACTATATTAAGCACTTTCCGATTCAACATTTATTTTCTTTTGATATAACAGATTTAGTGGAGGTACATCGTTTTGCACGCGGCGAATGGATTATTAAAGAAGGTCATTTTCCACAATATTTATATTACTTAGTCGAAGGAAAAGCAAAGGTTTATATGACACAGGAAAATGGCAAAGTTGCCTTAATTAGCTTCGCACAGCCAAACGCTTTTATTGGCGAGCTAGAGCTATTGGATGAAAATTATTATTCGAAAGGTGTGCAAACGATGACAACAACAATTTGTTTGGCACTGCCTATAGCAAAATGTAAAAGGGAGCTATTATCTGATGTCGTATTTTTACGCTATTTATGTACTTTTCTTGGTAATAAAACATCACAAATAACTGCCAAATTTTCAAAAAGCCTTGCTTACCCACTTGAAAATCGGCTAGCTGAATTTATTGTCCTTTCTGCAGATGCGGGAATTTATAAGGAAAAGCATACAGAGGTATGCGATTATTTAGGCGTGTCCTATCGCCATTTACTACACGTGCTCTCACAATTTTGTGAACAAGGCTTACTCGAAAAGCATGGACGTAGCTATATAATTACAAATATGAATGAATTACAGAGGCGAGGAATTATATAGAAAGAAGGAACTATGATTCGTCTAATTTGAAAATTAGGCTTCCATTTTGTATTAATAAAGGTTTTCATCGCTACTTTTTGATTGAAGATAAACACCGTTAAAGCAAGTGTTCATCACATTTTTAAAAGATACTCTCGATTTAGTTGCTGTCCAAAATGCTGTGCATAGCCCGCATTTTGGACAGCTCCATTTTCTAAATTTTTCGCTTTAATTAAAAATCTCATGTTCATGCCTTACTAATTTATGCTCAAAAAATTCCAAATCTTGCATAGTAGACATCTGTTCAAAACGAGAAGTAATTTCAGCATGATATTCAGATAAGCGTCTCGTTTGCTCATAAACAATATGCAGTTTTGCCTTCACACCATCTAATCGCTCATTTGTTTTTCTTTGCTCCACTTTGAATTCCCGGCATTTCCCTTTGCATCTCTCCTTGAATACCTTGTATGCTCGTCTGCATACTTGTTACCTTTTGTAGTACTGCCTCAAGAAGTTCCCGTTATGTTATGATGATTCCCTTTTTTGCATTTTTCCCATTTATAGGATACTAGATTTTAGAATTTCTAGCTGTATGTTTTCAATAAAGAGATAATTTACATTAATTTCAATCCGATTGTTGCGCCTAAAATCATGAAAATAAAGACGATACGTCGCCAGTCCTTCGACTCACCAAAAACAATCATGCCAAGGATTGCACCACCAGCTGCGCCAATGCCTGTCCAAATCGCGTAGGCTGTGCCCATTGGTAATGTTTCCATAGCAACTGCCAGTAATATAAAACTAAGTGCAAATGCACCAACCATATAAATAAAGGATGCGACATTGCGCTTTTGATACATACGGCCAATCATAAAGACGCCTAGCATCTCAAAAAGTCCTGCAAAAATTAATACAATCCAAGCCATTACGCATGCTCCTCCTTATCGCTAGATACAAGTTTAAGCCCAATAACACCCGCTAATAAAATGGCGATTAATAGTAGTTTACCTAACTGCACTGGTTCTCCGAATAACGCCATATCAGCTGTTACAGTTCCTGCAGTCCCTAGTCCAACAAATACTGCGTACACTGTCCCAACCGGCAGCTTACTTCCTGCCTGAATCATTAAGTAAAAGCTTACGATAATGCAAATGACTGTTGCAGTCCATTCAAGTGGCGTAGCTGCATGTTTTAATCCAATTACCCAACCTACCTCAAAAGCTGCTGCAATGATTACTTGAAGCCATGTGAAATTCATAATTAACTCCTCCTTAAAATGACAAAAAACCTGAGAGAACGGCTGTCGAAACAGCTAGTTCTCCCAGGCTTTTATCCTTCCGTGTAACACACATATATTGTGTGCGCCTTCTCTCGGACCAGGCTAGCAAATGCTACGGAACCCTAGAAAGCTTTCTGCAATTATTATCTCACAAAATGATGATTTTGCAAGTTTTTTTCAAAATCTGTGGCACTCGTTGAAAGAAGTTAAACAAAAATATTAATTGTCTGCCCTGAACGCTCGATTTTCCAATTAGATGAAACAAGTGCTGCAATTGCTTTCTCTGTTTCCTCATTTGCTGGTACGTTGTAGGCACCGAATTCTTGCAAATCATAGGTATTTTCTTCAATGCCAAAACGCATGCGCAAAATATTTTTCAAGCCATTGATTGTTAAAAATTTAACTTGATAACCTGTCGTGTATGCTTCTTTAAAAAGTTCCTTATTCGTATTGTAAAGCTGCTGTAATAATGAAAAATCCGATTTCATATCAGCAAATAATGTTAAGTCCTTTTTCTCTAGTTGCTCCGCCACTTGCTCATAGCCGTATTTTGGTCGTAAAGCTTCAATTAAATAAGCTTCCATTAATGAAATTGCCATTTCATCGTGCTCCTTTTTTGTATGTATTTTCAATCCATTTTGTAATATTTTCATCATAGTTTGGATAAGGATAGCCAAGCGCTTGTGCCACTTTACGAGAAGTTTCGCGAAACATTTCGCAGCAAAGCTCAAAAGCGGTCCATGTTTGCGCTATACTTGCCGTTGCATATGTGCTTAACAATCTTTCATATTGTTGTGCTGGTAAATGTTGATGAATAAATTTGTAGTTTTTTCCTACGCTGAAAGAAAAGCCATTTTGAATGCCGATATCCCATGATAACATGCGTAATAGCTCTTGTCTTATATTATGATGCAAATGGTCAACGGCAAATAGAAATTCATTGCGCGCAAGTCCCTTTGCCACATATGTTGCAACGCTCCAAAACTCATTGCAGCAGTCATCGAAGCTTCGAGCGCTAGGCTTAGTGAGCCAGTATTTTTCGTCCGAAGGGACTATTGCTTGCTCGATGTGTCCATCCTTATCGAGTAATACCTCTATTAAGCCATCTGATTTTTGCAAATAACTTGTTAACTCTGTTAGAGGAATCAAGCTTAAATCCACTTTAATCCCATCAGTAAAATACATAATATAAGTAAAATAATTTTCAAATTCCGCAGGGAAAAGCTCCATGTCCTCTGGCTTTTGGACGAAAATAAGCTCACCAAACGCTCGCAGCCAGTCATCATTTTTCAAATAAGAGCTCATATTCGTTACAAAAAAGCTTACATCATAGTCTTGATAACTATCTTTTGGAATAGTATTGTTTGTTCTTGACCCTTCAAGCATTGAAATTCGAATGCGCTCATCCTCTGTAGCAAAATTCGAAAAAATCTGGAACATTTCTGCCTCTGTACGCAAATTATCTCTCCTTTTTGAAAGTTTATTTTTAATTATAGCATTTTACTTGGGTTTTTCCATCCGTGCTGCTCTTTCCTGCAATACCCCTTTTCGTGCATAGCCATATTTTTCGTATAAATCCTCAATGTCTTGCAGTGTATTGTCCATATCCTGCTTAATGGCTGTGTAACGAACATTTGTCGTTGTAACAGAAAAACCTACTTGCTGTGAGACGTATGAAAATAAACGCTCAATCGTTTTAACAGTAATTGGCTCTCCTAATTTATTGCCTAAGCCAAGCCAAATATAATCTACCTCCTGTCCAATAGGAAGTTGCTTTAGCGTTTCCTCCTTATAAAATTGAAGCACATCTAATAACGCCGGCTGTAATGGCAAATCTCGATAGCTTCGTTTCGTTAAAATACGAATAAAATCATTGCGCACATGCGACCACTTCATCCGCACTATCTCGCTTGATTTAATACCAAGCTCAGCAATAACACGCATAATTGTATAATTGCGTAATGCCATCCAGCTTATATCCTTCTGCTCCGCTGTTTCATAGGAAGTGAGCCAAACATGTAGCGCTTGTCGAATTTGCCGTGCAGATAATGTTTGTAATTCCTTTTTCTCAAATGGCAAGGGGCTAAATAAATCATCAGCAAATAATGGGATTACTTCCCTAGCTTGTAAAAAGTGTATAAAGCTTTTTAAGCTAGCTAACTTACGATTTACACTTTGAATTGAAGTGTAATGCAGTTGTAGCCACTGCCGATATGCTTCAATAAGCTCTACTGAAATGATTTCATACTTCTGTTCCTCCATAAATTTCACAAACTGTGCACAATCTAAGCTATACTGCTTCACTGTGAAATTGGATTTCGACTGACCTGCTAAAAATGCTTTAAAACGAGGGATATAAATCGAATAATCTCTCATAATCAGCTCTCCTTGTTAGATTTGGCGTAAAGTAGCTGGTGTTTTGTAAATATTTGATGCGTCAAGTATATTATTTTCTATAAAAAGTGTCGTATAATATGCCATTTATGAAACACATAAACTAGACGGAATGTTTGTTCTCATTATATAAAAGGTTGCTTTATTATTCAACCATGCATATGCTACAAGCAATTACGCCTTGGCGTAGTGATTTTTGTAGAAGTAGCCTTGCTTTTCAGTATAAAAATTACTTGTCCTGCGGTTACTCGTCGCAAAAAAAAATTCTACAAGACATTAATTGCAAAACCTTCGTTCAATATAACGTGTATTCATGTTTTTATGCGTTATTTCGTACTTTCCTCTTATTTTAAGCTATACTTTCATTAATTCAATATGCAGAAATGGAGGGTTGTCCTATGCAAATTCAAACAGTGCGACTACATGAAGAGGACGCAAAAATTATTTATCAGGAAACAGCTGGTTTGGCTATTATTACAATCCACAGACCACAGGCCAAAAATGCACTAACAGCAAAAATGTGGCGAGAGCTAGCCTCCCTTGCCTCACAATCATTACAAAACCCTAAAAATAAAGTGCTTATATTGCGTGGGGCTGGAGAAAATTTTTCCGCTGGCTCAGACATTAAAGAATTTCATACGATGTCACTTGATGAGGCGGAGCAAGCCTTTGTCGAAATGGAGAAAACGATTTCTACTGTGGAACGTCTGCCTCTTCCCGTGCTTGGTGTTATTAATGGCCCTGCGATGGGCGCAGGCTTAGAGCTAGCACTTGCCTGTGATATCCGCATCGGCTCTGATAAGGCGAAAATGGGTATTCCTGTTGGAAAATTAGGCATTACGTTAAATAATCGCTTTGCCAAACGCCTTGTAGACTTAGTAGGCCCTTCTGCCACAAAGGATTTTGTTTTCACAGGACGTACCTATAAAGCGGAAGAAGCATTTCAGTCAGGCATGCTTAATTATTTAGTGGCTGAAAAAGATTTGACAAAATTTATGATTCGCGTAGGTAAGCTTGTTGCTGGCATGTCACCCGACTCATTGCTAGCGGTAAAACAAGCCGTTCAGCAATGCACAGAATCTACACCCGCTTTATGGCAGGACTCTACCCCATTCGTCTCACCAAATGATTTTGCTGAAGGTGTACGCGCCTTCGTGGAAAAACGTCAACCCCAATTTACACGCTAATTCTAATGTGAGGCTGTCTATTTCTAGACAGCCCCAGCACCTTTTATCCCTTTTACAGCTAAAAAGATTCGCTCAGGCTCTAGCTCAAATGTTCGTTGAAAGGCCTCAACAATTTCTTGTTGCAAGCCGCGCAGCTCGGTAATGACATCATAATGAATGGGCCCCTTTAAAACGAGTGTTGCGCTAATTTTAGGAATTGACGCTATATTAAATTGAATTTTTTCCACATGTGCCACTATCGGACTTTTCCCTATAATATGCTGCAATACATCGCGATACACTTGCTTATGAATAGTTAGTGTTTCATAATGAAAATCAGGCTGAACAATCGTCGTTTCACCAACCTTAACAAGATTCCCTACAAAAATCGCACGACCTTTACGTACAAGGCGTTTAAAAAAGTTTTGCTCCACTTGCTCATACGGAATTGGCATAACATGTTGTCCTTTCGTTTGGCGAATAAAGCGGGCGATTTGAATTTCACGAGCAGACCGAATATTTTCTACATAGTAAAAATGAACAATCTGTCCAAGCTGTAATTGCTTAGCGATTTTTTTTGTCATTTTATCTGATGTACCGATAATTAACACCGATGAAAGCTTGGCATCTTTTATCGCAGCTTGTACTTCCCGTCGATGTGCTTCATCTTCAAAAATAGCCCGTCGCACTGCTGTTATTGTATTTTTTTCGAATTTTGCACTCGTTCCTGCTCGCCTTTTGCCATTTATAATAAGCAGGCCATCATCTATAATGCCTTCAATCCCTTTTGTATATGCAAAATGCAAGGCAGATGTACTTTTCCCCGTACCACTTGGTCCGCTTAAAGAGTAAACCTTCATTCGCTCTCCCCCTCCTTTAAAGAATTCTATTTCACATGAACTAAGTTCAAAACCCCCATTTCACTTTATAAAAAATATACACTATTTTTTACGATAATCAATTGCGGCTTAGCTAACTCTAGTCTGGATTCAATCGGTAGCGGGACACTTGCTGAAAGAAGTTAAAATCAATAGATGATAGGATTTGTAGAAAAAAAGAAAAAAAGCGTTTATTATAAATGTATTGGGCTTCTTCAACTCATATAGAAAATTACCATTTCTATCGCAGTATTTCATCTATCATTTCAATGAAGAGAGGTAATTGATTATGAAAAAAATAAACTTATTTATCAGTGCTACTATTGCAGCTACTATTGTGACAGCGCCAATACAAACAGAAGCAGCTACTAAAAAGTTTAGCGATGTTTCACCGAAAAATGATTATTATGACATCATTACAGAGATGACCGCTAAAGAAGTAATTACTGGCTATCCAGACGGAACATTCAAACCAAATGAATTGATGACGCGCAAGCATGCGGCAACTTTAATAAGCCGTGCATTTCCTACACTTCCAGTATATTATAAAGGGATTTCTTTAACCGATGTAAGCAAGGACAATCCTTACTACAAAGATATTAGACGCGTATTAGAAGCAGATATTATTCAACATGTCGATAATTTTGATTTTAGACCGAATGATATTATTACACGAGGCGAAATGGCACGTGCATTAGCGCTAGCCTACAATCTAACAAGCAATGATAAGAAAAGCCCATTAACGGATGTTTCGCCGCAGCTCGCTTCATATGTGGATGCCTTATATGCTAATAATATTACAACAGGCTTTGAGGACAAAACATTCCGTGAAGATAAAGGGCTGACACGTGTACATTTCACTGTTTTTATGTACCGCGCAGCAGAGGCCATTGAAACGAGTGAGGTAATTACTTTTGCGGATTCTAGCAAATTTTCTAGTATGCAAGAAGCAGATTTTCAATATCCTGCAAAATATAAAAATGCGACAGAAGCAACGACAGCCTCTAAAAACTCAGCAGAAAAACTATTTGCCAAAGACAAAAGCTATGAAACAGCCTCAGTTATGCTACAAAATGCCAGGGAATATAATGCGTTTATAGAACTTGCTCAAAAGTCATTCAATAAAACTGCGCAACAATTAGATGAAATACTTTATCAAGTTTATTATACTGGCATAGCCGAAAATCTTGAAACGCAAGACAATCAGCAATGGGTGTTATGGTACGATTATAATGAGAATAAACTAATAAGAGCATTTGTAAAAGAATAACAAAGCGCTGGGCGTGCCTAATAATCCATTTTGGGGCACGCCCAGTGTTCTTCCCTTCAGCGATATATTCTCGTTTAGAAGTATATATACTATTTTCTGAATTCTCGAAATACAAAATGTCTTGTTTGTGCTACAATGAATTGAAGTTTTTAACAGGTTAAAGGAGTGTTCTTTTTGAATATTGAGCCATCATTAAAAATGTCGCTATTTACAGAGGCGATTTTTGGGAAATTAAAAGCATTTGCAGCACAGCAGCAGCGAAAAGGTATGGAAATTATCGATTTAAGCTTAGGCAGTCCAGATATTCCCCCTGCTCCTATGCTGCTTGAACATATGGCACAGCTAGTAGCCAAACCACAATCGTATCGTTACACATTAACAGGTGTACAGGCTTTCAACGAGGCTGTTTGTCGCTACTATGAAAGAGTAAACGGTGTTGCGCTTGATGCACAAACAGAAGTTGTACAAACGATGGGCTCACAGGAAGGATTAGTCCATTTACCAATTGCCTTTTGCAACCCTGGTGATATCGTCTTAACAACGAACCCAGCCTATGTCGCATACGATGCGGGCATTCATTTAGCAGGTGCAACGCCCTATTATATGCCACTTACAAAGGACAATGGGTATTTGCCAGACTTAGCTAGTATTCCAAACGACATTGCAGACAAAGCTAAACTACTTATTTTAAACTTACCGGGCAACCCTGTACCGGCAATGCCTTCTGAGCAATATTTTGAGCAAGTTGTGGCATTTGCTAAAAAGCACAATATCATCGTTTTACACGATGCGGCTTACTCTGAATTTTATTTCACTGGGAATGCTGCGGGAAGCTTTTTAGCAACACCGGGTGCAAAAGAGGTCGGCTTAGAAATTAATTCTTTATCAAAAAGCTTTAGCCTTGCAGGTGCACGCATTGCTTATATTGTAGGCAATGCAAATATGATTGGCATTGTTAAGCAGCTTAAATCAAATTTAGATTTTGGTATTTTCGAGCCGATTCAGCTAACTGCTGCACTCGCCCTAGACCATGCAGAGGAAATTACAGCAAGCTTACGCACGACATTTGCAGAGCGACACCGTGTATTAATGACTGGGCTTCAGCAAATTGGCTGGGAGGTAGCACCTTCCAATGGCGGAATGTTCGTCTGGGCAAAGCACCCATATAAGATGACAAGCGAGGAATTCGCCTTTAAAGCCATTGAAGAGACTGGTGTTGTGATGGTTCCTGGCACCGTATTCGGTAAGGCTGGCGAGGGGTATATGCGCCTAGCACTTGTACAAGATGTAGAATTACTAGCGCAAGCTGTTGAAAAGCTTCGCGCTATCTAATTAAGTCTACCTTAAGCATGTTTTAGCGAATATTTAATATAGAAGACGGGGCTGTTCGAAAAATGTCTATTTTTTCGAACAGCCCCTTTTATGATGAAATTCGCTACTCCTCGTACATATCCTCTTCAGTCGTTTGGAAACGATTGTAGCGCTTTTTAAACACTTGATAAATATGTGTCACTAGCACTTTAATTAACGCATAAGCTGGTATCCCTAAAATAACACCTGGAACGCTGAATAAGGAGCCTGCTGTTAATAACACGAAAATAATAGTAATTGGATGGATGCTCAATGATTTGCCCATAATTTGTGGCGAAATAAACTTCCCTTCAATTAATTGTACAATCGTCCAGACAGCCGCAAGCTTTAAAATCATAAACGGTGAATCAGAGACAATAGCAATAATTGCAGCAGGTGTAATCGCGATAACAGGGCCTAAATATGGTACGACACTCGTCACCATCGCCAGTACCCCTAACAGTAATGCATAGTCTAAGCCGATAATTAGGAAGCCGATTGTTACCATCGCCCCAATGCAAATAGACACTAAAATTTGCCCTTGAATATAGGAGCTAATTTGCTTGTCCATATCGTGTAATACTTCACCTACGAATTTTCGCATGCTCGGCGGAGTAAGACGCACGATAAACTTCGGCATTTTTTCGCCCTCATATAATAAATAAAACAAGATGAATGGCACTATAACAAGTGATAGCACAAGACCTGTCAAAGCAGAAACAAATCCGGTAATTCCCGATGCAACACTTGTAGCAAAGCCTGTTGCCAAATCCTTTACTTGCGTCACAATATCATCCGTCAAGCTTGTAATCATTTGATCGTAATCAAAATTAATTCTCGCAAAGTATTCAGCTAGCCGTGAATTATTCAGCCATGAAACAATATTTTCAACAAATGCCATAAAATACGCTGGAAACTCATTCATTAAATTTGTGAACTGGTCGCGTAAAAATGGATAAATTAATACGATTGTTAATGCTAAAGCACCGATTGCAACTAAATAAATAATTAAAATCGCCCATATTTTAGAAATATTCCATCGCATTAATAAACGTAAAAATGGTCGTGTTAAATAATACAGTATAACGCCAAGCACCCCTGGCAAAATAACGACCTCAAATAATACACGAAGTGGCTGGAAAATAAATGAGATTTTATCATAAATAAAAATAACACAGCCGACAATTAACAAGATAAGAAGTAAGAACAATAAGTTTTTTCCGCCTAAAAAGCGGATGAAACGTGTCGAAAAGAAATTCGAAGTTTCTTGCGGTAGCTGCTTATTTTGCATATTTGTTTTTCCCTGCTCCAAAAAACCACCCCTGCTAATTGTCAAATTTTAAGAAAATTGCTACAGCACAAGCTTATCCTAGATGCTGCTCAAACATTAAACATACACTTTCTTATTTTTCAAAAAAGATATCTGTGCAGCTATTCTAGCATGAATTAGCTGCTTATTTCATCTGTAAAAACTCATGTAGCAAAGCTTGATTTTGCTGCTGATCGATTTCTAAAACAGAGCCTGCATGCTGATACGAGTTAAATGTATATGTTCCCTCGACAGGAATCGTCATCTTTTCGATTTCTACGCCACCACCTGCTGCTATAGATAGCGCCATTTTTAACTCCTGTGCAGATGTTAAATCAGTAGTCATATAGCCTTGTGCTGCACCGATAAATTTCGGTAAATTTTTGGCATTTGCTGGTGATAATAGCTCGCTCTTTAATGCATCCATCACCTTTTGTTGACGAGCAACACGCCCAAAATCACCTTCTGCATCTTGTCTAAAGCGTGCATAGCCTAACAATTCCTTGCCATTTAGCTGCTGCGTACCTTGCTTTAATGAAACTCCAATATATGCCGACATATCCTTTTCGACATCCATCGTAATACCATTTGGCGCTAAAATATCAATTAGCGCTTCAAAACTTTTAAAATCAATGACTGCATAATGATGAATAGGCACTTCAAACATTGCATTTAACGTATCTTTTAATAATTGCACACCGCCTAAGTAGTAGGCTGTATTCAGCTTATAGGATTGATAGCCCGGAATGTCTGCATAAATATCACGCATAAATGAGACAAGCTTTATATCATTCGTGTCATGATTCCATGATAATAGCATCATCGTATCTGTACGCGACTTCTCCTCTCCCCGACTATCGACACCTAAAATTAAAAAGTTTTCAATCTCTCCTTTTTTTGCATCCGCTACAAAGTCTTGCTCAGGTAGCTTTGTTTCACTCGCAAGATTTTGTCCACTGCGATATTGCTGAACACTATAAGCAACTGCTCCTAATAGCAATGCGATAATTATTAGAAAAATAAACCTTCCTGTACGAAATTTTTTTCGTTTATGTCGTGTTTGTCGTCGTTCAAGCTGCTCCATAAAATTCTCCTTTAGAGTCGTCCGAAAAGCGAATGCTTCGCACTACTTTTTGAACGTTTTATTAATATTTCATTAAAATCACTCACTATTTAAAAAGTAAGTAACTCGTTTTAAAAGCTATAAACTCTTAAACTAACAGCATTCTTGTAAATTTAAAATAAGTGAAAGTCTTTTTCACTAAACCAAAGATGCGTTAGTCTATTCGGACAGTCCTCCCTTATTATACTGTTTCCGTATAAATTTTAACATCTTTCAGCAATTTTTTTGCGACGAGTAACCGCAGGAGCACATCTTTTCTGCGACGAGTAAACGCAGGCTAAGGAGGCAAGTACAAAATTTTAAAGAAAAGTTGATAGATTCGCTGTTTGCAATCATGTCAAACATTCTATTTTCCTTTTTGAAACGGCCATATTTTTAATAAAACAAAACGAATCTTCTGAAAAGAAATTTACTGTCCTCCTTTACAGACGTCCTACCAGTTCAAAAGGTTGTCGATAGTTTTTCGCGCATGATACAATACAGGCTATGAGAAGGAGGAATATAGATGGAAAAAGCAACATTTGCCGGCGGCTGTTTTTGGTGCATGGTTAAGCCTTTTGAAGAGTGGGACGGCATACATAAAGTAACAAGCGGCTATATGGGTGGTCATATTGATAATCCAACATATGAAGATGTGAAGGCTGGGCAATCTGGGCATTTAGAGGTTGTTCAAATCGAATTTGATCCAAGCATATTTAGCTATGAACAATTGCTTGAAATTTACTGGATGCAAATTGATCCGACAGATGCAGGCGGACAGTTTCATGACCGAGGTGAATCTTATTCAACAGCGATTTTTACACATAGCAAAGAGCAGCGCGAGCAGGCAGAAAATTCGAAGGCGGCCCTTGCTGCAAGCGGTCGCTTCAGTAAACCAATCGTCACAGCCATTCGAGACGCAGCAACTTTCTATGAAGCTGAAGATTATCACCAAGATTACTATAAAAAAGAGTCGCAGCATTACAAGGAAGACCGCGCAAAATCAGGGCGCGATGAATTTATTAACACACATTGGCAAAAGTAAAGGATGTGGCTACTTTGAACAGCACAAACGCAACACGTGCTGCGCTAAAATTCGCGTTTCCCCAAACGGTTCCCATTTTAGCGGGCTTTTTATTTTTAGGCATCGCCTATGGAATTTTTATGAATTCTCTAGGCTTCCATGCCATTTATCCGATTTTAATGAGCCTCTTTATTTTCGCAGGCTCAATGGAGTTTGTGGCAGCGAATCTACTGCTTATTTCCTTTAATCCACTTAGCGCCTTTTTCTTAACGCTAATGGTCAATGCAAGACATTTATTTTACGGTATTTCCATGTTAGATAAATACGGTCAGTCTGGTCATAAAAAATGGTATCTCATATACGGTATGTGTGATGAATCTTTTGCTATCAATAGCACGCTGAATATTCCGAATAATCTTGATAAAGGAAAGGTCATGCTATTCGTCACACTGTTAAATCAAATTTATTGGGTGGCTGGTGCAACAATTGGGGGTGTTTTCGGTTCGTTCATTACCTTTAATACAGAGGGCTTGGAATTTGTAATGACCGCTCTATTCGTCGTTATTTTTTTAGAACATTGGTTAAATACAAAGCAGCACTATAGTGCAATGCTAGGACTCTTGCTATCGGCGATTTCGCTAGCCGTTTTCGGTGGTGAACGCTTTATCATCCCTGCAATGCTGGCAATTTTAGGTGTTTTAACACTACTTCGTCCAACATTACAAAAGGAAAAGAGGACTGCCCTATGACAATTACACAGCAAATTATAACAGTTGGGGTCGTTGTAATTGGTACGATGCTCACACGTTTTTTACCCTTTTTCATTTTCCCAGCTAATAAACCGACTCCCGTCTACATCCAATATCTTGGCAAAGTGTTACCTGCTGCCGTTATCGGTATGCTCATTATTTATTGCTTTAAAGATGTCAGCTTTTTTTCTAATCGTCATGGATTGCCTGAAATTTTAGCGGTAATTCTTGTCGTCTCCCTGCATCTTTGGAAAAGAAGCATGCTATTATCTATCGCAGCAGGCACATGCTTCTATATGGTACTTGTGCAGTATGTCTTTTAGGAGGCAGAAATCTGAAAAAGCTACAAACAGGGGAAACATTTAAAATCACTGATAGCAAGGAGCTGTCCCAAAATGACTTTTCAGACGGCTCCTTGCACTAAGAATTGTGACAGCTCTTGGTTACTACCACAAATTTAGCGAAAAGCGCTAATGTGGTAGGTACATATTAACCATAGTTGCCAGCAGTCAATTGAAGGACATTGATTGATGGCATTTTTGATAAGGAGATTCTTTCATAATGAAGCTTATTAACCCTCATACCGAGCTTATGTTGAGTGCACAGAGAGCTCTATTTTTAGCCATTACCAAAAATACAAAAGCCATTTACGCTAAAATCGAGAATAACCATTTAATATGGAAAGTCTTTTTTGATGAAGAGCCTTCAGAAAATGAAAAAGACTTATTAAGTATTGCAGCGACAGAAGTAATAGCAGATTTCCCAGATATTATTTCATGTGAGGAGCATTTTCTTCATCACCCTGCACCGATTAGTTTCAAAAATGAAGTCCACTATCATTGGCCCTATGCAAGACTAAATGATTAAAATTAAAACCATATGACAGCGAATTTTCACTCGCGTCATATGATTTCAGTTAACATAATATTATTATTTATATAAATTTGTAATTGTAGCTGGATATGATGTTCTTATTTTAGCAGGCGTTTGGACACTAGCAGCAGCCTAAAGAAACTAAACATTCGCCGTCTCAAACATGATAATCGCTTCAATAAATTGTGCACCGTATTTTTTAAGTTTGCTCTCCCCTACGCCACTAATCGCTAAAAATTCCACTTCATTTTGCGGGCGTTTTGCGCACATATCATGCAATGTTTTATCTGAAAAGACAACAAACGGTGGCACGCCTTCTTCTTTAGCAATCACCATACGTACAGCTCGAAGCTCTTCAAATAGCGGGTCTTTATCATGGGCAACTTGCACAGAGGATGCTTGTCTGCGATAAACGCGTTGCTTGCCTAGCAATACCTCTTTGCCTCGTTCTGCGACAAAAATTGTCGGAAATTGCCCGTTACTAACAGCGATTAATTGCTCTGCAATTAAAAACTCGATAAAGTTAGCCACATCCTTTGCTGACATTGCCTTTAAAATACCATATGTCGGCAATCTATCAAAGCGCAGCTCACTTACCTTTTTATTACGGGAGCCTGCTAGCACCTGTGCTGTAATTGTTTTACCAAATTTTTGCCCCATACGCACAATACAAGATAAGACCTTTTGCGCATCCTCTGTTACATCTTCTTTCGGTCGTGTATCTGCACAATTGCTACATTGCCCACAAGCTTCAGCATCTTTCTCCCCAAAATACTCGATAATATAGCCCTGTAGGCAGCTTTCTGTGTGACAATAATCGACCATTTGCTGCAGCTTTGTGAGCTCCATCGGGATGCGAGTTCTATCCTGGGCTTGATCAATTAAAAAGCGCTGTGTCTGCTCATCACTAGAGGCATATAATAAAATGCATTCACTTGGCAAGCCATCCCGTCCTGCCCGTCCTGCCTCTTGATAATAGCTTTCCATATTTCGTGGCATTTGGTAATGTAACACGAAGCGCACATTTGTTTTATTAATCCCCATTCCAAATGCATTTGTCGCCACCATCACTTGTGCCTCATCACGTAAAAAGCGATTTTGCTCCTGCGCGCGTGAAACCTCATCCATGCCACCGTGATATTTTGCTACCCGCACGCCCATTTTTACAAGCTGCTCGTACAATGAATCAACGGATTTTCTTGTTGCGGCATAAATAATACCAGCTTCATTCCTTGCATTTTTTAAAAACTCTTTCACATACGCATCCCTGCTAATAGCAGACTGCACAGAAAAACGCAGATTATCTCTGGCAAAGCCTGTAATAAAGGTATGCTCATCCTGAATCGATAGCGTCCCTCGAATATCCTCACAAACTGCTGGCGTTGCAGTAGCAGTTAAGGCAATAACGGTTGGGCGCTCTGGCCAAAGCTGTAAAATGTTGTGGATATTGCGATAGCTCGGACGAAAATCATGCCCCCATTGCGAAATACAGTGTGCCTCATCGACAGCGATGAGCGGCACTTTAATCGTCGCTAATGTTTGACAAAAATAATCATTGTCTAGGCGCTCTGGTGCAATATAAAGCATTTTTATTCGACCATTGCGCACATCGCGTAAAACATCTTGCACTTCCTCCATCGATTGGGAGCTATTTAAAAAGGCTGCAGGTACACCACTTGCGACTAGCATATCGACCTGGTCTTTCATAAGCGAAATAAGCGGCGAGATAACGATAGTCGTTCCTTCTAATGAAAGTGCTGGAATCTGGTAGCAAAGTGATTTTCCACCCCCTGTCGGCATCACAACGAGCGTGTCTATCCCATCCAACACTTGTGCGATTGCCTGCTCCTGACCTATGCGAAAGGATGCATAGCCAAAATATGTTTGTAAATGCTTTTTTGCTTCTTGCATCTTCAAAACTTTCAACAAACCTCCCTTAGTTTACATAATAATTTTATGTGCATATTTGCTTGTAGCAAGTAATTTCTCTTCATCAATGCCTGTTGCAATGCCCATTTTATGCATAAGCTCTACTAGCTTATTTGTCGATATATTGCCTGTTGCACCTGGAGAAAACGGACAGCCACCTAACCCACCAACTGAGCTATCAAAAGCTGTAATTCCTGCCTGCAGCGCGGCAATGGTGTTGGCGTAAGCGAAGCCATTTGTATCATGGAAATGAGCGATAAATTTAGTATTCGGATAATCCTCTCTCAATCTAGTAAAGCGCTCATAGACAATTTTTGGCGTTGCTTGACCATTTGTGTCCCCAATGGAAATCTCATCAACACCATGCTGAACAAAATGGCTTACAACACGTGCTACTTGCTCGTATGAAATGGCGCCTTCATACGGACAGCTAAAGCACATCGATACATAGCCACGCACGAATAAACCTTGCTCTTTAGCTATGCGAAACATTTCTTCACATTCCTGCAAAGAATCAGCAATAGAGCGTCTAATATTGCGCTCATTAAAAGTTTCACTCGCTCCGACAAAAACGGCAATTTGCTGTACCCCTGCTGCCAATGCCATTTCTAACGCTTTCATATTCGGTGTCAATACGAGAAAATCAAGACCCAAGCTTTTCGAGAAAGCAACAATTTCTTGCGCATCCGCCATTTGTGGTACAGCCCTTGGATGTACAAACGAAGCCGTTTCAATGCGTCTTACCCCTGTTTTAACAAGCTGTTCAATTAGCTTCTTTTTTTGCTCTGTCGGCACAAATTGCGCTTCATTTTGCAAGCCGTCTCTCGGTCCTACCTCAGTTATTTCTACCATTTTCGGAAAATGCATAGTTTCCCCACCCCTTATTCACATATACTATAACCTTAACCGAAAATAGGCTTTATGAAAAGTGGTGCAGCAGTTCACTTTTCATAAAGAGATTTGCCCTTATATTAGGAGGGATTTTTAAACAATTGATTTAGAACCTTTTCGGTGTAGTAGTATCTTAATTCGCCGGATACTTTAGCCAAGCATCGTATTGGTTACGAGCGGTTTATGGCGTTCTTAGAATAAAATTAAGCTTTATTGTTTCTTTTGTTGATTGCAAAAACAGTAAGTAATAATGCAGCGATTAAAATGATATAAATGGCTTTCGTATACAAATGACTTCGTGTTATATCGTAAATGAAGCCGATTAATAAAGGAATGATTGCACTCATCATAAAGCCCCCTGACATTACCATCGAGCTCCATGCATTTGCCTCCTCATTATTACGCGCTTCATTTAATGGAAGTGTTAATGCGAGTGGAAATAAACCACCTAGTGTCACTCCTAACAGCATCGCCCCTCCCCAAATCGCACTATTTGTACCGATAAATAAGCAGCTAGCCCCAATACCACCGACTGCTAGTAATATAAATAGCCAAAAAATCGTGCTTGGATATTTCGCGAGTGCGCTCGGCAATAGCGCATTGGTTGTTAGTTGAACGAGTGACATCACTGTTAAAACCGCCCCTGCTGTGACAATTGAAAATCCATGCGCTATCGCAACAGGCGCTAGCCAAGTTGTTAGTGAAAAGAATAGTGATGCTTGCAAACCAAAAAATAATAATAAAAGCCACGCTTTCTTTGTCTTCCACGGATTACGAATTTCTAACGACAGTGCAGCAAATAACGTTGCTCCCTCATCCCGCTTTATCGCAAATAACCAAAAAACGATTGCGATAATAGCAAGGATGCCCCAAATACCTAAAGCGATTGGCCATTCCTCGAAATATTTATAAAAAACAGCAGTAAAGCCTGCGCTTAATGCTGCCCCTGCCCCCATCGCCAAGGAATAAATGCTCACAACTGCAGCTACCTTATGCGGAAAGTATAATTTAATAAAGGTATTGAGCATCGGGCTAATAATGGCAATGGCGAAGCCGACTAGCAAGCTTGTTATAAGTAACATGCTGTAGCTTGCTGCAAACATACGAATAAATGTCGCAACACCAATTAAGGCAACGAGCATAGTAACCGCTAAACGATAGTCAAAGCGCCTTTGCATAGGTACGGCAAGCGGTGCAAATAATCCCATACAGAAAATAGGTATTGCCGTTAACAAGCTTACCTGTGTGCTTGAAATAGATAAATCCGTGCGAATGCTATTCAATACTGGTCCAATTGATGTAATCGAAGGGCGCAAATTTAATGCTACGATAAAAATCGCAATGATAATCAAAACATCTTTCCACTTCACTCAAATTCCTCATTTCCTTAACGACTCTCTTAGTAAGTTAAGCATAAACTTTACGTCATTTCTACTCGCTATCATTTTTACTTCTTCATTTCTTTTATTTCTAAGTTGCGTTATAATAGAAAGTATTGTGTACAAATAAGAGCATTATGCTCGCTGTTTAATTTGAAGGAGGAAGCTTACATGATTCAAGTAAGTGGTGTTGGTTTACGTTATGGCGATCGTAAACTATTTGAAGACGTAAATATTAAATTCACACCTGGGAACTGTTACGGTTTGATTGGTGCGAATGGTGCTGGAAAATCAACGTTTATAAAAATTTTAGCTGGTGATATCGAGCCGCAAGAAGGCCATGTATCAATGGGCAAGGACGAGCGTTTATCGGTATTAAAGCAAAATCATTTTGAATACGATGAATATACAGTTTTAGATACTGTCATTATGGGTAATAAACGCCTTTATGAAGTAATGAAGGAAAAAGACGCTATTTATGCAAAGGAAGAGTTTTCAGATGAAGATGGCATGCGTGCTGCGGAACTTGAAGGTGAATTTGCAGAAATGAATGGTTGGGTAGCGGAATCAGATGCGGCAACGCTATTAAATGGCTTAGGCATCGGTGACGATATTCACTATTCAAAAATGGCTGACTTAGAAGGTGCTGAAAAGGTCAAAGTGTTACTTGCACAAGCATTGTTCGGTGAGCCAGATGTATTATTACTTGACGAGCCTACTAACCACCTTGACTTAAAGGCAATTCAATGGCTAGAGGAATTTTTAATTAACTTTGAGCATACAGTTATCGTTGTCTCGCATGACCGTCATTTCTTAAATAAAGTATGTACGCATATTGCAGACCTTGACTTTGGTAAAATCCAATTATACGTTGGTAACTATGATTTCTGGTATGAATCAAGTCAACTAGCTCAAAAAATGATGTCTGATCAAAATGCGAAAAAAGAAGAGAAAATTAAAGAA
Source organism: Metasolibacillus sp. FSL H7-0170 (assembly GCF_038593115.1). Taxonomy (NCBI): domain Bacteria; kingdom Bacillati; phylum Bacillota; class Bacilli; order Caryophanales; family Caryophanaceae; genus Metasolibacillus; species Metasolibacillus sp. FSL H7-0170. Next base: position 491,037 of record NZ_CP151964.1, on the reverse strand, counting down.
TTAAAAGAGTTTATCGCTCGTTTCTCTGCAAACGCATCGAAATCGAAGCAAGCAACTTCACGTAAGAAAATGTTAGATAAAATCGAGTTAGATGATATTCGTCCATCTAGCCGAAAATATCCATTTATCAACTTCCAAATCGGACGCGACATCGGCAATGATGTGCTAACGGTTGAAGGGCTTTCTGCTTCCTTGGACGGTGAAATATTATTCAAAGACCTTCGTTTCTCAATGAATAAAGAGGACAAAATTGTCTTCCTAGGTAGCCCAAATGCCAAAACGGCATTATTTGATATTTTAACAGAAAATGCGGAGCCAGAAAGCGGTACATTCAAATGGGGTGTCACAACATCTCAAAGCTATTTTGAAAACGACCATGATAAATACTTCACTGGTACTGAAAAAACATTGGTTGATTGGTTACGCCAATACTCACCAGAGGACGAAACGGAAAGCTTCTTACGCGGCTTCCTAGGTCGTATGCTATTCTCAGGTGAAGAAGTGAAAAAATCCCCTTCTGTTTTATCAGGAGGCGAAAAAGTTCGTTGTATGCTATCAAAAATGATGCTAGCTAACTCTAATGTATTAATTTTAGATGAGCCGACGAACCATTTGGACCTTGAGTCTATTCAAGCGCTAAACGAAGGTTTAATTCGCTTTAAAGGGGCTATGTTATTCACATCACATGACCACCAATTCATCCAAACAATTGCCAACCGCGTAATTGAAATTCGCGAAGATGGGTCAATTTTAGATAAGCAATTAACATACGACGAATTCCTTGAATGGAAAGATAGCCAAGGTTTAAACTAGTCCATCTATTCATATGATAATCGCTCAAAACATTGATATAACGGCTTTTTTAAACAATTGATAATTTATTTACTATCCAAACACCTCCATATAAAATCGTTCTATTTGGGGACGAATTGGGGAGATTTTAGGGCATATCAAACGGGCAGTTATAAGGTAAAAAAGGCTTCTCTCTCAATGGAGAAGTCTTTTTTCATGAAAACAATTTCAAAAGATATCTTCCATAGTCATATTGGGTATTCGCCATTATAGTTGGGAAACCTCCCCTTCAATCTCCTTTTTAGCCAATTATAAGCATCTATAAATTTTGGATAGATAAACTCGGGCTTCCCTATCAAACAACTTTCATCCGGTATTTCCTTCCATATGTTGATTAGTGTTAACCTAAAATTATCACGTCCTGTGAGAACGGTTAACTGACCTGCATCACGTAGGCTTCCTTCTAAATTTGTGACATCCACCGAAAGCTTTCGATGTGGGCCACTCAGTCGTTATCTCAGATTGCGATGTTCTTAGACTAAGTTCCTATGATTCATTCTGACACCTATAGAGACGGGAGTCTTCTGTACCTGTCGCCTTACTATCGGTACAAATAAAATTTATCGCTACGCTTGCCGCACAAAAAAACTTGAAAGAAACATCCTTTCAAGTTTTTTCTTTTTACTATTTTTGCATAATCCGATATAAAAATGCGACAAACTGCGCTCTTGTGACAGGCTCGTTCGGTCTGAATTGGCCGTTATCACCGAATGTAATTCCTTCACGCTCTAGCGTCGCAATATAACCAGCACTCCAATGGGAGCTAGCCACATCTGCAAAGGAACTTATGCCTTCTGGTGTTAGCTCAAGCACGCCCACAAGCACTTTAGCTAATTGCGCTCTCGTCATATTTTCTGCTGGGAGAAACGCACCATTTGCCCCGTCTATAATGCCTGCTTGTTGCAATGTTTGAATCGCCTCATAATAAGGGTGTGTGGACGGTACATCCGAGAAACCATCTGCTTCTCTCACTGCATCTAGTGAAAATACTCTTGTTAGTAGCACTGCCACATGCATACGACTAATCGGAGCATTCGGACGGAAAGTACCATCTTCAAAGCCTTGGATAATACCAAGGGCTGTTAGTTCCTCAATCATCTCTTTTGCCCAATGTCTTTCTACATCATGAAATGGCACGATTGACTTTGGTGGCTGTGAGGGTTCAGCTTCCTCTATAGGTATTGCTGTCCATTTTGCATAGAGCGAAATATTTTCTCGCAAAATCGTTTCCTCTACCCATCGTTTTGTCAATGCCTCATCTTGATACCAACCTTCAAAGCGATAACCCTCCCTTATTGGCACAGGTAAATCGCCAACTTTTGTATGAGAGCTTATGTCGATTGGTGCTATCGCTGTGCCACCGTTCGTATGCAATGTAATGGTTAACGCATTGACTGCTGTTCCTGTTGAACCTGGTACATCAATAGTCGAATTATTACCATGCACCATTTTTATAGTAACTGTAATTACTTCCTCATCTGTTAATGAGCCATCACTCACCTTTACTGTAAAGGTATACTCTTTCAAGCTTTGAGTTGTTGATGGTGTCCATGTAAACACACCTGTCGTTGCGTCAATGCTTGCTCCTGTTGGTGCACCTACTAAGCTGTACGTTAATGAATTTTCGGGTAAATCAACATCCGTTGCGCTTGCTGTAAACGTAAGTATGCTTTCTTCATCTACTGCTTTATTGCCGATAGGTGCTAGCACGGGCGCTGTGTTTACTTCATTAACTGTAACAGTAATACTTTCTTCGTCTGTTAGCATCCCATCACTTACTCGTACTGCAAAGGTATAGCTTCCTGGACCTTGTGCTTCTGTCGGTGTCCATGTAAACACACCTGTCATTGCGTTGATGCTTGCTCCCATTGGTGCACCCACTAAACTGTAAGTCAATACAGCAGAATCTGAATCTGTTGCTGTCGCTGTAAAAGTAAGAGAAGTTCCTTCGTTGACCGTTTTATTGCCAATTGAGGCTAGTACGGGCGCTGCGTTTACTTCATTCACTGTAACAGTAATAGTTTCTGAATCTGTTAACGTCCCATCACTTACTCGTACTGCAAAGGTATAGCTTCCTGGACCTTGTGCTTCTGTCGGTGTCCATGTAAACACACCTGTCATTGCATTGATGCTTGCTCCCGTTGGTGCACCTACTAAGCTGTAGGTTAATGAATTTTCGGGTAAATCAGCATCCGTTGCGCTTGCTGTAAACGTAAGCAAGCTTCCTTCATCTACTGTTTTATTGCCGATAGCTGCTAGCACGGGCGCTGTGTTTACTTCATTAACTGTAACAGTAAGACTTTCTTCGTCTGTTAGCATCCCATCACTTACTCGTACTGCAAAGGTATAGCTTCCTGGACCTTGTGCTTCTGTCGGTGTCCATGTAAACACACCTGTCATTGCATTGATGCTTGCTCCCATTGGTGCACCTACTAAGCTGTACGTTAATGAATTTTCGGGTAAATCAACATCCATCGCGCTTGCCGTAAACGTAAGCATGCTTTCTTCATCTACTGTTTTATTGCCGATAGCTACTAGCACGGGCGCTGTGTTTACTTCATTAACTGTAACAGTAATACTTTCTTCGTCTGTTAACGCTCCATCACTTACTCGTACTGCAAAGGTATAGCTTCCTGGACCCTGCGCTTCTGTCGGTGTCCATGTAAACACACCTGTCGTTGCGTCGATGCTTGCTCCCATTGGTGCACCCACTAAGCTGTAAGTCAATAAAGCAGAATCTGAATCTGTTGCTGTCGCTGTAAAAGTAAGAGGAGTTCCTTCGTTGACCGTTTTATTGCCAATTGCTGCTAGCATGGGCGCTGTATTCACTGGCACTGCGGCGTATTCGATTTCAAGCTTTGGATTAATTAGAGCTAATTGTCCTACTATAGGATTTTTCATCATTTTTCCCTCATAATAAGATTGATTGGCAAAATTTTCAATTGCCCTTGCTGGTAAACTACCAAATAACGTTTGCATAAACAAGACTGCAATCGCTATAGGAACGAGGGTTGGCTTTGTTTTTCGTTGCATACGTGTTGTTCCTTTCGATTGATTTTGTTTTTACATGGATAGATTATACAGAGCAAAGGTTAAAATTAGGTTAAAAAAGTTTAATTTTTTATTTCGGAAAAATGATTGTGGAAGGTTATGAGAAGGAAATAATGGCTATTTCTTTTTCGTTTACACTTGATTTATATTTTGACAAAAATACTTCTGTTGGAAAACGCAGCTCAAGCGGATTTTGCTTCCTTTTCATAAAAACGCGCCTCCCTAATTCGGTCTATTTGTTGAATGGCAAGACTAACTTGTGTAAATGACTTTATTACCTATCTAAACAACTTTATTATTTAAAAACAGTTTTTCCCCTTTTAAAATACTCCCTTCTCGAATGTCTAGCTCATGTTTCAGAAGCTTGATTAATTTTTTCATTCGCATTAAAATTCATTGAATGGAGTCCTCTCTGTAGATGTGCAAGTCAATTTTCCGATTGACACTCAAGCATCATACAGGAGGGGTTTTTTTCAAGTCCCCGAAAATATTTCTAACAAGAATGCTCCTTTTTATTCGTATGTCTAGTTTGTCCCAATAATGGACAATATAAAATTACTTACTAGAAAGGAGTTATATGATGACTAAACAAAACGATTCGAAACATCAGCAAGATACAACTTTAACAAATCGGCAAGGGCATCCTATTACGAACAATCAAAATTTACGAACTGTTGGTAATCGTGGTCCTGCTACACTTGAAAATTACGATTTTTTAGAGAAACTTAGTCATTTTGACCGCGAAAGAATTCCAGAACGTGTAGTGCATGCTCGTGGTGCTGGCGCACATGGTTATTTTGAAACATATGGTGTCGTTGGTGATGAGCCCATTTCTAAATATACACGTGCAAAAGTCTTTCAAGACAAGGGGAAGAAAACACCAGTATTTGTTCGTTTCTCAACTGTAATTCATGGAGGTCATTCCCCTGAAACATTGCGAGACCCAAGAGGCTTTGCGGTAAAATTTTATACGGAGGATGGCAACTGGGATTTAGTCGGTAATAATTTAAAAATCTTCTTTATTCGTGATGCCATCAAGTTTCCAGATATGATTCATGCCTTTAAGCCTGACCCTATTACAAATATTCAAAGTGTGGAACGCTTTTTTGATTTTTGTGCGAGCTCTCCAGAGACCTTCCATATGGTTACATTGGTATACTCACCTTGGGGCATTCCAGCGAATTATCGAATGATGCAAGGCTCTGGTGTAAACACTTATAAATGGGTAAATAGTGAAGGAAATGCTGTGCTTGTGAAATATCATTGGGAGCCACTTCAAGGCATTAAAAATTTAACACAAAAAGAGGCAGAAGAAATTCAAAAGAAAAATTTCAATCATGCGACACAGGATTTATATGATGCGATAGAACGCGGAGAATATCCTGAATGGGAGCTCTATATTCAAATTATGGAGGACGGTCCACACCCCGAGCTTGATTTTGATCCATTGGACGATACTAAACTTTGGCCAAATGACCAATTTCCGTGGCATCTCGTTGGCAAAATGGTATTAAATAAAAATCCTGAAGATTATTTTGCTGAGGTAGAGCAGGCCACTTTTGGCACTGGTGTACTTGTCGACGGCTTAGATTTTTCTGATGATAAAATGTTGCAAGGTCGCACATTCTCCTATTCTGATACACAGCGCCATCGCGTAGGGGCAAACTATTTACAACTTCCGATTAATGCACCGAAAAAGCATGTTGCAACAAATCAAGCCGGAGGGCAAATGATGTATAAACGCGATTTAGCACCTGGGCAAAATCCACATATTAATTATGAGCCTTCTATGTTAAATGGCTTAAAGGAAGCAACACAAAACGGTAAAGAGTATACGCCATATATCGAAGGAAATCTTGTTCGTGAATCAATTGACCGTCAAAACAATACAAAGCAAGCTGGTGAAACCTATCGCAACTTTGAGCAATGGGAACGCGATGAGCTGCTTGCAAATTTAATACGTGATTTATCGGTCTGTCATATTGATATTCAAAATGCCATGATTGCCTTAGCAGAGGAAGCTGATGAGGAATACGGTCGTTTGCTGAAAGATGGCTTGCATAATGCACAAAACAATTCTAGTTCTTCAAAACCGCTTGGCAATATAGCAGGCACTAAAGCCCTAGAAGATGCGATTGATAAAGGTCATAATGCAGCGCCTTATTAAACCCTACCTATCGAGCTAAGGTTGATATTATCCGTTTTAGTAGTCTAAGCTTACAAACCCTTATTTTATTTGTCTAACTTAGTGTAGACTAATCAATACTTTGATACTTTGCATAACAAACCAGCATAATAGGAGCTGTCCAAAAAGCCGTGCATAGCCGGCATTTTGGACAGTAGCGATGATGTTTCATAAAATATTGATTCATATAAACAGAGAACGCCTCCTTTAAAAATGGGATGAACATTGGCTTTAGCAGTGTTATCCCTCAGTAAAAGGGAAGCGATGAAAACATTGATTTCAATGTGGTGTCAAAACAAAATGGACTTTTTGGTCAGCTCCTTTTCAGCTTGTATACGGAAATGTGTTACGGCTTCAATTCAAATATTTCCCTTCATTCGGTAAGGCAATTTCCTCAAAATTATTTACAAGCTTTTTAAGATTTTCTGTAAGCTCCATACCTTTCATCGGCAAACCATGACCTGTAATCGCTACAGCAGGCTTTAATGCCTCTAGCTTTTCAATAGATGCCCGAGCAGCTTGCCAATCCGTTGTTAAATAACGCGGTGGGCCACTAATTTCTTTTTGCTGTGTCAAAACTTTATAAAGCGACTCTTGCTTAACTGTTACAAATGCATCGCCAGCTAATAAAGCTCTGTCGCTCTCTCGAAACAATGATATATGCCCTGGTGCATGTCCTGGCGTATGAATCCAGCGAAAATCTGGCATAAATGGAATCGTACCGTCGGCAGGAATAGCTTGAATATAGTTCCCTAATTGAATGGCTTCAGTCGGAAAAATAGGCGACATTTTTGCAACTAGCCCACTATCGACAGTAGGGTCAGGTGCTGGATAATTCTGCTTTCCAGTTAAATAAGGCATTTCCAATGGATGTGCATAGACAGGAACATCCCAATGCTTAACTAATTCGATAATTCCCCCAACATGATCAAAATGTCCATGTGTTAAAATGATTGCTTTCGGTCGGGCATTAAAGCCAAAGCGATTTTCAACAACAGAAATTATTTCATCGGCACTTTTAGGCATCCCCGCATCAATTAACACAAACTCATTTGTACTTGGATTGCTATAAAGCACAATATTAACAATTTGAATCGTATACTGATATAAATCAGCCAATACTTCAATACCTATACCACTCCCAACAGAAGTCGCAGGAATAAATTGATAATCCTCACCATACCTTAAATTTTTATCCATAAAATCCCCCCTCGTATATTAGTAGTAAGAGCTCTTTCCGATAGAATTTCCAGTTGATCCGGACAGCTGGGGGATCTGTTGGATTTCCTATAGGAAGTGGTCGCCGATTGGCTCCCTCACTCTTGTTTTATGTTTTACCTGTTTGACCCCTGCTTTACCGAGGGAGCCAAAAGGAAATCATCATTTTTTGTTAAATACTATTTTAAGTATTGCCTACAGGTGCTTACCTGTTTATTTGTCATACACTTTTTTAACCTAATTTTATAGCACATGGGCGAAGGATGGAGGAAGCTCCATTTCAGTACTTCGTCCTTTTTTATTCATCCAAAATAGTTCACTCAGCCCTGTGTCCATGCGACAATGGAACAGACAAGGTATTCGCAGGAAATAGCTTTCCCTCCTTGCAGACATCCATTGTACTGCTTAATAAGCCTGCTACCCATCGTTCATTATTGAAGGTCTAACCACTGGCTGCGACGCAAGGTTTAGAAGAGAGTGTAGCGCTCATTTATGGTCTTCTGCTTGCGATTGCTGATAACGAGGCAGACATCGATGATTCGGGTGGGCACCCAGGTCTGAGTGTATCTTGATTAATTCCCCCTTAGGAGGTGATTGGCATGTCACAAATGCTAGTCGGTATTGACGTGAGTTTGCGCTCCCATCATGTCCATTTCATGCATGGAGAGGGACACACACTCGCTGATTTTTCTGTTCAAAATGATGTTATAGGTGCGGACACCTTGATTCATAAAATTGTACGAACAGCGGAAAAAAATCAAACAGATCAATTAAAAATTGGGATGGAAGCCACGGATCAATATAGTTGGCACCTTGCCCATTACTTAAAAGCACAATGTAAGAAAGTCTTACCCCATCTTCAAACAGCGATTTATATGCTCAACGCCCGTAAAGTAGCTCGTTTTAAGAAGGGCTATGATACGTTACCGAAGAACGACAAAGTAGACGCCTGGGTTATTGCGGATCATCTACGCTTTGGACGATTGCCACATGAAATGCAAGAAACCTTAATCTATGATGCACTGCGTCGTTTAACACGCACACGATTCCATTTAGTCCATGAAATTGCGCGTAATAAAACGTACATGTTAAATCAACTGTACTTAAAATTTAGTGGCTTACGCCAAGACAATCCGTTCTCCGATACATTCGGTGCGACAAGCATTGCGGTCATTGAAGAACTGGACCCTGGCATCATTGCCGATATGCCTTTGGAGGAACTGGTCGAATTCCTTCAAGAGAAAGGCAAAAATCGTTTTGCAGAGCCGGAAGAGATTGCGAAATATCTCAAGCAGCTCGCACGTAATTCGTACCGTTTAGATAAAGTGATGGCCGATCCGGTTAATCTCTCTTTATCCGTGATTTTAAGCACCATTCAACACATCGAAAGCCAAGTGAAGCGTCTTGATAAGGAAATCGAGCGCATTATGAAAGGCATTCCACAAACATTAACATCGGTAAAAGGCATCGGTCCCGTGTACGCAGCGGGCTTAATCGCTGAGATTGGGGATATTCATCGTTTTGATGATCATCACGCTTTAGCGAAATATGCAGGTTTAGTATGGACACAGTATCAGTCAGGCGAGTATGAAGCCGAGGATACCAGCCGAATGCGAACCGGTAATAAGTATTTACGCTATTATCTTGTGCAAGCATCAGACGCCATACGAAAACATGACACCGAATATAAAGCCTTTTATCAAAAGAAATACCATGAAGTAACCAAGCATCAACACAAACGCGCTCTCGTCTTAACCGCTAGAAAACTTGTACGACTCGTGCATTCGCTACTACGCACGAAACAGTTGTACATTCCGAAAGAAGAAAGGAGAGAATAACCAACAATTTCTCACTTTTCTTTAGCCGTTTTCCAAACTTCCATTTTTTAACTATTTTTAGTTGGAAAACGCGAGGTTTATTTGAGTGCGCCTAAAAATGGTCATTTAGCAGTTACAGCACTTAAGAATTTCCAATTTTACTGTTTTTAATGGTTGACATTACACCACTGTGCTTTAATTTGTAGGAATCAGCCTCTTACATATCATCTTTTTCATTCACTTAAATATTAAATTATCCTGTTTATAATCATTTATACTTAGAAGCATTTTAATATTTAGGATATAAATGAAATAAAAAAATCCGAGCTATTACGAAATCTTAACTTAAAGTTTCGCATCATAGTTCGGATTTTTATTTAGCTAGAACGTTTTGGTTCTAGCCTATTTTCGCAATTAAAGTTTTACGATGTTAGCAGCTTGTGGTCCGCGTTGACCTTCTTCTACTGTGAATTCAACTTTTTGACCTTCTTCAAGTGATTTGAAGCCTTCACCTTGAATAGCTGAGAAGTGAGCGAATACGTCTTGACCGCCTTCTACTTCGATGAATCCAAAACCTTTTTCTGCGTTAAACCATTTTACTGTACCTTGTGTCATTTAGATGACCTCCATTAATTGTATTCAATAAAATCTTATTACTCGAAAAAAAATCACATATTACAAAAAGTAACTATCAAAACACGATTACCCTTTGTAATATGTGATTTCATATCTTCTTTTACAATTGACTTTATTAATTATTAGTATACAATAAAAAAAATCATTTATCAAGTGTAAAACAGAATTTATTTCTAATATGTTTACATCAAACATAAAAATGGTAAAGTATAAAAAAATCCAAAAGGAAGTGAAAAAAATGCGTTACTTCTTTTTGCTATGTACGGTGTTGTTTTTAGCAAGCTGTACGAATGATTTACCACCGTCTGAAAATCCACCTGCGGAAGATCAAGCAAATGAATTACAGTTATTTTTTAAAGAGGATGGCTCAACAGCCTTTTTCGAAGGCGAGGGCAATGAATTTGCTAGCTATACAGAGCAAACCTTTTGGCTCAACTCAAACTATGTGCATGTTCGCGTTGATAATGGCGGTGCAATTATGAATAAAGTTTATCGCATAACTAACGAGGCCATTGAATTAGTTTTTCGTGAGGTAGAGGGTGTAGCACAATTTGACCTTGCTGCACTTGATACGTACCCTGTTTTAGCGACAATTTTAAAAGTGCCAATTGAGGTAGGACAATCAGAGGACAAATGGACGATTACAGCCATCGATGCACAGGTTGATACACCATATAAAATGTTCGACAATGCAATTATTATTATTACAGAGGATGAAAACTCAACTGAAACAAATTATTATATCCGCGGATATGGATTAGTAAAGAGCGTAACAGAAATGATGAATGGAGACGAGGTGTATACTGTTTCTTCAACTTTAAGGCAGCTAAAAATGGAATGAAAAATGAGCGGTTGTGCGAAAAAGCTGAGAGAATTAGGAGTCAATAGAAATACGGCTTTCGCTTATTCATTATAAACTTGAAAGGGTAACAGATGTTCAAATCGAGCAAACATTATATTTCGGTTTTGCGAAATTGTTGCAAGCATTGGTTATCCCCTTCTTTTATCATACTTTACAGATTGAAAAAAGCACTTCCTGTTATAGGAAGTGCTTTGGATTAACGAGTTTAAGTTTAATTCTAAGAATTAAAGTTTAGTTACGTTAGCAGCTTGTGGTCCGCGGTTGCCATCTACAACTTCGAATTCCACTTTTTGACCTTCGTCAAGAGTTTTAAAACCTTCGCCTTGGATTGCTGAGAAGTGTACGAATACATCGTTTTCGCCTTCTACTTCGATGAATCCGAAGCCTTTTTCTGAGTTAAACCATTTTACTGTACCTTGTTTCATTTGAGAAAACCTCCAAAAAATAAAGTGAACAATATGGAATTGTTTACCGAAATAAAAATTCACATATTACAAAGAGTACCGTCATTTACACCGATCACTCTTTGTAATATGTGAATCCATTGTATCCGGTCAAACAATTTTATTGTTATTTAAAGTATACCATGATTTTACACTATGTCAATTTATTTTCTTAAATTTTTTTAAAATTTTCCTTTATTTCTGTCAATTGCTTAAAACCTTTATATTTCAGGCTTTATTTTTATTAAACCGTGATAAATTTGCGCATCTTCATCGCATGCCTCGCAATATTCGCATTCATTCTCAGTCCAAAAAGCGAAGTATTTTCCATTTTTTTGCCCTTCATTTTCAAATTGCGCTCGAAATGCCGTAAGCATTTCTTGAAAAGCTTTTTCTAACGCCTCTTCTGTGTCGTAAAAGTATGTCTCCTGAATTGTCTCTTCCCAGCCTTCAAATTGCCACCATGGCTCAAAATCGGCCTTCATATAAATAATATTATACAGCTTAGACACCCTTTCATGCATTCCGATAACTGTTATTTTAATGGTATTCTGCCATGTTGTCTAATAAAAAGGTTGGTCCACTTTCTTTTCCTATCTAAAAGCCATAACATGATTTGTATTGAGCTGAAATTTCGCAATTAACTATATTTTTTCAATTACTAAATAGTTCCAATTGAATTTATTTAATCCATTCCTTCACTAAATATTCGGATGACTCAAATTGCAGCCGTATGTTACGAGTAAAACTTCTTTTCCTAGCTCCTTAATTGTTAAATAATTTGATTTTCTTCGTTGCAATTGCATTCATATAATGCTCATTATGGTCAATCCCAATCATCGTTGGCTCATATTTCTGTATTGCGGCAATTAATTGCTCGATTGCAAGCATATCAAGATGATTCGTTACTTCATCCCAGGCAAATAGCTCATTTTGTCCTAACAATGCCTTCGCTAATAATGCTTTTTTCTCTTGCCCTGCACTCCATGTTTCGCTTGATTTATCTGTAAATTTTGAGCGCTCAATGCCTAGTTGGTGCAGTATATGCCAATATTCTTCCTTCTCTATTTTCGTTAGCTGGTCAACCGTACATAAATAATTTTCATTATCAGCATTTTTCTGATGAAAAATCGATATATTTTTAGGTAAATGGATGCTATAGTTACCAGTTGTTTCAAATTGTTTTACACCTAGAATAAATTTTAATAAAGAGGATTTTCCTGCACCATTTCCTCCTTCGATAAAAAATCGGTCATTTGGATAAACGTCTATCGTAATAGGCTGAAACAGTGGTAGTCCATCCTGTATAAGCGTAAAATCTCTAAAATACAAAATCTGTTTTCTTGGCTGCAAAACATGCATTTTTAATACAGAGAGCTTTTCAATATTATCGATTAATTCTCTCTTTTCCTCAATTAAAGCTTCGGTTCGTTTCTTAATCGCCTTTGACCTTTTCATATGTTTAGCAGCAATTCGTCTTGCAGAAGCATCATTCGTACTGTTTTGTTTCTTTATCCCCCAGTTACTTACACGTCTTGCTACATTGTCTAATCTATTTATTTCATTTTTTAATTTTCCATTCATTTCCTCCGTTAGTAAATCAGCATTTGCTTTTTCGTATTTCCACGTTGCAATATTACCTTTATATAAATCTATCGATTGCTTATTAATAGCGAGTACATGGTCTACAAATTCATTTAAAAAACTTTCATCATGGCTAATAACAATAAAGCCTTTCTTTCTTTTTAAATACTGTCCAACGATTTTTCTACTTTGCAAATCTAAATTATTTGTAGGTTCATCAATTAATGGAAAGATTTGCTCATTTAAAAATAACGCTATTAATAATATTTTCGTTTGCTCGCCACCGCTTAAGACAGCAAATTGTTTATTTAAAATAGCTACTGGTAAATTCATCAAGGCTAACTCTTGCTCAATTTTCCAAATTTCCGCATCTTTAAAAAGCGTTGAAACAGTTACCTGCTCCTCTGGATACGAAGGAAAATAGTGAAACCGCAAATTTGTTTGAATGTTGCCCTCATATTCTAGCTCATTTAGCAATAGCCTGAAAAAGGTCGTTTTCCCTCGCCCATTTCTACCTACAAGCCCTAATCTCCAATGTTCATGCATATTGAAATTCAAATTTTTGAAAATTGGCTTCGTCATCGAATCGTATTGAAATGTTAGATTTTTTATAAGTATTTGATTTGTCATTATTCTGTCCACCTTTGTTGAAATTGGTGTACACGCATAAACAAAAAATCCTTCTGAAAAAAATTCAGAAGGATTAGAATTTATATTTTATCAATTACGCCTCATTTTAACCTTAATCTAGAGTTTCGAACTACGTAGAGGAAGTCGTTAACGGTTATACGACCTCGATTTACGGGCTTTCGAGCGATTTTAGACTAAGGTCCCTTTTATCAGCAAGTATTTGAACAACTACATTCATCTCTCAAATACGCTCCTACGGTTACTCGTCGCAGTAATAATTGCTGAATCAGGATAAACCTATTTTCATGCTTGATAAATGGGCATACTAATCCTATTTTAAATTGAAAATGCGTATACATTTTATCTTTAAAAATAGAATTATTTGCTCATGCTCCATCCATCATCCTTTCGAAAATACTTAAATCAATATATCATTATCAGTATGGGATTTCAAGGGGCAATAACAATTAAATTCCTATCAATATATAGCTAGAAATATTTTTAATGACTGTTGAAAAAAATCTGCAATTTTCTTTATTCTAAATCAGCTTCATTTATACCCATTACGATATGAAGCTGGCTTCTTCCATATCCTGTTGTGTAGCTAAAGCCATTTCCTCCACTTTGGAAATTTGTTTTATAATAATATTTCGCAAAAAATTGTGGTGATTCATTATGAACAATTAAATTGAAGTGTGTTTGCTGCAATTCATTGGAATAAAGATGATGGATTGTTTTTGCAAATGTTTCAGATATATGCTGTACACCGTAATGCTTATCAATCGTAATTGTTTCTTTCAATTGAATTTTAGGACTGTAGAGCTGGCGACCTTGTGAAATGAAGTAATTACGATTTTTAATTAAGTATACATCCATTTTTTCAAGCGTTTCTTTTGGAAAATGCCAAACAAAAACGATGGAGCTTGGATCTTTTGAGTCAAGTTGCCAGCCATATATAAACTCGTTAGTCCCTATATCAATATAAGTTATTCGCCATTTTCCTTTTACCCATTGATAGTATAGGGAAAGCCGTTGTCCATCTTCAGCAGAAGCAGGAACAAAATAATGCTTGCCATCGACTTGAATTATATCCTCAATCGTTTGAACAACTATATTCGGTTCAAATTCTTTTAATTGACGTATGATTTCATTCTCATGAATAAATGCTTTCGGCTTTAAAATAGAAAGCTTATATACGACAAATAATATGGAGAGTAAAAAAATAATTACTATAAAGATTCGTTTTTTAGTCATACCCATTCACCTCACGAATAATCGAATCCTTTAAAGAGAAGTAAAATTGCTTCCCTTGAGTTGTTATGAGTAAGCCTTTTCCATTTTCCTCAACATAAATTGTAGGTCTCAAACCGCTGCCAGGCTTTGCTTGCGTATTAATTAGTAAATAAGGAAATCTCTCGTTAGTTATTGAGGATTCATTCAATACAATATCGATATACCAAACATGAACATCATACGTATCATGAGGCATCGCTTTTACTTTTCTTAAATCGTCTGGAATATCAAGCTCAATATGTTGCTTGCCTGTTGGATGAATAGCGATTAAATCAGCATTTTCAACATCGTTCAAATAAGTTGCAAGCTCATTTTTTGGATAAAAGAAATGATTAAGTAATAGACCAATAAAAAATAGGAGGAAAAATAAATAATTTGCTAAAAAACCGAGCCATGCAAAGCGTCGATATGTATCCCAACTCCCACGTCGATTTAAAATTGCAAATAAAACCCAAACCCCTAGCGGTAAAATCGCAAATTGTACAGGCCTATCGAAAATAGTTAGCGTGATTGAAAATGAAAACAAACCAACAAAAGCTGCCACAATAATTTTCCAAATAAGCCCCTTTTTTTCTTGCCTTCGATAAATAATTACCACAGCAGAAATAACAATAAGCCAGCTAATAATTGTGAGCAATGACTCAACGATATTCACTTGCAACAAAAGCGCTCACCCCATTTATTCGTAAAATTACATTGATTATACTAAACTTTAAATGAGATTAGTATATAGAGATGTAGAAAATGGAATTATTGACTTGTTTTTAGTAAACTATAGAGTGAAACTTCAATCAGTGGGAGCTTTTCCCCGCTGATTGTATAGGGCTTTTACGGATAGTTGATTTCCCACTTATCCTTAAGCCGATTTTCACTCAAGTCTTGAAGCGGGTGCCTTACTGCCCGTTAATGCGGGATAAACTAAGCTAATATTCCAAATTATCTAAACTAATCGTAGAGGAGTGTTCGAGATGATGAAAAAATTAAACACTAACTTCAATATAAATAAAAAACATGCTTATAACAGGAGGATTTTTTTATGTTAGATAAATTAGGCTTTGACCATTGGGCAGATTATTATGAAAAAACGGTGTCGGAGGCAGAATCCAGCAACCGCTATCCGTTTGCTGGCTACGAAAAGCTGCTCGAAAAAATTTGTAGAGGCATCACATCTAATCAAAATATTTTAGACATTGGCGTTGGTACAGGGTCACTTGCGAAAAGATTATATGATGCAGATAACAAAGTTACAGCTTTTGACTTTTCGCCCAAAATGGTCGCTGCTGCAAAGGAGAAAATGCCGAATGCTCATATTTTTGAATGGGATTTAACAAAAGGCATTCCGACAGAACAGCTCAACATCCAATTTGATGCTATTACTTGCACATATGTGTTACATCATTTCAATAATCAGGAAAAAATAGTTTTAATCGAAAATATGTTAAAAAAAATAACTACATCTGGAAAGTTATACATCGGTGATATTTCCTTTACAACAGAGGAGCATCTTGAAGCGTGCAAGCTCACACATTCAAATAGCTGGGACGATGATGAATTTTACTTTGTTGATAATACAATTCGACCGATATTAGATGAAAAATATAATGTACAATATGAACAAATATCCCATTGTGGTGGACTTTATATTATTTCATTGAGATAAGCAAACTATCCAAAAATTCAGTTTTGCTTTGACAAAGCATTGAGAAAAACTTCATCGATTCTCTTTTATTTAGGCTCTGTTAAATTTAATTGTTGTTTTAAAATAAATAATTTAGGGAACCTGATTTATTGTGGTTCCCCATTTTAGGTATAGTGAGAGAAATATGGATTTATAACAATATGGAATATACACGATTTTATACAAGTTAGAGAACATGCCCATCAAGCACAAATACAGTTGCATCAACATTTTGAGTCATCTGTATAAAATACTGCTTAAAAAATATTCACAAGAAAAGGCGCAAAACGCTGTTAAATCAACATTCGTGCCTTTTTAAACTGTCCCCAACTTTGATTTGGGAACGTTTATTTGTATAGGTTTGTATGGAAAATAGTAGGCTCAAAGTCTAAAAGATATAATAAGATTAGAAAAAGGAGATGATTTTTTTGAAGTATGAATTAGAACTGACCGACATTATCAAATCAGACCAATTATTGATGTCAATTTTGAAAGCCGTACAAGTCTTACAATTGAATGATTGCTGGGTTGCAGCGGGTGTTATTCGAAATAAAGTTTGGGATTACTTACACAATGTACATACAGAAATAAATGATATTGATGTTATTTATTTTGACGAGTTCGATAGTTCAATAGGCAAAGAAAAAGCTTTAGAATCTAAGCTGCGAGAAATTATGCCGGATCAACCTTGGTCTGTGAAAAACCAAGCTAGAATGCATATTAAAAACAAGATTTCTCCTTATGGCTCATCGTTTGATGGTGTTGCTCATTTTCCTGAAACACCCACAGCAATTGCTGTTCGTTTAAATAACAATCACATAGAAATATTGGCTCCTTATGGTTTGACCGATTTATTTGAAGGAATAGTTAGACCTACGCCTCCATTTAATCAAAATTCCGAATTACACACTATTTATTCAAATCGAATACGAAGTAAAAATTGGGGTTCTATTTGGAGTAAATTAACAGTTGAATTTGAATAAAAATCCTTAAAGCATTCTTTAGTCACAAGCAGCACAATACCCCTTATCCAATTGAATAAGGTGTATTAGTTACCAAAGTGTCATTGGGAACGTTATTATGTATAAAGCTTTATATTAATTATGCAATATTTAAATGCTGTTTTATTAAATATAAATGATGTTCATGAAAAAGATGCTTTTCTAAATAATTAAAATCGACCCAACGCATTGTTTCTTTTTCAATCGGTTCTGCTATCTTTTCTAATAGCTCACAAACATATAGTATTCCAATATTATGTTGAGAGTCATTAGGATATTTCTCTGAAACCCAATGTCTTTCTGCTTTACCTATAACATCAACGATTTGGATTTCATGACCTGTTTCCTCAATGCTCTCTCTTAATAATGCAAGTTCAGGAGATTCTTCATCTTCAATCCCTCCGCCTACTAAAAATAAATTCCCATCTGAATCTTCCACACATAAAAATTGTTGATGTTCATTTCGAATGACGGCATATGCGCCAGTTCTTTTCCAATAATTCAAATCATAATCGCGTTCACCAAATGTTCTCATAATTGCCCCCTAATTTGGAATTTAAAGAAAATATTATAACATAAAAATTGTCCCCAAAGTGTCATTGGGAACGTTATTTTTAAAAGTATTGAATATTTATTTAAGAATCTAAATTAGATAGTAATTGTTCAATAACTTCTTGGTCTTCAGGATATGTATGAATTAATTTCGAAATTTCATCTCATAACCGTAAACTTTGATAGGTTTCTGTCATTTCAAAAACAAAGGATGTCAAAGGAATTTCTTTTATATTGTGTTTTGTACTTTCATTACTATGACTAAACCAAACAAGGTAATTATCAAGGTATTTAGAAGCTACACCTTTAAAACGATTTATCCAATGTTTTAAACGTGAAAGCAGTCCATTTACATTTTGAGTATGATATAAACCTTTAATAACGTGCTTTCCATCATCAGACTTCTATCCCTTTCTCATCTGCATACGTTTTATAGGCTCTCCAAGCATCTGTTACAAGTACATTATTAGGTGTTATAGACCCAATCATACCATCAACTTTGGTTTTCACAACACGACCCATACAGGCTACTTTTGAAACAGTTGCTTTTGTTCGGTCTCTAGCGACTAGTAAAACACAGACTTGTTCCTTACTTATCCCTCTAAGTGCAGATTTACCACCATGCTTACGTAGTTTACGTTCACTAATACCACGTTGCCCTTCTTGGGAATACAAAAAATAGGTCTCGTCTACCTCAACGATACCATCAAATTGTTCAAAATCCATTTGTTTAAGAGCCGATAACAATTTATGTCTCCAATAGAATAATGTAACCCTAGTAACGCCCACAATCTCTGCTGATTTACGCAAGGAATATCCTTTAAACATACATTCAACAAAAGTAATCCATTCATTAGCTTTTGGAGTGCGGTAAAGAATTGTATTTGTAGTATCCATAAACGTTTTACGACAAACCTTACAGCGATATCGTTGGCGACCATTAACTTTACCGAATCGATTAATGTGTTCTGAAGTACAATGGGGGCATTCAAAACCTTCTTTAAAACGTACTTCTTGCATTTCATTGATTAGGCGACCATCAACAGTCGAGGAAGGTTCAACATAGCGTTTTCCCCATTGAAACACCCGTTCTTTATCTGTATGTGATAATTTATTGATATGTTTTAATAAATTGCTAAACGCTTTACTCACTTTTGCCCCCAATAAGAATGATCGTTCTTATTATAACCACTTTTTTTGAAGATAATCAATTTTCAACATCAACCTTTAACAGAGCCTTTATTTAAAGTAAACACGGCTAAATCCAGTGTCCAGCACCTCTTCAAAGATAGTCTTCTCTCTTTTATTTAGCTACTATTTTATCAAAAATATTATCACTACTGTCCAAAAGCCGGCTACTGCACGGCTTGTTGGACAGCCTCTTCTTATTGAACAGAAGTAAGTAAGGGTTCATTCCAAATATTCCACGGATGCTTGTTAGGTGGTTCAGATTTAACAGTAATGCGCTCCTTTGTTACAGGGTGAATAAAGGATAATGTATGTGCCCATAAGGCTATCTGTTGTCCTTTTTTATTTACTTCTGGTCCATATTTTTGATCTCCATAAAGCGGGTGGTCGATTTGCTGAAATTGTACCCGTATTTGATGGGAACGCCCTGTCTCTAGTTTTACTTTTACTAGTGTTAAATCGCTTTGTCTAGCAACGACATGATAATGAAGAATCGCCTTTTTTGCTTCCTTATCATTTGCTTTTTTTGCAAAAACCATATTTTTCTTTTGATCCTTCCATAAATAATGGACAAGGATGTCAGCTTCTTTTTTCACTTGCCTTCGCACAACCGCTAAATAGCCACGCTCAATATCTTTTTTTCTGAATAAATCTGACATTCGTGAGGCTGCCTTAGATGTTTTGGCAAAAACGATGGCTCCACCTACTGGACGATCCAATCGATGAAGTAAGCTTAAATATACATTCCCCGGCTTGTTATAACGAGTTTTAATATCTTGCTTTAATATTGTTAATAAATCAGGATCATTTGTATCATCTTGTTGCACAGGTATATTGATTGGTTTTTCTACAATAATTAAATGATTATCTTCATACAAAATTGGTATATGCATTTCTATCTCCCTCATAAAATATGAAATCATTAACAATTATATAATAAACATTCCATATTCTAAAGGTGAAAAGCAATGATTCATTAGTGAGCTACCAATTTTAAACTCAGTACAATAAGCAATACATGCTATTTTTTTAGCCTGTTCTTCGCTAAATAATAAGCATTTACGGTAAATAACTGTGTTTTAATTTGATTTTTTTCTACTAATCTTTCAAATTCATCAAAATTGAATAAAAAGACTTCTATTTCTTCTGTTATATCTAATTGCTGATTGTCCTCTTGATACGCATCTAAAATTAAAAATGTAGCAATTTTATTTGTCTGTGTTGCAGGGTTTACAAAAAATTCCCCTAGCTTGATTGGGGGAGCACTCGAAGTATAGCCAGTTTCTTCACGTATCTCTCGTAAAATACCTTCTTCTTGCGTTTCGCCTTGTTCGATTTTCCCTGCTGGTACTTCTATGAAAAAGTCATTTGCCGCATGGCGATACTGCTTTACTAGGACGATTTCATTATTCCGCGTAATAACGACGGCATTAACCCAATCCGCATATTCGTTTACATAGTAATCTTTAATAACAAAGCCATTTGGCAGCTCACACTCATCCTTTCGAAGATTGCCAAAATCAGTTTGATAAATATAGGCTTGATTGTGTGTTGTCCATTTTTTCATGATTTCTTACCTCCAAATATTAGGGCTATCTCAAAAGCCGAATTTCTTCTCAGCGCAGTGAAAACTAGCTTTCCACTTACTTCAAATTTAAAAGAATGCCGCTAATTTCAGTGATTATTTCCTTTTCAAAGAAATACTTTTGCATCTTATCTAGTTTTTTCTTTGTTGAAACTACGCCAAAAGCGTCCTACAAGCAGGCAATGCACCGCTTTTGGGACGCCCTTCCCTCTAAATTTAAAAGCAAATTTATATTCATGCTATCATATAGCGCATGAAGTCTCCATTTGATAGGCAGACTTATGGTGGATGTTAGTTCCTGAAATTTTTTCTCTCTTTAAGGACTCTAACTATAATAGAATTGAAGACGAGCATTTTTACTTATCTGTTAATATGACAACAGGTTTTATCGAATTTTTAATGGGACCTCGAATTACGATTGCTAATTTAAAAGCATATAAAAGAAGGTCGCTTATTACGAAAGAGCAATTTCAAAGCACACTAAAAAACATCGATATAATTTTAAAATGGGCTCATGAATACGATGAAGTCGAAACCAGCGAGAAGTTCATTTACAGTCTTGCTGAGAAAAAGCCACAAAAGAAAATTGCCTGTATCAATGCCGAAACAGGCGAAATTATTTGCTATTCTTAATATGACTTTCTCTATGAACCATTTACGCCTGCACTAACTTTAATTCAAATTTTATCTAGCTAATTCAAAACCGTCACGACATATGCCTGCGTTACGCAAATCTCTGTTATATCCGCTAGAACTTTAAGCCAACATAATATTGGGCACTCTGTCGTGACGTTCTTAGGAGAAGTTCCTCCATTTTAGCGGGTCTTTAGATACCCTTGAAAGAAGTTAAACCTTTTCATTATTCTGTCTATTATTCCTCTACTTGCTATGATAAAATAGCCGTAATGTGACTTCTATCAGAGGGTCTTTTCTCACAAATTGAGTCTGCCCGAGCATGATTAATAAGTGAGAATCTTGCTGAATAAAGTTAACTTCATAAAAAGGCAATAGGAGTGATTTTTTTGTTTACAGCATTCAAACGAAAAGCAAATGTTCATGATTTCTTCATGAGAGGTACGGATTTACAGGTTACAGGACGGTTTTATGACATTCTTGCTTTTAATCATTTCTCACAGCAGGACGAACAAAATCTATTAAAGATATCTCAGCAGATAAAAGATGCTGACCCATCGTTAGAACAATTTTTAATGCGCCACTTAGATGAGATTGCACCAAGTGCTGGACACTCTGTATCTACTCAGCAGATTTCGGCGTACTTACAAAGCTTTTTTAATGATAAACGTGATAATGACTATGTAAATCAGCGGATTAAATTTTTTAATATGCTACGTGAGCAACAATTTGAAATTGGTAAATTAACCGTTACTTGGAGTCAATTATCATTTTATTTACTTTCTTATGTCTTACATAAACAGCCTTCTTCAAATGAATTTTTAAAAACGATTTCTGCCACAATTAATATTGAACTACAGCTATTAACGGAAGTATGTGCAGAACGCTTTATGGAAGATGTCATTACAGAGGTGGCTACAATAACAGATGCGCATGCGCGTATTATGCATATGAAAGATTTAGTAATTAGCTTAAATAACCAAACCGAGGAAATCGCCTCCTCCTCAGCTGCAATTGAGGAGCTCACGGCTTCCATTGCTGAAGTTGCCCGCACTTCCACACGCATCGCTGAAAAAACCAATGAATCCGTTTCCTATGCCGCAAAAGGACAACAGGCGATTGAGCATGCATTACAGGAAATTTTTACAACAGAAGAAACATTTACAGCAATTGTTGAAGGTTTTACGAATTTGCAGAAATATGTTGATGATATCGAGCAAGTCGTAATATTAATTAATCAAATTGCTGACCAAACCAATTTATTAGCACTCAATGCATCGATTGAGGCAGCAAGAGCTGGCGAGCACGGGAAAGGCTTTGCGGTCGTTGCACAGGAAGTACGAAAGCTTGCAGAAGGAACAGTCTCTGCTTTAGAGGAAGTTTCCAATAATGTACATGCGTTAAAATCATATTCTAATTCTGTTTCTCAATCGATTAAAGAAACGACAACAACGATTAAAGAGGCAACATCTGAGGCAAAACAATCTTTACCACTTTTAGCATCAATTGTGGAGGCAATCGAAAGTATTGATGAAGATGTAACAAATACTGCTGCAATTTCTCAGCAACAAGCTGCGGCACTTGATGATATGTCTTCCCGAATTGTCGATATTGCGAGCATTCAGGAAGATATTCAAAGATTAAGCGATGTTACATCTCAAGATATACATTATTTAGGGAAAGAAATTAATCGATTCCGAACAGAACTTACAACTGACAGTAGTGTGACATTATCAAGCATTGCTTTGCTACAACTTTCAAAAGCTGACCATATTTTATGGAAATGGCGAGTTTACAATATGTTTTTAGGTTTAGAAAAATTACAACCAAGCGATGTATCTTCACACAAGGAATGCCGCCTTGGTAAATGGTATTCCAATGAGCAAACACAACGTCGCTTAGGCTCACATCAATCATTTATTGACTTAGACCATTATCATGAGCAAGTGCATGTATTTGCGAAACAAGCTGTAGAGGCGTACAATAATGGTAATATCCAAATTGCTGATGATTGCTTACAAAAAATTAATCACGCGTCTGAACAAGTGCTACGCTATATTAATGATTTAATTGAAATCATTGTCAAAGAGAGACAATCTATCTAAATGATGCTTCGGCTCAACTAATGCGCAGGTCAGTTAAAACTTTTATGCAAAAGGAGTGTCGACTTACGATGAAACGAGCACGTGTAATATTTTCTGGTGATGCTACAGGAACAGGTCATCGATTTTTCATTAAACAAAAAGCGCTCGAGCTTGGCTTAAAAGGACATTGTATATTGAACGAGCAAAATAATATTGAGGCAGAAGTTGAGGGTACAACCCCTGCTGTTGATGAATTTATTCATTTTGTCCAGCAAGGCGTTAGCTTACAAGCACAATCAAATCGTTTTACAATAGAAATCTTTGACGATTTAAAAGGCTTTAAAACAATGAAAACCGACATTATATAAAGTGAAACTAGCAATCAGAGGAAGCTTTCCCCACTGATTGCTAGCTGAATCAATCAGGCTTTTATGGGCAGTTAATCCCCCATTTATCCTTCAGCCGATTTTCACTTAAGTCTTGAGGTAGGGTCTTACTGCCCGCTAATGCAGGATAAAAAAATCGGTGAACATGTAGGCAAAGTCATTTGGCTTTGTCTATATGTTTTTTTAGCGTAAAATAAAAGAAAAAACATATTGGTGAAACTTTTTTGCAGCTAGCTCGTATTTAGTAGTAACAATCAATATAGGAGGTACGAAAATGCTTAGCACAATGAACTTTATCAATCGCCATGGACTGAGCTTAATCATTAGCTTTGCTGTATTTGTTATTACAGTTATCAATTTTGATTTAGGCATTTTTATCGTGCCGCTGTTAACGATCGCAAGCTATTATGCAAGTAATAAAGGAATTTTAGCTTTTCAAAAAGCAAAACGAAGCAAAATGCTTGGCTTAACACGCTCGGAATATAAACATATTGAACAGCATATCAAACTAGCGAAAAATGACTTAGCCTTACTTATGCAACAATATGTACGTGTACGCTCTGTACGCTCTTTTAAATTAATTAATGAAATGAATAAACTTGCCAAGCGCATCATTGGTATTGTGCAATCAAATCCGCAAAAATTTTATGCGGTTGAGGATTTCTTCTATTCTCACCTCCCTTCTGCTGTGCAGTTAATAGACAAGTACACTTTATTAACAAAAGAGCAGGTAGGCGGTACGGAAATACATTTAGCTTTAGAAGAAGCCCGCAAAACACTGAAGGAGCTATATACAACAATGGAAGACGATTTAAAGTTGGCATTAAGCTCTGATATTGAGCATTTAAAGCTTGAGCTTGATTTTGCAAAGCTTGAAAATCAAAAAAGGAAAGATCGTTTAATCGGTGGTGAATAAGCATGCAACAAAATCCATTTGAAGCATTTAAAAATACAGGGAGTCGCTTTGCTGAAATGGCAGAGGAGGAATTCCAAGTTGCGCAGGAAAGCCAATCTGTAAGTCCTCTTTATGCTGCATTAAGTCAGCAAGATAAAGGTCGAGCACTGGCATTAGCGAGCGAGCTTAAAATTAATATTTATGAAAATGTGCTTGCTTTCGGCTTACAGGCCCAGCAAGCGCTTCGTGATTTTACCGCTAATATGGCTATCCATATCGAGCGAAAGGATCATAGCAAAGTTGGCGAGGTGCTATCACAGCTTATTTCTTATTTAGAGCAAATTAATCCAGATGCGCTTATCGGGCAAGAAAAGGGCTTTTTGAGTAAGCTTTTTTCAAAGCAAAAGCAATCAACACAAGAAGTTATGACACATTATAAAAAACTAAGTAAACAAATTGACCGCCTTGCAATTCAATTAGAACATGCACAAATGGGTTTATTGCGTGATTTTAAGCTATTAAATGATTTATATGCCTTGAATGAGCAATATTTCGCAGAGATCAACATCTTTATTGCAGCTGGCGAGCTTAAGCTTGCTGATGTCAAAAATAAGCTTCCCGCCGTCCAGCCGATTGACCCAATGGAATTGCAGAAATTAAATGATCAAAAAATGGCGATTGAATGGCTTGACCGACGTCTTTATGATATGCAAATTTCGAGGGAAATAGCTATTCAAGCCGCACCACAAATTCGTTTAATGCAACAAACGAATCAATTATTAATCGATAAAATACAGGCATCTGTTATGACAACAATCCCTATGTGGCAAACACAAATTTCTACACTACTGACAATGAATCAACAGCGTCGTGTAGCAGAGGCACAGGATAAATTAATGCGTGCCTCTGATGAATTGGCTCGCAAAAACGGTAAAATGCTGCAAATGAAGTCAAGGCAAGCTGGTATCTCACATGCTGACATAGATCAATTCAAACAAACACAGCTAAAATTACTACAGGATATCGAAGAAACACTCCGTGTACACGCGAAAACAACTGATGTATACGAGTCCATTTAAAAGATGAAGAGAGCGTCCAAAAAGCGGTGAAGTTGCCAGCATTTTGGACGCTTTCGTTGATATTTCTTTAAAGAATTCACTGATGATTCTTTAAAAATAGGAGAAACACAAGGTTTATCGGATTTTCCTTCGTATGAAAGTAAAAATTGAATTTTGATTGTCTACGCAAAAAGAGATTGCTTGATAAGTCTCAAAAATAAAGTGAAGCTATCCGAAAAGTGTAGATTTTTTCGGATAGCCCCCTGCCCTGCTTCTATATCTAAAAATACTTACCTTTGCGGTGGTAAATTATCACTATCCCCGTGGGCAAAGGGAACATCTCAAAATGACTTTTCAGACGCCCCCCCCTTCTCTTTTGGCAGTTGTATCATACCCGCCTCTTATACTATATTACTCAAAATAATCTTTATAATAGCCGCCAACTTTTCCTGTGTTGTCAACTACAAAAAGAAATTCCTCTGTTTCATTTTTCACTTCGTATTCTTTGCCAACTGTTAATACATTCGATACTAAGTATTTTGCGGCATTTGTATGCACACATTTCACTGTACGAATTGTAGGCGCATCTTTCCATTTTAAATGTAACATTTGTGTAACCTCTCTTTTAGCCTGTTTCCTTATATTTTATACGATTTCCCTTAAGAATGGTAGTTTTTCAAAGCATTTAGCAAAAAATTGTTAGATATAGGCGTGCGAAAAGACGTATATTGCCACCATTTCGCACATTCCTGGTAGTATTTCGGAAAAATGTTTACTTATGAAAATAGAGGGTGCTTTCTTTGATTTAAAAAAAGACGTTACTTTTTCAATCGTTTTTCTTTGAATTCAAAATGAAGAGTAAACCATTGCCGCCCACTTATAGGACATGATAAAATGGCGTGTGAGGTGAAAGTTTATGTCAAGTATACCAAGCTGGTTTTGGGCATTAGCCATCGCTTTTGCTATTATTTTTATTGTCGTTTCTGAATGGAATTCAAGACGTTAGAGGAGCTTTTTTCGTACATATTAAGGTGAAGTTACCTTTACTATTTTAAATGAGCGAATTAGGTCATTTATCTAAGCTAAGCAAATCTAGAACAGTATTATGCTCTAAATAAAAAAAGATTGTCTGAAAGCGTTGCGTTAGCTTACTTCCAGACAATCTTTTTATTTCAGTGTGCGTTTTAAAAATTCTTTCGTACGCTCATGCTGCGGATTGACTAGCACCTGTTCTGGATGCCCTTCTTCCACAATAACACCTTTATCCATAAAAACAATGCGGTCTGCTACTTCACGAGCAAACTCCATCTCATGTGTTACGATGAGCATCGTATTGCCTTGATTCGCTAAAGTACGCATGACTTTTAATACTTCTCCTACCATTTCAGGGTCTAGTGCTGATGTTGGCTCATCAAATAGCATAACATCCGGATCCATCGCTAATGCGCGCGCAATCGCTACGCGTTGCTTTTGTCCACCAGATAACTGGCGCGGCTTTGCGTTTTTGTATTTTGCCATTCCGACAATTTCTAAATACTTCATTGCTTTTTCAACAGCTTCTACTTTATTGCGTTTCAACACTTTTTGTTGGCCCACTGTGCAATTTCCGATAACATCTAAATTATTAAATAAATTGAATTGCTGAAACACCATACCCAAATGTGTTCGATATTGCTCTACATTATGTTTGCCAGTTAAAATATTTTCACCATTATAAATAATGCTGCCGCCTGAAGGTGTTTCTAATAAATTAACACAGCGTAAGAGCGTTGATTTCCCTGAACCTGACGAGCCAATTAAACAAACAACCTCGCCCTTTTTTACTGAAAAATTCACATCGCGCAACACTTCATGAGAGCCAAATGATTTACGTAAGTTTTTAATTTCAATCATTGTTGTCATTGCATTTGCCCCTCTCTCTCCTTATCGACCTGATACGCATCAGGACCATCTAGCTTGCGCTCCATTAAACGTAAAATTCGCGTTGCTGTAAATGTCATTATAAGATACATGATACATGCAATTAAAAATGACTCCGCAAACTTAAAATTTGCCCCCGCAACAGATTTTGTTTGAAAGAATAGCTCTGTGACACTAATTACACTCAATACTGCTGAATCTTTAATATTCATTACAAGCTGATTTCCTGTTGCTGGTAAAATATTACGTGCTACTTGTGGTAAAACAACAAAAATCATCGTTTGTAAATGATTCATACCAACTGCTTGTGCCGCCTCATATTGCCCTTTATCAACCGATACAATACCACCGCGCACAATTTCAGCCATATAAGCACCTGTATTTAAACCGACAACTACTAACGCCGCTACAAATCGATCTAGCTCAAGACCGTATGCGTACAAACCATAATACACAACCATTGCCTGTACAATCATTGGTGTACCACGGAAAATTTCTACATAGCAAGTAAGTAAGAAGTTTACTATTTTTAATAAAATACTTTTAAAAGATTTTGTTTTAACAGGAATCGTATGCATGATACCGATGAAAAATCCGATAAACGCACCAATAATTGTACTAATAATTGCAATTGCAAGCGTCATATATGCGCCACGTAAAAACATCGGCCAGTTGTTTTCCAAAATTGCCATGATTGTTTCGAAACTCATAAAAATCCCCCTAACAGCAGGCTGTCTTTATCTTATAAAGGGAGCCAGCCATTTTGAGATGGCTCCTTGTGCCAAGGATTATTCCTTGAAAATATAGAAGCTAGGGCTGTCCGAGAAAGTTCGGACAGCCCCTTACTTTATCAACTACTCAGCAGATGCTGGTTGATTTGCAATCGCTTCTTCCATTAACTTTTGGCGATCATCCTCTGAAATTCCCTCTAAAATCTCACTCATTTTATCAGTAAGTTCATAGTCTTTACGTACACCAATTGCAACTGCTGTATCACCAGGATCTGTATCAAAGCCGTCCTCTAACACTGCGTAGGCAAAATTATTATTGGCCATTGCTGCTGAAATTGCTTCTGGACGCTCGGCAACATAGCCATCAATTGCGCCTGATTCAATTGCAACTCGCATTGCTGGGAAGCTATCCATCGCTACTTCCTTTTTCACACCGGGAATTTGATCAATTACTAAATAGTTTGACGTATTTAGCTGTGATGTAATTTTTGCACCAGAAAAATCTGCTAACGTTTTCGCACTTTCATATGGGCTACCTTTTTTCACAACGATGACGAAATCAGATGTATAGTAATTTGATGTGAAATCAATTGATTTTTTACGTTCTTCCGTTGGACTCATCCCTGCGATAATAGCATCTACCACACCAGATTGTAATGCAGGTACTAAACCATCCCATTCAATTTTCACGACTTCGAGCTCCATACCAAGTCCATCGGCAATTTTTTTCGCTATTTGTACATCGTAGCCACCTGCATATTCAGCAGAGCCACTAATTTTCACAGCACCATTTGCATCTGTTTGCTGCGTCCAGTTAAACGGTGCATAGCCCGCTTCCATACCAACCTTTAATACTTTTTTTCCTTCACCATCTTCCGTGGAGGATGAACCCTGTTTTTCTCCAGTGCCACATGCTGCCAACATAATAACGGTTAACATAGTAACTAACATAAACAGCCATTTTTTCTTCATGTAAAATTTCCCCTTTTCTTATTTATTTTGGGCTTTATCTTATACAAAAAAGCGACCTAAAGAATTTTAGGTCGCTGCCATTTAATAAAATAAAAGCCCAAATCCTCTAAGTTCCATTGATGAGATAGCACAACTTGAGTAAGCTGGAAAGAAATACTCAAGACAGTCCTGCAATTATTCACTGCAAGCCCAGCATATCGAATTACGAGCTTTCCGATACACTTCGGCGATATTTCCTTCTTCTTCATTTCACTGTTGCTCAAAACTCCATGAAAAACTATTAAATATCGCGCCTCTACCCCACTAGAACGTGAGGTATTTCTTATAAAGTTATTTAGCTAAATCATATACTACCAAATACTCATTGTCAAGTGGCTTCGAAAAGTCATACATTATTTAGGATGCTACTAATAAATTTTTCCACGGGCATCTCTGCAAGTGAAAGTGACACAGCAAAATCAAACTTTTACTACACTAGCAAAACGAGGTTGTCTTTTCTTCAAATTAATTTCCAATCTTTCACCTTTAACACCGCTTTCGTGCGCGTATTAACCTCCAATAAACTATAAGTATGGTCTAATTTTATCAGTTAGTGCTGATGAAGCTAGTAAAATTCAAAAAGTTTTAGCTGCTGGTGGAGGTGTTGCTGGTCTAGCCGCTATCGCTGGTCTCTCTCCTGCTTTTGCTGCAGTGATATTTGCCTTATATGGGGTAGGGGAAGTCTGCAATTGGAACAATAATGGCTATTATATTCAACATGTTACATTAGGTATAATCCCTCCCCCTCTACCAAAGTTCTGGTATGTCCCAAAATAGTTTTGTTTTCCTGCCTTGTACAAAGCTACAGCCTTCAATCAACATTTATCGATTGAAGGCTGTTTTTAATGTATGTAGTAAGAATCTTCTAAAAGACGAAAGGGAATTTTGGAATAAATTTGGTGAAGGGGCTTTTATTTTGTTTTGACAGAGCATAGAAATAAAGGTTTTCATCGCTCTATTTTTACTGAGAGACATTGCTAAAGCCAATGTTCACCCATTTTTAAAAGAGGCGTTTTCTATTTAGACAAGTCAATATTTTGTAAAACATCATTACTACTGTTCAAAACGCCGGCTACTGCACGGCTTTTGGGACAAGCCGACATCACAAAAAGCGCCCAAAATGCCGGCTACTGCACGGCTTTTTGGACGCCCTCCCCATTAAGAATTTAATAATAAATCTTCTGGATTTTCGATTAGCTCTTTTACTGTTTTTAGGAAGCCTACTGAATCTTTACCATCAATAATACGGTGGTCATATGATAATGCAACGTACATCATTGGACGGATTTCGATTTCACCGTTAATCGCTACTGGACGTTGAACGATTGAGTGCATACCTAGAATACCAGCTTGTGTACCATTCATAATTGGTGTAGACATTAATGAACCGAACACACCACCATTCGTAATTGTGAATGAACCGCCTGCCATATCATTTAAGCCTAATTTTTTGTCACGTGCTTTTTTCGCTAATTCAGCGATATCTTTTTCGATTTCTGCAAAGTTTTTGCTATTTGCATCGCGTACTACGGGTACAACTAAACCTTCTTCAGTAGACACGGCAATACCGATATCAAAGAAGTTATTTAAGTGAATTTCATCACCGCTGATTTGTGCATTCACATAAGGATATTTCTTAAGTGCTGCTACAACTGCTTTTGTGAAGAATGACATAAAGCCTAGTTTAATATCGTTATCTTTAACGAATTGCTCTTGCTTACGTTTACGCAATGCCATAATATTTGTCATATCAATTTCGTTAAATGTTGTTAACATAGCTGTTGATTGCTTCACTTCTAATAGACGCTTAGCAATTGTTTGACGGCGACGAGACATTTTCTCGATTGTTACACGATCAGTTTCTGCTGCAGGAGCAAATACAACAGGACCGTTTGTTGTTGCAATTGGCGCTACTGCAACTGGTGCTGTACCGTGAGCTGCTACGTCTTGAACACGAACGCGACCTTGTGGGTCCACTGGAGAAACTGCCGCTAAATCGATACCTTTTTCACGTGCTAATTTGCGTGCTGCTGGGCTTGCTACTACACGCTCATTTGAAGTTGTTTCAGCAACTGGCGCTGGAGCTGCAGGAGCCTTTGGGACTTCCTGTGCTGGTGCTGCTTGTGCCGGTGCTGCTTCCTCAGCCGCTGGTGCGGGCGCTGCGCCTTCCCCAGCCTCCACTACTGCGATTACTTGTCCAACAAGTACAGTATCGCCTTCTGCAGCCAGTATTTGTGTTAATACGCCTGCCTCTTCAGAAATAATTTCTGCATTTACTTTATCTGTTTCTAACTCAACGATAAACTCGCCTTTTTCAACTTGGTCTCCAACTTTTTTCACCCACTGGGCAATTGTTCCTTCTGTAATCGATTCTGCTAATTCAGGGACTTTAATTTCAGCCACTTTCATTTCCTCCTTTAAATTAAACAACATATAGAAAGGCTACTGCACATAAGGCTGGTAGCCTTTTCATGCATCCAACAACATTATACTATTATTTTACTTTAACTGCCTCTGTTACGGCTTCCGCTATAATTGCTGCTTGCGCTTCCTTATGAGCATCCGCATCACCTTCAGATGTTGAACTCATTGAAGGGCGACCTACATAACGTAGTTTTTTACCTTCTGAAAGCTCGTATAAGCTTTCAAGCGCGTAATTCCATACACCTTGGTTTTTCGGCTCCTCTTGCACCCAAACAACTTCCTTAGCATTTGGATACTTCGCAATAATATTAGCGATTTGCGCACTCGGGAATGGATATAATTGCTCTACACGAATGATGTGTAAGTGGTCAAAGCCTTCACCATCTTTCACGCGATCCGCTAAATCAATCATTACTTTCCCTGTACCTAATACGATGCGCTCTACCGCCTCCGCCTTAGTACCTAGACCAGGTTGTTCAATGATTTCTTGGAATGAGCCCTCTGCCAGTTGCTCTGCATTTGCAGCGGCCAATGGGTGACGCAGTAAATACTTCGGTGAAGCCACGACTAATGGACGTACACCCTCTGTTCCTAACATTGCTGCTTGACGACGCAATAAATGGTAATAGTTTCCTGCGTTTGAGCAGTTCGCAATAAACCAGTTATTTTCCGCAGCCATTTGTAAATAGCGCTCAATTCGGCTTGATGAATGCTCAGGGCCTTGACCTTCATAGCCATGAGGTAATAGAATAACTAAGCCTGATTTTTGTCCCCACTTTGCACGAGCGCCTGAAATGAAGTTATCAAACATTGCTTGTGCCATATTGGCAAAGTCACCAAATTGTGCTTCCCAAATCGTTAAAACATTCTCATTTTCCAAAGTATAGCCGTATTCAAAGCCAACTACCCCTGCCTCTGTTAGTGGCGAGTTATAAACTGTGAATGATGCATTTGCATTTTGAATATGATGTAATGGCGTATATTCGCTGCCATTATTTTTATCGTGCAGTACTAAATGTCGCTGAGCAAACGTACCACGCTGTGCATCTTGACCAGTGAAGCGAATTGGCGTGCCATCTTGAAGCATTGTAGCAAATGCTAATGTTTCTGCATGTCCCCAATCGATTTTACCTGTAGCGAATGCATCACGGCGTTTTTCCAGAATTTTACCAAGCTTGTTTTGCGGCTCAAAACCTTCTGTAAATACTAATAAATCTTCATTAATTGCCTGCAAACGCTCTACACTTGTCGTTGTATCAATTTGTGGAAAATCCACTTTTAATTCTTCTGGCATTTCAAGTTGCTTATGCTCATCTTTTTCTGCCATTTCCTTCACATGATCATACGCAGCTTGCATTTCTGCATACGCAGCGCTATCAAGTGCCTTCACTTGTTCTTCCGTTACAAGACCTTCAGCAACTAATTTTGCACCATAAAGCACACGTACTGGGTCGTGTTTCGATACTATTTTATAAGTTTCAGGGTTTGTCACTGTTGGGTCGTCTGTTTCATTATGACCGTGACGACGGTAACCAACTAAATCGATAATAATATCTTTGCCGAATTTTTGACGATATTCTGTTGCAAAGCGCCCAACTTGCACTACTGCCTCTGGGTGGTCTGCATTGACATGGATAACAGGAATATCATAGCCTTTCGCAGGGTCTGATGAATAAGTTGATGAACGAGAATCATACAGTTCTGTTGTGAAGCCAATCATATTATTTGCGATAATATGAATTGTCCCTCCAGTTGTAAATCCTTCTGTTTTTGCAAAGTTCATCACTTCTGTCACGATACCTTGCCCCGGGAATGCCGCATCACCATGCACCAAAATACCTAAACCTAAAGTAGCGTCATGCTGAGCATACCCATTTACTGATACATTGTCTTGCGCCGCGCGAGTCGAACCTAGCACTACTGGGTTACCAATTTCCAAGTGAGACGGGTTGTAAGCAAGTTTTACGTTCATACCTGATTCGCGCACATACGTCGCACCCATATGGTATTTTACATCACCAGTCCAACCTTTTGTAATTTGTAAACGCCCATGCTCCGGTATAAATAAATCGTTTGAAACATGTGCAAAATCAGAGAACATCATATCATATGGCTTATTCAAAATATGCGTTAACACGTTTAAACGCCCACGGTGTGCCATACCGATTCGTACATTTTTCACATTTCTTGCTTCAGCAGTTTTTAAAATTTCATCAAATAAGACAATTTGTGTGTCTAACCCTTCTCCGGAGAAGCGCTTTTGACCTACGAATGTTTTATGAATAAATTTTTCAAAGTTTTCAACATGTGTTAAGCGGTCTAATAGCGCTTTCTTTTCATCTGTAGAAACAGCTACTGATAACGCCCCTGATTCGATTTGAGATTGGAACCATTCACGCTCCTCAACTGTGCCTACATGGTTGTATTCAAACGCAATCTTATCCGTATAAACAGCTTTTAAATAAGCAATTGCATCGCGACCGTTTTGGATACCCGCCGGTACATTTTTGAAGAATACTGTAGCCGGAATTTCAGCTAAATCAGCTTGACTCAAGCCAAATGCGCTTTCTTCGACTTTCGCAGTAGCAAGTGCACGGTTTTTTAACGGGTAAATATCGGCAGCTAAATGACCATAAACCCGGATTGATTCTGCTAATTTTACAGCTGCTAACACTTTGCTAAAATCAACTTGTGAAGTAACTGTGCCTCCAGTTACAGCAACTTCACCTTCAACAGGCGCTCCAAATTGTTGGAACAATTCAACTAAAGCTGGTTCTACTTCTTCGGGAGATTGTAGAAATAAGTCGTATTGCTCCATGACGTAACCTAAGTTAGGGCCTGCAAACGCTGACCAAGGTGAACCATGTAATACATTGTTCGACATGAAAATAACCTCCAAATTTTGCCTGCATGGCAGTTCCATTTTAAAATAAACATTTTTGAGCTCTCTACTATGTATCTTGGCTAACTTTAGTTCAGATTTTGAGGTGCTGTTAGAAGTTAATCACGACACATGCCCTTAGAGTTAACCGACCTGCTTCAAGCAAGCCTCACTCCAAATTCCGCGACATCCGCCTAGGTCTTTATTTTGATATAATGTGCTTCTAAACACAAACCGCATCAAGATAACATAGCTGAGCCTATTTATTTTTTGTATACTCATATTCTCTATTATTGAACAGAGAACATTTTTCCACTTCAATCTTACTACTCTCTACAAAAAATACAACTATTTTTCAATAAATAAGTCAAATTTTTAGCTAACTATAGAAAAACAAAACCTTCCGACCGAAATTCCTCACTTTTTCAAAGGGATTTTTAACAAAAATGTTGTTCCTTGTTGGATTTTGCTTTGTACTTCGAGCACAACATGATATTTCGTTGCAAGCATTTTTGTAATACTTAAACCGAGTCCAGTTCCCCCTCCATTTTGCTGACGTGATTCATCCACTCGGTAAAAACGGTCAAAAATAAAAGGCAAGTGCTCCTCAGCAATCCCTATACCATTATCCTTCAATTCAATATAAAAGCAATCATCCAATCGAGCTGTTGAAATTGTAATTTCAGGAACAGCTTTATTATATCTTATTCCGTTTTCAATAATGTTGCGCAATATTTGTGCAAGTGCTTCAGGTGAAATTGGAAGTAAATCGGTTTGCTTAATTTCCTCTATTTGAAATATAGCATGCGGGTATACCGCTTTTAATTCATTTATTACTTGACTGATTACTAAAACAACATCAGCTTGTGCGGCTCCCCCTTGCTCTCGTCTTGCAAGCTGCAATAACTCTTCAATCATTTTTTTCATTCTTTTCACTTCATTAAGCGAGCTTTCGATAGATTCATTTAGGATTTGTGGGTCGTCCTTCCCCCAGCGTGCTAACAAGGATAGATGCCCTTCGACAGCTTGAATGGGTGTGCGTAGTTCATGAGAGGCATCTGCAACAAATTGCTGTTGCTGTGTAAAAGAAATCTTTAGCTCCTCTAACATCGAATCGTACATTTTTAGCAAATCGCCAATTTCATCGTCTGCATGATAAGTAAAAGCCTCGCGCTCTGTTAAACCTTTATCTCGTACTAATCGCATTGAATCCCTAAGCTGTTGAAGTGGTCGAACTAAACGATTTGCTAAATAATAACTAATAAAAGCGACAAGCAATAATGCACCTATTCCTACAATCGTCATTGTTGTTAAAACATATTGCATCATTTTTTCGAAGGTTGTAAGTGGGTGAATTAATTGCATATAACCTTGAAATGAC
Organism: Metasolibacillus sp. FSL H7-0170; assembly: GCF_038593115.1. Classification (NCBI taxonomy): domain Bacteria; kingdom Bacillati; phylum Bacillota; class Bacilli; order Caryophanales; family Caryophanaceae; genus Metasolibacillus; species Metasolibacillus sp. FSL H7-0170. The sequence continues at coordinate 455,058 of NZ_CP151964.1, read as the reverse complement.
CCAATTTGTACAATGCGCTCGATGATATAGGCATCTGTCCCTTGAATATCCGACTTACGAACGACCGTTCCTAAAAGCTCCTCATAGGTCGTCGCTGTTGGTGCTGCGGGCAATACGTCATTGCCAAAATGAAGAAGCTCTATCCCATCAAAATTCATAATCCGCACTGTTTGCTCTTGATGAATAATTGATTTTAAGTCTGGATCACGTTGCAATAGCTGGATTGTAATTGCCGGCGTTTCAAAAAACACGCTAATATCATCCGCTGTTCTTAGAGCATTGCGCTCCTCATTATTTAAGAGCCACGTGTGCAATGATATATATAAAATCACACAAATAACCGCATAACTAATAAAGATGGTGACAGCGGTTGAAAGCATCCATTTCTCTTTTAGTGACAATTGATTATATAGTTGTTTCATTGCTTAGCCTCTCATTACATAGCCGACGCCGCGTACCGTTTCTATATAGGGCTGCTCCTCCGTCTTCAACTTGGTGCGCAAATGGCGTATATAAACATCTACGACATTCGTCTCCACCTCACTATCAAAGCCCCAAACAGCTTCCAAAATGCGTTCACGCGTACAGACTTTATTTATATTTTGTGCTAAAAACACTAATAAATCATATTCTGTCTTTGTCAAATCTAGTTTTTTATTTTCAAAAGCTACTTCGTAAGCTTCTAAATCAATTTCTAAACTGCGGCATACGAGCAAATTTTCTGTAGCTTGCTTGCTAACACGTCGCATAATAGAACGAATGCGAGCTAGTAGCTCCTCAATCGCAAATGGCTTGACGATATAATCATCCGCCCCTGCATCCAGTCCAGCAACACGGTCCATTACCGCGTCACGAGCCGTCAGCAAAATAATCGGGACATTAGACTGCTGACGAACCCGTCTACATACTTCAATCCCATTTAATTGTGGTAACATTACATCTAGCAATAGACAATCATAATTATCCGTAAGTGCCTCTGATAAGCCTTCTCGTCCATCGAATACACACTTTACGTCAAATTGCTCATGCCTCAATTCTAATTCAATAAATCGTGAAATATTTTTTTCGTCTTCCACTAACAGTATTTTTTTCATCTATATCACCATCTTATTTATTTCTACAGAAATATATATTCATGCTCGACTGTTCTCACTTCGGAGACCTTAAAAATGCTCTAATAACTTTACAAAAGTTTTTAAGGCGGTTGTATTTTCATCCAATGAGATAAATATAGCCTCTGGCAGAAGCCGTAGTTAACGACAATTCATTTTTAGTAAATAGCTAGGGCTGTCCAAAAAGGGCTACCCCTTTTCGGACAGCCCCGAATCAACCTCTAACCTTATTGTACGTCATCATAAATTTTGAAGCCATTTTTTTCTACCATTTTCGCCTTGTATAATGCCTTATCAGCATTTTCTAACAACATTTCTAATGTTGTAGCATGGTCAGGGTAATAGCTAGCACCAATTGATACGGTTGGCTTAAAATGATTCCCTTGAATAATTGCACCGAGCAGCAGGTTTTCTTGAATGCGGGCGATAATGTCATTAATCACCTTTTTCCGCTCATTTTCTATAATAGATAGATCCGCTAAAATTACAACAAATTCATCCCCGCCCACTCGCACAGCAAAATCACTAGCTCTAATACTTGCTGCAATGCGCTCGCCTGTCAATTTAATAAATTCATCCCCAACATCATGACCGTATCGATCATTAATCGCCTTAAAATTATCACCATCAATATATAAAACTGCGATGGAGCGGGCATTTTCCTTTGCAAAATTAAGAACACGTGGAAATTCCTCTTCTAAATACCTTCTATTCGGAAGCTGTGTTAGATTATCATGATAGGCCATAAAACGCAGAGAATTTTCAAGCTTTTTACGTTCTGTAATTTCGCGTGATACCATAATGATTTGATAGGCATTTTCTTTTCGCTCATCTTTTGCAGCCTTATATTTCCCTTCCGTCCAAATGATAAGACCTTTTTTTGTCTGCAATGCTAGCTCAATTGTCATTTCATTGCATTCCACATTCTTCAATTCTGATAGCCATGTTGCTTCACTTTCTCTTGTTAAAAAGGAAGAATAGCTTTTGCCAATTAACTCTTCCTCTACATATTCAAAAGTGTGAGCATATGATGGTGAAGCGTATTCAATAACACCGTTTTCATCCATTATGACAATGAAATCATTCATATTTTCAGTAATCATACGGAAAGTCCGCTCAATGTTTTGGAGCTCTGCCATCAAGCGCCTTTTATCAGAGGAATCATAATTAACCGAAAAATAGCTATCAATCTCACCATCTGCATTTACTAAAGGAATAATGGTTGTTTCTACCCAATATAATTCACCTTGCTTTGAACGATTGCATATTTCACCTTGCCATATATCACCTTGGCGTAGCGTATCCCACATTTTTTCACCAAATTCGGGTGGGTGATAGCCAGAATCTAATACATCATGTGTTTGACCAATTAACTCCTCTCTTGTATAGCCAGTACGAGCAATAAAGCGGTCGTTTAAATCAATAATTTTTTTATCGCTATCAATAATGGATAATTCTACAGCATTATTAATAGCATTTTTTATTATTGCTAAGCCATGTGATGTTTCGCGCAGTTCTTTTTGCTGCTCAATAAAATCTGTAATTTCTTGCAAAATTAAAAATATCGCAATAACGCTACCGTTTTCATTTGCTAGCGGTGAAAATGTCGCAGTAAAGCTTCGTATTTTATTTTCTTTATCTATGAATTTAACAATCTTTGAAGTAAAATTATCGCCGCTTTGCGCATCTGTTAAGTAGCTCTGCCACTCAGCTACGTAAGGCTCTCTAATTAGAGGTAGACTTAGAAATGGTTGACCTTGCATGCTTTTTGCACAAATGCCAAAATCATCAATAAAACGCTCATTTGCCTCTAAAAACATCAAATCATTCGATATTAAAACAGTTGATAAAAATGTTTTAAAGAACACCGAGCGCATAAATAAGTATTTATCTTGCAAATCACGATCAAAGGCGATTTCCTTTGATATTGCTAAAATGAAGATTTCATCATGAACAAAAATCGGAAAAACCGTCGTTTCATGCTTCCTCACTTCGTTCGTGTAATAATCATAGTCCTGAAAATTTTGCTGTACTTTTGTTTCAACAGCTAAATGATAATAATGCAAAATTGTTTTTGCTAAGTGTTTGGGCATGATTTCAGCAACTTTTTTTCCGCATGGAGCAACATCAAAAAGACGACTTGCAGCAGTATTTGTATATACGTACTCAAAATCCTCGTCCTTTTTCTTCATAAAAAAGACCATATCTTTGCTATCTTTAAACATTATATTAAATTGCACTTCTGAAAGAAATGGTTGCACCATCATTCGTGACACCTGCCCTATATCCATTATGCTATAGAAAATTCAAGCTTTAATTTTCTAAGCGAGTTTATGAAATTTTATTTTCAATTAAGCCTTGGCTAACTCTAGTCCAGAGCTTTTCAAAATCTGTGACATCAGCCAAAGCTTAGACCAACATAATATTGGTCATCGAGTCGTTACCACATATGTGGTATTCTTCGACTTAGTTCCTCTTTGTCAGCGGTTATTTTGATGTTCGCCGAATTGAGCCTAATATACGACCGCCTATTGAGGGAGACTTTTTCTAAAGGAAGTTAAACTAGAATGAATATATCATATCCCTATTTACCCACGCCTTTTTTACTAAAATTTGCATTTAAAAAAATGTTTGAAAATCGATAAAAAAGGCAATAAGTATAAATAGAAAATGCATTTTTGTTATATATTATAGCAATTTTCATCGCCTTAATAAAATAATTATTTATGGAAAAAACAGTGTGAATTTACTGTTATTTAATATTAACAATTCTCGCATATCTGAATATTCAGAGTAGAAAATCTCACTTAAGTTATTTTTATTTTTTCGAGAAAAATGCTTGCAGAAACAACCTATAATATTATATGATATTTTCACGAAAATATCTCTTTTGTTAGCAAGTATACATATGCTTGCAGCAGCAAAAGATAGCCTTTGGCACATATTTGGGATGTCCATAACCGTTGGTGATTTTATAACGGTTATTTTTCAACTTTTTTTAACATTGAAAATTCTGCCGCGGCAACATTAATCGTAATTTCATATGCAAAGTAGCGAGTAACTAAAGGTTGTAACATAGTACGATGTCTAGGTTATATAGGAGTTAAGTTCGAAATGCATGCCTTGTGATTTTTTACCTATCCCCTATTAAAGGAGGCGTTTCGCATGTTGAAACCCCGTGATGTACATGAAGCAACTGAACTCTATCAACTATTAAGCCATCCATCTGTTTTTCCTTATGTCCGCCAAAAAGCAGCATCGGCTGAGGAATATTTGTTTATGACAAAGCAGCTTATCGAGGAAGAACAGAATGGTATTACGATTTCCCGAACAATAGTAGATGATTGGGGGCAGCCAATCGGAACAATTAGCGTTTATGATATTCAAGATGGTGCGGGCTTCCTAGGCACTTGGATTGGGCAGCCATTTCAAGGAATGGGCTACAATCAAAAAGCCAAATTATTGTTTTTACAAGAGCTTTTTTTCCAATATGATTTCCATACAGTTTTTTTACGTATTCGGAAAGAAAACAGCCGTTCAAAGGCGGCGGCACTTAAGCTACCATATGTAGCCTGTGCAGAGGAATCACACCCTGCACTTTTTGAGCAAATTAATCGCGGTGAAGCTCAATTCGATTTATTTAAAATTCCAAAAGATTTATTTTATTTAACAACTGCCCATGCACAAATTGATTCTGAAGAGCAAGCAATGTGAATAGAAGGCTGACATAGTTTGCAAAACTTGTCAGCTTTTTTAATTTATATTTCCCCAACAATGTGTAATAATCTCATACAATTAGGATAAGCAAATGGCTGTAGAAAAAGCAGGCTTGTGCCTGCGTCTCTACAGCCTTTGCATTATTTTTCATACTGTGTAATCAGCACAACCATTTCATCTGGTGTTTTAGGTCGCTCAGCATCAGCCATCGCATCAATCATTTCACTTTCATGCTCGACTACATAGTTTAGTGCATCGATAAATGATTGCTTCGTTAAAGCCTCTTCCTCCAACACATGGGCAAATTTTTGTTTTTTAAATAAATTTGCATTTAATATTTGGTCACCACGACTTTTACTTGCGGATAACGGAATAAGTAACATCGGCTTTTGTAGTGCTAGAAATTCAAAAATAGAGTTTGAACCTGCACGAGAAACAACATAGTCTGCTGCATGCAATAAATTAGGCAACTCCGTTGTCACATATTCGAATTGCTTATAGCCTTTTAGAGATGTTAATGATGCATCAACATTTCCCTTACCACATAAATGTATAATATGATAGCGCTCTAGTAGATTGGATAAATTCATGCGCAATGCATCATTCAAAACAACTGAGCCTAAGCTTCCTCCCATAACGAGCAATACTTTTTTCGCTGTTTGCTCGAATTGACAGAGCTCTAACCCTTTTTCTCTAGACCCTTCAAACAATTGTTGTCTAATAATTGAACCTGTGCATGTAGCTTTATCGCTTGGTAAATGCTGCATCGTTTCTTTAAATACAGTAAAAACATGTGAGGCAAACGGTAAAGCTAGCTTATTTGCTAAACCTGGTGTTACATCAGATTCATGTACAACGACAGGAATGTTTGCTAATTTCGCTGCCATTACGACAGGAACAGAAACAAAGCCTCCTTTTGAAAAAATAACAGTAGGTTTTACTTTTCGAATAATCGAAAAGGCTTGCGTGATACCATATAAAACACGAAATGGGTCTGTAAAGTTTTTGACGGAAAAATAGCGACGTAATTTCCCACTTGAAATGCTATGATACTTTATTTCAGGGAAATTACTGCCAATTAACTCTTTTTCTATACCGTCGTAAGAACCAATATAATGAACTTCATATCCCTCTTTCATTAACGAAGGAATAATTGCTTCATTAAGCGACACATGCCCCGCGGTCCCTCCACCTGTTAAAATAATTGTTTGTTGTTTCACATCAATTCCCCTATTCTTTCAAACTTATATTGAATCAATTATACCTTGGCTAGCTCTATTCTGAATTCAGCTTTAGACATGCGTTATAGGTCAATCAGTCATTATTGCACGATATGACACTTTTAGAGACTGACCTTCTTTTTAAGAGCTCCTCACTGAATTCCTGCCATCTGCCAGAGGCTTTAACTTCACTTTTCATCCAGTACAATGATTTACAACACCTTATTGTACTATATGCAGCGGAAAAGATATAGATGATATAGGAAATTCAAGGAGTAAATACGGTCAACAAAAGTAAAACAAGAGCCTCTATAGCCATCAAATTTAAAGAAAATCTGTGATTTTTAGATTTGTTCAAATGGCTATGCCCCCTAACTGAAACAATAAGACCGCCTAGAATAAATTATCTTCTAGGCGGCCTTATAGTGTAAAACATATTGCGTTAATTTAAAGTTATTTCTAATTTGCGAACATTAGCTAATCGGCGTTGAACAAGTGCCGGCTAAAATTCCCACTAATCTAAGCTTCGCTTTATTTTTGAATAAATTGTTGTGTCCAATAGTTACCATTTTCAACATAACCGACGCCGATATGTGTAAATTGAGCATTTAAAATATTCGCACGGTGCCCTGGTGAATCCATCCATGCTTGAACGACCTCTTGTGGTGTACGCTGACCTTGTGCAATATTCTCCCCTGCACTTTTATACGTAATACCTAGTGCTTTCATACGCTCAAATGGTGAACCAAGTGTTGGGCTTGTATGTGAAAAGTATTTATTGCTTTGCATATCCTGTGATTTTTCACGTGCTGCTGCCATTAACTTTTCATCCATTTCAAATGGTTTTAAACCAGCGTTTACACGCTCTACATTCGTTAACTTTACAACCTCTTGCTCAAAAGCACTGACTGTTTGGTTTGTCGATGTAGATGGTTTTTCCGTAGTTGGATTTGTATTAGATGGTTTCTCCGTAACTGGTGTTGACGGTACAGTTGGTTTTTCTGTCACCGTATTAGAATCTGATGGTTTTTCTGTAACCTCGTTTGAATCTGATGGTTTTTCTGTAGTCGGTGCTGTTGGCACAGTGTTCGACCACTTATTCCCTGTTTGCTTGTCCTTCAATGGCATAACTATTTGCCATTTATGATCTGACCATTTATATATTACTTTACAATTTGTTACTTGCTTTACTTGTACTTGCTGCCCATCAGAAACATTTGCTGAAGCAGACGCCATTTGGATTGGTGCTGCTATTAAAAAAGTTGCAAAAACGGCTGTTAATGTTTTTTTCATTTTGCAATTCCTCCTTTACGCTAGTAAGCATACAAGAAAAATTTACGCCATTTATGACCAAACTTTACCAATGAAACCATAGAGAGCAAAAATTATTGAAAAATCAATGTTTGTTCTTCCGTTTATCAGGTACGATTTGCCATTCTATGAAACAGTTACACTTTAAAAGCTGTTGACACTTTTTAAAATTAGTAGATTTTTAATTACCGATTATTGATATCTCGTTAATATTTTCTCCAATAATAACGAGCTTCGGCTCCATTTTTACGTATTCAGGTAGCCATTGCACCATCCCATATGCATATTGGAATAGCATCGGGTTACGTGCACCGGCAATTGGCACATAGCCTTTCATGCGATAAACGGTTTCAGGCAATGAGCGTACCCACGCCTCAAACTCCTCCTCGCTAAAGCTTGTCGTAAACTGCACTAAACGTGAGCCTAAATTAAAGCTTTTGCTGATTTTTGCTGGTGTAACCTCATCTTTAGATGGCTGAATCATCGACTGCATTTGCTGTAAAAATTGAATTGGTACTCGACCATTTGTTGTTTGTAATAGCGCGGCATGCGCATTAAAGCTTTGTAACTCGTAAACTACTTGCGCTTGTTCTTCTTCCGACAATAAATCAATTTTATTGGCAAGTAGTATATGTGCATGACGAATTTGTTCCATAAATAGAGAGCGTGCCTGTGGTGATAATGTGGAACGATTTAGCCATAGCTTGCTATCTGCTACAGTTACAATTCCTTTAATATTCAATTGCTCCGCGAATAAAGGAGAAAACACTGCATCTAATGCCTCCACAGGATGAGCTGCTCCTGTCGTTTCAATTAACAATACATCGAATTGCTGATCAAATAATAATGATTGAATTTGTGCCTCCGTCTTTTCGGCCCCTGTACAGCAAATGCAGCCCTCTAGCATTTCCTTTAATGGAACATCTTTCTCCACCGCCTGTGAATCGAAAGGTAGTTTGCCAAGCTCGTTCATAATCACTGCTGGCTTCAAGCCCTGCTCCTTAAACTGTCGAATCACATCTATTAATAGCGATGTTTTACCGCTTCCTAAAAATCCACTTAATAAATAGACATCTTTCATTATTTCTCACCTCTAGAAAGGGGCTGTCAGAAAAGGTTTTACCCTTCCTAACAGCCCGTTATTTACAAAGAGCGTGTCTCAAAATGACTTTTCAGACACGCTCTTTCTTATTCATCACTTGCTTCTGTCTCTGGCTCCTCACCAATTAAAAGCTTTTTCGCTTCCAATAATTGTGGGTCATCCGTACGAAGTTTCTCGCGTAATGCATCCATTAATGCATATGTTGTTTCTCCAGATAAAACACCTGTATCCTCTAGATTATTTGCTACTTGGAATTGCTTTACTGCTTCTTCAGTTTCTTCATCAAACAGATTGTCGACATTTCCTACCTCGTAGCCTAACACTTCAAGCATTTGCTCGGCTGCATTGACAAGCTTTGAATTCGTTTCTAACTTTAACTCTTGCTTCGGATCAATATAAGGTAATGACGCGTAAGTTGCTGTATCTACATCAATATCCGGTACAATTCCTTTTTCATTAATCCAATTACCATTTGGTGTTAGCCATTTACTAGTTGTAAATTTCAAGTTTGCGCCGTCTGGTAAATCGGTTACTGTTTGCACTGTTCCTTTACCAAACGATGGTTTACCGACGATTTTTGCTCCTGCAGACTCTTGTAATGCGCCTGCTAAAATCTCAGAGGCAGATGCACTGCCCTCATCTATTAGCACTGTGACAGGAATATCATATTTTTTCCCACCTTCTGCAACCATTGCTTCAGGTTCTCCTGTACGACTTTGAATAAGTAGAATTGGCTTGCCCTCTTCTACAAAGAAGTTTGAAATTTCTAATGCAGCCGTTAAATAGCCACCTGGGTTTTGCCGTACATCAAGCACAAGCCCCTTCATTCCTTGCTTCTCAAATGCAGCTAAATTTTGAGCTACCTCTTTCGCTGTTTGCTCACTAAATGATGATATTGAAATATGGGCGATTTTATCCTCTCCCATTTCACCGTGCACAGTTTCAATCGGAATATCATCACGCACAATCTTCATTTCAATAGGCTCTTCTCCATCACCACGTTGAATCATTAATGTAACAGATGTACCTTTTTCACCTCGAATACGTAAAACTGCCTCTGAGGCACTTAAACCTTTCAAGCTCTCACCATCAACAGACAAAATTAAATCCTTTGGTAAAATACCTGCTTTCTCTGCTGGTGAATTTTTAATTGGTGACACGACCATTATATAGCCATCTCGCTCTTGGATTTCCGCGCCAATACCCTGGAAGCTAGACGATAGGCTCTCATTAAAGTGTGCTGCTTCCTCTCGGTTCATATAATCTGAATATGGGTCCTCAAGCGCATCAAACATTCCATTAATTGCACCATGAATTACTTTTTCATCATCTATTTCTACATAGTAATTTTTTTCAGTTCATCAAAAGCATCATAAAGTTGCTTAAATTCTGTACGCTCCACAGGGACTTTTACTTCTACTACCTTTTGCTCCCCGAATGTTAAAGCGAAAATCGTTAAACCAGCTGTTACTAAAATCGTTAGGAACATCAGCATAATAAATTTAAAAGGTTTTATGCTTATGTATTTACCCGCAGGCTTTATAGGTTGTTGCTGAACCTGTTCCTCAGTTCGTTGTTGTTCATCCATTACTTTCACCACTCTCATTTTCCACTATGTACGGCACACTATTCTTATCTTAACAGTTTATACACACTTCGAAAAGATTAGACGTTCATTTTTTTATTTAGTTTCACAATTATAGCAATTTTTTCTTAACATTTATGATACTCACTTGTTCCAAATATAAGCCTATTATATAGTTTTAATAGCACTTTAAGGAAAGCAATATGGAGGTTTTATTTTGTTCAAAAATTTTCGTGAAGACATGAAGAAGGAATTGGAAATCGTTCAGGAAGATTTGGCGAAGGATACTTTTAAAGTTTGGCAAATTGACTATAATGGTCACACAATACGCGTTGTTAATGCAATAACAGAAGAAACACTCGCCATCAACAATATCATTGTGGATTGTAAAAAGCGCGACAGCATGTTCAAACAAATCGTTCCATTCGTTAAGCTACAGGGGAACATCGTTGAAGACGATGGTTCTATATCAAAGGTGACAGTAAAACTGGGTGGATTTATGAGTTTGAATTGTCTTATTAAAGTAAACGGTTATGTACTACTACAGGAAAAATATAACATACCACTAAAATAGCGTTTGTATCACACGACTGGAGCGCTCTCTCTTGTTATTTTAACAAATGAGCCCATTGCAGAAGCACTACCGTCAGCTTCCAAAATGCTAGCTATGCACTTTATCTTATCATAGTAAGGACAGCAATAATCCAAATTATTAATGTAAAAGAAATGGTTAACCAAAAAGTATTTACAGCTGTCTTATCATCTTGTTTAGTCTTTTTTATAATGCTCACTAGATTTAAACAGAAAACAATACCTAATATCGGCATAAAGTATAAACCTAAAAACGCAAAAAAATAGCATCATTCCCCCCTTTATTACTTTAAAAAGGCAAGTGACCTGTTTATGAACCTTCTACAGTTGGTCACTCGCCTCTTTTTGGTTTACTTTAAACGCCGCTATATCAACTATTCCTGAATCGCAGCCTCAAGTGCTACTTTCATCATGTCATTGAAAGTCGTTTGGCGTTCTTCCGAAGAAGTTGCTTCACCTGTTAAGATGTGGTCTGATACTGTTAAAATAGATAGTGCTTGGCGACCATATTTAGCAGCCAATGTGTAAAGTGCAGCTGTTTCCATTTCAACTGCTAATACACCGTAACGCGCTAATTTTTCATTTTGATTTTCCTCTGAATAGAACATATCTGCTGTCATAACATTCCCTACTTGAAGGTTTAAGCCTGCTGCTTGACCAGCATTGTAAGCTTTTAATAATAAATCAAAATTAGCCGTTGGAGCATAATCGATGCCATTGAAAATAATTTCATTCATTTTAGAGTCTGTCGATGCTGCTTGCGCTAAAATAACGTCACGCACCTTTACATCCTTTTGAATCGCACCGCAAGTACCTACACGAATTAATTTTTGTACGCCATACTCTTCCATTAGCTCATTAATATAAATAGAAATAGATGGTACACCCATGCCTGTCCCTTGAACAGATACGCGCTTTCCTTTATAAGTACCTGTATAGCCAAACATATTTCGTACTTCGTTGTAGCATGTAACATCCTCTAAAAAAGTTTCAGCAATATACTTCGCACGTAAAGGGTCCCCGGGAAGTAATACGATGTCAGCAATTTCACCTTGTTTTGCATTAATATGAATACTCATAATTTTGTCCCTCGTTTCATTATTAGTCATTTCACATCATACTTGTTTTACGCTTTTTTCGCAAGGTTAGACGTCTTGCTTTTGTTTTTTTATTCACCATATATCTCCAAATATAAAGACCAAAGCTCATCGAAGGTTGCCGCAGTTAGAATATCGTCTCCTTGCATCTCGATATACTGTGATAATTCCTCGAAAGATGTCGATATTTTAGGAAAACTAGTGTCACGAAAACATGCCTCCGCAAACTGAGACTTAGCATCATTTGCCAGTCCGCCGCGGTATGTTAAAATGTAAGAATAAAAAGACTTTTTCAAAAATTTCTCTCCTTTTCACAAAAATCTACTTCACAAAGCATTAATATATAGGTAAACTTATTAAAGTGATGAATAATTTATCCTATAGAAAGATGGTGACAAATTTGCTATTAAAAAGGAATAAATTGAAAAGGGCTGCACCAATAAAGCTTTTCGCAAAACGAAAAAAAGAAAAGCAGCCAAAAGCACCCGTAGAGAAAAAGAAAAAGGCTAGATTTTATCAGCTTATTCGCGGACGAATATTACTTGTTTTCTCTTTATTATTAGCGATTATTCTCGCCATGGAAGTGCTATCGTATACTAATATTACTAAATTACAAACAAGCTTGCGAGATTTTGCTGATGAAAATTTGCAGCAGCAAATTTCAATAAATAATTTAGCAAGCGATATTGCGAAGCTTTCCAGTCATGAGCAGACATTTATCATTACAGGAAAAGAAGAAACTTTACAACATTACGAGATGGTTAAAGAAAATATTAATACGAATATTGCTGAGCTACAAGTAATTTTGGAGGATTTTGAAGAAGCTTCTAATATTCTAGCTTCAATCAAACAGCTTTATAGCGTTTATTTAACACATTCTCAAAATATGATTGATACACGCACTAAGTACGGCTTTGAAAATGCCCAAAAGCTGATGCATAATGGGGGTGGGCAATCATTAAAAGCATATATTGACGATTATTCGGTCAATTTAATCGATTTATTAGAAAGTAAAAATGAAGAATTGATTAAAGAGCTTGAGCAATATGCAAGCGCTACTAAAATATCATTCTTTACGCTATCAATTATCGCAATGATTTTAACGATTATATCTGGCTACATATTGTTTAAATCAATTCGACGTAACACGCACTCTATCAATACATCTATTTTAGATATTGCGAGTACTGGTGGCGATTTAACACGACGTGTACGTGTTAAAACAAATGATGAATTTGCGCAAATTGCTGACTCAACAAACACATTAATCCATTCAATTTCTACACTTGTAAAGCGCGTTTCTGGCTTAGCAGAAAATGTTTCTGCAAGCTCTCAGGAATTAATGGCAGCAGCAGATGAAAACGCAAGAATGATTGATTCCATTGCGCATTCTACGCAGGATATTGCAAATGATAGCAATACAATTATTAAGCGAATGGGACAAGCTGCCCAAGATATGCAGTTGCTTGAGCAATCGATGCGTGACTTAAATGAAGGTGCAACAGAGGTTCATCAAGCCTCTGAGGAAATGCGTATTGTAGCAAATAACGGTAGCAAATCTGTTAACCATTCTTCAACAGTGATGATGGACATTGAAGAAACAATGGCCAATACAACAATGACTGTTGAAGCACTTGGCAAAAAATCTGGAGAAATTACTTCTATTATTAGTACGATTACAGGTATTGCAGAGCAAACAAACCTGCTTGCACTAAACGCAGCCATCGAAGCCGCACGAGCTGGTGAGCACGGGAAAGGCTTCGCTGTCGTAGCAGATGAAGTGCGTAAACTAGCGGAACAATCGCAAAAAGCGGCACTTGAAGTAACCGGTATCATTTCTTCCATCCAAACAGAAGTAAAATCAATTATTGCGCAAAATCATGATGGTGTGCAATCTGTTATTAAAGGCGTAGAAGTTGCAAATGAAACGAATGATTCTCTTGATAAAATTTTAAAACAAACAGAGCGAACAACAGAAATTATTGCTCGTATGGTAGAGAAAATAAATGTGACATTAGACTATAGCAACGCAGTGAATACTTCCTTTGTTGAAGTAAATGCGATTGCAGAGCACACAGCTTTCAGCACAGAAACGAGCGCTTCTGCAGCAATGCAAGGCTCTGCATCAATGGAGGAAATTAACGCAGCCGCTTCTGAATTAGCGAAGCAGGCAGACGATTTACGCAATGTTGTTGGAGAGTTCAAAGTATAAAAAACGTCCGAAAAGCACTGCTTTTCGGACGTTTTTACCGTCTACTATCACTACTCAAACAAAGCTTTATATTTACCGTAGCCCTGCTCCTCCAGCTCCGCGATTGGGATAAAACGCAATGCCGCCGAATTTATACAATAGCGCATGCCTCCTAAATCCTTCGGTCCATCTGGGAAAACATGTCCTAAATGGGAATCCGCTGTTTTACTCCGAACTTCTACACGTCGCATGCCATGCGACGTATCAAAATGCTCTGTCACTTCCTGTTCCTCTAACGGTTTTGCAAAGCTTGGCCAACCGCAGCCTGCATCGAACTTATCAAGCGAAGAAAATAGCGGCTCACCAGAAACGATATCAACGTAAATCCCCTGTTCAAAATGCTGGTCATATTCATTGCGATAAGGTGGCTCTGTCCCCTGCTGTTGCGTTACATAATATTGCATTTCATTTAATTCCTTCAATCGCTGCTCTTTATTTATCATGTCCATCACCCCAATGTTTTTCTCTAAATGCGACGCGCCCTGAGCCTACTGCATAGCGCTCATAATGCGCAGGATTTTTCTGATAATAATGCTGGTGGTATGCCTCTGCTGCATAAAAAGGTTTTGCGGGTAAAATTTTCACTGCAATGGGCGCAGCAAACTTGCTAGAGGCTTGCAAGGCGGCCTTAGAGCGCTCAGCTATTTCACGCTGCTCCTCACTATGATAGAAAATCGCAGTTGTGTACGATTCCCCTCTGTCATAAAATTGTCCACCTACATCAGTTGGGTCTATAAGCGTCCAATATAGCTCCACAAGCTCTTCATAGGAAAATAACGCTGGATTGAAGGAAATTTGGACCGCTTCTAAATGCCCTGTCGTTTCAGAGCAAACCTGCTCATATGTCGGGTTCTCCACATGTCCACCTGTGTAACCTGAAACAACGGATTCGATTCCTTCTACTTCATCAAATGGCTTTACCATACACCAAAAGCAGCCACCTGCAAACGTTGCATATTCTAACATTTATTTCACCTCTTCTGCGGGAATTATGATTTCTAATAATATTTTATCATTTTTCAAATCAATTTCTTTAGCACGAACTCTCGAGCCAGAAGCAATATTGATTCGCGATAAATCAACGTAAATTTCCTCCTCATTCGGTCTAACAATCATCCAGCTCGGAAATTCAATCGCATCTTTCATGAGCTTTAGCACAGTCGATGGTGGAATATTTAATTTTCCTACATTTACCTCTGTTTGCTTTAGACGTATGTTACCATCGCTGACAATAGGCTCAAAATCCATCGAAATAGGAACTGTAATACCGAAGACAATTAACTCACTAAATAACTGTACTTGCTCGTTTACTTCTATTTCTACAGGTACCGGTGATTTCTCTAACGGCCCTTTTCCCATATATTTTTTAGCGATTCCTTCAAATTCTTTTGCCGTTGTTTGAACCGTTAGCACATGCCCAGTTATTTGTTGCTGTTCTGGAATTGCTTTTCCTTCTACTTTCGAAGTCGCCAAATAAACGATAAAAACAATCGAAAAAATAACCGCTCCTGCGAGTAAAAAAAAGGCGACTTTCCATTTATTCATCTATTGTATCACTCCTCAAATCCAATCAAGCCATCCGTCATTTCTTCAATACCACATGCCGTCATTGCGGATACAATGCGCTCTGTCATTCGCTCATAACCTCTAGAATTCGGATGGAAAAAATCTGTATGGTACACTAAATCCTCATTCGTATGAAACAGGTCCATTACAGGGACAAAGCACGCGTTCCCATCCTCTTCTGCTAACTGGATAATTTCATGATTCCATTCTACAATAATTTCTTCAAATGGAGTGATTTCATCTACGACAATCGAGAAAGGGTTATAAAAACCAATTAAAATGAGGGGGGCTTCTGTATTTTTAGCACGAATTCTTTTAATAATTTGCTCGTAATTATTTTTAAAATTTACCTTTCCCTCATCAAACATCTCTTTTTTTAAAGAAAAGATATCCGTCTTGACTACTTTCATGACATCATTACCACCCATTGTTATCGTAACCAAATTGGCGGTTGCTAATTCCTTATCATAATGCCCTTTTTCAAGAAGTGCCAACAGCTGCTCACTGCGACGCCCTCTTTTCCCTCGATTATCTAATGTTACAGATGCAATTGCAGGCCATTTCTCAAGCCTTTCAATCAAACGTTCAGTAAATCCTTGTCGTTTATATTCATCGCCTACGCCGTCCGTTAAAGAGTCTCCTAGTGCAATATACTCTATATCCCTTGCATCTATTTCCTTTCGGCTCAGCCAGTCTAATTGAAAAATTTCACTGAGCTTATCTACAATGCTTTCCCTTTTCACTTGTTCAATATAAAGGGCATCATCTATTGGTAATGGTACATTCGTCGTACCAAGCGATTTCTCATACTCTTCCTGCGTTATATCGGACTCATCCACCGTCACTGAGCAAGCAACTAGTAATAAGCAACAACATAACACACTAACAAACAGCCTCATTCGTTCCTCTTCCCTACCAATCTTTAAATATTAAAACTACTATTTTTAACTTATGTATAGTTCATTATAAAGGATATGACGAAAACAAACACGGGAGGGCATCCAACATGCCGTGCGCAGACGTCATATCGGATGCTGTCAGTGGTGTTTCTTCCAAAAATCCACTCGAAGAAAATAGCAAAAGGATTCATTGAAGATAGGATAAACAGCCGATTTAATGGATTTTCTTCTAAGTAGCAGAAATTAAACTTTCACTGCACACACTAAATGGAAACATCCGTTAAGGTCATTTTATGTTGACATTGTATTGAAAGAATGATTTTTTCCTCTTTTTTACTTAGAAGAAACACCACTAAAGTCAGTACTTCTGTCAATTCTAAAGAAAGCTCTCTCTATTGTCATAAGCAAACATTTTATCAAAACACCAACGAAAGCGTCCAAAATGTCGGCTTCTGCACGGCATTTTGGACGCCACTTCTAGTCCTATTCCGCAAAATAAATAAAGCCAATTGCCCCTGGACCTGTATGTGTACTAATAATTGGTGAAGTAAATGCAATTTCTGCATTATCAAAGCCTGTTGATTTAATTAAATCCAACAACGGCTGTCCCATCGTCTGTAACCCACCTGCATGTGAAAGACCTACACCTTTAACTGTTTTACCAGCAGTATCTTCTTGGAACTGTTTAAATAAATAATTGACGACCTGTTTATGACTACGTGCTTTTGATACAGGTGTATATTCGCCGCCCTCTAAGCTAGCGATTGGCTTAATATTTAATAATGAACCAATCATCCCCTTGCCTTTACCGATACGGCCACCTTTAATTAAGTTTTCTAGCGTATCAACAACAACATATAAGTTCGTATTCTCACGCACTACATCTAAGCGCGCTACAATTTCCTCCATTGAAGCGCCTTCATCGCGTAAGCGAATCGCTTCACGGATTTGGAATGCTAGACCAAATGCAATAAAGCGTGAATCCACAACTGTCACATCTGAAGTCGTCATTTCAGCAGCTTGTCGAGCAGATTGAACTGTGCCACTCATACCACCTGTCATATGAATTGATAAAACTTGGTCGCCATCTTTTCCAAGCTCGTCGTATAGCTCTTTAAATTTCCCAGGTGCAGGCTGTGAACTTTTTGGGAGCTCAGATGAACGTTTCATTATATCCATAAATGTGATAGGTTCTATATCTATCCCATCTACATATGTATTTTGTCCAATTGAAATTGTTAATGGCACAACATGTATGCCATGTTTCGTAATTTCCTCTTTCGTTAAATCACACGTTGAATCAGTTACAATATGAATTCGTCCCACTAATGACACATCCTTTATATTCTTCTTTCCTATTATAAGTAACTTGAATTACTACTGTAAAGGTGACAAATGTAATCACTATTCATTGATAATTGTCTTTTTTCCATATGACATATTGTAGTTACAACTAATGACAAATATGTCTGTCTAAAAAATATCTATTTTACTATAGTATTTAACAAGGAGTGATTTCAATGCAAAACATCGTTTTCGATTACAAATCAAAAAATGAAGAGCTATGGAATGCAATTACACATGGTATTGGCTTATTTATCAGCATCCCTGTTTGTGTCGTTCTTATTTTACAAGCTATTGCTACAGGCGGCGTTGTCGAAGTCGTCTCATACAGTATTTTTGGGGCATCGCTTATCATATTATTTTTAAACTCTACACTACTACACAGCATGCCTTTACGCTTTAAACGCCTTTTTGCAATTCTTGACCATTCAGCTATCTATATTTTAATCGCTGGAACGTACACACCGTTTTTAGTCGTTATTTTAGATGGCGTTTTAAGCATTACATTATTATGTATTATTTGGGGTATTGCGATATTTGGGGTCGTTTTTAAATGTTTATTTATTCATCGCTTCGAGGCATTTTCTTTAGGCCTGTATATCGCAATGGGCTGGCTCATCATTTTTGTGATAAAGCCGGTTTATGCATTTTTACAATTGGAAGGCTTTTTATTGCTGCTAGCAGGTGGACTGTTCTTTACATTCGGCGCTATTTTCTACGCTTGGCATCGACTCCCTTACAATCATGCAATTTGGCATCTTTTCGTTATCGCAGGCTGTGCTTGTATGGTAGGATGTGTGCTATTTTATTTGTAAATAACAGGACTTTTCTATCAAAAAACGGCTTTCTTGAAACTTTTACTAGAAAAAACAGTATAAATAGTATTCAAGTATAAAGGAGCTGTAATACAAATGCAGAAAAAAATGTTGTTAGCATTAACCGGTGTAGCAGTTATTGCTGCCGGCTGTAGCACAACGGCGACACCGAAAGAAAATACGACTGAAAAAAGCGATTTATCACTAGAAGAGGTATTTACAAAGAGTGTTGAGAGACAAAGTGAAATTCAAAGCTTTAATGCAACAATTACAATGACACAAGTAATGGATATTGGAGATGGCTCAAAAGCCGATACAACAGCTAATTTAAAAATGGGTGCAGTAAAAGAACCTATGCAATTTTTTGTTGATGGTTCAATTTCCATGACAGAACAAACAAATGGTGAAAAATTCGATATGCCACTCAAAATGTATATGACTGCCAATGATGGTTTTTATGCTTACGACAGCGCATCAGAAACATGGTTAAAGCTGCAGCAGGAAGCTTCATTAGAGGAATTACTAAATCAAGCAGGGGTACAAGCAGATGCTTCTGAGCAACTAAAATTGTTAGAAAAATATGCTGATGACTTTACATTTGAGCAAACGAATAATGAATATATTTTAACACTAAATGCTAGCGGCGATAAATTTAAACAATTAATCGAAGAGCAAGTAGCAATGACAATGCCTGATGCGCCTGTTGAACAATTAGAAAATCTATCTTTTGATGACACTACTTATCAATTAACGATTGATAAAAAGACGTATGATATGAAAGAAATGAAAATGGATATGATTATTACAATGGAAGTGGAAGGCATAACAGCGAAGATTGACCAGAAATCAACAACAAAATACGAAGATTTTAATAATACAACGATTACAATTCCTCAAGAAGCACTAGATAACGCGCAGGAAGTACAGTAAAACTACAATTAATAAGACTAATTAATAGCTTTTATTCATTCTTCTTGACTTTTTAAGCCTTGAGAAAAATAATACATTGCGAAAAGTTTCTATTATTTTTCCTAGCTAATGATAGCGGAGTTGTCCGAAAAGTCCATTTTGTTTTGACACTGCATTGAAATCAATGTTTTCATCGCTGCCCTTTTACTAAAGGATAACGCTGCTAAAGCCAATGTTCATCCCATTTTTAAAAGAGGCGTTCTCTGCTTATATGAATCAACATTTTGCGAAACATCATCGCTACTGTCCAAAATGCCGGCTATGCACGGCTTTTTGGACAGCCCCGTTTTTATTTACACAAATAGAAAGAAGTCGTGTGACAATTTATTTTGGCTAACGCAAAAATATTTAATATAGATACAAAGAGCTGCTCGAAAAGATATATACTTTTCGAGCAGCTCTTTATTTTTTACTCTTCTGTTACTACTGTTTCTGATTTCTCTTCTTTTGGTTGTACCGATGTTGGCACTGCTACAGGCATTTGCTGTGCGTATTGTTTGACAGCGCTTTTGCCCACATATGCTTCAATTAATTCTTTAACATCAATGCCTGATGAAGCTTTTAATGTTTCCTGCAAGGAACCCATTAAATTTGTTGCGTACGAAGTAACTTTATTTGCTCCTCCGCCTTCTCCACCGCCAGTATCAACAACTGTAATTTTGTCGATATTCGCTAATGGACTTGCCACCTGCTTCGCATATTCTGGCATCATGCGTACAATCATATCTAACACAGCCGCTTGACCATACTGCTCAAATGCTTCGGCGATTTTTTGCTTCGCTTCAGCTTCGGCTAAACCGCGCAGGCGAATAATTTCAGCTTCAGCCGTACCTTGTGCACGCTCCGCATCTGCCTTTGCTAAACCGTCAAGACGAATACGCTCTGCTTCCGCTTGAGCTTGTGCTTCAATACGATATTTCTCCGCATCTGCCTGCGTTAGCTGCTTCATTTTCTCTGCTGCTGCTTGCTGCTCAATCGCATAGCGCTCAGCATCCGCCTTTTTCTTCACTTCCGAATCATATTGACGCTCACGACGTAAAATCTCACGTTCCTCAAGCTCAATTTGCTTTTGACGCTCAATAATTTGTACTTGCATTTCCTGCTCTGTAACTTCCTGCTTCGCGCGAGCTGTTTCTAACTCATACGCTTGGTCTGCTCGCGCTCGTGCTATATCTTGCTCGCGGCGATATTCCGCAACCTTTAATTGATTATCCTTTTCCGCTTCGGCGATTTCTGTTGCACGTGCTAGCTCAGCCTTTTGTGCCTCTTGATCCGCTTGTGCACGTTTAATACGTGTTTCTTTATCTGCCTCTGCTGTTGCAATATCCGCATCGCGCTTTACTTGTGCAATACGTGGTTTACCCAGTGATTCAAGGTAACCATTTTTGTCACGTACATCTTTAATTGTAAAAGATACGATAACAAGACCCATTTTCGCTAAGTCCTGTGATGCCACACGTTGTACTTCCTGTGAGAATTTATCACGATTTTTATAGATTTCCTCTACTGTCATCGAGCCTAAAATCGAACGTAAATGTCCTTCTAATACTTCACGTGCTTCCATTTCACGCTCATGCTTTTCCTTGCCTAAAAATTGTTCTGCTGCTGTAGCAATTTCAGAAATGGAACCGCCAATTTTGATAATTGCTGTACCATCTGCCATAACTGGTACACCTTGCTCTGTATACACTTCTGGTGTCGTCACATCTAATTTACTTGATAACAGGCTTAATGGCTCTGCTTGTTGGAATACCGGGAATACGAATGTACCGCCCCCGCGAATAATTTTGATACGGTTTCCAGTCTCATCAGTGTGGACATTTTTTGAACCTAAGTAGCTCCCTGTTACAATTAATGCTTCGTCTGGGCCTGCTGTACGATATTTTGCCACATAAATTCCTAAAAATATAAGAATAATAACTACGACAACCCCAATAATACCTAAAGTTTCAATCATTGTTTTTCCTCCTTTAAACTATGCATTCGTAAAACCTTTGTCATAAGATGTCACAAAAGCTGTTCCTTCTTTTACTTCGATAATCAAGACTTTCATGTCATAAGGAATTTCTTCACCTTGGTAGCTTGCTGCTCGCTTTGAAATAATACCATTAACTGATTCGATAACAATTTCACCAAAGCCATCTATTGGTATTGGTACAATAACCTTCGCTGTTTGCCCTTCCAATGAGGCATCTGTATAAACGAGCGATACCTCCGCTGAGCGCAGTGGCACGAGAAGGAAAAAATACAGTAGCGCTGTTAAAATAGCCGCAATAATTAAGGCGATGATGAAAGCAACAATGCTCGCTAAAGATGTAAAGCGCTCAAGTAAATAACCGCCCGCTGCCGTTACCGAAATAAAGGTAAGAATCACGGCTGGATCAAAATAAGGGATACCTTCAGCTACGCCATCCGCTAAATCAGCAAATACCAAATAGAGCAATGTACAACTCCCGATGACAATTAACACTGTCAAATAAACTGCTGTGAGTGAAAATCCAAACAACTAAATTCTCCTCCTTCCTTATGTATTACCTTATTTACGAATAACTTCCATTAAAGTTTCGAAATAATAAAAAAATATGCAGACAATTATGTATGCTCATACTTTAATAAAAAATTAACAACAATGCACCGACAATGAAGCAATAATATGAAAAGTAAGCTAGTTTTCCATTTTTCATAATGCCCATAAACCATCGCATTGCAAAATAAGTCATGAGCATTGTTGCAATAAATGTCGCAACATAAGGAATAATAAGCGCTTGTTCAGCAGGGTGTTCGATAAAATCCTTTACGCCTAATACAACACCACCTAAGCTAATTGGAATATATAGCATAAATGAAAAACGCAAAGCTGTATCCTGCTTCATCCCTACAGCTAACGAGGAAATAATCGTTGCCCCAGAACGGCTTATCCCTGGCATTAAAGCAACCGCCTGCCCACATCCAACAATAATGGCATCTTTTAATTTTAAATCACCATCGCGCTTAGTTCCACGTAAATTTCGGATTAACCAAAGGGCGATCCCCGTAATAAAAAGCGTAATCGCAATCGTCGTCATGCTCGAATTTTCTGCGATAACATCACTTAAAAGCACACCAAGCACGCCCGCTGGAATCGTACCGACGATAACAAACATTGAAAATTTAAAATCTGATAGGTAACGTTTCTCTTTCGTTTTTAAATACTGCAATGAATGCGTGATAAGACGTGCAATATCTTCACGAAAAATATAACAAATGGCGATGAGTGATGCAGTATTTGTTAAAATCGCAAATGTAAAGCCTTGCTCCCCCATCCCAAGTAGCTCACTAGCAATCATAACATGACCGCTTGATGAAACCGGAATTGGCTCCGTAAATCCTTGTACTAAACCAATAATAATGTGCTTAATCAAAACAATAAAATCGAAATTTTCCATAATACACTCCTTCTCAATCGTTTACATACTTTGTTGCTGGTGCTTGCTAAAATTGATAGGTTCAACTAACACTTTATGTTACACAAAAAAACGATATTCTTAAAGTACAAGCTGTAATGAAATAGAAAAAAGGGCGTGTCTAGAAAGTTATTTTAAGACACGCCCTCGCGATTCAATCTTAGAACACCGCGTTCTGTAGCAACGGCTGAGTGACTAATATTATGGCGGTACAAAGTCGAAGCTAGGCTAAAGTTAGCCAAGGTATAATTGACTATATTAACTCTTTTTCAATGCATTTATTTCCTTTGTTAGCGCGTTGAAGCGCTTGTCGAGCTCCATATACTGTGTAGAATTCGGTTTAGCAAGACTTAGTTTTCCTAGTATCGCCTGCCGCTCTGTCTCAAGTGCCAATAATGAGACACTCGTATTTTGTTGAATTTCTTGTTTTATTGTATTTTTACTTAGTACGCCATCTTGAATGACTAGCTGCTCGCTCGTAATTTGCTGTAAGAAATAATGGTCATGCGAGACCGCAATAATGGTTCCTGAAAATTGCTGCAATGTTGCTTCTAGCTGTTCTCGCGATTCAATATCTAAATGGTTTGTCGGCTCATCTAATAGTAAAACATCTTTATTTTGCAAAATAAATTGCATGAGCTTGAGTTTGACCCGTTCCCCCATACTCATTGTGGCAATTGGATTTTGCCAGTGCATCGCTGTAAAGCCAAGCTGCTTCATTAAATGCTGGACTTCACTTCTTGCTTCAAATGTTTCACGATAGAAAACTTGTGCAGGTGTTTGCTCTAAAGGTAAATCAAAAACATTTTGTGATAAATAGCCAATAGATGCAGTTGGTGATAACCAAAGCTTGCCCCTATAAGTCTCCTTGCCCATGATCATTTGTAAAAAGGTCGTTTTGCCCGCACCATTCCTGCCAACTAACGCTACTTTTTCACCATGCATAACTGTAAAATGTTGACTGCTAAATAGTAGCTTGTTCGCTAGACATTTTTCGATTCCTGTCACCTCTAAAAATCGCTTGCCACGCTTCGTTGTTGCATTTATTTCAAATTGCACCTCATATGGCTTAGCTATCTGCTCCACCTTCGCTACCCTTAGCTCCTGCTCTAAACGCTTTCTTTTCGATTTTATTTGGGCATCTGTACGCTTGGCTTTCACTCGATGATATTCTTTAAAGCCTTCCTGCTTAGTGGATGCAGCATGTGCCTTATTTGACCAATTGGTTAAATTCGTTAATTGCCCTTCAATGCGCTCAATCTTTTTTTGCTGCTGCTCATATGCATGCCGCTGCGCCTTTCGCTCATCTGCTCTCACTTTTTTATAATGCGTATAGTTGCCGTTATAAGTCGTAATTTTAGTATTTTCAATTGCCCAAATTGTTGTTGCCACTTGATCTAAAAATGCACGGTCATGTGAAGCGACTAAAATCGTCCCTTTATATGCCTTTATTTGCTCAATTAATAGCTCGATACTTTCTTTATCTAAATGGTTCGTTGGTTCATCTAATAGCAGCACATCCTTTGCCTTCGAAAAACCATAGGCTAAGCGTAATTTCAGCTTCTCTCCACCGCTTAATGTTGCATACTCATTAGAAGGTACGTGCCATTTTGCTAATAGCTCCGCCTCCCCGCTATACTGTTCATCATACGTTTCTTGCTCCTGCACGATATATACAGGCTCAACAGGGCGTTGCCATTGTAGTACACCTGCACTTTGCCGAAGCTCTCCATTTAATAAATGCAGCAGGGTAGATTTACCAGCACCGTTTTTTCCTACGATGCCGACAATTTCCCCTTCAATAAGTGATAGGCTTACATTTTGCAGTAAAATAGCCTGCTCTAATTCAATCGTTACATCATGTATTTTCAATAGTTCCATAATAGAAACTCCCCCTTTAATATAGGGAGAATCAATTTCGTTGCGATTCCAGCAATCCTAAAATTACTATAGCTGATTTTTCAAAATCAGTCTGAATGTATACGAAAAAAATCCTCCCATAATTTTGGAAGGATTAGTCGCCAATCGCTGATGCTGCCAACATCGCTCTATAGATTTTAAAGCAGGCTTGCATCAAAATCCATAGGGCTGCTCTTGCTTTACATAATTGTAAAGCTAATAAGCTTGTCACCTATGTGAAAACATTAGTTTCCAGCATGTTTATTTGAAAATGGGCAGACTAATCCTGTTTTTTTCATGTTGAATTATTCATCATGATTAAAAAATCAGGTTAGTTTAACATCGGCCACCCATCTTCCTTTCTCATTCAAAGTAGTAACAGTATAGCATAATGAAAAACGTTTGTGCACCTAATTTTAACTTCTTTCAGCAATTTTTGCGGCGACGAGTAACCGCAGGAGCAAATTCCTTTTGTACCGATAGCAAGATGACTTCTCGCCACCTCTATAAGTGTTGATTCAGCCTTGATAAAGAGGCACTCAGTCTAAAACAAGTACATGCTAAGATAACAACAGAGTAGCAACACCATGTTCCCTGCGGATGTCATAAATTTTGAAGGGAGGTCTGCGCGACGCAGGTCAATTTGTCGTGACGGCTTTAGGTTAACTTCCAGTAAACAGCTAAAAAAATATGAACGCAATTCTTCGCTTGAGCTACAGGCTCTTCTCAACCTTTAAAAACATTTACTCAATCAAAAAAACACTTCGCTAAAAATAGAATGAGTATGTTACTATCAAAATATAAAGCCTAACTTAAAGGAGCGAACTTTTATGCAGCATTGGTCAATTCGTATCAAAATAGGTTTATTATTTTTTATTCCTATCATCATTCTTACCACGATACTCATTCTAAACATGCTTTTAAACCAACAGAACTTTAATGCATTAAAAACACTATTATATGACAAAGTGTATACTGCTGAAACAAGCTTAATTGAGGCAGATCGTGATTTATATCAAGCCCATTTAGCTATTATTCGCATGCTAGAAAGTACAAGCACTCAAAATTATGAGACCGAATATGCTAGCTATGAGGAAAATATTGAGCAAGTATCAAGTCGAGTGCAAACGGCATTCCAGCTTTTACAGGAAACAGAGGCTTTTACTACATTAATACATGAGCAGTCTGGACAAACAATGGAACAGAGCTTTAATGATTTTCATGAAAGCTTCACCCTTTGGCAAAGTCAGCTTGCCCCTTCTATACAGCAAATGCAATCAATGAATAGCTTCGCGCGTAACAGTATATATGCAGCAATTGAGCAAATTGATGTAACTTTTGAAGCAGCACGTAGCAATTTGGATGAAATTGAGCAATTAATAAACATTAACGCACAGCAATCAATGGATAGCTTAAATGCTATAAACAAGCAAAACAATCTAATTATTATCGCTACTTTAGTCATTATAATGGGCGTCATTATTTTCATTGGTGTGAATTTAATCTCAAAAATTGTCCATGTTATTTCAACAATTATGCGCGAAACAGAGGAAATTGCGAAGGGTCATCTTTCGGAAGAGACCGTACAGTTTAACCGTCGTGATGAATTAGGCAAGCTTGCCGATTCTGTCAATACAATGAAGGAATATTTACGTACACTCGTACTGTCAGTTGACCGTGCAGCAGAAGATGTTGTCGAAACGTCCAATGTTGTTAGTGCCGTCGTTGAAGAAACAACCGTTTCGATTGAAAATATTTCAAATGCGATTCATGATATGGCAAAGGGGGCTTCTCAAGGGGCTATTGATGCAGAAACGACAAACGAAAAAGTACAAGAGGTCTCCTATCAGGTTGAACTTGTTTCCGACGTGACTAGCAGCATGCTGGAGCAATCACATGAAGCGACGACTGCTAGCGAAGAAGGAATGAAGCAAGTAGCACAGCTACGTGAAACTGCAAACGCTTCCACAAAAGTGTTATCTGAAGTGCATGAGGTAATGAGTGAATTGCTTACAAAGGTAACGAGTATTGACACTGTAATTGATGTCATTTCTAGCATCGCAGACCAAACAAATCTACTTGCATTAAACGCTAGTATTGAAGCGGCTCGTGCTGGTGAGCATGGTAAAGGCTTTGCAGTTGTTGCAGATGAAGTAAGAAAATTAGCTGAAGAATCCGCAAGTGCAGCTACACAAATTCGCGAAACGATTCAGCTTATGCTAAAGGAATCAACAAATGCTTCCAATGCTTTAAAGCAAACTCAAATGATTACAAGCAAACAGGAGCAAGTAACAAGCGAAACAGAACACGCTTTTAAAACAATTTATCAAGCGATTGAAACGATACAGCATTCTATTTCAGAAGTATCACAAGGCATGCGCAATATTTCATCCTTGCAAAATGATACAGCTACTGCTATCGAAAGCATGACAGCCATTACAGAACAAACTGCTGCCACAACAGAGGAAATTTCGGCTTCTGCTGATGAACAAAATAGAGCAATCGAAAGCGTTGCCCACTCTGCGGATGAGCTACAATCATTAAGCAAGGAACTCAAAAATATTTTGAGCAAATTTTCATATTGAAAATCTGATTTCTATTAATGAAAAAAATCGGCTGTTTAAAAAGCACTGCACTCGCCATGCTTTCTAAACAGCCTTCAAATTATATTAAGCTTTTAACAACTTTCGACATTAATGCACCATCAGCTTTTCCTGCTAAAAGTGGCTTAGCAATTTTCATTGCCTCCCCCATATTCATGCCTTTGACAATCCCTGCCGCAGTTAACTCCGCAATGATTTCCTCTTCCGTTAATTGCTTAGGCAAGAAACGTTTTAAAATTTCCAACTTTGTTTGCTCTTTCTCTATTAAGTCTTCTCTACCTGCTGACTTTGCACCTTCTAAAGCTTGATTCGTTTGCTTTATTTCACGGTTAACAATAGCAATTTCCTCTTCTTGTGTTAATTCGTTTCCCTTTTCCTTCTCTGCAAGGTCTAACGCAGATTTAACAAGTGTTAGTACGCCTTTCGCTACTACATCCTTTTCTCTCATTGCTACTTTTAATTGTTCAAAAACAATTGTTTTTAACATCATTAATCGCTCCTTTTCTTTCTACATTTTATGTTAATACATCCAACTTACGCAAGCTATAAGAGCTTATCAATGGCATTCAGCATTGCGCCAGCCTTGCCTGAAATCATCATATCGAAATGGCCATGCTCAATTTCTAAATTGATATAAACTGTTTTTCCATTTGTCATCAGTGGTAGCTGGCTAACCGGATAAACTTCCAGGCTTGTACCGATAACAATTACAAGCTGTGCTGCCTTCATATGAGATAATGTATTATCCCATGCTCGTTGCGGTAAGCTTTCCCCAAATAGTACGACATTCGGTCGTAGCTTACCACCACATGAACAAATCTCCTTTGCTAAAAAGTGGCTACTCTCAGCAATAGCCGCGCACTTTTGACAGCGTACCGAGCGAATAGAGCCGTGCAACTCATCTACATTAGCGCCCCCTGCCAATGTATGTAAGCCGTCAACATTTTGTGTCGCAATATGCTGAACGAGTCCTCGCTTCTGCCAATCCGCTAAAATATAGTGTCCCTCATGTGGTGCAATTTCATCTAACGCGTTCATTCGCGCTGAATAAAATCGATGAAAAAGGTCATAATTATGTGCCAATGCCTCAGTTGTGGCGACAGTGCGTGGGTCAATCTGCTGCCACCAGCCACTTTTAGAGCGGAAATCTGCTAACCCACTCTCTGTAGACATCCCCGCCCCTGTCAATACGACCGTATGCTGAGATGCCTTTAACCATTCGCTAATTTGCTGTAATCGCTCCATGACAAGCCCCCCTCACTTGAAGTTCATTTATTATTAATTATAGCATCGTTAGCATATATTCGAGCAACGCGAAAAACCCTCTTCCTTTTTCACTTATACAGCAAATGCGTGCGCTTTAGTTCGCAATGATATACTATAGATACTAATATTTTCAAGATGCATAATATTGCATTTTGTAGTTGCAAATGCGATTATATCAAGCTTTTTCGTAAACTCCATATTTTAGAATTGTGCATGATGAAGTATGTTAAGGTATTCAATTGGGGCTGTTTTGGGGCTGCTTTAATCTATCAAAATAAATACTTGGCGGCATGTAAATGGAATAATCTATTTAGTTTTAATAAGCAATAAAAAGACCAACGGCATCATCGTTCTTAAAATCCTAAATTGTAACCTTGAAATAAAGTCTAATCTGTTCCAAGTGCGAAGCAGTGCAACTTTATTACAACCAACATAACTTGATTTAAAATATTCCATTCATTTTTAAGTATTAGACAAGCATAAAGTGTATATAAATATAGAAAACCCCTTAAAGGAAATTTTAGGGATTTTAAAAACAATAGCTTTATTAAACTTTTTACACTATTACCAAAGCTGAATAGTGCCTCCCCCTTGGCATCTTGTATCATTTCCACCTTACACGCGCCTGTTAAATAATAGTAACCACTTTCTTTTACAGTATAAAAGCCATAGTCCATTCCTTCTCTAGCTGCAAATTTCATCTCACCAACTTGTACACCACCTTTAGAAATATAAAAGGTTACACGCATTATTCCTGGTTTATCATTTTCCCAGGAATAATATATCGTTTCTCCTTGCGTAAAATAAACAGCAGTAGAGGACGAACATACGACTTGTCCATATAGTAATTTAGCATCAGCACAACGTGGTGTCCCCCTACAAGCAAAATACGCATTAGCTTCTGGTAAATTAGCCTCCAAATCTTTAATAGTTTTAAATATAGATTGTATATGTTTTAAAAAACCCTCTAATTTCGAAGGAGATGTTTAAAATAAAAAAAATTGGATTATTATTTTCAATTTGTCTTTTATTTATTAATTCTTCACTTGCGAATGAATACAAATTCGAGAAAAACATTCTAGATACAGGATACAAGGAAATTGACAAAGCTATTGCTGAAGCTGAAATATACTTTCAACAATCCATTACACTCCCGAGAGAAGTTCCACCGATAGAGTTTACACACTGTTTTGGTAGATTTATTAGTTTAGACGAAAGTCCAAACACCTATCTTGAAATTAAATATATAAACCAGGATTTACCGGAAAATCATTTTAAAATTGAGATGAGACCAATAATACATAAGATTCCTACAAACGATACTCACATCACTCAACTATTAAAATTAAATAATGGTAGCAATGCAATTTACAGCACAAAGATTCAAGGGTTCCACATCCTGATTTTTGAAGAAAATGAATGGCAATACATTCTATCACTTGACCAAAGAGTTTCTCACCAAGCCATTGAATTACTTTTAAAGATTGCAAATTCGGTAGAGTAAATATAGAGTAGCAGCTAGCCTCTACTCTATATTTTTATCCCTCAAATATTCTCCCACACTTAGCTTTCAATCAGATTCAAAATCATTTCATACAAAAAATTTAATTAAATGGATTATCATAATACCCAAATTAATCTACTACTTAAATTTAAAAGATATTTTCCCTTCACTAATTACCAACTTCGCATCAAATTTCTTCCCAACCTTACTTGTAAATCCTTTAATAATCCCTGTAGAGCCTTTTGTAATCAAATCCGTTAGCTGCTTCTCCGTTAATTTTTTCTTTGCGATTTCCTTGTTAATTGAAAACTTACAGCCATTCCGATACTCACTACATCCTAAGAAGGTTTTACGATCCATCATGTTACCTTTCCCACAGCTTGGACATGTACCCAGCCCTGTAGGTTGCGTGGCTACAGGGGCTTCAATTTTTAATTGAGCTACTTTCTGTGGCGCAGCTTGTAATAACTCCTGAATAAATTGCTTTGTATTTTCAACAAATTTAGCTGTGGTTGCTTCCCCTTTACCAGTCTTCTTCAAGTGGCTTTCCCATTTAGCTGTCATCGTTGGGCTGGCAAGCAAGGTTCCTTCAATCGCGTCACAAAGAAGCTCACCTTTTTTAGTGATGTGTACGATGTTTTTCTGAATGTCAATGTAGCCATTCTTTTTGATTGTTTCGATAATGCTGGCACGTGTGGCTTCTGTTCCGATTCCTTCCACTTCCTTTAAAATCTCAGAATCTGCCTCATCCTCTACCATTTTCCCTGCCGCTTTCATCAAGTTAATCAATGCCCCTTCGGTATATGGTTTCGGTGGGCTTGTACGACCTTCTTTTTCCGTTAACATACTTGATACTTCCTCATCTACGAAAACACCTGGAAGAATTATATCTTCGGTTGCTTTTTCTGTCGCTTCATGCAAACTAGAAAATAATGCTTTCCACCCTTTGCTTTTTTCAACTTTTCCAACCGTTTCAAATTCTATATCTTGCACAAGCGTGGTAATCTTCGTTTCTTCATAGACATAATCACTGTGAAACATTGCTAACGTTGTGAGTAGCACTTCCTGATAAACATTTTTCTCTTCTGTTGTTAAAGCATGAAGCTGTGATTCAGTTGGCACAGTTTTGGTTGGAATAATGGCATAATGCTCCTGTACCTTTGTATTGTCTACAAAGCGTTTACTTGGTGCTGTTTTTCCTTCAAACTCTACACGAGCAAGCTTTTGGTATGCATCAAGGTTCGTAACCAAATAAGCAAATTCATTTTCTGTAATAAAATTCGTATCAGTACGTGGATATGTGACAATCTTTTTTTCATAAAGCGACTGCATCACTTCTAAAACCTTTGCAGGACTGTATTTCCATTTTTTATTCGCAACAGTTTGTAGCGTAGACAAAGAATGAAGTTTGGGTGATTTTGTACGTTTTTCTTCCTTCTCTACCGATGAAATAAGACCTGGTATTTCACTATTTAAAACAGCTGCTTTTTCTGCTAAAAGCATGTGCAGCTGCTCCAATGTATCAAATTTTATATTTTTTGCTTTTCCTTTATATACACCATTTGCAGCTTTAAATTCACCGATTAACTCAAAAAATGGTTTTGATACAAAATTAGCAATTTCCTTTTGTCGTTGATAGATTAAATAGCATAGTGGGCTTTGTACACGTCCGACTGATAAAGCAATCTGCAAGCCTTTTTCCTGCAGCAATAAACTATATAATTGACTTGCATTCATCCCAACAAGCCAATCACTAATTTGCCGTCCTTTTGCTTCCTGGTACATTAACAAATCCTTTTCATTATTTTGTAGGTTTGCAAAGCCTTTGCGTACCTCTTCTACTTCTAATGAATTAATCCATAAACGTTTGACAGGCTTTTTCACACCTACCATATCATAGATGCTATAAAATATATTGCTGCCTTCACGATCCACATCACAAGCATTGATTAATAAATCTGCTTCTTTAAATAATTTTTTCACAGCATTAAACTGTGCTTTTTTACTATTATCTACTTTATACGCAAACTCCTCTGGAAAAATTGGTAGATGCTTTAGATTCCATGTTTTCCACTCTTCTTTATACTCGTTTGGCATTTTTAAGCTCACTAAATGCCCAATTCCCCATGTAATGATAGCTCCTGCAGGGAACGTATTACTCGGCTTTAATGTAATATGTGTACCTTCATGGCTAACAACTTCAAATGCTTCTGCATACGCCTTCGCTTGACTTGGCTTCTCTGCTAAAATAACTATTTTCATGTGTTATCGCTCCTTTTATTAATGAATTTCTTCAGTAAAATAAGATGTATTTTGTGCTGACTGATTATCTCATTTCTCCAAGCAGTAGCAGTTTCGATTTTTCAATGACAGCTGGTAACGATAGCTTTTTAATATCAATAGTTCCTTTTGCAATATCAAGAACTCCTCCTTCAGCTTCATAACTATTAAACTTCAATACTCCATATTTATGGAATTTTTTTAAGAGTTCGTCATTTAGAAGCAAGAGCTTTTCCCTTACCAATTCTTCTGCCTTTTCTAAATTAGTAGCTCTTACAGATACGCAGAAAGTATCTAATTGACAGGGAGGCTCTTCTGTAAAATGAGTATCTGAGTTTGCAAGTATAGTTAAAGGCTCAAAAAAACTTTCCACTTTGTTCATATTATTTGTTGTTACCCATCCATCAATGCTGCAAAGTATATTAAATTTCGTCATATTAGCTCAATCCTTTCATTATTTGAATAGAAAAGGACTCACCATTTTTGGTGAATCCCCTTCATGTTTATCTTTCAAAATTTGTATCTTTTCTGATTTGATGAATTAAGGAATCTAACTGTAAAGTAGAAAAAGCTTGCTTCAGATAGGCTCTTTCAGATATTTTGACTTTCTCCTTTTTCAGAATTTCTTCAATAGGCTGTTGTAAATAGCAAAAAGCATCTTCATAAAAACCTAATTGGTATTGATTTTCTTCTTGATCAACCAGCTTTCCTAAATCGATTAAATCTTTCTTTGTTAACTCACCGCTATGCGCTTTATATGTTATGTCCACTGCCTCACTCTCTACAAGCAAAAGATGTAGAAAGCTATGTTTGATGTGTTCATCTGGAATTTCCATTAAAAATGATTGATTGCTTCTTATTGCTCGCTCAAGTGGCTTTGTTATTACCATGAAATCTTCAATAGCATAGGGAGTTGAAGGGAATGTTTCTGCTAGCTCTTCTCTACTCTCTTTTAATAGGTTTAAATGACCTTGAAAACTTTCCATTTCATATAAAAATATATAAGAAGCGCCTAGTTCAATCGGATCTACAAATGTCGATTCGTCACACCAAACAGTATAGATATGTTCCTTTTGATTAAACCCATTTGTAACCACGATTTCTGCCAGTTCATATTCATCGCGTTCTGTCAAAGGTTTCTCGGCGTTTTTTATAATTAATTTATGTTTTACAGATTGTGTCTCAATTGACATCCTTATACCCCCTCTAATTGTTAAAAAGACTCTCCACTTTTGGCTTGTCCTATCGTTCGGCTTCATGTATTTTTTGCCGTTCGCGACGATATTCAATTTCACGCACTGTTACAATTTTCATAAGAAGCCCCTTTAAATCAAGCTCTGTTAAATCACCAATTTTTCGAATAATATTATTAGGGTCAATATCATATACACTTTGTAAGTCACATTTAATGATGGAAGGCTTTGTTAGACCTGACTCTGCCCAGTCCTCCATTAAATAACCATATTTATGATTTAACTTCTTTTCAATGCGACTCGTTATTTTAAAAGCTTTCCAAGTATCTGTATCTTGGTCTTTCATGGCTACAATAGGTCTCTCTTTTCCTTGTTCAATATCATCGATAAAATGAACGTATGCATAGAAAATATCACCTTCTTGAAAGCCTGTATTGTTCTCCCCTAACATCTGCTTTTCTTCATTCATAAAAACTTTCCTTTCCAACAAAAAAAGAACCCATCTATTAAAGATGAATTCTCTGTTTATTGTTTTATTTTATTTAGAGGCTATAATCCTCATCGTTTTCATACCATTCTCGGTCATGTGGATTATTCGGGTCAAGTAACAGAGCACCGTCTTCTCCTGTTTTAAGTTTCCTCGGTATATAGCCCATTTTATTTTCCATTTCCTTAATTGCTTGCTTCAATTCTTCAATACTCATATCCTCATATCGTTTATGCTTTGTCATCACAAAACACCTCCATAGGATTCTGCTTCTCTATAGCTATTATATCAAAAGTCTTTCCTCTCTAAAAGTTTATGTTTACTTCATTAAGAGGCAATAAAAATAACGCTAGCCATAGACTGCGTTTTCCTATCTTTCGTATTTACTCTGTTTATTTCGTTTATTTTTTACAATGCTTTTTTCATGTTCAAATACGGTATCTTGCTCATTTTCTTTTGAAAGCTGAAGATGAGTATCAATTATTTCAATAAATTCGGACGCTGCTTCTCTCACACCATTTAACAGCATTTCTTTATCCTCTAGTTTTTTTCCTTGCTGCGTCCATCCAGCTAAATAGGATAGACTAAAATCTTCTGTATCAACACCATATCTGCTTGCCACCACATAAGCCACCATTTCCGCTTGAAATTCGCGTTCTGCCTTTGTAAAACTGTCCCGCACATCAGGCGTGTGTAATTTTGCATGGGCTAATTCATGAAGTAACGTTGTTACATTTTCATAAGCCGTATTCCGAGGATTGAGCGCAATCTGCTTTAGATACGGATATGCAGCTCCTTTGGCTACTCCTAATTCTTCAAAAGGTTCTTGGAGTATTTCAAAATCTAATTTTTTTGAAATGATACGCAATGCTTCCATCATTTCTTTTTCATTATGAATCACACCATCTTGATGGTATTGACTAAAAATTTCAGAAACAGGCATTCCCTTTTCTCTTGCATTCGTTTGTGTATACTCAAACACATGACCAATTTTAAAAAATAATTTTTGCTGTGTTTCTATTGCACCACTTTGTATTTGTTGTTTTTCTGTCGAATTCGCATTTCGAACCTGTACCCATTCGTCCGCTCGCATAAAATACGTAACAGGCGTTGGAACAAATAATTGAATCCCTTTCTCTCCTTTTTTAACTGACACCCCTTTGTCTTTCCAGAAGTTAAAAGAACCCACATATTGCGCACCTAAAAACTGCTCTTGAATAAGTGCCATATTACGCAAAGAATACGAATAGAATCTTGACATAAAGACTAAATGCTCTTTTAATGCTTCTTCCGATACAAAATAAGAGCTTATTTGGTTCATCATTCGGGATGATAGTTCTTCAATTTCTTTTTGTTTTTCCTCTGTTGTCTTGACTATATATTTTTTACTTGTAGCAGTCATAACACGTCCTCCTTAGGTTCAATTTTCTACTCTACTGGTACAAAATCAGCATCTTTTAATTCTGGTCGCCCCGTTTCTGGAAAATAATGCAGAGAAGAAATATCCAACACTATTTTTTGGCTTCCTGTATTGAAAGGTACAATATACGTCCCTTGATCAATTGCTTCAAAGAGTAGTTGTCGATTTTCTTCGTCTAATGTTACTTTTACCTCCTGGTTATTCGCTTGAAGTATTGCGCAATCTCTATCTAGTTCTTTAATAAATGCAAATACTGTCTTGTTCATTGTTATATCCTTCCTCTCATCTTTTTTGTTTTAATTCTCTCTTACCAACAAAAAAAGAATCCACTCCAGATGAAATGGATTCTTTTATAAAAATGTAGATTGTTTATAAATATAAATTTGAATAAACTTCTACAGGTGGCAAGCCCAAATTTAGTCTATTTTCATTAACACGTTCTTTACCTTTTAAACAAAATGAAGTTTCTGTTTCAAAGCAAATCCAATTTCGTTTTGTATTATCGCAACCTACTGCTGTCGTTAAACCTCCTGCGCAAGTATCGAGCACTGTGTCCCCTTCATTTGTATAAGTTAAAATGAGATACTCCCACAAACTCAAAGGCTTTTGTGTTGGGTGAAATGTTTTACTATCACGTGGGAAATCTATTACTGATTTAGGGAAGTTCTTTTTCTTAACTACATGCGGCTTACTCAATGTCTCATTACTATCCCCCAAAACTTTCATTTTGGGGGAATTTTTCCTCAAGATGGGCTTAATATGTTGTACACCTTGAGGGTTGTACGTAGGCAGTTTTTTATAAAAAACACAAACAGCTTCATGATTTTTTAGCGGCATACGGTTTGCATTCTGGAAGCCTGTTGTATGGTTGCCCTTTTTCCAAATCCACTCGTAGCGAAATAATTTCAAGTTAGACATCACTAATTTGCTTGTGAAAGGTTGACTTGCTGTTAAAACAATTGCTCCATTGTCTTTAATTATTCTTTCATACTGCTTCCACAACAAATCGAACGGAATAATTGAGTCCCATTTACACTGAGTCGTACCATAAGGCAAATCACACAAAATCATATCGACCGATTTATCAGTTATGTGTTTCATGCCCTCCAAACAATCCATATTATAAATTGTGTTCTTACAGATGTTTTTCATATCTTTTTTCCTCCTAATATAATATAATTATTTAGGGGGAACGTATGTTTCTCCGCTTCATTTGTAGGCTTGAATATTGTATTCAAGCCTACTTCCCTTATATAAAGAAAGAACCTACCTCACATAAGATAAGCACTTTGTCAATCAATGTTCATATCCATCTAACATACGGTCAAACTCTGCTAAATTGCGCTCTCTCTGGTAATCATGATAAGTCTTTCGCAAACGATATTTCAAATTGTTTAATGCATAATTTAATGTAGATGCTTTTTCATAATGTTGTTTAAGAGAAGGTCTGTTATATGATTTCCTGCTGCCATAAAGTTGTTTGGTCTTTTCTTTATCATACACCCGCAATTCAGTTAAAACAGCATTACCCATACGTTTTTTCAAATCATCTAACTTTGTTTGTTTATAATTTTGGTATCGGCTACCCTCGCCATATTTCTCTCTCAATACGTCAGCTTCTTCATCTAATAAAATATGCAACTCCTGCATTTCATTTTTATAGTAATGCTCTAAATAGAGATCAACAATTTTATCAATATACGGTCTTGCCTTATCAATGGAATGATACCCATATCGCCATTGTGAACGATCTTCAGGTAAATTCATAAGCGCCTTTTGAAATAAACTTTTTGTTTTACGAAAGCTCGATAAATCAATTTCTTGTTCCTTTTTTAGATTCACACTACCGCGAATTAAATCAGTAATTAAATTATGTTCTTCTGTTCGATCCATTAACAAATTTGCTACTCTTGATTTCATTTTATCCAACGTACTTTGTTTACGCTTCGCTCTATATTGCTCTTCCCATCTCCCTGTCTCTTTATCTTTAATCCATGCTTTTTTGCGAGTAGGTACAGGCTCCACAGTCGCAATATGGACATGTATGTTATCTGTGTTGTAATGAATCGATGCAGTCCATATAGCGCTATCTTCCATGTGCTCTGCTTTTAGCATTTCTTCAACCGCCACTCGCACAATATTTTTCATTTTTGCTTCATCGACTTGTCCAGTTGCATCTATCATATTACATTTTATTAGCCAACTATTGTCAAAACTAATGACATCTTGCCAAAGTGGAGAGCCATTTTGCTGTGCTATTTGGAATAATCTTTTTAAGCTATTCTTTTGCTGTTCATTTGTAAAGTCTTCCTCCCTTGTAAAAAGAGCGCCTTGTTTTTCTTCATCATCCATATAATCCATGTAGCGATAAAAAACTGAAAACGTTTCATTTTCATCGTTAATCACTAATACTTCTTTTACCTTCGCAGCTTCGCGATCAATGTAGTTGATATATTCTTTAAACTCCTCACTACTTGGCATGGCGAAACGACTTTTTAAAACAACAGCTGGTGTCATTGCACTCACTCCTTGCCAAATGAAAAGCTTACCTAACTGGTAAGCTCTGATTAATTATTAGGCTGATTAGAAACAGTTCGCTGCATTTCTTTATCTAACTTCTTTTGTCGATTATGAGAAATTCGTTCGCGCACAAGCTGCTCAGCTTCTTGTATTGGTACACTGATAAACTTCTCCGTTGATCCTAACGATTTCGCACCTGTCATAATGAAATAATGGTTCCAAAACTCCATCATCATTTTACTGTTACGATCTACAACATTTAGTATGACGCGCATACGTCTTAAATCTTCAACAACTGCTTCCAGTAATCGATTCTGCAATAGACCATCTATTTCAGCTAATAAAGTCTGTCTTTCATCCGTTCGATTCTCAAAATATGATGTCACTAAATACTCCACTACTTCAGCATCATATTTTAAGTTTCTTTCCCTTGCAATTTGCGAAATTTTGCTTATTGTGTCTGGTCGTAATGACAAGTTTTTTTGCTTCTTTTTTTGCTGCTCATTCTTCACTACCCTTCAGATCCTTTCCGATTATTTTATCTAGGTGATTATTAAATTCATCCTCATCCACATTAAATAACGCATGTAAAATCGATTCGATACGTATAATTTTTTGATAGAGATCACGCTGCTGGTGTAAGAAATGTGTCATTTGTTGTTGTGACTCACGTACCACCTTTCCAACATGCAACTGCTCCTCAATAAATGCTTCGTGATATGCATAACGTTCAAGTGCATTTTTTAATAGTACTTGTCTAGAAACCTTCGCTTTTTTAGCAGCCTGATCTAATTTACTTATAGCAATTTCATCAACATCACGAATTAATATATCCCCAACTAAAGCACTCCTTCCTCACTTATAATTTTGATTAATAAACTTTCAATAGCATCAACTTTTTGTTTCAACTCTTCATTTGATTTTGCAAATGCAGCGAATGCATTTGTATGTGTAAGCAACATTTTTTCAATTCGATTCTTTTCTTCTTGAAACACATTTTCCTGTAACGCAATTCGCTCAAGATGTGCACAAACAAATGCATTTTCAGACATATTTTTTTGTTTTGCCATGCTACTTATTTTCTTTTTAACGGAGGGATCAATCCCTCTTGCTTTGATTTCAGCCACTCGTCATCCTCCTAAAAAT
Organism: Metasolibacillus sp. FSL H7-0170; assembly: GCF_038593115.1. NCBI lineage: Bacteria > Bacillati > Bacillota > Bacilli > Caryophanales > Caryophanaceae > Metasolibacillus > Metasolibacillus sp. FSL H7-0170. The sequence goes on along the minus strand of NZ_CP151964.1, from coordinate 415,718 downwards.
ATGAGTGTTGTAGCAATAATTGAAAATCCCCTGTGAAAACAGGGGATTGAGAGAAAGAGCATAAGGGAAATCTGCTAGCACTTGGGGTGCTAGACTAGGCAGAGCCTAGTATTTCGGTGTCCCCATGATAAAATGCATTTCTATATACTTTCTATACGAACATACTTTCTATTCTATATACTTTCTATATTCCTTTTCCTTGCTTAAAACTGCTTTCCTTCATGAATCTTTTCGATTTTCTCTAGCAATTTCACACGTTTTTGTTGCAGTTCTTCTATGCGTTGTTCATATTGCTCTTGCTTCTCCAATACATTTTCAATCGCTACTTTTTTCTTTGCAATCTGCTGCTGTACCCCATCTTTTTCATCATCTGTTTTATAAACTAATTCACTTTCAAGTTGAGTAATTTCATTTTTTATCGATGAGATAATTTCATCTTGTAATGGTAATTGTTGTGTTTCAAGTGTTGTAATTTGTCGGTCAATTTGTGCGATTTCAAGTGAAATAAACTCTACTTGATATGCTGATTCTGTTTTAACATCTAGGGTCTTATCTAGCTGTATTTCACGATAATCACCTACAATAATTTTTTCTTTTGGCTTCGGTAATTCTAATTCAATCGATTCATCTATTGAACCTTTCTCTGCTAAAAGCTGATCTCTTGCGGCACTCTCAAGTATTTTAGGATCTCGTAATTCTTTCACAAATACACCGATTACTTTGTAATCTTCTGGGACTTGCGAAATGTGCAAAACATATTGATTATTTTGTTGATAGACAATTTTTACTGGATAAACCTCCAGTGTCTGAGATGCTTTTGCAGCAAAAGCAAATGTAGGCTTTACTTGATCTGCACCTGTATGTTTTGTTTCAAGCATTACTTCCATTAAGAGTTTGTCAGGATTGTAATGCCACTTCTTTAGTACAAGTGTTGTTTGTTCTAGCCCTGCAATATCTCTATTAAATGGCGTTTGCTTGATTGGGTTATCATCATAGAGCCACAATTTAGATGTAAAAAAAAGAAGAAAACCTAGAGTGATTACGATGATAAACGCTCTATAAAAGAAGTTTTCAAATCCTCGATTTAATTTACTTTTCAACAACATATCTCCCTTCTATATTTACTGAATTAGTGGTAATGGATTTGTTGGTTGATTGTTTACCCTCACTTCAAAATGTAAATGTGGCCCTGTTGAACGTCCTGTGCTACCTACATTGCCAATTGGCTGATTTTGTTCAACATTTTGTCCTACACGTACATGAGTTGCACTTAAATGTGCATATATCGAAACAACTCCTCCACCGTGATCGATGAAAATAACACTTCCGAATGAATCAGGGTAATTCCCTGTTGCTGGCACAACATAAATAACAACACCTTCCTTCGCTGCATAAACAGGTGTGCCTGTAGGTGCTCCAAAATCAACACCATTATGAAATTCTGGGCCATATCCTAAATCACGCCAACCGAATCCTGAAGTAATTGGATAGTTACCTGTTAGTGGCTTAATCCATCCTTGTGCATTCGGAACACCTGTCCCTCTTCCGCCAGTACCAAATGAGTCATCTCCACATCCCACTCCACGTTCTACGTAATTTAACACTGCCCATACGTAAAGGATATCTCCAAAACATGCACCGTACATTTTGGCTTCTTCTCGTGAACATTTATATAAATGACCATTCCCAATTAAAACTTGAAATTGATATTCTATTTGTGAATACTTAATTGCCATATCATATGTTTCTTTTCCGTCTTCGAATTTTATGTTAAATTCATAGACAGCATCTACCCCCATTTCAGTACGAACAAATTTAATAAAATCTGAACCAAAGTTATAACTTTGAAGGGCTAGAAAAACATCTCCATTTGCGCTTTGTAGCATATAATTAAAGTGTTCAACACCTTGCTGAATTGACTTCTTTGGATTAGTAATACATCCTATAAAACCACATAAACTTTCAGATGCCTGCATGGGATCACGCTCATCTGGATTACCTCCAGATTCTTGTTCCATAATAGCAAGTATGAGAGGTGTATACTCCTCGATGTTTAGCTCTTCTGCATATTTCGATACAAGATACTCGTATTTTTTTACATGGGGTGATATGTTCCCGATTTGAAATTCTGCACATGCAAACTTCCCACCACCGCCTACCATGATTGCTAAAATGACCATCATAATGCAAAATGCAATACCTATGAAAACAGCTCCACTTATGCCTATTGTGCCAGCTATCCACAATAGCAACTTCTTTTTAATTAAGTTTCCAACATGCTTCAAAAACATCCTTTCACCTCACAAAAAGAAGCCTTTGTTTTGTACATAGACTTCTTTGTTTAATTGCTCCACATAAGAACAATCTCATCTATTAAATAAACACCTTGCTGCTCACTAAAAATAAGCTGATACGACATTACATCATCTCTCGCCTCAATAATTGAACCGATAATGATGTCTTTTTCATTGACTTGTTTTGTCGCAAATACTTCCAGTGAATCGACTTTTGAGTAACTGAGCAGTTGAACCTCATCTGAATAAATACGATTAATGAATGAAGGTGTTGCGATTTCTTCCCATCCCTCCTTTTCACCACTAGCAAGTAGGTTTATCGCTTGCTCCGCCTGTTGTAAAATCATTTTATACGCTTCTTTTCCGACGCGTTGTTGAATAATTGTTTCAAAATCAAGCTCTTTAAATTTCTCTTTACCTACTTCTCCAGCAACTATTTTGACGTCAGTCATTTGTAAGACTTCTTTTTGATCTGATTCTTTAATCTCCTCTGTCAATACTGTCTCATCTTCTTTTTCTTCAGGAAATCCAGAATCTGTATAGATATATCCGCTTTCCAATTCTAAATTTTCATCATCTTTTTTTAAAAGTTGCGTATAAATTAGAAGTCCTAGTATCACTAGTGCAATACAGAATAGTAAAGTAAATTTAACTATCGTAGGGCGATTCATGTTACATACCTCCTCTGAATAGGGCAATTTCTTCATCAGATGCTTCCACCGTAAACAATAAATTCCCTACACCATTAATAAGTAACAAGCATTCCCCTTGCTGCAATTGTGGTATTTGTGCTAACTCACTCTCGGATATTTGTCCTTCAAAAATAGTACGCATAGCGTCTAATGCATTGGCATCCTGCTGCATGATGAATTTATATTGTGTTAGCTCAAATAGTTTACGAATTTTAGAAACAACTTCATTATCTGCGTGATCAGGCGCGTAATCTCGAATCGATTGACTCGCTAATACAATTCCTCCTAGATACTTTCGCGCTTCTCGTTCGTAATCAAGGACAAAATCAACCGCAAGTGGATTATCCGCATGAACAAAGCGATGTGATTCATCAATAACAGTAAAAAATCGCACCGCATCATCTATATTGAAGTTTTCATCCTCATACATGGCGCGCATTTGTGGTGTACCAATTTGAATCAAATTGTCCCAAATAAGTGTTAGTGCATTATGCATTTGTGCATTAAAAATATTCTTTTCTAGGTTTGTTAACTGACGTACAGAAAAGAACATAATTTGCTCATCCGTAAAGTCAGGAATGGACGTATGCCCATTAAATAAATAGCCATAGGTATTCACAACATTATCCAAAATCAGCTCAATACGCTCTAAACGATTGGCACGTGCTATGGACAACTCTGTACGAATAACACGTCTACCAATGTCCTCATAAAGCTCCTGCTGCACATAGCTTAGCAGATCGCTGAAAATAGGATAGGATTCATTTGGTAACAGTGAAACACTTTCGCCCTGTTGAATGCGCTCTAAAAAACCAAGAGAGGCATAAAAAGCCCGTAATACTTTCTTAAACTCCTCAATATCTTCTAAAGATTGACCAGCTAAAAATTGATAAAACTTGGCCACTTTTGAAAGGTGTTGCATGAAGCATAATTCTTCGCTTTTTTGGATTGTTTTTTCTCCACTAACATCCTCTTGTCTGTAAATTTGTAAGGGGTTGATAATCCCTTGACTGCCATCCAAGCTAATTAAATGCCCCCCTAACTCTTTGACAATCGTTTCAAATTCACCTACTACATCCAACCCTCTGATGATATTTTGGCGACAAGCATTATCGGTTGTTAATTTTTTTAAGAGCGTTGATTTTCCTGCCCCCATCGTTCCAGCAACAACCGCATTATAATAGCGTCTTTGTTTGTCTTTATGGAAAAGATCAAAAACCACATTCCCTCCCGAAAATGTGGTTCCTAAATAACTCCCTGTAGGATCATTCAATTCAGCAAAATGATAGGGAAGCCCTGCAGCTAATGTTAGCCCCTGCATCCCTTTTCCCTCTCTGCGATTTGGATATGTCTGTTGCTCCTCATAAGATGCAAAAAGCGATTGCCATTCCCAGCTTGTTTCATTTAAGAAAATGCTTCCTTTAAAACCGAAAGAGCGTAAATCTGTTTCGACTGCTTGAATTTTCAGCTCTAGCTCATGGATACTTTTCGCATGGACAAATAAACGAATATCTACTAATTTAACAACTTCGCCCATCTGTGCAATTTCATTATAAAGTCGCTCCAATTCCTGATAACTATTTTGCGCATCCATTTTCTCGGACTGCTGCTTACTGTTGGAGAAACGCATTGTCTGTTCCAGCATACTTTTATTAATTGCACTTACCGTTTCATCCTTCGGCATTGTTGCAACGTCCATCGTGACAATAACATCGCGCATCGAAAACAATTTCTCTAACCAAAGTGGCGATACCATCGTAGGATAATCCCAAAGGTGCACACAGGCCTCGTATCCATCACCTTTTTGAATGTACTTATCCTTAAATTGAACACCCCCCTGCGGCTGAATCGCCGCTAGAAAAGCTGAATTATAGTTTTTATTACGCGCTGCTATTTTTTCTGTTTCTTCAACACTTTGTTTAGGCTGTCCCTTTAATTTTGATACAAGTTCCTTAGATTTCGTTAATAGCATTCATTTCTCTCCTCTCACAGTTTAGAGTTCTGATTATTCAATAGAAATAGCACGTCCTGCCGTTTTTCGATAGAAAGTGACTGTAACGGAAAAGTTTGACGCATCCCTCTATTTAGCTGATTTTTGACATCTTCTAATAGCTGCAATGATGGGGCATACAAAAAGACAAAAAACTCTCGATTCGGACGTTCTTGTTCTAAAAATCGCAATTCAAATAATTTACGATTAATAAAACGTAATAATAGCGGGTTTGTTACACGTTCTTTTTTACGTATCCAATACTGCTGCTGACGCCCTGTGTTGGAAGGAAAGTTCAACGCAATAATTTTATAACTAGGGGCAAAACTGCGATAAGAGCGTGCTTCGAGTAATAAATTCCTGTTTAATTCATCCTCTGTCAACGTCTGTAAATCAGTCGATGTAATTTGCAAAATATCCATATAAATATCGTTTTTCAGTAATATATAATCCTCTGTTATATCAAGAAAAGGCAAAAGAGCAGGTGTTTTACGCAACACATACTCTTTTTTAACAGGTTTCTTCTTTTTCTTACTACCCGATGAAAATTTAAAATACTTCTTTTTAGCCTTCTTCTCTTCTGCATAAGTAGGGACAATAATTGGCTTTACTTCCTCATTGCTCATCCAGCATCCCATCCTCTCCAAACTGCTGGTCATTTAACACCTTTTGAACAGCTAACGCATGATAAGTAGATTGCTTATGCTGAAAAAACAAACGAATCGATTGATAATTTTTCAACCTTGGGTTATTACCAGAAGGTAAAACAAGCCAAAACAATGTACCACTTGCTATTATTAAATATGGAATTACTAGTACACCATGTACTAAATCACGAAAAATCGTTAAAAATAAAAAGAAGCTAACCCCGACAATGATTAGCTCCTTTAATTCTAGACCCATTAATTTAGGTTTCGCTTTAATTTCCTTTGGAATTTCGTACATTATTTATTACCTCCATCATTATTTTTCTTCTTTGGTGAAACAAATTTTGTAGCTCGTCGAATGTTTTGGCCAAGACTAAAGCCACTATTCCCCGCTCTCGTTACACTTTCTTTTAATTCCTGCATATGTCGATTGCCACCAATGATGGTATTCGTATGCACAGCTTGACGATGCCCAAAAGGTGCTTGTTTCGACTTTGATTGCTCATTCACTTGTTTTTGCGCTGTACTTTGCTGATCAGCACGCTGTGCAACATGCTGTTGATGGCCACTTTGACCTTGATCCTGATATGGAATTCCTGAACCTGCTTCAACTGAAATAGGTGTAGATGGTGCTGTTTCATTGTTTATTGGTACAGTTGGAGCTTGTTGAATGTCAGAACTTGTCCCTAGATTGATTGGTGGCGCAGCTGGCATTGTCCTATCCGCTTGATTTTTTGGTTTAACGCCTTTAGTTCCTTCTGATAATGGAATACCTTGTTGTCCTTTGCTTCCTATATCTTGTGGTGGTTTTGATATAGCACCTGCTTTACCTTCCGTATTATTTGAAGAAATATCAGCGACCTTTTGTTGTACGTTTGCGAGCGAAGCCGCTGTTTCTTGATTTGCTGAAGTACTGCTTTCATTTTGTTTTCCTAAAATACCAACTTCACTCGCTGGTATCGATGTCACTCCTTGATGTGCCATACCTTGCGAGCTTATTTCTTGCGGTGGCATTTCTTTTATACCTATTTTATTAAGTGGTGCAGTACCTTCATTTATAGGAATTGCTGTCGTTTCATTTTGTTTCGCAATCCCTTGCTGTTCACCATTTGGTACTTGTTTTAGGGGGACTTTATTCGAATTTTGCATATTTGTATTTGGCTGAATTCTCGCATGATCCTTTAATGATGCTTCATTTGATAAAGTATTTTTTCTCTGTTGCGTATTCTGGCTTTGGGCTATTTCACCTTGTTGTTTAGTCTCTCCAGATGTTGTAGGACTCTGAGATGGTAATGGTGTATAGGTATTATCTCTTGGAACATTCATTGCTCCTTCGGATGCAATCTCGGCAGACGACGGTATTTCTGTTGGAGTAGCCATCGTCGCTTGATTTTCTTGATTTGGACTTTCAGCTTGTTGTAACCCCTTCCCACTTTGACTACCTGGCATATTTGTTATACTTGCTCCATTTCGTTGGTGGTTTTCTTTTGGCGTAGGTGTCCGCATTCCTTCAGCCATTCTACGCATAAAATTCATTCCTCCACCAGTCGCAGATGCTGTTTTCTTTGCTGCATTCCCTAAAGCTTTTGCGCCTCCTGAAGCTACTTTACTCGCTGCATATGCACCCATCATCGCTTGCCATCCATTACGAAGTCCCGCATCAATACCTAGTTGACGTTGTACAATATCTGGCGCATCAATTAATGCCCATGCTCCTGCAATTAACAGAATGATTACACCCCATGTACCAATTTCATAACGCCAACTATTCGCCCAATTCGCAAAAAGAATAAACAATTGCAGTAAAGCAATCATCACAACCATTACTACAAAGGTATTAACAATTTCAACAAGCACTTTTTTTGTCCGTTGTCCTCCTGTCAAATCACTAGCTGCTATAAACACCCCAAAAATCTGATGAAATGCTAAATCAAAAATTGACCGACCAATTTTAATCGCTGTAACAGCTAATGCAAAGCTTGTTACAAGTAATGAAATAATTAAAGTAAACCAATTGACGTGATAGCGATAGTATGTTTCTCTCCCAATTTCAGTTCCTCTAATCTTATTTTTTGCGAGTTCTTCTACTTGATAACTATTACCAACGCCAGTTGGCACAGATTTTGTTTTTAACACCTCTTTTGTAGAGTTACTTAATCCCCTTACCCAATCGGCTTTAAATAACCATCCATCATCCTCATGAAAATCTAGCTTTTGTGTGAATGGTATATAAAGCGCTGAACTCGCTGAAAACCTGTTGGCATACGTATAATCCGAAGTGCCTGAGCCATCTTCTTTATTCTCTGGTCGAGGTAGTGTATTGGCATCTCCCCTGCCATTAGAAAATTGAAAATCATTCTCTGCATAATAGAGAACATCTGCTACATTACTTTTAATCATGTTGCTTGCTAACGATTCTTTCTCAGGTTTAATTTGTTCTATTCCAGCTCCGATAATTTCCTTCATATTAGACATTAAATCAGGGATAATAACGATAAAGCATAGTGCCAACACAATATTCAATAGAACTTCATTGCGTTTTTCAACCTTGTTCATCATAAATTGAAAACCAAGTATTAAAATTGCAATAAAAAACACGACCCAAATAAAAGGTCGCGCCTTATCCATAAACTCCCCAACTGCTCCTGAACTATAAAAGTCATTTAATGTTATGATTTTGGTTACTATCGTTTCTAGCATTCGATTAAACCAGCTAAGCGATATTACAATACCGCTGCCCAATGTTCGTAACACATCTTGCCACATGAAGCCATCGTTAACATGCAAAATAGAATCTAACATTTTATGTTTTTCAATTATTTCTTGATCGTTCACAGCCAAAGCTCTCCTCTCTCTGCTTATTTATGAAAAGAAAAAGGACTCACCATTTTTGGTGAATCCCTATGTTTAAACTAATTAATTATTTAAAATCTCCTTTACTTGATCAGGGTAAGTACGATCGAAATAGCGGAAATTATGAATTTTATAGTATGGTTTCTCCATACGCTCATAATAAAGCTTGGCCAACTCGTGAACTTGTTGGCGTGTCATAATAAATGTACCGGCGATTTGCTCCTTTTCCACACGCCCAAGTGATTCCATTTGTGCAATAATCCAGGCATCATCATAGCCAGACCCAAACAAATAATGCTCAAAAGTAAATGTTTGATTAAACTTGAAACGCACATCATTTAGGCCCATATCGACTAGCTCAAACGTATTTTCATACACTTCATGTGGATGAAGCTCAGAGAGCGGTGTAACAGGAATCGCATAACGCTGTAAAGAAGCTAATTGCGACTCATCCTCTGTATACATCCAATCATCCTTGAACGGTACTGTGCCTTCAGTATAACGCGCAAAATCTGCCTCGCCCTTTTCCATTCCTTCTCGCATAACATGCTCATAAGTTGGGAGCGGTTGATTATTTACAATCGCTTGTTGTACTTGTTCCGCATACGGATAACCTGACATAAAGCCTAGTGATTTTGTAATAAAGAATAAATCAGATACATAATTCGCTTCAAAGATACGATTTGAACCTGTTAATCCTTTATCCTCAAAAGGTAATTGTTGTAGTTTTACCCCATCTGCAAATTCCGCCTGAAGGCTATCATCCAATTCTGCTGCGACATATGTTCCATAGCTTTGTGTATTTTTTAATGGATAAAACGTATCTGCTTGGTGTGCCGCTGAAGGTAATGTTACTTGATAACGTAATGTACCTGGTGTCATTGGCATCATTGTTTGCGTTTTTAATTGAATATGATCTTCATATACACTGTCTACAGCCTGCTTGTAACTTTCGTGATATACATCGGAACGAACAAGTTCTTCAGTTACTACGTCCCATTCAGCTTGACGCCCCACAATCCATTGTTTCGTCAAAATTTCTGAAAATGTATCAGCCTGAATTATATCTTTCATAGAATGGTCAATCGCTAAAGAGCCTTTTAATGATACTACCTGCACCTTTTCCCAATCAGGCATATAATCAAATTCCCATTCGCAAATGCCATTAACACAGCTGGTTTCCTTCCAGCCAATTGGTTCTTCAGCATATTCATAAGTGAATTCATATGCCATCGTTTGTCCTTTAACACTTACACCTGGTACAGAAATTTTAATTGCTTTTTCCTGCGAAATTTTATTTGAGCCATACAACAAAGTGTGTAATGGTTTTTGTATTGCATAATGCTTGTCTTCAGGTATTTCAAAGTTCATGAACATTACAACATAACTATCTTCGTTTGGCTTTAAACGTTGTAATTCCCAATAAACAGCCCCCTCTGCTGGTGGGATTGTTTTCTCTACATTTTGCACTTCAATTGTTTGTACAGCTTCATCAAATAAGCCATGTGTATCTGTTACTTTGAGATGTATATCGTAAAAACAAGATTCATCGATAGGCTTCTCACATGCAATACGAGGGATCATCGTATGCCACCCCTCTTCAGCTGTACCTGAAGTGAACTTCCCTGTTCCCAATGGCTTATAAGTTGATTCTTCTCTTAATTTATAGGACCATTCAGCAACTAGATTATCATTGTTGGGATCGTAGGAAGTGTTTTTAAGAACAATATAGTCACCTACCTCATAAATCGGTTTGTCTGTTTCGAATTTTGCTACAGGAGGCAAATTATCTAACGATAACGTTTTGATCACCTCAGCAGCCTTCCCTTGAAAATCGATGACTCGATTTCGTACATCTACTATTACCCCTACTTCTAGGTGACTTGGTACACCATCTGTCCAATCGCCACCTTCTATACGATAATCAAATTGTTGCGACTGTAATCCATTCCCAAAACCTACATTAATACTTGCTTTATCCTCGTCATGTGCAATAGATAGTATGTCGACCTTTCCTGTCATTTCATCCACTGTAAATGTAAAGTCAGCAGATGGCATTTTATGCACATAAATCTTTAAATTATCTGCTTCGTTTGACCATTTGCGATAATCAACAAATGGGGCAAACGCATTTGGTGCAAAATAACGCGTTAATGGATCATCCTGTGCTGCATAAAATACCTGATAACGCCCTGTCAATCCGAAATGACGATATGGACTTTGTCTTTGCTGTAGATTATCAGCAATAATCCCATTCTCGCTTTCAAAGAAATTTAACTGATGATCGAATTTCCAATAACTATCAATTAAAGGATCGTTTTCATAATCAGAATAATTTGCAACATAGTCTACACTTTCATCTGTAGTAATAAATACTTCTGTTTTCCCTCGACTATTTTCAATTTCACCTAAAATATAATCCGCTACTCCATTTAATGCTCCATCAATATTTGAATTATCAATATATGCGCCTTTTTTAAGTGATTTAGCAATTATACGGTCAATCTGTCCTTTATTGATACCAGTACCCATTCCTAAGAAATGTGCATTGTTCACAAGGTTTGACGCTGTTACCTGTTTTTCTAACTCTGCTGAATACGAGTTATTTTTTACAGCTACCACAAACTTGTTTTTGGTTTCTAAACTAACCTCATTAAATTTGAAGCCCTCTGTAAGAATACGCACTCGACTAATAAACGGAACTGATGAATTGCCTGCAACTTTTGATTTTACAATCGAGTTAATTTTACTTTCCAGTGTAGCAGCATTTATCCCAACTGATGAATCAAGTAAAAATTCAACTTCTACTGCATTGTTATTTTGATTTGCAATAATATAGTTCGCTAATTCCGTTATTTTTGCTTGAAGGTTCGCATTTGTATGTGATGTACCAATATCAATGAATGTCCCTTTGTTACTGTTATTAGATACTACTGTATTTACTGCTCCACGATTTCCTTCTGTTGTAATTCCAACATAATAGCCTTTTGTATCTTTAATTTTATCTTCAAAATCAAATGTGCTTAATTGCTTATTGCTAAACGTTGTCATATACATAGGTGATGGCTGCTGTTTAAATTTCGCACTACGTTTAAATTGAATATTTAAGCCTTCAATTCTTGTGAATTGAGGGACATTATTTTTTGTTGCAATACCTAAATTCGCATTTTTATTTTGTCCTACAGCGTATAGATTACCATTTTCGGCAACAACATGTGTGAACTGATGCCCCATTGAAACCTGTTGTACCTTAAATGCTAAAGGTACTTTCATTGGTGAGTATATATAGTCAGTTACCCACTCATTACTATAATAAGGAAAGCTAGTACCCATCGGAAAGCCCAACTCTCCATTCCAATTATTTCCCACCGCATATAATTCATTCATTTCAGTTAAGAAAAGAGTGGAGTACCCCTCATAGGTTGTTGAAAAATCTTTTATTTTTTCAGGAATATTGAAAGTATATCCAATCTGATTATTACCATATAATCCTGTGCGATGAGCACGTATTAAATTACCATCTTTCTTAATATACAAATTTAGATAATCAGTTGCTCCACCAAATGACCCAGCATAGTTAGTCGTTTTGGTTGCCTTTTTCAAGCCTTGTAATTGTTCAGGTAACCTTTCCCATCTCACATATGAAATGTCTTGCGTCCTTCCCCAACTCCGACTGTCACCCAAGCCATAAGCTATATCATTTTCATCAATTATAATCATATAAAATAATAAGAAACCACTATCCTTAGTTTTTCCTACAGCTAAATCCTTTACTTTTACAGGTAGTTTTAAGTTTCTAGGTATATCAGAAGGTTTCTTTAATTCTTCTTTATTAAAATATATTAGTGGATTGTACACATTACTTGAAGAATGTTCAGCAACATTCCCTACAGCATATACATCCCCATTAGCTAATAAGAACACTGTCACATTATGCATACTGTCCATCTTCACTACTTTATCAGGAAAATTAATTTTCACAGGTGAATATCTAGGGGTTAGTGTGCCATCTCCTATTGCACTAACATCAATAAAATTAGGGAATGGAGTATAGCCCCCGTTTTTATAAAATTTTGAGTCAATCTGCATCTTATTTGCTCCTACACCATACACATCCCCATTCTCGAGCAAAAAATGAGTTGCATAGCGATTCGTAGCGGTTATTTGACGTACTCTACCGGGTAAAGGAATCTCAACGTAAGGTGCAATCATATTGCCATTGGCATCTAGTACACCAGTAGCACTACCGTTACCAATAATACCGTCACCCATACCATAAGCCTTGCCATCGCTATCTATGATATAACTTTTATCAAATCCGTCAGCAAAAACTTCATGTTCATAAGTAGTATTATTTGCAAAAGTGATATTTGCCTTTAAATTGTGTTTTTCTAGTAAATTATTCAAGTAAGGTGTCATTGCCTTTACTTGAGCTTCACTGTAAGGAGAATCCACCAAATCATATTGAACCTCTACGTTTTCTTTGTGATTTTTAAGCCCCACAGATGCTACAGGAGCGATATTATCGACTTCAACTATTTTACTAGCAATTGCTTTTGAATCTGTATTGCCATTTCGTAAATCCGTTGTAGCTTTGTTAAATGATAAATCAACGAAAGCGGGGATAGTTTCATGAATGTATTTCTCGAACACTTCAAGCTCAATTAAATACTTACCGACTTTAGAAGTTAAATACTTTGCTAATTCGTTGTTATTTTCATCAAAAGTGACAAATTGCTCGTCTGTAAAATTACCATCATTATTTGAATCAAAGGCTACTCGCCAAATACGTTTTTGAATCATGTCGTCCATCGAATAAGATTTATCTTGAATTTCAATCGTTGCTTGAGCATTTTGATTGTTGGCTACTTCTCGGTAAATGACTGGCGTAATGTCGAAATCAGCAACAGGATCAAGGTCAGGTATAACATTTAATGTCACTGTGTACGTAGCATTATCGCCTACGCTGTTTTCTACATATCGAGTTACTTTAATTTCACCCGTCGTTTTTAATAGAAAATCAATTTCTTGTGCATGTGGAACATTACCGCTAATGTCCTGTACAATCCTCAATTTATCTTGTTTCGTTGGATCAATTGTTTCGATTGTCCATGTTTGTTTAACAAGAGGGTAAAGATTTAAGGCTGCCGTATTATCATCATATGGATGTGATGCTTGCAGGCTAATTTTACGATTTTCTTTGTGAGTGCCTTTTGCTACAAAGTGAGCATTTGGCATTGGCTTTGTCACAATGATTTTCTTTGTATCCATCGCTGTATCGCCGTCATCGTCTCTAACAACAACAGTAACCGTTTTTTCGCCTTCTTCTTCGTAATACAAACCACATGTTTGTCTACCTGTTGGATCTCCGCGACCTGTGTAATCCCATCCATACGCTACAATTTCACCATCCTCATCATGTGCATTGGCTACAGCACAAAATTTCTGTCCAACTGTTACTTGCTCCGGCACAATAAGCTCAACTGTAGGGGGAATATTCGGCTCGTCAGGCTCAGGTTCTGGCTCTTCTGGTGCAGGCGTTGATGATACAATCAATTCTGCTTCCGCTTTCATTCCTTGATAAGATGCTTCAACTTGTGTCTTACCTTCCTTTAAGCTAGTAAATAAACCTTTACCACTTGATGCTGCAATATCTGTTTTAATTGCCTTCCAAGTGGACTTGTCTGTCACCTCTGTTCTTTTTCCTGTTTTATCTGTATAGAACGCTTTATAGTTAGCCTTATGATTAACAGGAATTGTGATTGTTTCAGGTGTTACTTCCAAATAGGCTTGTCCTTTTTCTTTGGCACTAAATGTTTTTGTAAGTGCTGTAGAAGAACGATAAACACCGTCTGTCACAGTCAATGTTGCTGTAAATTTGCCTACTGTTGCAGGCGTGAAGGAGAAGATTGTTTTCCCTTCATACTTTCCTGTATGTGCACGATCCTGTGTCGCTAAACCACCTGAAGCATTTTTTGTGGATGTGACAGATTGCACTTTACGCCCTACTTCTTTTCCTTCAGCATCTGTAATAATTAACGTATAATCAAGCTTATTGCCACCGTAATTGTACTCAAATGCAGCGAAATCGAATGAAACAGGCTTACCAACATCGGTATTCGTTGCACTAACAGTGAAACTTGTGATATTTGGATAAGCCGTTCGCAGAATACGTAAGCGTGTAGGGTTGGTGCTGTCAAAGTTAGCCCCTGTATTTTCAGCAAAGCCCCCAGCTTTTTTCACAATGTCTCCAATGTAGTAGAAATCGCCATATTTTCCACCCTTAGTATCCCGAACAGTAAATTGTGATAAATTCTTGTAATTTTCTTTACTACCACCGTAACGATTGACAAACTCATTTTCTGTTAAATCCTCGATGCGGACTAAGTTCCGTGCTGTCCCTAAACTTCTTGGGACGATATGATACCACTTATCCCCTGCATAGGCTTTAACAGACTTACCATTTGCCGTAAAAGTCGTATTATCAGAAGAAGGACTACCCGATAGCTTCCCATCATAAATGGTCGCATACCGATAGTCCCCTAAATATTGCACACCTGATAATCCCTTACTGTCAACACGTCTAAATTCTATGTCCCCTCCTGGAATTAATCGCGGTATATCCAAATGCGTTTCTCCATCAAAAAATGGTACTTCATTCGCTGCTAGTGTGTTGGTAGACGAAAAAACCTCCCCAAAAAGTTGAGGAGGAAAGCTACTAAACACAAGGACGAATATTAAAAGAATTGAAAACAACTTCTTCATTTCATCACCTGTTCCTTATTTTATTGTTTAATATCCATCCAAAAATGGTTACGTTCAATGTTTCTATCGACACCTAATCGAATTTTGTATTTGCCCATCTCAATATGTTCAATATTGTCAAAAACTTTTTCGTTTCGTTTTTCTAACCCTTCTGCCACTTTCTCATCAATCATATGTCCCAGTGCTTCTGTGTCAAAATCTGAACCAAATACAGTGTTTAAAATACGTTTTACCACCACTTGTGAATCGGGTTGTGTATAGTCAAATGCAACGTTTTGTCTGCCTTTTAACTCGTCACTTTCATAAATAATCTGCGCACCTAAAAGTCTATCTACTGGTTTCCAATTATCATTGTTAAAATCGAAAGATGCTACACCGAAACTCGTCACTTTTAAGTCCGTACCTGTCAAAATATCTTCCGCATTGACAATGACCTTTTTGAATCCATAATATTCTTTTAAAGCAAGTGAAAATGCAGTTGGGTATTTGATACTGCCCTTTTTAAACAACGGACTCGATTTAATGTACTCATTAATCTCCTTCTCCGTACTGCTCATCGAAATTTTGTTTGTTGATGGCTTTTGAGCAGTATCACCACCTGTTTTTTCCAATCCCATTGCACGATACATAAATACGGCATAATGTGCACGTGTTAATGATCCTTTTTCTTTAAACGTTTTATCTTCATAGCCTGTCGTTACATCATTTTCATATAGTGCTGCAACATAACTACTGTACTTCGATGAAACATCTGTAAGAGGGTGTTTCGTGCCTTTTAAGTCAAATGCTGTAGCTAAAATCTTCGCCATTTCTCCACGTGTTAACGGCGCATTGGGGTTAATATTGCCCTTTGCATCCATATCTAATAAGCCTGCATTGACTAACGCCATGAGGTCGTTATAGTAGGCATTTGTTTTTGGTAAATCTTTTGGAGCGCCAATATTTTTTGATACTTTTACAGATACAGCACGATTTAATAATGCAGCTGCATGTTTACGAGTTAACGTTTCGTTTGGCTTGAAAGTACCATCCTCATAGCCACTGATAATTCCCTTTTCAGTCATTGTGTGAATGCTGTCGTAGTAAGGACTGTTCTGTGATACATCTTTAAATGTTTTACTGTAAGTCGCTGCTTCTACATCTACAGGCACAACAATCGCTGGTAGTGCAATTGATGCTGCTAATGCAGCAATAAATAAATTTTTACGCATATTAAAATCCCCCTGTTAGGTATTATTTTCAAATAGTTCACCTGTAACTTACCACTATTAAATAGGAAGTTACTCATTATAAATATGATATCATAATTTTTACAAATATCAATTCAGATATTCCATATTTGAGGATTTTTTACGTATTTCTTTCAAGAATTTTTATTTATGAATTGGATACGCAATTGCAATAAAAAAAGCATACCCATAGCAACCCCAAGACAAAAAGTATTAGTTTTTGACATATTTATTTCTACCTCATTTCCATAAGTAACAAATAATTTATCATCCTATCATTCTTTTTGTGTATAAAAGGGACTCACCAAAAATGGCGAATCCCTATCCATCACCTTTAATGGCGAACTGAAATATCCATATTCTTCTGCTGTACCAAATACAACGTCCACAAAATTCCACCATACGTCACTAATAAGACGGCCTGGCTTACAAAGCCTGTACTTAAAAAGATATCCCATAAATGAAAGACCATTGTATTTAAAACGATTGGGATTGTTAGCACCATGCCAAGTAGTGCATAGACATTCATCGCAAAACCTTTACGTTTACGATAAAGCTCATCTCGTTTTCTCAATTCAAAAACCATGTTATGTTGTATTTGGCCAAATAGCTCTTCCGCATCTCCGCCATATTCATATCGAATCGCTAAGTTTTGATGGAATTGATTGAGCATTGGGAAGTCAAAAACTTCATATTGTTTTGTTTCTAACACTGCGTGCTTTTCTAAGGACTCGATGCTCATGTCTATTTTTTTCTGTATATCAGGATGTGCAGTTTCTCTAGTAGCTTTCAAGGCATGGTACTCGTTGTAGCCTGTTTGCAAGTAGAAAACAACATTGATTACATAGTTTAGTAGCTCTGCTAAATGCCTTTGATGTGTTTCTAGCTTACGGTTTTGAATCGTGAAAACGAAAAAGAAAAAGAACGCTCCACCTAACCCTACTAAAAGGCTTAGCGTCCGTTCATTTGATAAATAATAATAGAGCTGATAATTGATAAGAAACCAAACAAGAAAATAGAGGACTAATTCCCAGCCATAAAACAGCAACCGTGCTTCTTTAAACAAAGCCCTCATCCAACTGCACCTACTTTTTGTTTATATTTCTCAGGTAATAATACAGTTGGAACAAGATGGATTAATTCTTTATCTTCTAGCTCAGCGCATGTACGCTCTGATAAAGTCCCAAAACGCTGCTCTTGATAATAGCGACCTGTTTTCACATCACGGACTTTGACTACTTGATATAGGTAACGCCCTGTAGCCCCTTTTTCAGTATAATCTTCAAATTCAACTAATTCTTTTAAATAACGGACTGTTTTTTGCTCTTCGTTACGTTCTGCTCTCAAGTAAGCACCAAAGCGGAAGAAGCGGACAATTTCATTGCCAATACTTACATCACTCGCTCTTGCATAAGCAGGCGCTTGTCGAATCATCGGACTCATGCGAAGCGGAATATCCATCGCACTTGGCGCATGAATGGTTGTAAGTATAGCATGGTCTGTTTTGACTGCATCTAATGCGTCAGCTGCTTCTGCACCTCGTATTTCCGCAGGCATTAAATAATCCGGATCATTACGTAGCCCATCTTTCACCGCGTCAGACATTTCATAAATACCTGGTATCGTTTTAACACTTGTAATATCACGCTCAGGATATAATGCTTTAATATGGCTATCCCTTGTATCCTCTGCTAAGAAAATACTTGCGTTTTCATCCATATAGCCAACCAGCAACTTTTGGAACTCCGTTTTCCCTGCACCTGTGCGACCAGCAAGCACCATATTAAGCTCCGCTAACATAAGCACCTTAAATAATTGCTCAACAATTTCATCATTATTTGACACTAAACTTTCGAGCGATTCTATCGCTAATCGTGGTCTAGAAATACGTACAGCTAGTGTTGTACCATCTGGACTCACTCGCTTATGCAGCGCATTAATACGCAAAATGCCAATTTCCGTATCTAAACGTGGTTCCGCATAAGTAAATGTACGCTGCTGTACATCTGCTATTTGCTTAATAAGCTGCTTTACATCATCCTCTGTAGGCTGTATTGGTGCAAAATAAGGCGCTTTTACATTATCTTTAATGCGCAAGTGTGTGCCGTTATATTTAATATCCGTTACACTTTCTATTGCCATATGAGGCCCTAGAAAACTATTGTTCAAAAGGTTATAAATTCTTTGTTCTTCAGTAATCATTAACCTCAGTCCTTTCAAATAATTCCTTTAATCCAAAGAACAGTAATCTTGCTTCTTCTTGCGTCAACGAAATACCTTTTCCTGCTTTACTTTTATCTGGCGACCACCAGCGAACATCGATTGTCATGGGCTTGTTATACCAAATGACTTTCCCCAACTCCCTTGTCCAGCCTGTCTCAGCAGTACGTAAAGTGGCAATTTGTTCCTCAATTTTAAATGTATCAGCCATAATCATTCCCCCTTCGGTAGTACTGACAATGCATCGATAATTGTACCAATGTAATGAGAGAACAGTACTAGAGCAAAAGCAACAACTAAAAATAAAGCGAGTAGCATAGGCAAATACGAAATTTTAAAGCTTGTATCCATTTTCGATTCAATTAATTGATCAACTTTATTTTCTTGAATATTTTGCACATATTGCTGTAGTGCTAGAATAGCTTCTTTTCGTACACCTTGCTCACTGAATTGATAAATCATATTCATAATCATGTACGCTTCAGGTGAACCAATATATGCTGCAAAATCTAAATAATCTTGTCGATTATTGCCCTGTTCAATTTTCTGAATAAGCTCCTCTAACTTTTTGTTCAAAGGAGCTTGTGTATAAGGAACCGTTGTCTTTAAGGCTTGATAAACATTTCCTGTACTCGGCAAAAGCACCATAAAACTTTGTGAAAACGGTAAAAATAGAAACCCATTTTTTAAATCAATAGAACTCTTTTCCAACAGTAATTGTAAATAAGGCATTTTCCAGCCAATTAAAAAAGCGATTGGTAATCCGATAAACCAAACCGCAGATGCTTGTCCAATTGAAATGCCAATAAAAAATAGCATAGACACAATTAAACTGTACAAGATTCGTTTAAATAAAAGATGCTTTTTAGAAATCTGAAAGAACTCTAAATGCGCATCCCTCAAACGCTCCATAAACAACTCTTGAATCATTCTTTATATATCTCCCTCCATAATCTGTTTTTGCAAAACATACATTGATTCATCATCTATTAATTCTTTATCTTGCTGTCGCTTTTCTTGTTGTTCATGCAATACATTGCGCCATATTTTTAATGTATGCTGCGGTATATACTTTTCTAACTGTTTAAAAATCTCTGCTTCAAGTGGTTTTGGAATCACTAGCTCCGTATACGCCATAAAGCTTAGTAAATGTAAAAATGACCACTGTGGCAATTCATCTAAATAATCCTTCGGCATAATTGTATAGAGCTTAGAGGATAATTCCGTAAAAGCACCATTTCCCATTACCAGCTTCATACATATATACAAATCGCGCTCTGTTTTAGATGTAAAAATGATATCCGACATTTTTAAGCGATGATAGGTTGTTGATAGTATCGGTAGATTTAAAATCGATTTACTATTATCAAAATCGTCTGCTAAATATTCATGACGGAACTTTGCTGCCGTTTTACCTGTATTGAATATAGGTTTAGGTTTAATTTTCTTAAATTTATTATCTTGACGTTTGTTTGCACGAACAACGACTGATTCGCCCTCTAGTAATTGCATGAGTTCATCAGGCATTAATAAAGCACGTTCTTTTGTTGATTCACTGTGTGTTTTATTCATCGATAGGAGATGTCCACTACGACTTACATCTGTAATGGTTTTAGTCCCAATAAGCGCCGAGAATTGCTCAGCTGTTGCCTCATCCTTCGTTAAAATATAAATTTGATTGGAGCAGTTACCGATAATCGTATCTGCATCATGGTCTCCATATTTCCCTCGTAATTGTGAATAAGCTTGGATAATTAAATGGAAACGGAAACCCCGACCTGCGCCTACTGTGACCATGCCAGCCATGCCATCAACAGTTGGCATATTTCCGAACTCATCGAGCAAAGCATGCACTTGTCGCTTCATTTTTCCACTTGGGCTTAATGTTGCCTTCTCCGCATTGGTACGGTACATTTGACTAATAAAAATACTCGCAAGTACGTGGTTTGACTCGTCAAAGTCAGGTGTAACCATGAAAACAGCAACTGGCTTGTCTCCAAAGCCAATATCCGTTAAATCTAAACTGTTGTAGCTTGTTAGCTTTGCATTTGGTTCTAAAGTGAAAATTTGTAATTTATCCATCGCAGTAGAGAAAATACTCGCTCGCGTATTACCAGCAGCAAAGTTACTTGTTGCATACATCATACGTGCGGGGTTATTCTCATCACGCTCACGGAAAAATAAATCTAAGGCGTTTTCTCCCTCATCATCTGTATCACTACCAAAAGTAGAAAGAAAATTAGCCACTGAATACATATTGACTGTTTCTTCACGTCCAACGAGTAATGTATCTTCAACCATCGCTAAAATAATCGCCGTAACTAAAGATTTAGCTGAGTTATTCCAAAATGGGTCTTTGGCGTTCGGATCATTGTATAACATGAAAGCAACACTATTTGCATATTGTTGCGCTAAACTGCTATCTCCTCTTTTCCATGCATCAACAACAATTTTAATTGGATCAAAGCCCATGCCCATATATTGCTGTAGTAAATTAAATACATATACATCATAGCCTCGCGCAATCAATGTATCGTAACTAGCAGCTGCTAGCTCACCTTTCGGATCATTAATAACAAGTGAGGGTTTGTTTTTCGATCGACTCTGTACATCAATCATTGGAAAAACAAAGGTTTCTCCTTTACCACTTCTGGTGATACCTATTACCATCGTATGGACAGGCCCACTATCAATTAATAGCCTATATGGACGTCCTGTCTCTCTTAGAGCTGAAATAATAATGCCACCATCACCGTCATATTCCTCGTGAGCTGCGGGGATGATTTTATATTGCTTCTTTAATTGTTTTACTTCTTCAAACTCGCTCGTGCCATGTTGCCCCTGATTTAGATTTCCATAGCTTAATCTTATATTGTAAACAAACTTAATAAGCCCTATGGCCGAAAGGAGGGCAAAGCCAATATAAAAAGGTAGAATATTTGCTTGAAAATCAAACACACTCTGCCAATTCATATTAAATAGCACTTTCTGATTCTGTTGAAATTGTTGAATCGCTGCTAATATTGATTGTAAAAAGGCGAGTACAAAATTAGCAACAAAAAACATGACAATGCTGTAGAACAAAGAAAATAATAGTAGCAATTTTGGTTTTGCTATAAATTCTAATAGCCGTTGTCCAACCACCTAGCCTCCCTCCTTTTATTCACGTTTCATAATCGTTACGTTATTGTGCATTTCTATTCGCTCTAGCCCCTTCACATTTTGATATTCATATACATAATTAATAACAATCTCTTCACCAAAATGCCTAACACCATCTGGTTGTGAGTAAGTAATTTGAAAGCCTCTCTCCTGTAGATTATTTGTCACTTGTCTTACAACTGGAGATACCCCACCCTCCGCTTTTATTAACTCTGGTATTTCCGTTGTCACTTTTAGAAATGCCTGCTGCTGAAAAGAATCGATTGTCACCATCAGAAAATACGGAATTCCAAAAACTGCGACAATTATTAAAATGAAAATACCACTCTTCATATTTGACACACGCCATTCACCACCTACATTTTCAGCTATACAAAAAGCACTCACCAAAATTGGTGAATGCTCTTATTTCATTAATTCATTTAAAGCTAAATGCTTTTCAGCAATTCCCTTCACATTTCCATCTTCATCAACATACTGCATACGATAGTGTATCCCTCGTATTTCGAGCTGATTTTCAGTAATTTGCCCTTTCTTATCAGTAAATACATAATCCACTTTTACATCGTATGGCAGGTTCTTTTGTGCTGCGGCAAGCTCCATTGCTAAATTCTGAAGTAACTCCTCTTTAGCAAAATACGCTTCCTCATTTTGCAAATTTCCTTCTTGATTGATTTCTGCACGAGCTACACCGATATTGGCCATTTCCATAATTCCATCTGTTTCAGCAACTGTTCGTGTCGATATATTTTGTGTAGAGCCAATGTAGTGCATTACTGTAATAAAAATTAAAGCAATTACTACTAGAGGTAACAGCTTTAGGTATGCTGGCATATTCTCACCTCTTTTTAACGTTCATATTCTTGTCGTTTTTTGGGTACTAACAAATACGGCTGCACCTTTTTTTCAAAATCCTTTCGATTGTTCAATACAAATTCAGCAGGGTTTTGATATTCGGAATTTCCATAATCGAATACTTGATATTTCAGCCCTTGTTTTTGCAAAAAATTGATTATTTTATGTGTATCTGCCTGTCCCTCCTCTGTACTAGGAAATGCTAGAAGAAAAGTTTTGTCATACATATTTCTACTTTGCATCCAGCGATTAAATCGACCTTTAATTTCTTCTACTTTCTCCTCATGCGGTATTGCTATAACACCAATACTTGAATCAACGCTTCTAAAAGCTAGGGCATCTAAGTTAGAATGACAAATAACAATTTGCTGCATCTCTTTTTTCACATCTATATAGCTTCTATTTGATGTAGCAAAACGCTGTTGAAACAATTGCACATCACGTTCAAACCGTTCTGGGCTCTCGACAAGAAAAGCATTGGCATCTTTTTGTGCTTTAGGATAACTAAACACCTGGTAATCTGCCTGAATTTCCTCTAAGCAACGAGCAATTTCAATGGCCGCTTTATACCCTGCGATGTCATCATCCATTGCAATGAGAAATTTTTTATCTTGATACTGTGTAGCCTGCTGCTTTAAGTGCATACAAAGATTTCTCCATTTACGCGAACCGGTTAATGCCATAACACCTATTTCCTTGTCTACTTCCCGAAAAGATAACCCATCAAAAAGCGCCTCACTAATTACAATACTTTCTGCGTGTTCAGGCACATCAACAAAAAAATCCCTTGCCTTGTTGGAGGGATTAATAATTAATTGTAGCTCTTTTGGTTGTATATCTGGATTAATTGTCGATCGAAGAAGAATGCGATCCACCCGTCCATCGTCACCAAATATAGGTGATACTAAATTACGTTGGCACATCCAATAATTTGTTGCGTAATCCTTTGGCAATAACTCGCCCGCATACTCAAACATAAAAGAAACACCAGCATCACGAAAGTCTGCAATGAATGGTGTTGTAGTTTCACGTGATAGCCCACGATATCCATTATCTAGAGCATCACTTTGAATATGGTGTAAAAAGTGTTGCATCATATCTGTAAATCGGTCAATTTGCTTTGCTTGTGCAACTGTTAATCCCTTCTCTTGTTCTACTGGCTCTTGATACATATACTCTTCATCTTTTTCGGCAATCTTTAATAAAAAACGTTCCCCGCAAGAATTTTCACGATTGCATTGAATAAAGTTCAGATTATTTTTGTAAATAAAAGCCTCTTGCTCTTGGCATTCTGGACAACTACAAATATAATAACGCCCTCGATCCTGTGCATTTAATTCCGTCAGCATTTCATTAATCGACTGATATACTAACCGATTCTTGCTCATGTCCGCTTTCCGTTTCTACTTGTAATTGCCCTTCTATACCTTCTTTAAAATGCTTGAGCACAGGTGTGAGGACGAGTGACTCTACCATTGCATCATCAGTAAGAGCAAAGCCTTGTGTTAAAATAGCATCATACTTTTCATATAACGCTTCAAATAAAAGCAGTTGTTGCTCGTAGCCCTGAGCAAAACCTAATTGATTGACGTATGCAGTAAAAAGAATTTGTTGCACATTCTGATACAATTTAAAGTTTGGACAAAGTGCATCAATACGCTCTTTCCCAACAGACTGAAAACGGGCACAGGCATATTGAACAAATGATTGAAGCGTTTCTGATAATAGAGCCTCTACCCCTGCACTTAATGCCTTTTGTCGCTGAACCAATCCAATTTGCTGCTGTACAGCATCCGATTTCCCTGCCTCATCAATAACTTTGTATAGAGCCATTTTTATCGATGCCATCATCTGTTCAAGCTCTGCATAAAACCCTGTCTTCACTAATGGCTGCATACTTTGATACAGCATATAGAGCTTGCTTGTATCTAAAAGTATTGGAAAAGGTGTAAAAGTTGGTACACCAAACAACTGGTCACTGCGAATTGCAAATAAGGCAAACTCTTTATTTAAAAAGAGCTGCCTTTCTTGCTCTGCATATTCCGCCAATTGATTCGTATATCGGTGTCGATGCTCCTCGTCCCAACTACCATATGTCAGCATCGTTTGTTCCAGTTGCTTTTGCAAACTTTCCTTTTTGCTGAAATCTACGTGACTAATAACAAGACATTTTCCATCCATCCAGAATTCAAAAGGCTTGTTAGCTTCTCTTTTTTCTTTTGTTAATCGCAGTCTAAGTTTTTCGATTAACTCTTCAGCCTCAACTAAAAAATAGTTGCGTTCATCATCAATTTCTCGAAAATGGTCACCTTCAGCTTGAAAACGAATATATAATTTTCTCATGCCTCATTCCTCCTAGAATCCTGACATTTTACCAGTTCCCCAAGCAACGAGTGATGCAGCTAAATAAACAATGGCAAAACCAATAAATACGTTCATCATCCACGTTTGAGCTGCTTCCTTTTTGTTTGGGTCTTTCGCAAACATCCAAACAAAACCAATAATCACTAGCACAATTCCTGCAACAGCAGGTGCAAGGCCTTGTACATCTTTTGCAATGTCGTTAATGAGTGATGTAACATTATCCAAATTTATTCACCTTCCCTTTTTGCTAATGAAGCAATACTGCCTTTATTTTTTAAATTAAAATCTATAACAAACGCCTGATGCTGCTCATGAAGCCATAAAAAATAGGACAGTCCATGTCCATCACAAATTTCCTTTACCAAAGATTCCATTTCGGCATAGCCATTAGGCTTTTGACGCTGTGCTGATTTAGATCGATTTTTTGCTGTAGATGATTTAGCACTATTCGTTCTAATGCTATTTGTTTGCTCAACACCATTCATAAAACTCATCCTTCCTTTCCCTCGTGAATAAAGCAAAAAAGAGAGTTGCCTCCCTCGTTTTTTCAGGTTTAATTAAAACCAGTAGCTCCAAATACTTTACTTATCAAGCTACGCATACCTTGACCGATTTCCTCCATAGATGGATCAATCACACCCGTAGAAAACGCGATAAAAATACCGAAAATCACCAACGCAATTAGAATTAAAAACATCTCTGATTTAAAAATACTCAAACTTTTTCATCTCCTTTTTAATAGATAAAATTCTGTTATACACACTTTAAAACATCACTCAAAAGGACTCACCATAATTGGTGAGTTCTCCAAATTAATACTTAGCGTTCTAGCTCTGGCTGTTTGTTGATTTTTTTAGTAGATTTCATAACTCCTACCTCTGGTTCTAACATAACATCTACAACTTTGGTAAAATCTTTAATACGTTCATTCAAAGAAGAAACACCTGCTTTAATCTTTGCTTCAAGTCCTTAGCAAATTGCTTCAAATCATTTTTAAACGTCTCAAAGCGTTCTGCAAATGTTACTTTGGGGGCTGGTTGCTCAAAGTATTGTTCCAAACGATTTTCAATTCGTATAAAATGATTGTGTAGCATATGCTCCATTTCGTTTTTAGTCAAGTAAGCACTTCCTTGTTTATCACCTGACACATACGTTTCGACCGTCTGCAATATTTCTTTGCTATAACGTTCAATTACTTGCTGCAATGCCATTTCTTTTTCATTAGGCATTACACCTCGATAAGTAAATCCATGCTGCTTAGCTAAATGGCTAGCAAACTGCTCTGCCATATCTGCATGAATAAATTCCATTTCCTTTAATGAGAATGGTGTTTCTCCACGTTTGCCAGCTTGAATCCCCCACTCTTCGCCTACTTGATATAAAGTTACCTCAATATCTTTTTTATTTTCAGTAGCGTATAGTGCCAGCAACCCTGCAATATGCACCGCTTTATTTTTTGCTTCATGCGCTAGTTGTGCCATCTATTTCCCCTCCTTTCTATCTTTATTTCAGAAAAAGAAAAGACCCATCCATAAATTTTGCAATACGCAAAATTGGAAAGGTCTTTATTTGGATTTTGCGCACATACGCGTCCGCCCAATTCTCTGATACTAATAATTTACCACAGTTTTTTGCAAAAAAAGTCCGCAAATTGTACGCGTTTTGTACGGAAATCGTCCGCATTTTGTACGGACTTTGTACAGAAGTATTGACAAAATACCTATTTTAATGTACACATATCTACTCCTTATCTTTACCTCTGTATATCGCAACCCAATAGTGAGCCACTTAAACCTCTGTGTATTTTTCAGACGCACACCTCTGCTTTATTTGGAGTGATGGGCATGATACCCTTGTTCGGTCGTAAAATCCTTGTTATTACGCTTTTAAGCGTGAATTATGCCTGCAGAGGCTCCATGTAAAGCCTAACGATAAACTTGCTGCCTCTATCATTTTGTCCACCAGAATATTCTAATATTTCGGTTGCAATATGGCTCACATTTCAGGTTCTTACGCATAGTTAGTGAAAAAAGCATTAACCATGTATTTGCAATCCCTAAAATTATCTTAAAATAACAATATCAACTTAGTAGCACTCTCTTTTCTAACAACTCTAAACTGGCTCTTCCATACATGAGCCGTTTGATCATTTTCAATCGATTAATTTGGCCTTCCACAATGCTTGTATTATACGTATAGAAAAAAGCAGCTTTAATGGCTTCTAAATCTTCACGTATCATGGAAAGATATCGTGTTATTTCTTTTAATTTGCTTGATTGAAACTTCGCTTTAAGACGAAGAAAATAAGGAAAATCTAAGGTTTGATACGCTTCGCGAAATAATTGAACAAACGCATATATTTCTTGCGTTACTGGATAAATCGTCAATGTTTGATGAAGCTGTTGTTGTTCCTTCACTGTTAAGTGAGCGTGATTACGCCAAAATAATGAGATAATCCGTCGTCTACTGAACAGTTGTGTTTGAACAGGCGTACGTTTCATTTGGTTTATGGCATTTCGAACAGCGGTGTAGCTGCCAGTAAATCCTTGTTGTTGAAGTTGTTGAAAAATCGCTGTAATCGATTGTTTCTTTTCAAGTCCTTCTACAATGGATGTTTGAAATTCTGTAGTATTAATTGACCGCTTTATTCTTGGGCTATAAGTGAGTGGCTGATTTGTTTCTAAGTATTTTTTAACGGTATTACGACTTATCTTATATTTTTTTGCAAGACCCCTCATGGATAAACCTAATTGCTTTTCTTTTTGAATCACCTGGATTAATTGCCATTTTGCTTCTTCTTTTTCATTTAAACTAGTGATAGGGATAGATAATCGATTATTGGAGGAGTCTGGCTTTTCCCAATGGGATGGTAATAATCGCTGTATCATTTCTTTCATAACTTTATAGAGATTTTGAACAAGATGAAAACGGTCACTGATTTGCAAGATAGAAGATGAAGTATTGCTAATGGCGGCTTGATAACTACGTGAGCCATCTCTTGCCACAAGATGAATAGGTGGCTGTGCTTGTAACCAATTGGTCACCGTATTCATATCTCGCCCCTTCAGTAGACAAATAGGTTTATTTGTGCGTAAATCACAAATAATCGTCCCATAATGAATTCCTTTACGAAAGGCAAAATCATCAATCGCAAGGAAAGGGAGATGTCATTTGAGGTGTTGGTGTTTTATAGATGAGACGAAGAAGTGTATCGTGACTGACAGGCAATTTCAAATTACGACTTAAATTCGAAGCCTGTACACAATTCATTTTAAATGCCAACTGTCGCAAAAAGTCCATTGCTCGTATCGTAAAACGTTGATACGCTGGACATTCTGTTAACTGTTCAGTGAAAATTTTGGAAGTGCATGAACTTGTTTCGCAAAACCATTTTGTTAATTGAATATGATAAATGACCTCTTTTTGAACAATGGGTAAATCTTTAATTTGGCGTTTTGTGCGACTATGTCTACGTGTGCTTACTTGTTGGCACTTTGGACAAATAGCCGATTTTGTACGACTAATTAGAAAAAATCGCATTTCAATATCCGATGCTTCTTGGTGTACTAACTCAAAATTCGCTCCAAATGGAGTAATCATTTCATACATGAAAGCCACGTCCTTTTAAGTTACTATACCCGAATAGCACTTTGAGCAATCCATCACCAATTTTGCGTAAGAACCACATTTCAATTGCGAAATACATACCTCTTAAAAAGATGAAACAACGAGTTTATTTCATTTTTTCAAATGTAGCTTTGGAATAAAGTTTGATCAAAACAATAGGGCAACCCACATTTCACGTTAAATGAAAAGAACCCATTTTGAAAAAGATTAATCAAAATGGGGGTAATTCTTTGTTAAATAATATTCACTTTTAATAAAGTATGATCATTTTCTACTGTTGATCCTCGGCAATCGCGCCCTATTCTTGGAGAAAATCACTGCTGTTAAAACGAATACACAAAGGTGTTGTTTGTTTAAACTTATATGAGGTTAGTAACTATATTCATTGGATTTTGGATGCATAGTAGCTTCTATTCCTTTTACCTTAACTGATTCTTTTATCGCTTGGTATATTCTTGTAAAACTTGGTATTTCGATTAACCCCTTTTTTCCATGTATTCTTTTTCGTTTGCATTCTAACAACAAATTACTTTTGTCTAAATTGAACGGAAATTGATTTGAACGATTATGGCCGTGATTAATCAATAATTTATTTCTCTTTCTTAACGAATTAAGAATAGTTGATAGTAACCACCTGTCAAGTTCTATCATCTGTTTTTCATCATCTAAAAGAGGATAGAAACACATTACTCCTTTAAAGTTAAGTCTTTTATATGAGCCATTTAAATAGTTTTTCAACATATTTTCATTCAAATTGCCGTACATGTATCTTCTTATTTGCATAATTGCCGTAACAAAATCACTATCGTTGTTATTACTAGGGATTTTTACAGATTGAAGAGGTTTTGTATTTAATGGTTGGATAAGATTTTTAAATAGCAAGTAACTTATGTGTTTCTTTATTTTGTTTACGGAATCGGGCTTGATACTAATGTTATCACCAGAAAGACTGTACCCAAGAAATTCAATAGAATTTTTATCAGATAGGAATTCAGACGGCATACCTTTCTTGGACAAAAGACTAATACCATGAGATTTATCAAAATTAATTTCTACCCCGGTTTCTTTGGAGAAATCTTGTATTATATCAAATGACTTGCAAATTTTCTGGTAACTCTCTGACCATATAACAGTGTCGTCGGCATACCTCGCAAATCTTAGTCCTTCTAGCTCAAGTTGTTTATCCAATGACCAGCATGCCAAATTTGCTAAGAAAAGTGAGATTGATGTCCCTTGCGCGATGCCTTTTGGAAATTGAGTAAGAAACTTTTTGATTAGATCTGTCTCAAAATCACTGATTGAAAAACCATTCTTTTTAAATTGTGATAACAAATATTCATGGTTAATTGAGCCAAAGAAATCCCTAAAATCAAACTCAGCAACGAACATTCGGGGGTTTCCTTTTATATCCAATGCGATATCTTGAATAGCATAATGTACATTTCTATCGCTTCTATAAGCATAGGCAAAGGAACTAAATCTATGTTTATTTTTGCTTAATAACCTACTGTATAAATAATTAGAAACAGCTTCGTCAGGAATTTGATAAACATGAACAGGTCTAGTTTTAGTACTATTTTTCTTCGGGATCAGCTTCTCATATGGTCGAAAAGGTTGATAAGTTCCATTAATTAACTTTCCGAATACTGATTTTGCAATTTGTTTTTTATGTTTCAATACATAAAATGGATTATATTTTTTATCAACATCCCATTCTTCAGGTGTTTTTATTTCTTTTGGAATTGGATTTTTAATTCTTCGATACTCTCTTTGATTTATTAAATCAATGTTGTTATGGTATTTTTGAAATTCTTTTGCCTTTCTTTCTGCGATCTGTTCAATATGAAATTCTATTTCTTTAATCAACAAAAAAATTCCCCCTCCTATACAAAAAGCCTTATCTAAAAAGATAAGACTTCCCACGTAAACCATAATTAAAAATAAGTTCTCACTTAGAACTTGGCCTGAGTGAGCCTTGTTCTCCAATTTCGAATTTCATATTAAATCCGAATCATATGGCTTCCGTTTACCACCTTATGGCATGACTCTATCATATAACAACTATTTGGAAACGTAAATGACTTCTATCAACTTTTTGAATCCTTTAATAAAAAAAATTTTCTATTATTCTTCGGTAACAAAATGCCTGAATTAATGGCAAACTAGTAATCAAGATAGCTGAGATTGGTTTTAATCTAAAAAAATTTCACATAACATTAGAAAATCTTGCCTGATTGTTGAACTAGGGCATTCAGCATATAAAGTAAATTGTTTCAAACTTTTTTCTAAATTATCGGATTTCCTTCAAAATAATCAATCTATTATAAATTATTAGGGGTGTTGATTATGAAAAATTGGATATTAATAGGTGTGTTTTAAAGTAGAGAATGCACTGTTAATAAAGGATTTACTTGTTGATTGGAGTGGAGGGGGCGCCTCCGTAAACAAAAGAACGGAGGCTAATTCGCCACCTCCTGTGGCAGCGCCACCATGACCAATATCGTGTTGACCTCGAGCTGAAAATCCAGTTATATTAAGTGACAACCGAAATAAATTAGTTGAAGCTGTGCCCACGGAAAGCGTCTCCCGTAACGGAAATCAACAAATTTTTGTTTTTTTATTAAATAAAGAATAATCTACACATCGATAATTTATCAAACTTTAATTCAAACCCGCACTAAGAACGACAGTTTCTTCTCATTCTTTTTCTTGATAAAAGCGCAGCCCCTCCATTTTTTATTTATGGTGCATCGTTATGGCAGAATAAGCCAATGCATCATAATTAAAAATTTAATAGGAGAAATAATAGAAATAAAAAATCAATAAATAGAAAACAATAAATAGTAATACATATATAAATAGAGAGTACAAAGGGTGTCTATAAATCCACACGTACCAATGCTTTTAGCAATGATCTGAATAAACCAATAAATTTTCAACTGAAATCATCATCATTAAATAAATTATTCACTTTACTAATTCAATTACTCACTTTTTAGATAAAAATGATTAAATTTATATACAAGATGAATTAAATTTAATTTTTGCCCCCCCCCTTTATATACAGGATGAAATCTAATCCACATGGTGAAATGGATTACAGTAAACAAAAAAATGCAGCATTAGCTGCATTTTATAACAAGCAAATATGATTTTTAAAGAGTCGAACAACAATCGCTTCCATTAACCAACTAGAAATAGCCCTTTTCAATGTTATTTTTGAAAAAGGCTGTTTACTGTTTACTATTGGAATTGACTTGGTACAGGCATGTTCTGATTTCTGTACCAGCTTGTAATCGCTATTCTTAATGGCTTGTCTTCCCTTAAAGCAATGCTCGTTTGAATGCGTAATGTTTTTCTAAAGTACGCCCCTATATTCTGAATCGAAGATGCCTTTGCAGCTACTTCATTAACTGTTGCATCTAAAATTGAAGGGATTAATAATTTTGCTCCTCTTAGGTATCCATCAAATTCTGCGATTTTTTGCTCAACACCTGAGCCTGCAATTATACCCATCGCTACTTTTTCAGCATAATCTACTTGCTCAGCAGCAAAAGCGGATATGCCGGCATACAGAGGCTCTGTTAACTCTTGTTGACACGCCCATTGGAAGTCTGTTAAATCTGCTTTGCGATATGATAATCGACTTGATTTAACAAAGCTAAGGAGCGTATTACGTGTAGCTGCATTAAACTGCTCAAACTCAGCATCTTTTTCTCGCTCTACAAAGGCAGCTTCAGCCAGCGTTAATTCAAATAGCTCATCTGTTTCATTTTTTACAACAATTGGACTAGCTTCATTCGATAAAACACGCTGTAGCCAATTTTTAAAAGCATATTTTGAATGTTTAATTTTTTTCATCAATGTCTCTTTTTTTCGCTTTAATGTTGTGCTACGTTTACGTCCCCATTCTCGGAATAAACCATTCAATAAATCGAGCAGTCCTAATAAGCCACGAACATCTCTCGACTTAATAAATTGCTTTAAAAAGCCACCTTTAAAGAGTATTCGAGGTATGCGAAAATAACTGCTAACCTCATTGTCCTCTTTATCCGGCAAATGAGCAGCAACAATAGGTAATGTAATATATGTATGTCCAGCAATATGCTTAATCGTTAATAAACCAATCTCAAATAATCGATGATAACCGTTGTGCATCGAGCTGTAAGGCAAATCCATCTTTGCACTTAATTCTTTTAAATTAAAGTCTGCTTCATGTATTTGACCAGCGCTATCAGCAACAGATCTTAACATTAGATAAGCCACAACAGAAGCAGCAGTAAGTTTTTTGTGTGATTCATGTTCTAATTCATATTCATAAAGTTTTAAGTACTGTTGCTCTGCATCAAAAAACTGGATTCCATCTAATACTTTCATCCCTGCCACTCCCTTCATTTTTATATGTTAAAAGCTCAATCACAGGCACTAGGCAAAATCAATGCCTGTTGTTCAGCTCTTAAAATTTTTACTTATAACAAAATTACTGCCACAATTGCTACAACTACACCTATAATCAAACCACTACTCCTTCCTTTGGTTCTATTGTGCTTAACAAATAAGCTCTAATTGCACTGGCTCAGTTTCTTTTTTTGCATAATTTCCATCTAGTAATAAGTCTAGTATTGCACCAATTTGAGATACAACAATACTATTGCCAGCTAGAGCGTATAATGTTGCGTTCCTTTTACCTGGCTTAGTTGGAAATTCTTCGAGCATTAAATCAAAGTCTTCATCATCAAAATCCATTAAGCGCCACCATTCACGCTCTGTGGGATAACGGAAACGACCATCTGACATTTTAAATACGCCGGCACTTGGGCATCGGTCAGGATGTTCCGTAATTGTATTGCATACATCGACAATCGTTTCGATATAGCGGAATTTTGATTTATTAATTTCAATTTCAGCTGGCGTAGCTAAATCTTTTATGCGGTTAAGCATTGATGGTATTTCAACGACATATTTCTCAATGTCTTCAATCTCACTATCAAGTTGCTGAAAATCGCTCATAGGGCGCAAAGGCTTGTGCTGTAGTTTACTAAAATCAAATACTTCATTGCCTAGCACCGATACACAAAAAACTCTTTCACATGTCTGTGGTATTCCGAAATCCATTGCGTTGAGCACTTCATAACTATTGGTGTACCCCAACAATTCAATTTCACGTAAATATTCATCAAAAATAGGACGTTTTGCTTTAAAAAGTGCACCACGCACATTTTCCCAAATCACAAATTTTGGACGCCACTCCCCCATCTCTTTAATAATGCGGATAGTTTCAAGCATTAATTTCGAGCGACCTTTATCATCGTTTAAATTAGCTGCACTATTGTCCTGACATGGACTACCGTGTATTAAAATATCTGGCTTTAAGTTCCACCCTCGTATGTCTTGGGGATTATGCTTATATGGATGCATGGCGTTATATGCTCGAACACGATTATCTTTCCACTCCACGTAATCAACAAGTTTATGAGGGATTCCTGCACGTTTTAAATGTTTCCTCGGCGCTCCAATACCCCCAAAGAGTTCAAGTATTTTAATCATTGATTTCACCTCACTTACTACGCACAATCTTTCTTATACTCAATTACTCATAATATTGTTTTAAAGATAAGAACTCTGCGTCATTTGCAACTCTCGCTTTAGTGAAATAAGAATCGCTAAAAGCTTTTGCTGTATTACCTGAAATAATGAAAATGTAGTTCTTTTTTAAAAATCTCCGTTGTTCGAAAAATGTCCATTTCAACTTAAAAAATAAAAGAGCATCCAATGTTAGAATTAGATTTTGTTTACTTGTAACACGACCTATGAATGTTTCATCAACCTTAATATTCAACGTGAGTCCCTCCTTTACTATGCAATTGTGCAATCTCTTCTTTTTGTTTTGGTTTTTTTGCTTAACTATCTTTCTTTTTTAGTATGGAATGACGTACCTTTACCAACCTCAGCGATTGTTATAACATTCACTAAACCTATCTTCTGCTCTTTGTTCTCGTTTAACCAAAGTTCATTAACATATGTTGTTTCGCAAAATACTTCGAAATAGTGCATGTGTCGTTGTGAATTTCGTTGTGTTCTTAATTCATTTGCTTTATAGTGTATCAACATAGCAAAAATTGCAGCTCCTGTATCACCAAACCATCTAATCAATAAAGTATCTCTATCCCAAAAACCTTTAATTACAGGCATATTCATCTTTTCATTTAAAATGGAACAATTGTTATCCATGTTTCCCCTTCCTTCCTACACAAAATTGACATTATACTTAGGCGCGATTCCTCGCTCGTATCTCTGCCCTACGTTCCATATATTTCTTCCAATAATCATTTCTATAGGATTCTTTCATTCTATAGACAAGCTTTCCGCCTTCATCTACAATCTCTATCCATTCCTTATTCCAATCCGCCCTCAAAGTAGCCATTGTAGACGGTTTGGGGTTGGAATAATGTGTTTGTACCTTTTCCAGCAATTCATCAATCGTTAAGCCTTTGCTATTAAAATATAAACATTCTTTGATTTTTTCGATTGTGAGCTTATACTCTGTAATGGTTTCTCCGCCCTTAGAACCACCGACATTTATAGAATGGATTTCCTTATTTACCCTGTCTAGGATGTTAATATATTCCGAACGACGATGGCGTTTCCCCCATTGGTGAATTGTTGTAACATTTCTTTTCTCGTCATAATACATCAATCCAACTCCTAATTCTTTTAACCAATCTAAGATGAAAAAACGATGATATTGTTTAGGTTGTGGTACTAATATGAAAATATAATCAACTAAACCTATACGGCTAATGGCTTGTTCAATCACTTTAAAATTTAGTGCAGTTTTCATTTCTACTCCAATACAAGCGTTACCATGTTTAGCTACAGCATCTATATCATGTAACTCTGCATATACTTGTTCGCATCCCATTTCTTCGAGTAGGAATTGTTTAAGTGGCTCAAATAATTCAGATTCTTTCACAGGTGTACCCCCTTCATTTTCGGCAATGTGCTAAATAATCGAAAACTGACCGTTTGTTACATCAGCAACTCTCAATGCAAAGACTGCCTTCAACTACCCTTTCTTTTCATGCTTGCTATTCATCCGAAGCTTAAAAAGCAATAATAATATCACACAAAGCAACATCACAAAAAGTACAAGCCCTGGCTCTATAAACAATTCATAGGATTTTTCATATAGTTTGTGACTAAAGTTCATATCCAACCATTTCCCTCCCACCTTCAAATCTTTGTCCGTCTTGATAGCCGTTCTGCCACGCTTCAATGTCACCCGCTTTTTTGGGTGTGCGCATCTTAACGGATGTTAAAGAAAGCGAATTATAATATTCAATCACTAACGCGTCTTGTACAATTACAAGCTCCAACGATTCTGATTTATTTTGTTCATAGAACTTAAAATCTAATCCTGCAAGATAGCCTTCTATATAGTCATTTTTGAATTGATGCTTTCTTTTCCACTTGCGCTTAATTTCTGGTCTTAATAAAAAAGTTTTAGAGTGATAATGAATAGAAGCCCTAGCAAAGTTGTAAATCATTGATGCAATTTGCACATCGTCCTCTAACCTACAAATCAAATTTCTGATTGATAAGAATCAACTGTGTTTTTGTAATAGCTGCACCTAAAATGATGTGAAATAATTTGAGCTAATCTTTTATGCCACCAAATCAATTTATTTCTGTATACTCTTTCATTAACTACTGTTTTATTATTTACAAGACTTGAAACTAATTCTGATTCCTGAATATTATGTTTTAGCATAAGTTTTCTAGCGTGTAACATAGCCGTTTGCGATTCCTCGTCATTCGCATCTTGTGCTAAAATGAGTAACTTTTGAATTTTAGTTTTAATGGATTCTTGCAAAAATAAACACCCCGTTTCCATGTTTTTAAAAGCTCAATCACAGGCACTGAGCAAAAATAAATGCCTGTTGTTCAACTTTTAAATTATCTTTATTCCTCAGAATCATAGTCCCAAACGTCAATATCTTCTGTTTCAGCACTACTTAAAGCTAGTGGCCAATTAATATGTTCATCGATTAAAGCATTGGCCTGCTGTTCGGTCATTGCTTCAAATTCAGCCTCTGTGATAGGTAGTTGCACCTCATACCGCACTTTTACTGTTGCTTCACCAGTTACATTTAGCATGAATAATCCATCCTTTCGATATTTTCCTTATAAAAATAATTATTAATTTACCACTATACGATACTTATTTATTCATCTTTCTATCCTATTGGTTAATTAATTCATTTTTTTCTATATCCCATCCCATAGAAAATGCTAATTCTTTAGCATGTGAATATGTCAATGAATAGTCATGTAGTATCGTTCTGTTTTTATCAACTAAATCAATAACAACCTCTGGCTGCCCTTTATGTTCTGTATAGTGATTTTCGATTTTCCGAAAGACTTCAAGAGCTTGCTCTTCTGTTTCACCAATACAGAAAGCTAACAATTCTTCGATTTGATCCTTAATAATATCTATTTTATTAAATACGATTCCGTACATATTTCATTTTCCTTTTTTATACGTATAATTTTCAAAGTGATTAGTAAATTATTTACTGTATATGTCATATTTACTTTCATTCCATTCGGATTTTGAAACTTGGAGAACAATAATCATCCCTTTACAAAATGGACAATCTTCATAAACTTGAGCAAAAATTAATGCCTGTTGTTCAACTTTTAAACTATTTTTTATTCCTCAGAATCGTAGTCCCAAACCTCAATATCCTCTGTTTCAGCACTACTTAATGTCACTAACCAATCAATATGCTCTTCAATTAATGCATTCGCTTGCCTTTCTGACATTGCTTCAAACTCAGCCTCTGTAATAGGCAGCTGCACCTCATAACGCACTTTTAATTTTGCTTCGCCAGTTACTCTTAACATGGATAGCACTAGATATTGTTGATTTCCTTGTATCTCAATGATTTCTCCTCGTTTTTTCAAAACTATGGGATGATAGGCTTCTAAATAATGATATGACTCTGAATCGCTTTCGGCTGTAATAACAACACGAACGCTATCTCCAATTGAAAATACATTCGATGGTGACGGTGGCAACAAATCAAAAATTGTCACTTGTCCTAATTTCTCCATTTCTTCTGAATAAGTCATATGTTATCCATCCTTTCTGAAACTAAAGTCATTTACAATTCATCTAAATCTATTCCTAATTCAATTGCTTGCTTTTCCAACCTTTTTAACTCAACCTGTTTTCTCAACGCATCTAAGTATCTTTGTTCCTCCTGTTCATTATTCTGTTGGATTAGCCTTTTTTTCTCCTCTTCACGTCTCTTTCTCAATATATTCTGCAAATTTACATGACAAGTTTCGCAGATATGAACCACTATCAAATATGAAGGTCGAGGGGATTCTCTAAATTTATTAAAGGCATTTTCGTTATTAATTAACTCAAATTCCTTTAAATTTATCTGTCTAGTGCTATCTTTTTGAAGAATTACTCCACAATTTTCACACTTTTTTTCTGAAATCTTTTTTAGAATATTTAACATTAATAATCACCTTCCCGAATCTCCTCTGTATGATCGAAGATTTTTTCCTCAGCTAATCTCACACCGAGCCAATAAAGTGCTTCTTTCTTCATTTGATAGTAAATGGTACGCCCTAAATTCAATTCTTGATAGACAACTAAATCCGATCTATAGCGTCCATCTGAAGCTCGTTGTAAGTATTTTTCTTCTATAATTTCTTTATGTGCAGTTGGTAAACCATCTAAATTTTCATGAAAGACACGTAACCATTCTGCCGCTGACACCCTCTTCATTGCTGCCGCCTCTGTTTTGCTAAAAAATTCATTACTTTGCGTACCTGGTAAATCTGAAATCCGACTTGTTAAACTTGGTAAAGATTTTGAATTAGCACGCAATGACATTTCAAAATATTTTGCAATACAGCGCTCTAAAACCCAATTAATTACATGTTCTTTATCTAAATATGTAGCAGAAGAAACACTATTTTCCTCTGCTGAATCGCGCAAGTTGTTTTGTTCTTGATTCTCCTGAAATAACTTTAATTGATATATTTTAGACAATTAGATTCACCTCGCAATCCGACCTAACCCCTCCACTGTGCTATAAATCGTAAAGCATCTTGCATTTGATTTCGTTTAATGTCTCCATAGAAATTAACAGCGTATCGTTCTTTTAATGCTGTATACAGTGCTTTAAATAATATCGGCTGTGCACCAGATCTGTTCGAAAGTGTATAGACACGTTCAGCCACTGCATTACGTAAGCGAATGCGTTCCCCTTCCTGTAAATGATCTTGACTGAATTGATATCTCAATATTTTCACCCCACTATTTAATTATTAGTTAATAGCTGATTGAGGACTCTCCAATTTCGGTGAATGCCAATTCGCTATAAACTCTAACGCTTCCAACAAGTTACTGCGTGGAATATCTTTGTAAGATATCACTTCAAACTCCTGACGCAATTCCTTATACAATGCTGTATAGTATTTTTGTCTAGCAGCTGGTGCAAGTTGGGGATAGGCTTGTTTAATGACGTGTTGCACTGCCTCACTTATCTGCTTTTGTTCAAATGAAAGCAATGTTTGATTACGTTCTGCTAGCAGTCGATGCGTATGATTAAATGCGGCTATGTACAGTTCTTTAAACTGCATGGCTTTCTCTCCTGTGTAACCCATTGCCAGCATCGCAAAACCATCAAATGTGAGAGTATACATTGGCATCTGACGCCCCTGCGCATTGTTATAATGGCACTCTCCAAAATTGGCGGCTTTAAAGGTTGCCGAGCATTTTAAACTACGAATATCCCGCAGTACTTTATCGTGACCTTTTTGAAATACCTCACTAACAATGCGACTATTTGTAAAAGCCGCTCCATTCTCTACATAGACAATCTCTTGCTGGGTCAATAGTTGCTGTAATGTCATTACTTATTTTCTCCTTTCAAGTTAATCTCTCTCTATTTCTTTTGTTACTTTAGAATTCTTTTCAATCCCAATTTCTTTTTCATGTCCCATATAAATAGCAGACAACAAATAGTCCCCAATCTTCACATCATACTTGTGAAAATGAACATTTTTTCCTTTCGAAACATCGTACTTTATTTGCTCATCTGATTGGCAATATTGCTGTAAATCATTAAGCCCTCCTACGAGAGTGATTGCTAAACGATTATCCGTCTTTCTTCTAAGCACTGATAAAATATTTAATTCTACTGCTATTTTTTGAATAGCAGCCGTAATATCTGCTATTTTTTCATTATCTGATTTTGAAAATAAAAAGCCTGAATGGCTATACAGTTGTTCTCTTTCTTCACAAAGTGCAACAAATTCTTTCAATCGCTCCATTTGTCCCATTCCCTCTGTTTTATTTTTAAATAATCAAAGCTGAAAAAAATCAATTACTTCTTTCAACTTTGTTCTTGGTTTCCCATTAAGTAGCCGACAACCCCATGGATATATGTCAATAAGGGGGGACTAGGGTTGTAAGCTACTTGGTAGGAGCGAGCTGAATCCTCGCTCTATGAATTAATGATTATCTTTCTAAATCTGCCACTTGCCTCTTTTTCACTTTCGTTAAAGTGAATTCATCTTCCGTATATAGGCTAGATGATCCTTGCATTCGGTAAAAATTCGGCTCACCAAGTTCAGATGTGTAGATATCTGCTATTTCACGTGTCCATTGTCTGTCAGCATGTTGGACAACGACCACGTCACCAATTTTTATTTCAGTCGTTTGTTTTTCCACTACTTGTTTCACCTGTTGCTGTTCATATAAATGCCGATACGCTTCTACCAACTGCATCAAATCTTTACGACTGACAGTTGTTGTCACATTCCAGTCTGCTTGCTCATCTAAAGTATCTACAATGCGCTGGATAAATGTTGACATAATGGCTCTCCCTCCTGAACTTGCAATATATTATGGTAAAACACTAGCTTCATCGGCTCTGGAAGCGTTGTCCTTTCCATCCCGTCTAATCTGCTATATGCGTTACATGATGGATA
Source organism: Metasolibacillus sp. FSL H7-0170 (assembly GCF_038593115.1). Lineage (NCBI taxonomy): Bacteria > Bacillati > Bacillota > Bacilli > Caryophanales > Caryophanaceae > Metasolibacillus > Metasolibacillus sp. FSL H7-0170. The sequence goes on along the minus strand of NZ_CP151964.1, from coordinate 375,002 downwards.
TTTTTTATGCAAATCTCTCATACAATCTGCTTTTGTGCCCTGTGCATAAACTTTTCCTGAAGATTGTCCAATTACATAAAACATTTAATTTCTCCCCCTTAGATAAAAACCACAAGGAATAGATAATACACGGCTTTTCATTTCTACATGCCGCCAAGCTATATATTTTTTAAAATGAACCGTGATTACCATTCACTTGTGATTTCTCTCATTACTTCAAAAGCCTCTTTATATGGCCACCAGCGTTTGCCATCTTCTGTTCTTCTGATTTCAATAACCCTCATGCGTGGATCTCTCACAATCTCTTCTTCTAAAAAACGCTTAGACATGCATGATAGCTTTGATATTTTTTCTACATCTACATACCACAGTCCAAGTTCGAGTAATGCTTCATCTATTTTCTTTTCGATATATTGCTTTAGCACTTTTTTATCAAGAGGTACTTCAACACTTTCAAAATCCACTACAAACATTCTTTATCCTCCCCTTTCTTTGTGTGGTATTGGTGATGCTAAATCCTTGTTATTCGCATCATCGGACAAGCAAGTAGGTTGCTAGCCCTGTGATAGGAACAAACTAACTTCGATATAATCACTTCCAAATTATGTGTTTACTAAAAACGAAAATCATCTAATTTCACCTTTAAAGCATCTACTACCTTACACATTGTTTTATATGTGGGGTTAGGATTTTTTTCATTTTCAATCATTTGAAGGGTAGATTCATTGACACCAGCCAATTTAGAAAGTTGGTTGCGACTGATTCCTTTTTTCTCCCTTACTTCCCGTAGTCTAAACCCCAACATATTGATACCCATTTCTTTCAAACACACAATATATTGTGGTAAAATATTAATATCTTCTATTTTTGGTATAAAAATAGAGAACTTATTACAATTGATTTTCAAACAAAGTCAAAGGAGTGAATATATTTGAACTTCCAAACAGAATACGAAATTTTAACTTCCTTAAATTCAGACGAAATACTAGAAATAACATTCAAATTCAATAGTCATCAACTAAAAATTTTCTTTACAAAAAGAGAAAAACAGCAGTTTTTGATTCTTATATGTGAAAATAAACAAATTTCGTTCGTGAAAAATTATGGTATTTATTTTACAAGTAACAATACTGCTGCTATCAGTGGTTATTGGGGCAAATATCACACATATGCAAAAGGTCTAGAAAACAAAATAGATAAGCGATTCAGCGAGTTCTACGACAAGTTAAAACAAGCCATTCGTAGTATTCAAAATCCGAACGAGGAATTTGAAATAGAATATCTTCATCCCACTGAAGGTATTAGAAAAATAGCCAATGCACAAAAGCAATCTGCACTTCCAAATGATTCTATTTATTTTCACTATGTTAGTAGGAAACCTATGCGCCCAAAACAATTTGAAAAAATAAAAAATACACTTGGAGAAGATGTTGCTAAATATTTAAAACGTTCAGGATTGAATGCCACCTTCACACCTGACATCAGCAAGCAAAAAACATTTATCCTCCTTGAACAAACAGATGAATAATAGTTGCTGAATAATGAGTACTAGGCTGCCCTGTTTTTTATTTCAGGGCAGTTCCCTTATCTCTCTGAAATTGTTCTTGTAGTCTATAAATATCTTTTTCAGTACCTCGTAAATCTCCAACAGCATAAGCTACTGAACACCCTGTGCATAAATAGAATATAGATACACCGAATTCTTTCCCATCTTCCCAATACTTAGGTTCTTCATAGTTGTTTGGGCTTTCACAATAATCCACTACAGGGGAATGGCATACACCACACACAATTTTGTCAACTCCAATAATCACTCTCTCCTTCACGTCAGCTGGTAATAGAAGTGCCATTTGTTCTCTTAAATGATTTTTGTTCAACTTCCTCACTCCTTTAGCTTTCTCCTAATTTGCTTTTTTATTATTATTGTTAATAGGTGCAACCATACAACTGATGTTTAAAGGTTGCATTTCTTCAACTGCTTTTTTTAATTCATCTTCTGTGTATATGCCATACTTGTTAAGAGCTGTCCATAATTTCCCAATACGTCTACTATTGAGTTCATTGGTTGAGTTTTTTATTTTTGCCATTAGTTCCATCCCCTTTTGAAATTTAATTTCTTTTCTTAGAGTTTTACTAAACGGGTAACATCTATTTAAACTTTTACTCAATGCGTAATATGGACTTTTTTTGTATACTAGAAGTGACAGTTTTCTGTACCAAGTGTGTAAAAATGATAGTATTCAGGTATCTCCGCAACGTTCTTCGCCAAAAGTACACGTTGTGGAAGTTTGAACATGTCTTCCAGTTTATTCAGATTTTTTTGTGATAAAAAGGCTTCGCCTGCTTCTACTCGCTGGTATTGCCTTGTGCTAATACCGATAGATTGAGCAACTATTTACATTCACCATTTTTAAACAAATAAAGTATCTACTTTATGAAATACATAGTATTTACCCTACTTAAAAGGCAACATTTCGTTGCGTTTGACATCAAAAAAAATTTCTTCAATTGGTTTAGAATAATAAATAGCTATCCTTCTTGCTACTTCTAAAGAAGGATTTCTAGTGCCATATTCAATAGCTCTTAACATTTGTCGGGTAATTCCTATTTCTTCAGCTACTTGAGTTAATGTTCTTTTCCCTCTTAATTCCACTAAATTTCTTCTCAATCTCACCCCTCCTGAGCAACGCAATGTTACCTTATACATCCAATATAAAGCAACGTTTAGTTGCTGTCAATAACTTTTAGCAACATTTAGGTGCACAAAGTAACTAAGAGTTGCTATATAATTTAATTAATGATAAAAAGTGAGGTATTACAATGTTATCAAATAGATTAAAGTCTCTTAGAATGCAACATCGTAAAACCCAGCAAGAAATAGCTGATTTCCTTGGCATATCACGTCAAGGTTATGCAAAATACGAAAATAATCTGGGCGAACCAGATAATTCAACACTTTCTAAACTAGGTGATTATTTCAAAGTAAGTACAGACTACCTACTAGGAAGAAGTAACCACCCCCAATTAACTGCTGAAAAAGACCACGAAGTCGACGCAGAGGTGGACGAGTTAATGAAGATACTGGAGGCGATGTCACCAGAAGAACGCAAGGAAATGGAAGCGAGAATATTGGCATATGCACAAGGATTGGTGGATGCTAAAAAAAATAAATAGGCAACCAGTTAACTGGTTGCCTATTTTCTTACACATATATGTAAATATCTTATATATATGTTTTCTTTTTTATTTTGTGTATAGGCAAAATTACGCGAGTAAATATAACTATAAATTGTTTGGAGGTAACATTATGGCTAAATCCTTTTACATATGTAAGTATGAAAAATTTTCTGAAGATCAAAACTCTATTGAGTACCAATTAAATATGGATAACATAATTGATCCTCAAGAAACACAATTTAAGAGATCTGAATGTGAGTTCACTTTAGATAGCTTTTTGAAATTTGATGCCCATCATGAGATAATTTTTAATAAATACGGAAGAGCTAATGGTCAAGAATTCTATCACTACATCGAACCAATGGACTTTAATTTTTATGTCAATGAAAGTGAGAAAATTATTATATTTTCTTTAAAAATTGATCATGCTAAAGATTTTGTCAAAACTTTCAATCAATTCAAAAATTTCAATATAGAGCCTTTCCATATAGATTTTGAATCAATTATAAAAAAAGTCCACTCTGTTACTGGTGCTTGGTTCTCTGACTTAACAACGCCTAATATGAATGCAGCAGCATACTATGGAGAAAATGTGAATAGGAGTCCAAACTTTGAACAATCCAAAGTGGATGGGAAATTATCGAGTATTCAATTTTACTTTCAAAGTGACGAAACAAATAAGGAACACAAAATTGCAATATCACGAAGATCTTGTATAGTATTAATGGATAAATTTCAAGATGAAGAGTTAGAATTAAGATTTGTAAATAAAATTTATACTACTTTTATTAAATAAAGCTACTTCCTATCTCACGAAGTAGCCCTAAAAGCTAAAATATCTTTTGCTGTGCGCGCTATTTCTATAAACTTGTTTGAAGAAATGATTACCCTATCATGAAGGATATCTATTCGGCCTAAACCCATTTTTAACTGAACCTGAAAATAAATGAGATTAGAAGTTTCGTCAATATTCTTCAAAAAGAATCCATAGTACGGATTCTTTTTTTTAAGGTTAATACTTAAAGAAAACTTAACATCTTTAATAGTATAATCATGTAAAATTGTTTCAATAATTGGAGAGATATGGTTATCTAGTATCTTTTGGGATTCTCTATAAGGGACAATTAAATCATTGATACTAAATACTACTTTATTAGTTGAGTTATCCTTGCTAATTTCAATAATCAACCCATTTTCTGTAGTGATTTGCTTTCTGCTTAAATTAAAATTAATATTTTTTTTAATTTTTGAACTCTCATTTACAACTTTATCTATATTACATAATTCAAAATCATTTGACACAAATTCAAATTGAAAATCCCACTGGTTTGAATTATTTATTAAAAAACTTTTTGCTCTATGTGTAAGCATATACAACTTTTCAGAATGATTTATTGTATACTGATATACAAATAAAATCCAGCCAATTATAATAGTACCATTTGCAAAAAAACCATTTTCTAAATAAAACATATTATATAGTAAAACAATTATTGCGATGCCCCAAAGAAGTGGTAAAAAAATATTCTTTTTACTCATTCTATCACCTCGCTTGTTCTCTTTATATTATTATATCTTAATACCCAGAAAGTTCAAGAATAAATAAGAGCATACATTCGCCTTTTTTGTAAAATACCTCAAAAAAGGAACGTTTGTTCTTTATATATTTTACAATTCTAATAATATTTTTAGTAGAATATGACTCAACAAAATATAAAAATAAAAAGAATAATTACAATTTATCGCCATTTCTCAAATCAGCAATGATTTTTTTTGCGTGAATGTCATCTCCTTTACGTATCACAACTTCTTTTAGTGCCTTCCTTATCTCCTCCATATCCATCACTCCATTCTCTATTCATTCAACCCTTTGTCAAGCGTACCATTAGAAATAAATAAATGGAATATGATGTAAAAAATAACTACAAGGTTTCGATAATCTTCTACAAAATTCGCGCATTTACCGCGAAAAACTGCCTACAAATTCGCCCGATGAGGTTAAAATTACTCGCTTCACATTTACGCCTCTTTTACACTTGAAAAGTGCAAAGAACATGTAGTTGCCATTTTCCAACGGCGTAACGACACTAATTTTTAAATAGGTACAGTTTGATCGTATTTGCCGAAAATGAAAAGCTGCTATTTTTTTTAATTGTTCAATGTCCATATTCAATTATCTACAGTATGATGAATTGGAATATCAATTACTCCATGTAAACAAGTCAAATAATATTTAAATTGAAGTGAAATTAGAATCAGAGAAGAAAGCTCCTAGTAATCAGCAACTTCACAAAAGCAAGAAGAATCAAGTTAAAAAAAATGACAAAAGGGACTCACCGTTTTTGGCGAGTCCCTCATTCAATATATTACTTAAATTCTGTGTAATTGTACCCTTCCATCAACTTCAGGACAGATTCCAATGAATACGTGTCATCATAGCCTTTGCTAATTTCAACGAGCTCGGTTAAGTTTACTTTATTATTTTTATCTAAAATTAAATTAGAAAAACCATATACAATAGTGAATTTCCTATTTAATTTGCCTTCTGCTCCTCCAGCAAATTCTTTAATGGAATATACACCTACAAGATTTCCATTACTATCACCCAAATTAGATTGCCAAGAGAAGCCCTCGTCTATTTTCTTTTCAAATTGTCTATAGAACATTCCTTCTAAATTTATTTCATATACACGTCCCCAAGAATACTGCTCAGAAGAATTTTTGTACTTCCTTTTGATTCCTTCAGAGAGCATTCTATTAATATCTTCAAAATTTGCGATTTCATCCGCACTCTGAGCATAATTAATTAGCCCTGTTACATCTACACCAAAAGAACCGTCACCTTCCAAAATAAAATCTGAGTCATTTAATTGCTCTATTGATTCAGGAGTTAGACTAACTTTAGCTTGCTCGCCATTTTTTAATTCACCGTCATTCTCTACAATAAAACTCAAAAATGAAAGTTCACTCTCAAACGTTTTATCTATATTTGAAACTACGCCTTTACCATTCGCCCCTTTAAAAGTAACAATAACATTCTTTTCTAAATCAGCAGCTGATATTTTAGTACCTTCTGGCAAACCTATAACTTCAAATACCTTTTCTGATTTTTCTTTCAAATGTTTTGTCATTTCTGGATCGACTGTTACAGTTACAGTAATTTTATCTCCATTGGACAAATTCTCTTTTTTATCTAAGTTAATTTCAAATGATTTGGATAAATCATTAACCTCAGCTATAGTTTCAGAAGAAAGGTCTTCTCTATTTACATTATTTACATCAATATCAAAAATATTTTTTACAATCGCTTCTTCATCAATTGTATATGACACTGTTCCTCTAGTATCTATACCATAATAATTTAACTCTATGTAATCGGTTAAATCCTCTTTGCTAGAACATGCTGATAAAATAAATAACAAGCTAATAAGACCTATAAAGCCAGCCCATGCTTTCATGTTAAAAAAATTCTTTCTTCTCAATTTGACACTTCCTTATGCATTATGATAGTACTAATTATATTTAAAATAATTCCAAATTTCAATATATGATTATCCAAAATTGGATAATGATATGATAAACAAGAATATTAATACATGTACAAGAATATTTGTAACATAAAGAAATTTACCTCTTCAGTAGTTAATGAAATTGAGTCGGAGTTAGAGGCAGAGAAAAAGCCCAGCAATCATTAGCCTTACAAGAGCAAAAAAAGTCAAATTAAAAATGCGAAAATGACAAAAAGGACTCACCGTTTTTGGCGAGTCCCCTTTTTCTCAAAATTTAATCAGAAGTCGTGATAATATCAATAAATTTCTTCGTTTTCTCTATACCCAAATGTGTTCCACCGAAATTTACACATCTGAAAAAGCTTATTTACTTATAAAACAAAGATATGTGTAAAGAAGATTTATTGCAGGAAAATCATTGTCTATTTGTTTCAATGTAATTAATCTCTGTGCAGCATGTGTTGTAAGATTCAAATATTTCACAGTACTATTATATCGTCCTTCATTTATTAATTGTTCGTAAATAGCTTTAATACCTGCTCTTTCTCTACTGCTAGGTATGTTATTTATAAATTTTTCTTTGATATTTTCTTCTCTATTTATTAAAGTATAATTTGCATGTAATTTTTCATGTAAATGTTCTCCTAACCTTTCAACAATATCATTTACTACTAATTCAACAAATGTTCTCAAGGCAGAAATAAAAACCGTTTCATATCTTCCTGATTTATATAAACTATTTAATTCATCTTTAAACTTAATAATATCTTCTTTAACATTTTGTTCAATTTTCATTAAAGGGTGGATTACTGGCTCTATTTCATTGACAAATTTGGTTTGCTTTGATGGAGGGAATTTACTTTCTCCAATATACTCCGCATTTATTATTTTCCCACTTATTTTATCTTTGATTTTTAATTTGAACTTAATGGAACAAGGTTTATTGAAAGTCACTTGTTGTTTTTTCATATCAAGACTTCTACAATCTTCAGGTAAGACGGAGAATTCGATTGGGGCTATTTTTTTCCCATTTTCACAATCCCGAAAAACGAATAACTCATCAAAAGAATATTCTCTTCCAACTATAAATTCTTGTATTACTTGTTTGATAGTAGGATCTGGCCTGTCTTCAACAGTTATAAATATTTCATCTCCATTTGAGTAAATAACTTGCCATTCACTAACTTGATTAGTTAATATTTCAGGCTTATCTTCCCCATTTTGTTTAATAGACACAATTTCATGTCCATTATTATACAAATCTATAGGGCCACCAACGAAAATTTGGCGACTATATATCTTCGGTCTGCTATTTTCTTCAGCAGTTAAAACCTCTCTTAACTTTATTTGTACTTTACTAGAAAAGAAGTCTAAAAAATTTTGAAATAATTTTCTGTTTGTAGATTCAGTCATTTGTGTTCTATCAGCATTAAAAGATATGATACCTGGTGATCTTAAAATTAATTCAATTTTTCCTGTTTGTTGTCTAAAAACATATGAAGTTTGTTTAGCTACATTAATATTTGGATTATACATTGTATAATTATCAAATAAGCTGTTATTTATATAGATAAGTGGAATTATCCTATTTTCTTGCGTATCATGGAATAATTTTGATACTACATTATTTTTATCCAACCCTCTTAAATTGTAAATATTTATATTCAAACTCAGTGATAATTCATCATTATCAAGTAATTGATTATATTTTCCATCTACATAGATTTTATATTCATTATTATTTCTAATCAACTTTATATAATACTTTTTTGTATTATTGGAAAAATCATACATTTTTTCCGAATCAAACTTTGCTACTGCCCATTTCGCTTCTTCTAATTTGGGATTTGAAAAATTATTTTTAAAATTATTTCCCCATGATTTATTAATTATTATTTCAAAATCTGGGTCTTCAATTACATGGCACAACTTCAAATATTCAGATATATCATCAAGTCTTTCTTTAAATAATTGAAAAGTTTCATCATGTAAATCAGAAATACAAATTTCAGTTCCTTTCAGGTTTGGGTCTTCGTAAGGAATTGAATCTATAGGTATATCTAAATGAAATAAATTTTTTTGACTTGATATCTTTTTCATATCTAACTTAAAACATGATTGAATTCCATTTTTGTATGTAGAAACATTTATTTTATTGCCAAATTTAAATGCTGAAAAAAAACCAAGACCTTTTTCTCCCGAGATTAATCGACCATCTATTTCTTGGCCAAATACTTTGTTACTATCACTTACTGTAAGAAGTGTTTCTATCTCTGCATTATTCATTCCTTTTCCATCATCAGTAATCACGATTTCTTTTGGTGATACATTAATAATAATACTATTAGCCCTTGCTTCATAAGCATTTTTTATTAACTCAATAATTGCAAATTTTGTTCCAGGGATATTGTGAGATATCTCTTCTATAATTTTTCCTGATACCGATAATTTAGCCATATCTACTATTACTCCTTTCTAAATATAAGTATTGTTTCTTTATTCATCGAATTTACTGAGCCTTTGTTTTTTACATTCGATACCTTTAAGGGCATCTTTTTAGATAAAATATTTCTTGTGAAAATTTTTTCTTCTTTTAATCCCAATTGTATAAATATTTCTTTTGTAATTTCATCTAACGGTTGAACAATATCATCTACTCTCCTATTTCCAACAGTAAAGAGCATGTATCCTCCAGTTGCCAAGACTCTCACCAATTGTTCTATAACCCTATAATAATCTGAAACAAATTTAATAACTTTGCCTTGTTTACTTTCACTTAAACGATTCACATATTTTATCGCAGATGTAATATTTGGAAATTCAATATCACTAGATTGACCTCCTAAACTTACACGATCAATTTTCGAATAATTCGATAATAATGAATCATCACATTGTAAATCTTTTAGTTCAATCCATTTTAAAAATAATATTGACGCTTGCCCATATGTTACTGTAGTTGAATTGTCACCATACGGGGGGGATGTACATATAATATCGATAGAATTATCCTCTAAATCTCTTAATATTTGTGCAGAGTCTCCAGAGAAGATCTTAATATTTGGCGTATCATCTGTTATTAACAACTTTTGATTTTTTATCATCACTTTTATAAAAGATTCAATGCAGTTATTTTTAATAGCTACTATGTCTTCTTCGGATTTTATATGCAATTTAAAAGTACTTGTTCGATCGTTACTATGTGTATAAATAACTTCTGAGAGACATACCCAAAGGAATTTTCTGATCCATTTATCTTCTTCATCTACAATAATTTTTCTAATTTTACTTAAAGAATCTTTTATATCCTGCCTAAACCATTTATCAATATTCGGGAATTGATGTAATTCATATACCAAATTTGGTGATAATAATTTCTTAATAACTCGTTCGCTCATGTCCATCAAATTATTTTCTTGATACTTATGCATTTTTACTTCTCCCAGTAAAACTGCGTATGGGTTAATGTCTATCCCAAAGACTTGTAAATTTAGATTATAACCTTCAATCAGACTTGTGCCCGAACCCATAAAAGGATCTAGCAAAGTTCGGAAATTTTTATTATTGTGTACTAATAAAGATAACAGCTCATATTGCATTGGAGCCACCATAGTTGCAGGATACTTCCCGAGCTTGTGTATCCCTTCTTTTTTTACACCGTCAAAATCCCAAAAAGCCTCATCGTATTGATTTAGTAATTCTGCGATTTTCATCATTATTCTCCTTTCATCAAAATTAAGCCTCACAAATCATTAGTCCGATTATTCAGAATAGAACATTAGACCTATTATTTTTAATAATAACATGTATTTGTTTATTAAGCTGTAATTTATGTTAAAAATAACAATATATTTATTTTGTTATAATTTAGATTCTTCTACCATCGTTTAAAACAAAATTAGCTTCGAATTTAATTCCCAATACTTGTGCAATTTGATTTAATTCTTTCTCATTAAAGTTATCTCGCTTTAATTTCTTTGAAAGATTAGGTTGGGACGTTCCCATTTTTTCAGCTAGCTCAGAAAGTGTCATATCTTTTTCTACAATAAGCATTTTAATTTTCTTTGCCATCCCCATAATGCCACCCCTCTCCTTTTCATTATAATATATGAATTCATAACTTAAAATATATATTTAATAACCAAAAAGTTATAAATAGTTCAACTTTTAATTTCAGTTATATATTATCATTAATAAGTTGTAAAGAATGATATAAAGATATTTTTATAAAACTCCAAAAACATTATCACATTGAAATTAGTAAGATAATTACATTTAGTGTCCTTACCAAACTCTTATTCTGTTTACTCAAGAACAAATTTTAAATTTGCAAATCTACATAATGTTACTCTATCAAAAACAAGTTCTTTATAGACAATATTTAATAAAATTCAGTTTAACTAAAAATACGTGTATTTACGGATATTGGGTATAAATCTTTTAATTGAAAAGAATTTCATTTTTTATTTTAATCCTGTAAATTGACTAACTTGCTAATATCACCACTAATTACCACTACTAAAAAAGAACATTCGTACGTATAATAAAGACAAACAAACGTTCTCTATAAGTTAGGAGTGCTGCTAAATGGACTACAATTCAATGCCCCACCGCCCAATTATTTGCATAGATATGAAATCGTTTTATGCTAGCTGTATGGCCATGCTGCATGGACTTGATATTATGACCATGCCCATTGCAGTCGTAGCCAATTTCAATCAGCCTGGTAGCGTTGTCCTGGCTGCCTCTCCGATGATGAAGGAAAGGTTTCATATTAAAACTGGCAATAGACGTTATGAAATACCTAATCACCCTGAAATTCGACTTTTCGAACCAAAAATGAGTTTTTTCATTGAAATGTCCATGATGATTACAAAACTGATCGCCAATTATGTACCACTGGATTGTATTCATGTATACAGTGTTGATGAGAGCTTTGTTGATTTAACGGGTACTGAGAAATTATGGGGTGCGCCAGAAGAAACAGCAAAAGAAATTCAAAGGGCTATTATGGATCAATTTTCTATTCCAAGTGCTGTAGGTATGGGGCCAAATATGCTCATTTCGAAATTAGCGCTGGATTTAGAGTCTAAAAAAACAGGTTTCGCCAAATGGAGTTATGAGGATATTCCAACAAAGCTATGGCCATTAAAGCCTTTGTCGAAAATGTGGGGCATTGGAAAGCAGATAGAAATTCGATTAAATGCGATGGGTATACACACAGTAGGTGGATTAGCAAACGCTGATTTAAAAGAATTAGAGAAAGAATTTGGCATCATCGGCAACCAACTTTACCACCATGCCTGGGGAATCGATTTATCGACAATTGGTGAGCCAATATTAAGCAAAGGACAAATTAGTTTTGGTCAGGGACAAATGCTGATGCGAGATTACCCTACCCGCAAGGAAATTTCAGTTGTACTGTTGGAAATGTGCGAGGATGTCATGCGCCGTACAAGAAATGCCGGATTTGTCGGTCGAACAATTAGCTTAGGTGTATCTTATAGCAAACAAGCAATGACAAAGGGCTTCTACCGTTCAAAAACCATTTCAACTCCTACCAATGAAACGATGGTACTGTATAGAACGTGCCTTGAACTACTTGATGAGCATTTTGCTGGTGAACCAGCTCGCCAGTTATCCGTACGAATTACAAACTTAGAGCGGGAACGTAGTATTCAACTCGATTTATTTGATGAACATAAATTAAAACGCCAACTATTAGGTCCTACAATGGATGCAATTCGCGCGAAATATGGCGCTACTTCCATTATGAGAGCTGCTTCATTTACTCCCTCTGGCACAGCTATTAAACGGAATAGCTTGCTTGGCGGTCATTTAGCATAGGAGTGATTTTTTTGATACGTGATCGAGGAAATATAAAGTGGACATCGATGATGTTACCCGAGCACCTAGCGTTCATTAAACAATTAAAGCAAGAAGAAAAACAGCAGCCTAAAGAGCTTGCTGAATGGGAATTAGAAGAATTACAGCAAACAATAGACCAGGCTTATGCACTTCAGGTAAATGTTGAATTGCTTCTATGGAATAATGAGCAATTTGAACAGCCTATCGGCACTATAAAAAGCATTAACACAAAAATTTTGATTCTTGAAACATCAACTAGTGTAAAAAAGATACCACTCCAAAACATCCAGTCTGCTCGATTAGTAGATGATTTTTATGATTAACTTTGAACAGCGTAATCTTTTGCATAAGCTTTTATTACTAGACCTTGCCATTAAATCTTTACAGCATGACCATAAACATGTAGAGCAATGTAAAATGAAATCCGTTTTCTTACCTACAATAGATGCACTATTAAAACAATTAAGCAAGGAATATTTTCAACTTAAATATCAATTAGCGCGACAAAATATTAAATTTATTTCATGGCAATCCATTAATGAGCACTTCGTTGATGTACAAATCGCTACCGCTGGCAATGATCAAGTTTTGCAATATGCAAATCAAGCTTTAAAAGCACAAGTTGAACAACTAATTATACAGCACTTAGAGCAATAAAATGGACAGGTACTCAATGCGAAGTACCTGTTTTTCATTTAAAATGAGCTACTGTAAAGAAATAATAAAGTTCTTTAATTTAAAAAGCTAAAACAAGCATAACCCCGTTCTAAAAATTATAACAATAAAATCGTTTAAAAATCTAAATCATCTTCAACAATCGCCCACTGTTGAAAAATAAAGTATGAGGAAGGGCCTTATTAACAGATTCGAAGTATGATAATTCTCTTTCAACTATCACTCGTTCGTAAAAAATCGTTTAAATATGCTAAATTCTCCTGTAAAAAAGCTTGATGCTTTTCGATACCTCTTCTTTTACACCAACCAATTGAATTAAAAGCATCGGTAAAGCGATAAAACGGTAAAACCTCTTGTAAGTCAATAAGTGGACGAATGGACTCATAGCCCTTTTGATACGCTTCCCTTGTCCCTGGATATTTCATGAAAATATCACGATTAATTTTTGTAAAGTCCATTTCGACTGCGCCAATTCGGACACTTTCAAAATCAATAATACCAACTACTTGGTTTTCGTGAACTAAGATATTACCTGGGCGAAAATCCATATGTATAAAACTAGGTCCGTCAGGAGATGGAAGTAGGTTTAGTTGATGTTCAAAATGCTTCAATGATTGTTCGTATAAACGAGGATCAATCACTTCTTTAACATCTTCTGCAAAGGAATAAAACAGTCGCTTAATAAACGCAGTCCATTGACCATATACGTTGGAAACGGAACTTTTGAAATCTTGCTCATTTGGAATAATTGCATGTAGCATTGCGTGGTGTACTCCGATATCATAAGCTAAAGCTGTATCGACCTTCTCTGTAATCGGCGCACCGTTGATTGCGGATAATAATAAAGCACCAGTGACCTCCTCATTACCTTCCCAATAGTCTAACATTTCTGGTACAGGTAGCTCATTGCGTAAACGTTTAAGTACAGTATACTCAAGTTCAAGTTTTGCTTGGGAATTAGGAATTTTTATATATACCGTACGATGATTAATTAACCTGATTTTATATACAGTCGAACTAAAAGACTGAGGAACGTTATCGACCGCTAACACATTCAACTTAAATCTATCTATTACTTGTTGCAACAAATCCATTCGAAAAACCCCCATTTCTGTTCCGTTTATCTTCTTCACAGTCTCTAATAATAATATATTTACATTATTATTGGAAGTCTTATTCCATTAAATGGCCTTTTTTGTATTGAGTGACTCATATTTTAAAATAACTTTATTATCTCTGTATAGGGAAAACTTATTTAATATAAGAAAACCATTTCTTATGCGCCCTCTTTTATCTATAATACAAAGTAGCAGCATATTGTTGCCATACTTCATTAAACTATTTTGTTCCTTACATGCCGCCAAGCTTGAAAGGAATGGTAATAATGAAGTTGTTTAAATCTACAAAAGAGCCTGAAATATATTATTATTTCAATGCGAAAGGTGAAAAACTGTGGATGTACCGCCATAAGTTTTATGATGCTACTGGAAAACGGAAAGAAAAGAAAAAAAGTAGCTTCAAAACAGAAAAGGCAGCGTTGAAAGCCCTACTAGAAGTGAAGGCTGCAACGCTGCGAGGTGAAACAAAACATATTGAACATGATAACATAACTGTAGCAGAATGGCTTGAAACATGGCTTGAAATAAATAAAAACAAATGGAAAAAGACTACACTAATACAACGTGAATTAGCTGTTAAAAACCATATGAAGCCGTTGTTAGGTCATTACAAGCTTAAAAAGTTGGATCGTGCGACTTATCAAACAAAATATATTAATGAATTAGAAAAGAAATTTAAGCCAGGAACGGTAAAATTGCTTCATAGCCTTTTTAAAATTGCTACAAATGCAGCAATAGAGGAAGAAATCCTTGCACGTAATCGATTTATTAAAATTGTAATAAAAGATGAAGATACAATTGCATCAAAGGCAAAGACTAATTTCTTAACACCTATTGAACTAAATAAAGTACTAAAAACTTTAAAAGAAACCGATAATATTACAAATTACAGCTTCATACTTACAATTGCATATACTGGAATGCGACGTGGTGAAGCATGTGGCTTACAGTGGAATAACATCGACTTTGAAAATAATACAATAACAATCGAACGTACAAGAGATGATCGTGGAACACGAACACCTAAAACTAAAAATAGCTATCGTACCATTTTAGTCGATAATATGATTATTGAGCAGCTTAAACGATACAGAACATGGTGTAAGAAAACTATGCTAAAATATAACATTAAGTATCATGATGCGCGTTTTGTTTTTATTTCAGAAAATAGCGAACCAATTACTGAAATGAAGTGCCAGTATCCTTTTAAACAAGCACAACTAAAAGCGGGCATAATAAATGATGACGGATTAGCTAAGTGTTCATTGCATAGTTTACGACATACTCATGCCACTATACTTTTAAATAAAGGGCAAAATGTGAAAGTAATTGCTGAGCGTTTAGGAAATACTCCCACAATGGTGATGAACACCTATGGCCATGTTATGAAAGAATTGGAACAACAGTCTGTAGCCATTTTTAGTGATACACTACAACTATAAGGATTGGGGCTAAAAGTGGGGCTAATTCCTTTTAGAAGCTACTTAACTGCTTATAAATCAATGACTTAAGAACACATCTATATTTTATAGATACAAGCATATAATGAAAGAGGCAAGCTAGATGGAAACAAAAAAATTACAAATTAGAAAGCCAAGATATCAAACAATCGCAGAGGATATTGCGGCAAAAATTGTTGAAAAAAAATATATTATCGGTGAAAAAATTTATGCACGCTCATCGCTTGCATCACAATATGGCGTGTCAGCCGAAACAGCTCGTCGCGCAATCGCAGTGTTACAGGATTTAGAAATTGTTGAAGCGACAAAAGGTAGTGGTGTTGTTATTACCTCCTATGAAAATGCCGTAAAGCTTATACAGCGACTTGAAGGTGTTCAAACGGTTCGTGAGCTGCAAACAGCTTTACAGCAAAGCATTGAAAATCAAATTAATGATTTAGTAGCATTGCAACAAACGGCGAAGGAATTGATAAATCGCACAGAGCGTTTCCGCTCCATCGACCCTTTTGTCCCTTTCCAGCTTGAAATTACATCTTCCTGTCCGTATTTATCTAGAAACTTAAGCGAAATTAATTTTTGGCAAAATACACATGCTACAATTGTAGCGATTCGTAATAATGAAAATCTTATTTTATCACCAGGACCGTATGCAACACTTAATACTGGCAATGTTATCTACTTTATTGGCGACGATGAGGCAATTGTTAAAGTAAAAGATTTTCTACAAATTTAAGCCCTATAAATATTCCTATCAATGTAGTTATACCACTGGATGGTAAGCTATTTTAATAAAAGTCTAACAGGTCGTTTTGCCTGTTAGACTTTTTCAATTTCGTTACATATGTTTGACAAAAGTAACAACTCATTGTTAACATTAGGTTGTCGGTTTTTATATAATCTATTTATCTACTTATTTGGTAAAAGGGGGTAGATAAAGAATTCCCTCGAAAATTTATTTGGAAAGAAGAAGTGAAATGATGGAAAAATTAAAGGTAGAGCATGTCACCAAAATTTTTGGCAAACAGACTACAAATGCATTAAAGCTTGTCGAGCAGCAAAAAAGCAAAACAGAAATTCTTGAAAAAACGGGTGCAACTGTCGGTGTGTATGATGCCAATTTCACCGTTAATGAGGGTGAAATTTTTGTTATTATGGGGCTTTCAGGCAGTGGTAAATCGACTCTTATCCGTTTGTTAAATCGGCTGATTGACCCAACTAGTGGAAAGGTTTATATTGATGGACAAAATATTACCTCTTTAAGTAAAGGTGAACTTCAAAATATTCGCCGTGAAAAAATGAGCATGGTATTTCAAAACTTCGGTCTATTCCCCCACCGTACAATCCTTGAAAATACAGAGTACGGCTTAGAAGTAAGAGGAGTTTCCAAAGAGCAAAGACGATTGAAAGCAGAAAAAGCTTTACAAAATGCAGGCTTATTAGCATATAAGGACCAATTTCCTAGCCAGCTATCAGGAGGTATGCAGCAGCGTGTCGGTCTTGCACGCGCATTAGCAAATGACCCTGAAATTTTATTAATGGATGAAGCCTTTTCTGCACTCGATCCATTAATTCGCAAAGATATGCAGGACGAATTATTAGAGCTTCAGTCAAATGTTCAGAAAACGATTATTTTTATTACCCATGACCTTAATGAAGCATTGCGTATCGGTGACCGCATAGCCATTATGAAAGACGGAAAAATTATGCAAATTGGCACTGGTGAGGAAATTTTAACGAATCCAGCTAATGACTATATCCGTACATTTTTAGAAGATGTTGACCGTTCAAAGGTATTAACAGCAGAAAATGTAATGGTACGTCCAATGACTATTAATATTGAAAATGATGGACCGAAAGTTGCCCTACAGCGTATGCGTGAGGAAGAAATAAGCGTCTTAATTGCGGTTGATAGGCTACGCCAATTTAAAGGCTATATTACAGCAAATGATGCATTAGAGGCCGCTAAAAACGGGCTGAAAACAGTGCAATCATTTGTCAAAACAGATATGCCTACAGTGGATTCCTCAACTTTAATTCAAGATATTTTACCGATTATATCGGACTGCCCAACACCTGTTGCGGTTGTCGATGAAGGTAAACTACGCGGCATTTTAATACGTGGTGTCATTATCGAATCACTTGCCTCATCATCACAAGGGGGTGAGTCGAATGAGTAATTTATTAAATAATATCCCAAAAATTCAAGTGGCAGGCGCCGTTGAAAAAACAATGGATTGGCTAACGAGCACATTTTCAGGGTTGTTTAAAATTATACAAGAGAGCGGTAAATCTGTGATGGAAAGTGTGACAGCATTACTTACAGCTGTTCCCCCTGTCCTATTTATTTTACTTGTTGCAATACTTGCCTTTTTTGCTACGAGAAAAAAATTCGGCTTGCCGATTTTCTCTATTATCGGTTTGCTATTTATTTATAATCAAGGGTTATGGGAGCAATTAATGAATACATTTACCCTTGTACTTTTTTCAAGTATTATTGCCATCGTGCTTGGCGTACCCATTGGGATTTTAATGTCTAAAAATAATATTGCAGAAAATAGCATTAAACCGATTCTGGATTTCATGCAAACAATGCCCGGCTTTGTTTACTTAATTCCAGCCGTAGCCTTCTTTGGCATCGGTGTCGTACCGGGTGTTTTCGCCTCTGTTATTTTCGCACTCCCTCCTACTGTACGTTTTACAAGCTTAGGTATTCGTCAAGTACCGAAAGAGCTTGTTGAAGCCGCCGATTCATTTGGTAGTACAGGGACACAAAAATTATTCAAAGTGGAATTACCACTTGCTAAATCAACGATAATGGCGGGTATTAACCAAACTGTTTTATTATCTTTATCGATGGTTGTCATCGCTTCAATGATTGGTGCACCGGGTCTAGGTCGTGAAGTACTATCTGCCCTGCAGCGTGCACAGGTAGGAAACGGCTTTGTCGCAGGATTAAGTTTAGTTATTTTTGCGATTATCGTAGACCGTTTAACACAAAGTTTAAACCAAAAGAAATAGGAGTTGTTTAAAACATGAAGAAGAACAAATGGTTTTTAGGATTAACAGCAATAAGTGCAGCGGTAGCATTGGCTGCATGTGGAGATGGTTCATCATCTAGCGATGGTGATAGCTTAGGTAAAATTAATTTAGCCTATGTTGAATGGGACACAGAAGTTGCTTCAACGCATGTTGTTGGGCAAGTGTTAGAGGAAATTGGCTATGATGTTACATTAACACCATTAGACAACGCTATTATGTGGGAGTCTGTCTCAAAAGGTGAAGCAGATGCAATGGTAGCAGGTTGGCTTCCAGCAACGCATGGTGCACAGCTTGAGAAATATGGTGATAATCTTGAGCATCTTGGGGAAAATTTAAAGGGTGCTAAAATTGGCTTAGTCGTGCCAAGCTATATGGAAGCAAGCTCAATTGATGATTTGACAGTTGAAGCAAGCTCTACAATTACAGGTATCGAAGCTGGTGCTGGTGTGATGAGCGCTACAGAAACTGCACTTAGCAGCTATCCTAACTTAGCAGACTGGTCATTGCTTCCATCATCTTCAGGTGCGATGACAGTTGCACTTGACCAAGCAATTTCAAACAATGAGGAAATTATCGTTACAGGCTGGTCACCACACTGGAAATTTGCCTCTTATGACTTAAAATATTTGGAGGACCCAAAAGGTGCCTTTGGTGGCGAGGAAACAATTAATACATTTGCACGAAAAGGTTTAGAGCAAGATGCACCTGAAGCGTATAAGGTGCTAGATGCCTTTGAATGGGCTTCAGAAGATATTGAAGAAGTGATGCTTGCCATTAACAATGGAGAAAATCCAAAAGATGCAGCAAACAATTGGATTGAAAAGAACCGCGATAAAGTAGATGCATGGATTAAAGATGTAAAATAATAAATACAGCGGGGGAGCGTCTGAAAAATCATTTTGAGATGCTCCCTTTGCGACGAGTAATCGCAGGTACAAGTAATTTTAGCAATTATTTAATATAGGAAATGGAGCTGTTCGAAAAGATGTACACTTTTCGAACAGCTCCTTTCACTAATATTTCCTCATTAAAATTGAGAGTGCTTTCTTTGAAAACAAGTAAAACAGGAATTTGCTAGCTACTGGCATTTTATTCTGCGTTCACATTTGTATCCAAAGCTCATCCTCTGCATACTCTATTCCTGCCTGCTCGAAAATTTGCTGTGTTGCGAATAAAATATCCTGCTTCACTGCTTGCATCTGTCCCCCGTCATTTGTCGCCACGAAAAAGCGTACGAGTATGCGGTAGGATGTCGGTCGTAGCTCATCCACATAAACATGGATAACTTCCTTTTCCGTATCTTTATGTAAATAAATTTGCTGCTGTAAATGCTCACATACTTCACGCAAAATCGCTTCACTATTTGCAGTAGATACGTATAAATAATATTCGCATTTGCGCTTCTGCCGCTTTGATAAATTGTAAATAGGACGATTGGCTAAATAGGCATTTGGAATATATACTAGCCCCTTATCTCCTGTTTGAATAACCGTACTTCTTAAATTAACATCTTCCACGATGCCCTCAATTTTCTGGTCCTCTGTCGCTACCCAATCACCGATTTGAAATGGTTTATCAAGTGCGACGGACATGCCTCCGAAAAAATGACCGAGCGTATCACGAATACCGAAGGCAATCGCTACCCCCGTCAACCCAATCCCTGTTAAAAAGCCGTTCACATTGAAATTCCATAGTGAAGCAATTGCAAAGAGCGCAACGACATAAATCGTTACTTTGCCAATACGTAGGAAAAATGGCATTAAAATATGCTGTTGCTCTGGCTTTTGCTGTGCATAGACACTTTGTGGATGCTCAATATAATGAGAAATGACATCAGCAATTCCCTTAAACATGAAAAACAGCATAAATGACCAAAATAAATTTGTTGTTTTCGGATGTGTAATTAGCCATTTATCAAAAATAATAGAGGCACTTATAAAAATAATGCAGATGACAAAAGCAAATCGAATAGCACTGCTAAACTGCGTAATAACTCTCGCTTCAAATTCTTTACCACGCTTTTCAAACAATTGCCCTGACCATTTAATAAAAGGCTTAATTATATATTGCTGAACAACTATACCAGCAAATAATAAAGCGATGGCAGCGCCGATACTTGGTAATGTGACATTTTGCAAATCAAGAAAAAACTGATGAAATGTTGCAAACATAAGCTACATCCTTTCTAACTTTGAAAGCATTTGCTGAATCAAGATAATAGCATTATAGGCGCTCATTTGGCAAGGAGCTTTATCTATTTCAAAGGAAAAGTAGAAAAAGCTTGCCTTCATTACTAAAAAAAGGCTAAAATATATTTATTGATAACGATTATCAATTAAAAATCCCTAATTGAGGAGGAAGCGAATATGTTGTCAGAAAAACTACACAAAGCCTTAAATGAACAAATGAACTATGAATTTTTTTCAGCCCACGCATACTTAGCAATGGCTGCTTATTGCACAGACCAAGCGTATGATGGCTTTGCTAACTTCTTTTTAGTACAAGCAGAGGAAGAGCGTTTCCACGCGATGAAATTTTACACATTTTTAAGCGACATGGGCTACCGCGCAACAATCGATGGCTTTGAAAACCCACATAATAATTTTTCTTCCGTGTTAGATTCGTTTGAAAAGGCATTAGCACATGAGAAGGAAGTAACGCGTCGCATTTACAATTTAATGGATATCGCTTTAGATGAGCGCGAGCATGCAACTACGGCATTTTTAAAATGGTTTATCGATGAGCAGGTTGAAGAAGAAGCATCTTTCGACACACTTATCGCGAAACTACGCCGCATTGAAAACGACTCTAACGCAATTTTCATGCTAGATGCGGAATTAGCAAACCGCACATTTACACCTGAAGCATAATGAATTTTTAAAAAAATTGTCTGAAAAGCGCGTGGCGAACGCATTGCTTTTCAGACCTCCCAAAAATTGTGTCCTTCGATTTTATTTCGAAAACATGCTTTCTATCTCATTTCCCTATTGGCAGCCCGACTTCTCCACTTCCATTTAGAAATAGCGGATAGTTTTGAATATACATTTTAACTGGATTAGCAAAACCTTTTTCATACATATAAGAGCTTTTACTTTCCGCACTATCTCCAATGCTAGAAGAGCTTTGTACTATCCACCATTCCTTGCCATTTGCATCAATTAAAGAGGATAATAAAGGCTTACCTTGCCCTTTTCTAGCTAATGGATAATCAGCATTAATGGAAGTATCCGTCAGTATTTCTAGCTTTATGTCTAGCTCCTCTGGCACATATAAAACTTGCTTTTTATGAAAATCAACCTCGATAAAGTCCTTGCCCTTCTCCAAGGCTTCAATATTTTCTATAATTAATGTCAGCGACTTTGGCTCGCGGAAATAACTGCTTTGCATAAAACGCGTAAAAGTACCACTGCTTACTAAACCAAGTCCTGTCGTGCCATTTTTCATCGTTCCCCATTCTTCTCCCCTCTCATCGACTAAGCGTAGTTCAAAGTCTAAAATGCGCTTTGAATTCGTTTCAGGTATTGTGAAGCTAATTTCAGCACGTAAAGGCGAAATATGCACACTGTTAATATAAATTTCTTGATTATCGATTAGTAGCGATTTATTTACAGCGTAGTGCTTACTATGTGCTAGCTGCTTTGATAAAGTAAAGGGTAAATTGAACGTTGTCTTTTGTGGGTCATTTAATTGCACAACAAGCTCAAAATCATTGCTATGAAGCCTCGTATTTTCTACAAAAACAAAATCTAGTGTACTTTCCATCATCTTTTTATCCTCTGGGCCACTAAAATGCATTGTCAGACCAGCAGGTAGCACTTCCCCATTTTGCATTAAATTCACTTCTTGAAAAATAACATTACGAGTAATTGGCTCATTATTTTCAAAGCGATATGCAATTAATAAACCTGTTTCATCTGCAACTACACTCGTTATTATAAATTTCTTGCCCCTCTGCTCATCTTCAACAACTATCTCCTCTGCGTAATCATTCGCTAAAATATCCTGCATTCCCTTATCATAAGTAATCATTTCAACAAATGGAGCAAGCAATGGTATTTTTGCTGTTGCTTCGGCTATTTGTGGTGAAAGTCGGATGCTAATTGTCAGAGCAACGAAAAGTAATGCTGCGGAAAATGCGAGCTGCAATATGCGTTTTCGTTGCTGTCGTTCCTTTTTCCTTCTGCTTATGGCAAGCAATCTTGCCTGCTTCAATGCATCTTTTGGTACTCCAATTTGCTCAAGCTTTTCAAATAGCCGCTTTTCCTTCCTCATCCTCTTTCCTCCTTCCAAAAATGACGTAGCTTTTTCAATGTCGTATGTATTCTTGATTTTACTGTGCCTTCAGGTATATTTTGACGCGCGGCAATATCTTGATTTTTTAAATCTTCTACATATTTCAAGTAAATTAGCTCCTGCTCTACTGGGGAAAGCTGTGCTAGTAATTCATCTAGCTCAACCGAATGTGCATCGTATACAATTGGCTCTAAAGTGGGCTCTAATGCTACTGTCACCCCCTGCTTCTTTTTCATATCTAGACAAATATTAATTAGCACACGCACAAGCCATGTCTTCATGTATTGTGGTTGCTGTACTTTATACCTATGCTTTAATGCGCGATAAACAAGCTCCTGATAGGCATCGAGCGCATCCTGCTCATTGCGTAAATAGGCGTAGCTAATTTTATAAAAGCGCTCTTCCTGTATTTCAAGTAGCTGAAGCAAGCTTTCTTCATCCATTCCTAGCACCTCCTTATTAATTAGACTGTTGGATATTGAAAATCGTTCAAAAAACTTTGTCTACGCCCCAAAAGAACAAATGTTTGTTTTTTATTTCATTATTTGCTATGATTAATATGTACTGAGTCACCCTTTCAAGTAAAGGATTAAAAGCAGCTATCTAAACTTTTTTAGATAGTTGTTTTTTTGTTTACTTTTTCAGCATTCAATCGTTATACAGACAGGAGGGGCGATATGGATGAGTTATATAATAAACAATTGCAGGAAAAGCTGCTCGCAATTTATAAAACATTACTGACAATGGGAGCTAGGAAAGAGGACGCAGAAGATATCGTACAAGAAACAGCGATTCAATTTATTCAATATATTGATGGCATCTCCCCGAATGATGCAAGTGCTTGGCTGTATAAAGTAGCGATTCACAAATATTATGACCTAATAAAAAAGTCAAAATCACAGCAAAAATACATTATTTCATTTCAACTAGACGATTTACTAGAGCATAGCACACCAGAAATCGTTGTAATACGACAGGAGCTTCAGCAAGAAATTATTGCCCAGCTCGCTACCTTATCCGATAAGGAGGCACAGCTTATTTTACTAAAATATAGCGCTGACCTCTCATTAAAAGATATTGCTACGCTATTTAACACAACAGATAAAACAGTGAAAACGCAGCTAGCGCGGACAAAAAGCAAATTAAAACTACGATTACAGGAGGTATACAATGGAGGAAAAATCAATTTTTGAACGGGATGCTGATTTTTCAAGCCTTGTGAAAACAGCAAAGCGTAAATCATTGAAAAAAACAATACTCATTTCAATTATCGTTACAGTTCTAATTATTGTTTTATTATGGGGAGTGCTTGTAGCAAGTATTTATTTTATGAACAAGCGAATTGATACGCAGTTAAATGAGCTTTCGACAGAGCTTTATGTTCAAGGGGCAAACATTGATATAAATGCTGTGAGCTATGATAATTTCCTAGTGGCAACTAAAACATCATCAAAGCTTTATAAACAAGTTGGACCGCATATTATTAATTGGGACTCTCGCGATTATTTTTATACGATTTTAGGGGCCAAAACAGCTCTACAAACAGGGAATGCCGTTGCTTTAAATGGTTCTCCGGTTTATTCTCATGGCCAACGCACCATTGCATTCCATATGCCAACAGAGCCAACCGATAAAAATGATTTCGACTATATCGCAGATTTACCAGGCTATTATAATATTGAAGTAGCAGTTTCTTTTAAGGAGCAGTTACCTTTGCTGGATATGTGGGAGCAGTTTCCCACAGCACAATGGGCTTGGTTAATTGATGAAGGCCTATACGATGAAATGGAAGAAGCCAAAAAAGAGCTGGAAAAATTACCTGACAATGCGATGTTTCCAATGGATATAAGCGAGGTCAATGATACTCGCGCATACGGCTTCCCGATTTTACATCATAAAACAATAACTAATAACCCTATTGAATCGGCTGAAGCTTATATCGCACAGTTGAATTATAGGGATGGATACCCTGTCGATGTAGTACGCGGCATAATTGGGAAAGAAGCGCCTAAGGATTGGCTCATTGCTGGTGTTGTTCTAACCGGTAAGCAAGAGGAGCTTTTACCTTATTTACAGCAAAACAGCGTACATACTGTTCGTATCGGCGTTGTGATTCCATATTAAGGAGCGATTAATTATGAGACCTTTTGCATTTGCATTATTCGTAGCCGCACTTTTATTTGGCGGATTTTGGATTTCCTTTAAACAACTACCTACTAAATTTCTTATTATGGCTAGCATCGTTATCTTTTTACATCTTGCAGGGTTATTGCTTATTCAACTTTTCGGAAATGCTGCACAAATGGCTTATTTAACGCTATTTGTTGCCATTATTTTTACCCCATGCTTTATGACATGGGTGAAGCTGACAAAGAAAATGACTGATGTAGAGATATTACGCGCTTATATTACATTGCCAACCACCTATATTATTTTGTTTATAACCGTTATTTTTTCCTACAATTATTATTTAGCTAAACGCTTATAAGCGATATTCGCAGTAAACTGATATAAAGGGAGTTGGCGAAGAAATCCATTTTTTTGACACCGCATTGAAATAAATGTTTTCACCGCTTTCCTTTTACTGAAGGAGTACACTGCTAAAATCAATGTTCATCACATTTTTAAAAGAGGCGTTTTCTGTTTAAATGAATCGACATTTTGTGAAACATCATCGCTACTGTCCAAAATGCCGGCTATGCACGGCTTTGGACAGCCCCTTTTACTTTTTATCATTTAATAAACTTTGTAAAAATGCCTCGCATCGCGCTTTATTTCCTGCTGTTAGCCATTCCAACACTTCTGGTCGCAGCGTTTCCTTTAATGCATCACGCTTTGCTGAAGCATCCTTGATATTGCTTAAAATTTGCTTTCGGCAATGCTTTAAAAACTCGATATACTGTGCATAGGAATCATCAAACTGCTGCTCCAATTCTACCTTCAGTTTTTTTGTAAGACCCGGGCTAGCACCTGAAGTAGAAACTGTTAAGACCAAATCACCGCGTCTTATAACGGCTGGATTAATAAAATCTACTCGTCCCTTCGCATCTGCTCGCGACAAATGCTGCCACTGCTCTGTTGCCTCTTCAATAGCATCGTTAACCTTTTCATTATCCGTCGCTGCAAAAATGAGCACCGCATCTTCTAAATCATTTGCCTCAAACATCTTTTCATGCCATCTCACATACCCATTTTGGGCATACGTCAGTAGCTGCTCTGTAAGATTTGGACTAATAATATGTATGATTGCTTTCGTTGGTAATAATGCCCGTACTTTTTGTGTTGCTACCTTTCCTCCACCAACAATGACGACTTTTTTATAATCAATATTTAATAACGCTGGAAAATAAGCCATTCTCTCACCCTTTTAACATTAGAATTTACTATGAAAAAAACCTTGCCATTACTATAGCATAATTAATTTTCAAAAAATATCTGAATATGTGCTATTTTTGGCAAATTTGCTCGTTTCAATTAATAAATAAGTGAAATATAATAGTGATAACGTTCATTAAGGGGCTGTTGTATATGACATTTTGGCAAACAAAGCAAAACTGGCTATGGCTATTTTTTGCATTAATTGTATTGAGTAATGTTACGCTCTATAGTACATCGTTCGGGCATGCCATCGTTATGCTTGAGCCAAACAGTGTTGTTATAGGCTCATTAATTGATTTAATCATTGTTGCACCGCTTATTTTCATTCTAGCCAAAAAGCATTATAGCCTGAAATTGTTTATCGCTTTAATGGCTATCGGCTGTGTACTCGCTCGCTTCATTATTCCACAGGCGATTCTTGCACCATTTTCAAGTATTACATGGCTCGGTATTGGCGCAGAGCTCATCATAATAGCAATTGAGCTCTTGCTGATTAGCTCATTTATTATTTATTTGCCGAAAATTATGCAATCGACACGTTTGAGCAACGCACCATTAATATTTTCTTTTCCACAAGCAGTTGACCAGCATGTGAAGCGTCATCCATTAATTCACGTGCTATGCTCAGAGCTACTTATGTTTTACTATGCATTATTTTGCTGGCGTAAAAAAATAACGAGCGGCTATACATTGCATAAAAAAACGAGCTATATCGCCTTCCAAGCAATGATGATTCATGCTATCATCCTTGAAACATTAGGCATCCATTGGTGGCTACATAGTAAATATCCTGTATTGTCGTTTATTTTACTTATTTTCAATGTGTACTCGGTGCTATTCCTCCTTGCAGACTTACAGGCTGTACGCTTAAATCCAACAATAATTCGCAACGATACGCTTTATTTATCGCTCGGCATTATGAAACGTGCCGCAATACCGTTAACGCAAATTACAGAAATTGTTACGGATGCTAGTCAATTTGAAGAAAAACTGCCGAAGGATATGGCACAATTTATCGCCAAGGATTTTGAAGTTGTAAAACCGAGTGTCATAATATATTGCAAAAACCCTGTTTCTGTCGTTCTACCATTTGGCTTCGAAAAGCATTACCATCAAATTGCAATCAAAGTTGACGATACACATGGATTTATTGAGGATTTAAAAACAAGATTAGCAGCTAACTAATTTACTTATTATAAAAATCAAGCTTCTCCTCGGGATGGCGAAAAATTCGCTTCTTTCTTATTTCAAATTCAAAGAAAGGTCACTGGAGCCTGTTGTTACACCATTTCCAAAGTAACTATTTTTTATTTTATCTAGTGATTTCTTTGATGAAACACCACAAAAAACGCCCTAAAAGTATGCATGAACTGCTCCCCAATTGTTAGACACGTCTAACAATTGGAGGAGCAGTTTTTATATGGCTAAATATACATCAGAAGAAAAATTACAAGCAGTCCTACGCTACTTAGAAGGCAAAGAAAGTTCACATGAAATTGCTAAATCAATGGGAACAGATCACAAAGCAATTCTTAATTGGGCAAAACAATATGAGTATAACGGCGTAGAAACATTTATAAAACGATATACAAATTATTCGGCACAGTTTAAACTAGACGTACTAAACTATATGATTGAAAACGGTACGTCCTTACTTGAAACGGCAGCTATCTTTCATATAGCTACTCCTTCTACACTTCGTGTTTGGAAAAAACAATTTGAAACAAAAGGATTCGATGCCCTTCAATCAAAGAGAAAGGGGCGTCCATCCATGAAAAAAGAAACAAATAAACAGCCAAAACAAGCACCAGTAGAAGGCTCACCAGAAGCACTTCAAGCAGAAATCAATCGTCTACGTATGGAAAACGAGTATTTAAAAAAGTTGAACGCCTTAGTTCAAGCCAAGAAAAAATCACCAAAGAGGACAAAGTAAAAGTCATCTATGAATTAAGGCATAAATACTCGGTGAAGGCGCTTGTAGCGTTCGCAGAAATTCCACGTAGCACGTACTATGATTTAGTAAAGAAGATGAATCGTCCCGATCCAGATGCCGAGTTAAAGGCCAAAATTCAAGAAATCTATAAGGAACATGAAGGCCGTTATGGCTATCGTCGCATTCGTGATGAGCTAGCGTATCGTGGGCAAAAAGTGAATCATAAGAAAGTGCAACGCCTGATGAAAGCGCTAAGCTTAAAGTGCATCGTTCGTATGAAAAAATATAAGTCATATAAAGGGACAGTTGGTAAAATTGCGCCTAACATTTTAGATCGCCATTTTACAGCAAAAGCGCCTAATGAGAAATGGGTAACAGATATTACAGAGTTTAAGTTATTTGGTGAAAAGCTTTATTTATCGCCTGTTTTAGACTTATTTAATGGCGAAATTATTACGTATACAATTGGCTCTAGACCTACATATTCATTAGTTTCAGAGATGGTAGAAAAGGCTTTAGAGCGGTTGCCAGAAGAACATCAGCTCCTCCTGCATTCTGATCAAGGCTGGCATTATCAAATGAAACCATATCGCCACGCCCTTCAATCAAGAGGGATTGTGCAGAGTATGTCGCGTAAAGGCAACTGTTACGACAATTCTGTCATGGAGAATTTCTTTGGCATCATGAAGTCGGAATTTCTCTATTTAAAGGAATTTGAAAGTGTCGAGCATTTTAAAAAGGAACTTGAAAACTATATAAACTATTACAACACGAAACGTATAAAGGCAAAATTAAAAATGAGTCCGGTGCAGTACCGAACTCATTTTACCCAAGCTGCCTAAACGAAATAACCGTGTCTAACTTTTAGGGGTCACTTCAGCATTGCTTTTGGGGCGCTCCTGTTTTAGGCTTTACTTATTTGTTCTAATCGCATTTAATAATCTGAAAAAATAATATACTGCTCATCATCCGAGCAATCACTTACATAATAATCCGTCCGACTGCCCACCTCAATCGCGTTGAGCTGATTACAAGTCGCTTTGATAACTTCCCCATTGCCATATGTATCCTCTGAATAATCAATTTTCACATTGATTTCATCATTGCTGTGCCGAACATCCACATAAATCGGGTCACCCTCGATAGTATGCTCAACAATTCTCACTTGGTCATACTCTCCGCTCTGCACATTTGCAAAAAATGCATAAAAACGCTCAATATTATCAATACCATTTCGCGTCTTTGAAACAACATCCTCCGCAAAAAAGTCATACCCACTATTCGAAATGACCCCTTGCTGCGCCGCACATCCCACAAGCACACAACTACAAGCCACCACAAATACTAACCACTTCATTATCAGCCCTCCTTTCTAACTTAGACGTACACCTTCCTAAAAAGTTACATAAAAGTATGGAGGAAATAAGAAAAAGAAGCTGAGCTTGGTTATTTTACCTTCTCTGTTCAAGAAGAAGACCAAGTTTGTTTAATCTATAG
The DNA here is from genome assembly GCF_038593115.1 of Metasolibacillus sp. FSL H7-0170. Taxonomy (NCBI): domain Bacteria; kingdom Bacillati; phylum Bacillota; class Bacilli; order Caryophanales; family Caryophanaceae; genus Metasolibacillus; species Metasolibacillus sp. FSL H7-0170. Next base: position 345,055 of record NZ_CP151964.1, on the reverse strand, counting down.
TAGAGGCTATATAGAATTTCAATACACAGAAACTAAAAAGCCGTCCCAGTCACAAGCAGACGGCATTTCAAATCACACTCTCTTTACAAAAAAAGACGTATAAAACATGATGAGGACAGGTTTTCCAAATGGATTTCAATCCACTCTTTCAATACAGAAAGAGACTTCCAATTTTTATGATTATTTGTTGCCAATAATTATTTCAATCCACTCTTTCAATACAGAAAGAGACGAGATGTTTTTCCCCCACGTCCTTGCCATAAGCATTTCAATCCACTCTTTCAATACAGAAAGAGACTTATACAGAGTTATTCAGCCAAATGATTGAAACATTTCAATCCACTCTTTCAATACAGAAAGAGACGCAAAGATGGAAGAAACACAACAAAGTGTAAATATTTCAATCCACTCTTTCAATACAGAAAGAGACGTTTGGTTCGGAAAGTAATTCGCGCAGACTTAAATTTCAATCCACTCTTTCAATACAGAAAGAGACGGATATGCTCTCCCTTGTGATTTAGAGTTAGTCATTTCAATCCACTCTTTCAATACAGAAAGAGACTCTATTAAATCGTTGTCACCTTTGAAAATTTGTTATTTCAATCCACTCTTTCAATACAGAAAGAGACGTGTATGTTCGCTCTCATTTGAGAGTGTGGATTATTTCAATCCACTCTTTCAATACAGAAAGAGACCGCTTTTAACTTTTTTTCCATCTTTAGTAAAACATTTCAATCCACTCTTTCAATACAGAAAGAGACATATCGCACACAGTAATTGTTAGCATCGCGCTATTTCAATCCACTCTTTCAATACAGAAAGAGACTGTGAAAATTAATGAATAATTATTAAATATAAATTATTTTCACTATAAAGACTTTCATATAGGTAATATTATACTATGAAATTACTATGTTGGGGGATGATTTTAAGAAAATAAAGGTGCGAATCCCTCAGGAAAATCATGTTCGCTTCACATTCGCACTTGTGATTATGCTATAGAATTAAGTTTCTTCCCCAGTGAAAGTTTTTCTTAGCATCCAATCCTTGATTAATATCAATGTGAGTTGATAAAAGCATAATCAACGTAAGTATCTAAACTAACATTTGAACTTACATACTTATTTTAAATGTTTTATGTTATCTCATTAAGTTGGTTCACATATTGAAATACTGCCGGTAGTTTTTATTAATTGTTATCTTCCTTCACTCGCTTCAACTCTGCCACAATCAAAAAGCTTACAATAACTAAGAGCAACCAAGAACTTATTTTTCCTAAATGAACAATACTCCAAGCATGTGTTTGGTTTGGATATTGCCATGCCCCGAAAAAAGTAGCGATGTTTTCAGCAATCCAGATAAAAAAGCCAATGAGCGCAAAGGATAAAACAATTGGCATACGGTAGTTAACGCCGTTGATTTTATAGTTTACAGATGAGCGCCAAAATACAATAATCACTAAAAGTCCTAGCCACCAACGTATATCAATCCAAAAATGATGCCAGAAAAAATTCAAATAAATAGCGCTAGCAAGTGGTACAACTGCGAAAAACGACGGCCAATAAATGAGTTCTATATGTAGGCGTCGCCACGCTTGGCATAAATAACTAGCAACACTCGCATACATAAAACCGCTATAGAGTGGCACGCCGAAAATTTTAAAAAAGCCTTGTTCTGGATATGCCCAAGAGCCCATATGTACTTTAAAAATTTCGAGTGCAAGCCCGATGAAATGAAATAATGTGATAACTTTAAGCTCATCTTTTGTTTCGAGTCCAGCGCGCAGCATCCACCATTGCATTGCGAGGCAGATGAGGAGTAGCCAGTCGTACCTCGCTAAAATTGGTAATGGAATAAACTTAGTTAATGCAAGTGAAGCGAAAATAACGACTGGAAAAAGGCAGGATAATGCTTGCTCTCGTCCAAAATAAAGTAGTTGTTGTAATTTATGCTTCATTATCATTGTCCTCTTCATAAAGTAAAATATCACCGGGCTGACAATCCAATGCTTTGCAAATCGCTTCTAATGTTGAAAAGCGAATGGCTTTCGCCTTACCTGTCTTTAAAATAGAAAGATTCGCCATCGTAATGCCTACTTTTTCTGATAGCTCCGTGACGGTCATTTTTCTTTTAGCTAACATAACATCAAGTTCAATAATAATTGCCAACTTTCTTCACCTCAAACCGTTAAATCATTTTCTGTTTTCATATCAATGGCGCTTGTTAATAGATGTTGAAGTAGCGTTGCGAAAACACCAACAACAAATGCTGCTCCACCAAGTGCTACGCCAATTATGATAATACCAGGTGCGTCGTCGTATTCGGCAATCATATAAAGTAATGGCATACTTATTACGTATAGGAAGGTAATTATAAAGGCGTTCCATTTGATTTTTTTCAATGCTGTCACAGATGCAGAGGAAAACGCAACATTGTGGTTAATGTAGTTTAATAGTTTCAATGCTTGATAAAGTGCTAAAAAATAGGCAACAGCTGTTCCATAGAGAAGTGCCACAATGCCATACATTACCCATGCAAGCTGCCAGTCATTTTTCGTAATATTCATTAAAAGCATCGGGAAACCAATAACAGAAAGTCCTAGCACAGGCAATGCTAAAACAAGTAAAGTTGCTTTCAAGAAAGTCGTCTGTCTTTTCATAATAAACACCCCATTTATCGTTTATCGATAAAAATATATCGAAAAACAAAATTTTATAGTATAAGACTCTGCTATTCGATATTAGGTTCCATCCCAACAAAAACTACATAAAAAGCCCGAAAAACTCTATAAATGTGAAGGTTTTTCGGGTTTTGGCTTAAATATTTGATTTTGAAATATATACGAATAGTTAATATTGGATTAATTGCCATAGTTTAATTGACTGGCTTTATTCAAAGTGATTTATTTCTGATAAAGGGGATTCTAAAAGGTGGATATTTTAGCCGACCATGAAATTTCAATCCACTCTCCCTATAAAGAGAGAGACTTCTATGTTGCCGAATGCTTCCTCAAAACTACCATTTCAATCCACTCTCCCTATAAAGAGAGAGACTCTGAAAAACAAGGTAAAATTAATATTTATCATTGGTTTTCATTAATAAATTAATGTACAAGGTCATATTAGCCTAGATTACATTGTATTTCAATGGAAGAAATTGATTTTGAATGCCTGTAAGTGAATATAAAGGAAATGTTAAAATATTAAAAGAAATAAATAGCATTTTGTATTATAATTTTTTAATGGAGGTGATTTTGTTTGAGGCTGCAACAACTTGAAGCAATAGCTAGAAGATTGGATGAGCAGCATCCTGATTATTTGTATTTGGCAGAGCAGCTTGCAATGGCCCGAGCTGGTGCTATCGGGGAGGATGAGGTGCAGTTCTTTTTACAGGAGCTTACTACGCCGCACCGAACCATTCGTAATTTATCTTTCTATAGCGCGGTGCAGCATCGCCATGAAATAGATTTTTTAGTGATTTTCCCCTCGTTGATTCTGTGCTTTGAAGTAAAAAATATGGTAGGTCATTTACATTTCGACATGGTCGCTTCTCAGCTACTGCGAACACGTAACGACGGTATCATTGAGCGCTTTCCAAATCCTATAGAACAGCTCACTCGTCATATGCGCGTGCTCTCTTCTTTATTCCCCACTATCCCGATTAACGGCGCTGTCATTATTGCCAATCGTCGCGCTATCATTTCGAGCAAATCTGCTCCCATTCCTATTTTTCATGCTGATTATGTGCATAGCTTTATTGAGAAAAAACTTATACAGTACAATGAGCCATTGCTTGATTTAGATGAAGTTTATGCGCAGCTTTTGGCTTTACATTGCTCTAAAAAAGAGCCGCTTACTTTCACATTAGCTCAACTAAAGCAAGGTGTGTTTTGTAAAAGATGTTCTGCTAAAATGCGCTTTGTGCATGGCAAATTTATTTGTTTGCGCTGCAATATGCAGGATAAGTACGCCCATTTCCAAGCCTTAAATGATTTTCGTTTGCTAATGGATACGAAAATCACGAATCAGCAGTTTTGTCAGTTATGCGACATTCCTTCTAGACATGCGGCAAAGCGGTTATTGCGTTTTTTCCCAATTATAGGGGATGGAAAATCTAGTTACTATGAAATTCCTGAGCAAATTCTTACTATGACACAGTGTGAAGGTCATGATTCGCTCATATGATAGATAAATTCGCTCGTAAAACATGTAAATTCGCTCATAAAACAACTCAATTCGCTCGTAAATTTCATAAATTCGATCATACGACATAAAAAAGCTCACCGAGGTGAGCCATTCTTATGCTAAACATAGCTTTGCTTTTTCTAATTGTATTTTCACTTGCTCGAAGCCTGTGCCACCGAGTGAGTTGCGGCGGCGCACCGCTGCCTCTGGTGCAAGCACTGCATAAATGTCTTCTTCAATTAAAGTGCTTTCCTCCTGCATATCTGCTAGTGGCAAGTCGAGCAAATAAATACCACGCTGAATACATGTGAAGACAAGCTTGCCTGTTACTTCATGCGCTTCGCGGAATGGCATGCCTTTAGCAGCTAAATAATCAGCCAGCTCCGTGGCGTTTGAGAAGTCGCTATGCACCGCGCTGTGCAGACGTTCTGTGTTGACAGACATTGTGGCCACCATGCCCTCGAAAATTTTCAATGCGCCTAAAACTGTATGCACTGTGTCGAACATACCTTCTTTGTCCTCTTGCATATCCTTGTTGTATGTTAGTGGTGTGCCCTTCAATACTGTTAGTAGTCCCATTAAATTGCCGTAAACGCGGCCTGATTTTCCACGAATAAGCTCCGCCATATCAGGGTTTTTCTTTTGTGGCATAATCGATGAGCCTGTTGAAAAGGCGTCGTCTAGCTCGATAAACTTAAATTCATCCGTTGACCAAAGAATGATTTCCTCCGCGAAACGAGATAAATGTGCCATTAACAGCGATGAATTTGCTAGAAATTCTACGATGAAATCACGGTCACTTACCGCGTCCATTGAGTTAGCGTATACATCTGCAAAGCCAAGAAGCTCCGCTGATTTGAGGCGGTCAATTGGGAAGGTTGTGCCTGCCATCGCGCCTGCACCAAGCGGTGAAATATCAATGCGCTTTAATGATTCCGTATAGCGCTGTTTGTCACGCTCTAGCATCCAAAAATAGGCCATTAAATGATGGGCAAAGGAAATTGGCTGCGCACGCTGTAAATGGGTATAGCCCGGTGCAATTGTTTCAACATGCTGCTCCGCCTGCTGTAATAGCGTTTTTTGGAAATTCTCAATTAAACCAATGACTTCAGCAACGCGCTTCTTCAAAAACAAATGCATATCTGTTGCAACTTGGTCGTTACGTGAGCGCCCTGTATGTAACTTGCCACCAACAGGGCCGATTAAATCAATCAGCATTTTTTCTAAGTTTAGATGAATATCCTCATTTGCCACCGTGAATTGCAGCTCGCCCGCCTCTGCTTTTACTAGTAGCTGCTGTAAGCCGTCTAAAATAAGCGCGACATCTGCTTGCGGTAAAATGCCTTGAATACCTAGCATTGTTACATGTGCTTTACTACCTTCTATATCTTCCATTACTAACTGTTGGTCAAAGCCAATTGACGCACCAAACTCATCCACCCATGCTTCTGCGGACTTTTGAAAGCGCCCACCCCATAATTTTGTCATAATCAAAACACCTCAATCGAAAAATAGAAGTGGCTGTCCAAAAAGGAGTACCTTTTCGGACAGCGCTAGCTTCTGTGTTAAATACTCACTAAAAATCAAATGGAGCACGTCTCAAATTGACTTTTCAATCGGCTCCTTGCGCCATTATTTTTTCAGTACATCTGCTGCTACAACAGTTGGTAGTCCCCATAGTTCGATAAAGCCGACAGCTGAGGCATGGTTGAACATATCCTCTTTTGAGTATGTTGCAAGCTTTTCATTGTATAAAGAGTTTGGCGATTTACGTCCTTCAACAATCGCATGCCCTTTAAATAATTTGACGCGCACTGTACCGTTTACATATTGCTGTGTTTCTTTTAGGAATGCTTCTAATGCTGGACGGAGTGGAGAGAACCACAGTCCATCATAAATAAGTTCTGATAGTTTTTTCTCAATAACTGGCTTGAAGTGTGCCATTTCTTTCACTAATGTTAAGTCTTCAAGCTCTTTATGTGCAGTTAATAGCACTTTTGCACCTGGAATTTCATATACTTCACGTGATTTAATACCAACTAGGCGGTTTTCTACGTGGTCGATTCGGCCAACACCGTGCTCACCAGCAATTGCATTTAATGCTTGAATTAAATCCGCAAGCTTCATTTCTTCACCATTTAATGCAACAGGCTTACCAGCAACAAATTCAATTTCAACAACTTCCGCTGTATCCGGTGTGTTTTCGATTGCCTTTGTTAAGCCATATGCTTCTTCTGGTGGCGCTACCCACGGGTCTTCCATTACCCCTGCTTCATTCGCACGTCCCCATAAGTTTTGGTCAATTGAAAATGGTGAATCAAGTGTCGCAGGAATCGGCACATTATGCTTCATTGCGTATTCGATTTCCTCATCACGGCTCCAGCCCCATTCACGCACAGGTGCAAGAACTTGTAAATCAGGATTTAATGCTTTAATAGAAACCTCGAAACGCACTTGGTCATTGCCCTTCCCTGTACAGCCATGTGCTACTGCATCTGCGCCTGTTTGGTTGGCAATTTCTACTAGCTTTTTCGAAATTAATGGGCGTGATAAAGCAGATACTAATGGATATTTTTGCTCGTACCAAGTATGTGCCTGTAATGAAATAAGTGCATATTCCTCTGCAAACTCATCCTTTGCATCTACCATATATGATTCAACCGCACCAACTTGCAATGCTTTATTCTTAATAAATTCTAGGTCTTTGCCTTCGCCGACATCAAGACAAACTGCGATAACATCCCAGCCCTGCTCCTTTAACCATGGAATAGCTACTGATGTATCTAGGCCACCTGAATACGCTAAAACTACTTTTTTATTTGCCATAATTTATTGCCCCCGATAATTCATTCGTATTTTTATGCATTTATATAAAAGTTTATACATGAATATTAACACGTAATAAATATAAAAACAAGTGTATTTTTATAAATTTTATTTTTTATTAAAGAAACGACTTCCGAGCTTTTCTACGAGTGCAGGCGCTATTACATATAACTTACTTGTGAAACCCATAATACGCGGTAAATCAATGGAGCGTACAGGTCGCTCAATTGCTTTCACAGTGGCAATCGCTACTTCTTCAGGTGTTAGCAAGATGCTGGCGATGGACTTGCGGTAGGAGCCCGTTGCATCTGCCTTTTGCAAAAATGGCGTATCAATTGGACCGGGGAATATTCCTGTTACTTTAATATGATATGGTGCCACCTCTTGACGAAAGCCATCGATAAAGCCTGTTATGGCATGTTTTGTCGCGGCATAGACGCTAGCCTTTCTCGTCGCTACCTTTCCTGCCTGTGAGCTAATAAATAGGAAATGCCCTGAGCCCTGCTCCTTCATTTTTAGCGCAAGCCGTTTTGCGAGAAAAATGGGGGCTTTGACATTGACATCAAGCATTATCTCAATTTGCTCATCTGTTAATGCAGTCGCATTTTCAAATATACCAACACCTGCATTAATGATTGCAACATCAATAGGAGGTAACTGCTCTATTAATGTATCGATTTGTGCAAGGCTACGTAAATCAGCCTGCACAGCTTTCGCACCTAAGTTGCTTAATGTATTCAATGCGATTTCGCTGCGCCCCGTTGCGTATACCTCATAGCCTTTTGTCAGGCATAGCTTGGTCATTTGCAAGCCGAGACCGCTCGTTGCACCAGTGATTAAAATTGTTTTTTTGCGCATATTTTATCCTCTCTATTGTAAAATGACCGTCTGAAAAGGTTTTATTATTCAGATATTTACTCCTGCCTAAGTCGCAAAGAGACCGCCTCAAAATGAATTTTCAGACGGTCCCCTCAATGCCAAGCAGTTTCAGCATTGCTTCTTTAGAATGTATAAAATCTGCAATATGATATTGGTCTAATACAGCTAAGTATGCCTTCAATGCTTCATTTAGCGCATTTTTCAATTGGCATTCGGCTGAAATCTTACATAAATTGTTTTCTGAGCTGAAACATTCGACAAGATGGAAATCTTCCTCTGTTTTTCTTATTACTGTGCCGATATTAATTTCCTCTGGCGCCATTGCCAAACGAATTCCGCCACCCCGTCCACGAATTGTTTCGATAAAGCCGTGCTGCCCAAGATCGTATGTTACTTTCATTAAATGGTTTTTGGAAATTTGATAAGCATCTGCAATTTCTTGTATCGTCGCTAAATGGTCTTGTCCACGTACACCTAAATAAATAAGCACACGTAACGAATAATCTGTATATACGGTTAAGCGCACTTTTTCACCAACTTTCTTCATCATTAGTATATCATTCAGGCGCATTGTTTGCTTGTGAAATACATTGTGTCTAAAAGTTGTATTTTAAATACTACATTTGTGTCCGTTTTGTTAAACATGTATTTTATATATTGCTTTAGAGGTTATTAGCCTTTATATTGAGCTTATAACAAGAAAAGGACGTGACTTATATGTTACAACAACAAACAATTGATACGATTAAAGCAACGGTTCCAGCACTTCAAGAATACGGTGTGACAATTACGAAAACGTTCTACAAAAATATGTTCGCAGCAAATCCAGAGCTACTAAATATTTTCAACCATTCAAATCAAGAGCAAGGTCGTCAACAAACAGCCTTAGCAAATACTGTGTTGGCAGCAGCAATGCATATCGATAATTTACAAGCAATTGTACCAACAGTGATTCAAATTGCTCATAAGCACCGAAGTCTAGGTGTTTTACCAGAGCATTATCCAATCGTTGGTAAACATTTATTAGAGGCAATCAAAGAAGTATTAGGTGACGCAGCAACAGATGAAATTATTAATGCATGGGCTCAAGCTTACGGCGTTATCGCAGATATTTTCATCCAAGTGGAAGAGGATTTGTTTAAAGAAGCAGAAGAAAATGGTGGCTGGCGTTTATTTAAACCATTTAAAATTGTACGCACAGAAAAGGAAAGCGATTTAGTAACTTCTTTCTATTTAGCACCAGTTGATGGGCAGCCATTACCAGCATATAAAGCGGGTCAATATATTACAGTTCGCATGTCAATTCCTGGCCAAAAATATTTAATGAACCGTCAATATACTGTTTCTGAAGCAAATAATCAAAATGAGTATCGCATTTCTGTAAAGCATGAAAACGATCCAAAAGGAATTGTATCAAACTATTTACACACAGGTTATGAGCAAGGCACAGAGATTGATGTAAGTGCACCAGCCGGCGTATTCACATTAGATAATAGCGAAGCACCAGTATTATTTGTAAGTGGCGGTATCGGTGTAACTCCGCTTAACAGCATGTTACAAACAATTGAAGAACGCGATGTAACATTCCTACAATGTGCACGTAATAAAGAGGTAGCTGCATTCACAGAAACGATTTCTGCAAAAGTAGAAGAAATCGGCGGAACTTACAAAGCACTTTACTCTGATTCAGAGGGCTTTATCACAAAAGAGCAACTTGCAAAATTATTAAAAGACGATAGCAAAGTATATCTATGTGGACCAGCACCATTTATGTCGCATGTTATCAGCATTTTACGTGACTTAAATGTGCCAGAGGAAAACGTAAATTACGAATTCTTCGGCCCTGCAATGGCTGTTTAATTCACTAAAAAAGAGGGCGTCCAAAAAGCCGTGCATAGCCGGCATTTTGGACGCTGATGATGGTGTTTCGGCAAAATGTTTGCTCCTCTAAAAATAGAGAGCTTTCTTTTTAAAATGCTAGAAACACAGGGTTTATCGGTGTTTCTCCAAAATGAAAGAGAAGAAGCAAAAATCCCCCTTAACATGCGATTTCTAGACAAAACCCCCTTTTTCATATATATCATAAGCCCCTCTTTACGCAGGCATATAAATCTCAACCCCATTTTGCATTTCACTGCGCGCATAGCCTTCTGCGACTAAATAATCAAGTTGCCCTAATGTTTCGGATAAAGTTAAACCGGGTTGTTTAACATATGTTTTTCCAAATAGTGCCTTCGTCAAATCATAGACATTGTTATGCTGCGCCATTAGCTGTAAAACATGCATTGCACGGTCATGCTGCCTTGTAAGACGCTCTGCCACAAGCGGTTTAATCGCTGTGACAGCGTCGCCATGTCCCGTATAAAGCTTTGAAATATCCATTTTCTGCAATCTCTTTAATGATGCATTATATTGTAGCAGTGATTTTGGTCTCTCCCCTTTTAGGTCAACTGGGGGCTCTACTAATGGATTGCTTGATACTTTTTCAAGTAGCAAATCTCCACCAATTGCCTCCCCTGTATGCTCTTCGACAAAAACGAAATGGCTTTGTGCATGCCCCAATGTTTCATAGGCAACCAAGCCTGGATGCCCAGGTACTTCATCTCCATCTTTTAAAAATCGAGTTAGCGGACGAGTACCGAATAGCTCTAATTCCTCTCTTGCATCAAGTATACGGTCAATATCCTCTTGGGGAACATTCTCCTGCTCAAGCTGCTCCCGATAAAATGTCTCTCGATAATGTAAAAAATCAGCTGATTGTCGCATCCAATAATCAACATAACGATGACCTAACACATCCGCCTTTGGAAAAGCATCTACCCACCCCGCATGGTCTGGGTGATGATGCGTTAATACAACTTGCTCAATATCATCCATGCTATAGCCCTGCTCATGGATTCCACGTGCCAACGCTTCATAGGCTGGCTTTGTTTTAGGTCCTGCGTCAAATAGCGTTAATGCATCCCCCTTCACTAAAAATGCATTAACATCGCCAATTGCATACGGTGTTGGTAGTACAATTTTATGTATGTTCATTAATAATTCCTCCAAAAATGAATAGCTATTCATTACATTTTACATCCTTTTGAGTGATTCGTCACGTTAAAAGGTTGACATTCCCATTAGACCTTCATATAATTTGAGTATTCTAAATATTACAGCGTTGACAAAGCCAAGTAAATAAATGAATGGTGTTAAGAGAGTGCTACATCTGGTGCAAGTAGCATCCCCGCTTTATTTATTGAACCTACTTTCGAGCTCGTTATGCAAAACATAACCGTTTGCCTTTACGTTAAAAGGGAGAAGTCGCACATTTCTAATGTGAACTAAGGTGGTACCGCGGAAACGATAGCGTTTTCGTCCTTAATTTTTAAGGACGAAAACGCTTTTTATTTTGATTCAGCAAATTATCAAGGAGGAGATTATGATGAAAAAAATCGTATTTATTGGTGCAGGTTCTATGGCTGAAGCCATTATTAAAGGCTGGATTGATAAAAGTTGCGTGGCAAAAGAGCATTTATTTATTACCAATAAATCCGATCAAGAACGTCTAGAAATACTACAGCAGGCATATGGTGTGCAAATTTTGCCGAATAGAGAGATGCTAAGTGAGATGGATTGTATCGTACTTGCAATGAAGCCAAAAGATGCAAAAGAAGCGATGCTTGCGATTGCCCCATTTTTAAACAAACAGACGGCTGTCATTTCAGTGTTGGCAGGTATTGCGATTGAAACGATTCGAAACTTTTTAGGAGACCGCCCTATCGCACGTACAATGCCTAATACCTCTGCCACGATTGGCATGTCAGCTAGTGGCATCGCTTTTAATGAGCTTGTCGATGAACAGTTGCGTACTACTTGCTTGACGATGCTTCAGGCAATCGGCACAGTTGTTGAGGTCGAGGAAGATCAGTTGCATGCAGTAACAGCCTTTTCAGGTAGCGGCCCTGCTTACATCTACTATTTACTTGAAGCTTTTGAAAAGGTAGCTGCTGAGGTTGGCTTACAACAGGATGTGGTACGTTCATTAATGGTGCAAACACTTGCAGGCTCTGCCGCAATGTTGCAAACTGGTAATGAGGAGCCAGCAGTGCTTCGACATAAAGTAACAAGCCCTGGTGGCACAACAGAGGCGGGCCTACGCGCACTTGAACAGCATGAGGTGACAGCTGCAATAGCCGCTTGTGTGAAAAGTGCAGAAGCTCGCTCTAGAGAGTTAGCTCAAGGGATTTAGGAGGTATTTTTGTGGTAAAACTTTTTGAAAGTTATACAGTGCAAGACGTAACTTTGAGAAATCGCATCGTGATGGCACCTATGTGTACGTACGAAGCGAATAGCGATGGCGAGGTACAACCATTTCATTTAACACATTACGGTTCACGCGCAGTTGGGGGCGTTGGCTTAATTATTACCGAAGCCACAGCCGTTTTACCTGAAGGGCGCATTTCATCTAATGATTTGGGGATTTGGGATGATTATCATATTGAAGGTCAGAAAAAAATTGTTGAACAGGTACACGCATATGGCGCAAAGGCAGGAGTTCAGCTTGCACATGCTGGCCGCAAATCGACGGTCGACGGACGTATTGTAGCACCTTCAGCACTTGCCTTCAATGAAAATTATCGCACACCAGAAGAAATGACGTTGGCAGATATCGAAGCGGTTGTTCAAGCTTTTGCTGATGCAGCTATTCGTGCGCAGCAGGCTGGCTTTGATATTTTAGAAATTCATGCGGCACACGGCTATTTAGTTAATACGTTTTTATCACCATTGACAAATAAAAGAACAGACGAATATGGTGGTAATGCTGAAAACCGCTACCGTCTACTGCGCAATATTATCGATGCCATTCGTGTAAAATGGGATGGACCATTATTTGTACGTGTATCAGCAAATGAATATACAGAAGGCGGTCTAGTGCCAGAAGATTTCATTCAATTTGCACGCTGGATGGTTACACAAAATGTCAATTTAATTGATGTTTCATCTGGTGCTGTTGTACCTGCGACAATTTCAGCATATCCACTTTATCAAGTGCCTTTTGCTAAAACGATTAAAATTGGTGCGAATGTTGCGGTTGGGGCGGTTGGCCTGATTACAACGGGACAAGAGGCTGAGCAAGTCGTGCAGGATGGAAGTGCTGATTTAATTTTTATTGGACGTGAACTATTGCGTGACCCATACTTCCCGTATCGTGCAGCCCAGCAGCTAGATGTTACATTAGAGCCAACTGTAGCAGTTTATAAACGCGGATGGTGAAAAAAAGCTGGCTATTTGTGGTGTTGTTCATGCTTGTAGGCTGTACCTCCACAACAAAGATAGTAGAAGAGGCTACAATTACGGATGAAGTTATTGCTGATGAGCCATCATTGGATGAGCTTTTGCAGGATAAACATTTCGTGCGCAAAGTGTATGGTGAACTTTTCACTGCGACTTCTCCTGAGGAGTTAGAAAAGGTTTTAGCTGCACAACTCACTCAATTTGATCAAAATATCGGGCTGATTTATAAGGGGCAAAACCTTTCACCTGAGGACGTAGAAAGGCTTCTTCAACAATTGAAAATTAATCATGATATGATTGGCGGCACATTATTTTACTATGAATTTGCGGTCATTCCGATAGAGCAAGGTATATTCCTTGACTTATTTTCACGCTTTACAACGAATAAAATTGAAATGGCAAGCATTTTACCGAAGCGAGATGCTCTACTCGCCTCTTTACAACTTGAAGGTATGTCGGAACGAGAGAAATTAGAAGCGATTCATCGTGCGATTATTGAAGGCATGGATTATAATTTTGAGTATGACGAGCTTGTAACAGACCACTCACCAGCAGGCTTTTTCCTCTATGGTAGTGGCGTTTGTCAAGCCTATGCGTCCGCCATGCATATGTTATTAGTTGAAGCGGGGCTTGAAGCAAAACTAGTTTACGGTGAGCTGAAAAGCGCTATTGCAAATGATACAAGGCATATGTGGAATTTAGTGAAGATTGATGGCAAATGGCGGCATGTTGACGCCACATCTAACGATCGTGGTGCAGAATTTGACAATCAGGTAAGCAAGGTTTACTTCATGCTGACAGATGAGCAACTTCGTGCTACACATGTTTGGAAACAAGAGGATTATCCAAAGGCTGAGTGATTGAAATAAAGAAGGGGCTGTTCAAAAAGATATTTTTCGAACAGCCCTACTTCTGCATTCACTATTTGCCAAAAATTTGTGCTTCTGTTCCATGAGCGCAAAGAGCCGTTTCAAAACGACTTAACAGACAGACTCTTTCACAGCATTATAAAACGCCCGCACGAATTCGTTTAACGATTGAATATGTCGTATAGCCTGCCATTGGTGCAAGCACACAGCCAATAGTAACCCACGTCATTAACGCACCTGTCTCACGCAATGCAGTAAAATTCGTCGCAATAAAAACGACAATACCAAATAACAATATGTAGCTTAAAACATTTGGAAAAATGACAAGCAGACGTAACACTGCTGGATTCATTTTTGGTTGGTTCATCTATTCCACGCCCTTTTCTTATATTATACTAATTCCTTGTTTTTCAATTCGATTTGGGTACCATCATTCGCCATATACGTTGTAGGAAATACTTCACGGGCTTGTTGTAGCAACTTTGCCAAATCATTTGGCAAAAAGCGAGCACTAATATGGTTTAAGATTAAATTTTTAGCCTTAGCTTTTTTAGCAACTGTTGCCGCCTCGACATTCGTTGCGTGTCCATAGTTCGCGGCTAAATGCTTCGTTTCAGCATCGAATGTAGCTTCATGCACGACAATATCCGCCCCTTCTGCTAGGTGAATCGCATTGTCACAAAGCTTTGTATCCCCTAAAATTGTGACAATAAAGCCTTCCTTTGCTGGTGAAGTAACATCCATGCTATAAACTGTTTCTCCACTTGCTAGCACTATATTCTCTCCTTGCTTTAGCTTGCCAAGTAAAGGGCCTTTCGGTACGCCAAGTGTGAGCGCTTTTTCTACTAATAATTCACCAAGTAACGGTTTTTGTTCAATTCGATAGCCGTAACAAGGAATAACATGTGCTAACAGCATCGCACGCACAATAAATTGCTCATCCTCGAAAATAATGCCTTCTGTCACTTCTACATATTTTATAGGATAGCTCAAATGGGTTGTAGTAAGTGCAAGCGTTGTTTCAATCCAATTTTTTAAGCCTACTGGACCGTAGATCGTTAATGCATCTTCGCCACCTAAAAAAGAACGGGAGCTTAATAATCCTGGTAAACCGAAAATATGGTCCCCGTGTAAATGGGTAATAAATATTTTTTCTATTTTACGTGGTTTAATTGTCGTGTGGAGGATTTGATGCTGTGTTGCCTCTCCACAATCAAATAGCCATATTGTCCCTCGTTCTTCAAGTAACTTCATAGCAATCGAACTCGTATTGCGTTCTTTTGAGGGCATACCTGCACCTGTTCCTAAAAAATGCAGTTTCAAATTATTCCCTCCTTTCGTCATATTGGTGTTAATTTGAAGGTCTTTTTGAAGATTTCGGCTCTATCGAATCAAAATCATCCAAAAAATCTTTACTAAAGCTCGTATTTGCTTGATACTTCCCTTGTGCTGGTGCTACCACACCTCGCTTAATTGCTCCTTTACCGAATTTACGCTCAAGCTGCTGCACTAATTCGACAATCGGCTCATCTTTAATTTGCTCCTCATAATCAAATAGGCCGAGCTGCTGTGTGACATGTTGTTGGTCAGCAACATTGGATACTGTCACTCCTAGTAAACGAACAGGAGCTTCATCCCAATGCTTCATAAATAGCGCCCATGCTATTTCGAAAATATCTGCTTCACTGGCAATAGCGTTTTTCACTGACTTACTTCGTGTTTGATTATGCCAATCTGCATCTCGAATATAAATGGTCACGGTTGTTCCTGCAAGCCGCTTCGCTTTTAAGCGCTGCGCCACTTTTGAGCTAAGTTTTTTGATAATTGCTTGTAAAGCTTCATAATTCGTTTCATCACGCGGTAATGTAGTAGAATTGCCGACGCTTTTTGTATCATAAATTGAATCTGGATTAACTTCTCGATTATCCTCTCCATTTGCTCGTGCCTTTAAGCGCTCTCCGTTAACACCGAGTAGCTGCCGAATTTTATACCCCTCCACCTTTGCCAACTGTTCAATTGTTGTAATCCCAATTGTCGCAAGCTTATTCGCTGTTTTTTTACCAACACCGTGCATCGCAATAACAGATAATGGCCAAAGCTTTTCAGAAATATCACGCTTGCGTAAAACGGTAATGCCCATTGGCTTTTTCATATCAGAAGCTGTTTTTGCTAAAAATTTATTTGGCGCAACGCCAAGTGAACAAGGAAGATTCAACTCTGTATATATACGTTGCTGAATTTCTCGGACAATTTCCATCGCATGGCGCTTCATGCATAAGTCGCTAATATCAATATAGCTTTCATCGATTGAAACAGGTTCAACAAGCTCTGTATATTCACGTAATAGCTGGAAAAACTTTTTAGAGGCGTGGCGATAACGCTCAAAATTCGGTGGTAGAATAATAAGTTGCGGGCAAAGTTTTTTCGCCTCATGCACTGTCATCGTCGTTTTCACACCAAAGGCACGCGCCTCATAGGAGCAAGTAATAATAATCCCTCGACGCTCTTTCGGATTTCCCGCAATCGCAATTGGCTTGCCCTTTAAGCTAGGCTCAAAAACTTGTTCAACAGAAGCATAAAAACAGTTCATATCAATATGTACAATAACACGACTTGCCATTCACCACACCTCCTTTTCTCTATTATACGCAAAATGTTGAAATGCGAACAGCTATTCTTAAGGAGGCGTCCAAAAAAATGTGCGAAAGCACTGCTTTCCGGACGTTTCGTAAGTGTTTTAATCTTTCTATTGCATTAAAAGAAGGAGCTGCCTTTTTGGACAGCCCCGTTATCTCCTAATCACCGCTACTGCTTGAACTAACCGCTACTGCAGTTGTTGCTGCCATAATCGCATATTGCATTGAAATAAGCAATTCAATCGAAACAACAGATAATAATTCGTTTGCCTCAAGTGTACGAATTGGTAAATATTGCTGTACTGCAATGGCGAATGCTTGATCTTTGTACCATTTTAAATATTTTTGACTTTTAAACATTTCATAGAGCTCAATCAATTGCTGAAGCTGTTTATCGTTAATTTGTGTCAATGCTAAAAATCCTATTGAAATATAAAGGGCTGGTCGCACCTTAATTTTTGCCTGTTCTAATTGCTGTTTGATTGCAATGATGTAAGGTACGAATTGTTCATTATACTCAATACTTGGCATTGTTAAAATTTGCGACAATGCCTGAAGTTCGTTTCCTTGTGAAAATTTTGCTTCCTTTAGCTCATCATAATAACGGCGCATCGTATTTGTACGCAGCTCAATATCTACATCATCTAGCGCAAATAATACAGCCACTGGCACATCGTCATAAGAAGTTAAGAATTTATGTCTTTTCCGCATTTCACGATAAACTATCTGTGCCCGCTGTGCTTGTTGTTCTTTAAATTCACTTGTTAAAAATAGCGCTGCAATCGTTGTATAAGATGTGTTTGAGAACTTTGCTTTGCGTAAAATCTCCGTATTGCTTAATAATTCATTAATTGCTTCCTTTTTGTCTGGCTCGCCTGCAATATGCATTGCATAAATATACTGCACTAAAAGATTTGTGCGCAATGTGGAAAAGAAGCCTGTTTCTTTTTTTATTGCGCTAACAGCCTCCTCTAATTCGGCGATATTAACTTCTTGTTGTCTCACCGTGTAGTATGATGCCATTAACAAAACAACCGGTTTCCCTACAGACCATCCTGCAAATTTTTCAATTTCTTTGTAATTTTGTTCGAACAGTTGAATTATTTTTTCCATAGCAAGCACCTTCCTTTATCTATATTCTACGTGGAAGTGTGCTTAAAGGATTCATTTTTTCCGCTTTTCCACTGTACCAAATGGGTGGTCAGGTGGAGCATAAATCGAAAACAGCTTTAATGGCTGTCGCCCAATATTAATGACATTATGCCATTTTCCAGCAGGTACAAAAATCGCATCCCCTGCATTTACAGCCCGCTCTACCTCAAAATAATCTCTACGGTCGCCTATTCGAACGAAGCCTTGCCCTTCCTCAATATAGAGCAATTGGTCTGTTGCTGAATGACGCTCCATGCCGATATCCTCGCCAACACGAATATTCATCAACGTCGTTTGCAAATGCTTTCCCGTCCAAATCGCTCTACGAAATGCCTGATTTTGTATTGTGGCATTGCGCAAGTTAACTACATACGGATGCCTACCATAATCTCGCATTGACGTGCTGTCATCATGCGGCCAGTGCCACGGGTTGTTCGGCTGCATAGGATGTTGCGGCATCATTGGATGGTACGGATATTGCTGCATCGGTGTTTGTGCATAATAATAGCCGTTATAATACACTTTTTAGCCTCCTCTAAAATATAAGCTCGCCTTATGCTATGCAAAACTAGATACAAATGTCCCAATTAGGAGGCGTCCAAAAACCATGCATTGCTGCTATTTTGGCAAAATAGCGCTTTCTTTGAAAACGGGAGAAACACGAGGGTTAGTGGTGAGGGCTTCTAAAAGGTCATTTGGAGATACTCCTACTGCGACATAACTACTGTAGGAGCACGCGAATTTAGTAATTATTTAATATGGAAACATGCGCTTACAAAACAAAATCCCCTTTTCAGAAAGCTCTCACTATTGTCACGGGTGAATTCTTTGCTGAAACAATAGAAAAAGCGCCCATCAAGCAACTACACTGTTTGTCGGCGCCTCCCTCATTTGATTTTCATCATTTTAACAATACCGAAAATTATAATGCTAAAAAGTAACACGAGTAGCACAATTAAAGTAGATGAGCCAAGCAATAGCTTTTTTTGTTGAGCAATTATTACAATTTCATATGTAATATACGCAAAAATAAGGCAACATATATTTTTCGTGTAGTTCAATACTTTTTTACTTGCTTTATAAAACTGCTCTACATTTGATTCATTTAGACGCGCGGGATAATTATGCAAATGCGGCTTTTTTTCTAATATTTGTAGCATGAAAAATAAGGCGATGCCTATAATCGGCAAAATAAGCATTTCATATTTGGAGCCCCAACGATCTATTTCACCAACTCCATTAAAATGCATCGGCACTCGTGCAGGCAAAGTTGTCCAATTTAAAGCAATAAATATAATAGCAAATAATAGCGCAGCAATACCTATAATATCTGCAATTTTTTCTGTAGTTGATTTTGGAAGATTAATTTTTGGTCGATAAGGTTCCTTTAACATATTCACACCTCTTTCTCTATTTTGTTCACAGCTTTTATACCGTTTAAAGTATCAAAAAGTTTCAAAATATATTTTAGTGTTTTTTTATGTTGTAAGTTGCGAGTTTTATTAATTTATCTACAATTTCTTTCAATTTACTGCTTAAAAAGCTGACGCATTTGTGCATCAGCTTTTTAAGTAAATTAATTTTCCTGTTCATTTTCTAGCATTTTATGCATATATTCAATAATTTCTCGAATACCATCTAAAGAATTGACTAGAATTTTTGGGTCAACACATGTAATCATGCGGTTTTCTAGATTTGCAACGGCTGTAAAATATTTTGTTTTGGCATAGTTGACTAATCCGATTTGCTGTAATTCGTTATCGCTAAAATCTAAAATTTCCTTCGCATCAGATACGACAAGTCCGTAATTGACGATGTCTGTATTTAGTACAATCATGCGCACTAAATCACCTGTGCTTGGCGTATTATATAAAATTCGTTGAAAATCAATAACTGGTATTAATTCGCCTCGAATTCGTGTAAAGCCAAGTAAGTAGTCGGGCAAATGTGGAATGGGTGTGATTTGCTCAAGCTTTTCAATTGATACTACTTGCTCAACTGGTGCAGCATATTCTTCATTGCCGCAACCAAAAACAACTGATTTACGAAAGTCCATGATTTACCCTCCCCTATTTCACTGTTTGTTTCACAACTTCTACTAATAAGCTCGCTAGCTTTTCTAATTCAGAAATTGGCATGCGCTCATTCGTCGTATGAATTTCCTCATAGCCAACTGCAAAATTTACTGTCGGGATACCAAAACCTGATATAATATTTGCATCGCTACCGCCACCTGACGCAAATAGCTTTGGCTCACCACCAATTGCACGAACTGCAGCTGTAGCTACTTGTACAACTTTATCGCTCTCAGTTACACGGAAGCCCGGATACATCAGCTTTACTTCCACCTCTGCACGACCGCCTAATTCAGCAGCAGTACGCTCAAATATTTCTTTCATATGTGCTGTTTGCGCATTTAATTTTTCTTCTACAATTGAACGCGCCTCAGCTAAAATTAATACTTCATCACACACGATATTTGTTGCCTTTCCACCCTCAAAGCGCCCAATATTTGCTGTTGTTTCAAAATCTAAGCGCCCTAGCTTCATTTGAGCTATTGCTTTTGCAGCAATTGTAATGGCTGAAATACCTTTTTCTGGTGCTACACCAGCATGTGCTGACTTACCAATGATTTTTGCGTTAACCTTTGCCTGGAACGGTGCTGCTGTGACGATTTCGCCCACTTTTCCACTGCTATCTACCGCGAAGCCATATTTTGCAATAATATGCTCAGGGTTCAATTCCTTTGCGCCTACTAAGCCGCTCTCTTCACCTGCTGTAATAATAAATTGAATTGTACCATGTGCGATATTTTCTTCCTTTAAACGGCGCACCATTTCAAATAATGCGGAAATACCCGCCTTATCATCTGCACCTAAAATTGTTGTGCCGTCTGAGTAAATATAGCCATCTTCGCGAACTTCGGGACGGATACCGACACCCGGCACTACCGTGTCCATATGGCATGTAAAATAAATTGGCTCTACATCTGCATTACCTTGCAATGTAGCAATAATATTGCCAGCTCCATGGCCGTTGCGTGTATGTGCATCATCTTGGAATACATCGAAGCCTAGCTCCTGTAATTTCGCCACTAAAACAGGCGCAATCTTCTCCTCATGTTTTGTTTCAGAATCAATTTGTACTAGCTCTAAAAATTCATTTATTAAACGACTTGTCATAGTTGAAAACTCCTTGTTATGTAGGTTGTAATTGAAAATTCACACTAATCTTATTGTACGTTGCTATGTTTAGAAAAACAATGATTCATCATCTTTAGAAAAAATATTTTCGCGTTGCTTGGCAATATCCTTTTCTTTTTCAAGCAAATAGGAAAGTTTATTTTCAAGCATAAGCTGTGTGTTTGCGACGTCATCCTGTACGCGCGATAGCTGCTCAATGGATGTGGCGATTTTTGAATGTATGGACCATGCGGAAAATATATCATCAAAGAAATAATCTGCAAATTTAACAAAGCCATCTACTTCAACCGTAAATGCTTTATGCTGCAAATTCTGTATATCAAGCAGCTCATTATGGAAGCGTTGAAGTGCAATTTGTGCCTTATGAATATAAGCTTCTGAATGGTTTAATTTTTCATGCTTCATCGCTGTCACAATGAGACCACCGCCTAAAAACGTATCCCATGTTGAATAGCTTTTAGCCTTCACTAAACATTCAACTGCGTCCGTTAAAGCACGCATTGCATCTTTACCGGCTGTTTGCGCCTCAATAATTTCCTTTTTCAATTGTTTAGCATATAACTCCTGCTCTAGCAATTCATTTAATTTCTCTGCTTGCTTCGGTGCATGCTGCATAAGCCAGAGCTCTTTTTTCCTCGTCAATTTTTCTATTTGCTGTATAATCGCTTGCTCATCTGCTCCCCTTAATTTATCGCATAAAGCATTTAAGTCATGCTGCAAATCCTCATACATAAGCTGACTTTCAATTAATTTTAATTCCTTTGTCGCTACAACGCCAAACTGCTCCTCAAGCAACTCATCGTATTTTCCTGTCCATTTATGGAATAGCTGAACAAAGGAAAATTGATCGAGCTTATTTAATTGCTTTCTAGCCTCGAATAATTGCTGTTCATAGCTTTCAATATCACGCTGTGCTCGGCGAATTTGCTGCTCAATTGCTTGCTTTTGCTTCGTTAACTTTTCAATTGCTAATAAACGCATTTGATAGTCCGTATATTGCTGCTGTAGTTCTTTCCACTCCATTGCCATCCCTCCTAGTTTGATTATAGCACCCAATAAATGTTTGCGGGCGAATTTGCCCCGTTAGTGAGCGAATTTTCAATTTTAACGAGCGAATCTCACTCGTTAATGAGCGAATCGTTACCTTAGAACTATAAAAAGCGTCCAAAATGCCGGCAATTGCACAACATTTTGGACGCTTCTCTCCTGCTTTATAATGGGATATTCCCATGTTTTTTATATGGTCGGTCCTCATGCTTTGTTGATAGCATATCTAATGCTTGAATAAGCTTAATGCGTGTTTCACGAGGGTCAATAACATCGTCTACCATACCGCGCGATGCCGCTACATATGGATTCGCAAATTTCTCTTTGTATTCTTCGATTTTTGCTGCACGTGTTGCCTCTGGGTCGCTTGATTTCGCGATTTCGCCTGCATGGATAATATTTGCTGCACCTGCTGCACCCATTACAGCAATTTCTGCATTCGGCCAAGCGAATACGAGGTCTGCTCCTATTGCCTTTGAGTTTAGTGCAACATATGCACCACCATAAGCTTTACGTAAAATTACTGTAATTTTTGGTACTGTTGCCTCTGAGTATGCGTATAAAATTTTCGCCCCATGGCGGATGATGCCCCCATGCTCTTGCTTCACGCCCGGGAAGAAGCCTGATACATCCTCAAATGTAATCACAGGTACGTTATAAGCGTCACAAGTACGAACGAAGCGTGCTAGCTTATCTGACGAGTCGATGTCTAAGCCACCAGCTAAAAACTTCGGCTGGTTACATACTAAACCGACAGATTCGCCTGCGATACGAGCAAAGCCTACTACGACGTTTTTCGCAAATTCCTTTTGCACTTCCATAAAGGAGCCTTCATCGACAACTTGCTCGACCACTTTACGTACATCGTATGATTTCGTTTGGTCAATTGGCACAACGTCCACAAGCTCTGAACGATATTCGTCACCAGCAGTGTAGGGCGCTTTTGGAGCCTTTTCTTTATTATTTTGTGGTAAATAGCTTAATAGCTGTTGAATTTGCTTGATTGCTTCTTCTTCATTCGGTGCGCGGAAATGTGCGTTACCGCTAATCGTATTATGCACCTTTGAGCCACCTAAGCCTTCAGATGAAATTTGCTCACCTGTTACTGTTTCAATTACCTTTGGCCCTGTAATAAACATTTGTGATGTTTTATCGACCATTAAAATAAAGTCTGTAATTGCAGGAGAATAGACAGCTCCCCCCGCACAAGGCCCCATAATTACAGAGATTTGTGGAATCACACCCGAGTAAATCGAGTTGCGGTAGAAAATATGACCGTAACCGTCTAATGATAATACCCCTTCTTGAATGCGCGCGCCACCGGAATCGTTAATGCCGATAAAAGGTGTGCCGTTTTTAGCTGCTAAGTCCATTACTGCTGCGATTTTTTTCGCGTGCATTTCGCCAAGTGCACCACCGAAAACCGTAAAATCTTGTGCGAATAAATAGACATTGCGTCCGTTAATTTTTCCGAAGCCTGTAACAACGCCATCACCAGGGCCCTCTAAATCAGCCATCCCAAAATCAATTGTGCGGTGCGTAATAAATGGATTAATTTCAACAAATGTCCCTTCATCTAATAATAACTCGATGCGCTCGCGAGCAGTTAATTTCCCCTTTTCATGCTGCTTAGCGATACGAGCATCGCCACCACCTTGTTCAATCACGCTTTTGCGGTCATATAGCTCATGGATTTTGTCAAACATATCAATTGTTGTTGTCATTATTTTTATTCCCCTTTTCCACTTTTGTCACATAATTCGTAAAGTACGCCGAATGAATCTTTCGGATGTAAAAATGCTACCTCTGCGCCACCAGCCCCAGGACCCGGCTCCTCTGACAGCAGGCGTACGCCTTTTTCACGTACCTCTGCCATGCGCTCACGAATATCCGTTACCCCGAACGCAATATGGTGAATGCCTTCCCCGCGCTTTTCTATGAAGTTATGAATTGTGCTTTCTTCACTCATCGGTGCGAGCAACTCTAATTTGACATTACCAGCATCGATAAAAGCAACTTTCACTTTTTGAGAAGCGACCTCTTCTATTTTCAATAAAGTGAGCCCGAGCGTTTCTGTGTAATATGTAATGCGCTCCTCAATATTTTTCACAGCTATCCCGATATGATCTACTTTTTTCATCGAATTATTATCCCCCTACAGTCAATTGTGCTTGAGAAATTTCAAAGATTTGATAAACTAAATACAGACATGCTTAAGGAGCGATTAGAAATGAGCAATAAAAAATTTCAAAAGGTCGTAGTTTACTCAATGGTTGTCATTATGTTAGTTTCAACAATCGCAATGGGTGTAGCGGCTATTATGTAAAAGGGGTTGCTTTTATAGCACCCTCTTTTATTTTTGCAAGCCCGCAAAAGACCGTTTAATCGCTAAATACTTATCCATTTCTTCGATGCATTGATACAGTGCTGCCATCGCCAAAAAGGTTTGATGGTTTGTCGGCAAAGGCATCTGTGCAAACTTTACCTTGACAGCATCTAGCTTTTCAATAAAGTGACTAGCTGTATTTCCCGAATGCACATGCTCACTTAAATCCTCCATAAAAACAGCTACTATTTCCGCCTGTTGTACTATAACAGGCAAAGCAGTAATTTTCGGTAAAATTCGTTCAATTATTTCAAGCTGCTGTTCTCGCATATCAAAATATACATAATATAAATTACTTTTGCGCGTTAAGTGGTTTTCAACATCCTGAAAGGCAAGCGCCTTCGCTTTATTAATAACAGTTGCCGCTTCAATCAGCTCATTGCCATCCCACAATGTATCTCCATTCCTTAAATATTGCGCAATTTCTGAAAATATCTTTTGGTAATATGCCTCAATTTGTAGGCGATATTTGTCTAGCTTCGGTTGAATATCAGGCATATACATATTAACTGCTAATCCTACACCATAGCCGATAAGCATTAAGCTTATTTCATTTTGTAAAAGAGCTAGCGAAAAGTGCCCTACCGAATAAATATGCAAAATGATTACAGCGCTCGATACAAAGCCTGCTGTAATGTGAAATGATACGAGCAAAGGAATAAAAACAATGAACATTAACCCTAGCATAATCGGATGATAACTAATTAGCTCAAAGCATAACCATGCTAGCAACATCCCTAATATACTAGCAACAAATCTTGTATAAACCGCATGAACAGATTTTCTTTTTGTTGGTTGAATACATAAAATCGTTAAAATACCTGCTGCCGTATAAAATTGTAAATCGAAAAAATGTGCGATTGCGATTGCAAGTGCTGCGCCAACAGCCGTTTTTAACGTTCGGTAGCCAATCGAAAACTTTTTCATTGGAATGAAGGCTCCTCTTCTCGCGTGAAAAATACGGAGGGGCTGTCCGAAAAGGGCATTTTGTATTGGAATCGCATTGAAAAAGAGATATTTGCTCTTCTCCTTTACTTAAGAGAAACACCGCTAAACTTTTTGCTTCTCTCGTTTTCAAAGAAAGCTCTCTGCAACCCTTTTGCCAAAACACCATCGTCAGTGTCCAAAATACCGATGATGCACGGCTTTTGGACGTCCCCTCTATTTTTCATTGCTTGTTAATAGTTATCGTGAGCTTTTGACTTACACTTCTTCACAATATTCTTCGAAATTACCTTGCAAGTTTAATACGACAGACATTGGGTCATGTCCTTCGATTTCATAGCGTCCAACTTCCGCTACAACTTGTCCATCTTTTAATAGTACAAAGGATGGTGAGGATGGTAAATGGTCTTCACCAAAATGATAACGAGCCGCCGCAGTTGCCTCTTTATCTTGACCGGCAAACACTGTTACCAAATGGTCGGGACGTTTATCGTAATGAACTGCTTGTGTTGCTGCTGGACGTGCAATACCGCCTGCACAGCCACATACCGAGTTCACCATTACTAATGTCGTACCTGGGCGAGCAAATGCTGCCTCTACCTCTTCAGGTGTACGCAATTGCTCATAGCCCGCAGCTTCCATTTCAGCACGAGCGGTTGTTGTAATTTGTTGCATAAATAAATCATAGTCCATGTTCATAATTGTATTCGCTCCTTTCATACTATCTCATCATAGCAAGACAATTAATGATATGCAAAGAACTGATTTTCATTGTATCCGTTTATTTTTCAAAGAGCTTATTGACACCTTGTGTGACCGTTAATTTCCCCTGTAGAATCGCTTGTTCAAGCATGTTTACTTGCATTTTATTGTCTGCATTTTGATAAAAGGAATCATGCAAATGGTCCATAATCATCGCATGAAACCAATCGCGCGTTTGCTCATGGCGACGTATCGACCAATAATTAGAGGCTTGCACCTTTTCCTGAAATTGCTCAATCATTTGCCATGTTTCCTGAAGACCTGTTTTAGCGTGTGAGGAAACAGTGAGTGCTGTGCTCATCCAGCCTGGTGTGGCAGGCTGTAAAAAATGCAAAATTTGCTTGTATTCTTGCATCGTTTTACGGGCTGGGCGAATATTATCACCATCGCTTTTATGAACAATAATACCATCTGCCAGCTCCATAATACCTTTTTTCATTCCCTGCAATTCATCGCCCGCTCCTGTTAGCACAAGAAGTAAGAAGAAATCAACCATACCGCGCACATACGTCTCACTTTGTCCGACCCCTACTGTTTCAATTAAAATGATGTCATAGCCTGCTGCCTCACAAACAAGCATCGTTTCTCGTGTTTTTTTATGAACACCACCTAATGTACCAGCGCTCGGGGACGGGCGAACGTAGGCGTTTGGCTTACGCACAAGCTCCTCCATTCTCGTTTTATCCCCTAAAATACTGCCTCCTGAAATGGAGGAGCTTGGGTCAATTGCTAAAACAGCTACCTTTTTCCCCATATCGCAAAGCATGGAGCCAAAAGCTTCGATAAAGGAGCTTTTCCCCGCACCGGGGACGCCTGTAATACCGATACGGATGCTCCTTCCTGTATATGGTAGCAGCTCCTGCAATAAATTTTGCGCCTGCTGTTTATGTGTGGCATTCGAACTTTCAATAAGGGTAATCGCTTTTGACAGGGAAATGCGGTTACCTGCCCGCACCTCCTCGGCCAGTGTAACAACATCAAGTGTATCTTGTTGTTTTTTACGGAATTTTCTCGGCGTGCCATAATTCATACCGTCATGACCACCTTTCACACCGTCCATTACAAATAGCGCACTTTGTTGCTCCGAGCGTTTTTCCATTACTCTGCCACTTCCTCGTAGCCTAATTGTTTATAAATTTCCTCAATAATCTTTTGTGCGGAAACAGGAATTACTGTACCTGGACCAAAAATCGCAACCGCACCTGCTTCATATAAAAATTCGTAATCCTGTGCTGGAATAACCCCGCCACAAATAACAATGATATCTTCACGTCCAAGCTTTTTCAGTTCACCTACTAGCTCTGGTACGAGCGTTTTATGACCTGCCGCTAACGAGGATACACCTACGCAATGAACATCGTTTTCCACAGCCATTTGAGCCGTTTCTTCTGGCGTCATAAATAATGGTGAAATATCTACGTCAAAGCCTAAGTCTGCATAGCCCGTTGCGATAACTTTTGCACCACGGTCATGTCCGTCCTGCCCCATTTTTGCAACTAAAATACGCGGGCGGCGTCCTTCGTTTTCAAGGAATTCTTCCGTCATTTGCTTCACTTCATTAATTTGCTCTTCATCTGAGAAGTTGGAAGAGTAAACGCCTGAGATTGAGCGGATAATCGCTTTATGACGACCTGATACCTTCTCAATGGCATCTGAAATTTCACCTAGCGATGCACGCGCACGCGCCGCGTCCACAGCTACTGCTAGCAAGTTTTCCTCACCAGTTTGTGCCGCCTTTGTCAGACGTGCTAAATGCTTTTGAACTTCCTCTTCATTGCGATTAGCTTTCATTTTTTCTAAACGTTCAATTTGCTGCTCGCGCACGACAGCGTTATCAATATCTAAAATATCGATTGGCTCTTCCTCTGCTAAACGATATTTATTTACACCGACAATCGTTTCTGTTTTCGAATCGATTTTCGCTTGACGCTTTGCAGCAGCCTCCTCTACCTTCATTTTTGGTAAGCCTGTGTCGATTGCTTTCGCCATACCTCCAAGCTCTTCAATTTCCTCAATTAAAGCCCATGCTTTTTCTGTCAATTCTTCTGTTAGCTTCTCTACATAGTATGAGCCACCCCATGGGTCAATCACTTTTGTCATACCCGTTTCTTCCTGTAAAAATAGCTGTGTATTACGCGCGATACGTGCCGAAAAATCAGTCGGTAAAGCAATGGCCTCATCTAGTGCATTGGTGTGCAATGATTGTGTATGTCCCATAGCTGCTGCGTTTGCTTCGATTAAAGTACGCGTCACATTGTTGAATGGGTCTTGCTCTGTTAATGACCAGCCAGATGTTTGTGAATGCGTTCTTAATGCTAATGATTTCTCATTTTTCGGATTAAATGTTGACATCATTTGTGCCCAAATTCGACGTGCTGCACGCATTTTTGCAATTTCCATATAATAGTTCATGCCAATCGCCCAGAAGAAGGAGAGGCGCGGGGCAAAGGCGTCAATATCAATTCCTGCCTTTAAGCCTGTGCGCACATATTCCAAGCCATCAGCCAAAGTGTAAGCAAGCTCGATATCATTTGTTGCTCCAGCTTCTTGAATATGGTAGCCCGAAATGGAAATCGAATTGAATTTCGGCATAAATTTCGCCGTGTATTCAAAAATATCAGCGATAATTTTCATTGACATTGCTGGCGGGTAAATATACGTATTACGCACCATATATTCCTTTAAAATATCATTCTGAATCGTCCCTGCAAGCTGCTCCGGCTTAACGCCCTGCTCCTCCGCTGCCACGATATAAAACGCTAATACAGGTAACACCGCTCCGTTCATCGTCATCGATACCGACATTTGGTCTAGTGGAATGCCGTCAAATAAAATTTTGGCGTCCTCTACAGAGTCAATAGCTACACCCGCTTTTCCAACATCACCTGTTACGCGGGGATGGTCAGAATCGTAGCCGCGATGTGTTGCTAAATCGAAGGCAACTGATAGCCCTTTTTGCCCCATCGCTAAATTGCGTCGGTAAAAAGCATTTGATTCTTCCGCTGTTGAGAAACCCGCATATTGACGTACTGTCCATGGACGCGCAACATACATTGTCGGATATGGTCCCCTTGTATTCGGGGCGATGCCTGCTACATCTTGTAAATGCTTAGCGTCTTCAACATCTTTTTTCGTATAAACATTTTTCACTTCGATGCCTTCATTTGTCATAAATGTACTTGTAGCTTGTAGCCCTTCTCCAGCTAGTACATCCTCGATGACAATCCCCTGAAAGTTCGCATTCATCTTTGTACCTCCTTTAAGCTTGCCATCACTGCATTTAGCTTTTCCGTAATGTTTTGACCAGCAAAAATAAAGCCATTTAATCCAGCAGCTAGCCATTCCTGCTCTTGCTCTTTAAATTTACCTGCAACATCTAGTAGCTGCTTGTCCTGCTTTACTTGTAATAAAGCGGGCACTAATTGTAATGTATCCTCATCTGTTGCTGCTACAACGATATAGTCATAATCAGCAGTGGCTAGCCAGCGCTTCGCTTCTTCAATTGTCGCAATCGCATCCGACTGTGCCATCGTCACACCCGCAGTTGCTAAAAAGCCTGCGACAAAATCCGCTCGCGCTTTAAAGTTTTTCAATTCACCAAATGTTAAAACCGCCATTTTTGCATTACATTGCGCATAGTTTGCACGTACTTTTTCAAATGGAATCGCTAGTCGCTTTACATGTGCAAATTGCTCATTATCCTCAGTACCGACTTCATCAGCAGGATTAGCATAAATATTTGTCCCAATTAAAGACACCTTACGCGTTTCTATTTGCTGAATACGCGTCTTATACACTTCCTCAATCTGCTTTTCGATTGGATATGCATCTAGCCCTCCAGCTTCTTCAATTTGTAAAAATAGCTGCCACGCTTCTTTCACTAAATCGGCTGTTAATGCTTCAATAAAGTATGAGCCACCTGACGGATCGACCACATTTAAAACATGCGACTCTTCAGCGGCTACAAGAAGTATATTACGCGCTATGCGAATCGATTGCTCCGTTGGCTTTGTTAAAACGTCGTGTGGATGTACTGTGAAGACGTCCACACCGCCGATTATACCAGCAAATGCCTCATTGCCTGCGCGCAGTAAGTTGACGTAAACATCCAGTTTCGAAAAGCTACGAACAGAAGTTTCAGCAATGATTGGCACTGCAACTGCCTCATGACCTACCCCCTTGGAAAACGCTTTCCAAAGCACTTTAAATGCCCGGATTTTTGCAATTTCCATAAAGAACTGCGTGTCAATCGCAAAGCTAACAAAGAACTTCTGTGCAAATGCCTCATAGCTATCTACCTGCTTTGCCAAATGACTTGCCTCGGCAAGTGCAATAGCTAGCTCCTGTACAGCATTTGCTCCTTCATTATGATATTTCACTGTATTGCTATGCATTGTGCGGATATTTGGAAAATTAGGTAATGCAAACGCTTCCTCCGAAATAATAAAGCCTGTTACATTTTGCTTTTTCTCTTCCGCAATTTTTTTGAATACATTTAATAATGGGTCATTGCTGTTTTGTACGATGAACTTAAAAGTATATTCTGTAATAAAATCTGCTAAGCTCGCTAAAATGGCATCATCCCATGAGAAGGATACACGACTATCAATTGTTAGTACTTCATTTCCTCGCGCTAAGCTTTCTTGTAAGTTCGCTAAAAATTGCTCCGGCGTATCCCCATATATTTGTTGGGCAATTTCAAATGTATCAGCGACCTTCATTGTGCGAATTGTAGCAACTTGTTTTTCTAGCTGGTCCCCTAATTTTTCAATTAATGTTGCCCCTGTATAAATTGGCTCCAGTGTAATGCCTTCCACTGTTTTAGTGAATAAAGATTCAAACGGCTTGCCCTTCAGCGCCTTTATTGCCTGCTCCTGCCATTGTTCATAGCTAGCTGATGCAAACTGAATATCTTTCATATTTATTGTCATATGATCGCTTATCAGCTTCCCCCTTTATCTTTTACTACTTTATATATTACATGAGAAATACCTGACAAGAAAGAGGAAAAATCAAAGAAAGCCCGCTCTGGCGGGCTTTCTAGCAGATGTCAGTAGACTGACATCGTCTCTTTATTAACATTTTCGAGTATTTCTTTTACTCTATTCAGAAATTTTCCGCAAACAAGCCCATCTAAAACTCGGTGATCTAATGATAAACATAAATTCACCATATCACGAGCAGCGAACATATTTCCATCCATAATCACAGGGCGCTTGACAATTGCTTCCACTTGCAAAATCGCTGCCTGCGGATAATTAATAATCCCCATTGATTGAACTGAGCCGAATGAGCCTGTGTTATTAACTGTAAATGTACCGCCTTGCATATGCTCAGAGCGCAGCTTACCTGTACGCACTAGCTGAGACAATTCGTGAATTTCACGCGCGATTCCTTTAACCGACTTTTCATCGACATTTTTAATAACCGGTACGAATAAAGCATCCTCTGTTGCAACAGCAATTGATAAATTGATATCTTTTTTCTGGATGATTTTATCGCCAGCCCACATTGAATTCATCATCGGGAATTCCTTCAACGCTTGGCTCACTGCTTTCATAAAGAAGGCAAAATACGTTAAATTAAAGCCCTCATTGCGCTTGAATTCATTTTTAATAGAATCACGGTACGCAACTAAATTTGTCACGTCCACCTCCATCATCATCCAAGCGTGTGGTGCTTCGTGCTTACTACGTAGCATATTGTTTGCAATAGCACGACGCACTGCCGTCACAGGAATTTCTACATCGCCAGCAGCCGTTGGAACCGCTGGTGCTGCTGAGGCTTGTACTTGTTGCTGGGCAGGTGCTTGCTCCGCTGATGGTGCTGATGCTACTTCCGTTTGCGCTGGCGCAGTTGGAATTTGACCTGACGCAATAATTGCCTGTAAATCTTTACGTGTAATGCGTCCGCCTACACCGCTGCCTGTCACTAATGATAAATCAATATTATGCTCCGCCGCTAATGTTAATACGGCAGGTGAATAGCGTGCTTTATCACGCGGTGCCTTTTCCTCCTGCTGTGCGGCAGGCTTTGCTTGCGCTTGTGGCTCCTCCTTATGCTGCACACCGGCATTTAAAATAGCCGAGCTAACATTCGATGCTTTTTCTGCTGGTGGGGCAGCCACCTCACCTTCGACTTCAATTGTACAAACAATTGCACCAACAGGTAATGTTTCTCCCTCATTGGCAATTAACTCGCCGACGATACCAGCAAATGAGGATGGAATTTCTGCATTTACTTTGTCAGTATTCACTTCTGCTAATGGATCGTACTTATTCACTTTATCACCAGGCTTTACAAGCCAGCGCTCGATTGTTCCCTCCGTTACACTTTCACCTAACTGAGGCATTATGATATTTTGAATAGCCATTGTTACCCCTCCTTAAAATGCAGCAAGCTCGCGCATTGCTTGCTCAACTTTATCAGGATTAATCATGAAAAACTTCTCCATTGTCGGCGCGTAAGGCATTGCTGGAACGTCTGGTCCCGCAAGGCGCTTAATCGGTGCGTCTAGCTCAAATAAGCAATGCTCCGCAATAATTGCTGATACCTCACTCATAATGCTGCCTTCCATATTATCTTCTGTTACAAGCAATACTTTACCTGTTTTACTTGCCGCTTCAATAATCGCTTCCTTGTCTAATGGATAGACCGTGCGCAAATCTAAAATATGCGCTTCGATACCGTCTGCTGCCAAGCGCTCTGCCGCCTGCAATGCAAAATGAACAGCTAAGCCGTAAGTGATTACTGTGATATCGTCACCTTCGCGCTTCACATCAGCTTTTCCGATAGGTAATGTATAATCATCTGTCGGCACTTCCCCTTTAATTAAACGATAAGCACGCTTATGCTCGAAAAATAGCACAGGATCCTCATCGCGAATCGCAGCCTTTAATAAACCTTTCGCATCGTAAGGTGTAGATGGGATAACGATTTTTAAGCCTGGTGTATTGGCGAACATCGCTTCTACCGACTGAGAATGATAAAGTGCTCCGTGTATGCCGCCACCAAATGGTGCACGCACAACGAGTGGGCATGACCAATCGTTGTTTGAGCGATAACGAATTTTGGCTGCCTCGGAAACAATTTGGTTCACAGCAGGCATAATGAAATCAGCAAATTGCATTTCTGCGATTGGACGCATCCCATACATTGCTGCTCCAATTGCTACACCAGCAATGGCACTTTCTGCTAAAGGTGTATCTAAAACACGGTACTCCCCAAATTGATTGTAAAGCCCTGTTGTTGCTTTAAATACGCCACCCTTTCGTCCAACGTCTTCCCCTAGAACGAAAACACGCTCGTCGCGTTCCATTTCTTCCTTCATTGCTAAATTGATTGCATCAATATAAGAAATAACAGCCATTATTCGCCACCCTCCTCAGCATAAACATATTTCAATGCGTGCTCTGGCTTCGCATACGGTGCCGCCTCCGCGTAATCTGTTGCTTCATTCACAATTACCGCTACTTTGGCGTTTAATTCCTCAAATGTTTCAGTTGTCGCCACACCCATTTCAAGTAAATAGTTTTCAAATAGTAGTAACGGGTCGTTTGCCTTGCCTTCTGCAATATCTTCTGCCGTTCGATATTGGCGGTCATCATCATCCGAGGAGTGTGCTGTTAAGCGATATGTCACCGCTTCAATTAAGCTTGGGCCTTCCCCACGTCTTGCACGGTCTGCCGCCTCTTTAATAACCTTATAAACTTCAAGTGGATTTTTTCCGTCAACTGTAACACCCGGCATACCATAGCCGATACCGCGATCAGACACTTTGGCACAGCCAAGTTGGCGCTCAACAGGTACTGAAATCGCATATTGGTTATTTTCTACCATAATAATAACTGGTAGCTTATGCACGCCTGCAAAGTTAGCTCCTTCATGGAAGTCACCCTGGTTGGATGAGCCTTCTCCTAGCGTAACGAATGTGATGAAGTCTTTCTCTTGAATTTTCCCTGCAAGCGCTACACCTACCGCGTGCGGCACCTGTGTCGTTACAGGGGAAGAACCTGTTAAAATACGATTTTTCTTTTGGCCGAAATGCCCCGGCATTTGGCGACCG
Source organism: Metasolibacillus sp. FSL H7-0170 (assembly GCF_038593115.1). Classification (NCBI taxonomy): domain Bacteria; kingdom Bacillati; phylum Bacillota; class Bacilli; order Caryophanales; family Caryophanaceae; genus Metasolibacillus; species Metasolibacillus sp. FSL H7-0170. The sequence continues at coordinate 310,821 of NZ_CP151964.1, read as the reverse complement.
CCAGAGTTTGGGTCTTCCGCCTTAGCAAATGCTGAGAGCATTAAATCCTTTGCCGTCATTCCAAAATGTAATACAACACCCATATCACGATAATACGGCGCAATATAATCTTTTGTATTATCTAAAGCAAATGCTGCTCCAACTTGAGCTGCCTCTTGTCCTTGACAGGAGATAACAAAAGGTATTTTCCCTGCGCGGTTTAATAGCCACATACGCTCATCAATACGTCTTGCCAAAAGCATTGTCTCATACATTTTAAGTACATCTTCATTTGTTAATCCAAGGTCTTCGTGTTTTAACATACGAACATCCCCTTTCGTCGCTTCATTTTCAATATGCTTTTGCAACTAAAAAAGCATCTCGATTTATAGCATTATTATATCCTATGATTTTTGCATACATGCTAGTTTAGAAATGAATGGCTTTCCCTTCCACTGCTAATGCAGCTTCACCGATAATCTCACTTAATGACGGATGCGGGTGAATCGTTTGGGAGATTTCCCAAGGGCTTGCATCAAGCAATAAAGCAAGCGCAGATTCTGAAATCATATCCGTCACATGTGGGCCAATCATATGGACACCTAATAAATCATTTGTTTTGCTATCCGCAATCATTTTTACAAAGCCTTCAGCATCCCCGTGCACAAGTGCTTTGCCAATTGCTTTGAATGGGAATTTTGCCACTTTTACTTCAAAGCCCTGCTCCTTCGCCTGTGCCTCTGTTAAACCAACACTTGACGCTTCAGGGTAAGAGTAAATGCAACGCGCAACATTTGGATAATGGATTGCAGTCGTCTTATGTCTTGCAATATGCTCTACCGCAATGATGCCTTCGTGTGATGCAACATGTGCAAGCTGCATTCCACCAATCACATCGCCAATTGCATAAATATGACTTTCCTTCGTTTGGTAGTTGTCATTTACTTGTATATAAGAGCGCTCTGTTACGATTTCTGTGTTTTCTAAGCCAATTCCTTCACTATTCGCTGTACGCCCTACACTTACTAGCATTTTTTCAGCGCTGTACGTCTCTGTCTTATCACCTGAAGTTGCTGCAATTGACACTTGCTCACCTACCGATAATGTATCTGTCTGCATGCGGGCATTGACAACGATTTGAACGCCTCGCTTTGTCAGCGCCTTCGTCATTTCTTTGGCAATATCAGCATCCTCTGTTGGTAAAATTCGTTCCCCGTACTCTAAAACAGTTACATCGACACCGAAATCACAAAGCATTGATGCCCATTCGATACCTATTACGCCACCACCGACAATTAATATAGAAGAAGGCAGTGCCTCAAGCTCTAGCGCATGGTCAGAATTTAATATACGCTCTCCGTCAACAGGAATCCCTTCCAACATTGCTGGCTTTGAGCCGGTTGCGATAATCACATTTGTTGGTACGAGCATTTCGTTTTCGCCACCGTCAGCTAGCTCAACAGAAATCGTTCCAGGCATCGGAGAAAATATAGATGGGCCTAATATGCGACCTGTGCCATAATAAACATCTATTTTTCCTTTTTTCATTAAGCCTTCAATACCCGATTGCAATGTTTTAATAATCGTATTTTTTCGATTTTGTACTTTATCAAATTGTAGCTTTACGCCCTCAACCTCGATACCAAAGGATTCGCTATCCTTTGCCGTACGATAAACTTCAGCGCTTCTTAATAATGCCTTACTTGGGATACAGCCTTTATGTAGGCACGTACCACCCAGCTTTGCCTGCTCAACAATCGCTGTTTTTAAACCGAGCTGTGCTGCACGAATTGCAGCAACATAGCCACCAGTTCCTCCACCTAAAATGACAACATCATACTCCTGTGCCATGAAAACATCCCCCTTTTTACAAAAAAGGAAGCAAAGATTGTCTTTACCTCCTTTTTTCGCCTTTAATGCTTAACGACCATTTAAAATGTTTTTTTCATTGCGTAAAAACTGACTACGAGATTTCGCAACACGCGCAATACGATCTTCTGCAAGTTTATTAGCAGCTAGGTATGTCGGTACATCTTGTTCTTTTGAAATTGTTAATATTTTTGAAATGCTATCATAAATTGTTTCCACACGCTTCATTGCACGCTCACGGTTATAGCCGTACAGTTCATCCGCTACGTTGATTACCCCGCCAGCATTGATTACATAATCAGGTGCGTAAATAATGCCTTTTTCATGTAAAATTTGACCATGTCGTGACTCTTGAAGCTGATTGTTCGCTGAGCCAGCAATCACTTTTGCTTTTAGTTGTGGAATCGTTTCATCATTAATAATAGCACCTAATGCACATGGTGAGAAAATATCTACATCTTGTTTATAAATATCTGCTGGGTCAACTGCGGTTGCACCGAACGCTTCTACAACGCGCTCAACAGCAGCTTTATTAATATCTGTAACAACTAATTTTGCGCCATCTTTATGTAAATACTCACATAGTTTGTACGCCACGTTTCCTAACCCTTGTACCGCAATTGTACGCCCTTCAAGCGCATCAACCCCAAACGCTTCCTTCGCGGCTGCTTTAATCCCTAAGTAGACGCCATATGCAGTGACAGGAGATGGGTTACCTGATGAACCAAATGCAGGTGAAATACCTGTTACATAATTTGTTTCTTCATGAATTAAATCCATGTCAGTTACTGTCGTCCCAACATCTTCCGCTGTAATATAACGACCGTTTAAGCCTTGGATAAAGCGACCTAATGCACGGAACATCTCCTCATTTTTATCTTTAAATGGGTCGCCGATAATAACCGTTTTTCCTCCACCTAAATTTAAGCCTGCTGCTGCATTTTTGTAAGTCATACCACGCGCTAGTCGCAGCGCATCCTCAATTGCATCCTCTTCAGATGCATACGTCCACATACGTGATCCACCGAGTGCTGGTCCTAACGTCGTATCATGGATTGCAATAATTGCCTTTAAGCCCGACTCCTTGTCTTGACAAAAAACGAGTTGTTCATAATCATACTTTTCCATGTACTTAAAGATTTCCATTGCATATTCCCCTTTCAACTAAAAGAAAGCGTTTACTTTCTCGTATAATGTATTTTTTTCTAATTAGTTCACAAATTCGCCATGAAAAATACATTTATTTTCACTGCTTATTTTTACAATACGTTCAAATTCACTTTTAAGCAACAATTATTATGCAATCCATAATAATTAAGAATTTTCTAACTATTCTAATAGTGCTAGAACATGGCGAAAACAGTACAATTCCGCCTGTTTTCTTGACAATCTCATAGGTGGTTGTACAATTAGAAGGATAGAGTTGGGAGGTAGGAAAATGGCTCGAATGGCTGCATTTATTGTGCTACTAATTCCTGGATTAATGGCAGCTGCTGGAATAAAATTGATGCGCGATACATTATTTGGTGTGTTAATATCTCCAATTCCTTGGATTTGGCTTCAATTTGTTATTGGCGTTGCTTTATTTTTAATAGGCTTCGGCTTTTTTGCAGGCTTCTTACTACACCGTGACCGTAAAAAAGGAAAAGTATCTGAGCGCTGGCAAAAGTAAAATGGAACTTTCATAAATTTAGGGCTAGCTAAAAATTCTTTTTAACTAGCCCTAAATTCTATATATCAATAGTGGTTTTTTCTAGACTATTCATAGGTACAATACCTAGCAATCCTTAAAAGGTGTGAGAAAGCGAGTTTTTATTTGCTTTTTCACACCTTATTTAACCCCCTTTTTCACTTACAATATCCGGATAATCCGTAATCCAACCTACAACGACAGGGTGTGGCTGCGTGATAAAAGATTCCTTGCCCGTTATACTATAAAAGCGCATACTTTTGCCTGCATATTCACATGCTTTTAAATAACTGCGCCTATAATACTTTTTATGGGCATGAATGGCATCAATATGCGGTAAGCTATCTAGCTTTCCCCAATCGAATTTTTTCGTTACTAAAAGTGCCGTTTCAATATCAGGTCGATATTTTTTCACCATAATAAGTAACTGCTCATGAAACGATGAAAAATGACTATTTTTAGGAAGTTCAATTGTTTTTAGCAAGGCAATTAGCGCATCATAATTACTCGTTAACGACTCTTTAAGCTCAATATTAAGGGCAACTCTTTCAATAAGTGCCCATTTAATAACATCTTGTAATAATGGCATTCGTTTCGCTGAAAAAATACGTGAAAAACGCTTACCTAAGCGGTAATTTTGTAATTCTGCTAGGGTACAGTCTTGCACAAGACGATTAATACCTGTTAAACGCTTTATATTATTATCGTGAAAAACTATTAATTGCCCATCTTTTGAGCATTGCACATCCAATTCAATCCCATTCGCCCCAAGCTTTAACGCTTTTCGGAATGCCTCCATCGTATTCTCAAGCTCATACGCAGAAGCCCCTCTATGCGCGTAGATTGGCATGCCCATCTATACGTTCAACTCCCCTGATTCCAATAAAAATGTACCATTCGTCATTTTTGTTAAAAGTGAAGATTTTTTACCAATTTGAATATAGGTACCTGGGTATGCTTCTTTCGTAATTTTAATTTCTTCTTTTCCAGCATTGTGTAAATTATTAATATTGACCTTTATTTCATAATCTAAGTTAGATACATATTTCTTTAATGCCGCAATTTTCTGTTTAACTTGCTCTACAACAGCGGCTTGCTGACTGTTTAATGTACTTTGCGTTGATAAAATTCTTTGTAATTGCGTTTCATACTTCACTATTTCATCTTGCTCATTTTTTAATAACTTCGCTTTTTCCTGAATTATCGCTTGTAGCTCTTTTTTATTAAATGTATTAATAATGAGTTCTGTGCGGCGCTCCAAGTGATTGCCAGAAATAGCGGATATAATAACATCTTTCGCTATCGCTGTGCCACCTATAATTTTTCCCTTACGCTCATCTAATAAAATTGAATTTGCAGTTAAATTTGAGCCTAATGCATAAAATCCAATATGAATATCACCATTTGCCCTTAAATTCGCTTCGTTCACATGCTTAATATATATATTTCCTGCTGCCTCTATTTCTGTTTCTCCCAAGCCAAAAACACCACCGCGAATATATATATCACCCTCTAATGAACGAATCAGCTTTGCACCAGATAGACCTTCCGATGACTCAATCGAAATATCACCTTTCGCTATAACGGAAAAGCCGCTTTGCACCGTCCCCCGAATTGTTAAGGAGCCTTGGAAGTCTATATTGCCTGTTTCAACACCAACATCATTATTAACTGATAAATGGTGATTAATCGTTAGCTGACCTTGCACCTGACCGAGTGCCCCTGCATATTTAGAGCGCAGAACTGTTTTTCCGTCCTCTTCCACCTCATATGCGGCTTTGCGGTCATAGCGCAAAGAGGCATCTTTCCCAGGTGCTGCTGCTATTACTTCGCCATAAATTGTTTTTCCGTCAATCCCCGGTTGTGCTGGTATCTTTTCACCTAACCAGCTATCCTCATGTATTTCAAAAATAAAGTTCATCTCATAGTAATCGGCTTTTCCATCTTCTCGAATAACTGGTTTGCGCTCAGGTATTTCTAAATATGTAGTTTTCGCATCCTCACCTTTAATTGCTGGTGTACCTTGTGCAATTAAATATGCTTTTGCTGGAACTATTTCATCTATTAGAATCGGTTGAATACCATGAATAATCCTTTTTTCCTGTAAAAGTCTTTCAATTTCTGCTACAAACTGTTCCCTATTTTGACGTAGCGTATCCACTGTCTCATAAATAAAAAGCGAGGCAGACATGTTGTCACGTGCAACCTCAATTTCAATGCTAGGTAACCATATGCCAATTTCAATAGCATTATTATTTTCTGTGCTTAATACATTTTTCAATACAGCAAAATTAGTAAGCTTGACACGTGGTAGCGATCTTAGAATAGTATCAAAGTCCTTTAAAGGAAAACCAGATTTTATCGTTCGAATAAATACCTTGCCATTTTGCTCTGTCATTTCAAAAAAGTCATTCGTAAAAATAGTCACAAAATTCCCCCTTTCCCTCTTATTTAGTATATACAATAAACAGGCATTTGTTTAGTTTGTTTTCCAAAATGCTCAATTCAGTAGAATTTTGTTAATTTTATTGCATTTATTCGCTTTTCACTACAAAATAAACAAATAAAATACTCAAATTACTCTAAATTAATACAAAAAATAGGTTAGGTCTTTAGAACTGTTTTATTCTATCTTTAGTACACATTTAGCCTTTTATTAAAATAATCCGATATTAAAAAGCAATTTTATGAAATATTCTAATTTCATAAAGAATAGCATCTTTTTCGCGAGCATGACCCCAGTAATTTTCCCACTTGCATATTCAGATAAGAAGTTAAAATAAAGTGCAAAAAAGGTGCGAGAAAAGATAAAACTTTTCCACACCTATTTTAAAATTAATTTGAAATGCTCGACTATTGTTTTGTTAATGACTTACTATTTATTGGTCTAGAATTAGTACGCTACTTTTAACTCGCCACAATTTCAATACGAATTTTATCAGCAATCATTGCAATAAATTCCGAGTTTGTTGGCTTTGATTTTAGATGGTGAACCGTGTAGCCAAACATTTCGGAAATCGATTCGTAATTGCCTCTGTTCCACGCCACTTCAATCGCATGGCGAATGGCACGCTCTACGCGCGAAGGCGTTGTATTGAATTTTTGTGCGATATCTGGATACAAAATTTTAGTTACAGAGCTTAGGAGCTCAATATCGTAATAAACCATTTGAATGGCTTCACGTAAATATACATAGCCTTTAATATGTGCAGGTACACCAATTTCCTTAATAATTGCAGTAATTGTCGTATCAAGCTGACGCTGGTCTACTTTTTTTGCCTCTTTAGGCTGTAATACACTTGTGCGTTGCTGCTTTGTCGGCTCAGGTATGTGCTTCGCGCATTGCAGGATTTTTTGTTCTAGTTGCTCGAATTCAAAAGGCTTTAGCATAAAGTAGGAAGCACCATAATTAACAGCTTGCTTCATCACATCTTCTTGCCCAAAGGCAGTCAGCATAATTACTTGCATATCAGCTAAACGCTCATCATTATACAGTGTCTCTAGCACAGCTAAGCCATCAAGATGAGGCATAATTATATCGAGCAGCAATACATCTGGTTGCTCCTCTTCTAGCATTTTAATACATACTTTACCATTTTGTGCAGTCGCAATTAATTCGATATTAGGATGATTTGTGAAATATGTTTCCATCGCTTTCAACAAATCTCGATTGTCATCTGCAATTGCTATTTTTACTTTTGACATCCATAAAGCCCCCTTAAATAATTTATTTCCACAGTTTCCCCTATAATTTCACCCCATAGATGATCAATTCGCTAATTTCTACTCGAAAGTTGCTACTATCATGTTGATTGGATTATGGAGCACCGCTTTTGAGTTTTCGACATAACTAATTAAAATCCTTTATTATGTATTAAAAATAAGTATGAGGTTATAGATATTCCTTATGCATTGACAAAAAGCTACTTTTTTCCACAAATTATTCTAGCCATCTTTTTCTATTTTAACCGAAATATTCGTAAAAGACTATACCCGAAGCATAGGTATAGTCTTTTAGTCCTTATTTCGGAGATTTTTTTAGCATTTCACCAATCGACAAAGCTGCTCCTTTTGCAGGATGTTCGACAAACATATGCGTTACCGCTCCTACAAAACGGTCATTTTGAATAATTGGACTGCCGCTCATCCCTTGCAAAATACCACCTGTTTTGCGCAGCAATTTAGGATCTGTCACACGAAACACAATATTCGCTCCATCAATTTTATCAATTGTAATGGTGAAAGCTTCAACTTTTTCTCCCTCAATTGCTGTTAACAATTGTGCCTCACCACGTTTTATTTCCGATTCATGCATAATTTCAATCGGTTGTCGCAAACTTTTTTGTAAACCTTGCTCCCATTCACCAAATACACCGTAGACATTGTTAAATAAAACATTTCCTAAACGCTTCTGTTCTTTGTTGACAATGGAAATTTTATAGCCAGGTTGACCAGGCTCACTTTTTTTCACTTGGGTAATGGAGGCTAAAAAAATGGCACCAGTAGTAAATGGAGGTGGCATTGTAAGAGCACTATCTACAATTTGATGTCCAAGTGCTCCGTATTCATTCGTTGTAGGATCAAGAAATGTGAGTGTTCCAATGCCATCTGTTTCATCTTTTAAAAAGGGCATCATATTGTTTATTTCTTCACTTGATAATTGTAAAACTTTTTCTTTATTGGCACGTTCGATACGTAGCTCTGCTTGCTCCTTAACCTCAGTAAGTTGACCAAGCTGATTGATTTCTTTTCCATCAATCGCGAGCACCTTATCACCTTGTTTAAGCCATTCGCCATTTGGTAAAAGTATATCATGTGATACATAAACAAATGGTAATTTTAACTGAATACCAATTGATTGCCCCATAGGTATTAGCTCTTTTGCTGATACTTGTATAGGTATTAAAATAAAAAAAACAACTAACAAAAGATTACGCAAATGGCACATTTTTATGTCACCTCCTTTCTTATCTTACCGATACTATGTGCGGACTTTTAATTAGTTATGAACGGTAAATATTTGTCGTTTAGGTGATAAAAAAATTGCGCCTCTTATCTATGCCTCTGACTGTGCCTTTTATATAAAATTGGGCTAAAAAATAATAAAAATTCTGCTTTATTTATCCATTCGGGAGAAGCTAATACTTGGGTAAAAAGGAGAAGGTTGTATGAAAGCAAATGCGCTAGCCTGCTTTCATACAACCTCTATTCAAACAATTCACTTGTTATTGCATTGCCTGTTTTCTTGCGTCCGCTATTTCTACAAGCTCTTGAGCATGCTGCAATGTTAAATCGGTAATTTCTGCACCGCTCATCATACGACTTACTTCCTCAATGCGTGCACGCTCTTTAATTTCTGTAACCGTAGTAAATGTTCTGTCATGCTCTACTTGCTTTTTAATTAAATAATGCTGATCTGCCATCGCAGCCACTTGCGGTAAATGAGAAATGCAGAGCACCTGTGAATGGATGGAAATCGCTGCGATTTTTTCAGCAATTGCTTGCGCAACACGCCCACTGACACCTGTATCTACCTCATCAAAAATAATGGATGTAATACCATTTGTTGAGGAGAAAATAGTCTTTAATGCAAGCATCATACGTGACAATTCACCACCAGATGCAATTTTCGGTAATGATTTAGGTGGTTCACCAACATTTGTCGCAATGTAAAATGCCACATAATCCTTACCATATGCATCAAATCCTTCAAGGGATTCGAATTTGACAATAAACTCTGCCTTTTCCATATGTAATACACGCAACTGTTCCATAATTGCTTCACTTAGTAATAAAGCTTGCTTTTTACGTATTTCAGTTAATGTGGAGGCTAGCTGTGTAAGTTCTTCCTCCATTTGACTTAAGCGCAATTCATTTTTTTGTATTGTTTCATCGCGATTCATCAATTGCATTAGCTCAGCCGCTATTTTATCATAATATGCTAAAATTTCTTCAACGGTTGTACCATATTTGCGCTTCATTGTTTGATATTGCGCTAAACGTTGCTCAACTTCGTTTAAACGTCCCGCATCAAATTCCAATTCGTCCAGCACATTTTTAATTTGATAGCTTGCATCCTGCAATGCATAAAAGCTCGTTGTCACTGCCTCAGTAGCCTCTTTAAAATGCTCATCTAATGAAACGATATCCTCCAGCGCTGACATCGCATTCCCTATATAATCTAAGCCATGCTGCTCTCCAGAAATCGCCTCATAGGCAATACTTGCACGTTCAAAGATTTTATGGAAGTTCATTAATCGCAAACGTTCCTCCATTAGCGCATCTTCTTCCCTGAGCTTTAATGCAGCTTCCTCTAGCTCATTCATTTGAAATTGATATAAATCAATGCGCTGTGCCATTCTTTGCTCATCTAAACTAAGCTCAGCCACTTCACGCTTTAAGCTACGGTAAGCCTCATACTTCTCATTATATGCCGCTAAAAATGACGAAAGCTCTTCATAAGCGAAATGATCCAGTAAGTTGATATGCTGCTTTTCATCCATTAATTCTTGATTTTCATGCTGGCCATGTATATCAATAAGGCTACCACCAATCTCCCGTAACACGTTAGTTGGTACAAGCTTGCCATTGATGCGACAAACGCTTTTGCCATTATCATTAATATCACGACGCAAAATAATTGTGCCGTCCTCATATTCAATTCCGGCTTCGTCTAATTTTGCAAAGACAGGGTGATGGTCATCCATGATATGAAATAAGCCACCTAGCTCCGCTTTTCTAGCACCGTGGCGAATAAATTCATGGGAACCACGCCCACCGGCTAGCAAATGAACAGCATCAATGATAATGGACTTTCCTGCACCCGTTTCACCAGTTAAAACCGTTAACCCATCCGCAAAGCTCACTGTTAAATCATCTATAATCGCAAAGTTTCGAATACTTAGCTCTCTTAACAAGAAAACCCACCTCTTATAGCATGTCTAATAAACGTTCTTTAATCACTTCTCGGTCTGCCTCTGTACGACAAATTAGTAAAATTGTATCATCACCCGAAATAGTTCCTAATAGCTCATCCCAATCTAAATGATCAAGTAAGGAAGCGATTGCATTTGCATTTCCCGGCAATGCTTTAACAACTAGAAAATGTGACGCACCATCAATGCTAACAAAAGCATCTGCTAACGCACGACGCAGCTTTTGAATTGGATTAAAGCGCTGATCTGCGGGCAGGCTATATTTATAACGACCATCTTGCATTGGCACTTTTACTAAATGAAGCTCTTTAATATCGCGCGACACAGTTGCCTGAGTGACATTATAACCTGCATTTTTCAAATGCAATACTAAATCATCCTGTGTTTCTATTTCATTATTTGTAATAATGTCACGAATTCGAATATGGCGTTGACCTTTATTCAATTCCCTCACCTCTTATGAATAATTATGTATTTGTATTAATAACACTACCATTTCATTCATAAAAGCACAAGAAAAATAGGCATTGGCAAATCAATTATGCGTGAGCATATTGGCACCTTTACCTATTTTAAATTTTAACCCCTATTAGCAAGATGAAAATGTGATGCTTTTATTTAACCTTTAATTCGCGATGCGCTTGCTCCACAATTTGCTCAAAATGAACAAATGGAGCAATCGTTTCCCCCTCTTTCGGATTAGCGAGATGGAATAAAAATTCAATATTCCCTTCGCCACCTGTTATTGGTGAATAGGACGCATCCTTCACAACAAAACCGAGTTCCGTTGCCATAATAGCGGTGTTTTGAAGCACCTCTAAATGAATTTTCGGATCACGTACAATGCCCTTTTTACCGACATTTTCTTTCCCAGCCTCAAATTGAGGCTTGACTAATGCCATTACATCACCACCAGGTAATAATACCGTTTTCAGTACAGGCAAAATAAGTGACAAGGAAATAAAGGATACATCTATTGTCGCAAAATCAGGTAATCCTTCGGTTAAATCTTCCGGCTTTGTATAGCGAAAATTGGTTTTTTCCATTACTGTTACACGCTCATCAGAACGGATTTTCCACGCTAATTGGTTTGAACCTACATCTAGAGCATAGCAATGACGTGCGCCGTTTTGCAGCGCACAGTCCGTAAAGCCACCTGTGGATGAGCCGATATCCAGCATTAATTTGCCTTCAACTGACATTTCAAATATTTCGAGGGCTTTTTCAAGCTTCAAACCACCTCTACTCACATATTTTAGCTGTGAGCCTTTCACTTGTAGCGGCGCATCAGTAGCAATTTTTTCTCCTGCTTTATCAATGCGTTCCTCGTTTGAATAAACAAGTCCTGCCATAATGGAGCGCTTTGCTTTTTCACGTGTTTCACAAAGCCCACGCTCCACTAATAAAATATCTACACGCTCTTTCGGTTGCTTCGTCATACCGTTTTTAAATCCTCTTGCTGCTTTAATTGAACAAGCTTTTGCAAACGACGAACCGCTTCCTCTGCTGTCACATGTATTTCAGCTAATAATTCATCTACATTGCCATGCTCAATAAATTCATCAGGTATACCGATGCGGTCAATAAATGTATTGTACTGATGCTCAGCAGCAAATTCTAAAACAGCGCTACCGAAGCCACCTTGCAATACAGCTTCCTCAATTGTTAATATTGGCATATTTTCTTGCATTAACTTATGCAAAATCGCCGTATCCAATGGCTTAATAAAACGTGCATTGATAATTTTCACGCTAATTCCTTTTTGCTGCATCGCCTCTGCCGCTTCAAACGCCATTGGGATTGTTGTACCGAATGTTAAAATTGCTGCATCCGTTCCTTCACGTAGCACTTCCCATGTGCCAATTGGAATCGCTACCATTTCCTCATCGAGCACTACACCAATGCCATTGCCACGTGGATAACGTAGCGCAATTGGACCATCATTATATTCAAGCGCCGTTTTTACCATATGTTGCCCTTCATTTTCATCCTTCGGCATCATTAGTACGATGTTCGGGATATGACGTAAAAAGGCAATATCAAAGACACCTTGATGCGTTTCACCATCTGCTCCAACTAAACCAGCACGGTCAATGCCTATAAAGACATTTAAGTTTGGCCTTGCAATATCATGCAACACTTGGTCATAGGCGCGCTGTAAAAACGTTGAGTAAATAGCTAAAAACGGCTTCATTTCTTGCGTTGCAAGGCCTGCTGCCATCGTTGCTGCATGCTGTTCAGCAATCCCTACATCAAAGAAGCGTTGCGGGAAATCACGTTGAATACCTTCTAATTTGGAGCCAACAGGCATCGCCGGCGTAATCGTTACAATACGTTCATCTTCCTTCATACATTTGCGCACAGATTCCGCAATTAAGCTACTCCATGCAGGACCTGTTGTAGTAGATTTTACAAAAGCCCCTGTTTCCATTTTATATGGACCTGTTCCATGCCATGTACCAACGGTATCATCTTCTGCCGGCTTATAGCCTTTACCCTTTTTCGTAATAACATGCACTAATACAGGGCCATTTACTTTTTTCGCATAATCTAATGTTTTTTCAAGTGCCTCAAAATCATGCCCATCAATCGGCCCTAAATACTTAAAGCCTAGCTCCTCGAAAAAGACGCCTGACACTACTAAGTATTTTAAGCTATCTTTCACTTTTTCTGCAGTTTGTGCTAGCTTGCCACCGACAACTGGAATTTTATTCATTAAAGTCTCTAGCTCTTCTTTTGCTTTTGAATATTCCTTCGCTGTACGTAATCGACCTAACACATTATGCAGTGCACCAACATTTGGAGCAATCGACATTTCATTATCATTTAAAATAACAATCATATTCGTTTTTTCATGACCGATATGATTCAACGCCTCTAGTGCCATACCACCTGTTAAAGCACCATCACCAATAATTGGAATGACATAGTTATTATCCTTTTTAATATCTCGCGCAGCAGCCATACCCATCGCGGCTGATAAAGATGTTGAACTATGCCCTGTTTCCCACTCATCATGTTCGCTTTCAACACGTTTTGGGAATCCACATAAACCTTTAAATTGGCGTAATGTATCAAACTCTCCAGCACGTCCTGTTAATATTTTATGAACGTAAGCTTGATGCCCCACATCCCATAAAAATTTATCTTTCGGGCTATTAAACGTTTTATGCAACGCAATTGTTAGTTCTACAACACCTAAATTCGGCCCAATATGCCCTCCTGTTACGGAGCATTTTTCTATTAAAAATGAGCGAATATCTGAAGCTAATGCCTCAAGCTGCTGCTGATTTAATTTTTTCAAAAAGGATGGATTAGTTATTTTAGTTAAATCCACCTCATTCACACACCTTTACATTTATATATTCACCGTATTGTGATTTCTCTATTATAACAGCGTCCTCTGTCCATGTCATAAAATATGCTGTTTTTCCTATGAAACAACTCTTTCTGTCATAATACAATAAGCAGTTGTTTCCTTGAAAACTAGAAAAACAGCTAGTATCTGTCAATGAATGCTAACTAATATTGAAAATATGTTCTCTGTTTCAATATTTCCTCTACATCAATTACTTTTCGTATCTTCATCCCGCCATTTATAGAAGTGGGGAACTTCTATACCTGTCGCATTGCTACCGGTACTAAATAATTTGCTGTATCAAGTTAAAGCTTCATTGTACTATTTATTACGTTTCACAATATAGGTAGCCAAATCTCGCAGTACACTGCTGTCTCCAGATAAACGATTTAATGCGGCAAGCGCCAAAACAAAATGGTCGTTTAATTTTTCCTTTGCTCCTTCTAAAGTAAGCAATGCTGGGTACGTGCTTTTCTCGCTTGCAATATCTTTTCCTGCTGTTTTGCCAAGCTGCTCTGTCGTACCTTCAATATCTAAAATATCATCCTGAATTTGGAATGCTAAGCCAATGTGATGTGCGTACTCTACTAGCGCTGCGCGTTCTTCTGCTGTAGCACCTGATAAAACAGCTCCCGATTCAATGCTAAAGCGCAGTAGTGCACCCGTTTTATTCATATGCACTTGCTCAAGCTCTTGTAAATTTAATTGACGTTTTTCGCCATCCATATCCAACACTTGACCGCCAACCATGCCTTCTGCTCCTGCAGCCACACTTAGTAAATCGATTAGTTCAACTTTCACGTCATTTGCAACTGGCATGCGTGCTAAAATTCCGAAGCTTAAAGTATTCAATGCATCGCCAGCAAGCGTTGCTAATGCTTCCCCATAAACGATATGGTTCGTTGGTTTGCCTCTGCGCATATCATCATCATCCATACACGGTAAATCATCATGAATGAGCGAATATGTATGAATCATTTCAACACATGAGCCGACTGTATAAGCAGGGACAAAGTCTGTTTTAAAATAATCGCAAACCGCAGCAACAAATAATGGACGAATTCTTTTTCCACCCGCTTTTAATGAATAAAGCATCGATTCCTTTAATTGTGCAGGTGCAACAATTTCCCCAACTAAATCATACATTCTGTTCTCAATAGCTGGTGTATGCGTTTCAATAAATGTTGTTAATGGCATCAATTAATTCTCTCCATTTCCCGTTTGAAATGGCTGTTTATTGCCATTTTCATCAACGATTGATATTAGCTGTTGTTCTGCATGCTGCAATTTATCATTACAAAACTTGGAATATTCCATACCCTTTTTATATAAATCAATGGCTTCCTCAAGGGGCACTTCGCCTTGCTCCAATTTTCGTACAATTTCTTCCAATTCAGTCATTGCTTGTGCAAATGTTAAATTATCCATCCGTCATTCCCCCTTTTTCTAGTTCGACGTTTGTCACCTTCGCATGCACAATCCCATCTTGGTAATGAATTTCAATCATATCATCAACTGTTAATTGGGCTGCATGCTGAATAAATTGCGCCTCCCGATACGTCACATTAAAGCCTTTTTCCATAATGGCTAAAGGATTTAACGCTGCAAGTGTTCGAATCGCCGCATGCAATTTTGATTTTTCATTACTTAATCTGAGCTGCATTGTGCGACTAAGCTCCACTTTCAGTTGCACTAATTTCTGCTGCTCTATTTGTAGGGCATTTTGTGGTGAAGAAAGCTGCATTTTAGTAAAAACTTTCTCTGCCTCATTGCGTTTTTTCAACATATATACATGCATTGCTTGCTGTAGCTTCATATCGTTATGTGTCAAACGCTCAATAAAAGGTCGATACAATTTTTCAGGTGTTGCAAGCGGATATGATTGCTGATATTTCTGTAGACGATTTCTTTCAAAACGAAGTTGCGCTGTCACCATATGTTGCAGTCTAGCTACATTCGCTACAATGCGTTCCTTAAGCTCATGTTGGTTCGGTACAGCAAGCTCAGCTGCTGCCGTTGGTGTCGGCGCACGTAAATCTGCTACAAAATCCGCAATCGTTGTGTCTGTTTCATGTCCAACAGCGCTAATAATGGGAATTCGGCTTTCGAAAATAGCCCGCGCTACAATTTCTTCATTAAAAGCCCACAAATCCTCAATCGAGCCACCACCCCGCCCAACAATTAAAATATCACATTGCGCTAGTTTATTTGCCAATCTAATATTGCTGGCAATACTTGCGGCCGCACCAGCACCTTGCACAAGGGTTGGGTAAATACAAATTTCCGCCTGTGGATAACGTCGTCCGAGCGTCGTACAAATATCGCGAATTGCTGCACCAGTTGTTGCTGTCACAACCCCAACGGTTTTTGGGAAGGGCGGTAAAGGCTGTTTAAAATTTGGATTAAACAAGCCCTCTTTTTGCAAGGTATCTTTCAGTTGTTGGAACGCAATAAATAAACCGCCAACACCGTCTGGTTCCATTGTTTGTACATAGAGCTGGTAAACACCCGCTGTTTCATAGACGTTAACATCACCACGAATATAAACCATCATCCCTTCCTCGGGCTTAAAGGCTAGCTTTGTTGCTGCAGCGCGAAACATTGTTGCTTGAATGCGTGCCGCATCGTCTTTCAATGTAAAATAAATATGGCCAGAGCTATGAACTTTCACATTCGATAGTTCCCCCTTTACATATACTTCACGTAAATGGGGGTCTGCATCAAATTTTCTTTTAATATATTTAGTCAATGCTTTAACAGTTAAATAAGAAGAGTTGCCCAAACTTACATCTCCCCTTTCTTATTTATTCATTTACCTTGTGTAGTTAATCGCGAAACATGCAAAAAATGGGGCTGTCTAGAAAGGAGCCCGCTTTCTAGCCAGCCAAAGCTTGTAGATTACATATTCGAATAGCAAGGGTTTCCTCTAAAGTTATATAAATTGCTACTATTCGCGGCGCAAAGGAGCTGTCTCAAATGCTGTTAGACAACTCCTTCTCATTCTTCATTGAAGATTTTAAATTTAACTTTACAATGTTTTTGCTGCTGCTTGTACTGTGTTTGCTAAAAGCATCGTAATTGTCATAGGGCCAACACCACCAGGTACTGGTGTAATATGTGAGGCTATACCATCTACTGCAGCAAAATCAACATCGCCGCATAAATGATTGTCCTCATCACGATTAATACCTACATCAATAACAACCGCGCCCTCCTTCACATGCTCTGCAGTAATAAAGTTGGCACGCCCTACTGCAGCGATTAGAATATCAGCCTGCTTTGTGAATGATGCTAAATCTGGTGTTTTAGAATGTGTATACGTAACAGTTGCATCCTTTTGTAGTAACAGTTGCCCCATTGGCTTTCCTACAATATGGCTACGTCCTACGATAACGGCATGCTTACCCGCCACATCGATTCCGCTAAATTCCAATAGTTTCATTACTCCATAAGGCGTACAAGGTAAATAAGTTTCTTGCCCAAGCATCATTTTTCCTACGCTAACTGGCGCAAAGCCATCAACATCTTTATTAGGAGAAATTGTCGCAATAACTGAATCTTCATTAATGTGCTTTGGTAATGGTAGCTGCACAAGAATGCCATGAATATCATTGCGCTCGTTTAATTGGCGAATATGTTCAAGTAACTCTTGCTCTGAGATTGATTCTGGCAAAGCAATTAGCTCTGAATACATACCGATTGCTTCACAAGATTTTTGTTTATTTGCTACATATGTTTTAGAAGCAGGATTATCTCCAACCAATACAACAGCTAAACCAGGTGTGATACCTTTTGCTTTTAGTTCCTCCACTTGTTTTGCTACAGAGCTTCTAATTTCTTGACCAATTTCTTTTCCATTTATAATTGCACTTGACATACTACAGTTCCTCCCAATTCACTATGCTTGTTCTGTAAATTTCGAAAGCACGCCATTTACAAATTTGCTTGATTTATCATCGCCAAATACTTTACACAATTCAATCGCTTCATTTAGTACAACTCGGTTTGGTGTATCTGGCATAAATAACAATTCATAAACGGCTAAGCGTAATACTGTTCGTTCAATTTTCGGTAGACGATTTAATGTCCAATTTTCTAGTTTGTCGCTAAGCGCTGCATCAATTTTTTCTTTTTGCTCCGCAGTCCCACGCACCAATTGCTCAAAAAAAGCATTGGATGACTGTTCTTCTAGAACATGCCCGATCGCTTCTTCAATTGGCAGCTCCGTACTATCTAACTGAAATAGCACCTGCAATGCTTTTTGACGTGCATCATGTCGCTTCATGATAAAAACTCCTTCATTAATCAATTACATCTCTGCTAACCCACTTGTATCAAGATAACATTCCGTCTTATCATAGCATAATTTCCCTGTCATAGCACAGCTTGTTGTAAATTTTAAAAAATTAAAACGCTTTCATTTTGTCGATTACTTTTCAATGCTGTTAATGTTTGGCTTTATTTGTTAAAATAGTATCGTAACGAAGGAGGAGCAGCATGTCATATACAGTTTTTCTTATATTGTTTGCAGTTGTTTTAGGATTGCTAGGTGGGATTTTTAACTTGCCGTTTTGGCTAATTATTGCAGCTATTTTTGGATTAAGTCTTATTCGAATTGGCTATATCTACTATATCGTTCAGCTTTCCCAAAATACGAAAACAATCCATGCATTTTTAGAAAAAAATAAAAAGCAGCTTGTTTATGAGTATGTTTTAGCAATTGGTAACGGCTCTGTCGCTGAACAGAGAAGGATAATAGATGCCATATTAAAAAAATACCCATCACAGATGATGCAGGCTACATATAAAATGAATAGAGCACTATTAGAGCGAGATTACACACTTGCCATGCAGGAAATTCAGCCAATCACTGAAAAATCTCTTGGTCAATATTGCATCGCAATGATTTATGCCTTGCAAGGCAAGCACGAGCAAGCATTACAAATCCCTCTAAAACATCCTTGGCAGAAAGCTCTCGTTGAAACCATTATCGCCCACAATGAGCAAGCGGCGAATTATGAGGACAAAAAGATGCAAGCAATTAGCCTGTCACGTGGGATTCAACGCTATATAAATACATATTTCTTGCGAGATTTGGAACAACAAAACGAAGCGGTCTGAAATTGATTTCAGACTGCTTCTTTTGACGCGTAATCATAGAGGCGAATATTTAATATATTAGCTTCACTATTTCTTTTTCGTTTCAAATGCAACAAAACCCTTATTTCCACAATCTTTATTTATACCTTTTCATTAAACCTTATGTATAGTATGTGGTGAATTTAGGTGCAAGCGAGATGTAAAATGATAAATGAAACACTTCTAGCAGGTATCCTAACAATGCGAATAAATAAAATCGAGCCGTTCAGATAGAACTTTTTTCTGAATAGCTCGATTTGCTTTTCTTCGATTTCGCATATAAACGCCCTACTGCTTTACGAAATCGTGGCTCTGTATCTGTTGCTTCATTTTCGGTATATAATATTGCGCCTATAGTACTCATCCTAACAAAACATGGTTGAATAGAAATAAAATTCTACTCCGCAACAAGTTCATTAGCAATAGCTAATAATTTTTCCAATGCTATTTTATCCTCTGTTACTTTTACTTGGCTAATTGTTATAAACATATTGTTATGCACGAACATTAGCTTTTCCTGTGTCGCATCTTCAGCATCTTGCTTATTTCTTAAGATGCCATAGCAATAGCAGAAAATTTTCGCATAATATTGTTGGAGAATTTGTTCCTTTGCATTCACTGCTTCGTCTTCTCCACGATACATTATCGTTTTCGAATACATACGCCCCCACCTTTCTACTTAATAAGACAATTCACTGGAATGAAATGTGACATGATTAGTGAAAACAAGTGCTTTTTTTCTACGTATGACCTCCTCTTTTTACGAATATACTAAATAATAGTAAAAGGAGGATTGTCATTTATGTTATTGCTCTTTTTAATTAACCATTGGATCTTTTTTATTTTAGTAATGATTTTAATGATACTTGGAGGGCTTTTAAGCTTTCTACTCCCTCGTATTCCGTCGTTCATTTTCATTGTGCTTTTTGCTCTAATTAGCTTCGGCTATACACGCTTATACGACGCAGCTTACTTCACAATACCCATCCTTCTTATGACATGTATCTTCACTGCCATTCCTATTGTACTTGTTAAATATACATTATATTTACAGCGCGTTGGGGAACGCTTAGAAGCATCAACTTCAAAATCCGTGTAATTATTTTCAAAAAAATCGATGCTGTTGGGGAATGCATGTACAAGCTATTTCCTAACAGTTTTTTTCTATGTCACAAAATTGACATAATAAATAACTAAATTTTCTAACTATTCTGTTGACCATTTCATCCTGTTATAATACAATACAAATATAAATAAAATTATATATAACAGTTATCCATAAGGAGGAATATACAATGTTAGAAAACGTAGTAGAATTTTTCAGAAATTTACCGGAGAAAACTTGCGTGCAATGCGGCAACAAAATGGAAGAGCAAAGTGAATGCTACAGCCATAGCTGCGAAAATTGCAGTTCTCTATAAACGAAAAGACCATCAACATTCAAATTGATGGTCTTTTTACATAATTAATCTACTTGCATCTTTCTTTTAAACACTAAAATGGCAACTATTAAAAGCAATATGCCGTAACCTAATACCCAACTCAAATTAGTAGTAATGCCACTTCTCATACCACTTATAATGGCTTTCCCCATATCCACAGCATGTACAAATGGTAATTTATAAGCGACCGTTTTAAAAGTATTTCCTACAAGCTCTAGGCTAAACCATGTGCCTGATAGCCATGCGACTATATTTGTCAATAAACCACCACAAATGCCTGCAACTGCTTTTTCATTGAAAATACTACCGCATAATAAACCAATGCCAATAAATATAATCGAGGTAGGTAGTAGCATTAGCCATGCCATAATAATTTCTATAGATGCGTTCATACCTAGTAATATCGCGACACCGTAGCAAATACTTCCTTGTACGAGTGCCATTGGAATTAACGGTAGCGTGTAGCCAATAATATAATCAACCGCTGTCATCGGTGTTGTAAATAGCCTTGAGAGCATTGAGCTTGCTCTATCATTGGCAATTAATTGCGCTGAAAAGAGCGACATAAAGGACAGGCTGAATACAGCAATCCCCGGTGTTAATTGCTCAATTTGAAATAAATCATTTGGAATATTTTTCCCAATAGCTGTTAGTAGTAATAAAATAACGATAGGCAAGCCAATGCCAAATATTAATGTAAGAGGGTCACGTAAAATTTCCTTTGCTGTGCGCCCCGCGAATGCAAGCGCCCTCATCCAATCACTCCTCCTACAATACGGATAAAGGCATCCTCAAAGCGCTCTGTTGCTGTTTGCTGTATTAATTCCTGTGCTGTCCCAAGCGCTTCTATATGACCATCTTTCATAATGCATATATGGTCTGCTAAAGCTTCTGCCTCTTCCAAATAATGTGTCGTTAAAATCAAGGTCACCTTTCCCTTTAAGTTTTGAATGACCGCCCATAGCTCACGTCTTGCCAAAATATCTAAGCCTAATGTCGGCTCATCGAGAAATAAAATTTCAGGTTCGCTAATTAATGCCACCGCGATGCTTAGCCTACGTTTCCAGCCGCCCGACAATATTTTACTACGCTGCTTTTCAACAGGATGCAGAGAAAATAATGTCAGCATTTCCTCTACTTTGCGTTCCGCTAACGTTTTATGAAAACCATGAACGCCTGCCATAAGCCGCAAATTTTCTCTTACAGATAGATTTGGTGCAATCGCTGTTTCCTGTGGTGAAACGGCGATTAACTCCTTAAGCTTTTGCTTGCCTGTAATAATGCTATTTCCTAACAAAAACGCTTCGCCTTCTGTTGGCTTGATTAAGCAAGATAACATATTAATAAGCGTTGTTTTTCCAGCCCCATTCACGCCGAGCAAGGCAAAAATTTCTCCTTGCTGAATGGTGAATGATAATGGATGAACTGCTGTTTTAGTTCCATATTTTTTACCCAAGCCACGGACATCAATGGCAACAATCATTCGCTTTCCTCTCTTTCCAATTTATTCATTCGAAGCGCCTCGCTGAAAAACTTTTGCGTATAGCTTTCTGGTATAATTGCCAACCCACGTTCCTCATCTCCAACAATCACAAGTGCATCGCCCACCTCTATTTTGAACAAATCTCTCGCCCTTTTCGGAATAACAATTTGTCCTCTTTCTCCGACGACTGCGACGCCAAATAAATGCTTGCCCTTTGGTGCAATCCCTAGCCAAATTTCGTCTTGATGATTCACTAAGTCATCCAGTGTCACATCATATAATTTTGCTAGCTCTATACAACTTGTCATATCAGGAATTGATTCACCCTTTTCCCATTTTGCTACAGCCTGACGTGAAACATTAATTTTTTCTGCTACCTCTTCTTGTGTATATTGATGCTTCTTTCGCAATTGCTTCAAATTCACACTTATCATATTTTTCATCTCCTCTTTTTTATTATTTCCGATTATTACAGCATCGTCTATCAACTAACAGTAACATGAATGTTAATACTAGTTACCTTCGTGTTTTTCTTTATTCACGAAACTTTCTGAACTATTTTCCGTATATAATAGTAGGAAAGGAGTGACAAAAATGGAACCGCAAGAAATTTTATCAATGACCAATTTAACGAAAGGCTATGGCAGTAAAGAAGTTTTAAAGGGGGTAGATTTATATGTCTACCAAGGAGAAATTATCGGTTATATCGGACCGAATGGTGCTGGTAAAAGCACAACAGTAAAGCTGATTTTAGGCATTGAGGAAAATTATGAAGGCGAAATTCGTTTGTTTGGTGAAAATATAAAAAATGGGGCATTGGACTACAAACGGAGAATTGGCTATGTGCCTGAAATTGCTGATGTTTATGATAATTTAACAGGCTACGAATATTTAACATTTATCGGGGAGCTTTACGGATTATCATTAGAGGAGGCTGCTCGTAAATCAGAAGCGTTAATGGAGTTATTCGGTGTTGGCGAAGCATATCATTCCCGTATTTCTTCCTATTCAAAAGGAATGCGGCAAAAGCTATTAATTATTTCAAGCGTTTTACATAATCCAGATATTTTATTTTTAGATGAACCAATTAACGGCTTAGATGCCAATAGCGTAATGATTTTTAAGGAAATTTTAACGCAATTAGCCGCTCAGGGAAAAACAATTTTTTATTCATCGCATATTATGGATGTCGTCGAAAAAATTAGTAGCCGTATTGTGTTGCTACATGATGGCAAAGTGGCTGCTGATGGCACGTTTGAAGAATTGCAAGCAACAAACACTGAAGGTACTTTAGAGCGTATTTTCAACCAATTGACAGGCTTTGACCGCCATCAAGAAATCGGTGAGCAATTCGTAGCCGTTGTTGGCGGAGGTACGCGATGACAGATTTCAAAATTCTCCGATTACTTGATAAATTGCGCTTTCTATTCAATAAAATCGGTGTTGACTATCAGATGATGCGCAAAATTTTACAAATAAAGCTGACGATGGATGAACGCAAAGTGCCAACCTTATTCAATCAATCAGCGAAGAAAAAAGAAAATACGAAAAATAGCTATCTTAAATCATTATGGATTTATACATTAATGGGGCTTATGCTCATTCCGTTTCTCGCTTTCGGTACGCAATTTTTATTTCAAATGAGCATCGCCTATTCAATGATTCTTTTCGTTATTATGACGTCGATGATTTCGGATTTTTCCTCTGTGTTGCTCGATTTGCGTGACCGCAATATTCTCGGTACGAAGCCGATTTCTGCTAGAACAATTAATGCGGCAAAAATCGTTCATATTGTCATTTATTTAAGCTATTTAACGATTGCTTTCATGGCGATTCCACTGATTGTTTCTCTATTTACACAAGGCGTGCTGTTTTTTGCCATTACAGTGGTAGAGCTAGTGTTGAGCAATATTTTAATTGTCGTTTTAACAGCGATTTTGTATATTGCAGTTTTACGATTTTTCGACGGCGAAAAGTTGAAGGATATGATTAATTATGTGCAAATTGGCTTAACACTTGCGATGATGGTCGGCTATCAATTTGTTGTGCTCTCCTTTGAATTTGCCAATTTAAAAATAGTCGTCGAACTAGATTGGTGGAGCGTTTTCCTTATTCCCATGTGGTTTGCTGCCCCATATGAATTGTTCTTAAACGGCACAATCAACTTTTTCACCGTGACAATGAGTATGCTGGCAGTCGCGATGCCACTCTTTTCTTTGTGGCTGTACATTCAATTGATTCCGGCTTTTGAGCGCAATTTACAAAAGCTTTTAGCGACAAGCAAATCGAAAAAGGTAAAAACGAGTCGTATAAAAGCTTTCTTACTCAGTCTACTTTGCCCGACAAATGAGGAAAGAGCCTTTTATCGCTTCGCTTCTTTAATGATGAAAAAGGAGCGCGACTTTAAATTGAAGGTATACCCTTCTCTCGGCTTTTCGATTGTCATCCCATTTATTTTTATTTTTAACACAATGCGCGATGAAACAATGAATTTTGCGACAAGCAATAGCTATTTAACGATTTATTTTTCCATGCTTATCATTCCAACTGCTTTACTTATGCTGCAATTTTCAAGTAACTATAAAGGCGCTTGGGTTTTCAAAGCTGTACCTATAACAAGCTTTGCTGCATATAAAAAAGGGGTGCTGAAAGCCTTTCTCGTGCAATTGTATACACCGCTTTATTTAATGATAAGCATCATTTTTTGCTTTATTTACGGCTTGCGAGTTGTGCCAGATTTACTTGTCGTGTTTGCAGTAAGCTGCCTTTATAGCGTCATTTGCTATATCGCATCAAAGCCGCCAATTCCGTTTTCAGAGCCTTCCACCCAATTGAACGAATCACAAAGCTGGAAGATGCTTGGGCTACTATTACCGTTAATTCCATTTGTCATTGTCCATTTTGCTCTTTTGAAAGCAGGCAGCCTGTGGCTATTCATTTATTTAGCGGTGTTGTGTATTAGTAATATTGCCGTTTGGAAAGTGTTTTTAGGAGAAAAGTCACAATTCGCTCATTAGACAGGTAAATTCGCACATTAACGATACGAATCCGCTCATTAAACACCTAAATTCGCTCGTAAAAGAAATGAAGCGTCCCAAATGCCAGCAACGGCACGGCATTTGGGACAGCTCTCATTGTGCTTTCATTTTTTCTAATTGTCGTACTGTCGGTGTTAAATTGGCAAAGAAATAAGCCTCGCGTAATTTGCGAGAAGGAACACTGCCTACAACATAGCCTTGTGCACCGTGATGAATCATATTTGCCTGTACCGCGCTTAATGTGTCATAAACAGTTGTTAAACGAATAGATACTATTTCCTCTAATGTTAAACAATTTTCCGACACAAGCTTTTGTAATTTGGCTGATAGTAACTCCTGCTTACTTTTCACTTGTGCTGCTTGCACCTGTAAAAATTCATTGCAGCCATTTTGTTTTGCCTTTACTTTTTCGATTCCTTCTGCGACTGCTTCCATAACACCTAGCCCTAATGCTACTTGATAAAAAATGAAGGTCGGTCGAATGAGATGACAAAAACTTCTCGCATCCTCCGAAATAACTTGTTGCTGTGGAATAAACACATTGCTAAAGCGGCAGGAATATGTTGCACTGCCATTTACACCGATAAAATGCGTTTTTGGTTGAAGCTGCAAATTTTCCTGCTTGGTTGATACAAGGAACATGATTTCATGCTCACCAACGGCGGCGATAGCGCCAAATAAATGTTTATCACCTAAATTAGAAACAGCAGGCAAAACACCGTTAACAATATAGCCGCCCTCCACTTGCTGCGCAGATAATTGAAGCTTCTCTAGGCCCGCATAATATTTCATTGGATTAGATAAGGCTGTAGCACCTAATAGCTCGCCAGCTTCTAGCTGTGGCAAAATATTTTTTTGCAAATAAATATTTTTACTATTGCGCACATAAGTTAAGGCAGCTAAATGACACCATACACAAAATGCAGTCGTCATACATACCTTTGCTGTTTCTTGCACAACCGTTAATTCATCCAATAAAATGCTTTCTAGCTTCTTGCCACTTGATTGAAAAAAGCCTTCTTTACCTAATGCCGTGAGATAATCCTCTGCATAAAAAGCTTCCTCATCAATCTTTTTTACAAGAGGCTTTAATAGCTCATCTATTATCTTTTGTAATCGTAGCGTGCTGATGACCATTTTCTCCCCTCCCCTATTGTTAATCTGCTAATTCAGTTAATGACGTAATCGGCGTAGATACAGCCTCACGTGCCCGCTTTACCGCCGCTTCATCCGGTGCATCATAGAAGCATAAGCATTTTGTCATATCCTCACATACGTAAGTACGGGAAAATTTCACATCCGGTACTTCCTCATATTTCACAGAATTTTTCTTTTTACGCTCTAAATACTGCTCCATCGTAATTTCAGCAGGAATTTCCCATTCCACTAAATAATTGACATGCTCATTATTCTTTTTTACATTTTCTAAGTCCTGACCAATTAGGCGTACTTCCTTCACTAAGACGATTTCTACTTGTTGCTTTTCCAATGTTGCCTTTGCTAATGATTCATTTGTTGTTTCGATTATGAAATACGCACGGCTATAATTTTTTGCCACTTGTACTTCAATCACCTGCACTCCTTCTGCCCCATGCACTTGCTCAACAAGCTGTGAAAATTGCTCCTTGTTTGAAATACCTTTCACATTTGCTTCTACTAAAAATAAAGTCATTTTTTATTCCTCCAATTAAGTTATTTTATATTACTAAATTTACTTTTTTAACTTTCCTGTGCTAAAATTTGTTACAAGGAGGTAGACAAATGAAAACACGCTATGACTTACCTTGTAACATCGCACAAACATTAAATATTATTGGTGATAGATGGACAATGCTCATTTTACATGAGCTATTAATAGGTGAAACGAATTTTAACGATATTAAAGCAAAGCTTCCCGGCCTATCAGCCAACCTTCTCTCAACAAGATTAAAATCACTTGAAGAAGCTGGGCTCGTAGTCGCTACATTATACTCTGCACACCCTCCGCGCTACGCCTATAGTTTGACGGATAGTGGGAAGGATTTAGAGCATATTTTTAATGCTCTTATTTTATGGGGCTCTGCGCATTTAAAGCCCTGTTATAAAGAAATTGTAGACCCTAAGACGAATTCGCCTGTAGAAATTGGTTATTTTTCAAAAGAAACAGGCCAACGTGTTGAGCATATTCGCGTTCAACCAATCCAATCATAATGAATTGGTGGCGTCCCAAAAGCAGTGCTTCGCCTGCTTTTGAGTCGTTTCGTTTCCAATTATTATTTAATTGCTATTTGCCCACCCCATATGCGTGCAACCCACCCTTCAAATAAACGAATCGCTTGGTCTAATAGCAGACCAAGAAGCCCGATAATAATAATGCTTGCCATCACAACATCAAGACTTAATGCATTTCTTGCATCGACGATTAAAAACCCTAAGCCTGACTGTGCACCAACCATTTCTCCTGCAACAAGGAAAATCCAAGCGCTCCCTAAAGCCATATGCAAGCCGTTAGCAATCATCGGAAAAGCGGCTGGAAAAATAATCTTCCACATGCGCTCGCTATGTGTCATTTCAAAATTAGCTGCCACACGTAAATACATCGCATCTACCTTTTTTACCGCAGACACTGTTGACAGTAAAACAGGGAAAAAAGCGGCGATAAAAATGATGATAATCGCAGGCATATTGCCGATACCAAACCATAGTACAATGAACGGCGACCAAGCAATTGGCGATACAGGTCGTAATACTTGCACAACCGGGTCAAGCACCCGCCATACTGCTGGCAATTGCCCGACAAGTAAACCAAGTAGAATGGCAATTGTCACCGCTAAAAAATAACCGCTAAAAAATCGAAAGAAGCTAATTTCTATATGCGTTATAATCGAGCCGTTTCGAATCATTTCAAAGAGTGCCTCTACTACTAAAAGCGGTGGCGGGAACAATGCCTGATTATATCCACCAAATGTGCTCACTAACTGCCAAATAAGCAAGAGCAAACCGAAGCCAACTAGCATTGCCTTTATATTTTTTAAAATCATTTCACCCCTCCTACTGCCATAATGATGTATCAACGAAATCCTCATATGCTGGTGGATTTTCTGATAGCTTCATTTCAATCAATGCGTCTCGTAAAATAGCATAAGCTTCTTCTTCAATTGCTAGGTTGTCATAGGAAATCCATTGCAAGGATAAGTCCAATACATTTTGCTCCACACTCATAAATTGTCCGACAACTTCCTGCATATGTGTGTCTTTATGCTGTGCTTGCTCACCTGCCGCTACATAATCTTGAACGAAGCTTTTTGCTGTTTGCTGCTGTGATTGAATGAACTCATTGCGCAACACTAAACCACAATCGATTGAATTTGGCCAAATGTCCTCAGATTGGTAAAGCACCTTTCCTTTTTCAAGAGCTACTGATATAGCACCGAATGGCTCTGCTACAACATAGCCAGCAATTTGACCTTGCGCGAGCGCCGCTGGCATTTCTGCGGGTGGCAGCTCTACTACATTTATATCCTCGTAGGATAATCCTTCTTTTTTCAACATTTCATAAAGCAAAATATTATGCGTTGAAAAACGGTTTGGGATGGCAAAAGATTGCCCTTTTAAATCTTTAGCACTCGCAATGTTTGGAGCTACAACAAGCACATTACCATCACGATGCCCCAAGGCAACTGCCTTTAAATCAATGCCCTTTTCCTTCGCGTTCATCGCAAGCTGAATGAGTACAGAAGCCCCATCAATTTTCCCCGTATTTAAGGCATCCATTAACTCAGGCCATGACCCGAACTTCACAAGCTCTAGCCTGTAATTTGTCTGCTCTGCATCCTGCTGCATATATAACGGTACAGCATGAGTAATCGGTAAATAGCCTATTTTAACTGTTGGCTTTCCCTCGCTTTCTTTAGCTGAAGATTGCTCATTGCTGCCACATGCACTTAGAAGAAGCAAAACAATAGCCCCTACTAAAATATAAATCCCCTTTTTCAAGTAGCTCTCCTCCTATCAATTACGCCTCGGTTAACCCTCGTCCAGATTTTTCAAGCTAATTGGCGGAGGTTAACCTAAAACCGTCACGTCCTATGACAGCGATTAACTGACCTGTATCACGCAAGCCCCTCTTCAAAATCTGTGACATTCGCCGGAGGCTTTCGGCCAACACGATGTTGGTAGTTCACTCAATCATTATCGCAAGTTGCGATGTTTTTTAGACTGAATTCCTCTTAGTCAACGAGTGTTTGAACACCCGCTGACATTGGTCTAATACTTGCATTCATTTCGCACCTATACAGGTGGGACACTTCTGTAACTCCTGCCTCGCTATTGGTACAAAAAAATTTAGTCCGTGCGATTACTCGTCGCAAAAAATATGTGCTCCTGCGGTTACTCGTCGCAAAAAACATGTGCTCCTGCGATTACTCGTCGCAAAAAACATTGCTGAAAGAAGTTAAATATTGTATTCGATTTGCTGTTTATTGCTCGTAAATTGAAATTCGTTAAAAATCAGCTCACGATAATGCTGAAAATCTGCATCTGCACGATTTCTAGGCTTAGCACCTTTAATCGATATTTCTTTATAAATCCGACCAGGATTTGCACCCATAATGAATATGCGGTCCGCTAAGTAAATTGCCTCATCAATATCATGTGTGACAAGCATAATTGTCATTTGCTCTCGCTGCTGAATTGAAATCAATTCATCCTGTAAATAATAGCGGGTAAATGTATCGAGTGCTGCAAACGGCTCATCCATTAAAATCACCTCTGGCTGAATGGCTAACGCGCGTGCAATCGCAACTCGCTGCTGCATCCCTCCAGATAGCTCATGTGGTAATGCTTTACGCTTATCAAGCAGACCTACCATACCTAAATAGTGCACTACCCTTTCAGTCATTTCGTCTTTCGTTAATTTTTCTCCTTCGAGTGCTAATGCTACGTTTTTTTCAACAGAGCGCCACGGTAATAGAGCATAGTTTTGCATTAGCATTATACAGCGCTTACTTGGCTTTTTAATTTCTTCCCCGTCTAATAGAATGGAGCCACTAGACGCTTGCTCAAAACCCCCCACTAAGTTAAGCAATGTACTTTTCCCACATCCACTTTTCCCTAAAATCACGATGATTTCACCTTTATGGACATCAAAGGATATTTGCTCTAAAACCGTTTCTTGTTTTTTCTGGGAAGAAAATCGTTTGGAAACTTGCTGTATTGATACAATCGGTGCTAGCATATGTATTTCACCACCTCTTAATCTTATAATATTACTAGGTTTAATATGTTTTAAGTTATTTTATTATACTCACTTCAAAAAAACAACTCATTTTTCAAAAAAATTTTTATTTACTGCTTAAAAGCGATTTTGGATACG
The DNA here is from genome assembly GCF_038593115.1 of Metasolibacillus sp. FSL H7-0170. Taxonomy (NCBI): domain Bacteria; kingdom Bacillati; phylum Bacillota; class Bacilli; order Caryophanales; family Caryophanaceae; genus Metasolibacillus; species Metasolibacillus sp. FSL H7-0170. The sequence goes on along the minus strand of NZ_CP151964.1, from coordinate 280,535 downwards.
AAAGCAAAGTTCTCCTCGTTTATAAAATGACCTATTTTTTGGATATATTTGTATTCCTTAAAAAAGCGTAGCCTGTGGGGCTACGCTGTATTTTCGCATGAATGTTTACTACTAGATAGCAAGTATGAGCACTGTGTTCAAAGCTGTTTGATTTATTTCAATAAAGTTTGTTCAAAATACTGCTTTACTTGTGGCCATTCTTCCTTCGTAATACTGTATAAATGTGTATCGCGCAGCGTTCCATTTTTACGCACCATATGATTGCGTAAAATCCCCTCTTTTTTAGCACCGATACGTTCGATTGCTTGCTGAGAGCGTTTATTCTCATTATCTGTTTTAAGCTGTACACGGTTCATTGCAAGCCGCTCAAAGCAATATGCTAGTAAAATATATTTACAATTCGTATTAATCGCCGTTCCCCAGCATGCAGGCGTTAGCCATGTATAGCCAATTTCTAATCGCTTATGTGCATTATCAAAATCAAATAACGATGTAGCACCGACAATTTTTTCTGTTGCTTGATTAATAATAACAAAGGTAATTACCGTACTCGCCTCACGTTGCTTTATTGCTGTTTCAACGTAATTTTCCACAGCTGTCTTTGTCATAAGATGTAACGATGTATGCGCCCATATTCGCTCATCATGGGCTGCCTCATATATCCCATCAATATGTGCACGCTCAATATGCACTAAACGCACAATTTCATTTTGCAAAGTTTCCATTTTCATCCCTCCGTTTTCTTTATTATACAGAAGTGAAAACGGAATATTAGTAAACAAATCCAATTTTTTTTGCTACGATAGACATAGTGGAAAGATAGAAAGAAGGTTTTTTTATGAGGGAGCATGCACTACCAATACTATATGTAGCCATTATTGCATGCATTGGAGGATGGCTATTCTCACTTTTATCATTGCCAATTCCATGGATGATTGGACCGCTATTTACTGTACTTCTTGCACAGTTTTTCATTCGCAGACCACTTAAATGGCCTGCATTTTTTCGCAACATCGGGCTTGTTATTATTGGCATTACGATTGGTGAAAATTTTTCTTTAACTATTTTACAAACAATGGGAACAATGTTTTGGTATATGTTAGCAATTAATATTATTTTTATTTTACTATGCTTGCTGCTCGCATTTATCACAGCTAAATATACAAATATGTCACTACATACCGCAATTTTAGCAAGCGTCCCCGGTGCACTTGGACAAATTATCGTTTTTTCATCTGAACAAAAGGATGTTGACCTTGCTGCTGTGACTTATTTTCATTTAATTCGTGTACTAGCTGTTGTTAGCGTTATACCATTTTTAGTTTCTGGGCATATTGTGCAACAAAATGTTGCTAGCATCACCTCGCCACTATGGGCTGGAATTATTTTAATTGCAGCAAGCTTTGCTTTCGCGCTCATCGCGAGTAAACTTCATATGCCAACACCTTTCTTTTTAGGCCCTGTCCTTTTTGGTATATTGCTTAATGTTGTGCAAATTGATATCCCAACTATTTCAGCGAACGTTTTGCATCTTGCACAAATTGCAGTTGGTGCACATATTGGTTTACTGTTAACACCTGGTGCACTACGCCTTCCAAAACGTACACTATTATTCGGCTTAATGAATGTTGTTTTACTTATGTTTGTTAGTTTTTTATGCGCAAGACTTGTGATGACCATGCTTAATTATACATTTGCGACAAGTTTTTTAAGCACTGCACCTGGTGGCATGGACCAAATGGCATTAATTGCTACCTCTATCTATGCAGAGGCAGACATTGTCACCGTTTTTCAGCTCGCACGCATGCTATTTTTATCCTTTGTTATTATTCCATTATTGAAGAAATATAGTGTCCGGCTTAAGCATTAATGCTTAAGCCCCCTTGGTCGAAATAACTCTGCATATGCCGCCCCACCTAAAATGAATATAGCACCAACCATTTGTATGATGCTTAATCGTTCCGCTAAAATAATGACCGAAAAAATTAAAGCTGAAAGAGGCTCTAAATAACCGAGTATGGAAACGGATTGAACAGGTAAACGGTCGATGGAAGAAAAATAAAAATAACAGCCGACACCTGTGTTTACAAGACCAAGTATCAATATAGGCAGCAAATCTCCAGCCGCTATTTGAACGATAAATCCTTGCTTCACAACAACAAATTATATCTATGGTGAAAACGGTCTAGGCATTAGCATATTACCAGAGCTAATTTTACAGCGAATTCCTTATAATATTATTGCGAAAGAGCTTGAAATTCCTGCCTTTCGTCATATTGGAATTGCTATGAGAAATCAGCAATTCTTATCGCTTGCAACGCAATGTTTTTTTACAGTACTTACCCTTTAGAAACGAAAAGTGTTAAGTTTATAGCAAATATTCACTAAAAAGACTTTCTCCTTCCGTAGTCACAATAAATTGTCACTATCTCCGTCGTAAACGAAGGAGTTTTCCGAAAAGTCCATTTTGTTTTGACACCGCATTGAAATCAATGTTTTCATCGCTTCCCTTTTACTGAAGGATAACACTGTTAAAGCCAATGTTCATCCCATTTTTAAAAGAGGCGTTCTCTGTTTATATGAATCAACATTTTGCGAAACATCATCGCGACTGTCCAAAATGCCAGCTATGCACGGCTTTTTGGACAGCCCCCCTATTTTTTTAGTAACTATGACGAATATTCTCTTGCATTTTTAAAAAAGTTGTGCATATAATAAATTAGACCGGTGGTCGGTCGTATCAGGAGGCATCTATAATGAGAATTGTTAAAGAGCACGAAGAACGTCGCAATGAAATATTAAATATAGCACAGGCTCTTTTTGTTACAAAGGGCTTTACGAAAACAACAATCAACGATATTTTACAGGCAATTGGCATTGCGAAAGGCACTTTTTATCATTATTTTAAATCCAAAGAAGAGGTGCTGGATGCTATTATCGAGCGCATTATACAGGCAGATGTCGTGAAGGCACAGCATATTGCCGCAAACCCAGCACTATCAGCAGTCGATAAATTATTCGCTATTTTACTAGCACAAGCACCACAGCAAGGCGACGAAAAAGAGCAACTTATTGAACATTTTCATCAGCCTGATAATGCAGAAATGCATCAAAAGAGCTTAGTGCAAGCAGTAATTCATTTGTCACCTGTTTTAACAGAGGTTATTCAGCAAGGGATTAAAGAAAAGATTTTCAATACAGATTATCCGCAGGAAACTGTAGAGTTTTTACTCGTTTCTGCGCAGGTTATGTTTGATGATGGCTTTTTTCAATGGCAACCTGAAGAAATGCAACAAAGAGCAGTTGCCTTTGTTCAGTTAATGGAGCGAGCATTAGGTGCGAAGAATGGTAGCTTTAAAAAAATGCTAACCATCTTATTAAAGCAATCATAACTGTAGTAAATTTTAGACGTAAAGCGATTCCTATTATGATTCGCTTTCTATTTTTCAAATATATAGACCGACAGTCGGTCTAAAACAGGGGGACAATAATGGTTTCTATCCAACAACCTGCTTTTTCAAAGGATTTTTTATTCGCTGTTCTAGGTCAAATTATTTCCATTTTAGGAGCAGCTCTATTGCGTTTTGCTTTATCACTGTATGTATTAGATTTAACTGGCAGAGCGGATTTATTCGCAGGGCTGCTCGCTATATCTAGCATTCCTCTTCTGTTCTCCCCTATAGGAGGAGCACTTGCAGACCGCTTTAACAAGCGCAATTTGATGGTGCTATTTGATATGATTAGCGGCGTAATTATTTGCTGTTTATTTTTATCCTTATCAGTGAAGGAGCCTTCTATTATTGTGATTGGCACTGTAATGACTTTATTAACATTCATTAGTGCTATGTACACACCGGCGGTACTCGCCAGTATTCCACTGCTTGTAACAAATAATAAGCTAGAGCAAGCAAATGGGATTGTGCAAGGCATTCAAGCATTATCGCAAATAGCAGCTCCTGTTTTAGGGGGGCTACTGTATAGTATGCTTCCTTTAAAAATACTCGTTATTGTCAGTGCTATTTTCTTTTTCTGTTCAAGTATATTGGAAATGTTTATAACAATTCCTTTTACGAAGCATACACAGCAGTCTATTTTAAAAGATTTGCAAGTAGGCTTTCGGTATGTTGGAAAGCATACTTTTATTTTAAAATGTATTGTTCTCGCAGCAAGTTTAAATTTTATATTAACGCCATTCTTTATTATCGGTGTACCAATTATTTTACGAATAGCAATGCAAACAAGTGATATTCTTTATGGAATTACAATGGGGACCATTGATTTCGCGACAATTATTGGTGCATTGTCTATCGGCTTATTTGCGAAGCATTTGCGGATGAATCGTCTGTATAAATGGTTACTTCTTATTGCCCTATGTGCTATACCAATTGCCTTTACCGTGACACCTTTTGCACTACAGCAAAGTTTTGCCTTGTCATTTCTCGTTTTTACAGGCTGTAGTATTGCGATTGCTATGCTTATTACTGTTCTCTCTATCTTTGTCATTACCGCTGTTCAAAAGCAAACACCGAATGAGCATCTTGGCAAAGTAATGGCCATTATTACAGCAAGTGCCCAATGTACTGCTCCTTTTGGTCAAATTTTATATGGTATTGTCTTTGAAGCAACACAGCATGCGATGTATTGGTCTGTGCTGTTAATGAGTATATCTGTATTGCTATTAGCCTTTATAGCGAAAAAAATGTGGCAACAAACAGGAAGTGAGGAAGCACTATGAATTTTCGGATGATACAACGAGATATTGCACGCAATCCTATGATGACACTGACTTTAGCAGTTTTTATTTTATTTTCATCTGTCTTAATGGCAAATGCTTCAACAATGATTGTTCACTTATTTATATCTGTAGAGCAGTTTTTTCAGCAAGCAAAGGCGCCTCATTTTGTTCAAATGCATGCTGGACCAATCAATCAGCAGCAAATCGAGGCATTTGTCATGCAGCACCCATTTATCGAAGCGCAACAAACGGTCGATATGCTAACAATCGACCAAACACAGCTTTTCATTGAAAATCGCAAAGTAAGCGAGGCAAGCAATGGTAGCGTGATGGATATGAGCTTTGTCACACAAAATCCGTTATTTGACTTTTTATTAGACGAAACAAATCGCCCATTGCAAGTTGCGGAAGGTGAAATTGCTATACCAATGTATTATATGGAGAAATATCAGTTACAGCTTGGAGATCGGATTTGGTTTGCTAATGGACAAATCGAGATGGAATTTACCATTTCAAACTTTATACGTGATGTGCAAATGAATCCAACAATTGTTAGCTCCAAGCGTTTTGTTGTCCATCAGAAAGATTGGGATACTCTAGCACAGTCGATAGTTCAGCATGAATATTTAATCGAATTTTTAGTGAAGGAGCAAAAACAAACACAGCAGTTGGAGCAATTATATGAAGCATCTCATTTACCGCAGCAAGGTCCTACAATTACGTATCCACTATTTAAAATGTTGAATATGCTAACAGATGGACTAAATATACTTATATTGCTCTTTATTAGCGTTTTATTAATGGGCATTGCTTTACTCTGTATTCGTTTAACAGTTTTGACAACATTAGAGGAAGACATACGCGAAATTGCTGTTATGAAAGGGATAGGTATTGCTCACAGGCAAATCCGTCAACTTTACGTGATGAAATATATCGCGCTTGCTATGTTAGCAGCTCTTTGCGGCTATTTGCTATCATTGTCTATTACACGGCACTTCACAGCTAATATGGCACACTATATGGGAAAAGTTCAACTGACATTAGCTCATTATGTAGTATCTCTTGCTAGTGTCGGAGTAGTTTGTTTAACAATTATTTTATATTGTTATTTTACTTTAAAAAGATGTGAGCGCATTTCTGTTGTAGAGGCTTTACGACAAGGGGCTATCCCGGAGAGACGAAACAAAGGGCAAATGACGATTGCTAGCAGTAAATGGCCCTCAATTAATCTGCTACTAGCTATAAAGGATATTGGCGCTCGCTCTTCTATGTACCGACTTATTGGCGCCGTTTTCATCATTGCCTGCTTTATGATGCTCGTCCCATTAAATTTATTGCAAACGATAAAATCCCCCGACTTTATTACGTATATGGGGGCTGGTAAAAGTGATATACGCATCGACCTTCCATATAACGTTAATGCCAACGAGCATTTTCAAAACATTCAATCTACCCTTTCTCAGGATAGAGAAGTGGAAAAATATGCGCTATTGACGACGGCAAAATTTATGGTAGAAACAGGTGAGAAACAGTTTGATAGCTTACAGGTTGAAATGGGTGATTTCACAATCTTTCCCGTACGTTATGTTGCTGGTACAGCACCTATACAAAACAATACAATTGCCCTTTCCATTTTACAGGCACGTGAACTCGCTGTAGAGGTAGGTGATTCACTAAAGATTATTGTTGATCATCAACCAAAGCAACTAATAATCACAGGTATTTATCAAGATATTACAAATGGTGGTAAGACGGCAAAAGCACAGCTTACACCCGGCTCGACAACGCCTATTCTTTGGCATGTAATCAATGTAGATGTTATAGATAATATCGATATTCAGCAAAAAATCGACGCTTATCGGGAAATTTTTGCAACAGCTAAAATTACAAATATGGCCCATTATATTACTCAAACACTAGGCTCAAATATTGTACAACTTAAGCAAGTAACATTGCTTGCCCTTCTGCTATCACTATCTATCGCAATCTGTATTGCTGGAATGTTTATGCAAATGCTACTTGCAAAGGATGCAAGGCAAATTGCTATTTTACAAAGCTTGGGTTTTTCCAAAAAGGCAATCCGTAGACAATATATTTCACGCGTATTAACAGTTTTATTTATCTCCGTCATTATCGGGACTATTTTAGCGAATACACTCGGTGAATATTTTATCAATCAGCTTGCAACATTTATCGGCGCATCCCATATTACCTTTACTAGCCATCCATTGCAGGCATATTTCTTCTATCCATTATTACTGGTTTGTGCAGTTACATGGACTGTTTTACTAACGACGACAAAACTTCGTGAACAGTCCCCTATCTCAAAATTAGGAGGAAACAGCTAATGACAATTTTAGAAGTAAGGCATTTACACAAAACATACGTAACTGGCAATACAGAGCAGCATGTTTTGAAAGATATTCAACTTACAATTAAAGATGGGGAATTTGTCTCTATCATGGGACCATCAGGCTGTGGTAAATCAACTTTACTTTATACAGTGAGCGGCATGGATAAAGCTTCGTCAGGTCATGTCACCTTTTTACAGCAAAATATAGCCACACTGACGGAGCCACAATTAGCAAAATTAAGACTCGAAACAATGGGCTTTATTTTTCAACAACATCATCTATTAAAAAACTTAAACTTATTTGATAATATCATCCTGTCTGCTTACTTAGCTAAAAAAGAAAGCCGTCAAAAAATCAATACGCGTGCTACACAATTAATGATGAAAATGGGGATTTCTGAATTAGCAAAGCATGACATAACACAAGCCTCTGGCGGGCAATTGCAAAGAATCGCCATTTGCCGCGCACTAATTAATAAGCCAACCATCTTATTTGGCGATGAACCAACAGGGGCATTAAATACAACTGCAACCGCAGAAGTAATGGATGTATTAACATCAATTAATATGCAAGGCACAACTATTTTGCTCGCTACCCATGATGCCAAAGTCGCTGCCAAAACCGAGCGTATACTATTTATGCTCGATGGGGAAATCATCGCAAACACAACTTTAGGGAAATATAACCCTGCAAGCAATGATTTAGCAGAGCGAGAGCAGCGGCTTCATCATTGGCTGACACAGCTAGGCTTTTAATCTAAATACGCAAAAAAATGGGACTGTCCAAAAAGCCGTACATAGCCGGCATTTTGGACAGTCGCGATGATGTTTCACAAAATATTGATTCCTATAAACAGCAAACGCCTCTTTTAAAAATGGGATGAACATTGGCTTTAGCAGTGTTATCCTTCAATAAAAGGGAAGCGATGAAAACATTGATTTCAATGCGGTGGCAAAACAAAATAGACTTTTCGGACAACCCCATTTTCTTGCCAAAATTCCATTTTGAAAAACAACTGATTAAAATAACCCAATTAATAAGTAAACGGCTGTTCCCCAAATAAAAACAGCGGAACATTTATTAAATATGTACATCACCTTGCCTGAGGCATCCACTTTTTTTAGCATTGAGCCAGCGAACATTAAAGCAATAAACCATAGCCATGAGACGATAATACATGTTATAGTGAAAAGCATTTTTTCTGTGCCAATATAATTTAGTGCGCTCGTTCCAATAACGCCAACTGTATCTAAAATAGCATGTGGATTTAATAATGAAACGGATAGGGCAAACAATATTTGTTTTTTTGCTGGCAGTGCCTCTCCTTGCTGTGTGGCTTCAGCCTTCGCTGTCCAGAGCACCCTTCCCATATAAATTAAAAATAAAATACCACCACTAATTAAGCCAAGTCGCAACCATTCAAACTGATAAACGATAACTGATAAACCAAGCACTGCAAGTAAAATGAGCAGTGTATCGCATAGCGCAGCTGTAAAAACCGCCGGTAAAGCTTTAAATTTAGATGGCTGCATCGCCCCTTGTGAAAAAACAAAAACATTTTGTACCCCTAAAGGCAAAATAAGCCCAAAGGCCAAAATAATTCCATGAATAATTCCCTGCATTGATTTTCCCCTATTCTGTTTTATCTATCTAAATAAATTTCCTTGTCTCGATGCGATTTTAGCAGCATAGCCCATTAATTCCTCTTGCAATGCCTTTGCTGTATATTCCATGTTTAACTTTGCTGGCAGCTCTACTACTTCTTGCCCCTTTAATATTTCTGCCAAGCTCCAGTAAGGATACGGGCTATCCTTTGCAGGAACATCCTGTATAGAAAATAAATAATTGTGGCGAAATAAAAGCTTTTTCCATTTCGTTGCTTCTTTATAAACAAGAAAGGCTGTATCTTTTGTAGCTAGTTCAATCATTTTTTGCAGCATTCTTTTCTCACCATGAAAGGTCATGGAATAGCTTGTTATATCCTCGCGCTGTTTCTCATGAATTCTAATCTCATATAAGTAAGATGACGCCATATTGCTCCCTCTTTTCTATTATAAATCCAAAAATAACTCCTCTAATACTTTCTCTTTCGCATCTAAAAAGCGCTTCGTTAAAATATAATGCAACGTCTCCTCATAGCGAACTTTGCTTATTTGTTGGTCAAAATCATATATTGTGGCATTTGGATAGCCTAACAAAATCGGTGAATGCGTTGCAATAATAAATTGTGCATCATGTTCCAGTTCTTTTATAATGCGCATTAAGCTAAGTTGTCTAGTTGGAGAAAGTGCAGCTTCTGGCTCATCCAATAAATAAATCGCCTTATGTCCGAATGCATTTTTAAACAGGGATAAAAAAGATTCACCATGCGATTGCTGATGTAAGGACTTTCCACCATACGCATCGTACTTCCGTCCAGATGGGTCAAACATTAAATCAAGATGACTTGCAAATTGATAAAATGTTTCGGCACGTAGAAAAAAGCCGCGCGCCACCTTTCGCGACCAACTTAATCGTATGTGCTCTCCAAGTGCAGAGTGCGATTCATGCACATCGTACAAATGATTGCGACTACCTCCAGCCGTATGGAAGCCACATTCATAGGCAATCGCCTCCAGCAATGTCGATTTGCCTGAACCATTTTCTCCAACAAAAAACGTAATATTCGTCGGTAAATGAAGCTCCTCTAAATGCTGCAATGCCGCAATATTAAATGGATATTGCTGCTTCTCTATTACCTGCTCCTGCAAATAGCGCACTGTCTTTAAGTACATGGCATCTCCCCCTCATTTTATTGTAACGAATTGCGAAAAAAATAGCAAAATAGCCGTCAGCATGTACACTAGATATAGTAGCTTTTCTACCTTGGGTCTGTGCACTTGATTTTATAAATATCCTTTTTTTCATAGATTATCTATGAATTTCATAAATTATCGGCGCTCTCTCATAATCGTCTTTAGCCCCTTCACAGTTTTTGGTCTTACTCGAGGCTGTTTAGGGAGGACAAAATCATCGAAAAGGTTGCCAGAAAGCATGCTAATGCGAGCTTTTCGGGCAACCTCTCTAACTTCTATTATTCAATAATTGGCTCTACTGCTAGAATATCCTCGAAATGTTTTTTCATTTGGCTTTCTTTTTCGTTCACGAGTAAATGAATGTCGCCGTAGTCATTCGATGTGCGGATAAGTCGTCCCATTCCTTGCTGTAAGCGTAGTAGCATAAATGGTAGCTCTACCTCTGCGAATGCATCTTTAGCAAAGGCACGTTTTGCATCGAATAACGGGTCATATGGCGGGAATGGTAAGTCGAAAATAATGACGCGTGTCAATGCTTCCTGAGGTAAATCAAGTCCCTCCCACAAATGATAGGAACAAAATGTTCGAACTTTACCCTCTTGGAAATCCCGGACAATTGCAGATAGCTCTCTGTCTCCTTCAAAGGCTATCGTTAAACGAGCCATCACTCCAAGCTTCGATTTAAAAGCATTCATTGCCTGCTTTGATTGAAATAAAATGAGCGTTTTCTCGCCGTCACGTAGCAATTCTTCTACTTTTGCTGCCTTGTCATTTTGCGCAAGTTCATGCACATAAATTTTCATAACATCCTCATAATCAAACGGAGATGGTACGCTAAAAGATTGATATTTAGTAATACCTAAGCTTGTAGCAATATAGGAAAAGTCCTTTTTCACTGATAATGTTGCTGACGAAAAGACGATAGGTGTTTTTTTAGAAAAGAGCTTTTCTTCTAATACTTCGGTAATTAAACGAGGCATAATCACGAGCGTTTCTTCACCGTCTGTTTCCTCTAACCAATCGACCGCATCGCCCTGTGCAACAAAAATGCGTAATGCTGCTGCGTAATGCTCGAGAAATTCCTCTGCCATATTAAGCTCATATTCTGGAATCATATAAAGCTCTGACTCAAACACAAATTCTTCTAGTAGCTGCTCTACATCTACTAATAAGCGCTTGCCAATCGCTAATAAACGCTCTGACTTTTCAATGCGCTTCCGATCTTCCTCTGAAGGCACTAAATCATCGCGTAGCTGGTCAAAAAATAGCTCATGATCGTCCTGCAATCTTTCCATCCCATATAATGTGCGCTCACGAACACCATCAACCATTAAACGCTCTAACAAGCCAACGATTGTATTTGCCTGTACTTTATAGGTCATTGCCTTTTGTGCGGCATATTCTAATAAATGTCCTTCATCCAGCACCATCATCGACACCTCAGGTAGTAAAGGAAGCTGTCCTTCGCGCTCACGTGATTTCTTTGTAGCTAAATGCTCCATTAAAAAGTCTTGCGAGCAAATAATTAAATCCGTTGATTTACGATAATATGCTCGGTGCAATGTTTGCCCACAACGATTGCGCACATCACATACTGCACATTGCATCAACGCATTATAGTTGACCATTTGCCATTCATCATCGCTCACCATTGGATAATCACTTCGTTCACCGTACGGCTGTAATGCCACCATTGAGCCGTGTGCATAGACCCCATCTGGAATCGAATCAGCAATTTCTTCAATCCAGTCTGCCTCCAGTTGTCTGTCTGCCTCTTCAAAGCGTTTAATACATAAATATTGATCACGTGATTTTGCAAGGCGCACATCAATATTTAAGCCTAAATGATCACGTAGCTTATGCACATCACCGCCCTCTTTCACAAGCTGGTCGATTAATGTTTCATCAGCACAAGCAATGAGGGCAGGCTTGCCTGTATAACGAGCGTACGAAACCGCCGGCAGTAAATAAGCTATAGTTTTTCCTGTACCAACACCCGCCTCTGCGAATAGTACGTTTTTCTCTTTTAATGCCTGCTCAATTTGGTAAGCCATGAAAATTTGTTCATCCCGACATTCAAAGCCTTTTTCTGGTAGCTCGTCGTATAAAACGTCTCCCATCCAATCGCCAAGCGAATCAAAGAAGGATTTTTCTTTTGATAATTCAAACGGTAATGATTGTCTCATATGAATTCTCCCCTAAATATATAAGTATGTAGACAATGAAGGGGCTGTCAGCAATATTGGATTTTCATCCGATATTCCTACAGCCCAATAGCTTTTTTATCAGATTTCAAAGCATTTCAATATAGATTTAGCTTGGCGTCTACTATTAATCACGCTTTGATTTTTGACCCCAATATTGATAAAGGTCTGTACGAATAAAGCCATTAAATAGCTTGCGTTTTTTCGTTGCTTGACGACCGTAACATTGCTCAAAGTTTTCCATGGAGGACAACATATAAACAGACCAGGTTGGATAATTTTTCATCACTTGTCCGAGTGTTTTTACAACAGCCTCAATTGCTTCCTTATCACCAATACGCTCCCCGTATGGTGGGTTCGAAATTATAACACCATCTGTTAATCGTGTTGTAAAGTCTGTTGCTTGCATTTGTTTAAATGTTAAAAGCTCACCAAAGCCTGCCTCTAGAGCATTTTCCTGTGCAATGCTTATCATGCGGTGGTCAATATCCGAGCCAATTATTTGTAATGGTTGGTCGTAATTCGCAAGAGCATCAGCCTCATTACGTGCTTCATCCCAGATTTTCGCTTTCATCCAAGCCCAATCCTCTGAAATAAATTCACGGTTATAGCCCGGTGCAATATTTTGCCCAATCATCGCTGCCTCTAAAGGGATTGTTCCTGAGCCACAAAACAAGTCAACAAAAGGTCGATTAGGATTCCACTTTGAAATTTTCACTAATGCAGCTGCTAATGTTTCCTTTAAAGGAGCTTCTCCCTGTACTTGGCGGTAACCTCGCTTGTGAAGCCCTGCGCCTGATGTATCAATTGTTAATGTTGCTACATCCTTTAAAATAGCTACTTCAATTTTATAAGTTGCGCCTGATTCATCTAAAAAGCCTAGACGTTTGTAATGTGATTTCATATGCTCTACAATTGCTTTTTTCACAATCGCTTGGCAATCTGGCACACTAAATAGCTTTGATTTTACTGACTTTCCCGATACAGGAAACGCCGCATCTACAGGTAAATAACGCGCCCAATCAAGCGCCTTTGTAGATTCGAATAGTTGATCAAATGTATGCGCTGGAAATTGACCTACAACAATTTTTACACGATCCGCTACACGTAGCCATAGATTACAACGTGCAATAGCTGTCTCGTCTCCTTCAAAATACACTTTGCCATTATCAACACGTGTTTCGTATCCTAAGTCTTGTACTTCCTGTGCAACGATTGCCTCTAAGCCCATCGCTGCCGTTGCAACTAATTGAAATTTTGTCATGCTTTTACCTTCCTCACTGTATGTGCTCCCAATAGGCTAAAAACTGTAGCAATTCACCTAATGGCATCGGCTTACTATAATGGAAGCCCTGTGCGAAATCACAGTCGATTTCTTGTAATAACTGTACTTGCTGCTTGCTTTCAACGCCCTCTGCTACAACTTGCATATTTAAGCGATGCGCCATTTGAATTATTGCATCCACCACACCTTGTTTTTCCTCTGAGGAGCATATATGCTGCACAAAGCTACGATCTATTTTTAATACATCAAATGGGAAACGTATTAAATAGCTTAATGATGAGTAGCCTGTCCCAAAGTCATCGATAGATAGCGTAAAACCAAGCTGCTTTAATCGGTCGAATTTGCTAATTGCCTCCGAGGAGTTATCCAAAACTGTCCGCTCTGTTACTTCAATTTCAAAATTATGCGCCGAAGTATTGTTTTTTTCTAATATTTTTTGAATTGTTTCTAAGAAATTTTGCTGCTGGAAATGAATGCTTGAAATGTTTAAGGCAATTGGCACATTGGCATACCCATTTGCTCTCAATACATGAAATGCGCTGCACGCCATTTCTATAATCATTTCACTTAGCGGAATAATTAAACCTGTTTCCTCAGAATATGGAATGAATTCGCCTGGTGATACTTGACCGAGCTTATCGTTTGTCCAACGTACTAACGCTTCTACACCAATCACCTGCTTCGTTTTTAAGGAAACCTTTGGCTGGAAATATAGTTGGAAATCATTGTTTTCTATCGCTTTTCGAAGCTCTGTATCCAGCAATGAAACTCGCTTCGTATCAATTTCTAAATCTTCGATAAAAAAGGCAAAATTGCCGGGGCCCGTTTGTCTGGAAAAATACATTGCTTTATCTGCACGATGCACTAATTCATCCGTTGTCGCTCCATCTAACGGATATAAGCTAATGCCAATACTTACGGAAATAAAAATTTCTTGCCCATCTATTATAAAAGGTTGCTCCATTGCATGTAGTACTTGCTGGGCAAATTTCGCAGCTTCCCTTGGATGAACAATATTTGTTAATGTAATTGCAAATTCATCATCGCCATAGCGCGCTAAAATATCTTTATTTTTTAACAGTCTTCGAATGCGCTTAGCTACTGCAATTAGCAACTTATCACCAACCGCATGCCCAAACACTTCATTCACTTGCTTGAATCTGTCTATATCTAAAAAATATATTGCATGTCGCATCGGTGTTGTCGCTGTAGCACTTGTTAACAACAGGGCTTTCATTCGCTCTAAATAAGCAAAACGATTGTTTACCTTTGTTAATAAATCTGTTAGTGTGCGTTTCTTCAGCTCGCTTTCAACGCTTTTACGCTCGGATAAATCTGTAAATATCCCACAATAGTTCATAATATTATTATCGCCATCTTTCACAGCGATAATCGTTAGCCACTCTGGGTAAATATCTCCGGTTTTACGGCGGTTCCAAATTTCTCCTTGCCACATGCCATCTTTTTCAATTTTTGCCCACATTTTTTTATAAAACGAGGAATCATGCATACCTGATTGTAAAATCGCTGGTGTATTTCCAATCACTTCACTAAGTGAATAGCCTGTTACAAACTCAAACGCAGGATTAACTGCTATAATACATTTTTTCTCGTTCGTAATCATAATACCTTCCTCTACATTTTCAAAAATAACTTTTACTAAGCTAGTTTTGTAAACGGAAGAATGTTCAATATCCATATTGTTGTGAGTAAAATCTTTACTACTCATTGTTATTCCATCCTTAATAATATTTATCTTGATTCAGTAGTGTTTTACTGCAATGTATAATCGCAGGAGCAATTTGCTTTTGCATCAAAAGCGAGGCAACAAATACACAAAATTCTCACCTCTAAAGGCGGTGAGATGAATGTCTATTTTGTTTTCTCTGATTCAGCGGGTTCACAACCACTCACTGAATCAAGATAAATGCCCCCGGCGGATGTCACAGATTTTTGAAGGGAAATTTTTCGAGCTCGCTCGAAAAAAATCTGGACGCAATTACGCCAAGGCGTAATTGATGTCAAAGAAAAGGAGCCGTCCAACAAAAAATTGTGACAGCTCCATCTGCATCGAAAGGTACAACGATAAAACCGAACGCCTCATGATGTAGAGTATTTGAAATATTATGCTGCCGCATAAATTTAGTGCAGCAAAAACTTAAAAAATGCATCAATAGTATTCCGTAAGCCATGTTTTGTTCCTGTGTACTCAAACAGCTAATAGCCTCGTACTGTCAGGTAGTAATCATCTATCTACAGGCATTTGCCTGTCCCTCCATCCGTTCATTTCCTTTTGGAGAGTGCCCCTACCATAATTTGGGTTTCTCACTCGCGGGGTTTACCTCGTTCCACCTTGCATGTTTCCAAGCAAGCTTCGTCACTGTGGCACCTTCAGAAAGTTTCTACCATATCAAAAAGACTTAGGTATTCCTTTCGCCGTCAAGCAAATGCTTGCCTTACCTTATTTTTTCGGTAAGCACGAACACTACGGTCATCTCAGAGCCGTGTGAGCATGGACTTTCCTCTACATCATCTAAGATGCAGCGATTACTCGAATTTCTTGATGTCGAACTATATTATACTTGACACATATCAGAAAAGCAACAATATCATCTATTCAGATAGTTTACTACCGAAAACATGTTTTTCTAAATTAGACAAGCGTTTTAAAATATCAAAGTTTGTATTTGGTGTAGTCGTTTGAACAGTTGGCTGTCTACGCGCACTATTTTCTAACTCCGCTTTTAAACGCTCATTTTCTAAACGCAGCTCATTTAGCTGCTTTTCAAAAACATCATAATCCTCCATAATTTGATCTAAAAATTGGTCCACTTGGTCTATGCTATAGCCCTTCATACTCTTTTTAAATTCTTTTTCTAAAATAATTTTTGAGTTTAATTTTATCATTCGCATCTTCCGCCCTTGAAAACATCCTTTAACCTGTTTTCTAGTGGCGTTCTCCTTCCTAACGATATTGCTTATAAAGTGAAACTTCAATCAGTGGAGGAAAACCTCCACTGATTGTTAGTTGAATCAATCTGGCATATACGGGCAGTTAATCTCTCACTTATCCTCAACGTCCTTTCACTGAAGGCTTGAAGTGGGTGGTTTTCAGCCCGTTAATGCGGGGTATAAACAGTTATTTTTATTGTCATATGCCAGCAACTTCGCCACACAAAAAAACGAAGCAAACTTTCGAGAAGTCAAACTTCCCACTGCATTCAAATAGAGGCGATAATTCGCCATGTTCATTATAGCATATGAAACGCTATCTATACGAATATCATCGGCTATTGTTGTTTATTTTGAATACGTTCATAACGTTTTTTCCATTTCACTAATTGCTTTTCTTTTTGCTCAAATGACAGGTCACTATGCTGGATAAGCTTAAACCCTTTTTCCGCATAAAGCAGCGCGGTATCATACGCTTTGATTTGATGCTCATGCAACATTGATAACTGCTCATATGCCTGTATTTTTTGACGATTTGAAATGCCTATTATGGATGTTTCAAAAGCTTTAATCGCCTCATGATAACGGCCCTGACGCTTATGCTGAAAAGCTAAATAAAAATGGGCTAATGCAGTCTCGCTCTCGCGGTAATTTTCTGTGACATTCGTTAACACATATTCGCTCGCCACTTGCTGCTTTAAATCGCTATACCATTTCCCAACATTTGTATAAGTAACGGCTGATTCCTGCTCGCCAGAAAACAATAGCTTTGTTTGATGAATATACAATGTAATAAGTGATAATAAATCCCATTCATTATGGAGTAACACTTTCATTAAAACTTCAGCCTGCCCACTTTTCACCGCATCAAAATAAATGATAGGTGCTAAATGCCCCGGTATATCCCCTTGTCTTTTAAAGCCAAGCTTTTCCTCCTCGACCTGTACAAGCTTCATCTTCTCTAAATCATTTTTCCATAAACGCTTTGAGCTATGCAATAAATCAATATGTTTTTGCTCTTTTAATGGTGGCAAAGTTTGGCGATTCAATGTCCAACGTGTTTCTAACTGCGGCCAATCGAAGCTTTTTCCATTATAGGAAACGAGCGTGGTACTTCGCTGCCAAAGTTTTGATTCAAATAGCATTGCCACCTCGTTTGCTGGGTCTGCTAACACATATTGTGTGAGTACAAATTCGTCCTCATCCTGCTGTAAAAAGCCGAGCAAAAAAATATGCGTACCAGTGCCTTTTAAGCCTGTTGTTTCAGTATCCCAAAATACAATGCGCTCTTTTGTATGTAATGCATAAGGGTGCTCGATATCAGCATTTTCCCATATTTCAAGTGCCGCTACTAACTCCCCTAGCGTATAATGCCCATGCTTATAATCGAAAGGATAGCGAACCTCACGCTTAAACAAGATGCCAAAATCATTATCGACAACCGCTAATCCTGCCTGTTGCCACCGCTCTTTATAAAGCGGTGGTGCAGGCTTCGTAAATTTTGGCTGTTCAACGCGCTCTGTTGTTTTTTTGCCTAGCATTTTTTTCATTTGTAATATTTTATTTTCGTAGGACATTTTTTATCACATCATTTCCGCACATAAAATTCCCAATACTTTTAACACACGCTTCTTGCCATCATTTAAGTTATCCTGTGCCCCAATACAGGACGGACAGCCCGCCTTGCATGGACAACTTTTCACATGCTCTATAGTGCGTTCAAGGAGGGGCAAAATTAAATCATAAACCTTTTCACTTAGCCCTATTCCACCTGGGTAACTATCATAAATAAATAATGTTGGTCGCTCGTTATGCACTGCTTTGACCTGTGGTACGACCGATACGTCACTGCGGTCACATTGAATAAAGAGTGAGATAAAGGAATGCATCGCATATGCAACTCCATTTAATGCATCTGTCATCATTTCCTCAGACCAACCTTCAGGTAAATTAAAGGAAATCCATGTTGCATTCGTATGCATTTCCATAGGAGGTAGTGTGATAGGGCCAGAACCAATATTGTCATGTGTACCGAAACGAATTTTTTTAAATATCGTCGGAATAGCAAGTAAACTTACATCGCCATAGCTTACTGTTACTTCCCCCAAGTCTGCCACTTTATCTTCCTCTAACACCTTCAGTTCCACCGCTAAATTAGCATCTGTAAAATAGTCGACATCCACCTCTGTGACGTACGCCTTTTTCTCCTCCCAATCAAGCTCCTCCACTTGAAACTGTGTGCCTTGATGGATGTAGATGGCTTCCTCATGCAATAATGTCATCGCGCTATACGTATCCATTTCACCAATTACGCGCGTTTTTGTCGCTATTGTTTTATCAATAATGACGACATTTTCCTGTGCTGCTGAACGCAAGCTAATATCATGTGCTGGGAAGCGGTCGCTCATCCAATGCCATGCCGTTGTCGTTTGAACGAGTACGCCTTCCTCCGCTAAATAAGCTAATAAATCTTGCACCTCAAATTCACCATATGTATCGTCTGTCGAAAATGGTAGCTCAAATGCCGCGCATTTCAAATGGGACATTAATATTAAAATGTTTTCAGGATTAATATTCGCTTGCTCAGGCTCACTGCCCAATAAATAAGTAGGATGATTTACAACATATTGGTCAAGCGCGGTCGACTGTGCTACGTAAATAATCAATGCTTCATCCTGCCTTCTCCCTGCGCGCCCAGCTTGCTGCCATGCACTCGCGATATTACCAGGATAGCCCGTCATAATACATGCCTGTAGCTGCCCGATGTCAACACCGAGCTCCAGCGCATTTGTACTTACGACCATTTGAATTGAACCATCGCGCAAGCCTTTTTCAATTTGGCGACGCTCGCTCGGTAAATAGCCACCTCGGTAACCTTGGATTGAATGGTCAGCAATTTTTTTCGCTGTCAATGACTTTAAATAGGTAACGAGCATTTCTACACGTACCCTTGATTTAGCAAATATAATTGTTTGAATACCTGCTTCAAACAAACGAGTTGATAAATCACGCACTTCTAATACAGCGCTTCGACGCACCCCGAATGTCGGATGAATAATCGGTGGATTATAAAAAATAAATGTTTTTTTACCGACAGGTGCACCCGATTTTTTAATCAGTGCATGCTTTGTATTCGTTAAGTTTTCCGCTAGCTCACGCGGATTGCGAATCGTTGCAGATGTGCATATTATAACAGGATTGCTCCCATAAAAAGCACAAATTCTTTGCAATCTGCGCAGTACGTGTGCTACGTGACTACCAAACACACCCTTATATGTATGCAATTCATCAATAATAATATATTGTAAGTTTTCGAAAAGCGCGACCCACTTCGTATGATGCGGTAAGATGCCCGAATGCAACATATCGGGATTCGTCATAACGATATGCCCTGCCTTCCGAATTTTTTGGCGAATACCAGGTGCTGTATCCCCGTCATACGTATAGCTTAAAATATCCTCCTCCATTAGCTCTATAAGCTCATTCAAATCGGATTTTTGGTCTTGTGCCAAAGCTTTTGTCGGAAATAAATAAATGGCCCTTGCTGATTTATTATGTAAAATCGTTTGCAGTACAGGGAGGTGGTAGCAATATGATTTGCCTGAGGCAGTCGGTGTAATCGCGGTGAAAGACTGCCCTTGCATGGCGAAATCAAAAGCTTCTCGCTGATGTGTATAAAGCTGATTGATTCCTCTTGCATGCAATGCCTTTTTTATGGAAGGATGAAGGTTGTCTGGAAAATCAGCATATTGTGCAGGCTGTGCCTCTAGCGTATGCCAATGCCTAATATTTTGCTTTAGCTCCTCATCATATTGCCATGCCTGTAACAGCTCAGAAATCGTCATCTTTTTGCTGTTCATACGCTTCTCCCTCCTCTAAATAGCGCAGGATTGTAGATAGTGTATAGTGAACCGAATGAATCGATTGCAAAAATCTTTTTTTACTCGTTTCTTTGTAAAAGGATTGTACGGTAAATTGCTCCATTGCCTCTACTACTTGGTCGATTTGTTGATTATGCATATATTTCGGCTGATAGCTTGCCCGCCATTCTTTTGCTAGCTGCCGCCATAATTTTAACTGCTCATGTACTGTATCTGCATACGGTTTTACTTCTGTAAAGAAATCAGGCTTTAAATCAAATTCGCGCATGTGAAAGAAACGATTTTGCGCATCTTCACATTGCGCTATTAAATAGGTTGTTAGTTCGACTAATTGCATTGTACACCTCAAGTTTTACTTTATTACTTATAGTGTACCAAATCTCTTGACTACTTTCATTTTTAAAGGAGTTGTCCAAAAAGCCGTGCAGTAACCGACATTTTGGACAGTCATGAATAATGTTTTACAAAATGTGTGCCCATCTAGATAGAAAACGCCTCTTTATAAAAATTGGTGAACAATGGCTTTAGCAGTATTTCTCTTTAGTAAAGGTGCAGCGATGAAAATTACTATTTCAATGCGGCGTCAAATTAAAATAGACTTTTCGGACAGCACTCTCAACATACTAGAAAAGTACACTCATTTTTCAGAAAGAGAAACACCTTCTTTCAAAAGCAACTGGGAGCCAACAAGCGGTGCGCTAGCTTACTTGTTGGCTCCCCCTCCATGGGAACGTGTATTCTTTACTTGCATTCGTTTTTCTGCTAAGCTTACTTTTTGATAGGCTACTGTGATTTTTTGTGAAAATTGAAGAGTGAGCATTGCACGTTGCTGCTCTAATGTGGCATCTAATAATTGCGTTACCTGCTCAATATTTGAAATAAGTGATTGAAGTCTTGTCATCATTTGCCTCCTCTCATTATTATGGATACATTCAAGAGCGGCGAAGAAAATCCTTGTCAATCGCAAAACTAGACAGTATACGCTAAAAATTGTGGGAAACTGCAAAAGGTGCATTTCGAAAGGGTGAAAATAATGATTCGCTATCCAAATGGGAAACCTTATAAAACGAACATAGAAGAAGTACCAAAACCTAAAAAGCAGAAAGCACTTAAAGAGATTAACTTTGGCAATCGTGGTAAAACTTTAGAGGATGATTTAAACGAAACAAATGCTTATTATTTGCA
Source organism: Metasolibacillus sp. FSL H7-0170 (assembly GCF_038593115.1). Lineage (NCBI taxonomy): Bacteria > Bacillati > Bacillota > Bacilli > Caryophanales > Caryophanaceae > Metasolibacillus > Metasolibacillus sp. FSL H7-0170. The sequence continues at coordinate 259,144 of NZ_CP151964.1, read as the reverse complement.
AAGACAGGTCGCAAATATTCATAAGAAACCTGTTCCTATTCAAATCGTCAAAGTAGAGTACCCATCAAGAAGTGCCGCTGTTATTCGCGAGGCGTATTTTCGCACGCCTTCCACAACAGATTATAACGGTGTATGGAATGGTTATTATTTAGATTTTGAAGCAAAGGAGACAGAAAATAAAACAGCCTTTCCTTTAAAAAATATTCACGCACATCAAATAGAGCATATGAAAAATGTTATCGTACAAAAAGGAATTGCCTTTTTCATCATACGTTTTTCATCATTAGACCGCTATTTTATTACACCATTTTCTGTTATTGAAAACGCATGGCAGCAAATGGAGCGTGGTGGGCGCAAATCGATACCACTTAAACAATTTGAAGAAAAGGCAATTGAAATTAAACCGAGTTATCAGCCTCGTATTGATTATTTGCAGGCGGTACAGCAATTGGTTTCGCATTGATAGGTATTTTTTTCAGTGCCCGATGAATGAAAGCTGCAAAGCTTCATTTTACGGAAAACACTCAAAGTGAGGAGATAGAACGTGACTGAACGTAAACTTACACGCGAAGATATAAAAAAGCAGCGTCAACAACAAAAGAAAAAAAAGCAAACGCCATTTAAAGTTTGGCTAAAGCGCATCATTTTAACAATTGTTTTCATTGGAGTGCTTGGCTTTTTAGGAGGAGCTGGACTATTTGCATATTATGCAAGTAGTGCACCCGAGTTAGATGAAGAACTATTAAAATATCCTGTTTCATCGGAATTTTACGATATTAATGGAGAATTATTTGCAACGATTGGGCAAGAAAGTCGGAAATATGTACAATTTGAGGATATTCCTGATGATATGGTTGCTGCTATTTTAGCAACGGAGGATGTTCGCTTCTTTGACCATTTTGGTATTGATTTATGGCGTCTTGGAGGAGCAGTCATTGCAAACTTTAGAGATGGCTTTGGCTCACAAGGTGGTAGTACTATCACACAGCAGGTTGTCAAAAACTCCTTCTTGTATAATGACAAGAAGTTAAAGCGTAAAGCACAGGAGGCTTGGCTCGCTATACAGTTGGAACGCCAATACTCTAAAGAAGAAATTTTTGAAATGTACTTTAATAAAATTTTAATGTCTGGTCGAGTTTATGGCTTCGGGCAAGCATCGGAATATTTTTATGGCAAACCATTAAATGAATTAACATTAGGCCAAATGGCTACGCTTGCTGGTATGCCGCAAAGCCCAAATAACTATAATCCATTTAAAAATCCAGACCTTTCTGAGAAGCGACGCAATATTGTACTAAGCTTAATGGTACAACACAAAAAAATTACAGAGGCACAAGCAACTGAAGCAAAAAAAATAACGGTTGCAGAGAGCGTCCTACCTGAAGATGAACGTAAGCCTGCAACAGTGACAAACTACCCTGCATTTTTGGATGTTGTCTTATCGGAGCTAGAGCGCAATGGCGACAACGATGCATTAGCAGAAGGCATAAAGGTTTATACGACACTTGACCCAAATGCACAAAAAATTGTTGAATCTGTCATGAACAACGACGCTAATTTTATGACAGAAAAAATTCAATCAGGTGTTGCAGTCGTTGATACAAAGACAGGTGAAATTCGTGCCATTGGTGGTGGGCGTCATTATGGGGCTGAGCGAGGCTTTAATTTCGCCTATGATTTAGTAACACGTGCTCCCGGCTCAACAATGAAGCCAATAATTGATTATGCACCTGCTATTGAATATTTAAAATGGTCAACTGGTGAAACATTGGTCGATGAGCCTATGAAATACTCTGGTACGAACCAAACAATTACCAACTGGGATAATAAATATTTAGGAACAATGACGGCTCGCCAAGCGCTTTATACATCACGTAACATACCTGCCGTTAAAACTTTACAAGCAGTTGGAACAGACAAAGCGAAAAATTTCGTCTCACGTTTAGGCATTGATGTTGACTATGTTGTTGAATCCGATGCTATCGGAGGTGGGCGTATTAATATCTCACCTATCTCAATGGCAGGCGCTTATGCCGCATTTGGTAATAACGGTGTATATACTGCACCGCACTCCATCACAAAAATTGTTTATCGAGATGGCTCCTCTTCAAGAGAATATAAATCAGAAGAAGTCATTGCAATGAGTGATTATACAGCCTATATGGTAACAGATATGCTGCGCGATGTTGTCGGTAACAAGCCTAACGCATCAGGTACTGCTGCCAATGTATCAGGTCTTGATCTTGCTGGTAAAACAGGAACAACTAACTATTCAGCAGATGAATTTGCAAAATATAATTTGCCAAGCTCTGCTGTGCCAGATTCATGGTTTGCTGGCTATACAACAAATTATTCGATTGCTATTTGGAGCGGCTACGAGCAACGCTCTGACGCAATTACAACTTGGGATGAACGACGTTTACCCCAAACTTTATTTAAGTCCATCATGTCACAGCTGTCATCATCTATTGAAACAGCTCGCTTTAAACAGCCAAACTCAGTCGTATCCGCAACGGTTGAAGTCGGTACTTCACCATTAAAGTTAGCGAGCGAATTTACACCTGATAATTTACGTATGACAGAGCTATTTGTTAAAGGTACAGAGCCAAAAGAAGTATCAGATGCCTTTGAACAACTTGAATTAGACCCTCCGTTTAATTTACAGGCTAGCTACAACGAATTGGCCAATATAATTGATTTAACTTGGGAGCATCAAGCACCTGGTGCACTGGAAGAGGATTTCGATCCAAATGCTGTACCAATTTCCTTTGAAGTAACAATGTCAATTGATGGCGCAGAGCCTACTGTCATTTCTTCATCATCAGCAAATTATGTAGCAATCCCATCAGTAGTCATTGGGCATAATTATGCATTTACTGTAACAGCTATTTCCGATGAAGTACGCAGTGAGTCAGCTTCCGTTTCACTTTATATTGAAGGCTTACCAGATGAGCCTGAGGAAGATGATTGGCAGGATTGGAACAATGGCGAAATTGATGAACCGACAGAGCCTGAGGAACCAACCAATCCTGAAACAGGCACAGATAATAATGGGAACAACAACAATAATGGAAATGGAAACGGAAACGGGCAAGTCACTCCTCCGACAAACCCAACAGAGCCAACGGACCCCGGTACAGATGACGAGGAAGTTCAAAACGGTGAATAAAGAAAAAGCTGTAAGGAAGATAGGTAGATGCCTATACTTCCTACAGCTTTTTTCTATGAAGCTTTGAAATAGCTTATTGACAATTAAACGCTTTCTAAAACTTTCTCCAATATTTATTAAAAATTTGTGTGAACTCTTTATCTAGCTGAATCCCCTTCTGTTTGAACGCCCCTACTACAGCACCACCAATTGGCTCTAGGGCAGGTTTTTTAAATTCAAAAATTACTAATTCATTGTCTATGAGCTCATTCATAATATTAATAAAATAGGCTGGGTTCGTGAAAACGCCCCCTGCTAGTACTACTGGTATGGACTGTTTGCTCCAAGTCATTTTATTAAAACAGGCTTTAATTGCCTCATAAAAATCTATACAAACCCCATTCATAATGCGTATCGCAACCATGTCTCCTCTCATGCCTTCTTGCATCACATATTTACTCAATGGTGCAATATTCGTTCGGGGGTGCTCAGCATTATAGATGCAGGCAATTAGCTTCTCCACATCTTCTACGCAAAAATGCCTCAGTATCTGTTCTGTCAAAGAGGTTTTCTGTATACGCCCATCATAGCTTTGAAATACTGCTTCCAAGGCTTTCTTACCTATGTAATAGCCACTGCCCTTATCATCAAATAAATAGCCCCAGCCACCCACTCGATGCAACTGTGCATTTTCATCATACCCCATCGTAATTGCACCTGTACCTGCAATTTGTACAATCCCTGGCTGTCCAAATGTGCCTGCATATAGAGCGACTAGTGCATCATTTTCGATTGTAATTAAAGCTGTTTGTTGCACATATTGACGAATAATTTTTTCTACGATAGATTCCGCATGTAACTCCTTTACACCAGCTATTCCAACGAAGCAACTGCTCACATTCTGAAATATTTGTGCATTTTGCTTTCGCAATTGCTGCATTAATTCATGCAATGTTAATTCAAAAAACTTGGCACTCATAGCAGTTGGATTGCTACGTGTTGTAATTACCTTTGCATAAATCTGCCCCATCTTATCACAAATAACCGCAGATGTTTTTGTACCGCCTCCATCGATTGCTAAAACATACATCACTTTACCCTTCCTTCATATGAAAAGAGGAACTAGCCCTAAAGGCAGCCTCGGTTCGCAAGTACAAGCAAATTTGATTTTTCCTTATACACTTTAATCCAGTGAAAAAGTCGCTGATTTCTTTATTTATTCCATTCCCCCAAAATTCCTTGCTTATTTTAAAGAGTTATTCTTTTGATGAAATATCATTGAAACGGGCTGTTCGAAAAGGTGGCTACTTCTTACGCTGCAATGAAAATACAGTTTACACTTATTTACCTTCATTGAGGGAAAAATCCGCTAAACGCAAAGTTCCCCCTTTTTCCAAAGAACTCTTTTGTTATTTTAATGAGTGAGCTCTTTGACCAACAGCGTCCAAAATGCCGGTTATGCACGACTTTTTGGACGCCCCTCCTGATTTTTTACTTAGTAAAACTGAATGATGCCCAAGGTTTTATTTGTTTTAATAAAAAGCGCTCCTCTTCTCTTACACGTGCTACTATATTGCTTGAACCTTCATTTACTATATTTTGCAATACGATTTGTAGCTCACCTTTATAGCGGACATCAAGATTATTATCAATGGTAATATCACCTAAAGCTAAAGGCTCCGTATTGTGCTTTGGAAAATCCTCTGCCTTGTATTTTACACGAGATTGTGTACTGCGTATGACATAATCTGAAACATCACCGCGATTAAAATGAGGCTCCTCTAATACAATTTTCTCCTCCAAAGCAGTTGTTTCAGGTAATATTTCCACCTGCAATTCTAGCTTGTAGCGATTTAATTGCCCTAATGCACGTAACTCTTCCTCCGATGCATACATATTACCAATAATACAATCATCGATAAGACCTGTATTCCACATATCTTTTGCTTGAACGGTAATTGGTAAAAATCTATGTTCTTCTAAGGTTGGTAGCCCATATTCAGTTTGCTCCCACGGACCGAATTTGCCATGCTGCGATGAAATCATTGCGGCTGTGCGAATGTGATTGTCTTTAAATTGCTGTGACACCTTCAAAAAATGCTGACGTGATAAGCCTGTATAACGTCTCGGATAGAAGTTATGGCAGCCGATAATATTTTCTTTATTTGGCTGATAGGACAAAATATTATCTGCATACTTTGTCCCGTTACTCATATTTAATTCTATTTTTAGATTGCTAGTGTCTAGCGACATAAATGCCTCTTCTTGTCCTGAAAAGCCCATATCTAGTCGCAGGGCAGCTATATGATACTGTTCTTTTAAATAAGCAATATCCCTGTACGTTAAGCCTAACTCTTCAAATACATTCGGTGCAATATCGGCTGAAATATCGAAGCCTAGGCCTTTTGCAAAAGCATTAATTTGCTGAAGTTTTTTGCGTTCTTGCTCATTATTTAAAGACATCAAGCAAGTAAATATTCGATCAAAACCATTGTCATGAGCTAACTGTACATATTGCTGCATTTCCTCCAGCGTGCTATGACCCGGATATAGTGAAATACCTAGCCTTCTCAATCTTCATACCCCCACTATTAATTATTGTGATGAATTTTGTTGCTCAACTTGCTTCGCTGCTGCACGATTTGCCGCTAGTAAAAACGGTGTATAGATAAGAACAGCTACGGCAATTAACACAATGCTTAGAATTGCACCTGAAGGTGATTGTGTAACTAACCAGCCATTAATAATTGGTGGTGTCGTCCATGGTGCTGCAACTGTTGCTGCTGGTACTAGACCCCATTTAGTTGCAAAATAAGCAATTGATACGTTAACCATCGGCGTTAAGATGAACGGGAAGAATAAAATTGGATTTAAAACGATTGGTAATCCGAATAGTAGTGGCTCGTTAATATTGAACAAACCTGGTGCAGCGGATAATTTACCGACCGTGCTGTATTGTTTATTTTTACGTGAAACAATGAAAATGGCAATAATTAAAGCGATTGTTGTACCTGAGCCGCCCATATTAACGAATGCATCGAAGAATGGTTTGTTAATAATATACGGCGCTACTTGACCTGCTTCAAGCGCTTCTACGTTTTTGGCAATTGCGTCTAAATTAATTGTTTGCATGAATGGGTCAATGATGTTTGCTCCATGAATACCGAATGTCCAAACAAATGCTGGTACAAATGCTAAAATAAGTGCCGCCACCCACGTATTCGTTAGACCCATAAACGGCTCTTGAACTAATGTATAGAACTGACCAATAACGTCTGGAGCATCGAACAAGATTGAAATTAATGTACGGATTAACGCTAAAAGACCTACAGTAATAATCGCTGGAAATAATGAAGCAAATGATTTTGCTACGGCATCTGGCACACCAGCCGGCATTTTAATTAATAATCTTGGATTGCCAGATAAACGAGAAAACATTTCTGCGGATACAAGACTTAAAATAATTGCTAAGAAGATACCGCCTGTTCCAGTTGTTAAACCCGTTAAACCACCATCTCCATAAGTTGCGAATGTCATATAACTTGCAAGACCAATCGCCCCACCTGCTAACGCATCTTTACTATAGCTTTTCGTCAAATTGTAAGCGATTGTAAACGAAATTAGCAGCGACACAATGGCAAATGTAGCACCCCATACATTACCACCCCACTGTGTCCAAATTCCCTCTCCAAAAACTGAATTCATAAAATCTTTGTATGCCTCAATTGGTAAATTATTTACTAAAACAGCTAATGACCCAACAATCATTAATGGCATAATCGCAATGAAGCCATCTCGAATTGCTACTAGATGCCGTTGATTTCCTATTCTTGATGCGACAGGAACAAATTTCTCCTCTAAAAATTTGAACATTTTTATACACTCCCCTTTTGTGTTTATCAATTACGCCTTGGCTAACTTTAGTCCGGTTTTTTTAAGTTAATCCGGTACAAAAAACATGTGCTCCTGCGGTTACTCGGCGCAATAACCATTGCTGAAAGACGTTAAATAACATCACTTTCCCCTTTTTACAGCAACTACAAGAAAATTCACGAAAAACGAAACGATGAAATATTCCCCTTATTTCATAAAGAGATAATAATTTTCCGCAGAACTACTCCCCCTTTATCCGTTCATGTATTTCTACTAATTCTTGCGCTAAATCACGAAATGTAATGGCATTCATTAAATGATCCTGAGCATGAATTAATAATAATGAAACCTCTACATTTTGACCTTGCGCCTCTTGCTGTAATAACCCTGTTTGTGCATGATGCGCTTCAATAATAGCTTCATTTGCTAGCATCATTTTGTCTTTTGCTGCATCAAAGTCTCCTGTTTTTGCAAATTGAATTGCCTCCATACACTCACTTTTGGCATTGCCGCTATGCAAAATTAATCCCATAACAGCTTGTAATAAAGCCTCTTGTTCCATCTTCTACACCTCTTATCCAATTAAAGTAAGTGCATGTTTTAAAACATTCGCACCATTCATCATGCCGTAATCCGTCATTTTGATTACATCAATTGGAATATTTTTATCCTTATATTTAGCTTCGAATGCCCCTTTTAAATAACGAACTTGTGGTCCTAGTAAAAGCACATCTATCGACTTTTCACCTAATACTTTATCAACCTCCCCTTCTGCAATTGCAAAAATATCCGCCTCTAAATTTTGGCTTTTTGCTGCTTCCTGCATTTTCGAAACTAGTAAACTAGTACTCATTCCTGCAACACAAACTAACATAATATTTTTCATAGTAATTCTCCCTCTCTAAAATAAGTATTTTTTATTTATTTCATCATTGAAATCGTTTTCTTAAAAGAAGAATATCATCAATTGGTATATACCACAATAGCGTTTTTTGAATTTTCTATCTTCTAAAAATAATAAAAGAAACTGGACTATATGCAATTTATAGCTGTAACCTAACATCCCTTATACTGGTATAGTCCAGAAAAAAACTGAAAATTTTTTTGTTTAACACATGTTTTATTTAATTGTTAGCTTGAAAATTACACTTAGGGAAGTGTGCCATTATAATTCAGCGATTAAAAATACTCATAGAATACAGGTTTTCCTGCTGGCAATGCCTGCTGCCAACTCCCAATAATTTCTTGTTTCAAGGAACGCTGTGCATACATTACTGCATCTTGAACAGATAAATAACCAACCATCATCGCCGAAAATAAATTAATAGGCAATGCAAGAATTTCATTATCATCAATAGAATCTTCCTCTAGGGCTGTGATTTTCCTCTCACTGCTAATTTCAAATAACTGCTCATTCCATGGGCAAAACGAATCTTCCAGACGAACATATAAGCTTCTTGTAATAATTCCCCATTTATATTGCTGCATAAAGGACTGCACATCAACGATTCGTACCATCACATCTTGCACAACTTCACGTTCAAATTGAGGCTCTGGAAAGTAATAGCCGAAAGAAGCATGATTCGCTGTTACCCCTTTTATTTCAGTGATGCTTGCAGCATGTGCCGTCACGTAACGCCAAATGGCTTGCTCTGCTAAAATATCCTCGGCAATGAAATCATAAATGAAAAATGTTGTGTTTACTATTTCATAACGAATATACGCAGCCACCTTATTATCCTTGTAATACAATGCAAAATGGCTATTTTGTTGCCTTTTAGCTAAGCGATTCCACCATGCATCATCCCTTAACATAACTCCATTTGTTACAGAAGCTCTTTCATTATAAAATGCTTTTACCTGCTGAAATAATTCTTCATCAAGCCATTCAAAGCTCGTGCGCTTTATTACGTCTAATTGCTTTCCTAAAGCAGGAAATTTGTCGGATGGAATCACATAATTTAACTTTTCGAAAAAAAGCTCCCAACCAAAATAGCGATAAAAAGATACTGAAAAAGGCGCTAAAACAGAAATCGTTTGCCCATTAGCTTTCATTTGATTTAATGATTCAATCATAAGCTTTTTTACAATGCCTTGTTGGCGATATTCAGGGTAGGAGGCAACAAAGGCAATCCCACCCATTTTATAGTTTTTGTTGTAAATTGTTATGTTAAGTGGTAAAACAAGCACTTGACCAACAACTTTATTACCATCATATGCCCCTAAAGTTGTACTATGCTGAACCCAATAATGAAAATCTTCCTTACGCGCTTCTGTATATTTATTAGGAAAACAATAATCTCTTAAACGGTGAATTTGCCAATAGTCATTTTCTTGTACTTTTTGAATGTGTACCACTTTTTCACCCCTATTATTTATCTTGAAATTTGGCTAATAAATTTATAACGATCTGCTCGATAAACACTGCGTACAAGCTCAAAAGGTGTATCATTTGTTAAATAGCTCGTGCGCTTTATAATAAGAACAGGTGCAGCTTGATTTATTTGCAAAAATTTACTATCCTCTTTTGATACGATTGCGGCTTCCATTTGTTGAATCGCATTGCCGATTCTTTGTTGGAAAGCGGTTTCAATTAATGTGTACAAAGAGCCTTCTAATTTACTTGCATCTAGCATAGGATAAATTTTTACTGGAATGTACGTCCGTTCGATTGCCATAGGTATTCCGTCTGCATTGCGAATACGTATAACGAAAAACACTTCCTCTCCTAGCTCTAGCTGCAAATCTTTTGCTACTTCAACTGATGGGATAATTTTTTCGAAGCGTACTACCTTGCTACTCGGAACCATATTTCTTGCTCGCATATCCTCCGTAAAGCTAGTTAGCCCTTGTAGAGGCTGCTCTAATTTCGGATTTGCTACAAAAGTGCCCCTACCTTTTTCGCGGTAAAGTAGACCGTCATTTACTAAGTTTGTAATGGATTGCCTAACTGTCATTCTACTCACATCAAATTGTACCGAAAGCTCTCTTTCAGATGGGATTGCATCACCAATTTTATATTCCTCTGCAAGTATTCGTTGTTTAATAATCTCCTCGATTTGTATATAAATCGGTATATATGAATTTTTATCTAACAATTTTCTCCCCCCTAACTTTGTTTGTATAACACAAATCCATTTTATAGGTATAGTGGTATAGACTAATTATAAATGAAAATATTCAAAATATAAAGCTGTGAATCTAAATCGAGTTTTCAAACATATTCTACTTAAATTTTCCCTTGAATAAGGCATAATTGATATAAAATAGTTTATAATTGAAAATAACTTTTGATTTAACAAACTCAAATGAAATTTCAACATATGCCCCTGGGACAGTAGCCTTTGCTCAAGATGATACATTTTGGAACCAAGATGAAATGACATAGTATGAATCACATTATACATCTGTTACAAACGGGAAATTAATATTTCCATTTAGTGTTATCGGCGAATTATTAAAAAAGCAAAAGAAAGTACCAGGCGTGTTTATTAGCCTTTATTTTACAAAGAAAACCTAGAAATTCGTTGATTTCCGTTGCGGGGGACGCTTTCCTCGGGGTGCGGCTTCAACTAATTTATTTCGGCATTCGCCGAAATAAATGGATTTTCAGCTCGCACTGATCCCGATGGAGTCGCCCCCTCCACTCCAATCAACGAATGTATGCCTATTAAAAAAGCATTTCCCCTATAAAATACGTTAATTAATATACATTATTTACATAATCAACACGCCTGAGAAAGTACATCTCTAATCTTGCTAGCTCAAGATAGCGATACAATTTATGCGGAAAATGATGGAATTGTTTTAGTACAAACATTTGGAAATACCGGAGTAGTTGGGGGATACAATGATAGCAAAAAGTTATCATTTTGTAAATTTAGGCTGGGTCATAAGCGATTATAATACTGTGGAAGAAGTAGAACTTTAGAATATTAAATAAGTGCATGGGACCAACTTGAATTGATTTCTTAAGCGGTCTCTATACCGTTACACAAATATATTCCGAAAGGACTGTAAATTTATTAACTTAAAAAAGCTAATCTTCCTATTTGTTATTATGTTTGTATTATTCTTTTTCCGTTTGATTAATGAGAAGGAGAGGGCTTCTATGAGCGACTTAAATACACATCATGAAAAGTCAAGTCAACATACTATAAAAAAAACAACTGAAAGTCGAACAACTGAAATTCACCTAAATCCTGAATATATTATTGACAGGGATTTAAATTCATTTCAAACAGATGAAAAAGGAACTTTAGAAGGATTTATTTGGTATAAATATTCAACAACAAAAGAAAATCAACTTGCTGTTTATGCCTTTTTAGAAAATGATGCTACACCTGTAAATATAGAAATAAATAAGTCTACTGCTCCCTATCATATAATTAATATACCGAAAGAAGGAGGTAAAAAGGTATCGTTCACTATAACCAATCTACCACAAGGTGAACATACGCTCTATATAATAGGGGAAAAAGTGCTTAATCACAGCGTGCAGGACCCTATGGAAATATATGATACACAGAGAACTGTTGCTAGAAACTTTCTTTCTGTAAAAGTGAATAATGAGCATTCAGAAACAGCTACAATTTCAAGCTCTTATATGACAGCGCAAAAAATAGAGGATTTAAAAAATGAAACTTCTGTCATCATGCAAATGTATGAAGATTCTAACTTAATAAAGGAAGCTGAATTGCTAAATCGTAAGGATGAGTATTTTTTAACGATAGAAAATCAATATGATTTCGAATTAAAGGCACATTTAAAGCTGATTTCCGAATATGAAGCTTTTGAATTGCAGCAAATAATTGTTGAACCAAGCTCGAAAGTAGTAGTCCCCCTTAACTTTCAAGCCTATCATTTAATGAATAGCGCTCGGCTCATAATGGTTGCCGCACCTTCAGAGCCATTGCATACTGACTATTCGTTGCGAATTGTTAAAACAACAAAACGAATGAGAGCGTCCTAAAAGCAGTGCATGACCTGCTTTTAGGACGCTTTTAATGATGTTTCATCAAAGAAATAACTAAATAAATAGAGGAGAAAATGTTAGGCTTATCGGCTTGCTTCCAAATTTAAAATAAAGTGAACCTTCAATCAGTGGGGGTTTTCGTACATCCCCCACTGATTGGTAGTTTCGCCAGTCGGGTTTTTACAGGCTGTTTGATCCCCCACTTCAACATCTTGGTTTTACCTGCTGTTTTGAAGTGGGGGTCTTACAGCCTGTTAATACGGGATAAATGTAAAGCGAATTTTTCACTACACTGAAGAGAAGCTCGATTTTTGATATAATCTCTCGATGAAGTGAAAATCACATTGATTGCCCTCCTAAATTTGCAGTCGCAATCTTGCACAACGCTTTTTTGTTTCCTTATAAAGCTCGTCTAACTGACGGTAGCTTGCATATTGGGCTGGGTTAGCTCTAATAAAAGCTAAGCGCTCCCCTCCGTTTAGCGGCAGTAGCTCATAGCTTGCTTGCGTGTCGTAGCCCTCCACCTCTGAAGCAATCATTAAAAATTGCAAAAAGTGCTCAATCCCCTGATGCATAAAGGGCTCTGCTTGCCCATTTCTCGCTTCATGGGCAGCGTGTATTTGTTCACGCAGCTCGTTCCAATTCACATACCACTCGTCAACAGCCTGCTGTGAAATTAGTTGTTTATTGACAGCAATCATTGTTTAACAAGCCCTTTCTTTAGACGCTTTTGCCCTTCCCTGCAATCATCTAATAAAGGGCAAGTGTGACAGCTAGGGTTTTGTGCCTTGCAATGATAGCGCCCAAAGAAAATCATTTGATGATGTGCTTTCGACCATTTTTCAATGGGCGTTTTTTTCATAATTGTTTGCTCTACTTCAAGCACATTATCTTTCCAGCGACAAAGACCTAGACGCTTTGTAATCCGCTCGACATGTGTATCGACTGCCATTGCCGGTATATCAAAGGCTACCGATAATACAACATTCGCAGTTTTGCGCCCGACACCCGGTAATGTGACAAGCTCCTCGCGACTAGCAGGCACTTCACCACCATATTCTGTAAGTAGACGCTGACATAATAATTGAATGTTTTTCGCTTTATTACGATACAGTCCAATGGAGCGTATATCATTTTGCAATTCCTCAATAGATACAGCTAAATAGTCTTCTGGTGTTTTATATTTTTGAAATAAATCTTTTGTCACTTTATTAACAAGCACATCTGTACACTGTGCGGATAATAGTGTCGCAATTGTTAGCTCAAAAGGATTGTCATGCACGAGCTCACAATGCGCATCTGGAAACATTTTATCCATCTCGTCTAAAAAATGCATCCACTGCTTTTTCGTTAGCATCTCGCCGCCCCCTTATTCATTCTCTTCAAGCCAATTATAAAATGCTCGCTTCGGTTTTTTTTCAGCCTGCGCTTGTGGCTGGGTAATTGTGCGTTTACGGAATTGCTCCGCATGTTGCTCCACTTGCTTCACTGTCGTAAAATTTTTCTTTTTCCATTCAAATAAAATACGGTCAATATAGCGCAACGAAAGCTTTCCTGCCAATACAGCTTCCTTCAATGCAGCCCGTATTAACTCAGGGGAGTGCTTATCCACATCTAGCCATGCATTAATGTTTTCAAGCTCCATCGGTGATAACAGACGACCAAATTCCTGCTCAAACACCGAAAAAATAGCCCCTTCCTCTTTTTTCTGCTGCTCGTTATTTGTAGTAATTGTTTTTGCTTCTAATAGTGTGATGATACGTTTCCACAATGGATACAAAGAATATTTTTCATAAATCTTCCCATCTGAATCAACATCATGTGTAATTTCGATAAAACCTTTTTGCAAAAATCGCTGTATTTTAATTGAAATTTCATTTGCAGCAAAGAAGGTTCTTGCCATCAAATCATCTGGTGTTGGAAAGTCATTACCTTCTTCGTAAAATGCTAGCAAATGGAGAAGCAACATAGCATCATCATCACGAATATGAAGCTCTTTATAATGTTGAAAAAATAGCTGTGGGATTGTGATATTTTTTTGTCCTACCCAAATGCGAAGTTGCTCATTGCTTGTCATAATTGGTATGAATCCTTTCCTAGCTTATTCATAAGAGAAGGCTGTCGAGAAAGTAAAGTTTACTTTCAAGCAGCCCAAAATCAAATTTTACTTATTCATTTATGAAGATGCGTCCAACAAGCATGCCAAGCACTGCTTTTCAGACGGACCTTATTAAGGATATAAACGGTTTAATAAACGTGGGAATGGAATTGTCTCACGAATATGCTCTGTTCCCGAAATCCAAGCAACTGTACGCTCTAAGCCTAAGCCAAAGCCTGAGTGCGGTACTGCACCGTATTTACATAATTCTAAATACCAAGCGTATGCAGCCATATCTAAGTCATGCTCTTCAAGGCGAGATTTTAATAATTCATAATCATAAATACGCTCAGAACCACCGATAATTTCACCGTAGCCCTCTGGTGCAATTAAGTCTGCGCAAAGCACGACATCGTCACGCTCTGGGTGTGGCTGCATATAGAATGGCTTAATGCCCGTCGGATAGCATGTAATAAATACAGGCTTATCGTAATGGTTAGCAATTGCTGTTTCGTGCGGTGCACCGAAATCATCGCCCCACTCAATATCATCAAAGCCTTGCTCATGTAAAAATTTAATTGCATCATCGTATGAAATACGCGGGAATGGTGCTTTAATAGTTTCAAGCTTCGATGTATCACGACCTAAGCGCTCTAAATCAAGCTTACAATTTGCTAATACAGATTGGACGATATGCTCAACATACTGCTCCTGAACCTCCAAGCTTTCGTCATGCTCAACGAATGCCATCTCCGGCTCAATCATCCAAAACTCAATTAAATGACGACGCGTTTTTGATTTTTCAGCTCGGAATGTCGGACCGAATGAAAATACGCGTCCTAATGCCATTGCTGCAGCCTCCATATAGAGCTGACCTGATTGTGAAAGATAGGCATCTTCATCAAAATATTTCGTAGCGAATAGTTCGGATGTTCCTTCTGGTGCAGAGCCAGTTAAAATAGGTGGGTCCATTTTCGTAAAACCGTTATTATTGAAAAACTCGTAAGTCGAACGAATCACTTCGTTACGAATATTCATAATCGCATGTTGTCTGCGTGAACGTAGCCATAAATGACGATTATCCATTAAAAATTCTGTACCATGCTCTTTTGGCGTAATTGGGAAATCAACTGCCTCATGAAGTACTTCAATGCCTGTTACATTCATTTCACAGCCAAACGTTGAACGCTCATCGGCCTTCACTTCACCGATAATGTACATAGATGTTTCTTGCGTTAAGCCTTTTGCCTTTGCGAACAGCTCCTCGCCAACTTCTTCCTTTACGACAACACCTTGAACGAAGCCTGTGCCATCACGTAATTGTAAAAAGGCAATTTTGCCGCTTGAACGCTTATTTGCAAGCCATGCGCCTAATTTAACTGTCTCCCCGATATGCTGTGGCATATCTTTAATCATAATTTTCTTCATAATATCCTCCAACTACAAAAAGCAATGCTTATTGCCATTTTGATTTTACAAATTTGTCTATACGACGAACCGCCTCTTCTAATAATTCATAAGAAAGGGCATAGGATAAACGAATTGTCGTATTTGTACCGAAGCCTGAGCCCGGTATTACAGCTACATTTGCCTCTGTTAATAGACTTTCCGCAAATGCATCGACATTATCATAACCTGTTTTCTCCATTGCTTCGGCTACATCTGGTAGTAAGTAAAAAGCTCCTTCTGGCTTTAATAATTTAAAGCCCGGAATCGCCGCAATTTGCGGATAAATTTTTTCCAAGCGCGATGCAAATGCATGTCGCATTTCTTCTACAGCGTCTTGTGGACCATTGTAAGCTTCGATTGCTGCATATTGGGCAGTCGTCGTAGCATTTGAAGTAGAGTGAGATGCTAAGTCTGTCATCGCATTAATAATTTCTGCATCACCCGCTGCATAGCCGATGCGCCAGCCTGTCATCGAATGCGATTTTGCTAAGCCATTAATAACAATTGTGCGCGCTTTAATCGCTGGTGAAATTTGTGCGATTGAAAAATGCTTATTTCCATTGTATAAAAGCTTTTCATAAATTTCATCTGAGACGATTAAAATATCATGCTTTTCAGCGACTTCTGCTAATGCCTCTAGCTCTTCTCGGCTATACACCATTCCCGAAGGATTAGATGGCGAGTTAATAATAACAGCTTTCGTTTTTTCTGTGATGGCAGCAGCCAATTGCTGTGCTGTTATTTTATATTGCTGCTCGCTTGTTCCCTCGATGTATACTGGTACCCCACCTGCTAGCTTCACTTGCTCGGGATAGGATACCCAGTACGGGATTGGAATGATGACCTCATCACCTTCATTTAAAATAACTTGGAACAATGTGTAAAGCACATGCTTCGCCCCAACACCGACAATAATTTCGTTTGCCTTATAAGTGAGCGCATTATCGCGCTGTAGCTTCGCAATTATTGCTTGCTTTAATGCTGGTAAGCCACCTGCTGGCGTATATTTTGTTAAACCTTGCTGCATTGATTTCGCTGCTGCATCTAAAATATTTTGTGGCGTATTAAAATCAGGCTCACCTGCGCCTAATCCAATAACATCAATACCTTGTTCCTTCAATTCCTTCGCCTTTGCAGTAATTGCAAGAGTCGAGGATGGCGTTAAAGTTTTTACACGGTTTGCTAACAGTTGTTTCAAATGAAATCTACTCCTCTACAAGTTCAAAATACGTTTCCACCATTGACCGTCTTCAAACAAAATATACACATAATTGAGTTGGTCTGTATTGTTCAAATATGTAATTTCCCACACAGCACCTTGCTCTTCAAAGCCTAATTTTGTATGAAGTATCTTTTTTACTGTCGCCTCATCATGCAACACTGCCAGCGCTTGTTCTTTCGTAATTCCGTCCTGCAAAAACACTTCCTGAATCGCATCTTCTTCTAAAGTGATTGGAACAAAAATTGCTTTTTCCTTACCATATTCGTCTACCCCGAACACAGTAATATACGGCTTATTCCCATTATAGGCATAAGATTCCGAAACAATCGCGAGCGATTTTGTGACGAGCGCTAATTGCTCAGCCTGCTTCTCCATTTTATTAAATGGCGCATTGGCTTTCCAGAGTACTAAAATGGAGATAACAAGTGACAAAGAGACGAGAAAGACTGTACTAAAAATTATCCACTTTTTCATTGAATCACCTTAAGTGCGATAAATTGTGAAAACTGCTTTCTCTTGATCTTCAGGGTCGAGCGCTAAACCAAACATTAAATTTTGCTCCTTTAATGTTCGATTTAGCGTGTCGACAATTTTATATAGATCAGATTGGTAGTTTATTTTCACAACTGATAATACTTCGACTTTACTTTCCATTATTGTCAACCTGCTTTCTTTACTCATGTCTGTTATTATACCAATTTCCAAGCGCTTGTACCATATGTTCGAGAGATAGTTTTTGAATAGAAATCGGTGGCAATGCTGAAAGAAATTCCTTCCCATATGATTTAGCGTCAATTCGACGGTCTAAAATAATAAATGCACCACTATCCTGTGAGGACCTGATTAAACGCCCAAAGCCCTGCTTAAATCGTAACACCGCCTCAGGTAAAGCTAGCTGTGTAAAAGCATTATGCCCTTTCGCTTGCAGCATTTGAGATTTCGCTTTAAAGGCTGGCTCATTTGGCGCGGAAAATGGTAGGCGTACAACGATGACCGCAGCTAGCCCATCCCCCGGCACATCGACCCCCTCCCAAAAACTATTTGTACCAAATAAAACGGAATGACTAAACTTTTGGAATGATTTTAATAAACGCATGCGACTCCCCGCAGTAATCCCTTGCGCAAATAGCATATAATCATCTAACAATTTGCTTTCTTGAATTAACAGTACTGTTTTTCGCAGCATATCCTGAGAAGTAAACAGCACGAAGCAGCGTCCCTCAGTTGTGCGCACAATCCTCGTTATCGCATAAGCCATTTCTTCAATATATTCATGCTGTGACACAGTTTGAATATCTGGCATATCTGTGACGATAAAGCAGCGTGCCCCTTGATAATAGCTTGAGGCTGCTTGTAATTGATGAATCGGGACATCTTGCGTAATGCCAAGCTGGTCTGCTATAAAGCGCTCATTATTTGGCACTGTTAAAGTACCTGATGTCCAAATAATTGCTGTTCGTTCTCGGATAGATGCAAATAATTGCTCGATGCTAGATGTGACATGGAGCGGCTTCTTCAATAATTGAATGCTGCCCGGTATGCTGCGCCGGTCCAACTCAAACCATGCAAAATAATCCGCCTGCCTCATGACAAATAACTCGTCCCATTCTGCGACCTTGATTTTAAATTCGTGTATCCAATATTGCCATTCATCTAAAATATATTGCTCTGTGCGCGTAATCTCCTCACGATGCTCGTAAAACATCTGTAAAATATGCTCCGCACTATCAATCCAATTTTGCATTAAATTTGATACTTGTGCACAGTGCTGTACATCGATGGAGAGCTCTGACAGCATTACGCTTTGCTTCATCTCCTGTCGGTGAGCTTGGCGTATTATGCGCTGTAGCTGTGAGGTAAAGGCTTGCATCACATCATCAAACATGACAACTAAGCGATGAAAGCTTTGCTCTGCCTGCTTGAATAGTCGTTTTGGTACACGCCCTGTTATTAAAGCGACTTGCTGCAGTTTATCAAAAAGCTGCCCTTCCCCTGGCAAACCAATTTGTCCAAATATATATTTCCATGCAGTATAGGAGAAGATTTTCTCATCCTGCTGCACGGCTGCTTGAATAAATTGATGGGCTTCATCAATAATCCATCCGCCAATCGTATCGAATAATTGCTCTTGGCGCACTAAATCAGCTAAAAGCATCGCATGATTTGTCATAATAATATCCGCATGTCTGCTTTGTTCAATTGCGTAGCTGTAAAAATCAAATTGCTGCGCCGCCGTCCACTGTAATTTGCGGATTTTTTCTAAAAAAAGCTGTCCGCCACCTGACATATTCAACTCGCTTAAATCACCTGTTTCGGTTTTTGCTAACCATGTAATGACTTGTGCAATCGCCAAAGCCTCATCATATGATTCATCATCTACTTTTAAAATTTGAGCAAAGCGTCCAATATCAATATAATTTTGCATCCCTTTTAATAAAGCAATATGCACACGCTCACCAGTTATTTGCTCTAGCTTAACAAACTCCTCATATACTAATTGCTCTAGCAAATTAGATGTATATGTGCTAATGCCTATTTTTCTTCCACTTTGCTTTGCATAGTAAAAAGACGGCAACAAATAGGATAAGGTTTTGCCGATGCCTGTAGATGCTTCAATTATTGTTTCTTGTTGGTCTTGTAAGCTATGCCAAACAATATCCATCATTTGAAATTGCTGTGGTCGCTCCTCGAAGGATGGAAGTGCTTTTTGAAGTAAGGCAAGCTTCTCTTTACGTGTTTTTGGATATTCATTTTCTGCTGCTGTTTTTTGTTTATTCATAGGTGGTCGCTTAATAGCTAGCTCGTAAGCATAAAGATAACCTTCCTCTGCCACCACTTTGCTACGCTTTATATGAAGTGCTGCAAATAATAGATGTGAAATATCAGATTTCAACCGAAACGAGCGTTTATGTAGCTGTTCAATTGTTGTTTGCGGCAATGATAATAGCTCGTTCCAGCAAGCTTTTAGCAATTTTGCCGTCGCCTTCGCATCATCATCAGCACGATGCGCTTGCTTTAGTGGAATATTTAACTCCTGAGCTAGGTCACCTAATTTATAGCTTAATGCAGTCGGAAAAACGATTTTAGAAAGCTCTACAGTGTCCAGCTTTTTCCCTCGCCACGTTGGGAAGCCAGCCCGACTTAGCTCTGCCTGTAAAAATGCTAAATCGAAATCCGTATTGTGGGCCACAAAGATAGCATCCTGTAATAAATCATAAATCGTTTGGCCGTATGCTTCAAATGCCCCCGCCTTCGCTACATCCGTATCTGTAATATTAGTTAAGTCTTGAATAAATAAAGGAATTGGCTGCTGTGGATTTATAAAAGTTGTAAATGTCTTTTCAATATGCCACTCCTTCATAATAACAATGGCAATTTGAATAATGCGATCACCATTTATATACGAATGACCTGTCGTTTCCAAATCCACTATTGCATATTTTTGACTTTCCATCATTATCAACTCACTGTTCATTTCGAATAGACAAATTTTATCATAGAAAGGCTTGTTGGTCATGTGACTGCTCTACCGAAAGAGCGAAATATGGTCTTTCACTAGAATTATTTTGTTTTATGAGCGAGTTATTCTTTTGACCTATTACATAAAAAAGTGAAACCAAAGTTGGCTTCACTTTTTCAGTAATTTATGACTGCTGTAAATAAGATAATGTTGCATGCCCAAGCGTGTTAGCAGCAATTAATAACGCTCTTTCATCAATATCGAATTTGGGATGATGGTGGGGGTAAGCGATTTCCCATTCTGGATTTTTCGCTCCTGTGAAATAAAATGTACCAGGCACTTTTTCTAAATAATAAGCAAAGTCTTCTGCGCCCATTGCTAAGTCAGCTACGACAAGCTCCTCTACTTTCGGCACTTTTGTTACTTCTTCCATAAAGCGACGCGTCGTTTCCGCATCGTTTATAACAGGAGCGTAGCCTCGACTATAGTTATACGTGTAATCAGCCCCGTAAAGTAAACAAGCTGATTTCAATACTTCTTCAAGCTCTTTTTCAATTTGGTCGCGTACGTTGGCATCAAATGTTCGAACAGTTCCTTTTAAAACAGCCGAGTCTGCGATTACATTGAATGGATTTACAGCTTCAAAATGACATACAGATACGACGGCTGGTCGAACAGGATTAACACGTCGACCGACTACTTGCTGTGCTGACACAACGAACTGCGAGCCAATCATTACAGCATCCTTCGTATCATGAGGGGATGCACCGTGCCCTCCCTTTCCATGAATAGTAATTTCAAATCCATCCGCAGCAGCCATCAAAGGTCCTTCCTTTACTGAAATAGCCCCTAAAGGAACGCCAGCAGATAAATGTGTGCCATAAATAACATCTACACCATCTAAACAGCCATCCTCAATCATTGGCAACGCCCCACCCGGAGTCACCTCTTCACCAAATTGATGAATAAAGACAATTGTCCCTGCAATATGCTCACGCATTTTATTTAACGCTTTCGCTAAAACCATTAAGGTTGCGGTATGTCCATCATGGCCACATGCGTGCATTTTCCCATCGATTTTGGACTTATAGGAAAATGTATTTTGTTCCTGAATAGCCAAAGCATCGAAATCCGCGCGTAGTGCTACAGTTTTCCCGGGTTTTGTACCATGTAATTTTGCCACGACACCCCGCCCGCCAACAAATTCTCTTACGTCATGTCCTAATGCACGATGGTACTCAGCTATATACTTTGGTGTTTCTACTTCCTCATGAGATAGCTCTGGATTTTCATGTAAATATCTACGAATTTCGACCATTTCCTCAAAATACTGTTCTAAAAGCTCATATAAATCATTCATTTTTCTTCCCTCCAAAACTATTTTTCTGACTATTTTTAATAGTAGCAAAATATTAATAGCAAGTCACGAGGGTAATTAATAATTATAGACATTTAAGCAATTATGTCACAGCTAACTATATTCCGATTCCTTCGAGTTAACTTGAAATCACCAACGGTTAATTGACCCGCATCATGCAAACCTTTCTTTGATAACCGCCGGAGGTTTTATGCGGGTCATTCAGTCATCATCTTACTACGCAATCTTCATAGGCTGAGTTTCTCTTCAGCAACGGGTTAAAAGAAGTTAAAAAACAGTAAATGGTTGTCAGAAAAACATGCGAGTGCAGCATTTTCTGACAACCATTTAATTTTATAACTATTAATCATTCACACGAGCAATATGAATATCCTTAACAATTGTATTGACAACCCAGCTCGCTGCGATTAAACCTGCTACAGATGGTACGAAAGCATTGGAAGCCGGTGGCATTTTTGCTTTGCGGATTGTAGCATCAGGCTTACCTACATGCTGTACAACGTCTTCACGCACAACGACAGGGGATTCGTCTGAAAAGACGACCATAACGCCTTTTTTAATGCCCTCTTTGCGTAGCTTCGTACGAATAATCTTTGCTAGAGGATCTGTATGCGTTTTTGAAATATCCGCGATTTGGAAACGTGTAGGGTCCATTTTATTAGCTGCACCCATGCTTGAAATAATCGGAATATTACGTTTTAGGCATTCCTTCATTAAATGAATTTTATACATAACTGTATCACTTGCATCAATTACATAGTCGATGCCCTGTGCAAAAAATTGCTCATATGTTTCTTCGGTATAAAACATATGCATATCGATAACTTCACATTCAGGGTTTATATCTGCAATGCGCTCCTTCATCACTGCTGATTTGGATTTACCGACGGTTGATAAATAAGCAACTAATTGACGATTAACATTTGTAATATCCACATTGTCCTTATCCACTAAAATAATACGTCCGATACCACTACGTGCGCACGCTTCGGCTGCAAAGGAACCTACGCCACCTACCCCTAAAATAGCAACTGTCGTATTTTTTAAAAGCGCTAATCCTTCACTTCCTATTGCAAGCTCATTGCGCGAAAATTGATGTAACATAAATTCTCTCTCCATCTTTCAAAATTATTTTGCATGGCTACCAAAAAGATTTACACAAGTGCATTTCTTACATTTTTATAGAGTGTTTCTCACGCTGATAAAGCCACCTTTTATTGAATTACTAGTACTTTGATAAAAATGTATACAAACTGGTCAAAAATCTAGATTCCTTCCATTCATCCAAAAAATTAGTTATACTTTTTTATTTTAAATTTTAGCGGAAAGACTTTCAAGTCCGTGTTTTTAACCTTTCAAAAATCATTCTCACTTTTCTACCTCAAAAATAGCAATGGCTGTCTGAAAAATGGCATGTTAGCCTACTTTTCAGACAGCCTCTTTATTATACTTGAAAAATATATACAAAAAATCGCAATTAGGCAAGTGAAATATTTAAGTCTGTTAATACTAATACATTCGCATGTTGCTGTAATGCTGTAACTGGTGAATCTACAGTTTGTGCGTCTTGGAATAAAGATTCCAAAGCTGCTCGCTTTTTCTCTCCAACAGCAATTAGTAGCACTTCTTTTGATTGCAAAATATTAGCAATTCCCATCGTAATTGCTTTTACAGGTACTTCATCAATCGAATTGAAATAGCGGGCATTTGCCTGACGTGTTGATTCAGTTAATGTAACAGCATGCGTTTTTTTAGAAAATGATGTGCCAGGCTCATTGAAGCCGATATGTCCATTTTCCCCTACTCCTAAAAGCTGAACATCAATTGGGTGCTGTTCAAGTAAATCATTGTAATGCTGTACTTCTCGCTCTATATCCTCCGCTAAACCATTAGGAAGATAGCTTTTTTTAAATGGCTTTTGCTCAAAAAGCTCCTTTTGCATGTATGTAAAGTAACTTTCTGGATGCGTGTCAGGCAAGCCAATATATTCATCTAAATTAAAGCTCGTACAATTTGAAAAGTCTACATCGCTTTGACGTAAATTTTTATAGAGGGGTTGCATCGTTCCACCAGTAGCTAAACCAAATGTCTTTGCACCATCCTTTACTTTTTGCTGTAAAAATTGTGCGGCAAAGTCATAAAGCTCATCGATATTTTCAAAAGATTTCAATTGTATTGCCATAAATATTTTCCCCCTTAATGATTGTACACTCGATTAGCCCAGTCTTTGATTTGCTCAGCTGATTCGCATGCCAAAAGTTTATCTGCTTGCTGTTGTAAAGCTTGTTTATTTAACTTCAATAAATTTTCCCGCGCAGGTAATACGGCGCTTGCACTCATCGACAATTCATCCAATCCTAATGCTAAAAGTACAGGTAATGCAAGTGGTTCGCCAGCCATTTCACCGCACATTCCGGTCCAAATACCATGCTTACGAGCACTTGAAGCCACTTGCGCAATTAAGCGAATAATTGCTGGATGGAATGGCTCATATAAATAAGCAATCGACTCATTCATGCGGTCGGCTGCAAATGTATACTGAATTAAATCGTTTGTACCGATTGAGAAGAAATCAACCTCACGTGCTAAAACATCTGCAAAAATTGCTGCTGACGGCACTTCAATCATAATGCCTATTTCATATTCACCGATAGTTACACCTTCATTTACTAAAGCATCATGCTGTATTTGTAAAATACTTTTCGCCTGACGTAGCTCCTGAATTGTTGCAATCATTGGGAACATAATTTTCAAATTACCGTATTTGCTTGCGCGTAATAATGCGCGAAGCTGTGTAACGAATATGTCTTCATTTGCTAAAGAAAGCCGAATAGCACGCTGACCTAAAAAAGGATTTTCCTCTTTCGGTAACTGCCAATATTCTAAATGCTTGTCACCACCTATATCAAGTGTACGCACAACGACTGGCTTATTATTCATTTTTTCAAGTACTGCTTTATAGAGTTCAAACTGTTGCTCCTCTGTAGGTAATGAAGTGCTATCCATATATAAAAACTCTGTACGGAATAAACCGACACCGTCAGCACCTACTTTTAAAACGGCTTCTACATCTTGAACGCTACCAATATTCGCTACGAGCTCAACATGCACACCGTCTTCTGTCACGCTTTCTTTATTCGCGAATTGCTGTAACTGTATTTCTCGCTGTGCTTGCACTGCCATACGCTGCTCCGCTGCTTGTCGAATGCCTTCTGATGGATTGATTGTTAATTGTCCAGATACACCGTCCAACAACACAAGCTCATCATGTGCAATTGTTTCCGCTTCCTTTACACCTACAACAGCTGGAAT
This sequence comes from Metasolibacillus sp. FSL H7-0170, assembly GCF_038593115.1. NCBI lineage: Bacteria > Bacillati > Bacillota > Bacilli > Caryophanales > Caryophanaceae > Metasolibacillus > Metasolibacillus sp. FSL H7-0170. The sequence continues at coordinate 234,229 of NZ_CP151964.1, read as the reverse complement.
TTGCAATGTTCTTGCTAGAATCGCTGTATGTGATGTACGTCCACCTATTGTCGTAATAAAGCCCTTCACAAATTGCTTATTTAATTGAGCTGTTACAGATGGCGATAAATCGTAAGCAATTAATACAACTTCCTCGTCAATTTGAGATACATCAGGTAGCACTTTACCAAGTAAAGAGGCTAAAATACGGCGCGCAACATCCTCAATATCTGCTGCACGCTGACGCATATATTCATTATCCATTTGGCTGAATAAATCGATAAATTGCTGTGCTATTTTTTGCAAAGCTTTTTCTGCTTGCACATGCTGGTCGATTTCCCCTTCAATGGCCGCATGGAAATCAGGGTCTTGTAACACAAGTAAGTGGGCAGAAAAAATTTCTGCCTCCTCCTCACCGACCATCAAAATCGCATAATCACGAATTTTCTCAAGCTGCGTTTTTGCATTCGCAACCGCCAGATGAAAGCGTTGCTTTTCCGCAGATGGCTCAATCGTGTCTCGCTCGGTAATCGATAAGTCAGGCTCTGCTAAGCGATACGCTTTTGCAACAGCTACGCCCTCCGAAACCGCAATGCCTTGCAATTGTCTCATCATTGACCAATTCCTTGTGTTTTGATTACTTCCTCCACCTTTGCAAGTGCAGCAGCCGCATCATCGCCTTCAGCTCTTACCGTAATAGCACCGCCAGATGGAATAGCAAGCGCCATAACACCCATAATTGATTTTAAATTGGCTTCACGACCATTGTAAGCAATTGTTACATTTGATTGAAATGGAGCAACTCCTTGCACTAATAATGTACATGGGCGAGCGTGTAATCCTTCTGCTGCTGTAATTGTGAAAGTTTTTTCCATGATAAATTCCTCCTAATTGAATGTAATTCTGTTTTCAAACTGCCTGCAGTATTTATCGTTTTGAGAAGTAGACTGGTTAATATTATTACTAACAAACACAGGTGCTTCTTGCTGTACTGCTAATAGCTGTTCAATAACCATACTAACGAATGCGTTGAGCAATGCTGCACCAACAACTGTAGAGCTTGCTCCATATTGATAGTCACCGCTTTGTAAAACCCCATCTCCAATAGGCACTGACGTATTAAAAACGGCGTCCACAATTTGCTCTAAACGCATGCCACTACTATGTGTGCTTTCCTGTTCAGTATAGCATAATGATTGCAAAGAAATAACAAATGCCCCTCGTTCCTTCGCTTCAAATGCCATTTCAATTGGTGCGGCATTGCGACCTGAAGTCGAAATAATAATGACTATATCTTCTGGTCGAATATCAAACAAATGGCGATGTGCGAGCACAACCCCTTCTTTTCGCTCATTACGCGAAGATGTAGTAGGTCCTGCAGCAAGCATTAATGGCTCAATATAAATCGCTTTAACTGGCACGAGTCCACCAGCACGATAAAATAGTTCCTCAGCTAGCAGGAAGGAATGCCCTGCACCGAATAGCTGTATAATACCGCCTTTTCCAATCTTCTTAGCCGTCATTTCGGCAACTTCTTTTAATTGTTCTTCTTGTTGCCCCACCTTATTCAGCAATTGCTGAATATTTTTAAAATATTGATGCATTTACTCACCCCGCAATCCTAAGTAATTATTTATTATTTTACTGTGTTTTATCGTTAAAATAAAACTTTTTAAAGAAGTTTAATGTCTGTCTGTTGATGCAGAGTAAACGATTTGACCATTAACAATCGTATATTGTACTTGGAAATTTTCATCGATAATTACTAAATCCGCATCTTTTCCAACCTCAATATAGCCTTTTTGTGATAAACCTAGCTGTTTTGCGGCGTTGAATGAAGACATTTGAGCAAGTTCCTGCCAAGATGCACCGGTTGCCTGCTGCATATTCCGAAGTGCATCATTCATTTTCAAAACGCTACCGGCAAGTGCACCGTTTGCTAAATGAGCCCCCGATTTTGTCACATGGACTTCCTGCCCGCCTAAATCATATTCTCCATAAGCCAACCCTTTTGCCCGCATCGCATCTGTAATTAAAATGATTTTTTCTGAACCTTTCAAACGGTATGCTAAATCAACCATTTCTGGATGTATATGAATAAAGTCAACAATCATTTCGACATATACATCCTTTTCTAATAAAACAGTCCCTACAACGCCTGGCTCTCTATGATGCATTGCCCTCATTTGATTATACAAATGCGTTCCTTGTGTGACGCCCTGTGCAATAGCTTCTTTTGTTTCCCTTGCTGTAGCATTAGAGTGACCAATTGAAACGACAACCCCTAACTGCTGTGCATAGTTGACAAGCTCCATTCCTTGTTCTGGCGCAATAGTCATTTGTTTAATTGCGTTGCCACTTAATTCATGCCAACGTCGATATTTCTCAATTGAAGGCAATTGTATATACTCAATTGGCTGTGCACCTGCGCAATGAGGCGATATAAAGGGACCCTCTAAATGAATGCCTAATAAATTGGCTTCTCCCATTCCTTGCTGGAATCTCGCTACATTTTGCAATGCTGCTTCAATTATCGCTTCACTTTGCGTCATCGTCGTCGCTAAAAAGCTTGTTGTTCCCTCTGCTACAAGTGCAGTAGCAAATTGATGGAGCGACGTAATTGTCGCATCCATCGTATCAACACCATTCGCCCCATGAATATGCATATCAATAAAGCCAGGTAAGCAATAATATCCTGTACAATCTATTCCTATAGCATTTTCATTCGTTTTTGTTATAGCCGCAATTTGTGTTCCTTCAATTTTCACACTACAATGCTCTGTTAAACAATCATGATTCACAACTGTAACATTTTCTAAAATGAGTGGCTTCGTCATAACTATCAGTCCTTAATTAATTTCAATATGAATTGCTTCTCCACTTTGTAGTTTGCCGCTTTCTTTCACTTTAATTTCCTTACCTTGTAAATTAGTAAATACGACAGGAGTGACAATTGATGGTGCTGCTGCGCTGACTAAAGGTAAATCAACTTTCAATAGCGGGTCACCTTTTTTCACCGTTTGACCTTGCTTAACGAATGTTTCAAAGCCTTCGCCATTTAATTTTACAGTGTCTAAACCTACATGAATTAAAATTTCTGTACCGTCTGCCGTTAGTAAGCCAATCGCATGCTGCGTTGGGAATATCATTGCAACCTCACCATCTACCGGTGAAACGAATATGCCATCAGTAGGGTTTACCGCAAAGCCCGGTCCCATCATACCTGTTCCGAATACTTGGTCGGGCACAGCTGTTAATGGTAATAGCTCACCTGTTGCAGGCATCGCTACATCCATTACGGCATTTACTGCTGGCTTTTGCTGCTCTTCATTTGGCATGATAGCTTCATTTTTTAATGGTGGATGCCCTTGCTTTAATCTCGTTTTCATCGCATCACCTAAAAACTCAACGGATGGTCCGATTACAACTTGTGCTGCTGTTTTGCTCATGCGCATAACGCCTCTTGCTCCGTAGCGTTTTAATAAGGCTTCATCGATTGCTGTCACATCCTTTAATGACATACGTAAACGTGTTGCACAATAATCAACTTCACTTATATTCGCTGGACCGCCAAGCCCTTCAATCATATAAAAAGCTTTTGTATCTAACACTTCATCTGCTGAACCTACAAGCTCTGCCTCTTCCTCATCATCCTCACGTCCAGGTGTTTTTAAATCCAATATTTTAATTAAGAAGTAGAATACAATGAAGTAAATTGCACCGAATACTAAGCCTATTAAAATAATTAATGCTGGCCTCGTCGCTATACCAAAATTTAGTAAATAGTCACTTAAACCCGCCGAGAAACCAAAGCCGTGTAATACACCTAGTGCTTCTGTAATATATAATGATACACCCGTTAATACAGCATGCACAAAGTATAATACTGGTGATAAGAACATAAAAGTAAATTCAATTGGCTCTGTTACCCCAGTTAAAAATGCGGTTAAAGCGATGGATAGGAACATCCCACCTACCGCAGCACGCTTTTCCTTTTTCGCGGCAAAATACATTGCTAAACATGCCGCTGGCAAACCGAACATCATAATCGGGAAAAAGCCTGCTAAAAACGTTCCTGCTGTTGGGTCTCCAGCTAAGAAACGGTTAATATCACCTTTCACAACATTCCCAGCTGCATTCGTAAATGAGCCGAAATCGAACCAAACAATCGTATTCATAACGTGGTGAAGACCGACTGGAATTAATAAACGGTTAAAGAAGCCATATAAGCCTACACCTAAACCACCTGCACCTAAAATCCATCCTGCCCCACTATCAATTACGGATTGAATAGGTGGCCAAATGACACCGAAAACAAATACTAATACGGTCATTGTAATCGATGTAATAATCGGTACGAAGCGCCTACCACCAAAGAAGGATAACCATTCTGGAAATTTCACGTTATAAAACTTATTGTATAATAACCCTGCAATAATACCTGAAATAATACCGCCAAACACACTCATATTAATCGCTTCATCGTATGCTTTTAAGCCACTAGTTAATACTAGATAGGCGATTGCACCTGCAAGCGCAGCTCCTCCGCTCGTATCAAAGGCTAACCCCATCGCAATTCCGATAGCAAATATAAGTGGTAGATTGCCTAAAATACCGTCACCAGCTGCTGCAATGATAGGTAAATTCAGCATATCCTCTTGCCCAAAACGAACGAGCAATGCTGCTGCTGGTAAGGTGGCAATTGGAAACATTAATGATTTACCAATCTTCTGTAAAAAAGCTAACATTGAATAATCCCCCTTTAATCTTTGGACTAGTTGTCTATACAAGTATACATAAAATGAAAACGCTTTTCTAGATTATTTTAAAAGAAGTTATAAATTTCGAAAAAGATAACTAGACATAGAAAGAACGAATCCCGAATATGCCGTTATATTGTTAAAGTTTTGAACCCGCTCTCTAGCAGGTGGGTGCCCGCTTCACTACATTAAACGTCCCGCTACGGTTAGGGGGGCATGTTTGCCGTAAGTGAAATAAAGGCTCCCATTCATTTAATGTTCGGTCAAAACATAGATTAACAACTAAAAAACAAACACTTCAGGATTCGTATTGATTATATTGTAGCACGAATAATCTGAATATTCAAGTTAATGGTATATTGCTTTTCACCTAATTTTGCTTTCTCTCTTTTAAAAGCTATAAAAAAATGGGTCTGTCCAAAAAGCCGTGCATAGCCGGCATTTTGGACAGTAGCGACAACATTTTACAAAAGTGTTGACTCATATAAATAGAGAAAGTTTCTTTTGAAAGTGTGACGAACACTAGCTTTAGCAGTGTTAACCTTCAGTAAAAGAGAGGAGATGAAAACTTTTATTTCAATGCGTCTTCAAAACAGAATGTACTTTTCAGACAGCCTCGGCTTTTTTATAGGTTAAGAGTGTTCCCAAACTTATATTTTATTCTTTTTCTTTGCGAGCTGTTACTGCTAAATGTAGCTCTGTTAGTTGTGCATCAGCCACTTGTGCAGGTGCGTCTGTTAATAAGCAGCTTGCAGATGCCGTTTTTGGGAAGGCTATCGTGTCGCGTAAGTTCGTGCGACCAGCTAATAGCATCACTAAACGGTCAAGACCAAATGCTAAGCCACCATGTGGAGGTACTCCATATTCAAAGGCTTCTAATAAGAAACCAAACTGCTCATACGCTTCCTCTTGTGTAAAACCAAGTAATGCAAACATTTTTTCTTGGAGTTCCCGCTCATAAATACGCAATGAACCACCACCTAGCTCATAGCCATTTAATACTATGTCATAGGCTTGTGCACGAACCGCTTGAGGATTCGTTTCCATTAAAGCGATATCTTCATCAAATGGACGTGTGAATGGGTGATGTGCTGCATAATAACGCCCTTCCTCTTCGTCATATTCGAATAATGGCCAATCAACAACCCATAAAAATGCGAATGTTGACTCATCGATTAAATTTAGCTCCTTGCCTAATTTTAATCGCAATGCACCAAGCGCATCGGCTACAACTGAAGCTTTATCGGCTACAAATAATAATAAGTCACCCGCCTCCGCTTTCGTCGCCTCTATAATCGCTGTTGCTGCAGCTCCTTCAAAGAACTTCGCAATTGGTCCGTTCAAGCCTTCTGTCGTTACTTTTAACCATGCAAGACCTTTCGCGCCGTAACGCCCAGCAAATTCACCTAATGCATCAATATCTTTGCGTGAATAGTTATCAGCGGCACCTTTTACATTAATTGCTTTTACTTCTCCGCCAGCCTTCACTGCATTAGCAAATACGCCGAAAGCAGAATCTTTTACAATCTCTGATAATTGCTGTAGCTCTAGACCGAAGCGAACATCCGGCTTATCTGAGCCGTAACGTGCCATTGCCTCCTGATAGCTCATACGCTGGAACGGTGCTTCCACTTCAATTCCTTTTACATCACGCATTACTTGCTGAATTAAGCGCTCGTTCATGGCAATAATTTCATCCATCGTCATGAAGGATGTTTCAATATCGACTTGCGTAAATTCTGGTTGACGGTCCGCACGTAAATCTTCATCACGGAAGCAACGCGCAATTTGGAAGTACTTCTCAAACCCCGACACCATTAATAATTGTTTAAATAATTGTGGCGACTGTGGTAACGCATAAAATTCACCTTCGTGCACGCGAGAAGGAACTAAATAGTCACGTGCGCCTTCTGGTGTAGATTTTGTTAAAATCGGCGTTTCTACTTCTAAAAAGCCTTCATTTTGTAAAAAGTTACGAATTGTACGCGTTACATCTGAGCGCATTTTAAATGTATCGAACATTACAGGTCGGCGTAAATCTAAATAGCGATATTTTAAGCGTAAGTCCTCTGAAATTTCCGTTTTATCATCAATTGCAAAAGGAGGTGTTTTTGCTTCATTAATAATTGTTAAGGAAGAAGCAATCACTTCAATTTTACCTGTTTTAATATTTTGATTAATTTGTCCCTCCTGGCGAAGTACAACTTTTCCTGTTATCTCAATCACAAATTCGCTACGAATCTTTTCTGCAATTGCAAGTGCTTCGGGAGCCTCATCGCCAAATACAACTTGGACAATCCCTGTGCGGTCACGCATATCAACGAAAATCAACCCACCTAGGTCGCGTCTTTTTTGTACCCACCCTTTTAATACTATTTCTTGACCGTGGTGCTGCTCATATACCTCACCACAAGCATGTGTTCTTTGTGCCATTATTTATTCCTCCAACATTATTTTTGCTCTAAAAGATAGTTCACTAAATCATGGAATGCAACTTTTTGCTGGTCGCCTGTTTCCATCGTTTTGACATTCACCGCTGCCTCCGCAAGCTCCATCTCTCCTAAAACAAGCACATACTTTGCACCTAAACGGTCTGCTGCCTTCATTTGTGCCTTCATCTTGCGATCAATGTAATCCATATCTGCCGAGATACCTTTTGCGCGGAAAGAGCTAATTAATTCTGCTGCCTTGACCTTTGCCTCAGCATCAATAGCAACAACAAATACATCTAGCTTATTATTCACGTTTAGCTCAATACCCTCTGCTTCAAGCGCTAATAATAAACGCTCAATCGAAAGTGCAAAGCCAATGCCTGGCATATCTGGTCCACCGATATCCTCCACTAAACCGTTATAGCGCCCGCCACCGCAAAGTGTTGTAATAGCACCAAAGCCAGATGCTGTCGACATAATTTCAAATGCTGTGTGATTATAATAATCAAGCCCGCGCACTAAATTTGGATCAATTTCATACGCAATTCCTAGCGTATCTAAATACATTTTCAATTTGGCAAAATAGACTGCTGAATCTTCTGTTAAATAATCTGTTAATGCTGGTGCTGATACCATTAACGGATGCCCTGCGTCAACTTTACAATCTAAAATGCGAAGCGGATTTTTTTCTAAGCGTTTTTGACAGTCTGAGCAAAACTCTCCAATGCTTGGCTCGAAGTGTCCAATTAATGCCGCACGGTGTGCATCGCGCGTTTCTTTATCACCTAGCGAGTTCAAAACAAGCTTTAAATCCTTTAGGCCAAGTGTGCTATAGACGTCCATCGCTAATGCAATAACCTCTGCATCAATTGCTGGGTCTGCTGAACCGATTGCCTCTACACCAAATTGTACGAATTGACGATAGCGCCCTGCTTGCTGACGTTCATAGCGGAACATCGGCCCCATATAGGATAGTTTCACGGGTTGGTCTGGCTGTCCAAACATTTTATGCTCAACATAGGCACGTACTGCCGAAGCCGTCCCTTCAGGTCGAAGTGTTAAAGAGCGCCCTCCACGATCATCAAATGTATACATTTCTTTTTGTACAATATCTGTCGTATCACCGACACCGCGTTGGAATAACTCAGTTGACTCAAACATTGGTGTGCGAATTTCGTTATACCGATAAACACGACATAATTCGCGAATTTTTTCTTCAATTAGCTGCCATTTCTCCGATTGTTCTGGCAAAATATCTTGCGTTCCTCTAGGTACTTTAAAGCTCATGATAAGCTCCCCTTTCCTCTTACTTCTTGCACGCTGTTTTACTTGAATCAAAATAAAAAAAGCCCTCGTCCCCTGCATATTTTGCAAGGGACGAAAGCTGATTCATCAGTTCCGCGGTTCCACCCTAGTTGGCATAATTAGATTACACCCTCTCGAAATTCGGATAACGGCCGATTCCGTTTTTCCCTACTATGCATAAGCATTTCGAGAAAAAGCCTCTCAAGTGTTATTCGCAATGAACGTACTGTAGGAAAAATTGCAGCCGATGTTTTTCCTTCTCTGTGTCAGCCCTAGTTATTGCTACTTGCTTGGTCGATGGCGATTTGTTTTTGAATTTATACTTTATCATAATGATGTATACAGGTCTTGTCAACTATTTTCAAAAAAACTATAGATTTTCATATCGTAATGCTTTTACAATATTAATAATGTGGTGCTCACCACTAGTTATATGACCAATATATATGTTAAAACTAGATGCATACGATTATCAATTCAGACAGGATAAACAGTTTTGAAAGGAGTAAAATAATGAAAAAAACATTTAGCATATGGACGATTTGTGCCATGCTCATTTTAACGATGCTGCCCACGGTGCACAGCGCAAAAGCAGCGCAAGACGATTACATAGTGAATGCTGAAATTTTATATTTACGCGAAGGTCCCGGCCTTTCCTATCCTATTTTAGAAACACTAAAAGAGGGTCAGTTACTTTCTTCCACTCGACAGCAAGGTGATTGGATGCATGTAAAAGTCAATAATAAAGAAGGCTGGGTAGCTAAGTGGCTCATCAAACAAACAACAGCGACTGAACAGGACAAGTCAGAGCAGCAAATTGTTATTTCACAAGTGGACAAGCTGAATGTACGCGCAGAGCCCTCCTTATCCTCAACAGTGCTAACCCAGCTTCCCTTAGGTGCTGAGACACAGCTACTTCAACAGCAGGAGGAATGGGTACAAATCCAATATGGAAATGTTATCGGCTGGGTTTCCACATTGTATATTACAGTCAATGAAAAACAGCAAGCTACCGTAGCGGAGGAACAACAAGAAGAAACATCTATCGAAACATTAGAAAATGACCCGAATACATTTACAATTGTAGTGGATACAGTCAATGTCCGAAAAAAAGCTAGCACAACATCCAAAATATTAGGTGTGGCAACAAAAGACCAGCAATACAAAGTATTAAGTAGAAAAAATAATTGGGTGGAAATCCAATACTCAAAGAAAAAATCAGGTTGGATTTATAGTTTTTATGGGACATTTACTGTCCAGCAAGATGCGCCTACTGATCCGCTAAAACCTGTTACAGAAAATGTCACAATTATTTATAATGGAACTAACTTACGAGAGCAAGCCTCCACCTCTTCAGCTGTTGTTCAGCGTGCAGACGCGGGACAACAATATAGCATTATCGCTAAGGAAGGGGAATGGTATAAAATTGCGGTTGGTGAAAAAGAGGCCTATGTGGCCAATTGGGTAGTCTCTGCCTCTCAAAGTGAAGCAATTACTACTGCAAGTCAAAAAAATCGCAAAAACGGAACATTGCAGGGGCTGACAATCGTCATCGACCCTGGACATGGCGGCAACGATCCCGGAACGACAGGCGTTCGTGGCACATATGAAAAAGGATTAACATTGCAAACGGCTGAGCTGCTAAAATCAAAATTACGAGCAGCAGGGGCAAATGTTGAACTCACTCGTGAGGCAGATGTTTTCGTTGATTTACGTAAACGTATAGCTGTTGGTCATCAAGCAAATGCCGATGCCTTTATTAGCCTTCACTACGATGCAAATGAAATAAGCTCTGTTACAGGCTTTACTACCTATTATTACGGCGACACGAATAAAGGGCTTGCCGAGGCTATTCAGCAAGGACTTGAAGGGACGGTTAACTTGCGCAGTCGTGGTGCACAATTTGGCAACTTCCTCGTGCTACGAGAAAATCGTCAAAATGCGATATTAATTGAGCTTGGCTATTTAAGCAATGCTGCTGAAGAAGCGGTTATTACAACTGACTATTACCGTGAACAAGCAACACTCGGTATTTACCAAGGCTTATTAAATTATTTCAATCAATAAAAAACTAGTAAGGAGAGCATGCTCTCCTTACTAGTTTTTTGCATTTTTATGAAGGTATTTATGATTTAGAAAAAATCCATGTTCTTTTAAAAGTTACTTTTTAGAAAGTCCCTTTCCTCACTTCGATTCCACAATAATCGTCACAGGTCCATCATTAATTAAGGAAACATCCATCATTGCCCCAAAAATACCTGTTTCTACTTGTAGACCATATGTGCCTAGCTCTTTGTTAAATGCTTGCCAGAGCGTTTGCGCAAAATCAGGACGTGCCGCATCTGTAAAGCTTGGACGGCGTCCCCTTTTCACGTCGGCATACAAGGTAAATTGTGAAATGGATAAAATAGCTCCACCAACTTCTAAAATCGAATGGTTCATTTTGCCGTTTTCATCTTCATAAAGACGTAATTCCGCCACTTTTTTCGCTACGTATTGAACATCTTCTAGCGTATCTGCATGTGTAATACCGACTAGTAAGACATAGCCTTTATCAATTGCTCCCGTTATCGTACCATTCACTGTAACGGAAGCATTTTTCGCTCGTTGGAGCACGACTTTCATAGGATTACCTCTTTTACTACTTTAGTTAATAACACGTTGCACCGAATAAACATCAGGTAATTGCTTAATTTTTTCGACTACTTTAGTTAATTCTCCGATATTTGTAATCGCAATTGTTAGCTGCAAGGTTGCCATTTTTTCTCTATCCGCGCGTCCAGCAACTGCTAAAATATTCGTTTTAGATTCGCTCACCACTTGCATAACATCATTTAAAATACCATGACGGTCATATGCTGAAATTTCAATATCAACAGGATATTGTTTGCGCTCTGTTGCTGTTCCTACTTCCCATTCAACAGCGATTAAACGCTCTTTGTCGTCATCTTGAATATTTGGACAGTCTGCTCTATGCACAGAAACACCGCGCCCTTTCGTAATGAAGCCGACAATCTCATCGCCCGGGACAGGTGTACAGCAGCGTGATAGACGAATAAGTAAATTATCAATGCCTTTTACAGCGACACCCGATTCTGTTGTGCGCTTTGGCTTAGGCTTTTGCATTTCCTTCACAATTTTTTCGAGCGCTTCCTCTTGCTCACGCTCTTTGCGCATTTTTTCCGCTAGGCGATTTACTACTTGCTGTGCGGTTATTCCTCCTACACCGATAGCCGCATACAAGTCTTCCTCATGCGTATAGTTGAATTTTTCAATTACGCGCTTAATGTTTTCCTGAGTTAAAACCTCTTTAGCCTCAAATTCTTGCGCCTTAATTTCTTTTTCAATTAGCTCTTTCCCTTTAATTACGCTATCTTCACGCAGATTTTTCTTAAAATATTGTTTAATTTTGTTTTTCGCCTGCGAACTTTGAGCAATTTTAATCCAGTCACGGCTAGGTCCAAATGATTGCTTAGATGTCAGCACCTCAATAATATCCCCCGTTTTTAGCGGTGTATCGAGCGGAACCATCTTACCATTGACTTTAGCCCCAATTGTTTTATTGCCGACTTCTGAGTGCACACGGTAAGCAAAATCTATAGGCACAGAGCCCGCTGGCAATTCAATTACATCGCCCTTTGGTGTAAAGACATAAACCATATCCGAAAATAAATCAAATTTTAATGATTCCATAAACTCCTCAGCGTTGGATGATTCATTTTGGAATTCTAAAATTTCACGGAACCAGCTCAGTTTTTGGTCGATGCTTTCCTTGCTGCGTTCCACTGCCTTCCCTTCTTTATAGGCCCAGTGCGCCGCAATCCCGTATTCAGCAATTTTATGCATATCTTTCGTACGAATCTGCACTTCTAAAGGGTCGCCATATGGCCCGATAACAGTCGTATGCAAGGATTGATATAGGTTTTGCTTTGGCATTGCAATATAGTCTTTAAAGCGACCTGGCATCGGCTTCCAAAGTGTATGAACAATGCCAAGCACCGCATAACAGTCTTTAATGCTATCTACCATAATACGAACAGCCAATAAATCATAAATCTCATTAAATTGCTTTTTTTGCATTGCCATTTTACGATAAATGCTGTAAATATGCTTTGGTCGTCCATAAATATCCGCATCGATTTCTATCTCATCAAGCTGTGATTTAATTTCATCCATTACATTATCCAAATATGCTTCGCGCTCATCGCGCTTCCTCTTCATTAAGCTAACGATGCGATAATACTGCTGTGGGTTCAAATAGCGTAACGCCGTATCCTCTAACTCCCACTTCACTGTCGAAATTCCTAAACGATGAGCGAGAGGTGCAAAAATTTCAAGCGTTTCATTTGAAATACGTCGTTGCTTTTCCGAAGGTAAATGCTTTAATGTGCGCATATTATGTAGGCGGTCTGCTAGTTTAATTAAAATAACGCGAATATCCTGTGCCATCGCGACAAACATTTTACGATGATTTTCAGCCTGCTGCTCTTCCTTCGACATATATTTAATTTTTCCTAGCTTTGTTACACCATCTACAAGCATTGCTACTTCCTCATTAAATTCACGCACTATATCCTCACGAGTCAATGCAGTATCTTCTACGACATCGTGCAAAAAGCCTGCCGCTACCGTCGCCGGGTCCATTTGTAGCTCAGCTAATATTCCTGCTACTTGTACAGGGTGAATAATGTATGGTTCACCTGAGCTACGAAACTGCTCTTTATGCGCTTCCTTCGCAACCTCATACGCCTTCTTTACAAAGTCAACGTGTTCATTATTCATATATGATTTAACGAGCTCGAAAACATCTTCGGGCGCTAAAATTTGTTCTTTCGCCATTGCATATCCACCTTGTCCCTATATTTTCACGATTCATGTATAAACTCAATTTTATAAAAAATATGTATATGTTGTAAAGACACGTTATCATTTAGTTGTCGTAAAAGTGGTTAAATGTTTCAAAAAACAACAATGACTGTGTGAAAAGTGACGCATTCGCCTACCTTTCACACAGCCTTATTCTTAATATTGAATTAATGTTTTAATTGGGTAGTTACCGATTTTGTCGCGTCCATTCAAGTCAGACAGCTCAATTAAAAATGCGCATCCGACTACAATTCCACCTAGTTCTTTGACTAAGCGAATTGTCGCCTCTATCGTTCCACCGGTTGCTAATAAATCATCACAAATCATTACTTTTTGTCCTGGTTTAATCGCATCGCGGTGCATTGTTAACGTATCTTTGCCATATTCTAAGCCATAATCAACGCTCACTACTTCACGTGGTAATTTACCTGGCTTACGAACAGGGGCAAAGCCAATTTCTAGCGCATAGGCTACTGGGCAGCCAATAATAAAGCCGCGCGCTTCTGGACCTACAATAATTTCTGCGCCGAGCTCTTTCGCATATGTAACAATTTGATCTGTTGCATATTTGTAGGCTTGACCGTTGTCCATAATTGTTGTAATATCTTTAAAACTAATTCCTTCCTTCGGCCAATTCTCTACCGTTGTTACGTATTGCTTTAAATCCATTTATTACTCCTCCTTAGGAATCCACTTGCATCATTTGCTTATCTAACCACTGCTTCAGCTCACTATAAGTAGCGTATAGTAGCTTTTGCTCTAACTGTATTTGTGCTGAACGTACCTTGTATGACGGAGCCTCTTCTAACGCCTGTTTTGGCGCATTTTCTACAACTGTCGTCAGACCACCCTCTATTGTAACAAATCCTAGCTCAAAAAACACCTTTGTCATAAAATTAATTACATCCACATTTAACCCAATATGCTGCGCTAGTGGCTCGATATGCTGCTGCAAAGAAAAGCTTGGGCGTTTCTTTAAAAAGCTATAATACCAGCTAAAATGCTGACGTGTCGGCATGCCGCTAAAATAATGTGAGGTGGCTGTATAAAAATGAGCATAGATGCGCTGTGGCTGCACCCTTTGCAGCATTTTTGTAAAATGCACTTCACTAGGAGGTAAATCAAGCACCGCAACATAGCGCTTATCACTCTTTTCTACGTGCTCTGCAAGCGTTACAGGCAATTGTAGCTGCTGTTCAAAATGCGGCACAAGCTGCTCGTCGAAAACAACAAATAGCGTATCTTCTTTCGGAATGGTTGACACCCAACTCGCCGCCTGCTTTTTACCACGCAAATCAAATAATTGCCATTCATTTGATTGCACATCCTGTACCATAAACTGTGGCTTTTTACGATTTTGCCATTCATTAATTTGCAAATCACCGACAAAGGATAGTGCAACACCGTAGGATATATCATTAAATAAATAGCCTTTATTAAAACCAATGGCATCGATTGTACAATAACCATCGTCTAGTTCTAATTTTAAATGATTTTCATTCGCTCCAATTTTCCGCATAGCACTTACTTTCACTTGTTCAAGTGCAAAAACAGGCTTCGCAAAATCGACACCGAAAGGACCTAGCTGCTGAATTTCCTCAATCGCCTCAACAGTCACTTCACTTAATTCAACAGGAACATCTATCGTTAGCTGAGGTATGAGTTGCTCAGCAGTTAAACAGCTTTGTGCCTGCTTATTTAGGCGCTCCTGCAATTGTCCAACATGTTCTATAGCTAGCGTCATCCCTGCTGCCATCGGATGTCCACCAAAATGCGGCAATATATCTCTATTTTTCGCGAGTTCATTGAACAAATGGAAGCCTTCAATACTGCGCGCTGAGCCTTTTGCCACTCCATTTGCTGCATCAAGTGATAAAACTATTGTCGGGCGGTAATATTTTTCTACGAGCCTAGAGGCAACAATTCCAACAACACCGGGATTCCAACCTTCATGTGCAACGACTAAAACATGGGCATTTTTTAATTCATCATCAGCCTCAATCATTGCTTCCGCTTGCTCCGTAATCATTGCAACAATATTTTTACGCTCAGCATTTTTAGCATTCAGTAGCTCGGCTAATTCCTTTGCCGTTGAACTATCCTCGCTCATTATAAAATGCACCCCCGGCATTGCATCTCCTAAGCGACCAATGGCATTTAAACGAGGGCCGAAGTAAAAGCCAATTGTTTCCTCATTAATTTCCGACTGCGTCGCGCTTGCTACTTTACAAAAAGCTTGCACCCATGGACTTTGAGACTGACGTAAATATTTGATACCCTGCTGTACAATATAACGGTTTTCATCTACCAGAGGCACTAAATCCGCAATCGTCCCTATCGCAACAAGCTCATATAAATGCGTTGGTATCTCACCGTATAATGCATGTGCTATTTTAAATGCCACTCCAGCACCTGCAAGCTCTCCAAAAGGATAATGCCCTTCTGGTACACGTGGATGAATAATAATATCTGCTGGCGGTAGCTCCTCCCCTGCCTCGTGGTGGTCGGTAACAATTACATCCATCCCAAGCTCCTTGGCAAGACGTATCGGTCCTATCCCACCAATGCCATTATCCACCGTAATAATTAATTGAACCCCTTGTTCATATGCATCGCGAAATAATTGCTCGTGCGGACCATAGCCATGCGTAAAGCGGTTGGGGATAACAAAATCCACATCTGCCCCTAAGTCTAATAAAGTATGGAGCATAATGGCTGTGCTCGTAATGCCGTCCGCATCATAATCTCCATAAATTAACACTTTTTCTCCTGCTTCAAGAGCTTGCTCAATCCGCTTCACTGCTTTGTCCATATTATGTAATAAAAACGGGTCATGTAGTGCTTGTTCATCCATTGTTAATATTTTTTGTGCCTGCTCAACCGTTTGACAGCCCCGTGCTACTAAAATTTTGGCTGCGATTGGCGAAAGCTTTAATTGTTGCTGCAAATGTTGCACACTTTGCTCATTAGGGTGCTGGATAATCCATTTTTTATTCATACTTATCATGTCATTCACTTCCTTTAACGATATTATTATAACAGTATTCAAGAAAAAAAGGCTGTTTAGAAAGCAGGCTAGCGCACCACTTTTCAAACAGCCTTTCCTTTTACATTTATCACTTTTCCTCTTGCAAGCTTTCTTGTGTGTTATTTAGCAACTTCGTTTGCTGTACGACTAATTGTTCGTTTTTAGTAGTTAACTCCTGCTCTAATTGCCCGATTTTTTCATCTCTTTGCTGTAAATCTTTCGCTAAATGCTTAATTTGACGATTCATACGAAATAAATTAAAGGCAATGAAAGATATTGAACTAACCGCACCAATAAAAGCTGAGCCTAAAATAACTAATATAAGTGGCCAATGGGCTTCACCGAAAATATAATTCACTGGTACTTGGTCTACGTTTACAACAGCAAATATTGCGATAATAATAGCAAAAACTAAGCCGATTAATAATGTCCATTGTGTTTTCATCAATAAACGCCTCCCTATTTTTTATGTCTAGCTATATTTTATCGTGTATTTGAGCTTGAGTAAATCAAAGAAAAAGAGAAACGAAAATGGAGCCTTCATTGCATATGCAAAATGAGGCTACCTAGTTAGGCAGCCTCATTTTAATTTAAACAACTGGTTCGTCTGTACCCCATTGTTTTTTCTCTTTTTTCATGACACCGCCACCAGTTTTCGACATTTCACGTACTTTTAATGAATACCAAATTTGTGCAGCGATACAAATGGACGAATACATACCTGTAACAAGACCAATTAATAGCGCGATTGAGAAGTTTTGAATAGATGGTGCACCTAAGAAAATAAGGGCAACAACTACGATAATAACCGTTAATACTGTATTCACAGAGCGTCCCATCGTTTGACGCAATGATTTATTTACAATATTCGCAAGTTCTTCTTTTGTAGTAATTTTCTCCTGATGATTAACGTTTTCACGAATACGGTCAAACGTAACAATCGTATCGTTAATCGAATAACCAACGATTGTTAATACTGCAGCGACGAATGTAATTTCAACTTCTAATCGCAGTAAACTGAAAATCGCCACAATAAAGAATACATCATGCAATAATGAAATGATTGTGCCGACACCCATACGCCATTCAAAGCGAATGGCTACATAAATAATAATACCAATCGCTGAAATAACTAGTGCCTTAATCGCGTTTTTCACCAGTTCCTCCCCTACCGTTGAAGAAACGGCACTCACGCTAGGCTCATGATTAAAGTCTGCCTTTACCTGTGCCTTTAAATCTAAAATTTCCTGCTGAGAAAATTCATCTTTATAACGTGCAACAGCGATGTTCTTCTCTTCACCAGAAATAATTACATCTTCACTTGTGAAGCCCATTCCCTCTAAATAGTCTATCATTTCCTCTTGTACAAGTTCACGGTCTGCTAAAATTTCCACACGTGTACCACTTGAAAAATCAATACCTAAATTTAAGCGGAAAATGCCGATGATGACTACTCCAACAACTAAAATAATCAAGGAGAAAGCATAGAATTTACGGCGATGACCTACAAAATCTAAACGATCGAATTTCGTCGTTAAATCAAGCGCCTTTAAGCCTTCCTCTAATTTATGTTGCTTCGATTTTGCAATACCATACCAAACAGGATTATCGAAATAACCGCTGTTGACAAGTAAACCAAGTAGCATACGCGAGCCCCAAACAGCCGTTACGAAGCTTAGTAAAATTGTAATAATTAATGTTGTCGCAAAACCTTTTACAGAGCTTGTACCAAAATAGAATAATACAATCGCCACAAGCAATGTTGTTAATTGCGCATCGACAATAGCCGATAAAGATTGCTTTGAACCAAGCTTAAACGCTTCTTTTGCACTATGACCTACACGCAATTCCTCACGAATGCGCTCGGCTGTTAAAATATTCGCATCGACTGCCATACCGATTCCTAATACGACCGCTGCAATACCGGGTAATGTCAGTACCGCATTAATGCCGTTGAAAACAACAAGAACTAAGTACGTAAACACTGTTAATGTAATTATGGCAATAATTCCTGGTAGGCGGTAGTATAGTAGCATGAATACAAAAATAATCAGTACCCCTATAACGCCAGCAAATACAGTGCTCGTTAGTGCTTGCTCACCGAATTGCGCACCAACTGAAGTCGAATAAATTTCAGTTAATTTAACAGGCAAAGAACCTGAATTCAATACAGAGGCAAGAGACTTTGTTTCCTCTACTGTGAAACTTCCCTGAATCATTACATTTGTTGTATTTAACACTTGACTTACTGAGGCAGCAGAAGCAAATTTCGGCTCCTCTTTACCAGCTTCAGCAGCGTAAGAGTCCACACCTTCTTCAAAATCTAACCATACGACAAGTAGGTTTTTCCCAGGCCCCATGTCTAAAACATGCTGTGTTGCCTCGGCAAATTTTGTCGCGTCCTTTAATGTTAATGTAACAATCGGTTGATTTCGGTCATCAAAAGTGGCATTTGCCCCACCCTCTTTTAAATCCGTTCCATCGAGCAGTAGATTATCGTCTACGTCACGGAATGTTAAATTCGCCGTGCTTGATAGTAGCTCTCGAGCCGATGATTGGTCGTCTAAACCTGCTAGCTGCACACGAATACGATTTTCTCCCTCAATTGCAATGGAAGGCTCACTTACACCAAATGCGTTTACACGTCGGTTTAATGCCGCGTTTGTATCCGCTAAAACACTTGGCGTCACCTTCGAACCGTCTAATGTTTCAACCTCGTATAATACTTCAAAACCACCTTGTAAATCCAAGCCGAGTTTTACTTTGTCTAAAACTCCTTGAACCGTCGTACCCATACCTGTAAATAGTAATAGAACAATCAGCGTAAAGGTAATAATACGGTTTACTAATTTCATTGTAAATCCTCCTCTAACTTGACGCACGAATTTGTGCATGAGAAAAAGCGCTTATGCGCTATATTCTCCGTTCACTTATGTAGCGGCCCACTTAAGCGGCCAACAAAACCCATTCTAAAAAACGAATACACACAATATGCTTATTATGAAACACGATTAGCTAGCTGTCAAATATTGAATAGAGGATTTTCCCCTTTATTCACAGGCACAGCAGACCTCTATTTAAAAACAAAGCATCAAATTGAATGCGTTCAAAAATGAATTGAATAGCAGATTGCCTAGCTAGCATTCTTTTGCAGCAAAAATAAAGAAGTAATAGAAGTGTTATTTTATTCTATTTTTGTATTCACATTTTCCACATTAAATAGCACAGCAGCTAGCTCACTTTGTAAATCTAGTGCTTGGTGGGACACAAAACGATGATAATTTAATACTTCTGACGGCGTTAAATCAAAAACGGTTGCAACAACTTCAGAAATTGATAGGCTTTCAATCTCTTTTTTACGCCATTTTCGGTCAACACAATAATTCCAAAGCTCTTCCTCTGACAGCGCTTGATATTGAAGAAAATGAAACTCTTCTACTTTACTTTGTAATACAACGTACACATGGTCAAAAAGCTGTTTATAACGAATCGCCATAATCTGCTCACCCCTGTTATCAATTTCGCCTCGGCTAACTCTCGTCCAGATTATTTCGAGCTCGGTGGTGGAAGTTAACCTAAAACCGTCACATCGCGTAATAACGGTTAACTACCTGCATCGCGCAGGCCTTTTTTCAAAATCTGTGACATCCCCCAACAGGCTGTTGGTCACCCAGTCGTTGCGCGTGTGGTGGCGCTCTTAGACTGAGTTCCTCTCTATTAGCGGCTGGCTGGACACTAGCTGATAGAAGTTAAAGTTGTAATCACTACTGCTCATGCATACAAATAGTGTATATCAAAAAAGATAAGATGAGAAGGGATTGGCGCAGTGGCATCATTTATAAAAGGTACGATGTTTTTAATATTTGTCATTTTTCTTTCAAAATGCTTAGGCTTCATTTATCGAATGCAATTTATGCGTATTGCTGGAGAAGAAGCTGTCGGTATTTATATGACCGCTTATCCGACATTTATTTTTTTTATTGCGATTGCTCAGCTCGGCTTGCCAATTGCTGTCGCTAAACTGACGGCGGAGCTTCGTGCAAAAAAGCGCACTGAAGATGTACAAGCTGTTATGGCAAAGGCCATTTTTATTTCTACGATTGCCATTTTATTATTATTACCACCTCTTTATTTATCACTGCCATGGCTCGCACGCACATTATTACAAAACGAAGCAATCGCCCTTACTTTAAAGGTGTCGCTAATTACTGTTCCCATCGTCGTTTATGCAAGTTTAATTAAAGCATACTTGCAAGGTTTAGCCAAAATCACACCAACTGCTTGGGCTCAGCTATTAGAGCAAGTTTTGCGCATAGCGCTCGTCATGTTACTATTGCCGTATTTCGTCACGGCTGACGCAAGTATTACCGCTGCTGGTGCAATGTTTATTACATTGCTTGGAGAAATTTTTTCATTATTATTTTTAGCATTCCACTATACTAAGCAAAAATACAACACAAAGGCTACAAGCTATCCTGCCGCACCGCTATTTCGCATTGCTTTGCCTTCAGCAGGAAGTAAAATGTTCGGCACATTTACATGGTTTTTGGAGCCGATTATTTTTTTAAAGGCTTTAACCGTTTCTGGACTTGCCGCATCCGCAGCAACAACTTTGTACGGAGTTATTTCAGGTGTGCATATTCCATTATTGCTATTTCCTTCATTCATCCCTAATGCTTTAGCAATTGTACTAATTCCAGCTGTTAGCGATGCGATGGCTCGCAATAATACAAAAGTATTATCCGAGCGGGTTGAAGTATCGCTGCGGCTCTCATCCATTATTGGCTGCTTTGCCGCCACTTACTTTTTTATTTACGGAGATGAGCTTGCAATGAAGCTGTTTCATTTAGAGGAAAATCGCGGTTTTATGAAAATATTAGCACCCATTTTTTATTTTTATTATGTGCAAAGCCCACTTCATTCTATTTTACAAGCTGTTGACGAGGCGCGTGCAGCCATGATGAACTCGGTCTATGGTGGCTTGGCAAAGCTCTTTATTTTATTTGCCCTTGCCTCGCAGCCATTTATTCAGGAAAAAGGAGCAATCATTGCGATTGGCTTTGGTGTACTTATTACATCATTTTTACATATCGCAACATTGCGACAGCATCCACGAATCGGTGTAGGCTTTCAAATTTTTGTCGTACCTTATGTGACATTTATCATCGTATGCCTTGTGCAATCATTCGTTCATTTCACAGGTCATTTTTGGATTGATAATGCTATCACATTAGTATTTATTACGTTATTACTTATTATCACAAATCAAATTCGCTGGCAGGATTTACGCTATTTACGAGCTATTTTTTCGAGACTTTAGCTGTACATGTAATTTACCATCTTCATAGCAGGCATAAAAAACACGCTTGACCGAGTAGATTCCTTGTGCACGCAACTCATCTTCTAGCCATTCTTCTGTTTTACCAATTAAACGTAGATGCTTTCCATCTAAATAACCATCGACAATAATGGGTAAAACAAAAGCAGGACCATCTTTCATATAAATTGACAGCTTACCTGACTGCTCTAAAAATGCAAAAGAAATCGATTGTACGGAGCTAATGCCCTGTTCACGCATTTGCTGAAATAAATCATCTAAATTATAGCGTTGCTTGACCATCGCGTTTTCTAAAATAACACCATCTCTTACAACAATTGTAGGGTCTCCGTCAATCACATCGCGCAAACGTTTATTTTTTAAAATAAAAATAGCATTAATATATTGAATTGCAAAAAGCAATAGTATTGGTAAAACCGATTTTAGAAAGGGTTTTTCGACATCTTCTAATGCTAAAGCAGCTACTTCAGCAATTAAGACGTAAACGGCAACATCTAAAATGCTTAACTCACCTAGTTCACGCTTGCCCATTACTCGAAAGACGAACAGTACAAGAAAATATAGAAAAAACGTCCGCGCTATAATTAATAAGTACTCTTCCATACGTAGCCCCTCTTTTTGTTCATTGTGAGCAAAATGAGGGTTTTTCATACAAAATGTTTTTGTAAAATGAAAGCAGTTAGTTCACTTTTGATATACCTCAAATACGTATATACTTTTCAAATACCCATTTCCTAGTTCAAAAGCTTTGATTTGCCCGCAAAATATTGATATCCGCTTAATCAAACAAAAAGAGATTAGGCAGAAGTAGCATTCATCTACTTTCCTAATCTCTTTTACACATTTAGTCTACTAGAACACGACCAATTGCTTGTCTTTCAAATTTCACACGTACATTATCCGCAATGAGTAAATATACTGCTGTATCTTCAATCGCGTCTACTTCACCATGTAAGCCGCCAATCGTTACTACACGGTCACCGCGTTTAATATTGTTTTGCATTTCCGCCGTCGCTTTTTGTCTTTTTTGTGCTGGACGGATTAAAATAAACCACATTGCAACGAACATAATAATAATTGGTGCAAAAGAATATAGTGTTTCCATTAGGCTTATCCCCCTTTCAAAATCTCACTTCTTAAGTATATTATACATTACTATAAAAAAGCGATTAGAAAACGCTTTTTTTCTTAAATTTTCAACTATTTTTCTAGCTAAATCAATTATGCCTTAGCGTAATTGCGTGGGGATTTTGAATTGTGCAAGCATCCCTGATACCTGCTGGATGCGATATTCTTAGACTGAGTTCCTATGATTCAGCGAGTGTTTCGACAACCATTGAAATTGGTCTTATACTCACATTCATCTCGCCACCAATATAGATGTGAGATTTTTGTACCTGCCGCTAAGCTTTCGGTACAAAACATTGCTGGAAGATGTTAAAAGTTTTTAGCATCCGGCAAATTATAGCCATATTTTTCAAAAAATTCTTCTTTAAAGTCTCCTAAGCGGTCTTCGCGAATGGCTTGGCGAACATCTTCCATTAATTTAATTAAAAAGCGTAAATTATGATATGAAGTTAAACGTAAGCCAAATGTCTCCTCTGTACGCAATAAATGACGCACATAAGCACGTGTATAATTTTTACATGTATAGCAATCACAATTTTCATCAATCGGGCGGAAGTCACGAGCGAATTTGGCATTTTTAATGACCATGCGACCTTCTGATGTCATTAATGTACCATTACGCGCAATTCTTGTTGGCAATACACAGTCAAACATATCAATACCACGAATCGCTCCATCAATGAGCGAATCTGGTGAGCCAACCCCCATTAAATAGCGAGGTTTATTTTCAGGCATTAAGGGTGCGGTAAAGTCTAATACGCGGTTCATCACTTCTTTAGGCTCCCCTACCGACAAACCACCGATTGCATAGCCTGGGAAATCTAGCTCTACTAAAGCTTCCGCTGAGCGACGACGCAATTCCTCATATTCACCACCTTGGATGATGCCGAATAAACCTTGCTCCTCAGGACGCTGATGTGCCTCCTTACAGCGTTTTGCCCAACGCGTAGTACGGTCTACAGATTTTAGCATATAATCATATGTTGCTGGATATGGTGGACACTCATCGAAAGCCATCATAATATCTGAACCTAAATCATTTTGAATTTCCATCGCTTTTTCAGGGCTTAAAAAAAGCTTATCCCCATTCAAATGATTACGGAAATAAACGCCTTCCTCTTCAATTTTACGGAATTTGCTTAAAGAGAATACTTGGAAGCCACCTGAATCTGTTAATATTGGGCGATCCCAGTTCATAAATTTATGAAGTCCACCTGCTTCTTTTACAATATCATGACCTGGTCGAAGCCATAAATGATAAGTGTTAGATAAAATAATGCCTGCATTCATTTCTTTTAACTCTTCCGGCGACATTGCTTTTACAGTCGCTTGTGTCCCAACTGGCATAAATGTAGGCGTTTCAAATGAGCCGTGTGGTGTATGCACGATACCTAAGCGCGCTCCTGTTTGCTTACATGTTTTAATTAATTCATAGCGTATAGCTGGTTGTGTCATGAACAAAATCCCTCTCATTTCTAAAGGTATAAACAGTACCTCGAATTCATCTATGCGAAAAGTATTACGCACAACAAATTATTGTAACGTGCTATTAAGTAAATAGCAATTTTACAAAACGCTAAGCTCTTCCTTACTACTATGGTTTCACTTTTGGTCGAATAAACATTGCATCACCGAAGCTAAAGAAGCGGTAATTTTCTTCTACCGCCTCTTTATATGCATGTAAAATGCTATCTTTACTCGCTAAAGCACTAACAAGCATAACAAGTGTAGATTTCGGTAAATGAAAATTCGTAATAAGCCCGTCCACTGCTTTAAATTCATAGCCTGGATAAATGAAAATGGACGTCCAGCCTTGCTCAGCGATAATTTTCCCATTATTTTTAGAAGCGACAGTTTCTAAAGTACGTGTAGAGGTTGTGCCTACTGCAATGATATTTCCGCCATTTGCTTTTGTGCGATTAATGATGCTGGCTGTTTGCTCTGATATACTGTAGAACTCTGCATGCATATCGTGGTCTTCAATCGATTCCACACTTACTGGTCTAAATGTCCCCAAGCCTACATGCAATGTAACGAAGGCAATTTCTACTCCTTTCGCACGTATTGCCTCTAACAATTGCTCTGTAAAATGCAGTCCTGCTGTCGGAGCAGCTGCCGAACCACGCTCCTTTGCGTAGACTGTTTGATAGCGCTCTTGATTATCGAGCTTTTCACGAATATATGGCGGCAAAGGCATTTCTCCTAAACGATCCAAAATTTCGTAAAAAATGCCTTCATATTGGAATTGAAATAGGCGTCCACCGTGCTCTAGCTCGGCAACACATTCCGCGCGCAATAAACCTTCACCAAATGTAATGACAGTACCAATTTTCACACGCTTGGCAGGCTTAACTAACGTCTCCCATTCATCCTTATTTGTTTGCTTTAATAATAGTATTTCAATATTAGCACCCGTATCTTCTTTTACACCAATTAAACGAGCAGGTAATACACGGGTATCATTTAACACAAGGCAATCACCTGCTTGGAGCTCTTCTAAAATATGAGCAAATTGGTGATGCTCAAGCTCTTTTGAATGGGGATTAACAACTAACAGACGACTCGCTGTACGGTCTAATAATGGCGTTTGGGCGATTAATTGCTCTGGTAAATAAAAATCAAAATCTTCTACTTTCATAAAAACGTCCCTTTACTTAAGATTGTTGTGGCGTTATGCCAAAATGCTCGTATGCTAATGCTGTGGCAATACGCCCTCTAGGTGTGCGCTGCACGAAGCCGATTTGCAATAAATATGGTTCATAAACGTCCTCTATCGTCACACGCTCCTCACCAATCGATGCCGCTAGTGTATCTAAGCCGACTGGACCTCCGCGAAAGCGCTCTAGCATCGCCATTAATAATTTATGGTCGATATGATCTAAGCCAAGTGGGTCTACTTGCAATAGCTCAAGTGCTTGCTGTGCAAGTACTAATGAAATTTGTCCGTTCCCTATAACCTGTGCATAATCGCGCACACGTTTTAATAGGCGATTGGCGATACGCGGTGTACCTCTTGAGCGACGAGCTATTTCATATGCTGCTGTTTCATCCATCTCTACCCCAAACAATTGCCCGCTTCGTATCACGATTTTTGCTAATGATTCCTCATCATAAAACTCTAGGCGCAGTAGCACCCCAAAGCGGTCTCGCAACGGTGCGGATAATGCTCCAGCCCGCGTTGTTGCACCTACTAACGTAAATGGTGGCAATTCTAGACGAATAGAGCGGGCTTCTGGCCCTTTGCCTACAACGATATCCAAACAAAAATCCTCCATTGCGGGATAGAGTACTTCCTCAATTGCGCGTGGCAGACGATGAATTTCATCTATAAATAATACATCTCCAGGCTCTAAGCTGCTAACAATAGCCGCTAAATCCCCCGGTCGTTCAATAGCTGGTCCACTCGTCATACGGACTTGTACACCCATTTCATTCGCTATAACAGTTGCTAACGTCGTTTTACCCAGCCCTGGAGGACCATATAGAAGCACATGGTCTAAGCATTCCTGACGCTGCTTCGCTGCTTCTATGAAAATTTTCAAGTTATCCTTTACTTGATGTTGCCCAATATATTGCGCAAGCGACTGTGGACGTAAAGAATACTCGAGTTGTTCCTCTGCCGCATTCGCTTCGCTCGAAATCACTCGATCTGACATGCCCTCGTCCTCCTATTTTAATTTCAATAGCAGCTTTAACGCTTGCTTCATATAAGCATCCGTCGTCGTTAATGTTTCATCTGCTTCAAGCTGCGGTTGTACCTTAGCTAACTCACGTTCCGCATAACCGAGCGCTGTTAAAGCTAATAATGCCTCTTCTAACTCATGCTTATACGGATTGACGCCAAATAACGGTAGCTCCTCCTCTGCACTTGGCAGCTCGACTTGCTCTAATAATGCACCCAGCTTGCCCTTTAAATCTAAAATCATTTGGCGTGCTGTTTTTTTGCCAACCCCCGGGAATTTGATTAAAAAAGACTCGTCCTCCATTTCAATCGCTTGAATAACTTGCGCTGGATTCCCAGTCGCTAAAATCGCTAGCGCACCTTTTGGTCCGATTCCTGATACTTGAATTAATTTCCGAAAGAGCTCACGCTGATCTAAGCTCGTAAATCCATAAAGGAGCTGTGCATCCTCACGTACATGCATATGTAAAAAAATCTGTTGTTCTACTGTCGTTTTTTGAAAGGCATATGGATTTGGTGTAAATAATCGCCAGCCTATTCCTTGCTGCTCTACGACGATATATTCAGGTGTAATACGCGTCACCTGACCTTTTAAATAATCGTACATCTTTCATCCCTCACAATCATGCATTCATTATAGCACAAAGTGAGCTAGAGAGAGAGGCGTCCAAAAAGCGTGCGGAGCACTGCTTTTCGGACGTTTTGTTCGGGTTTTATTAAAATAACAGTTATTTAAAAAGATTGATAGCTTATTTTAATATAGTTGGAAACATTGAATTCAGCTACTTTTAAATGAAACTGTCCCAAAGCCCCCACAGCCTTTTTAGACGCCCCACACACTTTATGAATGGTACTCAATTTGTTTGATTAGCCTCGGCCAATGCTGTAATGCTTTTCTAGTAAAGGGAATTAAATAATCTAGAAAAGGCTCGCGCTCCTTCTCTTCTAATTGTAAAATATACAGCCATTCACGCAGCAATTCATTTGGATAATATATATGTGATAGTTGCGGCATACAAATTGCTGTATAAGGATGCTCTTGTAGAAGCAACGATAAATCATAGTCGACATTCGGTAATGCACGATGTAGCCATAAAACCATTTCATCAATAGGCGAGCCTAACACAGCTAAATCAAAATCAATTAATACAATTCCTTTAGCTGTTTTCAAAAAATTATGGTGCACAACATCCCCATGTAGCAAAGTTGCCCCTTCTGTTTGTAAAGGCACTGCAGACATATTACTTAAGCCTTTATATGCCGTGTGGGCAATGCTGTTGTAATCTTTATCTAAATAATACGAAAGCTCTTTTTCATTCATTAAAAATCGTTCAAATCTTGCTCGCCATTTGCGTTGTAGCTGCTGACGCGGGAGAGGTTCAAGCTGCCAATTAATATCATTTTTTGTTTCATGAAGAGCTTGCAAGCAGTCAACTGCCGCTAACCGCTCTTCCTTCTGGTCAAAGCGTGCGCTACGGCCTTCATGCCATTTTTGAATGACAACCCCGTCATTGGTATTAACAACCGGAATATGATATGGAAAAGCAATTGCTGTTAATTTATGATGAATATTTTTTACTTTTTTTTCGATTAAGCTATCCTCATATTTTTTGACAAAGAATGTGCCGGATGCCGTTTGCCATTTCCAGCAATTGTGCTTAATATACATATTAATAGTGCCATGGTGGACAAGGCATTGGCTGACATGGTAAAGGCATCATTTGTGGTTGCTGTGTACATGGGCAAGGCTGGTTCATTTGTTCATAAAAGTTTTCATTGCGCATTTCTTGTTCCATCATCGGGGAAGCTTGCTGTTCCATTTCAGCAGCAAGTTGTTGCTGCGGCATATTCGGGAATGACTGCATCTGCGGATACATCATCATGTCATATGGCGTAGGCATCGGACAGCAGCACATCATCGGCATTGGTGGCATGCACATTGGTGGAAATGGCATCGGTTGTGGCATCATTTGTGGATGCATTTGTTGCGGTGGCATCATCGGTTGCTGAGCTTCTGGCATCGGCATCATCGGCGGTTGAGCTTGTGGTGGTGGCATGATAGGCTGTTGCATTTCTGGCATTGGCATCATCGGTTGTTGTAGCTGCGGCGGCATTGATTGCATTTGTGTCATATCTATATGCCACGGCATATATAAATTAAACTCTGGCCATACAGGCTGTTGTGGCTGCCACTGTATCGGCGGCATCATTGGCTGTTCAATTTTTGGTGGTGCTGGTGTTGGTAACGGCATATTTTGTCGCGGACTCTCCACCCTTTCCTTTATCTGCTCTTTCGGCTTTTCCTTTACGTGATGACCGTCTGGTAAGTAAATTTCCATTCCCGGTACGATGTAATCTGGATTTGCTAAATGAGCATTTAAGCGTTTTAGCTCCTCAAAGCCGATACTATATTGTTTGGCAATTTTCCATAGTGTATCGCCTTTTTGGACAATATGAACTCGCATGGGCATCCTCCTTTTCTCGCTTTATCATATGTGGAAATAAAAAAATGGACACAAATCTTTTAGGCACATCTAGATGCTCTCGTGTTACACTATGTTAGGACAAATTGTTTATATACATCTATTACACCTCGGTTTTTCAAGCCGACCAAAAAACAAGTACTGTTTTACACGCGTACATTGTCAGTTCCTCTATTAAATTTCGCTGAAGAATGATTAAATTATTGGAGGTGATTGCATGAAAAAAATGTTAGGTGAAGAACGTCGCTATGAGCTGTTATCATTATTAAAGGTAGCTGGGAAACCAATTACTGGTACGGATTTAGCAAAGCATGCGAATGTATCACGTCAAGTGATTGTTAATGATATGAATTTATTAAAAGCACGCAATGAGCCAATTATTGCGACGAGCCAAGGTTATTTATATATGCCTTTAGAAAAAGCAGCACATATTGAACGAAAAATTGTTTGTACGCATAGCGCCGAAAATGCATTAGATGAAATGTACACAATAGTCGATTGTGGCGTGACGATTAACAATGTGATTGTTGAGCATGCTGTATATGGTGAAATTACCGCCTCCATCATGGTATCTAATCGCCCTGAAGTAGATGCCTTCGTTAAGCGTGTTAAGGATACAAAAGCTAATTATTTATCCATTTTAACAGATGGAACACATATGCATATGATTAGCGCACCTGCTGAAGACTTACTGAATTTAGCAGAAGAACGGTTGCGTGACAAAGGCTATTTAGTTGAAAACTAGGTGCTATCCTTTGTTTAAAACCAATGCTACATCTAACTAAATATGGTAAAATTAGCTTAAAGTAAAGATTGTAGCAATTTGCTGCAATCTTTTTTCATTCTTTTGAAACGCAATAGGATTTTAGGTCGTCTTAGGGGCAAGGAAAGGATGTGAGGGGATGATAGAGGTAGAGCAAATTATATTAGAAACTACGCCAGAAGTTTGGCTTGATGCTTTGATGGATACATACGGGCTTGCCTTAACAAAGCTTGCCTATAGCTATGTGCAAGATTGGGGCAAAGCACAGGAAATCGTACAGGATGTATTTCTTACTTGTTATGAACAATACGATAAAAAACACGCTATTCAATCATACAAAGCATGGATTTACCGCATTACAATTAATCGCGCAAAGGACTATTACCGCACTGCTTGGTTTAAGCGCATTATTGTGAAAGATAGCGGCTACGATCAACAGCTACCAGCCCAGCCGCCTCCGGAAAGTTTTTTAATCCAGCAAGAAACAAATGAAGCATTAGCTCATGCTGTACTCACCTTACCTATCAAATATCGAGAAGTCATTTTGCTTTATTACTATGAGGAACTATCCATCCATGAGGTCGCAACCATTTTGCGCTGCAATGAAAATACTGTAAAGACCAGATTAAGGCGTGCTAGAGGAAATTTAAAAACTTTATTAGAAGGAAGGGATTAATGTGGAAAAAAGATTAAAAAATTTGCGCAATACAATGGAACAA
Organism: Metasolibacillus sp. FSL H7-0170; assembly: GCF_038593115.1. Taxonomy (NCBI): domain Bacteria; kingdom Bacillati; phylum Bacillota; class Bacilli; order Caryophanales; family Caryophanaceae; genus Metasolibacillus; species Metasolibacillus sp. FSL H7-0170. The sequence continues at coordinate 203,746 of NZ_CP151964.1, read as the reverse complement.
AATGTTTTTCAAAATGCACAGTTTACCCAAAAAGAACGAATTGCAATTCATGCGAAAACACAACAAAAAAAGCAAGGAAGTTGGATGCCACGAATCGCCTTTTCTCTCTCCGTACTTATTTTAATAATACTTAGCACCACTTTTTCACAAGACGAACACACAGCCAACTATCGTATTACCGAAAACGATTTGGATGGACAGTTCTTCCAAAGTGAACGGGCTGGGGAACATCATTCTACTTTTTATTTTTATGATGGTGAAATGGGAGTCATTCCTCAAAATCCACTCATTTTAGCCCCAGAGGAAGTCGATGAATCTATTCGTGCAGAAGAGCGATTAAATAAAAAGATTTATCCAAATATATCTGTCAAAACAGAGGGCACTTCGTATTTTGTTTATAGCAATAACGAGCTTATTGTAACATTCGAAAAAATTGCCCCGCGAATCGTGGTCGACAAGAATGGAAATCGTTATAGTACTAGTCTTTATTTAAGCAAGGAATACGAACTACAATTTGTAAATCAGTCGTCCATCGACTTATCTAATCTAGAACTAGCAATCAATGATGAAAGCTACACAATACCAAAAAATAGTCTTTCTCATGGCAATTCCCTTTCATTCAACATTCCCCGTAGTCATAATACATTCCATAAAACAATTGCATTGGATGTCTCATTTGATTACAAAGATAGCGAGGGGAATAAGCAGCGTGGAAAAATTGCTCAGCCATTCTCATTAGATAACTCTTACAGCGATTACTACACGCTTGTCATTAATGGAGATTCCTATGATGCATTAACACTTACATTACAAACTGCCGAGTAAAAAAAGCTGGCTAGAGAATAGCGTCTTAATCCATTTTCTAGCCAGTCATTTTCTCTCATTCTAGATTTATTCCACGTTCATTTCAAACAATGCATTGCAGCTTTCGCTTTATCCCATGGAATAATTTCACCTTTGCCCTTTTTGCAAAAAATACTAGATGACGTATAAAGTGGATCTGCATTTTTATCATAGTTTTTTTGCGCGATGACTTCCTCGCGATTATGACAGACATCATAGCCAGCAAATTGCAAGCTTAGCACGCCCCTGCCATTTGTATAGGCTGCAAATGTCGTGCTATAGTTCATAAATGTAGCAACGGGTACTTTTCCTATTAATATAGCGCTCTTTTCTGTCATAGTGGGTGCTTCAAATTCACCATGCGCTTGTTGTACATCGTGCATCATACGCCCTAAAAAATCATTGGCTGCCTTCATTTTAAAATGATAATAAGGCTCTAAAAGCACATTTTCAGCCTGCTCTAAACCTTGGCGCAGCGCGCGCAAAGTGGCCTCTCGAAAATCACCGCCTGACGTATATTCAACATGAGCGCGCCCTGTCAGCAGTGTGAACTTAATATCCGTTAACGCAGCGCCTGTCAATAAGCCGTTATGTGCTCTTTCAAATAAATGCTGTTCCACTAAGCGAACATGTCCCACTGATAAATCGTCTGCATGACAAACACTGTGAAACAAAATACCTGTACCACGCGCTACTGGCTCCATAAGTAAATGCACTTCCGCATAATGCTTTAGCGGTTCAAAATGCCCATATCCTGTTACAGTTGTAGCAATCGTTTCTTTATAAATGATTTGCGGATTAGCGAATGTAATCGCAAGATGAAAGCGCTCCCTCGCAATCTCAGTTAGTACCTCTAGCTGAATCACCCCCATGACATGAACATGGATTTCCTGTAATTCCTCCTGCCAAATTGCACGCAATGAAGGCTCTTCCTCATTTAATAAACGGAACTGCTGCCACACTTCCTTCATATGCAAATCACCATGATAGACAACCTTGGCCTGTAATGTTGGCACTAATTTCAATGTGCTTTCATTTGGTATACCCCCAATAACACTACCAATCGCCACTTGGTTTAAGCCCTTTACTGCAAATATTTCACCCGCCTCCACAACTGTCGTTGTTTCAAACTTCGCTCCATTATAATAGCGGATTTCCGTTACTTTTTCTGTTGTATCACCAAATGTAAACGCATCGCGTACTTGTAAGCGTCCCTGCAATGCCTTCATAAAAGTAAGTCGCTGTCCAGTAGAGTCATGCCGTATTTTAAATACTTCAGCCTGAAATGGCGCTGTAGTATCAAAGCACGCTATTGTGAGCTTAGCAAGCTGCTGAAAAAATGGTAATACCCCTTCATCCTTTAGTGCCGCTCCTGCCATGCAAACGAAAAGCTTACGCGCTGCAATTTGCTTTTGCAGTTGTGTCATAACAATCGTATTTTCTAGCTTGCCCTCTAAAAACAATTCGAGCATTTGTTCATCACGCTCAGCTAGCCATTCCTTAACGCTCTCCTCACTCGTATCATTTTCTATAAATAAAATTTCCTCTGACAGCTCTTGATGAAGCGCTGCAAGTACTTGCTCCTTATTTGCACCCTCACGATCGATTTTATTTATAAATAAAAATGTTGGCACATTATATTTTTGCAGTAACTGCCATACGGTTTCGGTATGCCCCTGAATTCCCTCCACTGCACTCACAATAACAATCGCATAATCCATTACGCGAATCGCGCGCTCCATTTCAGGAGAAAAGTCAACATGCCCCGGCGTATCAATTAATGTATATGTATCACCTTCATATTGAAAGCGCCCTTGCTCTGCGAAAATTGTAATTCCGCGTGCCCTTTCTAATGCATGAAAATCTAAATGAGCATTTTTATTATCAACACGCCCCTTTTCTTTAATGCCTTCCATATGATAAAGTAGCTGCTCGGAAAAAGTCGTTTTCCCTGCATCTACATGGGCTAAAATTCCAATTGTTTTAAACATCACTTCACCTTTTTTCACTATAATTCCAATCGACTTTAAACATTATTTTGTGTATAATAATAACAATTTCTTTGATGTAGTTAGGGGTACAGATATATGTCACTTTTATTACTTGATATAAAGACGGTTATTCTTTTGCTTGTTATTGGACATTACTGCGTTATCATGCTTATTTCAGCATACAGCTACCAGTATAATAACCGTACTATTTGGACATTTGTAATAGGAAAGCTCCTACAAATTATTGCATATACTATTATACTATTTCGCGAAATATTGCCATTCATCGTTTCCATTTTTTTAAGTAATACACTGTTGCTTATCGGTACAATGATTGAATGTATTGCACTACTTTTGTTGCTAAAATATCTCACAGCTACTGCGAGAAAAGCTATCGTTATTGTATCATTATTTGGTTTACTTAGCTTTTATGCAGCTATTTTGTTTTATAATTTTGACAATGTGCGCATTGCTATTATATCTATAACCGTTACTGTACTGATTGGATTCCCAATCCGAGCATTTTATCTTACTTGTAAAGCATCTATTTTGAAACGCATCATGCTTATTTTATATAGTGCCATTGCACTGTCACTTGTCTTGCGTACATATAATGCACTATTTGTTTCAACCGACGTAACGCTCTTTGCAGAAAATGAATATCAAACACTTGCCTTCTTGACGAGATTTATTGAAATGCTCGTCGGTAGCATTGGTTTTATTTTACTCGTAAAAGAGCAAACAGATATTGAATTGACACGTATGGCTATGATGGATGAGTTAACAAATATTTATAATAGACACGCCTTTATTCAGCGCGCAGATGCTCTGATTGCCTCAGCGCTAAAGAAAAAAAGCATGGTTTCCTTTATTATTTTTGATGTTGACCGCTTTAAGGGGATTAATGATACATACGGACATGATGCTGGGGATTATGTACTGAGAGAGATTGCCAAAGTAATTGCAAATGCACTTCCGAAAGAGGCTATTTTTGGGCGCTATGGCGGAGATGAGTTTGTTATTTTAATACCAAACTGCCAAATCGACAGAGCAACTAAGCTAGCAGAAGCATTGCGGACTACCATTTCCCAATATTCATTCCAGTATATTTCAACACAATGTACATTAAGCTTAGGCTCCGCTACAACAGAAGTTCAGACAGCCATCTCCTTAGATGCATTTTATACAAACGCTGATAAAGCTTTATATCATGCAAAGGAAAATGGTCGTAATCAAGTTTATGCTGTAACCTTTTAATATAGTAAATAGACAGAAAAGCGATTGCGTAAATGGATTTCTTTTTACGTAATCGCTTTAGTTATTTCTTAGACTTTTTCAGTGCCCTCTTGCTAACAGCTTCCTCTATTATTGTTCTACCTTACCTTGCCAAGCATAATAAGCAATACCTTTGAATTCCTCATCATAGGTTACTCTAAATAGATAAATATATCTTCCTTCTTCAGCAGGCATTGTCAAATAATCATCCTTTAACTCTACGGGCTCATATTGGTTACTAATAACTTTAAATGCTTCAATTTTTGTTGGAAAGGGCAATTTTTCTTTGACATTTTCATTGAAATCATCCGGTGTCTTTACTATTTGTAATTGCAATTTCTCATTTGGTTTAATTTTCATTGCAGGTGAATTCTCAAAAACATCTTGACTCGGAGGCTCATTATTTAATTCAGATGGACATTGTGTTAAATCCGGATTCCAGCAATATGACAATAAAGGAGTATAGGCTGTTCCGTTGCTTCCCTCTACAGCTACTACCTCAAGCATTCTGGGCTTAACATTGCGCTCATAAAATGTAAATTCTTCTTGCCCCTCTAGTTTTTCTTGCTTCACTTGTTCACTTTGACATCCAGCTAACAATAGAAAGCTAAACATTAAAGCTACTATTATTTTCATAAAAACCCCACCTTTCTTTGCTATGATAATATCAAAAAATGGGTAAAAATCAAACAATTACTATATAAATAAATGTAGTAAAATAAATTTTATAATTTCTCTATTTTCACGATAGCGAATTACCTCGAATTAACCCGAAAAAAAGTGTCGAATGAAAAATATTTACATATATCACAAAATACAATATAATGGATTCCGAGGGATATATTCCTAACTCTGCGCGCGGATAAAAACTAGTAACAACAATTCTTATTCATTTAAAATTAGTTTCATTCTAGAAATATAATAATACAAAAATAGGATGGAGGATAAATATGAAAAAAATCGCAGCTAGTGCTTTATCAGTTGGTTTAATTTTTGGTGCTTTTTATGGCTCACCACTTCAAGTTGGAGCTTCAAATGATTCTTCTCCCGTAGTAGAGGCCATGAGCTACTCTAAAACGGTTACTGAAACAAGGGTTTATTCGAAAAACCAAAGTATCCCGTCTTCTATTTATTATAGCTTGGGTGGCTGGACTGGCACTCTTTATAAAGGAGAAACTGCCGATACAGGCGACCATATACTTGTTATTTATACTGGTACCGTTACATGTTCAGGTCCTTGTGTATTGTCTGCACCACTTGAAAACGAAGAGCAATGAATTTAGTTTACGGGGAATGATGATTTCCTTGTAAATCATCATTTCCCATTCTTTTTAGTATAACCATCTAAATAGAACCGTATGGAGTCCATTTCAAAACTTAGACTTCATACGGTCTATTTTTCTCTTATTACTTTCTGTTAAGAAAAATACCTTTTATTTTTTATTATCATACCAATGTCAATATATCACTTTTCCCTCTTCTTTCGTTGGCAAGTAATTAATATGATGCCAGCACCTATTTTGTATTTCACATCCATTATTTTAACATATTTCCTATCTTACCCTACATATTATTATAATGTCTCAAATTCAAATACAAATAATGTATTTACATCTTGGTTTTGGTAGATTACAATTTATATTGTATTACCATTTCTAGTAATAGATACAGAAGTAAATAATTCCGTTTTATTTATTCAAAAAAGGAGGGCTTATATGCTTCAATTATTGCGACTCGAATGGACAAAGATGAAGCGTGCCAAATTTAGTTATTTTTTAATTGGACTTTTATTAATTATAGTGAGTAGTTATTTTTTTTACATTGATAAAAAAACAATGAAGCAGGATGAAATTGAAGCTTTTGTCGCAGAAAATATTATGTACTATCAGGATAGTATTGTGGCGACAGAAGAAGAATTAAAAAGCTTAACTGGGACTGAAAAAGAGTATAGAGAAAGTTTTTTAGAAAATACCAAGAGGCAGCACGAAGGATTTCAGATGATGCAGGAGGGACTAGAAAGGAAAAATTGGCCTCTTTATTGGCAGGGAGAAATTTTAAATTTTATTAGTTTTGAAGAAAGAGCATTGAAGGATTTAGAAATATATAAAAACAGCTATCTTTATCCAACACCTTTTACTGTCCTAGTACATATGGATAAAATGCGCTGGATGGAGGAAAAGTCGGTTCAGCCCCTTGCGTCAGGCTTAGAAAATCAAGGCACTACGCTATATGACCAAGATTTCTCTGAGCCACTTGTACAACAACTAGCTCAAAGTCTATCATCTTTTCATTCCTCCACTGGCACATATTTTCTGTTTCATCTGTTCCAATATGGCTTTAGCTTGGTTGGACTCATCTTTTTACTCTTTTTATTCTCGGATATTTTGACGAAAGAAGGCTTTGGACGCAATGGACCAATTCATTTACTCCGCACTATGCCGATTCGCCGCTCTTCATTTTGGTTGTCGAAAGCGTTTACAGTTATGGCTGGCTCCCTTCTTATCGTTAGCTTAACAGCAATTATTGGTGTCGGTCTTGGTACACTTTTTAATCGACTTGGAGATTGGCAATACCCTATTTTAATTTATGGTCCAGAACGAACGTATTCCTTTTTGTCAATTGCTCAGTTTTTAAGCAAGGCGGGGGGATTATTTGTACTTGTTTTAGCATTTGGCTTTAGCTTGCTATTTTTATTTTCTGTTTTGACAAATCGCGCTATTTTAGCGATTGGGCTAACGATTATTGTGTTAGTGCTTGGTCAAGCATTAACAGAGCAAACATTTTTATTAAGTTGGACGCAATGGATTCCTTTCCATTACCTTACTGTATATCCGATTTTAAATGGGGAATATACGATTATTCATAACAATACATTGTTCACCTATCAACAAGGCTTATTATCATTAGCAATAAGCACATTAATCGTACTTATTGTTACATTTTGCAGTATAAAGCTACGTAAAGGGGTTATGTCATGATTATTAATGTACAAGGGCTGAAAAAAAGCTATAAAAAGCAACTGGTGTTAAAAAATATTACGTTCCAAGTGGAAGAACCACAAATCATTGCACTTATTGGACCAAACGGCTCTGGTAAAACAACAATGATGAATTGTTTAATGAATTTACTGCCATTTCAAGAGGGCGAAATTACTATTCTCGGAAAAAAGCATACAGACCCTAGCCTATTTTATGAGGTATCTTATTTACAGGATAATCGTGTATTATACGGAGATTTAACAGGTGCTGATCATTTGAATTTTATTTGCCATGCACAAAAATTACCTGCTCGAAAAGCAAAAGAAGTAGCTGCATATGTCGGTATGGATAAATATGCAAAAAAAAGAGTGCGTAGCTATTCACTTGGTATGAAACAGCATCTATTGTTAGCAATGGCCATTTTAAATGAGCCTAAATTAATTTTACTTGATGAACCAATTAACGGACTTGACCCGACAAGTGCCATCCATATGCGTCATATTTTAATGGATTTGCATGCAAAAGGTTCAACAATCATTATTTCCTCTCATAATCTTGAGGAAATTGATAAAATGACAAATACGATTTATTTCATGAAAGATGGCGAAATTTTAGAGGAATCTTTAGAAAAATTAAATATCGCACACTATTCAATTTATGTTTCCAATAGCGAAAGGGCACGTGATATTTTTACGACAAACAAGCTCCCTGTCACAATGGAGGCGGACCACTTTATATTTAGTGAGGCGGACCTAGCATTACAGCAAGTCATTGATACACTTAATGAGAATGATGTGAAAATACGCCATATTGAAAATAAAAAGATTGGGGCTGAAAAACGCTATATGGAGCTATTTGAAAGCGAGCTGAGAAAATGAGACTATTTATTTTTGAAGTAAAGAAAATTCTCTTTAGTCGCCGTTTCCTCTATACTTTTGCCATTTTACTATTTGTAGGAGTAGGCTTGTTTTTCCGAAATTTCGCCATGCAAGATTTAGCATTAGAAGAAGAAGTAAAACGTGTCACTGCTTATACACAAGAAGCGCAAAGCATATTACGTGTGCTGCAAAAGTCACCTGAAAGTGGGCAGACAGATGAACAAATACAGCACTTAGCAAAGGCGTTAAATTTATTATACGAATGGGCTCCTCTAGTAAAATCAACTAATTGGGAAAAGCGTTTACAAATAGAAAACGACTTTTTACAAACGCTTACCTTGTATAAGGAAGCAGGTGGTGATTTTTCTATTCAAAATAGCGCTATTGAACCGACGATTCTTTTCAATGAACAACTGTTATCACAAGGGATTGAGCCAACATTTGAAAACTATAGTACGAATTTGCCAAACTATATAAAGCAAGTGGCGACGCTTTATATTAATATAGGAGCAATTGTTTTACTGCTATTAGTAGTAGGTGATTTATTAACGCTGGAATTTGAGCAGGGCAGTATTCGTTTACTTTATACCCAGCCCATTCGTAAAACAGCTATTTTGCACGCAAAATGGGCAACAACTGTTGTCACTTATTTACTTTTAACGCTAGGATTATTCGGTATAACATGGGGCGTAGGCTATCTATTCGGTCAAGTAGGCTCGTTTGCCTATCCAATTTTCGTTGAGGTAGATGGCATAATATCTTTTATTACGATTCGCGACTATATAATATGGGGATTGCTTAGCACAACAATTGTGATTTTGTTGGCTATCTCTATACTTTTCTTGCTAAGCTTATTTATTAAAAATTCGATTGTCACATTACTTATAACAATTAGTATATTATTAATCGGCTTTTTCACCATGCAAATAGGTGTTGTCAATTGGCTTAATCCATTTTTATACGTTTTCGCGGGTTTGTCCATTCAACAAGTTGGCACAAGCTGGTATCAAAGTATTCCAATTACATTACTATTAGCGATAATTATTTATATTCTTGCCCTACTACGTATTCAGCGGATGCGTGAAGTTTAAACTTGGTTCAGCAAATTACTTTTGCACAGAAAGCATAGCGACAATTCTTATTTGCACCGATAGCAAGGCGACAGGTACAGAATTCCCCCACTTCTATAAATGCAAAAAAGCATTTCAAGTTAAAGGGAGTCCAAATTCTCTGCCGCGAAAGAGGAGCTCAGTATAGGAGCGCAACGATTGAGTAACCAACATCGTGTTGGCCCAAGCTTCGGATGTCACAGATTTTGATGGAGGTCTGCGTAATACAGGTCAGTTAACCGTTGTCACAGGACCTGACGGTTTTAAGTTAACTTTCGAAAAAATCTGGACGCAATTATGCCGAGGTGTAATTGATTAGGAAAGCGTCCAAAAAGCTGCGGTTAAACAGCCGTTTGGACGCTTTTCATGATAAAAATCGTTGGCGAATATCCTGTGAGGGTAATTCGCACAGTTCTTTTTTCCCAAACCATTTATAACGATTTTTTGCGAGTTTATTGTATGCGAAATTGCGAACACCAGTAGGTACTGCAATAAATACATAAGCAAAACGCCAAAACCCTTGCAGTCGCCGCGCAATTTTCAGTGCAGCGGTTGACTGTAAGAAATAGCGTCCATTTTCTATAAGCACGATGCTATCAGCTTTCGGCACTTGATAGCGTTCTAATAGCCCCCTCCCTACCTCACTTTGCAATGAGGCAAACTGAAAATAGCCCTTTGGATCACGCTTAATAATAAATTGTACACTTGCATCACAAAAATGACATTCTCCGTCAAATAAGACAATCGCCATTTCCTTCACCTCATTCTGGTGTTGTGTAACTATAATATGTACCGAGCGATTTCACTGTACAGCCCAATGCATGCAATTCCTCAACTGCCCCTCTCATCATTGTTTCTTCCTCATCTGCCAATACATCTACGATAAAGAAATAATCACCTAAGCCTGTTTTCAATGGGCGTGATTCGATTTTACTTAAGTTCAGCTTGCGCCATGCAAATACGGATAATACTTGATGAAGTGCCCCTGATACATCTGTTGGCAATGTAATCATAAACGTTGTCTTTAATATATCATTTTCAGCTTGTGGTAGGCGTATATTTTCCCTTGCTAAAACAAAGAAGCGCGTATGGTTAAAATGGAAATCATGAATATTGTTTTCAACAATCGTCAGCCCATATTTTTCAGCAGCAGCGCTATTAGCAATTGCCGCAATGCATCGTTCTGGTGAATCCGCTACAAGCTTTGCCGCCGCAGCAGTTGACGAATATTGATGCAACGGCACACCGCTAAAGCGGTAAAATAAATATTTATGGCATTGTGCTAATGCATGTGGATGCGAATAAACTGCTTCAATGTTTTGCCAATTCTTCATTTGCTCTGGATGTACCATTAAGTGCTGCTGAATTTTTGATGTAATTTCTCCTACAACGAAAAGATTCGCTTCATGGAATAAATAATCAATCGTTAAAGGGACAGAGCCTTCTAATGCATTTTCTAATGGCACTACTGCTAAGTCCACTCTTCCTTCAGCAACTGCCTCGATACATTCTGGAATCGAGGCTTGTGGCATTAGCCAATCATTTGGGAATAGGCCCTTTGTCGCTAAATATGTAAATGATGCTTCTGGACCTAAGTATGCGATGCGCTTTTCCCAATTTTGTGTTGACATTTTATGTCCTCCCTTTATTTCTAAATTTTCAGTCTTTTATAAAGCGAAAAGTAAGCTTTATACCTATTTTAAGTTTTAAGTGTCTTGATTATCCTTTATTTTACAGAGAACACTTAAAAGCAAATTTTCCATTCCGGCTCTTCTACAAAAAATAGCACTGCTAAACCTAGTGTTTATGTCATTTTCAAAGAATCCCTTTTCTATTTTATCGAGATACTTTTAACGTAACATCATTGATAGTGTTCCGAAAGCAGGCAATGCACTGCTTTCGGAACATCCCCTACAATGCGCCTGAGCTAATAACCTCTGCTGATTCAATAAAATCAAGACGCTTTAAAATTTGAATCAATTCATTTAAGTCCACATTCATATTCGTTACATCAAGCGATAAGGTAACATTTGCTCTCCCTTGAATGGGTATCGTTTGATGAATCGTTAATACATTGCAATGTGCCTCTGAAATCGTTTCAAGTAATTTTGCTAGCGAGCCTTTACGGTCTTGCAACTGTAAAAATAATGTTAAAATACGTTCTTGAACGATGGAGTGAAAAGGAAAAACAGCATCGCGATATTTATAAAATGCACTGCGTGATAAATCCACTTCCTTGACGGCGTCCCAAATAGAGGCGACAGCACCCTTTTGTAATAAGGCCTTTGCCTCTAATGTTTTTTGCATTGCATCCGTCAAAACATCCTCACGCACTAAATAATAGCGTTGATTTGCTACGTTTTTCATATTTCTACCCCCGCGCATCAATCTACAAATTCAAATTCAAATTCCATTAAGCGAACTGTATCGCCATTTTCTGCACCACGCTCACGTAGGGCATCATCAATCCCCATTGCACGTAATTGACGAGCGAAGCGTCTTACACCATCTTCACGGCTAAAGTCTGTCATTTTAAATAATCGTTCAATTGAATAACCTGATAAGACAAATGCACCGTCATCATCCCGTGTAATTTCAAAATCCTCATTCTGTTTTTCATATTTATAAAGCACTGTTGCATCGGATTCTTCAGCACTAATTTCATGCAGTTCAAATTGTGGTGTTACTTCAAGTAAGTCAGCAATTTCAAAGAGTACGGCTTTCAAGCCTTGACGTGATACAGCTGATACAGGGAATACTTTCACACTGTCCCCCACCTTTTCAAGGAAGTTTTGTAAATTTTCCTCTGCTTCAGGCATGTCCATTTTATTTGCAACAACAATTTGTGGGCGCTCTGTTAAGCGTAAATCATACTGCTTTAGCTCCTCATTAATTGTTACATAATCCTCGTATGGATCGCGACCTTCCATCCCACTCATATCAACTACATGAACGATAACGCGTGTGCGTTCTATATGACGTAAAAATTGCATTCCTAGACCAATGCCTTGATGTGCACCTTCAATTAATCCTGGTAAATCGGCCATTGCAAACGAGCGACCATCTTCCGTTTCTACCATCCCTAAATTTGGTACAATTGTTGTAAAGTGATATGCACCAATTTTTGGCTTTGCAGCAGATACAACGGATAATAAAGTTGATTTCCCAACAGATGGAAACCCTACTAAGCCGACATCAGCCAATACTTTTAATTCTAAAATAACTTCTAGCTCTTGCCCAGGCTCCCCTTTTTCAGCGAGTTCAGGGGCAGGATTTGCTGGTGTCGCAAAACGGCAGTTGCCTCGACCACCACGACCAGCCTTCGCAATAATTGCTTTTTGACCGTCTTCTACTAAGTCCGCAATGACAGCCTGCGTTTCTGCATTAATAACAACAGTCCCGGGCGGCACTTTAATAGTTAAATCCTCTGACTTACGTCCATGCATCCCTTTGCTCATTCCATGCTCGCCACGCTCTGCCTTGAAATGACGTTTGTAGCGGAAATCCATTAATGTACGTAACCCCTCATCAACTTGGAACACGACATTTCCACCATGACCACCATCTCCACCAGCTGGACCACCATTTGGCACATATTTTTCGCGACGGAAAGCAACCATACCATCTCCGCCGTCTCCACCTTTTACATAAATTTTCACGTGATCGACAAACATTGTTTTCACTCCAGTCCTGCGCTTAATACATAGTGTAACGAATGGTTTGTCACTTCTATCATATCAATGCACATATGTTCGGTTTCTTTTACTATCGGCATCTCAGACCAATTACCAGTTAAATGAAAAATCAACTGAAATTGTGATGCATCTGACTTTGTTGTAATTTGAAGCTGATGCTCAGCATATGCATCAAGCCCATCATAAATATGGATGACTGTGTTTTCCAAGTATTGCGCTAGCTTTTCATCAAGCTGTGGTTGATTTACTGCTTGCTGCACATCGCTATGGAGCTTTAAATCAATTGCTGGAAAGCGCCATGTGAATGTTTGAAGCCATTCTAAAGTTTGTGGTAGCTGCAATTTATTCATATTCGATAGCTTTTTACTATTGTCTGAAATATTTTTAATAATTTGCTTCGCTTCCTCAATACGCTGTAAATCTAAATTCATTGAAATTAAATTCAGTTGATTTAAAAAATCATGATTGGCAAAACGCAATACCTCATTTACCGTTAACAGCTTTGTCGTCATGTTCTACACTCCAATCAGTTATCGTTATTAGTATAGCAAGTTTTGCAGTTTTTTTCCCTTAAAACTACATAGAAAAGTTCCAGTGTATCAATACTTAAGAAAATTCCAGTCATCCATTGATAGAAAAAAGGCTGACACGTAAATGATAGCTTTACGCGTCAGCCCTTCGTTATAACCATTATGCTTCTTGAGCTACTGGGTATACAGATACTTTTTTCTTGTCGCGACCTAAGCGTTCGAATTTAACAACGCCGTCAACTTTAGCGAATAAAGTATCATCTCCACCACGGCCTACGTTTGTACCTGGGTAGATTTTCGTACCGCGTTGACGGTAAAGAATCGAACCACCAGTTACGAATTGACCATCAGCACGTTTAGCGCCAAGGCGTTTTGATTCAGAGTCACGTCCGTTTTTCGTAGAACCTACACCTTTTTTAGATGCGAAAAATTGTAAGTCTAATGTTAATAATAAGTTCATTGCGATGCACCTCCTAGACCATTTTATATTTCAATTCAATAAAGTCTGAATAACTAGCTGTCATCGTGTAAAATTGTGTCACCATAGTATTCAGTATCATTTGAAGCTTATCGTCTGTTTCACGTTCTAAGTCATTTGGGATTGTTACCTTTAAGTAGCCTCCCTCATCTCCCTGCTCGATTTCAGGTGTGATTCCTGTAAGCTGTGGTATCGCATTGACAGCACCAAAGGCGATGGCAGATGCTCCCGCACATACTAAATCACGTCCATAAACGTCAGAGAGTGCATGACCTGATATTTCAAATCCATACGATTTGCGATTTTCATCACTATAAATAGTTACCGTGATCACGTGAGTTCACCTCGAAATTAAGCGTTGATTGCTTCAACAACTAATTTTGTGTATGGTTGACGGTGACCTTGCTTACGACGGTAGTTTTTCTTCGCTTTCATTTTGAAAACAGTAATTTTTTTAGCGCGACCTTCTTTTACAACCTTTGCTGTAACAGTTGCACCTTCAACAGTTGGAGCACCAACTTTAACTGTTTCTCCACCTACGAATAAAACTTTATCGAAAGTTACGATTTCGTCAGCAGCCACACCTAGCTTTTCAACATAGATTTCTTGACCTGCTTCAACTTTGATTTGTTTACCACCAGTTTCAATAATTGCGTACATTAAAATGCACCTCCTCTTTAGACTAAGACTCGCCTGTTACTATCAAGGTGTTAGCTAAACTAGCTACTCTTAGGCACCTTGCCAGTGCGGTTGTAGCGGGTGCTACAAACAATAACATTAAAATACTACCATAAGAAAAAACTTACGTCAACCTATTCAAAACAATTTTCTCATAAGCGATGCGGTATTTTCGGTACTTCCATTCCCCTACTAAATTAATCCATAATAAAATGCTTAGCAATAGAACAGGAATAGATTTTGGTAGCATGATAAATGCTAATATTGCAATTATAGTAAAAAAGCACAACGAAAGCGATAAAAAAAGCTCATATATTTTTGCTTTTGGAAATAGGGTGAGCAGCAAATAACATATGATTTTCCCACCATCGAGCGGTAAAAAGGGCAATAAATTTAAACAGAGTAAATAAAATTGCACTTTAAAAAAGGGAGCAGCAAGCAGCGGCGGTAACAGCATACAGCTTGCCATCCCAATAAGTGTTGCACAAGGTCCACCGAGCGCGATGATAAGCCTTTGTAAATACGTGCCTTCCTGCCGCAGCTTAATTTCTCCACCATAGGGCATAATCACACAGCTTTTTAACTGTAAATTGACAGCCTTCGCTGCTAATAAATGCCCCATTTCATGTACAATTAAAGAGCATAAAATAATACTATAAAGTGCGATATTACCAGTGAAGACCATCATCAACAGAACAAGCAACAGTAAAGGGTGTATCGTTATTCGCAACATGCTACATCTGCTCATTTAGCCAAGCTAATGTTTTTTCCAAATCAAGCACCTGATTGTCCTTCTCTATGCGAATATATAAATCGCCTGCTTGTTTTGTCGCAACAAGCTCATTGACAGCAATCGTTGTATAGGGCAGCAATGAAAAATGATCAATAAAGCCATATGTCACAGTTGTATTGTCCTCGTAAAAAATTGAAATAGTTTGTCCTGTTTCTTTCGTATAGCCGGTAAAGACAACGATGCCATTTTGCAATGCAAAAAGACTTACCGTCTCCTCATACGTCATTAAATAGCCTTTATTACTTGGCTGAATTGCTGTAAAGTTTAGCATTTCTCTCATTTCAGGGTAATCAGCTACTTCAACCTTTTCCCCTTCGAAAATCGAAATACTGCGTAGTGTATTGCGCATAAATGTTAAATCATCTTGACTATAAACAACGCGTTTAATAAAGCTCGTCGTTTTCGTTTCTGGCAATTGCGTCGTTCCCCACACAATAACACATAATATAAAGGCAATGCCCCACTGCCATCTTTTCATGCCACCATCCTATTCGTTTTTAACAGTATATGCCGAAGCAAAGAAAAAAGAGCGTACCTGAAAAGTGATTTTGAGACACGCCATATACGACAAAGATAATAGTATTAGCGCAGAAGCTTATATCGAAAGCAAAACGATAAATAACCTACTTTTTTATTCATTTGAAATGCAAAGAAACATCAACTAGACTCAATGTTTACAACTTTAAAACAGGCTATCCAACTTTTCAAACAGTCGCAATTTTAATAAAACACAAACGAAAGCGTTCAACAAGCAGGCAACTGCACTGCTTGTTGAACGCCCTACCTACCCTATTTTGTAAACAATGACTTGATTTTAGCGAACATGCCCTTTGGCTCTGGTTCGATTGACATTAATGGCACAGATTCACCTAAAATACGACGTGCAATATTGCGATAGCCTAAGGAGGCTTTATTATCTGGATTCATCACGATTGGCTCACCTTTGTTTGACGAGCTAATCACGTCCTCACTATCTATAATAATTCCTAATAAATCAATAGATAAATGCGTTGTCACCTCGGTAATGTCCATCGTATCACCAGAGGCCATTAAATGATGACGAACGCGGTTAATAATTAATTTCGGTGCCTCAATCTCTTCTTGCTCCAATAAGCCGATAATTCGATCTGCATCGCGCACAGCGGAAATTTCAGGTGTCGTCACGACAATTGCGCGGTCCGCTCCAGCTACCGCATTGCGATAGCCTTGCTCGATACCTGCTGGACAATCGATTAACACATAATCAAAGTCACTTTTTAATTCGTTAACTAAGCTCTTCATTTGCTCAGGTGTCACAGCGTTTTTATCTGTTGTTTGAGCTGCAGGTAGTAAAAAAAGTTTATCATCGACTCGTTTATCCTTTACAAGTGCCTGATGCACTTTACAGCGACCTTCCACGACATCAACTAAATCATAAATAATACGATTTTCTAAACCTAACACAACATCTAAATTACGCAGACCAATATCTGTATCTACTAAGCATACTTTTTTTCCTTGAAGAGCCAATGCAGTACCGAGGTTGGCGCTTGTAGTTGTTTTACCTACGCCACCTTTTCCCGAAGTGATTACTATTGCTTCTCCCACATTAGCTTCCCCCTTTAAATGTTGTAAAAGATGGACGGAATTCCTTTACTTTTTGAATACGATCATAAGAAATTGTACCACTTTCATTAATATACGCACATAGCTGATCGGTATTTTCTTTGACAATTTGCTGCTCATTCGACATCACTTCAACGCAATCTGCTATGAGCACATGTGTCGGTTCAAAATGAGAGGCGCTAATTACAGCCTCCTCATTACCTTCTACACCCGCATGTGCAATACCTTTTAGTTTACCAAGAACATAAATATTGCCTCCAGCTTCAATGCGCCCGTTTGGATTGACATCTCCTAGCACGATAATATCACCTGTTGCTCTTAGCACTTGACCTGAACGTACAATCCCAACATATGTATCGCACTTTTTTTGTAGCATTTTTTGATTGCTTTCTTCGATTGTTAATACATCGCTCTGTACTTTTGAAACAATTAAGTTTCCCTGCTGCTGGACAATTGAAATAAGCTCTTTTTTTTGTGCAGCTGTGCAATAACGGGTTCCTAAATGCAGCTGCACGTCTAACTTCCCTTCAATTCCACCTTCAGAAGCTTTCTGTGCTAGCTCTTCTAAAAGCTCTGCATAGGCACATTGATCATCAAGCCGAAGTATTAAACCGTCCTTCGTTCCTTTAATATGGACGAGCTGTTTTTTCATGATAATATGCCACCCCACACTCCATTATCAATTATGCCTTGTCCATCTCTTTGACGCTTACACAAGAAAGCATTTCAAGTCTAAGCTTAGACCGATATGCTATCGGACACGGCGTTCTAAATTGAGTTTCTCTTTCATCAGCTGAAATTTATTTTCCTGCTAAATTTGCCCTTCCCCCACAGGAGGTTTAAGCCCCATTGCGTGCACGCTGTAATACCCGCTTGTTGATTAAATATTTAAACACCCAGCCGAGCAGCGCTAGAAATAATAGGTTAGCCAAAATTGTCGGTATTAAGCGGCTATTAAAAAATGTTTGTAATGTCATTGGCGTGAAATTTATTAAAAAGAAAAATTCGTATAGAACGACTTCCATTGATGCAACAAGCATGACTGCCAAAATTGTTGTAATGGCTAAATGCTGATGAATATATTTCACACTCCAGCCGGCAATAAAGCATAGCAACGGGTATAAAAATGTGTACAATCCAATAATATCAATGTAAAACACATCGTACAATAGCCCAAAAAACAGACCATAATACACTGCGCGTTTGCGATTATAATAAATCGCAATAAAAATTAAATACAATATTAAAAAGCGAGGCACCAAAAAAACGAGCTGTTCACCTATAACAATCGGCGAGAACTTCGCAAATAATGGCTCTAATAAAAACAATAATACTGCAACTGTTGGGATGAGTAAACGGATAAACATTTATTCCTCTCCCTCTTCCTCTGGCGGGTCTGTCAAATTAACATTTGTGCCACTTCCATCTGAGCCATCAACAGAAGTCACTTCACGCTTCGCAATAATAACATTTTCAAGCATAGCAAAATCCGACGATGGCTTAACAAATGCCATCTTCGTTAGTCCAAAGTCTTCTGTCGTTACTTCTGTTACTTCGCCAATTAAAATACCTTTGGGGAAAATACCACCTAAACCTGAAGTAACAACATGCTTTCCAACTTCAATTTCCTTATTGGAATCGATGCGCTTTAAAATTAATTCGTTACGCTCCCCGTCATATCCTTCAATTAAACCTGCAATATCTTCTTTCTCACCTTGTACAAGTGCTGAAACTCGGTAATTGGCATTGTTTGTGTAGAGTAATTCGACTTCCGATGTAAATGGCGTTACCGCGATAATTTTGCCGATTAATCCTTGCGCTGTCATAACGGCCATATTTTTTTCAATTCCATGAACTTGACCTTTGTTTAAAATAAGTTTCTCTTCCCATTGATCAGGATTTCGTGCAATTACAGTTGCATGAATCGGCTGATATTCTCGCAAGCTTTCTTCCTTGTCAATTAACTCACGAAGCTTTTTATTTTCTGATTTTAATCCGTCGACTTCGGATTGTAAAACGACAAAATCTTCTAGTCGACTTTTTAAACGTTTGTTTTCATCATACGTATTTAGCAAGGCTTCGATGTTACCATAAATACCTGTTATGTAACTTGCTGGCTTTGCAACAAGTGATTGTGCAAAGCCGACAGTATCTTTAATAATTTGCTCTGGTAATGTTGCATTATGACGGTTGCTTAACGAGAAGCCAATCAATGCCACTAGAAAAACTGTGCTAACTAATAACACGATAATTTTTTTATTTGAAAAATGTGGCATTGTTTCATCACCTTATCCTTTTAATTGCTGTGCGCGAATTAAGTCGATATTGTCTAACGCCTTTCCTGTTCCAATCGCTACACAATCCAATGGATCCTCCGCAATAAAGACAGGCATATTTGTTTCAGAGCTAATAACTTTATCTAAGTTTTGTAATAAAGCGCCACCACCAGTTAAAACGATACCTCGCTCCATTACGTCAGCAGATAACTCGGGCGGTGTTTGCTCTAACGTGCGCTTCACCCCATCGATAATTGCTGTCACTGATTCACGTAAAGACTCTGAAATCTCTTGTGCAGTAATTTCAATTGTTTTTGGTAAACCTGTCACAAGATCGCGTCCTCGAATATCCATCATTGCATTATTGTCATCTGCACGCGCACTACCAATTTCCATTTTAATTGCTTCTGCTGTACGCTCACCAATTGTTAAATTATATGTTTTACGAATATAAGCAATGATTGCTTGGTCCATTGCATCGCCACCAATACGAACAGATTCGCTCGTTACAACACCCCCCAGTGAAATAACAGCTACTTCAGTTGTACCACCACCGATATCTACTACCATCGAACCAGTTGGGTCCCATACTGGCAAATTCGCACCGATTGCTGCTGCAAACGGCTCCTCAATTGTAAATGCATCCTTCGCCCCTGCTTGGCGCGATGCATCAATTACTGCACGCTGCTCTACTGACGTAATACCGAATGGTACGCAAATCATTACATTCGGCTTTTTCCAGTTTGAACCTGAATTTTTTAAAGCTTCCTTCAAATAATATTGAATCATCGCTGTTGTAATATCAAAATCTGCGATGACGCCATCTTTCATTGGACGAATCGCCACAATTGAGCCTGGTGTACGTCCAATCATATTTTTCGCGTCATTTCCTACAGCGACGATATCACCTGTTTTGATATTTTTCGCCACTACTGAAGGCTCGCGTAAAACAATTCCTTTTCCTTTAACAAAAACTAGTGTATTTGCTGTGCCGAGATCAATCCCGACATCCTTATTTCCAATTCCAAACAATGTCTGTACTTCCTTTCTTAATAAACCGTGTTTTTTATTTTTTGTAAATAAGCTGCTTAATATATAGCAATATTATTTACAGCATGTTGCCTATCTAAACGATACGCTTAATTATAGCGGATAAAAGCTAAAAATTATAGTGTGATATATTGCAAAATCCGATAAATAACGATTTCTTTTACCCACTTTTCTATTGTATTCTTTCTACTGACATGAAACAAATGAAAAATCGCCCACTATTTTTACAGTTTCATTGCAGAATTATGACGAAAAAGCGTGAGAAAGGTTCGTTCATCCACGAAATTTCCCCACGCTTCTTAATTTTATCTTAATAAAATGGACTTCTTATCAATTACACCTTGACGTAACTGCATCGAGGCTTTGAATAGTGCTTGCACAATTTATTCCTTTCAAAATCCCTAACATCTGCTGGAAGCTAAATTTCAATCAACAATGTTTTCTGCGACGAGTAATCGCAGGAGCACATGTTTTCTGCGGCAAGGACAGTGACAATTTATTGTGACTACATAAGCCCCTTCTCTTTCATACTAATATATTGATGATTTCCAATAATTACATGATCGAGTAGCTCAATGCCAATAATTATCCCAGCCTCCTGCAAGCGCTGTGTAACATCAATATCCTCTGGACTTGGCGTGGCATTGTAGGGTAGGAATCATGCGCCTTATTATGTTTCCATAATAGGTTTCACAATTCCCCCCTCCGAACCGTACGTACACCTTTCAGCGTATACGGCTCTCCAGTTGATTAATCGGAATTTGCTTTTCATGGTGTTTATGGTGACAGTCGTAGCATAGAACTAAGGTTTTTCGGTTTCGTTCAATCATAATACGTTCTAAATACTTAAGGTTTTTCTTTTTCTTCAAGTCTTTTAATTTCCGTATATGATGGACTTCCATTTGACCTTCAGTCGTTCCACATGCTTCACATTGGTTTGCTAATAAACGTTTTTCAAACTCTGTCCTGCCCGAATATTTGTATACATTGGAGATAATATCGGATTGTGTTGAATCTGCTTTTATAGCACCTTTTGCTTTTGGCATATCCTTCAATCTTACAAATTGATGAAGAATTTCATTGCCCTTTTTATCATAGCGTACAAGACATAGCACACCTTGCTTATGCTTTCTCATACTATTTGCTACTTTTGCCGAGGTACTTCGTCGTTTATTAGCCATCGTCTTGATAAAACTACTTTCTGCTAAGTAGAATAACCTATCCAAGTGATGATAGTTATTTGCTAGCTTGTAATAGTTTGCGATGCCCCGCAGTTCCGCATTGTAAGTCATGACTATTTCTAGCTCTGAATTGTTAATGAGCCTTGTTCTATGCGTAATCTTGAAATCGTCTAAATTTCCATAGTTGTATTTTAACGCGAAATCTTTTATTTTCTTCGAAGGGATTTCTAGCTTAATCGCACCCGATAAAGTTCTTTTCTTAATTGGCTGTCCGTGATTTTTATATTTTACACGTTTTATTTTCACTTCTTGCCATGTTCGGAATTCATACCCTAAGAAAGGGACCGGATTTTCTAGATGTGTAACAAGTGTCTTTTCTTCACTTAGTTCAAGCGCCAATTCCTCTTCAAGAAATCTTCCTGCTATCTCTTTTATCTTCATTGCATGCTCTTTATTGCCTGCAATTCCAATAACAAAATCGTCAGCATAACGTACATATTTCATTCTTCGATAGTTTCCGTCCATTGGATCAACAGACGGGACTGTCAGGCTTTTCCTCTTTAGGTTTCGAATTTGTTCAACCAACATCGAGCGCCCTTCCCAAAGTCTATGACCGAATTTATCGTCCACCCTTTGGATTTTCTTTCTGATAGTGTAGATGCTTGATTTCAAATCCTTACTCTCGTTACTTCTTTCCCGAAGTTTTCCGCTATCGAATTTCTTCATTTGTTCTTCCATAAACAAGTCAAACTCATGAAGATAGATGTTCGCCAGTATCGGAGAAATAATTCCTCCTTGTGGCGTTCCACTATACGTTTTGTTATACTGCCAATCTTCCATTACACCGCATGTGAGTGCGTTGTGTATGAGAAGCAGAAACCTTTTATCCTCAATTTTCTTGGAAATTAACTTAATGAGGATTTGATGATTGATGTTATCAAAGAAACCTTTGATATCGCCTTCAATGCACCAAGTCAGCCCTTTCCAAGTGTTTTTGATTTGCGATAGAGCCGTGTGACAACTTCTTCCCCCTCTAAACCCATGTGAGTTACTTGAGAAGACTGGTTCATAAATATTGTCCACAATCATCCTCATCACTTCTTGAATAAGCTTATCCTTGAAATTCGGCACTCCTAATGGTCGTTTCTTACCATTAGACTTTGGAATATAGACTCTTCTTACAGGTGAGAAACGAAATGTACCAGCCTTCAGTTGCTCGATGATTTCATCAATTTTTTGTAAGCTAAATCCATCAATTGTTTCTTCGGTAGTTCCCTTCGTAAGATTCCCTGCGTTCGGATATAATTTAGCATAAGCCTTAATCCACAACTCTTTGTTATACATTAAACGATAACAATCCGTTACCTTGCGACCATGTAAAGAAACATTCCTTATAACGTCTAACTGCCGAAATGGATTCGTTGCCATATTCATGACTCCTTTCTCGTTAACGTTAACATCAACCTGTTTTTCTTCCCCATGCTAAACTCATTACAAGCAAACGTTGGGTACTATAAAAACTCCGTTATCATATGTGATTTTCATAGACCTTTGTCTAATAGCCATTTTAGGCACTCGCACTTAGATAATCCCTGCATTATGACATAAATTTAGAAACGTGATGGTTAGGTATCCCTTTCGACGGTTTCTTCTAGTGGAAGATTGAAGGATAAATCTTACTATGGACAGGAAAGCGGAAATTTCCAACAGACGTTCAGGCAATACGTCTCCCATTTTATCCTCATTACTTGTTAGCTATCGTAAGTAATGGCGCACCCATCGCTCATTCGTCTAGGATTCAGGCAGTATAGCTTTTACCATACATCACTTGGTCTGAAGAACTGACTCGACGCTGATAGCTTTGTCGTCTTTTCTCCTTTTCACATCATGCTATGTTCCCTCTATGAGTTTCCTCTCAAGGTAAGATGCTGACCATAGAACATTGTAAGAAGTTCTAGATTTCATTCGAAATCACTAAATTTACGCACCTTGCAGGCGCACACCTGACGGATGGTTATGCGCACAAATTATGGAAGCCGCAGAGCGCTTTATTGCTTCACGAAACAGCTCTCTCGGGTGAACTATGCTAGCATTAAGCGAGCCAATAAAAATCGTTTGCTTATGGATAATTTGGTTTTTAGTGTTTAAAAAGAGGGCGACGAAATTTTCTTGAGTTAAAGATTCCATTTCAGGCATTAAATATGCGGCTGCATCTTCAGGGGAACGTATCGTGTAACGGGAGTCAATTTCTTTTTGCGCGAGCCTTCTACCAAGCTCAATAGCTGCGAGAAGCTGGACAGCTTTAGCTTCACCAATTCCTTTAATCGAGGTTATTTCTTCAAATGTAGCATGCTTTAATGCGTGGAGCTTTTCAAAATCCATCAGTACTCGATTAGCGAGGGCGAGTACTGATGCTTCTTTTGTACCTGTGCGCAACAAAATAGCTAGTAATTCTTGATTGGATAAACTTTGCGCACCTTGGCGTATTAAGCGTTCTCTTGGACGATCTGCTTCATGAACATCACGTATTTTCAATGCTTGAAACATTGTCATGATACGGCTTCACAACCTTCCCATTAAATTGTTAGTAGGCGTAGATGAATGAGTTGCTCAAATACTGAAGCTAGCGGGAATCCTACTACGTTATTATAATCTCCTTCAATTCGCTCGACAAAAAGAGCACCATGTGTTTGAATACCATAGCCTCCCGCCTTATCAAACGGGTCACCAGAATCAACATATGCTTCAATTAGCTTAGCTGACAGCTTTTTAAAAATTACGATTGTTTCTTCAACGAAAACCGTTTCTTCTCCATCTGGTTGAATAATTACTACAGCCGTTAATACACGATGGTGATTATTTGATAGTGCTTGCAAATGCTGGACAGCTTCAGCGCGGCTTTTTGGCTTATGTAGTAAACGATTTTGAAAAACAACGATTGTATCAGCACCAATAACCGTTTTCCCATGACACTTCGCCGCGACATCACGTGTTTTTAAACGAGCGACCTCCTGTACATACTGCTCAACTGATTGTGCTTGCACGCTCGTTTCCTCTACATTGCTCGTAATTACCTCAAACGGAATGTGAAGCTGTGCTAGTAGCTCCTTACGTCTTGGCGATGCTGAAGCAAGTACAAATTTTGTTTGTGTTATAATATTCATTTCAATCTCCTCCTACTTTTTCTATCATAGCGGAGAAAAGTATTTTTGAACAATTACAGCAAATGTCCAAATTTAATATTTGCTACTCAATTGACTGCTCAAAATTCAATTTTCAAGCAATCATTTTCACCATAATAATGCGTAAAAATATGTAAACGCATCACATTTATATCATTGGAAAGGCTTGTTACTGCTGCGAGTATCTCCCCCCAGTCAGCCGGAACCTCTCCCTCTTTTTGCTCTTGTCCAAAATAATTTTTTAGATACTTTTCATCCATTAGAATTTCAGGTAATCTTTGCATTGTTGGCTCGCTACACGCAGCAACAATTGACAATTGCTTAAAGAAGGCAGATGGCGCCAGTGTCGCAACTTCTTTATTTGTTGATAATGCTGACCAAATGAAAAACTGATTGTCCATTTCAATAATTGCCGCTTTATTCAAAAGGGGATTTGCCGCAATAAACTGCTCCGCGCCTTCCTTGCTTGAAAAAAGGCCATGTTGGCTCGCATAAAAAGAAGCATTTACCTCTTCAACAACTTCCTGCTGCACAGGTAAAACGTCTTCCTTCTCCTCATTTACCTTTTCACTACTCACAAAATTTAATATCATTACAAAGAGAGCAACTCCAATAAGCCCTGAAGCGATACCTAATAACGCAGCTCGAATCCATTCGTTTTTTCGCATGCTTTTCACCACCTTATTAGTACCGTAGCAAATTTGCCATGAAAAAAGACGAGACTTTTGTCAGTCTCGCCAAAAAAGTTTTCCCTATTTTTCTACAAATTTTATAATGAGCAAACCTCTCTTAGTTCGCTTAATAAATATAAGGAGCCCGTCACGATTTTTGTCGAATGACCACGCTTTAAATAATGAGCGACTTCCTCCAGTGTCATTATAGTACCACCAACAGTTGATGGTATTTCTAACATATGCTGTGCTTTCATTGCACGTAGGTTCATAAAATCAACAAAAATAAATTTACTTGCAATAGGCTCTAATAACTGTATTGCCTTAACAACGTCTTTATCTGCTAACATGCCAATAATAATTTCCACTTGTTCATTTGGAAACTGCTGCTGAATTGTCTGTACAAGCGCTGCAATGCTTGCGGGGTTATGAGCACCATCAAAATAGACATTTTCTGAAACTAGCTCAAAACGTCCTGCCACTTGTGCATTGTATACTCCCTGTTGGATGGCAGCCGTATCTAACTTTAACGACAGTGCGGAAGCTACTTCTAAAAAGGCCGTAATCGCAACTGCCATATTCTCTCCTTGATGCATGCCAAGCAGTCTTCGCTCTAGATGATTGATTTCGATTTGACGTACTAAATGTCGATAAGTTGTTCCATCTACTTCAAACTCTTCACCAAGAATAGAAAGTGACGAATTTTGCTGCTTTGCCTCGGCTTTTACAACTTCATAAGCCTCCTTTGGCAAACGACCAATTACAGTAGGCTTATTTTGCTTTATAATGCCCGCTTTATGTCCTGCAATTTGCTCAAGAGTCGTTCCTAAAAAATTCGTATGCTCTAGTGCGATGCTCGGAATTACTGAGACGATAGGTATAGCAACATTCGTGCTATCCTCTCTCCCCCCCATGCCAGCTTCAAGTAATACTAAATCTACTTGTTCGTTTTGAAAATGCAGCAAGGCCGCACATGTTAAAAGCTCAAAGTCAGTTAATAAATGATGTAGCTTCGCCTCAGCCATTTGCTGAAACACCGCATCCATTTGCCTGCGAGAAATTGGCTGCCCATCTATTGAAATTTGATCATGTACATCAACAATGCATGGCGACATAAATTTACCAACTGTCAAACCATAAGCCCGTGCAATGTGCTCAACAAATGTTAATGTTGAGCCTTTGCCATTTGTTCCAGCAAAATGTACCACTTGTAGTGACTGCTCAGGCTGTCCAAGCTGCTGTAATGCTTGCAATATACGCGTAAGCCCTGGCTTAATTACATCATCACTCGGCAATTGCCAGCGTCTTTTATAATCATCGAGTTTTGGAATCATCGCATACCTCGCTCCTTCAAAAAAGTTCGCACCTCACCTATGAAATACAAGGAGCCTGTCACAATTAGTACTTCATCCTGTGCCAACTGCGGTAGCTTCTCGGTTAAAAAATGCGCCCAATCTTCCACAACTTGCTTATTGAAATGCTCACTTTGGTCAGCTAGCACTTGAGCTGAAGCTGCGCGTGGCATCGGAATGGTTGTGAAATAAAGAGCCGTTGCAATTCGTTCCATCATCTGGATACTAACACTGTGGTCTTTATCCTGCAATGCGGCATATAGGAAATGATATTTTTTTGTTGGCTCCACTTGCTGTAATGTTTGAATTAATGCAGCAGTGCCCTCTGAATTATGCGCTCCATCTAAAATTAACTGCTGCCCAAATCGTTCAAAACGCCCTTGCCATTTAGCACGCTGTAATGCTGTGCGCACAGTGTCCTCTTGCAAATGACCTAGTATAAGCTGACTCGCCTTTATGGCAAGTGCTGCATTATTTTGCTGATGTGCCCCCTCCATCGCAGGCTGAATATGTGTGATGACACTATCTTCTTTATAATGGAAGATTCCATTTTGTAAACGCTCAATATGAAAAGCCTCATGCAAAAGATACAGTGGCGCTCCCTGTTGCAATGCTGTTTGTCGAATCACTTTTAGCGCCTCTTGATTTTCTACGCCTACAACAACGGGCTTGCCCTTTTTTATAATACCAGCCTTTTCCGCTGCAATGAGCGCATATGTATCCCCTAACATATCTGTATGTTCCAGTGAGATTGTCGTAATCACACTTACTTCAGGTGTAATCACATTTGTTGCATCCAGTCGGCCACCAATTCCTGTTTCAAGCAGTGCAATATCTATTTTTTCATGTGCAAAATGCTGCAAGGCAATCAATGTCACAATTTCAAAAAAACTCGGGAATTGCCCATTTAGATGGTCTTGGACTGCTTGCACGACTGCATTCGCATAGTGTAAAAACTGCTTATCCGAAATTTCCTGCTGGTTAATTGTAATGCGCTCGTTTGCACGCTCTAAATGTGGCGAAGTAAAAGCGCCTACTTTGAGTCCATGCGCCATTAAAATTTCCCTCGTGGCATTTAATGTAGAGCCTTTGCCATTCGAGCCTGCAAAATGAACAAACTTCGTTTTGTGCTCTGGATGCCCGAGTGCTGACAAAATCTTTTGTGCTGATTCTAGCGGTGCCCCTTTATAGCTGCTTGCCTTTAATTGAAAAATAAAATCCGTACATTGCTGCATCGTTTGAAACATCGCCTACACTCCATCTATCAAATTTATTCCATATTTCTAGAAAAAGGGCGACCAATACTAACTAGTCGCCCATTCATTTTACATATTTTTCAGTTCTGCTAAACGCTTTTCAACTGTTGCATGCTTTTCTTCGTAGTCTGCTAATTTTTCACGCTCCGCTTGCACAAGTGCTTCTGGAGCCTTCGATACAAATTTCTCGTTCGATAGCTTACCAGTCACAAGCTTCACTTCTTTCGACCATTTCTCTAGCTCTTTCTCTAAGCGTGCAATTTCTTCTTCTACATTGATTAAACCAGCTAGCGGTAAAAATACTTCTGCCCCTGTCACTACAGCGGACATTGTTTGCGCCGGTATTTCCACATTTTGACCAATAACAAGTGGCTCTGGGTTACAGAATTTTTCAATATATGCTTTATTCGCTTCAAGCACCTCTGCTGTTGCAGTATCTTTCGCTGATACATAAAGTGCTACTTTCTTACTCATTGGTGTATTTACCTCAGCACGGATATTACGTACCGAACGTATAATATCCATGAGCAGCTTCATGCTTTGCTCATCTTGCTCGAAGTTAAATGCTTTGTTAACAGTTGGCCATGCTGCTACTGTAATCGAATCACCTTCATGTGGTAGATGCTGCCAAATCTCTTCAGTAATAAATGGCATGAAAGGATGTAATAGACGCATAGTTTGGTCTAATACATGCGCTAATACGGAGCGAGTTGTCTTTTTCGCTGCCTCATCCTCTCCGTAAAGTGGTAACTTCGCCATTTCAATATACCAAGAACAGAAATCATCCCAAATAAAATTGTACAATTCGCGACCTACTTCACCAAATTCATACTTATTTGATAATGTCGTTACATGTTCAATTGTGTTATTTAAGCGAGATAAAATCCATTTATCCGCCACTGATAAATTGCCAGTTAAGTCAATTTCATCATATGTTAAGCCTTCCATATTCATTAATGCAAAGCGGGAAGCATTCCAAATTTTATTAGCAAAATTCCAAGTTGCCTCTACTTTTTCTGTTGAATAACGCAAATCTTGCCCCGGTGATGACCCTGTTGCTAAGAAATAACGCAAGGAATCTGCACCGTACTTGTCAATCACATCCATCGGGTCAACCCCGTTGCCAAGTGATTTTGACATT
The DNA here is from genome assembly GCF_038593115.1 of Metasolibacillus sp. FSL H7-0170. Taxonomy (NCBI): domain Bacteria; kingdom Bacillati; phylum Bacillota; class Bacilli; order Caryophanales; family Caryophanaceae; genus Metasolibacillus; species Metasolibacillus sp. FSL H7-0170. The sequence goes on along the minus strand of NZ_CP151964.1, from coordinate 174,784 downwards.
TTTCGCCCTTCTTCATCACGTACTAGACCATGAATGAGTACATCTTTGAACGGACGCTCACCTGTAAATTCAAGACCTTGGAAAATCATGCGGGAAACCCAGAAGAAAATAATATCATAGCCCGTTACGAGTGTTCCTGTTGGGTAATAACGTTTAAATTCTTCATTAGTCGTATCTGGCCAGCCCATTGTTGAAAATGGCCATAAAGCAGATGAGAACCAAGTATCTAATACATCTTCATCCTGTGTCCAATTTTCACTATCTGCTGGTGCTTCTTTCCCAACATAAATTTCGCCTGTTTCGTTATGATACCATGCTGGAATTTGGTGACCCCACCACAATTGGCGAGAAATACACCAGTCACGAATATTTTCCATCCAACGTGAATACGTATTTTCAAAGCGTGCTGGCACAAAATTTACTTTTCCTGCCTCATCTTTTTGTAGCTCTAATGATGCATCAGCAAGCGGCTGCATTTTAACAAACCATTGTGCAGATAAATAAGGCTCTACAACTGCACCTGAACGTTCAGAGTGGCCTACAGAGTGCATATGCTCTTCAATTTTGAAGAGAACGCCAGCATCCTGTAAATCAGCTACAATTTGTTTTCGGCATTCAAAACGGTCCATACCTTGGTATTTCCCAGCTAGCTCATTCATTGTACCGTCTTCATGCATTACTAAAATACGCTCTAGATTATGGCGATTTCCTACTTCAAAATCATTCGGATCATGCGCAGGTGTCATTTTTACAACGCCTGTTCCAAAATCTTTATCTACGTAATCATCTGCTACGATTGGTATTTCACGTCCTACAATTGGTAAAATAACTGTTTTGCCAATTAAATGCTTGTAGCGCTCATCATCTGGATGCACTGCTACACCTGAGTCACCCAGCATCGTTTCTGGTCGAGTTGTCGCAACTTCTACATGCCCTGAACCGTCCGCTAACGGATATTTCATATGGTAAAATGCGCCTTGCACATCTTTATAGATTACTTCAATATCCGATATCGCTGTTTTTGCCGCTGGGTCCCAGTTAATAATGCGCTCACCACGATAAATTAAGCCTTTATCATATAATTGAACGAATACTTCCTTTACAGCATCAGACAAACCTTCATCTAATGTGAAGCGCTCACGTGAATAATCTAGTGCTAAACCTAATTTAGCCCATTGCTCACGAATATGACCTGCATACTCTTCTTTCCATTCCCAAGTTTTTTCTAGGAATTTTTCACGCCCTAAGTCATAGCGTGTCACGCCTTGTTCACGTAATTTTTGCTCTACCTTTGCTTGTGTCGCAATTCCAGCATGGTCCATACCCGGCAACCAAAGTGCATCATAGCCCTGCATGCGCTTCATACGAATAACAATATCTTGTAAAGTCGTATCCCATGCATGCCCTAAATGCAGTTTTCCTGTTACGTTCGGTGGTGGAATAACAATGGAGTAAGGCTCTTTCCCACTTTCTGGCTGGGCCTCGAAAAATTTTCCTTTGAGCCACCATTCATAGCGACCTGCTTCAATCGCATTTGGCTCATACTTTGTTGACATCGTTAACTGTTCAGTCATGCTGCATTCCTCCTAATAATGAAAATCAATGACACTTTGGGATTTTGATTTAGCAAATGTTCGTCCACCTGCATGAGTTTTGCTAAATCAAAATAAAAAACACTCCTTTCGTCTGTAAAAGGACGAAGGAGTGCATGTATTTTGTTCGCGGTACCACCTTTAATTCCAATCAAAAAACGATTGGCTCTCAATTCAGATAACGGTGTTTAACCGGCTTTTGCTAAGGTATTGCTCATGCTCCTAATTTTGAATTAAGAGAAAATACGTTCACAAAAACTGCTCCTAGGCTACATTCAAATGATGGTATTGTAGGAGCTTCTCAGCTACCGCTCCCTCTCTAAACAAACGCTGTCATTTTACTCTTCCTATTCATTGCATCAAATATTTAACTTGAACATATTGTATATAATTTAAAGTGAAATTTCAAGCAACAATTTCTTCAGTACGAAAAGCATATCGACAGCAATATAAAGTGAAACTTCAATCAGTGGATGCTTTTCTCCACTGATTGTTAGTTGAACCAATCGGGCTTTTACGGGCAGTTGATTTCCCGCTTATCCTTTAGTCAATTTTCACTCAAGTCTTGAAGCAGGTGTCTTACTGCCCGTTAATGCGGGGTAAAGTGAAACTTCAATCAGTGGATGCTTTTCTCCACTGATTGTTAGTTGAACCAATCGGGCTTTTACGGGCAGTTAATCTCCCGCTTATCCTTTAGTCAATTTTCACTCAAGTCTTGAAGCAGGTGTCTTACTGCCCGTTAATGCGGGGTAAAGTGAAACTCCAATCAGTGGATGCTTTTCTCCACTGATTATTAGTTGAACCAATCGGGCTTTTACGGGCAGTTGATCTCCCGCTTATCCTTTAGTCAATTTTCACTCAAGTCTTGAAGTAGGTGTCTTACTGCCCGTTAATGCGGGGTAAAGTGAAACTCCAATCAGTGGAGGCTTTTCCCCACTGATTGTTAGTTGAACCAATCGGGCTTTTACGGGCAGTTGATTTCCCGCTTATCCTTTAGTCAATTTTCACTCAAGTCTTGAAGTGGGTGTCTTACTGCCCGTTAATGCGGGGTAAAGAACGACAAATATAAAGTGAAAGGGTGATTATATGCGTAGGAAAAACTACAATCCTTATTTATTGCCTCCGTGGCTGCGCAAAACACGTTTTTATTGCAGAACGATTATTTTGCCAATCGTCGTCTTTCAAGGTGTGCGCGTTTTTATTGTTCCGACAACAGGCGATTTAATCTTACTTCTCGTCTTAGGGCTGCTTGCCTACTTATTATTGACTGATATTATTTGAATCTAACGTCCAAAAAGCGTTCATAGCACTGCTTTTTGGACGCTTCGTTTGTGTTTTAATTAAGTGAAACTTCAATCAGTGGGTGCTTTTCCCCGCTGATTGTTAGTTGAACCAATCGGGCTTTTACGGGCAGTTGATCCCCCGCTTATCCCTAAGCCAATTTCACTTAAGTCTTAAAGCGGGAGGCTTACTGCCCGTTAATGCGGGGTAAAGCATTGACCGTTTGTAGCGTATTTTAAAATGAATAGATAAAATACCTTAATCTTTTTGGACAGACAGCACACTGTAAGTTTCGGTTAGCTCCGCAAAAAAATCATCATGTAATGCTGAATTCTCCGTTTGCTGGGCTACGGGCTGCTGTCCGAGCTCATCATCGTGCGCTATAAATAGATGACTAGTAGAGTCAAGATGCAGCTCTAACTCAGGCTCGGCAGTAGCTTCTAGTTGAGTATCCAACGAATTTTCCGTTTCTTTATAAACGGGTATAGCCGTTTCCTCCACTTGTATCTCATGCGCCGCCACTTCCTCTTGCGCACTAGTTACCGATGCCACTACAGGTTGCGGAGTGTCTTCAATTTGTGGGGCAGCCTCTTGCATTGCTACTTGTACAGTCGTCTCATTTTGCTCCGTAAAATTACATGTAACTTGCCAAACAAGCTGGCAACTTGCTTGATCATGGACGGCTTTCAAATCTTGCACCTTTAGTTCAACAGGTCCCGTTACTTTATCTGCTGGCAAGTCAACTTCGAGCGGCAAGGCATATTCAAAATAACCTGTTGATTGTTCGATATCTATATGTTCGATATATGTTCCATGTACTTGTGAAACAGTTTGTGCTGGATTAAAAGCAACAGAGGCTGTCACATGATAAATACCTGTTAGCCGAATCGATTGTCCATCATCACTTTGCTCCCACTGTGGTGTAACACGCGCTGTCACAACATCTTCAACAGCACCAAGCCCGACTGGAAATGTGAATTGCTCTGCCATATCCCAAGTAATTGTTTTCATCGCTCTCCCTCCTCTATCATTAACTGTATGTTTTCATGGAGGGAAAAATGAATCGTCTTGGACTATCTAATTTTGAGGATTTTTTACAGGCGCCGAGATAATGTTCTGTGATTTCCGTGTTCCATTTAATATTAATCGAGCAGAACGTGATTTATCGATGAATAATTCGCGCGAAAGAATTGGTTGTACTCCATCTACTTTCCTTATTTTTATAAGGCTATTGAGTGCAATTTTTCATCATTCTAAATAATCTCCATTAAATCATGTTTTATTCCCCCGTATACTCCTGTGTATAGTATTCTACACCTTGAGTATCTTTAATTATTCGATCCCCGATTTTTTCGAATTCAAATTGGATGTTTTTATCAATAACTACCGTATATTTTGAGCCTTCAGTAGAAATTTCGGTATCCTCGTAAATCTCACTAAACATCTCGCCTTCTGCTATCTGAAGATTTGCTAAAAACATATCAATATCGCTGTTTTTTCTGCCATCACTCGTACTTCGTTGACCGCTTATTAGCAACCCCTTATCAGTCAAAGCAATCACTTGACCTGCATTATTTTTGAATCCAGAATCTTCAAAATCAGCTATATTTGCCTGTAACTCGTTCTTTACTGTACAGGCAGCTAACAGTAATACTGCAAATAACATGCAGAAATACTTTTTCATATAAATTCCTCCTATCGTCAATCGCATAATAAAATGCTACGACTTTTAAAATCTTCATTCATCAATCAAATTCGTCTCCCTTTAGTATTTGTTATATTCATTTCTTTTTTTATCCGTTAGATTATTTTAATCCAACATTAATGGTCATATTGTAACAAATTACTTATTTCCCTAGGTTAATTTTATAATAACAACCAAAAATACCCTTGTAAACCGATGATATCCGCCACTAAGTCGACATTTTTTTGTCGGAATACTACATATTAGATAATTCTACATTCGAAGTTTTATGCAAAAAAACGCCCAAAAAATCGGTGACTACTCGACTTTTGGACGTTTTTATTTATTTTGCTAATTTCTCAAATACTTTATGGAAAGCATCCACTGTTTTCGCAATATGCTCCTCCGTGTGTGCTGTTGAGATAAACATACCTTCAAATTGCGATGGTGGTAGGAAAATGCCTTCCTCCGCCATGAGCTTGAAGTATTCCGCAAATAATTCTAAATCTGAAGTTTTTGCTGTTTCAAAATTGATTACTTCCTCGTTTGTGAAGAAGAAGCCAATCATTGAACCAGCACGATTTACTGTATGCGGAATATTGTATTTTGTAGCAGCAGCGCGGAAGCCTTCTTCTAATTGGTCGCCTAGCTTACGGAAGTATTCGTATGAATCTTTATTTAAACGCACTAATGTTTCATAGCCTGCTGTCATAGCTAGCGGGTTTCCTGATAATGTACCCGCTTGATAAATTGGACCTGCTGGCGCAATTTTCTCCATAATTTCACGCTTCCCACCGAATGCCCCTACAGGCAAGCCGCCACCAATTACTTTACCTAAACAAGTTAAATCGGGCGTGATGCCATAATAGCTTTGTGCACAGCCGTAGTCTACACGGAAGCCCGTCATTACTTCATCAAAAATTAATAATGCCCCATATGCTGTCGTTAGCTCGCGCAAGCCTTCTAAAAAGCCTGGTTGTGGTGGTACAACACCCATATTGCCAGCAACAGGCTCTAAAATAACTGCTGCTAAATCATTGCCGTATTTTTCAAAAACTAATTTTGCTGACTCTAAATCGTTGTATGCTACTGTTAATGTATTTTTAGCAATATCTGCTGGTACACCAGGACTATCAGGTAAGCCTAATGTTGCAACACCAGAGCCTGCCTTAATTAATAAAGAATCACCATGTCCATGGTAAGAGCCTTCAAATTTTAAAATTTTATCGCGCCCTGTATAGCCACGCGCCAAACGTAGCGCTGACATCGTCGCCTCTGTGCCTGATGAAACGAAACGAATCATCTCAATTGCTGGCAAACGCTCCATCACAAGTTCAGCTAATTTATTTTCAGATAATGTTGGTGCACCGAATGAAGCACCTTTTGTAGCCTGCTCGCTAATTGCTGCGACAACCTCAGGATGAGTATGACCTAAAATTAATGGTCCCCATGATAAAACATAATCGATATATTCATTGCCATCAATATCACGAATTATCGCACCATGACCTGATTCCATAAAAATCGGGCTCATATTTACTGATTTAAACGCACGAACGGGGCTATTTACACCGCCTGGCATTAAATTAATCGCTTCATTAAATGCTTGCTTTGATTTTTCATATGAACGCATATTATTTCTCCTCCAACCATTGTGCTACATCTTTCGCATGATACGTAATAATTAAATCCGCTCCCGCTCGCTTCATGCCAAGTAATGTCTCCATTACAACCGCTCGCTCATCAATCCAGCCATTAATTGCTGCCGCCTTCACCATCGCATATTCCCCCGATACGTTATACGCAACCACTGGTAATACGAAGTTATTTTTAACATCTCGAATAATGTCCATATAAGCAAGAGCTGGTTTGACAATTAAGAAGTCTGCGCCCTCTTCCACATCTGAAGATGCCTCGCGTATTGCCTCTAAGCGATTAGACGGGTCCATTTGGTATGTTTTACGGTCACCAAATTTTGGTGCACCGTCAGCCGCCTCACGGAAAGGACCGTAATAACCCGATGCATATTTCACCGCATAAGACATAATTGGAATATGGGCAAAGCCTGCTTCATCTAAGCCCGCGCGTATTGCTGCGACAAATCCATCCATCATATTCGATGGGGCAATAATGTCCGCTCCTGCCTGCGCTTGTGAAATCGCTGTTTGTGCTAATAAATTTAATGAAGGGTCATTTAAAATTTGGTCACCCTCTACAACACCACAATGACCGTGGTCTGTATATTCACATAAACAAGTATCCGCTATAACAATTAGCTCTGGATGGCGCTCCTTCGAAAAGCGAGTCGCCTGTTGAATGATGCCATGATTATGGTATGCACCTGTTCCAACTGCATCTTTTTCGGCAGGTAAACCGAATAAAATAACCGCTGGGATTCCCAGTTTCACTACTTCATCTAACTCTGCTCCTAGATTGTCTAAAGATAATTGGAAAACACCCGGCATTGATGTCACTTCATTTTTAATATTTTGTCCCTCTGCTACGAAGATAGGATAAATTAAATCTTCCTTATGCAAATATGTTTCCTTCACCATTGCACGCATTCCTGCATTTTGGCGTAAACGACGATGTCTTTGGAAATGGTATTGTGTCACTTTTCATATCCTCCTATTAACTGCTCTATTACTGCTTGCATCGTATAGCTTCGGGGCTGTATCGCAACCTGTGCTCCATGCTCTTTTAATGCCGCTGTCGTTACATGACCAATGGAAGCCACTGTGACATGATGCCAATCAACTACGGGTACGACATTCTGCGCATATACTTGCACAGCAGAAGGACTCGCAAAAACAACAATCGGCTCCTCTGCCTGCAACAAGCTTTCTTCAAGCGCTTGAACATATGTAGTGAGCGGAACAGTTTCATAAACCGTCCATTCATCGCATTGCAGCGCATCACGAATCGTATTTTTCGCTAAACTTCCCCTTAAAAAGAGGCAGCGATTATTTTCAGCGATTTGTGGAAATTCTTGTACAAACACATCTGCACTAAATATTGTCGGCACAAAATCGACGGCAAAACCATGTTGCTCAAGCTCCGCCTTTGTTTTTACCCCTACCGCGGCTATACGGCATGAAACGTCTATAGGGTTACGTTCAAGTTTTTGGATAAAGCTAGTCACTGCATTTTGGCTCGTGAAAATTAACCAATCGTATAGCGCTAATTTTTGCAGCCATCCAGCATCCTCAGGTGTTATATACTCCTGTACAGCTAAGAGTGGAAAATACTTAATTTCCCCTCCATGGCGTTCTACAAGCTCCGTAATTGTTTGGACTTTTTGTGTTCCAGTTACATAAATTGTTTTCCCTGCAAGCGGTGCATTACTTTGCATCTTGCTCAGCCTTCACACGTTGGATTAGCTCGAATGCTCCTTGCTTCGTTAATAATGCAGCCACTTCTTTCCCTACTGCCACCGCATCTGTTCCTGTTATTGTTTCCTGATATGTAACAGAAGCATCAGGAGCTGCGACGAAACCAGTCAAAGTGATATTCTCACCTTCAACAGTCGCATAACCAGCGATTGGTACTTGACAGCCACCATCCATTTCAGCAAGGAATGTACGCTCTGCATGAGCAGTGTGCCAAGTTGCTGCGTCTGTCAGCTTTGCCAGTGCCGCAAGTAGCTCCGTATCATCCGCACGACATTCGATGCCAAGCGAGCCTTGTGCAATGGCTGGTAAGCAAATATCTACAGGTAAATACTCCGTTACTACATCATCGCTCCAGCCAAGGCGTTTTAAACCTGCTGCTGCTAAAATAATGGCATCATATTCCTCTGTTTCAAGCTTTGCTAAACGCGTATCGACATTGCCACGAATCCATTTAATTTCAAGGTCTGGTCTTACTTGTAAAAGCTGTGCACTGCGGCGTAGCGAGCTCGTTCCAACGATAGCTCCCTGTGGTAAATCAGCAAATTTGACATGCCCTTTCGAGATGAAAGCATCACGTGCGTCTTCGCGCGCAGGAATACAGCCAATGACTAAGCCCTCAGGTAACACTGCTGGCATATCCTTCATCGAATGGACCGCAAAATCGATTTCTTTATCATAAAGCGCTTGTTCAATTTCCTTTACAAACAAGCCCTTTCCTCCAACTTTCGAAAGCTGAACATCTAAAATGCGGTCACCTTTCGTTACGATTTCCTTCACTTCAAACTCAAATGGTGCCCCTGAAGCACGTAATTCGTTAATAAACCAATTTGTTTGCGTTAATGCAAGCTTACTTTTACGTGACCCAACAATAATTTTTCTCACTAAAAATCTACCTCTTTCATTTAATACCATAAATGGAATGTTGATAATTTACTTCCTAAAAAGAAATTAATAACGACAAGCAAAAATATAAAAATTTGTGCCCATGCATACGTCGTACTCATCATTTTCTTACTTCGATGTAACAATAAAATAATAAGATATATAGTAGCAATTAAAAAGGAACCTAAAATTTTCGTGTCAATAAGTGTAAATTCATCAATTGATAAAAATGCCCATTCTAATCCTAACACTAAGCTTACGAATAACAAAGGAACACCTACGAGCATCGAGTAGCTCATCCAGTTCGTTGTTTGCTTTAGGTTTGGTAGCCTCGACCATAAAGGATTGAACTTTTTTTCCTTTAAAATACGATAAAGCACTAAATGCAGCACAGAAAAAACAAAGGATAATGAGAATGCCGCATAAGACGCAATGGCAAAACTAATATGAATAATGAGCACTTCTGAAATGAGTGAATTTCTCACAGGCTCCACTACATCATTTGGTGCTAATAAATGAATTGTGACGAATACAAAGCCTAGCAGATTCATAAAAAAAACTGGCATATCTACCCGCACGATACAATGCAAAATAATGGATAGCGACGTTAGCAACCATGCATAAAAATAAACGCCTTCAAATAAAGACAATACAGGGAAACGTTTCATCTCAAAAATAAACCAAATAAAATATATTGTTTGTAATACCCAAACAATGGATACAAACCAAAATGCTATGCGGCGTGCCTGAACACGTCGGTATAAATAATCAATAAAATAAAAGACGAGACCAATCGCATACAGGATGACAATTGCTTCATATATTCTCGTCATTATCATTTCAGACATGAGTATCCCTTCTTTTATCATCAAAATTCCAATTTTATCAAGCTTCCAATAGCATAATAACACATTTTTAGAGCATAAGAAAAGCTGTCGTGAAAGGCAGGTGCCAACCTGCTTTCTCGACAGCCCCCTATCTATTATTTTACCATACAGATATGAAAACGCTTCTATTTTGTTTTCCCTCATTATCACGATAAATGAGCGATTCGTTTTTGTTAAAATAAAACACTGCTCGATTCGTTTTTACACAGAAAACTTATTTCAATTTTTGTCATTTTCATCGCAAAAGTTCTATTATTTATTACTATGATTCAAATGCTAGCTTTGGTTGGACTTGCACTTTGCTCCCATTCATATGTGTAACAACTTCATTTTGCACATCATCTTCAATACCAAATATCTCTTGGAATAATTGTAATTGCTCATTAGCTTTTGAAGAATTCGCCATTTCCTTCGCCTGTAAAATCGGCTCCTTCAATAGCTGGTTAATAATTGATTTTGTGTGCTTGCTTAAAATTTTACGCTCACGCTCTGTTAAGTCTGGCATTTTATTTTCAATGCTAAGCATCGTTTCCTCTTGAATGCGACTAGCCTTTTTACGCAATGCAGAGATAACAGGCACTACACCTAATGTTGCTAACCATGTTTTAAATTCGACTATCTCATAATCAATCATTTGTGTAATTTGTTCAGCAGCCTTCTCACGCTCGGCTAAATTAGCTTCCACAATCCCTTGCAAATCATCGATATCATATAAAAAGACATTCGGTAAATCTGCTATGCGTGGATCTAAATCACGCGGAACTGCAATATCAACCATAAATAACGGCTGCCCTTTGCGCATGCGTGCCACATATTGCATTAGCTCATAATCAATGACATAATTTGTCGAACCTGTAGAGCTTATTAAAATATCCGCATCAAGTAGCGTGCATTGCAACTCTTGCATTGATTTTGCCGTCCCATCAAACTTACTAGCTAAATCCTGTGCTTTTTCAAATGTACGGTTCACGACCGTTACTTTACCTACACCATTACCATATAAGTTTTGAATGGCTAGCTCTCCCATTTTTCCAGCACCTAAAATCGCTACATGTGTTTTCTTTAATGAGCCAAAAATTTTCTTTGCTAGCTCCACTGCTGCATACGATACAGATACCGCATTTTCACCAATAGCTGTTTCATTATGCGCACGTTTTGCAAATGTCACTGCCTGCTTAAATAATTGGTTAAATACCGTACCTGTTGCACCAAGGTTCTGTCCTTGTAAAAAGCTATTTCTCACTTGCCCTAAAATTTGCGTTTCACCAAGAATCATCGAATCAATACCAGCGGTTACTTTAAATAAATGTTGGATTGCCTGCTGTTCTTCATGAATGAATAAATGCCCTTCAAACTCTTCAATTGAAATATTGAACCATTCTGCTAAAAAACGTTTAATATAATAACGTCCTGTATGCAATTGATCTACAACCGCATATATTTCTGTACGGTTACATGTCGATACAATTACATTTTCCAAAATGCTCTTTTGCTGTTGTAGCGCCTCCATCGCATTCGGTATTTCGCTTTCAATAAAGGATAGCTTTTCTCGAATTTCTACTGGCGCTGTTTTATAATTCAAGCCTACAATTAAAGTATGCATGAACCCCCACACCTCACACATTCTAATTCATAATTCCTATTGTAACACAAAAACGCCTATTTTCACGACCTGTTTTGTGAACATGCTATGAACGTAATTACTATTTTAGAATCATTCTAAAATAAGTTTAACAAATTTCATATACATTTTCAATAAGCTTGCTTTAACGTGAGCACTATATTGATTGCAACGTACATATAAAAAGAGGCTGGGACAAAAAGAAAAAATGGGGCTGTCTAATAAGTCCCTAAAATAAACAGGTGTAGAAAAACGAGTCGTTTTTCTACACCTGTTTTTGTGTTTTTATCTAGTTCTATTGAAAGTAGCTGGCGGATGCCTGCTACTTTCAATAGATTGTGAGCTAATGCCACAATCCCAAACTCTGTGTAAATCTTATCGATGCCCCGCAGTAAAAATCGACGGAACGACCGATTGCCCTTGATGTGACCGAACGCACTTTCTACGTCGATTTTACGTTGCGCGTAGATTCGTGATTTCTCTTCACATTCAAGGGCTGCTTTTGCCTTTGCTTTCATTTCTTCAAAAATAGGATTCCATTGTACTTGGCGGTTGCCTTTGGCTTTTGTACAGAGCGCTTTCAATGGACATTCTGAACAGTCTTCACATTCATAAACTTTTAGACTTTGTTCAAAACCCGAGGCATTCTTTTTATTTAGATATTTTTTAAACGTAACTTTTTGCCCGTTTGGACAAATAAAATGATCTTCTTGTTCGTTGTAATCCCAATTTTTTGCATGTTTACTATTCTTTTTGTAGCTTCGGGATTTCTCTTTTAAATACATGCCGTACGGGATTAAAAAATTGAATCGAGGTTCTTTTTCATCACCTATCGCGTAGAGGTAATTCTCTTCACTCCCATAACCGGCATCCGCTATGACTGTTTTTGGCATCGGTAAACTAGACGCTGCTAATTTCTCTAAGTGTGGAATAAAACAGCGCGTATCAGTTGGGCGTTGATGTATCGAGTAAAATAAAATAAATTGATTTTCTGTAGCCATTTGAACATTGTAAGCTGCTTTTAGTTGCCCATTTTTCATGTGATCATCTTTCATCCGCATAAAAGTCGCGTCATGGTCTGTTTTCGAAAAGCTATTACGGTCACCCAAGATTTCATGTTGTATTTTATATTTGTCCAAGCGAGGTAGGAAATCTTCACGAATTAATTTGAGTGGTTTTTTTAGTACACTACGCTGCGAACGGATTTCTTTACGTACAGTGACATTTTCTTCAGCTTCAATTGCGTCTGTTAAGGCATTTACTTGTGTTTCTAAATCCTGCGCAATCGTCTCTAATTGTGCTAGTGTCGCATCTTCTTTCAGTTCACCGGCATTGAATTGTATGTATTCCGATTCAGTTATCTCTTGAATATGTTGAATCGTTTCTTGAATTTTTTCTTTTAGTTTTCCTTCGAAATTCTGCGTTGCTTTCTTCCATACAAAAGAATACTTATTGGCATTGGCTTCTATTTTTGTGCCATCCAAAAAGTAATTTTCCATCGTCATATAGTTTTGTTCGATAAGAAGTAGTATCATTTGTTCAAATAGCGAATTCATCCTATTTTTTAGTTGATGTGAACGAAAACGATTAATTGTACGATGATCTGGTTTCTGTCCTGCTGCCAACCACATTGCCGGTAGATTCTCATGAAGCAATTTTTCAATACCACGAGAAGAGTACACTTTTTGTGAATACCCGTAGAGAATCACTTTCGTCATCATTTTGGGATGGAAAGAGCTACGACCTCCACCTTTGTAATGAGAAAAAAATACTTGGTCATCGATAAGTTCAATCATTTCATCAATTACACGTGATACATGTTTGGTTGAAATCGTGTCTTGAATATCAAAAAGGGAAATGCCTTGTTTATTGTTATAAGGAATAAAGGGAGGACTGGCATGACCTGTTTTAGGAACGGCAGTTTCTTCTGAAAGCTGTAGTGGAAGTGATGTTTGTTCAGTGTTATAATCTTGGTTAGTAGTTTTAAGATTACTCATAAAAATCGTCCTCTCTGTAATGTTGTTGTGGTGACTTCATTTTACAATAACGGACGATTTTTTTGTGCTTATTTTTAAAATTAAAACAGGGCTGCCACCAAAAGTCATTTCAATGACTTTTGGGACAGCCCCATTTTTTCGATTTAAGACGGAATATTTAACTCTATAAAGCGGAAAAATTGTTATCTATTTTCTTCATTTTTCGAAATAATAAAGTTATGTCCCAGCCTCAAGTTTTTTCTTTACTCTAGAAGCCTCTGCTCCTTTACAATTTCCAGCACCGATTCACGAGATGTTGCGCCTAAAACTTGAAATAGCTGCGTCCAATAGCGCTCAATCGTACGTACAGATATATGCAATTTTGCCGCCATTTCCTTATTTGTCAAACCTTCCTGTAGCCACGAAACAAGCATTTTTTCCTTTGCGGTCAACTGAATTTCTTCCTTGCTATTAAAATCAATGTAATCGAGGAAATCCATTGGTATCATAATAAGTCCTTGGGTCGCTGCACGAATCGTTTGAATTACTTGAAAGCGCGTCGCCATTTTCGAGACTACCCCATCCACCTTCTTTTCAACGATAAGTGAATAATAATTTGTCGGGTCGTTTCCTGTATATAAAATGACTCGTGCAGTCGTTTGCTCCCTAATCATTTGTGCTAAAGAAATGCCATCGTATTCACCTAAATTCACATCGAGTAAATAAACATCATAGTGATTTGTGGATAACTGATTTATCACGTTACTAGCCTGTAGTTCCGTGTCAATTTGGATGTCATCAGCCGATTCCATTAATCGCTTTGACCCTTCTAGCACAATGGGATGGTCATCTACAATAAGCACCTTAATCATCTTCTTCATGCCCTTCTATAATAATGTGAATAAATACACCTTCATTTATGTTTGTCACTATGCGGCATTTTCCATTAAACGCCTCTACTCTTTCACGGATGCCTCTTATACCTAAAGAGTCTGTCTGTAGCATCTGTTCGAGTGTACAGCCAATGCCGTCATCCTCATAAATTAGTTCAAAGCCTTCATCTACTTCCTGTAAAGAAAGCGTTACCTTTTCTGCCTCAGAATGCTTCAGTGCATTATTCAGTAGCTCCTGCACAATCCGATAAATAACTAAAGGTAGCTGTTCATTCTGTAAATAAACACGTTCAAAGGTTGTAGATAATTTAAAATTTGCTTTATTGCTCACTTGCTGTGCAAGCTGACTCAATGCTACTGTCAATCCCAGTTTATCTAATACAGGCGGCTTTAATGTCTCGCAATATGAGCGTAAATCCTGTACATTATTTTGCATTTGTTGATACAGCCCTTGGACTGATATAGCTGCATCATTTTCCAGCAATAAACTCATTTCACGTGTAAGATGTGTTAAATTTTGCAATACCGTATCATGTAATTCCTGTGCAACATAATATTTTTCCTGCTCCACTTTTAACCATACTAGCTTCTTCAACCATACAGGCTCCTGTTCCGCTGTTTGTTGTACATTTCTCAATTCCTGTAATAATTCTTCGATTTTTTTCAGGCTTTCAATTGTACTTTCCGTATATTTCAACAATAATTTTAGCCATAAAAGCTCCTCATCCTTTAAGCGAATCACGTTACGATGCTCGATAAGTAGCAACCTTTTTATATGCGGCTCCTGATGAATAAGCGCTACATATTCGTTCGAGAGCTTAATAACTTCTCCTACTTGTAACTGATGGATTTGTTCGCTCTCTATTGTGTAGCAAACAGGCATTTTACGTTCTTTTTCGTCAAAAGCAACAATTTCGATGTTTTCTATTTCCAAATGCTTGATAGCCTCCTGCTTTAAAATCGCAAGAAGCTCCTCCACTTTATATGCTTCACTCATTTGATTAATCGCTCGTGAAAGCTGTCGTATCGTATTGCCCTTTGGCGTAAATAAAATATTACGATATTTCACATCCGCCTTTTCCTTTATGTAGAAAAATAGAAGAATAGAAATAAATAAGAAAAAGACAATTTCCCAGCCAGACTCTTTTTCCAATAAGAAATATAAGCCTATATAAAGCCATACAGTTAAAATCGCCGTAGCCATTAAATAATAGTTTGTCCGCGTAATATAATAATGAATATCAAATAATCTCTCCGTCACGCGTAAAAACATAAAGCAAAACGGAATCAATAGTACAAATAATATGCTATATTCCGCCTGTAAAATCGGACGTTGCCAAAGCACCTCTGGCAACACAAACAGCAATAAAAATGGTGAAAACGGCAAAATTACGCTTAAAATTAATAAGCGTAATTGAACGGTACGTTCTTTATAATAGCTGTATAGCAATATCGATAGTGGAAATGAAAAAAGTAGGAATGATGTTGCAAGTAAAATTATGACGATAACACTTTTAGTATAAGGATACAATATTTCGACGCCACCTAATACAGCACCCATTATAGGTAATACATAAAATCTTTCAATATGCTGTATAAATGGCCATTTGATATGTAAATAATTATAATAACCTTTTAAAAATTGAAGTAGTATAAGTGGAACAAGGAAAATTCCGCCACTATTTATAATCGTTCCAATAAAATCGCCTTTACTAGAAGCTACGCTACTCAAATAGGTTAATGCTACAGTAAGAATAAAACCACTCAGCCACTTGACACTTTCAATATCTTGTTGCTTTTTATATAAATATAATGCGGCCACTAACGATAGAACAAAGTAAATAATTGGAAACAAAACATGCAAGTAAAATTGTGCTGGCAAATCTACATGAAGTACAGCAATTTTTATTATCGTTCCATCATGTTTTTTTATTGTTAATTCATTTGCGCCCCTTATTGTTTCATCATATGGAACTAATGGCATCGAAGCAATTGGCTTTTTACCTATTGCCAGCACAATATCTCCTATTTCAATACCTTGTTCCCTTGCCCATGATTCATAATAATGTGCTTTTACACTCCACTGTCCGTCTCGCTGCTCTAGTTCCATTTTTAACAATGGAACTTTGAAAGCAACGATAGACAAATATATACCTAACCCTAGGTATACTATTAGTATTAGCCATTGTTTTTTCATTTTTTATTGCCAGTATACACCGTCAGCATGTACCTCCTCCGCAAACGCTTCTACAATCGCTTCTTGCTCCTGTGCCGTAACGCCAACTAGAGATACTTTTCCTTCATGTAATAGCTTTGCAATGTCCATATTGTCACGTAAAAATTGAATCATTTTCATCATATTAAATCAGCCTCATTTCATCATTTTTTAGTAAGTTTTTTTCAACATTTGTTATAGCGTCTTCAGTCAATGTTTGTTGCAATATTAGCATCTAGTAAATAAATAATGAATATTTGCCGTGACGTAAATCGTTGTTAATTTGCTATACAATACTAATTGTTCATCAACACTAGCTTCTAAAGTTACTATTTCTTCAAAATGACATTTAAGCTGGTTATCCCTCTTTTGTACTAAACCACCTCCCATCAATCCATTACGCCTCGGCGTAGTTGCGTCCAGAATTTTCAAAATCTGTGACATTCGCCGGAGGCTTTAACTTCTTTCAGCGGGTGTTTCGACACCCGCTGAAAGAGATTAAAATAGTTTTAAAATACTCTCTATTATTTATTTTAGCGAAATTAAAAATAAAGTGTAGATATATTTTTTATTTTTCGACAATTTGGCGGTAAAATGGCGGATACCGACAAAAAAATGGCGGTATATTGACGGTGCAAAGGGAAAATATCCGTGCTATGCTATAGCAACCTAGGGATATGCATGCACTATAGCAAAAAATAAAGGAGTTGTCCGAAAAGTCCATTTTGCTTTGCCACCGCATTGAAATCAATGTTTTCATCGCTTTCCTTTTACTGAGGGATAACGCTGCAAAACCAATGTTCATCCCATTTTTAAAAGAGGCGTTTTCTGTTTATATGAATCAACATTTTGTGAAATATCATCGCTACTTTCTAAAATGCTAAAATAATATACTTAAAAATATTCCATAATTCATTATTATAACAATCGAGGTGAATATCATGATTAAAATTCACAATCTTAGCAAATCCTTTACTAATTCATCAGGCCAAATTGATATTTTACATAATATTTCCTTAACGATTCAAAAAGGACAATGGCATACAATCATCGGTCCTTCAGGCACAGGGAAATCAACATTTTTAAGCTGTATTGCTGGTCTACTTCCCCCTACTACCGGAGATGTACTATACAATGATATTCATATTTATCAATTAAGTGAGAAGGCAAGAAGGAATTATCGCAGTAAACACGTCGGCTTTGTTTTTCAAAACTTTAAGCTTTTACCGAATTATTCTGTATTGGATAATGTCATGCTACCGCTTATTTTTGATGAGCCGAAAAAAATCTTATATCCAAAAGCTGAGCTTATATTAGAGCAAGTCGGTATTCACCCCAAACTATTTGAGCGATTTCCCGCGGAGTTATCTAATGGCGAGAAACAGAGAATAGCAATTGCAAGAGCGTTAATTAACAATCCTGATGTGCTTATTTGTGACGAGCCTGCGAATAATTTAGATAATGATGCGACTAACTCACTACTAAGGCTATTAGCACAATTCCAAGCAAATGGACAAACGATTATAAACGTCACACGTGATGAAGCAACCTCAAAGTATGCCGATTATGTGTACAAATTAAAAAATAAGCAATTGGTAGCCGATTTTTAAGGAAATAAAAAAGCGAGCATATAGGACCGTCTCAAAATCACTTTTCAGGCGGTCCCTTGCTCGTTTTTTATTATAGTTTTACTTCTTTATCTGCAATTAAGTTGCCGTTTTGGTCGAATGCGCGGAAGATTACTTCGTTGTATAAGTCGAAACGGTTAAATTTGCGAACTGCTTGGCTTGCTTTGAAAATATTTTGACCACGATCGATTAAATCATAGTTGACATCTCCGTTCACAGAGCTAAAGCGTACTTGTACAGATGCTACATTTGTACAATTTTCATTGATTTCGGCTGTCATAATTACCGTTGAACGTGTAATATCGACTGTCGCTGCATTAAATAGACCCGCACTCGTATCACAGCTTGCGTCAGAAACGAAAGTTTGACATAAAATTGCATCGACAACTGCCTGATATGCGCTATGCAAACGCTCGATATCCGTTACATGGTAACTTTGCCCACCTGTTTCAGAGGCAATTTTTTTCAAAATAGCTGTATTGACGTCTTTCGCTGGTCCAACAGCAATTGTATGAATTTGCACCTTTGCTTTTTTCGCACTATCGATGATTCTTTCCACTTGTGCATTCGGCGCTTTACCGTCCGTAATTAATACCATCGATTTTGATACATTATTGTCTGTTGAATAATTGTCAAGCGCTGTTTGTACAGCTTTTGCAATATTAGTTCCACGCGAAGTCATTTTATCGTATGAAATAAACCCTTCCATATTGGCTAAATTCGTAGCGGTTCCTTTAACAACAGAGCCTGGATTTGAAGCAAACGGAACGACGATATTATTATTCGAGCCAATTTGACGAATAAGCTGCTTTGTTTTTTCTGCTGTGAAATTATTCGGGTCTTGCTTGCGCATTGAGCCCGATTGGTCAACAACAAACGCGACTTCCGTTACAAGCGTACATTTATTTTGTGTAAACTTAAAGTTTGTGAAGATTTTTTCTTTTACTGGTACACCAATTAATTCTTTAAACATATCGCGATAACGCGAGTCAATATTGGACGAAATAAGCGCTGCTGTTGCAGTCGATGAACCATATATAATTGAATCGAAATAGGCGACTGCCGAGCCAGCATAGCCTGTCCCACTATTATAGTCTGTTGTGTTTGTATTGAATGAGACTACTTTGCGCTGCCCATTAAACTCGATTTCTGCTGTTCCTTTATAATCCGTAATAACACGTCCACCGGGTGCTACTAAGTTCACAATGACTTTCGTATAGCGTTCCATTCCTTCTGGACGCTCAACGATTGCTTGGCTTTCTTTTAAGCTGTCCACCTTCGCGTTATAACCGCTTAAATTCCCAACAGTATCTTTATAATTTTTCGATAAATAATCTTGGTCTGCACGGCTTAAAGAGTCAAAAATTGCTTTGACAGCCTTTACGCTATCGTAATGAGCCATCGTTAAATCATTCGTATTGCGCGGGAAGTATGTTAATAAATGAACGATTAATGCATGGATTTTTGATTCAAATTGACTTGTGAAGCTCTCATCCATTACGTCCTGTAAATTATAAACAGCTCGTCCTTCGCTATTAATTGTGTAGAAAACATTCACTTTATCATACTCATTAATCATACGTTCTAAAATTTGTTCGAAGAGCCAAACAGAAATAAGCTGATTATCCATACGAAGCTCCGCATTCTCATATTGAATGGCATTATCTCTTACACGGCCGTTGACAATTTGCCCTGTAGAACTTGTATAATTTTCCCACTTTACCCCGTCAAACGTTAGTTCATCCGGGTCATAGTCACGAACTTCGATAATGCCATTTGGTGTAAATGGAATTGCTTGGATTGTATTACCATCAGCTCTACCAACAGGTAATGCTGGTAATGGCTTAGGACCTGGCACAACATTGCCACCACCATTTGGCTGGTCTGGGTCATACACCTCATATGAAATGCGTACCTCAGCACGTGGTACATAGCGTAGCTCTACTTCAATTTGTTGGTTACGATAGCTGGCAAATTTCGTCTCATTATTGTTCACAAGCTCGAACGTAATGATATCCTTTTCAGACTTTGTTAATTTAGGTGCAATAATATAAGCATTTAGCTCGCCACCATCTGTGAAAATCGTCGTTGTGCTGCTGCCTGCATTGTTCTCTGGCTGTGAACCAGTTGTTGGAGGTGCTTCAACAATACGTGCGCCCACTTTAGATGTTACTTTGAATTGCAGCGTTGTGTCATAAGGAATGTCATTCCCATAGCTATCTTTTAGTAAAATTGAAATTGCTGCTGCATCTAGACCGTTCGCTGTTAGTTCCTCAGTAGAAACATTAATGCTTTGAACAGCTTTAAATGCGCTTGGATTGTTTGAATTTCCATTATCCGTCTTAGGTGGTGGAGTTAATTCTACCGTACCATTAGAGCTGACGAAGTTTAATGGTAATGTCACCTTGCTATTATCTTTACCAGATGGGGCTGCATGCAAGCCCTCAATAGCTATTCCCCCACTTTTTACTGTGCGATATAAAAATGTAACAAGGTCGCCGCGCGTAATTGCTTTTGTTGCAGCATAGTCATCAAATGTTTTCTTCCCTGTTAAACCTGTTGTAATTTCATGTGTATACAAATATTGCACTGCTTGGACTTCCGACAAATCCAGACTATTCATTGCCGCATAAAGACGAGCAAACTGTCCTCGTGTTGCGTTTGCAGTACGACGTCCCGCATTATTTGCACCGTAAATAGGCAAGTTTAAATCCGCGTAATATGTGTAAATCATGTCATTTGTATAGCTAAAATGATAGTTTTTATCAAGCTGCGCAACCATCATTAGCATTTGCTGCTCGCTGACAGTCGCATTCGGCTGAAACTTATTGCCTGAAAGTTGCACTAAGCCTTGCTCAACAGCCCATTGTGCTGCCGTATATTTTTCGCTATTTTTGTCAACATCTGAAATCGATACTGCTGCGGCATTTGCCGGTGCTGTAAGTGGAAGCCATGTTGCCAAAACTAGCACTGAACAAAGTATAATCATCCATGTTTTTTTCATAGTATCCATGTAGCCTCCCCTTAGTCAAAGAATAAAATATCGTCGCGGAAATTTTGTTTTAAATCATTTTCTAAATATTCAAGGAAACGCATCATAATTAATGAAGCTTGTGCACGTGTTAAGTTTTGCTTCGGATTGAAATTGCCCGTTACAGAGTCACCTGTCATTAAGCCGAGCTCTGATACAACATAAACCGCATCACGTGCGTAACCTGTTATTTTAGCATCGTCGCGATAATTTGTTTTAAAGCCAGGGTCAGGAGCTTTCCCCTCTAAGCCGAGTGCACGCACTAAAATGGCAGCAGCTTGCTGGCGCGTTAAATAGCCATTAGGGTCAAATTTAGATGGCGTTATTCCCGTCACAACTCCTTTGTTGACAGCAGATGCTAAATAGCCGTAATCTTTTGTCGTACGCTTCACATCATTAAAAATACTAGGAGGTGTTTTTTTCCCGCTTGTACTTTCTTCAAGTACACGTAAATCAATGGCCTTGCCAATCGCTACCGTAAAATCATAGCGCTGCATAGGCGTATTTGGTGAGAAGAAATTCGACTGGTCATCTAAAATACCTAAAGAATATAACTTCTCAATAGCATCCTTTGCTTGATGGCTTGATAAATCCCTAAATTTCGGAACAATTAACCGCTCGACACGTGGCATCATTTTTAAATTAAGCGATACCGTTCCAGATCTCTTAGGTAACTTGTAATCATATTCAGAAATAATATCCGCTGTGCTATTTACAACATACCCGCCGTAAAAGCTAGATAAAGTAGAAGCATTTTCCTCATAGTTTAATGTTCTAGACTTAGATGAGGATACGCGGTTTTTCACTGTACCAACTGCCCCGTCCTCAAAGATCATTTCATACTCAGTAATTTGTGTTTCTGTTGCTCCCCAGAAATTTTCATAGCCTTCATTGCGGCTATCGATATGCACTATCATTTCGCTCGTATTTCTACCCTGTTTTACAGAATACGTTTTACGTGCAACCGCATTCCCCGAAAAATAGTCAGATGCTGGGCGCTTATCTGTTACTGCACTTTTGGAAAATTGATAATCTGTTAATGTGTACGTCTTATTGCCAATCGTAATTTTCTCTGTATATTTTGTCACTTCGCCTGTTGCAGTGCTTTGTCCAATTTGATCATAATTCGTTACATCAAAAACATATGTAAATTGGCGTGATAACTGCTCACCATTTGCCCCTGTCAATGTTAACTTATATGTTTCTGTTACCTTGTCTTTTCCTTCTTTAACTGTAACAGAGACATTTTTATTAGAACCTGTTAATTTGATAGGTTGTCCAGTTAAGAAAATATATTCTTCATATGTATTTTCATTTTTAACCCCACCGTTAAGATCAATCGTATTTGCATGAGCCTTTCCTGAATAAAGAACAACTGTAAATAGCAGTAAGGAGACGATTGTGACTAACCATTGACGCTGTTTCATACTCTACACTCCTTTATTAAATAGTAGAGAGGGGGATGTCTAAAAGGGATCTAACATGTCATTTTTTAGATGCCTTCTACTTCTTTACTTTGGATAATAACCATTTATAAAATGGTTATTATCTCTAACTTTAAGGCATATTCTTTCAGCTTTAAAGTGAACAAGTAAACCGGCATTTTTGATTGTGTTAGAGAGACCTTAATCTTTCTCGACAACCCCTTCACTATTTTCATTTTTCAATCTTACTCATTCACTAAAATAACATGTGCATCGAGGCTAGCATTCGTAAATAATACGACACGATCTGATGCTTTTAGCTCTGAAGCTTTAATCACTTTACCATTTTTAATAATCATCGCCTGATCGAGCATGACATTTGTTAAAGAGCCGTTATCAATCCATTCACCATTCAGCCATTGACTGACATCTTTAACATTCATTAAGCGTGTTTCGTTTCCATTGCTCGTCAATGTACGGAAATCTTGAATGCGACCTGTTAACACAAGCTCTGATTTTTTCTGGGATGGAGTAAGTACATGCAATGCTTGGATATGACCATCCTTTACATAGTAATAGCCATATGCCCCTTCATGTTCAATTAAATCCATATTTGGCACAATTGAAATAACACCATTGCGTACATTTGTTACCATGTGTGAACTGTTGCTATAAGCGAATGTAGTAGTCGACTTCGGCACCCAGTAATTATTTTCAAGTAACTCTAAGCCATCAATCTCCACTAAATAATTGTCCATATCAACAAATACTAGCTCACCGAAGTATAGACCATGCTGCGCTAAATTTGGTGATGTAAAGCTATCATTCGTAATATTGACAACATGTGCAAATCGGCTATTTGTCGTACCATCTGTAACTACATATGCAGAACCATATGCAGCTAAAGTCGATGGCTCCACTAAGCGACCGTTGCGAATTAAAATAGAGCCTTCATGGAAATATAGTTGACCTGCATAACCAAGTCGCAAGAAATTTAAAGATGTATTTACCGCTGTTAATGGCTCATAGTAGGTGCGCTCATTATTTTGTAAAACCACTATTTTTTTTACGACCTCTTTGCCAAACTGCTTCGTTGTAACATAATAAAGCTCACTATTTTGATAGTTTCTTAACTGATTTTTTGCAATCTTTTCATTACCAACATAAATCGATGTATTATTATCAAATGTGAAAGTATTCATTGCTGTTTTTTCTGAAGTGCCAAATAGCCAATTGGTGAAGGCATGCGCGTTTTGTGCGACAAATGTATTCGCAGAAGTATTAACTGTTTGTAGCTTTGCTTTATAAACATTCGCTACTTGCACACCTGTTACGATAATTTCCATTTCAGAAATAATTGAAGTAGATGGGCTTGAAAACTTCACTTTTACACGGTCCCCTTCATACAACGCACTTAAATCATATGTGGAGGAGCCCTTTATAAATTTCGTATTTTTGTTCACATAATAATCCTGCTCTTTTGCACCGTCCATTTTAATCGTTACAAACAAGCCATTCGGGTCAATCTTTGTCACTGTTCCATACGTTTGCTTGCTATTTGGTGCAATTGTGCCTTGCTCAACAGCCGAAGTTCCACGCATTTCTGTTACTCTTCGCAAATTTACCTTGACGGTTACTTCCATGCCTGATTTAAAGCCATCAATCGTCGTCATTGTATTGTTAATATAAAGTTTAGCACTATTATCCATATTAAATGTGCTACGATTGCCTCGACTATTCTCCAGCGTAACACCGCTCAATGTTTTTGTAACAGTCCCATCTTTCGCAACCGCTTCATTATATGATGCAGAAATAAATGTATATGTTGTCGCTGCTTCTGCTTGCGGAGCTGGTATTATGAGACTTAATAAAACCGCAAGCATTACGAGCATTGTTGTTCCTTTTTTTAACAATGCACTTCCTCCTCTTTGTTGCAAATTCCTATGTAATGTCCATTTCATTTAATTTCTTTCAGCTAGTGTTTTGACCATAGAAACTCAGTCTGAGAACATCGCATCCTGAGATAACGACTGAGTGACCAACATCGTGTTGGCCTAAATCCTCTGGCGGATGTCACAGATTTTGGCATGATGCAAGTTAGCTGTTATCACAGGACGTGACAGTTTTAGGTTAACCTCCACCAATTAGCTTGAAAAAATCTGGACTAAAGTTAGAATTGATTGAACGATTTCCTTATACAGAAACATCAATCGCATGCCCTAAGCTCGGGTGCGGGGCATCGATTACCTCTAATAGTTGCTCGGTGCTTTGCTCTTGAAACTCCATCGCCTGCTTCGTTACAGCGATTGAAACTTGTTGCATTAATTGGGCTTGTTTCATATTCATTGCTAATGCTGCGATATCCATTGTATCAACCTCCTTTCCATGAAAAACATATGTCACTAACACTAAAATTTGATTGTTTTCTTCAAAGATAAACCGTCTAGTTTACACTATCATATATATTTAAAGAAATAACCATTCACGAACTCTTCTAAAAAGATAGGGACACACGACCTGTTTTCTGTTGTTATTTTCATCGCATAAATAGTTATCCTCTTCTCTATTTCATCGGCTATAATCATGAATTTTCTAGTATTTTCTTTCATTTTAACATAAATTAAGCTCTCAATCAGTGGGCATTTTTATATACTGGGAACGTATTTCTTAATTACGCCTCGCTAATCTAAATTGACATAATCAAAGCTGGGCTGCCCGAAAAATTCGGGCAGCCCAGTCGTTTTATCATATATATGCTTCGATTTCTCCCCATGCCTGCTCAAAGCCTAATCCTGTTTCAGAGGAGAAGACAATCAGTTTGTCTGCTGGGTCCATATCAAGTGTTTCTTTAACAATTTTTTTATGTTTATCCCATTTACCTTTTGGGATTTTATCTGCCTTTGTTGCAATAACGATACATGGAATATTGTAATGCTTTAAAAAATCATACATCATCTGGTCATCTCCAGTTGGTGAATGACGCAAATCGACAATTAGCACAACCGCTTTTAATAATTCTCGTCCAGTAAAGTATTTTTCAATCATTTTTCCCCAAGCAGCTCGCTCTGACTTTGAAACTTTTGCATAGCCGTAACCTGGTACATCGACAAAAAATAATTGCTCCTCGATTTTATAAAAGTTTAATGTTTGCGTTTTTCCTGGCTTGGATGAAATACGCGCCATCGCCTTGCGTCCAATCATTCGATTAATAAATGAAGATTTTCCGACGTTTGAGCGACCTGCTAAAGCAAATTCTGGCAGTCCATCTTCTGGGTATTGCTCTGGTCTAACGGCACTAATGACCATTTCGACATTATGGACTTTCATGTGATTAAAAACCTCCGTCAAGTGCCAATGCAAGCACTTCCTCTGCTTGTGACACGAGTTTAAATGTAAGTTGCTCGCGAATTGTTTCTGGAATGTCATCAATATCACGCTCGTTATCCTTTGGTAAAATAACGGTTGTTAACCCTGCGCGATGGGCGCTTAACGACTTCTCCTTTAAACCACCTATAGGCAATACACGTCCACGCAACGTAATTTCTCCCGTCATACCGACTTCCCGCTTAATTGGCTTATTCGTGATTGCGGAGACAATTGCGGTTGCAATTGTAATACCAGCGGATGGCCCATCCTTTGGAACAGCTCCTTCAGGAACATGAATGTGTAAATCGTGCTGCTCAAAATAATGCGTATCAACACCAAGCTGTTCTGTTAAAGAACGAACAAACGTTAAAGCGGTTTGTGCAGATTCCTTCATTACATCTCCCAATTTACCTGTCAGTTGGATTTTACCCTTTCCTGGTGTTAAAGAAACTTCAATTTGCAACGTATCTCCGCCAACAGATGTATAAGCTAGACCTGTCGCAACGCCTATTTGATTTTCCTCTTCAGCCTGCCCATAACGATAGCGATGCTTACCAAGTAAATCCATTAATGTTTTAGCATTTAGTGTCACTCGTTTTTTCTCACCAGAGACAATAATTTTGGCAACTTTACGGCAAATCGTCGCAATTTGTCGCTCTAAACCGCGCACACCTGCTTCACGTGTATAATAGCGAATAATATCGACAATCGCTTCTTCCTTTAAAATAAGCTGGGCTTTCTTCAAGCCATGCTCCTTCATTTGCTTTGGCGCTAAATGATTCATAGCGATTTTCGTCTTTTCCAATTCCGTATAGCCCGCAATTGAAATAACTTCCATTCGGTCAAGTAACGGTGCAGGAATCGTACTTAAATCATTGGCAGTTGCCACAAATAAGACATTTGATAGGTCATATGTTTCTTCAATGTAATGGTCACTGAATGTATTATTTTGCTCTGGGTCAAGCACTTCTAACATCGCAGCAGAAGGGTCGCCTCTAAAATCATTCGACATTTTATCAATTTCATCCAATAGAAAGACTGGATTAATTGTTCCCGCTTTTTTCATTCCTTGAATAATACGTCCCGGCATAGCTCCGACATATGTTCGACGGTGTCCACGGATTTCGGATTCGTCTCGCACACCACCAAGTGAAATGCGGACAAAATTACGATCCAAGCTCTCTGCAATTGAGCGTGCCAAACTTGTTTTACCAACACCCGGAGGACCAGCTAAGCATAAAATCGGACCGCGTAAAGTATTCGTTAGCTGACGTACAGATAAATATTCTAAAATACGTTCCTTCACTTTCTCTAATCCATCATGGTCGCGATTTAAAATTTCTTCTGCATGGACGATATCTAAACGGTCCGCCGTTTTTTCACTCCACGGAATCGATACTAGCCATTCTACATAGTTTCGAATAACGCCACTTTCAGCACTAGCCGCTGGCAATTTTTCATAGCGGTCAAGCTCTTTTAACGCTACTTTCCTTGTTGATTCTGGCATCCCAATAGCATCGATGCGCTTACGCAAGTCAGTGATTTCTCCCATCTTGCCATCACGGTCACCGAGCTCTGTTTGTATCGCCTTCATCTGCTCACGCAAATAATATTCTTTTTGTGTGCGTTCCATTGCTTGCTTTACTTTTGTATTAATTTTCTTTTCTAAATCTAAAATTTCTTGCTCATCATGTAAACGAATTATTAAATTATCCAAGCGTTTTTTGACATTAAAAATAGCTAGGATTTCTTGCTTTTCTTGCACTTTTAACGGTAAATGTGACGCGATAACATCCGCTAATCGCCCCGGCTCTGTAATGTCTATAACAGAATCAATCGTTTCCTCTGTAATTTTCTTTGACACTTTTGCGTATTTTTCAAAATAAACTAATAAAGTACGCATTAGAGCCTCTGTTTCAGGGTCTTTATATGTTGAATCTTCCGATAGCTCTAAATCTACAGTTGTAAATTTAAAATCTTCTTTATATCGCTTTACTTGCGCGCGGCTAACACCTTCCACCAGAATACGCAACGTACCGTTTGGCAATTTTAACATTTGCTTCACTGTTGCTAGCGTGCCGATTTTAAATAAATCTTCCTTTTCAGGCGCTTCTACACGCATATCCTTTTGTGCCGCTAAAAAAATATAGCTTTCATTCAACATCGCATGCTCTAATGCTGCAACTGAACGATCCCGCCCTACATCGATATGTAGCACCATTGAAGGATAAACAAGTAAGCCTCTTAATGGTAATAATGGTATATTTTCTTTCGTTTTATTCATGCGGGATTCACCTCCATCTATATCAATCCGTAACAACCCGCTTTTTATAGTATGTGTTTAATTCAACATCTTTATTTGTTATCGGACATGAATCATTTTTATGTACAATCAATTATGAAGAAAAGCTAGCTAATAGCTGTTGACAATATAGAGAAAAGCTGACTACCTACTTGTGCTGATGCACGTTCGATGTCAGCTTCGATTGTTCGCTGTACTATTTTAAGCAGACGTTTTTTCGTTATCTCTTTTCAATTCAGTACCATCTGCAAGTAGCAATTTAGGCTCTGCTTTATCGATAATTGTTTCAGCAGTAATCACACATTTTACAATGTCATCACGTGATGGTAGCTCAAACATTACATCTAGCATTATTGCTTCAATAATAGAACGTAAGCCGCGTGCGCCTGTTTTACGCTCAATCGCTAATTTAGCAATTTCCTCTAACGCTTTTTCTTCAAACTCAAGCTCTACATTGTCAAGTTCAAGCATTTTCTGGTATTGTTTCGCTAATGCATTTTTCGGCTCTGTTAAAATTTGTACAAGCGCATCTACATTTAGCTGCTCTAAGCTTGCCAATACAGGTAAACGCCCGATAAATTCTGGGATTAAACCAAATTTCAACAAGTCCTCTGGAATAAGCTGAGCTAATAATGAACCTTGCTCCTCTTCCACTTTATTTGGATTTGAGCCGAAACCAATTACTTTTTCACCTTGACGGCGTTTAATAATTTGTTCAATACCATCAAATGCGCCACCTACGATGAAGAGGATGTTTGATGTGTCAATTTGTAAAAATTCCTGATGTGGATGCTTACGACCACCTTGAGGAGGAACGCTTGCTACAGTACCTTCTAAAATTTTTAGCAATGCTTGTTGCACACCTTCACCAGATACATCACGCGTAATTGACGGATTTTCTGATTTACGTGCCACTTTATCGATTTCGTCAATATAAATAATTCCTTTTTCAGCACGCTCGATATCATAATCAGCCGCTTGAATAAGCTTTAATAATATATTCTCTACGTCTTCTCCGACATAGCCTGCCTCTGTTAAAGAAGTTGCGTCCGCAATCGCAAATGGTACGTTTAAAATACGTGCTAATGTTTGTGCTAATAATGTTTTACCACTACCAGTTGGCCCAATTAACACAATATTTGATTTCGACAATTCCACATCGTCGATTTTAGCATTTGAGTTAATGCGTTTATAATGATTGTAAACCGCTACAGCTAATGCTTTTTTAGCGCGCTCCTGTCCAATCACATATTCATCCAAAATCCCTAAAATATCTTTCGGTTTTGGAATATCTTTGAAGTCGATTTCATCTTCTACTCCAAGCTCTTCTACAACAATTTCAGAGCACAGTTCGATACATTCATCACAAATATATACACCTGGTCCTGCTACCAGCTTACGAACTTGTTCTTGTGGTTTTCCACAGAAAGAGCATTTTAAATTGCCGTTTTCATCATTAAATTTGAACAATTTGTTTCACCCCTATTCAAGCTTCAATCTTACAAGATTATTTGTCCTTTATCAAATATATTGACTGCTTTCATATGTATATGTGATAAAACAAGGTACAAAACAACGCACCTTGTTTTATCTATAATTATTTGGCAAGTAATTTCATCTTCATTTAGGAAAAGATAGCCATCCCTTTAAGGTGGAGATGAATACTTTTTGTCATTTTATTTAGTGCGCTAAATGAAGATGGAGCCTCTCAAAATTTTGAATGGCGCCAACCACAATGTATAGTAGATTAAGAAATTTTCGCGCTTTCAACTAGCAATTCAACTGTTTTTTGAGTACGAATATCGTTTTCTAAAACAGACGTGCCACCTAATGCAGCCGTAATTTGGTCAACTGTCATACCGAATTGTGCAGACATTTTTTCTAATTCTGCTTTAATATCTTCCTCAAATACTTCGATTTTTTCAGCAGCTGCGATAGCTTCTAATGTTAATGACACACGTACGCGGCTTTCAGCATCAGCAGTCATTTGCTCGCGTAATGCAGCTTCATTTTGACCTGAGAATTGGTAGTAAAGCTCAAGGTTCATACCTTGCATTTGAAGGCGTTGCTCAAATTCTTGTACCATGCGGTCAACTTCTGAATTAATCATTGCTTGTGGGATATCGATTTCAGCGTTTTCAGCTGCTTTTTCAACTAATTCATCACGCAATGCCGCTTCAGAATCTGCTTCTTTTTGTGCTGCAGTTGTTTCTTTGATTTTTGCGCGTAAAGCTTCAACGCTCTCAACCTCTGAATCTAATTCTTTTGCAAACTCATCGTCTAATTCAGGTAATACTTTTGTTTTTACTTCCTTCACAGTTACTTTGAAAGTAGCTTCCTTACCAGCTAGTTCAGCAGCGTGATATTCCTCTGGGAAAGTAACAACAACATCTTTTTCTTCTCCAGCTTTCACGCCTACTAATTGCTCTTCAAAGCCTGGAATGAATGAGCCTGAACCAATTTCTAATGGGTAGTCAGAACCTTTACCACCTTCAAAAGCTTCGTCACCTACAAAGCCTTCAAAATCGATAACTGCTGTGTCACCTTCGATAATTGCTTCGTCTTCTTTAATTTCAAGCTCTGCTTTTTTTGCTAATTCTGCTTCGATTTGGGCTTCTACTTCTTCATCTGTTACTTCTATTGGAAGCTTCGTTACTTCAAGACCTTTGTAGTCTCCTAGTTTCGGCTCTGGTTTAACCGTCACTGTTGCTGTGAATGTGAAGTCTTCACCTTTAGCAAAGTTTTCAGTTCCATCGATTTCAGGGAAATCAACTGGCTCAATACCAGCTTCATCAATTGCATTAGCATATGCATCTGGAATGATAATTTCTAAAGCATCTTGATAAAGTGCTTCAACACCAAAGCGTTTTTCAAACATTGGGCGAGGCATTTTCCCTTTACGGAAACCTGGCACGTTAATTTGCTTTACAACTTTTGCGAATGCTTCATCTAATGCTTTGTTTACTTTTTCAGCTGGTACCTCGATTGTTAATAAACCTTGGTTACCTTCTTGTTTTTCCCATTTAACTGACATATATATAACCTCCAAAATTAAATTGCTCTGTTTACAAACATATTTGTTTTATACAGTTTCTACAACCATTTTAGTATATCACAGATGTGTAATGTTTCAACTTTTTTCATACGTTTATAGTAATTCTGAATATGTTTCAAGTTGTTGCAAAAATTCAACAATTTCATCATCCGTCTCTTGTACTTTGCCAAATAACATATGCACATAGTCAACATAGCTCTCCGCCACATCCTCGGAGTCATAATCAAGCCATTCAAAAGGATATGTGACAATCGCATGCTTTGCAAGTAGTTGTTGTACCATCTCTAAAGTCGTTGGATCTTGCTCCAACATCATTCCTATATATGCCGCAACTTTTCGGAACTCAGGCATTTCTGTAGGCAATGCCAACTGAGCGGGATTCACAGTGCGCTGATAATGGAACTTTTTCATAACGATAGGTACATTCACTTGTTGCTCTACTAGCAAAACGAGTGTAAGACTTCGTATAAACGGATGTATTTCTTCGTTCTGAATAATCGTAATAAGCGGCTGAATAATTGGACGAATATTCGTGTCTGTTAGCTGATAAATCGCTTGAAGTTGCTCGGACTCTGAAAGCTGTAAAAAGTGCGCTATCGAAAACTCTTCAAGCGCTTGCTCCTCGGGCTCTTCTTGAAGAAACTGATTACTTGCGATTTCTGCATTTAGCTTTTTCAGACGTTGAAATTTATCAATTTGATTTTCTGGAATAGTCCCTTCCTCAAGCAATGTTTCAATCAATTTTTCCACTTGTTTAAATTCACGCAGCTGCATAGAAATCGTTAAATAGAGCTCCATCGCTTCAAAATACATTGTTGGGCCGATAGCTAAAAGCTCTTCACACACTTTCTTTGCCTGCTTATACGCACGTATTTCATATAATGAATATGCATAAACACTTAAAGCAATCTCATCGCCCTCTATATAACGCAATGCGTCTGCAAATGCTTCGCAAGCTAAATTGTATTGATAGCTTTCCGCATAAGTATGGGCTTGTTCCAATAATCGTTCACCTAGACCGGGAAACAGTATTACATTATTCGCTTGGCGCAATTGTCGCTTCTTTTTTTTCAAACTACTCACTCCCGTTACGGTCAACTTTAGCTTATTTACTTCATCATTTTACATGTGAATAGCGTATCGGACAACAAGAAGCCTTGAAGGGCGTCCGAAAAAAGCGTGCTAACGCACGCTTTTCGAACCCAATTAATGCCTTACCGTTCTTTCTGTTCTTATTTTTTCGATACTGACATCTAACTCTCGAATTGAATCCTCTGTTAGCTGAATTTGCCCATTTTTATTTAGACGCTGCCATGCTTTCAGCTTTTTGCGATAAGCCTGCTCAGACAGGCGAAACACATCCATTTCTTGCTCTATCCCTTTTAAATAAGTACGCTCCACCTCTTTTTTAATTTGCTCTATTATCCCTTTTTTTAATTTTTCCTCTCCCTTTTGCCCGTCTTCTCCACTTGTTGTTACTTCCACTTCAATTGCTATATCGAACCGTAGTTGTCCATCCTCCTCAACAGGTGTAATTTTCTGCTTTACATTGTCTATAATAACTGTGGTAAACTCTTTTTTTTGATTGCCGTCATTTTCCAACGTAATTTGCGCCCGCGATGTATCTTCAGACATCCAGCGCAAGCCTTCTGCATCCCCATCAAATAAAGAGCCTTTTAAACTCGATTTAGTGATGACACTAATCCCTTTTATTTCAAGAACAGGGTCTACTCCTTTTGGAGTCTCCCAACGATTACTGGAAACAATAAAAGGAATATTTACCTCATGACCCGGCTCATCTAGATGAATAAGTAGAGTGCGTAAGCTTACTGGGTCAACAAAGGATTCCTGATAAAAGGTATTCATCGGATCTGCCGTTCTCGAAAAAGTCATTCCTTTGTTTAAAATTGGTGTAACAAGTAGTAGCTCGTCTAGCGGCTCATCGCTCGTGTATACCCACATCGTATAACGTGTCTCTCGGTAACGTACAAATGAATCAATAGCTTGTACTAACTCTTCACTTTCTAAAAGTTCCTTAGAAAAAATAACATAAGTTAAATGTCCCCATAAAATCCGTTGATCAACGGCGCGATATAAATTTACTGCTGCCTCATCAATTGTTTTTCCCGTCGCACGACCAACCTCTGTCTGTATGGCATTAGTACTTGGTTGGTCTGATCTAGCGATACTTGATAAATCCAATAATTGCGCATAAATTTCGAATTCCCCATCCTTATAATCAACACCTATGCCATGAATATAAAGCATGCGCTCTGGTTCATTATTATCCCAACAGGCGGTTAGAAATAGGCTACACATGATAAAAAAATAAATGCTTTTTTTCATTTCGAGCCACCTTTCGTCTTATCCTTTACATGTAATGATTTAGGACGCATCGCCTTCTTTTGTGGAACCTCGCGAATTAAAGATTTTTTTACCGTTTGCCAGTTCAAATCTGACGCTATATTTAAATACGGAACACCGAATAGGCGAATACCTGCTAAATAAGCAATTAACGCATATAAACATACAAAAAAACCAAACAAGCCACATACCGCTGTGACTAAAATAAAGCCAACACGAAGTAAATTTACCGCTGTTACAAGTGATTGATTTACAAGTGTAAATGTAGCAATTGTAGAAATTGCGATTACAACAATCATGGCAGGGCTTGTCACACCCGCACGTATTGCTGCATCGCCAATAATTAAACCGCCAACTACACTAATCGTTCCGCCAAGAACGCTAGGTAAGCGCATTCCTGCCTCGCGGAAGAGCTCAAACATTAACAACATTAATAACATTTCCAGTGATGAGGGTAACGGTAAACCTCGATTGGCTTGTACGACTGTTGCAAGCAATTGAAAAGGTAGCTGCTCTTGATGGAAAGTAGTCAGCGCTAGCCAAAATGCTGGCAATAATAAACCGAATAAAATACCAAATAAACGTAAAAGACGCTCAAATGAACTAAAAATTACCGGATATTCGTTATCCTCACTTGTTTTTAATAACATCAGCAAGTTAATCGGAAATACAACTGCATATGAAGCACCGTCGACTAAAATTAAAAAGCGTCCACTTACAAGTGACTGTACAGCAAAATCACCTCTCGCAGTATCTGTTGTACGTGGTATTAATCCCCCGCTTTTACTAATACGTTCCATTAATAAATCCGCACTTATAATGATGTCTGTATCAATCTCTTGAATTTGCTTGCGAATACTATGCAATATTTGGTCATTCGCAATATCGTTCATATAAAGAAGGGCAACAGTTGTTTTTGAGCGCCTTCCTACAATATATTTTTCAACAGACAGCGAATTTGTCGGCAAACGCTTACGAATAATAGCGATATTCACGCTAATATCCTCAATAAAGTTATCGCGAGGCCCTTTAACGAGTACTTCTAAATTTGTTTCTTCTGGATTTCGATTTGGCTTTTTAGCAATATTGCTGGAGAACAGCAGTTGCTCCTGCTCAAAATAAATAACAACAAAGCCTGTAAAAACAAGTGTTACTACCTCTTCCAATGACTCTACACGCTGCAAATTAGGCACGTATAGCTGCTCTTCAATTGATTCGTCCTGCTGCTGACGAACCATTTTTACCCGTGGTATAATGACCTCATTTAATAAATGTGAATCAACCATTGCATCACACGTAATTATACTGACTGTCGATGTCTGGAATTGATATGTTTGAAATTGTACATCTGCCGTTTGATTAAATAATTCGCGTAGCTCCTCATTCGTTATTTTTTGTTGCATATCATTGCTCCACCTTCTTTCTTGCTGTTTTTTTCGTTTTCTTTAAAGAAATTAATATTAGAATAATTCCCCATATAAAGAAAAATATAAAGGTAGTTATTAAAAAGTACTCACCCTTTATTTTCAAAAATGTGCGGTCATTGAACAAAAATAATGGTAAACTGACAGCGCTAAAAGCTGGCACTATAATTTTTAATATACGCTTTCTTTGGCCTTCTAAACGTAGTAAATGAATTGTAATAAATATGATAAAGCCGATGCGCATAAAAGCACCTGTTAGCCATTGATAGATGGAGAAGAAATCAACGTGCTCAACAAAACGCCCAATAGAGGCAAGTCGCCACTCCTCATACGCAGGATAATATTGATTTTTAGCTTCCGCAGGTCCAAACTCTGCAATAGCCCCTACAAGGGGTCCAAGCGTTAAACCAAGTAAAATCAGCCAAATAATCGCAAAATGATGCCATTTCATGCGCTTTTTTAGTTGATTTTGAATAAGCAAAATAAAAAAGATTTCAACAAAGCCTGACGCAGGGTATAATCCCGCGTATAAAACTTGTGATACCCCGTGCTCCAAAAAAGGAAGCAGTAGCTCATAATCTTTTATTTTTATATTAACGAATGCGACAAAAAAGCCTAAAAATATAACACCTGCCAGTACAATTACATTTACAATTACAATTCCTTGTACCCCAGTGGTTGCTAAAAAAACACACAACGCAATATAGATGACAGTTAATAGTAAATCAGGTGTTTCAGGTAAAAAGGTTACCTTTACCCATTGCATTGTTTCACGTAATGTAAATGCAGCTATTATCAATAAAAACACAATAAATGTATAGGTAATTACTCTTTCCCATACTTTCCCTACTTTTTCAACTAACCAATCTCGAAAGGGCATACCACCAATTTGTTTGTGTAAATAAATAATCATCAACAGCCATGGGAGTAAGACAATTACAGACCAAAAGACAGACATCCATGCATCCCGACCTGCCCTGTTAATTAAAGGTGGAAGAATTGTTACATGATTTTTCAATCCAATAACTGTCATCATCAAAAGTATGATATGCAATACGCTAATTTTTTTTTGATTCATATTTCATCACTCATTTTATTTAAATTTCACAATAAGTGAGCTCGCTTTTCTTCATACCACTTTATTGCTATACATAGCTTTTCCATTGTTTCCATGTTTCATAAGTTAAAATTGCAAATTATCTACTATGGTGAGCATCTTATTTTATAGGAAGTATTTCTGAATTTAATTTTGATAAAATAAGGGAGAATTGCATGCGAGTCAGTCAAAAGAAGAACGAGTGCATTTAAACAGGCGAAATAAAAAAAGGCGTCTAAAATGTGACTTTGAGACGGCCCTTTGCTATGAGGATAGTAACAATTAATTGTGACTACTGCAGGAGAAAATCTTTTATGTGTCAAAGGCGAAACGGTAGATATACCAAATTTTAGTCAGTATTAAATAATAGAAGTTAAGGCTATCTGAAAAGGAATATCTTTTTGGATAGCCTAGTTTATTAATTATTCACCTTTTCAATAGGGCAGCGTATTTATTTAAAACTTATTGTGCTAAATAAGCAATAATTTCTTTATTCGTCATTTTCATAGATTTTGGTATATCGTCACGATTTGATAGCAGACCAAAATAATGAGTAGTTTCAACATTTTGATAAAGATTATATTGAATATTTATATTTTCATTTGTAAGTTTGTGAATCAATTCTTCATAGAATTCACTTTCTTTCATCATATCTACTGCACATAAATGGAAAATTCCCTTTAATTCATTTTCAAAGATGAAACGCATTTGACGAGCTAATTGTATATCTAATAAAAAATTACATTGTAAATTACTATAAGCCTGTATCGGCATAGCTGATTCAATTTTCGATTTCACATCATTAAAGCGGGGCGAATTCTTTCCCCAAATCCCAGGAATTCTAATTATATTGGCACGATTTCCGAGTGATTCTACTAACATCTTCTCACATCTTATTTTATATTGACCGTAATCTGATTTTGAAATAGGTTCATCATTTTCATTATGATGTTTTGATAAATCGCCATCGAAAACATTTGTAGTCGAGAAATAATAAAGTAAACTTTTTGTGCTTTTTAATTCATTAGCGAGAAGACTATGGAAATTAAATTGCTCTTCAAAATCGCCCCTTAAACTAGAAACAATAATATCTGGCTTAGTTAATTGAAGTATTTCACGTATCACTTCCCCATCCTGCACATTTAATTGAAATTGCTTGTCAAATGCAAGCTCCGTCGCTGTTGAAAAATAAGTACCATATACATCGAAATCATTTAAACATTCCTTCGCTATCGCTTTTCCAACTAAACCACTTGCCCCGAGGATTAATATTCTCTTCAAGCTACAGCCTCCTTTTTAAAATACAGCAGTAATAAACATCACACTTTTTCTTTAATCAAGTAATTGATACTGTGTGTAAATAGTCGCTAATAAGGTAAAGGCTTCTTCAAAATAAGGTTGAATAATGCTTAGCTGTACTAAATCTCTATTTTGTAAATAACTACTTTCATCATGCAAGTAAATACCATTCAGCTTTAAATCATTACCAAAACGGCGCAATTCATGCGGCAATGCAAATGTTGCAATCATCGGATAAGCATTTGTTTTATACGCATATTTTTTATAGCATGACCACCCTTCTAGCATTTTCATGCGCTGTGCCAACAGCTCATAGCGATCAGGATAGTAGCGCAATGCAGCTAACGAGCTATGAAGAAGTGCTGCCGGCAATGTAAACGGTATTTGCCAATTGGCATAGTATGCTAAATTGATATAGAGCGGTGCCTGATTAGGCTGCGGTTGATGATTCGAAAAAACAAAGGATAATCCACTTAGTGCTCCAATTGCCTTACCGCTAACAGCCGTTGCCAAATAAAATGGCGCTAGCGAGAATGGGAATGCACCAAATGAGCTAATACAATCAGCGCAGACGACCACATCATAGCGTGCAGCAATCTTAACTAGCTGTTCACCATTACACATCCCAGTCGACGTTTCGCCATGTACATAGAGCAGCCATTTATACTCCCCTTGCGCAAGCTTTTCTTCAATGCTTGCTAAATCGAATGGCTCATGCCAAGCGAAGGTTAGCACATCAAACAGCATTTCCTGTTGATTTGCCTGTTTTGCTAAACGCTCACCAAACTCACCATTTGTTATAATGAATCCTTTACTCTCTGAAAAATCAGACTTTAATTGTGCTAGCATTACTTCATTCGCCAATGTCCCTGTGCCAACAAATGGCGTTACATACTGTGTATGTGCTAATGCTAATAAACGCTGCTGCAGCTCTTGAAACAGCAATTGAAAGGCAAAGGAACGATGCGATAAATCCGTATATGAAAGCGGCTCTTGCTGGTATACGGGACCCGGATAAAAAGTCAAAGCATGTCGCCTTAAACGCTGACGTAAAGATGCGCTATTTTCTCTCGTTAATACCATTGGTAAAAATAACGCTTCATTTGTTCCCACAGCCTTAGCAAATTGGTGAAAGCCCATTTGTTTATATAGTTTCTCTTCCCTTGTTGTACCGGATATGACACAAGCTGTGTATCGACGCTCAAATAAATAATTTGCTAATGCCTGCGCAAGTCGAAAAAACACGCGCCCATTACGAAATTGCTTTTTGATTGCTAACAGTCGGACTTCGCATAACTTATCGCAAATTTCATCTGGTAAATATTGTTCTACATCGCCTATTTTACTATCTAACGAGAAGGGGCGTTTATCACGCAATGCTAGCATACCAATTAGTTGTTGCTCTTTATAGACGACAAGATATGTATTATCTGCATGAAATTGATCTACTAGGCGATGTGTTGCATTCGGTTCATGCTGCGGGATTTCCTCCACGAATGTTGCATAATTTAATGTTGCTATTTGGTCAAATTCTTTTTCAGTTGTCGCTATTTTACACCAGTACATACTAAATCAGCCTTTCTTTTATGTTTTGTCGATGCTGCCATAAAACAACTATAATACTGCAAATAAGCGTTGCAGGTAATACTCCTGTAAAAATAACAATCATACTATATAAAATCAACGCAATACAGAAGCCAAATGTTGCGCTTTTTAAAAAATAAGCCGACGCTATAAAACTAAAAACGAATATAGGAAAATAGGAAAAATTTAGTGCAACAAGAGCACCGACAATCGTAGCAACTCCCTTTCCTCCTTTAAAACGAAGCCAAAAGGGATAGAGATGCCCAAGCAATGTACAAAACACTGCCCATGTAATGACCGTTTCTTCAAATTGAGCATAACGTCCAATTAATACAACAATGACACCTTTTAAACCATCGCCTACTGCTGTCACGACAAAAGCCTTTTTGCCAAAAACCCTTCCTGCATTACGTGCACCTAAATTTCCGCTGGACTGTCGCTGCAACGAATAGCCATACCATTTCCCTACAAACCACGCAGTCATTATTGCACCTAATAAATAGCTGCCTAATAAATAATAAACAATCATCATCGACTTTTCACTACTTTGGATAATTGCACTCTACTTCTGTCAATATTGCCCATTTCCCTCACATGCTCCGCCCCATTTCTCTCTTTAATCAATTACGTCTTGGCTAACTCTAGTTTGGTTTCAGCTTTAGGCCCATCCGATTATCGTTACGCACCTTAGACTGTGTTCCTCTGTGACAATCCCCCTCCGATCATTTCGTTACTTGCAGAGGTCTTTTATACCTATCGCTTTGCTTTCAATACAAAATCCTGCGGTTACTCGTCGCAAAAAACATGTGCTCCTGCGGTTACTCGTCGCAAAAAACATTGCTGAAAGAAGTTAAACCTCCTTCCCTTAAACGATGGAATTTTCTTATATTTTACATTAATTCATTACCATGTGGAATCAGACTACTTCTATTTTTTCTACTTCACAATAGGCATAACTATAGAACTGTGTCATCCTTTCTCATATGTTAAATATGACTTACTATTTCAGCGAAAAAGGAGGACTCAAAATGGTTAATAGATTTGGGGGCAATCCCCCTAATAGAGGTGGCTACTGGGACAACATGGTTGGCGGTGCATTTGGAGGCAATCAGATGGCAGGAAGAGATGCGCAATTTTTACCAACACAAGTAGGACCAACACAATTCAGTCAACCAATCGTTTCACCAACGCGTCAATTTGTACAAACAAATGTGACAAATACAGTTGTACCGCATGTTCACCCTTCCCACTTAACAGTTGTAAATCGCCAAATGATTAATAATCAACACTACTTCCCACATACACAATCCGTCATGAATGAATGCTTTGAAACGACAACAATGTGTGGTCAGCCATTTAATCCATGCAATCATAGACGTGGCAGACGTTAATAAATAAAAAACGAGAATTGTGTGGGTGCCAGGCACTCACACAATTCTCACACAATTATGTTCCGCAAAATGTTCTGTAGGTGCAGCTTGTAGCAGGGGGTAATGCTGCATACTTTTCTTGCTCAGTTGTATAAGCAAAAGGCTGTGTCAATACTTCTAACAATTGCTGCAAAGGTAGCAAATTCCCTTCATTAGCAGCGTCTAATGCCTCTTCCACACGATGATTGCGTGGGATAATAGCTGGATTATGCTGTCGCATTGTAAGCTGGACAAGCTCAGCTGATTGCGGTTGCCGCTGTAATCGCTCTTGCCATTTATTTTGCCACTGTTTGAATGTCTCAAGTTGGAACAGCGCATTATCTTCAAATTGGCCTAAAGTTAAGGCGCGAAAAGTATTTGTATAATCCGCTTCATTCACTTCCATCCATTGCAGTAGCTCGTCAATTAACGCAAGGTCTTGTGTTTCCTCTGTTATAATCCCAAGCTTTAAGCGCATTCCCGCTAACCAGTTCGCTTCATACAATTGAGGAAAGCGTTGAAGTGTCTGCTCAGCAATTTTAATTGCTTGTGCCGAATCAGGGTCCATTAACAATAGCAAGGATTCCGCAAATCGAGCTAAATTCCAAAGTGCCATATTCGGTTGGTTTTGATATGCATAACGACCATTTGCATCAATGGAGCTAAACACTGTTGAAGGTTTATATTGGTCCATAAACGCACACGGTCCATAATCAATCGTCTCACCGCTAATTGTCATATTATCCGTGTTCATCACGCCATGGATAAAGCCTACTAATTGCCATTTTGCAATCAATTCAGCCTGTTTTTCAATAACAGCTTCAAGCAATTTCGTATATCGCTGCTCCTCATTTTGTAGCTCAGGGTAATGGCGCTGTATAGCATAATCTGCTAAAGCTTGAAGCTCCTTCTTCATGCCCCATCTTGCCGCATATTGAAATGTACCTACGCGCAAATGGCTGCTGGCAACGCGTGTTAGTATAGCTCCTTGCAACGCCTGCTCTCGCATAATCATTTCACCCGTCGTAACAACCGCTAAGCTGCGCGTTGTCGGAATGCCGAGCGCATGCATTGCCTCACTAATAATATATTCACGCAACATCGGCCCTAGCGCCGCACGCCCATCTCCACCGCGCGAAAAAGGCGTGCGCCCAGCACCCTTTAATTGAATATCAACGCGCTCATTGTCTGGTGTTATATGCTCTCCTAAAAGTATAGCTCGTCCATCACCAAGCATATTAAAATGACCAAACTGATGACCCGCATACGCTTGTGCTAAAGGCAAGCTGCCAACAGGCTCCTTATTTCCAGCGAACTCTAGAATTGCTTCTTCACTTTGCAATGACAGTCCATTTAAACCAAGCTTTGAGGCAAGCTGCTCATTGAGAATGACAAGCTTTGGCTCCTGAACAGGATTCAACGCCATCGATGCAAAAAAAGTATGGGGTAGCTGTGCATAGCTGTTATCAAAACACCAGCCACTATTCATAAAATGCCTCCTATCTTATTGTAATAATGCTAAATCGTAAATTGTATAATCACAACGATAAATGAATAAATAACGATCATCAATCAATAAGCCTGTTGCCTTATCAATTTCCGTTGCAAAATAGCTTACATCCTCCCCAACAAATGTTGCAAGTGGTTGTCCTGCTTGTGAACGAATTAATACAATC
The DNA here is from genome assembly GCF_038593115.1 of Metasolibacillus sp. FSL H7-0170. Lineage (NCBI taxonomy): Bacteria > Bacillati > Bacillota > Bacilli > Caryophanales > Caryophanaceae > Metasolibacillus > Metasolibacillus sp. FSL H7-0170. The sequence goes on along the minus strand of NZ_CP151964.1, from coordinate 132,703 downwards.
TTATCCTTCCCTATCGTTGAATTTTTCATATCATTCACCATGCGATTAATAAACGGTACAGAACGATCAAAATTATCAATATCTACAGTTTGTGCATATTCCTCAAAAATATTTGTTAAACCGTCCTCATAAGCTATTAAGCTACTTCCAACATGCAGCATTTGCTTGCCACCAATCGTAATATCAAGCACTGACGATTTTTCAACAGTATTACCTTCAGCATCCTTCATCGCAAATTTATCATCCGCCTTGATACTAACACTTTTCCCTTTGATTTGGTCAATAATTTGACTACTCTCATCATATGTTTGTATCGTAATTTCTCTCCCTATAAATTGCTCCTTTATATTGCCAAAACCCCATTGTAAAAGGTTACAACCCGCTAATGTAAGTATTGAAACACCTAATACGAATACTAAAATAAATTTTTTCATATGTATAACTCTCCCTTGCTTTCTTTACTATTTTTACGGTTCATCTTGTAAATAGTTTCATTTTAAAAACCCCTAAACCGAGAAACAGGGCTTAGGGGAGTACAAAATTATTTAACTGGAATCCAAATTTCAGATACTAAATCTTCTTTAAATGGGTCTTCATCAGAATACACTTCTAGTTCCGCTGTTCCAGCAGGCTCATATGGATTCGAAGGAAACCATTCAGAATAAATTTTCTTCCAAGCATTTTGCATCGCCTCAGGCATTGGACCAACTACTTCAAACACAACCCATTTTGCTGCTGGAATTTCTAATGTCGCTAAATGCTTCGGTGTCTCGCCGTTAGCAGCAGTAGCAATCCAATAATCAATCATATTACCTGCATCTTTTTGTGGTAAGCAAACACCTAGCACACCTTTAATTTCGCCATTGTTCAGTCTAAATAACTCCGTGTCAGTGCCGTTTTCATTTACTTCATTCCAAAATCCCGGAATTCCTTGCAAATTCTCGCCATTTGAACAATTATATGTTCTTTTAATTCCTACAACTTGAAACGCTTCTTTTTCAATAATTTTGTACTTCATCGGTTCTGCTCCCTTCAAACTCACCTGGATAACGAGGCGGTTATATGCTTGTAGTACGCATTGTTTTTTTCTTGCATCACTCGGCGTCACACCGTGTAACTTGCGGAACGCCTTTGTAAATGCCTCAGGAGAATCATAGCCATATTTGTAGGCAAGGTCGATTATTTTTTGTTCTGTCATCAACACTTCCTGTGCTGCCAATGTTAATCTGCGCTTTCTTATATAATCAGCAATTGTCATATCTGTTAATAACGAGAATGTTCGTTGAAAATGATAAACTGAACAATTAGCTTCACGTGCGATTTGCTCTATCGTTATATTTTCTAACAAATGCTCCTCCATATAATGAATCGCCTTTTGAATCGACTCTATCCAACTCATTATGCCCTCACTCCTTGCTTAAAGCATACATCTACCTGTGCCGCCTCGTCCTGTCATATTATGCCCACAGTGGACAGGTTTGAAAGTTGAAAAATCCTCTTGGTGCGGATTTTCCGTTCTTAACGATGGTTTATTTTTGAGACTTTCCATTAAATACGTTTCAATTCCTTGCATCTTATTCAAATGGACCCTCTGATTTATTTAACTAAATATTCAATTTGCATATACCAATACTACACCTTAGAAATTAACCTTCGTTAAATCTCCTTTATAATGTGTAGTTATTATGTATGCATACTCCTGTCCATTATAAGGGTGCTTTATTCAATAGATGTACATATTTCAATATAATGTCCGTCTGGGTCTGCAACGTAAGCAACAGTTTGCCCCCATGGCTTTACTACTGGCTCCTTTACCACTTTTACCCCCTGTGTACGAAGCGTTTCAACTGTTGCCTGTACATCCTCCACCACAAAACCAATTTCAAATGTTTGCGAGGCTGTCAATGCTTCTGGCACTTCCAGTCCTATTTCCTCATTAACTGACTGACGTGTATTAAACGATAACGTTGTTTGTCCCGTATCAAATTCAACATACGTTCCTTGTTGCATTTTGACAGACAACCCTAAAATATTTTGATAAAAATGCATTGTTTTCTCTAAATCATTTACATACAGAATGATATACTTCATTGCTAATTTCATTTTTTCCCCACCCCTTAAAAATTTCAACTATTATTATAACATTCTGAAAGTATCGTTTCCATCTCACTTGAGAAATAGCAAATTGGAATGAGCTGTTATTTTTGGTATTGACTAATATTTTTTAAACACTAATAATTAGACAGAGAAATAGAAGGAGCTATGATAGTTCATGTTAAAAAAAGTAAGCTATTTTATCCTATTTTTTATATTGCTATTTGCAATCAATTTAAGCGAAGGAGAAGCAAGCGAAGTCAATTATATTACGATAAAAGAGGACGATGTACCTGTTTTTAACAATATAACGAGCAGAGCGTCTGTCGGCTTTTTGAAAATACATCAAACTTATAAAGTAAATAGCGAAGAGCAAAACTATTGGAAAATAAACTTCGGAAATGGAGTCGGCTATGTAGCTAAAAACCATGCAACAGCGACTTCAAAAAAGGAAAAAGCATCAAAGGAATATAAATCGAAGAAAATTATTATTATAAATGAAAACACGACTGTTTATGAAAAAGCCTCACCTAAAGCGAAGTCAATTGCTGTCATTGCAAAAAATCAACGCTATCCAATCGTCTCGAATCATTATTTTAATTGGTATAAAGTGAAAATCGGTGGAAAAATCGGTTATATTCATAAAGAAAATACAGAAAAGGATAAGGGCATCCCCGTCCTCATGTACCATCATTTACTGCCTGATGCCCTAAACAAAAAGTTTCGTGATATATCTGCAGTAACTTCTGTTGAAAATTTTGAAGCACAAATGAAATGGCTATCCGACAACGGCTATCAAACCATTTTATTACAGGATTTAGAGCAATTTTTAAACAAAGAAATAAATTTACCCGGAAAAGTCGTAGCAATTACATTTGATGATGGACTAAAATCCAATTATCTATATGGGCACCCTATTTTAAAGAAGTATCATTTCCAAGCTACTGAGTTTTTAATTACAAGCAGAATTCATCTTGACAAAACGCCAGACTTCACCCCTGATGCCATTCAAACTTTAAGCATGACCGAAGTCGAGGCAATGAAGGACATATTCGACCTTCAAAGTCACACTCATAATTTACATGCGGCGAAAAACGGAAAAAGCCATGTCCTGCTCAAAAGCTATGAGGAAGTAAAAAATGATTTCCAAATGAATATCGATATGATCGATTCACAATATATGGCCTACCCATTCGGTCAACACAAAAGGCAAACAATTAAAATTTTGAAAGAACTCGATATGAAAATGGCCTTTACAATCAAAAAAGGAAAGGTCAAAATCGGTGATAACCCTTATAAATTAAAACGGCTAGCTGTCAATTACGACCATACACTAGAGGAATTCATTGAATTAGTGGTAAACTAGCCTACTAACAAAAAACTGCGTGAAAACCTCCAAACTTGAGGGCTTCACGCAGTTTTTCGTTGACAGTGCAAATTATATTAATCAAAATAAAAAGCCGCATTACTGCGACCGATTTCGACTTACTATATATTCATTTTTTAAAATTAAAGGCGCAGATTCCTTTGGAATCTTTTGCGCCCTAAAAAATGATGGCTAACCAACCATCATTTTTATTATTGCCAATAGGAATAAAATTATTCAAAAAAGATGGTTGTCATGTATAGAGGTTAATGCACTAACGACATACTGATGCCAGCATAATCGGCATTGTGCTTAATGCTCAGTTAATGCAAAGTATTAACAATCATAAATTAAAATACCTCCCATATTTTTAGCATATAATCTAATATCAATAAAAAGGAGGTGTAGCTATATGTTTAAACTTGGTAATTTTTTGATTGTATCAGGCATATTACTTATACTTTTATCTGCAATAGGAAGTTTCTTAAGTTTTTTACCTGAAATAATAAATGGTTACTACTTATCAAGTGCTGGTACAACTTTCACTGTTGCAGGAATAACCATCAATAAAAGATATCCACTTAATAGAAGGTAATCAGATAGAAAACAGCTAATTAATTACCTAGCTGAAACCTAAGTGCTGTCAACATTTCTATACCTCCATTACTGCACTTTATTGTACATATTAGATTCAGCCAACAATAAAATTCATATCGTCACCCTTCTTTCCTTAAACACATAGGATACATTTAAGGTAATTTATCACTATGAAAGAAAAGGGGATATTGATAAGAATGGTTAAAAATAATTCACAACAACCTTCAGATATAACAGATATTCAGATAGCTAGACTTGCATATATCGGCGCTTCAATTGCAACATTGGGCGACGCCCTTTCTGCTGTTGCAGCAGGTTTAGCATTAAATGCTTTAGAAAAATCAAATAGCCAAAATCCTCAAAGTCAAAATAGTGACCAATCTAAAGATGTAGAGGACTTACAAAAACAAATAGACTATTTAATAAATGAATTAAAACAAGTAAAAAAAATGATGCGATATTGACCAATTAATTGGTCAATTTTGTTATTTTCTGACCTGTCATACTGCGGATTTTGATTCAAGAATAAATACTTAATAATTTCTCATACTAACTTTAATAACCGAGTGAGGATGTGATTGATTTGGTAAAAACAAAGTTCGCAGCTCTTGAACCTGAGCAACTTAATGAAATAAAACATCTGGAAGAGAAATTAGAAGTAACATTAATTGCTTATGACCTCTATGAAACTGAAGGGCAAACACAGCAAGGAAATAATTCCGGCGTCATTAACCCATCGTAAAGCTTGCCTTTTAGTAATGTTTGAGTTCTTTGGATTCAAACATTTTTTCTTTTTAAAGCAATTTTCATTGTGCTTAGTAAAACCCCACATAAACAGTTACATTTGGTATATAAGTTCTCATACTCTGCTCGTAGTTCAGCGATATTATACAATCTCTCACCTGCCTTTAAACTTGTTAAATGAACCGTGCATTAAAATTAATTAGTGAAGCAATGAAATATTAGCAGTAACCGAAGTTGAGTTACCCTTGGCTAAAGGAATAGAACTCAATATAAAAGGGCGTTCTTTCGCAGACTATTTCGAGGAATGGGTAAAAACGTAAAATCTCAATATGGTTGATAGTGTGAATCGTGTACTAGCATACTACCTATGCAAAAGCTAAATACGCACATAAGGGCATGTGCAAGGGACACAAAATAATAATTGATAAACAATAGTTTAAAAATTAATTCTGTTACAGCCTGTAACACCACACGATTTACTATTTTATCATCCGAACAGTGTAGGCCTGCATAGAACGAATAAAGTGCTCACAGGCATTTTAAATAGGCTAGAAAGATGCATGACTTACGATATACACATGCTAGCGTTCTTCTTTACAAAGGTGTGAATGTTCAATCCGTTTCACAGCGTTTAGGTCATGGAGATATTCAAACTACTTTAGACCATTATGCACACGTGTTAAAAGAAATGGAACAACGTGATGAATTAATCGCGGTGAATGTCTATGTACAATAAGCTTTTAAGGATGTTTACCTTGTATACATTTTGTATACCTAAATTCAAAACTCTACCGTTTTCTATCGTATTCCAAGAAAAGTAAAAGACGTTAGAAACATTGATATATCAATATTTCTAACGTCTTTATTCTCACACTCTCACATGTGATTTTTACTAAAAAACGTCCCCAGTAGGATTCGAACCTACGACCGCGAGCTTAGAAGGCCCGTGCTCTATCCAGCTGAGCTATGGAGACAATTGCTTTAATAACATACATAACTGGTATTAAAGACAATATTTATTATATGAATAAAGCATCGTAAAGTCAATATAATTTTTAAAATTATTGCTGTTCAAATTGTACTGTTTCGAATAATTCACCTTGGCGGGTAAAACATTCTATGATGTACTTTGTGTGTTCCTTTCTCAGAACGACATAGCTTTGCTCGCGGCGCCCTCTCGGCATTAATAAGCTGCCCGGGTTGATGAAGAGAATGCCATCAATCATCTCGGCGCCAAGCAAATGGGAATGTCCGAAGCAACAAATCGTCGCACCAAGCTCTTTCGCACGATATGTTAAGTTTAATAATGACGATTTGACTTGGAATAGATGACCATGTGTGACGAAAATTTTTACATCCCCATGTGATACTACTTGCTCATCAGGAAAGCGAGTGTCCGTATGGTCACAGTTGCCACGCACCCGAATCATCCCTGCCAAATGAGGGTGCTCATATGAAAGTTCGCTATCTCCACAGTGAATTAGTACATCAATATCTTCATGTTGGTTGCGTACATGACGAATTACCTCTGCATCCCCATGCGTGTCGCTCATTACTAGTATTTTCATATTTACTGCCCCTTCTTTATTGCAATAAAGTGCTTCTTCAGCTCGTGAGGTTTGTGTATATTCCCCTCGGATTATTAATATAAGATTAAATTAAAGTTGGAAGTGCGTCTGCTAATTTGCGAATGGCGTTGCCACGATGTGAAATGGCGCCTTTTTCCTCTGGTGAAAGCTCTGCCATTGAGCGCTGTAAATGAGGCACGTAAAAAATTGGGTCATAGCCGAATCCGTTTGTACCGCGCTTCTCTTGTAAAATATAGCCCTCGCATGTGCCAAATACTGTATATGTTTCTAATTTAGGCCCTGCAACTGCCAATGCGCAGCAAAAACGTGCTGTCCGTTGCTCCTCAGGCACACCTTGAAGCTTTTCTAACACTTTAACAATATTCGCCTCATCATCGTGATCTCCTGCATAACGCGCTGAATAGACGCCTGGTTCTCCGTTTAATACATCAATTGCTAAACCGCTGTCATCTGCGATTACAAGCATTTGAAGTGACTCGGCTAAAGCCTCCGCCTTTAATATTGCATTTTCTTCAAATGTTGTGCCAGTTTCTTCGATTTCCATGTGTGGCGCAACATCAAACATTGTGACTACCTCATAGCCGAGCGGTGTAAATAACGCTTCAAAATCTTTTGCTTTGCCTTTATTTTTTGTTGCAATTACTACTTGCTTTGTCATCGTTATTGCGCTTCCTTTCTGTTATCAATCAATGTAGCGATAGGACCGAGTGCTTGCTTTTGCTGTAGGATAAGCTCCTTAATACCCATCTCACCTAATGCTAATAATTCATTCAATTCAGCACGGGAGAATGTTGCTTCCTCACCTGTACCTTGCACTTCTACGAAGCGTCCTGCACCTGTCATAACGATATTCATATCGACCATTGCAGCGACGTCCTCTACATAGTTTAAGTCTACTACAGCGCCAATCTCCTCGACAATTCCAACACTTGTTGCAGCTAAATAATCGATGATTGGGAATGTTTCAAACGGTTTTTCTTCTGCAAATTTGGCAATCGCTTGTGCCATCGCCACAAAAGCACCTGTGATGGATGCTGTACGTGTGCCGCCATCCGCCTGAATTACATCACAATCAATCCATATTGTTTTTTCACCTAATGCTTGTAAATCGACGACAGCACGCAATGCACGCCCGATTAGACGCTGTATTTCCATCGTGCGACCATTTACCTTACCACGCGCTGATTCACGCTGTGTGCGCTGCGCTGTGGCTCTGGGCAGCATTGAATATTCTGCTGTAATCCAGCCCTTCCCCTGCCCTCTTAAAAAGCCCGGTACTTTGTCTTCTATTGTCGCTGTACAAATGACTTTTGTATTCCCTACAGTAATTAGTACAGAGCCTTCTGGATGTATTAAATAATTTGTATCAATATGGACTTGGCGTAGCTCATCTACCGCCCTTTCATCATATCTAATCATGAAAATCCTCCTTTTCTTACGCGCACTAATCTTACCATATATTATGTAGTCAAAAAAAGTAGTAAGTGGTACGAAATATTATACTAACATGAAAAAGAAAAAGCCGCAGGAAAGAAACCGTCTAAAATGATTTTTCAGACAGTTACTTCCTAACAGCTTAACTTATTAAAATGTAATGCGCTCGATTGATAAGTTTTCCTTCTCTAGCCAGCGTTCAGCTATTGAGCGGAAAATAGGCACAGACCCTGACGCAAAAAAAACATGCCGTGGCGTCATTTCATTTGTGCGCAATTGATGATGATAAGATAAAGTTTCCCACACATGACAAGCAGTTTCTTCCGCTGAAGAAACAACATGTATGCCCGCTCCTATAGCGGCTTCAATTTGCTTTTGAATGATAGGGTAATGTGTACAGCCTAAAATGACTGTATCAAAGTTTGCGTCTTTAATTGGCTTCAGACCATCCGCCACTAAATTAAAAGAAAATTGGCCTTCATATTCCCCACTTTCCACAAGTGGAACAAATGTCGGGCAAGCGAGCGGAAGCACCTTCACCTTTGTTGATAGCGAGTATAGTGCTTTTTCATATGCAGCGCTTTTTATTGTACCTTCTGTAGCGAGTACAACAACCTCATTACGCTTTGTTTTTTTGATTGCAGCACGTGCACCTGCGTTAATTACGCCGATAACAGGTATCGACATTTTTCTTTGCAAGCTCTCCAAAGATACCGCCGACGCTGTATTACAAGCAACAACAAGCATTTTAATGTTCATTTTTTCTAAAGCTTTCGCCATTTGCCACGTAAATTGGCGTACTTCTTGCTCTGTCCGTGGTCCATATGGGCATCTAGCAGTATCACCAATATAGTATATGATTTCATTCGGAAGCAGTTTCATGATAGCTTTAGCTACCGTTAATCCACCGACACCCGAATCAATTACACCTATAGGGGCATCCATATAAACCGCCTCAATCCTATTTCATTTGTACATGTAATTTCTTTAAAAGTCGTACTAAATCAGTTGCTTCTTCGACATCAAAATCATCCATAATATTTCGTAAATAGTGTCGTCGTTGCTCGATTACTTCTTGAATGATACGCTCTCCCTCAGGCAGTAAATGAATGCGTACAACACGTCGATCCTGTTCATCACGAACACGCTGTACAAGTTTTGTTTTTTCCATTCTATCCACTAAATCTGTCGTCGTACTAAAAGCTAAATACATTTTGGTTGATAAGTCACCAATTGTCATATCGCCTGCTTCTTGCAACCATTGTAGCGCTACAAATTGCGGAGGTGTTATTGTATAGTTACTTAAAATTTCGCGACCTTTTTGTTTAACTAAGTGTGAAATAAATCGCAGTTCTTTTTCTATGGTAGCTATAGAATCAGCACTATGTTTTTCGTTATTTTGCATTTTCTAAGATCACTCCTAACAACAATTCATAGCTCTATTTTGAGGTTTTTTTTAAAAAATAGCAAGCTTACGTTCCATTTAACTTTAATTCTTGTAGTCGTAATAATTCGATTAATGCTTGAGTTCTACTTGAAACACCTAATTTTTGTATTGTATTGGAAATATGATTGCGAACAGTTTTTTCGCTAATGCCAAGTTTTTCCGAAATTTCCTTTGTCGAGTAGTCTTCGATTAGTAATTGGAATATTTCACGCTCTCGTTTCGTTAATAACAAGCGCGATTGTGAGTTCCCCATATTATACACCCTCCTATCCTGTTCTTTGTAAAATATGTGAATAGGAGCATTACGGTGAGGGCGATTTCACTACTTCGCAAGCATTAGTTGTTTTGTCTGCTCTGACCAGCCTTGCGCTTTCCCTGTTTCACGATTTATTTGCACAATTGTGCCTCGTCCCGTAAAAACAGGGAAATTTTTTTCATTTTTTGCAAGATAGTGAATATCAACAGAGCTAGAGCCGATTTTTGCTGCTTTTACGAAAATTTGCAAGCGTTCATCAAAAAACACTTGTTGCAAAAAATCGCATTGCAAATCTGCAACGACAGGAATAGTTTCACTGTTTGGTGATGTCCAATCCGTCATTAAACCAAGCGATTTTAAAAATTCGATACGTGCCATTTCAAAATAAGTAAACGGTACTGTATTATTTAGGTGCCCGTACATATCGGTTTCACTAAAGCGTACTTTCACCTCAATCGAGAATTGAAATTCTGCCATCCACTGTTCTGTATTTTCAATATATGCTGCGCGCATAAAAAATCCCCCTTAACCCTTATAATGAATACTCATTCATTATAACATATAGAGATTGGAGAATTCACGTATTGACTTAGCCTACGTTTATAGAATTGATTGGCGATTCAGTTAGAAACAGCGTCAGCTTCGCATCTATTGACTTCAGTTACTACTAAAATTCACCAGTGGAACTTCATAGTGAAAATAATTTTTTGCAACGAAAAAAGCCATCTGAAAGCATGTATACTTTCAGATGGCTTTTAATTAGTCTACCATATGGTCAGAACCGAAGAAGTTTCTGAACATTTGAACAGTCGCAGCACGGTTAAGAGCAGCGATTGAAGTTGTTAAAGGAATACCTTTTGGACATGCAGCTACACAGTTTTGTGAGTTACCGCAGTTAGCTAAACCACCGTCGCCCATAATTGCAGCTAAACGTTCGTCTTTATTCATCGCACCTGTTGGGTGTGTGTTGAATAAACGAACTTGTGATAATGGAGCTGGTCCGATAAACGAAGCTTTTTCAGATACGTTCGGACATGCTTCCATACATACACCACATGTCATACATTTAGATAATTCGTAAGCCCATTGACGTTTGCGCTCTGGCATACGTGGACCTTCACCTAAATCATAAGTACCATCAATTGGCACCCATGCTTTTACCTTTTTCAAGGCGTTGAACATACGGCTACGGTCTACTTGTAAGTCGCGAACAACTGGGAAAGTTTTCATTGGCTCTAAACGAATTGGTTGTGCTAATTTATCTACTAATGCCGAGCAAGATTGCTGTGGACGACCGTTAATCACCATCGAACATGCACCACAAACTTCCTCTAAACAGTTCATATCCCAAGTAACAGGCGTTGTTTGTTTACCATCAGCCGTTACAGGATATTTTTGAATATGCATCAAAGCAGAGATAACGTTCATACCGGGACGGTAAGGCACGTTAAATTTTTCTTCACGTGTTGGACCATTTTCCGTATCTTGACGAACAATAATCAGTTCAACCGTTTTACCAGTGTTTACTGCTTCCATCATTAATTATCCCCTTTCGAAGAATAGTCACGTTTACGTGGCGGAATTAATGAAACATCCACTTCTTGGTAAGTAATAATAGGCTCACCCGTTGCTGGATCAAATTTCGCCATTGTTGTTTTCAAGAAGTTTTCATCGTCACGGTTCGGGAAATCAGGTTTATAGTGTGCACCACGAGATTCATTACGCAGTAACGCACCTTTTGTCATAACTTTTGCAAGGTAAAGCATATTCTTTAACTGACGAGTAAAGTGAGCACCTTGGTTTGACCACTTTTGCGTGTCATAAATATTGATATTTTCCCAACGCTCTTGAAGTTCAGTTAATTTCTCGTAAGTTTTCTCTAGGCGGTCGTTATGACGTACCACTGTCATGTTGTCAGTCATCCACTCGCCAAGCTCTTTATGCAATAAGTAGGCATTTTCTGTGCCATCCATTTTCAGGATTGCTTCCCACTTCTCAGTCTCTTCTTTCACATGTGCTTCAAAAATAGTTTCCGGTAAATCCTCTGCATGCTTCTTAAGACCTTTTACATAGTCAACAGCATTTGGTCCTGCAACCATACCACCGTAAATAGCTGATAATAATGAGTTTGCTCCTAAACGGTTTGCACCATGTTGTGAGAAATCACACTCACCAGCAGCAAATAATCCAGGAATTTCTGTCATTTGATTGTAGTCAACCCATAGACCACCCATTGAGTAGTGAACTGCTGGGAAGATTTTCATTGGTAATTTACGTGGGTCATCCCCAACGAATTTTTCATAAATTTCAATGATACCACCAAGTTTTACATCAAGCTCATGTGGATCTTTATGAGAAAGGTCTAAATACACCATGTTTTCGCCGTTAATACCAAGTTTTTGGTTTACGCAAACGTCAAAAATTTCACGTGTTGCAATATCACGTGGTACTAGGTTACCGTATGCTGGATATTTTTCTTCCAAGAAATACCAAGGTTTACCATCTTTATAAGTCCAAACTCGTCCACCTTCACCACGTGCTGATTCAGACATTAGGCGGTTCTTATCATCGCCAGGAATTGCCGTTGGGTGGATTTGAATGAATTCACCATTTGCATAAGATGCACCTTGTTGATATACGATAGAAGCAGCAGAGCCTGTGTTAATTACAGAGTTTGTTGTTTTACCGAAGATAATACCAGGACCACCAGTTGCCATAATGACAGCATCACCACGGAATGCGCGGATTTCTTCTTTTACTAAATCTTGTGCTACGATACCGCGGCATACGCCATCATCATCAAGTACAGCACCAAGGAATTCCCAATGTTCATATTTTGTTACTAAACCAGCAACTTCGTGTGCACGAACCTGCTCGTCTAGTGCATATAATAATTGTTGACCAGTCGTTGCACCAGCGAACGCTGTGCGGTGCATTAATGTACCTCCGAAACGACGGAAATCAAGTAAACCTTCTGGCGTACGGTTGAACATTACACCCATACGGTCCATTAAGTGAATAATACCAGGTGCTGCGTCACACATAGCTTTTACTGGTGGTTGGTTTGCTAAGAAGTCGCCACCATATACTGTATCGTCAAAGTGAATCCAAGGAGAGTCCCCTTCACCTTTTGTATTTACTGCACCATTAATTCCGCCCTGCGCACAAACAGAGTGTGAGCGTTTAACTGGAACTAATGAGAATAATTCAACTTCAGTGCCTGCTTCAGCAGCCTTAATCGTTGCCATCAAGCCAGCTAAACCGCCACCAACAACGATGATTTTGCTTTTTGCCATGATTTCTTCTCACTCCTCTTTCTTTAGCTAAAACTTCTCTTTCCCCGCTCATTTCAAATAAGCGATTGTTTCGATTAAACGAATGCTAAAATAGCTGCTACACCAACGATGCTTAGAATAGCGAAAATAACCATCGTTACGTAAGTTGCAATTTGTTGTGATTTTGGAGATTGAGTAATACCCCAGCTCACTAAAAATGCCCAGATGCCGTTTGCTAAGTGGAATGTTGCTGATAAAATTCCCACTATGTAGAAACCAAGCATCCATGGCGATGCAACGATTTCCGCCATCATATCGTAGTTTACTTCAGCACCAAGCGCTTTTTGAATACGCGTTTGGAAAATATGCCATGCGATGAATACAACTAGGAAAATACCCGTCATACGTTGAAGACGGAATGCCCAGTTACGAAACGTACTGAAGCGTGACGTATTATTCGTTGCTGTGAATGCAATATACACTCCGTAGAAAGCATGGAACATTAATGGAATATAAATGATTACCCATTCCATTACTAGCAATAGTGCATGTGGAACTAACTCCATCATTCCAGTTGCGCTATTGTAAGTATCTTCACCACCAACTGCAGTGAAGTTCAAAGATAAGTGGAACACCAAAAACAGACCTACTGGAATAATACCTAATAGAGAATGTAAGCGGCGCCATAAAAACTCACGATCTTTTGACAAGACTGTTACCCCCCTTAGTACTTAAAATACGCAAGTCAGGTCGTCACGAAATTGTAAACGTTGTCCATTGACTGCGCATTTCATCATGGTACAATATTATGACATGTTCATTGTACTCTCAACCTACTAGAGCGTCAAGGTAGCTTGCAATAATTCCTTTCTCTCTTTAAGTATTTTTTTTGCTGGTTTATGCATTTTTTTGTTGCGTATTGTCATTTTTTTGCACAATTCAAATGAATAGAAGAAAATTTAGAAAGAGGTTTTTATCAATGGAAACCGGTAATACAAAGATGATCCCTACATTCGGCTATGAAATTATACGTGATTATGTACTGTCCTCTATATTAGGAAAGCATGAAGAAGATGTGCTTTATTGGTCAGGCAAAGAAATAGCTCGAAAGTTTCCACTTTTTTCAATGGAAGAAGCAGCCACTTTTTTCAAGGAGGCCGGCTGGGGAACATTAACACTAGAAAAAGAAACGAAAGATAGCCGTACATATATTTTGACAGGTGATGCCGATATTTTAAGATTCGATAGCCGCTGCTTCCGCCTTGAAGCAGGTTTTTTAGCGCAGCAGCTACAACATCAAATTGGCTTTTTAACAGAATGCTATGATGAAAAAAATAGCAAAAAGCAACTTGTTCAGTTTCAATTAAAATCAGATTTAAAGGAAGTAATTAAGTAAAGAGTGTCCAAAAAGCCGTGCATAGCCGGCATTTTGGACGCTCTCTTTGTAATAGAGGAGTTACAATGAAATAATAAAAATCTCGCTTTTATTTGCGATTCCAACATATTCTCAATTCCTTAATAGTTAAAAGCACTCCCTACTACTCGCTCTTCTTCTTTGCTTCCTCTTGAAAATACGTATAAATTTTTTCCGCTAGCGCCTGTGGAATGCGCTGTGCTGCCAGCTCCTCAACAGTTGCTTCGCGAATTTTCTTTACTGAGCCAAATGCCTTTAATAGCTGTTGCTTGCGCTTCGGTCCAATACCTTCAATATTATCAAGTACTGATTTAATGGCGTTTGTGCCATGCTGCTGACGTAAAAATGTAATAGCAAAGCGGTGTACTTCATCCTGAATGCGCTGTAGCAAATAGAAGCTATCACTTGTCCGCTTTAACACAATTGGCACTGGTGGATCACCAAATAAAAGCTGTGATGTGTTGTGTTTTTCATCCTTCGCGAGCCCTGCGATTGGAATATACAAGCCAAGCTCATCCTCAATCACTTCACGCGCAACCTCCATCTGCCCTTTACCACCATCGATAACGATTAAATCAGGCAGCGGCAAATTTTCCTTTAACACGCGCGTATAGCGACGACGAATAACTTCCTGCATCGCACCATAATCGTCATGGCTTGCTGTTTCTCTTAGCTTATATTTACGATATTCTTTCTTGGCAGGCTTGCCATCAATGAAAACAACCATTGCAGAAACAGCATCAGCTCCATGCATATGGCTATTATCAAACGCTTCAATACGCAATGGCGAAGCAATACCCATCGCCTCACCTAGCGTCTCACAAGCGCCGACAGTACGTACTTCCTGTCTTTCGATTAGCTGGAATTTTTCATGTATTCCAATCTCAGCATTTTTCATCGCCATATCCACTAGCTCTTTTTTGGCTCCGCGCTTTGGAATTACCACGCGGACTTCAAGTAAGCTTTCGAGCAATTTTTCATCAATTGTAGAAGGAATAAATATTTCCTTCGGCTTTAAATGCTTCGTTTCCTCATAAAAGCGACCGACAAATGTTAAAAATTCCTCTTCTGGGTCACGATAAATTGGAAAAATAGAAACATCGCGCTCGATTAATTTTCCTTGTCGCACAAACAGTACTTGCACACACATCCAGCCTTTTTCCACTGCATAGCCAAATACATCTCGATTTGATAAATCTTTCGTTATAATTTTTTGCTTTTGCATAATCGCCTCAATATGCGTAATTTGGTCGCGGAATTCCTTTGCTCTTTCAAATTGTAGCTGTTCTGCCGCTTCATACATTTGACGCTCTAAACTTTGCTTCACTTCGACATAATCACCATTTAAAAATTTAGCAATTTCCTCTGCCATTTCACGATAAATTTGCGGTTCAATTTCCTTTACGCAGGGTGCTAAACATTGTCCCAAATGGTAATATAAGCATACTTGGGCTGGCAGTTGCGCACATTTTCTTAGCGGATAAATGCGGTCTAAAAGTTTGCGCGTTTCATTCGCCGCATAAGCGTTCGGATATGGACCGAAATATTTTGCCTTATCTTTGCTAATTTTACGCGTCGTTAAAATGCGCGGGTATTTTTCATTTGTAATTTTAATATACGGATACGTTTTATCATCTGTCAGCATAATATTATATTTTGGATCGTATTGCTTGATTAAGTTTAACTCTAGCATTAAGGCTTCTAAGTCAGAAGCTGTAACGATATATTCAAAATCCTCAATTTCACTGACTAGGCGCTGTGTTTTGCCATCATGTGTCCCCGAAAAATAAGAGCGAACACGGTTTTTTAATATTTTTGCCTTACCTACATAAATCACCGTTCCCTGTCGGTCCTTCATTAAGTAGCAGCCTGGCTCATCTGGTAAAATAGCTAGTTTGTTTTGAATAATCTCATTCATCATTTTATCACCTATACTTTGTCATATAGCGTTATCATCACGAAGGGGGCGCCCGAAAATTCTTTTTTGGACGCCCCCTTTGCGACGAGGATAGTGTGTTACTATCGGCAGGAACAATAGTTTTCAGCAAATATTTAACATATAAGCTATAGGTGTCCGAAAAGATAATACTTTTCGGACACCCTTTTTCTCATTATTTGTTTGAATCGATAAAGTCGATTAAAGCTTCTTTCGGTTGGAAACCAGCTGTTTTCGCTTTTAATTCGCCATCTACAAATAATAGTAATGACGGAATCGACATAATTTGGTACTCTGCTGCTGTCACTTGGTTGTTATCAACATCTACTTTGACAATTTTCACATCGTTACCGATTTCTGCATCCAATTCCTCTAGAACAGGTGCAATCATTTTACACGGGCCACACCATGTTGCCCAAAAATCTACAAGAACAACGCCATTAGCGATTTCTTGTGCAAAGTTTTGATCTGTTGCTTGTATAATTGCCATTTTAAATAGCCTCCTTCACTAACATCTGCCTGTAGTATAGCATGTTTAAAATACCAATAACAGTGAATTGCTCATATTAGTCTTGTCCTTTTATTTGCTTAGTAAATACTGTATTGATATTGAACCAATGTCACTTCTTCATTGCAATACAGCTCACTACCTATGCGACTGATTTCTTTAAAGCCAAATTTCTGCAACATGTTTTGTGAGCGAAGATTTGTCGCATGTGTTTCCCCTTTGAATATTGTAATATTCAAATTATCAGCGCCATAATCTATAAGCTGTTTAACCACTTTCGTGCCTAGCCCGATCCCCCAAAGACTCCTATCCCCAATCGCTACTCCAATTTCCGCTTGCTGGTCATGTATTTCAGCTAAATCTGCGTAGCCAATAAGTATTCCTTTATATTCAATTCCAAGGCGAATAAACGACGGGCTATTTATATGTAAGCAGCGCTCCCACCATGCAGCGAGATCAGCCTCTTGGCGCTCTATTTCCCAGCCATTTGCCGCACAAAACTCTGGGTCTTTGCTCCATATTAATACATAGGGGAAGTCAGCCTGTTGCAGAGATCTAAGTGTAATAGTATCCATTAACATAATCACCTACTTTCAAAGTAATATGACTAGTAAAAACTTAAGAAAATTTACAAAAACCGAATGTTTCCAGTTCAGTTTTATAGTAAGCACTTAAATTTCAATAGCACAAAATAAAAAATACCCAAACTTTCTTGTATTAAGAATCGTTTAACATATAAAGAAAGGGGTGCGATACTTGTTAACTATTCACAATTTAAAAGAAATAATGAATCTCTATACAGAATCCTTAATACGATTAGCATATTACTACGTAAAGGATCGCCATGTAGCAGAAGATATTGTACAGGAAGTATTTATTAAAATATATCATCATCCAGATAAATATGAAGAACGTGGACAATTACAAGCTTATTTATATAAGATGACAGCAAATAAAAGCAAGGATTACTTAAGAAGTTGGTCTTATAAAAAAGTACAACTGCAAAATAAAATTTTCCCCTCGACTAGTAAAATGGAGCCAGATGAATTAGTAAGAAAAGATGAAGAAGCTATAGTAGCAGAGGCAATCCTTGAATTACCATTAAAACAAAGAGAGGTACTCATTTATTTTTATTTTAATGAAATGAATATTAAAGATATAGCAAGTATTTTGTCTATTCCAGAAAGTACGGTAAAAACGCGATTAAGAAGGAGCAAAGAGCTATTAAAGAATAAATTGAAGGATATTCAATGGGAGGTGCTTTTAAATGAATAACTATACACCTACTGAAATAAAAGACTTACAAGCCATTAAACAACGTGTGATGCATAATGTTTTACAAGAGATAGAAAGAGGTCCACAAAAGCCCATATATAAATGGAGATTTATTATGCTAAGTGCCATTTTAACAATCAGCTCTATTCTTTTTATCGTCAATCAGATGTTTATAATTGATAAACATGCCACAAAAGTCGACCTCACTGAACCCATATTTTATGAGGAGCAAGGCTTATTTTATTTACATGGTATCACGTTAGGTGATTCTCCATCAAAACTAATGGAAACTTTAGGTGAAAATTATACTACTGAATTTTTTGAGGATGGCAATAATGCTGATCTTATATTAGATTATGAAGGCGATGCGAGATTTTATTTTGTACAGGGGAAATTAAAATCTCTCATCCTTATGGGGGTAGATGAAAGGCGTTTTGATGAAGTATTTACTCATTATAATGGAACAAAATTTACGAATAATGATACTCGTTTCATTTATTCAAGTGAAACGTCCCATATAATAAAAGCCGAATATACGCCCTATGGATTATATGTATATTTAGTGTATATTGATCCAGACTTTGCAAAAACGAAAGAATTTCTAGATCAATTAAACAATTCGGATTAAAATGAAATTAAACAACCAGCCGCCGGTTCAATACCGTCAACTGGTTTTAAAATAAGGTGTTTTCTTACTGTCTCAAAAATGATACTCAGTGCCCTGTTTATTGAGCTTTTTAATTATTCAATTCTTTAAATGAAAATGACCTTTTCTCCATTTCAATAAAAATGCAAATAGCTGTAGGGAAGTGTTTCCCCTACAGCCTCTTTATTAAGCGTTCGCCTTCAACGCTTTAAATTCTTCAATTAACATCGGTACAACTTCGAATAGGTCGCCGACGATACCGTAGTCTGCTACTTTGAAAATATTTGCTTCTGGGTCTTTATTGATTGCTACAATTACTTTCGAGTTTGACATACCAGCTAAATGTTGGATTGCGCCCGAAATACCTGCAGCAATGTAAAGGTCTGGTGTTACGACTTTACCTGTTTGACCGATTTGTAAAGAGTAATCACAGTATTCTGCATCACATGCACCACGTGAAGCCCCTACTGCGCCACCTAATAAATTAGCAAGCTCTTTTAATGGCTCGAAGCCCTCTTCAGACTTCACACCACGACCACCAGCAACAACTACTTTCGCCTCTGATAAATCAACACCCTCTGCTGATTTGCGTACAACTTCTTTAATAATTGTACGTAAATTTGTAATTTCAACAGCTAATGAGGATACATTACCTGAGCGGCCTGCGTCTTTAGCAAGCGGTGCAATATTGTTTGGACGAATCGTTACGAATACAATGTCCTCTTTTACTTTTACTTTTTCAAATGCTTTTCCAGAGTAAATTGGACGGATAAATAATGCGCTATCGCCAGCACCTTCGATTTCCGTTACGTCTGATACAAGACCCGATTGCAATTTAGAAGCGATTTTTGGCGATAAATCTTTCCCTAATGCCGTATGACCGAAAACGATTGCCTCTGGGCTTTCTTCACCTACAACAGCCATAAATGCTTGGCTATAACCATCTGATGTATATGATTTTAAGTGTGGATGTTCAACTGTTACAACGCGGTCTGCGCCATATGCTACTAACTCATTTGCTACATCCGCTACTGCATCCCCAATTAATACACCAACGATTTCTCCACCGTCAGCGATTTGCTTTGCTGCCGCAATTGCCTCGAACGATACGTTACGTAGGCTTCCTTCACGAACTTCCCCTAATACTAACACTTTTTTTGACATGCTATTCCCTCCGTTACCTTTGTTATGACCGAAAATTAGACAACTTTCGCTTCTGTGTGTAGTAAGTTTACAAGCTCTTTAACTTGCGCTTGTAATTCGCCTTCTAAAATGCGTCCTGCCGCTTTTTGTGGCGGTAAGTAGATTTCTACTGTTTCCACTTTTACTTCTACATCATCTTCATCGATATCTAAGTCATCAAGCTCAAGCTCTTCTAATGGCTTTTTCTTTGCTTTCATAATACCTGGTAAAGATGGGTAGCGTGGCTCATTTAGACCTTGCTGAGCTGTTACTAATAAAGGTAATGAAGTTTCTAATACTTCTGAGTCCCCTTCAATATCACGTACGATTTTCACGTTTGTACCGTCGATTTCTAAGCTTGTAATTGTCGTTACATAGTTGATGCCTAGAAGGTCAGCTAAACGAGGTCCTACTTGACCAGAGCCGCCATCAATCGCAACATTACCTGCTAAAATTAAATCTGCTTCTTTATCTTTTAAATATTCTGCTAGAATATAAGCTGATGTGTATTGATCTAAATCGTCTAAATCATCTTCTGTATTGATTAATACCGCTTCATCTGCCCCCATAGCTAATGCTGTGCGCAGTTGTTTCTCGGCATCTTCTCCGCCAATTGTTATTACCGTTACTTTCCCGCCTAATGCATCACGCTTTTGAATTGCTTCTTCAATTGCGTATTCATCATACGGATTAATGATAAATTCAGCACCATCTTCTTGAATTTGGCCACCTGATACAACGATTTTTTCCTCTGTGTCAAACGTGCGTTTCACTAATACATAAATATTCATTTTACAGACCTCCGAAAGCTTATTTATTATGGTTCAGTATTAGATACCTTTCCTACAAGTAAAGTGGTAAATATCAATGTTTCTTCCTCGTTCAGTGAGCGCTTGGACACCCATTGAACCAAAGCGAATGTGACGGTTTTAGGTTAACTTCTCCGCCACCAAGCTCGAAAAAAATCCGCACGCAATTACGCTAGGGCGTAATTGATTATTTACCTTTAAAAACTGGTTGACGTTTTTCAATAAATGCTTGTATTCCTTCTTTTGCATCCTCTGATACGAAAACTGTGCCAAAGCTTTCTGCCTCTGCTGCTGCACCTTCGTAGAACGATGCCGTTTTAGCATATTGCAGCATAGCAATTGCCGCCTTAAGCGCAACAGGGCTTTTCTTTGCAATTTTCTTCGCAATTTCAAGTGTTTTTGGTAATAATTCTTCATCCGTAAATGCTTGATTTGCTAATCCCCACTGGACAGCCTCTGTTCCAGTGATTGGCTCAGATGTAAACAGCATTTCTGCCGCCTTTGCAAACCCGACATAACGTGGCAAGCGCTGTGTCCCAGCAAAGCCTGGAATTAAGCCAAGCTGTAGCTCTGGTAGCCCTAGCTTTGCCCCCTCTGTCACAAAGCGTAAATGACAGCCCATCGCAAGCTCTAACCCACCGCCTAATGCTGCGCCATGGATTGCCGCAATAACTGGTTTCGGGAATGTTTCCAATCGCTCAAACACATTTTGTCCATGCACGGCTAATTTAGCAAATTCTGCACCTGATGATACTTCTGTAAACTCTTTAATATCTGCACCCGCAGAGAAAAAGCGACCTTCACCGTGCAGCACGATAACACGTACATTGTCATCTTGCTCTACCTTATCGAGTAATTCATTCACTTCGGCAATCATTCCTCGTGATAAGGCATTAGCGGGTGGGCGCTGAATCTTTACAATCGCTACCCCTTCGTCTATTGTCCAATTGAGATATTCCATTCTCCCATACACCCCTTTAAGCTTTTAAGCCATGCAGTAGTAATTGCTGCACTTTTGGCGCTTGTTCAAGTAAATTATAGCGATAGTCGTTCATTACCCAAGTTGTTGTAATTTCATCTATTGTACCGAATACCATTTGACGTGCTACTCGCACATCCATTGCAGAATTAAATTCGCCTGATACCATGCCCTCGATTAGAATTTCATCGAGGAGCTTTAGATACTCCTTTAAAATCGCGTTGATTTTTAAGCGGATTTCCTTGTTGGATTGACGCAATTCTAATTGTGTTACTGTAGCTAGATGATGATCACTTGCCAATACTGAAAAATGGCTTTCAATCATTCGGCATAATTTCTCCGAAGAGGTTTCACCACTTTTTAAAATTTCTTGCAAATTTTCAACGAATACGACCATCTTTTCTTGAAAGACAGAAATTAAAATGTCCTCTTTATTTTTAAAATAAAGATAAATTGTTCCGTCCGCCACGCCAGCTTGTTTGGCAATTTTAGAAACTTGTGCCTGATGGTAGCCATTTTCAGCAATTGCAATAACAGCAGCATCAATAATTTGTTTATATTTTGGCTTATTGCGCTTCATGTTTATCACCACCAGTAAAAAATCAATTATGCTTTGAATTCATCTGCTGATTATCCAAAACAAAAACATGAATGACCATTCATTCATGTTTTTATATTATTATTTATTGTACTATGTGTCAAGTAGCTAATCCAACATTTTCTTATGCTTCTTTCACAGCTAGCTTTTGCTTTTCTTCGTCAATTAATGAGCGGCGTAAAATTTTTCCGACTGCTGTTTTTGGCAGTTCTTTTCGGAACTCATAATGACGGGGTACTTTAAAGGCAGCTAAACTTTTACGGCAGTATTCGTCCAATTGCTCCTCGCTTACTGAATAGCCCTCTTTTAATACAACATATGCCTTTACTGTTTCACCACGATATGGGTCAGGAATACCTGCCACTACACATTCCTGTATTGCTTCATGCTCATATAATACTTCCTCTATTTCACGTGGATAAATATTAAAGCCACCTGCGATAATCATATCTTTTTTACGGTCAACCACATAGAAATAACCGTTTTCATCCATATAGCCTAAATCACCTGTTAAAAACCAACCATCATAAAATGACATTGCTGTTTCCTCAGGGCGATTCCAGTAGCCCTTCATCACTTGCGGACCTTTTACCGCAATTTCGCCAATCTCCCCTGGTGGTAATGGTTCATAATCGCCTCCGCGCAAAATAATTGCATCTGTGTTGGGCCATGGTACTCCAATTGAGCCAACAACTCGCTCATGCCATATGAAGTTGGCATGCGTTACTGGAGATGTTTCTGTTAAGCCATAGCCTTCAACAAGCTTTCCACCAGTAATTTTTTCAAATTTCTCTTGCACATCAACAGGCAGTGGAGCGGAGCCACTTAAACATGCTTTAATTGAAGAAAGATCATAATTTTCGATATTCGGCTGGTTCAATAAGCCAATATACATCGTAGGTGCACCTGGGAACAGTGTTGGCTTTTGCTTATCAATCGTTTTTAGCGCTTGCTCAGCATCAAATTTCGGTAATAGCACCATTTTGCTCTTCATCATAACCGCTAAAATTAATACAGTCGTCATACCGTATACATGGAAAAATGGCAATATACCTAAAATGACTTCGTTTCCTTCATCGCTTTGATACATCCATGCATCACACATTTTCGTATTAGCAATTAAGTTTTTATGTGTTAGCATAACCCCTTTTGGTGACCCCGTTGTTCCCCCTGTATATTGCAATAAAGCAATATCTTGTTCAAAATCAAAGTCGAGAGCAATAGGCTGTGGTGAGCTGGATTGCATGATATGTGTAAAGAGATGGTTCGTACCACTGTGCTCTACCTTTACACTAAAGCCATACTGCTTTTTTTGAATAAAAGGATAAACTAAATTTTTCGGGAATGGTAAATAATCTTTAATACCGGTTACAATGACATTTTCTAAAGCGGTTTCTTTTATAATCTTCATCGCTCGTGGATATAAAATATCCATTACTAAAAGTACTTTAGCACCGGAATCAGCCATTTGATATTGAAGCTCACGTTCGGTATAAAGCGGATTTGTTTGAACAACAATACCACCTGCATACATCGTACCATAATAAGCGATAACAGCTTGTGGGCAGTTTGGCAACATTACCGCAACACGGTCATCTTTCTCCACCCCTAGAGAACGTAAATAGTTGGCAAACTTCAAAGCTGATTCATAAAGCTCCTTATATGTTAATTCCTTTCCCATGAAATGCACCGCTATTTTATCAGGATACTCATTGTAAGCTTCCGTTAAAAATTGCTGTACTGGCATTGCTGGTAATTCGATTTCATGCGGAATTTCCTCGGGATACTTCTTTAACCACACCTTCTCTGTCATGACACTCTCCCCTTCACCTAGTATATTATTCATATTCTATTAACAATCATTATAGTGAAAAATGAATGCGTTTACAAATGGTTTTTTGTTATTCTTTTCAAATTCCGCTCGAATATGCAATTTATTTCTTCCTATATCTTATGTAGCTAGAGGGGTTTTAATATCTTTAAGGGAAAAATTATAGCGAATGCTTAATTAAACGTTGATTTCCGTTACGGTTGAAGCCTCCGCTTTTCCCACTGGAGTAGTGCCACCTCCATTTCAATCTGCGAATAGATAGCCTTTCAATAATAATTAAATAACCTTACATTAGAAAAATGAATATCGTTTTATAACAAGAAGTAAAAAAGCCAACTCACACCACACATTCTTTGTGGCAAATTGACTTTTTGTCCTTTTTGAAAAAGGCCTTCTTAATTCGCTGAACCTCGTGTTTCTTTTATTGTTCAAAAGTTCCCTTGCCATCCAGCTAAATGAACACTTTTGAAAAACAGCATCGCAAGCGTCCAAAACGCCAGCAAATGCACGGCTTTTGGACGCCCTTTCCCTATCTCGTCAACATATAATAAATGCCTACCGCAATAAATGCGACACAGACAACCATTAGCACCTTTGCTAATTTCTCCATTTCACAACACTCCTACGCAATACTTGCCCCGATAACAAATGATAGGCCAACCGAAATTGTACAGGAAATAAAGCCGACAGAACGATTGTCCTTAGCAATTTCCTCATCCACTTTAATGAGTGGTGTTAAAAATTCAAATAAAAAATAGGCGAAAATAAGTAATATAAAGCCATATAAGCCCCAACCGAGCATCTCAATTAACGTTGTATGACGCTCAATAGAGTAGCGGAAAATATTACAAATACCCAGAATTTTCCCACCTGTTGCAAGCGCTACTGCCACATTGCCCTTTTTTATTTCTTCCCAATTCTTATACTTCGTTACAACTTCAAATAACACCATTGATACGACTAGACAAAGTACAACAACGCTAAAATAACCCGCTGTTTCTACTAAAGGATGTTGCCAAAATGCTGATGCTAACATAAGCTGTCCCCCTCTATTTCAATTCTACAACTGTCACACCGAATCCGCCTTCTCCTGCTTCGCCGTAGCGGAATGATTTCACACGCTTATGCCCCTTTAAATAGCTTTGAATACCTTGGCGCAATGCCCCTGTCCCTTTTCCATGAATAATGGAGACACGCGGATAATTAGCAAGCAATGCGTCATCTAAATATTTTTCTGTACGAATAAGCGCGTCCTCATAGCGCTCACCACGCAAATCTAATTCTAGCTTTACGAGGCTACCGCGGTTTTTAACATTAGCCATTTGGCGCGTTTGTGATTCTTTTTCGGGTTTAACATATTCTAAATCTGATTCAGGTAGCTTCATTTTTAAAATACCAATTTGAACAACCCACTCATCATTCGACGCTTTTTCCAATAAAACAGCCTTTTGACCATAGCTTATAACCTTTACTTCGTCACCAACAGCTAAATTTTGAGCCCGCTTGCGCTCAGCTGCTACTTTTTGTAGTACTTTATTATCCTGCGGAGCTGTGTCCTCTAAGCGTTTTTTCGCGTCAATTAACTCATGCTCTTTGACAGCACTAGCTGCATTTCTTTTCATTTCGCGAAGCTCTTCAATGATGACCTCTGCTTCACGCTTTGCCTCATCAACAATTTTACGAGCCTTTTCTTTCGCTTTCTTTTCTAGGCTTTCTCTTTTCTCATCATATGTGCGAATGCGCTCCGTTAGCTGCTCATGTAAATAACTTGCCTCTTCCAATAAACCATGTGCTTCCTCGGCTTCACGCTCTGAGCGAACACGGCTTTCTTCTAAAGAAGCAATCATCGATTCCACCTCATGGCGGTCTGTTCCTGTAAACGATTTAGCACGGTCGATTATTGCCTTTTTCAAGCCCAGTCTTGTAGAAATTTCAAAAGCATTTGAACGGCCCGGTACGCCAATTAATAATCGATACGTAGGACTTAATGTTTCAACATCAAATTCTACACTCGCATTTACTACACTTGGACGGTTATAGCCATATGCCTTTAATTCTGGATAATGAGTTGTTGCCATTACGCGTGCGCCATAATCTACGACTTCGTCTAAAATGGCAATCGCAAGTGCTGCCCCCTCTTGTGGGTCAGTACCAGCACCAAGCTCATCAAAAAGCACTAGTGATTTATCATCAAATTTACTTAATATATCAACAATATTCACCATATGTGAGGAAAATGTCGAGAGTGATTGCTCAATCGACTGTTCATCTCCAATATCAGCGAAAATCTGCTCAAAAATTGCGAGCTCTGAGCCATCAAGCGCTGGTACAGGTAAACCTGATTGCGCCATTAACGTACATAAACCAACCGTTTTTAATGTGACGGTTTTACCGCCTGTATTTGGACCCGTAATGACAATCGCCGTTACATCACGACCAAATTCAATCGTATTTGCTACGGCCTCATCAATCGGCAATAGTGGGTGTCTTGCACGCACTAAGCGAATATAGCCATCCGCATTCACTTTTGGCATTGTACACTTATTCGCTTGACCATATTTCCCCTTTGCCAAAATAACATCCATCTCTCCAAGCAGCTGTACAAGGACGAATAAATCATGCCCCACCTCTTCAACTTTAGCAGTTAAAGCAAGTAAAATTCGCTCAACCTCTGCCTGTTCCTTCACTTTTAAACGCTGTACCTCGTTATTTGCTTGAACAACAGCATCTGGCTCAATAAATAATGTTTGTCCAGACGAGGATTGGTCATGGACGATTCCACCGTAATGTGAGCGATACTCCTGCTTCACAGGAATAACAAAACGATCGTTTCGAATGGTAATAATAGAATCAGATAGCATCTTTGCTGCATTTGCACCACGCGTTAAGCTTTCTAGTTTTTGGCGCACCTTCGCTTCCTCTGCACGCAAAGACTGACGAATCGTACGCAATGTTACACTCGCAGAATCAAGCACCGCACCATTTTCATCAATACAATCATTAATTTCATGCTGCAAAGCCGTTAACACTGGCATTTGTTCCTTGCGCTCCACAAAATGCGCAATCGCTATCTCTTCGTCTGCTTCAATATCTTCTATAAAGTTACGCAAAATGCGACTTGCTCGAATCGTACTAGCAATTTCCATTAACTCCATCGGTGAGAGCATACCGCCAATTTGTGCACGCTTAGCATGTGGACGAACATCAAAAATGCCCCCCATCGGCACATTGCCTTTTACGCGTAAAATCGATAGTCCCTCATCCATTTCCTCCAACAGTGCGACTACTGCTTCAAAATCAGTTTCAGGTACTAGCTCCTGAATCGCAGACTTCCCAATTGAGGATGTACAATACTGCGCTACCTGCTGTCGTATTTTATCAAATTCTAGTGTTTTCAATGCTCGTTGTTCGATCATGAAAAACACCCCCTGTTTCTCAATTAAATTTTTACCTTATTTATGACGGTGAATAAATGCTTCAAATTGTTCGATTGACCATGTATTAACGATTAATTCCTTTTTGAGCCATGCCTTTTGTGCATATTGAACGCCGATTTCCATAAAGCGTAAATGCTCGATTGCATGGGCATCTGTATTAATAGCAATCGGTACATTTTTCTCCGTCGCTAGCTGTAAATGCTCAATACATAAATCTAAACGGTACGGATTAGCATTTAATTCAAGTATTTTACCGTGCTCTGCAGCCCAATCTATTAGCTGAGGAATATTAGGATTATAACCACCACGCTGTCCTACGATACGACCTGTTGGATGTGCAATCATATGGACATATGGATTTGTAATTGCAGTATAAAGTCTCTCCATAATTTTACTTTGCGACTGTGTAAAGCTTGAATGAATGGAAGCAATAACAAAATCCAACTCACGCAACACAACATCCGAGAAATCCAATGTCGCATCTGGCAATATATCCATCTCAATCCCTTTAAATAAACGGAAATTTGAGTGCTCAGCATTAAATTGCTCAATTTCGGTCTTTTGTTTTGTTAAACGCTCTGGTGTAAGACCATTCGCCACCTTTAAATATTGTGAATGATCTGTAACAACCGCATATTGATAGCCTTTTTCGACCAAAGCCTGTCCCATTTCTGCAACGGAATGTGCACCGTCAGACCATGTCGTATGCAAGTGTAAATCCGCTACAATATGCGGTAATTGTACTAATTGCTCTAGCTCCTCTAAGCGCTCCAATTCCTTGCCATTTTCACGTACAGCAGATGGAATAAAAGGTAAATTAAAGTGTGCAAAAAATTCCTGCTCTGAGCTAAATGTTTCGATTGTGCCATCGGACTGCTCCACCCCATACTCACTAATCTTTTTCCCTTGCGATTTTGCAAGTTGACGCATGCGTACATTATGGTCCTTCGAGCCTGTAAAATGATGCAAGGCTGTTGCATATTCCTTCATACTCACAAGCCTAAAGTCGACACTAACAGGCTCGTCACGGTCCAATATAACAGAAACCTTCGTTTCTCCTGCCGCAACAACTTCTAAAATAACGAGCTGAGCTAAAATAGCCTCTCGCACCGCTACAGGTGATGATGTTGCAACAATGAAGTCAACATCCTTACTCGTTTCATTCGTACGTCTATAGCTACCAGCAACTGAAAATCGTTCCACCTCGGCAATGTTTTCTAGCAATTCATTTATTTCAAGTACGACAGGTTCAAGCTGCCAAATTGGCAATCTTTCTGCGCGAGAGCCAAAATTCTCAAGTTCTTTTTTTATTTTTTCCTCCGTTTTCGCTCCAAAGCCCGCTAATGCTTGCACCTGTCCTGCTTCACATGCCTGTAGCAATGACTGGGCATCAGTAATGCCTAACTCTTGATATAGCTTCGCTAGCTTCTTCCCCCCTAAGCCCGGCACTTTCATTAGAGGAATTAACCCTTTTGGTACTGCCTGCTCTAGCTCCTGCAAAACAGTAGACCGCCCATTTTCCAGTAAATCCTCGATAACAGCCGCTGTTCCTTTGCCAATCCCTTTAATTGCTGTAATATCCTCTATTTCACTCAAGCTGCGCTCATCCGTTTCTAGCGCAGCTGCTGCTTTGCGAAATGCCGATACCTTAAACGGATTTTCTCCCTGCAGCTCTAAATATAATGCTATTTTTTCAAGCGTACGAATAATTATTTTTTTGTTCATGCTTCTCTCTCCTTAAGAAAAGCCTCCCTCATTTGTCGAGAGAGGCTCCACCCTTAGCAAGTGTTATTTCACCTTTTGTCATTATCAATTGAACGAATATCAACATATCATTGTGTGTAAATATACCACCAGTTTTGGAACATTTGTGTTACTACTGGTGTATGCTCAAGAATTAATCCAGTTAAAATCGATTTATTCAGCACATTTTGGATTACTTCCAATGGCAATAATGCAAAAACATAAAGCGCAATAAAAATAATGAAATAAAATTCGATGAAGCCTAATATTGCACCTAATAAACGATTGATTGGACCGAGTATTGGCAAATACGTTAAAAAATCAAACATTGAACCGATAATTTGTAAAATCAATTTCACGATAAAGAAAATAAGTGCAAAAGCAATAACGCGATAAAACGTACGATCCACATCTAATGTATCTAGCACTAATGTCATCGTCGCATCTTCTGTGAAGCCCGGATATGGAACCCATAGCACAAATTTTTGCGCTAGTGGTTTATAATAAATATAGGCTACAATAAGCGCAATTAAAAAGCTTCCTAAATGAATGATTTGAACGATAAAGCCACGCTTCGCACCAATAATACAACTTAGTAATAATACGATTAATAAAATAATATCTAGCATTTACTTCAACCCTTTAACCTTTTCACTTCTTCTTCAAGCGCCTCGACTTGCGCTTTCAGTTGTAATAATTCATGTACAGAATTAACCGCTGTAAGTACTGCTAGTCTGGTGCTATCTAATGTTGGATTATGTGCACTTATTTGACGCATTTTATCGTCTACAATGGAAGCAACTAATCGCATATGCCCCGTCGATTCCGTACCAACCATTTTATATGTACGACCATAAATTTCAACTGAAATTCGATTTTTTTCTTGTTCAGCCAAAGTAATTCCTCCCAAAAGCATAGGCAACGCCAGCAGGTAGCCAATAATGAATCTCGCTTCATACAGTATCGTTTGAAGCATTAATTTAGATGGCATAATGCAATTCCTGTTCGATTTTCTGCAATTTTCATACTACATATCATACCATTTTTACATTGTATAATACAACAATAGACTGACAGAAATGCAGTTGTGTCAATATTTTAGAGGTTTTGTTGTGCTTTGGAATCACGCCAAATGATATATTTAACTTAGCTCAGCTATATTCCCTGCTACGAGTAACCGCGGGAGAATATGTTTTAGCTGCGTGGATAGTGACAATTTATCGCGACTGGAAAAAATATAAAATTTTGTTGAATGATGATATTATAACTAATAAATCTACCATTATATATTTCATTAAGGAGAGTTTAATAACAATGA
Source organism: Metasolibacillus sp. FSL H7-0170 (assembly GCF_038593115.1). NCBI lineage: Bacteria > Bacillati > Bacillota > Bacilli > Caryophanales > Caryophanaceae > Metasolibacillus > Metasolibacillus sp. FSL H7-0170. Next base: position 102,225 of record NZ_CP151964.1, on the reverse strand, counting down.
CTAAAAAAACAGAACAGCTTGAACTCGCTCATCTCTATTACGAAAACGGCGAGCTTATTGAAGCAGTAAAGTATTTTCGCAAAATCGGTATCAATAAATTAAACGATGATGACAAAATCCTCGTGGCAAAACTATTATACAAGCTTCAGGAGCAAAAAGAAGCTTACAAAATTATAAATGGCCTTATTGAACAATGCGACGTTTCAATGGCATACATATATAAAGCTTATTTCCACACAATGGCCGAGGAGCTGGAAGTAGCAGCTACAATTACCGAAAAAGCGATTGCACAATTTCTAGATGGTGAGCATAAACAGCTTATTTTTCTTTATGTCTATCGAGCACTGCTTCTTATAAAGTTAAATAACCACAAGGAGGCAAGAAATACCCTTGCAACTGCTCTTACGATTGATGCAAATGACATCAATATCGAGGAGGAGCTAATCGATGCAATTCATTTTCTTTATGAGGAGTTTGAATTCACATCTGAGGCGATTGAGCTACTTACACTCGTTATTGAAAAAGCTAAATCGGCATACGCCCATTCGAAGCGTGCAAATATACTGTTTGAAATCGACAAGAACGAGGATGCGCTTTTTGATTTAGATGAAGCGATTCGTTTAAGCCCTGAAACTAGCTTATATTGGTACAATCGTGGATTAGCGAAAAGTGCGCTACAAAATTATGAGGGTGCGATAACTGATTTCAATGAAACGATTAAGCGCGAGGATGACCATTCACAATTCTCCACTTATTATGAACTTGCCCGCGCTTATGTGGATATGCAGGATTATAAAGAGGCTGCAAATATTTTGCAATACTTAGTCGAGGACTGGAATCGTGCCCTACCCCATTATTATTTAGAGCTTGGTCTTTCACTTGAAGAGCTAGGCGAACTCGAAAAGGCAATTATTAGCTTAGAAAAAGGCAGAGAGCTATTACTGCAATTTGAAGCAGAGCAAGATAAAGGCCTTTCCGCTTTTCTTGAACGTGCAAACTATAATCATTCTGCGTATACGAAGCTGCGCGACTCTATTCGCAACCACTTCGACTTTCATTTACCATTAGCGCGCCTTTATCGTTATGTCGGTTTATGGTCGTATGCTGAAGACATGTTAAAAAAAGCGATTTTAATCAATGCTGAATCATCAGAACCATACTTTGAATGGGTACGACTTTATCAGGCCCAAAACAATGAAGAGGAAGCTTTACGCATTTTAGTTACTCTAAACGAAAAATTCCCTGCATATCCAATCGCAATCTATTGGTTAGCTGATTATTACTATCGTTTACAACGATACGAAGAAGCAATTAATATTAATAGTAATTTATTGGATATTGAAGATGATGATACTGTAAACTTTATTCAACGCGGCAAAATTCTTGATGAGCTACAGCGTTTTGAGGAAGCTGTTGAAGCATACAGTCAGGCAATTGCGCTCAATGACGAAAGTGAGGCAAGAATGAAGCGTGCATTTGCCTATTATAAAATAGAATGCTACGAAGAAGCTCTTACAGATTTACAGGAAGCATTAAGCTTAAATAAAGATTTAGACGAGGACGCCGAATATTATATTTTATTAGGGCAAATCTACGCTGCACTAGGTAATTGGAAGGCGGCGATTATGTTTTCAACTGCAATTCGTCTAAATCCAAACAGAATTTGGCTCTATATAAGGTTAGCTGAAATATATACTACCTATAATGAGCTTGAGGAAGCAGAAAAAATTCTCAGAAAGGCATTTGAAATTGGACATAATACAGAAGAGCCATATTATGGACTTGCACGATTTTATCGTGAACAAGAACGCTATGACGAGGTGAAGGAAATTTTACTTAAGCTTCATGAGTCGTTTTCTGCATCCCCTACCTCTCTCTTTTGGCTGACAGAAGCATACCATCACTTAAGTAATTTGGAGGAAGCACTCCAAGTTAGCAACGAATTAATTGTACTTGAGAATGATGATGACTTAAATTTTATCCAAAGAGGGGCCATTTTTGTCGACGCAAATGAATATGAGGCAGCAATTGAAGCCTATACAGCCGCAATACAGTTAAAGGAATCAGCAAACGTATATATGAAACGTAGCTATGCAAGTTTTTGTATAGGCAATTATGATGAGGCATTGGAAGATATAAACAGGGCAAATGAGCTTGATGCAGAATTAAAGGAAGAGGATTATTATCATATTGCCCTTGGGCATATCTTTTTTGAAACAGAATTATGGGAACATGCGAGTGCAGCTTTTGCTTCAGCACAACAAATTAGCCCACATGAAATTTGGCTCTACGAGAAGCGTGCGAGCTGTTTAATGAAGCTTGAGGAATATGAAACAGCAATCACTGTATGTACAAGCGGTTTAGATATTGACGCGAAAAACCCCCAACTCTATTGGTTAAGAGGGCTTCTGCATTTCATGCTAAAACAGTATGAGGAGGCTTTAGAGGATGCAAAAAGCTACCTAGAGCTTGATTCAGAAAATGGGGATGCTCATTACAATCTTGGCTTAGTTTATGAAAAGTTGGAGCAATATGATGAGGCATTTGCTTCATTTACAAAAAGCATAAAGTTAAACGCTCAACACGCCGAGAGCTATTTAGAACGAGCATATATTTATTACCACCGTTATTTTGAGACAGAGCATGCAATTGATGATTTATTACAATGGATTTTATTAACAAATCTGCGCTTAACTGTAGAGGAAAAGCTTGAAAAAATAGATGAACTGAGCGGCTTCAACGAACAAATTGTCAATGAGGTGAAGCAACGCTTAAAGGAATTCTCCGTTATCGACTCAGCAAATCATCTACTTCATTAAAAAATAAAATTCCCTAAAGGCAGCATATCAAAAGCAGCGCATCGCTTGCTTTTGGGAAAATCTCTTAATTTACTATTAAGATATGCTTTGAGAAGCAGATAAATATTTTGTAAACACGCTATAAAAATAGCGAGCATAGAAGGGAACGAAGGAATGACAAATATTGTTTTACTATTAACAAATGATAAGCTACAAGAAGTGCAAAGCTTTTATGCTACGAATAAAGTAATACGTAATGCACCGGGTGTTGTTTTTGCTGCGAAACTAGCAGATACAGCGATTACGGTGTATAAATCTGGCAAGGTAATGTTTCAGGGGGGTGGTGCAGAGCGCGAGGCTGCTCGCTGGGGTACTGCCGAGGTAAGTGAAAAAGGCATCGCCTCAAAGGGAGATGCGCTACCGAAAAACTTTGCTACTTTATCCGTTATCGGCTCAGATGAAACAGGTACAGGCGATTATTTTGGACCTATTACAGTAGCGGCTGTTTATGTCCCAGCGGATAAAATTCCTCTTGTGCAGGAGCTTGGTGTGAAGGATTCTAAATTGTTAACAGATGATTTCATGCGGAAAATTGCACCAGATTTAATGAAGGTTTGTGCGCACAGTATTTTAACACTACGTAATGATAAATATAATACATTACAAGCGAAAGGCTATTCCCAAGGAAAAATGAAGGCCTTATTGCACAATCAAGCAATTAGGCATGTTTTAAAAAAAATCGCTCCAGAGCAACCACAATATATTTTAATCGACCAGTTTGCTGAAAGAGCTACCTATTATCGTCATATTCAGCGTGAGCAAGAAATCATTCGCGATAATGTACTATTTTCTACAAAGGCAGAAAATTTGCATGTCGCGGTTGCTACTGCCTCCATTTTAGCTCGTTATGCTTTTTTAAAGGAGATGGACCGATTAAGTGAGCTTGTTGGATTCACACTACAAAAAGGGGCTAGCAGTAAAGTCGACGAAATGGCTGCGAAAATTTGGTTAAGTAAAGGCGAAGAAACACTGCACTCCATATCTAAATGGCATTTTGCAAATACAGAAAAAGCACGCAGGCTTCTTCAAAAAAGAAAGAATTTATGAATCATCTCAATTATACTTCGGTGTAATTGCTTTTGAGCGGACAATCTAAAACCGTCCCGACATACATCAATCGCAAACCTCCCTTCACATCCGCCGAACACGATGTTGCTCAGTCGTTGTGTACTTAGACTGAGCTCCTTTTGTCAATCACCCACTGAAAGAAGTTAGAAAGGCGCAATCGCGCGTCTTTTTAACTTTTTATTAGCTAATTTTTCTTCTTCATTTGAAAATTATTTCGAAATTCGAAAAAAAAGCGTGAAATAAGTTCGGAATTTTTGTAAAATAGAAAAGAATTTGTTTTTAGGAGGTTTTTTCATGACAACGAATTATCCAGAGGTATGGGATTTAGACGTATTTTTTGAAGGTGGTAGCAGTTCTTCACAATTTGCTGCACATTTAGAAAAAACGGCGGACTTAGTACAGGGCTTACAGCAATTTGTAAGTAAACTTACTGTACCGCAAACAGCATCGGAAACTGCAGGGTTACTTGAGGCAATTGATAAAGTGAAGGATGTACGCCAGCATATGGGGCAAGCAGGTGCATTTTTATCTTGTTTAAACGCTCAAAATATTAAAGACCGCGAAGCAATGTTGCTTTTAGGTAAAATTTCTGCACTCTATGCAGAGGTTGCGCCATCATATGAAAAGCTGCGACAGCTAGTAGGTCAAATTAAAGAAAATACATTTGCCCAATTAGTTGCGACGGAGGAGCTTGCTCCATTTGCTTTCATTTTAACGGAATGGCGCGATGCTTCAAAAGAATCGCTATCTGAGGAGGAAGAAGCACTTATTTCTTCTTTAACAGTAGATGGTTACAGGTCTTGGGGCGAAATGTATGACCTATTAATTAGCGATATTCGCGTGGAAGTTGAAGTGGACGGCGAAGTGAAATCGCTTTCTGTTGGTCAAGCGAATAACTTAAGCTCACACAAAGACCCTAAGGTGCGTAAAGCTGCCTTTGAAGCGATTGAAAAAGTATTTACAGAGCGTGAGGAATTTTTCGCTAAAACATTAAACCATCTAGCAGGCTTCCGTTTAAGCGTTTACAAAAAGCGTGGTTGGGATAATGTATTAAAAGAGCCTTTAACAATTAATCGAATGAAGGAAGAAACGCTTGATGCAATGTGGGGTGCCATTAGCGAGCGCAAGGAAATCTTCGCACGCTATTTAACACATAAAGCAAAAATGCTTGGCGATGAAAAATTAAATTGGTACGATTTTGATGCACCGGTAACAGAGGCAACAGCAAAAATGGATTATCAAGAAGGTGCTGCCTTCATTTTAAAACATTTTGGTCGCTTCGGTGCAGAGTTAGAAGCATTTTCACGTACTGCATTTGAAGATGGCTGGATTGAAGCGGAGGACCGTGATAATAAAAAGCCAGGTGGCTTCTGCACAGGCTTCCCGTTAGCACAACAATCGCGTATTTTCATGACGTATTCCGGTTCAATGTCTAATGTAGCAACATTAGCACACGAGCTTGGTCATGCATTCCATAGCTATGCTTTACGCCCTGTTCACCCATTAAACACAGGCTACGCGATGAACGTAGCAGAAACAGCTTCAACATTTGCGGAAATGATTGTTGCAGACGCAGCCGTTGAAGAAGCTAGCACAAAAGAGGAAAAAATCGCTTTACTTGAAGATAAAGTACAACGCTCTGTGGCATTCTTTATGAATATCCATGCACGTTTCCTGTTTGAAACTCGCTTCTATGAGGAGCGTAAAAAAGGTGTTGTGTCTTCGAAACGTTTAAATGAATTAATGGAAGAGGCACAACGTGAGGCACATGCAGGCGGTCTTGGTGAAACACACCCACATTTCTGGGCGACAAAGCTACACTTCTTTATTACAGGTGTGCCATTCTATAACTTCCCATACACATTCGGTTACCTATTCTCACTAAGCATTTATGCAAAGGCGAAAGAAGAAGGTATGGGCTTCGAAGAAAAATATATTGCGCTACTACGTGATACAGCCGTAATGACTGTAGAAGATTTAGCAATGAAGCATTTAGGTGAAGACATTACAAAGCGTGATTTCTGGTTAAAAGGAATCGCACTTTGTGAAAAGGATGTTGAAGAATTTATCGCATTAACAGCGCAATAATGTAAAACTTTAAATGGTAAAAAATAAAGGCAAAGTCGTTCGCCGACTTTGCCTTTATTTTTATTTACCTTCATATCCTTCTCGCTGTGTAACATCCACACGTTTAACAAAAAATGTAAGAACGAGTGCAATAAATGAAACGATTGTTGCCACAAAAAATGTGAAGTTAATGCCATCAAGCATTGCAGCCTGACCAATTTGGGCTGTCATTTCAGCAATTTGACTTTCTGTTGGCTGGATGCCGCTAGCTGTTGCTTGTTCTTGCGCCTCAGCTACCAATTTGGCTGCACGTGTTTTTGTATGTGCATTCATAATTGTTACGAATACAGCTGTACCAATTGCACCAGTCACTTGCTGTGCAGTGTTATTAATCGCTGTACCGTGCGGATTCATTTTCATTGGAATTTGATTTAAACCATTCGTCATAATCGGCATCATTACAAGTGACATACCGAATGAGCGCACTGTATAAACAGTAATAATATAAACATAAGAAGAATCTAACGACAGCTTCGATAAATAAAATGTTGAAACCGTCATAATAATCAATCCTAGCGTTGCAATCATGCGAGGACCATATTTATCAAAGAGTCTTCCTGTAATCGGTGACATCAGCCCCATAACAATAGCACCTGGTAGCATCATCAGCCCTGCATCAAATGGCGAAATACCGCGCACAGTTTGAACATAAGCAGGTGTTAAAATCATTCCTGAAAACATCGCTACAGACATTACCATCGAAATAACAGATGATAAAGCAAACATCGGATACTTATAAATGTGTAAGTCTAATAAAGGCTCTTCTAATTTTAGCTGACGCGCGACAAAAGTTACGAAACCAATTACACCTAAAATAATTGTGCCATATACTTCAAGCTCTCCCCAGCCCTTTGAGCCAGCCATACTAAAGCCGTATAATAAGCCTCCAAAACCAATTGTTGATAACACTAATGATAAATAATCAATGGTAACTTCACGTGTTGGCATGATGTTGCGCAACTTCCATATTCCTAGTACTAGGCTAATAGCCGCAAAAGGAATAATCATTTCAAAAAGCACACGCCAATTATAATGCTCAACAATCCATCCTGATAATGTCGGGCCAATTGCAGGTGCTGCAAACATCACTAGACCAAATAACCCCATCGCTGTCCCACGCTTTTCAATCGGGAAGCTAATTAACATAATATTCATTAATAGTGGTGACATTGTAGCAGCGCCTGCTGCTTGTACCATACGCCCAGCAATTAATATACCAAAACTCGGCGCAAATGCTGCCATTACTGTACCTAATAAAAACAATCCCATCGACGCAATGAAAATAGTTCTATTTTTAAATTTTGTAATTAAAAAAGCGGATGCTGGTACTAATATCCCACTTACTAACATATAGCCTGTTGAAAGCCATTGAACAGTTGAATAGTTTTCAATTTTTAAATCCACCATAATTGACGGTAACGCAATATTTAATAAAGTGTTATTTAAAAAGGCAACAAATGTTCCAATAAATAAAATTGCAATCATTAAATACGGTGGCTTTTTTGCTGTTTCTGCTGTCATATTTAAAACCCCTTCTGTTTATTATTTCATATTTCGAAGTTTCACTTGACCTATTTTATACTCACAGTCCAAAATTCGCAACTATTTTTCACTCAAAGTTTAAAAACATTGAATTATAAGCATTTTAAAGATAGAATGATAGTATAAAATTAAAGGAATTGAACAATTATGAATACGAGAAAAAGGAAAATTATCGATGCTTCATTACAGCTTTTTGTTGATAAGGGCTTCCACCAAACATCGATTCAAGATATTATTGAGCACGCAAATATTTCAAAAGGTACATTTTATAATTATTTTGCTTCTAAAAATGAATGCTTCTTAGCTATTTTAGAGCAGCTTCGCTATACGGCACAGCTTCGTCGCTATGAATTGCTTACGACTCGCGATGAGCAAGATATTGACGTTCTCATCGAACAAATTATTGTTCCTTTAAAGCTTCATGAGGAAAATAATTTGATGTCATTGTTTGAAGGTATCTTCCAATCCAGCAATCCCGAATTAAAGAAAGGTATGCAGCAGCATCGCTTCCATGAAATTAAGTGGCTTACAGAGCGATTTGCAAATGTTTTTGGTGAAGAAACAAGACCATATGCTTTTGAATGTGCCATCGTATTTTTTGGTATTACTCATTATTTTGCAATGGTTTGGCGCAGCGCCCATCGCTCATCTGCTGATTTAGAGCGACTTGTTCGAAAAGGGCTTGAGTATGTACAAGCACTGCTACCGACAATGCAAAAAACAAACGATGTTATGCTGGGCATCGACGTATTGCAGCTGCTATATAATAATGCGACACAGCCTGTAATAACAAAAGAACATGTTTTACAGCAACTTCAAGGATTCGCTAAACAATTAGAGCCTAAAACAAACGCAACGGGCAATGAGCTAACTGCTTTTCTAATTGAAGAATTAGCACAACACTCACTAAGAAAACACGTTATTCATGCAATGCTGCAAGCCTATCGCGCAGCATTTAAAAATACTAGTCATGAGGCTGAAGCAATCGAATTGTCCTATAAAATCTCATTTTTAATCAATTCTGTAGAAAAGGCATAAAGTGAACCTTCAATCAGCGGGGGTTCTTCTCATCCCCCACTGATTGGTAGTTTCACCAATCGGGTTTTTTACAGGCTGTTGAATTCCCCATTTAAACATCTTAATTTTTTTGCTGTTTTGAAGTGGGATCTTACAGCCTGTTAATACGGGATAAAATGAAACGTCTGAAAAGCGTGCAAAGCACTCTCTTCAGACGTTTCTCAAATAAAACAAACCTCCATTTACAATATCTATTTTTATTTTTGCCTCATAGCGCTCCTGCAAAGCTTGCTGTTCTATATTATATATTTCAGGCTTTTCTTCAAGACCATTATAAAAATAATCTAGTACGCGTTGTTCCCGCTGCCATTTAATCATTGCCTCGTCTGCCCAAGAATGATTATCTTGTAAAATTATTTCCTCCATTGCAGCCTGTATACGCTTTAGTCCCCTTAGTGGCGCAATAATATGTTTTACACAAAAGCCATTCATAGGTTTCGTTACAGATAAATCCTTTTGTATGAGTAACCTGTGAAAATCAAGCAGCAATTCCCCCGTCATTAAATTCAAACCAAATGAATAAAGCATTTCCTTCGTACAATCACAGCAATATGCTATTTTATAATTCACAGCGAGCCAAGGAGTTAAAAAAGTTTGTGCTGCTGATGTATCTATACTTTCATACATTTCTACATATGCACCTAGCTCATCTGTTACAAGATACAACTGCTGAAGTCTTGGAGAGCCAAAATGCACTCTCTCCCCCTGCTCCTGCATGCTAGTTGTCAACTGTAACCGCGCCGGATTTGGCTCGCTATTGGTTGCTTCGATATATTGCCAGTAGAAGGGGCGATTCATTATCTTTTTATCCATTTCAATTGTTAGCTGAATATTGAACGTATCATTTTGCCACACAACGTCACAGCCTGTTTCCGTAAAAAAATCATTTAAAAATTGATTAATCTGCTGCGAATCCATAGCAATCACTACCCACTCCTATTCGTTAATATCGCGTCTAATTCCCCAACTACTTGTTCAAATACATCAATTTTCGTATAAAGTAGTGCCAAAATATGCTGTTCAATTGTTTCTTCAACAGCAAAATTGTAAATTTCAACATCTTCCGTTTGTCCTAAACGATGGACACGACCAATGCGTTGTTCAAGCTTCATTGGATTCCATGGTAAGTCGTAGTTAATCACATGGCTACAAAACTGCAAATTGATACCTTCTCCACCAGCTTCTGTAGCAATTAGCACTTGTGCATGCTCCTTAAATAAATGCTTCATATAATCACGCTTGCTTTTTTTATACTTTCCGTTAAAGAGAACAGCGGTAATCCCCTGCTCATATAAAAATGCTTGTAAATAAAGCTGAGTTGCCCGGTATTCTGTAAAAATAATTACTTTATTGTTTATTTGCTTAATTAATTGTGCTGTTTTTTGTGCCTTAGAATGCGTGTTTAATTGCTGTAAGCAATCAAGAATTTTTTGCTGCTCTTCCGTTTGCTGCGGCATTTTCGATAATGTTTCATAGACTGCTTCCCTACTACTACAAAGCTCCTTTTGCAAGGTTAAACGAGTAATTGGGTTTGGTAATGGTAAATTGCTAATTTGCTCATATAACTCTCGTTCCTCAGAAGAAAAATGAATCGGTATAATTTGCACATGGCGCTTCGTCCATTCAATATTTGTATTTTCACGCCTATTTCGCACCATCACTTGGTGAACAAGCTCCTGCAAAAATTCATTTTGCGAAACCGAGTGCTTTTTTGCAGAAAAGGTGGCTTGAAATGCCTCATAGCTCCCTAAATGGCCGGGCTTTAATAAAGAGATTAAATAAAATAATTCAAAAATATTATTTTGAATCGGTGTAGCGGTTAGTAATAGGCAAAATTTCTTTTTCAAACTTTGAACAAATTCATAAATTTGCGTTTTATGATTTTTTAATTTATGTGCCTCATCAATAATAATCATGTCATAATTTTGCTCATAGATTCGTTCCTTATGCGGACTTTTCTTAGCGGTATCCATGCTCATCACAACAACACTACAATGCTCGAGCCCGTATTTTTTATTATATGCGATAGCAGGAATATGAAACTTTCCTGTTAATTCCTCCACCCACTGTGTAATCAATGAGGCAGGTGCTAAAATAAGGGTCTTTTGCACAAGACCACGAACCATATATTCCTTTAGGATTAGGCCTGCTTCAATCGTTTTTCCCAGCCCTACTTCATCAGCTAAAATGGCTTTACCATGCATTTCTTCAATAACGGTTGTCGCAGCATTGATTTGATGTTGTAACGGTGAGAGCATCGGCAAATATTTTACACATTGCAAGCCCGAGAAATTTGAAATTAAACGAGCCTCGGTCATCTCATAGTTCATTTTATAAAGCGCCCAGCTTTGCCAAGGCAGCTCTCCGTTTAATCGCTTTTCAAATCCTTCCTGCCAAACATTAGTTTGTTCGATTTTCATATTGACCACCTCAGCATTCAATTGCTTGTAGGTTGTTCAAAAAAATAGATTTTATTCATTAGTAGGCTCATTGCCTATGAGGTAAAAATGCTGTTGGATTAATAAGCTCACTAAATTTTTGAGCAGCTCTTGAGAGTGGCACTGATTTTAAGTGACAAATACCAATACTTCGCTCAGGTAGCGGCTGCTGTAAGGGCACTTCATATAACAGTCCCTTCTCCAAATACTCCAATGCAAACTCCTTTGTCACACAAGCAATTCCTAAATTGATTTGTGCAAATTGAAGCAATAAATCATGTGAGCCAAGCTCGAATTCAGGCGTCAAATGATAGCCTTGCTCCTTTAAATATTGCTCGACATAATTGCGAGAGTTAGCCTTTTTTCCAAGAAAAATAAGCGGCATTTTCATTAATTGCGGCAAGGCAATCGGCTTTTTCGTTAAATTTTTATATTTTTCCCCACAAACAAAAATATCGTGAATTTGCTTGCATGGCTGTACCTGTAATTGTTCATCGCGAAGAGGTAAATTACAAACGCCTACATCCGCTTCTCCCGCCCTTATAAAATCGCGTATTTCCGATGTTGTGCCGTTTAATACTTTAAGTCTGACACCGGGATATTTCAAATGAAACATTTCTAAATAAGGTAGCAAAAAATAGCGGGAAATTGTATCTCCTACACCAATTCGTAGCTGACCTGTTGTCAAATGCTTAAATTCTAATAGCTTATCCTCACCAGCATGTAAAATACCGAGCGCTGATTGCACATATTCATATAATACTTGCCCTTCGTCTGTTAAAATAACGCCTTTTGGGGTACGATGAAAAAGAGGTGTTGCTAGCTCCTTTTCTAATTTTAAAATAGCTTGGCTGACAGCAGATTGTGTCATAAATAGCTCCTCTGCCGCTTTGGAAAAGCTTTTATTTTGACTTACAATATTAAAAATACGATAATAATCTAATTTCCCAATCATATTAGTTTTACTTATACTCCCTATAATTATTATTAATTTTACTTATAACACATCGTTGTTGTATAGTAAATAATGTGGTTTTTATCTTTAAGTCAGTAGCTAGTAGATAAAATCATTGAAAACTTACTGAATGAAGATGAATTTGCGGTAAATATTATAAAAATGGACCGCAAAAAAATTTAGACAAGTGTTAATTGATGAAGATGTTAGGAGAGATACTATGGAACGTGTAGTTGGAACAGTTGTACGAGGCCTTCGTGGTCCTATTATTAATGAAGGTGACAATATCGAACAAATCGTTGTAGATACAGTGCTAAACGCAGCAAAAATAGAAGGCTATTCAATTGAAGATAAAGATATTATAACTGTTACAGAATCGGTTGTAGCACGCGCACAAGGAAATTATGCAAGCGTCGATCATATCGCAAAAGATATTGCTGCAAAATTCGGTGACGATACAGTCGGTGTCATTTTTCCTATTCTTTCACGCAATCGCTTTGCGAACTGCTTACGTGGTATTGCAAGAGGAGCAAAAAAAGTTGTCCTTATGTTAAGCTATCCATCAGATGAAGTGGGTAATCATTTAGTTGATATTGATGAATTAGATGTTAAAGGGGTAAACCCATGGACAGATACATTATCAGAAGCTGAATTCCGTGAGCATTTTGGCTATAAAAAGCATACATTTACAGGTGTAGACTATATTGAATATTATAAAGAATTAATTGAAGCTGAAGGTGCAGCGTGCGAAGTTATTTTTTCAAACAATCCCAAAACAATTTTGGACTATACCAAAAATGTATTAGCATGTGATATTCACACACGCTTCCGCACAAAACGTACATTAGTAAACAACGGGGTAGAAAAAATCTTTACTTTGGATAATATTTTAGCTGAATCAATCGATGGCTCAGGCTTTAACCCAGAATATGGCTTACTTGGCTCTAATAAAGCAACGGAGGACACAGTAAAACTATTCCCCCACAATTGCCAACCTATCGTTGATAATATTCAAGCAAAAATCAAAGAAGCAACGGGCAAAACAATTGAAGTAATGGTTTATGGTGACGGTGCCTTTAAAGACCCTGTGGGAAAAATTTGGGAGCTAGCTGACCCTGTTGTCTCACCAGCTTATACAAAGGGGCTTGAAGGTACACCGAACGAAGTAAAATTAAAATATTTAGCTGACAACGACTTTGCGAATTTACGTGGCGAAGAGTTAAAAGCTGCAATTTCCGAATATATCACAAATAAAGGTGATGACTTAACAGGTCAAATGGCTGCACAAGGTACGACTCCTCGTAAGCTAACAGACTTAATTGGCTCGCTATCAGATTTAACATCAGGTTCTGGCGATAAAGGTACACCAATGGTTTATATTCAAGGTTATTTCGATAACTACACAAAATAGGAAGAGCGTCCACAAAGCCGTGCAGTTGCCGACTTTGTGGACGCTTTCGTTTGTGTTTTTTAAGATGAATGCCTGTATTTTAAAACAGGTGCTTTATTTAAAAGGGATAAAGATTGGTTTTGGCGGTGTTTGCCTCGCTGTGAGAGAGACCCTTAGAAAAGTGCAAAGCATAGTGGAAACTCGCTTTTCCTCATTTTCAAAGAAGGCTCTCTTCTACTTTAACGAGTAAACTCCTTAACGAAACACTAACAAAAACAGGCAACCGCACTGCCTTTCTAGTGCCCTTTTATGCTTGTTCATAATTGAACTGCCATTCCACGCCAAATTTATCTGTTAAGCTGCCGTAGCATTTGCTCCAAAAAGTTTCTTGTAGCTCCATTTGAACGTTTCCTTCACGCTTTAATACATCAAAAGCATGGCGTAATTGCGCTTCATCATTCGTTACAACTGCAAGTGTTACATTGTTGCCTACTGTATAAGGGTGACCAGGGAATGTATCAGAGAACATTAAGTCTACACCCATTACTGGCATACGAGCATGCATAATTAAATCTTTTGCTTCTTCCGGAATTGGATATTCATCATTTTGATGCCCTTCACCAAAAGTCATGATTTGTGTTTCCTTTGTTTGAAAAGCGTCCTTATAAAGTTCCATTGCCTCACGCGTTTGCCCATCAAAAATTAAGTATACGTTAATTGCCATCTTTGCCACTCCTCTTTCAATTGAATTTTAGTATTAGCTTACACAGTATTACAAAAATTATTATACACCTAAAAGAACAAACGTTCTATAGTGAAATTTAATATTATTTTACGATTGCACTAATTGCTTTAAATATATCGCCCTTCGCAATTTGCTGCATTTCAAATAAAGCCATTTCGATACTCGATAAACGTGCGCCTAACTGTACCATTTTATCAATGCCTAATTGACGGTTTTCCCCTGTGCGGGATGAAACGCAATCCACTAAAACCTCTACCTCATAGCCATTGGCAAGCAAATGAGCTGCCGTTTGATACACACAAATATGTGATTCAATGCCTGCAAGCAATACTTTTTTACGTCCTGTGGCTGCAAGCTTCACACGAAACTCTTCTGTATCATAAGCACTAAATGTTATTTTTTCAATCGGCTGTCCATCTATTTCATTGGCAATCTCAGGGACTGTTGACCCTAAGCCCTTTGGATATTGCTCAAGCCATAAAATCGGTAGCTCCAATACATTAGCCCCTTTAACGGCTTTCACAATATTCTGAATTACATGCTCGCTATTTTCTACAATTTCCGCAAGCTTACCTTGTATATCAATTAATACAAGTACCACCTCGTCTTTTTTTAACATCGGTAAATTCCTCCTTTACGTCCTCGTATTAATTCCCCCTCAGCTAACTCTTGCCAAGCCACTTATTATGATTCAATAAGTGGCTTGACACTTGCTGAATTATAATAAATTATAAAGCTTATTATTCTATTTAACAATTTCCATCATTGAATGACTATGCCATTCCATGTATAGTTGTAATGGTGAGGAGGTATTTTCTATATGCTAAGACGAAGCTGGCTCATTAGCATCGCCATTTCCTTATTCGGTGTGATGATGATTGAGTATTTTTTTACATTCCAACCTGAAGATACAATAAAGCATGGAAATTTAGGTATTGTCGGTATTGCACTTGTTGCGCCGTTTCTTTTATTAAGTTTATTTATTACATTTCGCTTTTCTACTGAATTATCACGTCAAGCGCAAGATAAAATGCTACGCAATATTTTACTCATAGCAGGAGTAGGGCTTGTTATCGCTACAAGCTATTATGCCATACAATATACAAACGAGGTATATGCGTCACTTGGTGGCACACCGAGCGACCCCAATTCAAAAATTTATGGCTTTCCGCTATTAAATGAGTATACAAATCGAGTTTTTATTAACTATTACACATTTCTATTAATTCATACGATAAGTGCTATTTTGGGCGCTCTTTACGGTATCGCGAGGCCCGCAAAAGCCGCTGATGAAGCACTTTAAACAGGTCTAAAGCAGCAATTCGCTCATAAGCACAATGAATTCGCTCGCAAACGCTACAAATTCGCTCATAAAAAGCTTGTTTTCGCTCATAAAAAGCTTGTTTTCGCTCATAAAACTAAAAAGAAGGCATATGAAGTCCAATTGGATTTCATATGCCTTCTTTAGCTTTAACGTACTTCTGCGCCTGCTGCTGCAAGTGCCTTTAATACTTTATTATGTGCTGCTACAACTTCCTCATCTGTTAATGTGCGTTCTGCGTCAAAATAAGTTAACGAGAAGGCAACAGATTTTTTGTCTGCGGCTACTTTTTCACCTTGATATACGTCGAACACTTTAATGCTTTTCAAAAGCTTAGTGCCTGCTTCGCGAATGATTGTTTCGATTTCGCCCGCAGGTGTTGCGCGGTCTAATTCTAATGCAATGTCGCGTGTAATGCTTGGGTAACGTGGAACAGGGCTATATACAAGCTCTTCCACTTCAGCATTTAAGATTGCAGCCAATTTCATTTCTACTACATATGTTTCTTTTAAATCCGCTTTTTTCTGCTCAGTTGGATGCAGTTGGCCGATTAGACCGATGATTTCTCCATTTAATAAAATATGCGCAGTACGCCCCGGGTGTAAGCCTTCTAACATTGCTTTTTCATAGCTTACTACAGCAGTCAATCCTAATTTTGACAATAATGCCTCCACAATGCCTTTTGCTACGAAGAAATCAACTGCTTTTTTCTCACCTTGCCATGTGTTATCTGTCCAACGACCTGTTAATACAAATGCAAGATGTTCTTCCTCATGTGGCAAATCATGCTCCGTTTTGCCAAGGAAAACAGAGCCAATTTCGTATAATGCTACATCATTTACTTGACGTGCTACGTTATGACTTACCGCCTCAATTAAATGTGGCAATATGCTTTGACGCAATGTTGAATGCTCTTCACTCATCGGCATTAATAGCTTCGTTGTTTCTTCTTTTTGCAATGCGAATTTTTGTGCATCCGCTGCTGAAGTCAGGGAATATGTTACCGCCTGATACAGACCCGCACCTTCCATCACATCACGTACAATGCGGCGCTTCACTTGATACGGCGTTAGGCCACCTACTTGCTCTCCCGAAAGTGGTAAAGTCATTGGAATTTCATCATATCCGTAAAGTCGTGCAATTTCTTCTACAATATCTTCTTCGATTGTAATATCACCGCGACGTGTCGGTACATCAACAATTAACATGCCATTCGCTGCCTCTACACCGAATTGGAGGCGATTTAAAATGGCAAGCATATCCTCAAGTGAGATTTTCATGCCAAGACGTGCATTAATAAAGTCCGGTGATACGACAACGCGAGCTGGTGTTTTATCTAGCTCATCGACAAGCACTGTCCCTTCTAAAACTTCCCCACCTGCTAGCTCAGCTAATAATGCAGCCGCGCGCTCTGCCGCAAGTAATACACGATTTGGGTCTACACCTTTTTCGAAACGCGCTGAAGAGTCTGAGCGTAAGCCTAAATCTCTTGATGTACGGCGCACAGATGCCCCTTGGAAATAAGCAGATTCGATAACAACTGTTGTAGTTTTATCTGATACCTCTGATTTAGCACCGCCCATAACCCCAGCAACAGCCTCAGCCACTTCACCGTTTGTAATTAAATAATTATGTGGCTGTAATGTGCGCTCGGTATCATCTAAAGTCGTCATTTTTTCGTCTACTAACGCTGGACGTGTGACGATTTTCCCCGTCCCTAGCTGTTCATAATCAAAGGCATGCAACGGTTGACCGTATTCTAATAAAACATAGTTTGTAATATCGACTACATTATTATGTGGACGAATACCACCAGCCATTAAATACTGCTGCAACCACAATGGTGATTGTGCTACTTTAATATTTCTAATCACTTTTGCCGCATACAACGGGTTAACGGTTGTATCCTGCACCTCAAGTTGCAAGACATCAGAAGCTTTTTCCGCTGCTTCAGCATACGTAATTTCTGGTAATTTTACATCAGTCCCTAAAATGGCTGCTACTTCATAAGCAACGCCTAGCATCGACATTGCGTCTGAACGGTTTGCGGTTAAACCTAGCTCTAACACCGTGTCGCGTAAGCCTAATAGCTCTAATGCATCCGTTCCTGGCACGCTATCCTCTGGTAAAACGTAAATCCCTTCTGCATATGCTTTTGGTACAAGTCGCCCTTCAATACCTAGTTCCTGTAAAGAACAAATCATACCATTTGACTCTTGACCACGCAGCTTCGCTTTCTTTATTTTAATGCCGCCTGGTAAATGTGCACCAGGACGAGCAACAATCACTTTTTGACCAGCATCAACATTTGGTGCACCGCAAATAATTTGCTGTAAGCTTTCCTCACCAACATCAACTTGGCAAATATTTAATTTGTCTGCTTCAGGATGCTTTTCCTTTGCTACAACATGCCCAACGACTACATTCGTCATCCCTTTTGAGCGGTCGATTACGGCATCTACCTCAATACCTGAACGCGTAATTTTTTCTGCAAGCTCAGCAGGTGCTAAGTTTGAAAAATCAACATATTGACTAAGCCATTTTAATGATACTAACATCTTATTCCACCTTACCCTTCTGCACGCTCAAATTGTGATAAGAAACGCACATCATTTGTATAAAAATGACGAATATCGTCAACACCGTATTTCAGCATCGCAATACGTTCTACACCGATGCCAAACGCGAAGCCAGACATTTTTTTCGAATCATAGCCAGCCATTTCAAGTACATTTGGATGTACCATACCTGCTCCTAAAATTTCAATCCAGCCAGTTTTTTTACATACATTACAGCCCGTTCCGCCACACTTAAAGCATGACACATCTACTTCTACTGAAGGCTCTGTGAATGGGAAGAAGGATGGACGTAAACGAATTTCACGGTCTGCACCGAACATTTCTTTCGTTAACACATCCAATGTTCCCTTTAAATCGCTCATGCGAATATTTTCGCCAACAACGAGCCCTTCAATTTGCATAAATTGATGCGAATGTGTAGCATCATCTGAGTCACGACGGAATACTTTCCCTGGACAAATAATGCGCACTGCTGCACCTTGCTTTTCTTCCATTGTACGAGCTTGAACAGGCGATGTTTGCGTACGTAATAATATTTCCTCGGAAATGTAAAATGTATCTTGCATATCGCGTGCTGGATGGTCTTTAGGCAAGTTAAGTGCCTCGAAATTGTAATAATCTTTTTCTACTTCTGGTCCTTCCGCAATTTCATAGCCCATTGCAATAAATAAATCTTCAATTTCTTCAATAACACGCGTTAATGGATGGCGATTTCCCGCCTTAATTGTCGCACCCGGCAATGTAACATCAATCGATTCCTGCTCTAATTGCGCTTGAATCGCTTGCTCCTCTAAAATCGCTGCCTTTGCCTCCAATTCAGCCGTCACATGCTCACGCACCGTATTGACTAATGCCCCCATTTTCGGACGTTCTTCAGCAGATAGCTTGCCCATCCCTTTTAGTAAATCCGTAATCGGTCCTTTTTTTCCCAAATAGGCAACGCGCACTTCATTTAACGCTTTTAAATTGACTGCTTCTTCAATTTTCTTCAGCACTTCTTCTTTCAATTGATTCAATTGTTGTTCCATGATTTTGCCTCCTTTAAATTTTGGATGATAAATAAGCAAAATAAAAAACCTCCCCCCTAAAAAGGGACGAGGTTGAATGTTCGCGGTACCACCCTAGTTATTGCAAATGCAATCACTTCATTAAACATAACGACGAATTAAACGCCGGCTATTCTTTCCTTCAAGTACTCCTAGAATTCCCGAATAGCTGCTCGCGGGGTGAACTGTAGTATTCGATAGCATTATGCAAGCTTTCAGTCACGGCCTACACTCCCTAAAATGCCTCTTATGAACCTACTCTTCCCGGTCAGTGCATTTCCTATATATAACACGATTTATTGTACGCTATTTCTTTTTTTCTTTCAAGTCGTGGAAATACTATTCTACAAAAGCATACAATAAAATACCCGTAGCGACTGCTACGTTCAATGATTCAGCTTGTCCTAAAATTGGGATGATGATGTTTTGATTTGTTTTTGCTAAAAGTTGTGGGCTAATGCCGCTACCTTCATTTCCTACAATTAAAGCAAAGGCATTTGTTGCTTTAATTTCCTTGTAAGATACGGCATTTTCAAGTGCTGTTCCGTACACTGCAACACCCTCTGCTTGTAAATTGTTGACCCATTCTAATAACTCGCCACGCACAACCGGAATATGAAAGTGTGAGCCTTGTGCTGAGCGCAACGTTTTTGGATTAAAAGCGTCCGCACTGCCTTTTCCTAATACAACTGCATCTAATCCAGCAGCATCTGCTGTGCGAATCATCGTGCCGATATTGCCCGGGTCCTGTACTGCATCTACAAGCAATACTTTGCGCCATTCGTTCATGCCCTCAATTTTTGGCTGCTTGCAATGGGCAAATACACCTTGCGATTGCTCCGTTTCTGCTAGTTCCTTTGCAACTGCCTCATTTACTTGAACAATTACGACATCATCAATTGGCCATAACATGGGCAAATCAACATTATCCTTAACGATAATTTGGACAATTTGCTCTTTATTTTTTAATGCTTCTTCTACAAGATGGAAGCCTTCTACAATAAATTCACCTGATTTTTCACGTTCTTTACGTGTTGTCACAAGCTTTTTCCAATGCTTTACTAGCACATTTTGCGTTGATTCAATTCGTTTCATACATACCGTCCTTTTTTCTTTTTCAATGCTTCATTTTATCATAACTTTTCTTTGAAAAGTATATTTCCATATATTTTGTCCATAGTAACAAGTATACTGATATTTTTTAAAAAAGGAGATTGAATCATGAACTTTCAAATACGACAAGCAATTGCAGCAAATGTAGCGGGACAAAATGCACAGGAATTAGGCGATATCGTAGAAGATGCCATTGAACGTGGTGAAGAGCATTTATTACCGGGGCTCGGTGTGTTTTTAGAAAAATGGTGGAACGCTGCGGATGAACAAGAGCGTCAACATTTTACACAAAAGCTTGCGACACAATTTAATTAACAGAAAAAAGCAATCCAGCGTCTCCCGGATTGCTTTTCATTTGCAAAGGACGTGCTCTTTCAAGCACATCCCTTGCCTATGTAGTGATGATGTACTCCATCTTGATTACATCCATCACAGTGTGTAGTTATTTAACGGTGGACAGCGTCTCCCACCCATCCATTAAAGGGAACTACAAAAGCATTTGGTTGCGCTACCTGCTTGCAAATGCTTCTTAATATATAGACACAGTTGCGACCCGCAACTTGTAATCTACGATAACAAGGAAATTAATACCGCTTTTTGTGCATGTAAACGGTTTTCTGCCTGCTCGAAAATATAAGAATTAGGGCCATCAATAACAGATGTCGCCACTTCTTCCTCACGATGTGCTGGCAAGCAATGTAAAAACATATAATCAGGTTTGGCATGTGCAACAAGTGCATCATTAATTTGATAGCCATTAAAATCTTTTAATCGCTGCTCCGTTTCTTCTTCTTGCCCCATCGAAGTCCATACATCCGCATAAATAGCATCCGCATTTTGCACCGCTTCTACCGGGTCGGTTGTTGTCAATATAGAACCGCCGTTTGCAAGGGCAATTTGTTGTGCCTCAGCTATAATTGTCGCATTACATTCATAGCCAGCAGGTGTTGCTACAGCAACATGCATTCCTACGTGAGCGGCTGCAACAACAAGTGCATGGGCAACATTATTGCCATCTCCTACATAGGCGATTTTTAAGCCCTTTAATGCGCCCTTATTTTCAGCGATTGTTTCCAGGTCTGCTAATGCCTGGCAAGGATGATCTAAATCCGTTAAGCCATTAATCACAGGAATTGTCGCGTGCTCCGCTAGCTCTTCCACCATTGCATGTGAGTTAGCACGAATCATGATACCGTCTAAGTAGCCTGATAAAACACGACCTGTATCCGAAACCGGCTCTCCTCGACCGATTTGCATATCACGTGCATTCATATACATGCCGTAGCCACCTAGCTGCTGCATACCTACCTCAAATGAAACACGCGTACGTGTAGAGCTTTTTTCAAAAATCATTCCTAATGTCTTACCTTCCAGCAAGCGAGGACACTTCCCTTGCTTTGTCACCGTTTTTAGCTGTGTTGCTAATTGAATAAGCGATTGTACTTCCTCGCTCGTATAATCAAGCAATGTCAGTAAATCTTTTCCTTTCAAACTTTCAACAGGCTTTAATTGTACCTCTTCAAGTAATTTCATATTTATACGCACCTCTGTAACTTTATGTTGTTTTCATTATACATATGCATAAATATAAAATCAAGCGTATTTTTATGTTTTATAAATAAATATTTAAAAATACACATAAATATACACACGATATTTATAAAAAGACTGAGGCATTTTTATAATAAATATAACTTTTACTTATTTCATTTTAAATTTAAAGCAAAATGCACTAAATTCAATGTTTATACCCTTTTAAAATAGTTATTATTTTAATAAAAACAAAAAAGCGTCTGAAAAGCAGTGCTTTGCATGCTTTTAGACGCTCTCTAAGTCGATTATCTATTCTGATTCCTTTATGTGGCGCTGCATCGTTTCAAACATCGCCTTTGTTTCCCCACTAGAAGACAAATGAAAAAGTGCATACTTCATTATAAAAAGGCAAAAAGGTATCTGAAAAGTGGCACGTTAGGATACTTACCAGACACCCCTTCCATTTTTATTCAAAAATAATTTGATTTACTGTATTGCGGTCTAATTTTTTGATTACTTCAACGATTAATTTCACTGCATTTTCATAATCATCGCGGTGTAAAATGCCCGCATGTGAATGAATATAGCGTGTCGCTACACCAATCGCCAATGATGGCACGCCATTTGCCGTTATATGGATAGCTCCAGCATCTGTTCCACCACCTGGTATTGTTTCGAATTGATATGGAATATTATTTTCCTCTGCAATATCAATCACAAAGTCACGTAAACCGCTATGCGCTACCATTGATGCATCATAAATAACGATTTGTGGACCAGCACCCATTTTAGATGTTGATTCTTTTGCTGTTACGCCTGGCGTATCCCCTGCAATACCTACATCTACTGCAAAGCCAATATCTGGTTGAATTTGGTGTGTCGCAGTTTTAGCACCGCGCAAACCAACTTCCTCTTGCACGCTCCCTACTCCATAGACAATATTCGGGTGCTTCTCATCTTTCAATGCGCGTAAAACATCAATCGCAATTGCACAACCTATACGGTTATCCCATGCTTTTGCAAGTAAATGCTTGTCGTTTTTCATAACGTGGAATTCGAAATATGGTGTAATCATATCACCAGGGCGAATTCCCCATCCCATCGCTTCCTCTTTTGAAGCAGCTCCAACATCGATAAACATATCTTTAATATCAACCGGCTTGTTGCGTACTTCAGCCGGTAAAATATGTGGTGGCTTTGAACCGATAACACCAATGATTTCCTCGCCATTGCGAGTGGTAATTGTCATTCGCTGCGCAAGCATTACTTGACCCCACCAGCCGCCAACTGTTTGGAAGCTAATAAAGCCTTTATCATCAATTTTTGTTACCATTAAGCCAATTTCATCTAAATGCCCTGAAATCATAATTTTTGGGCCTTTTTCATCGCCAATTTTTTTAGCAATTAAGCTACCTAAATTATCCGTTTCAACTGCATCAGCAAAAGGCGCTATGTATTTTTTCATCACTTCACGTGGTGCTCGCTCATTTCCTGGAATACCATTTGCATCCGTTAAATCTTTCAACATTTGCAACGTTACATCTAATTGTGTCATTATTTCGACCTCCTAAATATATTACTTCACCATTATAACTTGAAACCGCTTACGAGAAAAGAAAACTTATTTGTTATTTTCAATTTTTACTGAAATGTTTTATGACAATATGTTCTTCTGTTAATTTTTGCTTGGCCCACCTAGCAAATTGCAGCGCATGCTCTCCATCACCGTGAAGGCAAATTGTATCAGCACGCAGTGTAACCTCTGTTCCTTGCTGTGACATCACTTTCCCTGTCTTCACAAATTGTATCATTTGTTGCACTGCCTGTTCTACGTTTGTAATTAGTGCATTTGACAGTTTACGCGATGTAAGCGAGCCATCTGCCTGATATGTTCGATCCGCAAATACTTCATGCGCTGTTTGCAAACCAACCTTCTCCCCTGCGTCTGTTAATGCACTTGAAGCCAAGCCAAACAAAATAAGCTTCGGTGATACATCATAAACGGCCTGTGCAATCGCCTCAGCAAGTAGGTGATTTTGGGCAGCCATATTATATAATGCACCATGTGGCTTCACATGCTGCATTTCTGCATCCATTGTCGTTAAAAATGCTTGTAGCGCCCCAATTTGATAAACAACCATATCATATGCTTCTTGAGGTGAAATTGCCATTTCCCGACGACCAAAGCCTACTAAATCCGGCAAACCCGGGTGCGCACCAATTTTTACATTATGCTTTAACGCCATTTTTACGGTTTCCCGCATCACTGTCGGGTCGCCAGCATGAAAACCGCATGCTATATTTACCGAAGTAATATATTTAAGTATTTCTTCAGTTTCTCCTAATTTATAATTACCGAAACTTTCACCTAAATCACAATTTATATCAACTTTATAAGTCATTAGTAAACCTCCATACTAATATTTTAACAGCTTTATATAAACCTGTTGTGAGAACTTTTTTCCTACCCGCATTTTTGCAGCCTGTTAACAAAAAATAAAACTATGTATAATTAATCAATAGGGTTTTATTTTAATTTCACCTATCTATTAATCAAAACGAGCTTTTAAAGGTGGCTATTCCCTTTACTATACATCCCTTGTATCGGAGGCTTAAAATGTTCAAGCATATTACGTTTAAACCATTAAATGATTGTGCACTACTTGTTGTTTTTGGTGATAGTATCTCTATTACAACACATAAAGAAATTCAGCAATTTCATAAAATAATAGAGCAGCAACCCTTTCATGGAATGATAGAAGCTGTTCCAAGCTACACGTCAATCTGTATTTATTATGATATCGTAAAATTGGTAAATAGCCCATTACGCAAACATTCACAATCTATTTATGATTATATTGTTACATATTTGCAAAGCTTGCTGCAAAAAAACGTACAAAATTTTTTACAAGCTAACAGAATGATTGAAATTCCTGTTATTTACGGAGGGCAGTTTGGACCTGATTTAGCGTTTGTCGCTAACTATCATCAATTATCTGAGGCCGAAATTATTAAACGCCATACAGCGGAGGAATATACTGTCTATATGCTGGGCTTTGCTCCTGGCTTTGCTTTTTTGGGAGGGCTGGATGAGACGATTGCTACACCTCGAAAAGAAGTACCTCGGCTAACAATTCCAGCAGGCTCCGTCGGTATTGGCGGTCAACAAACCGGTGTCTACCCTTTTGAAACACCCGGAGGTTGGCAAATTATTGGGCGTACACCCCAGCGGCTTTTTTTACCTGAGCAATATCCACCAACTTTTTTACAGGCTGGTGACCGTGTGCGCTTTCGAGCGATTTCTGAACAAGAATGGAGGAGTTTTGTATGACGATATCTGTGCTGAAACCCGGGCTCTTTTCAACGATTCAAGATAATGGTCGCTATGCAAACCAACAATATGGTGTGATTGTGGGCGGTGCAATGGATAGGCTGTCATACCTTATTGGGCAGCTACTTTTACAACAAGAAAATGAAGCCGCGATTGAGATAACAATTGTTGGACCAACTCTTCGCTTTGATGTCGATACGGTCATCGCCATTACTGGTGCATATTTCTCACCCCTTTTAAATGGACAGCCTTGTCCAATGTGGCGTCCTATTGCAATTAAGGCAGGAAGTATATTGCAATGCGCTGCTGCTACAAATGGCGCTAGAGGTTATATCGCAATAAAGCATGGCATTCAAGTACCTGTAGTTTTAGGAAGTCGCAGTACTTATTTACGTGCCAAATTAGGTGGCTTTAATGGACGTGCTTTACAAAGAGGTGACATACTCCCAATTATAGCTAGTAAGGTCACTACCAGTAATTATTTTATTCGACATGAAGATTTTATATCATTTTCAAAGGATGTAACGATTCGTGTAACGAGCGGCACAGAGTGGGCTGGATTTACAGAGGAAAGCAAGCAAGTATTTCTATCGACATCCTTTCAATTATCAAAAGATGCCGACCGAATGGGCTATCGTTTGCAAAATCCGATAGGTCTAACCCATTCTTTACAAAAAGATTTAATATCTGAAGCAGTAACATTCGGTACAATTCAAGTCCCACCTAGTGGACAGCCAATTATTTTGATGGCCGATTGTCAAACGACAGGAGGCTACCCGAAAATTGCTCAAGTGATTCGAGCAGATTTGCCGAAGCTTGCCCAGCTTCAACCGATGGCAACGATTCGTTTTACCGTTGTTTCCCTAGAGCAAGCACAACAAATTTATATAAAGCAACAGCAGCAATTAGCTTTAATCAATTATGCATTAGCTAATTCTCGTCCAGATTTTTTCGAGCATTGTAGTGAAGGTTAACGTCACATCATATGACAACGATTAACCAACTTGCATTGCGTCAAAATCTGTGACATCTACCGCAAATCTGGCTAACACGATATTAGTTACTCCGTCGTTATCGCTGGAAACTAGGTTTTTAGACTGAATTCCTATGATTCAGCGTGCATCTCGTCCTCCACTGTATCAGGTCGAATGATTGTATTCGTCTCGCTACCTATAGAGGTCGGAGACTTTTAATAAGAGAAGTTAAAATATTTTTTAAAATTTTTTAGAAAAAATGAAACTTTTTACGCACTTCATACGTATAGGAGGAAATATGGACTAACAAGGGGGAACTCTTTATGGCTCTTCTACTTCGAGTGCTAATTTTAATTATTATTATTTACATATTTTACAAAGGGGTTCGATATCTTATTGATCCAAAGCGCAAGCTGGATGAGGCCTATGAAAATGGGCAATACTATTTTTATGATGATGTGAAAAATGTACGAAAAAATTTCTTTATTTCATATAAAGGAGCACTTTTTGAAGGCGAAAAATATTTAGGTACAACAGAGGATGCATTTGAAGTGATATCTATTTTTGTATTTGTACATGATACGATGAAACTACAGGGGCTAACGAAAAGCGATTTTTTATATTTAGAAAAGGAAATTAAAATGAGCTATCCGAAAGCAAAAATAAGCTGGAAAAATCCGATTGAAAAATTGATGAAAGAGGAAGAAAATATATAAAATTGATACACATCTTTCTAACTGTTGATAAAGTGAAACTTCAATCCGTGGACGCTTTTCTCCACGGATTGTTAGTTGAACCAATCGGGTTTTGCGGGCAGTTCATGCGGGATAAATGCCAAAATGGAGTTGTCTAAAAAAGATGATTTTATATAGAAATCGCATTGAAAGGGAGATTTTTTGCTTCTTCTCTTTCATTTTGGAAAACACTGCCAAACCCTGTGTGTCTAGCATTTTCAAAGAAAACTCTCTCTATTTTATAGGAGCAAACATTTTGCCAAAACACCATCATCAGCGTCCAAAATGCCGGCTATGCACGGCTTTTTGGACGCCCCCTTTCCAGTCTTTATTTAAACAATGTAACAAGTAAATAAATTTGAATTGCGGCAAGCAATGGGAAGCCGAATGCAAATAAATTATGGCGTGTTTTATGACGAAATAAATACATACCTAACACGCCGCCAATCGCTCCTCCGAAAAGCGCGATGGTAAACAATGTTTTTTCTGCAATGCGCCACTCTTTCCTTTTTGACCTTGCTTTATCGTTGTACATTAATATGCAAAGAATGAGAGACATAACTGCTATATAAGCTAGTACAGCTATTTCTAATTGCATGTTTTCATTCACCCCACAAGAAAAAAGCTGATGGATGTTCCATCAGCCTTTATTTTATCAATTTTTATTTAGCTTGTGCTGTTTTCGCAGCTTCAGCTAATTGAGCGAATGCTGCTGCGTCATTAACAGCTAAGTCAGCTAACATTTTACGGTTAACTTCGATACCTGCTACTTTTAAACCGTGCATTAAACGGCTGTAAGAAAGACCGTTGATGCGTGCTGCTGCATTAATACGAGTAATCCATAATTTACGGAAATCACGTTTCTTTTGACGACGGTCACGGTATGCATATTGACCTGATTTCATTACTGCTTGGTTAGCTACTTTATATAGAGTATGTTTTGAACCGTAGTAACCTTTAGCTAATTTTAATACTTTTTTGCGACGTGCGCGTGTTACTGTTCCGCCTTTTACGCGTGGCATAGTAATTACCTCCTGCTAATTCTTTCGAATAGATTGTTTTAGATTTGAACCTGTTTGTTCAAGTATTATTTCATGTAAGTTAATAATGTACGGATACGTTTGAAATCACCAGATGTAACAACTTTTGCTTTACGTAGATGACGTTTTTGCTTTGTTGATTTATTAGCAAATAAGTGGCTACCGTAAGCACGGTCAAATTTTAATTTTCCAGTACCCGTTTTTTTGAAACGCTTTGCAGCGCCACGGTGAGTTTTCATTTTTGGCATGTCAAATTTCCTCCTAAACTAATTACTAAATATTATTGTTTTTCGTTCTTTGGTTGAAGAACTAAAAACATGCTGCGGCCATCCATCTTCGGCTTTTGTTCAACCGTTGCAATTTCGGCACAAGCTTCAGCAAAGCGATCTAACACACGTTGTCCAATTTCTTTATGTGTAATCGCACGACCTTTAAAGCGAATGCTTGCTTTTACTTTATCTCCTTTTTCAAGGAATTTCATTGCTGCACGTAGCTTTGTTTGGTAATCATGCTCATCAATTGTTGGGCTCAGACGAACCTCTTTCATATTGATGACCTTTTGATTTTTACGAATTTCGCGATCTTTCTTTTGCTGTTCGAACTTAAATTTACCATAGTCCATGATACGTGCGACTGGCGGCTTGGCTTGAGGAGCCACAAGGACAAGATCCAAGTTTACACGAGCGGCAATTTCAAGCGCCTCATTGCGTGTTTTCACACCAAGTTGGTCACCGTTATGGTCGATAAGACGAAGTTCACGCGCGCGAATGCCTTCGTTTACATACATGTCTTTGCTAATAGTAATCCACCTCCAAGTAGTGTCGCGAACAAATACATGGTTTGAGCAAGTACTCTTACCCCGTTGAACGGTACATCTTTTACGTTTATCCACAAAAAAAGGACGGACATTGTAGAAGATGTCCGCCCGCTATATGTGCATACGTAAAAATACGTAAAACAATTCAACGTGTCAAACCTGTCAACTACTAAATGTGTCGAACATCAGGTGAGAAGCGGGCAGCCTCTACTTAAACCACAAACTTGTATTTATTAACCTTACTAATAATAGCATGGAGAAAAAATTGTGTCAACAGTTTTCTAAAATCAATTATGCCTCAACTAGCTCTCGTAGGGATTTTTTTAGCTCGCCGAAAGAAGTTAAACAATACACGCTTTGTTTTAAACGATATTTACTGGCCACATCGCCTTTTTTACCTTATCAGCCTCTTCTGCTAATACGGTCTTCACATTTAATCCAAACCATTCTAAGGATGCCTCTACCCCGTCAATCGAATGGATAGCCGTTAGGAATTCATTGTAATCAACTGCACCTTCAAACAACGGAACCATCCCTTCACGAGACCCTGCTGCGGCATAAACATTGCTTGGAGAGAAAACATCAAGCTGCGCACGAGAGGCAATATTTTTAAAATGATAGTGTGAGATAGAAGGACGAAGTTGTTCCATTGCAACAATAGGATTTATCCCCGATTCCCACACATGTAAAACATCAAAGTTTAGCCGTAGATTTTGGCGATTCGTTTCTTCCAATAATTGTATCGTTGAAGATAGATTATCCGCCAACGTGTTTGGATGCGTTTCAACAAGTAAATATTGTCCTTTTGATTCAAAATAATCACATAGTATTTTAAGTCTGGAAATAAGCTCCTTTCTTTCTTCTATACTTGTGTCTGCACTACCATTTTTCCCTACAAATGTGCGAATTTTATTCGTTCCCCAGTGCTCTGCAAGTGAAGAAAGCCTCTCTGTTTCAGCCATCATCTTAGAAACAGGCGCTTCCAACGGTAAATAATCACTAAGCATGCTCGTTTCTAAACTATAGGAGTTTAGCCAATCTGCACCATAACGTGGTTCATCTGCTAAGTTCTTTGCATGAATACCCCACAGTTCAATTCCTTGAAAGCCTTGTTTTTTTGCAAAATGAGCTAATTGATCAATGGAGTAAAGATGGTGTCGAAACGAGATTGTACAGATAGACAGTTTCATAACATAACCTCTTTCTTATGCTGTAATGTTGACCATGCTTGGAAGCATTCTTGTAATCCTTGCTTAATCCTGAATTCAAGAAGGTTTTGTTGTTCCAATTTCGCAAAAATATCTTTAGCTAATGACGAATTTTGCGTAATAGCAAGCTTCATTGCTCGATACTGAATCGTTGTATAACCATTCACTAAACATTCTATTTCATTACACCACATTTCAAAGCCTTGCTCATCATAACCAAGAGCTTCCCAAAAAAATGCAAAGGCATGCTCATAGGCATACTTTCTAATCGCCAAAACAGGCAATTGCTTTAATGCAGCTGGCAGTTGGGGTATATTTTTCTGTTCTATTCCCTCCGTATACATTTTAATAATCTTGCTAACCGCCTCTGTCATTGGGTTACTATGAAGCTTCATACAAGTATTAAAATAGGCTTCAACTGTCTCTATAGTTGGCGCAATAATCGTTTCAGCGTCAAAATAATAGCCTCCCCCAACAGTGGGCTCTTGGATTGCAGCTAAAATTCTGTCCTTTGGTAAAATCCCTTCCCAACGAAAATCTGGGTCATACATAAACCATTCTGCTTCATTTTCTGTCGGTTCTAGCATCACATAATGCGGAAACGGTCGTTGATGAAATTTATTCTCTCGCTCTGGCAACATGGATAAATCTAGCATGACCATCACATGTTGATGTGGTAATTTATGTTCTAATAACTCTAACAACCTATCGATGTTTTGTTGCTTTGATTGTTCTTCGTCATACCATTTATGAAGCCTGATTCCATAAAGCATTTCATACCATGTTTGGAAAAAGTGATGATCAATTCGGTCAGAATGATAGACTAGCACTCCATTTTCAAGTACATCAAAATCTGCGTCCCACACCCCAAAATAGTATGGTCTATGATCAACATCTTGCGTTTTTTTTATGACTTCACAAACACAACTTACAAAACAATGAACTTTTATCATGTTGTTTCTCCGCCTATTCTGCTTGTTGCAATTTTTCTAAAAAGCTTACTAGTGTACCTACTGTTTGGAAATCCTTTGGGACAAGCATCTCATCGGGAATAGAAATCCCGATATCTAGCTCTATATGTAGAATCAATTGAAGAACCATAATCGAATCCATATATAAATCCTCATTTAACCGCGCATCCTCATGAAAAGAAGATAATGTCTGCATCGCCAATGAATTTTCCATAATAGTATAGATGCTCTTGATTAATTGTTGTCTTGTCATACGAGTATGCCTCCAAGTTTCTTTCTACTTACTTTGCCATTAGGTAGCTTTTCAATTTCATTGACAAAGACAAACTCCATTGGAATTTGATGTGGCGCAAGAAATTTCTGACACCACTCCCTAAGCTCCATTTCCTCAATCGGCTCAATGGCTACATATTGTACACATACTCGCTCGCCTGATAGATTGTTTTGTTTCTTATATACAACGGCTTCAATAATTTTCGGATAATCCATTAACACGTTTTCAACCTCTTGCGGATAGACATTTAAGCCAGCTACATTAATCGTGTCATCCATTCTTGCAAGAAAAGAAAGCACATTATTTTCGATATAGCCTAAATCCTTTGTGTAAATTATTTGCGTAGGTGATTCAATAATAATTTCACTTGGTGATTGCTTGCTCCCCGCTGTCACCTTCAAGTGAGGCAGAGGATAGCCCATTTCCTTCGAATCTTCCACATTAGGATGAATCGCAACACAGCCTGCTTCAGAGCATCCGTACTGCTGTAATACTTGATGGGACTTCTCTCTCAATGATGTCAACCAGCTTTGCGGCATGACAGCTCCTGACGTCATCACATAATCAAATTGTTGATTAACAGGTAATAATCGACTCAATGTATAGAGTAATGCTGGCGCTGCATACAGCATATGTTTAGGGTGTTCTTTCAACTTTTTCAACATATATTTAGGATTGCTATTAGTAATAATCACGGGCATTGCGCCTCTTCTTATGCACGCCAAAACGCCACAAATGAAGCCATAAGAATGCGTAATTGGACAAGCAACAATAGAATTTGTCATAGCATCTACAGGCAACATTTCCACATAGCTTTCAACCTCTTCCACTACTGAACCCCATGTTCTTTCAATACACTTCGGTGCGCCTGTTGTACCTGAGCTCATTTGAACTAATACACCTTCTTGATTATTGACATGATTGGATAATTCAATGACAGAATGGATTGATCGGAATAATAAAAGATGGCTCCCTGCCGTGGAAGCGAGCCGTATAGCTCCTTCCTTTGGTGTTCCTACATGAATTGGGACAAGTGAGCCGCCTTTTTCGTGAATATATAAACAAAGCGTTAAATATTGAAAAGTATCATCTGTACAAATAGCTAATCGGCGATTATGACATTCCTTTAAATGTGGTAAGCTCTCATATACCTCATATTGCCTCTCAATATCTTCCGCTGTATAAAATTGATCATTGATATAAAACATCTTTATTCCCCCCTTTTATCCGTTTGCGCAAATGCATTATTAACCATATGTCGAAAGCTGCCCTCTTCTTGATTTTGAAGTTTCTTTGTCAATAAAGATTCAACATAGATCGATGCGCTAGTATGCTGTAATTGTTCATTCCTTGAAGTTAGTGATGGAAAACGCTCCAAGTGCCTCTGTATCCCCTCCTGAACTTGATACCAGAAATGCATTTCTTTCAATCCATACTGTTCTTCTAATAAATAAGATAGCTCACTTAAATGAAAGACGAATAGCGTATCCATTATTAACTCTCGCAATGCCTCTACTGAAGACATCCAATAATAATCATCGGCGGATGCATCTTTAAAACGTTCATGAATTATTGCAAAGTCTGGTACAAGGCTTTTGTCGACAATAAATTGTTCATGATATTCAATACTGTCATGAAAATCTCTTAATACAACCCGAGTTGGCCAGCCATTTTGGTGTAATAAAATCATATTTTGCGCATGAGCCTCAACAGCAATACCATGGGCAACAAGTAAGTGCCATACAGGAATAACACTCACTTCAATCAAGCGCTCTACCCACTGCTCTGTTCCGTATCGGACAAGCCAATCTTCTATAAATGGACGTCCATCTTTCTCCATCATCATGAGCACGGTAAATGGTACAGCTTCCTCTCCATCCTCCATATACAAACGCACACTTTCCCGCCATATGGAGCCAAGCTGCCCTTCTAGTTTGCTGCTATGCTTTTTGGCATCTGGTTCAAAAATAACGCCTGCATATTCTTCCAGTACAATAAGAGAGGACTCCTCATGCAAATAAGCATCCGATTGAATGACCTGTTTCAGCCATGCTGAAATATGTGGAGCAGCACAAACTGCATGTGCATGCAGTCTTCTCAACGAGGAGGTATTGACCATATTCATCGAACATTTTAATTGTGCCTTTTTAGGATTCGAACAATTCCATAATGTTCTTACTGATTGGGTTGCGCGGTAGTCATCACCCTTTATATTCAATGGAAGGCAATCTTTTTGCTCGATTAATCCAACCATCTCCTGCTGCAAGTGATGCCACTGCCAAGGGTGAATTGGTAAAAAGGTATATTCCTCATATGCTCCACCTGACAATTGAAGCTTTGTAAGGAGGTCATTCCACAACACATGACCTAACTCCCTCTGCCAAAATTGCGCCTCCTCTTCAAGTACTGTCATTCGTGTATAGCGCCTTCTCAACGCGACCCACTGCAAGGAAAATGTCCGCTTTGCCTCAGGACCATAATTTTGATGATCATCCAATGTAAAACCCGTTCTTGACTTAAAACATGGATGATATGGATGTCCTTCCATAATTTCTGATTCTA
The DNA here is from genome assembly GCF_038593115.1 of Metasolibacillus sp. FSL H7-0170. Lineage (NCBI taxonomy): Bacteria > Bacillati > Bacillota > Bacilli > Caryophanales > Caryophanaceae > Metasolibacillus > Metasolibacillus sp. FSL H7-0170. Next base: position 68,522 of record NZ_CP151964.1, on the reverse strand, counting down.
ACTCTTCATAGCTCGAATTCCTTCTCGACATGGGCATTTGCAGATGATAGTCATTCCATTCACAAAACTTGATTGTTAAATGAAGCTCATTCAATAATCGAATTTTATCTTTTGGCGTCAACAATAGCTCATCTACTAAATCCTCAAGCGTCGCCTCTCGTGCCAGACCATCCTTGCTTATTCGCAAAAGCTGATTCCCCGTTATTCGGAGACGATTAAATGCGGTCCTTCTGCCCTCACAATGATAGGTACACTTCTGCCCTATTAGGGTAAGAGCTAAAATTTCTTGATTGAGACGAGTTTCTTCACATTTCATCAGTCCCTCAAAAATCATCGCCTCCATAAGCTGCCTTCTGACACGTAACTCTCCTTGCTTAAAAGCTAAAGGCTGTAGCTGTTGCATATTCTGCCTCCTGATTCTGAAGAATAAATGGATTTGGAATTTTTGTGTAGACTGCTTGTTCAAGTTCAGCTTCTAATTCATCTACATCATGGAATCTTGTTAATAAATTTGCTTTGAATGCAAGCTTTTCTTGCTTCAGAATATTTTCAACAAATGCCTTCCCAAGACCTGTAAACTCTTCTTTTAATACGTGTAGTCGATTAATAGACCACTGTAACAAAATTTTTTCATCAATAAGCTGATCTGCTCCAAAGCGGGAAATCACAGGAAACAACTGGTTCATAAACAAGTAATAGGTGAATCTATCCTGAATAAGTGCATCTTCATAAAACAGTTCCTCTGTTTCATGCAAAGAAGACTCTATTGTAAGTAATTCTTTTTCGTATTTTTTTGATAAGTAATAGCCTTGATTATCACGATAATAATAAGTAGTGGGGTAACCTGAAGCAACGTTCAATATACTATTTTGCTGATGCGCTTCGAGAGCTATTCCGTATTCATCATATAGATTTAGTAAGGATTCGATGGCACAATCCCAATAAGCTTTAAACCAATCTAGACTTACGCTTTCTAATGAACGGAATTCTGTTTGAGAGATTTTCATAATAAGCTGATATAACCTCGATTTTTCTTTTGGTAAAGGCTCTTGTACAAGAGTAGCAATCATACAAATTCCCTCATCACGACCTTTAGGAAATAGGTTTGAACGGAAAATAATTTCAAAACCTGATTCTGTCTGATCGGGAAATTCTACGGTTATATAGGCTGGATCATCAATCATTCGAAAAGATGTATGCTTTTGTAAGAAGTCAATTTTATTCATTAAGCGAGCCATGACGATGCCAGCCTTTAACTCATGGGTTCGATTTACTCTCAACGAATTTGTTATTTTAACAGGAATTGAAAATTTGTACATCATCTCTTCATTCAAGCTATATACGGTTCTTATCGAAGAAGTTGCTGTGTAAAACGCCCCGAGTGCGCCTTCATACTTTAGCAACCCTTCCGCAAGCGCTTGTTTTACATAAGGTTGCTGTAAAAGCCATTGTGCCTGAAGTGGGTGCATTGGGATAAGACAGTGCTTCTTTGACATTACAAAATCAGGCTGTGATTTTACTATAGATTGGATAATGAGCTCACTTGCACTCTTTTCTAATACAGAGAGCTCTCTCACTATTTTGCGGTCAACCTGAAAATAATGAAGTTGAAAAGAACCTTGTAACTCTGGAGCAAAATCGATTTGTTGCCAATTCGCCATCCCTTGTCTGCTTTTAGGAGTTGGATGGAGCCAATGCCCAAATATGAGAGACTGCTCAGTTTCAATAAATGTATTGTTAACTTCAGAGGGCTTTTTATTTTCCAAGCTCTTTTCAATATAATTTGCCATCGTTTGATAGCTTTCAATTATGCGCAAAATAAGTTCATCGAAATGGGAATAAAGTTCAGTACAGCCATTCTCTTTAGACATTAAACGTAGCTCTTGAATAAGCGCAATCACTATTGTCAATTTATCTTCTACAAGCCATTGTTTTTGTTTCGCACAGTATTTCAGCGACACACCAAATCTATGTCTTCCAACAAGAGATTTGTATTCCACACTAAATGCAAAGCAAATATTTTGCAGCGGTAGCTCAAGCTCTAATATATGTATCTCTGGAATTGAGATAGATAATCGCTGCACTTCTAACCACTCATCCTTTTTAACCCAATGCCCGCTACTCACTTCTCGTATATAACAATTTATAAACGCTTGAAACGTTGCATCTTCTGCAACTTGTTTGGCAATCTGCTGCATGTAATTTATCATCCCTTCACAGACTCTCATCTAATGATAACGATTATCATTATCATTAATAATTACATATTACAACAATTAAAGTAGAGGGTCAAACAATAATTGGTTTAATTAACAAAAAAAGAAACCGACATCAATATGTTAGTTTCTTTTTACATTTTTTTATATTAGCTTATGCGACAGTAACAACATTACAGCATTTTCATACTCAAATTGTCAAAGTTTGCCCACGCAATATTGTAATCTATATACCGAACCATGCGATAAGCTATTGGCTTGAATCCACATTTAGGCCAAAATGTTGAAGAAGCTAGGTTGGTAATTCGCCAATCTGTTACAATCGTTTCATAGCCTTTTTCCTGTATTATTTTATAGCTCTCATTCATCAATTTTTTGCCAACACCTTTCCCCATTTGCACATCATAGGTTCCAGCAACGCTCAATTCTATGCTGCTATCAGGTGTCATCAAATTGGAGCTAGTAGGGAAATACACTTGAAAGGCTAGTTCCTTCCTATCTTCTACAGCCAAAAGACAGATGACGTCCTCTTCTTCCAATATGCTACTATAGCCGCTTTTTATATCTACGACAGCTTCAGGTACAACTGGCTCAAACGTAGGAGCAGCATTTTGATACGCTTGAATAATGCTAGACATTTTGCCCATCGCCTCGCTATCCATTTTAGTTGCTAAGCGCACTTCTGCATCTGCCACATTTTCAAAAGGTCGATAATCTTCTAGGCACATTACCGCATGCACTTGCTGGACAAAAAAACTTAATCGCTGGTAAGCATCGTAGTATACTTGATTGCCAAGAGGTATGATTGTGTAGTGCATAAAACACCCTTGCTTTACCCATGCCTCCGAAGCTTTTGCATAGAGATTTCTTAGAAGCTCAGGCGATTGATCTGCTCGGATGGCTACTCCCTCATAGTGGACCCACACATGTCTGCCTCTAGTCGTATCATGCTTTATCTCACCGATTAAATAGCCTACTAGTTCATTATTTGTAAATGCGCCATAACCTCTCATTTTATGATGAGTAAACCATTTCCCAAGTAAATTGACTATATATTGCATGTCTAAACAGCTATTTTTTAAAAACGGAAATATTTCGCTTTCAACGTTTTGCCTTTCGATAAGTAGCTTTGACATTGTAGGTATATCCTTAGCTGTAATTTGTTTAAACTCCATATTTATCCCCCTTCAATAACCTTACTTTGATAAGGTGTTCAATTCATTAAATGAACTCAAAATACAACAACATTAAAAAGCTGAGGAGAATGAAGAAAAATAGGACAATGAGAGGAAATTTCTCTTTCCTCTCCTTAATTGGATTCATTTTGAGTAATAACATTATACAAAGAGCAAGACTAATACCCAACAGAATAATAGGAAGTATCGTTAGCAAGACTATTCCCCTTTCTTAATGAGATTTAACATTGTAAACCTACTGCAATAATAGCCGCTAGCCCAACAGGTAGTACAATAAAGGCTGCAATAGTAATAAAAATAAAGCTGTTGCTGCACCAATTTGAATATAGTTTATTATCTTAACAGTTTCACAACTACCATCATAAGTATAGAACCTAAATAAAGTTTGCTCAAAATTACTTTTATCCTCACAAGATGTCAATGTATCTACTGAATTCATTAATTCAAAGTCCTTTATAGTAGCCGCAAATTCCTAAATACTTTATTCTATAGCAAAAGAAGAAAGCCCTTTATTTTCAAGGGGAACAAAGCCAAGTTATGATTTTTTTGTCATGTTCCTTCTTTTCTCGACAACTTTTATATGCTATATAAAAAAAGCCGATTGATACCAATAATCTTGGTATCAATCAGCCTTTCCAGTATCTTATAATTCAAAGTTTATGTTATTTCTTCACTTCATCCTTCAAGCCATTCAAGAATTCTTCAAACGAAACTGTTTCCGAATCCTTTGAGCCGTAGCGACGAATGTTAACGCCACCTGCTTCAACTTCCTTGTCGCCAATTACGAGCATGTACGGAATCTTTTTCATTTGGGCCTCGCGAATTTTATAGCCTAGCTTTTCTTCGCGGTCATCCATTTCTACGCGGAAGCCAGCCGCTGTTAATTGCTCTTCGATTTGCTTCGCATAATCGAAATGCGCCGCGTTTGATACAGGGATGATTTCTACTTGTACTGGCGCTAACCAAGTTGGGAATGCCCCTTTGTATTCCTCGATTAAGAATGCTACAAAGCGCTCCATTGTTGATACTACACCACGGTGGATAACAACTGGTCGCTGTGGCTGACCATCTTCACCAATATAAGTAAGGTCAAAGCGCTGTGGTAATAAGAAATCTAGCTGAGCTGTTGATAGCGTTTCTTCTTTCCCAATCGCTGTTTTCACTTGAACATCTAGTTTAGGACCGTAGAACGCTGCTTCATCATCTGCCTCGAAGTAATCTAAGCCTAACTCATCCATTGTTTCTTTCAGCATCGCTTGTGCAGTTTCCCACATTTCATCATCATCGAAATATTTCTCTTTATTATTCGGGTCACGATATGATAGGCGGAATGAATAATCATTAATATCGAAATCTTTATAAACTTCTAAAATTAATTCCACCACTTTTTTGAATTCTGCTTTAATTTGGTCTGGGCGGACGAAAATATGGGCATCGTTTAAAGTCATCCCGCGTACACGTTGTAAGCCAGACACTGCCCCACTCATTTCATAGCGGTGCATTGTACCAAGCTCCGCAATACGGATTGGTAAATGGCGGTATGAGTGCAAACCATTTTTAAATACCATCATATGATGCGGGCAGTTCATTGGACGTAAAACCAATGTTTCATTATCCATTTCCATCGGCGGGAACATGCCATCTTGATAGTGACCCCAGTGACCAGAAGTTTCATATAACTTTTTCGAGCCAAGCACTGGCGTATACACATGCTTATAGCCTAATGCAATTTCTTTATCAACGATATAACGCTCAATTGTACGGCGAATTGTTGCACCGTTTGGTAACCATAATGGCAAGCCTTGCCCTACAGTTTGAGATGTCATAAATAAATCTAATTCTTTTCCGATTTTACGGTGGTCACGCTCTTTTGCCTCTTCAAGCATTTGGATATGATGCTTTAACTCGTCCTTTGTAAAGAAAGCTGTACCGTAAATACGCTGTAGCATTTTATTGTCTGAGTTACCGCGCCAGTAAGCACCAGCAAGTGACAATAGCTTGAATTCTTTCAATTTACCTGTTGAGGGTACATGAATACCACGACATAAATCAAAGAAATCGCCTTGATAATAAATTGATACTTGTTCATTAGCTGGAATAGCTTCAAGTAGCTCTAGCTTATATTCGTCGCCAACTTCCTCGTATATTTTTTGCGCTTCGTCACGCGATACATTTTTGCGCTCAATTTCGATATTTTCAGCAATAATTTTTTTCATTTCTTTTTCAATTGCAGGTAAATCTTCCGCAGTAATCGGCGTTGGTGCATCAATATCGTAATAGAAGCCTGATTCGATTACAGGACCAATGCCTAGCTTCGCATCTGGGAATAGACGCTTTACCGCTTGTGCAGTTAAGTGTGCTGTAGAATGACGTAAAATTTCTAACGCCTCTGGTGAATCTGGTGTAATAATTTCGATTGCTGCATCCGCTTCAATCGGTGTTTTTAAGTCGATTAATTGACCGTCAATTTTACCAGCTAACGCTTTTTTGCGAAGCCCCGGACTAATTGATTGGGCAATCTCTTCTGTCGATGTACCTACTGCAAACTCCTTGACAGCGCCATCTGGGAAAGTTAATTTCATCATTTCTGACATCGTGATGTCCTCCTTTAGTTTTTTGAGCACAAAAAAGCGCCATCCCAATAAAGGGACGACGCGTATGCTCGTGGTTCCACCCTTCTTCCTTCCAAGAATATTCTCGAACGAAGCTCTAGGTCAGTTAACGTACTGATCAACGTTGACGGATTATCCCCGCCACTGCTCCAAGGTAGTAAAGTATGTGCCGTTCTTAGGAAGCTTCCAGCCAAGGCCTCCCTCTCTATAAGTCGCTACACAAACCTCGTATCCTTTTCACTGCTTTACATTATTATGAGCAAAGTATACGCTGAATCGACAGAAAATGCAACTGCTAACGGCGTAAATTTTCTCCTTCTACTTTCATGGACATTGTTGTCGCTTTAATGCGCTCCATTATGCGGCGAGCCTTTACTTCCTCAATTTCTCCGCGCTGGGAACGAGCTAAATGATGCTCCAATTCCTCATAATTAAAATTCGAGGAAATAAACGTCGGTAGCTGCTCGCTCATGCGATAATGCAAAATCGTCCCTAAAATTTCATCGCGTGCCCATTGTGAAATTGCCTCCGCCCCTAAATCATCCAGCATTAAAACAGGTGCTTTTTTGACAAAATCGACCTTGCTTTCTAGTGTATGGTCAGCCATTGCTGCCTTAAGCTCACGCAAAAATTCTGGTACATAGACGATAACTGACTTCACTTTGACCTTCGCTAACTCATTGGCAGTTGCACCTAAAATAAACGATTTGCCAACGCCGAATTCTCCGTATAAATATAAACCTTTATGCGGCAGCTCGCCCGTTTCTCGATATTCCTGAATAAACGCCATAATTTGCTGAGCAATATCAAGGCGCGACCTGTTGCCAGCGATTGTAATATCTTCGAATGTCGCCTGTAACACCTCTTTTGGCATATGCATGGACGATACCATTGAGGCAATTTCTCGACGCTCATCCTCAATAATTTTTTGCTCACAGCGCTCATACGTAATATCGATGCGTCCATTCGTTATTAGCAGCTTTGGAATAAATCCCTGTAAATAGTTAGTACATTGCGCTGTCGTACCACATTTACAGCAATCCGTTGATTGGCTAATATATTCATTAAGCTTTAGCAAGCTGTGCTCAATCATTTGCTCATTGATTTGCTCTTCATTTTGCTTCATAAATTGCTGGATTTTCTCATGCTGCAAAATTGACTTGCGCATCGCCTCATAGCGCTCTTGAAAAGATGGGACGTTGACAACACGCTTTAATGATTCCTTAATCGGTTCTATCGCTCTTCACCTTCCCATCATAATTGCGAAATTGCTGCAATAGTTTGTTGTATTCTGCATCTATATCTACTACCTCTGCTGGTGCTTCCTTGACAAGCTCCTCCTTTGGTTTGTTAAACCATTCAGGAACAACCTCGACTTTCTTTCCTTTGCTTGCTAGTGCCTTTTGTTCAGCACCCTTCACATAGCTTCGTGCTTGCTCAACTGTTTGGATTTGCTGTCTGCGCCATGAATCCGCCACACTGTTAATATATTTCTCTGGTAATGCACCATCTGTTTTAGCCAATACATATTCCAATAAGAAGTTTACAACAGCAGGTATCATACCATACAATGTAATTAAATTTTCCGCCGCTTTGACGGTATATGGAAATGGCTCCTGTCCGTTGTTTAGCTGCTTAATAAACTCGTACGGCGTCTGTTTTTCATATTTTTCTTCTGCCACCTCAAAAACATAATTGGTTGGATAAAATTGCATTAAATTATCCTGTGTAATTGTTGCTGTGACTACTTTATGGTTTTGCTGTTGGAAATAGCCGAGAGCATCTTTCGCTAGCACAATATTTTGCATCTGTGCGTTCGCCGCGAGTGCATCTACATATTTTTTATTAATGCGTCCTACTTGCGTAATAACATATTCAAACATCGCATTCACCACACCTACCGTCATGCCAGACAAAACATAATTTTCTGCCATTTCAACGACATAGGGGAGCGGCTCCTCACCGTTTTTCAATGCCTTTAAAAACTCATACGGTATCGTTTCATCATAGCGTGGCAGCCAGCTCGTTAAATCTTGCTGCTTTGCTTTAAAGGCAAGTGGTGTATCCATCGTTACTTTATATTTCGTTACTGGTTGTTGCTCTTGCTCCACTAAGTGAATCGCATCTGCAGCACATTTTAATTGATGCGCCATCCAATTACTCGCAATCGCTTGAATATAGTTTTTCGTCAGCTTACCATTCGTCTCACGCATCGAATATTCCATTAAATAATTCACGACACCAATGGGCATTTTTTGCGTTAATACAAGCTGCTCAGCCAATTCCACAATAAAGCGAACAGGCTCCTTGCCATGATAAAGCTGCTTTAAAAATTCATATGGCGTTGTACGGTCATAGATAAGTGCCTGTGGAGAGGCTGCAAATTCACCTAGCGAATCTTGCCCAATTTGATAGACGGCTTTCCCGCGCTGTGCCAAAAATTGCTTTGCCTGCTCCGCCGTTTGAATATTTTGCTGCTGCATTTCAGCAGCAACTGATTCGACAAATTTTTCAGGCAACTTGCCATTTGCCTGCTTCCATACATGCTCTACAATTACATTCGTTACACCTTGTGCAATACCATAAACGGTCATTAAACTTTCGGCCGTTTTCAGCTGATTTTTAAATGGTTCCTTGCCCTTTGTTAATATTTTCAAAAATTCATATGGTGTTGAAAGTTCATAATCCTTCATCGCATCCGGAACTTCGGCAGAAGTAAGATGCGTTGTTTTTTGGATTGTCGGCACAACTTTCCCGCTACGCTTATCGTGCTCCTGCTTTGAAATTCGCATCGCATCCTCGGCATTTTTTGCCCCACTCCTCACCCAAGTGTCGATAATGCTTTGCATTAAATTAACATTATAATCTAATCGACCATCGGACATTGCGATATATTGAATTAATGTATTAATCACACCATAGGAAATACCTCTATTTAAAAAATCATTAAAAAGGCGAACCGTTACATCTGTAGGTGAAACACCGTGCAAGTCCTCGTAAACTTCAATAGGGGATGTCTTATTCAAATAATGAATATGCTCCTCCCTGCTATTCTTTTCCTCTTGAGGCTTCTGTTTGTCCGTAATTTCATAACGCTTTAGTAGCCTATAATCATTTTGATGATGGTCACTTAGCTGATAATGGTCTGCTGCCTTTTTTTCAATTGTGGCTGCCGTTAAAGTTTGTTCATCCGTTAAAGATTGCATAACGATGCTTTGCATGTCTAAAGGTGAAAACTTATAAAGGAATGCTACCTTAGCAATTGTTTGCTTAATTTCGATCGTAAACAGCCGATGCGGAATAAGCGCTTGACTAATGCCATCGAAAAATAATTTAAAATCAAACGAGTTATAGTCAAAAGTGTAGCCACTTGTCGATATTTGGCTCCTTTGCTCTGAATATAGCTGCTCAATATTTTGCAACTCTTTTTCTGTCACATTTAAAAATACATCATTAAAGCCGCGCGTTACCTCTGTATAGCCGTATAGCTTTTGCTCCTTTGGCACAAGGGTATCACGCAAATGCTCAAATGCTTTTTTGTCTATTTTCCTCATTAGGGAGATGGACAAAATAGGGTCAGCAAAAAAGGATTTTGCATTTAACGGCCTGTTTAAACGATAAATATAGTGCGCTTGGTCATCTTCTACTTTACAAAAGGTTTGAAGTAAACCAATCGCTTCTAGCGTAATCCTTGCTTGAAATAGGCGTTTAATCGAAAAATCTAAGCTATCAAGCAAGTAGTGATGATGAAAGGTTAGATGCTCATTCGATGCTTCCACGGATAATTTTAAATATAAAGCAATCGCCTCGACACCGATAATCGGCTGATAACAAGCAAGCAAAATCTTTTGATTCACGTCATTAAATTCGTGAGGGCATTGAACTTCACAAATATCATACGGATGTAATTGATTCATAAAGGTCATATTAACCCTCCTTACATAGCATTACTTCACTTTTCTTGGTTATTTTGCAGTTGCTTTAATTCTTGAATAAATGCATCAATATCGCAGAATCTGCGATAAACAGACGCAAAACGCACATATGCGACTTCATCAAGCTTCATTAAACGGTCCATAACCATTTCTCCTACATCCTCAGAACGAACTTCTGATGGACCTAGGCGACGCAAATCTTTTTCAATTGCAATGACAAGCTCCTCTAGTTCTTCCACTGATACAGGTCGCTTTTCACATGCTCGTATTAAGCCACGCAAAACTTTTTCACGGCTAAACTCCTCACGTGCCCCTTCTTTTTTCACGACAACGAGTGGTGTTTCCTCCATTTTTTCAAACGTTGTAAAACGAAACGAGCACTTTTCACATTCACGTCTTCTTCTTATTTCTTTATTATCATCTACAGGTCTTGAATCAACAACACGTGTATCTTTATATTGACAAGCTGGACATCTCATACAAATTTCTCCTGATTCATTCGATTTACTACTTATTTTATTATATCAAAAGTAGCACGTGCAAAATAGCGACACGATAGCTACTATATTATAACACACAAGAAAAAGGAAAGGGTTTTACTTTCCAAACAGCAAAGGTCTTAGTCTAAATATTCGTTAAAATAACTACCTTTCAGCAAGTGTAAAATTTTTGTGCAAAACAACGCGACACATTTCATAAAGCGCAAATAAGCTACTTGCTCAGTAAGCAAGTAGCCTATAGTTTGTCTCACAGTACGTTATGCATCTTTTCATGTACCAACAACAACAGGTCCCATACCTCGCGGCACGACGACTGCTTCACGCATTTTTGCGCCTAGTGCTTCCGCAATGTAATTTGCTGCTACTGTTGGATCTAAATCACCGCACGTATACACATCAATGCTAGCATAGCCATGCTCTGGAAAACTGTGTATCGTCAAATGTGATTCAGAAATAATTACTACTCCGCTTACTCCATGTGGTGCAAATTTATGAAAAGTTACTTCACGGACTTCTGCTCCTGATCGTAAAGCAGCATCGACAAAAGTTTGTTCAATAAATTGAACATTGTTTAACTTCTCTAAATCGCAATCCCAAAGTTCAGCAATAACATGACGCCCCATCGTTCTCATGGTTCGCTTCCCCCTTTGACATAATATTTGATAATGTGCAAAGTTGACTACCACGGGGGAAAGTTAGTCCAAAGAGGTCCTAACCCTTTAAGTAGTCATGTGTTACCAATAAATTACATCTCAACTAACTTTAGTCTAGATTTGCTCGAGCTGTCCTGTTATAACACGTGCTAGCTGTTCACTGCTTCGCATTATGCAGACCTCATTTTAAAATCTGTGACATCCATTGGTGACACGTTTATTATTCAGTATGCGTACCAAATGATAATCGTGCATACACATGTGTGATTATAAGATGTTTTCATTGTAGTTGCAAGTGTAAAAATAGGGACTACTAGAAAAGTCAAATTTATATCAGAATTTTCTGTAGTCCCTTTATTATATTATGCGTTGACAGTCGCTAATGCATTGGCAACTTTTTTTGTTAAATCTACGACGCGCGCTGAGTAACCCCACTCGTTATCGTACCAAGCAAGCACTTTCACTTTGCGGTCACCCATTACCATCGTCGTTAAACCATCTACCGTTGACGAATATGTTGTTGTATTGTAATCAGACGATACTAACGGCTCCATTGAAATATTTAAAATACCTTGCATAGAGCCCTCTGCTGCAGCTTTAAATGCCGCATTTACCTCTTCGACAGTTACGTCTTTTTGTAAATCCACAACTAAGTCTACTAAAGATACGTTCGGTGTTGGTACACGTAAAGCCATGCCGTGTAATTTCCCCTTTAATTCAGGTAATACAAGCGCTAGTGCCTTCGCAGCCCCTGTAGATGTTGGGATAATTGAAGAACCACAATTACGTGCGCGACGTAAATCCTTATGTGGATTGTCTAAGTTATTTTGATCATTTGTATAGGCATGCACTGTCGTCATTAAACCATTTTCAATGCCAAACGTATCATTTAATACTTTTGCTACTGGTGCTAGACAGTTTGTTGTACAAGAAGCATTTGAAATTACATCGTGCTTTTCAATGTCTAATAATTCGTCATTCACACCTAATACAACTGTAATGTCCTCATTTTTACCTGGCGCTGTTAAAATTACTTTTTTCGCACCTGCTTCTAAATGCATAGCCGCTTTATCGCGGTCATTAAATTTACCTGTCGCTTCAATGACGATATCTACCTCCATTGCTTTCCAAGGTAATAATTTCGGATCACGCTCTGAAACAATTGCGACACGTTTGCCATTAACAATTAATGCGTCTTCCGCTGTTTCAACAGTACCTTCGAATGGACCATGATTTGTGTCATACTTAATTAAATGAGCTAATGTTTCGGCTGGATAGCTAGCATTAATAGCAACTAAATTTAACTCCTCTTGCACGATAGCTTGACGGAATACCATGCGTCCGATACGACCAAATCCGTTAATTGCGATAGAAACTGACATATAAAAAAGCCTCCTGTAAATAGGTTATCATGTTATTTATTATTCTCGCTAATTAGTATAACACATTATTCGAAAAGGTGAACATATTTTATGTCGTTTTTAAAAGTCGTTATTTTCTGATAAATTATACAGCTAAAATAACGAGTAAAAATTCGAGTAAAACGCTTTCAAAGCAATATTTTCTCGTTTTTTCATTATATTTAGTATAACCTATTTCAAAAAATCTTTCGAAAAAATTTCACAAATTTATAAAGCTGAAAAAAATCCGTTAAGTAGCTCTTTTTTGCGATGCAATAAAGAATAAACTTTCACTCTGAAGAAAATCCGCTAGACTTAGTGTTCCTCCCGTTTTTTAAAACCTTCTTAATGAATAAATTCTGAGCGTCCAAAAAGCCGGCTATGCACGGCTTTTTGGACGCTTCCATTCATTGTTTTTATTGAAATGTATCGAATAAATACGTTCTTTCTCAGGCTAAAAAGACGCCCTTGCCTTCCTTATATAACTGTCCAATGCTGCAATATTTTCTTTAGCTGCTCAGCAGTGGATTGCTTTGTTGTATTATTGTAGATTACTGCATCTGCTCCTTGCTCTTTTACAGACATCGGCAATTGAGAAGCAATGCGTGCACGCGCCTCACTTTCAGATAGCTGGTTGCGTTCCATTAAGCGCTGAAGCTGAATTTCCTCTGTAACAGATACAACTAAAATTTTATCGACAAAATGCTGTAGCTTGCTTTCAAATAGCAATGGAATATCCATTACAACATGCTCTGCTCCACCAAGTAACAGCTCATCACGTTGACGTAGCATTTCCGCGCGAATCGCAGGATGAATAATATCATTTAGGACTTTGCGTTGTGCAGGCTCATGAAAAATAATGGAGCCTACCTTTTCACGATCCATCGTACCATCTTCCTTAATAACCTCCTGCCCAAAAGCAGCAGCAATTTGTTGCAATGTTTCAGAGTGTGGCTCTACTACCTGTCTTGCGACTAAATCAGCATCAACAATCGGCAGTTGATATTCTTTTAGCATTTGCGCAACCGTGCTTTTACCACTTGCAATGCTTCCTGTTAATCCTATAATCATACAAATTCCCCTTTGTTTCTTAGTATCCACTTCGGCACAATCTTTATGTAAACTAATTCTCCCACTAACTCTACAATCGTTTGCGTTACAATGAGTGCCCCTACTATAAGAGAAATAACATATATCCAAATTTGTTGATTTTCTAGCTTCTCTCTATAATGTCCCATCTTTCTCTCCCTTATGCTATGTTTGGCAGCTAGGACAATATGTCGATGTGCGTCCAGCAATGACAACTGATTTTGTTGCTGATTGACATAGTGGACATTGCTTATGACTATACATTTTCAGACGATTTTGCATCGAGCCTGCTCCACCGTTTACCGTTCGATAGTCTGAAATCGTCGAGCCCCCATTTTCAATGCTTTCTTTTAATACATGGACAATCGCATGAAATAGCTCAATTTTCTTTGCCTTTGAAATAGCCTTCACTTTTTTCGTTGGTCTTATTTTTGTTGCAAACAGTGCTTCTGTCGCATAAATATTGCCACAGCCAGAAATGACTTGGCCATCCATAATCACTTCCTTCACTGTTTTATTTTCATATTTCGCTTTCGCACACTGCATAAGGAAAAATTCACATGCTTCTTCATCAAATGGCTCAGGCGCCATCTTTGTTAATGGTGCGTGCTCATCAATTGTGCGTAAAAAACGCAGCTCTCCAAAGCGACGTATATCACTATAAATGAGCAGCTCACCACCCGCTAAAGTAAATGTTGCATGAATATGCTTGCGGAATTTTTCCTCTGCTATTTCTGCCACATTTTGCACGACAAACCATGCGCCCGTCATCCCTAAGTGGTTGACGAGCACAAATGGCTCCTGTTCCTTTTGTAGATGAATAAAAATATATTTTGCACGACGCTCAATCTTTGTAACAGCCATTTGCTGTACGCTCGCTTCAAAATGATGGAGCGCGCTGCCTTTAACAATTGTTTGTTTCCCAGCAGCGTGAGATGTATAAACCGTTTCCGATAAAGTAACAGATTGAATTGTTTTACCTTCTACTAACGGCTTTAAATCTTTAACAACTCCTTCGACCTCTGGTAACTCCGGCACAAAAATCACTCCTTACTTCGCATCATACCATGACTGACCATGCGAATAATCAACCTTTAGTGGTACGGCTAATTTAATAGCAGATTCCATCACCTCTGGTACAATGCGCTCTAAAATTTCTATTTCCTCAGCGGGTGCTTCAAAAATTAATTCATCATGTACTTGTAATAGAAGCTTTGCCTGCAAGCCTTCCTTCTGCAAGCGAGCATCCATATCAATCATCGCCTTCTTAATAATATCAGCGGCGCTTCCTTGAATCGGCGTATTCATTGCTGTGCGCTCAGCAAAACTGCGCAAGTTGAAGTTTGAGCTGTTAATTTCCGGTAAATAACGGCGACGATTTAAAATTGTTGTGACAAAGCCATCTCGTTTAGCATCTGCCACGATGCTTTCCATATAATCTTTTACACCGGGGAAGCTTTGTAAATAGTTCTCAATAAACTCAGCTGCTTTTTTACGCGGTATGTCTAAGTTTTGCGATAAGCCATAATCACTAATACCGTAAATAATTCCGAAGTTTACTGCCTTCGCTGTACGTCGCATATTTGCTGTGACCTCGTCGGGATTTGTTACACCAAAAACATCCATTGCAGTACGTGTATGAACATCCATCCCTTCCTTGAATGCCTCTACCAGTGTAGCGTCCTGACACATATGTGCTAATACGCGTAATTCGATTTGTGAATAATCAGCTGCAAATAGCACCCAACCTTCCTTTGATGGCACAAATGCTTGGCGAATTTTACGCCCTTCCTCTAAACGAATTGGAATGTTTTGTAGGTTCGGGTCTGTCGAGCTTAAACGTCCTGTTGCTGTCAATGCTTGCTGGAAGCGCGTATGCACTTTTCCATCCTCTTCGTGTATCTCTTTTGTCAATCCTTCAATATATGTCGATTGCAACTTCGCTAATTGGCGATAATCTAAAATATGCTTCACAATATCATGCTCTGATTGGAGCTTCTCAAGCACGTCCGCAGCTGTAGAGTAGCCTGTTTTTGTCTTTTTCAATACAGGCAGTCCTAGCTTATCAAATAAAATAACACCTAATTGCTTCGGTGAATTAATATTAAATTCCTCACCCGCAAGCTCATAAATCGTTTGCTCAATAATGGCAAGCTTTTTCTGTAATGCCTCGCCCATTTGATTTAATGTTTCTACGTTCACAGAAATTCCTGTGATTTCCATCGTGCCTAAAATTTCAGCAAGCGGCAATTCTAATTCATGGTATAAGTCGTATTGTTCATTATCCTGTAGCTTTTTTTCTACAACAGGCTGTAAATGCCATAAGGCAATCGCTTTTCGACTAATATGGTCTGCTAGTATATCCTCAGCAGGTACAGTCCATTTTGCCCCTTTTCCATAGACGACCTCATTGGCTTGTACATTTGTATAGCCAAATTCCTTTGCCAATGTTGCTACATCATCACCGGAAATAGCTGGGTTGACAATATACGATGCAAGCAGTAAGTCAAAGGCAACACCCGCAAGCTGTATTTGATGACGTGCTAAAATTGCCTGTGTCGCTTTACTATCTACAATATACTTTTTCTTCGTCGCATCTTCTAGCCAAGCTTTAAAAACATCGCTTTTTAATGCCACCTCCACAGGAATATACATAGCGCCTGCACCATTTGTTATAGCAATCCCAAGCATATTACAGCTATGGTAATGTTCGTTCTCCAACTCAATATGGAGTGCCATCGCATCTGTTAACATGGCAGGCGTCACTTCATCCACAATGTTTAGCTGAATCTCCTCCTGCTCCTGTGCAGTGCTCTGCATATCGCTTTTTTCAATTAATGATTTAAACCCTAGCTCCTGCCAAACGGCAAGTAAAGCATCCTCATTCGGACCAGCATAAGCTAAATCGCCCAGCGTCACCTCAATTGGAGCCTCCGTAAAAATCGTGGCAAGCTTCTTCGATAAATGCGCACTTTCCTCATTTTCCACAAGCTTTTCTTTCATTTTCGAAGCCTTCATCGCATCAATCGCTTCATATAATGCTTCAATAGTTCCGTATTCCTTTAAAAGCTTAATTGCCGTTTTTTCTCCGACACCAGGAACGCCTGGGATATTGTCAGATGCATCCCCCATCAGCCCCTTCATATCGATGATTTGTACAGGTGTTAGTCCGTATTTTTCCTCGATATGTGCCGGCGTATATTTTTCAATATCTGTAATTCCTTTACGCGTAATATAAACGGTTACATTATCCGTTGCAAGCTGTGTTAAATCTTTATCACCGGACACGATAATGACTTCGCTGCCCTTTTCTTCCGCCTGCTTGGCTAATGTGCCAATAATATCGTCTGCCTCATATAAATCAAGCTCATAGCGCCTAATATTGTATGCATCAATCAGCTTACGAATATAAGGGAATTGCTCCGATAGCTCTGGTGGCGTTTTTTGGCGACCACCTTTATATTCTCCGTATGATTCATGGCGGAATGTCGTTTTCCCTGCATCAAATGCTACTAGCATTTGCGTCGGCTGCTCCTCCTCCACAATTTTTTGTAGCATCATTGTAAAACCATATGAAGCATTCGTATGAATTCCGCTGTCATTTGTTAATGGTGGCAATGCAAAAAATGCACGATATGCTAAACTGTTACCATCAAGTAATAATAATTTTTCTTTCGCCATTATTGTACGCTCCTCTTCAAGTACATCTTTGTTTCCATTTTTTAAACTAACTATTAGAAATAACGCAAATAGCTAGCAAAGGTAAAAACATGCGTTCGAACTATTCTCCTCTTAACTTTAGCGTGAATCCAAGTTTTTTTCCACCAAAAAAGGTGCTCCTACAAAACTTTCCTAAAAAGTTTCGTAAGAAGCACCTAGATTACTCATTTATTTTTCACCTTATATTGCCACGAGGCACTTTCATTATTTTTATAGAAGATTTCTTCAAAAATAACTGTTAGTAAAAAGGCGTTTAAAAAGCTAATTACTAAGTACAGCGGCATCCCACCAAGATGATAAGGCATGGCACCTCTCATAAATACTTCCACAAAACCAATTTGTGTGAAATAAAAAATCATCCCAATACCGACCTGCCAAATGGGACGCTTGTCTTTACGCTTCTCATACCAAAACACCTTTTTAAAAGCATATCGAACATCTTCCGCAATGATGGCTCCAAGTATAAACATAATTAAAAACAATATAGGTATATGAAAAAGGCTTATTTTCATCCATTCAAAAGAACTTGATTGAAAAAGCGCGGTCACAGACGTTGCAATAATAAATGCTACTAGCAAATTTTGAATTCGCTTGCTCATCCTATCCACCTCTCTATCAACTTGCATACCTATTATAACAAGAAATAGAGAATTGAAAAGAAATTTCTTTCTCCTCTCACACCAAAATTATCCTAAATAAACAAGCCATAGCAAGGGGTTGTCTGAAACGTCATCTAGAGATAACCTCTTCGCGACAAGTAACCGCAGGAGCATTTTTTTCTGCGACGAGTAACCGCAGGAGCATTTTTTTCTGCGACGAGTAACCGCAGGAGCATATGTGTTTTGTGTCGAAAACGAAGTGACAGGTACGAGCGTTTTTAGCAAATATTTAATATAGAAGCAATGTCTATCCGAAAAGATATACACTTTTCGAGCAACCTCAATTATAAACAGCCATCATTTTAATATACCATAAACGAAACGTCCGAAAAGCAGTGTCTCGCACACTTTTCGGACGTCCCTCTGACTATATTTTAAAACGCTCAATTTGACCTTTTAAGTTGCCAATCATTTCATTTAACTCGGTAGCAATGCTTAACATTTCTTCACTAGTAGCTGTTTGCTCCTCCATTGAGGCCGCAATGCTTTGTGAATGCTCACTTGATACTTCAATGGATTCAACTGTTTGATTCGTTGTAACAAGCACTTGGTTGGAGCTTGCAGCCATTTCTTGAATCGTAGCTGTTACTTGTTGAATTTCGCTATTCATTTCGTTTACTAATGCTGAAATCGCCTCAAATGTGTCACCAGCAGAATGAATGACTGCATTTTCATGCTCGATTTGTGCCACAACATTTGTAATTGCCGTAACAGACTCATCCGAATCTTTTTGCATCCCTTGAATTAATGTAGTAATATTACTTGCTGACTGTGCGGACTGCTCAGCAAGTGAACGTATTTCATCGGCTACAACCGCAAAGCCTTTGCCATATTCCCCAGCTCTCGCTGCTTCAATTGCTGCATTTAACGCTAATAAATTTATTTGGTCAGAAATACCCGAAATAATTTTTGTAATCTGACTTACTTCTGTTGAACGAGCATTCATCTGCTCTGTAATTTTCAATGACGTTTTCGCTGTCTCATGAATATTTGTAATTCCTTTTACCGAGCTTTGAACTGCCTCATTCCCTTGCTGTGCAATCGTTGTAGCATGCAAAGCCTCATCCGATATTTGCGAAGTCATATCAGATATGTAAGAGATTTGTGTAACCATCTGCTCAATTGCCTCACGATTTTGCACCGCACCATCAACAATCATTTCACTACTAGAGGCAATTTCTTGAACGGCTCCAGCCACTTGCGTCGAAGCAACTGTTAGCTGTTCCACACTTTCCCTTAATGTTGAGGAGCTTTGGTCTACATGTGTTGACGTAATATTTACATGTTGAATCGTTTCTCGAAGCTGAGCTTGCATATCATGGAAGCTTTGCGCTAAATGTCGTACTTCCTTATCCCCTTCCACAATCACTTGCTGCTGTAAATCACCTTTTGCAACAATTTCAGTATGGGCTACTAAGCGCTCCATTGGGCGTGTAATATTGCGTGCGATAAATAATGCTAACGCTACACCTAAGGAAATGAACACAATTGAAATAATAATAATAATCGTTACAATTGTATTTTTTAGTTCACTCACAAAATCAGCATCAGCATCAAGACCAAGCACCGAATCTGTGCCTGCAATTTGTAAAAATGTAGATTTATGCGCCCCGTAATCATCTTTATAAATCGGACTTACAACAATATCAGTTGTCGTCATCGCCTTCTTTTGATCCTCAGAAAAATCTAAAGGTGTCAAATATTCGCCATCATCACTTAGCACTAAAATGACTTCTTGTCCATCAACTTTACTCATAATATAAACGTGTTCTAATCCCGCTTGATGTTTAAGGTCTGTTGAAATTGTTAAAAGCTTTTCAAATTCATTGCGATCTGTTTTGGCAGCATTAATCGTATTTGCATCTATTAATCCTTCAAACTGCTCCATTTTTAATGTTAAATTTTGCTCGTATGTTGGTAGAATTTGCTCGTTAATTAAATTGGTCGCCACCATATAACAAAACATGCCAAAAACAAAAATCAAAATACTAATTGGTAAAATAATACTTAACAATATTTTCGTTTTAACCGAATATATTTTTTTGCCCATGTCTAGCCTGCTCCTTCTAGTTTTGAGAACCACTTAAAGAAAGTGTCTCATTCTTTGTTGTAATAAATGACATAAAATCTAATGATAAAATATGTTCATTTTGACTAAATGAATCACTGGCAAAAAAGATAACTGCAAAGGTTGTCCCACTATCTTGAGGTAATACACGGTACTCTAATAAATGCTCAAATTGTTGTTTAAGCTCCTCATGATGAATACAGTCAATATCTTCAAACGTTAGTTGACTATCGAACTCTGCACAAGTAAAGCTGTAAATTCGGTCATCCATCTTTGCTATTTTTTGTGACCAATCCGGTTCCCACTGATTAAAAACATATTCGTACGGATTAATATCATAAGCATATGTACCAAGCTCTGTCGTTCCGATACCTGCAAAGCGTAAAGGGTTTACCTCAATTGGAATTAAAACACCTTTATCATCAATGCGAAGCTCGATATGAAATGGATAATTACGCATTTCAAGCGATGCGCCTAGCTCGGCTAAATATTTTTCAACAACTGATAAATACTGTATTATCACTTGCTTACTCGTATAATAAATACGGTCACTCATATCTTCTGCGTCGCGGAACATACGAGCGAATAAATTTAAAATAACCGGCTTACCCTCCGCATTAAAATAAGCATCCACGGCTAGCTCTTGTCCTTCAATATATGTTTCCAAAATGAATGTTTGGAAATTTAAAATATCCTGTGAATAAGAAGATGAAAGACCATTATTTTCTACTAATTGCTCAACAGCTTCAGTAAACTGCTGTGCATCCTTAATTTTCTGTACACCGACACTCGAATAACCGATTGCTGGTTTCAAAATAATTGGATAAGGTATGCTGTTACTGTCCATCATGCTTAATTCCTGCAATGTGCTTTCCTTGAAATAAAAGTTTGGGAAGCTCGCTGCTAAATATTGCCGAAATGCAACTTTGTTTTTAAATAAATTCGACCATTTTGTAACATTTAATTGTGAATAATGGTCTGTTAATACTTTAATAGCATTTTCCGAATTCATAATAATAAGCTGCTCTTCCTGTAATTCCAATGTACCTGCCTGCGATTTATTTATGAATCGCTTATTAACGATATCGTACATTGGGATTTCAGTACGCATTAATGCATCTTGCAGCATTGGAGATATATAATTAGTGTCTAAAAAAATCACTATTTCCCCACCTTTCTGAGTCTTTAGTACTCTCAAAATTTTCTTTAATCTCATACATTTCGCATTAATTTATTTTAAAAAAGATGCGACAAAACAACTAACCGTAGTACATTATACTACAATATATTTCAATTGCTACATTTTTCCCTAAAATCCTATTATTTTTTTACAAACTGCCGTAAACATGGGAAAAGAGCTAGCAGGAAAATAAATGCGCCAGCACTTTTGTGTGAGGATTTGAAAATAACTGAGGGACGTACGTTTAGCCTAGACACTGTTTAAATGCCAAAACTTCTATTTTCTTATTCTTTAAAACAAAAAAGTGAACAATTAGTGACAATGAAATATGCCAACTAATTGTTCACTTGCTATCAACAGTCTGAGAGGAACGAAACTTTATTCTTTACTCTAAGTAACCAGAAAGTACTCTTGCATACGGAGAGTCTGATGGTAAAATAATGACTGTATCATCACCAATGGTTTTTTTATACGATTCCAATGTTCGATATAAAGAATAAAAATCAGGGTCTTGTGAAAATGCCTTGTTATAAATTTTCGCAGCCTCTGCCTCGCCTTCTGCAATTGTCACTGCCGCTTCTCTGTTTGCCTTTGCTAACTTCATTTGCACATCTTGGTCTGTTTCAGCTTCTATTCTTCTTTTTTCAGCATCACCTTGTGATAAATAAGTTTGTGCCGTTTTTTCACGCTCTGAAATCATACGTGTAAAAATAGCCTGCTCATTTTCTGGTGGTAAATCTGTACGTCTAATGCGCACATCTAAAACTTCAATACCATAGTTGTCATTCGCCAATAGCTCATTTACTTTTAACGTGACATTATTATTTATATCACCGCGCGATGAATCAGCATCATTAATAATTTGTTCATAATCAAGCTTACCAAGCTCTGTACGAAGAACAGAATAAATAAATTCACTCATACGACGCTCAGCATTAGGTAATGTCCCTGCGTTAGAAATAAGTTCCTTAGGGTCAACTACGCGCCAAACAGCATAATTATCAATAATAATTCGCTTCTTATCTTTTGTATTAATTTCTTCCTGCATCATGTCATATGTCATTAGGTTTTTTGGTAATGTCGTCACACTTTGAATAAAAGGTATTTTCATATGCAAGCCCGGTTCGCGCTCAAATTTTACGACTTCACCAAATTGGCGTACTACTTTATATTCGTTTTCTTTGACGATATAAAGATTGGCAAAAGCGATAATTGCGATGGCAAAAATAGCTGTTACTATCAATGCACTAGTAGCCCATTTGCGCATATTTTTCGGTTGCTTTTCCTTTTTAATCGTCTGTGCTTCAGAATCTACTACTTCTACCACTTTAGCCTTCTTTTTATTTTTATCTGTAAATAACTTTCTTAAAAACTTTTCTAAATCCCCGTCGAAATTGTTGTTACTCATTGACTACCGCTCCCTTCCTCTTTCGGCTTTGCTGTAGTTGTTTGTTGAATAGGCAAGTATTTCAACGTATTGCCTTCATTGTCGTTCATAATATAAATTTGAGCATGTGGTAATACCATTTCTAATGTTTCTAATACAAGACGCTCACGTGTAATTGCTTGATTGCCTTTATACTCGTTATAAAGCTGATTAAATACGGCAACATCACCAACTGCTTGCTCAATACGCGCAACCCTTTGCCCTTCTGCCTTCGATTTAATCGCAGCAATCTCCCCTTCTACTTCACTTAAGCGTTGATTCTTATATTTATCCGCTTGGTTAATTTTTGTATTTCTCATCTCACGTGCATCCGTTACGGCTGTAAAGGCAGCACGTACTTCTTCATTTGGCAATTCAACATCCTGAAGCTTGACACCTAATACGCTAATACCAACATCATATTTTTCCATTAATGATGTTAGTAGCTCTCTTGTTCTTGACTCGATATCTGATTTACCATCTGTTAAAGCAGCATCAATTTTTGAGTTTCCAATAATTGAGCGAATTGCGCTTGATGTCGCACTATGTAGTAGCTCTTTTGGTTCTTGTGAGTTAAATAAATATTTTTTCGGGTCTGTTATTTTCCATTGTACGACTAAATCAGTTAACACGAAAAATTCATCACCTGTAATCATTTTTGTTTCTGAAGGGTATACGTCAATATCCCCTTGCGAACGCTCTTTGTAGCCGAATTCTAAACTAAATGTTTCCTTCGATAATACTTCAACTTTTTGTATTGGCCACGGCAGTTTAAAATGTAAACCAGACTCCGTTATTGTTTCTCCCGACTTTCCAAAAGTGATAACAACTGCTTGTTCAGATTCATCCACTGTATACCATGTTGTTAAAGCTGCAACAACACCAAATAGTAGCAATAACCCTAAAGCAATGGCTATTAATGTACGCTTTGTACTCATATTTGTTCCTCCCTTTATTTTGCTATAACTTTTTTACGGTGTAACCCGCAAAAAAGTTTCACAATAATTTTGATTTCTTTTTACAATTGAAAAAAGCGTCCGGAAATTTCCAGACGCCTCCCTTAATTATTTAGTTTGAAATAGGGGTTTCTTATAACTTATTATATAAGCATTTTTTTAATTCTTTATAAAGCCTGTGTAAAGATTTTGTTAAGATGATGGTGCAAGAGGTATGTGTATTGAAATTTTTGTGCCTTTTCCTACTTCACTCGTCACAACAATTTTTCCATGATGCGCCTCTACTAGATGCTTTACAATTGCAAGACCTAAGCCTGTGCCGCCAGAATTACGGCTACGTGCGCGATCGATTCGATAGAAACGCTCAAAGACACGCGCGATTTCTTGTTTTTCAATCCCAATTCCCTGGTCCTCTACTTCTACAATTCCATATTCCTCGTTTTGCGTCATTTTTACAGTAATTGTTGTACTGTCTGGAGAGTACGTAACAGCGTTCGAAATTAAGTTTGTAAAAATTTGAATGAGGCGATTTTCATCCCCTAAAATTCGTACGTCTCTATCCATTTGCATATCAAACTGCATATTTTTTTCTTCTAAACGTGGACTCGTGACATCAACTACCCTTGCAATAACCTCCTGCAAGCTTGTAGGCACAATATCTACAGAAAAACCATGCTGCTCAATTTTAGATAGCTCTAATAAATCGTTGATAAGTTCTTGTAAACGGTTGCTTTCTTTATAAATAATTTCTAAAAATGATAACAGCATATTTTCATCTTTATATGCACCGTCTAACAATGTTTCAGAAAAACCTTTAATTGAAGTAATTGGTGTCCGCAATTCATGTGAAACATTGGCAACGAAATCTCTTCGAATTTGCTCTAAACGAATTAGCTCGGTAACGTCATGCATGACTAAAACAACACCAAGCCAACGTCCATGCTCTCCTACAACAGGGGCCCCATAAACGAGCTTATATGTGATTTCTTGCTGCAGCTCCATTTCAAGCTGCTTTTGATATGGCTGCTCCGTTAAAAAAACATGGTCGATAAATACTTCTAAATTTTCAGGCAATCCAACTGTTAAAAAATTTTTACCTTGCACCTGCTCGGACGTTAAGCCAAAGCGATGAAGAAATTGCTTATTAACAATTGATATATAGCCTTCTCGATCAATCATCATCAATGCGCTACCCATATTTTCAATAAGCGTTTTCAAGCGTTCTTCTTCTATTTCTCGTATTTTTGTAATATCCTGCAAATTGCGCGCTAGTACATTGATTGAATTGCGAAGCTCTATAATTGTTTTCGGCCCATTCGCAAAAGCACGGGCATAATAATTACCGACTGCCAGCTCCTGTGCTGTACGTGTAACAGCCTCTATAGGTTCTACAAAATTACTAACCATTCGATAGGATACTAAGCCAATTACTGCAATCGCTACTAAAAATAAAATAACAAGTACTAACATGAGGCGAACACGTGTATAGCTAAAATACTCTTCATCCGCACTCACATCATATGCCTGCAATAATTTTTCCTGCTGTAGAGAGGTCAGTTCAATATTTTCCTGCTGAATAAACTCTACAACATTTTCCTGCACTACCTCGGTTTGTACTTGCACATAGTCCTCTAAGTAAAAAGGAAAAAGCTGACCTATAACAAGTTCTAGGACAGCAAAAATTGCCGTTACAAGTAAAATAAATGAGAAAAAGAGTCGGCCGCTCATTGATTTATTCATTTTCTCGGCTCCTCAAATTTATAGCCTAATCCACGTATCGTTTTAATAAATATTGGCTTACGACTATTTTCTTCAATTTTATCGCGTAAATGGCTAATATGGACGTCCACAATACGCGTATCACCAGCAAAATCATAATTCCATACAGAGCTAAGTAGCTGATCGCGCGTTAGTACACGGTTTTTATTTTCTAATAAATAAACAAGTAGCTCGAATTCCTTCGGTGTAAATTCAAGTGCCTCATCATTTAAAAAAGCTTCAAAGCGCTCTGGAAAGACCTTTAAACTACCATATTCATATGTTGTCTCCCCTGTTTTTATTTCCTCAGCTGACGCTGCAGGGGTGAAACGACGAAGTACCGCCTTAACACGTGCAATAACTTCACGCGGGCTAAAGGGTTTTGTCATATAGTCATCTGCACCAAGCTCTAAGCCTAAAACTTTATCAAACTCATCATCGCGTGCAGTTAACATAATAATTGGAATATTCATTCTTAAACTGCGCAATTCCTTGCACACTTCCATTCCATCCATTGTCGGTAGCATTAAATCGAGCAACAGTAAATCTGGCGTTTTTTCAACAGCTAAATCAAGACCTTTTTTTCCGTCATGTGCAAGTAACACATTGAAACCCGCCTGCTCTAAATTATATTGTAATAGTGTCGCAATTGATAATTCATCTTCTACGACTAAAATTGTTTTTGTCATTTCCTTTGCCTCCATCATCGATTTGAAACCCCCATCTCAAATCTATTATATGCGAGGAGGAGATACTTTAAGCTTCCCTTCCAGCAAAAGCGCTTTTTCAATATTTGTTGCTTTGACAGCAATTAACACCTCATTATTTTCTTCATCAATATGCTCGATTTCCAAAACAAAGTCAACCGTTTCATAATGATAGGCAGGTGCTAAAAACTTTAACGTTTGCTCTAAAATATATGAGCCCGGACCTGGCATATGCTTAGAAATAGCGGAAGCGATAATACCATTTAACATAATTTGTGGAACAATTGGTTGTTTGAAAGAAGTGTTGGCGGCATAATCATGCTGAATAAATAATGGATTATTATCATTTGTTAAACCTAAGTATATTAATAAATCTTTATCATCCATTTTCTCAGTAATATGCAGCTTTTCACCAATTGTTAAAGTCGTTATAAATCTACCTTGCTTTCTATTCTTTTGTAGCAATTCGAAGCAACTCCTTCTTAGTGCAATCAAACGTGTGGATTAACCATTATTAAAAATAAAACTTTTGGAAAAACCCCGATTTTCATTACGAGTAATAAATAGCTTTGCAATATAAAATATCCTTAAAAACACGCAAACATATTCAATTTTACATAATCAATAAATATGTAATACGATACTTTTATAGTATCAACTTTTGGCGGAAAGTACAATGTTGTGCGATGTTTATACGAAAGAGTAAAAAAGTTTTTTGTTATTTTAATAAAAAATAAAAGAATCGCCTGAAAAGCAGTGCTTTGCATGCTTCTCAGACGCCACCATTTCCTTAATTATTTAAAACATCCATCACCGATTTTACTGCTTGTGCTGAATAATCTAACGCTGATTTTTCTCCTTCTGTTAACTCTAACTCAAAGATTTTTTCAACACCATTTGCTCCTAATAATGTCGGTACACCTAAACATAGATTCTCGTAACCATATTCACCTTCCAAATAAGCGATTGATGGTAGTACGCGTTTTTGATCTTTTAAAATAGCTTCTGCCATTTCCACCATCGCTGCCGCTGGTGCATAATAGGCAGAACCGTTACCAAGCAAGTTGACGATTTCCGCTCCACCGTTACGTGTACGGTTCACAATTTCCTCTAGACGTTCTGGTGCAATTAATGACTCAATTGGCACACCACCGACAAATGAATAGCGTGTTAACGGCACCATTGTATCACCGTGCCCTCCTAAAACTAACGCTGTTACGTCTTTTACAGACATATTCAATTCCTCTGCAATAAATGCTCTGAAACGGGCTGTGTCCAGTACACCTGATTGTCCAATAACACGATTTTTTGGGAAGCCTGTTGTTTTGTAGACCGTATATGTCATTGCATCAACAGGGTTTGTCAGTACAAGCACTGTTGCATTCGGTGAATACTTGGCAATTTGCTCCGATACGGAAACCATTACCTTTTCGTTTGTTTGTACTAAATCATCACGGCTCATACCCGGTTTGCGCGCTACCCCCGCTGTCACAATGACAATGTCTGAGTCTGCCGTATCTGCATAATCAGCCGTTCCTTCTACATAGGAATCATAGCCTTGAATTGGTGCTGCCTCCCACATATCTAACGCTTTGCCCTTTGTTGGATTTTCAGCTTGTGGAATATCAAGCAACACCACATCTCCAAGCTCTTTTTGTGCTGCTAGAAAAGCCGCTGTTGCTCCAGTGAAACCTCCGCCGATTACAGTTATTTTTTTACGTTTTAATGTCATCACTAATCCACTCCTATTAATGAAATGTTTTCCCTCTTTCATATTAACAAAAAATTGGTGTTTATATAAGTTAAACAAGTGGCAAAATTCGCAAAACAGGGCTGTCCAAAAAGCCGTGCGTAGCCGGCATTTTGAACAGTAGCGATGATGTTTGACAAAATGTTGATTCCTATAAACAGAGAATGCATCTTTTAAATATGAGATGAGCATTGCCTTTAGCAGTGTTTACCCTCAGTAAAAGTCGAGCGATAAAAAACTTTATTTCAACGCTACGCCAATACAAAATCGACTTTTCGCCACCCAAAAAGCGGAAATCTCGGGCAAATTCTTATTACACTCCCCCTACAAAGGTCACGATTCGCTCGCTAAACACCTCATTTCGCTCATTAACCATTGTAATTCGCTCATAAAAATCAAAAAATCACCCGAAAGCTAGCCACCGCAAGGCTATCGGAACTCCAAACTCCCCCATAGCTTCTCTTTCACTCACGAGAAACACCGCTAAACAAATGTTTACCACCCTTTCAAAGAAAAGCACCTCTATTCACACCAGCAAACATTTTATAAAAACAACAACAAAAGCGTTCCAAACACCGGCTACCGCACGGTGTTTGGAACGCAAAACTCTTAAAGATTTTTGATTAATTCGTTAGCGAACTCAGAACATTTTACTTCTGTTGCACCATCCATTAAACGTGCAAAATCGTAAGTTACAACTTTAGATGAAATTGTTTTTTCTACAGATTTCGTTACTAAATCTGCAGCCTCTTGCCAACCTAAGTGCTCAAGCATTAATACGCCAGAAAGTAATACTGAAGAAGGGTTTACTTTATCTTGACCAGCATATTTTGGTGCTGTACCGTGAGTAGCCTCGAAGATTGCATGACCAGTTACGTAGTTAATGTTTGCACCTGGAGCAATTCCAATACCACCAACTTGTGCAGCTAATGCATCAGAAATGTAGTCACCGTTTAAGTTCATAGTAGCTACTACGTCAAACTCAGTTGGACGAGTTAAAATTTGTTGTAAGAAGATATCAGCAATAGAATCTTTTACGATGATTTTGCCTTCAGCAACAGCTTTTGCTTGTGCTTCATTCGCAGCGGCTTCGCCTTGCTCAGCTTTGATTGCATCGTATTGGTTCCATGTGAATACTTTATCAGCAAATTCTGTTTCTGCTAATTCATAACCCCAGTTTTTGAAACCACCTTCAGTGAATTTCATGATGTTACCTTTGTGTACTAATGTAACAGTTGGTTTGTTATGTTTAATTGCATACTCAATTGCAGCACGAACTAAACGCGCTGTACCTTCTTGAGAAACAGGCTTAATACCTAAACCAGAAGTTTCTGGGAAGCGAATTTTGTTCACACCTAATTCAGTTTGTAGGAAGTTTAATAATTTCTTTTGCTCGTCTGAACCAGCTTGGTATTCAATACCAGCGTAAATATCTTCCGTATTCTCACGGAAAATAACCATATCTACGTCTTCTGGACGCTTAACTGGAGAAGGCACACCATCAAAGTGACGTACTGGACGTAGACAAACGTATAAATCTAATTCTTGACGTAATGCTACGTTTAAAGAGCGAATACCGCCACCAATCGGTGTTGTTAAAGGTCCTTTAATTGCGATTAAGTATTCGTTAATTTTATCTAAAGTTTCTTTCGGTAACCATTCACCTGTTTGATTGAATGCTTTTTCACCCGCAAGAACTTCTAACCATTCAATTTTCTTTTCGCCATTGTATGCTTTTTCTACAGCTGCATCGATTACACGAGAAGCCGCTGCCCAAATATCTGGACCGATACCGTCACCCTCGATGAAAGGAATTACTGGGTTGTTTGGTACGTTTAACACACCATTTTCTACTACAATTTTACCGTTAGTCATGAATATTTGCCTCCTATATTCGAAAATCTAGGACTGTGCATTTGCCCCAGTCCTAGATAAGTTTAGCATATTTTTTCAAAGCGTGCATTGGCAGTCGTAAAACTGCTATAACTAGCAACTTGTCCGAGTACTAAACACACATTTTTAACATACTTATGAAATAACCAATTACACTTTGACGTAATTGCGTCCAGATTTTCTTGAGCTTGCTCAAAACTTTCCCTTAAAAATCTATGACATCTATTGAAAGAAATTAACGCTCTTCAATTGGAACGTATTTCTGCATGCCTGGTCCTACATATTCTGCGCGTGGACGAATTAAACGGTTGTTTGCATATTGCTCTAAAATATGTGCAACCCAACCAGAAGTACGTGATACTGCAAAGATTGGTGTGAATAAGTCATGCTCAATACCTAATGAATCGTATACAGATGCAGAGAAGAAGTCAACGTTTGCTGGTAATTTCTTTTGCTCTACAATCATATCGTGAATTTTAACAGACATATCATATAATTCTGGTTTACCAGTTAATTTTGTTAACTTTTCAGACATTACACGTAAATGTGGTGCACGTGGGTCCCCTTTGCGGTATACGCGGTGACCAAAGCCCATGATTTTTTCTTTATTATCTAATTTATTTTGTACCCATGGCTCAACATTATCAATTGAACCGATTTCAGATAACATTTTCATTACTTGCTCGTTTGCTCCACCATGTAAAGGACCTTTTAATGCGCCAATTGCAGCAGTTACACCTGAGTATACATCAGAAAGTGTTGCTACACATACACGCGCTGTGAATGTAGATGCGTTTAATTCGTGGTCAGCATGTAATACTAACGCTTTGTCGAATGCCTCTACTTCGATTTCTGCTGGCTCTTCACCTTTTAACATGTATAAGAAGTTAGCTGCATAGCTAAGACCAGCTTTTGGAGCAACTGGCTCTAAGCCTTTACGAATACGAGAGAATGCTGTTACTACAGTTGCAATTTTCGCCTGTAAACGGATTGCTTTGCGGTAGTTTGCTTCCGGATCCATTACATCTGCTTCCTCATCAAACACACCTAATAGTGATACAGCCGTGCGCAATGCCGCCATTGGATGAACTGTGTTTAATGGGTATGTTTTAAACTGATCAAGAATAGCTTGTGGTACAGCCATATTATCTGCTAATTGTTGTTTTAATTCAGCAAGCTCGTCCGCTTTTGGTAAACGAGTATGCCATAATAAATAAACTACTTCTTCAAAGCTAGCATTGTCTGCTAAATCATCAATATTGTACCCTACATATGTAAGTGTATCATCAATAATTGAACTAATTTTAGACTCTGCTGCTACGATACCTTCTAAACCACGTGTTGCTGTCATAAATAATCGCTCCCTCATTTTTTGTTGACTGTGTTAGTGCTTCTATACACTAACTTTCATTAATGAACCTATAAGTAAATCGCTTACATGATTCATTATAATCAATTTTGACGGCTTTGTGAATGGAAAGTAACTATTTTAAGAAAAAAAGGTATTAGGAATGAAAAATAATCATTAAAGGAGAAAAAAATTACACCAATTATATTTCAATAAATTCTAGGCTAATTATTTTAAATATACTAGTGATATAGTGGAAGTCGGAATTTTCTATTTAATTAAGATGACACGGATGTTGATAATCAAAAATACACAAATATGCCTAATATTTGTTCAATCAACGGTCTTGTTAAAATAATTTTTGATAAAATTATATTAAGAGGTGGAATAGTGCACAATGCTCATTTGAAGTTTTTAACAGTTGAAAGCATAATAAAATATCTCATTATTGCTAGTTATTTATTACTGTCATTTCTTCTATTACCAATTTCTCTTGCCCTGCTCTGCGCTTACTTGCTGTATCCAGTTGTCCAACTTTTTTATAAGAAATTTCACCTTCCGATTATCATCAGTATCACTTTAACGACAGTCTTATGTTTAGTCATTGTTTATCAAGTATCTGCTATTCTATTCCAAAGCTTATTAACACTCATTCCTTATTTTAAAATGCATTTAGATGCTTTTTCAGAACAATATGCTGATTTATTATTTTTCCCACTATTGCTTGAAAAATCATTTTCTTTTATTGATTCAATAATGATGACGCTCGTTAGCATTGCTCAGCATACTTTTGGCTATTTATTTGAATTTTTCATATTTCTTATTGTCTTTTATTTTTCCTTGTTCGAGTCAAGGAAAAATCGCTTATGGTTTTTTATTTATGTACCGAAAAAATATCGCACTGAGTGGCAGCATTACTTCAAACGCGCTCTTCATATTTTTTCTTATTTTTTATTCGTATCACTCCAACTTTTTATAATGACTTTCGTTTTATTAAGTGTTGGATTTTACTTGTTACGCTTTGAAAATCCGATTAGTAAAGCATTATTAATATCCTTTGCTGACGCATTACCATTTTTCGGCATCGGCATTTTTCTTATTCCATTAATCATTTACTTTTTTATTATTGGACAAAAGTGGCTGTCTATTGCACTCATCGCACTCTACCTTTTCATTCAATTATCGAGGCAGCTTGTAGAATCCATCGTTTGGGCATCAACATTTCAATTGCGCATGGTGCATTCCTTCGTAATCAGTGCTGCCTCTATATTATTATTCGGTGTATATGGTATTCTGCTCAGTCCGTTTTTCTTGCTAATTGCAGTAAAAATGCGCGAAAAATCTATTTTTGCTCGATAATAATTTGAGTGCTCTTCATTTTTTTTCGTACCCAATTAAAAATAAGCGGCTTCATTAAATTTCTCGAAAATGGCATCAGCAATACTAATCCGATAATATCTGTTAAAAAGCCCGGCAATAATAATAATACTCCGCTAATAAATAGTGCAAATGCCTCTACCATCGCTACGCCAGGTGGCTTTCCCTGCGCCATGCTCTGTTGAATTGACTGGAAGGAAGCAAGTCCTTTATTTTTCAAAATGAAAGCACCAATTGCACTTGTTGCGACAACTAATAGCAATGTTACAAAGACGCCAAGTAGCTTACCAACAATAATAAATGTCGCAATTTCTGCAAAGCTTAGCGCAATCAGCATAAGCAATAATTTTTGCATACGAGCACCTCCTACTTATATATTTAATACGAACTATTAATAAAAAAGTTTCATCAGTGCTTGCGTAAAAAAGACAAGGGCTGCTAGAAAGTCAGATGACAATCCGACTTCCTAAACAGCCCTTTTTTTATAAAACGCTTGCGTGTCCTTTATAAATAACACCCGTTTCAGCGTCCATCGTAATTTCTTGCCCTTGGCGAATCAATTCAAGTGCATCTTTTACGCCTACAATAACAGGAATTCCAAGGCTTAGACCTACAACTGCCGCATGGCTTGTTAAGCCGCCCTCCTCAGTAATAATACCCGCGCATTTTTCTATAGCAGGCATCATTTCGCGGTCTGTGCCAATTGTTACTAAAATGGCTCCCTCGGTATCATATGCTAATGCCTCTGCTGCATTACTCGCAACTACTGCTCTTCCTACTACAGATGCTTTACCAACACCTTGACCACGTGCAAGTAAGTCACCGATAACATGCACTTTCATTAAATTAGTTGTACCAGCTTCTCCAACAGGTACACCTGCTGTAATAACAACAACATCACCGTGGTCAACAAAGCCATGCTTTAATGATTCATCAACAGATAGCTCTAAAATTTCGTCTGTTGTTTTTACACGTTGACATAAAATTGGGTTTACACCCCATACCAATGTTAAAAGCTGTGCAGAATTTTTAGAGCCAGTCACCGCTACAATTGGTACACCTGGGCGGTATTTAGCAATCATTTTTGCAGTATTTCCACTTTCTGTTGGTGCTAACACTGCCTTTACGCCTAAATTAATTGACGTATAAGCTACCGCTTGCGAAATTGCCTCTGTCATATTTGCTTCTTTTTCACGACTGCGCATCGCAACAATTGAGCGATAATCTAATGATTGCTCTGTTCGCTCTGCAATTTTATTCATCGTTTGTACAGATTCCAATGGGTAAAGCCCCGCTGCTGTTTCACCAGAAAGCATGATAGCGTCTGTACCATCGATGATGGCATTAGCCACATCACTTGCCTCAGCACGCGTTGGACGTGGATTACGCTGCATAGAATCTAACATTTGTGTTGCCGTAATAACAGGCTTTGCTGCTTGATTACATTTTAAAATGAGCGATTTTTGTACTAACGGCACTTCCTCAGCAGGGATTTCAACACCTAAATCCCCACGTGCAACCATTAAACCGTCCGACACTTGGATAATTTCATCGATATTATCCACGCCCTCTTGGTTTTCAATTTTAGGGATAATTTGAATATGCCCGCCGTTATTTTGCTCTAGTAGCTCGCGAATTTCCAACACATCACTTGCTGTACGTACAAAGGATGCTGCAATAAAATCGATGCCTTGCTCAATACCGAATAAAATATCTTGTGCATCCTTTTCTGTAATACCTGGTAGCTTAATCGATACGCCCGGAACGTTAACACCTTTTTTATTTTTTAATACCCCTGCGTTTTCCACAATCGTATGGATTAAACCTTTTTCAGTATCTTTAGCTAATACACGTAGCTCAATCAAACCATCATCTAATAAAATAATATCATTTTGGTTTACATCATCGATTAATTCTGCATATGTAACAGAAAAGCTAGTTGCTGTTCCAACAACCTCTGTCATTGAAATATCGATTACTTGACCTGTCACTAAATGTAGCTCACCATTTTCCATCGTATGTGTACGAATTTCTGGTCCTTTTGTATCTAATAAAATTCCGATAGGCTTCCCTACATTTTCAGCCGCATCACGAATTGCCGCAATACGCACAGCATGTTCTTCATGCGTGCCATGTGAAAAGTTCAAGCGCGCAACGTTCATACCTGCTTCAATTAACTTTTCTAACATTTCTGGAGATTCACTTGCCGGTCCAATCGTACATACTATTTTTGTTTTTCTCATAAGTTCACTCTCTCCATTTATTTAATAATCACTTACACCTCGGCGTAAGTGCGTCTAGATTTTTTCAAGCTTGCCTGAAAACTCCTCTTCTAAATCTATGACATCCGCCGAAGCTTTGACCAACATGATGATGGTCACCCAGTCGTTGCGCGCATGTAGTGGCGTACTTAGACTGAGTTCCTTCTTATCAGCAAGTATTAGGACACCCGCCGAAATCAGCAAAATACTTACATTCATCTCACCATCTGTAGAGGTGGGGGACTTGCAAAGAAATTAAATCGATAATTCCTTTGATAATGTGTACAGGCTTACATCCGCCATATGTTTATTTTCATATGCCTCTTTTAAATCATAATCCACGATAGCGTGGTTTCGGATGCCTACAGCGCGTCCTCCTTTTTCCTCTAGAAGAAGCTCTACCGCTCTCGCTCCAAGCCTTCCAGCTAATACACGGTCACGAGCAGATGGTGCACCACCTCTTTGCATATGACCTAGCACCGACACGCGAATTTGTACACCTGTTCGCTGCTCTAAAATTTTACCTAGCTTATGTCCAGGCATTACACCTTCTGCAACAATTATAATACTATGGCGTTTACCACGAGCAGCACTTCGCTCTAAACGCGCAATAATATCTTCAAGATTAAACTCTTCCTCAGGAATAAGCACGGATTCTGCCCCAGCTGCCAAGCCTGTCCAAAGGGCTATATCACCCGCATTACGTCCCATTACTTCCACAATAAATGTATTTTCATGACTTGTCGCTGTGTCACGAATTTTATCAATTGCTTCAACCGCTGTATTAAGTGCTGTGTCAAAGCCAATTGTGTACTCTGTACCAGGTATATCATTATCAATCGTTCCAGGAATGCCTACGCACGGAAAACCTTTATCAGTTAAGCTCATTGCACCACGATATGAACCGTCACCACCGATTACAACTAAACCTTCAATCCCTTCAGCACGTAAATGCTCAATTGCTTTATTTTGCATGTCATCCTCTTTAAATTCAGGAAAACGAGCCGAGTAAAGCATTGTGCCACCACGTTGAATGATGCCACCTACCGAGCCTAAATCAAGCGGCTCGAAATTACCATTATAAAGCCCTTCATAGCCGTAGTAAACACCTACTACATCTATTTTATGATAATGCGCCTTTCGGACAACGGCACGAATAGCAGCATTCATCCCTGGCGCATCTCCTCCACTTGTTAAAACAGCTATTTTTTTCACAAAAATCCCTCCTCTACTCACCTACTACCACATTATCATGAATATAGTTCTTATGTAAGCTTTCAACGCCTTTATATATACTATTTTACAAAAAAATAATAATAATAGCTGTTCAGAATATATTATTTCTGAACAGCCTGCGCTTTAAACATCATTTGTCATTATAGCTTTACAATCCAGTCGAATTTATCTTCTACTGTGCCGTTTTGAATACCTGTTAACGTATCATAAAGCATTTTTGTTACTTCACCGATTTGCCCATCATTGACAGTGAGCTTCATATCTTGCCATTTTAATTGCCCGATAGGCGAAATAACCGCAGCCGTTCCTGTGCCGAAAGCCTCTTCTAAAGTACCTTCTTCAAATGCCTGCACAATCTCATCAATTGTAATACGACGCTCTTCAACATCAAAATTATTTGATTTTAATAAATGTAGCATGGAGTCCCGCGTAATCCCTGGTAAAATGCTGCCATTCAAAGCTGGCGTAATCACTTTTCCATTAATTTTGAAGAAAATATTCATACTTCCTACTTCTTCAATATAGCGGTTTTCCTTACCATCTAACCATAAAATTTGCGAGTATCCTTCCTCGCTTGCAAGCTCCTGCGCCTTTAAGCCACTTGCGTAGTTACCACCTGTTTTCGCTTCACCTGTGCCACCTACTACAGCGCGAACATATTGCTTCTCAACTACAATTTTCACTGGATTAATACCTTCACTATAGTAGGCCCCAACTGGAGACATAATAATAATGAAATGATAATTTTTAGCTGGTGCAACGCCTAAAAACGGCTCCGATGCAAAAATATACGGTCGAATATAAAGCGATGCCCCCGGCTCACTCGGCACCCACTCTCTGTCAATCGCAAGCAGTTGCTTTAACGCTTCAAGGGCAAATTGTTCATCAATCGCCGGAATACATAAGCGTTCATTCGAAGCATTTAAACGCTTAAAATTGCGCTCTGGTCTGAATAATTGAATGTCACCATCAGCCGTTTTATAAGCCTTCATGCCCTCAAATACAGATTGTCCATAATGGAAAATCATTGCAGACGGGTCAAGTGAAATTGGCTGATACGGAATGATACGTGCATTATGCCATCCTTGCCCAAGCGTATAATCCATCATAAACATGTGGTCAGTAAAATATTTACCGAAGCCTCGTTGTTCAGCAGTAGGCTTTTGTTTCGGTGTTAAAGTTAGTTGTGTTGTAATTGTGTTCGTTGACGACATATTGCTATCCCCTGTTCCATAAAATCGATTGCACCTCGGTCTGCTCTCGTTTAGATTTTTTCAAACGATTTAAACTTCAATCGCTACTAGACATGCCAATTGTTAATTGACATACTTCGTATAACTACATGTCAAAATCTGCACGATTCACCAGAGGTTTTATTTTGTTTCAGTGCGTATACTTCATCCCGCTGAATCAAAATAAGTATATGTCTATCCTAACACGCTTTTACAATGTTGTATGCTATAAATTCAGATTATTCATTAATTTTCAATAAATTGACCAATCGCTTTGAATTTTTCATAGCGGTCCTGCACAAGTTCCTCTGCATTTAATACTGTTAATTCTTCAAGAGTAGTTGTTAAATGCTCCCTCATTGCGCTTGCTTGCTTCACAATATCTCGATGTGCGCCACCTGCTACCTCAGGAATAATAGCATCGATAATCTTCATGTCCATTAAGTCTGGTGCTGTAATTTTCATTGCTTCTGCTGCCTGTTTTGCTAAGCTCGCATCCTTCCATAAAATAGACGCCGCTCCCTCTGGCGAAATAACGGAGTATGTGGAATTTTCAAGCATTAAAATACGATTTGCCACACCTAGCGCTAACGCTCCACCACTTCCTCCTTCACCAATCACAATGCTAATAACAGGTACTTTTAAGCCTGCCATCTCAATTAAATTACGTGCAATTGCCTCACTCTGACCGCGCTCCTCAGCAGCCTTACCAGGATATGCGCCCTTTGTATCAATAAAGCAAATAATAGGGCGTTTGAATTTCTCCGCCTGCTTCATTAAGCGCAACGCTTTTCGGTAACCTTCAGGATGCGGCATACCAAAGTTACGTCGAATATTTTCCTTTGTCGTCTTTCCGCGTTGATGCCCAATAATCGTAATTGGCTGCCCATTAAACGATGCGATTCCGCCAACGATTGCCTCATCATCTCCAAATAAACGGTCACCATGCAACTCAATAAAATCCTCGAAAATAGCATCGATATAAGCTAATGTCGTAGGACGCTCAGGATGTCGCGCGACTTGTACACGATCCCACGGCGCCATATTCGAATAAATAGATTTTTCTAATTGCTCGAGGCGTACTTCTAGCTTCTCGATTTCACCGCTCATATCTACATCTGCATCCTGTGCAATATGTTTTAATTCATCAATTTTTTCTCGTAGTTTAATAACAGGCTCTTCAAATGGCATAATTTTAGACATGTGCCGTTTCCCCCTTACGATGTAACTTGACAATTGTCGCTACTTTATCACGCATTTCATGGCGATGGAAAATAGCATCTAATTGTCCGTGTGCTAATAAAAACTCAGCCGTTTGGAAGTCATCTGGCAATTTTTCGCGTACTGTTTGCTCAATCACACGTCGACCTGCAAAGCCAATTAGCGCTTGTGGCTCCGCAATATTGAAATCTCCTACTGAAGCAAAACTTGCCGATACACCACCTGTTGTTGGGTGTGTCAAAATTGAAATATACAATAAACCCAATTCACTATGACGGCTTAATGCAACACTAGTTTTAGCCATTTGCATTAAAGATAAAACACCCTCTTGCATACGTGCACCACCACTAGCAGTGAAAATAATAAATGGCACTTGTAACTCTGTCGCCTTTTCAATTGCACGTGTAATTTTTTCACCAACTACGGAGCCCATCGACCCCATGCGGAAATGGGAATCCATAATCGCCACAACAACCTTTTCACCTTTTAACGTACCAACACCTGTTAAAACAGCCTCATTCAAGCCTGTCTTCTTTTTATCCACTTCAATTTTCTCAACATATGCTGGGAAGCCTAGTGGGTTTGTTGTTTGCAAGTGGTCGTCAAATGATGTGAAGCTGCCTTCGTCTAAAAAGATTGCCACACGTTCCTGTGCTGTAAGCTTTAAATGATGTTGACAATTTGG
Source organism: Metasolibacillus sp. FSL H7-0170 (assembly GCF_038593115.1). Classification (NCBI taxonomy): domain Bacteria; kingdom Bacillati; phylum Bacillota; class Bacilli; order Caryophanales; family Caryophanaceae; genus Metasolibacillus; species Metasolibacillus sp. FSL H7-0170. The sequence goes on along the minus strand of NZ_CP151964.1, from coordinate 29,444 downwards.
GCATACTTTTAAATTTTGTTCAACCGCCTTTGTCACATGGATTTTGCGACATTCGGGGCATTTTGTCATTAAATCTTCCGGGAAATCCTTTTCCTTCGTTGTACTAAAGCTGCCTTTTTGTTTCTTTCTATTTACTGAAAATATATCTCGTATGGACACTAGACATCCTCCTTATAATTCATCCTGAATAATTTCTATCCATTCTTCGTATGCTTCAATGGCCCCTTTTATGTAGCCCATTTGCAATGATTTAATAAACATTTGAAGCGCCTTTTTTTCTCGCTCTGTCACAAGATGCTTGAAAGTTTGCGAACCATAGGCTAAAAGCTGAAGCCATATTTTTAATGCTAGACGATTCGCAGAAGCGATAATACACTCCCGTAAAATATCCTCTCGCATCAGCTCCTGCTGTAGCTCAATTTTAATAAACAAGCTTTCCCATACTGGTAAAGTTCGTAAAGACTCATTTCTACAAATAATACGAATTGCTTCCCGCTCATGCATTTCACGTGTTGCATGGACATCTTCGATTGATTTCGTTTCTTGTAAAATAAAAGAAGAGAGTATTTCGATTAGTTGATGATGGTGAATCGACGCTAAAAAAGTCCCTCCCCCGTGACGTGTTTCAATTAAGCCAAGCAACTCTAAACTGCGTAACGCTTCTCGTACAGAAGAACGCCCAACGCCTAGTTGCTCTGATAACACGCGCTCTGAAGGTAATTTATCGCCCGGTTCAATCTGCTGTTCACGAATCAACACTCGAAGCTCTTTGACAATTTGCATAAACATTTTTTTATTTTCATTCATAAATGTCAATACTTCTCCTCCATCTTTTTACGGCTAATTTTTTTACTATGTAAAATTTTAGAAAATCCTTGCAAATTATAGAGAGCATGCAGCAGTCATCCACATACTCCCCACGTTTTTTACTTATAGGTGCGATTTTTAACAGTTCCACTGTTTAATACAAAAGTGGTCTGACCACTTTTGTACGTTTCCAATATACATAAGTTTTAACAAAAAGTAAAGAAAAAACTGTGCAAAGTACAAAAATTTGTACCTCGCACAGTTTTCATCACTGTAATTATATTTCTTGTATACGCATAAGTTTTACTTTTAATTGCGGTTTACCGAATCTAAATTCAAGTACGCCCTCTACATAGGCGATATGGTTTACTTCAAGCTGCTGCTGAACTACTGTAAATTCCTTTGGGAACAATGTAGCAGAGATGCTGCCATATTCATCCTGTAGCTCGACAAATGCCATAAGCTCTCCTTTTTTTGTACGGATTTGCTTTATTTCTTCAATAATGCCAAGTATTTTTACGTACTGACCATCTCTATGCTTATGCAAATTATACGTCGTGGCATTGACTTGAATTGTTGCTCGCCACTTTGTGAGCGGATGCTCAGATAAATAAAGACCTAGCACTTCTTTTTCATATTGCAATTTTTGTTGCTGTTCTAAAGGCTGGACCGCCGCTAATTTAGGTTTACCAACATTAAAATCTACATGCTTTCTAGCTGCCTCAATAGAAGCAAGGAGCACAGCCCGATCCAATTTAAAATCATCTAAAGCCCCCGCCTTAATAAGTGGCTCAATGGCCTTTTGCTGAAACACAGCAGTTGACAACGAGTTCGCTAAATCAAATAAATCTTTAAATGGCCTATCCATCATATTTCTTACTTCAATCAAGCTTTTTAAAAAAGGCTGTGACACGTTTTTAATCGCAGATAAGCTATAGCGAATTTGACCATTTTCCACCTTAAAATGGCGTTCACTTTTTTGAATAGAGGGCGGTAAAATAGTGATACCCTTCGCTTTTGCTTCAATTAAAATTTGCACTAGCTTCTCTGTATTGCCTGTTGCATTTGTTAATAACGCTGCATAAAAATTCACAGGATAATGTGCCTTTAAATAAGCCATTTGATAGGAGATTAAACTATAGGCGACAGCATGACTTTTAGGAAAACCATAATCAGCAAAGCGCACGATTAATGCATAGACTTCATTTGCAACTTGTGGTTCATAACCTTTTTGCTGTGCACCAATAATAAAACGGTCGCGCCCGCGCTCTAATGCTTGACGATTTTTTTTACTAATGGCACGCCGTAAAATATCCGCTTCACCAATCGAGAAGCCAGCCATCATATGAGCAATTCGCATTATTTGCTCCTGATAAATAAGCACCCCATATGTTTCCCCTAATACCGGCTCAAGCGCTGGATGTGGCATCGTCACCTGCTCCTGCCCATGTTTTCTCCGTGCATACGTAGCAATAAAATCCATTGGACCTGGTCGATATAAAGCATTCACTGCCACAATATCTAAAAAATGCGTTGGCTTTATTTCTCTTAATGCTTGACGCATCCCTTCAGACTCCAATTGGAAAATACCTGCTGTGTCCCCTGCCTGCAGCAATTTAAACGTTCGCTGATCCTGTAATGGAATATCCTCAAATTTTATTTCCTTGCCATGCGTATATTGCACAGAACGACGTATTTGCTCTAAAATCGTCAAATTACGCAAGCCTAAAAAATCCATTTTTAATAAACCTACTTGTTCAACTTCAAGCATCGGCCATTGCGTTAAAAATATTTGGTCATGCCCTTCTTCGATTGGGACTAACTCTACAAGTGGGATGGGACTTAAAACAACACCTGCAGCATGTGTTGAAGCATTGCGTGGCAATCCCTCTAATTTCTGCGCTGTAGCGAACCAACGCTGGCGCTCTGGCTTCTCATCAATCCAATTGCGTAAGCTTTGCGATTCATTATAAGCATCTTGTAACATAATCCCCGGCTTATTCGGAATCATTTTCGAAATTTTCTCAAGCTCTGTTGGTTCAAACTCTAACATTCTTGCCACATCGCGCGCTACCGCCTTAGCAGACAATGTACCAAACGTAATAATTTGAGCCACATGTTGCTGCCCATACTTATTAGCCACATATTGAATAACCTCTTGTCTTTTCGTATCAACAAAGTCAATATCAATATCAGGTAGTGTCACACGCTCAGGATTTAAAAAACGCTCAAATAATAAATCATACTGCAGTGGGTCAACCTGTGTAATTTGCAGCGCATAAGCAATAAGTGAACTAGCTGAAGAGCCTCGCCCTGGACCAGTTAAAATTTGCTGCTCTCTAGCAAAGCGCATAAAATCCTCGACAATTAGAAAATAATCCGCATAGCCCATTGAACAAATAACGCCTAATTCATGCTGCATACGCTGCTCGTAGACAGCAGGCAACTGCGCGCTTTGCAATCTGTGCTGTAAGCCAATTAATACGCGCTCACGCAGTAATTCCTCTGCTGTTTGCCCACTTGCAACGGGAAATTTCGGCATAAATGTCGCTTGCTGCTCCATTGTGACATGACAGCTCATGAGCACCTGCTCTGTTTGCCTGAGCCATTGTGGACGGTCGGTAAAAAATTGCTGCCATTGCTCTTTAGTTAGTACGTAACGATGCTTTAATTTCAAATTAAAGGTTAAGCCCATTTTCACACCCGTATCAATTGCTCGTGCTATTTCATAGGCAAAATGGTCATCCTTTGTCATAAATGTACTTTCGTGAATAGCCATTATCTTTACAGCGATTTGCTCGCTTAAAAATACAGCGTCCTGCTCATTCGGGGCTGCTACCTCTAGTCTTTCAATACCTATAAAAAGCCTCTCCGCAAAAAGCTGCTTTAGCTGCTCTGCCAATTGCCGGTTATCATTCTCTAGCCACCTTGCTTCCTCGGCCAATGCAGGAATAATCGCAATGCAGCCGTCTGCATAGCCCGCTAACCAACGAAATGGCAATGTTTCATCTTTTCGAATGGCCACACTGCTACTAATTTTTAAAAGATGACGGTAGCCTATATTATTTTGCGCGTATAAAATTAGTGGCAAATTTATTTCCTCTGCAAATTGCACATTCACCACTAACCCGACAACTGGATGAATACCAGCCTTTTTCATCTCGTGCCAAAAAGGCAGAAGGCCATAGAGCCTCGAGTTAACGATAGCACATGCCTCTGCCTTCTGTTGTTGTAAAAAAGGGATAAGCGCTTCAATTTTTATTGTACTTTTTAATAAATCAGCGCTCGTTCTTATTTGTGGATAAACTACCATCTTCATCCCCCTTACATTAATAATTCCTACAAAGCGCCTGCAAATCCCAAATAATGCGCTCTGCCTCTTCCCAGGAAGATGCTGAAGCACCCGATGCTAATGGATGTCCCCCACCGTTGTATTTTTTAGCCAGCTCATTAATAACAGGTCCTTTTGAACGTAAACGCACGCGAATCGTATCGCCCTCTTCAATAAAGATTACCCATGCGCAAATGCCCTTCACATTACCTAATGAACCTACTAATAATGAAGTTTCGGATGGTGTCACCCCATATTCCTCCAATACATCCTTCGTAATTTTTATTGAGGCTGCACCATTCTCATCCATTTCAAAATACTGATAAAAATAGCCCTGTAGCTGTAATAAATGCGGCTCCATTTCATACATACCATCGAACACTTCATTGCGGTCAAAGTCATATTGGATAAGCTGTGCCGCTGTTTCAAATGTTTTAACTGTTGAGCTTGAAAATAAAAATCGCCCCGTATCTCCCACAATTCCGGCAAATAATAAACGTGCCGCTGCATCAGGGAAAATCCAATTTTTATAATTTCTCCCCTCTTCATAAAAAGCATAAATCATTTCACTTGCAGAACTTGCACTTGTATCAACCCATAATAAATCGCCATATCGGTCATCATTTGGATGGTGGTCAATTTTTATTAACATATCGCCAGATGCATAGCGCCCATCATCAATACGCTCCGTATTGGCTGTATCTGTCACAATCACTAATGCGCCATCGAATAATCCATCTGTTACCTCATCTGGCATCGCTAAAAATGTAAGCGATGGATCATGCTCTCCAACAGCGTATATTGCCTTCTCTGGATAATTTGCTTGCAGTAGCTCCTTTAAGCCAAACTGTGAGCCATACGCATCAGGGTCAGGACGTACATGCCGATGTATAATAATTGTATTGTACTGCTCAATTGTGTCGATGATTTGACGTTTCAAGTGTTTTTCCTCCTCATTTCAAGTGAAATCCGTTCGCATTTTCTTCAAAAAGTTTGTACAATAGTAACAGCTTTGCTTTACGGGAGGTTCACTATGTTAAATTTAATTTTTGTTTTCTTTATTGTCGTATCATTCGTGTTTTATTTTTATTATAAGACAAAACAATTTCGTTCAACACTACCGATACGAAAAAAATGGTATACAGCAAAAGCCGGTGTTGCACTCGGTGTTTTTATTATCGCATTCGGACTGAACGCAACAATCATTTACCCAACAGCCGTTGGTTATGGTGTTGCCGTCGTATTCGTCCTAGTAGGCGCAGGCTTAGCATATAATAATTACAAACGCGCTCGTCATGAAGGTAAATATGTACATGAAGAGTACGAGCTTAATCAATAAGAGTCATTTTCTTATGCTCAAAAAAACAATGTCAAGGGGTCGTCTGAAAAGTCATTTTTAGACGACCCCTTTGCCATCTAGATAGTGGCATTTATTATGATAATCATAGGAGGAATTTTTCAGCAAAAATATAAAAGCTAGAGCTATCGGAAAGCATATACTTTTCCAACAGCCTTGCGCTTTTATAGTATAAGCGTAAGACCGCCTGTCACGCTAGCGCTCTAATAGCTGGAATGTCATCATCGCTTTTCCTACTAATACTGTTTCGCTAAATACTTCAAAATCCATCTTAACAAATTTCCGGCTCATATCTAAAATGCGTGGCTTCACTGTAAGCACACTCTCCATTTGTACAGGCTTAATAAAATAAATCGTCATATTTTCTGTAACGGCTTCACCGCGCTTGCGCTTTTTCAAAGCGAAGGAGCCTGCTTCAGCAAGCAATGTTGTAAACGCTCCGTAGGAAATACCACCAAATTGATTCGTCATTTGAGGTGTGACAGTAAATTCTACCGCAACCTCCTCATCATCAATCATCTTCATTTCATTTTTCACTAAATCATCAATTGTTTCGCCTTGATGCGGCTGACGTTGTGCAAGTTGCAATGCCTTAAGCACATCCTGACGACTAATAACCCCTTGCAAGGAACCATCATCATTAATAACAGGTAATAAATCAATACCTTCCCAAATCATGCGATGACCTGCAGAGGCCACACTTGTTTTCATAGAGCCAGCAATCGGGTTTTTTGTCATTACCTTTTCGATTAACTCCGTATCTTCTTTGCCGATAACATCCTTTACCGTTATCATTCCTACAAGCTTTTGTTGGCTTGTCACAACAGGGAAGGCTCCATGTGTAGTGCGCTTGTTTTGCTCTCTAAAATCATGCAGTGTTTGGTCATTTTGTAAAACAGCCGTTTCTTCAATCGGCACATAAATATCCTCGATAAGCAAAATATCTTTTTTAATAAGCTGGTCATAAATGGCTCTGTTAATCATCGTTGCGACTGTAAAAGTATCATAGCTCGTTGAAATAATCGGTAATTCCAAGTCATTCGCCAATTGTTTATTTGTATCTGTCGTATCAAAGCCACCTGTAATTAAGACAGCTGCCCCTGCATTCAAGGCATGCTCATGTGCCTGTATACGGTTACCAACAATCAGCAAGCTTCCCGCATCTGTATAGCGCATCATATCATCGAGCTTCATCGCGCCAATCACAAATTTTGTCAGTGTTTTATGTAATCCTGTTTTACCACCTAGCACTTGCCCATCTACAATGTTTACAATTTCTGCAAATGTCAAACGCTCAATATTTTCTTTTTTCTTTTTTTCAATACGAATCGTTCCAACGCGCTCAATCGAGCTGACAAGACGACGATTTTCCGCCTCCTTAATAGCCCGATATGCAGTCCCCTCACTTACCTGCATTTCCTTTGCAATTTGACGAACTGAAATTTTCTCCCCTACAGGCAACGACTCAATATACTGCAAAATCTTCTCATGTTTTGTTGACATACAATCACCTATTTCCCTACATTCCTACCTCCTAGTGTATCATATTTCTTAATATTGCATACAAAACAAAAATGCATTTCATTTGCTCAAACAATCATTTTTTACACACTACTAAAATTTAAGAAAAAAGCCTATTGTTTTGCTGTCCATTCGAGAGAGAGCGAAGCGTAACAGTTTTCCATTGCGGTAGGCGCTCTTTCCATGAGCGTAAAAGTAGCGCTACTGACTATGCAAACAAAATAAAAATAATTCTGTCAATTTTATAACATAGCTTTCTATTGTTTAGTATACTTAACATATGGGAGGGATTGTTATGTTACATATAAAAAATGCACAAATTCGTACTGGAACAGGTGCGGTAATAAATGGAGATTTATTAATTGAAGATGGCAAATTCAAAGAAATTGGTTCAATTTCTTCAAGCCTAGAAAATGTGAAAACAATTGATGCTGAAGGTAAAATCATTACACCGGGTTTAATTGATGTGCATACACATCTCGGCGTGCATGCTGAGGGAGTTGGCAAGGCAGGGCATGATTTCAATGAAATTAGCTCTGAATCTACACCTGAAGTTAGTTCATTAGATGGGATTCAGCCACAGGATATCGGCTTTGATGATGCTAGACGAGCTGGTGTGACAACAGTTCAAATTATGCCCGGTAGCGCTAATGTCATCGGTGGTGAAATGGTCATTGTAAAAACGGCTGCCAAATCAGTTGTCGATGAAATGATTGTTAAAAATCCTTCTGGCTTGAAGGCTGCAACAGGAGAAAACCCTAAAAATACGCATGGGGGCAAAGGCAAGATGCCAACAACACGTATGGGCGTTGCAGGGCGCTTACGTGAAATGCTCATTGCTGGGCAAAATTATTTAGAGCAGCGTGAATCTGGGACATGCAATCGAAATTTAGGTCTAGAAAATATCGGTAAAGTTTTAAAAAGAGAAATTCCACTCCGCATTCATGCGCACCGTGCAGACGATATAGCCACAGCACTGCGCATTAAGCGTGAATTTAATATCGATATGACAATAGAGCATTGCACAGAGGGACATTTAATGGCTGATTTTATCGCCCAGCATGATATTCGCGTATCAGTAGGACCAACAATGTCAGCTCGCTCCAAAAATGAAAACTCACAAAAAGGCTGGCATACGCTTATCGCTTTACGCGAAGCTGGGGTCCCATTTTCAATTACGACAGACCATCCTGTCGTTGGTATTACTCATTTATTAACGAGCGCTATCCTCGCGATTAAGCACGGACTTACAGAGGAGGAGGCACTTGCCGCTATTACCCTAAATGCCGCAAAGCATTTAGGGGTCGAATCCCAAGTGGGCTCTATTGAGATTGGCAAGGATGCCGACTTTGTCATTTGGAATGGTGACCCATTCGATTTGCGCACAACGATTCAGCAAACTTATATTAATGGAAGCTGCGTCTACAATGCCGCGCAATAGACACTAGCGTTGGTCTTTTTTAACTTCTTTCAGCATCTTTTTGCGACGAGTAACCGCAGGAGCACATGTTTTTTGTACCGGTGGCTCATATTTGTACTGATAGCAAGGCGGCAGATATACAAGTCCCAAACCATTAGAGGTGGGGTAAGCATTAGAGCGATTTCAGCGGGGTGTCCAAACACTCGCTGGAATCGCTCTAAGTACGTCACTTCCTATAACACCAACTTCATGTTGGTCAAAGCTCCAGCGGATGTCACAGATACCAAACAGCACGAAAAAATCTTTATCAATTACGCCTCCGCGTAATTGATAAAGATTGCCCGAGGAGAATAACAAGAGCATTTCTCAAAATAAGTCCCCCTCTTTTCTAATAAGCTAACATTTTTACTCAAACACTGTTATCACCTTCGTCTATCAAGCTAGCTAGTGCACGACTTGTTGGATGCCTCTCCCCCCTCATAGCTTTACATAATCGCCCGCTTGTAAAATTTGCACTTCTGCTCCTTCTACTAAATTAGCGAAATGCTGTGGGTCTTGTGCTATTGGCGGGAATGTATTGTAATGAATCGGAACGACAATTTTCGGCTTTAACAAAGATACCGCATATGCTGCATCCTCTGGTCCCATCGTAAAATTATCACCAATTGGTAAAAAGGCAACATCAATTGGATGTCGCTCTCCAATGAGCTTCATATCACCAAAAAGGGCTGTATCTCCTGCGTGATATATTGTTAGCTCCTCTGCCATGAATAAAATTCCGCTTGGCATACCTGTATAAATAATTTCGTTTTTTTCAGTTACATAAGAAGAACCATGAAAGGCTTGTGTAAACTTTACTTTGCCAAAATCAAATTGTTTCGCTCCACCGATATGCATATTATGGACATTTACACCTTGCCAACCAATAAAATCGGCTAATTCATTTGGCGCAACAACCAACGAATTATTCGCTTTAGCAAGCTCAACTGTATCACCGACATGGTCATTATGCCCATGCGTTAATAAAATAACATTAGGCTTTTGCTCCTCTACTTGTAAATCTGTGGCTCCATTTCCTCGAATAAATGGGTCAATTAAAATCGTTGTATCATTTGTTATAATTTTTACTACAGAATGTCCATGGTAAGATATTTGCATGTATAATGCCTCCTTTTAGAAAATGCTTACATAAAAATATATTCTCTATATCTGCAATTTTCCCTCTTTTTTGATATGCTAATAGGGTATCAATTATATTTTGACGACTGCTGAGGCTTTGTGCCAATATACTGTTGGTCATTCCACTAGCAAGCGTCTAAGTAAAGCACTGCACTGTGCTTCTCACCACCCAAAAGGTGGAAGTACGGTCAATACATTTAACTATACGGAGGTCCTATGGATGAGTAAAATTCAACATTTACAAAATTATTTACAGCAAAATAATATTGATGCTGCCTTTATCACAACACCTGACAACGTATTTTATTTTTCAAATTTCAAAAGCAATCCACATGAGCGCTTACTAGGTGTAGTCGTTTTCAAGGAGGCAGCGCCGTTTTTAATTTGCCCGCAAATGGAAGTACCTGATGCAAAAGCAGCTGGTTGGGCTTATGATGTTATCGGCCATTTAGACACGGAAAATGCATGGGATGTTTTGGCGAAAAAAATTGCCGAGAACAACATCGCAATTACAAAATTAGCAATTGAAAAATCTCATTTAACAGTAGAGCGTTTAGAAGCGCTAACAAGCCTTTACCCAGCCGTATCATTTGAACGTCTCGATGACCAAATTAATGCTATGCGTGTTATTAAAGACGAAGAAGAGCTTATAAAAATGCGCGAAGCAGCGAAACTGGCTGATTATGCAATTGAAGTAGGCTGCAAAGAAATTGCGGAAGGCAAAACAGAAATGGAAATTTTAAATGCGATTGAATCAGCTATTAAAGCAAAAGGCTACTCTATGAGCTTTGATACAATGGTATTAGCTGGTGAAAAATCTGCTTCTCCACACGGTACACCGGGTGACCGCAAAATTAAACGCGGTGATATGATTTTATTTGACTTAGGTGTTGTTTATGAAGGCTATTGCTCTGATATTACACGTACAGTTGCTTTTGGTGAAGTAAACGAGGCACAAAAAGAAATTTACAATGCGGTACGCGAGGCGAATGAACGAGCAATTGCAGCCGTAAAGCCTGGTGTGCGTGCATGTGATTTAGATAAAATTTCACGTGATGTTATTACAGAGGCTGGCTACGGTGAGTATTTCACACACCGCCTAGGACATGGCTTAGGGATTTCTGTGCATGAGTACCCTTCCGTAACAGGTACGAACACATTTGCCTTACAACAAGGGATGGTTTTCACAATTGAACCGGGTATTTACAAATCAGATGTAACAGGTGTGCGTATTGAAGATGATGTAGTCGTGACAGCAGATGGCGTTGAAGTGCTAACAAAGTTCACTAAAGAGCTTGTCATTTTATAAGTAAAATACCATTTAAAAAGTGCGTGTCCGAAACTGATTTAGGACACGCACTTTACATTTACTACAATTTTATAGCTTTTTTATCCCGCATTAACGGGCAGTAAGCCTCCCACTTCAAGGCTTAAGTGAAAATACGCTAAAGGATAAGTGGGAGCGTAAAAGCTCGATTGGTTCAACTAACAATCAATGGAGGATGAGGAAAACCCCCATTGATTAAAGTTTCACTTTATTTTATAGCAACCCAAGCTCGTTGTTTTTCCATTTGCACAGCAACCGTTTGCCCGAAAAATTCACTCAAGCATGCAGCCGTTAAATGTTGTTCACGCAAGCCTTGTGCAAAAATCCGACCATCTCGCATTAATAGCGTATGGCTAAAGCAAGGAAGGATTTCTTCAACATGATGTGTCACATAGAGCAACGTAACATCGCCTTTATCGGCAATTTGTGCAATCGTCTGCAACAAATTTTCTCGTTCAATTAAATCAAGACCTGAACAAGGCTCGTCCAAAATAAGCAACTTTGGCTTTGCCATTAAAGCGCGCGCAATTTGTACTCGTTGCCGCTCTCCCTGCGATAAAAACTCAAATGCTGTATTGGCTAAATGACGGATGCCAAATTGCTCAAGTAAACCAACAGCTTCCTCGATTTCCTCATCAGAAACCGATTCAAATAAACGAATGGCTCCGAACTTTCCTGATAAAACAATTTCAATAACAGGATCTAAACGATTAAATTCTTCAATCATAGCTGCACTGACCCAGCCAATTGACTTACGAACTTCACGCATATCCGCTTTCCCATATGTTTCACCTAATACTTGAACGACACCTTCGTTTGACCAAATATAGCCATTTATTACTTTTAGCAATGTTGTTTTTCCACTGCCATTCAACCCTAAAATTGCCCAATGCTCTCCGCGCTGTACTTTCCAACTAATATCCTGCAAAATCGTTTTCCCGTTACGATATAACAGGAGATTTTCAATTGCAATCATTAAGCTAATGAATTTAGTACTTCATCGACAGGCGTGTATGATAAACCTTGGTCTAAAGCTACTGCCTCATAGACGATTTTGCCATCGATTGTATTAATACCTAATTTAAGAGCAGGATTTTCATTGCACGCACGCACATAGCCTTTGTTCGCAATTTGTAATGCATATGGAACTGTATTATTCGTTAATGCAACTGTTGATGTGCGTGGCACAGCACCAGGCATATTCGCTACTGCATAGTGAACAATACCGTGCTTCTCATACGTAGGGTTATCGTGTGTCGTCACACGGTCACTTGTCGCAAAAATACCACCTTGGTCAATGGCAATATCAATTACTACTGAACCTGGCTGCATTGATTTAACCATTTCTTCTGATACAAGTTTTGGCGCTTTTGCACCTGGAATCAATACTGCCCCAATTACTAAATCAGAATTTTTCACCGATTCGGCAATGTTAAATGGATTTGAAATCAATGTTTGCACATCGCGACCAAAAATATCCTCTATTTGGCGTAGACGCTCTGGGCTTAAATCGATAACAGTTACATCCGCCCCCATACCTACTGCGATTTTCGCAGCATTTGTACCAGCGATACCACCACCAATTACAGTGACTTTACCACGCTGTACGCCTGAAACCCCACCTAATAAAATGCCTTTTCCGCCATTTGTTTTTTCTAAGAATTGTGCCCCAATTTGTGTTGCCATTTTCCCAGCTACTTCACTCATTGGTGTTAGTAACGGTAAAGAACGGTTCGGTAACTGTACTGTTTCATAAGCAATACCGACTACTTTCTTTTCAAGCAATGCAGCAGTTAACTCTGGCTCTGGCGCTAAATGTAAATATGTGAATAAAATTAATCCTTCATGAAAATAGCCATATTCGCTTGCAATTGGCTCCTTTACTTTCATAACCATTTCTGCCTTCCACGCATCCGCGGCTGTTGGCACAATTGTAGCCCCAGCTGCTACGTAATCAGCATCTGTAAAAGAAGAACCTAATCCAGCACCTGTTTCAATAATTACTTCATGTCCTGCGTGAACGAGTGTAACAACTCCTGCTGGTGTCATTGCAACACGGTTTTCATTATTTTTTATTTCTTTCGGTACCCCAATTTTCATAAACTTTCTCCTCCTCTTCAATATGGAAAAGTAATCGCTAACAATTACTCATAAATCCACATTAATTCTATCAATTTTCTTTTAAAAAACAAACTTAATTTTTGAAAAAGATGATCAACATCATAATTCCAAATTTATATACTCTTATTTATTTTCTGAATTTTGCATAAAATAGGCTGCTTTAGACACAAAAATTTCTTTTGTTTACCTATTTTACTCTATAAGTATTTTCATAAGTAAAAATTTTGCTATAATATAGTTATACACATGTAAAGGGGAGTTATTTATGGCAAATCATTACCAAAATATCGTAGTAGCAGTAGATGGTTCTAAAGAAGCAGAATATGCATTCCGCAAATCTCTTGATGTTGCAAAGCGTAATATCGGTTCAACTCTTCACTTAGTAAATGTTATTGATACACGTTCATTTGCAGCGGTAGAAGCATACGACCGCTCAATTGCAGAACGCGCTCAAAAGTTTTCTGAAGAATTATTAAATGGCTACAAGCAACAAGCAATCGATGAGGGTGTTGACAATGTTAAAACTTTAATCGAATACGGCTCACCAAAATCAATTATTACAAAAGAATTATCAAAACTTGTAACTGCAGACTTAATCATTTGTGGTGCTACAGGTTTAAACGCTGTAGAACGTTTCCTAATTGGCTCTGTATCTGAAGCAATCGTTCGTTCTGCTAACTGTGATGTACTAGTAATTCGTACACCAGAGTGATTTTTAAACAAAAAGAAAAGTCCGAAAAGCGTGCTATGACACCGCTTTAGGACTTTTCTTTTATTTTACAAGATTTTTCTTTACGTTTAAAGCGAATAGCTAGTGTCCTCTCGCCGCAAAGAGCTGAATTTTATTTGCTTTCCTTCCACATTTGCACTTTTTCAAAAAACATTGCTAACGCCTGCTTATTTGACATATTTGGTACTTTAGCTAATAGCACCTCGCGAGGAGCTCGCAATTTTTTATGCTGTTTTTGCAATATTAATATACTTTTTTCATGTGCCTTTGAAGAAAATAATGTTTCAGGTAATTGAATGACCGCTTGAATCCAAGCATGGGTCTTTAAATACTGATGCAGCTTTTTTGCCTCCGCACCTTCAAAAAGATTAGCTGGAATTAAGAAAAATAAATATCCGCCGTCCTTCGTATAGCGGATTGCTTGCTCGATAAATAAGTAATGGGCAAAGCTCATTCCTTCTGAAGCGCAAAGCTCATAATCCAGCGCTACTTCCTCATTCGGATAATAGCCGACAGGTAAATCGCACACAACCGCATCTACTGGATCGACTAATAGCTTATCCAATGCGTCTTGACGATAGAGCGTTACTTGCTGCTCAATTAAATCACCTGTTGCTGCAGCTAAACGAATAAGCAGCTCATCTACTTCAATGCCTGTTGCTTGAATTTTCCCATTCTGCGCGTTCATCATCGTATATAGTAAATTTCCTGTACCCACTGCTAAATCCAGTATAGATATAGTCCCTTCAGCTAATTCTTTTTCAAAAAATTGCTCAACGAAATAGCTAACGAGCAGCCCCAAAGTATCAGGTGTCATCTGATGGTTTGGCTGAGAGCCTTTGCGCATACCTTTTAATATGGCAATCTGAATCGCTTTGCGCATCTCCTCTTTCGTAGCACCTTCTACCTCCCAAGAAAAGGCCTCATCAAGCGTATCCTCCAACGTGCTAAGCAAAGCTTCTAAATAGGTTTGCTCCTGCTTCTCCTCACGTTTTTCTGCCTCACCATTTATATGCATAAAAATTTGTTCAAACTTTTCCATAAGCAATCCTCTCTGCACTTCCTCTAATGCCCTTTTATCACTATGAAGGAAAGAAGGGGCGTCCAAAAAACGTGCGATGCACTGCTTTTTGAACGCCTCTCTTTTTAAAATGTTATTTTGTTAATGCTTTAACTGCTTCAATTGCAGCTTCATAGTTTGGATGGTCTGTTGCCTCTGGAACATATTCAACATATGCTACAGTGCCCTCTGCATCTACTGCGAAAACAGCGCGTGTTAACAGGCGTAATTCTTTAATATGTACGCCGTATGCTTCACCAAATGATGCATCGCGGTGGTCAGATACAGTTTGTACTGCTTCGATGCCTGCTGCACCACACCAACGTTTTTGTGCAAATGGTAAATCCATCGATACAGTGTAAATGACAACATTATCACCTAGCTCTGCTGCCGCCTCGTTAAATTTGCGTGTCTGTGCATCACATACACCTGTGTCAAGTGAAGGTACGACTGAGAATAATCGAACTTTACCCTCAGAATCTTTTAATGTTACGGGTGATAAATCATTTGCTAAGACTGTGAAGTCAGGTGCTTTGTCACCAACTTTTACTTCATTACCTAATAATGTTACTGGACCATTTTTAAATGTTACTTGTGCCACAAAAAACGCCTCCTTTGTTGTGCCTTAAGTTTACTAAATATCTAGCAAGCTTTGCAACTTGTACAGCTTGTAAAAAAATAATACACGTACCAATTATGTCCCTGCTAGCTCTAGTTCAGGTTTTTTCGAGCTAGTTGGTAGTAGTTACCCTCAAACCTTCATGACATGCACGAACGATTAACTGACCTACGTTGTGTAGGGCTTTCTTCAAACTTTCTGACATCCACCGCCAGTCTAGCCAACACGATGTTGGTCACTCAGTCATTATTGTGAGATGCGATATCCTTAGACTGAGAGCGGTTAACACTCCATCCATTGAAATAAGCCTTATGAATGCATTCATCTTGCTACTTATTGAGGTGAGAGAATTCTACCCAAAAAAGTTAAATCATATATTCAATTTCGTGCTGTTGTACAGGTACCGACTGTATTTGTTCCTCTGCATAAGCACCTTCATGCACAACAATCGTATCTGCAATAAAATCTAATAAGCCTTTGTTTTTTGGTGTAAAGGCAACCGCTAAATAAGGTAAGTAAAAAATCGTGTTACTTATAAAGCGTCCAATCACTTCACGGAACAAAACTGTCAACCAATCCAGTCGCTCTCCATCAGTTCTCACAACACGCAATCCAAAAATCATTTTACCGACTGTTTGCTGCCAAAATCTTGTCATTATAGCGAAATAGCTAAAATATACGATTGTTGAAATGATTGCCATCGGCGCATACCAAGGTGTTTTCATTAAATTCCAATCCATTAAATAAAAAATGGGATTGATAACAATCGCTACTGCTGCGCTTACGATAAGCCCATCGATGATGAATGCCCATAATCGCATCCAAAAGCCTGCTGTCTTTGGGGCATATTGCGTTGTTGGCGGGATAACTGTTTGCTTGTATTCCATTCCTATCCCTCCTTAAAAATCACCGTATAAGTACATAGCACGTGGTGCATTATGTGTCGTTAAAATGCGTGTTAAAAAGCGTTCTTCTACTGAAGGTCCAAACATCGAGCCTACTTTCATACCGAATAATGCGGCAAAGCTGTCACCTTCTCTTGCATACTCAAATAACTCCGCATCCTCTAAATTATAGTCCGTGCGAATCGCCGCAATCGTATCTTCCAGCGTGCCAATTTCATCAACTAAACCTGCTTTTAATGCTTGTGAACCACCTAAAATACGTCCATCAGCTACTTTTTTTACATCCGCTTCTGACATGCCACGTCCTGCCTCTACAATATCGACAAATTCTTCATACATTTCATCAATCATTTCTTGTAGCATTGCACGCTCTTCTGCTGAAGTCTCACGTGACCCCCCGAACATATCTTTATGTGGCCCTGATTTAATCGTCTCAAACTTAACACCTAGCTTTTCTGCAAGCTCTGAATAATTAATTCCTTGCATAATAACACCAATCGAGCCTGTAATCGTCTCTTTTAAAGCAAATATTTTATCGCTCGGTGCTGCGATGTAATAGCCACCCGATGCTGCCATTGAGCCCATTGACACATAGATTGGAATTTGGCGCTCCTTTTTAATTTCAAGTAGCTTCTCATGAATTGCCGCTGACTCAATTACACCGCCACCCGGAGAGTTAACAGCAAGCACAACTGCTTGCACGGATTCATCCATTAAAATTATATCAAGCTGTTGCATAAACGTTTGATGATCATATTCTACCTGTGTCCATGCATTTCCAGCTCCTAAATCTTGTATCGTCCCATTCACTGACAAAAGCGCGATTCGCTTCTCCCAATCTCCTGGCTCTAGTACACTCTCATTAACGACAACTGCCCCTGACATTGGAAGCATCGCATCAAACGAACTTAAAAAATCTGTTTTAAACAAGGCCATAATTGCATTTAGCCCAATTGAAAACACCAATAATACAACCGCAGCTATTAAAGCTACCCATCTTTTCGTATTCATTTCTTTACTCCTTTTTATGTTATTCATCACTTTATAGCATAAACACATTTCCTCTATTACGCCAACATTATTTCCCTTTTTTCACATTAATTAAGCTTTGATTTACGATATATAAGTTTTTCGGGCTTACAATATGTAGGCATTAATAGCGCTAGCTGCACTATCTTTATCTCGCCATCTATAGAGATGGGAGATTCCTGTATTTGTGCCTGTCGCCTTGCTTTCGGCACAAAAACATTACTGAAAGAAGTTAAATATGAATAGCTGTGATGTTATGTACATTCTTTTATACGTTTTAGCGTATTAAAAGTTTCAAAAAATTAACTATAAAACATAAAGGAGTGTAGGACTGTTTCTGTATTAATTATTTGCTAAAATATATCGACTTTTTGGTAATCACAATAAATTGTCACCCGCCTCATCACGAAGGAGCCGCCTCAAAATTACTTTTTAGACAGCTCCTTCATCCCCCTTCACTAGCTATATTGTTATAAGGACAGACGTGTTGATTAGCCTTTATTTTACCGAGAATGCCTAGTAATTCGTTGATTTCCGTTACGGGGGACGCTTTCCTCGGGGTGCGGCTTCAACTAATTTATTTCGACATTTGCCGAAATAAATGGATTTTCAGCTCGAGGCCAACAGGATGTTGGTCATGAAGGCGTTCCCGCAAGACGCGGCGGTTTTAGCCTCCCTACACTTTATCCCGATGGAGTCGCCCCCTTCACTCCAATCAACGAGTGTATGCGTAATAAAAAGCATTTCTCCCTAAAAACACGCCAATTAATAGACAATATTTATATCATCAACACGCCTGTTATAAGGATTTATTTTGTTCGTTATTGCGCAATGCTACACGGCGAATTTTACCAGAAGCCGTTTTTGGTAATTCATCTAAAAACTCAATCGCACGCGGATATTTATATGGTGCTGTCAATGCCTTTACATGCTCCTGTAGCTCTGCCACAATTGTAGGGCTATTTTTCATTTTGGAATCACGTAGCACGATAAATGCTTTTACAATGCTTCCACGCACTGCGTCTGGGCTCGCAACTACTGCGCATTCGCGCACTGCAGGATGCTTCACTAAGGCATCCTCTACCTCAAATGGACCAATTGTATAGCCTGATGAAATAATAATATCATCGTTGCGCCCTTGGAACCAAAAATAGCCGTCCTCATCTTTATATGCTTGATCCCCCGTAATAAACCATTCTCCTCGGAATTGCATTTGCGTACGCTCGACATCTTTATAATAGCCTTTAAACAATGCTGGCGTAGAATTATGCACCGCAATATCACCTACAACTCCTTCACCGACTATTTCACCATATTCATCGACAATTTCAACAATATTTCCTGGTGTTGGTTTCCCCATTGAGCCAGGGCGAGATTCCATTCCGAACAATGTGCCAACTAATAATGTATTTTCAGTTTGACCATAGCCATCGCGAACTTGTACATTAAATTCGCGTTTAAACGTTTCAATTACTTCCCGATTCAACGGCTCTCCTGCTGAAACCGCGCTACGCAAATTATTAAAGTTATAGTCACTTAAATTTTCTGCTTTTGCCATCATTCGATATTCTGTAGGAGTACAGCATAGTACATTCACTCCGATATTTTGCAATAATGTTAAATATTTTACTGTATCGAATTTTCCTGTATAAACAAAAGCTGTCGCCCCGCTACCGAGCGTTGCTAAAAACGGACTCCAAATCCATTTTTGCCAGCCCGGTGCCGCCGTCGCCCAGACAATATCACCTTCTCGCACGCCTAACCAACTTCCTCCAGTTGTACGTAAATGCGCATATCCCCAACTATGTTGGTGCACAGCTCCCTTTGGATTGCCTGTTGTTCCACTCGTATAAGCTAAAAATGCTGTATCACTAGCTAACGTTTCTGGAGCCTTGAATTCCGTTGAAGCTGCATCT
Source organism: Metasolibacillus sp. FSL H7-0170 (assembly GCF_038593115.1). Classification (NCBI taxonomy): domain Bacteria; kingdom Bacillati; phylum Bacillota; class Bacilli; order Caryophanales; family Caryophanaceae; genus Metasolibacillus; species Metasolibacillus sp. FSL H7-0170. The sequence goes on along the minus strand of NZ_CP151964.1, from coordinate 10,122 downwards.
ACTTCTTTTATAAAAGGAATCCAAGGCTCTTTCGCAGCACCTACTACAAATAGCGCTAGCCCATCTAAATATTGCACTTCAGCAAGTTCTTCAATATAATTTTCATTTGCCACAATTGCTTTTGCCTCTGCATGCTCTATACGATAATCAATATCTTTTGCACGCAACAACTCTGAGCTCGGTATAATAATTAATCCTGCCTTTAATGCACCTATATATGTTATGTAAGCCTCAACTGAACGTGGTAGCATGACAAGAATGACATCACCTTTTTGTAAACCGTTTGCATAAAAAACATTTGCGACTTGATTAGCTCTAGCGATTAGTTCAGCATATGTAATTTCTTCTTGTTGCCCGTTTTCTTGCTGAACAATTAACGCTTTTTTATCTCCTACCGCATGCTTTTCGATTTCATTCACTATATTATAAACATTTGGTGCCACTAAATCTTCTCTCTTCAATAAAACCCACTCCTTTTCCCATAACATATTAGCTACTTGAGCAAGAAATTTCTCACCTACATCTATTATATTAATATATGCTTGATTTTTCAAAATAATCTAATAATTATTTTCTAAAAAGAGGACATAATAAAGTGAAACTTCAATCAGTGAGGGTTTTTTCATTTATTAGTTGAACCAATCGAACTTTTACGGGCAGTTCACTTCCCACTTATCCTTTAACATATTTTTTCTTCCATCTTGAAGTGGTAGTCTTACTGCCCGTTAAAATCTTTAATTCGCACGGCTTTACAGCTTAATAAAAAGCAAAAAAGCTATTGCGCAAGTTTTACTTACGCAATAGCTCATAAGGATTACTGGTTAGTTCCTTTTAATTGTTGTTCAGCCATAGAAACAAGACGTTTTGTAATCTCGCCCCCTACTGAACCGTTCGCACGTGAAGTAGCTTCTGGTCCAAGTTGCACACCAAATTCTTGTGCGATTTCATACTTCATTTGGTCTAATGCTTGTTGTGCGCCTGGCACGTTAAGCTTGTTTGAATTACGGTTGTTTGAAGTCATCTTACTTCACCTCCTTGTGAGATTAGAATGTGCTGAGATACGATTTTCATACACAAAAAAAAGAGGCAAAATATTCTTCTACCAACAAGCTTTTACCATTAATAATGACGAAGGATGAATAAAGCATTTTTCATACTGCTGAAAATAGCGTTTTGCTTATTTATTTGTTTGCAGTTTTTTAAATGCATCCACTTTTATGGAAAAGCAAAAAGGTGTCTAAAAATGGTGAGTCAGACCACTTTTTTGACACCTCCTTACCTATTAATTATAATAAGTCAGCAAACTTATCAGCTGTTGCTTTCTTTTCTGGTAAGAGATGCATTTCACGATTGCGCACAGCGCGCTCGATTAATTCATCAAATTCAGTAAAGCTTTCATAATATGCGACCTTTTCAAGCTTTGGCTTTGTTTTTGGTCTTGCAGGTGTGAAAATTGTACAGCAATCCTCATATGGCAGTACAGATGTTTCATATGTGCCAATGCGCTCTGCAATATGAATAATGTCTAGCTTATCTGCCGCAATAAGAGGTCTTAAAATTGGGGTAGCTGTTACATCATTAATTGCCGTTAAGCTTTCTAATGTTTGTGACGCCACTTGACCTAAGCTTTCCCCTGTTACGATAGCTAGTGCACCAACTTCCTCACGCACTTTATCAGCGATACGGAGCATCATACGACGAGTAGTTGTCATCGACATATTTTCTGGTACACGCTCTTTAATTAGTACTTGAATTTCTGTAAACGGAATAATATGAAGGCGAATCTTCGAGCCAAATTTTGTTAGTTCATTCGCTAAATCCTTAACTTTTTGCAAAGAATGCTCACTTGTATATGGTGGGCTATAAAAATGAATAGCTTCTAAACGTACACCGCGCTTCATCATCAAATAGCCTGCAACTGGACTATCAATACCACCTGACAGCATTAATAATGATTTACCATTCGAGCCAACTGGCATACCAGCAGCACCAGGAATGATTTGTCCCATCATATAAATCGCATCATACCGAACTTCTACACGCAGCTCTACATCTGGTTTTTTTACTTGGACAGAAATATTTTGATATTTGCTTAATACTGTTCCACCAAGCTCGCGCTGAATCATATATGTGTCAAATGGGAATGTTTTATCTGTTCGGCGCACTTCCACTTTAAAAGTTAAAGGCTCATCGCCATACTGTGCCATTATTTCAGTAGCAAGCTGTTTCATATCATCCATATTTTTATTACATGCCGCAACAGGACTAAATGATTGAATACCAAATACCTCTGGCAAACGTTTCATTAACACTTGATACTTTTCATCATTTTCAATTTCAATGAACATGCGGTCGCGCTCAGCACGAATTTTTAATGGTAATATATCGGCAAAAGAATAACGAATATTTTCACGCAAACGACGAATAAAATCATTTTTATTGCGCCCCTTTGTCGATAGTTCACCATAACGAATTAATATTTCTTTAAAAATCATTATTTATTTTCTCCTTTTAAGTCGCGCATTATATCACTAAACACTTTTTTAAATTGCTCGATATGCGTCTCTGTCGTGTGTACACCAAAGCTTAAACGCAATACACCCTTTTTAAAGCTCGGCGCAATATTTAAAGCCTCCACGACATGGCTTGTCGCCGTTTGTTTAGAGGAGCAGGCGCTTGAAGTTGAAACAATTATATCATGCTTTTGTAGCGCATTTATTAAAATTTCGCCTTTGAGCTCTCTCACGCTAAACGATATGATATGCGCCGCTCCAGCCTCTGAAGAAAGCAAATGAATATTTGAGTCGAAGCTTCCTAAAAATAAATGCAAATCCTTCGACCATTTTTTATATTGCACTGTTTTTTCAGCCATTCCCTCAATAGCTATGCGGGCAGCTTTAGCAAGCGCTACTGCTTGCGGTACGGCAACTGTACCACTGCGTAAACCAAATTCCTGTCCTCCACCGACGATATGAGGTGCAATCGCAAGCTTTTTGCGGAAAATTAATGCACCCGAGCCTTTTAATGCATGAATTTTATGCCCTGAAATCGTGATTAAGTCTGGTCCGTTTTCTCCATTAAATTGCACAGCAATTTTGCCAAAGCTTTGCACAGCATCGACATGGAAAATAGCACGGCTTTGTTCATGAATGATTTTAGCGGCCTCTTGAATCGGCTGAATTGCCCCCATTTCATTGTTAACATGCATAATACTAACTAAAATTGTATCTTTTCTCACTTTGCTTCGCAGCTCATCAAGTGAAATGATACCCGCTTCATTGACAGATAAATAATCAATATCAAAGCCCTGCTGCGCTAAACGTTTTACCGCTTCAAGGACGGAAGGATGCTCAATTTCAGTTGTAACAATATGCTTTCCTTTATGGGTATTTGCCTGTGCACTACCAAAAATGGCAAAATTATTAGATTCTGTTCCGCCTGCTGTAAAAATTACATCCTGTGTCTCTGTTTGCACAATATTAGCAATTTGCTCGCGTGCGCGCATTAACAAAGTATTTGCCTCTACTCCTGCTTCATGAATCGAGGCAGGGTTTGCATAATACAACTCATTCACTTGCAGAAATGTTTGCATTACCTCTGGATGCGGCTTCGTCGTTGCACTGTTGTCTAAATATATCGTATTCTCTTTCATTATTCGTCACACACTTTCAAATCATCAATTTACCGTTACCTATCATAACGCAAAGTTTTAAAATTGACTACAACTCTGTTTTTATAGCTTATTATTCTAAAAAAGAAACGTCCGAAAAGCAGTGCTTGCACACTTTTCGGACGCCTCATTTCATTTATTAAGATTTCATTAATAGTTCCTCTTGCACAAGTGCTTCAATGCGCTTTATTGCTCCTGGCTCAATCGATTCCACTGCATATGCAGCATCCTCCAACGCCTTCACATAACGGAATTGATGGAATGCTTCCTCCGCTTCAGCTAAACGCGCATGTACTGTAGCATTTGTCGCTCTGTAACGATTGCCATATTGAATCATTCTTTCAATAAGCATCACATTCGTAATCATTTCTTCCGCGCGTTCATGTACATCTTCAATACATTTTTTCGTGTTTAACAAATGACTATGTACAGCTTCCATATTTAATGGAATTTCCTGCAAGCTTTGAACAACGATAAAAATATGCTCCTCCGCTTCCTCTAATCGCGCATCCATTTCCTCTGGAATACCTGGAATATTCGCCTTATGTAGCATTCGCTCTGTATTTTGCAATAATTTTTTTAGCGTATCAAGCTCTTTACGTGCATTGTTTTCATCAATACGTAAATTTTTCAGCATATTCGAGAATTTTTCCTGCTCCTCTTGTATACGTTCCATTTCGTTCGTAATTTCTTGCAGTTCCTCCTGCAAACTAGAATAAGCTGATTTCTCTTCCTCAACGCGAATAGCTAATAGCTCGTAGCGTTTTTGTAAAACCTCCAGCTGCTTTAAACATTGCTTAGGTACTTCTGCTTCTTTATCCGGCAGACGGTAGCTATGCTGCACATATGCCGCCTCATCATGCACTTCCTTCGTCGCCTTCATTACATCGGTAATCGTCTCATTCATCGCGCTACAGTGACGGTCAACAAATTTCTTCGCCACTACTTCTTTTTCTAGCAAATCATAGAAATTATCTATTTCATCGTTAATTTCATCGACGCGTGGTGTCACTTCAGTCAAGTTTAAATCAGCTACAGCTTGCTTAAGTGTGATAAGCTCCTGCTCAAGCTTATCCAAATAATCTGTAAGCTCCAGATGGCGCAAATAATATTTTTGCTCCTCCATTTCTTTCTGACCGTTGCGTAATTCCTGAATGGCTGTCGGAATTTTCGTTTGAATTTCTGTTAGCAATGTTGGAATATCGCTTAATAACGAGAAAATGGATTGCGCCTCACTGTTTAAAGTTAAAATAATTTCACGAGCTTGCAAATAGTTGCCTTCCGTTGTCAATTGGTCGAACTCCTCAAACTTCGGTACAAATTGCTCCAATCTTTTTTCAAGCTGCTCTAAAGCAGGACCAAATGAGTATTGATGTGCTAAAATCGTTTTGCGTGCTGAGCGATGGTATTCCTTTAATTGCTCCACCTCGATACGATTTTTCTCTTCGCTTCCAATCAATTCCTCTAGCTCTTTAATAATTTTAACTTTAATTGTTTCACATTTTACAATATATTCTTCTATTTCACGCTCAACTTGGGTAGCTTTTTTAAACTTAAAACGATCCACATATTCTTCCGCATCAAACAACATCGAATCCATTTTCACAACATGTACATCAATTACTTCTGACCACATATTGCGCCAGTTTTCAAACATTTCCTCCGTTTGACCGTTCATATTCAGCGCTTTTACTTTTGTTAATTCTTCATATATAGGATAATGCTGCACTTGCATTTTTTCTTTTTCTAGTCGTTCTATTTCAGCATTATGTTTTCGCCTAATCATTAAACCAAAAATTAATAATGCTAATAGTAGGACGACAACAATGATGATATACTCCACTGTAAGCCCCCTGTTCCAAAATTGCTTATGGCTATATGTTATTTATAATATACCACGTTTTGTATGATTTGTTTAAGTTTTTAAAGGTTTTTGCAAAAGTAAATCGATAAGATGAAAGGAGTTTCCTTTTTTATGAAAAAAGATGGTCATATTCACACACCTTTTTGTCCGCACGGTTCTAAAGACGCACTAGAACGTTATGTTGAAAAAGCGATTGCATGCCATTTTACAGAAATCACTTTTACGGAGCATGCACCATTACCGCCTTCATTTGAGGACCCTACACCAGATAAGGATAGCGGGATGGATTTCGCATTACTTGTTCCTTATTTTACACATTTACAGGAAATAAAAAAGTACTATTCTTCACAAATTCATATTAATATTGGGCTTGAAATTGATTTTATTGTAGGTTTCGAAAATGAAACACGTCAATTTTTGAATGAATATGGTCCAATGCTTGATGATTCCATTCTTTCTGTTCATTTTTTGAAATGGCAAAATCATTATACTTGTATCGATTTTTCGAAAGAAGTATATTTACAATGCGCAAATGAAATCGGCAGTGTCCAACAATTGTATCAATTATATTATGAAACGGTACACCAATCAATCGATAGCGATTTAGGTAAATACAAACCAAAGCGAATTGGTCATCCTACACTTATTCATAAATTTCAGCATGCGCACGCTGAACAAATTGATGATACAGTATTAATAAAAAAACTATTGTTACATATGAAAAACTGCGGCTATGAAGTGGATTTCAACAGTGCAGGACTTAGCAAGCCTATGTGCTTAGAACCATATCCTCCACTGCCAATGATGGAATATGCAAAATCCATTGCATTGCCATACACTTTTGGCTCGGATGCACACACTGTAAAGGATTTACATCAGCATTACGAATTACTTTTTTCATAACAATTTTACGGAGGTAGATTATGTTTACTCAAATGAAATACGAAGGGACACTTGAAAGCAAGTATGCCCTACTAGCAAAGCAAATTGATGCACTTCTTACAGGTGAAAGCGACCTCATCGCAAATTTAAGTAATGCATCTGCACTATTAAATCAATTTTTACAGGAAATAAACTGGGTGGGCTTTTATTTAATGAAGGATGGCGAGCTTGTTTTAGGCCCGTTCCAAGGGCTGCCTGCATGTGTGCGCATTGCGGTTGGACGAGGTGTATGCGGCACAGCCGTTGAACAAAGAAAAACAATTGTTGTAGAAGATGTCCATGCTTTCCCTGGGCATATTGCATGTGATGCCGCATCAAATTCAGAAATTGTCATTCCATTATTAAAAGAAGACGAGGTTATTGGTGTATTAGATATCGACAGTCCGATAAAAAATCGCTTTTCGGAAGACGATGAACGTGGCTTAACATTATTTGTCCAAACTTTATTGAAGCATTTATAAGAAGGGCTTTTCGAGCTAGCTCGAAAAAATCTAGACGCAATTACACCAAGGTGTAATTGATTGTAGGTTACCTTTTTAAATATATAAACACAAACAAAACACCCAATAAGCAGTGCTTCGCACGCTTTTTGGGTGTTCCCGTTTTAATGTTGTAATTGCATGGAATGATGGAAAATGCAAACTTGGTTTTTCCCATTATTTTTAGCACTATACAACGCTGTATCTGCATGTAAAAATAAAGATTGGAATTCGGGCCGTTCGACCTTATTCCATGTAATGAGACCAGCAGAAATCGTAACTCTCGGCTCCGTAACATTGGGAATGCTCTTCACAACCGTTTCCGCTACTACTAATGCCTCTTTATCAGAGATATTCGGAATGTAGATGGACATTTCCTCTCCACCCCAACGCGCACAAATACCCCGCTCCCTTACGATAAGCTGCAATTGTGTCCCAATTTGCTTTAAAATATTATCCCCTACTTGGTGACCAAATGTGTCATTAATATGTTTAAAATTATCAATATCAATTAATAAAAACATACCTGAGCTATCCTCCTGTAAGGATTTCTCAACAAAATGATCCAAATAGCTCCTTGCGTATAAGCTTGTTAAATGGTCCTTATCGACCATTTCCTGTAGCTGATGACGCAACTTTGAGTTTGCAATCGCTAATGATGAATGATGAATAAGTGACTGCATTAGCTTAAAGCTATCGAACGAAAAAAAGTATGGCTCGCTATGCATGACGATGCTAAAGCCATTAATTCGCTCTTCCACAATCATTGGAATAGCCATAATCGATTTAAACTCTATATGCTGATTTTCTATAATGCGTCTAAAATCCGCTATAAATAGAGGGTCTTGTGAGTGTGAAAAATGTTTTTCAACATGCTGTACATATATATCCCCATGTGCTGTTTTAAATAAATTTGTGCACGCGGATGTAATATTAAACTGCTCCTCCTCTTTAAAGACAAAGCATAGCTCCATCGGTTTAAACGATTTTATTAGCTGCTTTTGTAAAAATAACAGCATCTCATCAATATCCAGTCGCATATTAAGGCGATGTGACGTTTCATTAATTAGCTGTAAATCACTTATTAAACGTGAAGACTGGTGATATAATTTAGCATTTTCCAACGCATTACCAGAGGCTTGTGCCAGCACTTGAATAAACTCCCTTTGTGACGCTGTAATGACATATTCACTATGCACAGTCACTTGTAAAATCCCATAAATCGCCTGCTGCCCTTTAATCGGTGCATTCAATAAATAACAGTCTAATTCGGGGATATGCTCAGACGTCATCTCCCCCGATAAGAAAGCTTCAATTGTAGTTGCTCTTTCAGATAAATAGTCAAACTGTTTTATATTAACTTTCGTTTTTTGATCTTGATTATTCGACAATATTAATTCTGCTTTTAAATTCGGGAAATTGTCTTGAATGATAGCTAGTACATTTTGCAATATTGCATCAACATCCATCGTAGAATGGAACAAATTAGCAATATCATACAATTTGCGGTATTGAAGCTCATTTAGTCGGATATTGATACTTTCAAATTTCATCTGTACAACTTCCGAAAGTAAAGGAACAAACTCTTCTACGAATTCTAAATTATCGAAAAATGGACATTGTATTGAGCCTTGGAAAACGAATATACCAATCGGATTTTGGTCTTTTACTTTTACCAACAGCAAATGTGTCATGTTTTCTAAACCTGTCTCCTTTTTTAACATTGGAGGAATTGGTACTAGCGGCTGTTGCTTGAAAAAAGACTCGAGGGATATTGAAGATATATCATACAAGTTTGCATCTACATCAACATTGTACATAGGTTTAAACAAATCATTTGCCCATTTGAAGAATATGCAATTCGTTATAAAAAAGTGCTTCTCTAATAAGCTATTTATAAAAAAGACAAATTCATTTAAGTCATCAAGCTCATTATTAGAATTAATATAAACGTCCATTAAATCAGATTTAATTTCAATAAGTTTTTGTTGATGGTCAAAAATCATGAAATCACCTTTTCTCCTTTATAGTTAAAAGGATTATAATTGCGCATATTTTTAATTATACATTACCTTAAGCCTATTTGACTACGAAAATATTCACATTTTTTCCAAAAAAACTATTCTAAACATCTATACGTTTAACTCCAAACTCAATGTAACATAAAAAAATAAATAAAAATACTCATTATTCGTTTTTTATCTTGAAATTTTTCAAATATTTCTTAATAGGCATAATTTTGAACTACCCATATTTTATGCTAGTTAAACATTTATCATGACACTTATTTCAATTTACTTAGTCAAGCACGTAAAATATAAACGAGATATAATTAATTTTATTGACTCCTAGTAGAAAACAAGATAGAATAGTCAGAGTGTAAAATAAATGCAGCAGTTGTGTAGCTTTTTTCTGTATTTTATTCCTTTCTTTTAAGAATGGTGCATTGTGTAACCCTCAGGCTGCAAGGGCGAAGATGCAAAATAATAAAATGCTAATTAAGTCGGGAGACAACTGGTTTTTGTTTTACAACAAAAAAACCAAATTTAAAGGAGGAGACACAATTATGTCTCGTTATACAGGTCCATCTTGGAAACTTTCTCGTCGTCTTGGTATTTCTCTAAGCGGCACAGGTAAAGAAATCGAAAAACGCCCATACGCACCAGGCCAACACGGTCCAAACCAACGCAAAAAATTATCTGAGTATGGTTTACAATTACAAGAAAAACAAAAACTACGTCATATGTATGGTATGACTGAGCGTCAATTCAAAAACACTTATGACAAAGCTAGTAAATTACAAGGTTTACACGGTGAAAACTTCATGATTCTTCTTGAAACTCGCCTTGACAACCTAGTTTACCGTTTAGGCTTAGCTCGCACTCGTCGTGCAGCTCGTCAATTAGTAAACCACGGTCACGTTTTAGTTGATGGCAAGCGCGTTGATATTCCATCTTTCAGCGTAAAACCTGGTCAATCAATCTCTTTACGTGAGCGTTCACAAAACTTAGCTGTTGTAAATGAAGCAATCGAAGTAAACAACTTCGTACCAGAATACCTTTCATTTGATGCAGACAGCAAAGTAGGTACATTCGTACGCTTCCCAGAGCGCTCTGAATTATCTGCTGAAATCCAAGAACAATTAATCGTTGAGTTCTACTCTCGCT